>JAHBTA010000009.1 GCA_019638805.1 Microbacteriaceae bacterium | reverse complement strand
CCGACTTCGCCATCCTCCCCACCGAGCCCTCGCCGCTGGCCTTCGCCCCGCTGCTCGAGACGGTCAACCAGGTCGTCGCCCCTTCCGGCGTGCCCTACCGGGTGCTGCTGAACAAGGTCGACCCGCGCGTGCCCGTCGAAATCACCGACGCCGAGGCGCTGCTGGACGGCGCCGGCCTCGCCCGGTTCGGCTCGGCCATCCGCGAGTACAAGATCCACAAGATGGCCCCGGTCGAGGGCAAGGTCGTCACCCAATACGCGGACGGCGACTCCCGCATCGCGGCCAAGGCGCGCGAGGACTACCGCCGCGTCGCGCTCGAGCTCACGTCCCTGTGGGCGAACACGACCGACCGCACGACCGTAGGAGCGTAACGATGGCCCGCCCCCAGCTCAGCGCCCTCCTCGAGCCCCGAGGACACCAGGAGAACCCCGACCGGCTGCGCGCCGTCCGCACCTCGGAAGCCCCGGAGGCCGAGCCCGCCACGGCGGCACCCGCGGTGCCGGACGCCGCCGAGCCGGCGATCGAGGCCGAGCCGGCCCCCACCGCCGAGAAGCCGAAGGCCGCCGCGCCGAAGCCGGCCGCCGGCAAGCGGCCACGGCGCAGCCCCGCGCCCCGCGCAGCGGCGCCTACGGCGCCGGAGGCCGTCCAGAACCTGCCGCCCTACCTGCGCTTCGAGCGCAAGGAGTCGCGGCTGCGCCCCGACCAGCTCACCCAGCTCAGCACCCGCGCCCGGCAGCTGAACAAGGCCAGGCACGCCGAGGCGGACCGGATCACCGACAACACCCTGATCCGCGTCGCCGTCGACCTGCTGCTGTCCCGCGCCGACGAGCTCGCCGGCGGTGACGAGGACGGCCTGCGCCGCTCCCTCGGCCTGACGTCGGAGGTCTAGGGCAGGATGCCCTCATGACCGGGCGCACGCCCGGCCGGACCGAAACGGCGGGCAACTGAGTCCGCCGAAGCACCCGAGGCACCTGATCGGGGGACCGGATGAACCACAAGCGGCGCGCGGCCGCGCGCAAACGGAGCCGCTGCGCGGCGCAGTCCTGCCAGAGATTCTTTGACCTTCCCGGCACGCCGATCGTAGGTCGCTCCGCGGCTACAACGCCGGGCTTTCGCGGCATATCCTCCCTCGCTGCGCTCACTCCGGTATTCCACGACCCGGCGCCGCGCCGCTCCCGCTCCCACTTGATCTCTGTTGCCGGAAGGCAAAGAAAACGGTTGATCGAGGAAGGGATGACGACGATGACCGAGCGGGAGAACATCGACCAGGTGGGCGAGTACCAAGTGCCCGTCGACCCGATGGACGACCTGCAGTGCGAGAGCTGCCAGTGATGACGCACATCGAGACGATCACGACCCGCATCGAGCGGGACAACGACGAGCGCACCATCCAACGGCTGCAGAACCGCGGCGACGAGCTGAACAGCTACGGCCGATCGGGATACACCCTGGCGAGCACGATCACCGTGCCGAGCGGGGAGTACACCGTCATCGTCGACACCCTGACCAAGAACGACCTGACCTAGGAAAACGAAAGGAACACACATCATGGCAACACGCACCATCACCGGGAACCTGGCCGCCGACCCCGAGGTCGTGCAGGCGGGCAACGTCAGCATCACCAAGTTCCGAGTCATCGAGAACACCGGCGAGTACCGCAGCGGGAAGTTCGTCGAGCACGACACCCCGACCACCCACTTCGTCGAGGCGAAGTTCGAGCTCGGCCAGAACGCCGCCGACAGCCTGCACAAGGGCGATGAGGTGACCGTCACCGGCTCCGAGCACACCAACTCGTGGGGCGAGGAAGGCGACAAGCAGTACGGTCGCGTCATCGACGCCGATCAGATCGGCGTCTCGCTGCGGCGAGCCATCGTCACGGTCACCAAGAACGCCCGCGACGAGAAGTGACCCAGCGTGCGGGGGCCGGGCAACCGGCCCCCGCACCACGGCAGGAAGGACCAGCCCATGCCGAAGCCCGCACCGATCGAACTGACCTGGCCCGAGCTGCACGCCCTCGCCACGCTCGCCCTGCAACGGATCTCCGAGCTGCCGATGCCCGCGCTCAGCCAGCACGACCAGGAAGCCCTCATCGACTTCACCCGCAGGGCCGCCGTCCTCATCGGCGGCACCGGCCGCGGCCTGCTCATCGAGGCCACGGACGCCGCCGCGACCGTCGCCCCGGCGACGACCGAGACGGACTAAGCCGCGCCGGGCCGCGGGGGAGTGCCCCTGTCGCCGCCCCACCCGTACACGAGAGGATGAACCCCATGACCGATATCGAGGACGCGGTGCGCGCCTGGGCCAACGGCATCTACCCCACCGAGGCCGGCGTCGAGCTGCTGATCCGGCACGGCAAGGCGATCTACGAAGGCGCCCCGTGGATCGACGAGCTCGAACCTATCGGCGGCGACCGGCCCCGTATGGCCGCCATCGACGTCGACGTGCTCCTCGAGCACACCGGCGGCTGGTCCGGCGGCGAGCGGCGCATCGTGCGCATCGCCGCATCCCTGCTGGGCGACCACCCCGTCAGCCTCTACGAGGACCTGCCCGGCCTCGACCGGCGCGGCCTGCTGCTCGTGCTCGCCGCGATCGCGCACGCCAGCGGCTCCCACGAGCACTCCGACGTCGTGCTCGACGACGACGGCCGCCCCCGCGGCTTCCGCCGCCTCGACTCCGCTTACCCCTGGCCCGCCGAGGACGTCCCCGCCTGAGCGCGACGCCCCCGCAGACCAGGGGCAATGTCCGGGGTCGCCGGTAGAATCGACGCAGACGAACCCCACGACGGAAGGAGGCCACCATGACCGACACCACGCACGCCACCGCGACCCGCGCCGAGCGCGCGCGCATCGTCGAGGACGCTGCGCACAGCGGCGAGATGGAGGGCCTGCACGTCGACGCCGACACCCGCGCCGACGCCGACGAGTATGTCGCCGGCCGGATCGACTCGCACGAGCTGGTAGCGCGCGCTCGCGCGCGCTACGGCCTTGGCTGAGTTCACCGACCCCTACCTCGACCCGGCGACCGGGCTGCTGCGCAACCAGGTCGGCGCGACCAGCCGCGCCGACCTGGACGCGGCCGAAGGCGCCCTGACCTTTGCCCGCGCCGTCGAGTTCGTCGACGGCCCGGTGCCCGCTACCGGCGACCTCAGCGAGTTCCAGGCGATCCACCGGCACCTGTTCCAGGACGTCTACGAATGGGCGGGGGAGCTGCGCACCGTCGACCTGCGCAAGAACACCGCCGGCGCCGAGTTCTTCCTGCCCGTGTCGATGATCGACCGCGCCGCCGGCTTCGCCGCCGGGGAGCTGCGCCAGGACGGGATGCTGCGCGGCCTCAGCCGCGAGCGATTCGTCGACCGGCTCAGCTACCACTACGACCAGTGGAACTACATCCACCCGTTCCGCGAGGGCAACGGACGCACCCAACGGCTGTTCTGGAACCGGGTCGCCGCCGACGCCGGGTGGAACCTCGACTGGCGAAGCGTCCAGGGGGCCGTCAACGACCGAGCCTCCCGCGCCGCGTCCGAGAGCCGCGACTTCGTGCCTCTGCGGGTCATGTTCGACCGCATCGTCAGCACGCGCGACGATCGCGGCCGCGGCGACGTCGACCGGCTCGGCTTGCGCCCGCCCGGCATCGAGGCGAGCGAGGCCGCGCGGATCGCCAGGATGGACACCCCGGCGCCCCCGCGGGCGGCACCGCCGCAGCCGGGTCAGCCGGGCAGCTACGGCCAGCGCGACGCCGGACGGACCCGGCCGCGTGGCCCCGAGGCCGGCCTGGGCCGATAGCCGGCGATCGTCGGCTCGACGAGCTCGATGAGGGGCCGGAGTAGGCCGGACGGTAGCGTTCCCAGATGGACGCCGAACCGCTGGAGCCGAAGCCGAGCCGCTTCCGCGTCGTCGTCGACCTCACCGGCGAGGGCTGGACCGCGACCGTGCCCGAGGTGCCCGGCATGACCGTCACCGCACCCGACCTCATCGAGCTCGACCGCACCGTCCGCGGCGGCATCCGCCTCCACGACGGCGCGCCCGCCGTGCAGATCATCGAGCCGATCCAGCTCGACTACGACTACGCGCAGCTGGGGGAGGGCATCGCGAAGGTCGCGGACGTCGGCCGCCGAGTGCGCGAACACATCGAGGCCGACGCCGGCACCAACGTCCTGCTGCGCGTGGCGAAGGCCGTCCTCCTCGACGCGCAGATGCCCGTCGAGGACATGGCCCACCTGCTCGGGATCTCGCAGGCCCACGTCGCAGAGCTCGGGGTGATCCGCGACTGATGGCCCGGATCAAGGCGGGCGGCTGGTTCGCCCTCGGCGCCGGAGCCGGCGCACTCGTCGTCGCGGCCGCCGTGGCGGTGTGGAACCTCGCGCCGGTGGCCTGCACCACGATCGGCTACGAGGACCGCCGGCCCATCCAGCTCGAGCTGCCGGCCGGCCTCAGCCCGACCGCCCAGGTGTCGGCCTGCTTCGACATGAACTGCACCCCCGTCCCGCTCGAGGCGGACGAGACGGGCGGCTACGCCGTCCCGCAGGAGGCGCCCTACCTCTCGACCGGCGAACACTTCGCCGTCAACGCCACCGGCGTCTACGTCGAGATCCGCGACGGCGATGCGATCGTGGCACGCAACAGGTTCGGCATCGAGACCGTCTCCGAAGCGCCCTGGTGGTCCCGCTGTCCCGGACCCTTCCACTACGGGGCGGTCACCGTCGGCGGCTGACCGGCTCCCGGCGCGATCGCCAGCTCTGCGCCCCTCCCCTCGGGAGACGACCTCTCGCCGTGAAGCCTTCGGCACCCTACGGGCGGCCGTGACGCGCGCAAGGGCTTTCGCGGCATATCCTCCCTCGCCAGCTGCGCCCGCTCGGTCCGGTATTCCACGCTCCCTTGCCCTGCACCCGGCTCTCCCGCCGGCACCCCAGGTGCCTTCACGGCACGAGGTCGTGAGGGGACTGATGCAGAGCAAGGAGAACCGACGATGGGAATGGACGTCTACGGCAATGCCCCGCGCAGCGAGGCCGGCGCGTACTTCCGCAACAGCGTGTGGGGCTGGCACCCGCTTGCCGACTTCCTGCTGGACACCTACCCGGACCTCACCGCGACGTGCGAATACTGGCACTCGAACGACGGCGACGGCCTCGACGACGTGCGCGCCAGGGCGCTGGGCGAGGCGATCGCGGCCGACCTGGCTTCCGGCAAGGTGGCCGAGTACCAGAAGCGGTACGAGGTCGAGCAGGCCGCGCTGCCCGACAAGGAATGCCACCTCTGTCAGGGCACCGGCGTTCGCACCGATGAGGTCGGCGTGAAGTACGGCTACAACAAGCCGCGCGACGAGGCCACCGGGACCGGCGGCTGCAACGGCTGTCAGGGCATCGGCCGCGTCGAGGCGTGGGAGAAGAACTACCCGTTCGACCTCGAGAACGTCACGGCGTTCGCGCAGTTCCTCCGCGAATGCGGCGGCTTCGCGATCTGCTGACCGCAGACCCTCGCCCCGCCTCCTTCGAGGCGGGGCGAGCGTGCGTCCTATCGCCGCTGCTCACGTCGGCGGGAGAGGCCGGGGGAGGGGCAGCCCTTCCGGGTGCTCGCTGCGCCACTGGTCGACGTCGGCGGGCAGGTATCGGATCGCGGTGCCGATCGTGAAGTACGCCGGCCCCGCGCCGGTGTCGCGCAGACGCCGCAGCTCACGGACGCTCGCGCCGAGCTGGGCGGCGACCTCCTCCGGGATCAGGAACAGCTCGCGCGGCGGCACATCGACCTCGAGGGTGGCCTGCTCCTCGGTCATGACCGCGCCGCCTCGAGCTGGGCGGCGATCCGCTCGATGTGGTCCGGCCGGAAGCCAGCCCAATGGTCGGTGTCGCTGACGACCACCACCGGCGCGCTCGAGTAGCCGAGCCCCTTGACGTAGGCCAGTGCCTCCGGGTCCTGCGCGAGGTCGACGACGCGGTAGCGGACCCCCTTGGCGTCGAGCGCCCGGTAGGTCGCCGCGCACTGCACGCAGGACGGCTTGCTGTAGACGACGGCCTCGAGGCTGGTCGCCGGCGACTCGGTGATCGCGCTCATCACTGGCAGCTCTCGCACTGCAGCTCGTCCATCGGGTCGACCGGCACCTCGTACCCGCCGACGAGGATCTGGCCCTGGCTGATTCCGTTCGCGTCCATCACGCGCTCCTCTCACATCTCCCATTGCCTTTCGGCACCCGCCGAAGCCCGCGCTGGGAGCCGACCGTCAAGGGACCGTGGAATACCGGACGAGCGAAGCGACGGAGGATATGCCGCGAAAGCCCTTGACGGTCGGGGAGCGGTGCGTACCCTCACCAGGCCGAAAGGCAACGGAGTTGCCCGCCGGCGAAGCCGGCCAACAACCCCCGGAGCCGAAGGCTCCCCTGATCCGGCTCTGCAAGCCGGTGGCCGTCCACGGCACCGCCATCGCGGAGTGACAGACGGAGCAAGCTATAGACTTAGTTGCACTAAGTCGCTTGCCCTGCGGGATGCCGAGGCGCATACTGGCCTCAGACGCCCCGCCCGAAAGCGGGGTCGCTGCGCTGGCGGAAGGGCGGTGAGGACGTGGCCGAGAAGGATTCCGGGGGCGTCCTGGGTCGTCGCCGGCGGGCGAACGCGCCGGCGGGGGAGCGGCGCTCGAAGCGGTACACGGTGAAGGCGACCGCGACCGAGCAGGCCGAGCTCGAGGCCCGTGCGGCGGCCGCCGGGGTCGACGTGCCGCGGCTGATGTTCGAGGCGGCGCTGTCGTCGGACGTGGAGACGAGCGCGGAGCGCAAGCGGGTGATCGCGGAGCTGTTCGCGATGCGCCGCGAGGTCGGGACGATCGCGAACAACGTGAACCAGCTCGCCCGGTTCGCGAATACGGAGGGGCACTTCCCGGCCGAGGCCGAGGCGGTGGTCGCGGAGTTCCGCGACCTGTACCCGCGGCTGAGCGCGGCGGTGGATCGGTTGGCCGGCGCATGATGCCGAACGTGACCCGCGGCGATCGCCTCGGCGGGCTCCTGACCTACCTGGCGGGGGAGGGGCGGCGCAATGAGCACACCGAGCCGCACCTGGTGAACGGCGACAGCGCGACGTTCACGTTCTACGGCGACGCGGAGTTGGACCGGGCGACCGCGCTGGCGATCGCGCGCGACCTCGACGAGCCACGCACGGCGTTCGGGGTCGAGGTGCCCGGAGGGCACGTCTGGCATTGCTCGCTCAGCCTCCGAGCGGAGGAGGGGCAGCTGAGCGACGAGGCGTGGTCGAGGATCGCGCAGCAGTTCGTCGACCGCATGGGCTTCACCGAGGCATCCGGGAAGGCGCAATGCCGCTGGGTGGCCGTCCGGCACGGCCTGTCGGCCGCCGGCAACGACCACATCCATATCGCGGTGAACCTGATCCGCGAGGACGGCACCAAGGCGTCGATCCACCACGACTACTCGCGGGCGCAGCGGATCGCCCGCGAGCTCGAGCAGGAGCACGGCTTGCAGGTCCTCGAGTCCCGCGGCTCCGACATGGCCATGCGGGGCGAGCGGCCGGGGGAGCGCGCCACCGCCGAGCGCCGCGGCGACACCTCGGTCGCGTCGGTGCGGCTCGAGCGGACCGTCCGCGCGGCCGCAGCGGCGAGCGTCGACGAGGGCGAGTTCGTGCGCCGGCTGCACCAGGCCGGCGTCGTCGTGCGGCCCCGGTTCGCCGCGGACCGCGACGACGTGGTGGCCGGCTACTCGGTCGCCCTGCGGCCCCAGCCCGGCGAGTCGATCGTGTGGTACGGCGGCGGGCGGCTGGCGCGCGACCTCACGCTGCCGCGGCTGCGGGACGGCTGGCCGGACACCCCGACGTCGGCGCAGGCCGCCGTCGACGAGTGGCGGGCCACCTGGCGCAACCCGCTCCGGTACAGCCCGGTCGCGCCCGGCCGTGAGCAGCACGAGCCCGGCCCCGACCTGTGGCGCGAGTACACGGAGGACGTCGCGGCGCTGAGGGAGCAGCTGCGCGGCATCGACCCGCACGATCGGGCGACCTGGGCGCATGCGGCGAGAGAGACGTCCGGCGCGTTCGCGGCATGGTCGCAGCGGCTCGAGGTGGAGCCGGGGCCGCTGGCGGACGCGGCTCGCACTCTGGCGCGCACCGCGCAGCTCCGCGCGCGGGATGCCGCGCCGCGGCGGACGAGCCCGCTGCGGTCGATCGCCGGCGTCGCCTCGCTCATGGCTATGGCCTCGACCGGCGGGCAGGGCACGGTCGCGGAGGCGATGCTGTTCCGGCAGCTGATGAGGACCGCACAGGCGATCCATGACATGCACAGCGCGGTGGAGGAAGCCCGGCGGGCGGCGCAGATCCGCGACGCTCTCGGCGCCCGGCTCGATGCCGTGCGAACACGGCTCCCCGAGCTAGCGGGAACGCCGTCGACGGGCTCGACGACGGAAGCGGTGCAGCGGGCGACTGCCGGGGCGGCACCGGCTCGGCCGGGCAGCCCGCTCCCGACACCGCTGAACCCGCAGCGGCCAAACGTGCCGACCACCAAGCCGGAACGCGGCATCGAGCGATAGGGGGAGAGGGATCATGGCAGAAGTGGAAGCTGACGGGGTGACCGATCAGGCCGAAGGCAACCTGCGCATGGCGCTGATGACGTCGGCGCAGCTGGCCCGGACGGCTAGCAACGCACGACGCGGGCGGCTCGAGCAGGCCACGCGCCGCGACCTCGACGAGGCACGGCAGCTGCAGGCGCGGATCGACGCGGACCGCTCGACAGCGCGGGCGGAGCTCGCGCCGGTGCATGAGGCGTCGTGGTGGGACCAGGCCGACGTCGGGCAGGTCGCCCGCGTCTACGAGACAGCGGTCACCTGGCGCGACGAGGACGAGACGGCGCGCGCGGCCGAGAGCCGCATCCGCCAAGAGCTGCGCGAGCGGTACGGGATCGAGGTGAACGAGAGCAGCGCCGACCCCGCCGTCGTGCGTGCCGAGCTCGGCCGCCACAGCGTCGCCCGTCAGGAGCGGGAGGCGGAGCGGGAGCAGGGGCGCATCGACCAGGACCTCGCGGTCGGGCTGACGATCGAGGCCGACGTGCTCGAGCTGCAGGCCGACGCCGCAGACGGACGCGACGCGCGCGCGCTGCGCGACGAGGCAGCCGCGCTCGAGGAGCACGCCGAGGTCGAGTGGGACTCGGCGGTGCGCCGCGAGGAGCACGCCGACCGGATCAACCAGGCGGGGGAGCCGGCGGCCGCGGCCGCCTGGAAGCAGGCCGACGTCGACCAGGCGCGCCACCCGAACGAGGCGATCCGCGGGACACGGCCGAGGTCGCCGCGCGCCAAGACGAAGGTCAAGCCCGGCCGCACGATCGACCGCGGCCGCTAGGAAGGGGATGGGCGGGCCGAAGCGGAATCAGATGGTTCCGCTCCGGCCCTACCAGGCAGGCGGCGGATCAGGGAATGCGGCCTGCTGGATTAGCTGCACGCTACCCGAAGCTGCTGACGGAGCGAAGGCCCCCGTCGCCCGCCTGAGGAAGCGCGGCTGCGGAGGGTGCCGGTAGCCTCGCCACCATGTGCGGCCGCTACGTCCGAGCGCAGGAGAAGGTCGAGCTCGCCTCCCTGTTCAATGCCGGCGCCGACGCGGTGGTGCCCGGCCCGTCGTGGAACATCAAGCCGACGCAGACGATCGCCGTCGTCCGCGAGGGCTCAGAAGGGCGGCAGGTCGAGCCGGCCCGATGGTCGCTCATCCCCGCGTGGGCCAAGTCCCCGAAGCTGAAGTTCAGCACCTTCAACGCCCGCAGCGAGGACGCCGCGAGCAAAGCCACCTGGCGCGCCGGCGTGAAGTCGAAGCGGTGCCTCATCCCGGCCGAGGGCTACTACGAGTGGATCGCCGGCGAGAGCGGCAAGGAGCCGCAGTACATCCACCCCGCCGCCGGCGAGGGTCTGGCGTTCGCCGGGCTGTACTCGTGGTGGCGGGGGAGCGAGGAGGAGCCGTGGCTGCTCACCGCCACGATCCTGACGATGGCGAGCGTTCCCGAGCTCGCGAAGGTGCATGACCGCAACCCGGTCGCCCTGCCCGAGACATGGTGGGACGACTGGCTCGCCCGCGACCTCGAGGGGGATCAGGCGTTCGTCGACGCCGCGATCGCCGCAGCGCGACCCGTTCTCGCGGACTGCGCGTGGTACGCGGTCGCCCCGCTCCGCGAAGACGGACCCGAGCTCACGATCCCGGCCGAGGTTTGACGCTCGTCGGACGCCGCACCTACACTCCACTCGAACGTGTGTTCGATGGACGGAGGTGGGATGCTGGCGCGGGTGGCAGCCTCCGGGGTCGACGAGCTCTGGCTGCTCGGCACCGTCCCCGCAGGCTATCCGTCGCCCGCGCAGGACTACGGCGCGGAGCGCATCGACCTCACCCGACAGCTCATCAAGGACCCCTCCGCGACCTTCCTGTTCCGAGTCGTGGGGGACTCGATGGAAGGCGCCGGCATCTACGACGGCGACGTGCTGCTCATCGACCGCTCGATCGAGCCGAGCAGCAGCGCCGTGGTGCTCGCGTCGATCGACGGCGAGTACACGGTGAAGCGGCTGCACCGCGGCGACGGGTTCGTGGAACTGCGGCCGGAGAATCCCCGCTACCCGGTGATCCGCGTCGACGGGCTCAGCGAGCTCGTGATCTTCGGGGTCGTCACCTACTGCATCCACCATGTCTAGGCCGGCGGTCGCGCTGGTCGACGCCAATGCGTTCTACGTCAGCTGCGAGCGGCTGTTCGACCCCCGCCTCGAGGGCCGCCCCGTCGTGGTGCTCAGCAACAACGATGGATGCGTGGTCGCGCGATCGGCCGAGGCGAAGCAGCTCGGCGTGCCGATGGGGGAGCCGTGGTTCAAGCTGCAGGCGACCGCCGACCGACACGGCCTGATCGCCCGCTCGAGCAACTACGAGCTCTACGGCGACCTGTCCGTCCGGCTCATGGAAGTGATCGGCCGGTACTCGGCGTGGCAGGAGGTCTACTCGATCGACGAGAGCTTCATCGGCCTCAACGGCGGCGCCGCCGCCGGTCGCGCGATCCGCGACGGAGCGCGCCGGCTGCTCGGCATCCCCGTCTCCGTCGGGATCGCCACGAGCAAGACGCTCGCCAAGCTCGCCAACAAGCACGCGAAAGCTCACCCGGCGTTCGAGGGCGTGTGCGACCTCGCGGAGGCGCCGCCCGGCTGGCTCGACAACTACCTCGCCACCCACTCCGTCGTCGACCTGTGGGGCGTCGCCGGGCGCACCACGCGACGGCTCGCCGGCTACGGCATCCACTCCATGAAGGATCTCCGAGACGCCGACGACCGGCAGATCCGGCGCTGGTTCTCTGTCGTGCTCGCGCGCACCGTCCGCGAGCTGCGCGGCGAGCATTGCATCCCGCTCGAGGGGCCGCGCGCGACCCGCGACCAGCTGATCTACTCCCGCTCGTTCTCGACCCCGATCACCGACGCCGACCGCATGGCGCAGGTCATGGCCGTCTACGCGCAGAACGCCGCGCAGCGGCTCCGCCGGCACGGCCTCGTCGCCAAGACCATGACCGCCTGGTGCTCGACGTCGTGGTACGGCGCAGCGCAGGATCACCCCTCCGTCGCGGTGAGCCTGCCGACGCACACGGACGACCCGATCGAGCTCGTCCGCGCCGCCACCGCGGCGCTCCCGCCGCGACTCACCCCCGACACCCGCTACGTCCGAGCCGGGATCGTGGTCACCGACCTCGTGCCGCGGGGGAGTCAGCCCTACCTCGAGCCCTTCGTGCCGCTCTCGGAGCGCAGGCGGCTCGGGGACACGATGCAGGCCGTCGAGGACCGCTTCGGACCCGGCACGCTCGGCCTCGGCCGAGCGGGACTCCGCACCCCGCCCGAGTGGGCCATGCGCCGGCAGATGCTCACCCCGCACTACACGACGAGGTGGGAGCACCTGCCGGTCGCGCGGGCGGCCTGAGCGCCGGGCTACTCCTCGGGGAGTCGGCCGAGTCGGCCGGCGGCACGCAGGTACACCTCGAGGCCGCTGCGCTGTCCCACGGCGACCGCCTCGAGCGCGATCGCCGTGAGCTCGTCGGGGGTGTAGCGGTAGACGAGCCGGTAGCGGGGCTTCCCGGAGCCGTCCGGGTCGAAGTAGAACTTGTAGCAGTCGGAGAGGTCGCCGGTCTTGACGTGCTCGCCCAGCGGCTCCCCGCGGGCCTTGCCGTCGCGGACGAGCACGAGCATGTCGAGCGCCATCTTCCGCGTGCGCAGGTCCGGCAGGGCGTAGACGTCGCGGTCGAAGCCGGGGAGGCTGGTCAGCGCCAGCTTGCGGCGCGCCACCTAGCGGTAGTCGGCCGGGTCCAGGCCGAGCTCGCCGGCGAGCTCGCTGAGCGGCCGCGCCGGCTCGGACTGGCGGGCGCTCACGAGGGCCGCGATTTCGACCTCCTCGATCGCGGGGAGCAGTTCGCGGTACAGCTCGAACGGGATCACGACCGCCTCGGGGCGGCGGTGCGAGCCGAAGATCACAGGGTCGGCCGTCGCGCCCTCGGCGCGGAAGCGGCGGAGCGCCTTGGGGATCTCCGTCCGCGCGTCGCGGCTGGGAAGAATGGGAGCGATCGACATGTCGATAGTCTACCCGCCGTGACACGAACATGCACACATTCATGTCACTTTCGCTAGGGTCGTCGCATGGCCGGCTTGATCCCGCTCCCGGATGCCGACGCGCCGGAGGGCGCGCCGCGGCTGTGGATCAATCCCGCCAACGTGGTCACGGTCGCCGCGATCTTCGATCGCGTGAGCGAGCCGCACCGGCTGTTCGTCGAGCTCAAACTGCAGGGCGTCAACATCACCCGGCATTGGCTCGCCAGCGGCACCGACGCCGAGCTGCAAGCGGCCTGGGATGCGTTCGCCGCGCGTCTCGAACCGTAGCGAGCCGGAGCCAGTGTGCGGCCGGCAGCGGATCAGGAGCCGCCGACCGCACAACGCTGTGACGAGGACACAGAGCCTCGGATCAGGGAGAGGCTTCGGGGTCGGGACGTCTAGGCGGTAACCAGCCGCCAACGCCGACCACAGTAGCGCAGGGCGCCCCGCGTGGCGATACCCCCGGAACGAGTGTCTCCGGCGCCTAGTGCGACGGGGAGGAGTCGAGCGCGCGGTGGGCGTTGACGAGCGGCACGACCGCCCGGCAGTCGTCGGCGCCGAGCGCGCCGACGAACAGCCCGGAGCAGTACCCGAGCTGAACCGGCAGGGGAGAGGTTGACGCCGGGTGCTCGACGTTGACCACGAAGATCGTCCCCCGGTCGTCGGCCACCTCATGCGGCACGATCGCACCCAGGGCGTCCCACGCAATCGAGGCGAGCTCCGATGGATGCCGACCCATCGACCAGAACGACACCCCACGGGCGTCCGCGACCGTAGCAACCCAGCCGTGGCCGGGCGGGAAGTCCGCCGGTGAGTAGGGCAGATCAGCGACCTGGCGCAGCAGGAAGATCGTCGCGGTGGGGAACCGGCGGCGCAGCGCCCGCAACGTGCGAGCGGTCCGGCGGGCCGGCACCGCGACGGCGGCGAGCACCAGGAGGGTGCTGCCCGCCGCGAATAGGTAGCCGCCGCCCGAAGCGGCGTCGAAGCCCTGCACGAGGACGCCGATCCCGCCGCCAAGCACGAGCGCCGCGGCGGCAGCGAGGATGCCCGCTGTGGCGGCTGACGCCTTCCGGCGGAAGTCGCGCGCGACCGCTACAGCCATAGGACTCCTCGCGGTGCGGGCTCGGGAAGGGACGTGGCTTCCGCGAATGTTAGCGCGGCTCAGACCGCCGGCGACGGAGGACACCGAATCGTGCGGGGGCCTCAAGCGCAGGAGGGGTCCACCTATGTAGTGTCCGCTCAGCCCGGAACCTGACACCGGATCGACAGAAATCTCAGCGGTAACCAGCCGAGCATGACGATACCCGCGAGGAGGGGAGCGAACCATCGAACGTGGGGAGAGCCTGCGAAGATCAGGACGTGAGTCTCGCTGATCCGCCCGCGGCCGGGGAGTGGCGTGCCCTCCTCGAGCGGACGACATGCCCCGTGAGCGAGCTCGCCCGCAGCGACGTGCCGGAGCAGCCGGGGGTGTACCTCTGGCGGCGCGACGGCCTGGTGCAGTATGTCGGGAAGGCGACGAGTCTGCGATCACGGTTGTGGGGGAGCCACCTGGGCCGCGGCGTGACGCTCTCAGGATCGTCGCTACGGCGAAACGTGTGCGAGCTACTGTTCGGTATCCCACCCGCTGTCACGGCGAAACCCGACCCACAGCCGGTGACTTCCGCACAGGCGGAGGCGATCGCTGCCTGGCTGCGTGGATGCGAGCTGTCCTGGTTGGAGTGCGAAACGATCGCGGCCGCGGGGGAGCTCGAGGACCGCCTGCGGCGGGCCTGGCTCCCGCCGCTCAATCGGATGTAGAGGACCTCGGCGTGGAACTCGACGGGACTCCGCTCGCCGCCATCTCGACTCTGTGGCTTCGAGCCGGCCAGCTGCTCACTGAGCAGGACGCGGTTGTAGAGCGCGGCAGCAGCGCGCAGCACGACCACGAGCACGCCGCAGTGAGGCCGGAGACGCCACCCTGGATCGTGACCGGCAAACTCATGTCCGCCTACGACGGGGCTCGGGCGGCCGCGGTCCTGTGGAGAGAACGCGAGGTCCACGTGATCGCCGACTACTCACTCCTTCGCGTCATCGTGGAGAACGCCGCCCTCGCCTGGTGGGTGCTGCAAGGGACCGGCAGCGAAGGTCGGATGCATCGAGCGTTCCGAGTCGTCACCGACGACCTCGCGTGGGCTATCAAACGGGAGACGTTCGCCGTGGCTCACGCGCGAACCGCGGAGGGTCGGAAGAAGCGGTCGGGAGCCCTCGCCGGCGCAACACGCGAGCTTGAGAGGGTCACCACCGCGTTCCGAACGTCACTCCCAGGCCGACAGGACTCCTTCTACACCCCGCGCAGGATCGAGATGGCAAAGGTGCTCGTCGAGGCCGAATCGAGCATCCCGGAGACGGGCGACCTCGACTACTCCCTGCTGTGGTGGATCGCCAGCACGAGTGCGCACGGCTCGCTCTCCGCGGTTCGACAGCTGGCCCAGCCCGGAGAGGCCGGTGAGGCCAGCCTGTACCCGGACGCAGAGAGCGTCGCGGCCTTCGCTGCGCGAGCAGCGCACCTCCTGCACACCGCCCACGCCTCGTGGAACGTCTACCGACGCGCCTCGAGTTGAGGGGGAGGCGCAAGCAGATGGCCACTCGATTCGCAGACCTGCCGATCGCTGACCCCGAGCGGAACATGATCGACCGGGCCGGCAATCTCAGGGACTACCTCGCACTGCCCGAAATCGCCGGTCTGCAGTGGCCGGCCGACGTCGTGGAGCAATGGCCCTTCGATCATGCAGGTAACGCATCCTTCATCGAGGATTACGGACACCTCGACTTGACCGCGCTCGACTGGACGAGAGAGCTGGTCCCAGCCTCCCAACTCGTCGACATACCGACAGGGCCGAGCGACGCGGAGTTTCTGGCCTCGGTGGCGCGACTGCATCGGCACTACCTCGGCCTGCGCTCCCAAGAGATCCGCGACGCCTGGGAGCACCGAGGGACATGGCTCGTGCCGCCCATTCTGATCTCGCGTCAGCTCCTCGGCGGGGGAGAGCCGGGCTTGCAAGTGGTCGAAGGCAGGATGCGGGTCGGGATTCTTCAAGGCCGGGCGGCGGACGCACTGAACGTCGCACCGGCGCTTGAAGCCTGGGTCGGGCGCCGACGCTGACGAAGGCTGGCTGAACGGCTACCAGCCGAGCAGCCCGGAGAGCTCGGCTGGCGTGACGTACCGGCCCTTCGCGCTGTCACCCGAGGAGCGCATGACCTGTCGGTAGAGGACGTTCAGGGCGCGCCAGTCGGCGTCGCCGCCTCCGAGAGCAGTGAGGGCCGCCCGGTCCACCTGGTCGGTCGCTGCCCGGACGTTGTTCCATCGGACGTTGAAATACCACTGCTTGTTGAGGCTGACGTAGACCACGGCGCGCGCCGCCTCGAGAACGCCGCGCACGGTCGCGTCCCAGCCGTCGATCGTTGACGACAGCTGAGCGAGGGCTCGAGGCGCGTCGGTTTCGCGCACGTAGACGTCGAAGTCGTCACCGATGGAGGCCCACCACAGGTAGCCCAGCTTGCCGCCGAGAACGGCAATGACGTCCGCCGCCCGTTCTGACGCATCAAGAGGAACGGTGCGGAGTCGGGAATCGACGGGCTCGAGAACGCTGCCGTCAGCGTTCAGAACCGGAGCTGACCCGAGGAGGGCGGGGAACCAGTAGGAGGCGGTCGGCCGCAGGTAGACGACCTCGCCTCCCGGCGAAGTGGCGTTGCGGCGCAGCCCCCGGAGCCGCTCGAGCACGGGGGTAGCAACTCCGGCGCGGACCGGCCACTCAGCCCCTTCGCGGGAGCTCGGCGCGTACTCCACCGTGGGGAAGAGCCAGTCGCGCTGTCGAGCCGTGTGGATGTGGTGCCGGGTCGTGTGGACGCCCGAACCCGGACCCAGGACCAGGATCGTGTTGCGGACGCGCACGCCCCGGAAGAGGGCCGCGGGGATCTTGCCGTAGGTGCTCCACCACTCCGCCCCGCCGCGGGCGGCGATCACGCTCCTCATCGGCGCGAACGCATCCCACACCGTCAGCGAGGCCATGACGATGAATGCGTGGCGGCCGCGCGGGTGGGTCAACGAGAGGCTGCGCTCGTAGCAGGGCGCGTAGAGGTCCGCGCAATCCGCTGTGGCATAGCCGACGACGCTGTAGCCGCGCACCTCGTTTCGCTTCACGTAGGGCGGGTTGCCGACCACCACGTCGAACCCACCGCGGCGAATGATCTCGGGAAAGTCGCAGAACCAGTGGAGCGGCCGAGCTTCCTCCACCCACTCTTGCTGCTGCTCGGCGCGAATGCCGGACAGGTCCGCGTAGACGCGATCGCAGTCCGCCCGTAGCGCCTGCTCCGACTCGCGGAGCTCGACCTTGAGCTTGTCGATCTCGGGTGCGGCAGATTCGACGGCCTCAACGAACTGTCGGTAGAGGGTCGCGTACTCGTCGATTCGAGGGGCCAAATCGCCCAAGTACGCCTCGGCCACGAAGTCGTCTCCGAGGCGGTTGACGTCGCTGGCATCCTTGAAGCCGACGACGAGGTTGCCCGTCTTGAGATTGAAGTCGAGGTCCGGGAGTGGCTTGAGCTCCTCACGGGTGTCGACACATGCCGCCAGCGCGAGGAAGATGCGAAGCTTCGCTGTCTCGATAGCGCCGGGCATGAGGTCGGTGCCGTAGAGGTTTCGGATAGCGATGTGCTTCCGGATGAAGTAACGCTTGCTTGGCTGCGCGTCGACCAGCTCGAGCATGGGCGTCACGGCACGATCGCCCGCGACGCTTCGAGCCGCGTCGATGATGTGGTCGTAGACGTCCTCGAGGACCTCGAGGGCCGCGAAGAGGAAAGCGCCCGAGCCGCAGGTCGGGTCGAACACCGAGAGATTCGTCACCTGCTCGAAGAGGTGCGCGATCGCGGCCGGGTCCTCGATCCGGTCGATGGCATCGGTCAGCAGCAGCTGCGCGTTGAGGTTATGAGTGATGAGTTCGTTCACGGTGACGGCGTCGCCGTCAGCGAGTCGGTCCCGGAGCCGTTCGACCCGCTCACGGCGGTGGAAGGATTCGACCCAGGTCTCGCCCGGAAGGTTGATCTCATCGTCCTGGGCGGCAGCGTCGAGCGCGGTCCAGCCACCGGGCTCCCCAGCCCACGAGGCCGCGAGCTCTGGGGGAGCAGGCATCCAGGCGGACGCCTCCGCGTCCCAGCCGTGGAGCATGGCGGGCGGCATGTAACGGTCCGGCTCGGCGCGCAGCAGCTCGAGCGCGGTGTCGAGGCTGGCGAAGTCGTCGAGGATACGTGGGACAAGCGTCTGCGCGACCATATAGGCCGTAACGTCATGCGGCGTGTAGTAGGCCCCGTTCTCCTTCTTGCCCGACGACGCGATATTGATGAACTGCTCGAAGATGTACCCGATGACCTCAGGGTTGATCTCGTT
The DNA here is from genome assembly GCA_019638805.1 of Microbacteriaceae bacterium. Lineage (GTDB taxonomy): Bacteria > Actinomycetota > Actinomycetes > Actinomycetales > Microbacteriaceae > JBDSKH01. The sequence continues at coordinate 48,406 of JAHBTA010000009.1, read as the reverse complement.
GGCGTTGCCGGTCGGGCGCGTGTCAAGGTGCCAGTTGAACTCACCGAAGAAGGCGAGCACCCGCTCGAATGCCGCGTCAGGCACCTTCAGCTCGTCGGCGTACTGGACCTCGAGGTCCGTGCGGCCGAAGATCCCGCCGTTCACGTAGGGCACATCTCCGAGAATGCGAGCGATCGCCGGATCGTCCACCTCGCCGTCCCGCTCGTTGAGCTTGTGGAAGAAGAGCGGCAGCAAGGCGTCCCGATAGAAGTTGTAGTAGGCGTCACGACCCCGTAGCGCCTGCACCGAGGCAAGCGTGTTCTCGAGGTAGCGGGTGTCGCCGTTGAGAAACTCCTTCTTCTGCATGAAGTAGAGGAACATCAGGCGGTTCAGGAGCGTGGTCGAGTAGTTGTACTTGTCCCACGCCGGGACACCCTCGATGGCGACCGCGAGGCGCGTCTGCTCGTCCGCGAATCGGTCGTAGAACCTCTTGGTGACGTTGCTCGCATCGAAGTTGCCGTACACGCGATCGCGGACCTCGACGAGGCCCACGCCGCCCCGCAGTTCTGAGATTGTGAACTCGAGGCCGGTCAGACGTTGCGCGAGGAAGGCGGGCAGCGTGGCCGGCGCCGTCTCGACGGACTCGAAGGTGACGGTTCCCGCGCTCGTCCTCCGTGGCCAGTGCCAGAACCATCCATCCGGACCCTGGAAGATTTCGAGTCGCTCCGGCGAAAACTCGCTCAACGCTGCATCCACCCGGCGCATCGTCTGTCGAGTCGGGCGAGTTGCGCAGGGGACCGCGTAGATGCGGAAGGACCGGAGCGAGGCGACGAGCTCGGGATCGAACGACAGGCCATCCGCCTCGACCACCGGGACTCGCTCGGAGGGTCGATCCCAACCGAGGCTCTCAACGAACACTCCGGTCAGACCATCGGAGCTGAACCGGGCCTGGATGGCGGCCGCGCGCGAAATGTCGCTCATGCGGCGCCGATCGGGTTGAAGCCCATCGAAGTCACGATCTGCACACGGTCGGCACCGAGGTCACGCGCATCGACCAGGCTGTGCTCATCGTGGAGCGTGATGAGGCGTTCGAGCTGCCCACCGTCGTCTCCGATCAGCTTGGCTGAGCGCAGGATGCCGTTGACCTCGGCCTTCACGCCCTCCCGCAGCGGGTTGGCGGCCAGAGCGTCGATCACCTGGTTCAGTCGGGCCTGAGTGAGGGTCGGAAGATCGTCGCGGGCGCTCTGTTTCGTGAGGAAGTCGTAGAGGCGTTTCCGGAGGCCGTGATTCAGCAGAACGGTGTTCTCCTTGATCTGCTCGGTCATGGCCGTCGCGGCCTGCTCGACGTGCGCCAGGTGAGAGTCGAGAACCGTCGCAGCGGTTTCGTCGATCGCGCTCTCGGTCGCCGTGAGAGCCTCGATCGGGGTGAGGAACACCGTCTCATCCCCGGTCGAGCGGACCAGTAGATCGGTTCCCGCGTCGGTGCGGCCGTAGGTGACGACTGTGACCGGCGTGTCGGCGGGTGCCCGCTTCGTGGAGTACACCACCTCTTGAAGATCGAGGGCGATCCGCCGGTCCGAGTCGGCGGCCGCCTCCCACACCCGCAGCGCATACGACGAGGAATCCACCTCTCCCTCGTCCTCGCCAAGGTCGGCCGTGCCATCGAAGAGGCCGGTGACGTCGGTGGTGAAGTCGTCGTCGTCGAAGAACCGCTCGCCACCGCCGAGGATCTGTTCGGAGTTGCGGAGCCGTTGGAGGAGGCGAGCACGGAGCTGAATCACGCCCTCCACACCCGCCTGTGGGAGGAACGACAGCACGCGGATGGTTTCGGCGCGCTGCCCGACGCGATCGACGCGGCCGGCGCGCTGGATGACCTTGATGATGGTCCACGGGAGATCCCAGTTCACGACGATCCCTGCGTCTTGGAGGTTCTGGCCCTCGCTCAGGACGTCCGTCGTCAGCAGCACGTCGATTTCGGCCTCACCCTCGGGCAGGCCGCCGAGGTGTTCATTCGCGTGGGGCGAGAATCGCCGCGCCACGCGGACCGGATCGGTGCCCGACTGTCCGCTGGCCGACCCGAGAGCCCGGTCGGTCCACTTGGGAAGGTGCTGCGCGAGGTAGTCCACCGTGTCCTTGTACTCGCTGAACACGAGCACCTTCTCGCCCTCGGGCAGGCTTTCGATGAGGTCGGCGAGGGCGCGGAGCTTGGTGTCGTCGTCTGCCGTCCAGACGCCGTTCTCATCGAGGATCGCCTGCAAGGTCTGGGAGTCTGCGCGGACGTTCTCGAGCAGGTCGCCCTTCTTGAAGAGAGCCGGGCGAGCCCACTTGATCCCCTTCGGGCGCTTGCTCGAGAGCGAGGCGTAGGCGCCGGCAGCGTAGGCGAGCCACTGCGCCTCTGACCAGCCGACGCCCCATGCCGGAGACGCCGCCTCAGCGGTGAGCTCGTCGAGTCCGTCGCCGTCGTCGACGTCGGCGTCGTCCAGCTCGAAGAACTGCTCGGAGAAGTTGCCGAGGGGTATCTCGAGGCCGTTAGACAGCGCATAGTCCAAGACCGCGTTGCGGGCGATCATGCGTTTGATCGTCAAAACGAACGCATGGGCCGACGACGAGAGCCGCTTCAGGGCGGTTGTGCGGATGAAGCCCGCTGCGGCCGAAATCGCGGTCTGGAGGTCCGCCACCAGCTGCGCCTCCTCCTTGTCGCCAGGGGCGATCGCGTCGTCGAGGTAGAGGCCGAGCTGGTAGCGGGCGTAGGTCAGGTTGGCCACCGCGTCGAAGGTGTCGGTGGTGGCCAAGCGGTCGTTCGGGTCGGCGGTGCCGCCGGGATACTCGAGTGGTTCGGGGATGCGCTTGGGGAAACTGAAGCTCGTGCCGTCCGGGAAGCGGAGCGTCACCTTGCCGCTAACCGGGTCTTTGGTCCCGTATGTGGTCTCGAGGAACTTGCGAGTTCTCCGCACCAGGAACTCGCTGAGGAGCCGCTGCCAGTCCTCGTTGTGATCCGACTTCTCGAACGCCGCGAGGGAGTCGAGGCGGCCGCCGGTGCGCCGCGCCAACTCGATCGGCCCGATGTCTCCGATCAGCCGTTCGGGCCGCACGCCCAACGGCGCATCGGAGGGGATCTTGAGGCCGAGCTGGCCGCCAATATCGCTGTGTCTGGCGTTGAACATGGTTGCCGTCAGTAGCACGACCTTGCAGTCGTTCTCGTCGACGTAGGTGTGAATGGCGTCCCACGCCTTCCGCTGCCGATTGCGGAGGTTGTGCGACTCGTCGATGAGGACGAGACGGAACCGGCGAAGATCGGGGAGGTCGGCTATGACCCGACTGAGGCTCAGTACCTTCCCTGGAATGTTGAACCGATGAAGGTGCTCCTCCCACATCTTCGTGAGGTTCTTCGGCGCGATCACCAAGACGCTCTCGCCCACGGTCGCGGCGATCGCGGTGCCGGTGAGCGTCTTGCCAAGGCCCACGACGTCGCCAATGACAGCAATGCCCTTCCGCTCGATGAGTCGAGTGGCGACCTGTACCGCGCTGATCTGGTGGGGGAGGAGCACCTGCTTGATATCCGGTGGAATGTCGAGTGTCAGACCGTCTCGAGCGTCGCGCGAGAGCTCGTACGCAAGCCGCAGGTACACGTGATACGGGGCGGGCTGCTGCTCCCGCACCCAGGACTCCTCGAGGACGGAAATGAGGTCATCCGTGACGTCGATGGAGTACGGGTCCTCCCACCTCGCGGTGAACCATGCCGCGAGCTCCTTGCCGAGCTCCTGGTCGGTTTCCTCGAGACTGAGCTCGCCCTGCTTGCTGAGGCCCGCCGACGTGAAGTTGGAAGAACCGACCACCGCCCGGTAGCCCTTGAGCCCGCCCGCTAGATGCGCGACGTAGAGCTTCGCGTGCAACGGCTCGCGTGCCGCGAACTTCACCTTGAGCAGGCCCTCCTCGAGGTCGGCCCGCAGGCGTCGGAGGCCGGCCTCGTCCGCCTTAGTCGGGATGCCCCACACCAACTGACGAGCGAAGCCCAGAACGGCCTGATCCGCGCGCTTGACGGCGCGGGACCGATCGGGTTCCTCGAACCCGCCCTCGAGTGATTGTCGCAGCGCATCGTCGGGCGAGATTGCCATGCCGACGAGAAGCCGAACGGGGGGACGGTCGGCGGCAGGGCCGACCTGCATCTGCCCTACAGCGTCGCGCAACAGCCGCCACCCGCGTAGGTTGAAGTATCCGACACAGGCGTCGAACGCCTCGGCGTGAGGAAGAACCTCGTTGAGCGCAGTCGACAGCGCGACGACCCCGTTGTCGATGATTCTGCTCAATGGTTCCCTTTCTCCGCTCGCGCCAGCCTACTGAGCCGCTCGGACGCTGCTCGTGACAGCCGTGTTCGGCAGGATTGGGCGCGGAGGTGCGGGTGACGAGATTCTGGCGCGAGGGGCATTATCGCCGTAGCCCCTACGGCGGACTCCACTGGGTCGAGGGCCACTGGGTCGATCGAGGCGACTGGTGGAGCACATGGGCGTACACGTCTGTCCCGACGCCCGCCGCGGTCGCTCCCGGACGCTCGGGCACCTGGATTGACCCCAACGCTCACTGCCCGGTGTGTGGTGCCGAGGTGTTCTTCTACTCCAACGAGTTCGGCAGCCGTGTCTACTTCGACGACCTCGGCCCGCCGTGGCCAAAGCACCCCTGCACCGACAACACGCCCGATCGGGTCGCGGCGCCCCTGCGAGCATCAGCACCGGCGAGCGTAGGCATCCGGGAGCGGGTGGTACTCGACCCCGAGCACGAGCTGGTGCACGTTCCGGGCGTGTTCATCGTCCTTGCCGTCGTCAAACGAGGTCCCAAGCGGGTCGTCACCCTGCAGGAAATCGGCGGTGAGCAAATCGAGATCCTTCTCTCGCCCCCCGCTCCGCCCGTCCACGCGATAGCGGTCGCAGTGTCTTGGGAGCTTCACTGGTTCGACCCCCGAACCGGCGCCCACGGCAAGAACTACGTCTGGCGACGCAGCGAAACCCCCGACAGATAGCCGTCTAACTGCATGAGCAGGGGAGGGTCCATCTATGTAGTGTCCGCTCACCCCGAAAGCTGACACCGCAACAGAGGAAATCTCCCGTGATGGGGAAACCCGTTATCCGTTTTCCCACTATTGGGCGGGTGGGCCAGAGCGTTCGCGGGTCATCGAACCCACGGGTCCCACGGATCTGCGCCTGCTCGGAAGCCGTAGTGGGCGAGCATCGTGACCGCCTCGGGGAAGTTGCGCGCCAGAGCATCGGGTGTGTGGGCGTCGCTGCCGAATGTGACCGCTCGGCCGCCTTCATCGACCCACCACTGCGGCACCCACGACCACAGGCGGCCCGTGTTCATCTCGAGCGCGCGACCACTGTCGGCGATCGAGCGCATTGCGCGGCGGAAGCCGTGCTCGAACTCGCGTGGATCGAATGGTCCGAGCTCCCAAGACGGCCAGGCGCGGGCGGCATAGTCGATGTGCGTGAAGACCGAGAAGGCGTCGGAGCCCTCGACCATTCGAGGGATCTCCTCGAGGTAGGCCCACATCACATCGGCCGGGGGATGCTCGCTGAACAACGTCACCGGCTCGGCGCGCAGACCGCTCCCCATATCAAGCGTGTGGAGCGAGCCCAGCACCAGGTCGACGCTCGACAACTCGATCAGGGCAGCAGCCTCATCGGCGTACACGTGCGGCTGTCCGAACTCAACGCCCGTGCGGATGACGAGCTCCGGGAACTCGTGCCGCATGAGCTCGATCTGTTGGACATACCCGGAGCGATCCAGCAGGGGGTGTTCAACGGAGCCGGTCGCGGACAGAAATGCTTGTTGGTGGGGCATGAGGTCGTCGGCGCGCGATCGCCACGTGCCGGGGAAGTCGAGATGCTCCGTGAAGGTGAGCGCCGGCAAGCCGATCGCCACCGCTCGAGCACAAGTCGCGCGCATGCGGCCGGAGGCCGCCGACGTCGGACCGCCCGTGTCCCACGACCACTCGCTGTGGACGTGGCTGTCAGCCGGAAGGTCCGCCACGGTCATGTGCCGACGCTACCGCGACCCCAATTGCGACGGACGCAATCGGGATACGAAAAGGCCAGGTCGGAAGGCTATCTGAACGCGAGGGGAGCGAATGAGGTACTTACAATCTGACATAACGCAGATTATCGGCCTTTATTTCGGCCTACTCAAAGCCGATATCCGGGCCTATAGTGAGGGCATGCAGACACTACCGATCTCGAAGGTGAAGGACAAGCTCAACGAGTTCGTCGACGCTGTGGCTTTGACCCACGAGCAGGTGACGATCACCAAGAACGGCTCGCCGGCGGCAGTCCTCGTCGGCGCCGACGAGTGGGAGTCACTGCAGGAGACGCTGTTCTGGCTCTCCCGGCCCGGCATCCTCGATGACGTCGACCAGGCGCGCGAGGAGCTCGCTGACGGAGCGACCTCAAGCGAGGAGCAGATTCGAGCCGAGTTCGGCGTGCCTCGGCGGACGGCCCGGTGACCGACGCCCGCGACGACGGCTATCAGGTCGAACTCGCGGGCACCGCGCGGCGCGACCTCCGCGGCGTGCCTCCGCGAATCGTGCCTGCCATCGTCGAGTTCGTCTACGGCGACCTCGCCCGGCAACCACGGCGAGTCGGCAGACCGCTGCAGCGCGAGCTCGAGGGTCTATGGGGCGCGCGCCGAGGACCGTACCGGATCATCTACGAGATCCACGACGATCGACTCGTCGTGCTCGTGATCCACGTCGACCACCGCGCCGACGTCTACCGGCCACACTAAGGGAGCCCCTCCCCCAGCGCGTCACCGGCTCGGAATGAAGGGAGCGACGCCATGCCGCGAACCTCAGATCGGCAGGACCGTTCCGCCGATGAGGGTTTGGAGTGAGTAGATCAGCATTGTCCAGAGTCCGGTGATCATGAGGATGCCGGTGAGGATCATGGCGGCTCCGCCGGCGATGTTGATGGCGCGGATGTGTCGGCGGAGGAATCTGGTGGCGGTGGTGGCCCATCCGAGGCCGGCGGCGACGGCGAGGAAGGGCAGGCCGAGGCCGATGCAGTAGATGACGGCCAGGAGTGCTCCGCGGGTGGCGGATGCGGTGCTGATGCTGAGTGCGGAGATCGCGGCGAGGGTGGGGCCAAGGCAGGGGGTCCAGCCGAGGCCGAAGGCGATGCCGAGCAGCGGCGCGCCGACGAGGCCGGTAGGGGGTTTGATGGCGGGTTTCGCGGTGCGTTGGAAGACGCGCAGCAGGCCGATGAACACCAGCCCCATGATGAGGACGACGGCGCCGAGGATGCGGATGAGGATGTCCTGCCAGCGGATCAGCCAGCCGCCTACGACGCCGAAGGCGACGCCGTAGGCGATGAACACGAGCGAGAATCCGAGGGTGAACAGGCCGGCCCCGATCAGGGGTCTCCAGCGGGAGCGGGTGGTGGATGCGCCGGTGACGTAGCCGAGGTAGCCGGGTACGAGTGGGAGCACGCAGGGCGAGGCGAAGGAGACGAGGCCGGCCAGCAGCGCGATCGGCATCGCGAGCCAGAGTTCGCCGTTGGCGACGATGTCGTTCACGGGGTGCGGCTCTCGGCCAGGGCGGTGTCGATGAGGGCGGCGAGGGTGCCTTGGGAGGGGATGCGGCCGAGGATTCGGGAGGCCATCCGTCCGTCACGGTCGAGGACGATCGTGGTGGGGACGGCGTTCGGGGCGGCCTTGCCGGCGAACGCGAACTGCACGTCGCTGGTCGCGGCGTCCAGGATCGACGGGTAGGTGATGCCGAACTCGGTGGCGAACGCGGTCGCGGTCGCGCCGGTGTCGCGCACGTTGACGCCGATGAACACGACGCCCTGGTCGGCGTACTGCTCGTATGTCGCCTGAAGGTCGGGGGCTTCGGCGCGGCAGGGTGGGCAGGCGGCGTACCAGAAGTTGACGACGACGACCGACCCGAGCCAGTCGGTGGAGTCGGCTTGGCCGCCGGTGTCCAGCAGGCCGCCGAAGGTCACCGGGTCGTCGCGCTCCGCGGCGGGGATCTCCACGACCGTGTCGTCGGCGGAGGTGTACCCGTTGGGGGTCTGCGGGAGGGCGATGTCCGGCGGCTGGGCGGCGCATCCGGCCAGCAGGAGCAGCGCGGCGAGGGCGCCACCGACTGGCGCCGCGATCCAGCGCCGGCGCGGCTGGGCTGAGTCGGGTTTCGAGGGCATGGCTGTGCGCTTTCAGGCAGCGGTGGTGCGCCGACGGGCTAGGACTTGGCGGTGGGGCGCTTGCGCCCGGCGAGGATGGCGCCGGCGATAACGAGCACGAGCCCGGCCGGGTAGCCGGCCGCGAGGTCGAGCCAGCCGGGTGGTTGGCCGGGTCCGAACGCTTCGAGATGGGCGAGCCAGTGGATGATCGCGACGAGCGCGCCGGCGCCGATCAGGACCTGGCCGAGGCGGACGAGGATGCGGTGCTTGCGCCAGCGAGCCTCGAAGTCGTCGGGCTTGCTCGGTCGGGTTGCGGCTTTTGTCATGGTTCGGTCCTTTCAGTGATGGTCAGAGGCCGGAGTAGGAGTGCAGGCCGGTGAAGAAGACGTTGACTATGCCGAAGTTGAACAGCACGGCGGCGAAGCCGGTGATGCACAGCCAGGCGGCGCGGCGGCCGTGCCAGCCGCGGGTGGCCATCGCATGGAGGTAGGCGGCGTAGAGGACCCAGATGATGAACGTCCAGACCTCTTTCACGTCCCACCCCCAGAACCGGCCCCAGGCGCGCCCGGCCCAGATCGCGCCGGCGATCAGGGTGAACGTCCACAGGATGAAGCCGATGATGGTCAGCCGGTAGGCGAGGCGGTCGAGGTCCTCGGCCGACGGGGTGGCCTCCAGGAGACGCTGCAGCCGAGTCGGCTGCTCGGGGTGGCGGCGGGACTTGAACAGATAGGTGATGCTGACCAGGAACGCTAGGCCGAAGAACGCGGTGGCCAGCAGCGCGACCAGGACGTGAATCACCAGCCACCCGGACTGCAGGGCGGGCATCAGCGGCACCACGGGCACGTAGAAGCTCACCGTCGCCACCCCGAGCAGCAGCACGACCAGGCCGAGGACCGCGGTCCCCAGGAACGCAAGGCGACCCCGGATGGATACGGCCAGGAAGGTGCCGATGATCAGCGCCGTGCCGGTCAGGGAGAACTCGAACATGTTGGCCCAGGGCACCCGTTCGGCGGCGATGCCGCGCAGCACCGTGGCCGCGACGTGGAGCACCCAGCCGAGCACCGTCAGCGCGTAGCCGACCCGGATCGCCTTCGACCTGCCGGGTGCCGGCTCCGTCGTGGGCTCCGTGGCCCCAGGCGGTGCAGGAGGCACCGTGGCTGGCCCGGCGAGGACCCGTTCCTTGGCCAGCGCCGACGTGGGGCGTCGGGCGGTGCGTCGGGCGAGGTCGAGGGTGTAGGCGATGAAGCCGGCCGCGTAGACGGCGATCGCCGAGTACACCAGCAGCAGGGACAGGGCGTCAAGGAACGGGGTCATCGGATCCTCCGGGTGGTCGGGGCGCGGTTTCAAGGCGGGCGGCGAGGGCCTCGACAGTGGACTGCAGGCGGGGGTCGTCGCCGCGGGCGAGCGCGGCGACCTCGAGCTGCGTCTGGTCGCCGCGGGCGGCGACGCGCACCCAGATGCGCCGCCGGGGCACGAACAACGAGAGGGCCAGGCCGGCGACCGCGGCGGACGCGGCGATCAGGGTGGGCGCCTGGGTGGGGTCGTGGGCGATGTCCAGCGACGCGAACCGCGGGATGCTGCTGAGCTCGATCGTGCCCAGCCCGTCCGGCAGCGGGGCGGTGGTGCCGGGCGTGAGCTCGAGGGCCGGGGTCGCGGTGCCGCGGCCGGCGACCTGGGTCATCGTGGAGGTGTCGAGCGAGTAGACCGACACGGGAACACCGCTGTCCAGTCCGAGGTCGCCGACATACACGTCCAGGGTGACGACCGGGTCGAGCAGGTCGGGGTAGCTGGAGTAGGAGGCGCCGCCGGGCGCGGTCGCGCGGGTCGGGTAGAACAGGGCGATCATCCCGACCTGCTTCGCCAGCCCGTCAGGGACCTTCACGACGCCGAGGCTGGTGAGGTTGGCGTCTTGCGGGAGGAACGGGATCGAGTCGCTGAAGACGACGTCGCCGGCCGGGTTGCGGACGGTGAGGGTCGGGGCGTAGCCGTTGCCGAGCAGGTAGATGTCGGTGCCGGCCACCGACAGCGGCTCGTTCACCCGGATGCTCGAGGACTGCTGCGTGCCGTCTGCGGTAACGGTGACCTGGGCGTCGAAGTCGCGCGGCATGCCCAACGCGTTGAGATTGTCCTCGACGTAGTCGACGCGGAACCGGTCCAGGGTGAGGGTGAACTGCGGGATCTGCGCGTCGGTCACGAACCGGCCAGGGGTGAAGGAATCGTATGCGATCCGCGTGCTGGCGAAGGTCTGCCCCTCGACGAGGATGCGCTGCCCGGTGAACCGGTAGCCGGTGCCGACCGCAAGGACGACGAGAACCGCGAGCAGGGCGAGGTGGAACAACAGGTTCCCGGTCTCGCGCAGGTAGCCGCGTTCGGCGGCGATCGAACGCTCCCCGCCCGCGTCGAGCCTGCGGAGCCGGTAGTGCTGGCGGCGCAGCTCCTTCTCCGCGATGCGCAGCACGTCTTCCGGGGGGCCGTCCACGCGGCGTCGGTCGTGCGCCGGCAGGCGCTGGAGGTTGCGGGGTGTTGCCGGCGGCGGTGCCAGTAGAGCCTGGGCGTGGTGGCGGATGCGCGGGATGAGACACCCCACGAGGGAGGCGAATAGCAGCAGGTAGACGGCGGAGAACCATACCGACCCGAACACGTCATGCAGCTGCAGCAGCTGCACCGCCCAGGCCCATCCGGGGTTGTTGCGGTCGAACTGGATGACCCCGTTGGGATCGGAGGACCGCTGTGGGATCAACGACCCCGGGATCGCCGCCAGAGCCAGCAGCAACAGCAAGATCAGCGCGGTGCGCATCGAGGTCAGCTGCCGCCACCCCCACCGCAACCAGCCGACCACGCCCAGGCGCGGGCCGCTCGGGGACTCTCCCGCGCGGTCGATATGGTCGTCCGGCAGGGTGGTGTCCGTCTCGGGTGTGCTACTCGGCGTCGGCATGCACCGCCTCGTCTCCGGCCGGCACGGCCGCGGCCCGTCGGGTGCGCCACTGGGCGTAGACGATGACGCCGACGCCGAGCACGGCCGCGATCACCGCGGTGACGATGTTCGCCTTGATCCCGCCGGCCAGCAGCTCGGTCGGGTCCAGGCGAATCCACTCCAGGAAGGCCCGCCCGAACCCGTACCACAGCAGGTAGAGGCCCAGGCTCAGCCCGGTCCCCGCTGCAGGGTGCCCGTCGAGGCGGCGGATGCGCTCGACGATGAGGATCACCGCGGCGCCGAGCAGATTCCACAGCAGCTCGTACAGGAACAGCGGCTGGAACAGCGTGCCCTCCGGGGTGCCGGGCGGGATCGCGGGGCTGCCCGGGGCGATCTGCAAACCCCACGGCAGCGTGGTGGGCGGACCGAATAGCTCCTGGTTGAAGTAGTTGCCCAGCCGCCCGACGGCCTGCGCGACGAGCATGCCGGGGGCTAGCGCATCCAGGAACAGCAGCAGCGGGATCCCGGCCCGGCGGGTGCCGATGATGATCCCGACCAGGCCGAGGAGCACGGCCCCGAAGATCGCCAGGCCGCCCTCCCACAGGTAGAGCACCCGCAGTAGGTCCGCGCCCGGATAGAAGTAGTCGCCCGGATGGGTGAGCACATGATAGATGCGGGCGCCGACGATGCCCAGCGGCACCGCCCACATCGCCACATCCAGCACCGCGCCACGCGGATGCCCCGCGCGCCGCAGCCGCCGCGCCGCGATGACGACGGCCAGCACGATGCCGGTGAGGATGAACACGGCGTAGAAGTGGATCCGCAGCGGCCCGAGCTGGATGTAGCTGATGTCCGGGCTCGGAATCAGGGCCGGCAGCACGTCGAGCGGCATCACGACCGCACCCTCGGCGGCAGCCAGACGAATGGATCGACCGGTTCGCCGTCGGGCCGCACCTCGAAGTGCAGATGCGCCCCTGTGCTCAGGCCCGTATTACCCACCAAACCCACCAGCTGCCCGACCCGAACCCGCTCCCCCACCTCAAGCGCGATCGAGCCCTCGATCAGGTGTGCGTAGAGGCTCTCGACCAGCTGCCCGTCGATCTCGTGCTGGATCACCACATAGGTGCCGTAACTGCCGCCCTCGTCGGTCGCGACCGTCACGACTCCATCCGCCATCGCCTGGATCGAGGTGCCCATCCCCGGGGTCAGATCGACCCCGTTGTGGTAGCTCGAGCACGACGAGCACGGCGGGATGCGATAGCCGAACGGGCTACTGACCGGGACCCCGGTCGTGAACGGCCACTGCACCGGCGAGGCGGGATCGTTCACGAAGGTGGCCGCAGTGAACGCATACGGCTCCGCGCCATCGGGCAGCGGCACGCTAGCGGAGAAGCCGTCGCGGTCCAGCACCACCGGCGCGGCGCGGTCGTCGACGGTGAGCGACTGCGGCTGTGAGCTCACCGTCTCCGGCTGCTGGGCAGCGAGAGCCTCGGCCGGGGACGGCGACGGGAGCGATAGCGGGACGGCAAGCGCGGGCACCGCGGCCATTGCCACGAGCGCGACCCCGCGACGGCGTAGCCACCGTGCGCGCGACTGTCGTCGCGCCGCGTGCGCCGCCTGCTGCGCTGCGGCGGCGCGCTCACGAATGCGGCGACGGGTTGGCGCTATGTCGTGCCCGGCGGTATCCGCGATCATGCGAGGACCGCCAATGCGAAGTACAGGATCGCACCCCCAGCGAGTACCGCGAGCAGCACCAATGCGGTGAGGACGAAGGGCATAGAACGGAACATCAGATCCTTCACGGGTCGTAGATCGGGGGCGTGGCCGCCGCGGCGTCGGCCACAGCGTCCCGATGCTCGGGTGCAGGTAACGGATCGCGGTGCCGAGGGTGCGCCGGCCGCGGGCGACTAGGTCGGAGAGGCAGGGCTGTGCGTGAACGGTTCGCGCAGTCACCTACTCGCGTTGACGCCCTGGTGCAGCCGGCGGCGGTTCAGCCGGGCGCGTACTCCGGCGATATCAGTGAACCAACACGCACCGAGCTCTCGCGCGCACCATTCGCGGCGCGACGTCGTGGATCAGGTGCGACTGATCGACAGGGTGACGAGGGAAGGAGCAGCCCGCAACGCAAGGCCCCGCGGCGTCGGCATCACCGACAGGTGACGCCGGAGCAGCGCAAGGAGCTCGTCCCAACGGGACCGATCCACCAAGATCAGGAGCGACAGTGTCAGCAGCAAGGCAAGGATGCAGGCGATCGCGCCCAGCGCATGGCCGGGCGTGCAGACGATGGTGTCGCATCCCTCCGAATCGGATGACGACACTGGCGCGGTCGCCGCGACGGGCTCCGCCTGGGCTGACCCGACCGACACGGCTGGTGTGACGGAGCCGGTCTGATTGTCCTCCAGGCTCAACGAATGCATGGCAAGGATGCCGGCGATCACGGCGATGGCCACACCGAAGCCGAGCAAGGCGATGCGACGTGTGGCGCCGGCTGGTTGCAGCGCCGCCCGGATTCCTCGCATTCCTGTCCGCCTTTCTACCCTCAACAGTACCCCCTCCGGGTACAGCCCTCACGCGACGGAATCCCAGCGGCGGCCACAGCCTCGAGCCGATCAAGCGATCCGGGGCCGGGGCGGCGGCCAGGCTGGACTGGTCGAAGGGCGCAAGGCGTGGGGTGCGCGCCCCCGTAGAATCCGACGACGATGACGATGAGGCACCTGGGGAGCTGCGGATGACCGTCGTGTTGGTGCTGAACGCGGGCTCCTCCTCGGTCAAGTGGCAGCTGGTCGACGGGCAGTCGGGCGCGTCGATCCGGGGCGGCCTCGTGGAACGGCTCGACGCGGATCGCGGCGAGCCGGCGGCGCATGACGCCGTGATCCGGGGTCTGCTTGCGAAGCTGCGCGACGAACCCGTCGCGGTCATCGGCCACCGTGTGGTGCACGGCGGCAGCCGGTTCGACTCCGCGACGCTGATCACCGGCGAGGTGGAGCAGCAGATCGACGAGCTCGCCGTCTTGGCGCCGCTGCACAACCCGGTCAATCTCGCGGGCATCCGTGCCGCCCGTGCCGTGTTCCCCGGCATCCCGAACGTCGCGGTGTTCGATACCGCGTTCCACCGCACTCTGCCGGCGGCAGCCGCCGTCTACGCGCTGCCGGCGGAGCTCGTCCGGCAGCATCGGATCCGCCGGTACGGGTTCCACGGCATCTCCTACCAGTACGTCTCCGCCCGGGCGGCCGAGCTGCTGGGGCGGCCGCTGTCGGAGCTGCGGCTGATCGTCTTCCATCTGGGCAACGGCGCCTCCGCCTGCGCGATCGCCGGCGGGCGGTCCGTGGACACCTCGATGGGCCTGACGCCCTTGGCAGGACTCGTCATGGGAACCCGCGCCGGCGACGTCGATCCCGGAGTGCTCATCGCCCTCGGCCGAGCGGGCCTCGGGTGGGACGAGCTCGAGGAGCTGCTGACCCGCGAGAGCGGCTTGCGCGCGTTGGCCGGCACCGAGGACATGCGGGACATTCACGCGGCCGCGGTCGCCGGTGATCCCGCCGCGACCGCGGCGCTGGAGGTCTACCACCACCGGCTGCGGCACTACCTCGGCGCCTATCTCGGCCAGCTCGGCGGCGCCGACGCGATCGTGTTCACCGGCGGTGTCGGCGAGAATGCCCCGGCGACCCGCGCCGCCGCCGTCTCCGGCATGGAGCGTCTCGGGATTCGCCTCGACGACGAGCGCAACCGCGCGACGGCGGGGCGGGAGGCGCGGACGGTCTCCGACTCCCGCTCCCCGACCGCCGTCCTGGTCGTGCCCACAAACGAGGAGCTCGAGATCGCCCGGCAGTCTCTAGCCGCGGTGACTCGGCCCGACGCTGATCCAGCAGGGCCGGTCTAGTTCCCGAGCCGCTGCAGGATGTCCTTCATCTGATCGATTTCTTGTTGCTGGGACTCGACGATCTCGCCGCAGAGGTCTTTGATCTCCGGGTCGGTGATGTTCGACTGTTCGCAGAGCAGGATGGCTCGGGAGTGGTGGGGGATCATCGAGTCCAGGAACTGCTGATTTCCCACGAACGTCGCGGCCCTTCCCATGAAGAACGCGCCGACCGTGAGCAGGGCGAATGCGACGATGAGCCCGATGTTGAGCGGCTTGTTCGGGAACATGCGCCACATGATCGCGATCATGATGATGCCCATCGGGAACACCATCATCAGGGCCATGTAGAGGTTGCTGATGTTCAGGTAGAGATCGCCGACGACGTTGATCAGTGCGAACGTGAAGAAGTACATCACCACCAGGCTCAGGGCCAGCGCGATGAGCAGGCGGAGGTAGCTCTTCGCACCGCCGGTGTGCGAGGCCCGTTCGTGCGGGGTGTGGTCGCTCACAGCAGGCCGAGCAGCTTCTCGCAGGCCTGCTCGCACGTCCGGCAGGCTTCCGCGCACACCCGGCAGTGCTCGTGCATGCCGGCGTGCTGTTCGCATTCGTCGGCGCAGGCCGCGCACGCGGTGCGGCAGGCTTCCAGGGTGGCTCGCGTGACGTTCGCGTCGTAGCCGGTGCGCCGCGACAGGATGCGACCGGTTGTCTCGCATAGGTCCGCGCAGTCGAGGTTGGTCCTCACACACTTGGTGAGGTCGGCGATCATGTCCTCGCTCAAACAGGCGTCGGCGCACGCGCTGCACGCCTGGGCGCAGTCGACGCAGGCCTGAATGCAGGCCAGTAGTGCCGCCTGATCGAGGTCTCCCAGATCCTTCGGGTGGGTCCGGAGCATCTGATCTGCGATGGTCATCTCAGTCCTCCTTCTCGTCGGCCCGTATCGGGTCGGTTGCGAAGAACCGTAGGCCGGGCGGCAGCGGTCGGCGACCGGCTTGCATACGCTAGGGGGGTATGTTATGAGGAGTCCTGCCTTCCACACCCGGGCAGTAGGTGCCCGGGAGCGGCGACCGGCGCTAGAGCCGGTCGAGGATGAAGTCGACCCGCTCCTGCGCCCCGAGCACTGGGACGTGCACGATCGGGAACGGCAGCGCCGCGTATACCTCGGTGAGCAGGTGATGGATCCGCTGCTGGGCGGCGGTGTCCTCGGTGCGGGCGTAGTCCGGCGCCAGCGGCAGCAGGTCCAGGATGAACGTCGTGCGGTAGTCCACCTGCTCGAGCGCGGCCACAAGGATCGGGTCGGGTTCGAGCTGCAGGAAGCGGTAGTAGGCCAGCGAGTCTGGGATGGCCCGGTCCAGAAACACCGTCGTGGCGGGATCGAGGGCGGCTTCCTCGGCGAGCTGCATGTCCAGCACGCCGCGCTGGAACTCGCGCTGCTTGGCGCGGACCTCCTCGACGGTGCGACCGGCGATGCGCTGCAGGTCGAGGTAGTGGCGGGCGTGCTCGATCGTCGTCGTGTAGCCGCGGTCGCGCAACAGATTCACGGTGGTGGTCTTCCCGGAGCTCGGCCCACCCGTGATCACGTACCAGTTGGTCACGTTCGCCCTCCTGTCTGTGCGGTCGGGAATATCCGACCGCGAAAGCACCTTATACCCCCAGCGGGTATAGCATCGGGATCGGAGGTGGTCGGAATGGCACACGGATATGTCGACGACAAGCAGGCGCTGCTGGCGCGGCTTCGGCGCGCGGAAGGACAGGTGCGCGGGATCGCGCGGATGGTCGATGAGGACGTGTACTGCATCGACATCCTCACCCAGGTGTCGGCGGTGACCAAGGCGCTGGAGTCGGTCGCGCTGACACTGCTGGAAGACCATCTCGGGCACTGCGTGGCGCAGGCGACCGCGGAGGGCGGACCGGTCGCGGAGGAGAAGCTCCGTGAGGCCAACGCCGCGATCGCCCGGCTCGTGCGCTCCTAAGACATCTCCCCCACTCACATTCACGCAAGGCTCTTGAAGGGAGCAGATCATGACCGGACAGGGTTTCCAGGACCTCGGACTGCAGGCGACGAGCACCGGTGGGGGGTGCGCCTGTTGCAGCCCCACCCCCCACAGCACGGCAGCCACCGACACAGGCGCATCGGCGCAGCAGACGGCGGTGGGCGAGACCGTGTCGGCGCAGTTCCTGGTGGAGGGGATGACCTGCTCGCACTGCGTGCGCAGCGTCACCGAGGAGGTCTCCGCGATCGACGGTGTCTCACACGTCGCCGTCGACCTGCACGCCGGCGGCGTGTCCACGGTGACGGTGTCCAGTGCCGCGCCGGTGGATGCGGAGCGGGTGCGGGCGGCGGTGGAGGAGGCCGGCTACAGCCTCGCCTCAGCATCATGACCACGACCACGGATGTCGATCTCGACATCACCGGGATGACCTGCGCGTCGTGCGCGACGCGGGTGGAACGGAAGCTGAACAAGCTGCCCGGGGTGGCGGCGACGGTCAACTTCGCCACGGAGAAGGCCCGCGTGCACGCCGAGCCCCCGGTGCCGGTGGAGGAGCTGATCGCGGCGGTCGAGCAGGCCGGGTACGGAGCCTCCGTCCCCGCCCCACCCGTCACCGAAGCCCCCGACGCACAGGCCACGGTGCCGCGGGATGCGGAGTTAATGTCGTGGCGGCAGCGGCTGATCGTCTCGGCAGTCCTGGCGGTGCCGGTGGCGGTGTTGTCGATGATCCCGGTGCTGCAGTTCACCTACTGGCAGTGGCTGACCCTGACCCTGGCGGGCCCGGTGGTGGTGTGGGGGGCGTGGCCGTTCCACCGTGCCGCGGCGGTCAACGCCCGCCACGGTGCGGCGACGATGGACACCCTGATCAGCCTCGGCGTGCTGGCCGCGTTCGGCTGGTCCCTGTACGCGCTGTTCTTCGGCGGCGCCGGGATGCCGGGCATGCGGATGAGCGTCACCTTCGTCGGCACCCCGCAGTCCGGCGGTCACGAGGTGTATCTGGAGGTCGCCGCCCTGGTGACGGTGTTCATCCTCCTCGGCCGCTACCTGGAGACCCGCGCCAAGCGGCAATCCGGGGAAGCCCTCCGCGCCCTGCTGGAGCTCGGCGCGAAAGACGCCGTCGTCCTCCGCACAGGTAGCGAGCAGCGCATCCCCGTCGCCCAGCTGATCCCCGGCGACATCGTGGTGGTGCGACCCGGGGAGAAGATCCCCGCCGACGGTGTCGTCACCGAGGGGGTCTCCGCGGTGGACGAGTCGATGCTGACCGGCGAGTCCGTCCCCGTCGAAGTCGCCCCCGGCGCGCGAGTGGTCGGCGCGACGGTGAACACCGGCGGCCGGCTGCTGGTGGAGCTCACCCGGGTCGGCGCCGACACGGAGCTGGCGCGGATGGCCCGCTTGGTGGAGGAGGCGCAAACCGGGAAGGCGCAGGTGCAGCGCCTCGCCGACCGGGTCTCCGCGATCTTCGTGCCCATCGTCATCGCCCTCGCCATCGTCGCGTTCACGGTGTGGCTGCTGGTCGGCGCTTCCCCGGAGGTCGCGTTCACCGCCGCGGTGACGACGCTGATCATCGCGTGCCCGTGCGCGCTGGGCCTGGCGACCCCGACCGCGCTGCTGGTCGGCACCGGGCGGGGCGCGCAGCTGGGCATCCTCATCCGCGGACCCCAGGTGCTCGAGCAGACCCGACGCATCGACACCGTGGTCCTGGACAAGACCGGCACTATCACCGCCGGCACCATGACCGTCACCGCTGCGCATCCGACTCCCGGCACCGACGAGGCGGAACTGGTGCAGGTCGCCGCGGCGCTCGAGCACGGCTCCGAACACCCCATCGGCCGCGCCATCACCACTGCCGCCCCCGGCCCACTCGCGGCAGTGGAGTCGTTCGCCGCGGTGGCCGGGCAGGGCGTGCAGGGCCTCGTCGACGGCCGCCTGGTCGCCGCCGGCCGCGCCTCCTGGATCACCAGCCAGTGGTCCCTCCCCATCCCTGCCGGCCTCGCCGCGACCATCACGGCGGACGAGGCGGCGGGGGCGACGGTGACGGTGGTGGCGTGGGACGGGCAGGTGCGCGGGGCGATCAGCGTCGCCGACACCATCAAACCCACCAGCCGTGAGGCGGTCGCCCGGCTCCGGCAGCTCGGGTTGACCCCGATCCTGCTCACCGGCGACAACCCCGGCGCCGCGGGCGCGATCGCCGACCAGGCCGGGATCGAAGACGTCCGCGCCGGGGTCACCCCGCAGGGCAAGCTCGACACCATCCGCGACCTGCAGGCCGCGGGCCGGGTGGTCGCGATGGTCGGCGACGGCGTCAACGACGCCGCAGCCCTCGCCGCCGCCGATCTCGGCATTGCGATGGGCACCGGCACCGACGCGGCCATCACCGCGGCCGACCTGACCATCGTCTCCGGCGACCTCGTGCTGGTCCCGGATGCGATCCGGCTCGCCCGCCGCACCCTGGGCACGATCAAGGGGAACCTGTTCTGGGCGTTCGCATACAACGTCGCCGCCCTCCCGGTCGCGATGCTCGCCCTGCTGAACCCCATCCTCGCCGGAGCGGCGATGGCATTCAGCAGCGTGTTCGTCGTCACCAACAGCCTCCGCCTGCGCCGCTTCCGCCCCCTGCCCACCCCGACACCCGCCGCCGCGCCGGTGGCCCGGGAATCCGCCCCGGTTCGCGTATGAACCGCCCGCATCAGAAGGAGCACACCATGACCCACAACCACACCGACCACGAGCACGGGTCGCACGATCACCACGACCACGGCTCGCATGACCGCGGCGCTCACGAGCACCACCACCATGAGCCGCCGGCCGGTGCGACGAACCTGGTGACCTGTCCGGTGATGCCCGGCAACCAGGTCGACCCGGCCTGGGCCGAGCAGCGCGGCTTGTTCCGCGACTACCAGGGCACCCGGTACTGGTTCTGCTGCCCCGAGTGCGGGCCGCTGTTCGACGCCGACCCCTCCCGCTACACAAACGCCGCCTGACCGGCCAGACAACCGGTCGGAGATAGCGGGTGGACACGGCGGTCGCGCTGGTGCAGGCCTACCTGCGGGTCAACGGCTACTTCACCGTCGCCGAGTACCCGGTGCTGGATGCCACCGGGCCCGCGGGGCCGCGCACCATCACCGACCTGGACATCCTCGCCGTACGGCTGCACCGCGCCCCGGGAGCGTCCGGGACAGCCGACGCACCGCTGGACCCGGCCCTGGGCGCCGGGGGCGGGGCGGACATGATCGTCGGCGAGGTCAAGGAAGGCCGCCCGCACCCGAATCCGGCGATGCGTGACCCGGCCGTGCTGGAAGCCGCGTTCACCCGGTTCGGGTGCTGCGCACCCGAGGATGCCGCCCGGCTGGTCGCCGAACTGCTGAAGACGGGACGGACAGTGGCGCCGGAGGGGCACACCATCCGCACGGTCGTGTTCGGCAACCCCACCTCCCCGCCCGGGGCGGAGGCGCCGTGGCACACCGTCCCGTTCGCCCGGGTGCTGCGCTACCTCGAAGACCACCTCAGCGCGCACTGGGGGATCCTCGGCCGCACTCAGATCAAGGACGACACCCTCGCCCTGCTGGCACTGCGGGAGAAAGCCCACCGGGCTGCGACCGGCGCCTCCCGCCGAGACGCGGACCGGTAGTGCTGGCGCGCAGTCTGGCGGCCGGGCCGCGCCAGTGCGCTCGGAGCGCGCCGCGGTAGTCTGGGAGCGGGAAGGAGTTCGGCCGTGAACCGCATGCGCGTTGTGCAGTCCCCATCGGGACTGCGGCGACTGCTGATGACGTTCGCTACCGCGCTCCTGCTGATCGCCGGCCTTCTGGCGATGCATACCCTCACCGGCACGCTCACCTTCGGGCACGAGGCCGCTGGCGTACCTGCCAGCGAGGGTGTCGGGGCTTCCTATGCCCCCGGCTCCGACATGGGGTCCATCACTCACCCGGCGGGCGCCCTCGATGGTGCGGCCGTGATGGGGACTGGCGCCGCCGCCGACCATTGCTCAGGGGATTGCGGGGCCTCCGGCGGGGTGCCAGATCATTCGATGCTGATGATGGTGTGCGTGCTCGCGTTGCTGGCCGCCGCCATCGTGCTGCTCGCCCCAGTGCTCCTGGCGCGGCTCGGCGCCGCGCTGGCGCTGCTGCGCCTGCACGGGCGCACCGTGCTGGCGGCGCTGCCGCATCCGCGACCACCCTCACTCCTCGTCCTGTCGATCAGTCGAACCTGATTCCCGGCCTGTCCGGCGCGATCGTCGTGCCGGCAGGATGCTTCGGCCTGCCCACTCGCGGCAGCAGGAATCACCTCACCCCATCGACTGATAGACAAGGACACCCACCATGCGTTTCCGCACTCTCGCGCTGACCACCGGCGCGCTCACCGCCGCGCTCGTGCTCGCCGGCTGCGCCCCGACCGGCGGCTCCATGCCCGGCATGGATCACGGCTCCGGCGGCATGACCAGCAGCACTCCCTCGGCCACCGCCGACGCCTCGTTCAACTCCGCGGACGTGATGTTCGTGACGATGATGATCCCGCATCACGAGCAGGCCATCCAGATGGCCGACCAGATCCTCGCCAAGGACGGCATCGACCAGCGGGTTGTCGACCTCGCGCAGCAGATCAAGGCCGCCCAGGACCCCGAGATCCAGACCATGAAGGGCTGGCTGGAGGACTGGGGCATCCCCTACGACGACTCCATGTCCGGCATGGGCGGGATGGAAGGCATGGACCACGGCGACGGGATGATGTCCGAGGAGGACATGGCCGCCCTGGATGCCGCCACCGGCGTCGAGGCGACCCGACTGTTCCTGGAGGGCATGATCACCCACCACCAGGGCGCGGTCACGATGGCGCAGACGGTGCTCGACAACGGACAGAACCCGGATGTCGCCACCCTGGCGCAGCAGATCATCGACGGGCAGACCGCCGAGATCACCACGATGCAGGACATCCTCGCCACCCTCTGACCCAGACCCTCGGGCGGAGCGGTCACTACCCCGACTCGCTCCGCCCGAGACCCGACCGCGTGCCCGCCGTCGCGGGACGCGTCGGATTGTCGAAAGGCCCGTCATGACTTCCCGGACCCTGGCCGCCTGCTTCACGGCCATCTTCCTCGCCCTGGTCATCTTGTCTGCGGGGACCATCCTCGTCATCCAGGCGATCGCATGAACCGTCGTCTCACGATCACGACGCTCGCTGCTGCGGTGGCGCTGCTGGTCGCTGGCTGCACGAGCCCGACGCCCCAGACGTCCGCGACGCCGAGGCTGGAGGACCTCGGACATGTGCATGGCATCGTCGACGCCGGTGACGGCACGGTGCTGCTGGGCACCCACACCGGCCTCTACACGCTGACCGAGGACGGCGCCGCGACCGGGCCGGTCGGTGGCCATGACTTCGACGCGATGGGCCTGACCCGCGCCGGCGACGTCTTCTACGCCTCCGGCCACCCCGGCCCCACCACGCCGGCGGAGCTCGGCGCGCCCAACCTGGGCGTGCTGCGCAGTACCGACGCGGGGCAGTCGTGGGAGCCGGTCGCCTTCACCGGGCAGGAGGACTTCCACGTTCTGACCGCCGGCAGCGCCGGGGCGATCTACGGGATCGGGTCCAGCTCGAGCACCGTGCGCACGAGCCCCGACGGCGGCGCCACCTGGATCGACGGGGCCGAGCTGCCCGCCGCCGACCTCGCCGTCGCCGCCGACGGCACCCTCTACGCGGCGACGCAGCAGGGCGTGCAGGAAAGCCGAGACGCCGGCGCCACCTTCACCGCCGTCCCGGATGCCCCGCTGCTGTATCTGCTGGAGGCCGATCCGGGTGGCGGGGTGGCCGGCGTCGACACCGAGGGCAGCCTGTGGCGCCTGATCGACGGCTCGTGGACGCGCCTGGGCACCACCACCGGCACCGTCCAGGCGCTCGGCGTGACCGCCGACGGCGCGATCGTGCTCCTGGACGACCGCGGCATCGTCTGGATCCGCGGCACCGAGTCCACCACCGTCCTGCGGGCGGGTGCATCATGACCACCATCCACGGCAGCGGCCCGACCGGTCGCAGATCGGAACGAGACCGACCATGACCCCTACGACAGCGCCGAGCAGCTGGGCGCGCCGCACCGGACCCGTCGACCCCGCGGCACTGGACGCGGTGGACGCATGGTGGCGGGCGGCGAACTATCTGAGCATCGGCCAGATCTACCTGCTTGATAACCCGTTGCTGCGCCACCGCCTCAGCCGGGACGACATCAAGCCGCGGCTGCTGGGCCATTGGGGCACCACCCCGGGCCTGAACTTCCTCTACGCCCACCTGAACCGCGCCATCCGCGACCGCGACCTGAACACCCTGTACGTGACCGGACCCGGACACGGCGGACCCGGCATGGTCGCCAACGCCTACCTCGACGGCACCTACACCGAGCGCTACCCGGGCATCGACCGCACCGAAGAGGGGCTGCGGGCGCTGTTCCGGCAGTTCTCCTTCCCCGGCGGGATCCCCTCGCACGCGTCCCCGGAGACGCCCGGGTCGATCAACGAGGGCGGCGAGCTCGGCTACTCCCTCGTGCACGCCTACGGGGCCGCGTTCGACAACCCCGACCTGCTGGTCGCCTGCGTGATCGGCGACGGGGAGGCCGAGACCGGGCCGCTGGCGACCGCGTGGCACGGCAACAAGTTCCTCAACCCCGCCCATGACGGGGTGGTGCTGCCGATCCTGCATCTGAACGGGTACAAGATCGCCAACCCGACCGTGCTGTCCCGCATCCCCGAGGAGGAGCTGGTCGCGCTGCTGCGCGGCTACGGCCATCACCCCCACGTCGTCACGGTCGGCTTCGATGGCGAGACCCCGCAGGAGTCCCACGCGGCGTTCGCGGCGGTGCTGGATACGGTGCTGGATGAGGTCGCGGACATCAAGGCCGCGGCGGCGGACGGGACGTTGGAGGGGCGGCCGGCCTGGCCGGCGATCGTGCTGCGCAGCCCGAAGGGGTGGACCTGCCCGAAGATCATCGACGGTCTGCCGGTGGAGGGCACCTGGCGGGCCCACCAGGTGCCGCTCGCCGAGGTCCGCGACAATCCCGAGCACCTGCGGATCCTCGAGGACTGGCTGGCGTCCTACCGCCCGCACGGGCTGTTCGACGTGACCGGCGCCCCACGCCCGACCACGGTCGCGATCGCCCCGGACGGGGATCGGCGGATGAGCGCGAACCCGGCCGGCAACGGCGGACAACTCACGATCCCGCTGCGGCTCCCGGACTTCCGCGAGCACGCCCACCCGGTCGACCCCGCCGCTCGCGGCGCGTCGACCGGCGAGGCGACCCGGGTGCTGGGCGACTGGCTGGCGGGGGTGATCCGGGACAACCCGGACAACTTCCGCATCTTCGGCCCGGACGAGACCGCCTCCAACCGCCTCGCCCCACCCGTCTACTCGGCGACGGGCAAGCAGTGGAACGCGGCCGTGGAGCCCGTCGACGAGCACCTGGCCCCGACCGGGCGGGTGATGGAGGTGCTCAGCGAGCACCAGTGCCAGGGCTGGCTGGAAGGGTACGTGCTGACCGGCCGGCATGGGCTGTTCAACTGCTACGAGGCATTCACCCACATCGTCGACTCGATGTTCAACCAGCACGCCAAGTGGCTCGAAGCGGCCCGGGAGGTGGCGTGGCGGGACCCGATCCCGAGCTTCAACTACCTGCTCTCCAGCCACGTCTGGCGGCAGGACCACAACGGGTTCTCCCACCAGGACCCCGGGTTCATCGACCTCGCCCTGAACAAGAGCCCCGACATCGTCCGCGTCTACCTGCCGTTCGACGCGAACACGCTGCTGTCCACCTACGACCACTGCCTGCGCTCCACCGGGTACATCAACGTCGTCGTCGCCGGGAAGCAGCCCGCCCCGCAGTGGCTCACGATGGACGAGGCGATCGAGCACTGCACCCGCGGGCTGGGCATCCTGCCGTGGGCGGGCACCGAAACCGAGGGCACCGAGCCGGATGTGGTGCTCGCCGCCGCCGGCGACGTCCCCACCCTCGAGGTGCTCGCCGCGGCGGCGCTGCTGCGCGAGCACGTCCCGGACCTGAGAGTGCGGGTGGTGAACGTGGTCGACCTGACCCGGCTGCAATCCGAGGATCAGCACCCGCACGGGCTGCCGGATCGAGAGTTCGATGCGATCTTCACCCCCGACAAGCCGGTGATCTTCGCCTATCACGGCTACCCGTGGCTGATCCACCGACTCACCTACAAACGCGCCGGGCACCAGAACCTGCACGTGCACGGCTTCCAGGAGCGCGGCACCACCACGACCCCGTTCGACATGGTCATGCTCAACGACCTCGACCGGTACCGGCTCGCGATCGACGTCCTCGACCACGTCCCGGGCCTCGCCGCCCGCCACGCGGAGCTGCGGCAGCAGCTGCAGGACGCCCGCCTGCATGCCCGCGCCCACACCCGCGAGCACGGCACCGACATCCCCGCCGTCGCCGACTGGCACTGGCCCCACCCCGACACCACCGACCCCGCCATCGGGAAGGAACCGAAATGAGCGACACCAGAACCGTGACCTTGCAGGTGGGCGGCATGATCCGCGCGACCTCCAAGAACGTCACCGAAGCCCACCTGGGCCGCCAGCCCGGCGTGCTCGCCGTGGCCGCGAACCCGGTCTCGCAGACCGCGACCGTCACCTACGACCCCGAGACCACCTCGGTCGCGCACCTGCAGCAATGGGTCATCGACTGCGGTTACCACTGTGCCGGCCAGTCCGTCCCGGACCACATCTGCGATCCCGCGCACGACCCGCACGCCCACCCTGCCCAGGCCGGAGCCGACGAGCACGCCGACCACGGCGCGCACGCCGGAGACGATGCGCACGAAGGCCACGATGCGCACGCTGACGCCGACCAACCCGAGGCGCACCAGCATCACGCCGGCACCGGCGCCGCTGCCGAACACCCGAGCCGCTCGGGCTCCGACGACCACGCGCACGCGGGCGAGGCGGCCGCGCACGCGGGCCACGCCGGGGCGGCCGTCGCCGGCGGGCACGATCACGGTGGGAGCGCGGCGGCGGGCCATAGCGCGCAGGACATGATGGGGCACGGCGGGCACCACGGCGGCATGTCGATGGCGTCGATGATCCGCGACATGCGCAACCGGTTCCTGGTGGCGCTGATCCTGTCGATCCCGATCACCCTGTGGTCCCCGATCGGGCGGGAAGTGATCGGATTCGAGGTGCCGGCCCCGTTCGGGCTGCGGGATGACGTGTTCATGCTGATCCTGTCGCTGCCGGTGATCTTCTACTCGGCGTGGATCTTCTTCGATGGCGCCTACCGGGCGCTGCGGGCGAAGACCCTGGACATGATGGTGCTGGTCGCGGTCGGAGTCGGCGCCGGCTGGCTCTACAGCCTGATCATCACCCTGACCGGCGGCGGCGAGGTGTTCTACGAGGCCGCGACCGTGCTGGCCACCTTCGTACTCCTGGGCCATTGGGTGGAGATGCGCGCCCGCGGCGGGGCGAACGACGCGATCCGACGACTGCTGGAGCTCGCGCCGGCCCGCGCCGTCGTCCTCCGCGACGGCAACGAGGTCGAGATCCCCACCTCCGAGGTCGTCCCGGGCGATCTGATGCTGATCCGCCCCGGCGCGAAAGTCCCCACCGACGGCACCGTCGAGGAGGGCGAATCCGAGGTCGACGAGTCGATGGTCACCGGCGAATCCATGCCGGTGGACAAGGCCCCCGGCGCCGAGGTGATCGGCGCGACCGTGAACACCGTCGGCACCCTCCGGGTGAGGGCGACGAAGGTCGGCGCCGACACCGCGCTGGCGCAGATCGTGAAGCTCGTGCAGGAGGCGCAGAACTCCAAAGCCCCCGGCCAGCGCCTCGCCGACCGGGCCGCGTTCTGGCTCGTCCTGGTCGCCCTGATCGGCGGCACCCTCACCTTCCTGGTGTGGTTCCTCGCCGGGGCCGAGCTGCCGATGGCGATCCTGTTCGCCATCACCGTGGTCGTCATCACCTGCCCCGACGCGCTCGGTCTGGCCACCCCGACCGCGATCATGGTCGGCACCGGGCTCGGTGCCAAGCGGGGCGTGCTGTTCAAGAACGCCTCCGGGATCGAGACCGCCGCCCACATCGACACGGTGGTGCTGGACAAGACCGGCACCCTCACCAAGGGGGAACCGGAGGTCACCGATTACCTCCCGGTCGGGATGGACGACCTCGAGCTGCTCTCCCTCGCCGCCGCACTCGAGCGGGAGTCCGAGCATCCGCTGGCCAAAGCGATCGTGCAGTACGCCGACCGCCGCGACATCCCCCGCCGCACCGCGACCGCCTTCCGCAACGTCACCGGCCAAGGCGCGACCGCCACCGTCGACGGGAAGCAGGTTGTCCTCGGCAACGCCCGACTGATGGCCGCCGAAGGCATCGACATCTCCCCGGTCGCCGCGCAGCAGCAGGCCCTCGCCGACGGCGGACGCACCGCGATCATGTTCGCCGTCGACGGGCAGATCGCCGGCGTCATCGCTCTGGCCGACGCGCCCCGCGACACCGCCAAAGCCGCCATCGACGCCCTCCACGAACAGGGCATCGAGGTGGCCATGCTCACCGGCGACAACAAACCCACCGCCGACCGCATCGCCGCTCTGCTGGGCATCGACACCGTGATCGCCGACGTGCTCCCCGAAGACAAATCCGCCAAGATCGCCGAGCTCCAAGCATCCGGGAAGAAGGTTGCGATGGTCGGCGACGGCGTCAACGACGCCCCCGCACTGGCCCAAGCCGACCTCGGCATCGCGATCGGCGCCGGCACCGACGTCGCGATCGAGACCGCCGACGTCGTCCTGATGCGCTCCGACCCGCTGGATGTCGCAATCGCGCTCAAGATCGGCAAGGGGACCCTGCGGAAGATGCGCCAGAACCTCGGCTGGGCCATCGGCTACAACGCGATCGCCCTCCCCATCGCCGCCGGCGTGTTCTACCCCGCGTTCGGGATCATGCTGTCCCCCGAGATCGCAGCGATCAGCATGTCCGGCTCCTCCGTCATCGTCGCCGTCAACGCCCTCCTCCTCAAGCGGCTGCGGCTCCCGGCACAACCCAGCGCAAGCGCCGCGCCAACCGCTGTGCTCGCGAACGAGGTGCGGCCGTGAGCACGAGTCGTCCTGTGCTCGGCGCGTCCCTCACCCGCCGCGGCTTCCTCGGCGTCAGCGTCGGTGCGCTCGCCACCGTCGCCCTAGCGTCCTGCGCGCCGGCAGCGACCTGGGTGCAACCGGACGGCACCCCGGTGAAGGATGCGGAGCGGCGACGTGGCGGCACCGGCAAGGTCACCACCGCGACCCTTGCCGCCGCCCCGCTCGTGCTGGACCTGGCCGGCAAGACGGCGGCCACCTGGGCGTTCGGCTCCACCCCGGCGCCCGTCATCCGCCTCGGCGCCGGGGACACCCTCCAGGCCACCGTCCGCAACCAGCTCGACACCGACACCTCCGTGCACTGGCACGGGATCGCGCTGCGCAACGATATGGACGGCGTGCCCCCCGTCACGCAGAAGCCCATCGGCGGCGGTGCAGCCTTCGACTACGAGTTCATCGTCCCCGACCCTGGCACCTACTGGTTCCACCCCCACGTCGGCGTGCAACTGGACCGCGGCCTCTACGGCGCCCTGATCGTCGAGGACCCGAACGAACCGTTGGCCTACGACGACGAATGGGTGATCATCCTCGACGACTGGCTCGACGGCGTCACCGCCACCCCCGACCAGGTACTCGAAGAACTCTCCGCCGGGATGGGCGACATGGGCGCGATGGACGACATGTTCATGCGGATGGGCAACACGCTCATGGGCGCCACCTCCGACCTGCTCGGCGGCGATGCCGGCGATGTCTACTACCCCCTCTACCTCATCAACGGGAAGCCGGTCGACGACCCCACCCAGTTCACCGGCAAGCCCGGCAACCGAGTCCGATTGAGGATCATCAACGCCGGCAGCGACACCGCGTTCCGTCTCGCAGTCGGCGGCCACGGGTTGACCATCACCCACAGCGACGGCTTCCCCGTGACCCCGGTGGAGGTCGACAGCATCCTGATCGGGATGGGCGAACGCTACGACGCGACCATCACCCTGGGCGACGGGGCGTTCCCGCTCATCGCTCAAGCCGAGGGGAAGCGAGCTCGCGGATTCGCGGTCATCCGCACCGCCGCCGCGGCCGCAGCCCCGGCGGCCGACGTGAGCATCCCGGAGCTGACCAGCAGCCGAGTCGGGACCGCGAAACTGCTGGCCGCCGACAGCCGTGCGGCACTGTCCTCCCGAGAGCCCGACCGGTCCATCGCGATCGCCCTCACCGGAGGGATGGCCGACTACGACTGGGGCATCGACGGGCGCCGGTTCGACCTGACCCAGCCCCTGAACGCAGCGCACGAGATCCGGGAAGGCGAACGCGTTCGGCTCACCATCACCAACGACACCAAGATGTGGCACCCGTTCCACCTGCACGGGCACACGTACCAGCACCAGGGCGACGGCCCGCGGAAGGACACCTCGATCATCCTGCCGAAACAGACCCTCACCGTCGACTTCGACGCCGACAACCCTGGCCTCTGGATCGCGCACTGCCACAACATCTACCACGCCGAATCCGGCATGACCACGGTGTTCGGATACCGGTCGTGAGGTTCACCTGACGGGTTTCCGTTAGAACTGTTCTCTTCCGCGCTCCGCTCCATAGCATCACCATCCGCCCGCGATTGAGCTGTCAGGGGCGCTGCGCGTCGCGACCGCGATGCCGCCCGCGGCGGCACCCTTGACAGCCCATCCGGCGGAGGCACACTCGGCAGCTACGGAGCGCAGAGGAGAAGGGCGCGGGGGTCAGTTGGCGGGCGTTGCCCGAACGTCGACGAACATGCCCACCGGGGGCGCTGTGTAGGGCAGGGGCTCCCCCGGCTCGCTGCGGTCGCGGGCGTCTGCGAACGGCCCCTCCGGCGAGAGCAGCACCGCCATGTGATGATCGGCGTGATCGCGCCACCACACACTCATCCCGAACGTCGGCTCAAGGCGCAGCGCCTCCCAGGCGCGCCATAGTGCGTCGAGGCGGCTGATCGCCTCCGGGTACTTCCACCAGTCGGCCGCCCACCTGTGGGGGCCGGACGGGCCGACCCGGCGGACGTAGACGTAGCGCAGCTTCTCTCGCACGAACTCGTCGACCGACCCGAAGAACAGCTCCGGCGCGGCCGCAGGCGGCGCTGCTGCTGCCGGCGGCTCCCCCGCCGGCTCCGCAGGGGTGGCTGGGGCCGGCTCGGCCGGCTCATCGTCCCACTCGCGGATGCCGCTCACTCGGCCGTCTCCGCGTCGGCGGCGGCGGCGGTCGGCGGGGCGGCCGGAGGCTCGGTGACCGGGGCGGATGGATCGTGCGCGGCGATCGACGCCCGCACCGCCAGCGCATGCGTCCCGGCCATCCACGGCACCGTCTCGAGCAGCGCCGCCCTCGTGCCCGAGGCGAGCATCACGGCGCGGCCTCGCGGCAGGGCCGCCAGCTCGGAGGCGTCCATGATCCGCTCCCGCCGCAGCTGATGGTTCGTCGACCGCTGGCCGCGACTGTAGGAGACCGAGGCCGTCTCCTTGTCGTAGTCCCCGACGAGCTCGGAGAGCTCGCGCAGGAAGTCGGCCTCCGCGATCCCGCCGAGGTAGAGCTTCACGTTCGAGGCCGACCACAGCTTGCGCATCCCCTCGCGGCCGAACACGACCTGGCCCTGCGCCCAGGACTGGAACACCGACATGATCGGGATGCCGCGCGAGCCGTAGTGCGAGTACAGGTCCGGCAGGGTGCTCCACCGGCACACGTTCGCCGCCTCGTCGAGCACGACGAGCATCGGCCGCTGCAGGCGGCCGCCGGGCTGCCGGGTCGCGTGCTCCTCGGCCGCCTCCACCACCGCGGCGGTCAGCGCCGTCACCAGCGCCCCGGCCGAGCCCTGCCCCTCCTTCGATAGCGAGTACAGCGTGTCAGTGCTGCGCACGAAGGCGTGCGGGTCCAGCTGCGGCCGGTAGTCGCCAGTCGCCCCCTGCGGGGTCACCCAGCGCGCGATGGCGCGGATCTTCAAGCACGCCGCCATCTGCCGCGCGGTGCCGTAGACGCCCCCGCGCTGCTTCTCCGGGGCCATGATGACGCCCTCGACGTCGGCGGCGATCAGGTCGTACTCGTGCGAGCGCAGCACGTCGACCGGCGCCTGGTTCGTCGGCTCGCTCAGCCACTCGAAAACCTGCGTGATCGGCCGCTCCTGCAGCGCGGCCGCCAGCAGCATCCCGGCCAGCAGATCGCGGCCGGCCGGCTCGAAGTAGGCGTCCTGCACCGCGCCGTCCGCCCTGGCCGACGAGGCGAAGTGCTCCGCCAGGCGGAACGCGCGCACGTCATCGGTGACGTAGCTCAGCGGGTTCCACCACCAGGTCGGCTCCTCGAGGGCGATCCCCTGCGGGTCGAAGATCCACACCTGCCCAACCGCGGCGCGCGGATCGCGGGTCGCGTCCACGACGTCGCGCTTGTTCGACGTCGTGACCACCGCCCCCGGCGCCTCGAGGACCGCCGGGATCACTAGCGAGGTCGTCTTGCCGACCCGCGGGCCGGCCAGGGCGATCATGACGTACTCCCACAGCGCGTACAGCGGCCGCCCGCCAGGGATCGACCGGCCCAGCGGAATGCCCGGCGCGCCCTCCACGCCGAGCCGCTGGGCGGTGCGCTGCGCGCCCCGCCGGCCGAGCTCGTCAAGGTCGCGACCGCGGGCCAGGTACGGGGCGGCCCGGTCCGCACGGGTGCGACGGCCGCGGCCGCGCAGCACCGCCGCGGCAATGAAGCCGGCGGCCACCAGCAGGACCGCGGCGAACACCGCCGCAAGCACGACGATCGCCGGCGACCAGGTGAGCCGGCCGCGCAGCGCGTCGAACAGCACATCGAACGGGTTGCCGGGCAGCTCCGGGTTCACCCCGTCGATCCGCGAGCCCAGGGCGAACGCGCCCCACACGACCGCGAGGACCGCGATCACCAGGACGACGATGACCAGCACCAGGACGGTCGTCGCATCGAACCGTCCCGGCTCCGTCCGGCGGTTTGGCTCGCTCACGGCGTCCTGCCGGCGTCGACGGTCAGCTCGAGGTCCGCCGGGAGCTCACCGTCAGCGGGCAGGCTGGTGTGCCACATGACGTTCGTGTCGTTCACCGCGCGCTCGAACTCGAGCAGTTCGACCTTGAGCGGAATGCCCGGATGCCCGCCGACCTTCACCAGGAAGCGGCCGCGGCCGGGCGGCTCCGCCTCGACGCCGGTGGAGGAGTCCCACGCCGGCGGGTCCTGCCACGAGCTCAGGATCTCCTGCTCGGCCCGCGACAGCGGCTTCGCCGCCGTCAGCATCGGCATCTCCGCACCGGGCAGGCCGCCGGCGATCAGCATGCCGGCCCGCTCGACGAAGCCGCGCGCCTTCATCCGCTCCTCCTCCGTGGGGAGCGCGAGCAGGTCGCTCATCGTGTGCGAGATCATCGCCAGGCCGACGCCGCGCTGCCGGTTCAGGCGGGTCAGCGCGTCGACGCGATCGACCATGCCGCGGCCGGCGCGCAGCGCCCGCCACAGCTCGTCGAGGATCACGAAGTAGTGCCGGCGCGGCTCGAGCCCCGCGTCGGCCAGGGCGTTCGAGACGTTCACCGTGCCGAAGCCGGCCGACCAGCACGCCAGCAGGATCGCCGCCTGCAGGTCCGTGTCCGAGTCGTCGATCGAGGACACGTCGTAGACCACGGGCCGATCGCGCAGCATCGGCACATCGGTCGGCTGGGAAAACGTCTCCCCCAGCCGCCCGCCGCTCGTCAGGCTGATGAGCGAGGCTTCCAGGTTCTCGGTGATCTGCTTGTAGCGGGTCAGGTCGCCGCGGTCCAGCGCCACGTCGCGGACCTCCTGCGGCGCCTCCTGGATCACCTGCAGCAGATCCCCCAGCACCGGCACGCGATCGCTGCGGACGTCGAGGACCTTGAGCGCCCGGTCGATGATCGACTCCTCACGGTCGGTCGGCGGCTCCTTCCGCAGGATCGTCAGCAGCGCCGAGACCATCGTGTGCCGGCGGCCGTGCGCGTCCGCGAGGACCTGCTGGCGCTCCCGCTCCTTCCCGGCGAGTCTCAGTCGCTCGGCGGCCTCGTGGGCCTCTCCGGGATCGAGGACGTTCAGGTGGCCGCGGCCGCGGCCGAGCTCGATCACCTGCCCGCCCAGGGCGCGGATCAGGCGCACATAGTCCGGTTTCAGATCCCCCAGCACCAGCGGCATGATGCCGAAGCCGGCGGCGCCGGCGGCCATGCGCCGGACCACCGTCGACTTGCCGAGTCCGGGCAGGCCCATCACCCAGCACGACGGGTTCGAGATCAGGCCCGCCTGGAACCAGGAGATCGGGTCCGCGCACACCGTCGCCCCGGTCGCCAGGTGCAGCCCCAGCGGCACGCCGACGACGGGCGTGCCGGCGCCGACCGGGAACGGCCACAGGCCGCACACCTGCCGGGTCGTTCCGCGGTACTCGACCACCGGGTCGACCACGCTCGCCCGGCCCGAGGCCGGCCGCCACCAGCCTCGCGGTCCGGGCCGCCGCGGCCGGACCGTCTGCTCGGCAGGCTGGGCGGCCCCGGCCTTGCGGCGTCGGGCGCTCACAGCTGCTCCCGCAGCGCCGAGGGCACCTGCAGGTGCTTCGGCAGGATCAGCCCCAGCGGCAGCGCGGCGGCGAACGCGGAGTCCTGCGACCCGTACACCGGCCGCAGGCGCAGCCTCGCCGTGGCCGAGAGGTTGTCCACCGCGGCGCGTGCGTCCGAGAGCCGGGTCGGGTCGGTCACCGTCGCGGTGACGAGGACGCCGAAGTTCACCAGGCCCGCACCCGACGCCTCCTCCTCGGCGGTGGCAAGCGCCGCCCGGACGCTGGCGAAGTTGCGGGCGTTCGGCCGATCCGAGGCGGTGAGGTTGAACGACGCGGCCCTGGCGTCCGCGTCGACGATCGCCGCGGCGCGGCCCGCGTCGATCGGCCGGTACAGCAGCGTGACCCGCTTCCGGGCGATATCCCGGTGCGGGGCCAGCAGCCGGGTCAGGATGCTCGAGGGCACGTTGCCGCGCGGGGCCGTGCTCATCATCCACGACACCGACACGGCCGAGTCGTGTCGGTAGCTGTCCCAGCCGGCCTGGTGCGCCGCCGGCCCGACCTCCGTCCACGGGATCTCCGGCGGCTCGCCGGCTGCGTTCGCCTCGTCGATGAGCACCGCGGCCGCCGGGTCGTAGGCGACCCGGATGACCTCGCAGAGCTCCTGCGCGCTGACCGGCCGCGCCGCGCCGGCGCCGGTGGCGCCGAGGCTCTGCGTCAGGCCCGGAATCCGGGCGGCCAGCTCACGGCCCACCTCGTCCGGGGCCCGCTTGCGCCCGCCCGTGCGGGTCGCGGCCGAGAAGGTGAGGGCGACGTAGGCCCGCACCACCGCGGAGCCCGCCGGGTAGGCGTCGACGATGCCCTGCAGCAGTTCGCGGGAGAACGTCGGCGCGTCCTCGTGCATCCGCTCGTGGACCTCGCGGCGCAGCCGAAGGCCGGTGTCCGGCGCCGTCTCGATCGTCACCGACACCGCCTCGAGGCCGGGTTCGTCCCCGAGGTTCGCCAGCCACATGCCCCACTCGGCGACCCAAATGTCGATCTGCTCCTCGTCGACGAGCGAGGAGCCGTCCGGGTCGGTGCCGAGGACGATCGTGTAGTCCGACGTCGACGGCAGCTGGATCAGCGCGAACGGGCGCTGGTAGGAGTCGCGCCACTCCGTCAGGCGCGACCCGGCCGCCAGCCCCGGCAGCTGCGCCGTGCCCCAATCGGCGCGCCCGAGCGGCCCGGAACGGTAGAGGTTGTGCCGCTTCCTGCGTGTTCTCATCCACCCGATCCTTGTCACTAGGCGCGCGAAGGCGCTCCGGTCGTGCTTGTCCCGAACCGACGTCAGCAGCAACAGCACGCCGACGACGGCCATCACCACCAGGCCGGACAGCAGGTTCGCGGCGATCGTCACGATGATCGCCAGGACCATGCCGCCGAACAGGACGCCGGTGCCGATCTGGCCCAGCCCCAGCAGCCCCGCGGTGCGGGGCCGCGTCCAGTTCCCGTAGGAGCGGGAGCGGCGCTGCGGCTCCGTCTGCGTCGTCGTCACCCGGTCCTCCCTACGATCCGCTCGGTCCGCCGGCCGAGTCGCCGGCCGCGCCCTGCAGCCCGGACTTGGCCGCCTCGCCCGCCTTCGCCGCACCCTGCGCGACGACGATCGCGGCGGCGACCGGGATGCCGACGCCCGTGGCGGCCGCGCCTCCGGCGGCACCACCCGCTGCGGCACCGCCCGCCCCAGCTCCGGCGCCTCCGGCGGTGGCCGCGCCACCGCCCGAGGCCGCAGCGCCACCGCCGGAGGCAGCTGCGCCCGATGAGCCCGCACCGCCGGC
This sequence comes from Microbacteriaceae bacterium, assembly GCA_019638805.1. GTDB lineage: Bacteria > Actinomycetota > Actinomycetes > Actinomycetales > Microbacteriaceae > JBDSKH01. The sequence continues at coordinate 13,112 of JAHBTA010000009.1, read as the reverse complement.
CGTGGTCGCACCCGATGCGCTCGACGCCCCGGAGGGCGCCGAGGACGGGGCGGGGCCGCCCGCCGACGAGCCGACCGTCGACGAGCTCGTGCGGCTGATCGCGCCGGTCGCGGCCTCCATCCCGGCCGCGCCGGCCATGCCCGCCATCGCCAGGCCGCCGGCTCCCCCGCCGATCACCGCGGCGGTCATCGGCATCACGAAGCGCAGCAACGCCGGCAGGGCGAACAAGGCGACGAGCATCAGCCCCATGCCGGTGATGATCGACACCAGGCCCGAGCCGTTGTCCCCGAAGGCGTCAGAGCCGACCAGCCGGAACGCGGCCGCGTAGATCAACGCCGCCGCGGGCTTGTAGAGCAGGAACGCGATCGTCCACCCGATCGCGCGCTGGAACCACTGGCGGCCCATCTGCGTGTTCGTGAAGCTCGCCGTCAGCGGCAGCACGCCGGCGAGCACCACGAGCAGCCCGCCGCGGATAATCATGAGCGCGACCTGCGCGACCGTCATGAGGAACGCGATCACCGCCAGGATCAGCACACCGAGCAGACCCACCGGCGACGTCGCCGTGAGGGCGATCATCGCCATGATGTTGGTGCCGAAGCAGTTGGACTCCCCCGCGTCGGTCACGTCGCAGCCGGTCGCGTTGTTCAGCACCCACACCGAGAAGGCGTCGGTTGCCGCGGCGGCGAGGGTGATGAAGGTCAAGCCTGCGCCGGCGACGACGATCAGGGTCATGATGCTCTGCAGGAGCTCCTTGCCCGGATTCGCGCGCTGCTCCCAGGCCATGCGGATCGCGCCGATGATGACCGAGACGACCGCCAGGGCGCCGACGTAGTACCACAACGAGTTCTGCAGGAACCCCGTCGCGCTCACCGACCCGCCGGGTGCCGACGAGGGCAGGAGGAACGCGACCAGCGACGAGGCGCCAGATATCAGCGCCACGGCTCCGAGGACGAGGCCCAGGCGTCCGACAAGGCTCGTCCCGTCGCCGCCGCCACGAGCGCCGCGCCAGATGAACAGCGCGGCGATCCCGATGATCGACAGCACGCACACGATCAGGCCGATGTACATGACGTAGCCGAGGATCGTGGTGAACGCGGCGGAGTCCGGCGGCACTCCCCCACCGGCCGAGCCAGTGCCGGACGTGAGCACCGGCGTCGGCAGCTGCACCCAGATCGTCCCGACGCTCGCGATCGACTGCCCGTAGCTCTCGAGCGCACGATTCGTGAGCTCCTGCAACGTGTCGTTCGCCGCGGCCGAGACGATGTTCCCGATGCCGTCACCGATGTTGCAGAACAGATCAAGCGGCTCGCACGCCATCAGGCGCCACTCCAAGGGATGTACCCGCCGAGGTTCTGCAGCTGGACGGGGCTGAGGGGCAGCTGCCCGTTGGAGTCAAAGACCATCTTCCAGTCACCGTGCTCCCACACGAGCTTGAGCGGGATGCTGACGATGCGGCCGTCGTTGTAGTTCGCGGCGAGGTCAATGGTGGCGCTCTTGCCGTCGTACTGCCCGATCTTGAAGCCGGCGATCTGGGCACGGTAGTTGGAGACTCCCGTGCCCGGCGAGTCCTGGATGGCCTGCTCGAGGAAGTCCTTGCCCGGCCCCTCCGCGACGAGCTCGATCAGTCGCGAGCTCAGCGTTGAGTCCGAGCCCAAGGCGAGGAAGTTCACGGCGAAGTAGAGCGCACCCTGGGCGGTGTGCGCGTAGCAGGACCGGAAGCCGTCGTCGTTGACGACTCCCGGCCCGATCGTGGGGTCGGTCGGGGCGGCAACCGTGCCGACCAGCTCCCACTTCACATCGGGCGCCTCGTCCAGGGAGCTCGTCGTCTCGAAGCCCTCGAGCCCGCACACGCTCTCGTCGGCGGCCGAGGGACCCGGCCCGCTCGGCGGCGTCGACGCAGGCGGGCCGCTCGGCGGCGACAGCAGCGTGGCGATCAGCACGAAGATCCCGAGCGCCACGATGACCGCGACCACGATGGCCGCGGTCACGAAGCCGCGGCGCGCGAAGGGACTGCTCGGGCGGGGCTCCTCGGTCGTCATGACGGTCCTCCCGTTCAGGCTCCGGCGATGAAGCCGACGAGCGCCGCCGCGGCGCCGATCAGGATGACCGCGAGGGCGACGTAGCCGAGGCCGCCGACCTCGTGCGCGGCCTCCCCGCGGCGAATGTTGATGGTCAGCCGGGCGGCGATGATGATGATGCCGATGACCGCCAGGGTGAGCCCGCCCCAGCGGAGCATGCCGATGATGAGGCCCGCCGGCCCCTCGAACCCAGGAGGCACGACCGGGTCCGGGTCGGGAATGTCCATCGGGACGGAAGTCACGACATGGAGCGCCGAAGTGAGGAGCGACATGGTTGGCCTTTCAGATGCGCGGTGCGATGGGATGAAGCGACAGATCAGAGAACAGGGTCGCGAACTCCTTGGGGAGCTGCGCGGCGGGGTCGACCGGGCCGAAGCGCCAGGCGTCGACCCACGGCAGCGACCAGGTGCGCGGCACCCCGCCGCGGACGAGCTGCGACAGCAGGCGGAGCTCCTTCGGGCGCCGGCCGGGAAGATCCGGCACCAGCAGCAGCCCCTCGAGGCGGATCGCGTCTCCGAGCGAGCCGGAGGCCCACTCCCGTGCGGCGTGCTGCGCCGCGGTGAGGCCCGCGTAGTTCGTGCGCGCGACGAGCACGACGCGATTCAGCAGCCCCTGCGTCGCCGGCATCGGCCAGGCGTGATCCGCCGGGCGGCTCCCGGCGGCGAGCATCGACAGGGACGTCTCCCCCGCGCCACCATGCACGCCCAGCCACCACACCGTCGCCTGCGCGCCAGCCTCCCGGCGCGGCAGCCGGTCAGCCTGATCCGGGACCGGGACGCCCGCCTGCGGCGAGCTCACCGTCACCGGCCCGGACGTCGTCGGCACGGTGGGGCGAGGTGGCGCTGGCGCAGGGGTGCTCCCGGACCGCAGCCACTTGTTCGCCTCCGACACGGGCCAACCCCCTGACGTCTCACCAACATCTTCCGTGATCGAGGGTTCCTCTGTCGCTCCGCCTGTCTACCCTCGGAAGGAGGCGGTAGATGACCCCGGATCGTGGGGCCTATCATACCTAGTGTTGGTAAAAACGCACTTAGGCGCGGAAAATCACCCTACTCGCCGGTACGATCGCTCACATAGCCGATTCGTCAGGGAAGGCTCGGAATGCTGCAACGCCTGTCCACAGCCGCCACCGCGGCAGGACTTTCCCTGCTGCTCGTCGGCTGCGTGCCGACCGCGCCTGACCCGACTCCCACCATCGCACCGACCACCGACAACCCGCTACCCTCGACGGCGCCGACGCGGCCGATCGACGCCGGCGAGGTGACCCCGGCGCCGGAGGCCGCGGGCACCAGCCAGCAGGACGCGATCGCGGCCGCGACGAAGGTGATGGAAACCTTCGCCAGGCCGCAGCTGAGCGCCGAGGAGTGGTGGCGCGCCATGCTCCCGCTGCTCAGCCAGCAGGGCGCGCACGCCTACGAGGGCACCGACCCGGCCGAGATCCCCGTCACGGCCGTCACCGGACCCGGCCAGGTCCTCGAAGCCAGCACCGAAGTGCTCCTCATCGTCCAGCTACCGACCGACGCCGGCCTCTACAACATCACCCTCACCCGCTCCGATGCGAGCTCTCCGTGGCTTGCGGAGCGGATACGGCCGGCGCAGCCCTGAACATGGCAGGCAAGGGAGTCGGCATCGGCGCGGTCGTCGCCGCACCTCTGCTCGTGGTGGGCGGACTCCTCGCCGTGATCCTGCTCATCTTCGGCCCGAGCACGCAGGCCAACGCCTGCGGCCCCGGCCTGGTCGTCGACGTCGACGACGTGCCCGCCGGGCCGATCGCCGGCTACTCCGGCGAGCAGCTGCGCAACGCCGCCTACATCATGAACGCCGCCAGCGCCCTCGGCCTGCAGCGCGACGCGCAGATCCTCGGCGTGATGACCGCAATGGGCGAGTCCAGCCTGCAGGTCCTCGACTACGGCGACGAGGCCGGCCCGGACAGCCGCGGACTGTTCCAGCAGCGCGATAGCTGGGGCAGCCGCGCGGACCGCATGGACCCGACGATCAGCGCGACCAGCTTCTTCCAAGCCCTAATCGCCGTGGCCGACTGGCAGAGCCTCGAGCCGACGATCGCCGCGCACCGGGTCCAGGGCAACGCCGACCCGTTCCACTACGAGTCCTATTACGCGGCCGCCGCGGAGGTCGTCGGCACCCTCGCCGGCGGCGGGCAGATCGTCTGCCAGAGCGGCTACCTCGTGTTCCCGCTGACCACCGACCCCATGTATCAGATGACCAGCGGCTACGGGTATCGCGGCTTCGTGACCGAGGGTGCGAGCGAATGGCACCCGGCCAACGACCTGCAGCACTGGCCGAACCCGTGCGGCGACCCGATCTACGCGATCACCGCCGGCAAGGTCACCGTGGCCGCCGGCTACCAAATGTCGGTCAAGAGCCCGGACGGCTACACCGTCTCCTACCTGCATATGTACCCGCCCGACATGCTCGTCGGCGTCGGAGACGACGTGATCGCCGGGCAGCAGCTCGCCGTCACCGGCAACAACGGCCCGTCGACGGGCTGCCACCTGGATCTGCGGATCAACGTGGACGGCAACACGAACCCGCTCGTGGCCGCCCTGCCCCGCTCGGAGACGATCGGCGGGCCGGTCGGCTTCGTCAACCCGGAGGAGTTCTACGAGGCGTTCGGCCTCGAGCTCTGCCCGGCCGACAGCTGCAGGAGGATCGACTGATGCCGCCGCGGATACCCACCTACCCGGTCATCCACGTCAACCTCGCCGCGGACGGCTCCGCGCACGTCAACGTCGCCGGCGACCACCGCGACTACCCGCCCGGCGATCCCGACACGACCCGCGATCAGATCATCCAGTACGCCGTCGAGGTCGCCACCCGCCTCGGCCGAGGCGTGCGGATGACCACCGTCGACCCGGACGGCCAGTGGAAGCTCGCCGTGTTCCCCTCCGGCGAGGTCGAACCCCTCGAGCCGGCGCCGACCCGCGGCCGCGGCCGGTCCATCCCGACCGTGCGCGTCCCGGTCGAGGAGGCCGCGATCACCCTGCCCCGCCCGGTCGTCACGCCACCGGCGCCGCCGGCGCGGCCTCGGCGGGCGGCCGCACGCCAGCCGGTCGCCGTGCTGCGGTTCAGCACCGGCGACGTCGCCCGGATCACCGACCGAGCGATCCTCGGCCGGGAGCCCGAGACGGCCGCCGGCGGCGCTGTCGACGGCTGGCAGCAGGTCGAGGTCATCGACACCACCAAGACCATGTCGCGCGCGCACGCCGAGCTGCTGTGGAACCAGGACCGCCTGCTGCTGCGCGACCTCGGATCGGGCAACGGCACCACCGTCCGCCGGCCCGCCGGCGACGTCGACCTCGACCCCGCAGAGGCCGTCGAGGTCCGCAGCGGTGACACGCTGCTGTTCGGCCCCGAGGTCAGCGCCACCCTCACGATCGAACTGCAGTCAAGCCCCCGATGACGCAGTACCGCCCGGCTTTGGACGATTGGAATAATCCTGGGTATGCCCGCCCGACCGAACACCCCACGCCCGGCCGGCGAGCAGGCGTCTACGGCGCCTCTCCGCCCGGCGAGCTGATGGACGACGCCTTTTGGGCCGCGCTCGAGGACCCGCTGCCGGTCCGCGAGCTCGCACCCCTGCTCCGCGTCCATGAGGCCACCGTCCTGCGCCGCCTGCAGGACGGCACGATCCCCGGCCACTTCATCGGCCGCTCCTGGATCGTGTTCAAATGCGAGATCCGCGCCTGGCTGCTGACCCGGCGCAACACCCCCACCGGGGAAGCCGTCGAGACGGACCCGCTGGCCGGCTGGCCGGACGAACTGCGCATGGGCGAGCTCGTGCAGTTCTTCGGCAAGACCAAGCAGACGATCCGCCGCTGGCTCGAGCACGGCGACATACCCGGCTACCGGATCAACGGGCGCTGGATCACCTACGCGAGCGAGCTGCGGGAGTCCCTAGCCGCCTCGTCGAACCAGCGCCCGTCCTGAACGGGGCCGCGGGCGCGATTCTGCGCGACACGCCGCCCGGCTACCGGAGAGAATGCATACGCTACGCGAGCGTTGAGGCATGAGCGCATACCGGACGCGCGCACGACGGCGCGAAGGCTCCCCTACCGTCCTCCTGCAAGGCCGCGTCGCCCCCGAGGCCCGCGAAGCCGTCCAGGCCGCCGCCGCCCAAAGCGGCGTCTCGATCGCCTACTACATGGAGGCGCTCATCCAGCAGCTCGTCGACGAGAACGGCGGCCTGCCGCTCGTCGACGGTCCCCGACCCCAGCGTGAGGAGCTGCCCATCCCAGCCGCATAAAAGAAGAAGGCCGCCCGAAGGCGGCCTCCCCGAAGTCTTAGCTCGGGCCCCCTAGACGCCAATCTCGCGGCCTGAGCTCCTGCAAACCGGACCGGATCAACCGGGCGGTTCGTCATGTTCCGAAAGGTCCATGAAGGGATGTCCCGATCGTAACGCATTCGCACGCCTCCCGACACGCTCAAACGGGTGATTTTCCTGCAATCGTGTCGTCCGCCGTCGACGGCTGGGCGCTGACCCGCGTCCTCAGCCCGCGCGACACGGTGCGCCTCGCCCTGGCCGAGGACGACACCGCATGGAGCAACCTCTACGGCGCCGTCGCTGGCATCGACGGCCCCTGCCCGGCCGGCCCGTGGGCGATGTACCTGGCCGATCGGGACGGCTACCGCTTCCTCTGCTTCGACCTCGACGCCGGCCGCGGCAACGCCGTCCACGACGCCAGCCGTCTCGGCCTGTGGCTCGACGAGCTCAACATCGAGCACCTGGTCGCCATCTCCGGCCCCAGCGGCGGCCGCCACGTCTGGATCGCCCTGGCCGAGGCCACCGACCCGCGGCTCGTGCGCGAGCTCGCGGATCTCGCCGGCAGTCTGCTGCCCTCGTTGGACAAGAGCCCCCTCAGCAACCCCGACACGGGCTGCGTGCGCCCGCCCGGCGCGCCGCACCGCCACGGCGGAACCTCCCTGCTCGAGCACGGCGACCTCGCCGCCCTCGCGCGCGCCGCCACGACCGTCGACGCCCTCGCCCAGCTGCGCGCCTTCCTCGTCGACGCCGGCGCCGCCGAGCCCGCCCCCGCGGTCAGCATCATCCGCGGCATGGCCCGCGACGACGCCGGCCACCCCTACCTCGTCGGACGCCGCCGCGAGCCCAGCGCCCGCATCCGGGCGCTCATGGCGGCCGCGCCGGCCGACGACACCTCCACGACCCAGGCCGCCGTTCTCGCGGGCCTGGCCCGCGCCCGCTGGCGCTACAACGACGTCGCCGCGCTCCTCGAGCACTCCCCAGCCCTCGAGCACGCCCGCACCCGACCCGGACGGATCGGCCGAGTCGCTGTGCGCGGCGACGCCGCCCGACGCCGGCTGGCGGCCGACTGGCAGCGCACCGTCTACTACGTCGCCGCCAACCCGATCGCCGGCGACGGCGAGGACCGCGAGTTCCAGGAGCGCACGGCCGCGATCACCGCGGCCGTGCGCGCAGTCGAGGAGCACGCCAACGCCATGCCCGGCCTGTGGGGCGTGGACGGCCCCTCACGGCCCGCCCGCGGCCGCCGCGGCCGGTACAGCCACCGCGCCGTGCTGCGCGCCGTGTGCCTCTACCTCGTCCAGGCCGCCCGCGACGTCGTGGAGGTCGACGTGCGCCGCCTGTCCCAGGACACCGGCTATGGCCGCGAGGCGTGCCGGCTCGCCCTGATCGCCCTGAGCACCCGCCACGACCCCGACGACCCGCACAGCTCCTGGCTCGTCCGCGTCGACGAAGCCGAGGGTGTCCACGGCGCCAGCTACCGGCTCTCCCCCCGGTTCTCCACAGGGACAGATGAACGTAAGTGGTCACAAGCGGCCACGCGCCCGAGCCCTACCCCCGGCACCGATTCCCGAACTTGGTGGCTGCACGAGCTCGCAACGAAACTCTCGGAACTCGCCCACGACACGTTCGCCGCTCCGGGATCTCTAGGACGCACCGCAGGACGCGCCTACGCTGCCCTCTCCCCCGAAGTCGCCCGCGGCCTCCTCGACGTCGCCAGCTCGAGCGGGATCAGCGCCGAGCAGACTCGACGCTCCCTGCACCGGCTCGCCCGGCACGGCCTGGCCGCCCGCACCGAGCACGGCTGGCAGCGCGTGACGCCGGAGGCCCGGGACGCCGTGGCGGCCGAGCTCGGCGTCGACGGATACCTCCGCGATCGCAGCGCCCGCTACGACGTCGAACGCGGCACCTGGGCGTGGTGGCAGGCCGAAATGACCTGGATGCGCCGCCGGCACAAGCGCCGCCGACGTCGACGTACCCCCACCGGCGTCGTGCTGTTCGCCCAGAACGACCGACCCGACTATCCGAAGTACCCCCGTCGAGCCGGCGGCGGCTTCGACCACCCAACCGCCCGAGCCCTCATCCGAGGCGGCGTGCTGCGCCCCAGCCGCGAGCTCGCCAGCGACGCCGCCTGAACCGCTCCCCCGCACGGGGCTCGCAGATCCCGCGCAGCTCAAGCACGAGCACGCCCTCACAGAGGATGCGGAGGCCGCGATGCGGCCGCGGAGCTCACCGCCGGCACGGCCGGCGCAGGCAGCCCTTCCGGCCCCGCCGATCGTAGTTCGCTGCGTTCGCTGCGCGCTCGGCTTTCGCGGCATATCCTCCCTCGCTGCGCTCACTGCGGTATTCCACGACCGAGCACTGCGCTCCCTCCGCTCTCAATCGATCTCTGTGCCCGGAAGGGCAGCCAAACAGTCGATCTGAAAGAGAGAGAACCATGAGTAGCACCGACTACACGATCGCCGCCGACACCGACCAAGGAACGGTCGTCCTCGCGGAGGTCAGCCACGTCGACCTGACGGAGCCGCCGAGCACCGCCGAGCCGCAGGGCACCATCGAATGGGTCAGCCCGTGGGACGTCGAAATCGACGACAACGTGCGAACCGACCTCCGGCTCGACCGCGCGTTCGTCGAGAGCATCCGCGAGTACGGCGTCCTGCAGCCCGTCCCTTGCCGCCGCACCGACGCCGGGAAGATCATCGCCCGGTTCGGACAGCGCCGCGTGCTCGGCGCACGCGAGGCCGAGCGGCCCCTGATCCCGGTCTACATCGCCCAGGGCGACGACTCGACCGTCCAGCGGCTCTTGGAGCAGTTCGCAGAGAACGAGCACCGCGCCAACCTCACCGAGCCCGAGCGCGCCGCCGTGTTCCAGCAGTTGGAACTCGAAGGACTCAGCATCCCGCAGATCGCCAAGCGAACCGGCGTGAAGCGCGCCGTCGTCGAGGCGGGCATCAAGGTCGCCACCAACGACTTCGCGGGCAAGATCGCCACCAAGCACGAAGTCACGCTCGACCAGGCGGCGGCGATCATCGAGTTCGAGGACGACAAGGAAGCGGTCAAGACCCTCGTCCGCTACGCCGAGTCCAGCCCCGAGCAGTTCCCGCACGAAGTCCAGCGCCAGCGCGACGAGCGCAAGCGCCGCGAGGTCCGCGAGCAGGCCGAGGCCGACGCCCGAGCGCAGGGATTCCTGATCCTCGCCCGCGAGCCCGGCTATTGGGACAAGACCCCCGTCCCCCTGCGCGACGTGATCGACGCCCGCACTGGCGAGCAGATCACCGTGGAGCAGATCACCGGCCTGACCGGCGCAGCGGCCTACGTCCGGGTCTACGCGGACGCTGAGGTCGAGACGTCCTACTACCTCGACGACCCCAAGGCCCACGGCTACAAGAAGCGCCCGCAGAACGGCGCGGCCAGCGGCCCCATGACCGACGAGCAGAAGGACGAGCGCAAGCGGCTGATCGCCAACAACAAGGCGTGGCTGTCCGCCGAAGTCGTCCGCCGCGAGTGGGTCACCGCGTTCCTGGGCCGCAAGACCCTCCCCAAGGATGCCTCGCCGTTCGTCGCACTCGCCCTCACCGCCCACCGGCGGCGGGTCGGCGGCGCTCTGGCGGATGCGAACGGACTCGCGGGGACGTTCCTCGGCCTGCCCGAGCGGGAGTCGTACTGGGACGCCAGCCCCCTCGACGCCCTCGCGGAGAGCCAGCCGAACAAGGCCGGACACGTCGCCCTCGCCGCGGTGATCGCCGCCATCGAGTCCACGACGAGCAAGCGCACCTGGCAGCAGCCCGACCCGTCCGTGCGCGACTACTTCACGCAGATCGCCGCATGGGGCTACCCGCTCAGCGAGGTCGAGCAGATCGTCACCGGCGAGGACAGCGCCACCGACGACCAGCCCGCCGACACCGACGAAGCAGAGCCGGTCGACGACGCCGAGTAGCACGACGGGTGCCCCGGCCTAGACGAAGTAGGCCGGGGCACCCCGCCCCTCCCCCATCCCGAATCCGGCCGCGCCCGCCCCGCGCCACGGAGGACGCGCGCCGGGCGCGGCAACGGAGCCTCACGGCAACAGCCCACCGCTGGCGCCGGCGACGGAGGCCGGCGCAGGCGAGGGGACGCACCCCTCGCGCTCCCCCAGCACGCGGAGCCGGCGACGGAGGCCGGCACCCCTCCCCCGGCCGGTGCCCTTCCGGCGCGGCGATCGTAGTTCGCTACGCCGCTGCCGCACCCGGCGATCGCTCTTTGCAGACTCCGCACCCTGTAGGCGCTGCGCTTAGCAACCGCTCCCGCCGGGCACTCACGCGGCTCCCGCTCGCACAGATCACAGCTGCCGGAAGGCACCAGGAAACGGTCGGACGAGACAAGGAGCAACCCCCCATGAGCACGAGCATCCCCGCCATCTTCATCGGCAACGGCACCGCCAAGCGCATCACCCTCGACAGCGAGAACACCGGGCCGAGCATCGCCGCGGCGATCGGCTGCGACCACTTCGACGTCGTGCAGCTCGACGATGGCCTCGACGTGTTCGTCGACGACGAAGGAGCCATCAACGGCTCCCCGCTCAACCTCGCCCTGACCATCGTCGCGCACGCCATGAACGTGCCCGCCGTGCTGTTCGGCTCCGGCGTCATCGTCGGATTCGACGCCAGCAACGGCGACACCATCGGCCTCACCGACGAGCAGGCCCAGCACGTCGAGGCGATCATGCACCGCAAGCCCGACCCCGCCACCGTCGACCGGCTCTGCGACAGCCTCGCCCCGCTGCCCGGCGTCGTCGCGCTGCTGCGAGCGATCCGGTAGCCAGCCGGCCCCGGCGCACGCGCCGGGGGGCCACCCCAACAGCGGAGCCGCACTGAGGCACGGCCGATCGGCGCCGGCGACGGAGGCCGGCACGGGCGAGGGGACGGACCCCTCGCGCTCCCCCGACGATGCGGCCCCGACCTCGCGGTCGGCCAGCTCTCCCCCATCGCCCCTGGCTGTCCGGCATCCGACCGTAGCTCGCTGCGCCGCTTGCCGTGCCCGGCCCTCGCTATTTGCAGACTCCGCACCCTGCGGGCGCTGCGCTTAGCAACCGCTCCCGCCGGGCACTCACGCGGCTCCCGCTCGCACACGGATCTCCCTGCCGGAAAGCCCGGTGAAACGACGAGGGGAAACCGTCATGAGCAAGATCAAGACCCGCAAGAGCGCCGAGGAGCGCCGCGCCGAGGCCGACCGGCTGCACGAGTCCATCGGCACCCAGCTCGAGGAGCTGACCAGCACCGAGGGATGGGCCGCATTCCTGCGCCTGGCGACCGGATTCCACCGCTACAGCCTCAGCAACGTCCTGCTGATCCTCTCCCAGCGCCCCGACGCCACCCGCGTCGCCGGATTCCGGCAGTGGCAGGCCCGCGGCCGCCAGGTCCGCAAGGGCGAGCGGGCGATCAAGATTTTCGGCTACTCCACCAAGCGCATCGAGCCCGACGAGAACAGCCACGACGACGAGGGCAGCACCCGCACCTACTACCCCGTGCTCAGCGTGTTCGACATCGCGCAGACCGATCCCATCGACGGCAGCGCGGAGGCCCCCGACCTCGCGCCCCGGCTCTCCGGCGACGAGCCGGCGGGCATCTTCGACGCCACCGCCGCATGGCTGACCGAGGAAGGCTGGACCGTCACCCGCGAGGCCCTGCACGGCGAGGACGGATCGACCTCGATCGACGGCAGCCGGAAGGTGCGCATCCACGACGACCTCTCCCCCGCGCACGCCGCCGTGACGATCCTGCACGAGGCCGGGCACGCCCTCATGCACGCGACCATCACCGACTACCACCAGCACCGCGGGATCTACGAAACCGAAGCCGAGGCCGTCGCCTACGTCACCGCCGGGGTGCTCGGCCTGGACACCAGCGCGAACAGCATCGGCTACATCGCCGGATGGACCCGCGGCGACGTCGACACGGTGAAGGCGACCGCGACGCGCGTGCTCGCCACCGTCCGCACGATCCTCGACGGCATCACCGACGAGGACGAGCCCGACGACTGAGCCTCCGGGCGGCCTTCCCCTCCGCCCGGAACCCAAGAGAGTGCCCCGGCCAAGACGAAGTAGGCCGGGGCACTCCCCCATTCTGGGCCCGAATCCGGCGAGGGGCGATCCCCTCGCGCTCCCCCGCGGAGGAACACCCCCGGAAACGGCCCTGGGCGCCCCGCTGAGCGACTTTCCCCGGTCGACCGTCCCCAAGTGCCCAGAACGGCGTTCGACCGCCGAGAGCGCCGTCGCAGCCTATGGACTCTGTAAGTTACAGACTACCGGGCTAACAGACTAACAGAGTTGGATCGCATCAACTTACAGAGTCCGGTAGTCTGTTACTGCCGAACTCTGTAACTCCCGGACTTCCGAACTCCCGAAGTTACAGACTCCGGCGGGAAATCCGACACGCCGAGTTACAGACTCCCGAACTTACAGACTTACAGATTGGATGAGAGCATGCGCATCGTCACGATCGCCAACCAAAAAGGCGGCGCCGGCAAGACCACCACCGTCATGAACCTCGCCAGCATCATCGCCGAGCACTCCCGCGTCCTGGTGGCCGACGTCGACCCGCAGAAGTCATCCGCCTGGTGGGCCGACCGCGCGGGGGAGGAGCTGCCCTTCGACGTCGCGGACGACACCAACCCCGCCCACCTCGCCCGACTGCGCGAGCTGCCCTACGACGTCGTGCTCGTCGACACCCCCGGCTCGCTCGAGGGCCGCGACGTGCTCGCGACCGTGCTGACCGAAT
>JAHBTA010000008.1 GCA_019638805.1 Microbacteriaceae bacterium | reverse complement strand
AAGCGCTACGAGGACTGGGAACTCACCGACCCCAAGGGCAAGCCCATCGAGGAAGTCCGCGCGATCCGCGACGACATCCGCGAGCGGATCGAGAACCTACTCGCCGAGATCCTCCCCGCGAAGGTCTGACGATGGAGATCTCCGAGCGTCGCGGATTGCCGGGTCTCGCGTATCCCGAGGAGTACCTCAAGCGCCTCGCGGCAGAGCTCAGCGCTCAGTTCGCCGGTACCTTCAATCCGGAGACGGTCGAACGGTATGTGCTCGAGTCCTACACCGCGCTGCTCCGCACGGCGACGGTGAAGGCACTCCTCACGAATCGCGTCACCCGGTTCGCGACTGACCGGCTGACCGCCCTCGCGCAGGCGAAGGGCGCGCTGGTCCGCGACGTTCCCGAGGTGCTCTACGTCTGCGAGCAGAACGCAGGTCGATCCCAGATGGCCGCCGCCCTCACCGATCAACTCTCCGAAGGCCGCGTCCACGTCCGATCCGCCGGGTCGATGCCCGCTGCGGATCTCAATCCCGCCGTCGTCCAAGCCATGGAGGAGATCGGCATCGACGTCGGGCAGGCATTCCCGAAACCGCTTACCGACGACGTGGTGCAGGCCGCCGACGTCGTCATCACCATGGGCTGCGGAGACGCATGCGCCATCTACCCCGGCAAGCGCTACGAGGATTGGGAACTCGACGACCCCGAGAGCCTGTCGATCGAAGACGTACGACGCGTCCGCGACGAGATCAGGGATCACGTCGAACAACTGCTGTCCTCGCTCCACGTGACCGCCTAAAGGCCGTGGCCACATTTTGGCCACACGTCCCGCTCATCGAGCGGATGCTGACGTCATCCAAACGGGCGCATCAGCCCGACAAAACAAGGGCGACGTGACTCACCGGCACCCATGGACATCCGTGCTGGCTGGGCGCACGACTCATAATCGTGAGGTCGCGGGTTCGAGTCCCGCCTCAGCTACATGTGGTCTGTGTTACTTCGCCTGATTGGTGCCATTGGGCATTCGGCTGATGGGTAACACGGTTTCGGTTGATTGGTGACACCAAAGGTGGATCTCGTGAGCACTCTTTCGTTGAGTGCGCGCATCTCGCGTCGGAGGGTTCGCAGCCGCTGCTCTGCGGCTTGTCCTGATGACGCGAGTTACGTGACGCAAGCAGTCCCTCGTTGACGGATGCGCGGTCGCCTACTCCAGGTCCTTGTGGCTGTGCAAATGCCTACTCGACGGAGGCCTGTCGACGCCGGTCGACCGCCGACTTGAGCAGGCTGGCGATCGTCGTCAGTGTGAGCACTCCGACGATGAACAGCAGGGACGGCAGGATGCCGATCTCGGGGACGTGGACAGGTCCGATGTCGTCGATCCGGGACGCGTGCATCGCCTCGAGGATCAGCTTGACGCCGATGAACGCGAGGATCATCGCGAGTCCGATGTTGAGGAAGACGATCCGCTCGAGCAGCTTGCCGATGATGAAGTACAGCTGCCGCAGGCCCATCAGCGCGAGCGCGTTCGCGGTGAAGATGATGTACGGATCGGTGGTCAGCCCGAAGATCGCCGGCATCGAGTCGAGTGCGAAGATCACGTTCGCCATGCCGATCGCGGCGATCACGATGACCGTAGGTGTCAGGAATCGCTTGCCGTCGATCCGGGTCACCAGCCGGCCGCCGTCGAAGTCGGGGCTGATGGGAAGGATGCGGCGCAACCAGCGAAGAACGGCGTTCTCCCTGAAGTCGTCCTCGTCGTTCTCACCCTCCAGCGCGAGCCGCACGGCCGTGTAGATCAAGAACGCACCGAGCACATAGAACAGCCAGCTGGCGGCCGCGATGGCGGCTGCCCCCGCGACGATGAAGATCGTGCGCAGCAAGAGCGATAACACGATGCCGATGTACAAGGCTTTGTCCTGGGCCAGGGGCGGGACGGCGAACTTCGCCATGATGATGACGAACACGAACAGATTGTCAACGCTGAGGCTGTACTCGGTGACGTACCCCGCAACGAACTCAGACCCTGTGACGGGTCCGGCGAAAGCGAACAGCCCTGCTGCGAACAAGACCGCGAGTCCGACATAGACGCCGATCCACAGCAAGGCGTCCCGAGTTGTGACTGCACGCTGGCGGCGCGCGATCACGAGCAGGTCAACGGCGATCACCGTGATCAAGGCCACCACCGTGATCGCCCAGACGAATGGGTGAACCGCATGCTCCATCGAACTACTCCTCGCTCGCGCCGGACTCAGCGTGTGGAAAGGGCGCGACCCTCGTGGTGATGTGTAGCGGGATACCGCTCACCGGGCGACTCGCGCATCACCCGGTGAGCGGCGGTCAGGGGGCTTCGTTCACCTTCTCGGGGACGGCGAGCGAAGCAGTCAGAACTTCTTCGAATCGCCGCTGGCGCCGGCGCAGCCAGAGTGCGCCGACAATCAGCAGCGCCATCAGGGTGTACGCGACCGCGGCGAAAGGGTGCAGGACCAGTGTCGAGAGGTCGCCCTGGCTCAGTTGCAGAGCCTTACGCAGCTGCGCCTCGCCCATGGGCCCGAGGATCATCCCGACGACCAACGGTGCGATCGGGTAGCCGAAGCGCCGCATGAAGTATCCGAGCACGCCGATCACCAGCAGGATCACGATGTCCGCGATGGCGAAGTTCACGGCAAAAGCGCCGAACGCGGCGAAGGTGAGGATGCCGGCGTAGAGGTACGGGCGGGGGATTTGGAGCAGCTTCACCCAGACGCCCACCAACGGCAGGTTGAGTACGAGCAGGATCACGTTGCCGATGTAGAGGCTGGCGATCAGCGTCCACACCAGTTGTGGCTGGTTGGTGAACAGCTGTGGGCCGGGTTGGATGCCATACGACTGGAACGCGGACAGGATGATCGCGGCAGTCGCGGTGGTGGGCAACCCGAGGGTGAGGAGCGGGACCAGCACGCCCGCGGCGGCCGCATTGTTTGCGGCTTCGGGCCCGGCGACCCCTTCGATCGCACCTCGGCCGAACTCGCTGCTCTTCTTGCTGAGCTTCTTCTCCGTCGCGTAGGAAAGGAACGTCGCCACGTCGGCGCCGCCGGCGGGAATGCTCCCGATGGGGAATCCGATCGCGGTTCCGCGCAGCCACGGGCGCCACGATCGCCGCCAGTCCTCCTTGGAAAGCCAGCTACGCCATCCCTTGGTGATCGGGATCACGTCGATCGGTCCCGACCGCATGCGGGCGGCGACGTACAGGGCCTCGCCAACCGCGAAGAGCCCGACGGCGATGAGCACCACGTCGATGCCGTCGGCGAGTGGGGGAATGCCCAGCGTGTAGCGCTGCTGACCAGAGAGGACGTCGGTTCCTACGAGGCCGAGGAACAGCCCGAAGCCGAGAGACACAAGGCCGCGCCATACCGAGTTGCCGAGTAGGGCGCCAACAGTGATGAAGGCGACGACGATCAGTGCCACAAAATCGGCTGGTCCCAGTTTCACAGCGAGGGCCGCCAGCGTCGGGGCCAGAAGCGTGAGCCCGATCGTCGCGATCGTACCCGCGATGAACGAGCCGATGGCTGCGGTGGCCAGAGCGGCGGCTCCGCGGCCGAGCTTGGCCATCTTGTTGCCTTCGATCGCGGTGACGATCGATGCGGACTCGCCGGGGGTGTTCAAGAGGATGCTGGTCGTCGATCCGCCGTACATGCCGCCGTAGTAGATGCCCGCGAAGGTGATCAGTGCCGCCGTCGGCTCGAGCGTGTAGGTCAGCGGCAGCAGTAGCGCGACCGTCATGGCGGGGCCGATTCCGGGGAGGACACCGATTGCGGTTCCGATGAGCACCCCGAGGAAGGCGTAGACGAGAAATTCGGGGTGCAGGGCGTCTGCAAAGCCCTGAAAGAGAAGTGTGAGGTTGTCCATGGTGATCTTTAGATGAGCGGCCCGAGCCACCCGAGGATGGGGCCGAGGGGAAGGGAGAGTCCGAGCAGTTCGCCGAAGAGGATCTGAATCGCGAGACCGAGGCCGAGCCCGACCAGGAGCGCTACCCACCAGCGCTTGGCACCGAGCGTCCACGCCGCGCCGCCGAACAAGACGGCTGCGGCGAGCCACCAACCGGTCAGGCCGATCAGAAGCAGGTGCGCGACGAGGAGGACCACGAGCTTGAGGATCGCGAGCCAATCCGTCCCGTGAGACAGATCGACGTCCTCGGACTCATCGGGGGAGCCGAGCCGACCGCGCAGCACGCCGATGAGCACCGCGACTGACGAGATGAGCAGGATCACCGCGACCAGGATCGGAAACACGGTGGGGCCCACCCGGTTCGACTCCGGTACCCGGATACCGAAGCTTCCGATCAGGGCGAAGAGGCCCAGGGCGATGCCGACTGCGGCGAAGATCAGTTCACCCAGCCGACCGCGGAATCGGCTGGCCTGGGGTGATGTGCGCGAGCCCGAGGGCCCGGCCGCGTCGCCGCGACCGGGCCCCGAGGTGGTGAGTGACGACATCAAATCAGCCCGATGTTGCCCAGTGTCTTCTTGATGTCCGAGATGTTCTGTTCGAGGAACGAATCGAAGTCGTCCCCGGCCAGGAACGCGTCGGACCAGCCCTTCGTCTCGAGCACGTCGGCCCAGGCGCCCGAGTCGTGCATCTGGGTGACGACGTCGATCAGACCGGCGCGCTGCGCGTCGTCGATGCCCCCCGGCGCGATGACCCCGCGCCAGTTCGTCAGCGTGACGTCGTAGCCCTCGTCCCGGATCGTCGGCACGTCGGGCAGCGACTCGACCGGCTGCTCCGACGACACGGCGAGCGCGCGCATAGTGCCGGCCTCGATGTGCTCGGCGAACTCACTGACGCCCGAGATGCCCGCGGAAACGTTGTTTCCGAGGATCAGCGAAACGGCTTCTCCGCCTCCGGCGTTGGGGATGTAGTTGAGCTTGGCGGTGATGTCCTCTTTGCTCTGCCCCGCGGCTCCCAGCAGCAGTCCGGCCAGGATGTGGTCCACGCCACCTGCCGAGCCACCGGTGATGGTGACGTCCTGCCCGTTCTCGACGATGTCGTCGACCAGATCGCTCAGGGTCTGGTACTTCGACTCCGCCGGGACGACGATGACTTCTGCCTCGTCCGTGAGCCGGGCGATCGGGGTCATGTCCTCGATGCGGTTGGCGGAGGCGTTGGTCTCCACGGCACCGACCATCACGAATCCGGTCAGCATGAGCGTGTTCGGGTCGCTTTCGGTCGCCAGGCTCGCGAGCCCGACAGTGCCTCCGGCGCCGGGGATGTTGGTGACGGGTGCGGAGTCGACGATGCCTTCGCTGGTCAGGACCTCTGCGAGAGAGCGTCCGGTCTGGTCCCATCCGCCGCCCGGATCGGCGGGGACGATGACCTGAACGTCGGTGACCTTGGCGACCTCGCCATCGGTCGCTTCCGGTGTGGGTGTCGAGCATCCGGCGAGTGCCAATGCCCCGATCAGTGCTGTGGCGGTGAGTGCGGTTGTGCGCACGTTCACTCCTCCTCGAGTGGTGACAGGCGCTGGGGTGCGCCCGTGCTGTGGCCGTCACGCTAGGTCTCGTGCGTTATCGAGTTCTACTTCTGTAACTATTGGTCGCGGCCCGTGCCCCCCACGAGGCGTCGCCACCGCTCACAATGGTGAGGTGCGGGCGATGACGCTTCGAGTGCAGCTGCTCTTGGTGCAGGTGCTGATCGTCTGCGTCACTACCGTTGCGACGGGTCTCGTCGCGGGTGCCCTTCAAGAGCGCTCCATCCGCGAGGCATACAAGGATCGCATGCAGGCCGTGGCGCTATCGGTAGCACAGCTCCCCGCCGTGCTGGACGCGTTCGACGACGCTGATCCCTCGGAGACGATTCAGCCCATCGCCGAGTTGATCCGCAAAGCGTCGGACCTCACCTACGTCGTCGTCACCGACGCGGAGGGCATCCGGTACTCGCACCCGGATCCGGATCGGATCGGCGAGAGGGTCTCCACCGATCCGTCCGTGCCGCTGTCCGGCGAGATCTACGTGGGGACTCAGACCGGCACCCTCGGGACGACCTGGAGGGTCAAGGTGCCGATCTTCGAAGGCAGCGCCATCATCGGCACGGTCTCGGTGGGCATCCTGGAGTCGGAGCTGTCCGCGGACTTCCAGGGGAATCTGTTCTGGCTCGTTCTCGCCATGGTCGCCTCCGCGATCATCGGCGTATTCGGTGCCGCTGCCGTCACCGCCATGGTGCGGCGACGGATCTTCCGCCTGGAGCCACGAGACATCGCCTCGCTCGTCGAGAATCGTGAGACCACGTTGCACCGGTTGAGCGAAGGGGTGATCAGTGTCGACCGTACGGGCACGATCGAACTGGTCAACGATGCTGCAGCGCGTCTGCTCGACAAGCCGGCGACGGACCTGATCGGCCTCAGGGCGGAGGCGGTCTTGGACCCCATCCTCGTCGACGTGCTCGAGAACGGGGAGCCGGATGGCCGGCTGGTCCTCTCCGGGGAACGAGTTCTCGTCGCCCGGAGCACCGGTAGCCGTCACAGCGGGGAGGAGGTCGCGGCGACCCTCTTGATCCGCGACCATACAGAGCTTCACGCGCTGCTGCGGCGGATGGACGGCGCCCAATCGCTCGCTGCCGGTCTCCGGACGCAGGCGCACGAGTTCGCCAATGCCATGCACGTGGTGTCGGGGTTGATTGAAACCGGGAGGACCGGGGAGGCGCGCGAATACATCGCACGTCGCACACCGGGCGGGTCGATCGGATTGGCCGACGACGCCACAGTGCTGGGCGATGTCGAACTGACCGCGCTGCTGTCGGTCAAGGCGGCGCAGGCACGGGAGCTCGGGATCGCGCTCGAAGTTCAGCAAGCGGAGACGCCCCGAGTGGCGATTCCAACCGACTTCGGCGCCGACCTGCTCACGGTGATCGGGAATCTGGTCGACAACGCCATCGAGGCGTGCACGCTGGGGGATCGAATAGTCGTTTCCGCAGGCGTGCACGACAAGGAGGTGCGGGTTTCCGTAGAGGATTCGGGTCCCGGGGTCCCGAACGAGCTCCGCGGGTGGATCTTCGCCGAAGGGGTGAGCACCAAGGCCGCATCCTCTACCGGCGACCGGTCAGTGCCGAGCCGAGGGATCGGGCTTGCGATCGTCCGACGGGTCGTCCAGCGCCGTAAGGGCGACATCCTCGTGACGGACTCGGCACTCGGAGGCGCACTGTTCACCATGCTGCTCCCGCTTCCCAGCACCCGCCGGAGGTCGCGCATGGCCGCGCGCGATACACAGTGACCGCGATGCCCCTCCGCGTCCTCGTGGTGGACGACGATGAGATCGTGGCATCCCTCCACCGAGATTTCGTCGGTCGCCTCGACGGATTCGTGATCTGCGGCAGTGCCGGCACCGGCCCGGACGCGGTCGGCGCCATCCGGGAACTTCTTCCCGACATCGTGCTGCTCGACATGCATCTCCCCGGCTTCAGCGGACTCGAGTTGCTGCGACGCATCAGAACGGATCGCAGGCCCCAGCCGGAGGTGATCGCTGTCACCGCGGCACGCGACCTCGAAACCGTCCGCGATGCGCGGCTCGCTGGTGTGCGGCACTATCTGGCCAAGCCGTTCTCGAGCGCCGACCTGCGCAGCAGGCTCCAGGAGGTGGCGCGGGACCTCGCGCTTCGAGCGCCGAGTACGCCTCTGGAGCAGGATCAGATCGACGCAATGATGGCACCGCCGTCGACAGGCGGCGGACTGCCGAAGGGAATGAGTCGTTCGACGCTCACCAACGTCTTGGCCGCGCTCCAGGGCTGCCGTGAGGTGACGGCCGCCGAGCTCGGCGAACGACTCGGTCTGTCCCGTGTCAGTTGCCGCCGCTACCTCGAGTACCTCGTGCAGTCCGGTGTCGTCGTGCGGAACCTCGACTATTCGACAAGCGGGCGACCCAGCTCTCGATACTCCGTCCGCCTCGATGCATGATGCCAACATTCGCCCTTCGTTCCTGAGGAGGACTCTGGTGCGCCACCGCATAGTCAGTGCGATATCTGCGGCTTCCATCGTCGCCGTCGTCATGGGCGGATGCTCCCCAGCCGACGTGGGCTCAGACCCCAACAACCCCGACCAGGTCGAGGTGATCACATGGTGGACCTCGGGTGCCGAGAGGTCGGCGCTCTACAACCTGGTGGCGAAGTTCAGCAACGAGAATCCGGAGATGTCGTTCATCGACGCATCGGTCGGCGGTGAGGGCGGAGCCAATGCGCGGCACGCGATCGCGGCACGCCTTGAGGCGGATAACCCGCCCGACTCGTTCCAATCGACAGCAGGGGCGGCGCTTTCGGAGTACGTCGCTCAGGGCGATCTGCAGGATCTTTCCGACTTCTTTGCCGACAACGGGCTCACCGAGGTCTACCGCCCGGCTCTGCTGGATCTCCTGACCGTCGACGGGGCGCTCTATTCCGTGCCGAGCGACATCCACCGAGTCAACGTGTTGTGGGCCAACAACGGACTGTTGGCTGCTTCCGGGGTCGACCCCTCAGTCCATCCGGCGAACATCGATGCGTGGGTAGCCGATCTGGAGAAGGTCCGCCGGTCCGGGGTGGAGTTCCCCTTGGTCCTGGGCGACGATCTCATGCAAGTCCAGCTGTTCGAGAACGTACTCCTCGCCGACCTGGGCCCCGACGGCTACCAGAGTCTGTGGACCGACGCGACAAGGTGGGAAGGTGCCGATCTTCTCGCGGCGATCGACGACTACGGCCGCCTGCTCGACTACACCGAGCGGACGGATCGGACGAACGACTGGGCGGAGGCTTGCCGTCAGGTCGTTCAGGGCGATGCCGCCTACATCCTGGTCGCCGACTACGTGCTCTCCTCGTTCCAGCGCAACGGATTCACGGCGACGGACTACTCTGCGATGCCGGCGCCGGGTACCGGCGGCACCTTCGACTTCCTAGCGGACTCGTTCACCCTGCCCGTCGGAGCAGTGCATCCGGAGGGCGCGTACGCCTGGCTCCTCACTGTCGCGTCGGCGTCTGGGCAGAAGACGCTCAGTTTCACCAAGGGGTCTATCCCCGCGCGTTCCGACACAGTGAAAGACGACTACCCGCCCTATCAGCAGAGCGCCATCGAGTCGCTCGCCCTCGATACGGTGGTGCCGTCGTTAGCACACGGGGTGGCTGCGAGCCCGACCTGGACGGCAGCCATCGTGGGAGCCGTCGCGAGATTCGGGGACGACGGCCATCCGCTGGCGCTCGCGAACGCCCTTATCGACGCCGCCCGCACGGCGCTCGACCGCAAAGAGAAGTGAGCGCCTCGGCATACAGCGCCGACGGCCGCGAGACAGTTTCGCCGGGGCCTGCCGCCGCTCGGTGCGCAGCCCGGTCGTCCTTCTGATGGCGAGTGATCTGGTTCTCCCTGTGATTGCCACCGGCCTGATCGGGACGGCAGTCGGGCTGACGAAGGTGACGCTCGGACAACTCGGGCTCATCGTGGATCTCGGTGTGCTCGTCGACACCCTCGTGGTACGAACAGTCGTCGTCCCGGCATTGTTCAGTCTCGTCGGCGACCGGATCTGGTGGCCGGGAACGAAGCCCGCGCGGGAGACACTGGAGGTATGACGCCAAGCGCGAGCATTCGGGCGATGCGGTACGGACAGCATGCCATCACGGTGGTGCTGTTCGTCATCGGCGTCGTCCGGGCACTCGGCGGCGACTCGTCGCCGGTGTTGGTCGCCGTGGTCGGTCTCTGTTTCTCAGGGTGGTACGTGGCCGGATCGATATTCGCGGCGCGAGCCGGGAGCCGGCGGCTTGCCGCCATCTGGCTGATTGGGCTCGCTCTGGTCTGGCTCGGGCTCGTCGTCATCTCGGCCGAGTTCATCTGGCTGGCATTCCCGCTCTGGCTGCTCGCCGGGCACCTGCTGCCGCTGCAGGTCGCGGTTGTGTTCAGCGTGGCGGTATTCGCCGGGGTGGCGGTGGTTCCTCTGCTCAAGACCGGAATGACCGGCTACGAGTTCATCATCGGCCCCCTCGTGGGCGGTGTTTTCGCATTCGCGATCTCCCGCGGCTACCTTCAGCTTCTGAAAGACGCACGCGAGCGGCAACAACTGATCGCCTCCTTGGTTCAGGCGCAGGATGAGATGACCGGCCTTCATGAGGAACTCGGCCGGGTGCAACGCGAGTCCGGGGCGACGCAGGAGCGCACTCGGCTGTCCCGCGACATCCACGACACCATCGCCCAGGGCTTCTCCGCGATCGTCCTCCTCGCGCGTGCGAGCAAGGATGCAGCTGCGGCCTTGAACGCGCTCGAGCAGGTGGAGACCATCGCGCTCGACAACCTCGTCGAGGCCCGCCGTATCGTGGGAGCGCTGGCACCGGCCGAGCTCGATGAAGGTGCGCTCACCGGCGCACTGCGCAGGATGCTCGAGCGGCTCAGCACCGAAACGGGCATTCAGACAGAGTTGCACTCTGACGCCTCGCTTCCGGCGCTCCCGGCCACGGTCGAGGTTGCGTTGCTGCGCACGGCCCAATCGGCTCTGTCCAATGTGCGGATCCACGCTGATGCCCGGCGGGTCGTCGTGAACCTCGTTGACGCCGAAGACGCGGTGCGCCTGGACATCGTCGACGACGGCCGCGGTTTCGACACACGTGCGTGGTGCCGCAAGGTCGCGGTCCCCTCAGGAGCCGGGTACGGGCTGCACTCGATGCGCGCCAGGCTGCGCGAACTCGGGGGTGGGCTCGATATCGAGAGCGCTACGGGAAACGGGACAGCGCTGTCCGCATTCGTGCCCTTGGGAGTGCGGTGATGACCGTCTCGGTGTTGCTGATCGACGATCACCCCGTCGTGCGAGCCGGCGTGCGAGCAGTGCTCCAAAGTGACCAGGGGATCAGCGTCATCGGGGAGGCTGGGTCAGGCGAAGAGGCTGTGCTGGCATGCCGCACCCTCCATCCCGATGTCGTGCTCTGCGACCTCAGACTCAGCGGTGGCCTCGACGGAGTCGCAACCACCACCGCATTACGCAAGCTCGACCCGGCACCGGCCGTCATCATCCTGACCACTTATGACAACGACCACCACATCCTGCGAGCGGTCGAAGCCGGTGCAGCAGGCTACCTTCTCAAAGACGTATCCCCGACAACGATCATCGACTCGTTGCACGAAGCCGCGGCTGGACGCCTGGTTCTCGCGCCGGAGATGGCTCAGCGGGTGCTGACCAGCATGCGCGTGGCGCGTCCCCACCTCAGCGTCCGGGAGGTCGAGGTTCTGCGCCTGGTCGCTGCCGGCGAATCGAATCGCGAGATCGCACGCACCCTGTTCCTGACGGCCGCGACCGTGAAGACGCACCTGGTGCATGTGTTCACGAAGCTCGGAGTCGATAGCCGAACGAAAGCCACCGTCAAGGCTCGCGAGCTCGGCATCATCGACTAGCTCCATCCTTTGTACGATGCCAGCGATGTCGTCCCCTGAGAGGTTTGACCTACCGAACCTGATGGGAAACACGATGTCGAAGTTGTTCTACGCCGCCTTCATCTACATGGCGCTGGGTGTCGCATCCGGCCTCTTCTATCGGGAGTTCACCAAGGCGAACGACTTCACCGACGCCCAGTTCACCCAGCTATCGGTGGTGCACACCCACCTGCTCGTCCTTGGGTTCGTGGTGCTGCTGATCGTGCTGATCCTCGAGAAGCTGTTCGCCCTCACCCAGAGCAAACTGTTCGGGTGGTTCTTCTGGATCTACAACCTCGGCCTCATCCTCACGGCCACGATGCTGACCGTGCATGGGGTGCAGCAGGTCACCGGCGCGGAAAGCAGCAAGGTCATCGCCGGCATCGCCGGGACCGGGCATATGCTGCTCACCGCCGGAATGACCTTGCTGTTCCTGGCTCTGCGCAGCCGCCTCAAGGCACAGATCACGGACGCACAAGCGCGGTAGGCTGCGGAGGCTCACCCTCAGTTGACGAAGCTCCAGCCCGCCTGACGCCTGGGCGAACAGCGTGACCGTCGCATAGTATTTGCGTATGGACGCAGATAAGCCGATATTCGGCCGGGAGCCCGACAGCCAGTTCGTCGAACTCGCAGTTGAGGTGTTCGGGATGCTCGCCGACGCCACCCGCGTGCGGCTGCTGCTCGCGCTCCGCGACGGCGAGATGTCGGTGAACCACCTCGCCGACATCGTCGATAAGAGCCCCGCTGCTACCTCCCAGCACCTCGCGAAACTTCGGTTGGCGCGAATGGTCACTACCCGACGCCAAGGGCAGACGATCTTCTATGCGCTGGTGAACGAGCACGCATCGCAACTCGTGTCGGACGCGATCTTCCAGGCCGAGCATGCCCTCGAACGCGAGCCGCGGCATCATCACCCCGAGCGAGGTGAGGCGTGAGCGGCCACGAGCACGACCACGATCACCCTCGCGAGTACGAGCACCCGACAGGGCTAAAGGGCGTGCTCCAGGATATCCTCGTGCCGCACAGCCACCACGCCGCCGACTCGGTCGATGACGCCGTCGAGTCGAACCGCGCCGGCATCCGCGCCCTCAAGATCAGTCTCGTCGTCCTCGGCGTGACGACGCTCCTGCAGGCGGCGGTGGTCGCGATCAGCGGGTCGGCCGCGCTGCTCGCCGACACCATCCACAACTTCTCGGATGCGCTGACGGCCGTCCCGCTCTGGGTCGCGTTCGTCCTCGGTCGCCGTGCAGCCACCCGTCGCTATACCTTCGGGTTCGGGCGCGCGGAAGATCTCGCGGGGCTGTTCATCATCCTCGTGGTCGCCGTGTCGGCGGTGATCGCCGCATGGCGGTCGATCGATCGCCTGCTGCACCCGCAGCCGCTCGAAAACCTCTGGTGGGTGCTCGCCGCCGGCGTCATCGGATTCGCCGGCAACGAGGCGGTCGCGATCTACCGCATCCGAGTCGGGACACAGGTCGGCTCGGCAGCGCTCGTCGCCGACGGGGTGCACGCGCGCGCCGACGGCTTCACATCGCTCGCCGTCGTCCTCGGTACAATCGGAGTCCTGCTCGGCTTCCCGCTCGCCGATCCCATTATCGGCCTCACCATCTCGGCCGCGATTCTCGTGCTCCTGGTGGGCACCGTCCGCAGGATCGGGCGCCGGCTCATGGACGGCATCGAGTCGATCTACGTCGAGAGGGCCGAGGCCGCGCTCGTCGGGACAGCCGGAGTGCGCGCCGTGCACGAGCTCAAGCTGCGCTGGGTCGGCCACCGCATGCAGGGCTCGGCGCGGCTCACCGTCGGCGACGGCGCTCTCTCGGAGCTCGAGGGAATCGCCCGCCAGGCGCACCACTCGCTTGAGCACACCCTCCCAAACCTCGACGTTTTTGACATCCGGCTGCGATCCAAAGCACCGAAGCCGCATCCACACTGAGCGCTTGGCCGTGGCCACATCTTGGAAACTGGTCGGGGTTATCGCGGGTCGCGGGTTCGAGTCCCGCCTCAGTTGCCGGGTGGTCCTCTTACTGGTAGCCCCGCTTCAGGAGCATTCGGGCGCTCTTGGCGAAATCGTCGTCGGTCGGAATCGTGAAGTCGAGCGCGTTCGCGTAGCGCGTGATGACGTTGAAGATCGCGCACACGGCGGCGGCGTCGCTCAGGCCTTCGATGGTCACCCCAGCCGCCAATGCTCGTTCGGCCGACGCCGCAGTGAGTTCGTCCGGTCGCACGGTGAGGGTCTCCAAGAACATCAGCGCGGCGCGGAGGCGCTCCGAGATCGGTGCGGTCCGGTAGTCCGTCAGACATGCCTGCACTGTGTCCTCGTCCATACCGATGACCGCGATCGATTTGTGTGCGCCGACGCAGAAAGGACACGAGTTCCAGCTCGCGACCATAGCCGCCATCAACTCTCGTTCGCTGACGGACCACTCGCTCGGTCCGCGCATGGTGTGGTGGGTCCAGGCTCCGAGAGCCGGTCCCGCGAAATCGCGGTCGTAGAACGCCACGCGAGCGGCGTCTGGCAGACGCATCCCCGACATCCGTGAGATGAGGCGAATGAGCGTCTTGGAGCGGAACGTATCGCCGCGTTCGATCTCAGGGAGCCTCATGCGCCGCCTCCTCGATCACGCGCGACGCGATGTCCCAGCGCTTCAATCCGGCACCGATGCTCGCGGTCAGGACGATCTCGAACGCGCCCTTGTCGCTTCCGGTGTGCGTACGCGCCCTCTCGACATCCGCGTCCGTCACCCGGAAGGACTCCTCTGCGAGTTTGCTGATCAGGACGCCGACTGCACCGTCGTGGGAGCCGGCGATGGCCAGGCGACGGTCCTCGTCGGCGCTGAAGGCGGAAGCGGCGAGCGTAGCGCGGCGGAGCTCGACCGCCAGTGCCTCGTGTTCTCTGGGGGTGCTCATCGTTCCGCGGCCTGCTTCAGGCGGGTGAGGTAGAGCCCCCATCCGTCGTCGCCTTCGAGACGGAGGAACGATTCCCACCCGGGCCGGTGCCGGTCGAGGTGCCGGTGCTCGAGGGTCACCAGGGTGCTCCCACTCCCATCGCCGGCGAACCGGACCTCGACTTCGCTCGTCTGTGCGAGGTCGGTTTCGACCTTCCACTCGGGGCTGATGTCCCAGGTGAAGAGGATGCGATGGGGCGGGTCTACCTCGAGGACACGCGCCCAGGTGCACACGCTGCCGTCGATACCGATGTCGCGGATGGTGCCGCCCGCCCACGGCTGGAGCTCGGTCCTCTCGATCGGCACAGCCAGCATGTTGTGATCGTGCGGTTTGACCGCGTCGAAGTTCTCGGTGAACACCGCGAACGCGTGCTCCACCGGAACGGCGATCTGAACCTCCACGGTGACCGAGGTGCGCGTCGGCGCCGTCATCGGCCGCCCCCTCCGTCGTGTGCTTCGTAGGTCAGCTCGGCGAGCACCTTGAGCGAAGTCAGCGTCCCGCGCCAGAACGCCTCCAGCTCTGTGCGCATGGCGTCCAATCCTTCCGGCCGCGCGCGGTACACCTGCTCGCGGCCGCGGCGGGTCACATCCACCAACCTCGAGTCGAGGAGCACACGCAGGTGCTGCGACACCGCGGGCCGGCTCACGGGGAGGCCGTGGGCGATCTCGGACACGCTCGACGGCGCCGTCGCGACCCGTGCGTAGACCGAGCGTCGGGTAGGGTCGGCGAGCGCTTGCCACGCATCCATCACCTGGGGCATACGCGTAAGCTACCACTTACGCTTTGTCGGCGGAATCAGTCGTCGTGCTCGCCGCCCTTGAGGATCATGCCGACCGACGTCGCGCAGGCGTCGCCCCGTCAGGCTTCGATGCCCTTCGAGTCCCGCCTCACCAAGCGGGCCCGCGTCACCCGCTCTTCCGACGGAACTCCCGCTTGCCACCCGCTTTGCCGTGGGCGCTGTGCACGGCCGATCCGGCATCCATGTGATCTGGACGGCTCTGCTGGGCCCGCTTCTTGCGCTCGAGCGCCTCGCGGAACTTGCGCTTGGTGTCTTCGGCAGACGGTTCCGGTTTCGGCTCTGGCATGAGGCGATTTTAGGCGGTGGGGCAGGATGCTGTGGTGCCCTCGCCCCAAGCTCTCAGCGAGAACGACCGCCGACTCGTCGCGTCGTGGGCGGCCGACTGCGCCGAACGGGTGCTGCCGCTGTTCGAGGCCGAGGCTGCCGATGACGAGCGTCCGCGTGACGCCATCGCCCGCACTCGCGCCTTCGCCGCCGGCGAGTTGACGGCGGCCGGCGAGATCGCGCGCCGGTTCGTCGCGGGGCGGGCGGCCGGGGCGGTGACGGGCGCCGCGGCGGTGGCCGCCGCACGGTCCGCGGCGCAGGCGTCGGGGGTCGCCCACATGGGAGCGCACGCCCTCGGCGCTGCGGCGTACGCGGCCCGCGCCGCCGGGCTCGCGGCCGATGACAGGGCCGCCGCCGTCGAGGCGGAACTCGCCTGGCAGCTCGCCCACATGGACGAGCGAGTCCGGGCGGCACTGAGCCTGCTGCCCGGACTCCGGGCCGATCGCTCGGGACCGCTCGGCGCCGGACTGCTCGCGACCGGTGATCTCGGCGAGCACATCCGGCGCCTGCAGGCGGTCATCGGGACGAGCTGAGCCGCTCCCCCTCCCCGCGCTCGATCCGCGCCATCCGCTCGCGGTGCGCGAAGTACCGGGCGAAGATCGCGTAGGTCGCGCCGCCCAGGATGAGTGCGACGGGGATGGTCCAGGTGAGTTCCATGGTCAGGCTCCCTTGCGGCGCTGGAGGGCGCCGTAGCCGCGCATCAGCTGCGGCACGACCCAGTACACGGCGACCGGCACGACGACCACGGTCAGCACCAGGGCGCGGACGATCGGGTGCCAGTCGGATGAGATGGGGGCGATCGCGGTCATGCCGATCGCGACGAGGGGGAAGATCGCGAGCCAGGTGATCGCGGCTCGGATGTGGGTGGACGGGGGTGTGTTCACGCGCGGTTCCTTTCGAGTGCGCTCCGGATCTCGTCGTCGACGAGGTCGGCATTGATGGCCGCGCCGGCGGTGGAGCCGGCGGCGGCCGAGACGGGGACGGTGGCGAACGGGCTGACGATGTTGCCCGCCGCCCAGACGCCGGGGATGCTGGTGCGGCCGGTCGCATCCACCGTGATCCACGCGTGGTCGTCCGGCCCGGCCTCGCTCGCGGCGCCGAGGTCGTGCAGCAGTTCGTCGGCGGGGATCGCGCGCGGTCGCACGAAAATCGCCTCGACCGGGAGCTCGGCGCCGTCATGCAGTCGGAGCCCGCTGAGCACGCCGTCTGTCGTGACGACGGATGCCACGCGCCGGGTCTCGACGGCGATGTCGCGAGCGACCAGGGCGGCGAGGTCCGGCTCGGGCAGCTCGGTGCCCTCGGTGAGGTAGGTCACCTCGGCCGACAGCTGGCGCACCAGCTGCACCTGGTGCAGACTCGCGGGCCCGGATGCGAGCACGGCGATGCGCCGGTCGCGCACCTCCCAGCCGTCGCAGTAGGGGCAGTGGGCGGCGCCGCGCCCCCAGTGCTCCGCCAGTCCGGGGATGGACGGCAGTTCGTCGCGCAGGCCCCCGGCGAACAGCAACCGGCGAGCCGTGAGGGTCCGGCCGTCGGCGAGGCCCACGACGAAGAGCTCGCCGTCCCGGGCCGCGGACACCGTCCGCTGGGACTCGATGATCGCGCCGTAGCGAGCCACCTCATCCCGGCCGGTCGCGACCAGGTCGAGTGGCGACCAGCCGTCGCGGCCGAGCACGCCGTGCATGTGGGCGGCGACCGCGTTGCGCGGGGCGCCGCCGTCGAGCACGATCACCCGGCGGCGGGAGCGTGCCAGCATGAGCGCTGCGCTGAGGCCCGCGCTGCCGGCTCCGATGATGAGAACGTCGGCATCTGAGGTGGTCATGGCACCATGGTCCGGGTAGCGTGCCATCCGGGCAACGCGGGTTGCCGATCTGGCAAAGCGGGAGTCGCGATGAACGACATAGAGGCGGTCCTGGATGGCGTGGCCGACCGGCTGCGCCGCCTGCGGTCAGCGAGCGGCAGCACTCTCGCCGAGATGTCGAGCCGCACCGGCATCTCGGTCAGCACGCTGTCGCGCCTCGAATCCGGGTTGCGACGGCCGACGCTCGATCTGCTGATCCGGCTGGCCTCGGCGTACGGTGCCAGCCTGGATGACCTGGTGGGCGCTCCGCAGATCGCCGACCCCCGCATCCACCCCAAGACCTTCTATCGCGACGGCAGGGCGATCATCCCGCTCACCAAGCAGAACCCCGACGTGATCGCCTTCAAGATGCTGCTGCCCGGTCACCCGCCCGGCGAACCGGTGCCCGCCAAGGTGCACGAGGGCTACGACTGGATCTACGTGCTGAGCGGCCGGATCCGCCTGGTGATCGGCGACGACGAGACGATCCTGGGGCCGGGCGAGGCGGCCGAATTCGACACCCGCAAGCCGCACGGGTTCGTCAGCGCGTCGATGGAGCCGGCCGAGATCATCAATCTGCTGAGCCGGCAGGGGGAACGGGTGCACGTCCGCTCCCCGCTCTGACGAGTGACTCGGTATCGTGCGCTTGTGGACGGCCCCCTGCTCGCGACGAAGCTGCACGCCCCCGCGCGGCGCCCGTCGAGCGTGGGCAGGCCGAGGCTCACACGGCGGCTGGACGACCCGGCGCGGCTCGTGCTGGTGGCGGCGCCCGCCGGGTTCGGAAAGACCAGCGTCCTGACCGAGTGGCTCGGGGATGGCCGGCGCGCGGCGTGGTTGTCGCTCGACGACCGCGACAACGACGCCGCGCAGTTCTGGCGGTACCTGCTCGCCGCGATCGAGAAGGCGGGGCCCGGCCTGACGACGGCGGCCTCGGAGCTGCTGGTCACCGGGTCCGCATCGACGGAGGCCGTGCTCGCCACCCTGGTCAACGACCTGCACGAGGACGGCGGCGAGTTCGTGGTCGTGCTCGACGACCTGCACGCGGTCGACAACCCGGCCGTTCATGCCGGACTCGCCTTCCTGGTCGATACACTGCCCGCCAATGTCCGCCTGGTCATCGCCAGCCGCGCCGACCCGCCGCTGCCCATCGGCCGGCTGCGGGGGCGCGGCGACCTGATCGAGCTGCGCGCCGCCGATCTGCGGTTCACCCCGGACGAGGTCTCGGCATACCTGAACGGGGCGATGGGGCTCGAGGTCGGCGCGGCGGACGTCGTGAAGCTCGGGGACCGCACCGAGGGGTGGATCGCCGCCCTCCAGCTCGCCGCGCTCTCGCTGCAGGGCAGGAGCGACACGAGCGCCTTCATCTCCGGGTTCGCCGGCGACGATCGCTACGTCGTCGATTACCTGGTCGAGGAGGTGCTGCAACGACAGACGGATGCGGTGCGCGGCTTCCTGCTGCAGACCTCGGTGCTCGGGCGGTTGTCCGGCGGGCTCTGCGACGCGGTCACCGGCGCGACCGATGGTGCGCCCACGCTCGAGGCCCTCGACCGGGCGAACCTCTTTCTCGTGCCGCTTGACGAGCAGCGCGAGTGGTATCGCTACCACCACCTGTTCGCCGAGATGCTGCGGGCGCGCCTGCTCGACGAGCAGCGCGACCTCGTCCCGGATCTGCACCGGAGGGCGAGTCGGTGGTTCGAGGCGAACGGCTTCACGGCCGAGGCCATCGCCCACGCGATCGACGCCGGAGCCTTCGAACGAGCCGCCGCACTCATCAAGGCGGCGGCCCCCGCGATGCAGCAGCAGCGGCAGGAGGTCACCCTCGCCGGCTGGTACGAGCTGCTGCCCGCCGACCTGGTGCGCTCCGACCCGGAACTCGGCATCGGGTTCGCCGGCGTGCTGCTCTCGTCGGGCCGCACCGACGGGGTCGAGGGCCTGCTGCGCGACGCGGAGGAGGCGGCGGGCGGAGCATCGGAGGGCGTGGTCGCCCTGCGGCGCGGCATCGCCCTGTACGGGTCGGCGCAGGCCATGACCCGCGGCGACCTGGAGTCCGCGCTCGAGCAGTCCGCCGTCGCCGTCGAGCTTGCGGCCGACGGCGGGCACCTCGACCGCGGATCGGCGCACGGCATCCGG
Source organism: Microbacteriaceae bacterium (assembly GCA_019638805.1). GTDB lineage: Bacteria > Actinomycetota > Actinomycetes > Actinomycetales > Microbacteriaceae > JBDSKH01. Next base: position 66,507 of record JAHBTA010000008.1, on the reverse strand, counting down.
GGCCTCGTGCTGTGGGCCCTCGGCGACCTCGAGCAGGCGCAGGCGACCTGGGCGATCTCGCTCGCCGAGCTGGAGAGAGCCGGCCACCTGGCCGACGTGCTGGGCGGCTCGATCGCGATGGGCGACATCCTGATCGCGCTGGGACGGGTGCCGGAGGCCGAGGCCGTGTACCGCCGCGGGATCGCCCTCGGCCGCCGGTCGGATCCGCCGCTGCGGGGAACCGCCGACATGCACGTCGGCCTGGCCGGCCTGCTGCGCGAGCGCGGCGACCTGGCCGCAGCCCGCGAGCAGCTCGCCGCCGCCGAGGACCTCGGCGAGTACGCCGGCCTGCCCCAGAACCGGCACCGGCGGCGCATGGCCGAGGCGCTCCTGCTGCTGGCCGAGGGGGACCCCGCCGCCGGCATCCCGCTGCTCGACGAGGCGGAGGCCCTCTACACGCCCGACTTCTTTCCCGAGGTGCGCCCGATCGCCGCGTTGCGCGCGCGGCAGCGTCTCGCGGCCGGGCAGGTCGCCGAGGCGAGACGCGAGGTCGACCGGCGCGGCGTGAGCGCCGACGGCGAGTTGCGCTACCTCGCCGAGTTCGATCACATCACGCTGGCCCGGCTGCTGCTGGCCGAGGGGGATGCGCCGCAGGCACTCGGGCTGCTCGACCACCTGCTCGCGGCCGCGCAGGCGGGGGGACGGCTGGGCGTCGTGGCCGAACTGCAGGAGCTGCGCGCCCGCGCCGCCGGCCCCCAGAAGCCCACCGGGAACCTGCCCGACCCGCTCAGCAGCCGCGAGCTCGAGGTGCTGCGCCTGCTGGCGAGCGACCTGTCGGGGCCCGAGATCGCACGGCATCTCGTGGTGTCGCTGAACACCCTGCGCACCCATACCAAGAGCATCTTCGCCAAGCTCGGGGCGACGTCGCGCCGTGAGGCGATCACCCGCGCCACCGCGCTCGGGCTGCTGAAATCACCAGGATGATCACCAGATGTGGTGATGCCCGGTCACCACATCGATTCCTACCGTGCGAGGGTGACCACGTACGAGATCCGCATCGCCGGACACCTGGACCGTCGCTGGACCGCCACGTTCGACGGCATGACCATCTCCCGCCGCGAGGACGCGACCACCGTCCTCCGCGGTGACGTCGCCGATCAGGCGGCGCTGCACGGCCTGCTGGCGCAACTGCGGGACACCGGGCTCACCCTCCTCTCCGTAGCGGAGGCGGGCGACACCATGACCGCCGCCGTCTACGAGCGGTTCGGCGGACCCGATGTCGTCCACCTCGCCGAGGTGCCGCGTCCTCATCCAGCCGCGGGCGAACTGCTCGTTCGCGTGCGCGCCACGACGGTGAGCGCCGCCGACCACCGCACACGCGCCCGCGACGTGCCGCCCGGGCTGCTGCTGCCGAGCTCGATGGTGCTCGGGTTCTTCCGGCCGCGGCGCCCCGTGCTCGGCATGGACGTCGCGGGCGACGTCGTGGCGGCCGGCGAGGGCGTCGAGGGCTTCGCCCCCGGCGACGCGGTCGTGGCCATGCTGGGAAGCCGCTTCGGCGGGCACGCCGAGTACGCGATCCTGAAGGCGACGGATGCCGTGGCCGCCGCGCCCGGTTCGATGCCCGCCTCCGAGGCGGTCGCCCTCGTCTTCGGAGGCATCACCGCCCGGGCCTACCTGCGGCAGGCGGCGGTCGAACCCGGTGCACGGGTCCTCGTGAACGGCGCCTCCGGTGCCGTCGGCACCGCCCTCGTGCAGCTCGCGAAGGCGGCGGGCGCCCACGTGACCGGGGTGTCGAGCGCTGCGAACCACGCGCTGGTGACCTCGCTCGGAGCCGATCGCGTGATCGACTACGCGACCCACGACTTCACGGCCGACGGCTCGAGGTACGACGTGATCGCCGACTGCGTCGGCAACGCCCCGGTCGCCCGCGTGCAGGGCAGCCTCGAACCCGGCGGTGCCGCGCTGCTGGTAGCCGCGGACCTCGGCGCGCTGCTGGCCGCGCCGCGGCAGGCGCGTCGGCTCGGCATCACCGTCGTCACCGGTCCCGGAGCCTACCGCGCCGACGACCTCGAGCACGTGGTGGCTCTCGCAGAGCGGGGAGCGTTCCGGCCGGTCATCGACCGCACGTTCCCGTTCGAGCAGATCGCCGAAGCCCACCGGCTCGTCGACGGCGGCCGCAAGCGCGGCAGCATCGTCGTCACCATCCCCTGACCCGACCCGACATCCCGACCCCGACATCCACCACTTACAGACAAGGAACCCGACATGACCACCCCGCTCACCCTCACCGGGCGGCTCGACGACCAGCTCTCCCGCTGGTGGTGGCTGCTCAAGATGTTCGCCGCCATCCCGCACTTCATCGTGCTCGCCGCCCTGTGGGTGGTCTTCATCGTGCTGACGTTCGTCGCCGGCGTCGCGATCCTGTTCACCGGCCGCTACCCGCGGGCGCTGTTCGACCTCAACCTCGGCATCCTGCGCTGGAACTGGCGCGTGGGCTTCTACGTCTACGCCGCGCTCGGCACCGACCGCTACCCGCCGTTCACGCTGGGTGCCGCCGAGTATCCGGCATCGCTGGACATCGCCTACCCCGAGAAGCTGTCGCGCGGACTGGTCCTCGTGAAGTGGCTGCTGGCGGTGCCGCACCTGATCGTCATCGGGCTCATCGCCGGCGACATCATGCTGTACCCGATCGCCGTGCTGAACCAGCTCGGCGGCGAGATGCAGCTGCTGGGCGGCTACTCGGTGCAGAACCTGCTGGTGGTGATCGCCGGGTTCTTCCTGCTCGTCACCGGCGTGTACCCCCGGCCGATGTTCGACTTCCTGATGGGCATCAACCGGTGGATGTACCGCGTGCTCGCCTACGTCGCCCTGATGACCGACCAGTACCCGCCGTTCCGGCTCGACGCCGGCGCCACGGACGTCGATGCCACGGATGGGGTGCCGGCATGAGGGCGCGCTGGCTGATCCCGGTCGGCCTGATCCTGCTCAACCTGATTCCCATCGTCTCGGGATCGCTGCGGCTCACCCAACTCGGCGGCGGACCCGAGGTGATCCCCCAGGCCGACCGGTTCACGGTGTTCCCGTGGCCCGTCATCATCCACATCGTCTCGGCCACCCTGTACAGCGTCGTGGGGGCATTCCAGTTCCTGCCGGGTCTGCGTCGTGGGCGCCGCAGCTGGCACAAGATGGCGGGACGGGTGCTCATCCCGGCCGGATTCCTGGTCGCGCTCAGCGGGATGTGGATGGGCGCGTTCTCCGACCTGCCGGCTGGCGACGGGCCGCTGCTGTTCGTCTTCCGGGAGCTGTTCGGCGCCTACATGCTGGCGAGCCTCGTGCTCGGCATCCGGGCGATCGTTCAGCGCCGGTTCTCGGTGCACGGCGCCTGGATGACCCGCGCCTATGCGATCGGCGTGGGGGCCGGCACGCAGGCGATCTTCCTGATCCCGATGTCGATGGTGCTCGGATCGTCGCACGAACTGGGCCGCGCCATCACCATGGCGCTCGCCTGGGTGGCGAACCTCGCGGTCGCCGAGCTCGCGATCCGGCGGCTGGCGCGGCAGGAGCGGCAGCGCCGCCAACTCCGTGCCAAGGTTGCCGCATGAGCATGGATGACGTGGTCGAGGTCCGCGGGCTGCGCAAGACCTACCGTGGCGGCTTCGAGGCGCTGAAGGGCATCGACTTCACGATCGAGCGGGGCGAGACCTTCGCGCTGCTCGGGCCCAACGGCGCGGGCAAGAGCACCACGATCGAGATCCTCGAGGGCTACCGCGACCGCACCGGGGGCGAGGCCCGCGTGCTCGGGGTCGATCCGCAGCACGGCGGGCTGGGGTGGAAGGCGCGCATCGGCATCGTGCTGCAGAACACCGGCGAGCAGCCCAACGCCACGGTGCGCGAGCAGCTGACCCACTTCGCCGGGCTCTACCCCCGCCCGCGGGATGTCGACAAGGTGATCGCGGCGGTGGGGCTGACCGACCAGGCCCGCACGCGCATCCGTCGCCTCTCGGGCGGGCAGCGCCGCCGGGTCGATGTCGCGCTGGGCATCGTCGGGAATCCGGAGCTGTTGTTCCTGGACGAGCCGACCACCGGGTTCGACCCGGAGGCGCGGCGCTCGTTCTGGGAGCTCATCCGCTCGCTCAAGCGCGAGGGCACCACGATCCTGCTGACCACGCACTACCTGGACGAGGCGGCGCAGCTCGCCGACCGCGCCGGGGTCATCGCGGGTGGTCGGCTGGTCGCGCTCGGTGCCATCGACGAACTGGGCGGGGCGGATGCGCGCGTGCCGATCGTGCGGTGGAGCGAGAAGGGCGTGGTGCGCGAGGAGCGCACGCAGCGCCCCGGTGAGCTCGTCGCGCGCCTGGCCGCGAAAGGGGAGCCCGAGCGGCTCGAGGTCATCCGGCCGGCGCTCGAAGACATCTACCTCGACCTGGTGCGGGAGGCCGCGGCGTGAGCGTGATCGCGAACGGGCTGTCGCGGGTCCGGTACGAGATCGTGTCCTACTTCCGGCAGGGCGACTCGGTGTTCTTCACCTTCCTGTTCCCGCTGGTCATGCTGACGATCTTCGCGGTCGCCTTCAGCGAGACCCCGTTCGGCCCGCCCGGCGAGGAGGTCAGCGCCGCCCGGTTCTACCTGCCGGGGATGCTCGCGGCCGGCGTGCTGCTGAGCGGCCTGCAGAACATGTCGATCGACATCGCCGTGGAGAAGAGCGACGGAACGCTCAAGCGCCTGGCGGGGACGCCGCTCTCGCCCATCAGCTTCTTCATCGGCAAGATCGGGCAGGTACTCGTCACGGGCGCGCTGCAGGCGGCGCTGCTCATCCTGGTCGCGCACTTCGCCTTCGGCGTCGAGCTGCCGACCGAGGCGGGTGCCTGGCTGACCTTCGCCTGGGTCTTCCTGTTCGGGGTGAGCACGTGCGCGATCCTGGGCATCGGGCTGAGCGGCCTGCCGCGCTCGGGCAAGAGCGCGACGGCGGTCATCATCCCGATCGTGCTCATCCTGCAGTTCATCTCGGGCGTGTACCTCTCGTTCGCCATGCTGCCGACCTGGTTGCAGAACGTGGCGAGCGTGTTCCCGCTCAAGTGGCTCGCGCAGGGCATGCGCTCGGTGTTCCTCCCGTCGAGTTTCGAGGCCGCCGAGCCGGGCGGCTCGTGGGATCTTGCGGGGGTCGCGATCTTCACCGGGATCTGGCTCGTGGCGGGTCTGATCGCGGCGCGGCTCACGTTCCGGTGGATCCGGAAGGACGCGTAGGCGTGACGCCGGTATACTCAGAGTATGACCACGACGATAAAGGTGAGCGACGCGCTCCGCGACCGTCTTAAGGCGCAGGCGGCCCGCGAGGGGCTCACCCTCGGAGGGCACCTCGCCCGCTTGGCCGATGCTGACGACCGCCGCACACGCATGCGGACGCTGAAGGCCGCCATCGCCGCTACCCCTCTCGGGGGTGCGACGTCGCACGCGGCCGAGACCGCGGAATGGGAACGCGCCGAGCTCACTGACCAGACCAGGTGACCGAGCTCGAACTGGCGCCCGGAACCGTGGTCTGGGCGGCGCTCGAGCCGGTGCGGGGTCGTGAGCAGGGCGGTCATCGCCCGGTGCTCGTGGTCGCGTCGGCCGACTACCTGGATGCCGTGACGACTCTGGCGATCGTCCTGCCCATCACGACGGTCGACCGGGGCTGGCCGAACCACCCTCCCGTCGAAGGTCCGAGCGGCCTCGAGGTGCCGTCGTGGATCATGACCGAGCAGCCGCGCACCCTGTCGCGCGATCGACTGACTCGCGTCGCGGGTCGGGTCTCTGATGACTGCCTGGCCGTGGCGCGGGCCTGGTTGGGCGACTTCCTCGACCTGTGAGCGGACGCGTCGCGCGCATCCAGCACTCCCACCGTCTCGCGTGATCTGATTGAGTACACGCAGGGGCCCACAAGGCCCGGCCGACGACGCCGTCGGCATGCAGCGAGAAGGTGACACCCATGAACCTGAGCGTCCTCGACCTGTTCACGGTCGGCATCGGACCGTCGTCGTCGCACACCGTCGGGCCGATGCGCGCCGCCAAAGCCTTCGTCGACTCGCTCACCCCGGACGAGACCGCACGCATCGCACGCATCCAGGTGGACCTACTCGGCTCGCTCGGTTCCACGGGCGCCGGGCACGGCACGGATCGCGCGGTCATCGCGGGCCTGGCCGGTCACGAACCCGAGACGGTCGACCCCGACCTCGTGGTGAGCCTGGCCGCCGCGACCGCCACCGACCTGCGGCTCGAGCTCGGCAATGGCCTCGCCCTCGGGTTCGACCCGGTGACCGACCTGATCCTGGACGGGCGCCGGGTGCTGCCGCGGCATCCCAACGGCATGATCTTCCAGGCCTTCGACGGGGCGGGCGATCTCGTACGCACCGAGACCTACTACTCGGTGGGCGGCGGGTTCATCGTGCACGAGGGGGAAGAGCCCGCGCCCGACCCCGACATCCCGTACCCGTTCGCCTCGGGCGAGGAGCTCGTGGCGCTGTGCGGCGCGACCGGCATGAGCATCGCCGACCTGGTGCGCGCCAACGAGGCGGCTGCCCACCCCGAGCGCGACCTGCGCGCGGGCGTGCTCTCCATCTGGCACGCCATGCAGGACTGCGTCGAGAGCGGATGCGCGCGCGAGGAGGCGCTGCTGCCCGGCATCCTGCGGGTCCGGCGCCGAGCTCCGCACCTGTACCACGAGCTGGAGAGCGGCGACAGCGCCCGGCCGGTCGCCGAATCGGAGTGGGTCACGCTCTTCGCGCTCGCGGTCAACGAGGAGAACGCCACGGGCGGCCGCGTGGTCACCGCCCCGACCAACGGCGCCGCGGGCATCGTGCCCGCCGTTCTGCACGCGTACTGGAGGTTCACCCCCGGTGCCGACGAGGACGGCGTCGTCGACTTCCTCATCACGGCCGCCGCGATCGGGATGGTGATCAAGCGCAACGCGTCGATCTCCGGCGCCGAGGTGGGCTGTCAGGGCGAGGTGGGATCCGCCTGCGCGATGGCGGCGGCCGGGCTCACCGCGGTGTGGGGCGGAACGCCCGCCCAGATCGAGAACGCCGCCGAGATCGGCATCGAGCATCACCTGGGCCTGACCTGCGACCCGATCGGCGGGCTCGTGCAGATCCCGTGCATCGAGCGCAACGCGATCGCGGCGAACACCGCGATGAACGCCGCGCGCATCGCGCTGCGCGGCGACGGCACGCACCACGTGAGCTTCGACGCCGCCGTGAAGACCATGCGCGAGACCGGCGCCGACATGCTCACCAAGTACAAGGAGACCTCGCTCGGCGGGCTCGCCGTCAACGTCGTGGAGTGCTGAGGCGGACCTCGGCCTACCCGGCCTCCTCGGCCCGCGGGTCGGCCCGCGGGCTCGCGCCCGCCGCGCGCCGCACGTGGCTGCGCGCGTGCTCGATCGCGGCGTCGAGGTCGTCGAACAGATGCGCCTCGTGGCGCAGCGCCCCGAGCACGCCCACGGTCTGCAGCAGCCTGCTGTGCTGCTCGCGCACGCCCTTGATGAGCACCGTGATGCCGCGAGCCTCGAGCCGGTGCACGATCTCGCTCAGCACGTGCGCGCCCGTCGCGTCCAGGCTCTCCACCTGCGACAGCCGCAGGATGACGACCGAGACGCCCTCCACCTCGAGCGCGGTGTCGAGCACGCTGTCCGCGGCCGCGAAGAACAGCGGCCCGTCGATGCGCAGGATCGCGACGCGCTCGTCGGACGGGTCCGGCTCGACCGTGATGGGCTGACGGCTCACGCGCGTCGTGCGGGCCAGCGCACGCAGCGCGAAGACCCCGGCGACCACCATGCCGATGGCGACCGCGACGATCAGATCGACCGAGACCGTGACGATCGCGGTGATGATGAACGCCGCGGCGTCGGCGCGTGTCGAGCGCAGGATCGCGCCCGCGGTGCGCGCGTGCACCATGCGGATCGCCGTGACCATGAGCACGCCCGAGAGCGCCGCGAGCGGTACCTGCCCGACCGGCCCCGCCGCGACGAGCACGACGACCAGCAGCACGAGCGCGTGCACGACGGCGGCGAGCCGGGAGCGCCCGCCCGCACGCACGTTGACCGCGGTGCGGGCGATCGCGCCGGTCGCGGGCATGCCGCCGAACAGGCCGGCGCCGATCGAGGCGAGGCCCTGCCCGACGAGCTCGCGGTCCGGATCGTAGGGGCCGGTGTCGGCCAGCGACGTCGCGACCCGCGCCGACAGGAGCGATTCGATGGCGGCGAGGGCCGCCACGGTCGCGGCGGGACCGACGAGCGCGAGCGCGGTAGCGGCATCCATGACGGGCAGTTCGAGCGGGGGCAGGCCGTGCGGCAGCTCCCCGATGTCGGCCAGGGGCGCACCGATCAGGAGCGCGAGCACCGTGACCACGACGATGCCCGTGAGGGATGCCGGGACGGCCGGGTGAAGGAGCGGCAGCAGGTACATGGCGGCCGCCACCAGGGCGACGGCGCCGAGGGACCACAGCAGGTATCCGGGGTCGGCCTCGAGCAGGGATCGCGCGGCCGTCAGCACGACGTTGTCATGCGATGCCGGATGCGACCCCGGCGTCGTGAGCGCCGGCACCTGCTGCAGGAAGATGATGACCGCGATCCCGAGCGTGAAGCCCTCGATGACCGGCCACGGGATGTACGAGGCCGCGCGCCCGAGCCTCAGCACGCCCGCCAGCAGCACGATGACCCCGCCCATGACGGTGACCAGCGCGACCGCGCCCAGGCCGTAGGTCGCGACGATCGGGGCGAGCACGACGACCATGGCCCCGGTCGGCCCGGACACCTGCACGTTCGACCCGCCGAAGACCGCTGCCAGCACGCCCGCCACGATCGCGGTGATGAGCCCCGCCTCGGCGCCGGCGCCCGACGAGATGCCGAACCCGAGCGCGAGCGGCAGCGCGACGATGCCGACCGTGAGCCCGGCGAGAAGGTCGCCGCGCCAGGTGCGGCGAAGCGCCGCGTAGTCGGAGCGGCCCGGCAGCAACTCGAGGATGCGGGCGCCCAGCGACATGATGCGGCGATCATATCGCCGGAGCCGCACCGCCGAGCCGTCGCAGGGCAGCGCGGGTCAGGCCCGCGCCGGCACCTCGCCCCGCACTCCCGCGAAGAACGCTCCGAGCTCGTCGGTCGCCGTGAGCGGCAGCACGTGCGCGACGTACTGGTCGGGGCGCACCACGACCACGGCGCCGTCGCGCGAGATACCGCGCTGCTCGAAGATGTCCTCGTCCGGCAGCGCCGCGAACACCTTCTCGAGGTCGAGGAGCCGCCACGGCCCCACGCGCGGCCGGAACACCTCGGGGGCACCCAGCAGGTCCACCTCGGTGTAGGTCTGCGGGTAGATCACCTTGGCGTCGAACCACGCGTCGGTCGGCTCGCCCTCCGGGGTGGCCGCGAGGGGGGATCGCGGATCGCCACCCAGCCAGCCGGCAAAGTCTGCGAGGCGGCGGGTCGCATCCTCGCCGGACGGGGCGAAGACGTACAGGCGCCACCTGCCGTCCGCGCGGGCCAGGTGGCCCAGGTGGACGGTGTTGGCGTCGCACACGCGCGTGACGCGCGCCGACTTGAAGCGCTTGCCGACCGGGAAGCCGGTCGCGAGCTCCTGGTGCGTCGCCTCGCCCACGACGCGCGAGGGCGGGTACTCGGTGCGGAAGCCGGCCGGGAACTCCGAGGTGCGCACGTAGAAGTCCTCGAGCTCGCCGGGTGAGAGCTCCTCCGGGTGCGTCGCCATGAGGGTCGACCACTGCCGGTCGAAGTCGATGAGGTCCTGCGCGATGACCTGGCGCTCGTCGGAATACCCGGTCAGCAGCCGCTCGGAGGCCCGGCCGTCGAGCACGTGCCCGAGTCGCCAGCCCAGGTTCCAGCCGTCCTGCATCGAGACGTTCATACCCTGACCGGCCTTGGCGCTGTGGGTGTGGCAGGCGTCCCCGGCGATGAAGACCCGCGGTGTGCGCTCGCCGCGCTCCTCGGGCGGCACGTCGTCGAAGCGCGGCGTGAGCCGGTGGCCCACCTCGTAGACGCTGTTCCAGGCGACGTGGCGCACGTCGAGCGCGAAGGGCCGCATGATCTCCTGCGCGCGCGCGATGACCTGCTCGATCGTGGTGGCGCGCACCGCCTTCTCCTGCCCCTCGATCACCTCGCCCAGGTCGACGTACATGCGGAACAGGTGCCCGCCCTCGCGCGGGATGAGCAGGATCTGGCCGGCGTGCTGCGACTGGATCGCGGCCTTCAGGCGGATGTCGGGGAAGTCGGTCTCGGCCAGGACGTCCATGACGCCCCAGGCGTGGTTGGCCTGCGCGCCGCTGAGCTTCAGGCCGATGGACTCGCGCACGGCGCTGCGGGCGCCGTCGGCCCCGACCACGTAGCGCGCGCGGATGGTGCGCTCGGCGCCCTCGTCCGGGCCGGCGGTGCGCACCAGGCGCACCTGCACCGGGTGGTCGCCCTCGCCGACCTCGAGGCCCAGGAACTCCCACCCGTAGTCGGGTGTCATGCGGGTCGGGGAGTGCTCCATCCACTCGGCGAAGTAGGCCAGCACGCGCGCCTGGTTGACCAGCAGGTGCGGGAACTCGCTCACCCCGTGCGGGTCGTCGGGCGTGCGGGAGGTGCGCACGATGCGCGCCGGGTCGTCCGAATCGGGCTTCCAGAACACCATCTCGGTCTGGTCGAAGGCCTCGTCGACGATGCGCCCCGCGAACCCGAACGCCTGGAAGGTCTCGACGCTGCGGGCCTGGATGCCGTCGGCCTGCCCCACCTCGAGCGCGGTGGGCCTGCGGTCGACTATGCGCGTCGTGACCGAGGGGAACTGCGCGAGCTGCGCGGCCGTGATCATGCCCGCCGGGCCGGTGCCGACGATGAGCACGTCGACCTCGTCGGGCAGCTCCTCGGGGCGGTCGATCCCGGTCCCGGCGGCCGGCTCGATGCGCGGGTCGCCCACGACGTAGCCCAGGTGATGGAACTGCTGCATCGGGACCTCCGCGTCGCGTCGCAACGTTCGGATATAGAACGGGTGTTCCTGATATCGGAACAGTCACATGATACGGGTGCCGCGGCCCACGGGCAATGGCCGTCAGCGGATGCCGCGGGAGATCGCGAGCGCCGAGTCGCGGACGCGGGCGCCCACCGCATCCACGTCGTCGGTGTCGACGAACATGACCGCGATCGCTGCTGGGTAGGCCCACACCACCGGGGCCGCGACGGCCGTCACTCCGGGGATGACCTCGCTGCGCGTGACCGCGTACCCGTCGGCCCGCGCGCGAACGACCGTCTCGGGCTCGGACTCCTCGAGCCCGTGCGCCGCGCGATCCGCGGGCGAGAGCAGGGTCTGCAGGGCGGTGCCGGTCGCCCCCAGGGCGGCCGAGTGCCGCGTTCCCGGCCGCTGCGCGATGCTCGCGACCATGGCGCGCGGCTGCGCCGAGGTGAGCGTGACGCACTCGCTGCCGTCCAGCACGACCAGGAACGAGGTCATCTCGAGCGCGTCGGCCAGCGCGCGCAGCTCGGGCGCGGCGGCGCTCTGCAGATCCGACGCGACGCTGCGCGCGAGGGCCGCCACGTGCGGGCCGATGCTCAGCGACCCGGCGTCGTCGCGCACCACGAGGCCGCGATCCTCCAGCGTGCGCACCAGGCGGTAGGCGATCGAGCGGTGCACGCCGATGCCCGCCGCGACCTCGGCGATGCTCAGCGGACGGTCCGCCTCCGCGATGACATCGAGGATGCGGAGCCCGCGATCCAGCGTCTGGGACGCCGCGCGCTCGTCGGCCTGCACCCGCCCATCCTCGCGCATGCGCGGCCGATATCGTGGCGGGCGTGAGAGTGCTCATCGCCCCCGACTCGTTGAAGGGCACGATCGACGCCCCGGATGCCGCGGAGGCGATCGCACGCGGCTGGCGGTCGGTGCGCCCCGGCGACGATCTCGTTCTGCTACCCCAGGCGGACGGGGGCGAGGGCACCATCGCGGTCATGGCCGCGTCGGTTCCCGGTGCCCGCATCGTGGATGCCGGGGTCGCCACCGGTCCGGACGGCGCGCCCCGGCCCGCGTGGTACCTCGCGCTGCCGGACGGCACGGCCGTCGTCGAACTGGCGGTCACCTCGGGCCTGCCGCTCATGGCGGAGCCGGACCCGATGGGCGCCACCACGCGCGGTCTCGGCGAGGTCATGGCCCGCGCGCTCGCCGACGGGGCTCGCTCGATCGTGGTGGGCCTGGGCGGCTCGGCCTCGACCGACGGGGGCGCGGGGGCGCTCGAGGCGCTCGGGCTCTCGCTACGCGATGCCGATGGCGCAGCAGTGCCGCCCGGAGGCGCCGGGCTTCTGCGGGTGGCGACCGCCGACCGCTCGGGACTGCTTCCGCCCCCGCCCGGCGGGGTGCGCCTGCTGTGCGATGTGACCGCGCCGCTGATCGGCCCGGGCGGCGCTGCCGCGGTCTTCGGGCCGCAGAAGGGCGCGTCCCCCGCGCAGATCGCCGAGCTCGAGCACGGCCTGGAGCGCTTCGCCGGCGCGCTCGGCGCGAGCGCGGCCGACACCGCGGCACCGGGAACGGGAGCCGCCGGGGGCACGGCCTTCGGGCTCGCGCAGGCCTGGGGCGCCGAGGTCGTCCCGGGCGCCCGCACGATCGCGGAGCTCACCGGTCTGACCGCGGCGCTGTCCGGCGCCGACGCGGTCGTCACCGGGGAGGGGCGCTTCGACGCGACGAGTCTCGGCGGGAAGGTCGTGGGGGAGGTGCTGTCGGCGGCCCGCACGGCGGGCGTGATCGCGGGCGTGATCGCGGGGGAGGTGGCCATCGATGCGGGGGTGGCCGCGGCATCCCTCGTCGAGCTCGCCGGGTCGCGGGACGCGGCGCGCGGCGAGCCCGCGCGCTGGCTCGAGGCGGCGGGGGCGCGGCTGTCCGGCGAGATGTCGTAGCCGGGTGCGAGGATGACGGGATGACCGGTCGCGGTGCGCTGCTCTACGCCGTGCTGGCCATCGCCTGGGGCGTGCCGTACCTCTTCATCAAGATCGCGGTGGAGGAACTGGACCCGACCTTCGTGGTGTTCGCCCGCTGCGCCCTCGGGGCCGTCGTTCTGCTGCCGCTCGCTCTCGCCCGCAAGCAGGTGCTGCCCGTGCTGCGACGTTGGCGGCCGCTTCTGATCTTCACGCTCTTCGAGCTCGTGCTCGCGCAGTTCTTCCTGACCACGGCCGAGACCCGGCTGCCCAGTTCGACCGCCGGGCTGCTGCTCGCGGCGGTGCCGCTCGTGGCGCTCGTGGTGGTCTTCTTCTTCGGTCGCCCCGAGCGGCTGTCCGCGGGCAACTGGCTCGGGATCGTCCTGGGCATGGCGGGCGTGGCCGCGATCGTCGGCCTCGACGTCGGGGGATCGAACCTGCTCGCCGTCGCCCAGGTGGGCGTCGTGGCGGTCAGCTACGCGGTGGGGCCGGCGATCATGGCGCGCTGGCTGTCCGACCTGCCCGGTGTGGGCGTTGTCGCGGTGTCGCTCGGCATTACCGGACTGGTCTTCGTGCCCGTCGTCACGGCCTTCGGCGGGTGGCCCACCGAGGTGCCCTCGGCCGCGGCGATCTGGTCGATCGTGGGGCTCGCGGTGCTGTGCTCGGCGCTCGCGTTCGTCGTCATGTTCACGCTCGTCGCCGAGATCGGCCCGGTGCGCATGTCGACCATCACCTACGTGAACCCGGCGATCGCCGTGCTCGCGGGCGCCCTCGTGCTGGGGGAGCGCATCACGGTGTGGACCGTGGTGGGCTTCGCTCTCGTGCTGGCCGGCTCGTACCTGGTCACGCGAAAGGCCGCCGCGCGGGCGACGGTACCGATCGACGAGTCCGTCGAGGCGCCCGGGCGCCCGGCGGGCTAACCCGCCGCGCCCGCCGAGGGCCCCAGCAGCACGCGCCACATCCAGCGCGCGGCGACCTCGGCATCCGGTCGCGGTTCACGTTTGAGCCACACGCCGAGCACGCCCAGCACGGATCCGGCCACCCCGGCCGCGACCACGTCGCGCGGCAGGTCGCCGTAGAACCCGGTGGGCTCGGCGCGCGCGAGCCCCTCGGTGACGACGGCCTCGAGCCGGGTGCGCAGCCGCGCGACCGCGACCGCGGAGCCGTGCTCGCCGAGCACCCGCCGGTACAGGGTCGCGTTGGACTCCAGGTGGCGCAGGTATCGCACGAGCACCTCGGGCGGTTCGGGAGGGGTGTCGTGAAGGCTCGGCAGGTCGGCGCCCGCGGCCTCGGCGGCGCTGTCCAGGGCGTCGGCGAGCAGGGTCTCCTTGTCGGCGTAGTGCTGATAGAAGCTGCTGCGGTTCACGCCCGCGCGCTCGGCGACGTCGCCGACCGAGATGTCGTCCAGCTCGCGCTCGCGGGCCAGCTCGAGCAGGGCCTCCTGCAGGCTGCGCCGGGTCCGCGCGATCCGGGGATCCATCCCCCGATTCTGGCATTCCGCGCCTGCGCTCCGGCCGAGCACCCACGGCGACCCCCTACCTGGGGCTTTGCCGACAAACCCCTTGTATCCAACAGTTGTCGGATAGACTCCGATCGGCTCAGCGGCGCGCCGGCCGACCACCTCACAGCACGAAAGGCGTCGCCATGGCCACGCTCCTCTCCCGCCTCGGCGCGTTCTCCGCGCGCCGCCGCTGGCTCGTCGTCGCCTCCTGGATCGCGGCCCTCGCGCTCGCGGGCGGCGCGTATCTGCTGGGGGGCGGCTCGCTGGCATCCGGTTTCAGCATCCCGGGGACCGCGACCGCGCAGGTGACCGACCGGCTGACCGAGGCGCTTCCCGGCACGGGAGGGGCGACCGGGACGGTCGTCTTCCGCACCGCCGACGGGTCATCGCTCGACGCGGAGCAGCGCGAGCAGATCGCCGACCTTCTCGAGGAGATCGGCGAGGTCCACGGCGTCGACCAGGTGATCGACCCGTTCGCGACCCAGACCGAGCGCACGGCGCAGCAGCAGCAGCTGGAGGCGGGGCTCGAGCAGCTCGCGACCGCGCGCCAGCAGCTCGACGGCGGGCAGGCGCAACTGGATGCCGCAGTCGCCCAGGCGAAGGCCGCGGGCGTCTACGACCAGCTCGCCTCGCAATTCGCCGCGCAGCAGGCCGAGCTCGACGCCGGCGCCGCCGAGCTGACCGCGCAGAGCGCGCAGCTGGATGCGGCGACCCGCCTGCTCGAGGATGCGCGCGAGCTGCGGACCGTCTCCGAGGACGGCGCGACGGCCCTCGGCGCCGTGATGTTCGAGGACTCGATCTACGACCTCGACCCGGCCACCAAGGCCGAGGTCACCGGGATCCTGGAGGGCGCCTCCATCGCGGGCGTCGACCTGACCTGGTCGAGCGAGATCGCCACCTCGCTCGGCGGCCTCATCGGGCCCGGTGAGATCATCGGCCTGCTCATCGCCGGCATCGTGCTCGTCGTCATGCTCGGCTCGCTGCTGCCCGCGAGCCTCCCGCTGATCTCGTCGCTCGCCGGAATCGGAGTCGGGGTGGGCGGGTCGCTGGCCTTCTCGGGGGTCGTCGACATGTCATCCGTGACGCCCGTGCTGGGTGTCATGCTCGGGCTCGCGGTCGGCATCGACTACGCGCTCTTCATCCTCAACCGCCACCGGCGCCAGCTCATGCTCGGCATGGGGGTCCGGGAGTCGATCGCGCTGGCGGTCGGCACATCGGGCTCGGCCGTCGCGTTCGCGGGGTCGACCGTGATCATCGCGCTGCTCGCGCTGGGCGTCACGGGCATCCCGTTCCTGGCCGTCATGGGCGTGGTCGGGGCGGTCTGCGTGCTCATCGCGGTGCTGGCCGCGCTGACTCTGACGCCCGCGCTGCTCTCGCTCGCGGGCGAGCGCGTGCTCTCGCGGCGCGCCCGCGCGCGGCTCGCATCCGGGGACGAGCGCCGGGAGCACCCGGTGCGCCCGATGCGCACCTGGCGGGCCGTCACGACCGTGGTCGTGGCCGCCGTCGCGCTGCTCGTCATCGCGATCCCCGCCCTGTCGATGCGGCTGGGCCTGCCCGACGGGTCATCCGACCCGGTCGACTCGACCCAGTACCAGACCTACTCGGCGGTCGCCGAGGAGTTCGGCGCCGGCCAGAACGGCGCCCTGCTGGTCGTCGCCGAGTTCGACGAGCCGCTCGCCGAGGATGCCGTCCTCCCGGCCCAGGCGGACCTGGCCGACGAGCTCATGGCCCAGGACGACGTGGTCGCGGTGGCGCCCATCGGCGTCTCGGACGATCGCGACCTGATCGCCTTCCAGGTGGTTCCGGCGGACGGCCCGTCCAGCGAGTCGACCGAACAGCTCGTCGCGCAGCTGCGCGCGCTCGAGCCCGCCACCGACGGTGTGACCCTTGGGGTCGCCGGGCAGGCCAGCGGCAACATCGACGTGTCCGCCAAGCTCGCCGACGCGCTGCCCGCCTACCTCGCGGTCGTCGTCGGCCTCTCGCTGCTCATCATGGTCGTGGTGTTCCGGTCGCTGCTCGTCCCGCTCCTGGCGACCGGGGGCTTCCTGCTCTCGCTCGCCGCCGCGTTCGGCGCGGTCGTCGCCGTGTACCAATGGGGGTGGCTGGGCGGCGTCTTCGATGTGCACGATCCGGGTCCGGTGCTGAACTTCGCGCCGGTGATCCTCATCGGAGTGCTCTTCGGGCTCGCCATGGACTACCAGCTGTTCCTGGTCTCCGGGATGCGCGAGGCCTACGTGCACGGGCTACCGGCGCGGCAGGCGGTCGTGGCCGGGTTCCGCAACGGCAGGGCCGTCGTGACGGCGGCGGCGATCATCATGATCGCGGTTTTCGGCGGCTTCGTGTTCTCGCACCTCGCGATGGTGCGCCCGCTGGGCTTCGGCATGGCGATCGGCGTCCTGTTCGACGCCTTCGTGGTGCGCATGCTCATCGTCCCGGCGCTCATGCACCTCGCGGGCGACGCAGCGTGGTGGCTCCCGCGGTGGCTGGACCGCATCCTGCCGCGAGTGGATGTCGAGGGCTCGAGTCTTTCGCGTCCCGGACAGGCGACCCCGGCATCCGAACCCGCCCTGCGGTGACGCGCGGGTAGGCTCACGACGTGAGTCTGCGTTTGGGTTTCAAGGCGTCCGCCGAGCAGTTCGATCCGCGTGAGCTGGTCGAGATCGCGGTGGCCGCGGAGGCGCACGGCATGGAGTCGGTCACCGTCAGCGACCACTTCCAGCCGTGGCGGCACGAGGGCGGGCACGCGCCGTTCTCGCTGTCGTGGATGGCGGCCGTCGGCGAGCGCACCTCGTCGATCATGATCGGGACGAGCGTCATGACGCCGACCTTCCGCTACAACCCGGCGGTGCTGGCGCAGGCGTTCGCGACCATGGGGTGCCTGTACCCGGGGCGGATCATGCTGGGCGTGGGCTCGGGCGAGGCGCTCAACGAGATCGCGACCGGGTGGCGCGGCGACTGGCCGGAGTTCAAGGAGCGCTTCGCGCGGCTGCGCGAGTCGGTCGACCTGATGCGGGCGTTGTGGACCGGCGACCGGGTGAGCTTCGAGGGGGAGTACTACTCGACGGTCGACGCGTCGATCTACGACCGGCCGGAGACGCCGATCCCGGTGTACGTCGCCGCCGGGGGCCCGGTCGTCGCACGGTACGCGGGGCGCGCGGGCGATGGCTTCATCTGCACCTCGGGGAAGGGCATGACGCTCTACACCGACGAGCTCATCCCGGCGGTGAAGGAGGGCGCCGCGCAGGCCGAGAGGTCGTTCGAGGACGTCGACCGGATGATCGAGATCAAGCTGTCCTACGACACCGACCCGGAGGCTGCGCTGGAGAACACGCGCTTCTGGGCACCGCTGGCGCTCTCCAAGGAGCAGAAGCACGACATCACCGACCCGATCGAGATGGAGAAGGCGGCGGATGCGCTGCCCATCGAGCAGATCGCGTCCCGCTGGATCGTGGGGTCGGACCCCGATCTCGTGGTCGAGGGCATCCGGCAGTACATCGACGCCGGGCTGAACCATCTCGTGTTCCACTCGCCCGGGCAGGACCAGCGCCGCTTCCTCGAGCTCTTCGAGCGTGACCTCGCGCCGCTGCTGCGCTCGCTCGTGTAGCCGCGGCAGCGGGGATGTCGTCTTGCGCTTGCCGTCAAGAGGTATAACATCATACGAGTCCACTCAGAGCCGAGGAGCACCGTTGAGCACCACCGTCGACAAGAACGCCATAGGGCTGACCGAGCGCCAGTACCACATCGGTATCGCCCCCGGCGAGGTGTCGAGCGTCGCGCTGCTGCCGGGCGACCCGTTCCGCGTTCCGCTTGTCGCCGAGTTCCTCACCGACGTCAAGACGGTCGCGCACAACCGCGAGCACATGACCATGACCGGCTACTACAAGGGCCGTCACATCACCGCCACCTCGACCGGCATGGGCTGCCCGTCCACGGCCATCGCGGTCGAAGAACTCATCCGGGTCGGTGTCACGAGCTTCATCCGGGTCGGCTCGTCGGCCGGCCTGCAGGCGGGCGTGAACCCCGGCGACCTGCTCGTCAGCGAGGGCGCCCTGCGCAACGACGGCACCACCGCCGCGTACGCGCACCACGGGTTCCCCGCCGTGCCCGACCTGCAGATCGCGCTGACCCTCGCCGAGACCGCCCGCGACCTGACCGCAGGCACCGGCACCGCCGTCCACACCGGCATCAACGCCAGCGACGACGCCTTCTACGCCGAGACGCCCGAGTGGATCGCCGAGCTCAACGGCCTGGGCGTGCTCAACGTCGAGATGGAGAGCTCGGCGCTGTACGTCGTGGCCCGTCTGCGCGGGGTGCGCGCCGGCATGATCTGCTCCACCTCGAGCAACCTCATCGACGGCGCGAGCCTCTACTCCGGCATCAAGGAGAAACTCAAGTCCGGCTGGATGCTCAGCATCGAGGCCGCCCTCGAGACCGCGGTGCGCCTGGAGCTCTGACCCATGCTCATCGACCTGCACAGCCACCTCGAGGGGCGCGTCCGCCCGTCGACGGCGGCCGAGTTGGCCCGTGAGCTCGGCGTGCCCGAGCCCGAGGGCGGCTGGGAGCGGGCGATCCGGCTCGACGGCCCCGCCGACCTCACGGTCTACCTGCAGAAGGTCGCCTCCACCTATCCGCTGTTCCGCTCGTCGGCGGCACTCGAGCGCATCGCGCGCGAGGCGGTGCTGGATGCGGCGGCCGCCGGCCTCGATTACCTCGAGTTGCGCTTCGGCCCGGCCACCCACACCGACACCGGCCGCGGTCTTGAGCAGGTCATCGCCGCCGTCGCCGAGGGCATGCGCGCCGGGTCCGCCGAGTCCGGCGTCCCCAGCGGCGCGGTCGTCGCCGCGTTGCGCCACCACGCGCCCGAAGCCAACCTCGCCGTGGCGAGGGCCGCGGCCGCCGCGGCCGGTGCCGGCGTCGTCGGGTTCGACCTCGCGGGGGACGAGCTGCTCTTCCCGGAGCTCGAGCCGCACGCCGACGCCTTCGCGGTGGCGCGGGCCGCGGGGCTGGGTATCACCTGCCACGCGGCCGAGGCGGCCCCGGCATCCGCCGCCCGCGACGCCGTGGAGCTGCTCGGGGCGACCCGGATCGGGCACGGCGCCCACGTCGCCGACGACCCGGAGGTGCTGCGCTGGTGCGCCGAGCGCGGCGTCGTGATCGAGGTGTGCCCGACCTCGAACTGGTTCACCGGCGCCATCCGCGACATCGCGGACCACCCGGCGCCGGTCTTCCGCGAGGCCGGCATCCGCGTCGTGCTCGGGGACGACAACCCGATGCAGACCGGGTCGGATCTCGCCGCCGAGCGCGAGGTGCTCGTCGAGCGCCTCGGCTGGTCGGCGGCCGACCTCGCGGCCCTCGACGCGGCGTCCCTGGAGGCCGCCTTCCTCGAGCCCGCTCAGCGCGAGGCTCTGCACTCCACCTTGTAACCCACACACCCAGGAGAGAACCCATGCAACGACGCATCACCGCACTCATCGGGATCGCCGCGCTCACCGCGGCCGCCCTCAGCGCCTGCGGGGCACCACCCGCCGACGGGGACGGCGACGGCGAGGCCGTCGACTTCCTGCCCTGCGCCGTGTCCGACCTCACCGGCTTCGACGACAAGGACTTCAACGAGCTGACCTACAACGGCGTCAAGGAGGCCTCCGACGAGCTCGGGGTCGAGCCGAAGGCCGTCGAGTCCGCGTCCGAGGATCAGTACGCGAGCAACATCGGCAGCCTGATCGAGGAGGACTGCGACCTCATCGTCACGGTCGGTTTCGCCCTGGCCAACGCCACGCGCGACGCCGCCCAGGACAACACGGACGTGAACTTCGCGCTCATCGACTCCGTGGTGACCGACGACAACTTCGCCACCATCGAGCTCGACAACGTCAAGCCCGTGCTGTTCGACACCGCGCAGGCCGCCGTGCTCGCCGGCTACCTCGCCGCGGGCGCCTCGAAGACCGGCGTGGTCGGCACCTACGGCGGCATGCCGTTCCCGTCGGTCACGATCTTCATGGACGGCTACGCGGACGGCGTCGCGTACTACAACGAGGTGCACGGCACCGACGTGCAGGTCATCGGCTGGGACAAGGCGGCCCAGAACGGCACCTTCGTCGGCAGCTTCGACGACCAGGTGGCGGCCAAGACGGTGACCCAGGCGCTGCTGGACCAGCACGCCGATGTGATCATGCCGGTTGCCGGGACCCTCTTCAACGCCAGCGTCGAGGCCATCAAGGACCGCGGCGGCGAGGAGGCCATCATCGGCGTCAACTCCGACGTCTACAACGTCGCGCCGGAGAACAGTCGGTACTACCTGACGTCGGTCATGAAGAACCTGACGACCGCCGCCAAGGAGGTCACGCTGGCCGCGGCCGACGGCGAGTTCGACAACGCCCCGTACATCGGAACGCTCGCCAACGGCGGGGTCGGGATCGCCCCGACCCACGATTGGGAGTCCAAGCTCGACCCCGCGCTGCTCGACGAGGTCGAGCAGCTGCAGGCCGACATCATCTCGGGCGACTTCGCGGTCGACTCGCCGTCGTCGCCGAAGGCCTGAGCGCAGCAGCATGAGTGGGCGGCGATCCGTCTCCGACCTGGGAGCGGGTGGCCGCCCCTCACTGCGCGCCGACATCGCCGCCTTCGGGCGGCTGACCGGCTGGGGCTACTTCCCGGTCGCATTCGCCGGACGGCTGCCCTTCGCGATGATGATCGTGGGGGTCCTGACCATCGTCGCGACGGTGCGCGGGTCGGTCGCCGAGGCCGGGCTCGTCGCCGCGGTGGCCGGAATCGGTACGGCGGCGTGCGGTCCGGGAATCGGTTCGCTCGCCGACCGGTACGGGCAGCGACGGGTGCTTCTCGTGGTGAGCGCCGTGAGCATCCTGGCGGCCGGCGGGCTGCTGGCCGCGGTCGCGGCGTCCGCACCGACCGGCCTGCTCGTTCCACTCGCGGCGGTGCTCGGCGGGACCACCCCGCAGGTCGCGCCGTTCTCACGCTCGCGACTCGTGGGCTTCGCCTCGCTCGCGCGGGAGGGCGGCCGCCGCGCGCGGGCGATCTCGTACGTCATGAGTTACGAGTCGATCGCCGACGAGGCGTCGTTCGTGCTCGGGCCCGTGCTGGTCGGTGCGCTCACCGCGTTCGTGCACCCGGCGGCACCGCTCGCGGCCTCGATGGCGCTCACCGCGACCGTGGTGGTCGCCTTCGCGCTGCGCGCCCCGGTTGGGGATGCCGCCCCGGCGCGGTCCGGCACGCATCGGCCCGCGACGGCCGGCCTCGTCGCCGTCCTGCGCGCACCGCGGATCCTGGTGCTGGTCGCGGCCATGCTGCTCGTGGGCGGGGTCTTCGGGTCGACCCTCACCGCCGTGACGGCGTTCATGCGCGAGCGGGGTGCCGTCGAGCAGGCCGGGATCGTCTACGGCGCGATGAGCCTGGGGGCGATCGTGGTCGCCGTCCTGATCGCGGCGGTTCCCGCGCGGGTCGTGCTGTCCGTGCGCTGGCCGGTGCTCGGCATCCTGGCGGTCACCGGTTGCCTGACGCTGGCGCTCACCGGCACGCTGCCGGGCGTGATCGCGGGGCTCGTGCTCAGCGGGTGCGGGGTAGGTGCGGTGCTCGTGACGCTCTTCAGTATGGGGGCCGCCGAGGCTCCGGAGGGGCGCTCGACGACCGTGCTGACCGCGCTGCAGAGCACTCTCGTGGTGGGTCAGGCCCTGGTGACCGCGGCCGCGGGCGCGCTGGCCGACGCGCGGGGTTCGGCCGCCGGGTTCTGGCTGACGGTTGCGCTGGCGGTCGCCCTCACCCTGCTCGGTGCGGCGAATCTGCTGGTCAGGCGCCGGACGCGAGGGTCCACTGCGTGACGCTCAGGTGCGCGAATGCCGGCGGGATGGCCGCCTTGGAGATGTAGGCGGGCGCGCCGCCGATCTGGGCGCTCTGGGTCAACACGAGTAGCGGGTCGCCGGGCTTGATGTCGAGGTGGGCCGCCCGGGTCGGACCGGCCAGGCTCGCCGCGATGCGGCACACGCCCGCCGTGAACACCGGCCCGACGCGCCCGATGAGCGCCCGCAGGAGGGTCGCGTCCTCGCGCGCCGCGTCGGCGAGCTCGCGGGCGACCGGCTCGCTGATCGGACGCAGGAGGCGCTCGACCGGCAGGTACTCCTGCACGAGTGCGGCGGGCCGCCCGTCGCGGATGATGACGGACTCGCGGAACCAGAACTCGTCGGTGGGCTCGAGTCCGAGCAGGTCGGTCACGAAGTCGGTTGTGGTCTGCCTGCTGAACTCGAGCACCCGCACGTCGAGCCGCTCGGAGCCGGGCTCGAACATGCTCTCGAACGACCGGAAGTCGTCCAGTCCCTCGGTGGGCAGCGATTCGGCGACGAAGCGCCCGACGCCGCGCCGGGTGACGATGAGGCCGTCCTCCTCGAGCAGCATGAGCGCCTCGCGCACCACCGTCCGGCTCACACCGAGCGACACGCACAGCTCGGTCTCGCGCGGCAGCATGGCGCCGCCGGGCAGGATGCCGGTGCGGATGCCGCGCGAGATGCGGGAGTACACCGCCACGCGCAGCGGCTGGCCTGGCGAGGTGAGCAGGGGCTGCGCGAGGTACTCGGCGGCGTCGGTGATGGGCACAGCGAAGTATAACGTCGCACCCGGTTTGCGGAGTCGGGCTACCATCGGTCGGGTGGCCGTCACCCCCGCATCCGTCGACGAGTACATCGCGTCGTTCCCGGTCGAGGCACGCGCGGGGCTGGAGCGCATCCGGGCCCTCATCCATCAGGCGGCTCCGCTGGTGGTCGAGCAGATCAAGTACGGGATGCCCGCGATGGTCATCGAGGGGCGTCACACCATCTACTTCGCCGCCTGGAAGAAGCACGTCGGCGTCTATCCGGTGCCGAAGGCGCCCAGTGCCCTCGAGCGGGACCTCGAGGAGTACCGCAGCGACAAGGAGACCGTGAAGTTCCCCTTCAAGAAGCCGGTCGACTGGGAGCTCGTCGAGCGCCTCATCGCCTTCCTGGTCTCGCTGCCCGCCTCCGAGTAACGCGCGCCCCGTGCCCGCGTGGCCGGCCTCCGAAAACTGAGGACTTTCGCGCGATTCGCCCGCCGAACGATGCGCTCACGCAGCCTCGCGGCCTACTCTCCTCAGTTTTCGCGACCCGGATGTCGGTGGTGCGCGGCAGGATCGAAGAAAGTCCCGCGACACGCCGAGACACAACATCTTGTGGAATGACATCCGTGTGATTCCCGTTATATAGTGAAGGACCACGCCAGAAGGCTAAACCTCTGGTTGAGACTTTCAGAAGAGCTTCGAGACGTAGGAAAGGGGGCGCCATGAACGACACCGACAGCGTCGGCGGTTACTCGGTGCCGGTCGACCCGATGGACGACCTGCAGTGCGAGAGCTGCCAGTAGACGCACACAGCGTGCCGAGAGCCCCGGCGACCACGACGGTCGACCGGGGCTCTCGTCGTCCGGGCCGGGTGCGAGAGCGCCCCGCGCCCGCGGCACAGAAGTAGGCTCGGACCGTGCCCGTGAACCCCGAGCTCCAGGGTCGCAGCTACCCCGCGACCGCTCCCTACCTGGTGGGCCGCGAGAAGGTGCGCGAGTTCGCACGCGCCGTGCTCGCCACGAGTCCGCTCCACCACGACCCCGATGCCGCGCGAGCCGCCGGCTACTCCGACGTGGTCGCCCCGCCGACCTTCCCCATCGTGCTGACCGACGCGACGCTGCAGCAGCTGCTCGCCGACGGCGACGCGGGCGTCGACTTCAGCCGTGTCGTGCACGGCGATCAGCGCTTCACCTACAGCCGTGCGATCGTGGCCGGCGACGAGCTCGTCGCGCGCATGACGGTCACGAGCGTGAAGGTGCTCGCGGGCAACGCCATGGTGACCTCCGCCACCGAGATCACCGATCCGTCGGGAGCGCACGTGGTCACCTCTACCTCCACGCTCGTCGTCCGGGGTGACGAGTGACCCCCGCGGTCGGCGGCGTGGCGGTCGGTGACGTGATCGCCGAGCAGACCTACCATCTGGATCGCGACCGCCTCGTGCGGTACGCGGGTGCGAGCGGCGACTTCAACCCCATCCACTATCGCGACGATGTCGCCCGCACGGTCGGCCTGCCCGGAGTGCTCGCCCACGGGATGCTCACCATGGGCGTCGCGGTGCAGCCCGTCGTCGAGTGGCTGGGCGGCGACGCCGGCCGCATCGCCGACTATCAGGTGCGCTTCACCCGGCCCGTTCTGGTGGATGCCGACTCCGGCGCCGACATCACCGTCGTCGCGAAGGTGGGCGCCCTCGATGACGAGGGGGCGCGCATCGACCTGACGGTCACCTTCGGCGGCGAGACCGTGCTCGGCAAGGCCCAGGTGCGGGTCACCCTGCCGGCATGAGCCCCGCCGGAATGAGCCCCGCCGGAATGAGCCCCGACTCCGCGAGCCCGGACTCCGCGAGCCCCGTCCGGTTCTCCGATCTCACGACCCTGCGCGTGGGTGGTCCGGTCGGTGTTCTCGTCGAGCCCGCCACGCGCGTCGAGCTCATCGCCGCGGCGCGCGAGGCGTGGGACGCGCCCGAGGACTGGATGATCCTCGGCGGAGGCTCCAATCTGCTGGTGACCGACGAGGGGTTCGGTGGCACGGTGCTGCGCATCGCCACCCGCGGGATCGACCGGGCGACCGGAACGGTGCCGCGCATCAAGGTGCAGGCCGGTGAACCGTGGGATGCGGTGGTCGCCGCCGCCGTCCGCCACGGTCTCGCGGGCATCGAGGCCCTCAGCGGCATACCGGGCACGGCGGGCGCGGGTCCGATCCAGAACATCGGTGCCTACGGGCAGCAGTTGAGCGATGTGCTGGTCGCGATCGACTTTCTGGATTTCGAGTCGGGCGAGGTGCTGACCATCCCCGCCGAGGAGCTCGACCTGGGCTACCGCAGCAGCGCGCTCAAGCGCGGGAGGCTCGGCGTCGTGCTCGCGCTCGAGCTGGTGCTGCACGACGCGCGGGGCGAGAGCGCGCCCGTCGCCTACTCCCAGCTCGCCTCGGCCCTCGGCGTCGAGCTCGGCGCGCGCGCCCCGCTCGCGGCGGTGCGCGACGCGGTGCTGACCCTGCGCGCGAGCAAGGGCATGGTGCTCGACCCCGCCGACCCCGACTCGGTGAGCGCGGGTTCGTTCTTCACCAACCCGATCGTGAGCGAGGCCTTCGCGCGCGGATTGCCGGCCGAGGCGCCCCGGTTCCCGGTGGATCCCGAGGAGGACGCGCCGCGCATCCTGCCGCTGGGCAGTGAGATCGTGCCCGAGACGCCCGAGTCGTCGGGCGAGTTCCTGGTCAAGCTGAGCGCGGCGTGGCTCATCGAACGCGCCGGGATCGAGCGGGGTTTCGCGCTGCCGGGCTCGCGCGCCGCGGTGTCGGCCAAGCACACGCTCGCGCTGATCAACCGGGGCGGGGCGAGCGCCGCGGAGGTCGCCGAGCTCGCGCGTTTCGTGCAGACCCGGGTGGCCGCCGAGTTCGGCGTGCACCTGCAGCCCGAGCCGACGCTGGTCGGCGTCGAGCTGTAGCGCATTCAAACTTGACCACTCTCGTACACTGGGCCGCATGTCCGCCCTGACCACCCGGCTGCTCGTGCTGGGCGCCGTGCGGCTCTTCGGGCCGGCGAACGGCTACCAGCTGCGTCGCGAGCTGCTGAGCTGGGAGGTGGAGCGCTGGGCCAATCTCAACCCGGGATCCATCTACTCGATGCTCGCGACGCTCGAGAAGCAGGGTGCGATCGAGCGGCACGATCTGGATCTCGGCGAGGCGAGGCCGGTCGCGGTCTACACGGTCAGCGCCGCCGGTGCGGCCGAGTTCGAGGGGCTCGTGTTCGACAGCATCGCGAACGCGCCCGACTCGGGTGACGTCCTTCCGCTGCGCGTCGCGATGAGCTTCGCGCCGATCATGACGCGGGCGCAGTTCCTGGATGCGGTGGCCGCCCGGGTGCGCGCGCTCTGGACCGGCGTGGCGGATTTCGATGCCAAGCTCGACAGTCTCTCCGACCCGCTCGTCGTCCCCCCGCATGTCGTGAGCGAGTTGCGGCTGGAGGTGGCTCTGCTGCGGGCCCAACTCGACTGGCTGCTGGCGCTGCAGGGCGAGGTGCGTGAGGGCGGGCTGGATTTCCGCGGCGATCCGGACGCCCCGGGCGAGCCGGGCGAGCCCGGCCGGGCCGCCTCCTGGCAGCCGCCGCCGGACGACCCCGGGTGGCGCATGGCCCAGGAGCGCGAGCGGTACCAGGCCGAGATCGACCGCATGCGCCGGGGCGCGTGACGTCGCCTTCGTCCAGGCAGCAGCCCGGCTTGACAGAGCGTGTTCAAGTTTGAATAATCAAGTTTGAATACCGCCACAGCACACACGCACGATTCGCAGAGGAGCCGGATGTGATACACGCTCGCGGGCTGGCCCGCAGCTTCACGACGCGCAAGGGGCGCGAACGAACGGAGGTGAAGGCCGTCGCGGGCGTCGACCTCGACGTCGAGGCCGGCGAGATCGTCGGCTTCCTCGGGCCCAACGGCGCGGGCAAGACCACGACCCTGCGCATGCTCACGACCCTGCTCAAGCCGACCGCGGGCACCGCGACGGTCGCCGGCTTCGACGTCGCGACCCAGTCCGAGCAGGTACGCCGCTCGATCGGCTACGTCTCGCAGTCCGGGTCGACTCTGCCCGAGGCGCTCGCCGGGGAGGAGGTCGTCGACCACGGCCGGCTGTACGGGATCTCCAAGGCGCAGGCCACCGCTCGCGGCCAGGAGCTCTTCCAGCAGCTCGACCTCGACGGACTGTGGACCCGCAACCCGCGGGCCATGAGCGGCGGGCAGCGCCGTCGGCTCGACATCGCCATGGGGCTCGTGCATGACCCGAAGCTGATCTTCCTCGACGAGCCGACCACCGGACTCGACCCGCAGGCGCGCGCGAACCTGTGGCAGCACATCGGGGCGCTGCGCACCGATCGCGGAGCCACGATCTTCCTCACCACGCACTACCTGGACGAGGCCGACGCCCTGTGCGACCGGGTGCTCGTGATCGACCACGGCGTCATCGTCGCGAGCGACTCGCCCGAGGCGCTCAAGCAGCAGGTGTCCGGCGACCTGGTCGAGCTCGTGCTGACGGATGCCGCGGCGCTCCCCCGGGCGGCCGCGGCCCTCGGGGCGCTCGCCCCGGGATCCGAACCGGAGGTCGACGGGCTCGTCGTGAGCCTGCGCGTGCCGCAGGCCGGGCGCGAGCTGGCCGGCCTGCTGCGATCCCTCGACCGGGACGGCATCGCGCTCGAGGCTATCGAGATGCGCCGCCCCACCCTGGACGACGTCTTCCTCAACCTGACCGGACGCTCGCTGCGAGAGGAGGCCGCGTGATGGCCGCGTCGATCGCCTCCTTCGCACGCGAGACCTGGATCGTCTTCTGGCGCCAGCTGCGCATCGCCCTGCGCAACCCGGCGTGGGTCATCATCGGGCTCATCCAGCCCGTGCTGTACCTCTCCCTGTTCGGACCCCTGCTCGAGCCCATGGCCGGGATCCTCGGTACCGACAACGCCTACGCGATCTTCGTGCCCGGCCTGCTCGTGCAGCTCGGCCTGTTCGGCGCGCTGTTCGCCGGCTTCGGCCTGGTCGCCGAGTGGCGTGCCGGCGTCATCGAGGCCGAGCGCGTCACGCCCGCGAGCCGCACGGCCCTGCTTCTCGGGCGGGTCCTGCGCGATGTGGTGCAGCTCCTCGTGCAGGGCGTCGTGCTCATCGCGCTGGGTTTCGCGTTCGGGTTGCGCGCCTCGTTCGGCGGGATGCTGTACGGGCTCGCGCTGACCCTCCTGCTGGGTGCCGCGGCGGCTTGCGCCTCCAATGCGCTGGCCTTGGTGACCAAGAGCGAGGACGTCATGGCGCCGCTCATCAACTCGATCGCGCTGCCCCTGCTGCTGCTGTCGGGCATCCTCATCCCGATGTCGGTGGGTCCGCAGTGGCTCGAGACGATCAGCGACTTCGTGCCCACCAAGCACGTGGTCGACGCGATCCGTGCGGCGTTCGCGGGCAACTTCGGCGAGCCCATCCTGTGGGGCACGGTATGGGCCGTGGTGATCTTCGTGGTCTTCGTCATCGTCGGCACGCGCACCTTCCGCAAGGAGAACGCGTAGCCGCCAGTAGATTGGCCGCATGAGCGACATCGTCGTCCTGGGCAGCGCCAACATGGATCTGGTGGTGCGTCAGCCGCGCCTGCCCGAGCCGGGCGAGACCATGTTCGGCGCCTCGTTCATGACGGTTCCCGGCGGCAAGGGTCTCAACCAGGCCGTCGCCGCCGCCCGCGCGGGCGGCGACGTCGCGTTCCTGGGCGCGGTCGGCAACGACGCGTTCGGGGATGCGCTGCGCGATTGCCTGCGCGAGGACGACATCGACGTGCACGGCGTCATCGAGGTCGACGAGCCCACCGGCACCGCCCACATCTCGGTGCTCGACGGCGGCGAGAACGCGATCGTGGTGGTGCCCGGCGCCAATGCCGTCATCACCGAGCTCGACGACGACGCCCAGAGGCGCATCGAGGACTCCCGCTACCTGGTGGCCCAGTTCGAGCGGCCCATCGAACTCATCACCGAGGCCTTCGTCGTGGCGCACGGCTTGGGCATCCAGACCGTGCTCACGCCCGCGCCCGTCATGCCGGTCGACCCGGGTCTGCTGCAGCTCACCGACATCCTCATCCCGAACGCCGGGGAGGCCCGCGCGCTGGCCGGAGTGGACGACGACGCGGAGGCCGCGAAGGCGCTCAGCCGTCAGGCCGGGCTCGTCGTCATGACCCGTGGGTCGAAGGGCGCGCTGGTCGCGCGGGACGGCGTCATCGAGTCGGAGGTCGCGCCGCGCCGGGTCCAGCCGGTCGACACGACCGCGGCGGGGGACACCTTCGCCGGGGTGCTCGTGGCGATGCTCGCGGAGGGCGCCGCGCTGGGGCGCGCGCTCCAGGCGGCGACGGTCGCGGCATCCATCGCGGTCACGCGTGCCGGTGCCTCCACCTCGATGCCGACGCGCGCCGAGATCGACGCCCTGCTGGGCTGAGCCGAAGGCGGGGGCGGGCGCGCGGGTCAGTGCGTGAAGGCGCCGACCACGAGGGACACCGCGATCGAGAGCATCACGAGCGCGATGAGGGCGTCGAGGATGCGCCACGCGACCGGGCGGGCGAAGACCGGTGCCAGCAGCCGGGCTCCGAGTCCGAGGGCCGTGAACCAGGCGATGGATGCGACTCCCGCGCCTGCCGCGAACCACCACCGGTTCTCGCCGTGCGTGCTCGCGATCGACCCGAGGAGCACGACCGTGTCCAGGTACACGTGGGGATTGAGCCAGGTGAGCGCGAGCGCGGTCGCCACGACCGCGCCGAGTCCCGTCCGCCCGGGTTCGCCGGAGGCGGTGAGCGCTGCGGCCGGCCGGAACGCCCGGCGCGCGGCGAGCACCGCGTAGACCAGCAGGAAGGCCGCACCGGCGAAGCGCACCGCGGGCACGAGCCACGGGACGGCGTCGAAGACCGCGCCGGCGCCCCCGACCCCGAGCACGATGAGCACGAGGTCGCTCAGGGCGCAGATCGCGATGACCCAGCCGATGTGCTCGCGGCGAAGGCCCTGCCGCAGGACGTAGGCGTTCTGCGCGCCGATCGCGACGATGAGCGAGAGGCCGAGGCCGAGGCCCGCGAGAACCGCGAGGAGGGGTGGGGTCACCCCGCCACGCTATTGCCTGCGCTCGCCGATCGCGTTCCCAGCGCGCGACCGGCGGGGTTCGGCGCGCCCTCAGCGCGCGCCGAACCTTCGGCCGTCAGAGCCCGAGCCCGCCCAGGAGTCCGCCGAGCAGGCCGGTGGACCCGGATGCGGGCGGATCGGTCGGCGCCGGAGCCGCGGGGGTGCTCGGCTTCGGTGCCGGAGCCGCGGGGGTGCTCGGCTTCGGTGCCGGAGCCGCCGGGGTGGACGGCTTCGGTGCCGGCGTGGACGGTGCGGGCGTGGACGGTGCCGGAGCCGGGGAGGAGGGTGTCGGGGAGGTGGGCCCCGGCGCGGTCGGCGTCGGGGTGGTCGGGGTTGTCGGTGCCGGCGACGTGCCGAGCAGACCGCCCAGGAGGCCGCCCGAGCCGGTGAGGCCGCCCGAGCCGCTGTCGCTGCCGGAACCGCTGCCGGAACCGCTGCCGCCCGAACCCGTGTCTGCACCGGAGCCGTCACCCGCGCCATCGCCCTCGGCCGGCGCGCCGTCGGTCGGTTCGCCCGCACCCCGCGCGCCCTCGCCGGGCACCGCGGTGTCCACTCGGTCGGTCGCCGCCGCGCGCGCGGTCTTCGTGCGCACGAGCGACGCCGAGTCGAGCCGGGCGTCCCCCGAGTTCAGCACCACGTCGATGCGCAACCCGGTGTGTCCGGAACGCATGATGTTCAGCGGCACGGTGACGCGCATCCAGTCGCCGCTCGAGGTGAACCCGACCTGGGCGGTCTCGGCGGTCCCGCCCAGCGCGGTGAGCAGCACGGTGCCAGAGACGCGGCCCGAGGCGCCGGGCTTGACCCAGATGGCGGCCGTGAACGAGTCGCCGATGACGGCCCGGACGTCCACGGTCTGCGAGACCGTTCCCCCGGTCGCGATCAGGGTGTACCGCCCACCGCGCGCCGAGGTCGTCGGGCCCTCGACACCGCTACCGCCCGACCAGCCCGCGGCACCGGTCTCGAACGACGGAGAGCTCAGGGCGATCGGGGTCCCGGCGGGAGGCGCGGGCTCGGCGGGGTAGCTCGCCGGAGTCGTGGGAGTGGGGGTCGGGGTGGGCGTCGAACCAGAGGGCTTCGCAGGCACCTTCGTGCCGGGGTACTTGCCGAAGACCTGCGCCCAGTAGCGTCGGCCGTCCGCCTCGTAGTAGCCGATGCCGATCGAGGTGTAGTCGCCCACCAGGTTGGCGTAGTGGCTCGGCGATGCGACCCAGGCCGCGACGACCTTGGTGTAGCCGTAGCCGCTCGCGACGTTCTCGCCGGCACGCTTCCACCCCGCGGGCATCTGGGACGCCAGGTTCGGGTTGTGGCTCATGGCGCCGTTCTTCCACTGCTGCTTCGCCCAGGCCATGGCGATCTGGTCCAGCCGACTGTCGCGCGCGTAACCGGCGAGACCCTTGTCGAAGCGCACCTGGTTGGTCTGCTCGTAGACCGATTGCGTCATCTGCGCGACCGTGACAGTCGATGCAGCCGGGGCAGTCGATGCGGCCGGGGCGGCCGGGGCGGCGGACACGACCGCGCCCCGCGCGGCTCCGGCGGCGGGGGATGCCGTCGGTGCTGCGAGAGCGCTGCCGGTGATCGGGCTCGCCACCAGGGCGGCGGTGAGCAGGGCGACCGGGATCACGCGGGCGCGCAGACGCGCCCGCCACGTGGGGGACATGTTGGGAATACTCCAGGGGATAGAAAAGCGGGTGAATCGACCTGGCGAGTTCCCAACTCCTCGCACTGCGTCCACGCTACGAGGGCGTCAAGCCCCCCGCCCAGTCCCCGTCCTGGTGCTAGACGAGCCGGTACATCGCCCGCGGGTCACCCGGTGCGTCACCCGCGGCGGGCCCGACGACCGATCCCGCGACCGGCCCAGCGCCGGATCCCGCGACCGGCCCAGCGCCGGATCCCGCGGCGCCCTCGTCAGCCCGCGAAGAGCTCCTGGAGCCGCCGCACGCCCTCGGCCAGGTCCTCGTCGCCCAGCGCGTAACTGAAGCGCAGGTACCCGCTCGGCCCGAACGCCTCGCCCGGCACGGCCGCGACCTCGGCCTGATCGAGGATCAGGTCGGCCAGCTCGAGCGACGTCGTTGGCGTCACCCCGCCCCAGGCGCGGCCGAGCAGACCGCTCACATCCGGGTATACGTAGAACGCGCCCTCCGGCACCGGGCACACCATGCCCTCGATGGCGTCCAGGCCGGATGCGATGGCCAGCCGCCTGCGATCGAAGGCTTCGCGCATGGTCGCCACGGCATCCTGCGGGCCGGTGAGGGCCGCGATCGCCGCGCGCTGCGAGACGTTCGACACGTTCGAGCTCAGGTGCGACTGCAGGTTCGCCGCCGCCTTGATGGCGTCGGCGGGGCCGACCATCCAGCCCACGCGCCAGCCGGTCATGGCGTAGGTCTTGGCGACGCCGTTGACCAGGATGGTGCGGTCGGCCAGCGCGGGAACGGCCTCGGTGATCGAGGCGGCTCGTCCCGAGTACGTCAGGTTCTGGTAGATCTCGTCGCTAATGACCCACAGGCCGTGCTCCTCGGCCCACTCCGCGATCGCGGCGGTCTGCTCGGGGGAGGCCACCGCGCCCGTCGGGTTGGACGGGGAGACCCACAGCAGCACCTTGCTGCGGGGGGTGCGCGCGGCCTCGAGCTGCTCGACCGTCACCAGGTAGCCCTGGTCGGCGCCGGCGAAGACCTCCACCGGGACGCCCCCGGCCAGGCGGATCGCCTCCGGGTAGGTGGTCCAGTACGGGGTGGGCAGCAGGACCTCGTCGCCCGGGTCGAGGAGCGTCGCGAAGGACTGGTAGACGGCCTGCTTGCCGCCGTTGGTCACGATGACCTGAGCCGGGCTGACCTCGAGCCGACTGTCGCGGAGGGTCTTCTCGGCGATCGCCTCGCGCAGCTCGGGAAGGCCGGCGGCCGGGGTGTAGCGGTGGTTCTTCGGGTCGCGCGCCGCCGCCACCGCGGCCTCGACGATGTGCTCGGGGGTGGCGAAGTCGGGCTCGCCCGCCGCGTAGCTGATGACCGGGCGGCCCTCCGCTTTGAGTTGCTTGGCCTTGGCGTCGACCTTGAGCGTTGCCGATTCGGCGATCGACCCGATGCGCGTACTGATGCGTCCCACGGCACCAGCGTAGCCATGAGAAGGGCCGGGACCGTCGTTGCTGAGGGGCTCGACGGTCCCGGCCTCTGGGGGGCTACCGGATCATTCGATGGGAGTCGTCAGGTGACGACGCCGGTAGCCTTCTCGCACCATCACGGCACCCGCTGCCAGGAGGGCGAGAACGAGGAGGAGCAGCCAGAACGCGAGCATCCCGCCGGTGAAGGCCAGCAGGCCGCCGAGGGGCCCCGCGGGGATGATGGTCACGCCGCCGACCTCGCAGTCGAACATGCAGTCCTCATCCGGGGGCTCGACCGCGATCACGTTCGGACCGACCGAGGCCTGCGCCAGGTTGATCACCGCGAGCGCGTTCGCCGAGCGGGCGACGCCGGGCAGCAGCCCGCCCCCGCCCCCGCCGAGGCCGCTGAGCACGGACACCCGCACCGCGGTCTCGGTGAACACACCGTTGTTGAGCTCCTGGTTGTTGATGCGGATCGACAGCAGACCGGAGAGCAGGCCGAGGGCGTCGTCGCCGTCCAGCAGCCCGTCGATCGCCGGGTCGACCAAGGTCAGGTCGAGTGTGTCGATGAGCTTCTGGATCGTGCCGTCGCTCTCGAACAGGGTGCCGAGTAGCGTGTCACCGATCGCGCCGGTCGCCGCACTCAGCTTGAGCTGGGTGTTGACGAGACCGAGCAGCTGGATCTTCGCGGACCCGTCGACCCCGATGCCCTTGATGAACTCGTCGACCGTGCCCACCAGGTCGATGTCGACGCTGGTCTTCAGGGCGGGCAGCGCGGTGGTCTTGTTGCTGCACACCACCTTGTCCACGGTCTTGTCGACCAGCTGCGTGACGGTCTTGGTGACGGTCTGGGTGATCCAGGTCACCGTGTGGGTCGTGCCGCCGAGGATCCCGCCGAGAGTCCCGCCGACCAGCCCGCCGACGACGGGGACGCCGTTCACCACGGGGACGCCGTTCACCACCTGGGCGACCACGCCATCCACCACGGGCACCTGAATGGTCACGTGCTGGATGACCTCGGTGGGCACCTTGATGACCTCCTGGACGGTCTTGCACACCTTCTGCACGAGGGGTGCCTGGGCGACGTCCAGGTCGAGGTTCGCGTGCACCTCGATGGTCGCGTCGTGCAGGGCCGCGCGCACCCGGTCGACCACCTGGTCGGCGATGTGCGCCACCTTCTCGGTGATCGAGTCGAGCACCGGGTTCAGGAACGCCGGGCTGAGCACCTCGGTGCCAGGAGCCGCGTTGTTGAGCCCGCCGCCGGCCAGCGCGTCCAGGTCGACGATGACGACCCCCGCATCCAGGTCGACGCTCACGCCGTCCTCGCCGTACTTGGCCTGCAGCAGGTCGCGCACGAGCTGGCGCAGGTTCCCCACGTCGATCTTCGCGGTCACGTTGGCGTGCGAGCCCAGCAGATTGAGCGACGGGTCGATGCCCTGCAGGATGCGGTTCAGGTCGACCGCCAGCAGGCCGTCGCCTCCGCCCAGGAGCGCGAGATCGTTCGTCACGCCGTCGAGCGCCGCGTTCACCTTGTCGGTGAGCTTCGAGATCGCCGGACTGGAGATCCGCAGCTGCATGCCCGCGAGCGTGTAGTCGCCGGTCGCGTTGTCGCCGACCGCGTGGGCCTCTGCGCCGACCGCGCCGATCGCCAGCTTGAGGTCGAGCAGCGTCGCGGCGAACCGGTCGCCCAGCAGCTCGTCGAGGTCGATGGTCGCCGTGGTGCCCGGAACCGACTTGTCCTGCCCGATCCCGACGCCGCCGTCGTCCATGACGGCCCCGGATGCCGCGTAGGACTCGCCGTCGGCCGCCGCCTGGGCGAACTGGCCGGCGGCACCGAGCTGCACGACGCCTCCCAGATCGGCCTGGATGTTCCCGACCGGCACGTGCACCGTCTGAAGCGCGGTCGCGTGCAGCGGGTCCTTCGAGGTCTGGGTGGGCTGGGACCCGTTGTTGGATGCCGTGGCCGGCCGCAGCGATGCCACGTTGTCCAGGCTGGTGCCGAGAACCGATCCCGACAGGATGCGCCCCTCCGCCCAGGACACCGGTCCGGTGTCGGTGGTGGCGGCGGTGGCGGGGCCCGCACCGGCGAGCGCGAGTGCGCTGCCCGCGATGAGAGCGGTGAACGCCGCGGCGATGCGGCGCGTGAGGGGTTCCCGTGCGGTCGTGCGCGGGTGCCGATGAGTGAACACGACGGTGCCTTCCTGATCCTGGTCGGACGAGGAAGCTGCGGTTCGGCGGTGAACCCAGGGCCGGTGGTGCCGGCGGTGGGGCGGTGGTGCTGCCTGATCTCAGCTTCTGACGCCCGTATTCGGTTGTGATCGGCGGGATGGTTGGGTCCTGCCTTATAGAAGGAGACCGTGGAACGCCCTGTCTATGACGCCCCAATCCGGGAAATGTTGTGACTAGTTCGGGGGGCAGGGACACCCGAACCAAGAGCGCTGCGGGGGGACACCGGGGGGCTCGCGCGCGATGCCCTACACTGGACGAGGTGGCCGGAAACGCCAAGCTTCGTCATGCCCGGAAACGGGCGGATCGGACGCGAAGGCGGTTCGGCGCCTAGGGCGGTGGCTCAATTGGTAGAGCAGCGGTCTCCAAAACCGCAGGTTGCAGGTTCGAGTCCTGTCCGCCCTGCGAGACCTCCGGCGCCCGCCGGGGGGATCCTTCAGCCGGAATGGTGGTGAGCAGGTGGCACGC
Source organism: Microbacteriaceae bacterium (assembly GCA_019638805.1). Classification (GTDB taxonomy): domain Bacteria; phylum Actinomycetota; class Actinomycetes; order Actinomycetales; family Microbacteriaceae; genus JBDSKH01. Next base: position 30,643 of record JAHBTA010000008.1, on the reverse strand, counting down.
AAGGTCGTGGACGAGCCCAGCGAGGACCTCGTCGCGAACGCCAAGCGGGAGCGCGCGGAGCGCCGCGGCCCGTTCGCGCGCATCGCCCTGTTTATCCGTCAGGTGATGGCCGAGTTGCGGAAGGTCGTCACGCCGACCCGTCGCGAACTCTTCAGCTACACGGGCGTCGTCCTGGTGTTCGTCATCATCATGATGGGCATCGTGTACGGGCTCGACTACCTGTTCGGCTGGGGCGTCTCCTGGGTCTTCGGCGACGGGTCGTTCAGCGGCTGACGCCGTGACCGACACCCCGAGCCGCCACGAGCTGTCATGAATCACGGCCCCGAGTCACGGGCCACGAGCCACGAAGAAAGAGCAATGAGCGAACACGAGCGTCCCGACATCGACCTCGCGACCGCCGCGGAGCAGTCCTCCGAGGAGGACGAGGCTCAGGAGGGCAACGTCCTCGAGCGCGAGCAGGCCGCGGTGAGCCCGGCCGAGCACAACGCCATCCACCTGGTGGACGAGAGCGCCGAAAGCGTCGAGGCCGGCCTGACCGAGATGCTCGACGCCCTGGATGCCGCGCAGGACCCGGAAGCGGATGCGATCGTCGACGACGCCCTCGACATCGATTCGGCGGAGGAGGCCGAGGCCGCCGCTGCCGCCGTCGACGACGCCGACGAGGTCGAGGCCGAAGACGAGGCGGACGACGTCGACCCCTACGAGGACTTCCGCGCCGAGCTGCGCGCCAAGCCGGGCAAGTGGTACGTCATCCACTCCTACGCGGGCTTCGAGAAGCGCGTCAAGCAGAACATCGAGTCGCGGCGCATGTCGATGGCCATGGAGGACTTCGTCTTCGAGGTCCAGGTGCCCATGGAGGACGTGGTCGAGATCAAGAACGGCCAGCGCAAGCTGGTCAACCGGGTCCGCATCCCCGGCTATGTGCTCGTGCGCATGGACCTCAACGAGGACAGCTGGTCGGTCGTGCGCCACACCCCGGGGGTCACCGGGTTCGTGGGCAACTCGCACAACCCGACGCCGCTGCGGTTCGAGGAGGCCTTCAACATGCTGAAGAGCCTCGTGCAGGTGGTCGAGGCTCCCGCCAAGGCGGGCGCAGCGGGCAAGGGCGGCAAGGCCGCGGCTCGCGTCATCCCGGCCGAGATCGACTTCGAGGCCGGCGAGACCATCACGATCAAGGAGGGCTCGTTCGCGGGCCTGCCCGGAACGATCAGCGAGATCAAGCCGGAGAGCGGCAAGCTCACCGTGCTCGTCTCGCTCTTCGAGCGCGAGACCCCGGTGGAGCTCTCCTTCGATCAGGTAACGAAGCTCTGATCCCGGCCGGGCACACCGTACCCTGACCCCATGGGTCGTCGTGCGCTCATCATCGCCCTCGCGGCGTTCCTCGTCATTGCCGTGGGCGCCGTCCTGGTGTGGGCCATCCTGTCCGCCGGTGCTCCGTCGTCCGATCCCGGCGCGGATCCCACGACCCCGCCGGTGAGCACGCCGCAGCCCGTGGCGTCGGGCACGCCCGACCCGGAGGTCACCCCGACCCCGACGACCGATCCCGCGCCCCCGGTCGACGCCGCCCCGGGCCCGGTCACCGCGCTGTCGGCCAAGCCGACGCCGCACTCGGTCGTGCTGCGCTGGACACCGCCCGCCGATGAGGACCTCGACCGGCTGGTCGTCGTGCAGACCCCGGGTTCCACGCCCCCGTCCTCGCCAGCGCAGGGCACCGTCATCGCCAACCTCGAGCCCTTCGAGACCGAGGCGACCGACGACTCGGCGGGTCTCAAGCCGGGCGCCAAGTACTCCTACGGCGTCTTCGCCTACGACGCGGCGGGAGCGTCGTCGACGGCCGCGGGCGTGACGGTCACGCTGCCGGCCGCCATCGTGGTCACCCCGGTCGACGTCACGGGCACCGTGACCCAGCAGGCGGCGGATGCCACGCTCACCGACACGGGCAGTCTCGCGTTCACGGCCTTCAACGCGAAGGGCACGCGCATCGCCGCGGTGCTGCCCTCCTCCGGCGTCACCGGCACCATGACCCGCGTTCTGACCGAGCCCTCCGGTGCGGCGCCGGGCGCCGTGGTGTGGACCTACAGCGTGCCAAACTCCGCTCTCGTGAGCCTCGCCGAGGGCGCCAAGCGCGACGAGGTCTTCGTCATCGAGCTGCGGGACGGCTCCGACAAGGTGCCGACCACGATCACGGTCACGCAATTGGGCATCAACGACGCGCCCACCGCATCCGCCGTCGCGCCGCAGGCGGCGATCGCCGGTCAGGAGTTCGTCTTCCCGATCCCCGCGGGCACCTTCGCCGACCCGGATGCGACCGACACCCTCGCGCTGAGCGCCGGCACCCTGCCCGGCTGGCTCTCGTTCTCGGGAGAGACCCTCTCCGGCTCGCCCACCGGGGACGACACCGGCACCACGACGGTGACCATCACGGCGACCGACCCGCACGGCGCGAGCGTCTCGGCCGATGTGGTCATCGACGTCGCGGTTCCGCTGCCGGAGCCCAACCAGCCCCCGGTCGCCGGGACCGACGCGGTGGTCTTCGACCTGGGCGTCGACCCGCTGCAGACCACCGCGGAATTGCTGGCCAACGACACCGACCCGGACGCGGGGCCGAACCCGCTCGCGGCGATCCCCGCGGCATACGAGTGGTCGGTGAACGGGGAACTCGCCGGCACCTACACGATCGATGCGGCCGGGCACCTGACCCTGAATTCCGGCGTCGACGCCGACGGCCCCCTGCAGCACCTGGCGCCGGGCGAGGAGGCCGCCGCGAGCCTGACCTACCACATCACGGACGGGCCGGATCAGGCGCAGGGCCAGATCGAGATCACCGTCATCGGGGCGCCGGCCGACGGCGAGTACGGGGTCACCAAGGTCTTGCAGCAGGTGGTGCCGGAAGGCGGGCGTGGGCTGGGGGCGGGCGCCGGCATCCGGCTCGGCTGATGCCCGGGTGAATTTCGGGTAAAGTAGTCCGGTTCCCATCCACCGCGTCCAGGATTCGCCTGGATGTCGGGAGCGCGTGCATGTCCGTGAGACGGGCATGACGCACGACCAGAAAGGGAGTGCCCCATGGCGCCCAAGAAGAAGGTGACGGGGCTGATCAAGCTCCAGATCCAGGCCGGACAGGCCAACCCCGCACCGCCGATCGGACCGGCTCTCGGTCAGCACGGGGTGAACATCATGGAGTTCTGCAAGGCCTACAACGCGGCCACGGAGAACCAGCGCGGCAACGTGATCCCCGTCGAGATCACCGTCTACGAGGACCGTTCGTTCACGTTCATCCTCAAGACCCCGCCCGCCGCCGAACTCATCAAGAAGGCCGCCGGCGTGCAGAAGGGGTCCGCGACCCCGCACACCGTCAAGGTCGCGAAGCTCACCAAGGACCAGGTGCGCGCGATCGCGGAGCAGAAGCAGGCCGACCTCAACGCCAACGACGTCGAGGCGGCCATGAAGATCATCGCCGGCACCGCCCGGTCGATGGGGATCACGGTGGAGGCGTAACCATGGCGAAGAAGTCCAAGGCCTACCGCGCCGCTGTCGCCCTGCTCGAGGACGGCAAGTTCTACGCGCCCTCCGAGGCGGTCGCGCTGGTCAAGCAGACCGGCTCGAAGAAGTTCGACTCGACCGTCGAGGTCGCCATGAAGCTCGGGGTCGACCCGCGCAAGGCCGACCAGATGGTGCGCAGCACCGTCCTCCTGCCGCACGGCACGGGCAAGACCGCCCGCGTGATCGTGTTCGCGACCGGTCCGGCCGCCGAGGCGGCGACCGCCGCGGGCGCCGACGAGGTCGGCGGCGCCGAGCTCATCGAGAAGGTGGCCGGCGGCTACCTCGACTTCGACGCGGCCGTGTCGACGCCCGAGCTCATGGGCCAGGTCGGGCGACTGGGCAAGGTGCTCGGTCCGCGCAACCTCATGCCGAACCCGAAAACCGGCACCGTGACGCCCGACCCGGCCAAGGCCGTCTCGGACATCAAGGGCGGCAAGATCGAGTTCCGCGTCGACAAGCACGCCAACGTGCACTTCGTGATCGGCAAGGCCGGCTTCACGGCCGAGCAGCTGGACGAGAACTTCCGCGCCGCGCTGGAGGAGATCAACCGCGCCAAGCCGAGCTCGTCGAAGGGCCGCTACATCCAGAAGGCCTCGGTCTCGACGACCTTCGGCCCGGGTGTGCCGCTCGACGTCAGCGTTCTCTGAGCGCGTCGAGCCACCAAGCATGACCACCGGGACGGGCTCGCCTTCGGGCGGGCCCGTCCTCGTGCGCCGGGCGACCGCGGACGACGCCGCCGAGTTGGCGCGAGTCGCCGCGATCACCTTTCCGCTGGCCTGCCCGCCCTCGACGACCGAGCAAGCCAAGGCCGACTTCATCGCGACGCGGCTCAGCGAGCACGCCTTCGCGGGCTACCTGTCCGCACCGGATCACATCGTGCTGATCGCCGAGACGGTCGGGCCGGGGGCACAGGCCGTCGGCTACACCATGCTCATCACGGGCGAGCCGGCCGACGCCGACGTCCGCGCGGCGGTGACGGCGCGCCCGACGGTCGAGCTCAGCAAGGTCTACGTCCTGCCCGAGCACCACGGCGGGGGCGCCGCCGCGGCTCTCATGGATGCCAGCGCGGCCGCCGCGCGCGAGACCGGCGCGGTGAGCCTGTGGCTGGGCGTCAACGACGAGAACGCGCGCGCCAACCGGTTCTACGAGAAGCACGGATTCCGCATCGTGGGCGTCAAGAAGTTCCGGCTCGGCGAGGTGGACGAGGACGACTTCGTCCGCGAGCGGGTGCTCTGAGGCGGCTGCGCTGAGGCGGCTGCACTGACGCGGGCGCCGCCCGCTCAGTCCTCCGCGACCCGCAGCACGAGCTTGCCCCGCGTGCGACCGGACTCGATCGCGCGGTGCGCTTCGGCGGCATCCTCGAGCTCGAACACCCGGTCCACGTGCACGCGCACCCGGCCCTCGTCGATGAGTCGCGCGATCTCGGCCAGGGTGCGACCGTCCGGGCTCACCCGGTAGCCGGTCGCGCGCACCCCGGCCGCCGCCGCATCCTGCACCATGGTGGGCCAGCTGCCGGTCGGTCCGTTGACGAGCAGACCCCCGGGTCGCAGCGTGCGCAGCGAGCGGCTCCCCGTCAAATCGGCGATGTCGCCCAGCAGGTCGATGACCAGATCGAGGTCGCCCACGGCATCCTCGAAGCGCGTCGTCGTGTAGTCGATGACCTCGGCGGCCCCCAGCTCGCGCACGAAGTCCGCGTTGCGAGCGGATGCGGTGGCCACCACGTGCGCGCCCGCGAGCGCCGCGAACTGCACGGCGAAGTGCCCGACGCCGCCCGCGCCGGCGTGCACGAGCACGCGCTGGCCCTCCGCCGCGCGGCCGACGTCGAGCACCATGCCCCATGCGGTGAGCGCGGCCAGCGGGACGGCGGCCGCCTCGACGTGGCTCAGCGACCGGGGCTTGGCGGTGACGCTCAACTCGGGCAGCGACACGTACTCGGCGTAGGCGCCGGCGAGCCTCGGCACCATGCCCATGGCGAAGACCTCGTCGCCCGGCTGCAGCGGGTGGTTCTCGTAGGGGGCCTCGACCACGACACCGCTCACGTCGTTGCCGAGGATCACCGGGAACGAGTGGATGCCCGCGAACGCCCCGCGACCGGCCCGCGTCTTCGCGTCGATCGGGTTGACCCCCGCGGCGACGACCCGGATGAGCAGTTCGGCGTTCACGCGCACCGGTCGTGGGACCTCGGTCATGGTGAGCACTTCGGGACCGCCGGCCCCCGGCATGATCATCGCGCGCATGGAGGGGGAGGAATCCGTCACCGCTCCAGGGTAGGCCGCGTGGCGCCCCGGCACTCCCGGACTGGCTAGCATTCCCCCATGCGCATGGCTTTCATGATCTTCCGGCTCGCGGGTGCCGCCCTCATCATCGCGGCGGTCGTCGGTCAGCTGCTGCTGAGCCTTCGGGTCTGGGCCGAGGCCGGCATCCAGGACCCGACGGTGCAGCTCGTCAGCTTCTTCAGCTTCTTCACCATCGATTCGAACGTGCTCGGCGCCGCGGCGTTCCTCATCGGGGCGGTGTGCGCGATCCGGGGCCGCACCGAGGACTGCCGCTGGTACGCGGTGCTGCGAGTGTGCGCGACCGCGTACATGGTCACGACCGGGGTGGTCTACAACGTGCTGCTGCGCGGGATCGAACTGCCGCAGGGTTCGACGCTGCCCTGGGCGAACGAGGTGCTGCACGTCGTGGGGCCGCTGCTCGTGCTCGTCGACTGGCTCTTCGCCCCCGGTCGCCTCCGGCTCGAGTGGCGCGCCCTGTGGGCCGTCGTCGCCTTCCCGATCGTGTGGGGCGTCTACACCATGGTGCGCGGGCCGCTCGTGCACGATGCCATGACCGGGAACGACTACTGGTATCCGTACCCGTTCCTCAACCCGAACATCGCGCCGGAGGGCTACCTGAGCGTGGCGTTCTACATCGTGGTCATCGCGATCGTCATCGGGTCCGCAGGGGCCGGGGCGATCTGGGTGTCCCGGCGCTTCCCGCAGCGGGGGGAGCCGCGGGACCGGGAGCCTGTCGCGCAGGACTCCGGGACATGACGCGCACGGATCGCGGGCTCGCCGTCGCGGGGATCCTCGCGGTCGCGGCGGCGCTGGCCATCATCTGGGCGGCGCGGCTCACCATCCCGCGCGATGTGTACGTGAGCGAGCTCGGCGCGCAGGGCATGCCGACCGCGCAGTGGTTCCAGGTCGCGCTCGTCCTCATCGTGATCGGAGGCGCGACCATCGGATGGGCGGGGCGCCGCATTCGGAGCCGGCCGCGCATCCTCGGTCTCTGGACACCCAGCGCGACGCTCTTCGTCGCGTCCGGATTCTTCCTGATCGCCTCGCAGGTGCCCTGCACTCCGGGCTGCCCGGTGCCCTACGGGCCCGGGTTCACCTGGCCGGACTTCGTGCACACCACCTCGGCGGTCATCGCGTTCGCGGCGGCGTGCTGGACGATCCTGCAGTGCGCCTTCGCGGTGGGCCACCGGGTCCTGCGGGCGTTCTCGCTGGTGGCGAGCATCTCGGTCGCGGTCATCGCGGGAGCGGGCGGGCTCATGTCGCTGCTCAACTGGAACGCCAACTTCGGCAGCCGGCTCGAACTCGTCGCGACGACGATCGGGCTCGCGTGGATCCTGGTCTTCGGTGTCGTGCTGATCGCGGGCGGGGCAAGGGCGGCCGCCGTGGGCTCGGGCGTCGCGAGCTCGGGCGCCGCGGGCTCAGGCGCCGCGGCGCATGGCGACCAGCACCTCGTCGGCCAGGACGACGAGGCGGTGGATCTCGCTCTCGTCGCGGTCGACCCACCGGCACTCGGGGTCGGCGCGCACGGGGACGAAGTCCTCATGCCGCTCCCAGACGACGAGGGTGCGCTCGGCGCCTAGCACGTACTGCTGCCACCACACCTGGCGCAGGTAGTGCCGCGGGACGCCGCGTCGCCACTCGCGCACGGTCGTCTTGATCTCGCAGAGCTCAAGGATGCCGTCCCGCTCGCGCAGTCCGTCCGGCGTCGCGAGGTGGTCGCGATTGCCGTCCGCATGGAAGAGCGCCGCGCTCGGCCGCATCCCGTACACCGAGGCCGTCCACCGGGCGATCGCGGGCTCGCGATCGAGGCCGTGCTGCGTGTATGCGTTCCCGCCGAACCGCGTGCCGAGCAGCTTGTCCATGGCGACGCCCGCGACCGCCGCGCTGCTGGAGAGCCTGGCCACGTCGGTCGCGGTGACCCCGCGGGCGCGGGCGCGCAGCCAGGCGAACCGGTCGCTGCCGTCGGTCACGACGCGGTCGCGATACGGGACGGGCGGCTCGTCGAACAGGGCCAGCGTCGGCTGCAGCCGGGACGGGGCGATGCTCACCCCTCCATCATGCGCCGCGCCCCCGGCATCCCTCGGCATTGACCAAATGCAGGAGAGTCTCGCGCTCATGCGCGACAGGGTCAGGCGCATGTGCGTCAGAGTGAAACCGTCTTAGATGGAACTCCTGCATTTGGTCGAGGGGCTCCACAGCAGGCTCATAGGAAAGGGGAGTGGAGTCGTCGACGTGACCACGATCCCCGCGACGCCCCCCGCCCGCCTCACGCACGCCGACGGCAGCCCGATCCGCGCTCTCGTCGTCGATGACGAGGTCTCGCTGGGCGACCTCCTGCAGATGGCGCTGCGCTACGAGGGGTGGGACGTCAAGACCGCCGTCGAGGGCCACCAGGCGCTCACGATCGCCCGGCAGTTCAAGCCCGACGTCATCGTGCTCGACGTCATGCTGCCCGACCTGGACGGTCTGGGCGTCCTGCACCGGCTGCGTTCGGGCGGCGACGACACCCCCGTGCTCTTCCTCACCGCGAAGGATGCGATCGACGACCGCATCGCCGGGCTCACCTCGGGCGGCGACGACTACGTCACCAAACCGTTCAGCCTCGAGGAGGTGGTGGCCAGGCTGCGCGGACTCATCCGACGCAGCGCGCGCGTGGTGAGCGACGCCGTGGACCCCGAGCTGCGCGTTGGCGACCTGGTGCTCAACGAGGAGAGCTACGAGGTCGCTCGCGGCGACACCCCGATCGAGCTCACCGCGACCGAGTTCGAACTCCTGCGCTACCTCATGCGCAACCCCAAGCGCGTGCTCAGCAAGGCGCAGATCCTTGACCGGGTGTGGAGCTACGACTTCGGCGGGCGCTCCAGCATCGTCGAGATCTACATCTCCTACCTGCGCAAGAAGATCGACACCCTGGGCGCGCCCATGATCCACACCGTGCGGGGCGTTGGCTATCTCATCAAGCCGGCCGGCTGAGCGCCGCCGCGAATCTGAACAGAGCCGAGACGCCCCGATGCCCACTCGCTGGTCGCTGCAGAAGCGCCTGGTCATCGCGCTGGTCGCGCTCCTGGCCGCGCTCAGCGTCGTGGTCGGCACGGTGAGCGTGCTCGCCCTGCGCGAGAACCTCATGCAGCGCCTCGACGGCCAGGTGCGGGCCGATCTGCGCTTCGTCGAGAACGTGCTGACCGGCCAGCCCGGGACCCCGGGACAGGACCCGCTGGGTGCGCGCGCATCCGTCCGCCTCATCGTGGTGGATGGCGCGGTCGCCTTCTCCGAGTACGTGGACGCCGATCGCGACGCCGTACCGCTCACGCGGGAGCAGCAGCGGCAGCTCATCGCCGGCGCGCAGGGCGGTCAGCCGGTGAGCGTGAGCATCGCCGGGGTGGGCGAGTTCCGCGTCGCGGCTGGCGAGCGCGGCACCGTGCGCTTCATCGTCGGGCTGTCCACCGACGAGGTCACCGCGACCACCGGAAACCTCATCCTGATCTTCGGGCTCGTGACGCTGGCTGCGCTGGCGGTGGCCGCGGTCGCCGGGGTGCTCGTGGTGCGCGTCGCGCTCCGGCCGCTGGGGCGGGTCGCCGCGACCGCGACCCGGGTCTCCGAGCTGCCCCTGGACAAGGGCGAGGTCGCGCTCGCCGAGCGCGTCGCCCAGGCCGATACCGACCCGCGCACCGAGGTGGGGCAGGTGGGCTCCGCCCTCAACCGGATGCTGGGGCACATCGAGCAGGCCCTGGTCGCCCGCCAGCGCAGCGAGGACAAGGTGCGCCAGTTCGTCGCCGACGCGAGCCACGAGCTGCGCACGCCGCTGGCCTCGATCCGCGGGTACTCGGAGCTGACCAGGCGCGGCGGGCACGAGCTGCCCGAGGACGTGGTCAGGGCGCTGGGCCGCATCGAGTCGGAGTCGGTGCGCATGACGACCCTCGTCGAGGATCTGCTGCTGCTCGCCCGGCTCGACGCGGGACGCGAGCTCGTCCTGGGCGAGGTGGATCTGGTGCCGCTGGTGGCCGACGCGGTGGGCGATGCCCACGCCGCATCCTCCGAGCACGAGTGGAGCCTGGACGCCCCCGAGGGTCCGGTGATCGTCAGGGGCGATTCCGGGCGACTGCACCAGGTGGTGGCCAACCTGCTGGCCAACGCGCGCATCCACACGCCCGAGGGCACGAGGGTGCGCACCGCCCTCGCGAAGGAGGGGGACCGGGCGGTTCTGACGGTGACGGATGACGGCCCCGGCATCCCCGCGGACCTTCAGCCGGTCCTGTTCGAGCGCTTCGCTCGCGGGGACGGGTCGCGCTCGCGGGCGACCGGCAGCACGGGCCTGGGCCTGTCGATCGTCGCGGCCGTCGTCGAGGCGCACGGCGGCGAGGTCTCGGTCGAGAGCGCACCGGGTCGCACGGTGTTCACGGTCCGTCTGCCCGCCTGAGCCACGCCATCGGCGCTGCGGTTCGTAGTCCGCGCGTCGTCCAGAATTCCCGCGCGGATGGCGAACCACCGCGCGGATGCGGTTTGCGCCCGGACCGGGCGTCGCGTAACCTAGCGGAGGCCTTAGACCGCCGGTCTCTGCGCGCACTCCGCGCAGACGTAAATCCTGCGCAGGTGTTGCAAGCTTCTTCCGTGGCTTCGCGCATTCTGCGCGGAGCCAACTGTGTTTAACGAGCACGGGCGTGGGCCACGGAAAGAGAGAGATCCCATGGCGAACAAGGAAGCAATCGTCGCCGAGTTGACGGAGTCGTTCCGCAGCTCGAACGCCGTCGTGCTCACCGAGTACCGCGGGCTCACGGTCGCCCAGCTCAAGCAGCTGCGGACATCGATCAGCGAGCACGCGAGCTATGCCGTGGTGAAGAACACGCTCACCAAGATCGCGGCCAACGAGGCGGGTATCACCGCCTTCGACGACCAGCTCGTCGGCCCCTCCGCGATGGCTTTCGTGCACGGCGACACCGTCGCCGTCGCGAAGGCGCTGCGTGACTTCTCCAAGGCGAACCCTCTGCTGGTGGTGAAGGGCGGCTACTTCGATGGCGCCCCGCTGACCGCGGCCGAGGTGGGCAAGCTCGCCGACCTCGAGTCCCGGGAGGTGCTGCTGGCGAAGCTGGCCGGCGCCTTCAAGGCCTCGCTGTTCGGGGCGGCCTACATGTTCAACGCGCCGCTGTCGAAGGCCGTTCGCACGGTCGACGCGCTGCGCGCCCAGAAAGAGTCCGCGTAAGCGTTCAGCGACGCGCACGCATTCAGAGATAGGAAGACACACATGGCAAAGCTCACCACCGACCAGCTCCTCGACGCGTTCAAGGAGCTCTCGCTCATCGAGCTCAGCGAGTTCGTGAAGAAGTTCGAGGAGACCTTCGAGGTCACCGCGGCCGCTCCGGTCGCCGTCGCCGCTGCGGGTGCCGCTCCGGCCGCCGGCGGTGCCGGTGGCGCGGCCGAGGCAGACGACGAGAAGGACTCGTTCGACGTCGTCATCGAGAACTCGGGCGACAAGAAGATCCAGGTGATCAAGGAGGTCCGCACGCTGACCAACCTCGGCCTGGGTGAGGCGAAGGCCCTCGTCGACGGCGCTCCCAGCACGGTGCTCGAGGGCGCCAACAAGGAGACCGCCGAGAAGGCCAAGGCCGTCCTCGAGGAGGCCGGCGCGACGGTCGTCCTCAAGTAGGGCGCACGCGCTTCTCGCGCGACAAGCACGACAAGAGCGGGGCGGGCCCCTCGGTAACCAGCCGAGGTGCCCGCCCCCTTGTCGTTATCGGGACCCCAGGATCAGGGACGGGGGCCCGCATGCAACGACAAGCATCCAACCACTCGCGGCGCCCGGGTGTTAATCCCCGGGACCGGGTGATTCGCGGGTGATCCCCCGCACAGTGTCCGGTGCCGCGGCGTTCGGCGCGGCGTCCGGCGCGGGTGCCAGGTGCAGCCCGAGGGCTCGTGCCCGGCGAATCGCCTCCTCCCGCGTGGTGACTCCGAGCTTCTGGTACAGCCGGCGCAGATGCGTCTTCACGGTGTTCGGGGAGATGTACAACTCGGCCGCGATCTGGGCCACCGTGAGCTCGCGCTCGACGTAGGCGAGCACCAGACGCTCCCGTTCGCTGAGCGGCTCGCGGTCGTGCTCGTGGCCCTCGGTGGCCTCCAGGATGCGCTCGAGCATGCGGCGCTCCTCCGGCCCCTGGCGGCGCGTGATGGCGCGCTGGGCGAGCCTGGCGAGCAGCGCGGGCGGGACATGACGCAGCGGGGATTGCACGCCGGTGCGCGCCATGGCGTGCAGTGCCCGGTCGAAGCTCATGTCCGACAGCGCGGGGGCCCCGCCCTCGAGCTCGGTCGCCGCGCGCAGCAGCTGCACGTCGATCGAGGTGCGCGGCGAGTGGGTCTCGCCCAGCCGCTCGCAGTCGGCGAGCGCGGCGCGCGCCCCCCGCACGTCGCCGTGCTGGAGGGCGATCCTGGCCATGAAGCGCTGCGGGCACAGCGCGTGCCGCTCGTGCGGATCGATGCGCGACAGGATGCGATACGCCTCGTCGCCGCGGTCGAGGCTCGCGAGGATCTCGGCCCTCAGAAGCTCCCCGATGTCGAGCCCGATGCCCGGCGTCGGCCAGGAGAGATACCGCTGGTGGGCGTGGTGCAGCGAGTCCAGGGCGGCGATCGCCTCGCCGCGCAGCGATTGCGAGTACGCGGTGACCACCCAGGCGAAGGGCCGCCACTCGGCGTGTGCGCTCGCCGCGGTCATGGCCTCCGACAGCTCCGCCAGCCGGTCGAGATCGTAGCGGTCGGTGCTCACCAGGACCTCGGCCGCGTACATCGGCGCGGCGAACGCGCTCGCGAGCAGCCCGTCCGGCGCGTCGATCGCGCGCGCCTCGGCGATCGCCCGGTCGGTGGATGCCAGATCGCCTTGGGCATAGGAGGCGAGCGCGAGCGCGCCCAGGCACTCGATCCGCTCGGAGCGGGTCAGGTGGACGGCGAGGCCGTGCGCGAACTCGAGCCGGTGCCGCGCGGTGTGGAGCCGGCCGAGCAGGAGATCGGTGACCCCGGCCTCCAGCTGATGGCGGGCAGCGAGGCGGTGCGAGGCCGGCCCGTGGTCGCCGTGCTCGAGCAGTTCCTCGACCTCGAGGAGCCGGACCTCCGCGTCGAGCAGCCTGCCCTGGACGCGCAGGCTCGCCGCGAAGGCGAGCTGCACTTCGGCGCGCGCGTGGTCGGCGGCGCCCGGATCGCGCCGGAGGAGCTTCTCGGCGGCGCGCAGGTATGCCAAGGCAGAGGAGCCCTCCGGGGAGCCGGGGGATCGGTAGCTCGTGCCCAGGGCGGTCGTGATGATGACGTCGTCGTGCCAGCTGGACTCGGGCAGCCCCATCACGAGTTCGCGGAATCGCACGCCGTCCTCGACGGCGAGCTCGTGCGCGACCGGGTGCAGGACGGCGCGCACGGCGTCGCCGCCGCGGGCCGTCGCCGCGGCCAGCTCGGGGCGCAGCGCGTCGATGTCGCGATGGGATGACACGTTCTGGGATCTCCTGCCGCGGGCCCGGTGGAGAGCCGGGCGCGGTGCGTCAAGGTGGCGGGCACCTGGGCCCGGGACCGGTATGGGGTGGGGACGGACGGTGCGCGCCCGGGATCCCAGTTCCGCGGGTTCGCGCCGACCGGACAAGGGTACGTGGTGTACCCCGCTATGTCCACATTTCGGAGGACACGACGATCCCATGCCTGGTATCGCGCGCATGCGCGTCATGAACCGACCGGAACCGCGTCGCGTTCACGCCGGGCAGCGCCCGAGACCGCGTCACGTTCACGCCGAGCGCCACCCGGTCAGCGCACGGATTGAACCCCCGGGGGCGCGGTCGTGCTGCGGCGGACCACGAGCCGGATCGGGATCTCGCTCGCGACCGGCTCGAGCGGATCGGTCGCGTCGGCGAGCGCGCGCACGACCATCTCGGCGGCCTTCTCGCCCTGCTCGCCGGGGACCTGGCGCACGGTCGTCAGTCCGAACATGGGCGCGTAGGGGTGATCGTCGATGCCCACGACCGAGAGCTCGGACGGCACGAGGATCCCGAGTTCGCGCGCCGCGGTGATGACGCCGATGGCGATCTCGTCGCAGCCGGCCACGATGGCGGTCGGCCGGATCGCCGGGTCGGCGAGCAGCGCGAGCGCGGACTCGTACCCGCCGGGAACGCTGAAGGTGGTGGCGCGGAAGGCGCCCTCGCAGTCGAGCCCGGCCTCCTCCATGGCGGATCGGAATCCGGCGAGCCGCCTGGCGTGCACCTCGAAGTCCATCTGCTCGCCGAGATCGCCGCCGACGTGGACGATCCTGCGGTGGCCGAGGCCGATGAGGTGCCGGGTGGCGAGACGGGTGGCCTCGACGTCGTCGATGCTCATGGTGGGAAGCCCCGGGATCGCACCGCCGATCCCGACCGCGGGCCGGCGCAGCGTGTGGATGAGCTCGACCTCGGCGGGCGTGAGCGCGACGCCCAGGCACACGATCGCGTCGACGCGCTTGCGCACCAGGAAGTAGTGGAAGAGCCGGCTGCGCTGCTCCGGTTCGGAGGGCAGCCGGAACAGCGTGAGGTCGTAGCCCGCGCGAATGAGCGCGCCCTCGATGCCCTCGAGCACCTCGGCGAAGAACCAGCGGTTGATGAACGGGGTGATGACGCCCACGTTCTTGGTGCGGCCGGTCACCAGGCTCGATGCGGTCGAGGACACCACGTAGCCGAGTTCGGATGCGGCGGTCGCCACGCGCTCGCGCGCCGCGGGGGAGACGTGGGCCGCGCCGCTCAGGGCGCGGGACGCGGTCGCCTTGGAGACACCCGCACGGCGCGCGACCTCCTGCAGCGAGCTCATCGTCGAACCTCCCGCCCGTTCCGGGGCCGTCCAGGGCGGCGTCGCCTGGAACCGATTGCAGCATAGTGGATGCCCGCGGCCGATCACGAATGCCGGGATACTTGCACGCCGCCGTCTCCTGGCCTACCGTGGTGCTGGAACCGGTTGCGAAAGCGCTCCCGCGTTCCGTGTCCTGCACCATCCACGCTCCGCCGCATCCCGGCGGGGCCGAGCCTCAATGAGGAGGAAACACATGCGTTCACGCGTGAACCATCGTTTGCTCGCCACTGCGGTCATCGTCGGAGCCACGAGCGTCGTGCTCGCCGGCTGCTCCGGCGGAGGCGGCGGGGGTGGCAGCTCTTTCGGCCCCGGCGATGCCGGTGAAGCCGATGGAGTCGTGACGATCATGGGCACCATCGCCGACACCGAGGCCGACCTGCTCGAGCAGTCCTGGGCGGACTGGGAGGAGGAGAACGGGATCGACATCAAGTACGAGTCGACCAAGGAGTTCGAGGCGCAGATCGGATCGCTGGCCCAGGGCGGCAACCCGCCGGACCTCGCGATCTTCCCGCAGCCCGGCCTGCTGGCCGACCTGGCCACGCGCGGCTACATGCAGCCCGCCCCCGAGGGCGTCGCGGCCAACGTCGCCGACGGCTGGTCGGAGGACTGGGCCGCGTACGGCACGGTCGACGGCACCCTGGTGGGTGCGCCGCTCATGGCGAGCGTCAAGGGCTTCATCTGGTACTCGCCCGCGGTCTTCGAGGCCAACGGCTGGGCCGTGCCGCAGACCTGGGACGAGCTGCTGACGCTCACCCAGACGATCGCCGACTCCGGCCAGAAGCCGTGGTGCGCGGGCTTCGGCTCGGACGCCGCGACCGGCTGGCCCGGAACCGACTGGATCGAGGACCTGGTGCTCCGCCAGTCCGGACCCGAGGTCTACGACAAGTGGGTCGCCCACGAGATCCCGTTCAACGACCCGGCCATCAAGAAGGCCTTCGACGCGGTCGGCTCGATCCTGCTGAACCCTGACTACGTCAACGCCGGCTACGGCGACGTCGTGACGATCAACAGCACGCCGTTCGGCGACCCGGCCACCGCGCTGGTCGACGGCGACTGCATCCTGCACCACCAGGCGTCGTTCTACGACGGCTTCATCACGGCCGCCGGCGGCACCGTGGGTGAGGACGAGGGCATCTGGGCCTTCATCACCCCCGGCGAGACCGCGGGCGCCCCGGCGGTGACCGGTGGTGGTGAGATCGTCGGCGCGTTCAGCAACGACGCCGACACCATCAAGGTGCAGGAGTACCTGTCGAGCGGCGACTGGGCCAACAGCCGTGTCTCGCTCGGCGGTGTCATCAGCGCCAACAAGGGTCTCGACCCGTCGAACGCCTCCAGCGCGATCCTGACCCAGGCCATCACGCTGCTGCAGGACCCGAACACCACGTTCCGGTTCGACGCGTCCGACCTCATGCCCGGCGCGGTCGGTGCGGGTACCTTCTGGACCGGCATGGTCGACTGGGTGAACGGCACGCCCACCGAGGACGTGCTGGACAAGATCGAGGCGAGCTGGCCGAGCTCCTAGCGAGTTCCTAGCAGCCTTGTGACTCGGGCGGGCCGTCTGGTCGTAGACCGGGCGGTCCGCCCCCCTTTACTCTCAAGTTGAAGCTCGTCAGAGTCGACGAGCGGATGGACAAGCGAAAAGAGGGATCGTGAAAGACTTCCTCAGCTGGCTGGGATCTCTCCCGCCCCTTCTGCAGATCCCGATCGTCGTGGTGGCCTTCCTGGTGGTCGCCACCGTGGTCGTGCTGCTCATCGAGGTCGCACCCCGACCCGGAACGGTCTACACGGTCATCCGCTTCGCGGCGTGCCTCGTGATCCCCGGCGTCGTGCTGCTGCTGCTGGGATCGGTCTGGTGGGCCGTTGCGGCCGCTGTCGTTCTGGGCGGGGTGTTCTTCCTGCTCGACTACCGCAGCAGGAAGGGGTCCGGCTACCTCTTCGCCCTGTTCGGGTTCCTGTCACCGGCGATTCTGCTCCTCCTCGTCGGGCTCGTGTACCCGACCTTCGCGACCCTGTGGGGGTCGCTGCTCAGCAACCGCGGCGCCTTCATCGGCCTCGACAACTACGTGTGGATCTTCAGCCAGCCCGACAACCTGATCGTGATCCGCAACACCATCATCTGGGTGCTCGTGGTCCCCGTGGTGTCGACGGCCATCGGCCTCGCCTACGCGGTCTTCATCGACCGCAGCCGCGGCGAGAAGTTCTTCAAGGTCCTGGTCTTCATGCCCATGGCGATCTCGTTCGTCGGCGCGAGCGTCATCTGGCGGTTCGTGTACGACTATCGCCCCGGCGACCGCGACCAGATCGGGCTGTGGAACGGCATCCTCACCGGTCTGGGACTCGATCCGGTCAACTGGCTGCAGCAGGTGCCGCTCAATACCTTCCTGCTGACGATCGTGCTCATCTGGGTGCAGACCGGGTTCGCCATGGTGATCCTCTCCGCGGCGCTCAAGGGCGTGGCGGTCGAGCAGATCGAGGCGGCGCAGCTGGACGGCACGAACGCCTGGCAGCGATTCTGGAACGTGCAGGTGCCGGCGATCCGGCCTTCGCTCATCGTGGTCCTCACGACCATCTCGATCGCCTCGCTCAAGGTCTTCGACATCGTGCGCACCATGGGAACGGCCTACCCGGACACGGGCGTCATCGCCAACGAGATGGTGACCCTGCTGCAGAAGTTCGAGGCCGGTCGCTCGTCGGCCTTCGCCGTCATCCTGTTCCTGCTCGTCATGCCGATCGTCATCTACAACGCCCGGCAGATCCAGAAGTCGAGGGAGATCCGATGACCACCTCCGTCGCGGCGAACCCCGCCCTCACCGAGTCCGCGGTCCGCGGTGCGACGCGCCGCACCAAGCAGCGGCTCACCAGTCGCGGGGCGACCATCGCATCCCTCATCATCGCGGTGCTCTGGACGATTCCAACGGTCGGTCTGTTCATCACCTCGATCCGGCCCAAGGAGGACACCCTCCGCACCGGCTGGTGGCAGATCTTCGTCAATCCGACGGTGACGCTGCAGAACTACACCGACGTGCTGTTCGGGCGGGACGGGCTCGCGCAGCCGTTCGTCAACTCGCTCGCGATCGCCATCCCGGCGACCGTTTTCCCGCTGGTGATCGCCTCGTTGGCCGGGTACGCGTTCGCCTGGATGCAGTTCAAGGGCCGCGACATCATCTTCGTGCTGGTGTTCGCGCTGCAGATCGTGCCCATTCAGATGGCGCTGGTCCCGCTGCTCTCGCTCTTCTCGCGCGGGCTGTTCGTGGGCGACTCGGTGCTGTACGAGGGTCTGCGCGGGGCGGGGTTGTACTCGCAGGTGTGGATTGCGCACACCATCTTCGCGCTGCCGCTGGCGATCTTCCTGCTGCACAACTTCATCAGCGAGATCCCGGGCGACGTCATCGAGGCGGCGCGCGTGGACGGTGCGAGTCACGGGCAGATCTTCTTCCGCATCGTGCTGCCGCTGTCGCTTCCGGCGATCGCATCGTTCGCGATCTTCCAGTTCCTCTGGGTCTGGAACGACCTTCTCGTGGCGCTCATCTTCGCCACCGGGGATGCGGCGCCCATCACCCGCAAACTCGCGGAGCTGACGGGCGAGTTCGGGCAGAACGCGCAGCTGCTCCCGGCGGGGGCATTCATCTCGATCCTGGTGCCGCTCGTGGTGTTCCTCGCGCTGCAGCGCTACTTCGTGCGCGGGCTGCTGGCCGGCTCGACGAAGGGGTGAGGCAAGGCGCGCTACCGCAGCCGGCAGGTGACGGCCGGCGGCGGTAGCGTGCCAGGGTGAGCATGCGGGGCATGGGCGGTGGCCGTGGGGGCGGCGGGGGCGGCCGGGTGTCGATGTCGGACGCCGATGCGCAGCGCGCCGCCAACGCGCAAGCGCCCAGGATCCCCGACCTGCTGCCGCGCATCGCGTCGCTCTTCCGGCCGTACAAGGCACCGCTCGCGGTCACCATCGCGCTCGTGCTTGTGGGTGCCGCCCTGAGCGTCGCCCCGCCGCTGCTGACCCAGCAGGCCTTCGACCGCGGGCTCTTCCCCGACGAGGGGCAGAGCGCACCCGACGTCCCCGTGCTGCTGCAGCTGGTCGGCATCATGGTTCTGCTCTGGGTGGTGAGCTCGGCCCTGGGCGTGTGGCAGACCTACCTCACCGCCAAGGTCGGCAACAACGTCATGGGGGCGCTGCGGATCCGCCTGTTCTCGCACCTGCAGGCCATGGAGCTGGGATTCTTCACACGCACCAAGACCGGCATCATCCAGTCGCGCCTGCAGAACGACGTGGGCGGCGTGGCCGGGGTGCTCAGCAACACCATCCAGAGCGTCATCGGCAACACGGTGACGGTGATCGCGGCGCTCGTGTCGATGATCGTGCTGAGCTGGCAGATGACCCTGGTCGCGGTCGTGCTGCTGCCCGTGCTGGTCGTCGCCCAGCGTCGGGTCGGGCAGGTGCGCGCGCGCATCGCGACCAAGACGCAGGAGTCGCTCTCGGAGATGACCGCGATCACGCAGGAGACCCTGAGCGTCTCGGGGATCCTGCTCGCGAAGGCGTTCAACCAGCAGGGCGCCGAGGTGCAGCGCTACACCGACGAGAACCACCGGCAGATCGGGCTGCAGATCCGGCAGTCCATGAGCGGGCAGTGGTTCTTCGCGATCGTCGGTATCTTCCTGTCGGTCATCCCGGCGGTCATCTACCTGGTGGCCGCCTGGCTCATCTTCCAGGACGTGCCGGTCACGGCCGGCACCGTGGTCGCGTTCACGACCGTGCAGGCCCGCCTCATGGGTCCGCTCATGGGACTGCTGCGCGTCGCCCTGGACCTGCAGACCTCGCAGGCGCTCTTCGCGCGCATCTTCGAGTACCTGGATCTGACGCCGGCGATCCGGGATGCCGTGGACGCCCGCGACGTGGATGCCGCGCACCTGGGGGAGGTGGCCTTCGAGGACGTGGTGTTCCGGTATCCGGACGCCCCGGAGGACACGCCCGCGACCCTGCGCGGCGTGAGCTTCGCGATCGAGCCGGGCCAGTACGCGGCCTTCGTCGGGCCGTCGGGGGCCGGCAAGACGACGGTCTCCTACCTGGTGCCCCGGCTGCACGACGTGACCGAGGGGCGCGTACTGTTCGCGGGGACCGACGTGCGCGAGCTGAAGCAGGACTCGCTCATCGGCGCGATCGGGATCGTCTCGCAGGAGACCTACCTGTTCCACGCCACGATCGCCGAAAACCTGCGGTACGCCAAACCGGATGCGACGAACGACGAGCTGATCGCCGCGGCTCGCAGCGCCAACATCCACGACACCATCGCGTCGTTCCCCGACGCCTACGACACCGTGGTGGGGGAACGCGGCTACCGGCTGTCCGGTGGCGAGAAGCAGCGTGTGGCGATCGCGCGGGTGCTGCTCAAGGACCCGGCGGTGCTCATCCTGGACGAGGCGACGAGCGCCCTGGACACCGTGAGCGAACGCGTCGTGCAGGGCGCCCTCGACGAGGCGTCGCGCGGTCGCACCACCATCGCGATCGCGCACCGGCTCTCGACCGTGGTGGGAGCCGACGTGATCTTCGTGGTGGATGCGGGGCGCATCGCCGAGCGGGGAACGCACGCCGAGCTGTTGGCGGCCGGCGGGGTGTACGCGACGCTCTTTGCGGAGCAGTTGGCGGCGGCGCGAGTCGAGGAGGACTGAGCCGCGGGCTGACCGGCGGGCTGCGCTCCGGGTCCGGCAGCGGGAGGGTGCGCCGGTCTCATGAGGGAGCCCACGCGCAGGCTCAGGCGTGCAGGATCGTACGCTCGAGCGTCTCGGCGACCCACGCCGCGAAGCGGTCGCGGCCCCAGCCGGCGTGCTCGACGAGCTCGCGGTAGACCCCGGGCGCGGCGAGGGCGCGGAAGAGCGCCTGCGCCTCCGCGGTGGGCACGGCTAGCGCCGGCCCGAGCGAGCGGATGAAGTCGTTCATGACGCGATCGCGGCCGGCCAGCTTGGCGCGCAGCAGCTGCTGGGTCTCGGGGCTCTCGTCCGAGGCGCTCTCGAGCACGATGGCCACGTCGAGGCCCGCGCCGTACAGGTCGGCCAGCCAGGCGCCGGCACCGCGCAGTCGGGCGAGGGGATCGGGTTCGGCGAGCACCTCGGCGGCCGCCTCGCGCGCGCGGGCCCGCGCCAGCCAGGCCTCGCAGATCGCCGAGAGGATCTCGCGCTTGCTGCCGAACGCGGCGTAGACGGTGCGCTGGGCGACTCCCGCGCTCTGCGCGATGGCGTCGATGGAGGTGGTCGCGTAGCCGTGCGCGGCGAACATCTCCCTGGCCGCCTCGGCGATGCGGTCGCGGGTTGCCTGCGCCTGCTGCTGACGCCAGGTCGGCGCAGGGGGCTTGACAGCGGGCACGGATCGACACTATCAATGCATTGGATGCAGTGACACTGCAATGAATACATGAGAGGTGTATGATGACGAACGACGATCGCGTGGAGACTCTGCCGCCGGCGGTCCGGCTGCTCATGCGGGTGCTCGACGAGGGCTTCGCGCAGGGGCGTACCGAGGTGGTCGACGAGATCTTCGATCCGGGGCTCGTGGCGCACCAGTTCGGCATGACCGGCACAGGCGAGCAGGCGCTCGACAAGACCCGGCGGGCGATCGCCGACCTGCACGCGATGGCGCCCGACATCCGCTACGAACTGCAGGACTGGGCGCAGCGCGGCGACGTCACCTGGGTGCGGGTGCTGGGCAGTGGGACCCTGACGGGCCCGTTCTTCGGCCCGCCCAGCGGGAAGCCCTTCGAGATCACGGTCATCGACGTGGTGCGCACGGTTGAGACGGGCGACCCGGGCGCAGATGACGGGCTGCGCATCGCCGAGCACTGGGGCATTCCCGACCGGTTCGCCCTTCTCGCCCAGAGCGGTGCCCTCGATCGACTGCGCGCCTGACTGCGCGCCTGACTGCGCGCCTGAGGGGGCCCCGCGTTGGCCCCCGGATCCGTTGTCGCCTGCCGCCGCACCTGCCGATAAAGTGGGGCATCCCGCGTTGGAGCCCCAATGCGGGCGACCGCGACCCGTCTTGGCGTCGCGCGCGGGGCATGGGAGGCACCATGAGCAGCGGGGCGAGCGGGGAATCGGGCGGCGAGCACGTCGCCGTGCGCGCCCGCCGTACGGCCGCGCAGCTCAGCATCAAGTCGTGGCTCCTGCTCATGCTGCTCGTGGTGAGCATCGGCTCCAATGTGGTGGGCGGTGTCCTCGGCTATCTGAACGGCACCGACTCCCTCAAGGACGCCGCCTACGACCGCCTCATCGAGGTGCGGGATGCGCGCGCCCGCCAGCTGGTCAACCTGCTCGATGCGGTGGAGAACTCGCTCCTGCTGGCGAGCCGAGACAGCTCGGTCTCCGGCGCCGAGCAGGCGTTCGCGGCCGCGCTCGACGAACTCGACGCGGCCGGGAACGCCCAGGGCTCGTCGGGAGCGCCGGGCCTGACGCTGACGCCGGAGCAGAACGCCGCCGTCACCTCGTACTTCGTGAACCAGTTCGCTCCCGCGCTGGCCGAGGCCACGGGCGAGGACGTCGATCCGGCGAGTTTCGACCCCTCCTCGCGCGGCTCGCGCTATCTGCTGTACCACTACCTGGTGGCGCTGAGCGCCCCGGCCGGCGACGACGGCCAGGGCGACGACGGCCAGGGCGACGACGACGGCGAGGGCGGTCAGACCGGTCAGACCGGTCAGGGCGCAGACCCCTCCGCCGTCAACGACGCGGGCGACGGCAGCGCGTGGTCGGCGGCGCACTCGCGCTACCACGACTACCTGCATCGCATGGCGACGCTGCTCAAGTTCGACGATCTGGTGCTCATCGACGGCGACGGCCGCGTGGTCTACACCGAGTCCAAGGGCGTCGATCTCGGCGCCGACCTGACCAAGGGGCCCTACAGCTTCACCGGGCTCGGGATCACGTTCGCCACCGCCATGTCGACGATCCAGGGCCTGGACACCGTGGTGTTCAGCGACTTCCAGCGCTACTCGCCGGCGCTGGGCTCCCCGGTCGCCTGGGCCGTCGTGCCGCTCGCCGGGGGCGCGTCCACCGCGGACGGCACGGGGGAGAGCACCCAGGGCGCGCCGGTGGGCGCCCTCGCGGTGCAGCTGCCGATCGCCCGCATCAACGCGATCATGACCGGCGACGGCAAATGGTCCGACAGCGGTCTGGGCCGCACGGGCGAGGCCTACCTCGCCGGCCGCTCGGGCAGCGAACCCGTGCCCACCATGCGATCCGTCTCGCGCGACCTCGCCGAGGACCCGCAGGCCTACCTCCAGGCCGCCGTGCAGGCGGGACTGTCCGAGGAGATCGCCGAGCAGGCGGTCAGCAGTGGCGAGACCCTCCTGCTCCAGCCGGTCGACACCGAAGCCGCGAACCTGGCCCTCGACGGGCAGCGCGGAACGGTCACCTCGCGCAACTACCTCGGGTCGCAGACCATCGCCGCTTATGCGCCGTTCCGGTCGCACGGGCTCAAATGGGCCATCGTCGCCGAGATCGACGCGGAGGAGGCCCTCGCCCCGGTCGATCAGTTCACGCAGCGTCTGGCCATCTCCTCCGCGATCATCGTCGCGGTCGTCTCGCTGCTCTCGGTGATCTTCGCCGGGCTCGCGGTCCGCCCGCTGCGCCGGCTGCGGGATGCGGCGCGCCGCATCGCCGCAGGCGAGCAGGGTGTGCAGGTGGAGGCCGGCGAATCCGACGAGCTGGCCGACGTCGCGGCCGCGTTCAACGACATGAGCCGCAGCCTCGAGCTCAAGGCCGCCCTCATCGACGAGCAGCGGGCAGAGAACGACCGGCTGCTGCGTACCCTCATGCCCGAGACGCTGGCCAAGCGCTACCGCGAGGGGGTCCGCACCATCGTGCAGGACCACCAGGAGGTCACGGTCATGTTCGCCGACATCGTCGGCTTCGAGGAGTTCGGCCGCAGCACGACGAGCGACCGGGCTCTGGACCTCCTCAACGACATCTTCCGCGCCTTCGACGAGGCGGCGGAGGCGCACGGGGTGGAGCGCGTGCGCACCACGCGTCAGGGCTACCTGGCCAGCTGCGGGCTGAGCGTCCCGCGCGTGGACCACGCCCGGCGCACGGTCGAGCTTGCCCTCGACATGCAGCGCATCGTGGAGCGCTTCGGCGCCCAGCACGGCGCCGATCTGTCGGTGCGCGTCGGCATGGACACCGGAACCGTCACGAGCGGACTGGTCGGGCGCTCCCATGTGGTCTACGACCTGTGGGGCGACGCGGTGAGCCTGGCGTTCCGGCTGCAGGGCGGCGCCAACGAGGCGGGCGTGTTCCTGACCCAGCGCGTGGTCGACAAGCTGCCCGACACCATGCCCTTCGCCGACTCGGGCGTGGTGGAGGTCAGCGGCGGGTACCAGCGGGTCTGGCGCCTCGACCCCAAGGCGGCGGACGCGCCGCGATGATCGACCTGCTCTCGGAACCGTGGTTCTGGCCGGCCGTCGCGGTCATCTTCGGGCTGCCGATCGTGCTGCTCGTGCTGGGCGAGCTGCACACCTCGATGCAACGCAAGGGCACGCCGGGCACGACCATCGTGGTGCTCGCCCGCAACGTGCTCGCGCCGCTCGCCGCGGTCATCATCCTGTTCACGCAGATCCCGCAGGCCGAGGTGGACGGGTTCGCCTGGGCGAAGGTCGCGGCGACCGCCTTCGGGCTCGTCGTGGTGGTCATCCTGCTGAGCGGGCTCAACCTGGCGATCTTCGTCACCGCCAAACAGGGCACCTGGCGCAGTCGCTTCCCGTCGATCTTCGTCGATATCGCGCGCGTGCTCATCGTCGGGATCAGCCTCGCGGTGCTCTTCGGGTGGATCTGGGGCGCCGACATCGGCGGTCTGTTCACCGCCCTGGGCATCGGCTCGATCGTCATCGGCCTCGCGCTGCAGAACGCCGTGGGCTCGGTGCTGTCCGGCCTCTTCCTGCTCTTCGAGCAGCCCTTCGAGCTGGGCGAGTACATCGTCACGTCCGCGGGCAAGGGTCGCGTGGTGGCCATGAACTGGCGCGCCACGCATCTGGACACGGCCAACGGCATCCTGATCATCCCCAACTCGGAGCTCGCGGGCGGGTCCTTCCAGAACCTGACGCGCGCGTCCTCGCCGTATGAGGCGTCCGATGTGTACCGGTTCGCGACCGACGACCCGCCGCACCTGGTGATCGAGGTCATGGAGCAGGTGGCGTCGGGACTGCCGGAGCTCGCCCCCGGATCCAGCCCGATGGCCGTGCCGCTGAACAAGGCGCGCTACGAGATCAACATCCCGCTGACCAGCCCGGGCAAGCAGTACGGAACGCTCGGACTGTTCCGCACCCGGCTCTGGTACGCCTCCCGGCGGGCGGGCCTGCACCTGGACCGCGACCTGACCGACACCTACGCCACGCCCGAGCGCGTGCGTGAGAACCTGCTGCGCCTGGCGCCGCGTTTCGAGGTCTCGCGCGAGGAGGCCGAGGCGATGGTCGACCAGGTGCGCCTGGAGCGCTACGGCGAGGGCGAGCTCGTGCAGCGTCCGGGCGAGGTGCCCGACGGCATCCGCGTCATCGTCGAGGGCATGATCGAACTGCAGGTCCCGGCAGCGCAGGGCGCCATCGTGCCGGTCGTCCAGCTCGGGCGCGACGAGCTAGTCGGCCTGACCGCGCTGACCCGGCAGGCGGTCGGCACGTCGATGGTGGCGGTGACGGATGCGGCGGTCATGTACTTCCCGGTCGCGATCGTCGACCGGCTGGTCAAGACCCGACCCGGACTGGCGCGTGACATCGGCACGACGATCGACCAGCGCCAGGAGCTGGCGGCGAAGGCACTCGACGAGCACGGGCCGGGGGGCCCTGGCGGGCTGGGGGCGTCCGGCGGACCGGCTCCACTGGTGAACGCGTAGCGACTCGGTACCCGCGCTGGCCGGTCGAGCGGGGGTCGGACGCAGCGCTGGGCGAACCGGGCGACAACCCGCCGAGGGCCCGCCGAGAACCCGCCGAGGGCCCGCCGAGGTCGGCCCCCGCCCGCAAGGGGGAGGGCCGACCCGGCGTGCGACCTGGCTAGCGGCAGGCGTGATACGTGGTGTCGTTCAGAGCCAGCTTGAATCGGACGCCGTTGAAGTCGGCGGCGTTGTCCGCCGCGCAGAACGCGTTGCTCGAGCCGTACTCGGCGTTGAACACCGGTTTCCCGGCTGCGACGAACGGGTTCAGCGTCGAGCACTCCGAGTACTGGTTGCACTGCTCGTTGAGCGCGCCGTCCGCGTAGCTCAGCAGGGCGCCGACCTGGTCGAGGTCGTTCTTCAGCAGGACGCTCATGCCCAGCCGGTGGGTGTTGTTGAACAGGAACTGGTTGTAGATCAGCTGGTCGGTGGCGGAGTACCCGATGCCGCTCTGGTTGCCCGCGTAGCCGTCCACGTTGTCCCACTCGACCGTGTCGAACCCCTTGTCGGCACACATCTGCAGACGGGCGTTCATGAGCGAGGCGAGCACGCTGTCGGACTCCTGGACATCACGGACGTCCAGCCAGTACTCGCCCTCCCAGTCGGGCATCTCCGGTCCCTTGAGGGATGCCGGGAACGCCGCGTAGTCGGGCCGCCAGTCTTCGGCCGTTCCCGCACTGATGTAGCACACCGCTGTGATGCCGGCGCCGTGCAATGCGGCGACATCCGCCGCGCTGGCTTCGAAACCGTCGATGTCGTACATGTCGACGTCGCGGAAGGGCGCCGTCGGCACGTGGGCGATGACCCAGTTCCAGCTCGTCTGCACCGCAGGCAACCAGCAGTCATCGCAGTCGACCGGGCCCGGGTTCAGCGTCGCGTCACCGGTTTGCAGATCGCCCGGGTCGCCGGGGTCTCCCGGGTCGCCGGGGTCGCCCGGGTCCTCGTCATCGGAGACAAGAGTGATCCCCACGTAGTCGAGGTCGGCGTTGTCGGCGGCATTGTTGGCGACGATGCGGACCCGGAGCTTCCCGGCCGACGAGACGAATCGGTCGAGGTCGCCTGGCGCGGTGAACGACAAGGTCGTCCACGCGCCCCAGTCCGGGGCGGCACCGTTGTCCCCGATCTTCACCCACGCGCCGGCACTCCAGTCGCGCAACTGCCAGGTCCACTTCTGGGTGGACTTCGCGGGTCCCCGGTAATTGATGTCGACCGAGATGTCGGTGATCGCACCGTTCAGGGCGGGTGCTGTGAAGGTCAGATACCCGGCGTACTTGTTCTCGAACTCGATGTACTTGGACCAGCCGTCCTGGGTGCCCGACTGGTCCTTGACGGCCAGAGCCGCGACGGGTTGACCGCCGGTGCTGCTCGCGGTCGTCGTGAGAGTGGATGCGGTGACCGTGTCGGTCGCCGCCGACGCGGGTACCGCGGTCGCCAGCACGAGCGCCGCGACCGCAGCGGTCAGCGGAACCGCGAGCCGGTCAGGGCCGCGCCGCCTTCGGGCGGTTGCGTTCGCGCGGGTGCGTGCCAGCGCGCGAGTGAACAGATCAGTCATCGTCGACCTCCGGAACTGCATATTCGGTGTCGCGGTCGCTGTTCATCACTCACCGACGGCCGGTGGCCCCCGGATGTGGCACGCCGTCGGGCTCGATGAGCCCGGTTCCCCGGCAGGCCAGCTTCGCGTGCCGCGATGGTAGGAGCCGGCCGAACCCGATCACAAGAGCCGCGGCGAAATGCGCAGGGCGGCTGCGCATCCGATCACCTCGATTGAGCGACGACCGCGCCGGTACAGCCGCGTAACGCGCGAGCCTCGCCGGTAGGCTCGACCGCATGAAGTTCGCCGAGACCGTGCTCGACCTGGTGGGCGACACGCCCCTGGTCAGGCTCAACTCGGTGACCGATTCCCCCGGCCTCGAGCCGGTCACCGCCACCGTGCTGGCGAAGATCGAGTACCTGAACCCGGGCGGGTCCAGCAAGGATCGCATCGCATCCCGCATCATCGATGCCGCGGAGCGCGAGGGCAAGCTGGGGCCCGGTGGCACGATCGTCGAACCGACCTCCGGCAACACGGGCATCGGCCTGGCACTGGTCGCCCAGCAGCGCGGCTACCGGTGCGTCTTCGTCTGCCCCGACAAGGTCAGCGAGGACAAGATCAACACGCTCAAGGCGTACGGCGCCGAGGTGGTGGTCTGCCCGACCAACGTGGCGCCCGAGAGCCCGGACAGCTACTACCAGACCTCGGATCGGCTGGCGCGCGAGATCCCCGGCGCCTTCAAGCCCGACCAGTACTCCAACCCGAACGGGCCGCTCAGCCACTACGAGACCACGGGTCCGGAGATCTGGCGCGACACCGACGGCCGGATCACCCATTTCGTCGCGGGAGTCGGCACGGGCGGCACCATCTCCGGGGTGGGCAGGTACCTCAAGGAGCAGGCCGCACTCGTCGGCCGCGAGGTGCACGTCATCGGCGCCGACCCGGAGGGCTCGGTGTACTCGGGCGGGACCGGCCGGCCGTACCTGGTGGAGGGCGTGGGCGAGGACTTCTGGCCGACCGCCTACGACCCGGAGGTGGTCGACGAGATCATCGCGTCCTCCGACGCGGAGTCGTTCGAGTTCACCCGGCGACTGGCTCGCGAGGAGGGTCTGCTCGTGGGCGGATCCTCGGGGCTCGCGGTCGCATCCGGTCTCAAGGCGGCGCGCTCGCTGGGGCCGGACGACGTCATGGTCATCCTGCTGCCCGATGGTGGGCGCGGCTATCTGGGCAAGGTCTTCAGTGACGCCTGGATGCGCTCCTACGGCTTCCTACCCGCCGAGCCGGGTGGCACGGTCGCCGATCTGGTGGGCACCAAGGAGCCGGAGCTGTCCGGGCTCGTGCACGTGCATCCCACCGACACGGTGCGGCACACGATCGACAAGATGCGGAAATTCGACATCTCGCAGATGCCCGTGCTGACCGCCGAGCCCCCGGTCGTGATGGGCGAGGTCGTGGGGTCGATCGACGAGAAGACCCTGATCGATGCGGTCTTCAGCGGGCGGGCCCAGTTGACCGACGCGTTGGCCGAGTTCGTCGCGCCGCCGCTGGGGCTCATCGGCATGAACGACTCGGTGGATGCGGCACGCGAGGCGTTCGCATCGGCCGATGCCCTGCTGGTCACCCACGACGGCAAGCCCGCCGCGGTGGTCACTCGGCACGACCTGCTCTCGTTCCTGAGCAGGTAGTACCCAGGAGCCAGCACCTAGCACCCAGCACCTAGCACCCAGCACCCGCGAACCAGCACCAGCACCCAGCACCCAGCACCCAGAGAGACCCATGACCCAGGACTTCTCCACCCGCGCCGTGCGGGCCGGCCAGGACTTCGACCCGACGACAGGCGCGGTCATCCCGCCCGTGTACCTCACGACCACCTTCGTGCAGGACGGCATCGGCGGGTTCCGGGGCGGCTACGAGTACGCGCGTGGCGGCAACCCGACGCGCACGGCGCTCGAGACGCTGCTCGCGAGCCTGGAGGGCGGCGACCGAGGCTTCTCGTTCGCCTCCGGGCTGGCCGCCGAGGACACCCTGTTGCGTGCGATCCTCGCGCCCGGCGATCACGTGCTCATGGGCAACGATGTGTACGGGGGGACGCATCGGCTGGTGTCGCGCGCGCATACTCCGTGGGGCGTCGAGCTCTCGACGGTCGAGATGACGGACCTGGATGCGGTCCGCGCCGCGATCCGGCCCGGTGCCGCCCGGTCCGGTGCCGCCCAGTCTGGTGCCGCCCAGCCCGGTGCGACGAAGGTGGTCTGGATCGAGACGCCGTCCAATCCGCTCATGAAGATCACCGACATCGCGGCGGTGGCCGAGCTGGCGCACGCCGCGGGGGCGCTGGTGGTGGTCGACAACACGTTCGCCTCGCCGTACCTGCAGCAGCCGCTTGCCCTGGGCGCCGATGTGGTGGTGCACTCGACGACCAAGTACCTGGGCGGGCACAGCGATGTGCTGGGCGGCGCGGTGGTGCTGAACTCGGATGTGCCGGCGCCCGCCGGGGCACGGGCTGCCGGGGGAGCAGGATCCGCCGCTGGGGCAGGTGCTGCCGGTGGAGCAGGAGCAGCCGGGGGTGCAGAAGCAGCCGAGTCGCTCGCCGACCGCGTGGCGTTCCTGCAGTTCGGGGTCGGTGCGGTGTCCGGGCCGATGGATGCCTGGCTCACCATCCGCGGCATCAAGACCCTGCCGGTGCGCATGGACCGGCATTCCGCGAACGCGCAGGCGATCGCCGAGGCGCTCGTGGGTCACCCGAAGCTGAAGCAGGTGTTCTACCCGGGTCTCCCGGATCACCCCGGCCACGAGCTCGCGGCCCGGCAGATGCGCAACTTCGGGGGCATGATCTCGGTGGCTCTGGCCGATGGAGCTGCGGCCCGGCGTTTCGCCGAGTCGATGGAACTGTTCCAGCTGGCCGAATCCCTCGGGGGAGTCGAGTCGCTCGTGTGCTACCCGGCCGAGATGACGCACGCGTCGGTGAAGGGCACCCTCCTCGAGGTTCCCGAGAACGTGGTGCGCCTCTCCGTCGGCATCGAAGGGGTCGACGACCTCCTTGCCGACGTGCTGGGCGCGCTCGACCGCATGTAGATCACGGCCCCTGGTTTGCCCCGAGTCCCCTGACCCGCGCCGAGCACGCGTGCGCGCGAGCGCGTCACTCAGTCTGCGGACGGACTGCCTGCGCGCGGACTGCCCGCGAGGGGGTGTTTGGATTCGAGCTTGATGGGTGGTGCGCCGTCGGGTGTGTGGAGCCAGTACTCGTCTTCGCGTCGTTGGATGTGTCGGCCGGTGTCGTGGAGCCACATGTGGTGGTGGTGGCAGAGGGGGACCCCGTCGGCGATGTCGGTTCTGCCGCCGTGGCTCCAGTGGTCGATGTGGTGCACCTCGCACCAGGAGGGGGGTCGGGTGCAGCCGGGGATGAGGCATCCGCCGTCGCGGGCGGTGATCGCGGTGCGTTGCGCGGGGGTGAAGAGGCGTTGGGTGCGTCCGAGGTTGAGGACTTGCCGGTGCTCGTTGAAGACGATGGGGAGGTATCCGGCCTGGCATGCCTGCCGGCGCACGGTGGCGATGCTGATCGCGGCGGTCTGTCCT
>JAHBTA010000007.1 GCA_019638805.1 Microbacteriaceae bacterium | reverse complement strand
GCCCTCACCACGTGCTCGGGTTCGCTTCCGCGCATCCCTACCCCCTCCGCGTTCTCCGTCTTTCGAGTTCGAGATCCGACCAGGTGCGGGTCGGCGCGCACACTGGGTCGCCCCGTTCCCGGGGCGTGCACTGGAGTGGAGGCTGATCGGAGCCATTCGTGACGCCGCCACACAGGTTGCAGACCGCTGCGTCATAAAACGTCCGTGCACGACTCTTCCTCGTTGACCCCTTGTGGGTTGCCCCCAGCGAACTCCCGGTCCCCACCCGTAATGTGACCGCCGACCGATCCAGGAACTGAGACCCGTGCCCACTCCCCCCGCCCGTCGCGAGCGTGCCTTGTGACCGAGGCGACACCCCACAGCGCGCGCCTCGTCGGCGACCGAAGCTCGGACGCCGAGCTCATCGCCGCCGTCCGCGACGGATCCCGCGACGCATACGCGGTGCTGTGGCGACGCCACTCCCCGGCAGCACACACCGCCGCGCGGAGCTACGCACGTCTGGCAGACCCGGCCGACATGGTTTCGGAGGCGTTCGCCGAGATCCTCAAGACCCTGAAGGCCGGGAGCGGGCCCACCGACGCATTCCGCCCCTACCTCTACACGGTGATCCGCAACCAGGCCACCAAGCTCATGCGGCAAGCACCGGTCGACCCCGACGAGAACATGGACGCCGTCGTCGACGAGTCGACCAACGACGACGCAATCGCGCGTGACCTCGACGCGCGACTCGCACTCGACGCGTACAAGGCCCTGCCGGAGAACTGGCAAGCGTTGGTCTGGTACACCGAGGTCGAACAGCTCCGTCCGCGTGAGATCGCCAAACTGATGGGCACCTCGGCGAACTCGATCTCTGCCATGGCGTACCGTGCACGCAAAGCGCTCCGCGTGGCGTGGATCCAAGCCCACATCACCCACGTGCCGCCGGAACCCGAGTGCGCGCAAACCCGCGCGCAACTCGGCGACTACGTCAACGGCAGCCTTCCCCCGGTCGCCCGCCGCGCCGTCACCGCACACCTCGAGACCTGCCCGCGCTGCACCAACGTGCTCGGCGAACTGTCCGAGGTCGCCTCACGACTGCCCATCATCCTGCTTCCGGCGATTTTCGGCGCCGAAGCCGCCCTCGCATTCACCACCGGAACGACCGGCACCACCACTGCGGCCCTGGCCGCGGCCCCCCGACCGCCGGTGCTGAGGAATCTCGCCATCGCCGGATCGGTCGCCGGCGTCGCCGCGACGGCCGTCGCCGGCGTCGCACTTGCCGCCACCCTCACCGCGGCGCCGACCGCTCCGGCGGCGGCGCCCGCCGCACCGGCTACGGAAGCGGCACCCCCGGCTCCCGCCGACCCGGTCGCGACCGCGCCGCCGACGCCGACCGCCAGCCCCACGCCGGAGGACCCCGAACCCGACGAGCCCGTGCCCGCGGACCCGGCCGTCCCGACTGTGACTCCGCGCAGTCTCGCCCCGACCCTGTCGACCACTCTCGTGCCGTTCGCGTCGGACGCCTTCGTCGACCTGGCGGGGACCGGCCGCCCGCATGCGCGGATCACGGTCTATTCCGGCGAACGGACGCAACACGTGTGGGTCGATTCCAGCGGCCAGTGGACGTGGACCAGCCCGCACCTGCACGACGGCAGCTGGAGTTTCACAATCGTCCAGACCTACTCCGGTCACCTCCCCTCCGCCTCGCAGACGGTGCACACGACCATCGACACGGGCGTGCCCGATGCGCCCACGATCGACGTGGACGCCCCCACCGACGGCGGCTACCCGACCGCGTCGGGGTTCGCGGAGCCGGGCACCACCGTCGCCGTCCGCACCGAAGACGGCGCCGAGATGGGCAGTGCCCTGGTCGATGTCGACGGGACCTGGACGATGGCGCTGTCGGCCCTGTCCGCGACGACTCGTGACCTGTTCGCGGACACCTCCGACCTCGCCGGCAACACCTCCGCCCCGACGACGGAGCAGATCAACCTCACGCCCACCGTGGCGCACCCCACCGACGGGAGCACCCTCGTCGCACCGGTCGTGTTGGACATCCGGGGGATCCCCGAGTCGTATGTCACCGTGATCGTTCCCGGCGCCGAATTCGTCCTGCAGCTCTCCCCCACCGGAACTCTGCTGGAACCTGTCACGGCAGCCGGCGGCGCCCCGCTCCCGCCAGGGACCTACTCGTTCGACATCGTCTACTCCGACGAAGACGGCCACCGCCCGGTCGATCAGGACCATGCGCAGGTCGAGTTCACCGTCGTCTCGGCCATCAGCGGACCTTGACCGGCTCGGGCCGCCCGGGGGCGTCACGAAACCACGTGGCACCACTCTCACAGAGTGTGCCGACTGATTACGCGGCCGCCGACGCCGAGTGCCGTCCGCTGACCCGCTCCCAGCTCATCGTGATCTCGATGTTCGCCAACGGCATGTCGGCAGCTCAGATCGCTCGGACTTTGAGCCTCAGCGTACGAGCGACTCGGACCATCATCACCCGAGCACGCACCAGCATGGGCAGCGCCGGACGGGTCCCGCGGGAACTCCTCGCCGATCAGGTCGAGAAGCACGTGACCCGATTCCCCACACCGGTTCCGTCGGCGTAGGGCGCGCAGGGCGACTCCCGCCCTACGGCTTCGCCACTGCGGATCGGATCTGGGTGGCCCGTTCTGACCGCTCGGTCGGCACTCGAGCAAGGTCCGGCCACGCCAACCAGCCATCGTGGTCCACCCACCGAGCGACCTGCATCGCCTGGGCCACGTCGTTCATCGACCTCGCAACACGCTCGCCGGCCTCGTCGTAGACGGCGCCTCGCGCATCCCACCGCCAGCCGAGAACGCCGGCCAGGTCGTGAGCGGCCGCAAGCGGCGGGTAGCCGAAGCTCGGGTGCGGGCCGGCGGCTGGTCCCGAAATAGGGTCAGTGCGTGGCGATGAGGAACGCTCCCGAAGTGCGCGCAGCTCCCGGTCGGCGGCGGCCAGCGGCACGAAGAACGCAACCGATGAGATGACGCCGAACACTCCCCGAATCGTATCGAGAACCAGCCCGCTCACCCGCCTTCCCACGGGGGCAGCACAATGCGGCCGCAGGAAACCAGCAAGTCCCGGTTCCGGTCAGGGCGCACCAGACCATCCGGCTCCTGAACGATCGCCGCCACCGCGGCGCGATCCGTCTCCACTCCAGCCACCTGCGCGAACTCCCACAGCCCCATCCGCTGCGGCAGCTTCGCGATGTACTCGTCGACCACCGCCTCCCGCAGTCGCTGCCCGGACCCGTCCCCGGAACTCACAACGACCTCGCCCACGACCGCACCGATGCTCGCCTGGTCGAACCCGCCACGACGAAAAGGGCACCGACAGCGATCGCGCCCAACGCGCCGACGAAGGTCGGCTCGGCGCCGACCACCCCAGTCTGAGGGAGCGGATCAGTGCCAACAGCCGGAACGATGCACGGGTCAGCGGTCACCGTGAACTCCCACTCCCACTCGCCGTCGGGAAGCACGTAGCCGGCAGCTGCGGCCGCGGTCACCGACACCACCTCCCCACTGCGCGTCTGCGAGTAGACGACCCCCTCCACCGACGGGACGACCACCTCGGGTTCGACCCCGCAGCCTGCCGCCGGGTCGAGACCCGGCGCCAGAGGCGTGACCAGGGCCCGCAGCGGAACGAACCCGGTCGCCGACGCGGCCGCAGGCAGGTCGTACCAGGTGCCCGCAGCATCCACACCGACGGTGAAACCTCCCGCGAGCACATCCGCCGCGGTCACCGTGTGGACCAGGTCACAGGTCGTCGCCGCGGCGACCCCGAGCACGCCGTCCGCGCAGACCACCCCGAAGTCGGTCAGCGTGACCGGCACCTGACCGGTGTTCGTGATCGTCACAGGAACGATCACCGTCGCCCCGACCGCCACCTCAACACCGGTCGTGTCGACGGTCGCGCTCATCGACACCGTCGGGGACACCGGGGTCGGGCCGACCAGGCTGATGCCTTCGTCGTTGGCCGTGCCGGTCGCGTCCTCGTCGCCGACGACGACTACCATCCGGCCCACGAGCACGTCGGTGAAACCGACCCACCGAGTCGTCTCATTTCCGCACAGACGCGCACTGTTCTCGCACAGGCTCTGATCCCCGTCCGGGGTCACCTGAAACTGCTCGACGAGGTCGCCCTCCGGGCCGAAAAGGTAGACGACCGCCGGCACCCCCTGCCCGTCGGTGCGGGTCTCGAGATCCCCGAACCACGCGCCGAACGCGATCACCGGACGCGAGAACGACAGCTCGACCGCGTCCCGCGTGCTCGCCTCGCCCGACCCGCCGAACTCGTTGTACACCACCCCGAGATCCGAACAGTCCGCCAACCCGGTCAACACGCTCGGCCGCGACGCGCCACCCTGCATCTGCCGCCCCGAACCGCCGCACGCGGCAACCCCAGAGTTGGGCGAGTACTCCACGAACACCGGCGCGGTCGGGTCCAGCGAATACCTCGCGCGCATCACCGACACGGTCACCCCGTCGGGACTGGTCGCCAGATCCCCCGCCAACGGATCCCCCACGGTCGCAGAAATGATGAGCGGATCGACGACCGCCCCCACCTCGGTGTCGAAGGTCGACTTCAACGCGGACACGGCAAGCCTCGCCGCCGCCGACCCGCCCGACACCTCCGCCGACCACAACGGAGCGGCCGCTACGCCCACCACCCCAGTCAGCGTGAACCCGGTCGCAACCAGCGCAGCCGCAGCGACTTTCGAAACCGCTCTCACCGCACTGCTCCCCTCACTGATTTCCGTCCCCAAGCACCCCTCCGGACGGGGGTCAAACTAAACGAGTCGCTTTGCGGCGTTTCATGACGGCCCCCAACCGCTTTTCCCGTCCCCGGCGGTCCGCCCCGGGGAGGAGCCACCAGGTCACTACGAGGTGACTCCCCACCCGGGACGGTGGGCACAGGGCAGACACCAGTGAAGAAACCGCCCTGTGCCACCACGGGCCGCACGGGTCCCGCACAACATGCGAGTCGACGGCGGGGGAATCGTGACGCTGCCAGCTCGCGACACCCACCCCACCCGGCCGGCGGTGCACGTCGGGGTCGAGTGTCACGCAGCCGAGGTCGCGACGCAGACCGCGACGACGGTGAGCACCGACGTCGCGACGAATGCGGGGAAGAACACGGGTGCCCACGGTGCCGGCCAGGCGACCAGTAGATTGCCTGTCTCGCGTCGGTGAACGTACGCCCACTGCCGTTGCCGATACCAGACGTAGGTCACGACGTACAGCGCGATGAAGCCGAGCAGGACAAGCGCGCCCACGAACGTGACCACCATCGCGGGCACAACTAGGTAGTTGTCGGCACGCTCAGTTCTGCCACCACCCCGATCAGCCGCGTGGGCCCGACCGGAGGCTGCGTCGGGTCCTGACGTCGTCGGCCTCTCTTCGGACGTTGCGGAAGCGCCGATGTCCCCCACGTCCCCGGTGCGGAGAGCAGTCGCCGCATCCACGTATTCGGCCAGGAGTACGGCGACGTTCTCCTCGCTGGCGTCGGCGCAAGCAACAGCTGCAGCCCGCACCTCGTCGGCGGGCCCGCTGTCTAGCGACTCGTCGTCGGTCTCATACTGTTCGAGGAGCGCGTCCACCATTCGGGGTGCGCTCACCGCCGCGGCGAGCAGCGCCAGATTCACGCGGTCGGTTGCCTGCTGGTACGCGTCCAGGGCCGGCGCCACCTCAGCGGTGGCGGCAGCGTAGTGGGCGGCCAGCCGGGGCAGGGCCGCCACGGCCTCGGCGAGCCGATCGTCCGCCCAGGTGAGGCTCGGCCCGGCCGGGACGGGGTCAGGTGAGGCGACATCGACATCCGCCAACATGGCCCCGGCCGGTTCGAGGCGGTCTGCCGCGATCAGCAGTTCGTCGAGTTCGTCGTCGCCGACAAGTTCGGGGAGCTGCGCGGCAAGGTCGTGCGTTTCGGCGAGGAATGTGGCGGCGCTCGCCAAGAGTGTCGCCCGGGAGGTGACAGCGGTCGCGTACTCGCCGGCCTCCGCCCGCAGCCCGGCGTCGGCGGCGACCGCCTGGGCGTATGCGTTGTGGTGGATGGTCGACTGTGCGACTTGCACGGCCCCGACGGCGGCGCCCGCTGTTGCGGCCATCACCAGAGCGCCCGCCACGACGCGCCCCATCCAGCCGGTCCTGCGAAATGCGCTCAGGGTCGCTGCACTCCACAGCCCGTTCAGCGTCCCGGCGACCCCGACGACGACAACCGCGGCAATCTTCGTGGATTCCCGATCCAACTTTGCCGCCAGCGCGCGCAGACGAGGCGCTAGCTCCCCCCAGGACGCCGCGACACGACGCCTCAACGCCCGCGCAGCGGCCCGCGATGTCCGCACGGTCGAAACCGGCACCGCTGATGGTTGAGGTGGCTCCTGGTCGGTGGTGGCGAGGGTTGCCGCTGGGAGGATGTTCACTTTGCCATTCGGGTGAATACTCCGGGCCGGTAACGTCGCGGCGACGCCGGACCCGGTATAGAACAGGACCGGCGTCGCCGCTCGAACAGTTGGACCCGAATCCGCCTGTTCGGATGTCGACACCGCTCCCGGCTTACCCAACGGTCGCGATGTCGCGTGAACCCCCTTGGACCCACACAGGATGAGAGTCCTCAACGCGACTATCGTGACGCGCGGGATGTCGACTGGACCCAGGCCGAGCCGACGCCGACATTTCGCAACTGTTCGAACCGATGCCGGTAGTACCGGGGATCCGCACTCCGCTCCCGCCGCCAGCAGCGCCGGCACACCTCGCGCATAGTGCCAAAGCGGACTACGTCCTTCGCCACAAGGAGCCAGGCAAGTGCTAGCGAAACAAGGTGCTCCGCATCAATTAGTGAAGATCCGGGTAACGCGCATATCCACTAATTATCAATACGCCCATTCTGAGAGAACCAAGTCAAGCCCGCTCCCCGCCAGTCACGCACCGCCGACGTCGACGCCGTAGAGCGTCGGATGCCGGTCCATCTCGTACTGACTCTCGTGCCAGCGGAAGGTGTAGCCGGCCGTCACGAGCACGGCCAGGGACTCCGCCGCGTCGACGCCGATGTCCAGGTCGGTGACCCGAGCCTCGGCGTTGCGGCCCTCCGCTGGCCACCAGGAGCGCCCAGCCGCCTCGAGGCCGGCGCGCACCTCCGCGGCCGCGGCCTCATCCGCCGCCCACACCCACGTCGACCGCGGGCTGGACGACACGGCCAGGATCTTCGCGCTCGGCGTCATGCGCTCATCATCGCCCGTCGCACCACGATCATCAGCGGTCGATCCCAGGGCCGGCGTCCTTCTCGACGAGGCGCAAGTGCGCTCTGTCGGGCCGCGCTGCGGGAGGCATCT
Organism: Microbacteriaceae bacterium; assembly: GCA_019638805.1. GTDB lineage: Bacteria > Actinomycetota > Actinomycetes > Actinomycetales > Microbacteriaceae > JBDSKH01. The sequence continues at coordinate 80,858 of JAHBTA010000007.1, read as the reverse complement.
CGGGCGCGCCACCACCTCGCCCGACCTGGGGCGGGACGCCGGCGCCGGCGACCCTGCGCGCTTCCATCGCGCCCAGCAGGTCGCGGTCGTCGCGCAGCGCCGTCACCAGGGGCAGCGTGCGCTCGTCGAGCTGGTTCGTCTGCTCGAGGTAGCCCAGGAGCGCCGCGTAGCGGGCGGAGAACGCCTCCGACTCCCCCGGCAGCGGCGATCGTGCGCGGCCGCGCTCGATCGCGGCCACCGCCGCGACGGCGTTCGGGGTGCGGGAGTCGTGCATGGTCCGGCCCTGCCGGTCCAGCACCGTCACGCGATCGACGACGCCTTCCTCGATCGCAGCCTCGACGGTGGGCACCATGCCGGCATAGCCGGCGTCGTGGGCCTCGGGGGCTGTCCAGCGGGCCTGACGCCCGCTGGCGTGGTCCACGACGTAGCGATCGAGGATCGACAGGCGGCTCTCCCAGTCGGGCACCGCCAGCGCCACCACGTGAACGTCGAACCCGGCTCTGCGGAAGGTGCTCGCAGTAGCCACGGTGACGGCAGGACGCCGGAACGTTCCCTCCACGATCGCGGAGCGTCGCAGCGAACAGGCGTCCTCGATCGCCGCCTCGACCCATCGCCCGGATGCCTCGGCCGTCACCTCCGGCATCCGCATCGGGTCGACGTCGACCAGGCGGTCGTACTCAGGATGCATCCCGCGCAGATCGTCTCCCACGATCGGCACGAAAGACCGCCCGGGGTTCAGTCCCCGGACGGTCACCATCGATCGTGTCTTCCCGCTGCCGCTCTGAGCACCGATCAGCGAGGCGACCGGCAGGATGTCGGCCGTCGTCCCGTCGAACAGGATCGGCCGGATGCGACGACGGTAGATCGCCTCGAGCGCGGCGTCGTCCATCAGCCCAGCGCCGCTCGCCGTCGATCGAAATCGGCGGCGAGTGCCCGCTGAGCATCGATGTCATCGAAAGCGACCGCCTCCACCTCCCCGTTCAGGGCCCGCACGAACTCGACCACGAGGCCGTCGTCGCCCTCGCGTGCCGAGTACGCGGCCGCGAGTCGGGTGCGCGCCTCGCGCATCACGTCGTAGACGGTCACCGGGTCTTCGGCCCGGATCGCTGCATCGCTCATCGTTCTTCCTTCCCTCTCAAGTCCACGAGGCTTCGCCAAGCGCCTGCCGCAGTTCGTCGGCGCGATCGGCCAAGGTGAGCATGCGCGCCTCGCCTCCCAGCCGCGCCGCCTGGTCCCGCAGCTCCGCCGCATAGTTCCTCAGCGCGACGCCCAGCACGGTCAACGTGTCGGCATCCCCGACGTCGACGATCCGCGGCCGCATCTCGGTCATCGCCCGCCCATCTCTCTCTGAAGGTCCTCGACCGGCACCCGCGTCACGCCACCGTGAGGCGTCTCGTGGGGGTGCCCCGGCGCCGGCGACGCGACGCCGGCGAGTGCGACGTCGGCCGGCGCCGGCCGCTCCCCAGCCGGGTCGGGCGGCGCGGCCGACGCCTCGAGCGCCGCCGTGACATCCGCCGCCCGCTGCGCCGCCGCCTCGAGAGCGGCCGCATGCTTGAACGGCGCGTCCAGGCGCGCCTCGGCGTCCTCGATCGCCTCTCGCGCCGCCGCCGTGCTGGCCTCGACCCGGGCGATGCTCTTGGCGATCGCCGTCGTCTTGTTCTCAATCGCCCGCACCAGGCCGACGCCGGCGTTCTGGAACTCCTCGACGGGGAGGTTGTGCCCGGAGTACGGCACACCCTCTAGGCGCACGTGCGCCTGCGACTCGGTGCGGAAGCCGGCCACCGTGACCCGCTCGAGTCGGACGGTCACCGTGTGACCACCGCACTCCCCGAGCGGCACGCCGCCCTCGCGCTGGCTCGTCACCCACTCGCCGTGGTGGTCGGCCGCCCATCGTCCGATCGCGTCCGCGGCGTCGGTCCGCGAGCCGTAGACGCGCCCGCCCACCGCCATCCGGAAGGAGTCTCCGGTGACGTCGACGGTGCGATCGGCGGCGGCGTGCAGCTGCGCGAGCGCCGCCTGGTCCGCCTCGAGCCTGGTGCGGGCGTTGTCGCGGGTGAAGCGCAGCGCCGCCTTCGAGCGGTGGTGCGCCGTCTCCTGCCGTCGCAGCTTCGCCAGCTCGTTGTCGGCCGTCGCCTTCTCGAGCACCAGCGGGTTCCCGCTGGCCAGCGCCTTCGCCTCCGTCGCGCTGAGGGCGGTGTCCCCGATGTCCTCGATCTCGCGGGAGTCGAGGCGACCCTTCATCACCTGGGCGATGAAGGCCGCCTTCCGGCTCACCGTCTGCCACGAATAGGCGTCGAAGGAACGCTCGACGACGTAGCGGTAGATCCCGACCTCGGGGTTCTGATTCGCCTGCCGGATGCCGCGGCCGTCGCGCTGCTCGAGGTCGGCCGGCCGCCACGGGCAGTCGACGTGATGCATGGCCGTGATCCGCGCCTGGACGTTCGTGCCGACGCCCATCTTCGACGTCGACCCGATCAGGACCGCGATGTGGCCGCTGCGCGCCGCGGCGAACAGGCGAGCCTTCTCCGAGTCGTTCCTCGCGTCGTGCATGAAGCGCACCTGGTCGGGAGCCATCCCGCCCTCGATGAGCTTGCTCTTGAGCTCCGTGTAGGCATCCCAGCGCCGCTCGTTGGGCGTCCCCAAGTCGGAGAACACGAGCTGCAGTCCGCCGCGCCTCGGGCTCGGCTCGCCGGTCACGTCGTCGAGGTACTCGAAGCCCTGCGTGCGCCGCCACTCGGTCAGGATGCGCTCGGCCACGTAGTCGAGCTTCACCTGGCCGGTCTGCTCGGCGTGCTGGTCGAACAGGCGCAGGTCGAGCGCCGCCTTGCGCCCGTCCGTCGAGATCAGGAGCATGTTGTCCTCGTCGGGCTGCACCTGACGGTTGGCGACCTTCTCGGCGCGCTCAGCGATGTCCCCGATGAACTCGACCAGCTCGGGCGTCGGCTGGATCACGACCGTCTCGGGCTGTCGCTCCCCGTCCGACCGGGGCGCGATCTGCGGCACCTCGAGGTCGAGGTCCTCGGCCGTCTTCACGTCCGCGAAGACGTGCCACATGCGCAGCATCTCCGGCACGTTCTGGAACTTCGCGAACCGGGTCTTCACCCGGAAGCCCCCGGCCGGTCCCATCTCCATCTCGGTGACCTGGCTGCCGAACGTCGCCGCCCAGGCGTCGAAGTGCTTGACGCCTGCTTCCTCGAGAAGATCGGGGCGCAGGAATCGCTGCATGATGTGCGCCTCGGTGACGCTGTTCGCCAGCGGCGTGGCCGTGGCCATCACACCGACCCGGCCACCGTTGCGCTCCCGGAGCACCTGCAGCTTCAGGTGCAGGTCGTTGGCCCGGCCGCTGCCCTCGACGGCGGCGCCGGGGATGTTCGAGACCGTGGCCAGGTTCTTGAACAGGTGGGCCTCATCGACGGCGAGGTAGTCGATGCCGCTGGCCTCGAGGGTCACTCCCGGGTCGCGGGGCCGATCGAGGACCTTCTTGATCTTCTCCTGCTCCGCGAGGAGCTGCTTCTCCATCTGCTTGACGGTCATGCCGCCGTTCTGACGGGCGTTCTCGACCGCCTCTCGCACGATGTCCATCTCGGACTCGAGGTAGGCCGCCTGCGACTCGGGGTCGACCCCTACGCGCTCGAACGACGAGTGCGTGAACACGATCCCGTCCCAGTCGTTGGCGGCGGCGCGGGCGATGAACAGTCGGCGCTTCTCGCCGGCAAGATCCTCGCTCGAGGCCGTGAGGATGCGCGCCTGCGGGTACGCCTGGAGCCACTCGCGACTGAACTGCTCGAGCATGTGGTTGGGGACCACGATCGCCGGCTTCGAGATGAGGCCCATGCGCTTCATCTCGGTGACGCCGACGATCATCTCGAGTGTCTTGCCGGCGCCGACCTGGTGGAACAGGCCGACAGCCGGCTCCGCGATCATCCGCGCCACCGCGGCGCGCTGGTGCTTGCGCAGCGTGAGCGTGGCAGCCAGCCCGGGGAAGGTGAGGTACTCTCCCGCGCTGGCGTAGTCGCGCAGCGCGATGGAGTTGAAGCGGCGGTTGTACTCGCCGGTCAATTCGGCGGCGCGGGCCGGGTCCTCCCACACCCACTCGCTGAACCGCTCCTGGAGCGCTTCGGCCTTCTCCTGCGCAGCGGTCGTCTCCACCGGGTTGAAGACCCGTCGCGTCTTGCCGTCAGGACCGTCCACGGTGTCGAACACCTGAATCGGGCGCTGCTCCATGACGGCTTCCGCCAGGTCGATGGCGGACCGCCGAGCGGTCCCCCACTCGTTGGACGCCAGGACCGTGTTGCGCGTGCCGGTGACCTTCCAGGAGCCGCCGATGGGACTCTCCACCTGGATGTACCGGTCGCGCAGGATGTCGCGCAGGAACTCCTGGTGGACCTCCGGGCTGATCCAGACCGCCCCCATGCGCGCCTCGATCTCGTCCGCGCCCAGGGGGTCGGGCAAGACCTTCCGCAGCGCGTCGACGTTCGCCTGGAAGCGCGCATCGTCCTCCGCCGCGGCGATCGCCGCGTCGAGCTTCACCGCGATGTTCCCCGACAGGTATGCCGGCGCATGCTCCAGCGCGCCCGTCGTCGGGTCGTCGTACACCAGGTCGCCCAGCGCCGCACGGGCCTCGTCCTCGTCGACGCCCAGCAGATTCGCGATGAGCGGCAGGTCGACGCCGCCCGTGCGATCCAGCGACAGCGCGATCGCCTCGGCCGGCGTCTCGGCCCCCTCCTTCACCACGCGGGGCACGAGCACGCGCTCGGTCAGAAGCGTGGCCGGCGCCGCCGTCTGCTCCTCGTCGTCGAACCGCTCCAGCGCCATCACCAGCGCCCCGAACGGGTCCTGCTTCATCATCGACACGGCCCGCGGCGTGACGCGGGCGAGGATCTCGTCGCCGCGCAGCGGGTCGCCGTTCCCGTCGACCCGCACCTCGCCGGTCTCCGGGTCCAGCACCTTCGCGTAGCGGCCGGTCGAACGCAGCGTGAAGCGGTTGATCGGCCCGAACCGGGCCGTGTACCGCTCGTAGGTGCGCCGCAGCGAGGTGCGCAGCGCCTCGATCTCCGGGGTGTCGTCCAGGTCGGCCGACTCCGCCTCGAGCAGCTCACGCGCTCCGTCGCGCAGCGCGATGAGGCCGCGCAGCTCGTTCATCTGCGTCTTCGGCACCGCGAACGGCTCGAGTCGTCCGCCCTTGGCGATCTGGAAGCCCTCGACGCCCTCGACGATCGTGCCGTCCCACAGTTCCGTCTGCGTGGCGGCGGCGCGATCGCGCTCGGCCGCCGCCTCCGGGCTGCGCTCGGTGAACACCAGGCCGCGCTCCTGCGCCGATCGCGTGATCTGCTGCAGCGCCGCGTCCACGTTGCCGGCGACCAGGCCCAGGTCGTCGGCGCGCACGGTCAGCGTCTGCGCGCCGTGCATCCCCGTCCCCACGTGGTACTCCCCCAGCACGTGCTCGGGGTGCGCCTCGAAGTAGCCGTTGACGCGCACGTTCTCGCCGTCGACGACGCGGCTCACCGTCGTCGTCCAGTAGTCGTCGCGGGCGGGCTCTGCCTCGGCTCGCCGGCGCAGGATCAGAAGGTCGGTCACCGCCTCGGTGCCGGCCGCACGGCGGTGCGCTCCGGACGGCAGACGCACCGCGCCCACCAGGTCGGCCATGCTCGCCATCTCCCGGCGTGCGGCCGGGTTGGTGCCGTCCAGCGTGAACCGGCTGGTCAGCACCGCGACGATGCCACCGGGGCGCGTCATCGCCAGGGACTTGATGATGAAGTGGTTGTGCATCGAGTGGCCACCGGCGTTGAACTGCCGGTCGTGGAGCGCCACGTCCGCAAACGGGACGTTCCCCACCGCGGCGTCGAAGTGTCCGCGGGGGAACCGGGTGTCCGCGAAGCTCTCGGCCCGGATGTCCGCGTGCGGGTACAGCCGACGCGAGATCGCGGCGGTGGTCGAGTCCAGCTCGACACCCACCATCCGCGCCGACTCCGGGGCCATGCCGATGAACGTGCCCGACCCGGAACCCGGTTCGAGGACGTCGCCGCCCTCGAACCCGAGACGGCCCATCGCCCGCCACATCGCGCCGACGATGGCCGGATCGGTGTAGTGCGCGTTGATCGTGGTGCGCTTGGCCTCGTCCCACGCCTCCGGCGTGAGCTCGGCGCGCAGGATGCCGCGCTCACGCTCCCAGTCGGCCTTCGACTCGTCGAAGACCTGCGGGATGGCACCCCAGCTCGACCAGGCGGCCAGCAGTCGCTGCTCGCCCGGGGTGGCCGGACGGCCCTCCGCCTCGAGCGTCGCAAGCAGCCGCAGGGCCGTGATGTTCGCCTCGAACCGCCCCTTGGCCCCGGTCGGATTCAGGACAGCATCCGCCGAGGGTCGGAAACGCTCTACCTCAGGAAGCGCGCCGCCTTCGGATGCAGCTCCTCGAGCTCCAGCACTCGCTGCACCAGTGGCTCGCCAGTCTCCGGCTGCTCCCCCGTCACCAGCGGCAACAGGGCCTCGATCATCATGATCGTCCAGCGCTCGTCGTCGGTCAGCGCCACCGTCGTCCAGTCCATCTCCGGCAGCGACATCACCATCGGATCGCCATCTGCCGATCGCCAGATCCGCAGCGCGATCTGCTCCAGGTCCTCCGGCACCAGGTCTGAGAGCATCTCGGCCAGCCGTTCCCGCCAGTCCTGCTCCGGGTCGATCGACTCCAGCTGCTCCGCCAGCACCATCGCCTCGGCGTTCGCCAGCATCTCCTGCGCCTCCGCCCGCTCCCCCGGATCGGTCAGCGTCTCGAGGTAGCTCGTCAGTCGATCCTTGTGCGACTGCACGGCCTCCGAGATCCGCTCCCCCTCCTGCGTGAAGAACTCCGTCGCGTCCGGCAGCGCCCGCACGATCGCTGGCGCCATCTGCGTCCACCGCTCCAGCACCATCTGGCCGTACTTGTTCACCCGCGCCCGCCTCTCCTGCAACTCCCGAAGGTACTTCTCCGCCTGCTCCGCCACCGTTGCCGATGTCGGGCTCGCCGCCCGGCATGCCCCATAGGTCGAACTCGAGCTGTCCATCCCCTGCGCCTCGCTTCTTCGCCACCATGATCTCTTCCCCTGCGGTCGGCTCCTAGCGGCCGGCGCGCTCCGCCTGACGGCTCACCTCGGTGGCCTTCGACCGCGCCCGCGGCGAAGTCTTCTTCCCACCCTGGATCGCCTCCCGCGGATGCCGCGCCTGGTCGACGTCGGCCTGTGCCCACGCCGCGGCCGCCGCCGACTCCCCCGAACGCTGCAACTGCGCCGCATGCTCGGAGCGTCGCTCCGCACTGTCCCAGGACCGCTCCGCGGCGTCCTCGAAGGCGTCCGCCTCGCCGCGCAGCCGAACAGCGCCGGCATCGGCGCTCTCGGCCTCCATCGCCAGCACGTCCGCGCTGAGCTGGTGGTCCCGCGCCACAGCGCGATCGCGCTCCGCCGCAGCCCGCTCCTGCTCGGAGAGCTCTCCGAGCCGGTCGGCCTCGTACAGCGAGGCACGCACCACGGACGGGTCCGCACTCGACTCGTTGATCTCGACCTTGTACCGGTCGCGGAGCTCACGGTTGATCCGCTCCTGCGCGCTGCGGGCCGCGGGGTCCTCATCGCGCCACGCGACCGCCGTCTCGTACATCTGAGCGACGTCCTCCGTGCTGGCCTGGTCCCACCAGGACGACTGGTGCACCGGCGCCAGCGCCGCCGCGGCCGTCTGCCGTTCGGCCGCGAACCGCTCCTGCAACCGCTTCGCCTCGGCCATCTCGGCACGCGCGGCGCGCTCCTGCGCCGCCTGGCGCATCCGCATGAGCACCTGAGCGCCCTGCATCGCGGCCATCAGCGCGGTGCGCATCTCGGCCTCGGCCGACTCGACAACTCCATCTGCATCGGACATGACAGCTTCCCTTCGAGGTTGTTTACCTGCCTCGGTCGTCGTCCCTCCCCGGCGACGTCGGCACCTGTGGTTGGTGCGGTGTGAGGGGGTTCGGGAGCGGACTCCCGGTGTTCGGCGCTGCCACGCCATCCAGTGCGACCGTCGTGCTCGCAGCGCGCTCGGTCGTTGGCTTCTCGGTCGACGGTACGGCCTCCGCGCCGACCATCGCCGGCATCCGGCTTCGCACGGCATCCAGCCGCGCTCCCACCGACGCCGTGATCTGCTTCGCCGCGTCGACCTGCTTCATGGTGTCGTGCATCCGGTGCACGGTGCCGACCAGGCGGATCAACTCGCGGAACAACATCGCCTCGGCCATCGAGGCGTTCGCCCCCGTGCTGGCGACCGCCAGCACCCGCGCCATCCCGGCCACCGAATGCATGGCCGTCGACGTGGCCGCTCGAGGGCGAGCATCTCGCGACCGCTGCTGCGCCGTGCGGGCGAGGGTGCGTGACGCCGCGGCGAGAGGTCCCGGCGTCGGCTCGACGCGCTGCGACCACGCCGCCAGCGCCCCGCTGGCATCCCGCGCCGCGTGCGCCCACGCAGCGCGGTCGCTCGGATCGACCGCGCTGAGCGACTCCCGCAGGCGGCGGATCTCGTCCGTGTACTCCCGCCAGACGTCTGCCCCGGGCTCCTGCTGCTCACGCCCCGGCCAGACCGGCCGGTAGCGCATCGGGTTGCCCCAGGTGGCGCGCCACTCGTCGACGGCCGCCTGAGCACCCTCCGCGGTGTCCGGCCAGCCCATCCGCAGCCGCGGCAGCGTCAGGTCCCGCGCCAGTCGTCCCCCGCCGTACCAGACGATCGGCTCGCCGGGTCGCGGCCGCAGCGCCACCGAGTAGCCGGCCACGACGTCATCGCGACCCGACACGAACCGCGGCCGCACGATGACGCCGGCCTGGTTCAGCCGGCGAACGAACTCGCCCTCGTCCAGACTCGACGCGGCCACGCCCCGCACGGTCCGCTCGAGTCGGATGCTCGCCGGCGTTCCGTCGCCGCGGCGGGCGGCGACCTCGCGCTCCCCCGGCCGCTCGCCGCGCATCCCCATGTCCGTGGTGCGCGACTCGAGCCGTTCCAGCCCGAAGCGCTGCTCGATCGCTCGGGCGGCTTGCTGCGCCCTCGAGTAGTCGTGGTGGATGGACGCCTTCGTCCCGTCCTCGCGGACCAGGTTCACCGCGATGTGGATGTGGTCGTTGCCGTTCGCGCTCAACCCGTGGCGCACCGCCGCCCACCGGCAAGGTGCCGCATCGGGATTGTTGTCGAATCCCATCGCGGTCACGAAGTCCCGGGCGATCGCGCCCCACACCTCATCGGTCTGAATCCCCTCCGAGGCGCGCAGCGAGAGCGACACGTGCCAAACGTGACCGCGTGCCACCTCGACCTGGAACGCCTGTCGAGGCTGGTCGAGGTGGTGCGCCAATCGCCGCCCCATCTCCTCGTCGAGCTGGCCCTGTGGGCCCCACTGCTCGAGAAGGGCGTCCCCCGCCACGAGGTGCTGGTCGGAGTGGTCGTTGTGCCGGCCCTTCCCCGCGAGGTAGGACATCAGGCCCGCCATCCGGTCGCCCCGCGTGATGTTGGGGATCACGACTCCCCCGCCTCGTCCCAGTCCACCGACCACTCCGCGGGCTCGTCCCCGTCCGTCGACCACTCCGCGGGCGGCTCATCGCGCCCCTGGATGAACGCCTGCACGCACGCTTCGCTCTCGTGCCTCGCCTGCTCCCAGTACCGCTTCCGGAACCAGTCGCGATCGGTGACGGCTTCCTGGAGTCGGCGCTGTGCCGAGTCCCTGGCCCGCTCGGCACGGTCCCGCTCCGTCCGCGCAGCGCGAGCATCGGCGCGAGCGCGCTCCAGCTCCTGCACCAGCCGGGTCTGCTCCGCGACGGATAGCTCGACCTGTCGTTCCTCGCGCACGCGAGGGGTCAGGGCGTTGCGCCGAGGCTTCTCGACCGTGATCGCGATCGCCTCCGCCTGGAGCGCGGTGTCTCGCGACGGGTAGCACTGGAACTCCACCCGGACGACCTCCGGCCACCACGACGCCCGTACTCGATGCTGCGCGAGGCGTCGGGCAACGTCGTCCGCGACGCCGACGTGGGCAAGTCGATCGTCGACGCCAAAATGGCGATACACGAAGCACGGCCCCAGTACCTGCCCACTCATCGCAACGACGCCCCGATCTCGTCGACGAGACCTGAGATTCGCATGGTCGTCCGCCGCGCCTCATCGAGCGCAGCAGCGGCATCGCCTGGCACGAAGCCGTTGGCGTTTGCGAACTTCGCGAGCTGATTGACGTTGTTCGCGATCCCGGCGATCTGTCGCTGCGCCGCGAACAGGCTCGTCAGCACTTCCGCCCGGACCGAGGCATTCGACACGGCAGCATCCGCTCCCCCGGATAGCGCCGAGTCGACCAGCAGCTTCGGAACGCTCACCCGGTACCGGGCCGACAGATCCCGCAGCTGAGCCTCTTCCTCTGCGGTCACCCGCACGACGTGCCGCCGCTGTCGACCGCCCTCGACGCGGCGCCGGCGAGTCGGCTTCTCGTCCATATCGCGCCCCCCTTTGCCCAGCGCAGCGACCCGCCCCAGTGGCGGGGTCTGAGGTACAGCGTACCGCAGCCAAGCGGAACAGGGTACCTGTTCCTATAGCTTGCTCCGGGTAGAACCCGGTGCAAGGGGCTGATGAAGCATTCATCGCTGCATCGGATGGAAGGTCGGAGCGATGCTCCGCCGAGGCTTATTGCAACTTCGTTGCTTTCGGGCCGATGGAGGGTAGGTCGCTGCGTTCGCTCCGTTCCCGGCGCTCGGAAATCCGCGGATTTCCGGCTGACGGGGACCCGCCTCGCGTGTCTGCGCCACGCGGGGCACCCCTACCGGGCACTGCGCGCCCTCCGCTCCCATTCGGGCTTTGTGCCCGAAAGAACGGGGTTGGAGAGGAGAGCAGTCATGGACAGCAGCAAGGGCCAGGTGACGGTCGACCAGGTGGGCGGGTACGCGGTGCCCGTCGACCCGATGGACGACCTCCAGTGCGACGGGTGCCAGTGATGAGCCGGCACGTGTTCGCAGGCGACGACGGCCGCGACTGGACGGTCGGCTGGGAGGAGCGGATGGTGACGTTCTTCGCCCAGGTCGACACCGACGACGAGATCGGCGTGGCCGACGTCGCCGGCGTGGAGATCGGGGAGTGCACGACCGTCGAGTCCCTCGAGGCCGCGATCGCAGAGCACACCCCGATCCCCGACGAGATCCGGGAGCAGCTCGTGCGCGAGACGCCGGACTTCGCCCGGGTCGGCCAGGCGGTCGACGCAGCGCGGGTCCACCGCGACCAGCTCATGCAGGCCATGAGTGCGGCCGCGGCCGGCGCCCAGGAGCTCGACAAGCCCGGGACCGAGCGGTGACCACCACCGCGGCCGACGTCGAGGAGGGGGCTGTGGAGCTATTCCTCACCCCCTCCGAGACGGCCGCCATGCTCGCCGTCGACGAGACGACGCTCGCGCGGCTGCGCGACGCCGGCGTCGGGCCGACTCCCCTGATCCTCGGCCGCGTCATCCGGTACTGCACCGAGGACGTGGACACCTGGAAGGCCGCGCACCCGGATGGTGCGCCGGCCGAGTACCTCCGCTGAACGCACCACCCACACCGACAAGGAGCACCGACCATGACCGATGACACATGGGTCGTCGTGCGTGTCCAGGGACACCACGACCAGCCCTTCCCCTCCCTGCGTCGCCTCGTGGCGACCTGGAACGCCCACAACGCCGACTCGCGGTTCTCCGTCCGAGAGCCCGGCGCCGACTTCGACACCTTCCCGCTCGACGAGGGAGAGCTCGAGTACGACCCTCACGAGACGCGCAGCGCCTCGATGTCCGGCCGGCACAACTACGAACCGGACGGGCTGCACGAGGCCGCGGCCGCGATCAGTCGCCGGTTCCCGCTGCTCGAGGTGGAAGTGGGATCGGCGGGTGAGACCTCGAACCGCTACGACGTGCGCTACGTCGCCGGCGAGCGGTCGGCCGTCCGCCACGGCGACGGCGAGTGGTACCCGACGAAGCTCCTGCCGCTCATGGCGGCGGTGCGCGCCGCGATCGCGGAAGACGGCCACGGCGTCCTGATCGACGCATCCCGTGCGCTCGTCGACGCGATCGACACCGCCCAGGGTCGCACCACCTCGCCCGCGGTCGCGTCCACAGTGCAGCCCGACCGCGCTCGCGGCACCACCGTGCATCCGATCGTCCGAGCCCAAACGCTCGACGGCGCCTGGGTCAGCACCCCGGACGTCTACCTCGGCATCTCCCAGTCGATGGACAACCGACTGATGGTGGTCCACGCCGGCGGCACCACCGGCACCCTCGGGTTCACCAACACCCCCGACGGCATCGCGACCGCGGTCATGCAGGTCCCCAACTGGGACGGCACTTCCACCCCGGTTCTGCTCGAATCGGTGCTGGACAGCACCGATTGGGACCACCCGAGCGACCTTGCCGACGTCATCGCCACCGGCAGCGACGTGCTCGAGGCTCGGTTCCAACGAATCGACCAGCTCCTCAACGACGGCGAGACGCACACCGCACCCGTCGCGTTCGAGGCCTACCGCCACGCGTTCACCGGCATCCCGCCCGCGCACCACTCCCCCAGCGTGAGCTCGACGACCCCGCCACGAACCCACGCCGGCGTCGTCGAGCCGCCCACCACCGGCATAGAGCGCTGAACCAGGAAGGACTCGACCATGCCCATCAGCGATGCCGAGCGCGAGACGCTCATCAACACCCTCTCCCCCGCCCTGCACGACGAGGCTGCCATCGACGCGTTCGCCCGGGTCGGGTGGGGCCTCATCGCCGAACCCGCGGACGGCAGCGTCGGCACCCTCATCGCCCACTACGGCGCCAGCGAGGCGCTGCGGCTGGTGCAGGGCAAGATCGACCGCTACGCCGACTACCGCCAGGCCGTGCGGAAGGTCAGCGGCGACGACGGCCTGCTCGAGCGGCTCGAGGCGCGGTTCGGCAGCGGCGACTTCGACGCCCGGATCTCGAACGCGATCCGCGCCGGCGCCCGCCACGGGATGACCTTCATCACGCCGACCGACTCGAGGTGGCCCACGCGGATGAACGATCTCGGCCGGCACGCGCCCCTCGGGTTGTGGGTGCGGGGAGATGCCTCCGTCCTGTCCGCCGAACATGGCATTTCGATCACCGGGTCCCGCGCTAGTACCGGATACGGCGAACACGTGACGATCGAGATCACCGCGGGACTCGTCGAGCGCGGCGTCGCCATCGTCTCCGGGGGTGCCTACGGCATCGACGGTGCCGCCCACCGCGCGGCCCTGGCGAGCGGCGGCCGCACGGCTGCCTTCCTCGCCGGGGGCCTCGACCGGCTCTACCCCGCTGGGCACGAAGCGCTGCTCGGCCGTATCGTCGACAACGGTGGCGCGCTGGCATCCGAAGTGCCGCCCGGGACGGCACCCACCAAGTGGCGCTTCCTTCAGAGAAGCCGCCTCCTGGCCTGTGCGGCCCCGGCGACCCTCGTGGTCGAGGCATCACGCCGCTCCGGATCGCTGAACACAGCCGGCCACGCCCTGGCGCTCGAGCGCCGGCTTGGCGGGGTGCCCGGGCCGATCACCTCCCCGGCGTCCACGGGGGTCCACGAGTTGCTGAGGGAGCATGGCGCGACGGTCGTGACCAGCGCCGATGACGCCTACTTCCTCGTGCGCGGCAAGGTGACGGACTCGGAACTCGACCCGCCGACGCCTCAGCTCGTCGCCTCCCGCGCCGAGCTCGCGCACGCGGAGACCGGCGTCTCCCCCGCGGTCACCGCACTCGGCGGCACCACGCCGCCGCGGGCAGGAGCGTCCACGATGCCCAGCTCGACCGAGATCGCCAACTCCGTTCGAGCCTCGGCCGGCGTCGACGGCGGTATCGCTCGCTGACCTGCGCTACCGGCTCGGCCGCGGCCCGCGAGGGTCCGGCCGGGCCGGTAGCATCTCCGCCAGCAGAAGGCCGGCCTGCTCCCCTACCTCGAGGAGCATCATGGGCGGTCGACGTCGGCCCGCGGTCGCGGCGCACTTCGACGCCCTCGCGATCGCTCGCCAGTGGGCACAGGTCATGGCCGACCGGGAGCCCGAATCGCTCAAGCCGCAGGAGCTCGACCTCGAGCACCAGCCGTTGACCAAGCCTCCGCGGCCCCTCCCCGTCCTGGTGTGGGTGCGCTACGCGGCCGTGCCGGTGCGCGTCGCCGGCATCGCCGTCGCGTGGACCGACCGGGCTACCGCTGTGAAGTGGATGACGCCGCACGGCGACGAGCATCGCGCCTGGGTGTGGTCGCCGGCCGCGGCCGACCGTCCCCGGTTCGACGGGGAGGACTCCCCCACGCTCGCGGCCGTGGAACGCGGCCGCCGCGCTCTGGATCTCGCGGTGCGCGCCTGAGACACGACGAAGGGGCCGGCACTCGGCCGGCCCCTTCGGGATGCTGCGTCAGTCCTTCTGGCTGCGCGGCGGGTTCTTCGTGATGACGACGGTCGCCCGGTTCAGCAGGGCGCCCACGGCGTCGACGTCGATGACGCGGCCGTACTGCTTGGCCCCCTCGTCACCCCACGACTCGGTGTGCTCCCTGCCGGAGACGATCACGGCGTCGCCCTTCTTCAGCGAGGCCGCCACGTTCTCCCCGACCTCGAAGCGGGCGGAACAGAAGTGGGTCGTCGGGTCGGCGTGCGGCGTGAACTCCCCGCCGCGGTACTCCCCCGTGTTCTCGATGACGCGGAACTTGACGATGGTGGTCTTCCCGACCGGCTGCGACTCGGGGTCGGCGGCCAGGTTCCCGGTGATGGTGCGCGTGGACATGGTGTTGCTCCTTCTTATTCGGTGGATTCGGACGGCTCGAGGTGCTCGTTGCGGTCGACGTCGAACATGATTCGGTCGCGCCGGTCGTTCAGGTCCCGAACCGGCCCGACGTACCCGCACGGTGTGCAAGTCCGCTGGGCCAGGCTCGGGAACATCCCGCCGCTCTGCACGCCCATCGCGTGCTGGATCTGCTCAGTCATCACTGGCAGCTCTCGCACTGAAGGTCGTCCATCGGATCGACGGGCACGTCGTACCCGCCGACGCTCGTGACGTCATCACGCTCGTTCATCGCTTCATCCCTCTCGATCAACCGTTCTTCTTTGCCTTCCGGCAGAGGGATCGAGTTGGGAGCGTGAGCGTCGGAGTGCCAGCCGGGGCGGTACCGGACTGAGCGCAGCGAGGGAGGATAAGGAGCGCTGGCGGCAGCGCAGCGGGGCACGGTAGACGCGGAGCGACCTACGATCGCCCAGCCGGGAAGGTCAAAGAATCCCTGGCAGGCCAGGGCCGCGTTGCGGCTTCCGATTCGGACGTGGCAGCGTCCGGTTGTCCCCATGTCGCCCCTCCCCGGGCTCAACGGTGCTACTTCTTCGGTGGATCGCCCTCGACGGGTTCGTCGTGCATCCAGAACGTCCCACCGCAGACCTTGCACGGCGGCATGGGCGCGCCCTCGCCCGCCCGGTAGGGGTGATCGTCGCTCGGTGTGTGCATCGTTGCCATCATGGCGTGGGCCTCCGACGACTCAGCGCCGCCGCGGCGGTCCCGCGACGGTCAGCCACCGGCTTCCCTCTCGAGCGAGGCTCGGCCGCCGGCGCGCTCGCGCCGACCGGCCTCCACTGCAGGGGGCTGTCCGCCCGAGTGGTGTGGTCGCGGAGCGGGAAGGCCGCCAATCGCGACGTCGACGGCCGAAGGCGGCGTGCTCTGGGAACTTCCGGGCGACGGCGGATCGTTGGCAGGCAACTCCCACATCTCCCCGACTCGGAGCTGCTGGAGGCGGATTCCGGCCCGGTCGGCGGTGGCGGATTCCCACTGGGCATTGGTGACCCGCAGGTAGCGGCGCGCGTCGTCCAAGGTGCTGAACTCCCCCGCGCTGACCCACCGTTGAAGGTGGTCGAGGACCCGGTAGAGGCCGTGGGTGACTCCCGCGCCGGTGGTGGCGCGCGAAAGGGCCGAGATGTAGTCCTGGCGGGCGATGGTGGGGATGATGACGCGGTGCATTCCCGCGGTAGCCAGTTCGGTGTTCATCGCGACGCGGGCGCTGCGACCATTGCCGTCCGCGAACGGATGCACCTCGGTGATCATGAACATGACGTAGGTGGCCCGCTGAAATGGGTCCGTGAGGCGGGCGCCGGCATCCCAGCCGGCGCGCAGCGTGCCGGGGACCAGTTCGGGTTCGACGAAGATGGTGGCCCCTGCTTGGTTGCGCAGGGTCTTCCACTGGCCAGGCGCGTGGTGATGGTGTGCTGCCATCATCACGGCGTGGCGATCGCGTAGCAGGTCGAGGAACTCATCGGCGGACGTGGCCGTGTGGGTCATCTCGTCGTCGTTGGCGACGATTTCGTAGGTGGTACGGATGTCGTGCGCATCGGCGGGCTTCCCGACGTCGGCGTTGTCGAAGACGACCCGTTCGGCCTCGTCGGCCGTGAGGGTCGATCCTTCGATGTAGTTGGAGAAGTAGGCCTCGTAGAACGGGGCGTATCGTGCCCGGTTCGGGTCGGTGATGAACCGTTGGACCAGTGGCGCCTGCTCGAGTTCGGCGGCGATGGCGGTGAGCAGCGCAAGGCGTGCCTGGTCGTAGGGCTGCCCGGTCTGCGCGGCCCTCATCGCGGCGGACCCTGTGTTCAGCGTCGCGCCGCGGCCTTGCGCGGCCTCGACGATCGCGCGGATTCGGGTGGCGGCGGCCGCGTTGGCTTGTTCGTCCACCTGCCCGAGCACGGTTTCGACCTGGCGCGGCGTGGAGTGGGCCACGAGCTGCACGACAGCATCGTGCAGCTCGTCGCTGCTGAGTCGTCGTTCAGTGGATGAGGGTCGTCCACGGGTTTCCGCGTTGTCGACGAGAGCTCGGCCGCGGCTCGCCCCGAAAAGCAGTCCGGCACTGTCCAGGGGGACATCGTCGGGGTGACGATGGTCGGTCCGCCCGTCAGGGTGGATCTGGAGCCCGGGAAGGGTGAGGCTCGTGCGCCGGGGGTGGGAGACGAACAGCTGCCCGTCAACCGGTCTGAGGTCGAAACCGCTGCGGTACGTCACCACCGCAGTCGGCAGCATCCGTCCGACGATCAGGGCCCAGTGCCGTGCCACCACCTCCGCTGGCGGTCGATGCACCTCATCGGTCCACACTCCCCGCGCCAGAGCGACGATGGCGCCATCGGCAAGTCGCCGCTTCCGTGTCGCTGCGGAACTGAAATCGTCCGCAAAAAGAACGACCACTGCCCCACCTCCATCGACCCGAAGCCTGCGGTATGACGCCCGTCAAGCCCGGCACGAGCCGTAGTTGACGAAATTATAGGCCGCTGTGACCCGAATGCGGCGAAATCAGGGCGAATCGGGTCTTGGTGCCGTCGTCCTCTGCCGACTCAGCGCCGAAGCGGTCGTCCCGCAGGGAGTCGACCACCGGCCCCCATCTCGAAGGGTTCGCCACCGTTGTGGCGCTTCTCGTAGCGCTCGGCCTCGCGGTCGAGCGCCTTCTCGACGAACTCCGAGAACGACGCGACGCCCTCGAGCATCCCGGCGAAGCGGAACGCGGCGCGTGCGCGATCGCTCACGCCGGCGGAGATCCGGGTGCCCAGGTCCTCCTTCGGGCTGTCGCCTGCGACGACCGGCGCGGGTGAAGCCGCGGGAAGGCGACCGGCGACCACGCCGGCGCCGAACGGCTCACCGTCGTTGTGGCGCTTCTCGTAGCGCTGCGCCTCGCGCAGCAGCGAGTCCTCGACGAACGCGGAGAACGACGTCGCGCCCTCGAGGTGGCCGGCGAACAGGAACGCGGCGCGTGCGCGCTCCCCCACGTCGCGGCGCACGCGGGTCGAGAGCGCCTTCTTGCCGCTCGACGCCGCGCTCGGGCGCACTGGGGGCTTGCTCGCCTTTGGGCGAGCCTCGGGAGCCGGCGTGGGCGCCGCCTCCACCTTCGGCTCCGGCTGGACCGGCGCCGGTACGGCGACCGGCTCGACGGATGCCGGCGTGGGCGTCGGAGCGGCCGCGGGGCGGGTCATCCGCGCCAGCGCGCTGATTCCGCGAATATCCCGGGTCGGCTCGGATGCGTTGCTCATGCCGTCACCGCCTGCTGCGCTGCGGCGGCCTCTCGGTCGATCAACCGTCCGATGAGTTCCTCGGTGACGGCCTGGAAGTCGTCCGCGACGCTCGTCGACGAGCGCGGGGCGAATGATGTCGCGGCGGCCTCGCCCTTCATCACCTCGAACCACTTGGGCTGCTCCGCGGCGACCTTCTCCAGCTCGTGCACCAGGACGCCCCGCTCACGGGCGGCCTGTGCCGTCGCCTCGGAGTGCCGGATGGTAGCGGTGAACATCATGTTGGTCGCGGAGTCCCCCGCGCCGTCCACCCGCAGCCGCGCCTCGCGCTGCACGGTGGTGGCGCTCGTGGTGGTGTCGACCAGCACGACGCCCAGCAAGTCGATGTCGGGGTTGGTGCCGGCGACGCCGGCGACCTGGCCTCGCACCAGCTCCATCCGCCCGGCGACGGCCTCGAGGCCGCGGCGACTGGCGGCGTCGCTCTTGATCGGCACCAGCACCCAGCGAGCCGCGCCCGCGGCCGCCATCTGTAGCGACTCCTCTCCGGGCGGGCAGTCGATGAGGATGACGTCGTAGTCGCCGGCGATCGGCGCGAGGATGCGCGCCAGCGCATCCTGCACGTCGGTGCTCGTGCTGCCGTTGCGGCCGATGCCGGCCGCTGCGCCGGCGAGCTTGTCCCCGCCGACGAACACGTCGAGTCCGGGTCGCACCTCGCGCACCGGCTCGGCGTGGCTGCCGCTGAACAGGGCGTTCGCCAGGCGGGCGCCCTCGTCGTTGCGGTCGTCGTCGCGGTAGCCGAAGTCCTCGGCCAAGTTGCCCTGGGGGTCCAGGTCGACGACGAGGACGCGCTGGCCGTTCGAGGCCAGCAGTCCCCCGATGTTGGCAACGAGCGTGGTCTTGAACACGCCCCCCTTGCCGTTGATGACGGCGATCACGCGCTGGAGCGCGGATCGGTCGGTGATGGTGGTCATGTCGGCTCCCGTCAGCCTCGTCGTGCGAGCGTTGCGAGCGTTGCCAGCGTTGCGGGCACTTCTCGCAATGCGCGGTTTGATCGTACTGCGAGCGATACCAGCATTCCGAGCGTTGCACGCTCGGCGTGTTTTGCACGCTGCGCGAGCGTTGCGTGCATTCACTCACTGCCTGATTCACTCTCTTTGCTCACAACGCTAGCATGGCGAGCGTTGTGAGCATTCACGCAATACCCGGTTTGCTCGTTTTGCTGGCGGTGCCAGCATTGCGAGCATTCCGAGGGCAGCGAGCGTTGCGAGCATTTCTGGCGGCGCGATCCCGCTACGGCGTCCAACCCCCCGGCCCGCGTGGTTCTACGCCCACCGGGCCTGCGGGGCGCTCAGAACGGCGCTGAGCGCCGCTGAGCGGGTGTTCTGTCCGGTCGGGGAGGGGTCGGGGTGCTCAGTGGTCTGGAGCATCCCCGACCGCCGAGCTCGGCGTCGGCGCCGGTCGGCGGGTCGGGGATCTCCGCCCGGCTCGAGCGCGAAGGAGAGTGAGCGTCCGAGCCGGCTGCCCCGCGTCGGCCTCTGTCGCCGGCGAGCGGGGGAGTTGTGAGGTAGGGGGGGAGCGCGAGGGGGCTTGGTCCCCCTCGCCGGCACGCGAGTGCCGCCCGGCGATCCGTGGACCGTCGGGCGGCTGCGCTCCTACTGGGCGACCGCCTCCGCGGTCTCGGCGGACCGGGCCGGGGTGCGGGTGAACTCCGCGGTGCCCCAGTTCAGGTCGTGGCCGATCGCGTCCGCGTCGATCTCGACGGTCGTCCCGGCCTTCTCGCCCGAGGTCCAGTCGCGGATGCGCAGGCGGCCGGCGATGACGACCCGCTGCCCCTTCTCGACGCTGACGTTCACGTTCGAGGCGAGGGACCGGAACGCCGTGATCGTGTACCAGTTGGTGTCGCCCTCGCGCCACTCGCCGCTCTCGCGGTCGAACGTGCGCTGCGTGCTGGCCAGCCGGAACGACGCGATCGGCAGGCCGTCGCTCGTGATGAGGAAGCGCGGCTCCGTGGCGACGAGTCCGGTGATGGTGATGGTGTCGGTCATGTCTCTCTCCTTCAGATCGACCATTTGCTGCCCCTTCCGGGCAAGGGGAATCGAGGCGACCGGAGGCGCGAGAGTGCGCGGTCAGCGAGCGGTTCCTAAGCGGAGGCGCAGCCGGAGTCTGGAAACAGCGAGCCGCGAACGTCAGCGCCGGAGGGAGATACGGTGAACCGGCCGGAAGGGGCACAAATCCAGGGGCACAAATCCAGGGGCACAGTCCGGCGCGTGCGCCGGGACCGCCTGGGGTAGTTCGCGCCGGCCTCCGTCGCCGGCGCCGGTCGGCGCTCGTGCGTCGGCCTCGAGGTGTGGGGGAGCGCGAGGGGGCTTCGTCCCCCCTCGCCGGCGACCGCCCACTGGGGGCGGCCGCCGCGGAGCGCAGGCTCCGTCGATGGGGCACTACCTCTCGGCCAGCAACCTCTGGATGGTGCTCACGGCGTCCTCGAGCTGGTCGACGAACGTCTCCTCGTCGAGTTCCACGTCGGGATCTTCGGCGTGCTCGATGTCGTAGGTGGTCTCGCGCAGCGCATCCTCGACGTCGTTGAGCAGCCGGGCGAACCCCTCGCTGTATGTGGCCACGGGTCACACCGCCTTGAAGGCGGGCTCGCCGTCGACGTCGAGCGGGATGCCGGTGTCGATGTAGTGCTGCACGCCTGCCGACGTGTCCAGGTCGAGCTGGTTGATCGCGTGCTTGATCTGGCGCAGCTCGTCCAGCGTCAACTCCGCCTCGGCGGAGGAGTCGTCGTGACGGCGGACGGTGAGGATGACGGGCCGGTCGGGGTTCTTCCCGAAGGTGAACCCGACGTGTCCGAAGGTGTGGGTGGTGCTCATGGGTGGTGTCCTTCCTGATGGTGGTGGGGGAGTGGCGGCCGCCCGCGATGGGCGGCCGCCGCGGAGCTCACGCTCCCTGGTAGTGCTCGTCGCCGTCCTCGTCGCCTTCGGCGTGCGCCTCGAGGAACATCCGGGCGACCCCGGTGGCTCCCGCCGCATCGAGCAGTCCGGCGATCGCCTCGGCCTCGGTGCAGCCGAACGACGTGGCGGTGTCCCGCCAGACGTCGGGGTGCAGCGCTGCGAGGGCCTCGGCCGCGGTGACGATGGGGAGGAAGGCGTCGACCACGCTCTCGAGCGGCTCGACGGCGGCCAGCATGGCGTCCTCGTAGTCCTCGTAGTCGCGGGTGGTCTGCTTCGCCTCCGGCACGGCGCTGTAGGTCTCGCGCGCGCTGCGGAGGTCCGCGAGGGCTTCGTTCGCCTCGTGCACCTTCTGCTGCACGGCTCCGATCACTTCGGTCATTGCTCTCTCCTTCGGTGGTGGCGCTCAGGCCAGGTGGGTGGTGAGGCTGCGGTCGAGTGCCGCGCCGAGCGGGGCGAGGCTGGCAGCGAGCTTGTTGAGCAGCTCGAAGCTGGGGCGGGTCTGCATCGCGTCGCGGAGGATCGCGAACTGCGTCTCCGTGAGGCTGACGCTCGATCCGTCCGTCTTGTCGATGCCGACGAACACTCCCGCGCCGTACAGCACGGTCGGGGTGCCGAGCATGTGGGCGGTCTTGGTCAGCGGCAGGTTCAGCTCTGATCCGTTGATCGCGCCCTCGTCGTCGACGAACAGGTCGAGGTGGCCGCGGAGCCCCACGACGTCGAAGCTGCGGCAGTCGATCTCGCGCCGGATGCTGTCTCCCAGGTTCAGGGCGTCGAGCGCGACGCGCTCTGCCACGCCCCCGCCGAGCCGCATCCCGATGATGGTCTTGGTCATTGCTCTCTCCTTCGTTGACCGTTCTTCGCGCCCTCCCGGGCAAAGGTCAGCGGTTCGACCGGAGGCGCGTGAGTGCCGGAGCGAGCGGTTCCTAAGCGGAGGCGCAGCCGGAGTCTGGAAATAGCGAGCGACGAGCACGGCAGCGACGCAGGGAGATACGCTCGGCCGGCCGGGAGGGTGTGAAGGCATCCAGCACAGCGCCGGCGAATGCCGGCACCGCTTTGGGTAGCAGTTGCGCCGGCCTCCGTCGCCGGCGCCGGCCGGCGCGATTCGCGCCGGCCCTCGAAGTAGAGGGCTAGCGGTCTAGGTCGAGTCCGCGGGACTCGGCGCGGTGATGGTCGCGAGTCGGAGGCAGGCTCCGAGCCGCGCCACCCGCGTGAGGGCCGGCCACCCCCGAGGAGGCGATCTTGCCTGCGGCGCGGGCGGCCACCTCATCCGCGCTGTACCGGTGCCGGGGGAGCAGGGTGTGCGCGGGGTACTTGCGCTCCAGCAAGTCGCACGCTTGCTCGGCCGACGTGTAGCCGGCACGGATGAACAGCACCGCGGCATCGTCGAGGTCTTGGTCGTCGCGAGCCGCATGGAGCTTCATCGCGAGCAGATACTCCGGCGAGGCCACCTCGACGACGAGCGAGGACGACTCGAACGCGATCTCGGCGTCCGAGTCCACGCCGGGCATGTAGCCCTTGGCGCCGTCATTGAGCCAGTCGGGCCGGAGGCCATGCTCGGCCCCGAGCTCCTCCACAACGTGCCGCACTTCAGGCGCGGGTTCGAAGATCGCGTCGATGTCCCTGGTGAGGCGGCGGGCCTCGTACTTCAGCGCCATCGCCGCTCCGCCGACAACGAACAGCCGAGCGCTCTGCCCTCGCTCGTCGAGTCGATCGGACAGCCGCTGAAGCATCAAGCGCAGCCCGGGGCCGTCGAAGTCCGAGCCGCTCGAGGTCATGCGCGCAGCAGGGAGCGTGCGGTGATTCGGATGCCGCGTTCGAGGAACGCTGGGGGGCTTTCTCGATCGGCCTCGGCGCGGAAGATCCCTGGCACGCTCGGATACCACCGCTCGACGGTGCGCTGAGGGTCGAGCGCCCACGCGGGCACCGTCCAGCCGTCGCGTGACGCGAAGTAGTCCGCAAGGGCGGCGAACGCCGCGTCGAGCTCCCGGGCGCCCGTGGGCGCCGGCTCAGCGTCGAACACCTTTTCCGCCAGCTCGATCCCGCCGCGCCGTAGGTCGGAGAGGTAGTCGTCCACGGTCTGCAGGACCCCGTAGCGCCATCCGGCATCAAGGCCCTCGCCCGCTTCGACCAGCCGAGCAGCGAGAGCCGCGTTCGCGGAGGCGTCCGCCACAGCGTGGATGCCGACGCGGTTGGTGGTGGCCACGGCATCCTCCTTCTGTCGGTCGTCGATCCGGATTCTACCGCTGGGTCCTAACGAGGGGGCGGAGTCCTCTCGTCCCGGCGTCTTGCTGGCCCAGCCCGAAGGGGGCGAGCCGACCGGCGACCCGCCGCCTTCGGTGCTGCGCTCAGGCGACCGCGGCGCTCCCGTTGCGCTCCGCGATGGTGTCGGTGATGATCCGCTCGACGTCGGAGAGGGTGTAGCCCCACTCTTCAAGCTGGGTCAGCCAGGTGGCGTCCTCCTCGGTCGGCATCCGCCACGACTGGCGGTGCATGACCCGCTCGATGCCCCCCATCGCGATCGCGAGCGTCGCCCGGGCGGGCGAGCCGCCCTCGTCCATGTACTTGTCCAGCGGCGTCGGCCCGTAGTGGCTGGTCTTCCCCTCGAGACCGAGCAGTTCGATCGCCAGGGCGTTCCCCTCGGTGATCCCGCCTCCGGTGCGGCCCCGGTAGGCGGTGAGCGCTCGGGCGATGAACGTGCCGGCATCCTTCGGGAGCGTCTTGCGGCTGAGCAGCGTGGCGAGGAACTCGCGGCGGACGACGGTGGCGGCGTCCATCGCCTTGTTGTTCTCGATCAGCGCCTTGCGCTCGGCCTTGCGCTCGGCCTTCTGCTCGTCGGTCAGCGGCGCGTCGCTGCTGCCGTCTTCAGCACTCGGCGTGTAGCCGTGGGACTCCGGCTCGCGGATGAACCGGGCGACGTTCAGGCGGTCGTTCCACCAGGTCGACCGGATCGTCACGGCCTTGTGGTCGGCGGGGATCTCCAGCGCCTCGAACTCGTCCGGGTTGATGCTGCGCCCGTTCTTGTCGATGACGCGGTGGATGGAGTACCACCTGTCCTCGGGCACTTCCTCGAGGACCGTGATGCCCAGCGCCGCGAATCGCTCGGCCTCGGCGGCGACCAGGATCGCCTGGTCGCGGTCCTGCTTGGCCCGCTCGAGGTGGTGGGCGAACCGGTCGGGGTTGGTGCTGGCCGTCTCGATCAGGCTGCTGTGCAGCTCGGGGTACTCCTCGAACTCGAGGATCGCGGCGGCGTGGTCGAAGGCGATGGGGAACTCGTGCAGCGCCTCGACGGTGCTGTGGCCTTCGGTGACCTTGATCGCGGCCTGGATGTCGGCCTTCGATGCGCCGGTGCGCTTGGCGACCTGGGCGACGCTGATCCCCTCGAGGGTGAGCTGCCGGTACGCTAGCGCCCGCTCGCCCTGGCTGAGCGCGCTGCGCTGGTCGTTCTCCGCGAGTTGCTGCACGATCCGGTCGACGGTGGTGTTGTCGCCGTCGACGATGTAGGCCGGGATGGTGGGCCGACCCGCGTCGCGTGCGGCGAGGGTGCGCCGCTGGCCCATGCGGACCTTGAGCGTGCCGTCCTCGTCGCGGCAGCAGACCACCGGCTCGAGGACGCCGTGCTGACGGATGCTCTCGACGAACTCGGGGTCGAGGGTGACGACGGTGCGGACGTTGGTGTCCACCTGGATCTCGTTCGGGTCGACGTGCGCGATGAATCCGGGTGCTGCATCGGTGCTGGTAGCGGTCACGGTTCTCTCCTTCTCTGCGACCATTCCTTCGCCCTCTCCGGGCGAGTTGATCGAGGGGGAGTGGACGGTGCGGAGCGCCGAGCGAAGGCGGTACCGGACTGAGCGCAGCGACCCTTCTATGTCCCGCTGTCAATCGATCTCTGTTCATTTGTTTGCCGTTTTCGGCGGTGTCATCGAGAGCGGGCGGGAGCGGCGTAGCGCAGGGTCGTGGAATACCGGACGGAGCGCCAGCGGAGGAGGATATGCCGCGAAAGCCCGGAGCGAAGCCGTGGACGGCAGCTACGATGGCGCAGCCGGAAACGGGAAACCCCCAGCCTTGGGTGGCTCATGTGGAGCTCGAAACCCGCGTCGCCGTCGCGCGCTGATCGCTTGGCCGCTGCGCTTGAAGTTTGATCGACATGTCCCGATATAATCGGTAGATGCCGATTCAAACTGACAGCAGTCTTGCCGCAGTTTCGCTGTTCCATTCGCTGGCTGAGCCGACCCGCTTGGCGATTGTCCGCCAGCTGCAGGGCGGAGAGGCTCGGGTGAGGGACCTTGTGGAGACGCTGGGTCTGGCTCAATCCACCGTGTCGGAGCATGTGGCGTGTCTGCGGGATTGCGGCCTGCTGGAAGGGCGAGTTGACGGCCGGCAGGTGTTCTATGCGCTTTCACGACCAGAGCTGATGGATCTCTTGAAAGCGGCGGAAGTGCTGCTCGAGGCCACTGGGTACAAGGTCGACTTGTGCTCCGTGCACGGGTCGCAGGCACGGCGAGCGACCGCGGTGCGCGCAAACACCCTCGCCGGAAAGTTCAAAGCATGATCGGCGCGGTTGTTGCTGCCATCGGGCTCTTCGTCAGCACCAACATCGACGATCTGGTTGTACTGACGATCCTCTTCCTCGCAACCACACGCGGCGGCACTCTCACCGTGTGGAAAGTCATTGCGGGGCAATACCTCGGACTGATCACGCTGATCATGGTCAGCGTGGTGGCCGCCCTCGGGCTGACATTGGTGCCGGATGAGTGGGTTGGCTTCCTCGGGCTGCTGCCGCTCGGCATCGGCGTGTACGGGCTTATCCGCTTCCTGGTGCGCCGCCGCAACGCTGACCACGATGATGACGATGACGAGAGCGCCATCCGAGCAGGTGGGCTCCTCGGGGTGGCTGGTATCACCATCGCCAATGGGGCCGACAACATCTCGCTCTACACCCCGGTGTTTCGGACGCAGCCCGTGTTGGACACCGTCGTGACGATCGTGGTGTTCCTGATTCTTCTCGCCGGTTGGTGTCTGTTGGCCCGTGCGATCGGGACCAACCGACGCGTGACCGAGGCGCTAGAAAAGATTGAGCACTGGCTTGTCCCGGCCGTCTTCATTGGGCTCGGTCTCTACATCCTCATCGAGTCGGGCGTCATTCCCCGCCTCATCGGCGTCCTCACGTGAGGGCTCCGAGCAGAAGACTGATCGGCCGGATCATCCTGGTGGGCTTGTCACTGGGGGCTGCCCTGGTGCTCGACCAGCTCACCAAACGATGGGCGTTGGACGAGCTCGAGGACGGTCAAGTCATCGAGCTCGTCCCCACAGTCCGCCTCGAACTGACATTCAACCCCGGCGTGGCGTTCGGGATGGGCGCGGACATCGGTAGTCCTCTGGCGTTCGCGCTGGCCGCCGTTGTGCTAGCCCTCGTGGGCTGGGTCGCCGTCCGCACCATCCGGAACCAGGACATCCTCGCCACCGTCTTCTTGGCCGTCACGGCGGGTGGGGCAATCGGCAACCTCTGGGATCGCTTCAGTCGTGCCGAAGACGGACCACTGACAGGTCATGTCGTCGATTTCATCGCGGTGGACTGGTTCGCGGCCTTCAACGTTGCCGACATCTTCACCACGAGCGGGATCGCCCTGTGGGCGCTCATGCTCGCTACTCACGCCCGCAGTAGCAAAGAACCTGCGCGAGGAAGGGACTGATCGCGGGCCGAGCCCGCACCGTATCGCGCCGGCAGCCCATCCGGGGCCCAGCTCACAGTCGATCCCCGCGACGCCTGAACGCGATCCACAGGCCACAGCGGCGGCAGATGAGTGTTCCGGTTCCTGCCACGTCGTGTAGCTTGCGTCGCGGGTAGGACCGTCCGCAGCAGGAGCAATCCGTTGCAAGCTCGCCGCGCTGATTGAGGGCGTCGACGAGTTGTTCAGCGGTCGGCAAGCCAGCCAGACCATCGCGTGTCCCATACACCCGGCAGGCCAGCTCGGTGATCCGAGTGCCCGTCGGAAAAAGATCCGCACCGTCAACCACGATCGTGGGGGAGCCAGCGAACGGAACTCCGGACGCGTCCTCCGAGCTCTGCAGCCGCCTGAACGTGACGCCCACGTTTTCGTGTCCTGTTTCGATCAGGGCGGCGGTCATCCGGCGGCCGGCTTCTTCCCAGTTTGGGCAATCGTCGATGTGCAGGATCTCCACCTTCATGCCTCAAGTGTGCTCCTCCCAGGGGAACAGGGATCGCCCTGTTGGCGCTGACAGTGCCACTCACGATCGCAATGGCGAGCAGCCTGCTTGCGCCGGCAACTGGCCGTTCAGCCTTTCACCCCTGGCGCGTCGCTGGTGCCGAGCGTGGTGGTGTCAGGCCCTTCTGCGGTTGCGCTCATCGCCGCGGTGAGTTCGCGGTAGACCTGGCGGGCGATGTAGCGCTTGAGCTGGCGGCGAATCTCCCGCGTCGATTTGCCCTCGGCCAGACGCCGTTCCCGGTAGGCACGAGTCTGCGGGTCCTTGGCTAGACGCACCCGCGCCACGACGTCCAGTGCTCGGTTGAGTTGCCGGTCGCCGGATCGGTTGAGGCGGTGGCGGGTGGTGTTGCCGCTGGAGGCCTGCAGCGGTGAGGCGCCGGCCAGGGCGGCGAACGCTGCTTCGCTCCGGACCCTGCCGGGGTGCGAGTAAGCGGTGAGGAACACAGCGGCCGTCACCGGCCCAATCCCGCGTGCTCGCAGCAGCGTGGGCGTGAGCTCGGTGGTGTGGGTCTCGAGCGCGTCCCGGTTCTGCTGCATCCTGACCGTGAGGATGAGCACGTCGCGAGCAAGCCGCACTGCCTCGGCTCTGGCTGTGGCTTGCTCGATGTCGTCGCTGGCCCGTGACCGCCACGAGGCGATCAGGGATACCTGCTGATCCGTGAGCGGCTTGCGCGCGTCGACGCCCAAGTCGATCACCCGCAGCAGTGCGGTGAGTGTGTTGCGCATCGCGGTGCGTTGGGTGTCCATCGATCGCCGCGCCGCAAGCAGTACTCGCAGCGCGCTTCGAACCTTTCCGGCACGCGGGTGAGGGAGCTTGTCGACCTCACGACCCAGCATGCCTCTGGCGGCCGCCTCCGCGTCATGACGATCGGACTTATCCCGCCCCTCGCGGACCGCCGAGCGTGGCGGCTTGGCCTCCACGACGGGAATGGCCGCCGCCTCGAGAGCGGCGACCAGCCCTGCCCCGTACGAGCCAACACCTTCGACCGCGGCAAGGACGCTCCCGGTGGTGCGGCGGCCGATCCAGCCGAGCGCTCGGGCGATGCCCGCGGCGGTCACCGGGAACTGTTCCAAGTCGATCAGCCGACCGGTGACGGCCTCGACGACGACGTACGTGTGCGTTCTGGCGTGCGTATCCACGCCAACGACAAAGGAGAACTGTTCAGCAACGATGGGCAACCTGGTGCATCCTTCCGATCGATCCGATGGAAACGGCCCGGAGGATCGTTGCGGGGCAGCTCTCTAATGAGTCACGACCCGCAGGTCGGACAACCTTCTATCAAGCCATCGCAGCGGGACGGGCCATGGTCGAACTGCCTGGCGGACGAGTCGCTACCAAGTCACCGCGAACGGGACAGAGGGAGGAAGAGCCACGCCAGGCAGTCCGATTCCCAGCCTGTCAGTCGGCACCGGGCCAACCACCTTTCATTAGAGAGGGAGGATATGCCGCGAAAGCCCGGAGCGTAGGCGCGAAGCGAACTATGATCGCGCAGCCGGAAAGGTCAAAGAATTCGGTATCAGTCAGGGCCGCGACGCGGCGCGATCGATGAGTAGCACAGCTGCGAGGCTCCCCCACGTCTCACCGGCCGGCGTAGTGTGCGCGAACGGCAGTCTCGACGACGTCGCGGATCGTCATGTCATCTTCCGTGGCTACCCGGTCGATGGTCTCTAGAACATCCGTCGACAGGCGCGTGCTGAATGGGAGCGCGAGATCCCGTGACGTGGCCTGCCGCGCCGTGGTGCCGACGTCGGCACTGCATCGACGTTCGGAGATCCCGCACGGTTAGCGGCTGTCGGCTTCGCTGCCGGGGCGGACGTGGCGGCGGCGCTGGGCGCCGCTGGGGCTGCCTGTGGCGGTGCGGCGACCGTCACAGGGTCAACCGGGTCTACCTGCTCGTCTGCCGCTGGCTTAGGGCCACGGCGCGGCAGCGCTGGGGGTCGATCGGGGAGCTCGCTCATGCGATCACCTTCCTTGTCAGTTCTTCGTATGCGTCCACGACGGGTGTCCCCTTTCTGTAATTGCCGTACCACTCATGGGTCAGGCGCATTTCACGCACGATCGCCCTATTCGGCACGATGGGTCGCAGCAACAATCCAGAATCTTCCAGCTCGTCGGTGACGTTCACGGCGACGCGACTGGGAACTGTGAGCTGGGCGTCACCGACAATGATTCCCAGCTCGCGCAGCTCGACCTGGGCTCCCATCTTTTGCCGTGCTGCCACGAACCTGCCTACGGACTGACGAGCGCCGTAGAAGCCGTCCAGGCCGTCTGCGGTGCCGTTGGCGGCGTACACCACCGAGTCGGCTGCGCTCAGGGCGCCGAGCGTGAGCGGCCCTCCTTGCCGGTTCGGGCAGTCGATGACCACCAGGTCACTGTCGAGCCCGTGCGGGGCACGATAAGCCGCCCTCGACGCCGGGGTGGCGCCACCGGCACCGGCACCGGCACCGGGTCGTGTTGGGGTGTCCATCTGCGCGAGCCGGGAGGCATCGGTCGCCCTCGAGGAGCGAAGAGCAAACCGATCAGGCGCGGTCGAGGGATCTTACCTCAGCACCGGCAGGCAGGACGACCTGGCCGAACATCGCCCGGAGAGGACCGAAGTCACCGCGCTCCGAAGCGGCGCGACAGGCCGCATCGTTCACGGCTCCCTGCACGGGGCGCCAGTCCAGCTGCCAGCCGACGTCGGCGGCGACTCGATTCCAGAACACGCGCTGAGTTCGGCCATTGCCTTCGCGGAAGGGATGAACGTAATTCCACCCGCCGTAGTGGTGGCTGAGCCGGTCTACGAACTGCTCACGGTTCATCCCGCGCAACATGTTGTCCGCAAGCAGCTCGTCCGCGGCGAACATCGAGCCGCGGTCGATAGCGCCCACGGATAGGAAGTGTTCGGCACCCGCGACGTTCTTCCGGATGTCGACTGTGCGCACTTCGCCCGCCCACGGGTAGATGTCCTGGAACAACTGCCGATGGATCGCGCGGAACTCGTCCAGATCTCCGGTGGGCCGGATGGGGCGTGCCTGCAGCTCGGCGGCACGAATGTAGGTCAGGTCACCCTCCACAAGGTCGAGCGCGTCCTGCGTGCGAGCACCAACCAGGTTGCGCAGCAACCCCGTGTCGGGGTCGAGGTAAGGGTCGACGACCTCAGCCAAGGTTGTAGCGTGCTCGACCGCGCGCCACGAGCTCGTCAATGTCGATGCGACCGGCCGCGTACTCTTCGGCATCAGCACGAGTGGCCGCCGTGATGTGCAGGCCCTCCATCTCGCCGCTGTGCTCAGCCTGCTCGAGGGCGACGCGACGGGCGCGCTCAGCGGGAGCAATCCTAGTATCAATCGTGGTCGACATGCTCACTCCTTCATCTGATCGGCTTGCACCAATTCTACCGCGTCCGACCGACGTCGGGGTGCGGCTGCGGGCTCCCCGAACCCGCAGATCACCATGTCGGCTTGACGCCGGATGAGCCGGGTATGTATGTTGTGCGAAATGCATTTTGCATTTTCTCATCATCGAGCCCGGTGACGCAGTCGGTCAAGTGCTAGCGCCCGGCCCCGTCGACGGGTCATCGCGTCCAGCCAAGGGAGGCTGCAATTGAGCGTGTTGGAAGTAGCGCGTCTGCGAGTAAGGCGAGAAGCAGAGGGGGAGTTCGAGGCAGCATTTGCCGAGGCGCACTCTCTTCTCCAAGCGGCCGACGGGCATCTGTGGTCGGAACTGGCAAGGGAGGTGGAGGGCGGCGACTATCTCCTCCTGGTCCGCTGGCGGGCAATCGAAGACCACGTGCAGGGTTTCGTGACCTCCGACGACTTCACCCGGTTCAGGGAACTCCTGTGGCCGCACTTCGTGGAGGACCCGACCGTTGATCACTTCCAGGAACCGGCTGGGGCGACGGCGTGACGGCGATCGGAATCATCGGCACGGGCGGCATGGCCCGCGAACTCGGCACGGGATGGATTCGGGCGGGGCACGACGTCACGTATGGCTCGCGCACCCCGGGGTCGGCCCCGGAGGGAAGTGGCTTGCCGGTCGCGACCGTGACCGACTACCGCTCTGCGATCGAAGGCGCGGACGTGGTCGTCATCGCAATCCCCTATCCCGCCGTGGTGCCCTTCGTCGATGAGCACAGGGAGTCGCTGACGGGCAGGATCATCATCGACATCACCAACCCGTTCGAGAACCTTGCCCACAACGAGAAGGCAGGGGTCGAGTACACGAGCGACGCGCTCGGCACGACCGAGGGCGTGGTTGCCGCGTTCAAGGACAACTTCGTTGCCACGATCAACACACCGGGCGTGGCCAGTGGCCAGCGTGCCGACGTCAAGATCGCCGCCGACGACGCCAGGGCCAAGGATATCGTCCGTGGCCTCGCCGAAGATCTCGACCACCGTGCTCTCGATTGCGGGCCACTCCACAACGCGCGGCTCATCGACTCCATGGTATCGCTGATGCTCGTGCTGGATCGCGAGTACGCAGGTTTCACGAGGAAGACCGGGTGGAAGTTCGTCGGGCTCGACGACGAGGCCCCAGGCGCAAGCCGTCCGACGGTGCCGTCGGAAAGATCTTGAGGAAGGACGAACGAAACATGAAGCATTCCGTCAACGCCGCCGATGTCGTATCCACCGAGCTGTCGTGGGGAGTCGCCAAGTGGTTGATAACCTCCGCCGATCACAACTCGGCGATGTCCCTTGGCGAAGTGATCGTGCTGCCCGGACAATCCCACGAGTGGCACAACCATGAGGACAGCGACGAGGTCGTGTACGTGATCTCCGGCCGCGGCTCCTTCACTGTGGGCGAAGGCAACCGAATCCCCATCGGGCCGGGCGATGCCCTGCACATCCCCGTGGGAGTCTTCCACGACTCCCACAACACCGGCTGGGCGCCACTTCACCTCTTGGTGATGTACAGCCCCGGTGGGCCCGAGGGAGGGACGCCCGAGAACGCGCATGCCATACATGCCGCGGATGAGGGACTAGTGATGCGGACATCCGTAGACGAACACGCATAACCCCGATCGCGACCAGGACATATAGCCGGACATGGGAGAGGTGGACGCGATGACGCGTCAGAGCATCGACGTGCATGCGCACGTAGGAAAGACCGTGGCGAACAATATCGGCCAGACAGTGGCCGAGATGCTGGAGCGCATGGACAGGGCAGGAGTGACTCAGGCGCTGCTGTCCCGGGCCGCAGGTGACGTGCAATCCGACGGCATTCGCGACACACGACGCCTTAACGACATCGTCGCGAGTGCCGTGCGCGACCATCCGGACCGCTTTCCGGACGGGCTCGGAGTGATCGAGCCCCGCCACGAGATGCTGGCAGTCGAGGAGACGGTGCGGGTGATGGATGAGCTAGGCCTCGCCGGCCTTGCCGTGCATCCGCAGATGGAGGGGTACCGGCTGGATATCCCCCTCTGGGTCGACCCTATCTTCGAGGTGCTCGATGACCGCCGTGCGCTATGCCTCATGCACAGTTCCCCCGATCCCGGTTCCGGCGAATCGGCATCCGACGTGCGCCTGGTGACGAGCAAGTACACCAATGTGACCTACTTCATCGGTCATGGGTTCATGAGTCCTCAGCAGAAGGCGGAGTGCATCCAGATCGTCAAAGACCTGCCCCATGTGTACATGGACGTCGCCTACCAGGGCGACCCCCGTCTCACCGAAGAACTGGTCCGAGCGGTGGGTAGCGAACGTGTGGTGTTCGGCAGCGACGTTCCGTTCTACGAGCTCGGCGAGGTGTTGAACTCGGTACTCGACGCCGACATCTCCGAAGAAGACAAGGACAACATCCTGTTCAAGAACATTCAGAAGGTTTTGGAGGCCCGACGATGATCCAACCACCTGTCCTCGATGAGAAGAGGAACGACAAGAACCTGACCACGAGCAGCACGTTGCCGGCGCGCTTCGGCGTTATCGGTGCCGGCTTCATCGCCGGCGTGCACGGGCTGGCCGCCCAGGCGGTACCCGACCAGTTCACGATCGTCGCCGCCTCGGACGCGAACCCTGCGGCGGCCGCAGCAGCTGCAGAGACCTACGGCTGGGCCAACTCCTACAGCAGCGTGGGCGAGATGATCCAGGCTGAGGAACTGGACGGTGTGATCATCTCGACCTGGCCCAGCACTCACCCCGAGCTGATCGAGCAGTGCATCGCGGGCGGTGTCGGATTGGTGTTGTGCGAGAAGCCTCTGGTACTCACCGGCGAGCAAGCCCTCAGGGTGTGGGATCTGGCGGCGGCGTCCGGCACCACGGTCATCGAGGCGTTCATGTACCGCCACCACCCGGCGATTGCGAAGATCGAGCAGATCATCGCATCCGGCAGGCTCGGGCAGATCGACCACGTACGAGCGAGCTTCACCTACTTCAACAAGAGCATGGTGGGAACGAAGGTCGACCCCAACGATCCCAATCGCCCCTGGCGGTACCGGGCCGACCAGGGCGGCGGCGCCCTGTATGACATCGGTACGTATGCGGTGAACGCGTCTACCCACTTCGCCGGTGGAGTTCCGACACGCGTTGCGGCCTTCGGCCGCGCGAAAAACGAGTACGGCACGAGCGACAAGATCATGGGCCTGATCGACTACGACAATGAAGTGGTCGGTCTGCTCGAGTCGAGTGAGGTGTCCGACACCAACCAGGAGATCCAGATCTCAGGGCAATACGGCACCCTGCACCTGCCGGCAGCGTGGAACATCTACGACGCGACCACGATCACGGTCCGCAGTTCGATCGCCCATGACTACCGCGACCAGTCGCGAGCGTTCCAGACGATCTCGGACACCTTCGCCGTGCCCGCGTCCAACGCTTTCAAGGACCAGCTCCTGAATGTGGCGAACGTCGTTCAGGGCTCAGCACAGCCCCGGGTCAGCCTCGCCGAAACGGTGATCAACACAATCACGATGGAAGCCTTGGCCGTCAGCCTCAACGAGCGTGAAGAGGTCGATGTGCAGATCCCTGAGCGAGTCGCAACTGCATTCCGGCAGTCCCAGCAGTTGTCCGCCTAGCACCGGGAGATCGCATGCCAAGCATGGACAGGAAAGAGATCCGACGCCGTTTCACAGAACGGCGGCGGAAGGGAGAGCCCCTACTGCTAGGGGGCGCGGGCATCGGACTCGTGGCGAAGGCGGCCGACCGAGCCGGGATCGATGCGCTGATGGCGTACAACACCGGCCCATTCCGGATGAACGGTCACGGCTCGCTCTCGGGGTACCTCGCCTACGGCGACGCGAACGGAATCACCATCGACCTCGCGCAGAAAATCCTTCCGGTCGTCAAGGCAACACCCGTGCTCGCGGGGATCGGCGCAGGTGACCCCTACCGCGACATCGGCACCCTCATCTCTCAACTCATGGAACTCGGGTACTCGGGCATCACAAACGTTCCGACCGCTGGCATCTACGACGGCACCTTCCGCCAGCACATCGATGCCACCGACCTCGGCTACCCGAAGGAGATCGACCTCATCGGCGAGTGCAACCGGCGCGACATCTTCACCGTCGCCTATGCCTTCACGCCGGAAGAGGCCGCGGCCATGACGAAGGCGGGAGCTGACGTCATCGGTGCTCATGTCGGCCTTACGGTCGGGGGCTTCATCGGCGCGCAGCACGCAGTCGCTCTCGACGAGGCATGCTCGAAAGTCGAGGCCATGACGGCCGCTGCCCGGGCGGTGCGCCCGGACGTCTGGGTCGTCGCGCACGGCGGCCCCTTCGATGACGCCACGAGCGTACAGGCCGTGTTCGACCGGGTCGATGTAGACGGCTTCCTGGGAGCGTCGAGCATCGAACGGCTTCCGGTGGAGGAGGCGATCGGCGCGACCGTCCAGGCGTTCCATTCCCTGTCGCTCAAGAGGTGAGCCATGCCGACCGTGGTGCTGCTCGGCACGCTCGACACCAAGGGGCGTGAGTACGCGTTCGTAGCGGAGCGCCTGATCAGGGCGGGCACGGATGTAGTGGTCGTCGATGTCGGCGTTCTCGGCCACCATTCTTGGTCCGCCGACGTCAGCGCAGAGGAGGTGGCGGCCGCCGCCGGAGAAGAACTCGCTCGGCTGCAGCACGCTCATGAAGGCGCTGACGCCCGGGCCGCCGCCCTCGCCACGATGCAGCGAGGCGCCGCCCGGATCGTGGCTCGACTTCGCGCGGAGGGTCGCTGCGACGGCATTCTGGGCCTGGGCGGCTCAGGCGGCACGGCGGTCATCACCGCCGTGATGCGAACGCTGCCCTTCGGGGTTCCCAAAGTAATGGTCTCCACGATGGCATCAGGCGATATCGGCCCCTATGTGGGCTCAAGCGATGTCTGCATGGTGCATTCCGTCACCGACATCGCGGGCCTCAACCGCATCTCGATTCCGATCCTCACCAACGCGGCCGCCGCAATGGCGGGGATGGTGCTGGCCGAACCGTCCGAAGAGTTCCGCGCCGACAGACAGGCGATCGGCGTGACCATGCTGGGAGTCACGACTGTCGGCGCGCTGCGTATCGTCGAGGGGCTCGAAAAAGCCGGTTTCGATGCGATCGTCTTCCACGCGGTTGGGTCGGGCGGTCGAGCCCTCGAAGAGCTCGTCGAGCAAGGCGTCATCACCGGGGTCATCGACTTCACGATCAAGGAGATCACGGATGACGTACACGGCGGAGTCTTCAACGCCGGGCACCGAAGGCTTCTAGGCGCCACAGAGAAGGGGGTACCCCAGGTGATCGTGCCCGGCGCCATCGAAGTGCTCAACTTCGGAGCGCTCGACACCGTTCCCGAGCGCTTCCGTACTGCCGACCGTCCCCTCGTCGAGCACAATCCCCAGGTGACTGCGGTGCGGCTCACCGTCGACGAGCTGAAGACGGTTGCGAACGAGCTCGCAGCCCGGCTCAACAGGGCTGTGGGCCGGATCCACGTCGTCATCCCGACGGAGGGCTTCGACAGCTACGCCACGCCCGGCGGACCATTCGCGGACCAGGCGGCCGACCACGTGTTCATCGAGCAACTGGAGTCGCGGCTGCGCCTCGACATCCCGGTCACCCGCATCCCGGCGCACATCAACGACGCCCGGTTCGCGGACGCCGTCATGGAGGCCTTCCTCGGTCTGGTGAACTAGCGACGGCTACCCCTGGGGTCGCGCCACCGAGCTTCGTTCCACCAAGGTTCCTCGCAACGCGACGTGGGGGTCGGAGTCCTCGTGGCCAACGCCCATGATCTTGTCGATGACCCTGTTCACTCCCCAGGCCCCCATCTCGTAGTACGGAAGGGCGATCGTGGTGAGAGGCGGGTCGAGCGCCCCGGCGATGATCTCGAGGTTGTCGAACCCGACGATCGAGACGTCAGTGGGAATTGCCATGCCCAGTCGCCTGGCGGCACGGAAGGCACCCATGGCCATGCGGTCGTTGAAACAGAACAGTCCCGTGGGCCGATCGTGCCTGCTCAGCAGCTGGATTGCAGCATCGAAGCCCCCCTCGCTATCGGAGGGGCCCTCCGCAACCAACTCGGGATGAAACTCGACACCGGCTTCCGCGAGCGCGGCGCGGTAGCCGTCGAGGCGACCGTACCTCGCGGGAATGAACTCTGATGTCAGAACCAAACCGATCCGCCGATGACCGGCGTCGAGCATCACCTTGGTGGCCGAATATCCGCCATCGAATTCGTCGGGAAAGACGCAGTCCTGCTGGGAGTCGGTCGACCTGGCGTTCACTACCACGAGGGGGCCCGAGGAAAGACTGTCCGGCAATGTCACGACGCGGTGGCTCATCGCTGCATACAGCACCCCATCCATCTGGCGCTGTCGGAGAGCTCGGATGCCCAAGGCCTGCACATCGGGGTCGTTGCCCGTGGTCACGATCATGAGAAGGAACCCGCGCGAGATTGCCGCTTCATGAGCCCCGCGAACCAGCTCTCCCGCGTAGGGGGTAGTCGCCACCAGATCGCTGAGCAGGGCCAGCGTGTGCGAGCGGTTGGTGCGCAGCGCCCGGGCGAAGCTGTTAGGCACGTAACCCATCTCGTCCGCGACCTGCTTGATACGGTACCGGGTCTTCTCGGCTACCCGGGCCTCGGGAACATCATTGAGCGCATTGGAAACGGTCGAGGGCGCAACGCCGGCTCGTGCAGCGATCTCCTTGATGCTCGGCCGGTTCCGTGCGGTCATCCCTCGCTCGTCTCACAGGTCAGAAGCGACAACATGCGCCTGACCAAGCATACCAACGACGACTGACGCAGCATAGGTTTGCGGGCCCATCAGGACCA
This sequence comes from Microbacteriaceae bacterium, assembly GCA_019638805.1. Lineage (GTDB taxonomy): Bacteria > Actinomycetota > Actinomycetes > Actinomycetales > Microbacteriaceae > JBDSKH01. The sequence goes on along the minus strand of JAHBTA010000007.1, from coordinate 43,498 downwards.
TTACGCCCGCACAGCCCTATCCCGGATCGCCGGCGGCACCCTGCTCCCGAGGGAGACGATCATCATCCTATCCATCGCCCACGTACTTCCGCGGAACAGATCGGTTCGGGCTCGGCCTCTTTTTCGTCAGCCGTTGTAGGTGTCGGGATCGTCGCCGGTGCGGACGCCGTTCTCGAGCGACGCGATGACGTCGAGGTCGTCGGCGTCGAGCTCGACGTCGAAACCGTCGAGGTTCTCGGCCAGCCGGGAGGGGGTGACGGACTTCGGGGATGACCTCGCACCCGAGTTGCACATGCCAGCGCAGTACGACTTGGGCGACGCTCTTCTCGTGCTTCGAAGCCAGCTGCTCCAGAGCGGCTACACCGAAGACACGGCCGCGACCGAGTGGCGACCACGACTCCGTCAGTATGCCCTGCGACTCGCACCGCCGCACCCACGAGCTCGGTAGTCGACTTGTCTTAGGGAACTAGGCTGGCTGCATGACGGACAAGCAAAGGATGCTCGTGGATGGCTAGTCCCGACGTTCGGAGCCAGCTGGTCGGCGCTAGCACCAAGGCATACCTGTCTTATCGCGAAACGGTCGACTGGTTGGTTGCCATCCGGGGGGTCGTCCTGTCGCGCCCTCACCTCGCCGAGTACGACATCGTGCCGTTCGTGATCCCATCTCTGCCCCTGATCGAGCGTGCCGTCGCGATCCTCGACGGCACCGGAGTCAGAGTCGGTGCCCAAGACGTGAGTTGGGGAAGCGGTGCACTCACCGGTGAGACTCCCGCGACGATGGTGGCGGACATGGGGGTGACGATCGCAGAGGTCGGGCACTACGAGCGACGCACGTGGTTCGGGGAGACTAGTCACGTAGTTCACCGAAAGTATGAGGCGGCGATGGCTGCTGGACTCCAGGTTCTCCTCTGCATCGGTGAGCCTCGAGCGACGACGCCCCGGCGGGCCGCGCGATTCTGCCGGAAACAAGTCAGAGCCGCCGTCGAGGGGAATCCTGGCGCGCGTCTCACGCTCGCGTACGAGCCGAGCTGGGCTATCGGGGCCCAGGTCCCCGCCCGTCCCTCGTATGTGAACCATGTGGTGCAAGAGCTGCGCGCCGAACTGCGCCGCGACTATCCGGATGCCGACGTGAGAATCATCTACGGAGGCAGCGCCGGTCCTGGCCTACTCGGTTCGCTACCTGAATTGGATGGACTCTTCCTCGGTCGATTCGCCCATCAGGCGACGGCGTTTGGCCAAGTTCTCGACGAGGCGTGTGATCGATTCTTGCGGTAGCGTCCCAGTCCCGCGTCATGATCGAAGCCGATGTCCGGCACCCGGACTAACGGTGCGTCTGCTCGTATGCCGAGATCTTGTCGACCTTGCCGGACGATTTGCCCCCCGCGAAGGACGACGACAGGTAGGCGTCGAGGACGACCTTCGCGAGTTCGGGCCCGATCACCCTAGACCCCATCGTGATGATCTGCGCGTCGTTGCTCAGCTGGGCCCGTTGCGCCGAGTACACGTCGTGACAGGTCGCGGCGCGGACTCCCGCCACCTTGTTCGCGGCGATGGCTACGCCGAGGCCGGTCCCGCATAGCAGAAGCGCACGATCCACCCGGCCCGAGGCGACCGCCTCCGCCACCGTGATCGCCACGTCGGGGTAGTCCTTCCCGGAGTCGTCTTGCAGCCCGAAGTCGACGAGTTCGATCTCGGGGTGGGACTCACGAATGTACTCGGCGAGCACGTCGCGAAGTGCGAACGCGGCGTTATCGCAACCGATGGCCAGCTTCATGGCGCGTCAGCCCTTCACCGCGGACTGCGTGAGGCTCGTGATGATCCACCTCTGCGCAATCAGGTAGACCAGGAAGGCTGGCGCGATGGCGAACGCGGTCGCGGCCATGATCACGTTAATCTGACCGGTTCCGTAGGGTCCGAGCATTAGGACGAGGCCCATCGGAAGGGTAGCTGATTGAATGCTGTTGAGGAAGATGGATGGAGCGAAGTAAGCGTTCCAGCTCGCGAGGAACGTGATGACGCCCAGGGTGCTGAGCCCGTGCTTCACGAGAGGCAGAGCGATCAGGCTGTACGTCTTCCACGCGTTCGCTCCGTCGATCTTGGCGGCTTCGAGGATTTCGTTCGGCACCGTCAGAAAGAACTGGCGCATCAGGAACACCCCGAACGCGCCGGTCACGGCCGGGAGGATCAAACTGAGCGGGCTGTTGATGAGCCCGAGGTTTCTCATGATCAGCCAGAGCGGGATGATCGTAACTTGGATGGGCACCATCAGCGATGCCAGCAGTGTGATGAACATCACACTGCTGCCGCGGAATTTGAGGCGCGCGAAGGCGTAGCCGGCCATTGGCGCCGTGATGAGTAGGCCGAGCGTGGAGGCGATGGCGATGATGGCGCTGTTGAGCATGTTCAGCAGCAGTGGCACTTGGTCGGTGAGGGCGCGCTGGTAGTTGCCCCACTCGAACTCGGTCGGGATCCAGGTCGGCGGCAGGTCGTAGGCGTTGGCGGACGATTTGAGGGAAGTGACCAGCATGTAGACGAAGGGCGCCATCATGCCCAGCGCCCCGATGACGAGGATCACGAGGGAGAGTATCTTGGCGACGCTCCAGCGCCGACGCTTGCGAGTCGAGGTGGTCGACGGCATCCGAGCGGATCGGATCACAGACTCACTCATAGTGCACCCACGACTTTCTGATTCGGAATTGGATGAGCGTGATGGTGAGGATGATGAGGAAGAGCACCACTGAGATCGCGGAGGCGTAGCCCATCTGGAACGAGGAGAACGCCTTCTCGGCGATGTACATCACGACGCTGCGGGTCGAGTCCCCCGGACCTCCGCCGGTGAGCACGATGATCGACTCGTAGATCTGGAAGGCACCGATCACCGTAATAGTCACGTTGAAGAAGATCGCTTGGCTGATCAACGGAACGGTTATCTTGCGGAAGACCGTGAACGGACCAGCCCCGTCGATCTGGGCGGCGTCGGCGACATCCTTGGGGACGTCCTGGATGGCAGCCACGAAAATCAGCATCGCGAAGCCCACGTTGCGCCACACGTCCACGATGATGACGCTCATGCGAGCCTGGTCACCATCGGACAGCCACCCGATGGGCTCTCCCCCGAGTGCCTGGATGTAGTAGTTGACGATCCCGGTGTCCTTCTGGAAAAGGCCCTGGAAGATGAGGGACACGTACACCAACGCGATGAGAGATGGGAAGAAGTACACCGAGCGAAAGACGTACGTCACCCATGTCGGGAGCTTCTGGCTGATGAGCACGGCGAGAAGCAGCGCGATCCCGTTGATCAGCACCACCGCCGCGGCCACGTAGACCAGCGTGTTCACCCACACCGTCCCCATGCGCGTGTCCGTGAACATTCGCGCATAGTTCGCGAAGCCCACGAATTCGGGAGGGCTAATGACGTCGTACTTCGTGAAGCTGAAGAACGCCACCGCGAGCAGGGGCCCGAGAACGAATATGAGGAACCCGAGGACCGATGGGCCGACGAACAGGTATCCAGCGAGCGTGTCCCCACGGAGGGCCCCCCGGCGGGCGGGCCTTTTCAGCGCCGCCCGCCGGGTCGTCCACCATGCACCGGTGGACAGTCGATCAGTCATTACTGATGGACGCCTTTACTTCTTCGTTCGCCTTGTGGAGCGCCGTGTACGGATCTGCGCCACCCATTATCTCCTCCAGCGCCCGCTGGAAGGCCGGCTCGAGAGTCGGGTAGAAGGTCGGCGCATCGATCGACTTCGCCATTTCGATGGTGTCGTAGAACAACGAAGCGTGTTGCGGAATGGTTCCCAGGAACTCCGGGGACATCGCCGCCGTGCGGGTCGTCGGAGTGTTCGTCCTCGCTACCGCGTAGTCCATCTGGGACTCCTGCCCGGCGAGCTCCTTGAGGTACTCCCAAGCCAGGTCCTTGTTCTGGGAATCCTTGTAGATGGATACGCCGGAGGTGCCGAACACGCTGGTCTGCGAGACATCCTTCGGCCAGGGCAGCAGGTCGTAGTCGTCCATTCCTGCATCCTGGAGGGGCACCATCATAAAGCTGCCACCAGCGGTCATCGCGACCTTCTCCGCGGGGAACAGCTGGTAAGGATCGGACCCCGCAATCTGGGGCGACACCTCGTACTCGAGCACGAGGTCCTGCAGGAACTGCATCGCCTCGACCATCTCGGGCGAGTCGAGCGTCGGCTCTGTCAGGTCATCGGACGCCCACGAGGCGCCGTGCGAATACAACCACGGCTGAAGTGCCCACGAGAAGGACGGGATGCCGAACCCGAACACCTTGTCGTCGCCCGAACCGGTGGTCAGTTTCTGGGCGATCTCCAGGAACTCGTCAATCGTCCAGTTATCGCTCGGCCGCTCGATTCCCGCCTCCTCGAACATCCTGGTGTTGTAGAACATCACCATCGCGTTCCAGTTGTTGGGCAGGAGGTAGGTCTCACCGTCTTTCTGAAAGCTCTCGACGAGCGGGTCCGCGATGTCGGCGAGCAGGTCCTGGGCTTCCTGGTCTTGATCGATGTAGTTGTCGAGCGGGAGGAACAAGTCCTTGCTGAAGCCGAACTCAATTCCCTCAGTCGCCATGGTGATGACGTCCGGTGAGTCGCCGGCGGCTATCTGCGACAGCAGTTTGTTGATGTAGTCGGTCCAGCTCGCGCTGTTCGTAAAGTTGTTCTCGACCGTCACGTTGGGGAACCGCTCGTTGAACCGGGCGGTCGCCGCGTCGTACAGGGCGGCATCCTCGGTGCCTCCCGCGGTAGCGACGGTGAGCGTCGCCTCGATGTCGGACTCGGGTGCGACGTAGTCGCCATCCACGCCCGTCGAGCCTGATCCCCCGCCGCCAGCGCAGCCGGCGAGCAGGATCACGGTTGCCATTCCGAGGACGGCCGCTGCCCTGAGGGGCGTTCTTTGCAGTGAATTCATTCGGTGCTCCTTTGCATCGTCGACCATTCGAGCAACTCCGCTCGACGGCTGTATTTGTCGTGCTGGGACCTTGAGCTCCCACATGCTCCGGCGTTCACGAGTTGCGCAACCCGAGGCGAACAACAGCGGTGGCGTGCTCAGTGACACGAACAGAAAACATCGACATTCACATCCTCGTGCTGACCTCGTCACCGGGCTCGCCGTGTGCCTGCCGAATCGATTTTCTGATCGGGTCGGAAGGAGTTAAGCATCGGGACTCCCCGCTTGTCAAGGAAACGACGTGCCTCAGTTTCTTTGAGCGCGTGGGATGGGTTGGTGCCTCAGGTACTTTGAGCGCGAAGCTTGCCTGTGTGGAAGGCAAGATTGAGATGGCGATCGTCCATCGTTCTCGTTCCTCTCTCGATCAACCGTTTTTCTTTGCCTTCCGGCAGAAGAGATCGATTGAGAGCGGGAGTGGCGAAGTGTAGGGACCGTGGAATACCGGACTGAGCGCAGCGACCCTTCTATGTCCCGCTGTCAATCGATCTCTGTTCATTTGTTTGCCGTTTTCGGCGGTGTCATCGAGAGCGGGCGGGAGCGGCGTAGCGCAGGGTCGTGGAATACCGGACGGAGCGCCAGCGGAGGAGGATATGCCGCGAAAGCCCGGAGCGAAGCCGTGGACGGCAGCTACGATGGCGCAGCCGGAAACGGGAAACCCCCAGCCTTGGGTGGCTCATGTGGAGCTCGAAACCCGCGTCGCCGTCGCGCGCTGATCGCTTGGCCGCTGCGCTTGAAGTTTGATCGACATGTCCCGATATAATCGGTAGATGCCGATTCAAACTGACAGCAGTCTTGCCGCAGTTTCGCTGTTCCATTCGCTGGCTGAGCCGACCCGCTTGGCGATTGTCCGCCAGCTGCAGGGCGGAGAGGCTCGGGTGAGGGACCTTGTGGAGACGCTGGGTCTGGCTCAATCCACCGTGTCGGAGCATGTGGCGTGTCTGCGGGATTGCGGCCTGCTGGAAGGGCGAGTTGACGGCCGGCAGGTGTTCTATGCGCTTTCACGACCAGAGCTGATGGATCTCTTGAAAGCGGCGGAAGTGCTGCTCGAGGCCACTGGGTACAAGGTCGACTTGTGCTCCGTGCACGGGTCGCAGGCACGGCGAGCGACCGCGGTGCGCGCAAACACCCTCGCCGGAAAGTTCAAAGCATGATCGGCGCGGTTGTTGCTGCCATCGGGCTCTTCGTCAGCACCAACATCGACGATCTGGTTGTACTGACGATCCTCTTCCTCGCAACCACACGCGGCGGCACTCTCACCGTGTGGAAAGTCATTGCGGGGCAATACCTCGGACTGATCACGCTGATCATGGTCAGCGTGGTGGCCGCCCTCGGGCTGACATTGGTGCCGGATGAGTGGGTTGGCTTCCTCGGGCTGCTGCCGCTCGGCATCGGCGTGTACGGGCTTATCCGCTTCCTGGTGCGCCGCCGCAACGCTGACCACGATGATGACGATGACGAGAGCGCCATCCGAGCAGGTGGGCTCCTCGGGGTGGCTGGTATCACCATCGCCAATGGGGCCGACAACATCTCGCTCTACACCCCGGTGTTTCGGACGCAGCCCGTGTTGGACACCGTCGTGACGATCGTGGTGTTCCTGATTCTTCTCGCCGGTTGGTGTCTGTTGGCCCGTGCGATCGGGACCAACCGACGCGTGACCGAGGCGCTAGAAAAGATTGAGCACTGGCTTGTCCCGGCCGTCTTCATTGGGCTCGGTCTCTACATCCTCATCGAGTCGGGCGTCATTCCCCGCCTCATCGGCGTCCTCACGTGAGGGCTCCGAGCAGAAGACTGATCGGCCGGATCATCCTGGTGGGCTTGTCACTGGGGGCTGCCCTGGTGCTCGACCAGCTCACCAAACGATGGGCGTTGGACGAGCTCGAGGACGGTCAAGTCATCGAGCTCGTCCCCACAGTCCGCCTCGAACTGACATTCAACCCCGGCGTGGCGTTCGGGATGGGCGCGGACATCGGTAGTCCTCTGGCGTTCGCGCTGGCCGCCGTTGTGCTAGCCCTCGTGGGCTGGGTCGCCGTCCGCACCATCCGGAACCAGGACATCCTCGCCACCGTCTTCTTGGCCGTCACGGCGGGTGGGGCAATCGGCAACCTCTGGGATCGCTTCAGTCGTGCCGAAGACGGACCACTGACAGGTCATGTCGTCGATTTCATCGCGGTGGACTGGTTCGCGGCCTTCAACGTTGCCGACATCTTCACCACGAGCGGGATCGCCCTGTGGGCGCTCATGCTCGCTACTCACGCCCGCAGTAGCAAAGAACCTGCGCGAGGAAGGGACTGATCGCGGGCCGAGCCCGCACCGTATCGCGCCGGCAGCCCATCCGGGGCCCAGCTCACAGTCGATCCCCGCGACGCCTGAACGCGATCCACAGGCCACAGCGGCGGCAGATGAGTGTTCCGGTTCCTGCCACGTCGTGTAGCTTGCGTCGCGGGTAGGACCGTCCGCAGCAGGAGCAATCCGTTGCAAGCTCGCCGCGCTGATTGAGGGCGTCGACGAGTTGTTCAGCGGTCGGCAAGCCAGCCAGACCATCGCGTGTCCCATACACCCGGCAGGCCAGCTCGGTGATCCGAGTGCCCGTCGGAAAAAGATCCGCACCGTCAACCACGATCGTGGGGGAGCCAGCGAACGGAACTCCGGACGCGTCCTCCGAGCTCTGCAGCCGCCTGAACGTGACGCCCACGTTTTCGTGTCCTGTTTCGATCAGGGCGGCGGTCATCCGGCGGCCGGCTTCTTCCCAGTTTGGGCAATCGTCGATGTGCAGGATCTCCACCTTCATGCCTCAAGTGTGCTCCTCCCAGGGGAACAGGGATCGCCCTGTTGGCGCTGACAGTGCCACTCACGATCGCAATGGCGAGCAGCCTGCTTGCGCCGGCAACTGGCCGTTCAGCCTTTCACCCCTGGCGCGTCGCTGGTGCCGAGCGTGGTGGTGTCAGGCCCTTCTGCGGTTGCGCTCATCGCCGCGGTGAGTTCGCGGTAGACCTGGCGGGCGATGTAGCGCTTGAGCTGGCGGCGAATCTCCCGCGTCGATTTGCCCTCGGCCAGACGCCGTTCCCGGTAGGCACGAGTCTGCGGGTCCTTGGCTAGACGCACCCGCGCCACGACGTCCAGTGCTCGGTTGAGTTGCCGGTCGCCGGATCGGTTGAGGCGGTGGCGGGTGGTGTTGCCGCTGGAGGCCTGCAGCGGTGAGGCGCCGGCCAGGGCGGCGAACGCTGCTTCGCTCCGGACCCTGCCGGGGTGCGAGTAAGCGGTGAGGAACACAGCGGCCGTCACCGGCCCAATCCCGCGTGCTCGCAGCAGCGTGGGCGTGAGCTCGGTGGTGTGGGTCTCGAGCGCGTCCCGGTTCTGCTGCATCCTGACCGTGAGGATGAGCACGTCGCGAGCAAGCCGCACTGCCTCGGCTCTGGCTGTGGCTTGCTCGATGTCGTCGCTGGCCCGTGACCGCCACGAGGCGATCAGGGATACCTGCTGATCCGTGAGCGGCTTGCGCGCGTCGACGCCCAAGTCGATCACCCGCAGCAGTGCGGTGAGTGTGTTGCGCATCGCGGTGCGTTGGGTGTCCATCGATCGCCGCGCCGCAAGCAGTACTCGCAGCGCGCTTCGAACCTTTCCGGCACGCGGGTGAGGGAGCTTGTCGACCTCACGACCCAGCATGCCTCTGGCGGCCGCCTCCGCGTCATGACGATCGGACTTATCCCGCCCCTCGCGGACCGCCGAGCGTGGCGGCTTGGCCTCCACGACGGGAATGGCCGCCGCCTCGAGAGCGGCGACCAGCCCTGCCCCGTACGAGCCAACACCTTCGACCGCGGCAAGGACGCTCCCGGTGGTGCGGCGGCCGATCCAGCCGAGCGCTCGGGCGATGCCCGCGGCGGTCACCGGGAACTGTTCCAAGTCGATCAGCCGACCGGTGACGGCCTCGACGACGACGTACGTGTGCGTTCTGGCGTGCGTATCCACGCCAACGACAAAGGAGAACTGTTCAGCAACGATGGGCAACCTGGTGCATCCTTCCGATCGATCCGATGGAAACGGCCCGGAGGATCGTTGCGGGGCAGCTCTCTAATGAGTCACGACCCGCAGGTCGGACAACCTTCTATCAAGCCATCGCAGCGGGACGGGCCATGGTCGAACTGCCTGGCGGACGAGTCGCTACCAAGTCACCGCGAACGGGACAGAGGGAGGAAGAGCCACGCCAGGCAGTCCGATTCCCAGCCTGTCAGTCGGCACCGGGCCAACCACCTTTCATTAGAGAGGGAGGATAAGGAGCCGAAGCCGGCGGCGCAGCGCCGGGAGCGACCTACGATCGGCCGACCGGGGAGGGGGAAGTGCCCCAGGCCGGCGCCGGGGGCATCCGGCGCTCCCTCGGTCCCGCGCAGCGGTGCACTACGCCGCGGCCTGCTCGATCTGCGGCGCCGGAGTCAGCGCGCCGGCGCTCACCAGCGCTCGAGCGTGGGCGTGGTCCGGCTTGCCGTCCCGCCGCGGGTAGCGGGGGAAGTCGCTCTCGCGGGTGCCCTGGGCGAACAGGGGAGCCGCGGTGGAGCCTGATCGGGGGCGGCGGTGCTTGCCGCGCTTCCTCAGCCACGTCAGCTCGGCCTGCCACCAGGCCCACGTCGCCCGTTCATCGGCGTACCGCGCTGCTCGAGCGAGCAGGTAGCCGTCGACGCCCAGGCGCATCGCCGCCGCGTCGCGCAGGTCGTCGGCGGGCCTGGTCCAGCCGCCGTCTCTGCGAACGGCCAGGCCGTGGGCGGCGAGTCTGCGCAAGCTACGACGGATCTGGAGGGCGCTCACGCCGGTTCGCCGGGCGAGGGCGTCCAGCGTGGCGGGGGAGTCGTCGGGGAGCGATGTGTAGATCCGTCCTGCGGAGCGTCCTAGTGAGCGGGGCGCGGAGAACACGTCGTGCGCGAGGGACTGCAGCTCGAGCGTGAGTCGGGTGATCCACCAGGAGCGGTCGGGGGAGGGCACGGCGGGGGGCGTGGTCACTTGTGCCCACTCAGCTCCCTCTGCCGGTGTGGAGAACCGACCGGCGAGGCGGTAGGTGGCCCCGCGGGCGCCGCTGGCCTCCTGGGCTAGCTCCAGCCACGGCATGCCGTCCTCGGCCGCGGTGAGGGCGTGCAGGGCCAGGCGGCACGCCTCGCGGCCGTAGCCGGTGTCCTGGGCCAGTCGGCGGATGTCGACCTCGACTTCGAGCGAGGCGGCCTGGAGGGCGTACAGGCTCACGGCGCGCAGCACGGCGCGGTGGCTGTAGCGGCCCCGGTTGCGCCGCTGGGCGGTGCTGCGGCCGTCGAGACCCCACCGGCCGGGCACCGCGGCCGCGTGGGCGTCGATCGCGTCGACCGCCTGAACGACGGCCGCGGCGCGGGCCTCGAACCCGTCGTCGAGGCCCCCCGCACTCAGCGGGTTGGCGGCGACGTACTGGACCGCTCGCCGCCAGTCGGCCGAGAGGCGGCGCAGCGCCTTGTCGTCGGCCACGGTGCGGCGGCCGCCGCTGTGCCGGCGACTGCGGGCGTGTTCGAGCGCGGGGGAGTGGGGCAGGAGGGCCACGACGTCGCGCCAGCGCCAGCGGGCGTGCGCGAGGCCGGCCAGGACGGTGGCCTGGGTGCGCGAGGCGTCCTCGCCGCAGGGGGCGTCGAGCAGCTCGCGGATGCGGGCGCTCGGCGTGCGGCGTGCGCCTCGCAGGTAGGGCTCGCCGTCGCCGTCGACGGCGACACCGCGGGGTGTGCTGGTCATCGCCGTGACGACCTCGGCGCCGGCCTCCAGGAGGAACGTGCGCAGCGCGTCCAGGTCGTCGGCCGTCGTGCGGGCGGCTCGGAGGGTGGCGACGTCGCCTCGGATCACGGTGGAGACGCCGCCGTGGCGGTGGGGCGCGCCCGGGGGGCGCACCGCCCCGGCGCCGGGGTTGCACAGCGGCGACTTGTCCAGCGACGGCAGGAGGCTGCCGGTCAGGTGCGCGAGTTCGCGCACCAGGTCGGGGTGCGCGGGTTCGTCCAGCGCGATCCAGATGTGGCGGCCGCCGCTCGGGCCGGACTCGACCACCAGGTGGTCGATGTTCAGCTCGTCGAGCCACAGGCTGAGTCGTCCGGCGTCGTGGCCGGCGTTGCCGTGCGAGGCGTCCAGGTCGAACGGCAGGAAGTGGAATCCTGCACGGTCGGCCAAGAGCATCGCCCAGGGGCCGGTGGGGGCCGGCCCGTCGATCGGCACGAGGCCGCTGTACTCGTTCGAGTAGCGGCCGTCCGCCTCGATCGACGCGACGCGCACCACATCGCGGGGGCTGAGGGCGCGGGTGAGCGCCCACGACGCGAACACGTCGCGAGACACAGATTTGGGAAAAACGTCTCGCTGGGGTAGCTGAGAAGCGTGGTCGTCGGTTACGATCTAGCCACCTCCTCTCCTTATCAGGGTGGGTGTGCAACAGCCCCGGTTCTCCCGGGTGACAAGTTCAGATCGAGGCGATTGGCGTCGGTGTCGATCTGACAGAGCTGCTTGGGTAGGGCCACCTTCGGGTGGCCCTTCCGGCGTTAAGCGGCGTTGATGGGCAACTCCTCCCGCTGCGGTCGGGGGTTCGGAACCTCGGGCAGCGCGCCGCGCTCGTCGACGATCTGCTGCACGAGGGCCTCGACGTAGTACGCCATCGACACGCCGCTGCGCTCAGCGGCTTCGCGGACGAGGGCGTGGGACTCCGGCGCTACGCGAGCCTGGAGGAGAACACTGGGCGGGCTTCCGTGGCCACGCCGCTTGGGTCGGGTGACGATCATGAGCGCAAGCCTGACTTAAGCGCATGGGATAGCCGGGGACGAGCTGCGGCGTGTCGCATGCAATTAACCGGTGCGGGTCGGGCGGGTCTGCTCGAGTCGGATTCGCAGGGCCTCGCGCCCGCATCGCCAGGAGCGGTCGAGCTCCTGGTAGCCGGGCAGCTCCTGGTCGATGAGCCAGCGTCGGATGGTCTGCTTGTGCTTGCCGAACAAGGCCATCAGGTCCTCGATGTCGAGGTCCTCGGGGAAGCCGACCAGCGGGTCGGGTTCGGCCTCGAGCGGCTGCCCTCGCCGCTTCATGAGGAAGGCGTAGAGCTCGGCCTTGAACACGATCCAGGAGCGCCCGATGCGGTGCGCTGGGATCGTGCCGTCCGCGAGCCGGTTGAGGATGGTCTGCTCGTGCACGCGGAAGATCACGGCCAGGTGCGCGACGGGGATCGGGTCGGGAAGCGCGTCCCAATAGTCGGCATCCATCAGCTCGGGCGGGATTCGGCTGAGGATTCCGGGGGAGGGCTCCCGTTCGGGGCGTGGAGCATGCCGTCGAGTATCCCAGGTCGCAACCCCCGTTCCGGGGAGGCTGGTCATGACGACTCCTTCATGTCGATGGTGCAGGTCACTTGCGAGCCGAGTTCAATCACGTCGCCCGCGGCGACGTCGACGCGGATGCCGGCAGGGACGGCGCGGACCTTGGTTCCGCGCCGGACCTTCGTGCCGTTGCCCGATCCGCGGTCGGTGAGCCACAGCGTCCCGGTGCGGAACTCGACCTCGGCGTGGACGCGGCTCATGGTCTTGGTGATGTCGCGGACCTCGACGAGTTGCCACCCGTCGACGTCGGGCGCCGCATCCGGCTGGCGGCCGATGATGGCGCGGTACCGGATCTCCGCGGTATCGCCCGTGCTGAACCGCAGCACGGCGCTCGCGCCGCGGCGCGGCTCGACCGGCGGAGGGGCGATCGCGAACCGCTCGGCCGGGTCGGGGAGCGGCGCCGGTCGCGGCGGCGCCGGCGACACGGCGACCGTGGCCTGAGCCTTCGAGCGGCGCCGACTCGGCGTGTCCTCGAGCTGTGTCACCTCGCCGTCCGGGTACACGGCGAGCTGGTACTCGCCGCCGCCCTCCGCGATCGTCATGCGCACGCCGCGGTGCATCCGCTCGGCCACCTCGACGGCGTAGCGGATGACGCGATCGCGGGTGCGCTCGGGCACGTCGTCGGGGAAGGTGCGGTGCTCGCCGGCGACGTTCGCCGTAGCGCTGCCGTCCTCGAGGACGTTCACGTGGATCACCGGGTAGGCCGGGGGTCGCTCTCTACTCATCAATAGGTCCTGCCGCACGTCTCGCTCGGGCACAGCTCGAGACCGAGGGCGGCGTAGAACGCCTCGGGGTCCACCCACCCGACCGGCCCCCCGATCGACTCGGATCGGGGGAGGCCGGCGATGGTGGTGTTGGTGGTCCCGACGACGTTGATCCGCAGGTCCAGGTGGCACCCGGTCGACGGGCCGTTGCTGCCGACACGCGAAATCTGCTGACCGGCCTCGACCGTCTCGCCCACCGCGGCGAGCATGTCGCTGCCGGCCATGTGCAGGTAGTGGACGGTGTAGCCCTCGGGGCTGCGTACCGACATCTGATAGCCGGCGGCGTAGGTGACGGTGCCCGCGGTGATGGCGTAGATCGGCGCGCCGCACGGACCGCTGGTGTTCTGAAGGTCGACGGCGGGGTGCCACGTCGACGCGGCGCACGCGCCGTTGCTGAGGATCAGCGGGCACGGCCGCGGGCCGAAGTCGTCGGTCATCCGGTACTCCGGGTCCAGCGGCATCACCAGGTAGCCGCTCTGACAGACCACCTGCCCACCCCCGGCGAGGGTGCCGACGATCTCCACCGCGACGGCCTCGGCCGCCTCGTAGGCGAACGGGTCATCGCCGCCGTGGATCTGGAACGCGACGACGGTGCCGGAGAGCTGCTCCCAGCCGGGGGTGAGGGACAGCGCCGTGTAGAACTCTGACGCCGTGGCGGCGGGGTCCTCGAGCTGCAGGTCGGCGTCGGTGATCGCGACCATGACGGCGATGACCTGGGCCTGCCGGGACATCGCCGCGTCGACGCCGGCGTTCATGATCTCCGCCGCGGCTTCGAGGGCGTCGCCGGAGTAGCCGGCGACGGGTCCCTCGGGGAGCGCGTTCACGTCGATCCGGGACGGCGGGCCGCACGCGGCCGCCTGCCCGGCCGGAGCCATGATCAGAAGGATGATCGTGAACAGACCGACGATCAGAAGTACGGGCGCGGCGATCGCCGCTGCTGCGATTCCCCCCGACCGTTCCACGTCAGGCGTCCGCGGGCCGGATGCGCTCGGCCAGCCACGGCTGGTCGACGCCCGATCGGGTGAGGCTGACGTTGTACGCGCCGACGTCGGTCGGGACGCGGACGATGAGCGCCACCTCTGTGCTGCCCTCGAGGACGTAGGCGCCCTCGAGGACGCGTCGCACGGGGATCGCCGTGGGGTCCATCGTCCGGTACGCGACGCCGGCCGACTCGCTCAGCAGCGGCAGCATCGCCTCGTACCAGTCGGCCGGGGACAGATCCGGCTGGGCGAAGGTGCGCATCGCCTTCTCGGCCGCGACGATCGCTTCGCGCTGCGTCGCCCCCGACGCCACCTCGGGGGTGACGACCTCGCCGTCGTCGTGCTCGACCAGGACGGTCGGGACGGGGCTCGCCGGCATCTCGTCGACGGGGGCACAGCCGACAAGAGCGGCGACGACCGCCACAAAAGCCGCCACCACGGCCACCGCGACAGCCACCGTCGTACGCGTCATAGGAGGTCCCCCTCTCACTCCCCACAGATGAAAGATGCTAGCGACCGCGGTGCATTTTTCCTAGTGGGGGTGTAGTTTTCCTATTGCTCGGTACTATGGCCCAAGCCACGATGAGGGCCAGACCGGTCGGTTGACTCGGTACGGGATCTGTCACCTGTGGACGGGATGATCCGGGGTAAGGGGGGCGGAGCCTCAGCCGGTCACGCCACGGCCGGCACGCTCGCGCACGGTGACCGGGCCGCAGGCCGGCGTCCCGGTCCCGGACAACGCCGACCGCCTCCCGACGCGTCCCACCTACAGCCAGCCGACGATGTGGTGGCTGGGCGCGCACGGGGGAGCGGGGGAGTCCACCCTCGCCGGCCTGGCGAGCAGGACGCAGGCCGCGGATCACGCCTGGCCGGTGCCCGCGCAGCGGGGCACCCTGGCCCGCGTTGTCCTTGTCGCCCGGACCAACCGGGCGGGCCTTGCGGCCGCGCAGCGCGCCGCCCGCGAGTGGGCGTCGGGCGTGCTGGGCGACGACGTGCGGCTCGAGGGACTTGTCCTCGTGGCCGACGCAGCGGGGCGTCTGCCCCGCGAGCTCCGCGACTACGTGCACCTGGTGAGCGGGGGAGTCCCGCGCACCTGGTCGCTTCCGTGGATGGGCAAGTGGCGCACCGGCGAGCCGGACCCCCACGACCTGCCCCGCGAGTACCTCCGCCTGTTCACCGACCTGTCGCTGTCTCCCGTCCACTCCTGAAAGGCCACACCATGACCGTCCTGATGACCCTGCTCGACATCGCCGGCAACCTGCCGACGCTCATCCCCGACCCGGACCCGGAAGCCCCTCCCGGGGTGGAGGGGCCGTTCGCCCTCATCATCGGGTGGGGCAAGTGGATCGCGCTGGCCCTCGCCGTGCTGGGCATCATCGTCGTGGCTGTGACGCTCATGTTCAACAGCCGTCGTGGCGAAGCAGGCCGCGAACTGGGGAACCTCGGCTGGATCATCGCGGCGATCATCCTCGCCTCCGGCGCGGTGTCCTTCGTCGGATTCATCCTCGACGCCTGAGCCGATGAGCGACCAGGGAGACTCGGGCACCCGCGGCAACCGCCGCGGGCTGATCGCCGCCGCCATCGTGGTGGGAACGATCCTCGTCGCCGGCGTGATCGTGCTGACCAGCGCGATCCTCGCGCCGGTCGACCAGCCGACGCCGGAGAACCCCGACGACGGGACGCCGCCCGTGGCGGCATCCGACCGCAGCGTGTGCGGCCTGCCCGGGTTCGAGGACGAGAGCACGCTCGACTCCGCACCCGACAACGAGTGGGAACTGGTCGGAACCGTCGCGGCACCGACCGACCCCGACGTCGGCCCGGGGGTCGTCGACGACGGTCTCCGGAGCTGCTTCGCCCACACGGCCGAGGGCGCGCTGTATGCCGCGGTGAACTACATGGCCGTGTTCACCGACGCAGAGCTCCGCGGCCGCCGTGCGGAGCTACTCGCACCTGGTCCTGGCCGCGAGGTCGTCGCCGCCAGCGACCCCGGGGTTCCGTCCGCGAACCGTGTGCAGGTCAGCGGGTTTGCCATCACCGACTACTCCGCCGCCAGCGCAACGGTCGATCTCGCGGTGACGTACAGCACCGGCGAGATGGCGAGCCTGCCCGTCCGACTGTCATGGGCGGACGGAGACTGGAAGGTAGTCGTCACTGACGACGGCGGGCTGCCTCTGTCGCCGGCCGCCATCACGAGCCTCGGCGGATACACCCCGTGGGCGGGGGCATAGGCCGTGGGCGAAGAGTGCGCGCCGGATGATCTCGCCTGCATCGGTGGCGAGATCATCGGGGACATCGTCTCGGGCGCGGCGAACGACGCGATCGAGGAACTGGCTCGGCAGACCTACGAGGCGTTCGGCCAGGCGATCGCCGGAGTCGGGACGATGTGGGTCTACGTGCCCACACCGGTCCTGACGGCAGGCCAGGGGAGCGCCGGGAGCGGCACCCCGCCTCAGTCGGGGGCCGTGTCGGAGATCCTCGGCTACGTGATGTGGATCGGCATCGCGGTCGCGGTGCTGTCCGTCATCGGCCTGGCGTACCTGTTCATCTTCCGCGCCCGGCGCGGCGAGGGCACCGCCCTCGTCGGCCGACTCGGCTTCATCCTCGGTGCGGTGGTGCTGATCTCCGGCGCGACGGCGATCGTCGCCGCGATCCTGCCGGCGTCCGCGCCGGACGGGTCATCGAGCGCCACCGGGTTCATCCAGAACTCACTGTGGTTCTACGTCGGCGTGATGGCGGTCGTGTCCGTCATCGTCGCCGGCATCCGCATGGCGTGGGAGCAGCGCGCCAACCCCGGCCGCGATCTGCTCCAGTCGCTCATCACGCTCGTCGCCGTCTCCGGCGCCGGGCTGACCATCATCGCCCTCGCGGTCGCCGCGGCCGACGCCTTCTCCGTGTGGGTGCTGAACGGAGCCACCGGATGCGACGTCGGCGCGGACTCGGCCTGCTTCGGCCAGAACATGCTCAACATGATCGGCCTCACCGCGGCCGCGACCCCGGGCCTGGCGACGATCGCGCTGCTGGTGCTCGCCGCCCTCGCTCTGCTGATGACCTACGTGCAGGTCGCCCTCATGGTCATCCGCGGCGGGCTGCTCGTGGTGCTCGCCGGCGTGCTGCCGCTCACCGCGAGCTTCAGCAACACGCAGATGGGGCGCCAGTGGTTCCAGCGGGCCATCGGGTGGACGATCGCGTTCATCCTCTACAAGCCCGCCGCCGCCCTGATCTACGCCGCCGCGTTCCGGCTGGTCGGCACCGACGCCTTCGCGGATGACGCGAGCGGCATCGTCGCCATTGTCACCGGCCTGGGCCTCATGCTCCTGGCCCTCGTGGCCCTGCCGGCGCTGCTGCGCTTCGTCGCCCCCGCGACCGCGGCCGCGGTCGGAGGGGGAGCGATGGGTGGAGTCGCGATGGGCATGATGGGCGCGGCCGCGGCAGGGGAAGCCGCGACCGGCGCGATCAGCCGAGCGCGCACCTCGAGCCCCAGCGGCGGTGCCGGTGGAGGGCAGTCCGGTCCCACCGGAGCCGCCACCGCGGGTGCCGGGAAGTCCGCCGCCGCAGGCGGTGGAGCCGGAGCCAGCGGCGCGGCCGCGGGTGGCGGAGCCGCAGCCGGAGGCGCGGCCGCGGCCGCTGGCCCGGTCGGCGCTGGCGTCGCGGTCGGCACGGGCGTCGCCAAGGGTGCGGCCCAGGCGGGGACCGCCGCGGCGGGAGCCGCGCAGGCCGCCGCGGCTGACGCGACCGGCGACGGCGGGCCGGAGGGGTCCCGATGACCAACGCGGAGACGACACCGCGGCTGCGGACCTACGGCAACTGGACCAGGCCCCGCACCGCGGGGCTGCTGGGTCTCGGAGCCATCGGCACCGGGATCTTGCTGGGCGGTACGGCGATCGCCGTCATCGCCACGATCGCGGGCGGCCTCGCCGCTGGCTTCGTGGTGATGGGGGTCGTCGTTCTGTTCCTGCTGCTCGTGTCCGTGCGCGATCGCCACGGACAGAGCGCGTTCGCACGAATCGTCACGAGGGTGGGCTGGATGAACACGCGGCGCAAGCGCAACCACATCTACCGGGCGGGACCGCTGGGTCGGGCGGAGTGGGGCACCGCCCAACTCCCCGGCCTGGTCGCCGGCTCCCGGCTGACCGAGTGGTACGACTCCTACCAGCGCCCGTTCGCGCTGCTCTACCTGCCCTCCCAGGGCGACTACACCGTCGTCCTCGGGACCGACCCGGACGGGTCCTCGCTCGTCGACACCGAGCAGCTCGACGTATGGGTGGCCGAGTGGGGTATGTGGCTGGCCAACGCCGGAGAGGAACCCGGCCTCGAGGCGGTCTCCGTGACGCTCGAGACGGCTCCCGACACCGGCCTGCGACTGCGCCGCGACGTCGGGCTGCGCGTCGTCGACGACGCGCCGACGTTCTCCCGCGAACTGCTCGAGGGGATCGTGGATGCCTACCCGGCCGGCTCCGCGGTCGTGAAGGCATATGTGGCGCTGACGTTCTCCGCCGCCACGCGGCCGGGGGGCAAGCGGCGCACCCCGGAGGAGATGGGCCGCGAACTGGCCTCCCGCATCCCCGGCCTCACGCAGTCGCTCGGCGCGACCGGCGCCGGCGCCGTGCGGCCGGTGAGCGCGCAGCAGCTCACCGAACTGGTGCGGATCGCCTACGACCCCGCGGCCGCGGTCCTGATCGACGAGGCGAACGCCGCGGGCGAGCCGCCGAAGATCCCGTGGCCGGAAGTCGGACCCGTCGCCACCGAAGCACGGTGGGACTCCTACCGCCACGACTCCGCCCTGTCGGTGACGTGGATGATGAGCACCGCCCCGCGGGGCAACGTGCCCTCGTCGGTGCTGACGCGGCTTCTCGCGCCGCACCGCGACATCGCCCGCAAGCGCGTCACGCTGCTCTACCGCCCGATCCCGGCTGGTCGGGCTGCGGCGATCGTCGACGCCGACGCCCGGGCGGCGAGGTTCAACCTCACCTCGAGCAACCAGCCCAACGCTCGCAACATCGCCACGACCCGGGCGGCGCTGGCGACCGCCGACGAGGAAGCCTCCGGCGCGGGCCTGGTCAACTTCGGGATGCTCGTCACCGCCACGGTGACCGACCCGACCATGACCGCCGACGCACGTGCTGCGGTCGACAACCTCGCGGCGACCGCGAGGCTCCGACTGCGGCCCGTGTACGGATCGCAGGACTCGGCGTTCTCCGCCGCGCTGCCGCTCGGCCTCGTGCTGCCCAAGCACCTCCAGGTGCCCACCGCCGTGCGGGAGCAGCTGTGAGCGCCCGGAAGGAGCGCAAGGCGCTCCGCGACCTCGAGCGGGAAGCGATCGCCGCGGCGCAGCCGCGCCGACCCGGCCCTCGCGGGTGGTTCGCCCGCGGGGGCGGACGGGTCAACGTCGTGCAGCCCGTCGAGGAATACCGCGGCACCACCCGCCAGGTGTGCGGCCTCTGGCCGTTCCCGGTCGGGGCCGGTACGCCCACCGTGGGCGTGCCGCTCGGCCTGCACCTGGCGACCGGCGCGACCGCGTGCGCCGATCCGGTGTCCTGGTTCCAGGCCGGCCTCATCTCGAACCCCTCAGTCGCAGTCCTGGGCCTGCCGGGGCTCGGCAAGTCGACCATCGTTCGCCGGATGGCGGCGGGCGGTGCCGGGTTCGGCGTCCTGCCGCTGGTGCTGGGCGATCTGAAGCCGGACTACGTGGACCTGATCCGCGCCCTCGGCGGTCAGGTGATCGAGCTCGGCCGCGGCCGCGGTCACCTGAACGTCCTCGACCCGGGCGAGGCGCACGCCGCGGCCGAGCTGCTGCGTTCCCGCGGCCTCGAGGCGGAGCGCCAGCAAGTGCTGGCCGACGCGCACGGACGCCGGCACACGATGGTCAGCGCGCTGCTGACCATCCTGCGCAAGACGCCGCCAACCGACCGCGAGGAGTCGATCATCGATCGGGCGCTGAAGGTGCTCGATGAGAAGCACCGTGGGGTGCCGGTGCTGGGCGACCTGCTGCAAGTCATCAAGGACGCGCCGCAGGAGGTGCGCGACGTCGCCCTCGACCGGGGCGACATCATGCGCTACCGCCAGATCACGGAGGACCTGGAAGCGTCGCTCATCAGTCTCACCAGCGGGGGGCGACTGGGCGAGATGTTCGCCCACCCGACCGACGTGCCGATGCGGCGCGACAAGCCGGTCGTCTACGACGTGTCCTCGATCGACGACTCCGACACCGACCTTCAGGCGGCGACGCTGCTGGCGTGCTGGTCGGCCGGGTTCGGCACGGTCAACGTGGCGAACGTACTGGCCGATGCCGGCCTCGAGCCGCGCCGCCACTACTTCGTCATCCTCGACGAACTGTGGCGTGCGCTGCGCGCCGGCCGCGGCATGGTCGATCGGGTCGACGCCCTGACGCGGCTCAACCGCCAGCGCGGTGTGGGCATGGCGATGATCTCGCACACCATGAGCGACCTTCTCGCGCTCCCCACGGAGGAGGAGCGGATGAAGGCGCGCGGCTTCGTCGAGCGCGCCGGAATGCTCGTGGCCGGGGGGCTCCCCGGCGCGGAGATGCCGATGCTCACCGCCGCCAAACCGCTCTCCCGCGCCGAGCAGGAGATCCTCATCTCGTGGCAGGACCCACCCGCGTGGGACGCCTCCACCGGGCAGGAGGCCGAACCCCCGGGGCGCGGCCGGTTCTTGGTGAAGGTCGGCGGGCACCCCGGCATCCCGCTGCGGGTCGAACTGCTGCCGCTCGAGGTGGCCGTGAACGACACGAACAAGCTGTGGCATGCCTCGGTCCTCCCCGACGTCGAGGGGGTGGCCTCGTGACCGAACGGAACCGTCGGCGCGAGCCGGGGATGCTCGACGGACAGACGATCGCGCTGTTCGTCGTCCTCGGGTTGGTCGTCGCGTTCGTGCTGGTCGTGTGGGGAGCCGTCGTGTTCGGCTCCCGCATCGACCAGGTGAACGACGGCATGAGCCGCAACCCCATCACGGTCGTCTTCGGCGTGCTGGGCGGCGACCTGGTGTGGCCTGCGTCGTCCACCTGGATCGCCGTGCTGATCGGCGCCGGCCTCGTCGGTGCCGGCATCTTCCTCGGCGCGCTGTGGCGGCGCGCCACCCACCACAGCAACCGCGCCGACCGGGGGATGCCGTACCTGGCCTCCGGCCGCGACCTTGCGGAGCTCACCCGCAAGGGGGCGAGCCGCACCGCGGCGCGCCTGGGGGCTGCGACCACACCCGGGTTCCCGCTCGGCCGCGCCCTGCCGGGCGGGGAGCAGCTCTACGGGCTGTGGGAGTACGTCGGCATGGTGTTGGCGGGCCCCCGCGTGGGCAAGACGACGAGCCTGGTCGTCCCGGCGATCTTGGAAGCGCCGGGGGCGGTCGTCACGACGTCGAACAAGCGCGATGTCGTCGACGCGACCCGCGACCCTCGCGATCGCGAGGGCACCGTGTGGGTGTTCGACCCCCAGCGGATCGCGGGGGAGAGCGCCACCTGGTGGTGGGACCCGCTCTCCTACGTCGTCGACGACGTGCGCGCCTTCAAGCTCGCGGAGCACTTCGCCTCGTCCTCTCGAGCGGACGGGGCGCGCCAGGACGCCTTCTTCGAGCCTGCCGGCCGCGACCTGCTTGCCGGCATGCTCCTGGCGGCGGCACTCGACGGGGTGCCCATCACTCGCGTCTTCGAGTGGCTGAGCCAGCCCACGAATCAGACCCCGGTCGACATCCTGAGAGTAGGCGGCTATGACCTGATCGCCGCCGACGTCGAGGGCGTCATCACGTCGCCCGAGAAGCAGCGCGGCGGAGTCTTCGGCACCGCCCGCCAGATGGCGGCCTGCTTGAAGATCCAGTCCATCGCGGAGTGGGTCACCCCTCGAGGCGGCGGCCGCGTCGGTGACGGACGGCCCGAGTTCCGGCCCGCCGAATTCGTGACCACCACCGACACCCTCTACTCGCTGTCCAAGGAGGGCGAGGGGAGTGCCGGCGCGCTGGTCACCGCCCTCACCGCGGCGGTGGTCGAAGCCGCAGAGGAGTATGCGACCACTCAGGCAGGGGGTCGGCTCGCGACCCCCATGCTGGTCGTGCTCGACGAGGCGGCGAACGTGTGCCGCTGGAAGGACTTGCCCGACCTCTACTCGCACTTCGGATCGCGAGGCATCCCGATCATCAGCGTGTTCCAGTCGTGGGCACAGGGGCAGGTCGTCTTCGGCCGCGACGGCATCCGCAAACTGTGGAGCGCGTCGAACATCAAGCTCTACCTCGGCGGCGTCTCCGAGGCCGAGTTCCTTCGGGAACTGTCCGAGCTGATCGGGGACTACGACAAGCAGACCGCGAGCGTGTCCTACGCCCGCGGTGGGCGCTCCACGAACCACCAGCTCCGGCGTGAACGGATCTACGACGCCGCCGACCTCGCCGCGCTCCCTCGCGGCCGGGCGATCCTCCTGGCCAGCGGGATGCGCGCCGCGCTGATCCGCACCGTCCCGTGGATGGACGGCCCGCACGCCGACGACGTGCGCGCCTCCCTGCGCGCCCACGATCCGATCCGGACGCCCCCGGCTGCCGCCCCCGCCGGGGGTGGATCGTGAGCGTCGACGTCCCCGAGTGGGAGGACCCCGCGACCCTCGAGAGGTCGCCGTCCCCGCTCGGCACCCAGCCGCCTCCCCCGACCGACGTGAATCCGGTCGACCCCAAAGTCGGATCGGGGGAGGTGCCACCCAAAGAATCCGACCCTGGCGAGCCGGTGCTGACCACACCGCCCGGAGTCCTCGCCACCAAGCTGCCTCCCCGGCGCGGCCCGAGTAGTTCGCCCGACCGCCCTGCCGACGTCGGGGAGGCTGGAACGTCTCCCTCGCCCAGCGCTCCACCCCGTCCCGGCGCTGGTGCGGGGGAGACTCCCCAGCCCGAGCTCTACTTCGGCAACGTCGACGAGTTCGTGCGCGAGAAGCTGCGCTACCTGTACGCCCGCCGCGTCAGCCCGCAGGGTGGCGCGAGGTGGGCGGCCGAGTGGTGGCGCTACCCCGAGGCGATCAGTCGCCTCGACGCGCTGTGGCGTGCCTGGGAGGCCCTACGGCTCGAGCCGACGTTCGGGATCAGTACGTGGTGGCGCGACCACGCCGACCACCACATGCGGATGCTGATGAACCCCGATGGGCCGTTCGCGGACTCCCAGGACAAGAACGCCGGCGACGGCGACCCGCTGCCGTACACGGCCCCGCCCGCGGGGATGTTCGTGGACGTCAGGACGCTCTGATGTCCACGGTCGATCAGGGAGCGATCGTCCACGCCACCAGGGCGGCGAGATCCTTCTCGAGCCGCGCCCGGTCGGCGGTGAAGCGCTGCGTGCCGCGGCCGTCCGACTCGTCCACCACCGTGGTCACGTATCCGAGTTCCGTCAGCTCGCGCAGCGCCACCCACGCGCCCTTCTCGCTCACGCCGGCGCCCTCGGCCACGTCATGGCGCAGCGCGTCGTCGTTGGCCAGAACGTACCGCAGCACCAGGAGCCGCGCCGTGCCGGTGATGGCACGGTGCGCGGCCGCCGCTCGAGGCGGCATGTCGGCGGTCAGGCGCGTGGGCATCAGTACATTGTGCCGCGCCGAGGCGATCGCGTCCTCGAGCGGGTCGGTGGAGTCGATCATGAGACATACGATATCGTGCAATCGGATTGCACGATATCTCCGAGCGGGGGAATCATGGTGAAGAACAAGGACGACGCGGCCGCGGCCGCACCCGAGCCCGACGAGGAAGCCCCGACGCAGGCCGCGGCGGACGACGCGCCCGATGTCGCGGCCGAGCGCAAGCCCGGCCTGCTGGCCAGCACCCGGGCGAAGGTGATTGCCGGCGTCGCCGGCGCTGCCGCGATCGCTCTGGCGGTCGCCGGCACGGTCGGAGGCGTCGCCTACGCGAACCACTCCAGCGCGCTCGACGCGGCGCTGGACTCCTACGACGCCTTCGGTGTCGTCGCGGTGGACTATGCGGAGGCGCGGGGCTCTCTCGTCGGCGCGGTCGGCGCCGGTACGGCGCTGCACGATCGCGCCGCGGCGCTGGGGGAGGATCTCGACGGCCTCGTCGACGAGGACGCCCTCACCGCGGTGGTGGAAGCCGCCCCGGCGCTCGAGGCGGCCCTCGCAGCGCTCGAGGAGCGCAGCGACCCGACCCTGCCGGCGGTTCCCGGCAAGCCGGCCCGCTCGATGAGCGTCGAACAGCTCGAGGGCCAGGTCGAGGGCATCGACGGCACGACGGAGCAGTACCGCGACGCCCTCGACAAGCTGACGGCTCTGCTGGACGCCCTCACCGCGGCGAGCGCCGACGTCGAGCAGCGCCTGGTCGCCGCGGCCGCGACCGCTCCCGACCACGCGGAGTCCGCCGTCGACGACGCGAGCCTCGCCGGCGACGGCGAGAAGGAAGCGGTCACCGCGGCCGCGGCCGCGGCCGCGGCCGCCGACGCGACGGAGGGCGTCGACGCGCTCCTGGTCGAGTACGTCGACGCCGTGGACGCCATGCGCGCCGCCCACGCGGCCGAGCAGGCCCGCCGCGCCGCCGCATCCAGCGGTGGCGGCTCGTCAGGTGGAGGCGGCTCCAGCGGGGGCTCCGGGGGTGGAGGCTCCAGCGGGGGCGGCTCGTCAGGTGGAGGCGGCGTACCCGTCGACACCAACCGCTACGCCGTACCGTCCGGCCCCTACACCCCCGGCTGCGATCTTGGCGCCGAGTACCTCCGTCACGATCCGGGCCCGGGCGGCACCTCGTACATCGTCGGCATTCCGGCACCGTATGACTACCGCATCCAGGGGAACTGGGTGGTGGTCTACATCTGCTGGTAGCCCCCTGACCGGGTGGGGCGGGAGAGCTGCCACTCTCCCGCCCCGTCCTTCACATCTCGAATGCCTCAGAACAGCACGCTAGGAAGGACGTCGACCGATGGCCGACAGCACCCATCTTGAACCAACCCCGCTGCGGTGGCGACGCGCTCGCCTCAGCGCGGCCGCTCTCATCGCCGCGGCGGCGCTCGTCATCGCCCCGTTCACCGCCCCGTCAGCTGCCGCGGCGTCCTACGGCCCCGGCTACGACAACGCCGACAACGGAGGCAACGGCCACATCGGCGCCTACCGGTTCGGCGGGAACAACGTCTACTGCCTCGAGGCGGCAGCCCCCCGCCCGACCGGCGCCACCTCGAGCTCCGGCTACCAGGCCTGGCCGACGATGAGCGCGGACAACAACGCCCGCGTGAACTGGGCGATCAGCACTTTCGGCCAGTCGACCGACCCGAACTGGACATCCGCGGTGGCCATGTACGTGTGGAGCCTGGCCGATCCGGTGGAGTACAACAGTCACGGCATGTCCGGGGACTCCTGGTACATCGGCCGGGTGCCCTGGTCGCAGCGGAGCACGGTGCTGGGCTATCTGGCCCAGATCCGCGCCGGCGCCGGCGCCATCACCGCCGGCGCCACCACCGGCTCCGGGGCGATGACCTTCGGCATCCTCACCACCGACAACTACGACGGCACGCTGAGCGTCGTCCTGTCGCCCTCAAGCGCCACGGGCACGATCGTGCTCACCAACGGCATCTTCGACACCACCGGATCGAACACGATCTCCGGCGTCGGAGACGGGGCGGTACTCGACATCACCGGCATCCCACCCGCCGATGGGTCGGAGTACAAGATCTCGGCAGTGGGTGACTTCTCCACCACCGGGGCGGTGTATGCCGGCAACGTGCAGGTCCTCACCACCGGGAGTGCGCAGCGGCTCGCCGGCCCCGGCGAGTCGGCGCCGGTGTCGATCCACCTCGAGGCCGAAGACCCCATCTTCCGCGCCACCGACTTCGTGCCAGTACTCACCAGCGCCGTCGACATGAAGTACCTCGACGGCACCCAGCCATTCACCGACACGTTCACCTTCGACGTCGCGCTCAACCCGGAGTCCGGCCTGATCAACTCCTGGACCCAGGACGGCTCCGGCAGGTACTACCCAGTCACGGCGACGGTGACCGTCTACCAGACGACGTCGCCGGTGGTGGCGGGTGGCCCGATCCCGGCAGACGCGACCGTGTTCGAGACGCTCACCGTCACCACGTCGGCCGCAGATGGCCCCACGGTGCCCTACACCGTGTCGACGACGGCGATCCCCTCCGCGTCGGCGTACTACGTTGCGGTGTCGGAGATCCGCGCTGAGGATCAGACCATCCAGACACAGCTGTTCATCCCGACCGACTACGTGTGGACGGACGGGTGGGGAGTCGCCGCGGAGACGGCGATCCTGCCCGCCACAGGCACCACGGTCGCCACCAGCGACCAGGTGCAGGGGTTCCCCGTCATCGACACCGCATACCTCGACGGACTCATCTTCGACGGGGCGCAGATCCGCTTCACCGCACACCTTCGGCCCACCTGGGACGTGCTCGAGTCCGAGGACCCCGACGCAATCGACCCGAACGCGGTATGTGAGGCGGGGAACGTCGCCCACCAGGTGACCGTCGACGCCGGCGCCGAGGTGAACACCGGCGAGATCACCAGCCTCGCCCCGGGCGTCTACGACTGGGTGATCGAACTGCTCGACGACGCCGGCACCGTCATCTGGACCGCCCCCTGCGGGGTCGTGGCCGAACGGAGCATCATCACACAGCTCGAGGTGATCACGCTCGCCTCAGACGGCCCCTCCGGCGCCGCCGTGCAGGACGTCGCTGCCATCACCGGCACGATCAACGACGGGGACGTGCTCACCTTCGCCGCGTACCAGGCCACGCACGACGACGCCGGCGAGCCTGTATGCGAGGCGGCGAACCTCGTGTGGGAGTCCGAGCCGATCGCCCTCGAGCCGGGCGTCGTCGACGGCCTCGAAGTGCCCTCCGGGTACGCCGAGCTCGACTACGGCACCTACTGGTGGATCGAAACCATCAACGACACCACCGGCGATGTCGTGTGGACCGGCGTGTGCGGCCTGGACAACGAAACCAGCCGCGTCACCCGCGCCGCACTGTCCTCGACCGGCTACGACGCCAGCAGCGGCCAGCCGCTGCTCATCGCCGGCATCGTCGCCCTCACCCTCGGCGCGGCCGCGGTCGGCATC
This sequence comes from Microbacteriaceae bacterium, assembly GCA_019638805.1. Lineage (GTDB taxonomy): Bacteria > Actinomycetota > Actinomycetes > Actinomycetales > Microbacteriaceae > JBDSKH01. The sequence goes on along the minus strand of JAHBTA010000007.1, from coordinate 16,414 downwards.
ACCGCCGCAGTACGGCGCAGGAAGGACCGGCGCTACCAGTCCTGACGCCACCGTGACGGCGCAGGAGGTAGCACCGCAACGCTGAGGGGACCCGGAACGCACACCGGGTCCCCTCGGTGCGTCTCAGCCCCCGGCCCCGAAGTGGGCCCCACGAGGAGAGTCAGCATCTCCACAACGAGGACCGCCGCCGCAAGACGCTCCCCCAGTGTCAGCCGCGCCGCTGCGCGCTTCTTCTTCTTCTTCGCCACGCCAGACTCCGTTCTCAACTCTGGCGCGAGGCGCGCCTACCCCCTACATGCGCGGCGAGGGCCCTGCGTTGGTCGAACTGGTGCTCAGCGAGCTCTCGGTGGGGGTGAACAGTTCCGTGGGGCCAGCGAGTGTCGATCCTCATGCCCACCATGTGTGCAGCGACCGCTCGCCGGTCAGTGACCGCGCTGGCTCGGCACGGGGAGAGTAGGTCGCTGCGTTCGTTCCGTTCCCGGCGCTCGGAAATCCGCGGATTTCCGGCTGACGGGGACCCGCCTCGCACGTCCGCTGCGCGGCCGCGCGGGGCACCCCTCCCGGACACTTCGCGCCCTCCACTCCCAGTTCAGCTAGGTGCCCGGTAGCCGATCGTTCTACGAGACATCGCGGCACCCGGGGCGAGCCCCGTCCGATCAGCCCCGGCGGTGTCTCGTTAACCCCGCCCGCGTGCCTGCCCGGTGAAGGGACGTCCATCGGGCAGGGTGGGGGAGTGCTCATCGGATACGCCCGCGTCTCGACCGCCGACCAAGACCTGACGGCCCAACGCGATGCGCTGGCCGGTCTCGGCGTCGCCGCGGGCAACATCCACGTCGACCACGGCCTCACCGGAACGAACCGCTCACGCCCCGGACTGGACAAGGCCCTCGCCGCGGTGCGGGCCGGCGACACCCTCGTGGTGACGAAGCTGGACCGCCTGGCGCGATCGCTTCCCGACGCACGCGACATCGCGGACGAGCTCACCGCGAAGGGGGTCGCACTGAACCTCGGCGGGGCGATCTACGACCCGGCCGACCCCGTAGGGCGACTGCTGTTCAACGTGCTCGGCATGGTGGCCGAGTTCGAGGCGGACCTGATCCGAGCCCGCACCCGCGAAGGGATGGCGGTCGCGAAAACGAAAGGCCGCCTCAAGGGCAAGAAGCCCAAGCTCACCGCGAAGCAGGAAGCGGCGCTGGTCGCCATGCACCACGATGGGCGCCACACCTCCGGCGAAATCGCGGAGATGTACAACGTCTCCCGCGCCACCGTCTACCGCGCAATCGAACGCGCCCGCCTCAGCGACGGGAGGAGCAGCTAGGGCGTCCCGGTGTTCAGCCCTCGGGCGTCCCGCGCCATGAGATAGCCCTCCCCGCGATGCGGCCGCTGTTGGGCTGGACGACCCTTCTGCCACGAAGCGATAGGCCGACCTGGTTGCGGCTCCTCACGCGCACCACGCGGCCGGTAAGGAGCAGCGGAGACCCGCCCGGGGTCTCCCCGACCCGAACGTGGCCTAGTCGGATCATCGACAGCACCACCGCCCTCGCGTCCTTCTGAGTAACGCCGGAGAGTCGGGCGATCTGACGAATCTGGCCCCGGATGATCCCGCGGTCGAGCATCGTCTCGTCGATGTTCTTCCCGACCGGCTCAGGGGGAGCGAGGTCCGGGGGCTCGTCTGTCTTCGGGTCGTTGCGCTTCGGGTCCTTGGGCTTCGGGTCCTTGGGCTTCGGGTCGTTGCGCTTCGGGTCCTTGGGCCTCGGGTCCTTCCGCTTCGGCTTTCCCTTCCCGTCCGCAACGCCGAATGTCTTCGGCACGGGAGAGGTGGGTCTTCCCCGCTGCTTTGACCCGCCTGCGGCGGGTCGCTCCCCATCGCTGACCATCAGGTCAGGCGAACTGCCAGACGAGGGCGACCCAGGCGGCGAGAGCAAGCGTGCCCGAGATCAGCAGCAGCCGATACAGCCGCCGAACGTGGCCGAGCGCCTTAGCATTCTCCTCGAACATCGTGGGGTACGTCGTCTGGGCGAGCGTGCGAAGCAGGACCGCTCGAGACGCCACGGGCGGGTCACCCTCGATGTAGTTCCACAGTTCCTCAGCGTCAACCCGAAGGCGGAATCTGATCCCCGGGATCGTGATCGCGATCAGCGCGACCAGCGCCAACGCGGAGAGGCCCGTGCCGACGCCGGCGAGCGTGTAGAACACCCAGTCGCGGGACTGGATCACCGCACCCGTCGTGTCGGTGGCCTGGTTCAGTCCGGTACCCAGAAGAAAACCGACCGTCGCCGCCGTGAACGCGAAGAACGCCACCGCACGATTGCGCATGCCCTCGAGCTCCTGCGCCTGGCTCGCGACCGCCCGCGCCCCGGACTCAACCGCAAGCTCGTACATCGCCGCCCGCTCGGCGCTGGGCACCGACTTCCCGTCGTCAGCAGAACGCGACGGTCGAGCACTCATCAGGGCCTCCTGGCAGCGGATCGCCCCATGCTAGCCCTGCCGCCCTCACGAAACGCTCAGGGACAGCCAAGATCCCTGTACGCGGCACGCTGCGCCTCGCGCCGATCGCGAGCATCAGCGCGCTGATCGACGAGGAACTTCGCACCGGCGCCGGACACGAGCGAGCCTGCCGCCGCGACAGCGGCGGTCACACCCTGACCGACGAAGAACAGTACGACCGCACCCCCGAGAAGCACGACGGTCATCACGCCCACCAGGATCACCAGGCCGGTCCAGACGCGCAGAGCACGGCCGGCATCCCTCGCGTCCCGCAGGTACATGAGACACACGTCCGGCGACGGCGTGCCCGCCTCGGCAAGCCCCACCGCGCCGTGGGTAGTGCGGAAGTCTGCCACCAGGTCGTCGTAGATGGCCCTCTGGGCGGCGGTCAGCCGATCGGAGGTGGAATCGGACATCCTGCACCCGCTTTCCGGTCGGCAGCACACCTGTCGACGTGAGCGAATCCTGCCACCGCTCCGGCCCGTCGCGGCATCCCCCGAAAAGCGGGCTACCCGGGTAGCCGACCCTCCGCATCCGCTGAGACTTCCGACGCCAGCACCGGGGGAGCCAGTAGCGTTCCCGCGAACCCGCGCCCGACCCCGAAGAGGCCACCCGTGACCACCCGCACGCCCGGCGACACCGATACCGATACCGACCCTCGCGTCGGCGCCGCCATGCGCACCCTGCCCGACGAACAACGAGCCGTGCTGTGGTACCTCGATGTCGAAGGCCTCGACCACCGGCAGCTCGCACGCTACCTCGGCGTCAGCCACTCCGAGGCGGCCGTCATCGCCCACCGAGCCCGACGCGCCCTCCGCACCGCGACCCGCGAATGCGCCGGCACCTAGGGCCGATGACGGCGGGGCCGAATCCCGCTGGGATGGGACCGACCCCGCCTGGGGACGGATCATCCCGAAACGACCCGCCGCCTGGTGGTCTGAGCCACCATGAGACCCCCACAGGGGACCCACTCGACTACGCAGAGTAGTCGCGCCCTAGTTCATGACGACGCTGGGCGGCTACATCCCGAGGCCCGGTTGCATACCAGTGCTAGCTGACGATGTCGTACAGAGCTTGCAGGTGCTCGCGAGTCGTGACCTTTAGCACCTGATCACGGACCGCGACCGATCTGAGGTTGAGCGTCTTGCGTCTGTCTTCCTCGTCGTAGATCACCATTTCCAGGCGCCGGTACCGATGGCCGTGCGTCTTGGCGTACGTGGCGAGACCCCTCGCCTTGGCGGCCGCGTCGTCCAGGTGAATGCCGTGGGTGTCGATGAGGTCGACGACCACGGTCCCGCCGACATCGTGGAAGAAGAGGAAGTCGGGGTAGGCGGGCGCGAGTTCGGTCGCGGACTTTGCGTACGGAAACGCGAGTGCCCATCGCTGCCGGGGCCTGTTCCTCAGCCAACAGACAAGATCTGCGGTGTGGAGCTCTGCTTCGAGCAGCGCTTCCTCTGGCGCGGTGAGGCGGTCGGGGTAGGTGTCGTCCGCGTCTTTGTAGAGGTGCCGCGGCCAATCGGTGGTGCGATCGGTTCGTTTGGAGGTAATCGAAACGGGAAGGTGCATGCCGCCCGCGGTGGGTACTTGGATTCGTTCGCGGAGCCGCTCGACCTCGGTGCGTTCGTGCTCGGGGAGACTGTCGATCTGTTCCTGGTATTCGCCTAGCCATTGCTCGAACATTTCTCGCGCTCTGGCCTCGAGAGCGTCGAGCGTCGAGTCCTGGCGAATCACCGCGATGACGAGGAGGTAGGCCTGGTCGGGCGTGATCTCCGAATCGGTGTCCAGGATCTTCCTCCAGAGCCGCTCGTGCAGGCCCGCGCCGGCGCGGTTGCCAGCCTGGTCGTAGAGCCGCTCAACCGTACGGGCGGTTGACTCGATCTGGATGGTGCGGTCCTTCACAGCCCCGGTGATGTACTCGAGCGTCGTGGCATTGAGGCCGATCTTCTTGCTGTCCTGGATCGACTTCTCGAATGCCTGTTCACCCCGCTTGGTCTGCAGCTGCTCCCAGAGCAGCTGCAAGAGGCTCTCCGTGACTTCGGAGGGCGCGGCTGGTCTCAGCTCGAAGTCGGAAAGACAGCCGGCCAGAAGCTCGAGCGTGCGGACCGGAGGGAGTCGCTCGAGTCGCGGGACGACGTAGGTTCGCAGGTTGTCGACTGCTGGCTGGATTCGTGCGAAGACATCCTCATCGCGGTCACAGATGACGGCCTGGGAGCCTTCTTCGGCGTCGATCGCTGGGAAGATGTCGGGGTCGCCGGCCTTGAGCTGCTTGATGATGTCCTGCACCGCGCCCCGGTCGTAGTGGGGGAGGTAGAGCGCGACAGAGTTGAGCACCTCGTCATCGCTGATGGTGCGCGCCAGGGGAGTGCGGACCATGCGCCCGACAAGCTGTGCGATCGCGTCCGACTGCCGAGCGGTGCGGAAGGACATCATCACTTCGGCGCGCGGGCAATCCCATCCCGTTGAGAGCGACGTCTTGAAGAAGACGACGCGGACCTCCGGATCTGCGTCGATGTCGGCGGGTTTGAGGTATCGCAGCCGCCTGGAGCCGTCGATGCTGAGCGGAACAGGCGCGTCGCCGAAGCTGTGCGCGAACGCGTCGGGGTGCTGGGGGCCGAGCACTTCTTCGATGAGCTCAATGGCCTGGTTCAGATCCGTAGCCGAGATGGCGTCTCCGGACTTGTCCTGCACCTGTACGACGAGCACGGGCGCCACAACTGGCTCACCCTGCTTGTCGCAGTAGCGCCGCCACCGCAGAACGAAATTCTGCAGATCCTGGGCCGCGCGTTGCAGCAGCGCCCATTCGGTATCTTCAAGGGCGGCCTGCGGTCGCCAAACGATGGCGCGTTGCTTGATGAGTCCTGATGTGCGGACTTCGGAGATCTCGGCGGTCGCCTTCCGCACTGTCCGCGATGTGCCGGCGATCAGGTCATCGAAGCGCTTCGGGGTGGCTGATATTCCGAGGATGGTCGGGCTCTTGATCATGTCGGCCGAGCCCAGGATGAAACGCTGGATGATGGAGTTGGGACCGCTGTCCGCGCCCTGCTCCATCCCGCGATGGGCCTCGTCGATCACCAGAAGGAAGCGTGACGGGTCGCGCTCGATCGTGCGGTTCAGAATCTCCCAGATGGTGTAGCCGGGGCTCTCCGCGGGGGCGACGAGGTGGCTGGATTCGCGAAGTTTCTGGGTGTTGAGGAAGTAGATATGTCCTGGTGCCAGTTCCGAGCCTCGGAACGAGTTGTCGATCTGGACGAGTCGAGGCTCGAGGGAGTCTGAAGCAGACGCGATACGACGCCGCGTCTGCTCATTCACGCTCGGCAGATCGCTGAGCCATACGACCGTGAGCGTGTCATCGCTCGCGTGGACGGCGTCGCCGTCCAGCAGAGCCTCTAGCACCGCCGCAGCCATGACCGTCTTGCCGGCGCCAGTAGGGGCGACGAGAGTCACCGCCTGCCCGTCCCCGTCGATCCCGACCCGTGAAACCTCGTCGAGGCTGAGCCGGACGTTCTGCAGCACCTTGGCAGCTGTGCTCTCTTGGAATCCGAGGAGCGCGAACTTCATCGGTACGCCTCTACTGTGTTGATCCGGAAGTTCGAAAGATAGTCGCGGTACAGCATGGACGATGTGAGCCCCACGGGCAGTCGCGACACCATCTGCCGATACGCAGGTTCCGAATCGGTGACGAGGAACACGCGAGTGACCCGAGGTAGGTCACGGAGCTCTTTGACGAATGCCGAGTAGGCCGATCGCTGGAAGAGGACCGCGTAGTTGCTGCTGTCGGAAATCGAGTAGTCGGCTGTCTCATCAGAATGGCCGCGTTCTCCAACGCCCCCGGCCGCGAGCCACAGGAGCGGTTCGATAGCAGCGAACTCGGAGCCACGGCGCACTGCGTCCCTGTCGAGGTAGATGAGGTCGAAGAACTCAACGTTCTCCTCGAGCCCTTCGGCGTGCGGCCGTCCCCCGAAGTAGGTGCCGGCCACGGGCTTCCCGCTCGGGGTTCGGCCGGTCAGGGCCGCCTCAATTCGGGGCTTGGTCGCCTGCCGGAAGATGCCCTGCGCTTCATACTTGTCGTCGCCAGGCAGTAGGCCCTTCTTCTGCAGCGCGGTGGCGGTCTTTGCCGAGACTTCGTTGTTGGTTACGAGGATCGCCTGACGGCTGCCCCCGTCCATAGCGTTGATGAGCGCCGTCGCGTGAAGTGTCGTCCCGGAGCCAGCGAAGAAGTCGAGGATGAGGGCGTTCGGGCGATCCCGCACGACGGTCAGCAGCGTGTCGCGGACCGCATACAACGACTTAGGGAAGGGGAAGGCGTCGCGACGCTCGAGGAACTTGTGCAGCAGAGTGGTTCCGTGGGTGCCGGCGTCGTGCAGGGTGCTCCACCACAGGTTCTTGTACTTCTTCCGGTCGACGCGCGGGGTCCAGTAGTTGATCGTCCAGCCGCGACCATCGGGGGAGGGGCGACCGAGCACGACACGACCCTCCCCGATCAGCTCCGACATGGTTGACGGGATGTATCGCCAGCAGCGCTGGTTTCCCTCGGAGTCGATGGGCCACACAGGTGTCAGTCCGTCGACGAGATCGAACGTCGGCTCTTCAGTGAGCGGGGGGGCCTCGCCGGCTCGTACAACAAGTCCTGTCGCCGCATCGACGTAGAGGGGGTAGAACTGCCGCCACCGCTGCGGTCGGTAGCTCGACTCTCCGCCACGGCGCCGAGCGTGCCGGAGCTCCCAGAGCGGCAGATCCTCGACCGGGAAGGGAAGGTCTGTGCGGGCGAGGGCTTCTGCCTCGTCCTCCTCGTCCGCTTCGTCGTCGCCAGCGCCTTCGTCGTCGGGGTCCGTCGCGGCGACGTCGGTGGCCTCATCCTCCCACGCGCCATCAGCGTCGTTGGCGGCGTCCCATTCCTGCGACTCCTTGGTGCGCTTACCGACGAGCAGCTCCGCTTCGTCGGCAGGCAAACCCCGGATGACGTTCTCGCCGTTGTCGGGGATGCAGAAGATCGCGTACTCGGCCGTCCTCGAGAAGTTGAGTTTCCCAGTTCCCTTCGGGTTGATAACGATGCTGACGGTCTGGTGGAGGTAGCCGGGAAAAATCTGCTCAAGCAGGACGCCAAGGTGATGTACCTCGTGCTCGTCGATGGTCACAATGAGCACACCATCGGGCTTGAGCAAGTCTCGGGCTACCGTCAACCGCTTCTCCATGAACGAGAGCCACTTGCTGTGCCGCCACCGGTCTTGCCCATCGACATAGCGGTTGTTGTACTTCCAGTCGCTAGCGCCCGTGTTGTACGGCGGGTCTATGTAGATGCAGTCGACCTTGCCCCGATAGAGGTACCTGAGCAGCTGGAGCGCATGGTAGTTCTCCCCGTTGATCACCGAATGGAACGGACGCTCCTGACTGCGCACTACGGTGTCGACGGAGCGCAGCGCCGGATATGCCGGCTCCCCGAACCGCTTGACCACGACAAGCTCGCGCGGCTTGTACTCGGCAACGTTGCCGTCCGCATCGCGCGCGGTCACCGCCCGAGTCGTGCTCTTCTCCACGACGTACTCGGCGCCACCGACGTCTGCGCGCAGCTGCACGGCGTCGCCGGGGCGGATCGGCGCGCCGTAGGCGCGCACCGACTCGGGGAGATGACGTTCGAACACCAAGCCGAATCGCATCTGTCGCGTGAGCGCGTCGATGCCTGCCTGTAGTTGGGCGCGAAGGCCCTCATCGGTGACTCGCGCCAGCGCGTCATCAAGCTCGGTCACGGAGTCTCCCTGGTCCTGGCGAGGCTATCGGCAGGCAGCGACCTAGGGCGATTCGAGCACCCCGTCGAGCGTCAGGCGCCAATCTTGTGCTCGGCCAGGAGAAGCTGCACAGCCTCGCGTACAAGCTCGCTCTGCTTCTTGCCGGTGCGCTCCTCAAGCCGCTTGAACGCGGCGAAGTCCGCCTCCGGCAGTCGGCCCCGGACGGTTGGGGAGCCCCCCTTGGGGTGCTCCCCAAGGCGCGTGCGCCCTGCGCGTCGAAGCACCTTGTCCAGCGCCTCTTCGCTGCCGAATTCGTGCACCATGAGCGCGCGGCCACGAGCGGCAGCCTCGGCGCCGGTAGCGACGTCGGTGGGCGCAGGCAGCGGAACGTCCGGGTCCGTTAGCCTTGCGGCCAGCTCGTCGTAGTCGATGTCCTTCGTGTCAACCATTGGGGTGCTCCTCTCTGTAGCGGCGGTACTTGGGCCCGAGTTCCATCGCATGGAAGATGACCGCCTCGCGCCCGTCTCCGAATACCGTCACTAGTACCTCGATTTCGCGCTCAGTCTGAGGGTGGGGGTGTCCGATGTAGAGCCACACCTGACCGCCGCCCTTCTCCTCGTCGGGGACTCGAGCGGAGTAGGTCGGGTGCACGATCGCGTACACCTGATCGTCGCGGGGCACCTGATGCTTGTCACTCGAGTCCGTCCACCGTGGTGCCACATCTCACGCTATCATGTAGCCGCGATTTGTGGACACTAAATGCGTAGCCGATAATCTGCGTTATGTCAGAACGAAACGACTCTATGTGCGAATCCCGCACATAGAGAGAAACCGGGTAACGCTCCCCGGCCAGCTGATTTACCTGTCTGACCTGGGTTTTCCTTCGCGGCGACTCGAACGCACCGCGGATTGCACTCGATCTGGCCGGCTGCGTTTCCGCGGCACGACCCCTTCGCCGCACCCGCCAACCAGCGGACCGTCAACGCCGGCACCGAATGGCTGTTCCCCGAGTGCTGGCGGGTGAGACGAGGTAGGCGTAGAGCTGCTCGCCATCCGCGGTGGTGATCGGGCTTCCGTTGACGACGCCGTCGTCGGTGAAGTCGGTGAACACGGTGCCCGAGATCGAGTATCCGCAGACGTCGAAGGCGAGATACATGTCGTCCAGCACCACCGAGGTCGGGGATGCCGGAGGGTCGGGGGTCACGATGTCACTCCCGTACAGGTAGATCCGCACCAGGTAGGTGTCGCCCCGCACGAGCTCGTAGGCGGTGCGGGTGCTATGACCGAAGCCCAATCGGCGTACGTCCCGATCCCCACGCCTACCTCCCGAGCGGCGAGAAGTTCGCTCCGATCGCACGCCTCGCGCCGTTCGAGCGGGCACAGACCGCCGAGTGACGACGCCGACGGCTCCGGGCGACGCGGGCACTCCAAGGCGCCACCGCCGCTCCGGCGCCGTCGAGGATCATCGGGTGATCGCGCGAGGACTGTTCGGGCCCCCTCGACGTCGTTGGCCGAGAACCGCTCCCGCCGCAACGGCGAGACCGCCCGCGGTGATGGCGAGGAACGCGAGCAACGCTCCCGGCCACGGGACGACCCCACCGGTGAGTCCGAGCACCTCCGGCAGTGTCGGCAGCGGGGGCAGCCAGAATCCGAAGTCGAGTGTGAGGTCCTCGGCACCATCAGTGGTCAGGTCACCCGACGACTCCGAGGTCGTCGAGGAATCCACTGCAGTGTCGCCACCCTCGTTCGGCAACGTCGGCGCGTACCCGCTGGGCACACCCGACACGATCGTCACCGTGTACGACTGACCGGACGCCAGGATCGGCAGGTTCTCGAACAAGTACGCCCCACCACCGGCGGTGGTCACGTTCCCGACCGGGTTGCCGTCCACATCGGTCACCGGAAGCCCATCGGGACCCCTCAGCTGCAACACGACCCCATCGATACCCGAACCGTCGCCGTCGTCCTGAATCCCATCGTGGTCCTCGTCAAACCACACAAAGTCACCCACCGACACCGAACCACGCACAGCGTTGTACGGGTCATCGTCGTCAACTTCCTCTTCCGACGTCAACCCGACACCACTGACCGCACCCGTGTTCGTGTGCAGGTCAGACGTCACACCCGTCACCGTCGCCACACACTCGAAACTCGCATCAACCGCAAACGCAACAAACCCCGCAGCATCCGGATCCGCATTGTTCGCCCAGGTCACCGACCAGTCCCCAGACCCGTCCTGAACACCAGCCGTCGACCCCAGATCACCCGGGAACGTGCACTGCATCCCCGTCACCTCAGCAGCACCCGCATCAATCGTGTCCGTCACCACAACCCCGAACAACGGCTCCAAACCCTCATTCGTGATCGTGTACTCGACATCCACGCTGCCACCAGTCACAACAACCGGCGACCCCGAATCGTTCGCATCATTCCCAAACTCATCCACCTTCACAATCGACAGCCCGGGGGTTCTGGCCGTGAACACGTTGAGCGTGACACTGCCGCGCCCCTGCCCGTTCAGCGCCTTTTGGTAGTTGACGTTCGCCGAGCCGGGCGGGGGTACGGCGAAGAACACCTCGATCCGCGCGATGAGGGTCTCGCCGTAGCCGAGGGTTCCCGCCCCGAATACATCGGGCCGCGTGTCCTGTGGATAGACAAAGGCGGTGTCGACGAACGTCGTGGTGTCGACGATCGGATCGAGGCCGTCGACGATCCCGCTATCAGCACAGACCACATGGCTGGCCGAGGACGTCACCGGAGCGACGAGGTTGTCGGAGGTGTCGTAGGCGCGAATCCACAACCGCTCGACGCGCGCCGAATCCAGATGGGGGCTGAGAGTCTGGATCGAGCCGACGGTGAACTCATCGACGATGATCGGCTGGTCGGGCGTGAGCACGAACGGCTCGAGCCAATCCTCCGGGTCATTGCCCGGAGTGGTCGGATCGGTGCCGGTGTTGGTGGGAGTTCGTTGGAGATCCGTGTCGTTGGTCCATCTCAGGGCGCCGTGGTAGTCGGCGTTGCAGTGCTGGTTCTCCCACGCGGGGTCCCCTTCGTAGCTGTAGACGTCGGGGATGCCATCCCACATCGAGCCCTCGTCGTAGTCGAACGTCCAGTCGATGCCGTCGATCGTGTGGGTCTGGTAGTCCGACGTGGCGTCGTTCCAGAAGTCCCTGAAGTCGGGATCCGCATCGGCGAACGCAGGTGTTGCGCCGGCGACGACTCCTGCCACCGAGAAGGCGGGCACCAGCACTACGGCAAGCACCCTACGTCTCGGCTTCCGCGCCCGCGCAGAGCCGGCCCGTCGGGTCGCTGCTCCGGAGGTCGGGTCGATCGCGCCGCTGGCTACCACCTCCCCGACGTGCCGGTCGTGTGGGCGGAAGGCAGAGCGGACGAGCGCAGGAACCATGTCATTGTCCATTCGGGTCTTTGCACGAGCCGGGTGTCGGCAATCGCCGCAAGCGGCCGACTTCAGGCTGTAGGGCAGCGGGTACTTAATGTGAGTGAAGGTGGAGCGGAACATGACGCAAGACCCGAGAGGAATCTTCGGATGCGTCGAGCCTTCCCGAGGCCAGCGGGCCCCTTCCGGCGACCGGAGCTGTTCCTGTTGGCGATTCGCGGACGGATTCGGAAAGGCCGGGCTCGCCCGGAACACGACGCTCCGGTCAGGTGGCGTCGTTCTCAGGCGCCGACCTTGTTGAACAGGTAGGCGCCTGACCTGACCTGACCAGCTCTGGCCCGGCGACCACGACTGTCGCCGGGCCGGATGCCGCACGCGTGAACAGTCGACGCGGCCGAGTCATGATCTGGCGGCGGTCGACTCTCCATCGGTGATGGGGTCTCATCCCAGCGAGGCCCCGCTCCCGGTGCGGTCCGGACGTTCCACGCTCCCGGGCCGCACTGGCAGAAGGACGGGGGAACAGTGCGTTTCCTTCGAACCCGTCCAGGGGCCGGTGTTTCGACTGATCCCGGGCACCGGCCCCGCTCACCGATGAGCCGCTGACCGTATCGACCCGACCCTGTGGAGGCTGCGTTGCTCGACCACCCTATTCCTGTGGATTCCAGCACCGGACCGACCTACGAGGGGAGGCGCTTGGGACTGCTGAAGGTCTTGGTGACTCTTCCGGTTAGGCCGCGGATGCGGCTCGTGTGGTCATGATGGTCTCGAATTCGATGGGGGTCAATCGGCCGAGTGATCGTTGTCGGCGTCGGCGGTGGTAGACGGCTTCGATCCAGGTGACGATCGCGAGTCGCAGCTCGGTGCGGGTCGACCATGTGCGGGAGTTCAGGACGTTCTTCTGCAGCAGGGCGAAGAACGATTCCATGGCCGCGTTGTCGCCGGCGGCGCCCACACGACCCATCGATCCGATGAGCCCGTGGCGGTGCAGTTCGAGCACGAAGCGTCGACTTCGAAACTGACTGCCCCTGTCCGAGTGGACCGTCGTCCCGACGGGTCGGCGGCGTTGGATCGCCATCCGCAACGCCGCGACGGCGAGGTCCGCCGTCATCCGCTCGGCGATGGAATAGCCCACGATCCGGTTGGAGAACACGTCCTTCACCGCGCAGCAGTAGAGCTTGCCCTCGCCGGTCCAGTGTTCGGTGATGTCGGTCAGCCAGAGCCGATTCGGGGCAGCCGCGGTGAAGTCCCGCTGCACCCGGTCGTCATGCACCGGCGGGCCCGGCCGGGTGCCCTTGCCTCGCCGACGGCGGCCGATCGTCGAGACAATTCCGTTGTCCGAGCACAGTCGCCACACGCGTCGCTCCGAGGCGGCGAACCCGAGGTCGGCGAGCTCGTCCGCGATCAGCCGATAACCGAACGTCGGATCCTGGACATGAGCATCCCGAGCGGCGTCGATCAGGTGCGCTTCGTCCCAGTCCCGATCCGAGACCGGATCAGCCAACCACCGGTAGTAGGGCTGCTTGCGGAACCCCAGCACCCGACACGTCACCGCGACCGGCACCCTGACAGGGGCGCCGGCCGCGGCCAGCTCGCGGACGAGCGGGTACATCATTTTGGGATCGCACCCTGCGACAGATACGCAGCCGCGCGACGCAGCACCTCGTTCTCCTGCTCGAGCAGCCGAACCCGCTTCTTCAACTCACGGTTCTCGGCATGCTCGGCCGTCGTCGTCCCCGGCTTGACACCGTCATCGATCTCGGCCTTGCGAACCCAGTTCTGGACACACGTCTCGGAGATCCCGAAATCCTTCGCGACCTGCGCGAACGACACCTCACGACGCCGCGCGATCGCGACGACATCGTCCCGGAACTCCTTCGGATAGGGCCTTGGCACAGTGAACATCCTTCCAGCGGCAACCCTCGTCACCACAGATCAGGAGTCCCCTCAACCTTCAGCAGTCCCCTTGCCGCGCCCCGACGAGCCGGTGGTCGACCAGGGGGCGCGGTTCGATCTGGAGACGCTGGTGAGCCGGCGCGGTGCGCTCACACTGGTGGGGTTGGGAGGCCTGTCTGCGGCTCTCGCCGCGTGCGCGCCCACCACCACGGTCGCCACACCCACCAGCACGCCGAGCAGCTCCGCGACGGGAAGTACTTCCGGGGAAATCCCCGAGGAGACGGCGGGCCCGTACCCGGGCGACGGGTCCAACGGCCCGGACGTGCTCGAGCAGGCAGGCGTTGTTCGACGGGACATCACCGGCAGCCTCGACGGTGGCACCGCGGCGGTGGGTGTGCCGATGGTGTTGACGCTCACGCTGCTCGATATGGCCCAGGGGGACGTTCCCTTCGAGGGTGTCGCCGTGTATGTGTGGCACTGCGATGCCCAGGGCGGCTACTCGATGTACTCCACCGGGATTGAAGGCGAAACCTACCTGCGCGGTGTCCAGGTGGCCGGCTCGGACGGGACGGTGTCGTTCGATTCGATCGTGCCGGGTTGCTACTCGGGACGGTGGCCGCACATCCATTTCGAGGTGTACCCGGATGTCGCATCGATCACCGACTCGACGGCCGCGATTCGCCACCTCTCAAGTCGCCTTGCCTGCGGCGATGTGCGACGACGTGTACACCACGTCCGAATACAGCGGATCGGCCGGGAACCTGGCCCAGATCACGCTCGATAGCGACAACGTGTTCGGCGACGACGGCGGAGAACTTCAGCTCGCCACCGTCACCGGCGACGTCGCGGCCGGGTATCGGGTGGCGCTCACGGTGGCGGTCGACACGACCACCACTCCGGGCACCAGTGGCGCGCCGGCGGGTCCGGGAAACTAGCCCCCATGCGTCACCGCCACATTCGTCAGCAGCAGGGCTCGGCGCACATGGCGGGAGTGCCTTCTCGCCGGACCCGCAACGGAGGGACCACGGCGTGACCGATCAGACCACAACCCACGACCAAGCTCTGTTCGAGCAACTCGAAATGAGAGCGGAGGCGGTGGACCGCGCCGTACGTCGGGGCGTCATGTTCGGCAGTCCCGCCGTATTCGTGGGGCAGAAGATGGCTGCCTGCGTGTACGGGTCGAGCATTGCACTGCGTGTTCCGGAGGAAATCGCGCGGCTGAGCGTCGACACCGGGCGGGTGACCAGGTTTCAGCCACCAGGCCGCGCCCCGATGCGTGAGTGGGTTCAGATTCCCGGATCTACGCAGTCGCTTGACGACAACTCCGACCTGCTGGTCGCGGCAATCTTCTACGCGAGAGCCAACAACGTCGGATGACCCAACGTCGACTCGGATGACCCAACGTCGACTGAGCGCGGCTCCGCTTTGACGAGCGTTGATCGTTCGCGACTCGGGCCTCGGGCGCCGCTCCCGCTACGGCTGTTGCGAGGACGGGACGGTCGGGTGTGCGGTGACGTGCGCTTCAACCGCTTCCGCGAGGAGCACCCGCGGTACGCCTGCCGAGGCCCCCATCCGACGGCGGGCGAGGCGAACGTTGCCCTTCACCGTGCTCGGGCGGCTGCCGAGGATCTCACCGATCTGAGGCAGTGACACGCCGTTGGCGTACAGGGCGATCGTGACCAGCTGGCGCGGCGTCAGCGGAGCCGGAACCTTGAAAGTGCGATACCTCACGGCAAGTGAGAGTCGTTCAGTCCGGGATCGTGACCGGCTGTCGGCGGGGAGATGGGGGTGGCGTCGGCCGGAACCGGTCCGACGCCACCACGGCCGACAATAGACAACAAACCCGTAGTCGCTACCGTCTGCCGTTGGGTCATCGCACCAACCCGAAATGGTGTCGATCGACCCGTCAGGCCCCCACGGACCCTGGCATACGTAGGAGAGCATCCGCGGCGCATTCCATGACGCGGTGCCCCCGATGAAGTTTCCCCCGCACGGTGGCGTGGTACCTTTCGTCGCCGGTCATGCGCCCCGCGTCGCCGTGTCAACGCGGCCGTCGGGCGATACGGCCGGGGCAACAGTGATGGGCGGTTCCGGGGGTGCTGGCGTGCCGTCGTCGTGGTTCGCGCGAATGCGTCCGATCATGCGACCCCACAGGCCGCGGATCGCGGGCGCCGGACCCTCGGGTTGCTCCTCGGTTGCGTCGTCGCTCTCCGACTCTGTGCGGGTGTCGTGGACGGCGACGGTCATCGCATTGTCGCCGCCGAGCAGGAGCGCATCGTCGTCGACCAGGACGACCGTCTCACCTGGGTGGGCGACGAGAGTTCGACGCTGCCGACGGACCGGAATTGGGTAACGGTCTTCCGAGACGGTGAGGCGCAGTTCGGGGCCGTCGAGGTGGGGCGTTCCGTGCACCTCGTCGCCGGCCGCGGGATGCGGTTCGGTGCGCGTTGTCGACCACGGCGGCTGGCCCGCCGCCGTCGACGATGCCCGCACCAACCACGCACGGTCGGTGAGGTGGGTGACCAGTCCGGAGGAGAACCGCAGCACCGCCACGTACCGGTCCGCCATCGGCAGCATCTGATCGAGCTCGCAATCGGCGGGATCGTCCGAGGGTTCCGCGGCAGCGGCGAGGCGGTCCCCTGCAGGGCGGGCGTCGACGAGTGGAGATGCGACGTGGCGGGCGGTGCCGCGGGAGTCGTGCCGGCGGATCGTCACGGCACCGCTTCCTTCGACGGTCGCGGTGAAAGCACCCTCGGGGTCCTCCACCTCCAGCACCACCGCCTCGCCATGTCGGTTCGCGAGGGCCGTCGCTAGCTGCACAACCTTCTCCAGGGTCTGCTCGAGCGGCGCCGCCGGAATGCGTGCCACCGCCGCGCCAGAGTGGGCTGTCCCCGACCCGTCGGCGCCGATGACG
>JAHBTA010000006.1 GCA_019638805.1 Microbacteriaceae bacterium | reverse complement strand
GCCCATCTTGACTGTTCACGTTACCTCAGTCAAGATTGAGTCAATGACCAGCGAGCTAACGATTGAGCAGCGAGCCGCCCGCCACGCAGCGCTGGCGGAACCGGTGCGGCTGGAGATGGTCGACCTGCTGACGATGGGCGACTGGTCCCCTAGCGAGTTGCAGTCCCGGCTCGGTCTGCCGTCGAATCTGCTCGCGCATCACCTGAACGTTCTCGAGAACGCCGGAATCGTCGGCCGCGGCCGCTCGGAAGCCGATCGACGCCGCAGCTACGTCCGACTAGAGGGCGCAGCACTTGCCGAGCTCGGCATCGGACAGACCGTCACCGCGAAGCGCGTTGTATTTGTCTGCACGGCGAACTCGGCGCGATCGCAGCTCGCCGTCGCGCTGTGGAACCGAGCCAGCAAGGTTCCCGCCGCATCGGGTGGGACGCACCCTGCCGAGCGGATAGATCCGACCGCGATCGAGACCGCCCGCGAGCACGGGCTGAGCCTCCGCAACCAACGACCGCGTCTACTCGAAGAGATTCGCGAGTCTGGCGACTACATCGTCACGGTCTGCGACAACGCTCACGAGGAACTCGGTTTCGTCGACGCTCTGCACTGGTCGGTTCCCGATCCGGTGCGTGCCGGGAACTGGAAGGCGTTCGAGTCGGCGTTTGACGAGCTGTCTCGCCGAGTCGAGGGTCTCGCTCCTCGGGTGGTCGCTGCCTAGAATTCCTCCCGACGCCGTCCGATTCGACGAGGGGGGTTGCGCAACTGACCCTCATATCTCGTGCACAGGTTTGTCGAGGCGATCAGTGCCGCCAATGCGGAAGCGCTCGTTCTCAGACTGCAAACGCGGCCGGAATGCCGCGAAGGAGCCGGACCACTGTGCAGCGCCGCGGCCACCGAGACATGGGGCTATATCGGCAGTACGGTTCCGCCGATCAGGGTCTGCAGGGAGTACATGATCGCGGTCCACACCCCTGTGACCATGAGCAATCCGATGCCAACCATGGTGAAGCCGCCTGCGATGTTGATGGCGCGTATGTGGCGGCGCAGGAACGTGACCGCGGTGGTCGCCCATCCGAGACCGGCGGCGAGGATCAGGAACGGCACACCGAGGCCGACGCAATACACCGCGGTGAGGAGGGCGCCTCGGGCAGCGGAGCCGGTGCCGATGCTCAGTGCTGATATCGCGGCCAGGGTGGGACCAAGGCAGGGGGTCCAGCCCAGGCCGAATACGATCCCGAGCAGCGGGGCGCCGGCGACCCCGGTGCGAGGGGTGATCGGGAGTTTCGCGGTGCGCTGGAAGAGGCGAAACGCTCCGATGAACACGAACCCCATCAAGATCACGACGACGCCGAGTATCCGGGTGAGGAGGTCTTGCCAGCGGATCAGCCATCCGCCAACGGAGCCGAACGCGGCGCCATAAGCGACGAAGACCAGCGCGAACCCGAGGATGAACAATCCAACCCCGACCACCGGTCGCCATCGTGAGCTGCTCTCCGACGTCCCGGTGACATAGCCGAGGTAGCCAGGCACTAGCGGCAGCACGCAGGGTGAAGCGAACGACACCAGCCCGGCCAGCAACGCCAGCGGAATCGCTACCCACAGCTGCCCGTCGGCGATGACCCCATCCATCTACGGTCCTTCCTCGTGGAGGACATCCTGAATGAGGGTAGCCAGGGTCGTCTGCGACGGGATCCGCCCGATGATACGCGCGGCGGCACGTCCCTCACGGTCCAGGACGATGGTGGTCGGCACCGCGTTGGGGGCGATCTGCCCGGCGAACGCCAGCTGCACGCTCGCTTCGTTCGTGTCGATGATCGACGGATAACTGATGCCGAACTCTCGGGTGAAGCTGCTCGCGGTCGCGGCGCTGTCACGGACATCGACGCCGACGAACACGACCCCGTCGGGCAGGAACCGCTGATACAGCGCCTCCAAGTCCGGGGCCTCTGCCCGGCAGGGGCCGCATGCGGCGTACCAGAAATTCACCACCACCACCGATCCCAGCCAGTCAGTGGAGTCCGCCGTCGCGCCGTCCTCGAGGATCCCGCCGAATACGATCGGCTCCCCGCGATCCGCGGCGCCAATCTCAACGATGGTGTCCCCCACGCTCGATGTTGATGAGCCCCCGGTGCTCGGTTTCTCCGAGCATCCCGCGAGGACGATCGCCGCCAGGAGCAGGGCCGCGATTGTGGCGACCTGTCGAGCAGGCCTCATTGGGTCACCTGGAGCACGACCCATGTCACGCCGGCGTCGTCGGTGTAGGCGATGCCGCGGTCATCGGCAATGTAGATCCGATCCCCGTCGACGGCGAATGCCTGCGGGACGCCCTGTACGGTGCGCCCGTGGACCCACTCACCGCCCACGGCACGGATCCACAGGGTGCCGGTCGTGTCCACCCCGGCCAGAGCACCATTGGTGTCAGCGGCGATCACATAGAGGGCCGGCGCTGTGGCATCGATGGTAAACGACATCCCGTTGTCAGAGCTGACAGCAAGGCCGTCCGCGGTGGTCGCGTAGAGCAAGTCCCCGACCGCCAGGATGTCGCGGGGTGCCAGTTCGGCGCCGTCGACCCAGGTGGTGCCGCTATCTGGACTGGTCAGAATTCGTCCTTGGGAGCCGTCGTAGCCGAATACCCGAGGGGTGGAGCTGTCGCTGGTTGCGACGGTCAGGCCGTGGAAATCGGTCACCCCGGTAAGGGACACGTTCTTCCAGGTTTGCCCCAGGTCGGTGCTGGTTATGAGCCCGAGGTTGGGGCTGCCAAAGGTGTCCGGGGTGGTGGGTCCGGGATGCCCGGAGGCGTAGGCGATGCCGTCGGCGAGGGTGAAGCCCATGGGGTCGAAGTCCAGGCCCCCGATGGGCCCGTCAGCAACCGCGGACCCGTTGCTCCCGATGCGCAGCCGGTACAGGCCCTGGTGCGTGGCCACGAGCAGGCTGCCGTCGCTGGGATCGGGCACTAGTTCATGGAAGTGCTCGAACACGACCGCGTTCTCAGCGGGTACTGAAGGCGGAGTGATGGTGGTGGCGGCACATCCGGCGAGCAGGGCCGTGGCGGTCGCGATAGCGCCGAGTCCGGCGGTGATGCGGGTGGTTTTCATGTTGATGCTCCGATCGCGCCCAAGGCGATGATGGCGGCGCCCAGGGCGACGGCGAACAGCACCAGGCTGATGAAGAAAACGGCGAGGGTTCGTGTTTCCAAGAGGGGATTCCATTCAAGACGTAGGCACCACTTCCGCGGTGGTGCACGGAGGCGCAGCGGGCTGCACCGGAGGATGCAGCCCACTGCAGGTTCTAGAGGGTGTCGAGGATTTCCCGCATGGTGGCGATCTCGGCGGTCTGGGCGTCGATGATCGTCTGCGCCAACGTGAGCGCGTCGAGGTTCTGCCCTGTGCTGAGCTCCGTCTGGGCCATGGCGATGGCGCCCTCGTGGTGTTGGGTCATCTGTTCCAAAAACAGGCGGGCGGCCTCGGGGCCGGTCGCGGCTTCGAGGTCGCTCATGTCCGTGTCGGACATCATCCCGTCGCCGTGGTTCATTCCGTTCATGCCGGAATCGGTGGACTGACCCCAGTCCGCCAGCCATGAGGTCATCGTGTCGATCTCGGGTTGCTGCGCGGCCTTGATGTCCAGGGCTAGATCGATCACCCGCTCATCGACACCTTCTTTGTCCAGGAGCAGGTCGGCCATCTCGATGGCTTGCTCGTGGTGGGCGATCATCCCCGTCGCGAAGGTCACGTCGGCGTCGTTGAACTGCGACGCCGAGTCGGAGGGGACGCCCCCCATGTCGGTGGGGTTGCCGGACGGTGTTCCTGAACATGCGGCGAGGACGAGCACGGCGGTGAGGGCACTGGCAGCCAGTGCGATGGTGCGGAGTTTCATTGGGTCTCTCAATCGGTCGAAGATCGGATTCGGTCACCCCGGCAAGGGGTGCGGTGCGGTCTGGGCGGGCCAGATCGCTCGAATCAGGTTCGACTGACTGAGAGGACGTGCAGAGAGGGGGCTGGTCGTACTGCCAGCGCGGCGGTTGTTGCGGTGATGGCAGCGGCAACGCGTTTGAATGGCTGCCAGCCGGTGAGTATCAACTGCAAGGTGAACAGCACAGCGGTGACCAGGAGCGCGAGCACGCAGATCATCTCGAGCATCTCGTGTCCTGGTGCGCACATGCCGCCGCAGCCCTCGGGCTGTCCAGACGGACTGTGAGACGGCATGGTCGACGCCGCCATGGTGGCGGCCATGTGCTGAACGGATGCGGAACCGTCGTGGTGGGTCCCGGAACTCAGGGAGGTGCCCACGTCGTTCAAGCCCTCGGTCGTCAGCACGTGCATGGCGAGCAGGCCGACGAGGATCGCGGGCACCGCAAACACGACGATAGCCAAGCGGAGTCCGCGGGAGCTGCGGAGGCGTTCACGTAAGACGTTGCCTCTCACCAACTCACCTCCAGGGCCCGGACTTTCGGTTTCAGGGTAGCGTCTACCCGGATTGTGTTCCTGTCAACAGGTCGTCGTTCCGCTGGGTTCGTCGCGTTCAGGAGCGGACCAACCGGGCGATGGCGGCGCTCGCCTCCCGAAGTTTTTCCTCGGCGACCGTGCCGCCTTCCGCTGTTGCTTCCGCGACACAGTGCATGAGGTGATCATCCAGAAGACTCAGTGCGACCGCCTCGAGGGCGCGGGTTGTGGCTGACACCTGGGTGAGCACGTCGATGCAGTACTTGTCCTCCTCGATCATCCTCCCAATGCCGCGCACCTGCCCCTCAACCTTCCGGAGCCGCGCGAGGAGGGCTTCCTTGTTGCCCACGTAGCCGTGCATTGCCGTGGTTCCTATTCGAGTCGGTTTCAGTGTTCCGCGTGCGGGTGTCCATAGCGGTGGGGGTCGGCGTCGAAGGTGTCGGCGCAGCCGGTGGAGCAGAAGTAGAACGTGGTGCCGTCGTGCTCGCGTGTGGCGGCCGCGGTGGTCGGGTCGATCTTCATGCCGCAGACCGGGTCGGTGACCAGGGTGGGGCTGTGGGCACCGTGCTCGGTGTGGTTCGTCATGGAGTTGTCCTCTTCTTGCTGGTTGCCGATCTCGACCACCGGGTTGATGGTCGGTGCCGCGGCCGATGTGGACGCGGGCTTTGGGGTGAACCGGCGCAGCCGGCTTGAGTTGGTGACGACGGACAGCGATGACAGTGCCATCGCCAGAGCGGCGATCATCGGGCTGAGCAGCAGACCGAAGGCCGGGTACAGCACGCCAGCGGCGAGGGGGATGCCGATCACGTTGTACCCGAACGCGAACGCGAGGTTCTGCCGGATGTTGCGCATCGTGGCCTGGGACAGGTCGATCGCGGTGACGAGGCCGCCCAGGTTCCCCGAGATCAAAGTCACATCGGAGGCCTCGATCGCCACATCCGTCCCGGTGCCGATCGCCGAGCCGACGTCCGCCTGAGCAAGCGCCGGTGCGTCATTGATGCCGTCGCCGACCATCCCGACGATCCGGCCCTCGGCCTGCAGCCGCTTGACCTCACGGGCCTTGTGCTCCGGCATCACCTCTGCGACAACCCGCCCGATACCGACCTGACGCGCGATCGCCGCGGCGGTGGCACGGTTGTCACCGGTCATCATGACGACGTCGATCCCGCGCGCCACCAGGTCGGCGACCGCCGCAATCGAACCTTCCTTGATCGTGTCAGCCACCCCGATGACCCCGGCCGGCCGCCCATCGACGGCGGCGAGCATGGGTGTCTTGCCACCGGCAGCCAGCCCATCCATCCCAGCGGACAGACTCGACGTGTCGACGCCGGCCGCGGTCAGCAGCCGAGCGTTGCCCACCAGCACCGTCCTACCGTCGACCTGGGCGCGGACGCCCTGGCCGGTGATCGACTTGAACCTGCTCGACCGAGGAATGTCCAGGCCGCGGCTCTCGGCCCCGGAGACGACGGCGGTTGCCAGCGGGTGCTCCGAATCACGCTCGGCGGCGGCGATCAGCGCGAGCAGCTCGTCCGCGACGAACCCATCGGCGGGCAGCACATCGGTCAATTCCGGAGTGCCGTTGGTGATCGTGCCGGTCTTGTCCAGCACGACTGTGTTCACCTTGTGGGCGGTCTCGAGCGCCTCCGCGGAACGGATCAGGATGCCGTTGCGCGCCGCCTTACCCGCGGCGACGGTGATGGACAGCGGTGTCGCCAGCCCGAGCGCACAAGGGCAGGCGATGATCAGCACGGCAACCGCAGCAACCAGTGCATACACACCGGCCGGCGGCGGTCCGACCAGCCACCAGATGACGAACGTCCAGATCGCAATCGCGATCACTACCGGCACGAAGTAGCTGGAGACCTTGTCGGCCAGCCGCTGGATCGGCGCCTTGGAGCCCTGAGCCTCCCGGACCAACCGGATGATCTGGGCGAGCATCGTGTCCGCGCCGACCTTGGTCGCGGCGTAACGGAACGAGCCGGTCTGATTGATCGTGGCGCCGATCACGGTGCCGCCGGCGGACTTGACCACCGGGATCGGTTCGCCGGTGATCATCGCCTCGTCCACCGCGGAGCTTCCTTCGGTCACCCGACCATCGACAGGGAGCTTCTCGCCAGGGCGGATCACCACGATGTCGCCGACTACGACCTCACCGACCGGGACCTCCAATTCGCTGTCGCCGCGGACTACCCGCGCCGTGCGCGGCTGCAGACCAATCAGGCTACGGATCGCCTCGCCAGTGCCGGCCTTGGCTCGGGCTTCCAGGAGCCGACCGAGCAGAATCAGGGTGAGGATGACGCCGACCGCCTCGAAGTACACCCCGCGGGCATCGTCAGGGAGCAGCCAGGGGAGGAACGCGGCCACCAGGCTGAAGCCGTACGCGGCGATTGTCCCGAGGGTGATCAGCGAGTTCATCTCGGCCTGCCGGTTGGCCAGCGCCAACCATCCGGTGCGGTGGATCGGCCACCCGGTGTAGAGCATGACCGGGGTGATCAGGAAGAACTGGAACCACGGCGCGAGCAGCAGTGCGGGTAGCCAGGTGGCGCCGAATACGTCGTGGGCCATCACCGACAGGAACACCGGCAATGTCAGCACCGCGCCGACGATCACCCGACGGCTCAGATCGGCAATCTCCTTGGCGTGCTCGGCGGCCTCCTGGGAGCCGTCGTCCTCCATCCCGTCGGCGTCGGTGGTCGCGGTTTCGACCACGGCGGGCGCCTCGAGCACGGCGGTGGCCGTCCCCGATGCATCGGCAGACGCGGGGACGACCTTGACCGTGCCGTGCAGCATGTTCATCCCGCACGCGAAGCCGAAATCACCGACCTCTTCGGGGACGAACTCCACGGCAGTCGTCGCGTAGGCGGGCAGGCCCTGGTTCACCCTGAACTCCGGCAGCACCACCCGCGAAGAGCACTCGCCGCTCTCCTGCCGATCGAACAGCAACCGCGTCCGAACACCCTGAACCACCTCGATCACGCTGGGCGAGTAGCCGCCCCGAACCGTGATCGTCTGGACCTGCACATCGCCATCGACGGTTGCGCGCTTCGAGGCACGAGGAGCGAAGAAGTACCACCCCAACAACCCGGTCAGTAGCACAGCTGCGATCACGATCAACAGACCCACAGGCTCACTCCTCTTTGATCATTGGCGTCCAGCGCCATGCTCCCGATTATACCCCCTAGGGGTATATGCAGCGGTGGGCAGGAGAACAATCAGTGAGGTTGCGCGAAGGACTCCTCAACCGGCCCGAAACCCGGCCATCCGAGGATGTGGGCACCGGGGTGCTTCACCTTCGATCCACTGCACCTTCCGGGCGGTCGGCCGTCTTGAGGTCTTCGAGGACTTCGAATGGGGATTCGAGGTCGCCGCGCCAGGCTTCGATGCCTTCTCGGATGGCGAGGGCGGCGACCATGAGGGCGGCGACGGAGTCGGCCCAAGTCCAGCCAAACAGGCTGTTGAGGAGCAGGCCGATGAGGACGGTGCCGGAGAGGTAGATGCACAGCAGCAGCTGTTTGGAGTCGGCTTGGACGCTCTTGGAGCCGAGTTCCCGGCCGGTGCGGAACTGGAACCAGGCCAGCGCGGGCATGACGATGAGGCTGGTGACGGTGATGCCGATGCCGATCGGGCTGTGGTCGACCTCCTGGACGCCGGTGAGGGCGAGGATCGCGTCGATGGTGACGTAGGCGGCGAGGGCGAAGAAGGCGATTCCGATGATCCGGACGGTGGTCTTCTCCCAGCGTTCGGGGTCTTTGCGGGTGAACTGCCAGGCGATCGCGGCGGCGGATGCGACCTCGATCACCGAGTCCAGGCCGAAGCCGATCAGTGCGGCGGAAGACGCGATGGCACCGGCGGAGATGGCGATGATCGCTTCGATGACGTTCCAGGTGATGGTGAAACCGACGATGAACCGGACCCGGCGGTGCAGGGTTGCCCGGCGGGGTGCGGTGAGGGTCTGGGTCATGAGAGGTTCTCCTCGGGTTCCCGACGGTCGGCCGGGTCGGTCGTTGCGGGTTCGGGATGTGGTCGGTGCAGGAGCAGGGTGAGCGCCCAGGCGGCGATGCCGCAGGTGGTGAAGATGTCCGCGACGTTGAAGATCGCGAACCAGTCGACGGCGATGAAATCGACGACCTCGCCGCTAAGTGGGCCGTCGGCGGCTCGGCTGATGCGATCCCAGATGTTGCCGATCGCACCACCGGCTGCAATCGCCAAGAACAACGTTCCGGTCAGCTTGCCGGTCCCGGTGACCGCTCGCAGGATCGTCCAGGCCACCAGCGCACCGGCCACGGCGATGAGCGCGACAACCAGCGGGGCACCGAGGTTCGCGCCGAGGCCGAACGCGATGCCGGGGTTGAACACCAGCTCGAGCCGGGCACCGAGGCCGAGTTCGACGACGCGGCCATCGCCCAGGAAGGACATCGCCCAGGCCTTGGTGAGTTGGTCGATGGCGAACGCGGCCACGATGAAGACGATGACTACGGCGACCCGGGCAACGCGATGGGTGGCGGGCACCGTCATCCGAGAACCTCGAGGAGGCGCACGATGACTCCGGAGTCGATCAGGATGTAGAGCCCGAGGCCGATGAAGACGGCGGGGACGAGCCAATGCTCGATCTTCTCGAGGGTTTCCGTGACGCGCTTGTTGGTGCCGACGAAACGGGCGACCACGCACCACACCGCGACCAAGACCAGGAACACGATGATCGTGACCACAGTGTCGGGGATCGGGCTGGTGCGAAACACCGGCGTGTAGAGGGAGATGTTGTCGGCACCGTTGGCGATTGTGATCCCGGCCACCCCCAGCAGTCCACCGGCGCGGATCGCCGACTCGTCCTCGTCATCATCGGCGCCGCGCCGGCGCAGCGTGCGCACCAGGCCGTAGACGCCGATCCCGAGCGGCACCAAGCCGAGGAACCCGACCCATTCATCCGGGACGATCGTCAGACCCGCCGCGGCGACCACACTCAAGGCGACCAGAGCGATGAAACCGAGGTACTGGCCGGCGACCACCTTCCAACCCGGCAATGCACCGCGGGTGGAGGCCAGGAACAGGACGGTGAGGACGACGATGTCGTCGATATTCGTGGCGGCAAACAGCCCGACCGCCGCCGCAATGGTCGCGATCACCGCGAGTCTCGACCGTAGGTCGTGCAGAGGTCGACCTGGTACCCGGTAGCGGCAAGCAGCCGCTCCGCCGCCTCCAGCATCTCGATCACCTCAGGGGTGGCCACCGCGTAGAAGTTCTGCCGCCCCTCGACCCGCGCAACCAGCAACCCACAATCGCGCAGACACGCCACGTGCTCGGACACCGTCGACTGCGCCAGCCCCAACTCGTCGGTGAGATCGCGCACCCGCGCTTCGCCCTGACTGAGGCGACGCAGGATGGCCAAGCGGCTTGGATCGGCGAGCGAATGGAACAACGACACCGCGGCGGACAACTCCAGAATCATCGGCATGCACCGATCATATCGAAGTTCGCCGATTGCGCCGTGCGGGCCGTCCTGACGTCTACCTGACTAGTTGGGGCGATCGCCGCGCCATTGGACCGCGATCCAGAATCCGCACCGTCGGCAGATGTACGCCGACCCATGGTGGAGCGAGTGCACCTTAGACCGGGAATAGACCCGGCCGCAGCACGAGCACACCACGTCTCCGGCTGCGTCACGTTCTCTGATCGCGGCGATCAATTGCTCGACGGTGGGCGACCCGGCCAGCCCTTCGGGCGTCCGGTAGACCCGGCAGGCCAGGGAGCCCCTGCCGTCCGCGCCGTCGAACAGGTCGATTCCATCGGCGTAGATGGTGGGAGATCCAGCAAACCCCATCCGCTCTGCCTCCGCTGGATCCCGAACGGTTCGAACTGAGACAGGGTCGTCAATGTGCCCGGTCTCGAGCAGAGCTTCACGCAGTCGCTCGTTCGCGACCCGCCAGTTGGGGCATTCGTCGATGTGCTGCAGCTCGTACCGCATCCTGCATTGTCGCGCACCGCTTGGCGCGCTGGAAAGCGTGTAAGACCGCGACTGAGACAACGAGCTTGCCGAGCTGTTCGGGCGGCATCAGTGCGGCCCCCGACTGGTACGGGGACCGCGCTGATCTCGGCTACGCGGTCGCTTTCGACTTTGCGTCGGTCACGATCTGCTCGACGTCGGAGAGTCCGTAGCCCCATGCCTCGATTTGGGTCAGGTAACGGGCGGCGCGGGTGTCGGGGTTGCGCCAGGTGTGGCGTCCGAGTGCGAGTTCCATCCCGGCGAGCACTACGGCGAGGGTGACCTGGGTGTGTTTGCCGGTCTGCTCGGCGTACCCGTCGAGGGGGCTGGGTCCCCAGCCTTCGGGCTTCTCGAGCCCGAGCAGAACTCCGGCGAGCGAGTTCCCGCCCGCGAGGGCGCTGGACATGTCCACGCGGTGCTGGGTGAGGCCGGTCGCGACGAACGCGGCGGCGTCCTTGGGGAGGGTTTTGCGTCCCAGGAAGGTGGCGAGCCATTCGCGGCGGACGACTTCGGCGGAGTCCCATGACTTGTTGTTGGCGATCAGGGTTTTGCGTTCGGCCTTTTGCTCGTCGGTCATGGGACCGGCGACCCCGTTCGTCGTCTTGCGGAACCCGTACTGCTTGGGGTCGGTGACGTAGTACGCGACCTCGACCTCGCCGCCGAAGTAGGAGCGGACGTGAGCGAACTTGGACTCGACCTCCGCCAGGTGCTCGACGGTGACCTTCTCCCCATCGCTGGTGGTGAGGTCGGTGATCACGACGTGCTCCTTGTCCTCGTAGTAGGGTCGCTCGGCCAGGATGGCGAACCCGGCCTCGGCAAGACGGTTCTGCTCGGCGGTCACCAACTCGGCGCGGGCACGGTTGTCGCGCTGGCGCTGCAGTTCGTGGGCGAACTGCTCGGGCGAGTCCTCGGCGTACTGCACCAGCCGGTCGACGGCGTCGGTGTCGCCCTCGAATTCGATCAGCGCTGCGGCCTGGTCGAGGGTTACTTCGTGCTTGGCGACGATCTTGCCCGCGAACTCGTTGTCCGCGACGGTGATGCCCGCCTGGACCTGTGCCTTCTTAACGCCGGTCTGCTTGGCGATCTGAGGGACGCTGAGGCCTTCGAACGCCAACTGCTGGAACACCGCTGCCCGCTCGGGTTCGGTGAGTCCGGCGCGGTGCTCGTTTTCGGCGAACTGCTCGACCAGCCGGGTGACGGTGGTGTCGTCGCCCTCGACGATGTATGCCGGGACGGTGGGACGCTCGGCCTCGCGGGCGGCGAGCACTCGACGCTGCCCCATCCGCACGGACACGGTGCCGTCCTGGGTGCGGCGGCAGACGACGGGTTCCAGCACGCCGAACTCGCGGATGCTGGCGACCAGCGCCGGGTCGATCTTGACCACGGTGCGGACGTTGGTTTCGACCTCGATCTGGTTCGGGTCGATGTGCTCGATGGTGCCGAGCATTTGGGTGTCAGTCATTTCGTTCTTCTCTCTCTTTACCCAACTGTTTGGTTGCCCTTCCGGGCACAGAGATCGTTTGAGAGCGGAGGTCGCGCAGTGCCCGGTCGTGGAATACCGGACTGAGCGCAGCGAGGGAGGATATGCCGCGAAAGCCGGGAACGGAGCGGCCGGAGCGAACTACGATCGGCGTGGCCGGAAGGGCAACCGACTCCGAGGTGCTCAGCGCGTCAGCGCGTCACGAAGCAGCTCGAGCGAGTTCAGTGCCCGGCCAGGATCCTGGTCGGGCTCCATCGGCACCACCAGCTCCTCCCCGGTGAGCAGGTGCAGCTTCGCGAACGGGTGATACCAGCGCCAGTCGGTCCAGCCAGCAGCGGCCACGTTGAGGGTGACCCACCGGACTGCAGAGAGATCCACGCCGACGTCGAAGCAGTCGTCGGGTGCCGGGATGCCGGCGAGGTCGAGGGTGCATGCGCGAAGAGTGAACATGCCCGAACGATCACCCGCGCGTGCCGCGCTGTGTTGGGTTACCGGGGAGGTTGTGGATCATCCACCGCGAGGGGAGTGTGAGGGGGCGGCGCACGCCCCCTCACCGCCGTCAGCGAAGGCTGGCCAGCATGTGCGCGACCTGCTTCGCCGCACGCGGGTTGTAGAGCCGCACCCGCTCGTCGAGCGTCGGCGTCACACCCCCGGCTCGCCACCGGCGCACATCGTTTGCGAATGCGGCCAGGCGCTCGGCCTCGACCGGCGGACCGTATGGGTGAGCGGCCACCCACGCAGTTCCCTTCTGTCGTGCGCGCTCGATGATCTGCTCAATAGTGCGACCGCGCCACCGGCCCCGCCCGATCGCTCGCCAGAACGTCACCGCGCTCGCGCGGGTCCGCTTCCGCTCCTCCCGAGACATGACCATGACCTTGATCGGCGGCATCAGTGCGGCGGTCGCCTCCGCCACGTACGACTGAAACGCCTTCGGGTCTGGAGTGAGACGCCGAACCTCGGTAAGACGCTGCTGCTCGGCAATCAGTCGGTTCTGTGCTTGCCGCTTGCGTTCGGCCAGGTCTTCCGCGTTCCGCGCGTCGACCCAATAGCGGGCGACTCCGTGAATCAGCGCCAGCTTGGAGTCGATCGTCAGTTCTTCCTGCAGCGCCCGCCGCTGGTTTGGGCTGAATTGCCCGATCTTCCTGATGAACGCGTCCCACGTGTCCTCGTACCCGCTCTTGCGACTGACCATGATCTGGTCCCCTCTCGATTCGTTTTCCTCGCCCTTCCGGCACAGAGATCTGGTGCGAGCGGAGGGTGCGGAGTACCGAGCGGAGCGGTTGCTAAGCGCAGGCGGAGCCGGAGTCTGCAAATAGCGCAGCGACGTACGCAGCGGCCGAAGCGAGCTACAGTCGGCGGCCGGAAGGGCGAGAGCCCAAGAAGCTGAGTGCCGGCGACATCAGCCGGCTCGGTTTGGCGTGTGGCCAGACATGCGCCTACTCTCTCGAACATACGTTCGAAGGAGTTGCCGATGATTGCGCGCCGCGCAGACCCGGTGACGCTCTGGAACGCGGCCGGCGTCCCAGTCCGTCTGATCTGGGAGGGACGCCGCTACCGCGTCTCCGACCGTCCCACCCCGATACGACAGAGCGTCGACGTCCCGGCGTTGACGCACCCGATCGAGAAGCTCATCGGTTACCGGATGCAGATCACCGGCGAGGACGGAGCCTCCGTCGTCGTCGACGTGCACCTGCGCACCGGCGGCGCCGAGCTCGTCGCCGTCTACGACTGAGTTGGGTCAGAACCGCCGCTACGGCTCGGACCTGACTGACGCGGCCCTGGCCGAATCACTTGTCCGGGCGAAGCCGATCTCGCTCACCGACAAGCAGGTCGGTGACGACATCAAAGAGGCACGGGAACCCATCGACGTCGTCGCCTGGGTCACGTTCCGAGAGGCCACCGTCCACCTCGATGCGCGGGCGGTGGCCTGGACCGACCGTGCGGTGCGGGTCGAGTTCACCATGCGTGATGGGTCGCAGCTCTCGGCGTGGGTGTGGGCGAACG
This sequence comes from Microbacteriaceae bacterium, assembly GCA_019638805.1. GTDB lineage: Bacteria > Actinomycetota > Actinomycetes > Actinomycetales > Microbacteriaceae > JBDSKH01. The sequence continues at coordinate 103,451 of JAHBTA010000006.1, read as the reverse complement.
CGGTCGACCGCCGCTGACAGAGAAGAAGCGGGGCCGCCCGAACTTGGCGACCCCGCTCGGTCGGCTACACCTGCGCGGCGACCTCGGCGGGTTCCGCCGGAGTGTCCGTCGCAGTGTGGTTGTGACGGGTGAACTGGGCGTCGCCCCACCGCAGGTCGTGACCCATCGTCTCGGCCTCGACCTCCACGTTGGTGCCGGACTTGTCGTCGGTTGCCCAGTCACGAACCCGCAGGCGCCCGGTGACCAGGATGCGCTGACCCTTCACAATCGATCCGATGACGTTCACGGCGAGGTCGCGGAACGCGGTGACCGTGTACCAGTTCGTGTCCCCGTCCACCCACTTCTGGGCCTCGGTGTCGAACCGGCGCTGCGTCGCAGCCAACCGGAACGACGTCACGGTCACCTGCTCCGAGGTGACGATGTGCTTCGGGGTCGTGGCAACGAGTCCGGTCAGGGTGATGGTGTCGTTCATGTTCTTCTCTCTCTCATTTCAACTAGGTGCCTTCCGGCAAGTGAGATCGACACCGAGTGGAGAGACGAAGGTCAGGGACGTGGAATACCGGACAAGCGCAGCGACGGAGGATATGCCGCGAAAGCCCTGACCGCAGGAGCGCAGCGAGATACGGTCGACGGCCGGAAGGCACCTGCCCAGGTGCACGAGCGCGTGCGCTCGGAAGTAGCCAACTCGGTCCACTGTTGGACCGAGTCCGTCAGGCGTAGCCTCACCCGCGGGCGGTTGGTTACCGCCAGCGAATGCCGGGGGTGGCCGCTCGTCCCTGATCCCGAGACGGCCACCCTCGGTCTGCTAGCCGATGTGGAATCCGTCGGGGTCGACGTAGAGCAGCTCGACGGGACGCTGAGTGATCTGGTGGCGGATCTGCCAGTAGTTGTCGATCCAGATCGGGGTGTCGTCGGGCACCTCGTCGAGGAACTCGATCAACTCGGCCTTGGTGAAGAACTGGAACGCAGCGGGGATGCGGTTCTTCAGCGGCCAGGGGTGGTTCTGCATGATGACTCGATTCCGTGACTACGCCCGCCCGGAGGGCAGGGTAGGCAGCTCGAGTACATGCCGCCATCGTATTGCTTGAGTCGTTGTCGGCTACGGCACTAGATCGAGGCTCGTTCCATCGGCACGCGCCAACGAAACGACATCGGAAGCACGAGCGTCAGCGGCATCGGCCACGAGCACGTTGGTTCCGACTCGTTCCCAGGGTCCAGGCACGTCATCGACATTGACTGAGTCGGGGACGAGGTAGACGATCACCTCGGCTACGCCGGATTCTTTCACCGGGGTGAGCCCCATCATGGCTCCAGAGCGCTCGACAACGTCAGCCGGAGCGCACGCGGCACCGCCTGTCTCCGGCTTTCCAACGACAGCTATCAGGCACACCTTGCCATCGGTGCCCAGTCCCACCCAGAACCGGGAGTCATCCGTTTCGCCGGCGAATCGGACCGTGTCGGCGTCGAGGTTGAACTGCTCGACGTACGCGAGTGCCGGGTCGCTAGAGCGGACTTGTTGATCGAGTAGGCCCACCGCCTCACCCGGAAGAACTGCCGAGGCCGGGGCCACGAGGGCGAGGACTCCGGCCGTTGCCAAGGCGATTCCGGCAGCCGGCAGAACGAACCATCGCTTTTTCATACCGACCTCCAGCAGTTCAAAGGAAGCGAGATCCCGTAGCTTCCCGGAAGCCAGTCCCAGTAGCAACGGGAGTTGACACCGCTGTACGACGAGTGCACTAGGTACACGTCCGTGAAACCGGTGTTGGTGTAATTCGAGGCGAGCAAGGTGCCGCCCGAGACCGTCTGGATGTAGACGCGGAACGAGCCGGACGTCGCGAGATTTGCTCGTCCACCGTTGATGGTTCCGACCACTGATACACGAGGAGTCGCCTCCGCGGTGTAGGCGTTCAAGGCGTACTGGTAGTAGACCGCCCACGCTGCGGTGGGACTGAGACCGAGTGTCAAGCCGATGGCTGCGACGACCGCAACTGACGCCCTCGCAACTGCTTTGCGAACCTTCATGCCGACCTCCGCGTCGAGATGATCATCGATCGTCCTCCCCCGTCGAGAAATCGTCAAGACGGCCGAAAGGGGGACATCGAGCTAGCCGTGGGCGAAGTAGACGTCGACGTGGAGGTGGTTGCAGGTGTCGTTGAACTGGGTGAAGTTCTGAGTGTCGAGGTGGATGCCGCGTGAAGCGCGGCATCCGGCCTGTCCGATCCGTGATCCCTCCGGGACGACCGGGTCGAGGAGGCTGATCAGCTTGAGGGAGTCGGCGTCGGCTCCGTTGATGGCACGGTTGTTGAGGGCGGCAAAGTCGACGGCGTGGCCGCCGCCGCCGAGCCAGTGGGCGGAGAAGATTCCGGCGCCGGCGATCTGGCCGGTGCAGTGGCGGTTGATGTCTCCGACGGTGACTTCGTCGAAGTTGCGGACGGCGATGACGATGACCTGGAGCACCCGAACGTCGATCCCGCATCCGGCAACGTCGCGGCCCTGGGCGATCCAGCGGATCTCCTTGATGTGATCCGGGACGAGCCCTCGCAGTTGCCCGTTGTTTGCAGCGTCGACGAGTTCTTGGGCGAGGGCGACGGGGTCGTTGCCGACGGCGCAGCTGGCTTCGGTGGCGCGGAGCGCCTGGGTGATGGCAGCGCCGGCTGCGTAGTGCGCCGAGTAGTCGGACGGCTGGGTGCCGGGGATGGCGGCCGCGGCCGCGTCGGCTGGTGCGGCGCTGAGCCAGTTCGGGTTAGAGGTGAGAGTGGCGAGGAACTTCCTCGTCGCGGTGGTCGGGTCGAGCCGTTCGTTCGCGGTTCCGAACGGCTCGGTCAACTCGAACAGCCCGAGGTCGTCGCCGGTGTCGAGGTTCCGCAGCCCTGAGCGAGCGATCGCCGCGGTGATTGCGATCGCGCCGGCTCGCGGGTCGACGCCGGTTGCCGTGACGGCGTTGAGGATCGCGGCGGCGTAGGCGAGTTGGTCGCCGGAGTACCCGTTGACCGGTTCGAGCTTGCTTGCTCGTTGCGAGTCGATGATGCCGGTGCCGCAGGTGCTGCCGAACGCGGCGATACCGAAGGCGCCGCCGAGGATCAGCACGAGCGCGACGGCGAGTGCTGAGACGGCGGCGACGAACGGCTTCATGGGTCACTGGCGGGCAGCGGCCGCGGCGAGGGCTTCGTCGGTATTGGTGATCTCGGTCTCCCATGCCGAGCGAATGTGCTGCACGTGGGTCTCGGGATGGGATCCGTACTTGAAGATGAAGTGCCCGTCGCGCAGCTTCTCGATGGTGGCGGCGACTTCGGGTGCGAACCCGAAGGTTTGCTGGCACCAGGCGGCGTCCTCGGGGCGGTCCTGCCGGAACACGTAGATGGACTGGGCTTCCTGGATGATCGCGACGCCGGGTGAGTCCTTGGGGATGTCAGTCCCTTTGTGCATGACGAAGACGTTGGCGATTCCGAGGCCGCGGGAGAGTTTCTGGTTGGCCTTGATGAGGCTGGCGGAGGGGCCGCCGATCATGTGCCATCCCTCTTCGTAGACGACGGTGGTGGCGTGGCCGCGGTCGGAGCGGAGCCGTCCGAGCATCCACATGTTTCCGATGGCCATCACGACGGGGACGGCGGGTCCGTCGTCGGGGAGCTGGGAGATGTCGAACGAGGTGAGCTTGCCGTTGAGCTGCACCTGCTCGGAGGTCTCGCCGTCGAGCAGGCCGGCGTACTCCTCGAGCAACCCGTTGAGCGTCCACCTCACCGAGAGTCCGGCACGGTGAAGCTCATCCTTCGCCGCGGGTGAGAGCTCGGTGTAGGTGGTGTCGTCGGCGATCGCGCCCAGGTGCGGGAGCACGTCCGCAAGAACCGCCGCGCGTCCCCCATCCTGATCGAGCGTGCGGCGGAGGGCCGCGCGCAGAGCTTCTTCTTCCCACTCGTCGAGCGGCTGATCGCCGCGCGCGAGGCGGGTCACGATGTTCAGCAGACGCGCCTGCCCGGCGACACCAGTGCCTTGCACGATGAGCGGGTCGAGAAGGTTGAGCCGGGTGCCGGTGCCATCCGTGGTGAACCGAATCGGTTCGTACCCGAACCGTCGGACGACGTTGGAGTACTCGCCTTCGCCGTTCTGGTCCTTCTTGTCGAAGATGACCGCGCGGCGCCGCTCGATGAGCAGCGGTCGGAGGACGCAGACGGTCTTGACGAAGCTGGACTTCCCGGCGCCGACGGTGCCCATCACGATCGTGTTCGGCGACGACACCTCACGGGGTGAGGCGTTGTAGGCGGTGACCGGGTCGTGCGAGATTGCGGTCCGCGAGAGGACGTCGCGCCCGTTCACGACACCCGCGGTGCCGGTGGGTGCGCCGATTAGAGCGGTGTTGAGGATCTCGGCTTGCTTCGTCGTCGACGGGGCGCCGATGCCGTTCGGGGCGTAGAACCCGGAACGTCCGGCGCGCACGTTGCGGCGCAGTGGCGACCCTGGCGCGTCCCACGGCAGCAGCTCGTTCGGCTCCGCGTCCGTTTGCGGTTCGACCGGGCGGGGCGGGGCGAGGTGGCGGAGGACCGGGATGTTCCGAAGTCCGGTAGTTGGGGTGTCGGTGTCGGTGCTCATCAGATGGCGTCCTTGTCGGTGCGGCCGGCGAGGCGGCGGTAGAGCCGGGCGGAGAGGGCCGAGCTGTTCGGGGTGATGCCGCGAGCGATCGGCCATGTGGTTCCGGCGGCGGCGGCTTGGTAGGAGTCGAGCCAGTCGAGCCGTTCGATGCCGAGCCCGGACGAGCAGGTGTCCTCGAGCTGCCGGGATGCTTGGGCGAGTTCGTCGCGGGAGCGGGCGGTGATGGTGATGTAGCCGACCCAGTTCGCACCGTGGTGGTGCGAACCTGCGATGAGGTCGCGTGAGCGCCGCCGTGCGGCGGTGAGGGCCAGGGTGGTTTCGTCGATGTCGATGTCGCCGCCCTGCCGCTTGGAGATGACCTCGGCCGCGTCGCGGACCAGGTCACGCTTTGCGGCTGCCTTCGCCTCGGCCGCCGGGATGAGGTGGAGGTGGAACGCGATCGACCGGATGAACGGGAGGTCGCGTCCGACCAGGAGGTCGAGCACCCACAGCTGTTCGCGGGGCGCGGTGGCGAGGTTCTCGGCGCTGATCCTCGCGGTGCGATGCCACCACTCGAGCAGGTCCCCGGCCTGAGTTCGAGTTTCAGTGACGTGCGCGGAGAACTCATCGTGCGACATCACCCCGAGACGTGCAGGGTCCAGGTCAGCGACGAAGTCGACCGGGCGGGCGGGGTCCTGCTGGTGATGAATCACCGCAGCCACCTGCCGCGCAGTGAGCACTTCCACGTCGCCCATCCGCGCGTCCTGCAGACCGCGGACGGTCGCGTCGATCTCGCGCGCCATCAGCTCACGCCACCCGTCACGCCCCTCTGCGTACTTGCGGGCCTGGTCGGTGAACGCGGTGGTGATCGGCCACCGGACCACGACGTAGTGCCGCTGCACCATCGCGTCCGCGCCGGTGAGATGAAGCACCTCGTCGTACGACGTGATCGCATCAGCGGGAGCGTCCGGGTCGAGGCTGTTGAGCACCCAGAACTCCTGCAGCGCCGTGTCCGACGGCAGCACCCTCGTCATCGTCTGCACCCCGCCGACAAGGTCCGACGGCACCGCGCGCTGGGCCAGGAACATGCCCCACCCCTCAGCCGCCTGACGCATCGTCGACGTCGACTCGATTCCATGCAACTGACCCGATACCGAGAACACCACCGACAGGTAGGAGTCCTCACCGAGCGGGGAGTGCCATGCGATTCCAGGCCGGCCGACGCCCATCTGCAGCCAGCCCATCCCGTCAGCGCCGTCGGGCATCGACCGGATCGTCGCGATATCCCGCCGGGCTGACCACTTCGCCTTCCTACCTCGCACCTCAGCCAGAACCGCGTGGGCTTCCTCCCAAACGTGCGGGTCGTAGGGGACGAAGGCGTCGGTGCCGGCTTGGACTCTCGCGTTCCAGCGACGCCGACGACGCCGGCGCTCGAGCACTGAACCGCGATGGGTGCGCGCAGTGACCAGGAGGGTCACGCCGGCGGTGCCGCCACCGACGAGGAGTCCTGGCCACCCGATCAGAGGAGTCAGGACAAGTCCGGCGGTGAACGCGATCGCGAGGGCAGCGACGCGGCCCTTCGAGTGCTGGCCACCGAAGAAGGAGCGATGTCCGGCTTCGCCGCCGAGGTGGCGGACGACGCCGCGTGTTTGGAGGTCGGTCATCAGTTGCTCCCATCCATCGGTGCCACGGCCTGGTCGACGGCCTGGTTGCCGATGTCGACTGCCTTGCTCGTGACTGCCACCGCACCAGCTGCGATGAGGGTCGGTATGCCGATTGCCGCGCCCGCGCCCGTCGCCGTCTCAGCGGCACCGGCCGCTGCACCTGCAGCAGCGACACCCTCAGCGGCCCCCGCACCAGCTGCCGCTCCCCCGGCCGCCGCACCGGTTGCGCCGGCCGCACCAGCTCGAGTCGCAGCCGCAGCGGAGAGACTCGATGCCCCGACTGTCGCGGACTCACCGGCCGCGGCCTCGCCCGCGGGCGCGCCACCACCCATGCCGGACCGTGACGACGGCATCGAGGCGTAGCGACGGTCCGCGTCCGCGAGATTTCTTGACCCGTAGGAGTCGCCGCGGCCGAGGGTCGGGCCCGACGATCCGCCGATCCCGGTGGGCACGATCGGTGCGAAGCGAAGTAGCAACATCGGCGACAGCGCCGCCACGAACAGCGAAAGGATCGCCACACACAACGTCACCAAGGATTGCAGCGGCGGATTCTCCCCAAACCCGGTCACGGATCCGGCGACCAGGTTGAACGTCACGCCGAGCAAGAAGAAGAGGAGTGGATGTGCGGCGAGGATCCCGACCCAGAGCTGCAGCAGCTTCATGCCGAACTGGCGACGGTCACGGTCGATGATCCACACCAGGCCGAGGGGAACGAGGATGCCCGTGAAGTACAGGGTGACCAGCTGCACGATGAGCATTCCGACAACGAGCAGCAACCCAAGCACCATGGCCAACATGAGAAGGCACGCGATCACGACACCGCCGGTCAGCGCGGCTGGGTCGGTGGTCTCGATCATCGCGGTGAACCGCGACGTGAGTTCCTCGGTCGATCCCTCGACGCCCCACGCGATTACGTCGTTTGAGATGGCGTGGAAGAAGTTGACCAGGATGATCCCGAACAGCGGACCGAACATTGCCCCGATCAAGAACATCGGGAAGTAGACCCCGAGTGTGTCGACCAGGTCGCGCCCGGCGAGGGTGCCGCGGGCGACCTTCACCAGTTGCACGATCACCAACACGATGCCGACCAGTAGTGCGGCCGCGAATGAGATCGCGTACGCCTGAATGAACCAGCCCAGACTCAAGTCGGGCAGAGTCGCGTCGGTAATCGCCGGCAACACGTCGCGGGCAAGGCCCGAGGCGGCGTCGCGAAGAGTCCGGAAGATCGCACCGAACGGGTCCTGCGCGAACCCAATGGCTCCCCCGACCCCGTTGAGCACATCTTCGACTCCGCCGATCATGTCCCCGATCGGATTCGGATCGTCGAATCGCATCAGCAGCCCCCTGTAAATCCTGTTCCAGTAGAGAAGAGGTCTTCCGTGGTGCGGGTGCCCTCCGAAGACTCAAAGCGCCAGGCGCCGTCCTCCCAGACGACCGTCACCGTGATCGACCCGCGCAGCGAGGCGCTCAGTCGCCCATCGACGACAAAGGCGGTGCCGATCGACACAGTCACCTTGTCGTCGGATTCGCTCTCCACGTCCCAGACACCAGGGACGGTGGACGAGTAGAAGGTCCGCCCGTCCTCAACCACTCCACCCGAGAGGTTTGGCTTGCCGTCGAGATAGCCGACGAGGTCGAAGTCGTCATTCGACGCAGCGAAGACGGCCTTGGCCTTCGCCGCGTCGTCCGCGGAAGGGTTGGGGAACTGGTGCATCCAGCGCACGTACGCAGTCGCGAACTCCACCGCGCCGTTAGTGGTGTGCGGCGCGGCTCCATCAGCGGCGAGAAGCATCTCTGCGTCTCGACTCTCCCCGCCAAGGCACCCGGTCGGTGCAACGTCGACGGGTGTCGCCGCGCTCGTGGTCGGCTCTGGCGTGGGTTCCGCGACGGGCTTGTTGGTTGCGACGGCATAGAGGGCGTATGCGATCAGGCCCGCGAGGATGACGCCGACGATGATCCATGGCCACTTGCGGCGGGGCGGTTTGGCGTGTGCGCGCATGTTCTATCCAAACAGGGCGAGGATGGCGCCGACTATGACGGCAAGGGCGGCGAGGACTCCGAGCGAGACGCCGGACCACATCGCCTGGGTGCGGGCCATCTTGTACTCGTTGGGGTTGCCGCCTGCGGAGGCGGATGCCATCCGGGTGACGCCCATGATGACGAACACGACGGCGAGGAGGATCGCGATGCCCCAGAGGCCGGCGAGGAGCTTCTGCCAGAGTTCGGTGAACTCGGCGCCGAAGATGCTGAAGTCGGGGAGGATCCCGTCGAGTGGGTTGTCCATGTTCCTGTTCCTTACTTCTCGAGGTTCTGCAGTGTGCGGATGACGGTCGCGGTCGCGGCCGCGAACGCCCGGTAGGTCGCGGGGGCGAGGCTTGCCAGGGTGAGCTGGTTGCGTTCGGCGATGTGCGGGTCGTACGGGATGTCGTGCACGGCGCCGACGTGGGCGTTGGCGATGATGCGGTCGATGCGTTCGGTGATCTGCCGGTGTTCGGGTCGCCCGTCGACGAGCCGGAGGATTGTCGCGGTGTCAGCAAGCCGGTCGTACCCGGCGGCACGAAGACCGTCGAGCATGCTCACGGCTTCGAGGACGGCGTCGCCGGCGTTGAGGACCGGGATGACGAGCGCGTCGGCGACGCTGAGGGCTCCGGTGAACGCGGACGAGCTGGGCTGGTTGCCGGAGTCCATGACGCGGATCGCGTAGAACGCATCGAGCACCCCGGCGACGGCGGTGACGTCGTCGCCGGTGAGTTGCGGGCGGCGTCCCACGGTTCCGATGACGGATGCGAACGAAGTCTGCGGGGCGGTGTATCCAGCGAGCTGTCCGGCGCTTGTGATCCCGGCGGCGTCGCGGACGAGTTCGCCGATCCCGAGCGCGGGGCGTCCTTCGGCGCGGAAGGTGAGCGCGCCGGGGTCGTCCGAGACTTCCATGACCGCGACGGACCCGCCGCGAACGGCGGCGAGGGTGCCGCCGAGAAGGAGCGACACCGGGGTCTTGCCGGTCCCGCCCTTAGGGTTGGCGACGATGATGGACACGGCCCGTGTCCAGGTCGCCTGCCGAATGATCTCCTCGTCCTGACGCAGCCGCTCCGCCTGCGCTCGAGCCGTCGCCTCCTTGATGGAGGGCGCGATCTTGACCCCGGTCTTGGCGACTAGGCCGCGCCATCCGGTCTCGGCGATCGGCGGGGTGTCGTCGGTGAGGCTGGCGAGCTCGAGTTCGAGCGCGCCGGTGTCGAGGGAGAGGTCGTCATCCGCCGGCACGTCGACGACCGGCTCGACGGACGCTTCGGCCGGGGGCGCTTCGTCGACGACGGGCGGGGGCGCGGCGGCTTCCTTGTATCCGGTGGTGCGGTGCGCGCCGGCGAATGCGGTGCGGCGGTCTTCGGCCTTGGTGTCGGTCACGATCCTGCTCGCTCTCTCATCTCTACTGCTTCTTCTTTGGGTTCGATCAGCTCGTCGCTGATCGGGTCAGGGTCAGCCGCACCACTGACGCCGGGCGTCGGCGGTGTGCTGAGGGGCAAGGCTCGGAAGGCGGCGATCGCGCCGCCTTGCACGAGCCAGAACGCGCCGTCGGCGGCTTCCCGCACATCTTGCGGCGGGATCACGAACGTGTGTTGCGCGCGTGCGGAGCGGAGCTCGTCGCCGGTCGCGGCACCGGAGGATTCCATCTGCATGACGGTGCCGGCGTACTGCACGACCTCTTCGGGATCTTTGGTGCGGCCGAAGATCAGCGCGGCACCGGAGGTGAGCGCGCGACGTCGACGGACCTCGTCATTCGACAGACCCGCCGGGGACTGGGTCGCGAGCAGCAGTCCAACTCCGGCCGAGCGAGCCGTCTCGAACAGACTGCCCGCGGTGTCACCCGGGTCGGAGATGGCGGTGACGAGCTGGGGGAACTCGTCGACGATCACGAGCACGGGCGACTTGTCGCCTGCTGCGAGGCGGGCAGCGAGGTAGCCGCGCAGGTCCAGCAGCAGCAGGTCACCGAGGCGGGCCTGTGCGTCGTCGACCGGGGACAGCGGGATCACCGTGAGGTCTGCGCCGGGGTTGGCGTATGACCAGCCGGTCTCGTCGATGAGTCGCTCGAGCGGACGAAGCGCGACCAGGAGGGACTGGAGGACGCGGGCGCCGGCGGTGGTGCCGTTGCGGTCGACGGTCGCGTTGACCATCTGCAGGTCGAACTGGTCGCGGACGAACTGCGCCGGGCGGGTGAGGCGGTCTTTGAGTTCGTCGACGCTGCGGATGGCGGTGTCGTGCTGCACCGCTTGGAGGACGCCGCGGATCTCGTCGAGGTAGTACTGGTTCGCACCGTCCGGCGGGGGCATCAGCCGCATGAGCTTCGCGGTGACCTGGTCGGGTGTGCCGTTGAACATGTTCCACACCCCGCCGACCTGCGTGGTCGCGCCGCGCGCGGCGGCGAGGTGGGCGAGGTGGTGGGCGTCGGCGGGGTCGCCCTTGGCGTCGAGAACGAACACCGGCCACCCGTACTCGAGAGCACACAGCACGACGGAGTCGATCAGGACCGTCTTCCCGGACCCTGATTCGGCGATCACCATCGCCCGAACCGCGGACGAATGATCGGGCAGGACGACGAGGGTGCCGTCGGATGTGATCCAGTCGCGGACCTGTCGGTGGTCGCGGAACCGTTCCGCGACCGTCGTGATGGTGGTGCGGGACACGAACGCGAACGCGTTCAGTCCACCGGGAGCCCGGTGCGGGGCGGTGAGCACATCCCGACCGGTGGCGTCGATCTTCCCTGTGGTGGGGTGGAGCCTGACGCCGATCCTGCGGGCGGCCGTGACATCGGCGGCCCGCTTCCTTGCGGATTCGATCCGCGTCTGACGGATCACATCCGAGATCCGGCGTGCCCTCACCCGTTCGGCGATCCGGCGGCGGTGCACTGACCACCCGACCGGCAGCAACAGGATTCCGGCGAGCACGTTCCCGACCAGCCACGGGGACGCAACCACCCCGAGCTCGCGAAGCGTGATGAGGAGGTCGCGATCGTCACCGATCCGCGGGGTCGCCCACTGGATAAGGAACAGCACCTCGATCACGAGGAGTGCGGCGACGAGGGTGATGGCGATGGAGTTGATGAGCCAGTGCCACCGGTAGGTGACCCAGAACCGGGTTCGGGTGGCGATGGTCTCTCCCGCCATAGCCGAGGCGATGGTGGGGACCACTAGCGGCAGCGCGAGCAGCAGCGCGCCGACCGCGACGGAGGCGGTCAGAGCACGCCACACCAGATCCCCGACGGGATCGCCGACCTGGGTGTCCTGCGTCTCGGTCACGCCCGACTCCAGAGCGCGGGGCGCCTGACGGAGCAGGCCGGACGGTGGGCACCGCTTCGCGGTGCGGGGGTTTGACCTTTCCGCCACGTGACCGTAGCTCGGGCTCCCACTGCGTGCCGTGCTTTCGCGGCATATCCTCCCCCGCTGCGCGAGGTCCGGTATTCCACGGTCACCGCACTCCGTGCTCGCTCCGCGCAATCGATCTCTCTGCCGGAAGGCAAACCAAATGATCGATCCGAAGGAGCACACTCAGCATGTCCCCGAATCTCGTCACCTTGCCGACCGCGGAGCAATCCGCCAACATCGCCCTCGCCTGCGCCGGCGTCGCGGGTCACCCCGCTATCGCTGACGCCATCACCAACGCCGGGTCCGCGCTGGAGCTGCTCGAGCTGATCAACGACGCCCCGGAGAACTCCGGACTCGACCTCGACCTGATCGAACGCATCGACCGGTGCGGAACCCCGACCGCGGTCGCGAACGCTCTCGAAGCCACCCGCCGCTCCGGGCTGCGACTCGTGTCCCGCGGCGACCAGGAATGGCCGGCCGGGCTGTCCGACCTCGGCCGTGCGGAACCGCGGCTGCTGTGGGCGGCCGGCGCCACCAACGACGGTCACGATCGCCCGATCGCGATCACCGGCTCCACCCACCCGACGCCGGGTGCGCGGCGTCACCTTCTCGAAGTGACGGTCGAGCTGCTCGACGGCGGCTGGAAGGTCGCCTCGTCGTTCCGTCCCGGCGTCGACCGACTCGTGATCGACTCCACCATCGCCGCGAAGGGGAAGGCGCTGCTGTTCGCGCACGACCCCCAGCTGCTCCGCACCTGGCGTGACCACCCGCGCATCACCGTGATGAGCGAGAACCCGCCCGCCGCTCCGCTCGGGATGCGCACCGCCCGCCGCGCCCACTCGATGCTCGCGGTCCTCGCCCAGCGCGTGCTGGTCGTGGATGCGCAGATCAGTTCGCCGCCCGCTCACACCGGTGTCGCCGCGAAGGCGCTCGGTCGCCCGCTCGCGGTCCTCGCCGGATCGATCACCGAGGGCGACGACTACCTGCGGCACGACTTCGGTGCCCGCGAGATCCAGACCGCGAAGGACCTCCTGCGACTCATCTGACGGGCGGGTCACTGCAGGCCCCGTTCGAAGAGCGGGGCCTGCATCATGACCGGCTCCGGCTCGGGCACACCCATCCAGAGCGCGTCCTGGTGCCCGGTCCAGGTGCCGCGGACATCGAACACCGCACCGGTGATCAGCCGCGGCCGCAGGTCGCGGAACAGGTACTGGTCGGCCTCCCGCGACACCACCCGCGCCGCCTCCGGCGTGCACGCGTAGACGACGCGGCTGAACCCCTGGCCGCTCAGACGGTCGGCGTGCGAGTTGTGAATCAGCTTGTACCGGCCGAGGGTCTTCGGAGTCAGCTCCACCTCGACCAGCTCCCGATGCGCACCCTTGATGGCGACACCGTCCGCCATGTGCTCGGACATCGAGTGCGGCTTCCGATCCCGCGCCCACTCGTAACCCTGCGCCAGGTAGCGGGCCGCGACGGTCGCGACCGCGACCTCATGCCGGGTCGTCTGCCGGTACAGGTTCGGCGCGATCCGTCCGATGGCCTGATGCGTCGCCCACACGACCGACGACGTCTGGAACGTCGGCCTCGCCCGCGCAACCATCCCGACCTCGATCATCCGCGACACCCACCGCTGCGCCTTGCGCAGCGTGATCGGATCCACCGGATGCTCGTTCGTTCCCAAGCCGGCCAGCGCGAATCGCATGGCATCCATGTCCGCGAGTCGCACCACGCTCAGCCACTCCAAGACGGCCGCATCCCGACCTGTCAGCTGCACCATCCGCTCACTCCTTGCCCTTGAAGCAGTCGATCGGCAGGCAGGCACACACCCACCCCTTCTTCCCTTTGCCACCACTGGTTTTGGAACTTCCCAACCTCCCGTGGACACCAACGGTGGGTGCGGGAGGTTGGGAAGCGGCTCTGCCGCGAAACCAGTGGTGGCAAAGGGAAGAACCCCCCAAATTTGTCGTTTACCTAGTCGCCCCCTGCGACCACCCAAGTACCATCTCCCGGCATCCCTCGGACGGGGGTAGACAAGTCGTGCGTGTCGGCGATCCGAATCCGAATTCGCCTCAACCGCGGGTTGAACCTTCGTCATTTGAGCGACTCCAGCAGCTCGGATTCCTCAGCGCCGGACGCGCGCTCGATGCGCTCGAGGAGCAGGTCGACGGCGACTCGGATGAGGGTGTTCTCGGTGATCCGCGCGCCTTGCCCTCTGCGCGCTCGGGATAGCCGGCGGGCGTGCTGGGTGAGCGCGGCGTACTGCTCCTCGCGCAGTCGCGCCTCCTTCCGCACCAGCCGCAGGTAGAGCGGCTCGGCCGTCACGCGCGGCGCTGGCTTCGGGCGCGGCAACGGCTTGGGCACCTCGGCGACCGCCTTCGCCTCGACGGCCGGCTTCTCGATCGGGGCGACCGGCCGAGCGGGTGCGGGTGTCGGTTCGTCGACCTTGCCGAGGAGGTCGGAGAGGTTCGCGCGTCCCATCAGGCCGCGCCTTGAGTCTGGTTGGCCCAGATCGTCATGAGCTCCAGCGCGACGGCGCGGTAGTCGTCGATCGCCTTCGCGGTCTGCCGCGACTCGACGTATTGGGTCACAACGAGACCCTCGATCGGTGCGTCGGCGTGGACCTTGTAGCGGCGGATCGGGCGCGCGAACCGCGGCACCTTGAGGTCGTCGATCAGTGCCTGCGCGTCCTCGAGCTGACCGGGAACGCGCATGTCGATCTTCGACAGCAGCACCCGGTACGGGGTCCCGGTCGGTTCGATCAGCGAGCGAATCGTGCGGACCATCGGCGGCACGCACAGCGCCTCGGGCTCGGTCGGGACGATCGCGAAGTCCGCGACCCGGAGGACCGAAGTGAGGATGTCGGAGTCGGTCAGGTTGCCGGGGGTGTCGACGAACACGACGTCGTAGGGCAACTGTCGGAGGCGGTCGAGGTTGGCGACGTCGGTGTCGGCGGCGAAGTCGAACGGGAGCTCGTCCCCGGCGGTGGTCGCCCACCAGGAGGTCGATTGCTGGGGGTCGACGTCGACGACGAGGACTCGGGAGTTCTCTGCGGCGACGGCGGCGAGGTTCATCGTGGTGGTGGTCTTGCCTGCGCCACCTTTCTGGTTGGCAATCGCGACGATGCGCATGGTCTGTTCCTTTCAGAGTTGGTGAGTTCGGGTGTTGCGGACTGACAGAGTCCGGGGGTGCCGGAGTGCGGGTGTCCCGGAGTCCGGCAGCGGGGAAGAGAGAGTGCCTCGGCTGCCGGAGTCCGGAAGTTCGGAAGTGACAGAGCACCGAAGATTCGAAGTCACAGAACAGTCCGGCGCGACGCGCCTGCTGGTCCAGATTTTGATCATCCTGTTTCGTGTCCTGTTAAGAGGGGACGAGAAATCCGCCCCCTGACGGTTCAGAAAGTCGCCCCCTGAGGGGACTAGAAACTCGCCCTCTGCGGGGACGAATCGTTCGCCCCCTGGTCGGTGCCAGGGAAGGCGATCACGACGGGCTCGCGACCGCGGATCCGCGGACGCGTCGAGTCGACCTGCAGCTCGAACTCAGCCGGCCACCCGTTGCCGCCGTGGCGCAGACGCACGATCGCGCCCTTGTCCACGAGCTCTTTGATCGCCCGCTTGACTGCACGGAACGCGGCTTCGGATCCGTTGTCAGGGGCGAGGAACCCGAGCGCGATGGCGGAGAGCTCTCGCCGGCCGTAGTAGCGACGGGGCTCGCCCTTGGACGGGTTGTCGGTGTCGTCCCAGCACTCGAGGCACATGTGCAAGAACAGTCGGGCAGCGGTGTTTCCGAGCTGCAGGCGTGCTGCAACCATCACGGCGTCCTTCGCGGCGTAGAGACCCATCACGTCGTCATCGAGGTTCCGAACCGCTGCCAGCCCGCTCACGCGATCGCGGCCGCAGCGGCGCGACCGGTGCTGATTCGCGCCGACTCCTCGATCCAGGCGATCACCTCTGAGCGCCTGTACAAGATCGTCTTGGCCGTCGGCTTGTAATACAGCGGTCCCGTCCCGTGACTCCGCAGCTGCGCGAGCGAGTTGAGCGACAGGCCGGTGATCTCGCTCACCTCGGCCGGCGGTATGAAATCACTGTCCATCATTTTCTCCCGTCTATGTTGCGGAATCCGTGGTTGATTTCCGCCGATTCGACGGTAACCTCATTCCGTGAGAATGACAAGAACCAACGCGATACCCTGTCGTCGTGGCGGAATATGGGTCGGAGCCGACAATCGGTGCACGGATCAAAGCCGCACGTCGCTCACGCGGGATCAAGAGCATCCGCGAGTTCGCGGACCTGTTGCAGGACGTCAGCCTCACCGAGTCCGTCCTCGAAAACATCGAAGCCGGTCGGAAGACGGATCTGCCTGTCAGCTCCGTGCTCAATATCGCTCGCGCGCTTCGGGTGCCCCCACCCTTCCTGCTCAGCGCGTTGACTGCACCGACCGAAGCGCCGGACCTGCCGAACCTGAGTCCAAGTCTTCGCGATCTTTCCCTTGCGGAGTTCGATGCCTGGCTGATCGGCGACGCTGCAGGCGCATATCGACCTATCGACGCGTCCGAGCGCAACGATCTGGCGGAACTCGACGCCTTTCGCGAGCTCGAGCGTACGAAGCGGGAACTCCAACGCGAGCAGATCACCAGCGATCTCGGCGCGGCAAAAGCGTCCCGCATGGAGTTCCTCGAACGCCGGAGTTCCGAACTGACAGAGTTCCTTCGATCCGCCGGGTGGCAGATCTAACTCAGGGCGGGCGGCGGCACTGATGGCTACCGTCGAGTCGTACGAGACATCGCTCGGTCGTCGCTACCGGGTCCGATACAGAAAGCCCGATCAAACCCAGACGAGCAAGCGCGGATTCAAGACCAAGAAGGAAGCCGAGATCTTCCTTGCCACGGTCGAGGTCGGCAAGGCGTCTGGAACCTACATCGATCCGGCGTCCGCCCGAATCACGGTTGGTCAACTTGGCGACGACTGGCTGAAGACCCAAACTCACCTCAAGCCGTCGTCCATGAACGCCGTCGAGTCAGCGTGGCGCTTGCACGTACGCCCCGCATGGGGACGCGTCAATGTGGGTGAGGTCCGATTCAGCGATGTGAGCGTATGGTTGGCGAGATTGTCGCGCGGGGTGCCGGGCAAGCAACCGCCCAAGTCAGCGACGATCGTGCTCCGCGCCCACGGCATCCTCCTTTCGATTCTCGAGTCAGCGGTCCGAGACCGACGTGTCAGCGCAAACGCTGCACAGGGAGTCCCCCTGCCCAGGAAGGTGCCTCGACCGCACCGGTACCTTTCGCATGAAGAGGTTCATGCTCTCGTGGGCGCTGCCGGCTCATACGGCCTGATCGTTCAGCTGCTTGCCTACACCGGGATCCGGTGGGGCGAGCTTGCCGGCCTTCGCGTGCGTCACATCGACCTCGAGCGCTCTCGCCTGTCCATCGAGGAGAACGCGGTGTTGACCGGCGGGAAGGTCATCGTGGGGACGCCGAAGACGCACAAGCGTAGGTCCGTTCCGTTCCCCAAGCTGCTTGAGCCCGCACTGCGTGCGCAGCTGGCGGGGAAGGGCGAGGAAGACCTCGCCTTCTCGAGCACTTTGGGGACGTACATCAAGACGCCGACCGCTCATGCGAACTCGTGGTTCGATCGTGCGATCCAAATCTCGGGGCTGCCGGAGATGACCATCCACGACCTTCGGCACACCGCAGCCAGCCTCGCGATCTCGGCCGGCGCCAACGTCAAGGCCGTGCAGCGAATGCTCGGACACGCCTCGGCCGCGATGACGCTGGACACCTACGCGGACCTCTTCGACGATGATATGGAGGACGTTGCGGTGCGCATGAATGAAGCTGCGACGGTTTCAATTGTGTCCACGATGTGGCCACGGGACGGAATCGAACCCGATCCCGGAACCGTCGATGGGGCTGCAGCCCCGGAAAACAAAGGGAAGTAGCTGAGGCGGGACTCGAACCCGCGACCTCACGATTATGAGTCGTGCGCTCTCACCAACTGAGCTACTCAGCCACGGAACCCCCGCCGCCGCCGAGGGCACCGACAAGAGCTCGCGAGCCCCGAGTCAGGATTGAACTGACGACCCCTTCCTTACCATGGAAGTGCTCTACCACTGAGCTATCGGGGCGCACCGCACCGACGCGAACGCCGCACGGCAACCGAACGATGCTAACACCTCAGCACCCCCGCCCGAGCACGCCGGGGCAGGACCCGAGCGGCCGAATCCCTGACACGAATTGCGGGCCGACCGCAGATCCTGCTGCCAATTGGGTCAAGGATCGCGCCCCCGCATCCGCCCCAGTCGAAACGATTCGATAGGCTCGACGCGTGCAGCAGACCGGCAGCCCCGACGACTGGTGGCGCTCCGCCGTCATCTACCAGGTGTACCCGCGCTCGTTCGCCGACTCGAACGGTGACGGGGTCGGCGACCTGCCCGGTATCGCCCGGCGGCTGCCCGCCCTCAAGCGCCTGGGCGTCGACGCCGTGTGGCTGAGCCCGTTCTACACGAGCCCCCAAAAGGACGCCGGCTACGACGTCGCCGACTACTGCGACGTCGACCCGCTGTTCGGAACCCTCGCCGACTTCGACCACCTGCGCGCCGAGTCGCGCGAACTGGGCCTCCGCCTCCTCATCGACCTCGTCCCCAACCACACCTCGAGCGCGCATGCCTGGTTCCAGGAGGCGCTCGCCGCCGGCCCCGGCTCGCCCGAGCGCGAGCGCTACCTGTTCCGTCCCGGCCGCGGCGAGGCCGGCGAGCTGCCCCCGAACAACTGGGACTCCGTCTTCGGCGGCCCCGCCTGGACCCGCATCACCGAGGCCGACGGCACGCCCGGCCCCTGGTACCTCCACCTCTTCGACGCGAGCCAGCCCGACCTCGACTGGACCAACCCGTGGGTGCACGAGCGCTTCCGCGACATCCTGCGCTTCTGGCTCGACCGCGGCATCGACGGGTTCCGGGTGGATGTCGCCCACGGCCTGGTCAAGGTGCCCGGACTCCCCGACTACACCCCCTCGCCCGGCGGCAGCATGGGCGGCGACACCTCCGACGCCCCCTACTGGGCGCAGGACGGCGTGCACGAGATCTACCGCGAGTGGCACGAGGTGCTCACCGAGTACGGCCCCGACCGCGTCCTGGTCGCCGAGGCGTGGGTCAACCCGCTCAGCAAGCTCGCGAACTGGGTGCGGCCCGACGAGATGCAGCAGGCCTTCAACTTCGGCTACCTGGAGACGCCGTGGGCCGCAGGTCCGCTGCGCTCGGTCGTCGATGCCTCCCTCGCCGCGTTCGGAGCCGTGGGCGCACCCAGCACGTGGGTCCTGTCGAATCACGACGTCATCCGTCACGCCACGCGACTCGCGCTCACACCGCCCCCGCCCCAGGGGGCAGGCATCGGCCCGCGCACGCAGCCGCGACCGGATACCGCGGTCGGCCTCCAGCGCGCCCGCGCCGCGACCGCGTTCATGCTCGCCCTCCCGGGGTCGGCGTATCTCTTCCAGGGCGAGGAGCTCGGACTGCCCGAAGCGATCGACCTGCCCGACTCCGCCCGGCAGGACCCGACGTTCTTCCGCACCGGCGGCGAGCTGTACGGGCGCGACGGATGCCGCGTTCCGATCCCCTGGGAGGCCGGCTCCCCGGCATCCGGCTTCAGTCCGTCCGGGAAGTCCTGGCTGCCGCAGCCCGCGGACTGGCCGGAGTACGCGCGCGACGCTCAGGACGGCGTGCCCGGCTCGACCCTGGAGTTCTACCGGGCGGCGCTGGCGCTGCGCGCCGAGCACGGCCTCGGCGCGGGGGCGATCGAGTGGCTCGAGTTCGGCGGGCCCGACGTCGTCGCGTTCCGCAACGCGGGGGTCACGGTCGTGGCGAACACTGGGGCAGGTCAAGTGACCCTGCCCGAGGGCCGCGTCGCACTGACCAGTGAGCCGCTCGCGGACGACCGCGTGCTTCCCGGCGACACGACAGTCTGGTTGGTGGCGTAGCGACACGGCCGCAGGCGCGACCACAGCAGCAGCCTAGGTGTGCGCCTTCAACCAGGCGAACGGGTCGACCTGGACGTCGTTGACGTGCACCTCGAAGTGCAGGTGGTTGCCCGTCGCGACACCGGTCATGCCGACCAGGCCGATGAAGTCGCCGACGTGGATCTCGTCGCCCACCTTGAGAGCGGTCGAGCCGTGCTGCATGTGGGCGTACAGCGTCTTGATGTCGTTGCCGTCGCCGAGCAGATTGCCGTGGTCGATGATCACGTGGTTGCCGAAGCCGTAGGCGTCGTCCTTCGACTCGACCACGACGCCGTCGGCGACCGCATAGATCGGGGCACCGCCGCCCGGCGTGAAGTCGACGCCCATGTGGATGCTCGAGCACGCATGACACGGCGCGGCCCGCTCGCCGAAGCCCGAGCTGATCGGCACCGGGTACGGGAACGGCCAGCGGATCGGGCCGTTCGGGTCGCCCATGTCGTAGCTGTAGTCGCGGGTGCCGTACTGCAGTCGCAGCATCTCGGCCCACGAGGTCACGGTGTACTCGTCGCGCCCCGCGCTCGACGCGGTCACGCTCGACGCGACGTCGAAGCTCTGGCCGTCCGCGGCCTTCGCCGAGGTGTCGGCGCTCGTGCTCGCGAGCAGCCCCTCCAGGCCGCCGCCGGTGCCGAACGCGTTCGCCGGAACCGACATGCCGACCGCGAGCGCGCCCGCGAAGATCATCGCCGCGACCGAGAGGATGCGCGACCCGACGGCCCGCGCGCGCGACCGGTGCCGCTCGGGCTTCTTCGCGTAGCTCTTCTGCACCTCGCGGATGCGACGCTCGGGCGACGCCGCCGCCTTGCGCTCCAACTCGCGCGCTTCCCGGCGGGTGAGTGCCGACGACGTCGCGTTCTCGCGCGAGTGGTCGGTCATCCTGCTCCTCGGCGTTCGCACAACACAGCGAACGCACCTTGCCATCGGGTTTCTCGTCGCAGCGGGTGGCGACGGAAAGTCGAACCCCTCGATGTTAACGAAACGGCAACGACGGATGCCACCCCGCGTCCGCGTTACAGGCACTTTCACAGCCTGGCGGGCCCCGATCCCGCGCGACGAGCGGACGCGATCCGCGGCCTGCGGCTCAGTTGGTGTTGGTCTTGAGCCAGGTGAACGGGTCGACCTGCACTCCGTCGACGAGCACCTCGAAGTGCATGTGGATGCCGGTGGCCGTTCCCGTGCGACCCACCAGCCCCAGGAAGTCCCCCACCTGGATCTGATCCCCGGACCGCACCGGGACCGAACCGTGCTGCATGTGCGCGTACAGCGTCACGATGTTGTGGCCGTCGCCCAGCAGGTCGCCGTGGTTGATGATGACGTGGTTGCCGTAGCCGTAGGACGAGTCCTCCTGGAAGGCGACCGTCCCCGCCGCGATCGCGTACACCGGGGAGTCGTTCGGCGGCTGGAAGTCCAGGCCCATGTGCATGCTCGAGCACCCCATGCACGGCGCGACGCGCTCGCCGAAGCCGGAGCTGATCTTCACCGCGGTCGGGAACGGCCAGCGGATCGTCCCACCGGTGGTGCTGTAGGTGTAGTCGCGCGTCCCGTACTTGAGCACGAGCAGCTCGGCCCAGGACAGCGCATCGAACTCCTCGCGCGCCGCGGAGACGCTCTCGATGGTGGAGCTGACCTCGACGGTCTGCAACTCCACGGCCTCCTGCTCGCCGGCCGGGACCGCGATCGCGGTGAGGGCGTCGGCCGCCTGCCCGAACAGGCTGGCCGGAACCGAGAGCCCGAGCGCGAGGGCCCCGGCGAGCACCATGGCACCCAGCGAGAGCAGCTTGGAGCCGACGCTCGACCGCGTGCGCCGGGTGCGCGGCTTGGCTGCCTTCGCCGTCTTGGGCGCCTTCGCCTTCGCCGGGGTGGCGTCGGTCACGCGCTCGAGGGCACGACGACCGGACATGGCACTCCCCTCACCTCGCGGCTGGTTCACCGTGCGGCTGGTTCACCGTGCGGCCTGAGGCGACCGGTCAAGCTTAACCGGGTAGGGGCGCATCGGCCACACCGAGCGCGTCGAGCTCCGCCAGGAGGATCGGGGCGAGGGCCGGCTGGGCGGCGAGGATGAAGTCGCGACTCGGCGCGGCATCCCCCCGGCCCGTGACGACCGCACCCGCCTCGCGGGCGATGAGCGCGCCCGCCGCGTGGTCCCACGGGCTGAGCGTGCGCTCGAAGAACGCGTCCAGCCGACCGCACGCCACGAAGCACAGATCCAGGGATGCGGTGCCCTGCCTCCTGATGTCGCGCACCTGGGGCAGCAGGGCCGCCACGATCCCGCCCTGGACTCCACGCATCCGGGAGTCGTAGGCGAACCCGGTCCCGATGAGGGCGCTGCCGAGCGGCACCGGGTCCGCGACCCGGATCGGCTCCCCCGCCGCGGAGGGTCCCGCAGGGGGGTCTCCCCCGGAGACCCACGCCCCCGACCCGGCCTCGGCCCAGAAGGTCTCCCCGATCGCCGGGTTGTGCACGACGCCGGCGAGGGCGCGCCAGGTCAGCGGGTCGGGCTCTCCCTCGACGACGGCGATGCTCACCGCGTAGTGCGGGATGCCGTACAGATAGTTGGTGGTGCCGTCGATCGGGTCGACCACCCAGGTCAGTCCGCTGGTGCCCGAGTGACCGCCGCCCTCCTCGCCCAGGATGCCGTCGCCGGGCCGGGCGTCCGCGATGCGTCCCCGGATGAGACGCTCCACCTCGCGGTCGGCCTCCGTGACGACATCGACCACCGTCGACTTGGTCGCGGCGACCTCGACACCCTCACGCCGGCGGCGGGCGGCGAGCTCCCCGGCCTCGACGGCGATCGACGTGGCGAGGGTCAGGAGTTCTGCGCTCATGCCGCCAGTCAAGCAGTCCGAGCCTGGACGGTGCGCGGGGACCCGGATGGGTGGATACTGGCGACGCACCCCGGCTACTGCTCCCCCACCAGTGGATCGATGAAGACCTACCGCACGTACCTGGCAATGCTCGCCTCGGGCGAATCCATGGATCGGCTCGTGTTCTTCAGCGACGCGGTTTTCGCGATCGCCATGACGCTTCTCATCGTCGAACTGCGCGTTCCCGAAGTGGATGTCGCGGACCTCGGACCCGCTCTCGCCGAGTTGGTTCCGGGGTACCTCACGTTCATGCTGAGCTTCCTGGTCGTCGGAATCGTCTGGATGTCCCACCACCGGAAGTTCCGCGCGATCGTGAGGCACGACCAGAACCTCGTGCGACTCAACCTCCTGCTGCTGCTCTTCGTCGCCTCGATCCCCCTGCCCACCGGCATCCTCGGCGCATACGGCGACAGCGCCCTCAGTGTCTACATCTACGCCGCGACCATCTGCCTGGTGGGCTGCCTGCTCAGCGCGATCTGGATCTACGCGTGGCACAAGAAGCTGATCGACCCGGCACTCCCGGTCGGCGTCTTCCGGTATGTGCTCGTCCAGTCCTTCCCGATTCCGGGCATCTTCCTGCTCTCCATCCCCCTGGCCCTCGTCGCGGGGCCGACGGTCGCTGAGATCAGCTGGATTCTCGCTCTTCCCGTGTCGTTCGTCATCACCCGGATCTACAGAACCCGATCAGAACAGAACCCGACCGAGAGGACTGCGCAATGAAGCGCCACCCGTTGATCATCTTCTTCATCGCCGCATTCGCTCTCCCCTGGTTCGTCTGGGGGACGTCGATTGCCGAGAACGCCGGACTCATCGGGTGGCACGTCCCCGAGTCGCTGGCCTTCTGGGTCGCTCTGCCCGTCGCGACCTACGGCACGGCTGCGCTCACCGGCGGATGGCCGGCGGTGAAGGACCTGCTCCTCCGGCTCATCCGCGTCAAGGTGAGCTGGCGCTGGTACGTGCTCGCCGTCGGGCTGCCCGTCGCGCTGGGAGCCGCCCTCGTCGGAATCGGGCTCCTCATCGGGGTACCGGCACAGGTCGGCGTGCTGCTTCCCGTCGGTGGGTTGATCGTGGCGCTCCTGCTCAACACCTGGGAGTGGCTGATCACCGAAGAGACCGCATGGCGCGGTTACGCTCTTCCCCGGCTGCAACGCCGGTTCGACCCGCTCGTGGCGTCCCTCGTTCTCGGCGTCCTCTGGGGCCTGTGGCATCTCCCTCTGTTCTTCATCCCCGGCAGCTTCCAGTCGACGATCCCGTTCATCGGCTTCCTGATCTCGACCATTGCGACCTCGGTCGTGATCGGGTGGCTCTTCAATCGCGCACGCGGAAGCGTCCTGATCGTCGCGTTGTTCCACGGATTCACCGATGTGATGATCGCCTTCACCGGCGTGATGACCTCGGGCCTGGTGCTCTTCTGGATCACCGTGGTGCTTCAGGTGATCGTCGCCGCCATCGTCGCGTTCGACCTGCGCCGGCGGGACCCGAATTCTCCGGAGCTCGCTGCGAGCACGGTGTAGCCGGTGCTGCAATCTGGTGGCGAGTGAGGGATTCGAACCCCCGAATGCAGAGCAGTCTGATTTACAGTCAGATCCCTTTGGCCGCTTGGGTAACTCGCCGGGCGCGCCCTGAGGCGCCCGACAATGCTACAGGGGATCAGCCCCCGGCGAGGTCCGTGTACTCCACGGCCGCCCCGGCCACGGCGCGCAGGTACGACTCCGAGCCGTTGTACGAGGAGATCGCCGCGCGCCACCCCGCCTCGGTGTCCATGTCGATCGCCGAGCGGCACAGGTAGTTCGCCGCCGCGAGGGCCGCGTCGTCGATGTTCTGCGGGTCCTCCACGCCGTCCGCGCCACCGTCGACATGCCAATTGCGCCAGGTCTGCGGGATGAGCTGCATGGGCCCGACGGCCCGGTCGTACTCCGCGTCGCCGTCGATCGCGCCGCCGT
Source organism: Microbacteriaceae bacterium (assembly GCA_019638805.1). GTDB lineage: Bacteria > Actinomycetota > Actinomycetes > Actinomycetales > Microbacteriaceae > JBDSKH01. The sequence goes on along the minus strand of JAHBTA010000006.1, from coordinate 79,060 downwards.
CGCTGTCCGGGATGTGCGCCGTGCTCACCCCGTCGAGCGCGATCCCGAAGATGCCCGGGACCGCCGTGCCGCCCGCGTCCAGCATCGATCCGCCGTGCCGGCCGTGATCGCTCTCGATCGCCCCGACGCCGGCGAGGGTCGACCAGGACAGCCCGCATTCGGGCATCTGCTCGGCCTTGACCATGGCGGCCCCGGCGTATGCCACGAGAGCGCGAACCGGGATGCCGGTGGCCGCGGCCGTCTGCGCGGCCCAGTCCGCATCCACTCGCGTCTGAATCCCGGAGCCGTGCTCCGCCGCCGCGAGCGGCGGCTCGGCGGGCGGCGCCCAGGTGGGGTCCTCCGCCTGCGGCAGCGGCTCGGCCGGGGTCGACGCAGGGGTCACCGGGGCCAGCACCACGAGCACGAAGGCCACGATCGCGCACAGCCCCATGACCGCTCCCACCGAGAGCAGCGCGATGGTCGAGGGCCGATGCACCCATCGGTCCTACCATGGCGGCATGGCAGATTCCTCTTTCGACATCGTGAGCAAGGTCGACCCGATGGAGACCCAGAACGCCCTCAGCCAGGCGCAGAAGGAGATCGCGCAGCGCTACGACTTCAAGAACGTGGGTGCCTCGATCGAGTTCAGCGGCGAGAAGATCCTGATGAAGGCGAACGCCGAGGAGCGGGTCAAGGCCGTGCTCGAGGTGTTCGAGCAGAAGCTCATCAAACGCGGCATCTCGCTGCGCTCGCTCGACGCCGGCGCCCCGTTCCCGAGCGGCAAGGAGTACCGCATCGAGGCGCGCATGAAGAACGGCATCGGCAGCGAGGACGCGAAGAAGATCAGCAAGATCATCCGCGACGAGGGCCCCAAGTCGGTCAAGAGCCAGATCCAGGGCGACGAACTGCGCGTGCAGTCCAAGAGCCGCGACGACCTCCAGGCGGTCATCGCACTGCTCAAGGGCAAGGACCTCGACGTCGCGCTGCAGTTCGTGAACATGCGGTGATCGACCTCCACCCGGACCTGGCGTTCGCGCTGGGCATCGTCGCGCTCGTCCTCGACATCGCGATCCGGGTGGGGGCGTTGATCTTCGTCCCGCGCAACCGGCGGCCGCAGACCGCGCTGGCCTGGCTGCTACTGATCTTCCTGCAGCCCTACGTCGGCCTGCTGCTCTTCCTGCTGTTCGGCCGGGCCCGGCTTCCGCGCAACCGGCGTCGCCGGCAGCGCGAGGTCAGCGCGTTGATCCTCGAGACCACGGAGGGCTTCGAGAAGGTCAAGCGCGACCCCCCGTGGCCGCCCTGGCTGGAACCGATCGTCGAGCTCAACCGCACCCTCGGATCCATGCCCCTGGTCGGCGGCAACTCGGCGCACATGTGGGCGGACAACCAGGTCTCGCTCGAGCAGATGATCGCCGAGATCGAGCTGGCCGAGCAGACCATCCACGCCGAGTTCTACATCATGTCGATGGACGACACCACGCGGCCGTTCTTCGACGCGCTCGGGGCCGCGGTCGCCCGCGGGGTCCGGGTTCGCGTGCTGCTCGACCACGTCGGGAGCCTGCGCTACCCCGGCTATCGCCGCACCATCCGGTGGCTCAAGGATGCCGGGGTCGCCTGGCACCTGATGCTCCCCTTCCAGCCCTGGCGCCTGCTCATCCAGCGGCCGGACCTGCGCAACCACCGCAAGCTGCTCGTGATCGACGGCGAGGTGGCCTTCACCGGCTCGCAGAACATCATCGAGACCTCGTATCAGCGCCGGCGTAACCGGCGACGCGGGTTGCACTGGAAGGACTACATGGCGCGCTTCGAGGGCCCGGTCGTGGCCGGCATCGACGCGCTCTTCGTGACCGACTGGTACTCCGAGACGGGCGAGCTGCTGACGCGCGAGGCGGCGCCCGCCCGCCGCCACGGCGACGGCGACCTGGACTGCCAGGTGGTGCCCTCGGGGCCGGGGTTCCCCGGCGAGAACAACCTGCGGATGTTCAACTCGCTCGTCTACGCGGCCCAGGAGCGCGTGGTGCTCGTGACCCCGTATTTCGTGCCGGACGACTCGATGCTCTACGCGATCACGACCGCAGCGCAGTCGGGCATCGAGGTGGAGCTCTTCGTACCCGAGATCGGCGACCAGTTCTTCGCCTTCCACGCCCAGTGCAGCTACTACGAGCAGCTGCTGCAGGCCGGCGTGCGGATCTTCCGCTACGAGCGGCCGACGATCCTGCACGCGAAGCACTTCACGATCGACGACCAGCTCTCGGTCATCGGGTCCAGCAACCTCGACATGCGCTCGTTCACCCTCGACCTGGAGATCTCGGTCATGGTACGCGGCGGCGACTTCCTCGAGCAACTGCGCGCCATCGAGGAGTCCTACCGCGAGCGCAGCACCGAGCTCACGCTCGAGCAGTGGATGTCGCGGCCGCTCCCCCTGCGCGTCCTGAACCACATCGCCCGGCTCACGGCCGCCGTGCAGTAGCCGGACCGCCGGGCTCAATCGCGGGCGATGCGCACCATGTCCTCGCGGGGGACGACCTTGATGCGGGCCCGGCCCTCCGGCTCGCCCAGGGCGATCTCGTGGGCGTCGAGTCGGTGCCAGCCCTCGAGGTCGGTGTACTCGACGCCGCGCGATGTCAGCAGCTCGACCACCGAGTCCTCCGAGGGCGAGGCCGGGCTCCACCAGTTCGCCTGGTCGTTGACCACATGCGAGATGGTCTCCATGGCGTCGGACTTGGTGTGCCCGATGAGGCCCACCGGTCCGCGCTTGATCCAGCCCGTCGCGTACATGCCGGGCACCACTTCGTCGCCGCTGACCACGCGACCCTCGTGGTTCGGGATGACCCCGCGCCGCTCGTCGAAGGGCACCTCGTCCAGGGGGGAGCCGAAGTACCCGACCGCGCGGTATACCGCCTGCACCTCGACCTCGCGCGTCTCCCCGGTGCCGCGCACGCCGCCGGCGCCGTCGGGCTCGGTGCGCTCGTACCGGAACGCGGACACGCGCCCGTCGTCACCCGTGAGCACCTCGACCGGCCGGGCGTAGAAGTGCAGGTGCAGGCGCCGCGAGGCCTTCCCGACCTCGCGCTCACGCCACTGGCTCAGCACCTTGTCGACCACGAAGACCTGCTTGTTGGATTCGATCGCGTTGCGCGACGCCTCGTCGTAGTCGAAATCCTCGTCGTAGACGATCATGTCGACGTCGCGCAGCTCGCCCAACTCGCGCAGCTCGAGCGGCGTGAACTTGACCTGCATGGGCCCGCGGCGCCCGAAGACGTGCACGTCGGTGATCGCCGAGGCCTGCAGCCCCTCATACACGTTGGCGGGCAGCTCGGTGGGCAGGAGGTCGTCCGCGTGCTTGGCCAGCATGCGCGCCACATCGAGCGCCACGTTGCCGTTGCCGAGCACCGCGACCGACCGGGCCTCGAGCGGCCACTCGCGCGGGTAGTCCGGGTGCCCGTCGTACCAGCTCACGAAATCGGCGGCCCCGTAGCTGCCCGGCGCATCGATCCCCGGGACCTCAAGCGCCGCATCCCGCACCGCACCGGTCGCGAAGATCACCGCGTTGTAGTGCCGCTTGAGGTCCTCCAGCGTGATGTCGGTGCCGAACCGGACGTTGCCGAAGATGCGGATGTCGCCGCGGTCGAGCACCTCGCGCAGGGCGGTGATGATGCCCTTGATGCGCGGGTGGTCGGGCGCGACCCCGTACCGAACCAGGCCGTACGGGGCGGGCAGCTGGTCGAACAGGTCGATCGACACCTCGAACGGGCGCTCGTGCTTGAGCAGGATGTCGGCCGCATAGATTCCGGCCGGTCCGGCTCCGACGATCGCGAGTCGCAATTTGGTCACAGGGGTATCTCCGTTGGGGGCGGTCGGGGTCAGTTGGTGCGCTCGACGATGGCTTCGGCGAACCGCGTGAGCGCCTTCTTGACGGGTCCGTCGGGCAGGGGCTGGAGGGCCGCGACCGCCTCGGCCGACCAGCGCCTGGCCTCGGCGAGGGTCGCGCGCGTGACCTCGTGGTCGCGCAGCTCGGCGACGGCGTCGGCGAAGTCGGCGGCGGCATCGGCGTCGCGCGGGTCATCGAGACCGTGCACATCGCGTTCGATGCGGGCCAGCAGCGAGGCGGCCCCGGCATCCGCCCCGGCCCGCTCGCGCAGGTACAGAAGGGGCAGGGTCGGCACGCCCGCACGCAGGTCGGTGCCCGCGGTCTTGCCGGTCTGCTCGAACTCGGAGGACAGGTCGATGACGTCGTCGATGAGTTGAAAGGCGACGCCGATGCTCTCGCCGTAGGCGCGCACCGGTTCGTGGTACGCCTCGTCGGCCTCGCCGAACACGGCACCGACCAGCGCGGCCGCCGCGATGAGCGACCCGGTCTTGTCGGAGAGCACCTGCAGATAGTGCGCGACCGGGTCCTCGCCCTCGGCCGGGCCGACGGTTTCGTGCAGCTGGCCGAGCACGAGGCGCTCGAAGGTGTCGGACTGGATGGTCAGGGCGCGCTCGCCGAGCCGCGCGATGAGCACGCTCGCCCGCGCGAACAGCAGATCGCCGGTCAGGATCGCGACCGAGTTGCCCCACACCGACTGGGCGCTCGGGACGCCGCGGCGCAGCTGCGCCTCGTCCATGACGTCGTCGTGGTACAGCGACCCGAGGTGGGTGATCTCGACCGCCTGCGCCGCGGTGATGACATCCGGGTTGTTGCCCTGGCCGAGCTGCGCGGTGAGCAGCGTGAGCGTGGGGCGGATGCGCTTGCCGCCCGCCTGCAGCAGGTAGCGCGCGGTCACGTCGGCGACCTGGTCGTGGAAGGACAGCTCCCGCACGAGGCCTTGCTCGACCTCGTCGAGGCCTCGCTCGATGGCGTCGGCGAACCGGCGCTCGTCGGCGGATGCGAAGAGCTGCTCGCCGACCCCGAGGGCCGAGCCGAGCGTGACGCCGCGGCGGGCCGCGCTCACGTGCCCTGCCGCCTCTGCCTGCGCTTCGCGGTGGAGGCGCGGATGGCCGGGTCCTCGGGCTTGTGCCCGCGGTGCAGCGCGACGACGCCCGCCGAGAGGTTGCGGTAAGCCACGCGCGTGAAACCCACCCCGCGGATCCAGGCGCTCAGCGTGCCCTGGTCGGGCCACTGCTGGATCGACTCGCGCAGGTAGTCGTAGGCCGCCCGGTTTGAGCTCGTGGCGGTCGCGACGACCGGCATGACGAAGCGCATGTAGGCCGCATACCCCGCGCGGAATATGGGCCGGGGCGGCTTGCTGAACTCGCACACGACCAACCGCCCGCCGGGCTTCAGCACCCGGTACATCTCGGCGAGCGCGACCTTGGGGTGCTCGACGTTGCGCAGCCCGAAGCTGATGGTCACGGCGTCGAAGGAGTCGTCCGGGAAGGGCAGCTTCTCGGCGTCGCCCTGCACGAACTCGAGTCCGGGATGCCGCCTCCGCCCCTCCGCGATCATCCCGTCCGAGAAGTCCAGGGCCACGACCTCGGCGCCGCTCCGGGCGAGCGCGGCGGACGACGTCCCGGTGCCGGCGGCCACATCGAGCACGCGCTCGCCTGGCTTCGGATCGACCGCGCGCACGGTCGCCGCGCGCCACAGCGCCGAGTTGCCGACCGACATGATGGCGTTGGTGCGGTCGTAGTGGCGGGCGACGCCGTCGAACATGCCGGCGACCTCGTCCGGCTGCTTGTCCATGTCGGCCCTGCTCACGACATCCCATCCTAGGCTGGTGGGGTGATCGTTCCCGAGGCCGAGACTCCCGCTTTCGATGTCGTGACGGAGCGGGTCGAGAACGTGACATCCCTGCTCCCGCTGCTCGCGGCATCCCGGCCCCTGCTGTTCATGCGCCGCGGCGAGGGCATCGCGGGCCTGGGCGAGGCGGCGCGCCTGGAGTTCCGGGGGCCCAACCGCATTAGGGATGCGGCGGCGACCTGGCAGCGGATCGCGGCGGCCGCGACCGTGCGCGACGAGGTCGGACTGTCGGGCAGCGGCCTGGTGGCGTTCGGCGCCTTCGCCTTCGCGGACGACTCGGCGGGCGCGAGCGTGCTCATCGTGCCGCGCGTGGTCGTCGGCCGCCGCGACGGGGTGTCCTGGGTCACGCGGATCGACGGCGCGGACGACCCGGTCGCCGCGACCGAGCTCGGGCCGGAGTACCGGGTCGTGCTGCACCCCGGCGCGCTCGATGCCGACGGCTACCGAGCCGCGGTGGATGCCGCGCTCGCCCGGATCCGGAGCGGTGCGCTCGAGAAGGTGGTTCTGGCGCGCGACCTCACCGGGCACCTCCCGGAGGGCGGTGACCTGCGACGCGTGCTGGTCGACCTGGCCCTGGGCTACCCGGACACCTGGACGTTCTGCGTCGACGGGCTGCTCGGTTCGAGCCCGGAGACCCTGGTGCGGGTCAAGGACGGCTCGGTGACGGCGCGCGTGCTGGCGGGGAGCGCGGGGCGGGGCGCGGATGCTGCGGCCGACGCGGATGCCGCGCTCGGGCTGGCCACCTCGACCAAGGACGTCGACGAGCACCGCTTCGCGGTCGAGAGCGTGGTCGACGCGCTGCGTCCGCATGTGCGCGGGGTCGTCGCCAGCGAGATCCCGTACGCCCTCAAGCTGCCCAATCTGTGGCACCTGGCCACCGACATCGAGGCTCCCCTGGCCGACGGGTCGAGCGCCCTCGATCTGGTGGGCGCCCTGCACCCGACCGCCGCGGTCGCGGGCACGCCGCGCGACGCGGCGCTCTCCCTCATCGCGGAGCTCGAACCCTTCGACCGCGGGCGCTACGGCGGGCCCGTCGGCTACGTCGACGGCACCGGTGACGGCAAATGGGCCATCGCGTTGCGCAGCGCCGAGGTCGCGGCCGACGGCACGATCACGGCCTGCGCGGGGGCGGGCATCGTCGCGGACTCCGACCCGGAGCGCGAACTGGCCGAGACGCGCATGAAGTTCCGGCCGATAGCCGAGGCGTTCGCGTAGCGAACGCCTCCCAACGGCACAGCGCATTCGTCAGGCGATGACCGACTCCGCCAGCCGCTTCTTCTCCGCCTCGACGTCGTAGTCCGCTTTCGGCCACTCCATGCCCAGGCCGCGGAGCGCATCCACCAGGAGGTGCTGCACCGCGAGCCGCGCGTACCACTTGTGGTCGGCGGGTACGACGTACCAGGGCGCCTCGTCGGTCGAGGTGCGCTCGATCGCGAGCTGGTAGGCCTCCATGTAGGCGGGCCACAGGGCGCGCTCCTCGAGGTCGCCGGGGTTGTACTTCCAGTGCTTGGCCGGGTCGTCGAGCCGATCGGAGAGGCGCTGCTTCTGCTCCTCGGGCGAGATGTGCAGCATGACCTTGACCAGCGCGGTGCCCGCGGCGGCGAGTTCGCGCTCGAAGTCCACGATGATGCCGTAGCGCTGCTCGATGACATCCGGCGGCGAGAACCCGCGCACCCGGTGGATGAGCACGTCCTCGTAGTGCGAGCGGTCGAAGACCCCGAGCTGGCCGGCCACCGGCAGCTCCCTGCGCACGCGCCACAGGAAGTCGTGCGCCTTCTCCTCGTCGGTCGGGGCCTTGAACGCGTGAATGTGCACGCCCTGCGGATCGACCGAGCCGACGACGTGCTTGACGATGCCGCCCTTGCCCGCGGTGTCCATGGCCTGCAACACGAGCAGCACGCTGCGGGTGCCGCCGAACTTCCCGGTGGCGAAGAGCTGCTCCTGCAGGTCGGCGAGGTCGTCGGCGCCGTCCGCGAGCGTCTTCTGGCCGTCCTTTTTGTCCCCGGTGAAGCCCGGCGTCGCTCCGGTGTCCACCCCCGAGAGCTGGAAACCCGGACCGGCGCGCAGCAGTTCCTTCATGCGCACAGGGTACTCATGGCCGCCTCGCGAGCGGCACCTCGATCAGTACCCGCCCCGGGGTCGGGGTCAGCGACCCGTCGAGTTCGCCGCGCGTCTCGACCCGGCGGTACTCCCAGCCGTACGCGGATGCCAGTGCGGCCAGGTCGACCGTCTGCGGCGTGAGCATGACCCGGTCGAAAAGCTCGGCGTCGGCGGTGCCCGCGACCTCGAGCGCGTCGAAGATGGTGCCGCCGTGGTCGTTCCCGACGATGACCTGCATGCGCGGGCGGGGTTCTCCCTCGCCGGCCAGCAGCGACCCGGCGTCGTGCAGCAGGGCGAGGTCGCCGAGCAGCACGCGGGTGACGCCCTTCGCCCCCCTGCCTGCCCCCTCGGCCTGCGATGCCAGCGCGATGCCCGTCGCCGTGGCGATAGTGCCGTCGATGCCGGCCAGCCCGCGGTTGGCGTGCACCGGGATGCGCTTGCCGGGGGCGACCCGGTCGAGCTCGCGGATGAGCCGCGACGCCCCGAGCACGAGGCGGTCGTGCGGCCAGGTCGCGTTCCAGACCGCCTCGACGAGCAGGCGCCGGGTCACCGGCTCGCGCAGCTCGGCCAGCTGCTCGCGCGCCCAGGTCGCCCGCTCCGCGAAGTGCTCGGTGTCGGGCCCCGCGCCCATGGGCTCGGGCTGCTCGAGAAGGCGGCGGGATGCGGTGACCCACTCCCCGACCCACGAGCGGTTGGCCTCGGGGACGGGGGCTTCCTCGGCGACGGTCACGGCATCCACGTGCCGCGCGCGGCGGCCGGGGTCGTAGCGCTCGACGCCGCGCGAGCGCACGACGATGACCTCGACGCCCTCGCGCTCCAGCAGGGCCGGAACCTCGCGACTCAGGGTCGGATGCCCGAACACCACGGCGCGCTCGATGCGGTCCCCGAGGCCCTCCGCCCGCAGGAGCTCGCGGTAGGCGGCGACCAGGTGCGGTCCAAATCGGGCACCGGATGCGACCTCGGCCAGCAGCGGAGCGCCCAGTCCGCGAGCGGTCGCCTCCGCGATCTCGCCCGCCCCCGTTCCCGCGATGACGACCGTGTGCGCCCCAGGCTCGAGCGGCTCCGCCACCGCGGCCGGCTCCACCACCGCGACCGGTCCCGCCGCCGGCCCGGCGGCCGGGACCGGTGCCGGAAATTCAGGAGACTCCGCGTCCGGGTTGGCAACCCGCCCGGAGACCTGGGCCGTGCGCGGCAGAGTTTCCTGAGTTTCCGACGGGGGGCGGAGATCCGCCGGCCCCGAGAGCGGCTCACGGAAGGCGAGGTTGACGTGCACCGGCCCTGCGTTGCCGAGCACGCGCGCGGCGAGCTCCGCGGCCGCGGCCTCATGGTCGGCGCCCTCCGCCGGCGCCTCGACGTCGATCACGGGAACCCGATCCCCGAAGATGCCCGGCTGCCGGGTGGTCTGGTTGGCGCCGATGCCCTGCAGCTCGGCGGGGCGATCCGCGGTCAGCAGGATGAGGGGGACCCCCGCGTGCGAAGCCTCGAGCACCGCGGGGTGCAGCTCGGCCACCGCGGTACCGGACGTCGTGATCACGGCGACCGGCGCATCCGTCTCGACCGCGAGGCCGAGCGCGAGGAAACCGGCCGAGCGCTCGTCGATCCTCACGTGCAGCCGTACCCGCCCGGCCCGCTCGTAGGCGGCGGCGGCCAGAGCGAGCGCCTGCGAGCGCGAGCCGGGGCTCAGCACCACGTCGCGCACGCCGCGCGCGATCAGCTCGCCGAGCAACGCCGTCGCGGCTGCGCTTGCCGCAGACGTGCTCGCGGGCGAGGTCACTCGGACGGCTTGTCGTCGTCGAGTTCGCGCAGGCGCTCCTCCAGCTCCCGGATGCGCTCGGCCTGCGCCTGCTCGCGCGTGAGCTGCCGCAGGAACTCGGGGTCATCATCGGGCGCCTTCGGACCGCGCCGCACCGAACCCCCACGACCGCCCCGAGGGTTCAGCCGCTCGCGACCGAGAAGGAACCATAGGACCGGGCCGACGACCGCGACCAGAGCGAGCAGCATCCACAGCGCCTTGGGCAGGACGCGCACGCGGGCGCGGTCGATGAGCGCGATGTCGATGATCGTGAAGATCGTCAGCCCGACCGCGATGAGGATCGGGATGTACGGCAGGAGCGCCCTCATGGCCCGATTCTAGCCGCGGGCGCCCGCCTAGACTGAGGGTGATGCGCCCCTGGCTCGCCTACACGCTCGTCCGGCTCGGACTCTTCGCGATCGCGTTCGCCGCCCTGTACCTGCTGGGGCTGGACTGGTGGCTCGCGGCACTGCTGGCGGCCGTCGTCGGGTTCCTGCTGGCCTACATCTTCTTCCGGCCGCTGCGCGAGCGCATGGCCGCCGAGCTGGCCGCCTCGCGCGACCGGCCGGCGCGCGGGGTCGACGAGGCCGCGGAGGATGCGGCCGACGAGGGCACAGTGGACGAGGATGCCGCCGCCGAGGACGACGGCACCACCGACTAGCGACTCAGACCCTCAGATCCAACTCAGCCGCTCAGATCCAGAGGATCCCGCCGAAGGCCAGCACCGCACCCATTCCGACCCCGAACCCGAGCGCGGTCAGCAGCGTGAGGCGCAGGGCGGTCACGAGCTCGCGCGCGGTCTTCGCGGTCGCCACGATGAGCATCGCCGGCAGTGCCGCGAGCCCGATGAAGAACACGAACACGGTCCAGTCGTAGAACAGCAGGAAGAGCACGAGCGCCACGAACGGCAGCAGCATGAGCACGATGTAGAGGATGCGCGACCCGAGATCGCCCAGCAGCACCGCGAGCGTGCGCTTGCCCGCCGCCTTGTCGCGCTCGCGATCGCGCAGGTTGTTGACGAGCATGACGGCGGCGACGATGACACCGAGCGCGGCGCCCCCGACCCACGCCTCGACGTTGACCTCGCCCACCTGCGTGAACATGGTTCCGGCCACCGCGGCGGGCCCGAAGAACAGTCCGGACACCAGCTCGCCGAGCCCCAGATACCCGTAGGGCTTGGGCCCGCCCGTGTAGAACCACGCGGCCGCGAGGGCCACGACGCCGCCCGCGAAGAGCCACCACTGCTGGCTCAGGACGATAAGCGTCGCCCCGGCCGCCGCCCCCAGGGCGAGGAAGACGAGAGCGACGATGAGCACGTGCCGCGGCTTGGCCCGACCGGACCCGACGAGCCGCTGCGGCCCGACCCGGTTGCGGTCGGCGCCGCGCACCCCGTCGGAGTAGTCGTTGGCGTAGTTCACACCGATCTGCAGCGCGACGGCGACGGCGAGCGCGAGCAGCGCGCGCACCCAGTGGTCGTACCAGTGGTCCATGAGCAGGGATGCCGCCCCGGTTCCCAGCGCGACCGGCGCGATCGCGAGCGCGAGGGTCTGCGGACGCGCGCCGACGATCCACGTGCCGAGCGTCGCGGGAGGCAGCTGCTCGGCGGGGCGCCCGCCCGGTCGGCCCGACTTGCCGCGGCCCTTGCCCTTGGGGGCGGCCTTGGCGGCCGGCTTGCCCTTCGCGGGGGTCTTCGCGGCACCCTTCGCGGCGGTCTTCGCCGCCGCCTCGTTCGCCGCGCGGGTGCGCTCGATGATCCTCGGGTCGATCCGCTGCTGCTTCGCCACGCGCTCAGCCTAATCGGCAGCTAGTCGGCGCCGCGCACGGCCAGGGCGCGCAGGGCAACCCGGTCCGGCTTGCCGCTGGGGAGAAGCGGGATGGTCTCGACGCGGATCACGCGGGCCGGCCGCGCGGGCGCCCCCAGCACCTGCTCCACGGCCGCGATCGCCGCGGCGGCGTCGCCCGTCCCGGTCGTGATCGCGACCGGGGACTCGCCCCACCGGGCGTCCCCGACGGCGACCACCACGGCATCCGCGAACCCGGGAACTTCGTGCAGCACGCGCTCCACCGCCGCGGGCGCGACCTTGACGCCGCCCGAGATGAGCACGTCGTCGAGGCGCCCCGTCACGGTGAGGCGCTCGCCGTCCCAGGTGCCCCCGTCGCCCGTGGTCCACCAGCGCAGGCCGTCGTGCATGCGGAAGCGTCGCTCGGTGAGTTCCGGATCGCCGAGGTAGCCCTCGGCCAGGCTCGGGCCGTGCAGCCACACCTCGCCGTCGTCGACGCGCACGGCGGTCTGCCCGATGGGAACGCCGTCGTAGACGCAGCCGCCGCTGGTCTCGCTCGAGCCGTAGCTGCGGACCACGCGCACCCCGGCAGCGGCCGCGGCCTCGCGCAGCGGAACGGGCATGGGCTGGCCGCCGACCAGCACTGCCTGGAAACCGCGCAGTTCCTTCGTCGCGGCGTCGTCCTCGAGCAGCGTCGCGAGCTGAGCGGGGACGAGGGCCGTGAACCGCTCGGGCACCCCCATGCGGCGCGCGGCCTTGACGAAGCCCTCGGCGGTGAAGTGCTCCCCCTCGACGGCGACCGGGTCGATGCCCGCGGCGATCGAGCGGGCGAGCACGTTGAGCCCCGCGATGTAGTGCGTCGGCAGCGCGAGCACCCACTGGCCCGGACCACCCAGGGCGGACTCGCTCGCCGCGGCGCTCGCGAGCACGGCGTCCGCGCTCAGTGCCACGCGCTTGGGCGCCCCCGTCGACCCCGAGGTCTCGACGATGAGCGCGACCCGCTGCGGCACGGTCGGTTCGGCGCGCGAGGAGGCACCGGGGGGCACGGGGAACAGGGCGGGACCCCCGGCGAGCGCGTCGCGCAGGGCCGCGAGCGCGTCCTCCCCCGGCTCGAGCGCCCGCACGCGCCTCACGTCAGAACTGCCAGGGGTAGGGGCCCCAGTCGGGATCGCGTTTGCCCAGGAAGGCGTCGCGCCCCTCGGCGGCCTCGTCCGTCCCATAGGCGAGCCGGGTGGCCTCGCCCGCGAAGACCTGCTGCCCGACCATCCCGTCGTCGACCGCGTTCATGGCGAACTTGAGCATGCGGATCGCGGTGGGGCTCTTGCCCAGAATCTCGCGTCCCCAGGCGATCGCCTCCGATTCGAGGTCGCCGTGCGGCACCACTGCGTTGACCGCGCCCATCTCGTGGGCGCGCTGCGCGTCGTACTCCCGCGCGAGGAAGAACACCTCGCGCGCGAACTTCTGCCCGACCTGGCGCGCGAAGTACGCGCTGCCGTAGCCGCCGTCGAAAGATCCGACGTCGGCGTCGGTCTGCTTGAAGCGCGCGTGCTCGCGGGACGCGATGGTCAGGTCGCACACCACGTGCAGGGAGTGCCCGCCCCCGGCCGCCCAGCCGGGCACGACCGCGATAACCACCTTGGGCATGAACCGGATGAGCCGCTGGACCTCGAGGATGTGCAGGCGGCCGACCCCGGCATCCGTCTGGTACCCGTCCTTTCCGCGCACGCGCTGGTCGCCGCCCGAGCAGAACGCCCACCCGCCGTCCCGGGGAGACGGCCCGTTTCCGGTGAGCAGCACGACCCCGATGCTCGCGTCCTGCCGCGCGTGATCGAGCGCCGCGTACAGCTCGTCGACGGTGTGCGGCCGGAACGCGTTGCGCACCTCGGGCCGGTCGAATGCGACGCGCGCGATGCCGCCGTCGACGTGGTGGTGGTAGGTGATGTCGGTCAGGTCGCCGAATCCGGGCACCTCCGCCCAGGCGGATGCGTCGAAGATTTCGGAGGTCATGCCCAGCTCGCCCCGATCGCGTCCAGCAGCGGCGTCAGCACGAGCGGGTTCGCCAGGATGCCGACCACGCCCCCCGCGACGGCCCAGCCGCGGCCGAGCCGCCCGATGAGCGCCACGATCGCGAGCAGCACGGCCGCGACGCTCGTGCCCACGGCGGCGTAGGCGACCCAGGTGGCCGGTTCGTACGCGCGGGAGGCGGCCAGCGCGATCCCGGTGACGAGCCCCGCGACCGTCAGCAGCGCGAGCGCGAACGACGCGACGCCGGGCACGGCCGTGCGCCCGGTGCCCTCGCCGACCCCGGTGCTCTCCTCGCCGGCCGCCGTGCTCACGACCCGTTGAACACCGTGTCGAGCCAGCCGATGACGTAGACGTTGCCCAGCAGCGCGAGCAGGATCCCGAAGAAGCCCAGCACCCGGCCGATACCGGCGACGAACGCCACGAGGCCGAAGAACCCCCCGACGACGCCCAGCGCGAGCGCCACGTCGTAGAAGGCGTGCACCTCGAAGGCCGCCCCGACGATGAAGAGGCAGATGACGGATGCCAGCCCCAGCCAGAACGACAGCGCACCCGCCCAGCGGCGCTTCTTCGCCCCCGGAGCCCCATGCGTGTCCGACCGGAAGTACTGCCCCAGGGTCGGCGCGCTGCGCAGCGGCTCGGGCCGGACGAGCGGCGTGATGGTGGCCGGCTGGTATGCGCGCGGGTCGACGGGCGCTCGCTGTCCGATCGGAGAGCCCGGCCCCGGCGGCAGATGACCCTGGTAGCTCATCGCGCTCCCCTTCCTCCGGCTGCCGCCAGCCTAGCGGCGGCTGCCACACTGGGCACATGGTGCCGAGCCCCGCCGAGCAGCCGCGCGCCCTGCCGAGCCCCGCCGAGCAGCCGCGCGCCCTGCCGAGCCCCGCCGAGCCGCCGCGCGCTCTGCCGAGCGCCGCCGAGCTGCTCGCGCAGGCGCACGTCGTCGCGCTGCCACTCGCGACCCGGTTCCGCGGTGTCGTGGTGCGCGAGGCCGTGCTGCTGCACGGTCCGCACGGCTGGGCCGAGTTCTCGCCCTTCACCGAGTACGACGACGCCGAGTCGGCGACTTGGCTGGATGCCGCCCTCCGGTTCGCCTGGGAGCCGCCGGTCCCCGGGACGCGCGACCGCATCCCCGTCAACGCGACCCTCCCGGCCGTCGGCCCCGCCGAGGTGGAGGGCATCCTCGCGAGGTTCCCCGGTGTGCGCACCGTCAAGGTCAAGGTCGCCGAGCGCGGGCAGACCCTCGCGGATGACGTGGCCCGGGTGCGCGCGACGCGGGCGTTCCTGGGGGCGGAGGGTCGCATCCGTCTCGACGCGAACGGCGGCTGGAACCTCGATGAGGCCGAGCGCGCCGCGCACGAGCTCGCGCCCTTCGACCTGGAGTACCTCGAGCAGCCCTGCGCCACCGTGCCCGAACTGGCCGAGCTTCGGGCGCGGCTGCACGACTGGGATCTGCCGGTCGCCGCCGACGAGAGCGTGCGCAAGGCGCAGGACCCGCTCGCGGTGGCGCGCGCGGGCGCGGCCGATCTGCTCGTGCTCAAGGCGCAGCCGCTGGGCGGAACCGCCGCGGCGCTGCGCATCGCGCGCGAGGTGGGGCTGCCGGTCGTGGTGTCGAGCGCCCTGGACACCTCGGTCGGTCTGGCGATGGGCGCCGAGCTCGCGGCGGCGCTGCCCGAGCTGCCTTACGACTGCGGTCTCGGCACCGCGGCGCTGCTCGCGGCCGATGTCACCGACCGGCCCCTGCTGCCGGTCGACGGCGCGATCGAGGTGCGCCGGGTCGAGCCGGGCCCCGCGCTGCTGCAGCGCCATGCCGCCGAACCCGCGCGCGCGGCGTGGTGGCGCGAGCGCATCGAGCGCTGCCTGCGGCTGCTCGCCCCGTAGCGCCGGCGGCCGTCGCGGGCGCGCGGCGGAACGGCCCTACAGCCCCGAGTACGCGTGCCAGCCGCTGAAGAACAGGTTCACGACGGTGAAGTTGAACAGCACGGCCGCGAACCCGATGATGGCCAGCCACGCCGACGGGGTGCCGCGCCAGCCGCGCGTCGCGCGAGCGTGGACGTACCCGGCGAACAGGACCCACACGATGAAGGTCCAGACCTCCTTGGTGTCCCATCCCCAGTAGCGACCCCAGGCCCGCTCCGCCCAGATCGCGCCCGCGATGAGCGTGAAGGTCCAGAACGCGAAGCCCACGATGATGACGCGGTTGGCGATGGTCTCGAGCTTGTCGGATGCCGGGACCGACCCCAGGAACCGCCACTTCGCCAGCCCCCCGGCCTCGCGTCGCGCCTGGAGGAGCTGCACGATGGAGAGCCCCCCGCCGACCGCGAAGAACCCGGTGGCCAGCGTCGCGACGAGCACGTGGATGACGAGCCACACCGACTGCAGGGCAGGCGGCAGCGGCGTGATCGGCACGTAGAAGTTGACGGCCGAGAGCCCGAGCAGGAGCACCACGAGCCCCAGGATGAACGCGCCCAGGAAGCGCACGTCGCGCCAGAGCTGCACCGCGAGGAACACCGCGACCGCGAAGACCGTGCCCATGCAGGCGAACTCGAACATGTTGGCCCACGGCACGCGCCCCGCGGCGATGCCGCGCAGCACGATCGAGGCGACGTGGATGGCGAAGCCGAGGGCGGTCAGGGCGAACGCGATGCGCTCGTAGCGGGTGGCGCCGGTGCCCGCCACGGCCGCGACCGTGGTGCGCTCGGCCACCGCGGTGCCGCCGGACCGCGACTGCGTCCCGGTGTAGGCGACCGCGGGCGCGGTCTGCGCCACCGCCGTGCGCTTGCTCAGGTCGAGCACGTAGGCGATGAACGCCAGCGCGTACACCGCGATCGCGGAGTAGATCGCGACCAGCGAGTACGCGGCGAGGGTCTCGGTCACGGCTCCATCCTAGGTTCCGGTTCGCCCAGGGCCTCCCGGTGCTGCCGCGCGAGCTCGGTCACGGCGGCCTCGAGCGTCGGGTCCTCGCCGCGCGCGAGGCCCGCGTACTCGAGGCGGGTGACCCCGGCATCCGTCACGGCTTTGACCCACACGCGCCGCCGCGGGACGAAGAGCGAGAGCAGCAGCCCGCCCAGCACGAGCGCGGCGAACAGCAGCGCCCAGCCCGGCGTCGGGTCGTGGTGGATGTCGATGCTCACGTACCGGCGCAGCCCCTCGTACTCGATGGTGCCGAGCCCGCCGGGCAGCTCGGCGACATCGCCCTCGTTCAACTGCAGCGCGGGCGTCCCGGAATCACCCCCCGCGATCTGGGTGAGGGTCGTGGGGTCGAGCGAGTACACGTTGACGCCGACGCCATCGTCCAGCCCGAGATCGCCCGTGTAGGCGAAGAGCGAGAGCAGCGATTCCCCGTTGTCGTAGGGCGAGAACGAGGTGAAGGTTCCGTCGCTCAGCGCGAGCGGATCGGGGTAGAAGAACCCCGAGAAGGCGACCTGCTCGGCCAGCCCGTCGGGCACCTTGATGACCCCGCGGCTGGTGAGGTTGGCATCCATCGCCAGGAACGGCACGGGACCGCTGAAGATCGCGGTGCCGTCCGGGTCGCGCACCGTCACCACGGGGGCGTACCCGTTGCCGAGCAGGTACACGTCGGTGCCGCCGATGCGTACGGGGGCGTTGATCTTGAGGTCGGTGCTGTCCCAGTCACCGCCGGGCAGGCGCGTACCGAGCGATGCGGTGAAGTCGCTCGGGTGCCAGGCGCGCGTGGTCAGGTCGAACTCATAGGTCGCGTCGAAGGCGTCGAGGCGCAGCGAGTACGGCTCGAGCGCGCTCTCCTCGAAGAAGCGCCCCGGCGTGAACGAGTCGTAGCTCGCGAGCACGTTGGTGAACGGCTCGCCCTGCACGAGGATGCGCTGGCCGGTGTAGCCGAAGCCGCCGCCTACGCCCACGGTCAGCAGCATCCCGACCAGGGCGACGTGGAACACCAGGTTGCCGGTCTCGCGCAGATACCCGCGCTCGGCGGACACGCTGATCGAGCCCGTCGAAGCGTCGCCGTAGCGCTCGACACGGTATCGCTGCTTCCGCAGCAGGACGCGCGCCGCCTCGATCGCCGTATCGGCATCCGCCTCGGTCGGTGCAGTCTGGAAGGCCGCCAGCTTCTGCAGGCGCGCCGGGGTGCGCGGCGGGCGGGCCAGCAGGGCGTCGAGGTGGTGCTTGGTGCGCGGGATGATGCATCCGACGAGCGAGACGAAGAGCAGCAGGTAGATGGCCGAGAACCACGGCGACGCGAAGGTGCTGAACAGCCCGAGCGAGTCGAGCACCCGGAAGGTCTCCGGGTCGCGCTGCTGGAACTGGATCACGCCGTTCGGGTCGGAGGTGCGCTGCGGCACGAGCGAGCCGGGGATCGCGGCGAGCGCCATGAGCAGCAGCAGCACGAGCGCCGTGCGCATGCTCGTGAGCTGACGCCACCCCCAGCGCAGCCAGCCGACGGGACCGAGCCGCGGGTTGGTGACGGCGCCCGCGTTGTCGACGTGGTCGGCGGGACGGTCAGAGCGCGATGGCGAAGTCACTGATCACCGCCCCGATGCTCGACATGAGCCAGGTCCAGGCTCCCGTGACCATGAGCACGCCGATGAGCACGAGCAGCACGCCGCCCGCGATGTTGACGGCGCGGATGTGGCGCTTGACCCAGGCGATCGACCCCCCGACCCAGCCGAACCCGAACGCGACCAGGAGGAAGGGCACCCCGAGCCCGATGCAGTAGAACAGCCCGATGAGCAGGGCGCGGCCCGGGTCTCCGCCGTCGAGCGCGAGGAAGCTCACGGCGGCAAGCGTCGGCCCGACGCACGGCGTCCAGCCGAGGGCGAAGACGATGCCCAGAAGCGGCGCCCCGAGCAGCCCGGTGCGCGGCTGCCACCCCGGCTTGACGGTGCGCTGCAGCACGGTCACCTGCCCGATGAACACGAGCCCGAGCACGATGATGATGACCCCGCCGATGCGCAGCAGCAGATCGCGGTGCTGCACGAAGAACACGCCGACCGTGCCCGCGAGCAGGAACAGCGCCAGGAACACGATGCTGAACCCGGCGATGAACAGCCCGGCCCCGGCGACCATGCGGCTGCGCCGGCGCTCCGCCCCGCTCGCGACCCCGCTCACGTAACCGAGGTATCCCGGCACGAGCGGCAGCACGCAGGGCGAGAGGAACGACAGCAGTCCCGCGGCGAGCGCGATCGGCAGCGCGAGCCACAGCCCGCCGCTGACGACGATCTCGCCCGGAGTCACGGCGTGCCACTCACTCGGCGAGCACGTCGTCGATCATGGCTGCGACGACCGCGACGCGCGGGTCGATCGCGCTCGTGAACCGCGCGGCCACCCGGCCCTCGGCATCGAGGAGGAAGGTCGTGGGGGTCGTGCTCGGCGGGGCCGGGCGGGCGAACGCGAGGGTGACCGCGGCATCCTGTACGTCGAGGATCGAGGCGTAGGGCACGTCGTGCTCCTTCTCGAACGAGCGCGCGTTCGCGGCGTCGTCGCGGATGTTCACCCCGAGGAACGCGACGCCCTGCCCCGAGTACTCGTCGTAGAGGCCGTTGAGGTCGTCGGCCTCGGTGCGGCATGGGCCGCACGCCGCGTACCAGAAGTTGACCAGCAGCGGAGCGCCCAGGAAGTCCTCGCTCGACACCCGGTCGCCGGTCTCGGTCACCCCCTCGAACGCGATCGGGTCGCCGCGGTTCTCGGGCGCCCAGAACTGTGTCGTGCCGTCGCCCGAGGTGTAGTCGCCGTCGCCCGAGCCGTTGTAGTCGGTCGAGACGCCGCCGCCCGAGGTGCATCCGGCGAGCAGCAGAAGGACGAGGGCCGTGGCGGGCGCGGCGATCCGGGCGGCGCGGGCAGGCATCCTCACACCGCCCCCAGGTCGATCGACTCGGCCAGCAGCTCGCGCGCGGGCTCCTGGTAGTCGGTCTCGACGAACCGGTCGCCGTCCCAGGCGATGGTCGTGATGCTCGACAGCGCGCACCGGCGCTTGCGCGGATCGGTCGCCAGGGGCTTGCCCTGCACGGTCCGCGCGACGATCCAGATGGGCAGCTGGTGCGTCACGACGACCGCCTCGCCGCCCTCGGTGGCCGAGCGGATCTCGGCGAGTGCCGCGAGCATCCGCGCCTGGATCGAGACGAACGGCTCGCCCCACGAGGGCCGGCCCGGGTTGATGAGGTGCCGCGCCTTGAGCGGGCGGCGCCGCAGCTCGCGCCGGATGTTGGTGCCCTCGAAGGTGTTGGCCGGCTCGATGAGGCGCTCGTCGATCTGGGCCTCGAGCCCGAAGCGCGCCTCCCAGGGCGCCGCGGATTCGCGCGTGCGCTGCAGCGGGCTCGCCCAGAGGGTGCGGATGTCGTGGCCGGCCAGCGAGGTCGCCGCGAGATCCGCCATGGCTCGCCCGCGATCGCTCAGCGCGTAGCCCTCGAGCCTCCCGTAGAGAATGCCCTCGGGGTTGTGCACCTCGCCGTGCCGGACGAGGCGGATGAGGTCGGCGGGCACCCCCCGAGTCTACGTTCTGACCAAAACTGAGGAGTTTCGCGAGACAACGCTTCCCGTCCGCGGGAGATCGGGGCAAAGCGGGACCGCCGACGCGAAACTCCTCAGTTTTTGCAGCGAGGCCAACGGATAGGATCGATGCCCGTGACCGACCGCACCCTCGTCCAGGACCTCGCCGCCGCATCCGACGGGCCCGTCCGGGTCAACGGGTGGGTCGACACGGTGCGCGACCAGAAGAAGGTGCAGTTCGTCGTGCTGCGCGACGAGACCGGTGCGGTCCAGCTGGTCCACCCGCGCTCCGAGGATGCCGACCCGCTCGCCGACATCGTGTCCGGTCTCACGGTCGGCACCTTCGTCTCCGTGACGGGGGAGCTCAAACACGACGAGCGCGTCAAGCTGGGCGGCCTCGAGGTCAAGGTCGACGCGATCGAGGTCACCGCGCCCGCCCTGGACTCGCCCATCGCCGAGGACTCGTCGATCGACAAGCGCCTCGACTGGCGCTTCCTCGACCTGCGCCGTCCGGAGCAGAACCTGATCTTCCGCGTGCAGACCACGTTCCTGCACGCCCTGCGCACCTGGTGGGTCGAGCACGGATTCATCGAGATCCATACCCCGAAGCTCATGGCCTCCGCGTCGGAGAGCCGCGCCGAGCTCTTCGAGGTCGAGTACTTCGAGACCAAGGCCTACCTGGCGCAGAGCCCGCAGTTCTTCAAGCAGATGGCCCAGCCCGCCGGCTTCGGCAAGGTTTTCGAGGTCGCGCCCGCCTTCCGCGCCGACCCGTCGTTCACCTCCCGCCACGCGACCGAGTTCGTGTCCGTCGACGCCGAGCTGTCCTGGATCGACTCCCATGAGGACGTCATGGCCATGCACGAGCAGCTGCTGGTCGCCGGTCTGACCGCCGTGCGGGACAAGCACGGCGCCGAGATCGAAACCCTGCTCGGTGTCGAGGTGACGGTACCGGCGGCGCCGTTCCCCCGCATCCCGCTCGCCGAGGCGCACCGGATCCTGGCCTCGCGCGGCTACACCGTCCCGCGGGCGGATGGCGACCTCGACCCCGAAGGCGAGCGCCGGTTGTCCGAGTACGTCGCCGAGAAGTTCGGCCACGAGTTCGTGTTCGTGACCGACTACGCCACCGGGATCCGGCCGTTCTACCACATGCGCCACGCCGACGACCCGACGCTGACCAACAGCTACGACCTGCTCTTCAACGGCGTCGAGATCTCGACCGGCGCCCAGCGCGAGCACCGCGTCGAGGTGCTCGAGGCGCAGGCGCGCGACAAGGGCCTCGAGCCGGATGAGCTCGGCTTCTACCTCGACTTCTTCCGCTACGGGGTGCCCCCGCACGGCGGATTCGGCATGGGCCTCTCGCGCGTCATCATGCTGCTGCTGCACCAGGCCTCGATCCGCGAGGTGACCTACCTGTTCCGGGGCCCCAACCGGCTCACCCCGTAGCGGCGCACAACCCGTCCGCGCGGCGTACCCTCGGCGCATGGAGTTCGACGCCTTCGTCGTCGCCCTGCTGGTGCTGCGTGAGGACGCGCCGGTGTGGGATCCAGACAAGGCCCGCGCGATGCAGGACGCCCACCTGGACCACCTCGCGACCCTGCACGAGCAGGGCGACCTGCTGGCCGCGGGGCCGCTCGACCACCAGGGATTCCGCGGGCTGACGATCCTGCGCGGGCCGGTCGAGCGCGCCCGCGCCCTGAAGGAGGCCGACCCCACGGTGGCCGCGGGACGTTTCGACGTCGTGGTCATGGACTGGCAGGTGCCCGCGGGCGCCGTGCACTTCACCCCCACCCGGTTCCCCCGCTCGATGGCCGAGGTGGAGGGCGACTGAGCGCGCCCACTACCGGGTCGCGAGCGGCGCGGCGCCCACGGCCATCGCGTCCACGAACTGCTCGACCGCGATCTCCAGCCGCAGGTCGAGTCCGACGTCCGTGACCTCGCCATCGGGGCGGATGCGGCGCGGCGCCCGCGAGACGCTCACCGGGTCGACGAGCCCGGCATCCAATGCCAGGAGGGTGGGGATGAGTCCCGCGAGTCCGCGCAGGCCGCCGGTCTGCCCGGGGCTGGCGCTCAGCAGGAGCACGGGCTTGCCGTAGAGCGCGGTCGATCCGGCCAGCCAGTCGAGGGCGTTCTTCGTGACCCCCGACGGCGCGTGCACGTACTCCGGGGAGGCGATGACCGCTCCCGCACAGGCCTCGGCGAGCATGCGGAACTCGCGCACCGCGGACGGGAGGGAGTCGGGGCGGTCGAGCGCGGGATCCATGAGGGGAAGGTCGCGGACCAGCTCGGCGCCCATGAGCCGGATGCGCGGGGCGCGATCCTGCACCGCGGTCAGGAGCGCCCGGTGCAGCGAGTCCGGCCGCAGCGATCCGCAGATCGCGAGCACCGGCACCCGTTCCATGTCGGGAGCCTAGTCCCAGCCCCCGGCAGGATCGAGAGGTCACTTCGCGCGGGTGTTGCACGCCATAACCCGCGCGAGATGCCGGTTCGGGGTCAGGGGGTCAGCGCGCGGCGCAGGCGCGCCTCGTCGATGCGCCAGATGGTGTGCACGCGGTCATCGATGAGCACGACTGGGATCTCCTCGGCGTAGGCGTCCAGCAGCTCGGGGTCGTCGAGGATCGAGCGCTCCTCGAACGCGACCCCCGGGAAGTCGGCCAGCACCGCCGTCAGGACCTCTCGCGCATCGTCGCACAGGTGACAACCCGGCTTGCCGAGAAGGGTCACGGAGGGCACGCCTTTAGACTAGGCGGATGCCCGAGCATGCGACGACGGCCGCGAGCGCGCGGCCCATCCTCGCATTCTTCGATGTCGACAACACGCTCATGCGCGGCACGAGCCTGTTCCAGCTCGGGCGGGAGGCCTGGAACAAGAAGGTCATCACCTGGCGCGACATCGCCCCGTTCGCCTGGCACCAGCGCCGGTTCATCCGCAAGGGGGAGAACGAGGCGCACCTGGTCTCGGCGCGCGAGCGGGCGCTCGAGCTGTCCGCAGGCAAGCGGCAGGACGACATCCGCGAGCTCGCCGAGGGCATCTGGGAGCGCCGCATCCGCAAGCGCCTCTACCCGGAGACCGTGGCCCTCACCCAGGAGCACCTCCGCAAGGGTCACGAGGTGTGGCTCGTCTCGGCGACGCCGTGGGAGATCGGCGACCTCATCGCGCGGCGGCTCGGGCTCACGGGGGCCCTCGGCACCCGGATCGAGGCGGAGGACGGCGTCTACACCGGCCGGCTCGACGGGCACGTGCTGCACCACGAGCGCAAGGCCGAGGCCGCCATCGCGCTGGCGAAGGGCGCAGGGGCCGACCTCGCCGAGTGCTGGGCCTACAGCGACAGCCGCAACGACATCCCGCTGCTCGAGGCGGTCGGCAACCGGGTCGTGGTGAACCCGGACGCGATCCTGGCGATCCACGCGCGCACGCACGGCTGGCCGGTGCTGCGGCTCACGCCCAAGAGCATCCGGGAGGCGCAGCGACGGGTGCGACGTGAGGCGCGGGCGGTGCGGAAGTGGGCCAAGCGCGACGCCAAGGACTCCAAAGACTCGAAAGACGCGAAGGACACCAGGGCCGCCGCCGCGGGGACCACAGAGAAGAGCGCCCCGCCCGAAGGCTGAGGCGCTCTGGTCACTTCTTGTTGCGACGCTGGTGACGCGTCTTGCGAAGCAGCTTGCGGTGCTTCTTCTTCGCCATGCGCTTGCGGCGCTTCTTGATGACGGAACCCATGTTCACCTCGCTCGGTACGGATTGCGGACCCCGGGTCCTCGTAATCCGAACCGCGGAAACCTAACCGGAGGAGTCTACGCGATGCCCTGCCCGGCCTGCGACTCGGGCGGCGCGATGACCGCCTCGATCGCGGACTCGGGGATGCGGTAGGAGCGCCCGAAGCGTACCGCCGGGAGCTTCCCGGACTCGACCATGCGGTACACGGTCATGTTGGACACCCGCATGAGCTCGGCGACCTCGGCGACCGTGAGGAAGCGCACGTCGGACAGGTCTGCCACGGACGCCTCCCGATCGAACTGTTGCCTGTGTGACTCCTGTGACAGGAGTGCGTCCAGCGTAGAGGCAGGGACGGATCGCTGTCCATCCCGACGACGGGTCAGTCCTCGTCGTTCCCCCAGCGCGGGAAGCGCTCCGCGACCCGGTCGCTGACCCGCTTCTGGGCGCCCTGGAGCTTCTCCTGCGCGGCCTCCAGAGCCGCGCGCGCCGAATGCGCGGTGTCCGCCGCGGCCCGGCCCACGCGATCGCCGACCTCGGCGCCCGCCCAGGCGTTGAAAACCGTGTGAGCCGGGTCGTCATCCGCGCCCCCGGCCCCCGGCGCCGAGAACCGGGCCAGCCACTCCTCGAGCTCGGCCAGCGGAGCGGCGTCCAGCCGGTAGAAGCGGTGCTGCCCCTCCTCGCGCACCGCGACCAGCCCGTTCTCCCGCAGGACCTTGAGGTGCTTGGACACCGTGGGCTGGCTGATGCCCAGCTCGGTCACGAGTTCGGTGACGCTCACCTCGCCGCCGTGACCCTTGAGGCGCGAGAGGATCTCCCGGCGAGTTCCGTCGGCGAGCACGTCGAAGATATCGGCCATACCCCAGGGTAGCTATGCTTCCCCGGTCGGCACCTATCGGGTGCATTCCTTTCAGGGAAGTGAAATGGTCTCCAAGCCGGTGCTGCGCGAGGCGCTTCCCGCACGCGTGCTGGATGCCGTCGGCGACTTCGCCTTCCGCACCCCGGCCCGCTTCGCCATCCTGGTGTTCGCGGGCCTGGTGGGGATCTTCACGATCCTGTTCTCGCTTCCGGTGGCCACGACCTCCGGAGAGGCCGCGCCGTTCTCCGACGCGTTCTTCACGGCGGTGTCGGTCATCTGCGTGACCGGGCTGTCGACGGTGGACATGGCGACCTACTGGTCGCCCCTCGGTCACGTCTTCGTCTTCGTGGGCGTCGAGATCGGCGGCATCGGCGTGCTCACGCTCGCCTCGATCCTGGGACTGGTCATCAGCCGCCGGCTCGGCCTGCGTCAGAAGCTGCTGGCCGCGGGCGACGCCAACCCGCTGCGCTTCCGCAAGGGCCCGGTCGCGGAGGAGCAGGCGGTGCGGCTGGGCGAGACCGGCGGACTGCTCGCGACGGTCGCGGTGAGCGTGCTCGCGATCGAGGCCGTCGTCGCCGTGCTGCTCTTCCCCCGCATGCTCATCCAGGGCGTCGACCCGTGGAGCGCGGCCTGGCAGTCGGTCTACACCGCGGCCATGGCGTTCACCAACACCGGCTTCCTGCCCACCAGCGAGGGCCTGACGCCCTACGCCCACGACGTGTGGTTCCTGCTCGTGCTCATGTTCGGGGTGACCCTGGGCGCCATCGGCTTCCCGGTCATCTACGTGCTGCGCAAGCACCTGTTCCACCCGCGGCGGTGGTCCCTGCACGTCAAGCTCACGCTCGTGACCTTCGGCCTCCTGCTGGTGGGCGGCGCGGCGGCCTACTTCGTGCTCGAATACAGCAACCCGCGGACGATGGCGGACCTGGATGTCGGGCAGCGCATCCTGCAGAGCTTCTTCATCTCGTCCATGTCGCGGTCGGGCGGCTTCTCGACCATCGACATCGGGCAGCTGGACGGCTCGAGCCTGCTGGTCACCGACATGCTCATGTTCATCGGTGGCGGTTCGGCCTCGACCGCGGGCGGCATCAAGGTGACCACGCTCGCGATCCTGTTCATCGCCGCGTTCGCCGAGGCGCGGGGCAACGACGAGATGGAGGCGTACGAGCGGCGCATCCCGCCGGACGTTCTGCGCCTCGCGGTCAGCGTCGTGCTGTGGGGGGCGACCATCGTCGCGGCGGCCTGCATCGTGCTCATGCTCGTCAACGACGAGCCTCTGGACTACGTGCTCTTCGACGTCATCAGCGCCTTCGCGACCTGCGGCCTGAGCACCGGATTCACCATGTCCGCGGGCGATGTCTCGCACTACGTGATCGCCGCGACCATGTTCTTCGGCCGCGTCGGTACTGTGACTCTCGCCGCGGCCCTCGCGGCGAGCACGCGCCGGCGGCTGTTCCGCCGGCCCGAGGAGAGGCCGATCGTCGGCTGATGCCGAGAGGAAGCTGCAATGGTTGACAAGATTGCACACGACGCCCCGGTCCTGGTGATCGGGCTCGGCCGATTCGGCGCCGCGACCGCCGGGCAGCTGCAGCGCCTCAATCGCGACGTGCTCGCGGTCGACGAGGACGCATCCCTCGTGCAGAAGTGGTCGGAGCGGGTCACCCACGCGGTGCAGGCGGACGCGCGCTCCATCGAGGCGCTCAAGCAGATCGGCGCGCAGGACTTCGCCATCGCGGTCGTCGCGGTGGGCTCCTACGTCGAGGCGTCGGTGCTCATCACCGCGAACCTGGTGGACCTCAAGATCCCGCAGATCTGGGCCAAGGCGGTCAGCCAGTCGCACGGCAAGATCCTGAGCCGCATCGGCGCGAACCACGTCATCTACCCGGAGGCCGAGGCAGGCGAGCGCGTCGCGCACCTGGTGTCGGGCCGGATGATCGACTTCATCGAGTTCGACGACGACTTCGCGATCGTCAAGATGTACCCGCCCAAGCCCATCCGCGGCATCTCCCTGGCCGAGTCGCAGGTGCGCAAGAAGTACGGCATCACGGTCGTCGGGGTCAAGAGCCCCGGCAAGGAGTTCACCTACGCCACGGCCGACACCGTGATCTCGGACCACGACCTCATCATCGCCTCGGGCAACACGTCGGACCTGGACCGCTTCGCCGCCCTCAACGGCTGACCGCGCGTCAGTCGTCGGCGGCGAGCTCGCGGGCGCGCTCGATGGCGGATGCCGTGGCCGCGTCGAACATGCCCGTCAGGTCCGCCTCGTCCATGACCGCGATCGCGCGCTCGGTCGTCCCCTTGGGCGAGGTGACGCGGCGGCGCAGCTCCTCCGGCCCGGCGTCCGACGCGGCGAGCAGCTCGGACGCGCCGAGGAAGGTCTGCTCGACCATGAGCCGGGCGGTGGCCTCGTCGAAGCCGAGGTTCCGCGCGGTCTGCGTCAGCCGCTCGATGAGGAAGAACACGTAGGCCGGCCCTGAGCCCGAGATCGCCGAGAGCGCGTCGATCCGACCTTCAGGCAACTCGATAACGGCGCCCACGGTCTCGAACAGCGCCCGTACGAGGGCGGTCTCCTCGGCGCTCGCGCGCGCGGAGGCGGCGATGCCGGTGACCCCGCGCCGCACGATGGACGGCGTGCTGGGCATGGTGCGGAAGACGGGCTGGGCGACCAGCTTCTCCATGGATGCGATGGTCACCCCCGCCGCGACCGACACCACGAGCGCCCCGGGTTCGATCGCGTCCCGCACGTCCCTCAGCAGGTCGGGCACCATGGCGGGTTTGACGCCGATCAGCACGAGACGCGCGCCGCGCAGGGCGGCCCGGTTGGCATCCGTCGTCGTCTCGTGCGAGAGCGACACGACGCCCTCGGTGCGCAGCGCCGCGGCCTTGGCCTCGGACCGGTTGGTGACCGTGATGCCCTCTGTCCTGGCGCCGGCGGCGAGGAGCCCGGAGAGGATCGCGCCCCCCATCGAGCCGGCTCCGAGGATGGCGATGCGCGGGAAGAGGGTGCTCACGAGGCGAGTGTAGTTTGGAGACATGAGCGCGTCGGGCGGCACCAGGGCGATCATCGCGGCCTTCCTGGCCAACCTGGGGATCGCGATCACCAAGTTCATCGCGTGGATCTTCTCCGGCTCGAGCTCGATGCTGGCCGAGTCGGTGCACTCGGTGGCCGACTCGGGCAACCAGTTGCTGCTCATGCTGGGCGGGCGGCGCGCGCGCAAGGCGGCCGACGCCGAGCACCCGTTCGGCTACGGGCGCGAGCGCTACGTCTACGCCTTCGTGGTGTCGATCATCCTGTTCAGCGTCGGCGGGGTGTTCTCGCTGTACGAGGGCGTCGAGAAGATCGCGAACCCGCACCCGCTCGAGGTTCCGTGGCTGCCGATCGCGGTCCTGGCGATCGCGATCGTGCTCGAGTCGCTCTCGCTGCGAACGGCGGTCAGAGAGTCGAACCACGTCCGCGGCGACCAGGGCTGGGTGTCGTTCATCCGCCACTCGAAGCAGCCCGAGCTGCCCGTGGTGCTGCTCGAGGACATCGCGGCGCTCACCGGGCTGGTGTTCGCGTTCCTGGGCGTCGGGCTCACCATCCTGACCGGCAACCCGGTGTGGGACGGCGTCGGCACCATCGCGATTGGCGTGCTGCTCGTGGTGGTCGCCGTCATCCTGGGCATCGAGACCAAGAGCCTGCTGGTGGGTGAGGGCGCGAACCGCGCCGACGTCGAGCGGATTCGCGACGCCTTCAACGCGAGCACGCGCGTCGAGGCGCTCATTCACATGAAGACCCTCTACCTCGGTCCGGACGAGCTCCTGGTCGCGGCCAAGGTGGCGGTCGCGAAGGCGACGCGCGCCGAGGACATCGCGATCGCGATCGACCAGATCGAGAAGGAGATCCGCGACGCCGTTCCGGTCGCGCGCGTCATCTACATCGAGCCCGACATCTACCGGCAGCCGCGCTCGGGAGCACCGCCCACCGACGCCATCGTCATCAAGGGCGCCGACTAGGCTCATGGAAGCACCAGGAGGAACCATGCTCGACGTCATCCGCCTCATCCTGCTCGCCGGTCACATCCTCGGTCTCGCGGCCATCGTGGGCGCGTTCTTCGTGCAGATGCGCGCGAAGAGCGGACACGCGACGGGCGTCGTGCTCGCCGGCGCCATCACACAGGTCGTGACCGGTCTCGCCCTGGTCGGGGTCCGCGAAGCGGCCGACCTGGGGGTGGACAACGTCAAGATCGCGGTCAAGGCCGTCATCGCCGTCGTCATCCTGGTGGCCGCGATCCTCGGCCACCTCGCCGCCAAGCGCGGACGCAACGTCCGGCCGTTCTTCCACGCCGCGGGCGGGCTCGCGATCGTGAACGTGCTGGTCGCCGTGCTCTGGCCGTAGCGCGCGCCCTCCAGCATCCGCCCAGACGACGCCGATACCGTTTCCGCTCGTGAACATCCGTGCGCGCCATGGCCGCCTGCCCCGACGCGGAGCGGTCAAGCCCGTGGTCTCCCTGCTGGCCTCGGTGCTGGCCGTCGTCCTCGCCAGCACGGGTTCGATCGCCGCGATCTCGATCTGGCAGATCGCCAACAGCTTCAAGCCGGGCGTCGACATCGAATCGGAGGGCGAGGCGCCGCCCACGGTGGGCGCCATCGACGGACCGGTCAACATCCTGCTGGTCGGAAGCGACTCGGGCGGGGGCAACCCGGCCTACGGCGAGCGCGGTGAGAACCTCAACGACGTCACGATCCTGCTGCACATCTCCCCGGTGTCCCACTCCGCCATCGCGGTGAGCTTCCCGCGCGATCTGTTCGTGCCGATCACGGGCTGCAAGTCCAGCCCGGGGACCCGCAAGATCAACGAGGCGCTCTACAACGGCGGACTGGCCTGCGCGGTGTCGACCGTCGAGGGGCTCACCGGGCTCAACATCGGCTACGCCGCGCAGATCGAGTTCGACGGCGTGATCGCCATGTCGCAGGCTCTCGGCGGCGTCGAGGTGTGCGTCGCCAGTCCGATCCACGACCTGCAGATCCACTTCGACCTGGAGGCGGGCAAGCACACGCTCAAGGGCTGGAGCGCCCTCATGTTCCTGCGCAGCCGCCACGGAGTCGGCGACGGCAGCGACACGACCCGCATCAGCAATCAGCAGCTCTTCCTCTCGGCCATGATGCGCAAGGTCAAGAGCGAGGAGGTGCTGACCAACCCCATCACCGTGTACTCGCTCGCACAGGCCGCGGCCAAGAACATGACGCTCAGCACCTCGCTGCAGTCGCTGGACACCATGGCCTCGATGGCACTCGCGGTCAAGGACATCCCCCTGGCCAATATCGCGTTCGTGACCTACCCGGGCGGGTCGGGCACCTTCAACGGCCAGAACGGCGTCCTGCCGCGCCCGGCCGACGCGCAGGTGCTCATGGACGCCATCGCCAAGGATGCGCCCATCGTCGTGACCGGCGATGCGGGCGGCGGGGTCGTCGCCGGAGATCATGTCTCCGAGCCCACACCGACCTCGAGCGCCTCGCCGACGATCGAGCCGGACACCCCGGCGCCCGTCCAGCTGCCCTCGACCATCTCGGGGCAGCAGGCCACCGAGGAGACCTGCACCGCCGGGCAGACCTTCTGAGCCGGGGCGGCCGGGGCCGCCGACCGGGCCGCGCGGATCGCTAGCGGCGCTGCGCGAAGAACCGCTCGAGCAGCCCGGCGGCATCCTCGGCGAGCAGGCCGGGCGTCACCTCGACCCGGTGCGGAAGACGGCGGTCGCGCAGCAGGTCGTGCACACTGCCGGCCGCCCCGGCCTTCTCGTCCCAGGCGCCGAACACGACGCTCGGGATGCGCGCCTGCAGGATCGCCCCCGCGCACATGACGCACGGCTCGAGTGTGACGACCAGGGTGGCGTCGTCCAGCCGCCAACTCGCCCGAACCTCGGCGGCCCGCCGGATCGCGAGCACCTCGGCGTGCGCCGTCGGGTCGCCCGTCGCCTCCCGCTCGTTGTGGGCGTGCGCGAGGACCGCGCCGTCGCCGTCGAGCAGCACGGCGCCCACCGGCACATCCCCGGAGGCCAGGGCGAGCTCGGCCTCGGCGAGCGCGGCACGCATCGCGTGCTCGCGGTCTAGGGGCACGGCACCGGCGGGCATAGCATCGAGCGTATGCGAGTGCACGTGGCCGACCACCCCCTCATCACGCACAAGCTCACCGTCCTGCGCGACAAGAACACGCCGTCCCCGACGTTCCGCGCGCTGGCAGAAGAGCTGGTGACCCTGCTCGCCTACGAGGCGACCCGCAACGTGCGCACGACGCCCGTGACCGTGCAGACTCCGGTCGCTCCGGCACAGGGCCTCGCGCTGGCCGAGCCGCGGCCCCTGGTGGTCCCGATCCTGCGCGCCGGGCTCGGGATGCTGGAGGGCATGGTCAAGCTGGTCCCGACCGCGGAGGTCGGCTTCCTCGGCATGGTGCGCGACGAGGAGACCCTCCAGCCCACCATCTACGCCGAGCGGCTGCCCACCGATCTGGCTGACCGGCAGTGTTTCGTGCTGGACCCGATGCTCGCCACCGGCGGCTCGCTGCTGGCGGCCATCACCTACCTCTTCGATCGCGGGGCGGTCGATGTCACCGCGGTGTGCCTCATCGGCGCCCCGGAGGGGCTGGAAGCGGTCCGCGCCGGCACCGAGGGCCGCGAGGTCACCATCGTGCTCGGCTCGCTCGACGAGAAGCTCAACGAGGTGGGCTACATCGTGCCGGGCCTGGGCGATGCCGGGGACCGCCTCTACGGGACGGTCTGACCCCCAAAGTTGCATTTCTTGCGTCCGTGCAACATACTTGCGCCCATGACCGTTCGCGTGCGCGCCCTGACCTCCTTCGAGGCCCGTGGGACCGCCGGCATGATGATGCCGGTGCGCTCGGTCATGTGTTGTCGAATGTGCGCCTGAACGGCCCCTCGCCCGAGTTCCCCTGAGGAACTCCCCGCGGTCCGTCGCGAACGACGGTTTCCGCGTACCCGCACACCCCGACACACCTCCGCGAGACGGATGGACATGACCGACACCGGCATACCCCTCGCGCCCGTTCAAGGATTCGACACCATGTCTCTGGCAACCATCGACAGCTACCGCCCCACCCGCCCCGCCCGCCCGGCGGTCGCACCGGCTCCCGAGCCCGCGTCCGCACCCGAGCCGGCCCCGGCATCCAGCCCCTCGCGCCTGCGCGCGGTCCCCGACGGGACCGAGGCGCGCGGCTTCGCGCTCTACATCGGGATCGACGAGGATGCGGCGCTCGCCGCCGGCACCGACCTCAGTTCCGTCGTCACGGCTCTCAAGCAGCTCGCGGCGCAGCTCGTGCCGCACGCCGAGAGCTACGCCGCCGTCGCCCTCGCGCCCGAGGGTGCCGGCGGGCGCGACGTCGACGTGGTCCGCCTGGCGCTGCAGGAGCCCGCGGCGCTGGCCAAGCACCGCGGCGCCGCGCCCACCGAGACCCAGCCCGAACCGCGCGGTGGGGTCGTCATCGACATCTCGCGCAAGCGCGTGCAGCTGGACGGCGACACCGCTCCGCTCACCTACAAGGAGTTCGAGCTCCTGCAGTTCCTGGTGCTGCGCGAGGGCCGCACGATCGAGCGCAGCGAGATCATCGCGGCGCTCTGGGCGGAGGGCGACGGCGACGACATCCCCAACGAGCGCACGATCGACGTGCACGTGCGTCGTCTGCGCTCCAAGCTGGGGGCCTACGAGGACATCGTGCGTACGGTGCGCGGGGCGGGGTACCGCTTCGACCGGCACGCCGACGTCGCGATCCGCTGGGCATCGACCCCGTCGCCCGACCTGTTCTGAACCTCCGCGCCGCCAAGTACTGTGTCAAGGATTCTTGACACCGAGTCTGAGATGCTTTACCTTCGCCATGTCTAGTTTTCTTGACATGGAGGATCGAGATGGCATCCGAGGAGAAGAGCGCGTGGATCATGATGATCCTCGCGATCGTGGTCTACCCCGTCTACGCGGTCTGGGTGCTCAGCACCCTTGACGGTGCCGCCCTCGTCGACGCCGAGTACCGGTTCCCCATGCTGGCGACCATCGGCGGTTCGATCGTGGCGTCGATCCTGCTCCACATCTTCCTCGCGCCGCAGCTCGGCAAGAAGGATCAGCGCGAACGCGAGATCCACCGCTTCGGCGAGTACACGGGCTACGCGTTCATCACGATCGGCGGCCTCGCCGCCATGGTGCTCGCGGTCTTCGAGTTCGACCACTTCTGGATCGCCAACGTGGTGTACCTGTGCTTCGTGCTCTCGGCCATCATCGGCTCGATCGCCAAGATCGTGGCCCACCGCTCGGGGCTGCCGCGGTGGTGAAGCCGACCGCAGTCACGAACTCGATCCGCGTCCTGCGCTTCTCCCACGGTGAGATGACGCAGGCCGACCTGGCCGAGCGCATCGGCGTGACCCGCCAGACCGTCATCGCGATCGAGCAGGGCAGGTATTCGCCCTCGCTCGAGCTCGCCTTCCAGATCGCCCGGGTCTTCGGGGTGCCGCTCGACGAGGTGTTCTCGTACCCGGACGACCCGACCGACCCGACCGACCCGTCAGACCCGACCGACCCCGAGGAGTCCGCATGAGAGCCGCCGTCCGCACCGAGTACGGCTCGGCCGACGTCATCCGGATCGTCGACGTTCCCCTGCCCGAGCCCGGCCCCCACCAGGTGCGCGTGCGCGTCGAGGCCGCCGGTGTCGACATCGGGGTCTGGCACATGATGACCGGGCTGCCGACGATGGCGCGCCTGGCCATCGGGTTCGGCCGGCCGCGCTCGCCCGTGCTCGGGGCCGAGCTGGCGGGCGTCGTGGATGCGGTGGGCACCCGCGTCACCCGCTTCCGTCCCGGCGACGCGGTCTTCGGCGTCGGGGCGGGATCGTTCGCCGAGTATGCGCTGTCCACCGAGAAGCAGCTCGTCCCGCTGCCCGATGGCGTGACGGCCCAGCACGCCGCCGCCTCGGCGGTCTCCGGCGTCACGGCGCACCAGGCGCTCGTTCGCGAGGGTCGGATCGCCGCCGGCCACCGGGTCCTGATCCTCGGTGCATCCGGGGGCGTCGGGTCCTTCGCGGTTCAGATCGCGAAGGCCCTCGGCGCGCGCGTGACCGGGGTCGCGAGCGGCGCCAAGCTGGACTTCGTCCGCGGGCTCGGCGCCGACGAGACACTCGATTACGCGACGACGGATGCCACGGACGGCTCGCGAGCGTACGACCTGGTGCTCGAGATGGGCGGGCTCCGTCCCCTGCGCGTCCTGCGTCGTTCGCTCGCCCCGACCGGTCGCGCCATCATCGTCGGCGGCGAGGGCGGCGGACGCGTCACGGGCGGCTTCCTGCGCGGAATGACCGCGGGCATCGCATCGGCGCCGCACCGCCGGAAGGTGACCGGCCTGGTGTCGGTGACCACGGCATCCGACCTCGCCGCCGTCGGCGAGCTGATCGCGTCCGGTGCGGTCGTCCCCGCGATCCAGGAAGTGCTGCCGCTCGATGCCCTGCCCGATGCCCTACGTAGCCTGGAGTCCCACCAGGTGCGCGGGAAGCTCGTGATCGACCCGACCCGCTGATGCGCGCGAGTGCGCGCATCAGCGGTCCCGTCCCCTGAGCGGCAGCCGAATTGCGGGCTCTCGCGCCGGACGGCTAGCGCCTCAGGGCCCGGGTGGCGGACTCGTCGATCTCGCCCGAGACGTCCACGGCGACGCGATACACCTCGCGCGCGCGTGCCGGGGTGACCCAGCCCTCGCGCACATCGCGCGCGACCGCGAGCGGGTCGCGCGTCGCGGGGTCGCCGTAGCCGCCCCCGCCACTCGTGCGCGCCACGATGCGCTCACCCTCGTCGATCTGTGCCGGGCCGCAGATGTCGAGTCGCACGAGCTCGCCGTCTCGGTCGCGCTTGAACTGGCCCGAGGGTGCGCCCGACCACCCGCCGCGCGCCCCGGCCATCGGATTGATGGATCCGTCGTTGGCGTAGATCGCCTCGAGCGCGGTGCCGAGCGGGCCGTACTCGACGTCGAGACCGGGAGCACCGCGGTGACGACCCGCCCCCTCGGTGTCGGGCGCGATCTCGCGCCGGTGGATCAGGATGGGCTGCTTGAGCTCGTCGATCTCGACGCTGTCCAGCAACAAGGTGCCGCCGCTGCCGAGATCCGACATGGTAAGCCAGCCGTCGGTCGATGGACCACCCGCTCCCCCGTTCGGCCCGGTGAAGATCTGGTTCACGAACGGTCCCCCGCCGAAACGGTGGTCGCGCCCGGAGACGACCGCCTCGGACGGCGACATGCCGGACCCCACCTCGGCCATGCCCATCCCGTCACCGATGTCGGCCATCGCGCGCTGCACGATGTTGCCGACCCGGTTCGCCAGGTTGGTGGTCGCGACCGAGCAGCTGGCCGGGTGCCGCGGAATGCCCACGACGCAGTTCTCGCGCAGGTGTACGCGCACCCGCCGGAAGCTGCCCTGGTTGTGCGGCACCGTGCCGTCGATCGAGTTGAAGACGCCGATCAGCGCGGCCGTGCGCGACGACGCTTCGCTGAGGTTGAGGCCCGACGGAACGCAGTCGGGGTTATCGCGCAGGTCGACCTCGATCATCCCGTGCTCGGGCGAGACCGTGACACTCACCCGCAGAGGCACGCCGTCCGGCACGCGCGGGAAGGGGTCGTGGTGCGTGGATGCCGTGGCCGCCCCTGCGGGGAGCGCCCGGATCGCGGCCTCCATGCGCTCCTCGCTGTAGTCGAGCCACTCGCGTGAGAAGGTCTCGAGCTCGTCCCAGCCCACTTCCTCGGCCAGCTGCAGGAGGGCGCGCTCTCCGATCCGGGCGCTCCCCAGGATCGCGAGATAGTCGCCGCGCCACTGGTGCGGGACCCGGATGCGCATCTCGCACATCCGCAGGATGTCGGCGCAGTCCTCGTAGTCCTTCTGCACGCGCACGACCGGGAAGATGAGGGCGCCCTCTTCGTAGACATCGAGAGCGCTGGCCATGTACGTGGTGGGCACCGAGTTGCCGCAGTCGGCCTGGTGCGCCTTGGCGAGCACGGTGAAACGGTGGACGCCGTCCGCGTCGACGACCGGCACGAGGATCGAGTGATCGGCCGCGTGCGTGTTGCCGTGATACGGCGAGTTGTGCAGGAAGGCGTCGCCCGCGTGCAGTTCGGGGTAGAACTCGTTCATCGACGCGGCTTGCAGGTCCGGGCCGCCCATGACGTGGATGGGGGGACTCTGCCCGGTCATGAGCACCCCGCCCTCGGCGGTCAGGATGCAGCACGAGAAGTCCCGCGCGGTGTTGAGCACGCCCGAGCGGCCCGATCGCGCGAGCGTATTCGACATGCGCCGCACGATGGCCTCGAAGCGGTGGCTGAGAACGGCGAGCCGGGCTCCGTCGCGCTCGGGTGCGACGACGGTCGCGGGGTCGAGTGCGGTCACGCTGCTGCCTCTCGTGCTGGGATCTCGCGAACCGGGGTGATGACGATGGACCCGGCGGGGCCGAGCTCCACCCGGCTGGCGTCGGCGACCACGATGGTCGTGAAGGGAGACTCGAGCAGCACAGGGCCGTCGAGCACCTCCCCCGCGGAGAGCGTGGCGAGCGGACGAACCGGTACGTCGACGATCCCCATGCCCGGAACGAACGCGCGCCGCGAGGTCGCCTCGCCACTGCGAGGTGCGCGGGCGCTCAGGATCTCCGTCTCGCCACGAAGCGGGACCCGCGCCCGCGCACCCCAGCTGACCACCTCGACCGGCGATCGGTCGTCCGAGATGCCGAGGATCTCGGTGTGAATGGCGTGGAAGTCCTCCGCGAAGCGCGCGACCGCGGCGGCGTCACCGAACGCGTGCGAGCGAAGCGGAACCTCGAGCTCCCAGATCTGTTGCGGGTAGCGCGCCTCGGCGAACAGCGTCACCGTGACCTGGTCGCGCGTCCCCCCGACCCGTTCCGCGAAGGCGAGGCAGCGTTCGCGCAGACCCGCGAGCGCCTCGTCGACCCGCGGGATGTCGAAGGCATCGGTGATGGCGGGGACCGTCGCGCTGTACACGGCCGTCAGGTCGGACATGAGCGCACCCGCCGCAGCGAGCGCGGCGCCCACCGCGGGCAGCACGAGCCGCTCGGAGCCCAGGCGCCTGGCCACCGCGACCGCGTTGATTCCGGCCGCTCCCCCGCCGCCGACCATGACCGCGCGAGCCGGGTCGATGCCCTGCTGCAGCGTGATCTCTTCGATCGCCCTGACCATCTGCTCTGTCGTGAGCTCCAGGATGGCGTGCGCGGCATCGACGATCTCGAGGCCGAGGGGCGCGGCGATGTCGCGTCCGATCGCGGCGCGGGCGGCATCCGTGTCGAGCGTCATGGTGCCGTTCGAGAACGACGTCGGGTCGAGATAGCCCAGCACGAGCGCCGCATCGGTGACGGTTGCCGCCGTGCCTCCCCGCCCGTAGCAGGCGGGGCCGGGGATGGACCCGGCGCTCTGCGGTCCGACGTGCAGTAGTCCGCCGGAGTCGACCCAGGCGATGCTGCCCCCTCCGGCGCCCACGCTCTTCACGTCGATCGACGGCAGGCCGGTCATGTGACCGGTGCCCTCGTCGCCCACCCATGCCGTCCGGGTCGAGGGGATCTCGCCGCGTCGCACCAGCGTGACGTCGTAGGTGGTGCCGCCCGCGTCGGCGACGATGACCGCGTCCGCGCCAAGCTCTGCCGCGGCGTAGGCACGGCCCGCGACGGGTGCCATCGACGGTCCCGAGTTGATGGTCACGATGGGGGCGCCGGCCGCGTCGCCCGCGTCCATGACGCCCCCCACCGAAGTCACCATGAGGATGCGCCCGGCCAGCCCGGCAGCGCGCAGGCGCGAGGTCAGGCCGTCGATGTACCGCGACATGAGCGGCTTGAGCGACGCATCGATCGCGGCCGAGGATGCCCGCCGGTACTCGCGCAGCGACGGGTTGAGGCGATGAGACAGGGTGTACGGAATCCCGGGTAGTTCCCGGTCGAGGACGGAGGCGACCGCGAGTTCGTGTGCCGGTTCGATGGTCGACCAGAGCAGGCAGACCGCGACGGCCTCCACTTCGAGTTCGCGCAGCTTCGCGCACACCTCGACGACCGCCTGGGCGTCGATCGGTTCCCGGATCTCGCCCGCCGACGTAATGCGACCGGGCACCTCGAAGGTGAGCCGACGCGGCACGTAGGGGTCCGGGAACGGCACCGTGAAGTCGAAAGGCTTCTGGCGACCCCCCTCGCGCAGCAGTAGCACGTCGGGGTGGCCCGCCGTGGTCAGGAACGCGGTGCGGGCGACATTCCCGGTCAGCACGGCGTTGAGGCCGCGCGTGGTGGCGTGGCTAAACGACTCGACCCGTCCGAGCAGCTCGGCGAGTGCGACCCCGTCGGAGTCCGCCGCCATGGCGAGCACGTCGAGGATGCCCTGCACCGGGTCGTCCGGATCGGTCGGGGACTTGAACAGCCGCAGCTCCCCGCGCTCCTCGACCACCAGGTCGGTGAAGGTGCCCCCGATGTCGACCGAGAGCCGGAGCTGATCAGAAGCCATACGCCGACACCTTCTCCAGCTCTACCACGGCCGTCTCGATCGGCGTCGCGAGACGCATGGCGTCGCGCAGGTCGTTCAGGAAAGCCTCGGTGCGCCCGAAGTTGTGCGGCATGGGCACGACCACGATGCCCACCGGCGCGGGGATCGCGCGGGCGGCGAACATCCAGCCGCGGACGCGGAGCTCCTCGGCCACCGGGCGCAGATCGAGCGTCTCGGAGTGGATGAGCGTCATGTTGATGCGCGATCCGGGATGGACTCGCACTCCCTCGATCGCCTCCGCGCCGACGACCAGCTCGTCACGGAGAGCCATCGACTGCAGCGAGACCGCGGTGTAGCCCTCCTCGCCCAGCAGCTTCGCCATGGCCCACGCTCCGGCGATCGGCCCGGCGCCGCGGGTTCCCGACATGGTGCCGTTGGGCGGACAGATCTCCTTGGCCGCGGCGAGCAGGTCGGCGTCGCGGAAGGTGAGCGAACCCGCGGGCGGGGGAGCCATCCCGTTCTTGTGCAGGTCCGCGCTGATGGAGTGGACGCCGGGAACCCGGAAATCCCAGAGCGGGATCGATGCGTCGTAGCCGCCGCGCTCGAGGAACGGCAGGATGTACCCGCCGAACGCCCCGTCGACGTGCAGGTACAGCCCGTGGCGCTGCGCGATCTCGCCGATCTCCGCGATGGGGTCGACGCTGCCGAAGGCCCAGGTTCCGGCCGTGGCGATGATCGCGATGGTGTCCTCGCGGATCGCCGCCTCGATCGCCGCCGGGTCCACCCGGTCGAGGTGGCCATCGGGTGCGGGGACGACGACGGCGTCGAGATCGAACATGCGGCACAGCTTGTGCAACGAGTAGTGCCCGTTGTCCGGGAACACGACGCTGCCGCCCTTGCGCCCGGAGAGCTGCTTCGCGGTCAGGATCGCGCACATGTTTGACTCGGAGCCGCCCGCCGTGATGAAGCCGGCCGGGTTCGCCGCGCCCATCAGGCGCCCCATCCAGTCGATGAGCTCCGCCTCCATCTCGCGCGCGCCGCCTCCCGTGATCCAGGTCTCCCCGTGGATGAACCGGCGGTACGCCTCGATCGACGCCTCGCGGACGTCATCGCCCCAGGGCAGGTTCGGCGTGGTGATCAGGTGCGGGCCCTCGTCGAACAGGTTCGCGGGCATCTCCGGGAAGCGTGACACCACCTCGAGCCTCTGAAGCTCGGCCTCGAACTCGGCGCGCTTCACCCCGCTGGGGTAGGTGGTGGTCATGGCTGGTGCCTCTCTGTCGGTGGAACGGGAATGCGATGCTGCGAGTGCCGTGCGGTGCCTACTGCGCCGTGAACCCGCCGTCGACGCGGAGGCTGGTTCCGACGACGTACCGGGACGCTCCCGACAGCAGGTACACCACCGCGGGGGCGATGTCGCCCACTTCGCCGATGCGCCCGGCGGGGGTGGTCGCGAGGATCTCCGCCTCGAGCTCGGGGGTGATGAGCTCGGCGTTCATCGAGGTGTGCACGTTGCCTGGGGCAACCGCGTTGACGCGCACGCCCCGCGGCGCGAGTTCGGTGCCGAGCGCCTTGACGACGAGCTCGATCGCGCCCTTCGACGCGCAGTACGCCGAGTCGTTGGGCGAACCCACGTGACCCGACATCGACGAGACGAAGACGATCGAGCCGCCATCGCCCAGGTGCGGGGCCACCTCGCGGGTGAGCCGGTAGGGAGCCCGCACATTGACCTCCCAGTGCTCGTCGAGCACCTCGTCGGTCGTGTCGGCGAGGGCTGCCATCCGGTAGATCCCGGCGGCGTTGACGAGCCCGTCGATACGGCCGAACTCCGCGAGCGCTGCATCGACCACGGCCTGAGGCGCGGCATCGTCGCGCAACTCGACCGCCGCGACGGCGGCGCGTGCGCCTGTGGCGGCCACGGCATCCAGCGACGCCGTGAGCCGCCCGGCCGAGCGGCCGACGAGGAGGACGTCTCCGCCCGCCTCGCCGACCGCCCGGGCGATCTCCGCGCCGATGCCCGAGCTGGCGCCGGTGACCACGGTCACCGTGCCGTCGAGCCGGAACGGGGATGTCGTCATGCCTTCTCCTTCGTGGTGGCGAACGCGGCGGCGTCGGCCGCGATCTCGTCCGCGACGCGTGCAGCGTCGGCCGTGTGGTGACGCGAGCCGAGCAGGTAGAAGATGCCGGCGACAACCGCGGAGACGCCGACCGCGATCGCGAGAGCGACCCGGAAGCCGAAGCTCTCGGAGATGACGCCCGAGAACACTGCCCCGAAGAACCCGCCCATGAGGAAGGTGAAGAGAGTCATCACGGCGAAGGCCTGCGCCATGAAGCGCGGAGGGGTGACCGACGCGATGATCGCGCTCACCGACACCAGGGTGAGACCGTTGAAGACCATGGCCAGCACGTACACCGCGATGAGCAGGGGCAGTGGCTGCACCCAGATCCCGGCGACGATGAGCACGCCGAATCCGACGATGCCTGCGAACGCCAGATACATGGTGCGAGCCGGGTCGACTCGGAACAGCCGGTCGAACAGGCGCCCCCCGACGATCATCGCGGCGATGACTGGAACCTGCGTCAGCGAGAAGACCAAGCCGCGCTGGAGCGCGTCTAGCTGGTACTCGCCCTCGAACAGCAGCGACATCTGGATCGGCACCGCGTACAGCGCGAGACCGAGCGACCCGATGCCCATGCACAGGAACAGGTAGGTGCGGATCTTCACCATGCGCCGGAAGGCGGCGAAGAACCCGATGGGCTTCTCCCAGGTCTGGCTCGCTCCGGTCGCCGCGGCGTATGCGGCGCCGCCGCGCGGCGGCTCCTTGAGGAAGATCAGCGACGAGACCGCCAGGATCGCGTACGGCAGGGCGAGCCCGAGGTACGCGTAGCGCCACGAATCCGTGCCAGCACCCGCGAGTGCGGCGAGCGAGCCGGCCAGCGTGGGGCCGATGAGTTGGCCCAAGGGGGTCGCCATGGCGTGGAACGAGTAGACCCGCCCGCGACCCTCGGCCGGATAGGCCTCAGCGATGAGCGAGCCGAACACCGGGTTCGAGTACGCCCCGGCGAGGCCGGTCAGGGTAAGGCAGACGAAGATCTGCCAGACCTCGGTGGAGAAGAACGCTCCGATGAGGGCGAGCGTGCCCATCGCGGCGAACGCAAACACCAGGAAGCGGCGGCGTGTGCGGTCTGCCAGGAAGGCGGCGAACGGTCCGCCCACGGTGAGTGCGACGCCCGAGAATCCGAGCACCGCGATGAGCGCCCAGTCCTCGAGTTGGAAGGTGCGCTGGATGTCGGGGGCGAGCGTCGTGGTCGCGTCGCGCACCAGCTGTTCCATCATCACGAGCGGGACGGCGAGGGCGAGGATGGCGACCCCACCCTTGCGAACGGTCTCGCGCAGGCTCATGGACTTTTCGATGCCCGGGAGCAGGGCGTCGGCGACGGCGTCGACGACCTCCGGGGGCCCCTCGGGAAGGCTGGGAGGCTGGGCCTCTGTGGTATCCGGCATGCGGTTCTCTCCTTTGAAATCCGGTGGCGTGGTGTGGCGAGTCGTGTTCAGAGCCGGCCGTCGAGCCAGTCGAAGAGCGCTTCCCCGGCCGTGCCGCCTGCGCCGTTTTGGCAGTGCAGCTGCGCGGTGCTGGCGGGATCGAAGAGCATGAGTTCCTTCGGGCAGGTCAGTTCGTCGTAGAGCTTCTGCGACTGCGCCGCAGAGAAGTGCTCCTCGGAGCCGTCCATGATGAGGGTCTCGGCCTCGATCCGGCCGGCCAGGCCGGTGAGGTCGCACCGGTCGAACTCCTGGATGAGCTCGTAGGGCGACGCGGCGCCGTGCTTCCACACCGAGTCGCGCAGGAACCAGTCGATCAGGGTCGACTGCTGCCGCATCTGCTCGACGGTCGAGTTGAAGGTATCTGCCCCTTGCTCGAAGGCGTCGCTCAGTTGCGGCGGCAGGCCGATCCGGATCGACTCGCCCCAGCTGAGCACCCCGGGGTCGGCCACGAGCACCTTGATGCGCTTCTCGAAGACCGCGGCACGCGGTGCCAGGTAACCGCCGAAACTGAGCCCCATGAGCCCGATGCGGTCCGTGTCGACGCCCTCGAGGCCGACGGCCACGTCGACGATGGGCGTGACCACGTTCTCCCAGTCGTAGCGGAACGGCAGCCCGTTCACCCGGATCGCCATGCCCTGGCCGGGGCACTGCACCGAGAGCGCGTGATAGCCGCGGCGGATGGCGTTGTCGTAGACCCAGCGGGTGTCCTCGGGCCAGGCGTCGCGACCCTGGAAGAAGATCAGCAGGGGCGCCTTCCCGCGCGCGACCGGGCTGCGGTACAGGTATGCGGGGAGGAACGACTCCTCGTAGGGGATCTGCAGGGCCTCACCCGGGTACCCGGAGAGCTCGAGATAGCGGTCCCAGCAGCGGTAGGCGGCGAGGGCGTTGTCGCGGGTACGCGGGTCCTCCGGGAACGCGTTGTGGATGAGCGACCCGCGCCAGTAGGTCGCCGCGCGCAGGTAGGTGGACGCAGCGGTCTGCGTGCGCCCCGCCTTGGCCGCGGCGATCCCGCGCTCCTCAAGCTCGCTCGCGAGGCGCGACCACTCGCGAAGCCAGTCCTCCTCGCTGTCGTTCTCGATCCGGGCAGCGACCTCGAGGCACTCGCCCAGATCGCTCGCTCCGTAAAACATCTGGGTCAGCTGGTGCTTGAACTGGTCGTCCATGACCTCGCCGTCGAAGAACTGGAACGACGTCCAGTACTCGCCGGGGAAGCGCGTGTTGCGGGATGCGGTGGTCACTGCGGTCTCCTGGGTTCGGTTCGTCACGCGGCTCGTGCGGCGGTCGGGGGGATGCGGCCCGCCCACGGCCGGGCGGCCTCCAGCTGGGCGGCGAGCCGGTAGAGCAGCCCTTCGTCGCCGTACGGGCCGACGAAGTGCGTGCCCACCGGGATACCCTCGGCGGTCCAGTACAGGGGCACGGACATGGCCGGCTGCCCGGTCACGTTGATGAGGGTCGTGAAGGGCAGGAAGGCGCCCGCCGCGCGCATGCCCTTCATCGGGTCCGCAGGGTCGGCGGCGAAGTGGCCGAGCGGGGGCGCGATGCTCCCGGCCGTCGGCGTGAGCCACACGTCGTAGGGCTCCTGGAAGGCGGCGAGTCCGTCGACGAGCTCCTGCAGCGCGGCGAGCGCGTCCATGTAGACGGTCACAGTCGTGGTCGAGGAGCGTCCGGCCTGGATCATCGCCCAGGTCGCGGGCTCGAAGAGTTCCTCGGTCGCGGACCGGCCGGTGAGTCGCTCGAGTCGGGCGATGTCCCACGCCAAGCCGCCGCTCGAGACGACGGTGAACGGGCCTGCGAGTGCCGAGCCGTCGATCTCGGGCGACTTCTCCTCCACGATGTGGCCGAGGCTCTCGCAGAGTCGCGCCGCATCCTCGACCGCAGCGACGCAGTCGGGGTGCAGCGGGATGCCGAGCGGCGACGTCGTGCTGAATGCGATGCGCAGCCGCCCGGGGTCGCGTGTGGTCTCCTCCAGGTACGGCCTCGGCGGCCGGGGCGCGACGAACGGGTCGCCCGGGCGCGGGCCGGCCGTGGCATCCAGAAGAGCCGCGCAGTCGCGCACGCTGAGCGTCACGGCGTGTTCGCTGAGCACCGCCATGCGGAACGAGACACCGGTGTGCCGACGGGCGGACGAGATACGCAGACGGGTCGGCTTCATGCCGAACACACCGCAATTCGACGCCGGGATGCGGATGG
Organism: Microbacteriaceae bacterium; assembly: GCA_019638805.1. Lineage (GTDB taxonomy): Bacteria > Actinomycetota > Actinomycetes > Actinomycetales > Microbacteriaceae > JBDSKH01. Next base: position 35,425 of record JAHBTA010000006.1, on the reverse strand, counting down.
AGCCTCCGCTGTCGCTCGCGTTGGCCATGGGCACCATGCGCGTCGCGACCGCCGCCGCGGCGCCGCCGCTCGAACCGCCGGCCGACAGATCCAGATCCCATGGGTTGCGCGTGGGGCCGAACAGTTCGGGCTCGGTCGTGGGCTGCAGGCCGAACTCGGGGAGGTTCGTCTTGCCGAAGGGCACGAGGCCCGCGGCCAGGTACCGCTTCGTGAGGGGGCCGTGCTCGGCGGGAATGTTGTCCTTCAGGAACCGGCTCGCCGACGTCATAGGAACACCGGCGTACCCGACTCCGCCGCCATCCTTGAGCAGGAAGGGCACGCCCGTGAAGGGCCCTTCGGGAAGGGGGCCCGTGGCGTGCTCGCGGGCGAGATCGTACATGGTGCCGATCACGGCGTTGACGGCCGGATTGGCCTCCTCGACGCGCTCGATGGCGTCCTCGAGCAACTCGCTCGCGGTGACCTCGCCCGTCTTCACGAGCTCGGCCATGCCGAGTGCGTCGGTGCCCTCGGGAAGCGTGATCGCCACTGCGTTCTCCTCGTCGTGATCGGCCGGTGAAACTAGTATGGCCACTTAACCAGATGAACACAAGCGTTTCGTGCGTGAATCTTTCAATTGACAATCGTTTCGATTGTCAGCACGAGCTATCGGCTGCGAACGGGTGGCGGCCTCATCCGGTACCCCAGGAGTAGCTGACCTTCTCGATGTTCAGATAGGTGAACGTCTCAGTGGACGTCACGCCCGGCATGGCGCGGATCGTGTCGTTGACGATCGACATGAGCTGCCGGGAATCCCGGCAGACGACCTCGGTGATGATGTCGAAGCGACCCGAGCTCACGACGACGTAGACGATCTCCTCGATGTCCGCCAGCGCCGAGGCGATCCCGCGCAGGTCCCCGTCGACCCGCAGCCCGACCATGGCCTGGATGTTGAATCCGAGCTTGAGCGGCTGCGAAACGGCGACGACCTCGATGACCCCGTGCTCGACGAGGCGCTGCACCCGCTGGCGCGCGGCCGCGCTGGACAGGCCGACCTTCGGGCCGAGCTTGGCGTAGGCCATGCGCCCGTCGCGCTGCAGGAGCCGGATGATCGCCTTGTCGATGTCGTCGATGGGGATCGCGGAACCCGCCCCGCCCTGGTCGGCCATGGGGCGATCCTATGTGCGGCTACTCTTCGAGTGTGGCCGAGGAAGAGCTGATGGACCCCATCCGCGCCGTGATCCGGCTGTCGCGCATCGCTCAGCAGGTCTGCGAGGAGGCCGGGCTCAACCTCGCCCAGTACCGGGCGCTGGCGAGTGCGGCGAGTACGGGCCGCCGCGCCTACGAACTCGCTCAGGCAACCGCGGTCAGCCGTCCCGCGGTCACCTCGCTCACCAACGGCATGGTCAAAGCCGGGCTCATCGCCCGCGAGGCGACTCCGGATGACGGACGCGGCGTCGTGTTCGTCGTCACCGATCTCGGGCGCCGGCGCCTGCACGAGGCGGAGCGCATGCTCGTGCACCGATTCTCCGAGGTGCTCGGGGACGCCGCCCCGGCGCTCGCGGCGCTGCGCACCGACACCCTCTTCGACGCTCTCGATGAGCAGGCGGATCGCGACTTCGGACGCACCCGGCTCGAGCGCTAGATCGTGCCGCGCAGCCTCTGGCCGCGAAGGGCGAAGGCCGCGACCAGCGCGGCCAACGAGGCGAACGCGGCGATCGCGAAGACCACGCCCGTAGCCCGAGCCTGCGCGGCCGGCTCGGGATCCGCGCCCGCGAGCCCCGCGACGATCGCGCCCAGTCCCGCGACTCCCGCGGCTCCCGCCAGCGAACGGACGAACGACAGGGTCGCGCTGACCCGCCCCACCCAGAGGTGATCCAGGGCGTTCTGCGCCGCGAGCACGAAGTTCTGCATGAGCATGCCGATCCCGGCCCCCACCGGAATCGTGGCGACGATCGCTAGCCAGTCGGGGGCGCTCACACCTACCGTGGCGAGCGCCGCGAACCCGGCGGCCATGAGCACCGAACCCCCCAGCAGCACACCCCCGACCCGGCCGCGGCGCGCCACCAGGTGGCCGGCAACGATCGAGGCGACAAGGGTCGCCGAGAGCATCGGAACCGCCAGGATCCCGGCCGTCGACGCGGAGTACCCGCGACCCAACTGGAGGTACTGGCTCAGGAAGAGCACCGAACTGAAGGTCACGAGCCCCAGAGACACGCTTCCCACGATCGCCCACAGCGTGGTGCGGTTGCGCAGCATTCCGATCGTTTCCGCGAGATCGACACGCATCGGCGCACGCGTTGCCGGCGCGCGCAGGGTCAGCTGGACGATGACCAGCCCGGCGACCGCGAGCGGGAGCAGCAGGAGGAAGCACCAGCGCCATCCGAGTCCGGGGATGTCGACCACGATTCCGCCGATGAGCGGGCCGCACAACGTGGCCACCGACATCACCGCACCCAGATAGCCGGAGTAGGCGCCGCGTTGGCGTGGTGTGGTGATGGCCCCGAGCGTCGCCTGGGACATCGCCAGGAGCCCGCCGGTCGCCACGCCCTGCAGCGCTCGCATGGCGACGAGAGCACCGAGACCGGGCGCCAGCGCCGCCCCGATCGACGCAACGACGAAGATCAGGATGGACGCCTGGGTCAGCCGCTTCTTGTCGAGGTGGTCTGCCAGCTTTCCCCATACCGGGGTAGCGATCGTCATGGTGACGAGCGAGGCGAGCACCACCCACAGGGCTCCGGACGAGGTGGTGCCGAGCCCTGAGGCGATGGCGGGCAGCGCGTTGACGACGATCATCGAGCTGGACACGGTCGTGAACAGCCCGAGCATGAGTCCCACGAGAACCGACGCGACCTCGCGGTGCGACCGCGCCCCTTCCCCAAGTACTTCCATGACTTAACTATATGGGGGGCGAGCCGTCGCGAATCGCCCATCCCGGCCGGGGTTTCGGTCGACTCGCGACGGCTCAAAAAATAACGAACCGATAACACTAGACAGCGTTACCGTTCCGTTATACATTCGAAGAGCGTTAGTTGTTTGCTGTGGCAGCTACCGCGGAATGTGATTGCAGGACACTCTTGGTGCAAGGGAGAAGGCCGGCCGCTCGCCTCTGCGGCCGGCCTTCAATCACGTTTGCCGTCGCCTAGATCGGCGGGCGCCCGCCGATGACCATGATGGCGCGCGCCGCGACGAAGACGCCCGCCTCGGCGGCCGCCACCGCATCCCGGTCGCGCACCCAGCGCTCCAGGAAGCCCGCGGCGAGCGCGTCGCCCGCACCCGTCGGGTCCTCGATCCGCTGCACCTTGGGGGCCGGTATCCGCGTCGCGGTGTCGCCCTCGAAGACCATGACCCCATCCGCGCCCATGGTCAGCACAACGAGTTCGAAGCGCTCGCGCAGGGACGCGCCGATGCGCTCCGGATCGGACTCGCCGGTCAACAGGGCGCCCTCGTCGCGATTGGGGAACAGGACCGCCGTGCCCTCGATCGCCTCGAGGAACCGGTCCACCCCGAAGTCGGCGATGTAGCCGGCCGAACCCGGGGTGACCGAGACGGGGGCGCCGGCCGCGGCGGCGCGCTCGATCAGGTCGCGCGAGCCGGGCACGCCGAAGCCGTCCAGGATGCTGTACCCGCTGATGTGCAGCACCCCGGCTCGAGAGAGCAGCTCCTCGGTCACGCTGCGGCTGTCGAAGAGCGAGTTCGCGCCGCGCTCGGTGAGCATGGTGCGACGCTCGCCGTCGACCAGGATGACGATCGTGCCGGTGGGCAGGCCCGTGCCGAGCGACAGGTACGGTTCGACCCCCGCCTCGCGGAAGACCCGCTCGTGATAGTCGTGGTCGTCCAGTCCGACGCAGCCCACGAAGTCCACGCTCGCCCCGAGCGATCCCAGCCAGACCGCCGTGTTCGCCGCCGAGCCGCCCGGCCGCTGCCGGATCGTCGAGGCCGTGTCGGTGTCCGGTCGGATCTCGCCGTGCGGCACCGCCACGATGTCGTTGATGACATCGCCCACGACGACGACGCGGTCGCGCGTCATCCGCGAGCCGACCACGCGGCCGCGATGTCGGCGGCGACGCGCACGTTGTTGCGCGCCAGGTCGAGGTTGACTTCGAGGCTGCGGCCGCCGGAGGCGTCGACGATGTAGCCAAGCAGGAAGGGCGTCACCGCCTTGCCGCGCACCCCCGCGGCCTCGGCGGCGGCGAACGCCTCGGCGAGAACGCGGTCGTGCTCGGCCGGATCCCACTGCTGATCCTCGGGGATCGGGTTGGCCACCACGATGCCGGTGCGCGACCCGGCTTCGTCGAGCGAGGCCATGATCGCGGCGACCTCGTCGGGCCCCTCGACGCTCCAGTCCAGCTCGTGCCCCGACTCGCGCAGCCAGAACGCCGGGAAGACGCGGGTCCGGTAGCCCACCACGGGCACGCTCAGGGTCTCCAGCCGCTCGAGCGTGGCCGCGATGTCCAGCACGCTCTTGACCCCCGCGCTGACCACCGCGACGGGCGTGACCGCCAGGGTCGGGATGTCGGCGGACTCGTCGAAGGTCTCGGATGCGCCCCGGTGCACGCCACCCAGACCTCCCGTCGCGAAGACACGGATGCCGGCGCGCGCCGCCAGGTGCGCGGTCGCCGCCACCGTGGTGGCCCCGCTTCCCCCGCGCGCCGCCAGGATCGGCAGGTCGCGCACACTCGCCTTGGCCAGCTCCTCCTCGGCGATGCGCCGGACTCCGACATCGTCCAGGCCGATGTGCGGCACCCCGTCGAGCACGGCGATGGTGGCGGGGGCCACCCCGCGCTCGCGCAGGATGCCCTCGAACTCGCGCGCGGCATCCAGATTGCGGGGCCGCGGCAGGCCGTGGGAGATGATCGTGGACTCGAGGGCGACAACCGGCTGACCGGCCGCGAGGGCGGCGGCCACCTCGTCGGAGATGCGGAGTTCGGGCATGGCCCTTTCAGGCTACCCGGCGCCGAGGCTACCCGGCGGTCACCTTCTTCTTCGCCGTGGATGCCCTGGTCGCCTTCTTCGCAACGGGCGCGGCGGATGCGGCACCCGCCTTCCGCGTCGTGCCCGGACCGCTCGTGGGAACCCCGGGATCCGCGAGGATCTTGCGCGGGTTCAGGTTGCCGCCCGGGTCGGTCGCCTGGAAGACCCCGCTCAGGATCTTGACGCCCTCGGACGAGATGTCCTGCTCGAGCCACGGCGCGTGCTCGACGCCCACCCCGTGGTGGTGCGAGATCGAGGAGCCGTTGTCGACGAAGGCTTGCTGGATCGCGGACTTGACGTGGTCGTACTCGCCCAGCGGGTCGTCGCCGAACACAAACGCGAAGGTGAAGTACAGGCACGCGCCCGAGTGGTACGAGTGCGACATGTGGCTCATGATCCAGCCCTTGATGCCGAGCTCGTCGTAGGCCTTGTGCGCGGCCGCCGAGACGTTGTCGTGCACCTGGTTGACCTTCGACCACGGCATCGCGGTCTCGGACACGTCGCCCGCCGCACCCCGGTCGAGCAGGAAGTCGCGCAGGTACGGGGTGTCGAACTTCTTCTGGTCGTAGAGCACGCCCGGGCCCTTGCCCACGCCCATGCCCCCGTGCTTCTTGACGATCGCGTCGACGAGCTTCTTCTGGCGCTGGGCGTGCGAGGCCTCGCCCTCGTAGCCGATGAACGACAGGCAGATGTCGTCGAGCTTCCAGCCCTTGGACCGCATGAGCGTCGGCAGCACCGTCCCGGCGGCGAACTTGTCGAAGCCGTGGCGCTCCTTGCTCGTGGCGAGCGAGAACCCGGTCTCGGGCGCATCCGAGATGCGCGTGATGGTCGGGGCGGCATCCGACTCGGCGATCTCCTGCATCGCGGCGATGCCGGCCTCCCAGTTCGGGAAGAAGTAGGCGTACACGTCGCGTTTCTCGGGGATCCGGTGCACCTGGGCGGTGACCTCGGTGATGACGCCGAGGCGGCCCTCACTGCCGAGCACCATCTCGCGCACGCTCGGGCCGTTGGAGACCGAGGGGTTGGCGCGGATCACGAGCGTTCCGCCGGGGCGCACGACGCGCATCCCGCGGGCGATGTCGGAGATGTCCCCGTACTTGTCGGACTGCATGCCCGAGGACCGGGTCGCGACCCATCCGCCGATCGTGGAGTGGGTGAACGAGTCGGGGAAGTGCCCGATGGTCCAGCCCTTGGCGTTCAGCTGCTCCTCCAGGTCGGGGCCCTGGGCGCCGGCCTGGATGCGGGCGAGCCCGGACTCCTCGTCGATGTCGACCACCTCGCGCATCCGACCCATGTCGAGCGAGATGACGACGCGCTTCTCGTCCGCGCGCGGCTCGAGGCTGCCCGCGATGTTGGAGCCCCCTCCGAACGGGATGAGGACCGCGTCGGCGGCGACCGCGGCATCCACGACCTTCTGCACCTCGGCCTCATCCGCCGGGTAGACCACGACGTCGACGTAGCGCTGCACCAGGCCCTCGCGGATGCGCACCAGATCGCGCAGGCTCTTCCCGTAGACGTGCACGACGCGCTCCATGTCGTCGGTGGTCACGTGGCCCTCTCCGACGATGGTCGCTAGCTTCGACAGCAGAGCGGGCGACGCCGCCGACTTCGCGACCTTCATCTTGCCGAAGGACGGCATCTCCGCCGGGGTCGCGGCGTGCAGGTCGAGGCCGACCGCCTGCAGCACGAACGGGGCGAAGCCGGGCTTGTCCTGCCAGTGGAAGCCGACGCCCTCGTTGCCCCAGCCCCACCACTTCATGTGCTTGACGTCACTCACCGGTCGGTCTCCTTCGTCGTTCCCGTCGGGTTGAGAATACGGTCTGCGTGCGCGTCGTGCAGGGCGATCACCTGCTCGCGGATGCGCGCCATGAACTGCTGCGGATTCTCGCCCTCCGCGATGCGCATGGGCGCCCCGAACACCACGGCGACCGGAAGCCGGCCGGGCTTGGGCCACTTCGACCCGCGCGGATGCGCGTTGTAGGCGCCGATCAGCGCGATCGGCAGCACGGGTGCGCCGGTCGCGGACGAGAGCGCCGCCGCGCCGGGTTTGAAGTGCCCGATCTCGCCCGTTTTGGAGCGGGTGCCCTCGGGGAAGACCAGGACGGGCACCCCGTGCTGGAGGAGGGCCTTCGCGCTCACGTTGCGCGGGTTGCTGCCGCTGCGGTCCACCGGGAAGGCGTTGAAGAACAGCGCGGTGAGCCCGCGGCGCCACCACACGTCGAAGAAGTAGTCCCCCGCCGCGCCGGCGGCGAGGTAGCGCGCGAGCTTGCGCGGGAGGGCGCCCATGATGAGCGGCGCGTCCAGGTGGCTGGAGTGGTTGGCCACCACCACGAAGGGCTTGCGCACCCCGGACAGCTTGTCGCGGTCGATGACGGTCACGCTCACCACGCCCCACACCACCGACTTGAGCAGCCCCCGCTGCGCGACGAAGCGCGCGGCGGCCTGGCCCCGTGACGTGAAACGGTCACGCATCTTCGGCGCCATGCGCGTCCCTTCGATCGGCGGCGCATCGGAAAGACGTCACGATGCGGCTCTGCTCCGACTCAGGCTAATCCTGCGCGAGACCGCGCGCACCGTCGCACGGGGTAGATGCCGCAAGAGGAATGAAAGCGGCTTGTACCGGGCGCTCGGCATCGACACCACTTTGCCGCGCTCGACGTCGCGCAGGCACTGCCGCACCAGATACGGCGCGTCCAGCCACAACGCGTCCGGGATGCTGCTGCTGCGGATCGAGGCGCGCTGGTGGAACTCGGTGCGCACCCACCCCGGCATGAGGGCGGTCACGGTCACTCCTGAGCCGTGCAGCTCGTTGGCCAGGCTCTCGGTGTAGGTCAGCACCCACGCCTTCATGGCGGAGTAACCGCCCATCGAGAGCTGCCCGGCGATGCTCGCGACGTTGACGATCGCCCCGTGCCCGCGCTCGCGCATCCCCGGGGCAGCGGCCGCCGACAGGACCCACACCGCGCGCACCATGACCGCGTAGGCGTCGTCGTGCTCGTCGATGTCAGGGGCGACGAGCTTGGTCGTCAGCCCGTAGCCCGCGTTGTTGATCAGCAGGTCGACCGGATGCGCCGCATCGGCCAGGCGCTTCGCCACCCGCTGGGTGTCCCGCGGTTTCGACAGGTCGGCGGCGATGGTCTCCACCTCGACTCCGGTGGCGCGCAGTTCGGCGGCCATCGCATCCAGTCGTGCGGCGTCGCGCGCGACCAGGATCAGGTCGTCTCCGCGGGCCGCGAGCTGGCGCGCGAACTCCGCCCCGATACCCGAGGTGCCACCCGTCACCAGCGCCGTCGACATGTTCCTTACGATACGGTGCTATTGAGCACCAGGATGACCCGAGGGCCGTCCCCCACCCCTGGAAAGGGCCCCGACCGATGACCGCGCGACGCTCCGCCGAACCGCCCCAGGGGGAGGTCTCCCTCGAGGACGGCGCGTTCGACATTCGCGAGTTCACGCGCAGCGCGCGCGGCAGCCATCGCGACGAACTCGACCTGGCGCCGGTGCGCGAGTCGGGCCTCGGCGCGGACGCCCTCCGGCTGCTGCGCCTGCTGCGCGATCTGGAGCGCTCGACCATGCAGCGCATGCGCAATCTGCTGGTCACCGCGACGCACAAGGACGCCCGGGTCACCGCGTTTCTGACCACCTGGGCCTTCGAGAAGTTCTGGATCGCCGACGCACTCGACGCCGTGCTCGAAGCAACGGGCGACGACCTGCACACCTCGGAGCCCGCCGGGGGTCTCCGCCGAGCGGTGACCGAGCGGCACGAGCGCCGGGGTCCGGTGCGCCGGGCGATCCGCGCCAACTTCGACGGGCCGCAGATCGTCGCCGCCCACGTCACGACCGGCCTGACCGACGAGTGGATCACGCAAGCGGCATATCGCCGGCTCGCCGAACTGGCCGACGGACTGCATTCCGTCGTCGACATGATCTGCACGATCAAGGACCGCCACATCCGCTTCCTGGCGGAGGAGGCCCAGCGCCGGCTGGCCGCATCGCCGCGCGCGAGCAAGCTCACCCGGCGGGAGATCAAGCAGGCGGTGTGGCCGATCGGCGCGATCGAGCGCAGCGACGACGACCGCTCGTTCTTCGAGCAGATCGTGTTCGGCACCAAGGCCGGCGCGGCCGAGGCGCGGGCCATCGCGGAACGCCTCGCCGCGCTGCCCGGTCTCGCGTCGGTGGCCCCGACCGTGTCTGCGAGACTGACCCCGTGACACCGAAGCGAGCCACGACCGACCTCGGTAGCTCGCACGTCTTCCTCACCGGCGCCACGGGTTTCGTCGGGCAGGCCGTGCTGGAGCGCCTGCTGGCCGATCACCCGGGCACCACGATCTCGATCCTGGTGCGCGGGAAGGCCGGCGCCGACACCACCGATCGCGTGCGCGTGCTGCTCAAGAAGCCGGCCTTCGACTCGTGGCGCGAGAAGGTGGGCGACAAGGGGGTCGAGAAGGCCCTGAAAGAGCGGATCCGCATCGTCGAGGGCGCCATGGGTTCGATCCCGCCGCTGCCCAAGGATCTCGACGTCGTCATCCACTCGGCGTCGGTCGTCTCGTTCGACCCGCCCATCGACCAGGCGTTCGACACCAACGTCGGCGGCGCCGTGCAGCTGTACGAGAACCTGCTGGCGGGCAAGGGCGACCCGCGCGTGGTGCACGTCTCCACCTGCTACGTGGGCGGGCTGCGCAAGGGCGTCGCGCCCGAGGCCAAGCTCGTGCACGATGTCGACTGGCGCGCGGAGTACGAGCAGGCCACGGCGACCCGCGACCGCGTCGAGCAGCTCTCGCGCGAACCGGACCGGCTGCGCGAGTTCCTGGATGCCGCGCGCGCCAAGCACGGCAAGGAGGGTCCGCAGGCGGTCGCCAAGGCCGCCGAGACTGCCCGCGTGAAGTGGGTCACGGACGAGCTCGTGGACGCCGGGCGCACGCGCGCGCAGAGCCTGGGCTGGACCGACGTCTACACGCTCACCAAAGCCTTCGCCGAGCGCGCAGCCGAGGAGCTCTGGGGCGAGAACGGCCACCGGCTCTCGGTCGTCCGGCCGGCCATCATCGAGAGCGCGCTACAGCATCCCTACCCGGGCTGGATCGACGGCTTCAAGGTCGCCGACCCGCTCATCATGGCCTACGGGCGAGGGCTGCTCCCCGAGTTCCCCGGACTTCCCGACTCGATCCTCGACGTCATCCCGGTCGACTACGTGGTCAACGCGATCCTGGCCGCCGCGGCCAACCCGGCCGCGAAGAACGCGCCCGAGTACTACCACGTGGCATCCGGCTCATCGAACCCGCTGCCGTTCCACGAGATCTACGGCTTCGTCAACCGCTTCTTCACGGCGAACCCGATGAAGGACAAGCAGGGCCGCGACATCAAGGTTCCGATCTGGGAGTTCCCGGGCGGCAACAAGGTCGAGAAGGCCGTGCTGCGCAAGGAGCGCCTCGCGAACACCGCCGAATGGTGGCTCGGCAGACTGCCCGACACCGACCGGGTGCGCCGGTGGCACAACCAGATGATCAAGAACATCGCCGACCTGGGCACGCTGCGCAACTTCACCCAGCTGTACCGGGTCTACGTGCGCACCGAGATCATCTTCGACGACACCAACCTGCGTGCCCTGCACGCCGCCCTCCCCAAAGCCGCCCAGAAGGATCGCGGGTTCGATCCCACGGCGATCGACTGGGAGGACTACATGATGAACGTGCACCTGCCGTCCATCACGACCCTCACCAAGGCGTTCTCCGCACGGCGGGCCGAGTCGAAGGCGGCCGCCGCTCCCCAGCCGCAGAAGGAGCTGCCCGCGGGTTCGGACATCATGGCCGTCTTCGACCTGGAGGGCACGGTCGTCGACACCAACCTGGTGGAGCAGTACCTCTGGGTGCGCACCGCGGGTGTGCGCAAGGCGGCCTGGCCCGCCGAGGTCCTGCGGATCCTGGCCGGACTGCGCGGCTACCTGCGGGCCGAGCGCGCGGATCGCGGCGAGTTCATCCGCTCGTTCCTGCGCCGCTACGCCGGGATGCCGGTGGCGCGTCTCGAGAGGATCGTCCACTCCTCCGCGTACACCGCCACGATGAGGCGGCACACCAGCGGGGGCGCAGAGAAGGCCATCGCCGAGCACCGCGCCGCCGGGCACCGCACGGTGCTCGTGACCGGGTCGATCGAGCAGCTCACGGCGCCGATCGCGGGCCTTTTCGACGATGTGGTGGGCGGGCACATGCACGAGCGGGACGGCATCCTGACCGGGTATCTGGCCAAGCCGCCGCTCGTGGACGAGGCGCGCGCGGCGTGGCTGCGCCGCTACGCGGGAGAGCACGGTCTGGACCTGGGGAAGTCCTACGGGTACGGCGACTCGCACGCCGACCTGGGGTGGCTCGAGCTGCTGGGCCACCCGCACGCGGTCAACCCGGACATCCAGCTCGCACGCGAAGCACAGCGTCGAGGGTGGAAGATCGACAAGTGGAAGCGCGGCACGCGCGCGAACTGAGGACGGGATCATGGCGTTCGACATCGGCAAGTACACGGCGAACTCCGCCCCGGTGGGCTGGGACGATCTGGACTTCGACGAGTTCGAGCGCGACCCGCTGCCGGAGACCACCCTGCGCACCCTGCGCTACATGTGCGATGTCGAGTACCACACGGTCTGCTACCTGCGCGATCTGCTGACCACGCCGTCGCACAAAGAGCCCGAGGTGGGCGCCTTCATGACGATGTGGAACCGCGAGGAGTTCTGGCACGGCGAGGCGTTGTCGGCGGTGCTCGGCAAGCACGGCATCGTCGTCGACTTCGACGAGCTCAAGGCCACCCGCATCAAGCTCGGCTGGAAAGACCGCCTCGACCCGATCAAGCAGTCGCTCATGGGCGGGCTGGTCGGGCACGACTTCGTCGCCGTGCATATGGCGTGGGGCGCGGCCAACGAGTGGTCGGCCAACGCCGCCTACATCCGGCTGGCCAAGCAGGAGGGCCACCCGGTGCTGGCCGAACTGCTCAAGCGGATCGCGGCGCAGGAGACCAAGCACGTCGCCTTCTACGCCTCCCAGGCCCGCGATCGCCTCGCGGAGTCGAAGAAGGCGCGGGTCATCGCGCGCTTCGCCCTCAACAAGTTCTGGCGCCCGGTCGGCTCCGGCATCTCCACCGACGACGAGGTGGCGCACGTCATGAACGAGCTCTTCGCCGGCACCGAGGGCCGCAAGCTGGTGCGCGACATCGACTCGCACATCGCGAAGATGCCCGGCATGGAGGGCCTCACGATCGTCGAGAACGCCCTCGAGGCCTTCGGCATCGCCGCGGACGGCCCGGGGACGCACGAGCTGCGCGCCGCCGCCGTCGCGGCCTAGCCGGCCACCGTCATCGCAGGCCGAACTCGTCGGCGAAAAGATGGTGCGCCCGGTCGATGGCCGGCCCGACAGCCCTGACGTCGCGCTCGGGGATCCGCAGGAGCGACCCGTCGTCGCGCCAGGAGGCGACCGCATCCAGCAGCCGCTTCGCGTCGGCGGCGACCTGCTCAGCCGGGATCTCGCACTCCGCCGCGAGCCCGCGCAGCGCACGGGCCTCGCGCGCCGGCCGGTCCTCCCCGTCGATCGCGGTCGCGCGGGCCGACCCGCCGACCGGATCGGGGGTGAGGTCGAAGACCGGCGAGAGACGCCATCCCTCCGGGCCCCACAGCACGCCGTGGTTCTTGAGGTGATCGTCGGTGTTGCGCATGAGCACGTTGAACGCGGCTCGCCGCCAGAGGTCGCGCCGCGCCGCACGCAGGTCAGCGGTGTCGAGCTCCGCGAGCGCGTCGCCGATCTCCAGGTAGTCGCCCCCGTCCGGTGACGGAGCGGAGGTGAGGGCGAATGCGGACAGATACGGAATCCTCCGCGATCCGGGGGCACGGTCGAATCTCTCGAGCACGAGCACCCGAGCGCCGCCCACGGCCAACAGCCGACTCGCGGGCACCGGTATTCCGGCGCGCGAGGCGAGTTCGAGATACAGCTTCTCCCAGGCGACGACCTCGATCTCGTCGGTCGTCGAGGGGAACTTCGCGATGCTCAGGACCCCGTCCTCATCGATGGCGGCCTTGGGGCGAACCCCGCCCAGGCCGCCGCTGCCGACCGCGAGCAGTTCGCGCACCGCGGTCAGATCGTCCGGATCCCGCTCCACCGCGTGCGCCGCGTCGAGCAACCGCGCCAGGGGGATGCGACGCGGGAGATCGGCATCGGCGGCGAGGAACGCCAACCCGTCCATCGTGAATCGCAACGCACCGATCCTGCTCGCATCGTCGACGCCCAGCAGGAAATCGGTCTCCGACATCTCCCGCCCACGGTTGGCGCGCAGGAGGAGCCGACGCCCCCAGCCGTCCGGCCCGGCATCCAGGAGTCCGCGGGGAAGATCCTCGCGGACGTGGCGGGCGGTGAGGAGAGGGGTATCGGGGTCGAGAGCGAGCTTCTCCTTCCGCGCCAGGTAGCTCTGGGCATAGGTGAACTCGGTGCGGACCGGCCTGCCGCGACGCTCCTCGACGTCGACCGTCGCCATCGGGACCGGAACGCCGTCGAGGTCGAGGTGAGTCTCGAAGCGCGTTCGGGTCATCGCCGGACCCGCTGGGGAAGCACCCGGTCCGCGCTCGCCCGACCGAGGTCGGACTCATAGGGATCGAGCGCGGTCGTCAGCGAGTTCGACACCCCGAGTGCCCGTGCGACGGCCAGAAGCGTCTGCATCGTGACACCCGGGTCTCCGTTCTCCAGCTTGCTGAGAGTGGGGCGGGAGATGCCGGCGCGCTCGGCGACCTGCGCGGATGTGTAGCCCAGGAGCTTGCGCCACGCGGCCAGCTGACTCCCCACCGTCTCCGCGTCACGGCGAATGTGCTGCCCGCTGGCCAAGATGGGACTCCTAACGTCAAGATTAGTTTACACTAACCGGTTTAATGTCAACGAGTACTGACACTAATGACCGAGAGTCTGCGCCCGGCTGTTCGGCTGCGAGAATCGTCCGGTGACGGCCGCCCACTCTCATCCGGCGCGCGTGGGCCCGCTGCTGGCCGCCGGGATGGTCGTGGTGGGCTCGATCAGCGTCGAGATCGGCGCGGCCCTGGCCGTGACGATCTTCCCGACCACCGGGCCGCTCGGGATCGTGGCGCTGCGCCTGGCCTTCGCGGCCGCCATCCTGCTCATCGCCTTCCGCCCACGGCTGCGGGGTCGCACGCGCGCCGACTGGGCCACCGCGATCGGCTTCGGGCTCGTGCTGGGCGGCATGAACGTCCTGTTCTATCTGGCGCTGGATCGCCTGCCGCTCGGAGCAAGCGTGACCATCGAGTACCTGGGTCCGCTCGTGCTCTCGGTCGTGGTCGCCAGGCGCGCATCGGCGTGGCTGTGGGCGGTGCTCGCGCTGGCCGGCGTCGCGCTCCTGGGCCGCGGCGGATTCGATCACCTCGACCCGCTCGGGGTCGTCCTCGCACTCGGGGCCGGAACCTGCTGGGTCGGTTACATCCTGCTCTCGGCGCGCACGGGATCCCGGTTCGGACGCCTGGACGGCCTGGCGATCGCGATGGCGGTCGGCGCGATCGCGACGCTGCCGCTGGGCATCGCCACCGCGGGCGCGGTGCTCCTGCAGCCGCACGTGCTGCTCATCGGGCTGGCCATCGCGCTGTTGTCCTCGGCGATCCCCTACGGTCTGGAGATGCTGGCCCTCCGACGCCTGCACGCATCGACGTTCTCGATCCTGCTCTCGCTCGCGCCCGCGCTCGCGGCGCTCGCCGGGCTGGTCATCCTGCACCAGCCGCTCACGATCCCGGATGCCGTGGCGATCGCCCTGGTCGTGGTCGCCTCCATGGGGGCGGTGCGTTCCGCCCAGCGGAGGGCGCCGTCCGAGCCCACCGCTTAAGGGCTGCGGCTATCCCTCGGGCAGCACGGGCGTGCCGTGCGTGTGGAAGGTCTCGATGGTCTTGAGACCCCACGCCTGTCCCTTGGCGCGCTCGGCCGCGGTCCAGCTGATGGTCTTCCAGTCCGGGGCCAGGATGAGGCGCGCACCCGCGTTGCACAGCTCGATGCGGTTGCCGCCCGGCTCCCACACGTAGAGGAAGAAGGTCTGCTGGATCGCGTGCTTGTGCGGCCCGGTCTCGATGTGGATCCCGGCCTCGAGGCACACGTCGGCGGCGCGGAGGATGTCCTCGCGCGTGTCGGTCGCGAACGCGATGTGGTGCAGCCGGCCGTTCGCACCCGTCCAGTCGCGCGTGTAGACCAGGTCGTAGCTCTTGTTGCCCAGGTGGTACCAGATGGCGGCGTCCTCGCCGTCGTCAGTGACGATGCGCTCGGTGCAGCGCGCCCCCAGAACGTCGGCCAGGAACGTCGAGACGCCGGGGACGTCTCGCGTGAGGTAGTTGACGTGGTCGAGCCGGCGCACGTTCGCACCCCGCCCCGGGAAGGCGGCCGCCTGATTCTTGAGCGCGGGGGTGTCGGTCTCGTCCGGCACGTACCAGTCGACGTCCCAGTAAATGCCCATCGGGTGGCCGTCCGGGTCGTCGAAGCAGTACACCTCTCCCATGCCGCGGAAGCCGTCGCGGCGCTCGCCGCGCTGCGGGGACGCGTCGATCGCGGCAATCACGCGCTCCATCGACTCGGGGCTCGCCGCACGGATGAAGGTGCGCCCGATGCCGGCCGCCTCGCGCTGCACGAGCTTCACCGTGTAACCCTGGTAGTCGTCCCAGGTGTGCAGGTACACGGCGCCGTCCTCGCGGCCGACCTCGCGCAGCGACAGCTGGTTCACGAAGAAGTCGCGGCTGGCCTCGAGCACGGGCGTGTACAGCTCGATCGGCCCGACGTGCGCGAGCTCACGGCGACGGTCGGGGTCGTGCCGCAGGACGGATGCGGAGTGGTCGGTCATGGGGTCATCCTCCCGGAGTGGGGACGGCGGTGGCGGGGGCGGCGGCTGCGGGCACGGCGGTGGCGGGGACGACGGCTACGGGCACGGCGGTGGCGGGGTCGGCGGCTGCGGCGCGCGGCCACACCGTGCCGTCCATGATCTTGCGGGCCGTGCGCACGAGCGTGCTCGACGCGACGGCGGTCGCGGCGCCCGCGCCCGCGAGGGCGAGACCGAGCTCGAACGATCCGGTGGGATGCTCGACCCGGTACGGGCCGGACCCGGCGCCGTCCACGCTCGCGACGGTTCCGGGCGTGAGCGCCCCCACCGCGACCGACACGGCGCCCAGAACCCCGATCGCCTCGTGCACGCGGTGCGGGATGAAGGTGCGGGTCGCGACGAGCCCGCCGTCCCGCGCGGGCGAGACGATGCTGAGCTTGGGCACCGTGGTGTCGGTCACATCGCCCAGGCCCATGGCCGGCCCCGCCTCCCGGCGGATCGCCTCGAGGCGCCCCCGCAGGGCGGCGTCGGCCTCGAGCTCGGCCGGCGACTCCTGACCCGAGAGGCCGAGGTCTCTCGCGCGCAGCAGCACGACCGGCATGCCCGCGTCGACGCAGGTGACGTCGGTGCCCGCGAACCGGTCGACGAGCGACCCGGTCGGGAAGGCGCCGGAACCGTCACCGAGAAAGCTCAGGGCGACGGGCGCGGCCGGGAACGGCACTCCCGACATCTCGGTTTCCCCGTCGTAGCGCACGGCGCCGCCGGGGGTCTGCACGGTCGCGCGCACGAACGAGATCACCGGGTTGAGCAGCCGGATCCGCACGGTCGTCTCCCCCTCGCCCGCCGCGACCAGCCCGCGCTCGATCGCGAACGGCCCCACCCCGGCCAGGATGTTGCCGCAGGTCTGCGCGTCCGTGACGACCGGTCGATCGGGTACCACCTGGAGGAAGAGGTAGTCGACGTCGGCGTCCGGGACGGGCGACGGGGAGACGATGGCGACCTTGCTCGTGAGCGGGTGCGCCCCGCCAAGGCCGTCGATCTGCCGCGGATCGGGCGAACCCATGACCGCGAGCAGCGTGCGATCGCGCTCGGCGGGGTCGGCGGGCAGGTCCGCGGCCAGGAAGTACGCGCCCTTGGACGTGCCCCCGCGCATGAGCATGGCCGGGATGCCGGCGCTCATGCGCGCAGCTCCGGGACGCCGCGCTCCGCGACGGATCGAAGGACGGCCGCCGCGGCGCGCGACATGTCCGAGCCGGTGTCCGCGGCATCCGACATGGCCGCGGCGGCCTGCATCTCGTGCACGCGCCGCGCGGCGTGCGCGCTCGTGCCGTCCACGAAGCCGGCGAGCTGCTCGCGATCGAGCCCGGTGAGGGTCTGCAGCAAATGCTCGCCGAACCATTCGCCGAGCCCCTCGGCCTCGGCTGCCCGCAGCGACTCGATCATGACGGCCGTGAGACCTTTTACCAGGATGCTGCGCAACAGCTTCCGTGCCGCCGCGGCCCCCGCGCCCCCCTCGACGATCTCGGCCGGGATGCCCCCGCCCGCGAGCAGTTCGACCAGGGCGGGCGCTCCGTCGCCGCTCGCGACCACGGGAGCCGCTCCCGCCCCCCGCCGGACCGGCGCCATGATCGCCGCGTCGGCGAATCGCAGGCCGGCCGTCGCGGCGCGTGCCGCGAGCGAGCGCTTGAGGGCCGGATCCGCCGTCGCGAAGTCGGCGTACAGCGTGCCGGGGTCGGCGTGCGCGACCGCCGTCTCGAGGGCGTCAGCGCTGTGGGCGGATGCCGTGAAGGCCAGAACCGCGGAGGCGCCCCCCAGCGCCCCCGCGGCGTCGGCCGCGACCTCGATCCCGGGGAGGTCCCCGGTGGCGACCGGATCCCATCCGGCGATCTGCGCATGCCCGGCCAGCCCGGAGGCGAAGACCCGGCCGGCCTCGCCGAGGCCGAGGATCGCGACGCGGGTCATGCCCGGTCCCGGTACTCCACGCCCAGGCGCTCGAGCAGAGGCCGCATGCCGTACAGGTCGAGCCCGAGGGTCCCGGAGGCCAGCGCGGCGCGCTTCTCCTCTTCCGCGGCGAGCCGGCGGGCGGCCGCCTCGGCGACCTCGGCCCCGCGGGCGATCGGCAGCACGAGCACGCCGTCGTCGTCGGCGACCACGATATCGCCCGGGTTCACGGCCTGCCCGGCCACCACCACGGGCACGTTGACCGAGCCGGGGCTGGCCTTGACCGTGCCCTGCGCGTGGATCGCGCGGGACCACACCGGGAACCCCATCTCGCGCAGGGTGGCGATGTCGCGGACGCCCGCGTCGATCACGAGGCCGAGCACCCCGCGGGAGCGGAGGGAGACGGCGAAGAGGTCGCCGAACATCCCGTCGGTCGAGTCCGAAGTCACGGCGACGACGAGCACATCGCCCGGCTGACAGACCTCGACGGCCGCGTGGATCATGAGGTTGTCGCCGGGCGGGCAGGACACGGTCACCGCGGAGCCCGCGATGCGCGCGCCCTCGACCCGGGCCCGGATGCGGGGGCCGGTCAGCCCGACGCGTCCCGCCGCCTCGTGCGCGGTCGCGACCCCGGCATCCGCCAGCGCGTCGATGACGGCGGCCGGGGCGCGGTCGATCTCGCGCACGATGACGTGGGCCATGTCAGTTCAGCTCCGTGGTGACCTGCGGGTAGTAGCGCTGATACGCCTCGCCGTAGGCGTCGACCGGGAGCCCCAGGTTCGGCCCGCTGTTGCGGGACGCCTGCACGCCGCGCCGGCGGCCGAGGTCGGTGTAGTACTCGACGAGGTGGCTCTGGGCGCCGAGCGCGTTCATGGCGGCCACCTTGGCGTCCCACACCGGGGTGATGTCCAGCAGGACGTCGGGGACGAAGCCGCACACCTCGCTCTGGTGGGGCTCGAACGCGAAGACCGGCGGAGCCCCGATGACCTCGCCGGGGCCCACGACACCGGGGGCCTGCGCGAGCACGCGGGCGTGCAGGGCGATCTCGGCCGCCGCCGGGTGGTCCATGTTGTACGGGTCCTTGGCGGCGTGCGTGAGCACGACCCCCGGCTGCACCTCGCGGTAGAGCGCGATGAGCTGATCCATGAGTTCGGGCGATTCGCGCAGTGGGTAGTCGCCCGCGTCGTAGAAGCGCACCTCGGCGCCGAGCGCGTCGGCCGCGGCCTGCCCCTCCTCCCGGCGCAGCTCCTTGATCTGCTCGAGGGTCTTGCCCGCCCGCCAGGCGCTCGCGGATTCGCCGCGCTCGCCGAAGCTCAGGCACGCGATGACGGCGCGCTGCCCCCGCGAGACGGCGAGCGCGAGGGCGCCGCCGGCGCGCCAGACGAAGTCTCCGGGGTGCGCCGTGACCACGAGAAGCGGCGAGGCGTCGGGCATGGGTCCCTCCAAGTCGTCGGTGCGATCACTCTACATTCGTCACCAGGATTGTCAACGATCTTGCGAACGACTTGCTGCCCGGGCCAGAATGCGGGGACGGGGCGGGCGCTGGGGCAGAATCGGAGCACGTCCGATGAAGGGAGCGGGATGAGCGATCTCGACGACATCCGGGACCGGCTCCGTGCCGCCATTCTGCGCGGCACCTACGCGCCCCGCCAGCGTCTCATCGAGACCGAACTCGCCGAGGAGTACCGGGCCAGCCGGTTCCTGGTGCGCAACGCCCTCATCCAGCTCGCGTCCGACGGGCTCGTCGAGCTTCAGCCCAACCGCGGCGCCCGCGTGCGCGAGATCTCGGTTCCGGAGGCGGTGGAGATCACCGAGATCCGCCAGGCCGTCGAAGGCCTCGTCGCGCGCCGTGCCGCCGAGCTCATCACGGACGAGGAGATCGCCGAGCTGCAGGCCATCGGCGAGGGGCTCGCCGAGGCGGTCTCGCAGGGCGAGCTCCTGCGGTACTCGGACCTCAACGCGACGCTGCACTCCCGCATCCGGGACATCGCGCAGCACGCGACCGCGACCCGCATCATCGAGCAGCTCAACGCGCAGCTGGTCCGTCACCAGTTCCAGCTCTCGCTGCTGCCCGGCCGGCCGGCCGTGTCGCTTCCGGAGCACCTGGCGATCATCGACGCGGTGTGCTCGCACGACGCCGACGGGGCCGAGCGCGCCATGCGCACCCACGTCGGCGGAGTGGCCGGGACCATCTCGACCCTGGACCCGCAGGGCAGACCCGTGGACCAGGAACCCGCCTGGTAAAATTGCTAACAATCTCGTCAGCGTTATTGACGGCGATCGTGTCGGCGTCGTAGGGTCGCGGCAAACGCGGGAACCATTCCCGCACGTCCGCCCTCACCACAATGGAGTGACATGTCCAGAAAGCGCATGTTCGTCACGATCGCCGCGCTCAGCGCGGCAGCGGCGCTCGTCCTGACCGGCTGCACCGACTCCGGCGCCCCCGCCGAGCCGGACGGGCCGTCCGGCGAGCTCATCCCCGTCACGCTCGGGCTCATCCCGATCGGCGACACCGCCCCGGCGTACCTCGCCGTGCAGGAAGGCTTCTTCGCCGACCACGGCCTCGACGTCACCATCGAGACCGCAGCCGGCGGCGCGGCCATCGTGCCGGCCCTGGTCGCCGGCGACTACCAGTTCGGCTTCAGCAACACGCTGTCGCTCATGATCGCGCGGGAGAAGAACATCCCCGTGAAGATCGTCAGCCCGGCCGTGGCCAGCACGAGCGACTCGGAGCGCGACTTCGGCGCCGTCATCGTGAAGGGCGACTCGCCCATCCACGTGACCGCCGACCTCGCCGGGAAGACGGTGTCGAGCAACACGCTCGGCAACATCAACACCGTCGTCGTCCGCAAGATCGTCGACGAGGCCGGTGGGGACTCCTCGACCATCGAGTTCGTCGAGGTCGCCTTCCCCGACGCCATCGCGGCCGTCGAGAACGGGCAGGTCGACGCGGCGTTCGTGGTCGAACCCTTCGTGACCTCCGCGATCGAGGCCGGCGACCGCGTCGTCAGCTACGCGTACGCGGACTTCGATCCGAACCTCGACATCGCGGCGTACTTCACGCTGGACGACTACGCCTCGGCCAACCCCGAGGTCGTGGAGGCGTTCACCGCGGCCATGAAGGACGCGCTCGACTTCGCGCAGACCAACCCCGACGCGGTCCGCGAGATCATCGGCACCTACACGAAGACCCCGCCGGAGGCCCTGGCGAAGATCGTGCTGCCGACGTTCCCGAGCTCGATCGACGAGGGCGCGCAGAAGAAGCTCGCCGACGCCGCAGTCGAGTACGGCGCGCTCACGGCCGAGCCGGACTGGGGCGCGCTGCTCCCCTGATCCCGCCCGACCCTCCTCACCAAGAAGACAGGACACGATGACGACGACGCCCGTGCGCTTCAGCACCACTCCGCGCACGGGCGCCGTCGTCCTCCAGGGTCTGGCCGGCATCGCCGGGTTCCTGCTGCTGTGGGAGCTCGTCACCCGGACCGACCTGATCTCGTCGCGGTTCCTTCCCCCGGCCAGCGAGGTGATCCTCCGTCTCGTCGACTACATCCGCGACCTCCAGTTCTGGCGCGACACGGGCGAGACCATGGCCAGCTGGGCCATCGGCCTCGCGATCGCGGTGGTCGCCGCGACGATCGCGGGCTTCGCGATCGGATCGAGCCGGTTCCTGGAGCACGCCACGCGATCCACCATCGAGTTCCTGCGACCGATCCCCTCGGTCGCTCTCATCCCGCTGGCCGTTCTGCTGTTCGGCACCAAGATGCAGTCGAGTCTGCTGCTCATCGTCTACGCGTCGTTCTGGCAGGTGCTCATCCAGGTCATCTACGGCACGCTCGACGTCGACCCGGTCGCGGCCGAGACCGCCCGCAGCTACCGGCTGACCCGGTTGCAGCGCGTCCGGTACGTGGTGTGGCCGACCGCCCTCCCCTACCTCATGACGGGCATCCGGCTGGCAGCCGCGGTCGCGCTCATCCTGGCCATCACCGCCGAGCTCATCATCGGCACCCCCGGCCTGGGCAAGCAGATCGCGCTGACCCAGTCCGGCGGCGACGTCACCGGCATGTACGCCCTCGTCCTCGCCACGGGCATGATCGGCGTGCTCATCAACCTGATTGCCCGCTTCGTCGAGAAGCGCGTCCTCGCCTGGCACGCCTCGGTGCGATCGGAGGCCGCGGCATGAGGGCCCTGACGATCCTGAAGAACGCGGCGTTCATCCTCGCGCTTCCCCTCCTGCTCATCCTGCTGTGGTGGCTGGGCACCCTCGGCGGCACGAACTTCTACGTGCCCACGCCGCTGCAGCTCATCGTCACGTTCTTCCAGACCTGGTTCGGCGAGCGGATGGTCGAGGACGTTCTGCCGAGCATCGGCCGCCTGTTCGCCGGCATCGCCCTCACGATCGCGATCGGGATCGCCGTGGGCGTCGTGATCGGACTGTTCCGGCCCCTGCGGCGCGTCCTCGAACCCCTGCTCGAGTTCTTCCGCGCCGTGCCGCCGCCCGTGCTGGTGCCGCTGCTCATGCTCATCATCGGCGTCAACGACCAGATGAAGGTCACCGTCATCGTCTCCGGCGCGGTGTGGCCCGTTCTGCTCAACACGGTCGAGGGCGTGCGCGGGACCGACCAGATCATGCGCGACACCGCGCGCAGCTACCGGATGACCCGCACGCAGCAGCTGCTGCACCTGGTGCTGCCCGCCGCGAGCCCGCAGATCCTCACCGGTGTGCGCCAGTCGCTGCCGATCGCGCTCATCCTCATGGTGATCTCCGAGATGTTCGGCTCGTCCACCGGGCTGGGGCTGTCGATCCTGCAGTTCCAGCGCAACTTCGCGATCCCCGAGATGTGGAGCGGCATTCTCGTGCTCGGCCTCATCGGCTTCGGGCTCTCGATCGCGTTCCGCATCGTCGAACGGCGCATCCTGCGCTGGTACCACGGACTCAGAGAGGTGCAACGTGAAGGCTGAGCGCAAGGACGCCGCCCCGCTCCTGGTGGTCGATCACCTCAAGAAGGTGTACCCCACCCCGGACGGCGGTGTGGAGGCGGTGCGCGATCTGCACTTCAGCGTGCCCGCCGGTCAGCTGGCGTGCATCGTCGGCCCCTCGGGCGCCGGCAAGACGACGCTGCTCAAGTGCATCGCCGGGCTGCTGCCCATCACCTCGGGCAGCGTCTCGCTTCTGGGCGAGGGGGTCACCGGCCCGCCGCAGGCCATGGCCGTGGTGTTCCAGGAGAACGGCCGCAGCCTGTTCCCGTGGATGAGCGTGCAGGCCAACGTCGAGCTGCCGCTCAAGAGCGCCGGCCTGTCGCGCGACGAGCGACGGCGGCGCGCCGAGGAGGCGCTGCACGCGGTCGGCCTCGACGAGGTCGGGGGCAGCTACCCATGGCAGCTCTCGGGCGGCATGCAGCAGCGCGTGGCCATCGCGCGCGCCATCGCGTACCAGCCGAAGGTCCTCCTCATGGACGAGCCGTTCGCCGCGGTCGACGCCCAGACGCGTGCGGATCTGGAGGACCTCATCCGCACCATCTGGATGCAGCTGGGGGTCACCATCCTGTTCGTCACGCACGACATCGACGAGTCGGTCTACCTGGGCGAGCGGGTCATCGTGCTCTCGAATTCGCCCACGGTCGTGCAGGACGACATCGCGATCGACCTGCCCGCCGAGCGCGACCAGCTCACGACGCGCAACGCCCCGCGCTTCGCGGAGCTGCGCGGCCGGATCTACGAGCAGATCCAGCGCGCGAAGCACAACCGGGGGACCGAGTCGATCCAGGTGGCGGACGCGGGTTAGTCGCGCGGCGCCACGTGCGGCGCGAAGAGGTGCGTGACCATCGAGATGGTCTTGTCGATCACGCGCTGATCGCCGTCGGGGTCCAGCTCGAAGGCCCGATGCATGAGCGCGACCGACATGCTGACCGCGATGTCGATGTCCAGGCGCAACTCGGGCGTCACGACGAGGCCGCCCCGGTCGGCGATCATGGCGGCCATCTCGTCGGTGATCGCGACGGACGCCTCGCGCTGGCCCAGGTAGTTCTCCAGCACGTGCCCGAACCGAAGGGCCCGGAAGCCCGGCTCCTTGCGCGCGAAGCGGACGTACGAGGTCATCAGGTGGTCGAGGAAGGCGCGCCCGCGCGCACCCTCGTCGGTCTCGGCGGCGAATGCCCAGTACCGCTCGCGGTTGCGCTCGGCGAGCGCGTGCAACAGCGTCTCGATGTCGGGGAAGTACCGGTAGAGACCGCCCACCGACGTGCCCGCCCGGTGCGCTACCTCGGTCGTCGTCATCTCGCCGACGTCGCGCTCGTCGAGGAGTGCGGCAGCGGCATCCAAAAGCGAGTCCACCCGTCGGCGGCCGCGTTCCTGCCGGGGGGCGGTGCGCAGGTCCGTGGCGGGCATGCCGCGAGCCTACAAGCGGCGCGCTGTGCGGAAGCCGTGAGTGGCGGCCGTGCCGCCACGGAATCCGAGCCTCCACACCAGAGCGCCCGCGGCCGAGCTCACCACGATGACGCAGCCGAGGGTGAGCGCGCTGACGCCGCGAGCAGGATGCCGCCCCGGGTCGGGCGCGTGCCTCGCGATCCTATTCGAGATCGTACGCGATCCCGTGGTGCAGGTTGCTGGGCGACGCGGTCGCGCAGCATAAAGCCAGACGGTCCCGTACCGAGCGCGCACCTTCGTGGCGAGCTCTTCGAGTTCGATCTCGCCGGCGACATACTTGTCCGCGTCCGATCACATTGTGCGCCCGGAGGGATTCGAAGCATAGAACGAGGCGTGAGAATCCGGCCCAGGCGTGAGAGAACCCAATCAATACAAGGGATTCGGGCCCGTTCGGGTCTGCCCCGTCGCTCGGTGTCGTTGCGAAGCTGACGCTCGTCTTTCGAGATGATCGCCTGCATCCCTGCAGCCTTGACACGTGGATACAGCTCGATATCGTCAACGCCCATGAGACCGAGCGTGCCGGCAGCGAACCTGCGGATCGGACGTGCACGCGACCTTGTGAAAGCTGGTCGGTGAGTGCGGCGGCCATCCGGGAGCGGCCGGCGTTCTGCTCGCACACGAACAGCACCTCGGGTACGTCTCGGGGCAAAGCGCCCTTCGCCTGCGCGAGCGCCGTCAGCCGGTCCGTTGCGAAACGACTGACACGATTCGCGAGGTGCGCCTTGACCGTCGCCGCGCGGAGAAGCGCGGTGTACGACTCGAGTACGTATCATTCGACCGTCTCCTGGCCGAAGGTCCCGGCGAACTGCTGGCTCGGCTCGCCCGCGAGACGCTTGAGATAGGTCTCCGGATAGGTCAAGCCCGGTAGTCCGCGACGCTCGGCGACGTCCATGGCTCAGACCTTCGCCGGTAGGATCTCGGCGAGCAGGCGCTCGACCCGGCCGCGGATGTCGTCGCGAATCGCGCGGACCTCTTCGATGGGCTTGCCCTTCGGGTCGGTGAGCGCCCAGTCCTCGTAGCGCTTGCCCGGGAAGATCGGGCAGACGTCGCCGCACCCCATGGTGATGACGACATCGGATTCGCGCACCTGCTCGGTGGTCATCAGCTGCGGGACGGCTTCGGAGATATCGATGCCTTCCTCGGCCATCGCTTCGATCGCGATCGGGTTGATCTGGTCGCCGGGTTCGGACCCTCCGGAGAGGACTTCGACGGCACCGCCCGAGAGGGCGCGGGCGTAACCGGCGGCCATCTGGGAGCGGCCCGCGTTGTGAATGCAGACGAAGAGGATGACGGGCTTGTCGGTCATGGGTGTTCCGTTCTTGTCGTGGTTCGTGGGAAGAGTGCGGTCGTGATCGTCAGGCCGATGGCGCCGCCGACGAGTTGGGCCGCGATGAAGCCAAGCGCTGATGTGGGTGCGACACCGGCGAAGGTGTCCGAGAAGGTCCGGCCGATCGTGACGGCCGGGTTGGCGAACGAAGTCGAGCTGGTGAACCAATAGGCGGCACCGATGTAGGCACCGACCGCCGGCGCGACCAGGCCGGGTCGACCGGTTCGGTCGAGGCCGAAGATCACCAGGACGAGGCCGGCTGTTGCGACGACTTCGCCGAGAGCGGTGCCCAAGCCGATCCGGTCGGCGGTCGCGATGGTGGTCGAGACACCGAACATCGCGTTGGCGAGGATCGCGCCGCCGATCCCGCCGATGACCTGCAAGCCGATATACGCGATCGGGTCGAGCGGACGTTGACCGCGGCCCAGAAGGTCGACGATCGAGACCACCGGGTTGAAGTGCGCTCCCGAGACGGGTGCGAGCACCAGGATGAGGACCGCGAGGCCGAGACCAGTCGCGATGCTGTTCTCGAGCAGCTGGAGCCCGACGTCACCGGTTGAGAGACGGGATGCCATGATCCCGGACCCGACCACGATGGCAACGAGCAGGCCGGTGCCAAGGAACTCAGCAACGAGTCGTCGCCAGAGGAGCGGTCGGTTCGTGGTGCCTGTCATCTCATCGGCCATCTTGACTGCCAACGATACCTCAGTGAAGATTGAGTCAATGAACACCGAGCTAACGATCGAACAGCGGGCGGCGCGTCATGCGGCGCTGGCGGAGCCTGCCCGGCTGCAAATGGTCGATCTGCTGACGCTCGGCGACTGGTCCCCGAGCGAACTACAGTCTCGGGTCGGTTTGCTGTCGAACTTGCTCGCGCACCATCTGAATGTGCTCGAGACCGCCGGGCTGATTACCCGGGGGCGGTCGGAGGCGGATCGTCGCCGCAGCTACGTCCGACTCGACCCAGCCGCGCTGACCGAGCCTGCTGTCGGTCAGATCAGGGCCAGGCGGGTGCTGTTCGTGTGCACCGCGAACTCGGCCCGATCGCAGTTGGCGGTTGCGTTGTGGAATCGAGCGAGCAAGGTCCCGGCGGCATCCGGCGGAACCCACCCGGCAGATCAGATCCACCCGCGCGCTCTCGAGACCGCGCGCGAGCATGGCCTGACCGTGCACAGCCGCCGCCCTCAATTGATGGATCACGTGCGGGAATCGGGAGACTTCGTCGTGACGGTCTGCGACAACGCCCACGAAGAACTCGGCTCCGTCGACGCTGTCCACTGGTCGATCCCCGACCCCGTCCGCGTCGGCAAGTCGGCGGCGTTCGAGGCGGCATTCGATGAGCTGTCCCGCAGAATCGACGCTCTCGTTCCGAGGATGGTTCCGGCCTAGCGTCCCTGCTTGGCGCTGCGCCACTCGACGAGAACGGTGTCGCGCCACTGCCCTTGGTAGGGCCCGTACGTCATGAGGGCGATCGCCTCGCGTCGGCCGACGGCGCGGAACCCGAGCTTCTCGTGAAGGCTCATGCTGGCCGTGTTCTCGGGGAAGATGCTCGATTGCACCATCCAATACCCCGCGGCTTCTGCTGCTTCGAGGAATGCCCCGAGCAGTTCACGTCCGATGCCTCGACCCTGCGCGGCATCCGCGACGTAGACGGAGTGCTCGATCACACCCCGATACACGGGGCGGCTCGACACCGGCGAAGCGGCCGCCCA
Source organism: Microbacteriaceae bacterium (assembly GCA_019638805.1). Lineage (GTDB taxonomy): Bacteria > Actinomycetota > Actinomycetes > Actinomycetales > Microbacteriaceae > JBDSKH01. Next base: position 8,254 of record JAHBTA010000006.1, on the reverse strand, counting down.
CCCGAGGACCTGTTCGCCATCGACGGCGACCAGGCGGACGTCGAGGATCTTGCCGGCGTCGAACGCGTCCCAGGTCGGTGGGTCGGATTCGAAGGTGGCGTTGCCGGCGTCGATACCTTCGCGGTAGATCTGCTCGACCTGCGGCCAATCCTCCGGCCGCATGGCCCGGATCGTCACGAGCAGCAGCCGGACGACAACTGCTCCGGACCCGCCGATGTCGAGCACACCCCGGTCGCGGGAAGCACGAGTTCGACCTTGGTCGCGGCGGCCATGTCCCCGGCAAGCCACGCGGTGATGGATCGGACCTGCTCGTAGCCGGTGGCGAGGAGGAAGGTCGGCGCCCGTCCGTAGCTCTTCATCCCGGCGAGGAAGAACCCGTTCTCGGGCTGCTGCAGCTCGACGAATCCATGAGGCTCGACAGTGCCGCAGGTGTGGACGTTCGGGTCGATCAGCGGCGCGAGTCGCTTCGGCGCTTCGACGATGTCGTCGAGCTCGAGCCGAATCTCCCGCAGCATGTCGAGGTTCGGGCGGAACCCGGTCGCATTCACCACCAGGTCCGTGTCGTGATCGACGAGCTCGCCGGCACGGGAGCCAACCAATCGGACCGAGTCACCGTGACGGGAGAGGCGGACGATCTCGAACCGGTCGAGCACCTCGATCACCCCGGACGCGACGAGCGCGTCGACAAGGGCGCCCAAGGACGCGCGCGCTTCGAGCTCGTCGTCCGGCGATGTCGTGACCCGGACGGCGGAGGCGTTGCGAATCACCCAGGTGATCCGGGTGCCTGGCTCAGCCTCTGCGAGAGCCGCGAGGTTGAGAAGGGTGTTGGCTGCCGAGTGCCCGGCCCCGACGACCGTGGTGTGACGGCCGGCGAACCGGATCCGATCGCGACCCAGCACATCGGGAAGGGCGTGGCTGACCAGATCGGCGACCTCAGGCAGCCCGAGCGGCTCCAGCCCGGACGAGGCGAGGCTGTTCGGCGACCGGTAGGTGCCGGAAGCATCGATCACGGCACGCGCGGTCATCTCGGTGACCTCGCCGTGTTCGTTCAGGCGGAGGAGGAACGGTGTCGTGAGCCGGTTCGCTGTGCGGGTGCGGTCCATGCCCTCACGCGCCACGGCCGATACCTCGACGCCGGTGTGAATCCGGGACGCGATCGCATCGAGAGAAGCGAGCGGGGCGAGGTACTGCTCGACCAGCTCGGCACCAGTCGGCAAGGCGTCCTCATTCGGGTGCGACCACCCGGTCGCTTCGAGCAGTCGGCGTGACGCGGGGTCGACGAGATGCTTCCACGGAGAGAACAGTCGGATGTGTCCCCATTGGCGCATGCTGTCTGCGATAGTGTCGCCGGCCTCGTAGATGACGAAATCGATGCCACGCTCGACCAGGTTGGCGGCGGCGGCGAGGCCGATCGGCCCGGCGCCGATGATGGCGACGGGCAGGGTCGCCAGGCGCGAGCTGTAGACCGGCGGACGAGTCAGGTCGATGAGCGTCATGTCCGCCAGTGTCCCCTATCCATCGAAGAACGTCAATATAGACATTCTTCGATGGAGCGTGCGAGGATCAAGGCATGCCCGTTGCCGAGCTCCTTCCCGTCACCGACGTGTCCGCCGCTGCCTGCTGCAGCCCGCTGGCCAAGGAGACCATCACCGCAACCGACGCCGAAGCCGTCGCCCGCACCTTCAAAGCCCTCGGCGACCCCACCCGCGTCCGGATCCTCTCCATCGTCGCCTCACACGCCGACCAGGAAGCCTGCGTCTGCGACCTGCAGGAACCGCTCGAACTCTCCCAGCCCACGGTGTCGCACCACCTCAAGATCCTCATGGACGCCGGGTTCCTCACTCGCAGCAAGCGCGGCACCTGGGCCTACTACGCCCTCGTTCCCGGATCCCTCGATTCGGTCGCCGGCGTCCTGGCCACCGTCTGAGCGCATCTCGCGCGGTCGGATCGTGGGCTATTCGTGTGCCCTGCACCGCCGCAGCAGGCCAGCAGCGGAAAGGCGCAAGGGGAACGTCCCGAAACCGATTTGTGGGGTTTCTATGGAGGGCACCACAAATAATGGTCCTGATCAGGGGTTTGCGTGCGCCCGGAGGGATTCGAATTCTAAGGCGAGGCCTTGAAAGGAGGTCCTAGCCGACACCATCCCAACGGATATCAGGCGTTTCGGTCTGGTCGGATTCCCAGTGATCGAGAGAATCTCCCACCGTTGTGGGGTTTCCGTGGGGCCAACTATCGGTAGCGGCCCCGTGTTGGGGCAAAAATGAAGCGAACCATCGGAGCGGTGGAACGGGTGTCTGAGGTATCATGATGAACCTGGGCTGGTCTCCGTGACCCGGGCCCACATCATGGCGGGGGAAGTCCCCCGCCATTTTGTTTCCCCGGCGAGGAACACGTGTCGACCCTCAGCATCTTTGTGGACGAGTCCGGCGACTTCGGCGATTCTGCTACCGGCTACTACGTTCTTGCATTCGTTGTCCACGAACAGCACGAACCTCTCGAGCCGCACCTCGAGACTCTTGACCGCCAACTTCGAGAGATCGATCTTGAAGGGCATACCGTCCACAGTGGAGCAGCGATTCGAGGCGAAGCCGAATATCGCGACATGCCGTGGAAGCAGCGCAAGGGGGCGTTCACTCGGATGCACGCCTTCGTCCGACGAGCACCGGTCCGCTACTACTCGCTAACGCTCAGACGGCGTGACTCTCCGGGGCGACTCCAGCTCGAGGGCGCGATCGCCCGCGGCCTCGGGACCTTTCTTCAGGACCGCACGGAGTACTTTCGTTCGTTCGACGAAGTCATCGTCTACTACGACAACGGTCAGGCCGAGATAACTCGAATCCTGAACGCTGTAATGAATGCGTACTTCCTGCAAGTTGAGTTCAGGAGAATGCAGCCCGCCGACTACCGGTTGTTTCAAGCTGCCGACCTTGCGTGCACGCTCGAACTCCTACGAGCAAAGGACGCGGACAACGCACTCACCAAGTCGGACCTCTTCTTTTTCGAGTCCGCTAGAAAGTTGCGGAAGGACTACCTGAAGCCCTTCGAGGCGAAGCGCTTGCCCTAGAAACGAATGGACGCCAAGTTCCGGCGACCTGATAAGCGAGAGGTGGCCATGACCCGAGTCGAGTGGACTCGCTACGTCGGCGACGATGTTGAGGCTGTAGTCGCAATGATGGTGAATCGCGAACAGCCCAATTCCGTGCGCATCACTCCGTCACGCGGCGATGGGGGAGTCGACATCCTAGATCGCGGCCAGGGTGACGACGGCGGCGACGCCGTGCACCAGGTAAAGCGATACACGGGTCCGTTGACTGCCAAGCAAAAGGCCGAGGTTGTCGACTCGCTCGATGCCCTCCTGAAAGATCCCCGCTGGCTGGGGTTGCGAGTCACCACCTGGTACCTGGTGATGCCTTGGGACCCGACCCCAGAGCTCGAGACATGGCTACACGAACTCGGCCGTGAGCGGGGGCTTCACGCCGTGTGGCGTGGTCTAAGTTACGTCGAGCAGCTCGCCGCAAAGTACCCGGAGGTCATCGACTACTACTTGCACGGCGGCAGGGACCGTGTTGAGGAGATTTACCAGAATGTCATTTCGTTGATGGCGTTGCCTGGTGGAGCATCCGGCAACGGTTCACCAACGGACGTGCCGTCGGTCGCCGACCGCATCGCCAAGGCGGTTGGCACCTTGGACGTGGATCCCCATTACCGCTACGAGCTGAGGTTCGGCGACGGAGCCTGGCCAGATGCGGTCGACCGTCCCGGCCTTGTGATGACTTGGATGTCTGGCCATGCCAAGGGCGGACCATGGATTGCAGTAGACGTTATCGCCCGGTGCGCAGCCTCGGTGGAGGTGCGACCGATCACCTTCAAAGGCTCGTTCGCCGCCAAGGAGGGGTCTGAGTTCGCGGACACCCTCCGCGACTTTGTCAGCTACGGCACTCCGTTCACCAGCCCCGATGACGCCTACACGGGGGAACTGGACGCACCGGGAGGACTCGGCGGGCGCCTCGAAAAGGCTCGCGTGACGATGTTGCCGCGACCTCAAGACCTTGGCGACAACGTCCGCCTCCACGTCGATCTGCTCGATCCGACCGGAAGCGTTCTCGCATCAGCGGACCTGGTGCGAGTGGATCGGAGTAACGGCAAAGACGGTGTGCGAGTGGTGCTCGAGGAGGCTCATCACACCTTCGTCGTCGAGGATCGATACAACCTGACCGGTTCCACAAGCTCTCGAAACGTGCACCTTGGCGAGTTCGCTGGCCAGCCCGTGCTTCCCGTGCTCCGAGCAGTCGAGTTTCTGTCGATGTGTCGTCCGCCGAACGTCGGACGGGTCAGCGCCGAACACACAGACCCCGAAATGGGATCGACGGACCCGAACTGGGCCTTCCCGCCCAAAACCGAGATGACGTCGGCGCTTGATGAGCTTCAGCAGATCTTGACGCTGCTGGCGAAGCTCCAAAAGCGGACTCGGACAACGGTGCTGGTTCCCGACTTCGACGCCACGTCCGACCCGGAAGTCAGGAAGTGGGACCAAGCTGCACGGATGCTCGAGGGCGAAGAACTGTCGATGACGTATCCGGGAGGGCACGCCTTGATTGTCGAGCTGCCCGCCGACACGCCTACGCCCGAGGGAACATTCACGGTCCAGGTTCCGTTCGTTGTGGAGGTGGGTACACAGAAGCTCGACTTCGGAACCAAGCTCGTGACGCTTTCGAATGCCACCCTCCTCGACTCCCGCGTGGACGACGAGCGGGCCGTGTACTCCTACTCGACTCCGGATCGCGTCGCGCGGTTCCGCTGGAAAGACGACTCCGCGTCCGCTTAGAGGGACTCCAGAACTCCCTCGTCAGTCACGTGCAGATTCGCTGCGGCAAATGCTCTGCGAGCAGCACCCGCCCCCGCGGACGAGAGGAACCCTTGGGCAAGCCCCTGCGGCAGGCCAAGCAGATCGAACAACTGGGCTCGCGCCAGGATCTCCGCCAACTCGACGATGCAGGACAAACGGTTCATGTCCGGGTACGTCGGACGATCGGGGTGTTTGAGGTCGTTGTTCATGTTGGAGATCGCTTTGGCAATTCCAACCTGGCTCCCGACATCTGGCCAGTCCAAGCCCGCGTCAGTTATGCATTTCAGGATGTGTTCGTGCATGGCCCTCCGGCGACCATCCGCGAACCTGAAGTAGCCGAACCTGTCCAGCGATATCGCAAGCATCATCAACTGTGGTTCTAGAAAGTTGGTGGCCCCGTTGAGCACCTCGACCGCCGGCTCTACCGCTCGCCGGAAATCGGTCGATCCGTATAGGGCAATCCATCGCTCCAGGCCAGCCGCGCCCAGGTCCTGAAGGTGGAAAGCGGGAAACGCGAGATCCTGCGATGTCAGCTTGGGCTGACCGTGCTGTTTGACCGTAGAGCTGAGCACGACCTCAACCCCGTGTGCGCCGCGATCGCTTCCGTCTGCCATCCACATGGGGAAGTCATCGTCGCGCAATCGATGCGAGCGCCACGACAGCTTGTGCCCGAAGACCAGGATCAGCAGGGCCCGAATAGGCAGCTGCGCTTCATAGTGATCTGGAATGGTCGCCCCGCCATCCACGACAGTGCTCAGGTTTGGCCGCGCGTCGGTGATCTCGAATCGTCGACCGTCCTGGCCGGTCCAGGCGGCGTTCGCATGAATCTCATACTGGAAGCCATCGACCGCCCACCGAAGGTTCTCGGCTGCGTCGACGGTCAGTTCGACGCGGTGTCCCCCTTCGGTCTGCGTGACATCGAACCTGACCGGCTCGAATCGGGCGAACTCCTCAAGCCCATCGATAGTCGAGCTGAACTGATTGACAAGGTATCGATCTCGAATCTCGCGTGGGCGGTTGAATATCCAAGCTTGCGCGCGCACTTTCCCTTGCGACCGAACGCCTATGGAACTGCCACTGATTCGCGAGCCGGATGCAGTCACCCATCCGAGGTTGTCGGTGAAGAGCAACGTCTTCGGCAGAGCCTCGTCACGGAGATTGAACCAGCGATTCGGTCGGCCAAATTGATGAGGTTCGGGGTCCGCCGCGGTCTCGTAGAGGTAGGGAACGATCAGTTCCGGCCCGCGATCATCGAACACGAGGGTGGCAGCCTGAACTGGCTCCTCGTCTCCATCCTCGGCGGATAGAACGTGACCCACGCGGACGTCGCCGGGAGAAGACTTACTAGCCAAGGTGCGCCTCACTTATGTGTCGAGTCTTGCGAAGCCGCATGGTTGCGTCCATGCGCCCATCGTCTGCTGACGGCGCTACGGTACATCGCATGGATGCCAGCCTCGCGATCAAGCGTCTGCGTGCGCTCCGAAGCGAGGCCGACACGGAAGTCGTCCGCAGGTCCTCGCCGGAGCACCGCGCATGGAACTCCAACGTGAAGTTCGTGATGTCGGCCGCGTTGGGCCCCGACGCGGGCGTTCTGAAGGAGTTCGAAGGTATTCATTACTACATCGGCATCTGGACTGGTGCGCCCGGCGAAGACGAACGCGACGCGCAGTACTTCTCGTCCCGCGTCGACGCGGCCGCTGCTCTGATCGATGCCGCGATCTACCAAGTCGAGCTGACCGTGGAGGACACCGTGGAGAAAACCGAGGATGAGGTGCCGCCGAGGGTCTTCCTTGTACACGGTCACGACGGCGAAGCAAAGCATCATGCTGCTCGCGTCGTGCAGCACTTGACCGGTGACGAGCCAGTAATCCTTCACGAACAACGGAGCGCCGGCGAGACCATCATCGAGAAGCTGGACCGTTTCGCCCGACCCGCGGGCGCTGCCGTCGTCCTTCTTACGCCCGATGATTTTGGCGGGGCGACTGGGGGCGAAGTTCAACGTGCCCGTGCTCGTCAAAACGTCGTCTTCGAGTTCGGCTACTTCATCGGGAAGCTGGGCCGCGATCGCGTGTTCGCACTGGTCAAAGGAGACGTCGAGGTGCCTTCCGACCTCCACGGCGTGATCTACATCGACATGGACTCGTCCGACTGGTCGCGGCTGTTGGGCCAAGAACTCGCGGGCGTGAGTGGCCTCTCAGTCGATATGTCGCGACTTGTGAGCTAGACCGGTGATACGCCTCATGCCTGGCGTGCAGGCTCAACAAGCGGTCGACGTGTGCCGAGATGCCGCACGGGAGGCGGGCAACGCCCTGGGTAGCGCAGCAATCGGCATCGACCTACTCAACGCGTACAGGGCGTGGTCCAGCGCTCAGCTGCGGATGCTCCAGTCTGTCTTGTCGCCTTCATCGCTGGCTTCGACATTCACGACCCAGCGGTACTGGATGCTTCAGTCGCTCGATCCGACAAGCTACGGACCGGCGCTGACCGCCCTGGTGAGCCAAGGGCTTTCAGAAGCGCAGGCGAGCCTGGACTCGGTCGTTGCCGAACTGGAAGCTGATATATCTCGGTGGTCGGTGTGGCGAGGTCTCCGACCGACGTCACGGTTGAACGTGATTGTTTTAGATACCAACGTGCTGTTGAGAGACTCGTCGCGGCTTGAGTCAATCGATTGGTCGCGGATATTGAACGTCTTTCCGCACGAGTCGTTTGCGCTTGGGGTGCCCATGGTCGTTGTCGGCGAGCTCGACAATCTGAAGGCGAGTAACCAGCGGATGGACGTGGGTGGAGAGCGAGTCGAGACCCGCACTTTGAGCCGCGCCGCTCTGCGCTGGCTTGATGAACGGTTCCCCGACGGACGCCAGAATGCCCAGCTCTACCCACCGCGGCGTACCGACAACATGCAGATCGCTGAGCTCCAGGTCATCCTGATGATCGACGACATTAGCCACGTGAAGCTGGCAGACACCGATGCCGAAATCATCGATCGCGCGTCCGCGCTCAAGCCCTATGTTGGCCGGCTTGGCTTGGCGACCTACGACAACGCAATGATCTTCCGAGCACGAAGTGCGGGCCTGAACGCATTCAAGCCGACTGAGGACGGCTAGCCACCCACCGCCGATGTCGTGACCACGGCGGTGCCGCCGATCGCTTTCAACCGGCGGACACTGACTCGCCTGTGGGCGTTGTGTGTGGCTCGTGATCCCGCTGTAGACCAGCAACTATCGGCGTCGAGCGAGGGTACGAAGTGCGTCGCGTGGGGTTTCTGTGGGGAGCGAGCGAAAATGAGCCTCTGATCAGGCGGAGCCTGACCCGCTTTTCCGGACACCTTGAGTGAGGCGATGATCGTCTCGGAAGGAGTCCGTGTAATGCCTGCTGCTCACCCGCCGGAGTTCCGGCGTCGTGCCCTGG
>JAHBTA010000005.1 GCA_019638805.1 Microbacteriaceae bacterium | reverse complement strand
GGGGCAGACCGCCGCGGTCAGCATCGCCACCGTCCACCGGCAGGCATGCCAGGCCGGATACCTCCCCATCGTCTTCAACGAGCACCGCCAAGTCCTCAACCTCGGACGCACCCAACGCCTCTTCACCCCCGCGCAACGCACCGCGATCACCGCCCGCGACGGCGGATGCCTCATCCCCGGCTGCACCCGACCCCCCTCCTGGTGCGAAGTGCACCACATCGACCACTGGAGCCGAGGCGGCAGAACCGACATCGCCGACGGGGTCCTCCTCTGCCACCACCACCACATGTGGCTCCACGACACCGGCCGACACATCCAGAGACGCGAAGACGAGTACTGGCTCATCTCCCCGGGAGACGCACCACCCGTGCAACTCGAATCGAAACACCCCCTCGCGCGAGATCACGGGGAACCACCCAGAGCAGCGCCTAGGCTGGGACGATGAGCGAACTCAGCAAGCCAGAGATCGAGCCGACCCTCGGCGAGCCGCCGACCGAACTGGTGTCCCAGGACCTGGTGGTCGGGGACGGCCCCGAGGCCGCACCCGGAGCGAACGTGGACGTGCACTACGTGGGCGTCGACTTCGAGACCGGCGAGCAGTTCGACGCCAGCTGGGATCGGGGGTCGTCGATCCAGTTCCCGCTCAACGGGCTCATCCGTGGCTGGCAGGAGGGCATCCCCGGCATGCGGGTCGGCGGGCGACGCCAGCTCACTTGCCCTCCGGAGTACGCCTACGGTCCGGTCGGCGGCGGCCACCGGCTGAGCGGGCGCACCCTGGTCTTCGTCATCGACCTGCTGGGCGTGGGGTAGTTCTCCCGCCGAAACGCGCTCTGAAACCCCGGTACCCTGAACCGGTGAAGACCTTCGACGCCCTCTGGGACGAACTCGCGCGCAAAGCCGCCGAGCGCCCCGAGGGATCGGGCACGGTCGCCGAACTCGACGCCGGGGTGCACGCCATCGGCAAGAAGATCGTCGAGGAGGCATCCGAGGTGTGGATGGCGGCCGAGTACCAGTCGGCCGACGAACTCTCGGAGGAGATCTCGCAACTGCTCTACCACCTGCAGGTGCTCATGCTCGCGAAGGGACTCACGACGGCGGACGTCTACCGACATCTCTGATTCGCACACCCATCCCGGACAGCATCGCCCGGTCAGCACAGCCCGGACAGCACAGCCCGGACAGCACCGCCCGGACAGCACCGCCCGGACAGCACCGCCCGGACAGCACAGACAGAGGACGACACACATGCTGCGAATCGCCGTGCCCAACAAGGGCACGCTCTCGGACACCGCCACCGAGATGCTCCAGGAAGCCGGGTACGCCACACGGCGCGACCCGAAGGAGCTCATCGTCTCCGACCCGAGGAACGATGTCGAGTTCTTCTACCTGCGCCCCCGCGACATCGCCACCTACGTGGGTTCCGGCGCACTCGACGTGGGCATCACGGGTCGTGATCTGCTACTCGACGCCGGCTCAGGCGCCCTCGAGATCGAGGCGCTCGACTTCGGCGCGTCCACCTTCCGGTTCGCGGGACCCATCGGCCGCTTCCAGGCGGTCACCGACCTCGCCGGGGTGCGCGTCGCCACGAGCTACGACGGACTCGTGCGCACCTTCCTCGAGAGCCAGGGTGTCGAGGCGACCGTGGTGCGCCTGGACGGAGCCGTCGAGTCCGCCGTGCGGCTCGGTGTCGCCGACGCCGTGGCCGACGTGGTCGAAACCGGCCGCACCCTCGAGAAGCAGGGCCTGGAGATCTTCGGCCCCGTGATCCTCGAGTCCGCGGCCGTGCTCATTTCGGCGCGCGAGGAGTCGCCCGGCCTGGCCACGCTGCGCCGCCGGCTGCAGGGGGTCATGGTCGCCCACCAGTACGTGCTCATGGACTACGACCTGCCCGCGCACCTGGTCGACGAGGCCTCGAAGGTCACGCCCGGACTCGAGTCGCCCACCGTGTCGCCCCTGCGCGACAGCGAGTGGGTGGCGGTCCGGGTCATGGTTCCGAGAGCGGAGACCAACCACGTCATGGACGCGCTGTACGCGCTCGGTGCGCGCGCCATCCTGGTCAGTTCGATCCACGCGGCCAGGATCTGATGAGCGTCGCTGCGCGCGTGATCCCGTGCCTGGATGTCGCGGCCGGCCGGGTGGTCAAGGGTGTCAACTTCCTGAACCTGCGCGACGAGGGCGACCCGGTCGAGCTCGCCAGGCGCTACTACGAGCAGGGTGCGGACGAACTCACCTTCCTGGACGTCACCGCGACCGTCGAGGACCGGGCGACCATGTACGACACCGTCACGGCGACCGCCGAGCAGGTCTTCATCCCACTGACCGTGGGCGGGGGCGTCCGCAGCACAGATGACGTGGCGCGGCTGCTCGCACACGGTGCCGACAAGGTAGGCGTCAACAGCGCGGCGCTCGCGCGTCCCGAACTCCTGGGCGAGATCGCCGACCGGTTCGGGGCGCAGGTGCTCGTGCTGAGCCTCGACGTGCGGCGGGTGCCGGGGGCCGAGCGTGCTCCGGGAGTCGCGAGCGGCTTCGAGGTCACGACCCACGGTGGTCGCGCAGGCACGGGTCGGGATGCCGTGGCATGGGCCGCCGAGGCGATCGAACGTGGGGCGGGCGAACTGCTCGTCAACTCGATCGACGCGGACGGAACCAAGCGCGGTTTCGATCTGGAACTCGTGGCCGCGATGCGCGACGTCAGCAGCGTCCCGGTCATCGCGAGCGGGGGCGCGGGCGCGGTGGAGGATTTCGCCCCCGCCGTCGCGGCGGGCGCGGACGCCGTGCTGGCCGCATCGGTATTCCACCGCGGCGAACTCACGGTGGGCCAGGTCAAGGACGCCTTGCGCGCGCAGGGTGTGGAGGTGCGATGAACTCGATCGACGAGGTTGTGGCGCGCGCGCGGTTCGGCGAGAGCGGGCTGCTGCCCGCGATCATCCAGCAGCACGACACGCGGGAGGTGCTCATGCTGGGCTACATGGACGCCGAGGCACTGCGCCGCACGCTCACCGAGGGACGCGTGACCTTCTGGTCCCGCAGCCGGCTGGAGTACTGGCGCAAAGGCGACACGAGCGGCAATGTGCAGTACGTGCGCGGCGCCGCACTGGACTGCGATGGCGACACCCTGCTGGTGCAGGTTGAGCAGGTCGGCCCGGCCTGTCACACCGGGGCGCGGTCGTGCTTCGACGTCGACCCGCTCGAGCCCGTCGTCGCGCCCGTGGCTGAACCGGGTGAGGACGCATCGTGACGACGACCACTCGAGCAGACTTCGACGCCGCGGTGGCAGCTGGGCACCGCGCAGTACCCGTGCTGCGCGAACTCTTCGCCGATGGTGAGACCCCCATCGGCGTCTACCGCAAGCTCGCGCTGGGCAAACCGGGCACCTTCCTGCTGGAATCCGCCGAGCAGGGCGGCATCTGGTCGCGCTGGTCCTTCATCGGAGTGGGATCGCTCGGGGTGCTCACGCAGGACCCGGCCTCGGAAGCCGCCGGCACGGGGGCAGGGCAGAGCGCGGGGGCCGGGCAGAGCGCCGGGGCCGGGCAGAACACGGGGGCCGGCGGCATTCGCTGGCTCGACTACGGCATCTCCGCCGAGCGAGCGTTGGGCCCGGACGTCCCCGAGGCTCCGCTCGAAGCCCTCGGCCACCTCTACCGTCGCTGGCAGACTCCGCACCGAGACGGGCATCCACCCCTGACCGGCGGGCTCGTGGGTTTCATCGGCTGGGAAGCCGTGCGCCAACTCGAACGTCTCCCCGATGCGCCTCCCGCCGACTTCGACGTTCCGAGTCAGGCGTTCACCTTCGTGTCGGAGCTCGTGGTGCTGGATCACCGGACGGGCGCGGCGATCCTCATCGCGACCGCGCTCAACGACGGGGCCGAGGGTGCCGACGAGCTCTGGAACCGGGCACAGGAGCGCCTCGATGAGTTGCAGGCCGGGCTGGCTCAGCCCTCGGAGGCGTGGCTGGCCCAGGTGGACCTGACCGTGCCCCCGGAGCCCGCCCCCCGCATCCCGCCCGAGGCGTACCACGCGGCGATCGAGCGCTCGAAGGAGTACATCCGCGACGGCGACGTGTTCCAGGTGGTCATCTCGCAGCGCTTCGACCACGAGCTGACGGCCGAGCCGATCGACGTCTATCGGGTGCTGCGCTCGCTCAATCCGAGTCCGTACATGTACCTGCTCACGCTGGAGAGTCCGGCGGGGGAGAGCTACTCGATCGTGGGCTCCTCGCCCGAGGCGCTCGTCAAGGTGCAGGACGGCCGGGTCTACACGCATCCGATCGCGGGATCGCGACCGCGCGGGGAGACGCCCGAGCGCGACCTCGAACTCGCCGAGGAGCTGCTGGCCGACCCCAAGGAGCAGGCCGAGCACCTCATGCTCGTCGACCTGGCGCGCAACGACCTGTCCAAGGTGTGCGTGGCGGGCAGCGTCGAGGTCACCGAGTTCATGCAGGTCGAGCGGTTCAGCCACATCATGCATCTGGTGTCGAGCGTCGAGGGCGACCTGCGCGACGGCGCCACCCCGGTCGACGTCTTCCGGGCGACCTTCCCGGCCGGAACGCTTTCGGGCGCCCCCAAGCCGCGTGCGCTGGAGATCATCGGCGAGCTCGAGGTCGCCCAGCGCGGCGTGTACGGGGGAGTGGTGGGCTACTTCGCGCTGGCCGGCGACGCCGATCTGGCTATCGCGATCCGCACGGCGCTCCTCACCGGCGACACGGCGCGCGTGCAAGCCGGTGCGGGGCTGGTGGCGGACTCCGACCCGGATTCGGAGTATCGCGAGTCGCAGAACAAGGCGGCCGCACCGCTGCGCGCGGTCGCGATCGCCAACGCCATGCGGAGGCTGCGATGACGCCGGTGGCGACGGCAGGGGCGCAGCGATGACGCCGGTGACGACCGCCGGGGCGCAGCGATGACGCCGGTGGCGACGGCAGGGGCGCAGCGATGACGCCGCGCCGACTCCGGGCCACCGCGATGGTGCTGGTCGTCGCCGGCGCCGGACTGGTGGCGCTCGCCTGGTCGCAGACCTGGTACGTACTGCAGCTGACCGCGGATGCTGTGGCCGGCGTTGCGACAGGCGTTGCGACCGGCGGCGCGATCAGTAGTGCGATCACCGGAAGCGGCGACGCGACCAGTGGGGCCGGCGCGATCGTGGTGGACGGCCAGCACGCCGCCGGTGCACTGCTGCCGCTCGGGCTCGCGTCCCTGACCATCGTGCTCGCCTTGGCCCTCGCGGGACCGGTGTTCCGGGTCATCCTGGGCGTGCTCGATGCCCTGCTGGGTCTGTGCGTCGTGCTCGTGGCCGGGTGGTCGCTCAGCGACCCCGTTCTCGCCAGCGTCGAGGCGCTGGCCGAGGCCACCGGGTTCACCTCCGACGCCGACGCCTGGAGCGACCGGATCGCGTACATCGCCACGACGGGCTGGCCGTACGCGGCGATCGGCGCCGGCATCCTCATGATTGTGACCGGTATCGCCATCGCGGTAACGGCACGCAAGTGGCCGGCCACCGGGTCGAAGTACTCGCGCGTGCGTCTGGCGACCGAGGGCGGCGCGCCCGCGGACCCCGCCAGCGACTGGGATGCGCTCAGCGAGGGCGAGGACCCGACCGCGCGCTGACCGGCGCCGCTGATCAGTCCCGCTGCTCGCGCCTCCGTCCAGTCCAGCTGACCGGCCCCGCCGCCCGCGCCTGCCGTCGGCGCTCCGCGGTCCCGCTAGACTGGTCGCGAGCCCCGCGCGCACGGCACATCGAGCGCCAGCGCACCCGCCGAGCCCACCCACGAAGGAGCACGAGTGAGCGACGAGAACGACCCCGGCCACGGCAACTCCCCGGCGGCCTGGATCGGGGTGACGATCATGCTCATCGCGATCGCCGCGGGCACGGTGTTCTTCTTCCTCGACCAGCCCGTCCTGGTCTGGGCATCCGCCGGCCTCCTGGTGCTAGGCCTGCTCGCCGGGTGGGTCGCCGCCAAGCTCGGCTACGGCGTCAAGGGCCCGCGGTACGTGCCCAAGGCCCATCAGTAGCGTGCTCGACGAGCTCGTCGCCGGGGCCCTCGAGGACGCCGCGGCGCGCCGGGCCGAACGCGACCTCGCCCGCGTCGAGGCGGACGCGCTCGCGCGCGAACCCGCGGTGGATGCCGTGGCGGCTCTCGCGCCCGGCTCACGCGTGAAGATCATCGCCGAGGTCAAGCGCGCCAGCCCCTCGCGGGGCGAGCTGGCCGCGATCACCGACCCGGCGGCCCTCGCGGTGTCATACCAGACGGGCGGCGCGAGCGCGATCAGCGTCCTGACCGAGGGCCGTCGCTTCGGCGGCTCGCTCGCCGACCTGGAGAGCGTGCGAGCCGCCGTCGAGCTCCCCGTACTGCGTAAGGACTTCATCGCCGAGCCGTATCAGGTTTTCGAGGCCCGCGCCGCGGGCGCCGACCTGGTCCTGCTCATCGTCGCAGCGCTCGACGACCGCACGCTCGCCGAGCTGCACACCCTCATCGGCGAACTGGGCATGACGGCCCTCGTCGAGACGCATTCCGCCGCGGAGGTCGACCGTGCGCTCGACATCGGCGCCACCGTCGTCGGCGTCAACGCCCGCGACCTCACCACCTTCGAGCTGGATCGTGACCTGTTCGGCTCGCTGGCCGACCGCATCCCCTCGGGTGTCATTCGAATCGCCGAGTCCGCCGTGCTGGACCCGTCCGACGTGACGCACTACCGCGAGGCGGGCGCCGACGTGGTGCTCATCGGCGAGGCGCTGGTCCGGGGAGAGAACCCGGTCGAGACCCTCGAGCAGTTCCTGGCGGCGGGCGCATGAGCGGGCGGAAGCCGAACGCCGGCCCACTCCGCGACCAGCCGGGCCCGTTCTTCGGCGACTTCGGCGGCCGGTTCATGCCCGAGTCGCTCATCGCAGCCATCGACGAGCTCGCCGCCGCGTACGAGCAGGCCAAGACCGACCCGGAGTTCCAGGCCGAGCTCGCCGCCCTGCACCGCAGCTACACCGGCCGGCCCTCGATCATCACCGAGGTCCCGCGCTTCGCCGAGCACGCGGGCGGTGCCCGGATCATCCTCAAGCGCGAGGACCTCAACCACACCGGCTCCCACAAGATCAACAACGTGCTCGGCCAGGCGCTGCTCACCCGCCGGATCGGCAAGAAGCGCGTGATCGCCGAGACCGGGGCGGGTCAGCACGGGGTCGCGACCGCCACGGCCGCCGCCCTGTTCGGCCTGGAGTGCACGATCTTCATGGGGGAGGTCGACACCCAGCGCCAGGCGCTCAACGTCGCGCGCATGCGCCTGCTGGGCGCCGAGGTCGTCCCGGTCACGACCGGCTCGCGAACACTCAAGGACGCCATCAACGAGGCCTACCGCGAGTGGGTCACGAGCGTCGCGACCACCAACTACATCTTCGGCACCGCGGCGGGTCCGCATCCGTTCCCTGCCATGGTGCGCGACTTCCAGAAGATCATCGGCGAGGAGGCGCGCGCTCAGGTGCTCGAGCTGACTGGGCGTCTCCCGGATGCGGTGGCGGCCTGCGTGGGCGGCGGCTCGAACGCGATCGGCATCTTCCATGCCTTCCTGGACGATCCGGACGTCAAGCTCTTCGGCTTCGAGGCCGCGGGCGACGGGGTCGATACCGAGCGCCACGCGGCCTCCATCGAGCGCGGCCGCCCCGGCATCCTGCATGGGGCGCGCAGCTACCTCCTGCAGGACGAGGACGGCCAGACCATCGAGTCGCATTCGATCTCGGCGGGGCTGGACTACCCGGGCGTCGGCCCGGAGCATGCCCACCTGCACGACATCGGGCGCGCCACGTACCTGCCGGCCACCGACACCGAGGCCATGGAGGCCCTGCGCCTGCTGAGCCGGACCGAGGGCATCATCCCGGCCATCGAGTCGGCGCACGCCCTGGCGGGGGCGCTGCGGCTGGGCCGCGAGCTCGGCCCGGACGCCGTCATCCTGGTGAACCTCAGCGGCCGCGGCGACAAGGACGTGGCCACCGCGGGCTCCTGGTTCGGGTTGCTCGATGAGGGGGCGGTGCAGTCGTGAACGCATCCAGCGCACCCGGCGCGGCCA
Organism: Microbacteriaceae bacterium; assembly: GCA_019638805.1. Lineage (GTDB taxonomy): Bacteria > Actinomycetota > Actinomycetes > Actinomycetales > Microbacteriaceae > JBDSKH01. The sequence goes on along the minus strand of JAHBTA010000005.1, from coordinate 233,305 downwards.
GCGCAGCCAGCGCAGCCAGCGTCTCCAGCGCGGCCAGTGTCTCCTCGGTCCTCCAGGGCTCCGGCGCGCTCATCGGCTACCTCCCGGTCGGCTTCCCCGACCTCGACACGAGCGTGGATGCCGCGGTCGCCCTGGTCGAGAACGGCGTCGACGCGCTCGAGCTCGGTCTGCCCTACTCGGACCCGGTCATGGACGGACTGGCGATCCAGAAGGCCACTCAGCAGGCCCTCGCCAACGGTTTCCGCGTGCGCGATGTCTTCACGGCCGTCGAGCGCATCCGTTCGCGCGTCGACGCGCCCGTACTCGTCATGACCTACTGGAACCCGGTCGTGCAATACGGCCTCGACCGCTTCGCGGAGTCGCTTCGCGACGCGGGCGGTGCTGGGCTCATCACACCCGACATCACCCCCGACTCCGCCGCCGATCCCTCCGCCGACTGGATGGCCACGAGCGAGCGCACGGGCCTGGATCGGGTGTTCCTCGCCGCCCCGAGCTCGACCGACGAGCGGCTGGCAGCGACGGTGGCCGCGAGCCGCGGCTTCGTGTACGCGGTGTCCACCATGGGCATCACGGGTGCACGCGCCGACGTGGACGCCGCTGCGCGCACCCTGGTGGCGCGCCTGCGCGCTGCCGGGGCCGAACGCACTTGCGTCGGCATCGGCATCTCGACGGGTGACCAGGTGGCCGAGGTCCTGGGCTACGCGGACGGCGCCATCGTCGGTTCGGCGCTGGTGACCGCCCTCGCCGAGCGCGGCGTCGCGGGCGTCGCGGCCACGGCATCCGCCCTGGCCGAGGGCAAGTCCGCCGGGACGTCCGCGGACGGGTCCCCTGGGAAGAGTAAGTAGAGTATTCCGGTGATCGCTGCGCCCCTGAGCCCTCTGAGCATCCCGAGCCCGCCCCCCGACTGGTCGTCGTTCACGATCCCGCTCGGAAGCTGGCTGCACCCGCTCATCCCGGGGATCTCCGAGACCTGGGGACTCACCATCCACGTCTACGCCCTCGCGATCCTCACGGGCATCGTCGTGGCGCTCATCATCGCCAACCAACGACTGACCCGGCGCGGCGGAGAGCCCGGCATCATCATCGACGTGTCGCTGTGGGCCATCGCCTTCGGTATCGTGGGCGCTCGCCTCTGGCACGTCGCCACCCACCTCGACGACTACATCGGCCCCGGCAAGGATCCGATCACCATCCTCTACGTCTGGGAGGGCGGGCTCGCCATCTTCGGGACTCTGCTGGCCGGCGCCCTCGGGGTCTGGATCGCCTGCCGGATCCACGGGTTGCGCTTCCTGTCGGTGGCGGATGCCGTGGCGCCCGGCCTGCTCGTCGCGCAGGCGCTGGGCCGGTTCGGCAACTACTTCAACCAGGAGCTCTTCGGCCTCCCCACCGACCTGCCCTGGGGCCTTCAGATCGATCGGCCCAACTCGGCCATCCCGAGCGGCATCGGCGACGACGTGCTGTTCCACCCCACGTTCCTGTATGAGATGCTCTGGAACCTCGCGGGTGCCGTCCTCATCGTGTTCATCATCGAGAACTCCGTGAAGCTGTACCGCCGCGATGGCCTGATCCCGGTGGGGATCGAGCTCACGCGTCGCCCGTACTGGCAGTGGGGCCGGGTCTTCGCGCTCTACCTCATCTGGTACGGCATCGGCCGCAGCTGGTTCGAGTCGATCCGCCTCGACCCGAGCGAGACCTTCCTCGGCATCCGCTCGAACGTGTGGGGCGCGCTCGCGGCCATGGCGCTGGGGCTCATCATCCTCATCGTGCAGCACCGCCGGCATCCGGGGGTCGAACCCAGCCCCTACCGTGCGGGGCGCGAGTGGACCGACCCGGCTGAGGTAGACTCCGAGGACACCTACCCGGATATCACCCCGGGAACCGACGGCGCAGGCGATGACGCCAAGCCCGTCTCCGCCACAAGCGGCGCTTCCCGAAGCTCCTAGTCCGTCAGCCGAGCCCTGCTCACGAGCCGGAAACTGCTGGCCGCTTCCGCCTATTCGTCTCGGGCCACCGTCGTCCCGCCTTCCATCGTGAGGACGGTACTCATGGCGCATCCGTCATCGCCTCCGGGCGCTCCCGTCTACCCGGCGCCGCCGGGCTTCAGCGGCCTGCCCGCTGCCCAGGGCCTGTACGACCCGCGCAACGAGAAGGACGCCTGCGGCCTGGCCATGGTCGCCACCCTCCGGGGAACCGCGGGCCACGACATCGTCACCGCAGCGCTCGACGCGCTCCGCCACCTGGAGCACCGCGGCGCCGTGGGATCCGACGCCGGAACGGGCGACGGCGCGGGCATCATCACCCAGATCCCCGACGCATTCCTGCGGGCGGTCGCCGGCTTCGATCTGCCGCAGGCCGGGCGCTACGCGGTGGGCATGGCGTTCCTGCCCCTCGACGACGCCGAGCGCGCCGCCCTCAAGTCCGGCATCGAGGCGATCGCGGTGCAGGAGGGTCTGCGTGTCCTGGGCTGGCGCGAGGTCCCCACCGATCCCTCGCACCTGGGAACCCTCGCGCGCGAGGCGGCCCCCGCGTTCGAGCAGCTCTTCGTCGACACCGAGCGCACGGATGCCAAGGGCGCCGCGCTGTCCGGCATCGCCCTCGACCGCCTCGCCTTCCGCCTCCGCAAGCGGGCCGAGCGCGAACTGGGTGCGTACCTGCCGTCGCTCTCGGCGCGCACCCTGGTCTACAAGGGCATGGTCACGACCCTTCAGCTCGAGCCGTTCTACCCGGACCTGAGCGACGAGCGCTTCGCGTCGCGGCTCGCTCTGGTGCACTCGCGCTATTCGACCAACACCTTCCCGTCGTGGCCGCTCGCGCAGCCGTTCCGCATGATCGCCCACAACGGCGAGATCAACACCGTGCAGGGCAACCGCAACTGGATGCGCGCGCGGCAGAGCCAGTTGCGCAGCGACCTGCTCGGCGAGCTCGAACCGCTCTTCCCGATCGTGAGCGAGGGGGCGAGCGACTCGGCATCCTTCGACGAGGTGGTCGAGCTGCTCACGCTGGGCGGGCGGAGCCTGCCGCACGCCGTCATGATGATGGTCCCGGAGGCGTGGGAGAACCAGACCGGGATCGACCCGGCCCGGAAGGCGTTCTACGAGTTCCACTCGATGCTCATGGAGCCCTGGGACGGACCGGCCGCCCTGGTCTTCACCGACGGAACGCTCGTGGGCGCGACCCTCGACCGCAACGGCCTGCGACCCGGCCGGTTCGTGGTGACCGACGACGGCCTCGTGGTGCTCGCGAGCGAGGTCGGCGTGCTCGACTTCCCGGCCGACCGCATCGTGCGCAAGGGGAGGCTCCGGCCCGGGAAGATGTTCCTGGTCGACACCGCCGAGGGCCGCATCGTCGAGGACGACGAGATCAAGGCTCAGCTCGCCGCGTCCGCGCCGTGGCAGGAGTGGCTCGACGAGGGGCGCATCCACCTCGCCGACCTCCCGGAGCGCGAGCACATCACGCACACCCCCGCCTCGGTGGTCCGACGCCAGCGCACCTTCGGGTACACCGAGGAGGAGGTACGCATCCTCCTCTCTCCCATGGCGGAGACCGGCGTCGAACCCCTGGGGGCCATGGGCTCGGACACCCCGATTGCCGTGCTGAGCGACCGGCCGCGGCTGCTGTTCGACTACTTCACGCAGCAGTTCGCCCAGGTGACCAATCCGCCCCTGGACTCGATCCGGGAGGAAGTGGTCACCTCGATGAGCCTCGGGCTCGGCCCGGAGCGCAACCTGCTGGATGCCACCCCCGAGCACGCGCGCCAGATCGTGCTGGACTTCCCGGTCATCGACAACGACCAGCTCGCCAAGATCCACCATTTCGAGACGCGATCCGGTCGCAAACCCGCCCACGTCATCCGCGGTCTGTACCGGCTCGATGATGGTCCGGAAGCCATGGCGGCACGCCTGCACGAGATGTGCAGGGAGGCGTCCGCGGCCCTCGAGGCGGGATCGCAGTTCCTCATCCTGAGCGATCGCGACTCGAACGCCGATCTCGCGCCCATTCCGTCGTTGCTCATGCTGGCGGCCGTGCATCACCACCTGATCCGCGAGGGAACGCGCATGGCCTGCGGCATTATCGTGGAGGCCGGCGACGTGCGCGAGGTGCATCACGTGGCGCTCCTGGTGGGCTACGGGGCGTCCGCGATCAACCCGTACCTGGCGATGGAGACCGCGGAGCAGCTCGTGCTCTCGGGCATGATCCAGGGGGTCGGCCCGGAGAAGGCGGTGGCCAACCTCATCAAGGCGCTCGGCAAGGGCGTGCTCAAGATCATGTCGAAGATGGGCATCTCGGTCGTGGGCTCCTACGCCGCCGCACAGGCGTTCGAGGCGGTCGGGCTCTCGCAGGAGTTCGTCGACGAGTACTTCACGGGCACCACGAGCCTCCTGGGCGGGGTCGGTCTCGACGTCATCGCGGCGGAGAACGCGGCCAGACACAGCGCGGCCTACCCGGAGGACGGGGCAATCCTCGCGCATGAGCGTCTCGCGGTCGGCGGCGAGTACCAGTGGCGCCGCGAGGGGCCGCCGCATCTGTTCAACCCGGAGACGGTCTTCAAGCTGCAGCATTCGACGAGGTCGCGTCGCTTCGATATCTTCCGCGACTACACGCGGGCCATCGACGAGCAGGCCGAGAACCTCATGACGCTGCGCGGCCTGTTCCGCTTGCGCGAGGGGGTCCGGCCCCCGGTGCCCATCGACGAGGTGGAGCCCATCGAGGCGATCATCGCGCGCTTCAACACGGGCGCCATGAGCTACGGCTCGATCAGTCGGGAGGCGCACGAGACGCTCGCGATCGCCATGAACCGGATCGGCGGGCGCTCCAACACGGGCGAGGGCGGCGAGGACGTCGAGCGCCTGATCGACCCGGAACGCCGCTCGAAGATCAAGCAGGTGGCCAGCGGCCGCTTCGGCGTCACGAGCATGTACCTCACCCACGCGACCGACATCCAGATCAAGATGGCGCAGGGTGCCAAACCGGGCGAGGGCGGGCAGCTTCCGGCAGGCAAGGTCTACCCGTGGATCGCCCGGACCCGCCACGGCACTGCCGGGGTGGGGCTCATCTCGCCCCCGCCGCACCACGACATCTACTCGATCGAAGATCTGAAGCAGCTCATCTTCGATCTCAAGCGCGCGAACCCCGAGGCGCGCATCCACGTCAAGCTCGTGTCGCAGTCCGGCATCGGGGCGGTTGCGGCCGGCGTCACCAAGGCGCTGGCCGACGTGGTTCTGGTGTCCGGGCACGACGGCGGCACGGGTGCTTCGCCCCTGAACTCGCTCAAGCACGCGGGCACACCCTGGGAGATCGGGCTCGCCGAGACCCAGCAGACGCTCATGCTCAACGGCATGCGCGACCGCGTCGTCGTGCAGGTGGACGGCCAGATGAAGACCGGCCGCGACGTGATCGTCGCCGCCCTGCTGGGAGCGGAGGAGTACGGGTTCGCGACCGCACCGCTCGTGGTGTCCGGCTGCATCCTCATGCGCGTGTGCCACCTGGACACCTGCCCGGTGGGCGTCGCGACCCAGAACCCGGAGTTGCGCGCGCGGTTCAGCGGCAAGCCGGAGTTCGTGGAGACCTTCTTCGAGTTCCTCGCGCAGGAGGTGCGCGAGTACCTCGCGGAGCTCGGCTTCCGATCGCTCGACGAGGCCATCGGCCATCGCGAGCTGCTCGACGTCGACCGGGCGGTCGCGCACTGGAAGGCGGACGGGCTCGACCTCTCGCCCGTCCTGGTGGGGCCGGAGTTCGACGACGATGAGCCGCGTCGCAACCGCCGCGCGCAGGACCACGAACTCGACGAGCACTTCGACCGCGAGCTCATCCTGCTCGCGGCGCCCGCGCTCGACGAGGGCAGGCCGGTCCGCATCGAACTGCCCGTGCGCAACACCGAGCGCGCGGTCGGGACCATGCTGGGGCACGAGGTCACCAAGCGCCACGGCGAGCACGGCCTCCCGGCCGGGACCATCGAGATCGCGCTGGCCGGGTCGGCGGGTCAGTCGCTGGGGGCGTTCCTGCCCACCGGCATCACGCTGCGCCTGGAGGGCGAGAGCAACGACTACGTCGGCAAGGGGCTCTCCGGCGGACAGATCATCCTTCGGCCGCCGCGCGACGCGCGGTTCCCCGCCGAGCGGAACGTCATCGCTGGCAACGTGATCGGATACGGCGCGACACAGGGCAGCATGTTCATCCGTGGCGTCGTGGGGGAGCGCTTCCTGGTCCGCAACTCGGGCGCCACCGCAGTCGTCGAGGGCGTGGGCGATCACGCGCTCGAGTACATGACGGGCGGGCTCGCGGTCATCCTGGGCGGGACGGGACGCAACCTCGGCGCCGGGATGTCGGGCGGCACCGCCTACGTGCACGCGCTCAAACCGGAGCGCGTCAACCACGACGGGCTCGCCACGGGCGAGTTGCAACTGCTGCCGCTGGACAGCGCGGACGCCGAGATCCTCACCGATCTGCTCGAGCGGCACCTCGCCGAGACCGGTTCGACCGTCGCGAGCGGGATGCTGGACGACCTCGAGGGCACCATCGCGGCTTTCGTGAAGGTCCTTCCGCGTGACTACGCGGCGGTCGTGCGCACCAGGCGGGAGGCGGTCGAGGAGGGTCTCGACCCCGACGGCGACGAGGTGTGGGGCCGCATCCTGGAGGCGACCAATGGCTGACCCGAAGGGCTTCCTCAGGACCCGCGAGCGCGAACTCCCGCCGCGGCGTCCGGTTCCCGTGCGCATCATGGACTGGCGCGAGGTGTACGAGACCCAGGACCCGGCCCAGTTGCGGCGTCAGGCCGGGCGCTGCATGGACTGCGGCATCCCGTTCTGCCATCAGGGCTGCCCGCTGGGCAACCTGATCCCGGAGTGGAACGACCTCATGCGCCGGGGTGAGGGCAGGCAGGCCTCGGAGCGCCTCCACGCCACGAACAACTTCCCGGAGTTCACCGGGAGGCTCTGCCCTGCGCCCTGCGAGGCAAGTTGTGTCCTGGGCATCAACCAGCCGCCCGTGACCATCAAGCAGGTCGAGGTCTCGATCGTCGACCAGGCGTTCGCGAACGGCTGGGTGAGCCCTCACCCGCCCGAGCGGCTCACCGGAAAGACGGTGGCGATCGTGGGCTCCGGCCCGGCCGGCCTGGCGGCGGCGCAGCAACTGACGCGCGCCGGACACACGGTCGCGGTCTTCGAGCGCGACGACCGCATCGGCGGGCTCCTGCGCTACGGCATCCCGGACTTCAAGATGGAGAAACGTCAGATCGAGCAGCGCCTCGCCCAGATGCAGGCCGAGGGCACGCGCTTCCGCGCCGGCGTGAACATCGGGGTGGACATCTCCTGGGCCGACCTGCGTGCGCGGTACGACGCGGTCGTGGTCGCGACGGGGGCAACCGTTCCGCGCGACCTGCCCATTCCGGGCCGCGACCTGCTCGGCGTGCACTTCGCCATGGACTACCTGGTGCAGCAGAACCGAGTGGGCGCGGGCGACACGGTCCCCGGACAGCTGACCGCCGAGGGCAAGCATGTCGTGGTGATCGGCGGCGGCGACACCGGTGCCGACTGCATCGGCACCGCGCATCGCCAGGGTGCGCTGAGCGTGACGAACCTGGCGATCGGCGCGCAGCCTCCCGAGGAGCGTCCCGAGCACCAGCCGTGGCCCACGTTCCCGAACCTGTTCGAGATCTCGAGCGCCCACGAGGAGGGCGGTGAGCGGGTCTTCCTCGCGTCCACGGTGGAGTTCCTCGGCAACGACGCCGGCGAGGTCCGCGCCCTCCGGGTCGCGGAGACCGAGTACCTCGACGGGCGCCGTGTTCCCAAGTCGGGCACCGAGCGCGAGATCCCCGCCGACCTGGTGCTCATCGCCGTGGGTTTCGCGGGCGCCGAGCGCGACACTCTGGACGAGCAGTTCCCGCTGCCCTTCGACGAGCGCGGCAATGTGGCGCGCGAGCACGACTACCAGACCTCGGCACCCGGCGTCTTCGTCGCGGGCGACGCGGGTCGCGGCCAGTCGCTCATCGTGTGGGCCATCGCCGAGGGCCGTGCCGCCGCCGCCGCCGTCGACCGCTACCTGGAGGGAGAGACCGAGCTTCCCGCACCCGTCGCACCGAGCGATCGAGCCATCGCGGTCTAGGCTCGGGGACCGGGTGCACGAACACCCGGCGCATCACCCCGCCTTCGCCGCACCCCCGCCACCACCACGAAGGACACCATCGTCATGAGACGAGCCAAGATCGTCGCAACCCTCGGGCCCGCGACCTCCAGCTACGAGAACATCCGCGCCATCATCGAGGCGGGCGTGGACGTCGCTCGCATGAACCTCAGTCACGGCACGCACCAGGTGCACGACGAGGTCTACGCGAACGTCCGCAAGGCCGCGCAGGACGCCGGCAAGCCGGTGGCCGTCCTGGTCGACCTCCAGGGACCCAAGATCCGGCTCGCGACCTTCGAGGCGGGCCCGCACGAGCTCGAGGTGGGGGACACCTTCACCATCACGACCGAGGATGTCGTGGGCACCAAAGAGCGCGTCGGCACGACCTTCAAGGGCCTGCCCGGCGATGTCAAACCGGGGGATTTCCTCCTCATCGACGACGGCAAGGTCAAGGTCGAGGTGGTGTCGACCGACGGTGTCGAGGTGGTCACCAAGGTCGTGGTCGCCGGCGAGGTGTCCAACAACAAGGGCATCAACCTGCCCGGCGTCGCGGTCAACGTGCCCGCGCTGTCCGAGAAGGACGAGGAGGACCTCCGGTGGGGCCTCAAGCTGGGCGCCGACTACATCGCCCTGTCGTTCGTGCGCAACGCCTCCGACGTGACGAGGGTGCACGAGATCATGGCCGAGGAGGGCCGCCGCATCCCGGTCATCGCCAAGATCGAGAAGCCGCAGGCGGTCGACTCGCTCGAGGAGATCATCGATGCGTTCGACGGCATCATGGTCGCGCGCGGCGACCTGGCGGTCGAGCTTCCGCTCGAAGCCGTGCCGATCGTGCAGAAGCACGCGGTCGAGTTGTCCCGCCGGATGGCCAAGCCGGTCATCGTCGCGACCCAGATGCTCGAATCGATGACGCACGCGCCGGTTCCGACGCGGGCCGAGACCTCGGATGTCGCGAACGCCGTTCTCGACGGGGCGGATGCGGTCATGCTCTCCGGGGAGACGAGCGTCGGCGAGTACCCGGTCGTGACGGTGCAGACCATGGCGCGCATCGTGGCGTCGACGGAGGATCACGGCCTCGAGCGCATCGCCCCGCTGGGAACCAAACCGCGGACCCAGGGCGGGGCGATCACCCTCGCCGCCGCCGAGGTGGCCGACTTCGTGGAGGCGAAGTTCGTGTGCGTCTTCACCGAGTCCGGGGACTCGGCGCGGCGGATGTCCCGGCTGCGGTTCCGCATCCCCATGAAGGCCTTCACGCCCGACCCCGGTATCCAGCGGCGCATGGCCCTCACCTGGGGCATCGACTCCTTCCTGGTGGAGCGCGTGACGCACACCGACGCCATGATCCGTCAGGTGGACGAGAACCTGCTCGGTGCCGGGATGGTCGAGATCGGCGACAAGGTCGTGGTCATCTCCGGGTCCCCGCCCGGTATCCCCGGGTCGACCAACGACATCCGCGTCCACACGATCGGCGACGCCGTCAACGCGGCGGCACCGGTGTGGGAGAGCGGCGTGCACGCCGACTGAGATGTCCCGGCAGGCGGGGGCGAGCTGCTCCGACCGTAGGCGTCGCGGTGTCTCGGCCGCCGGGGGTGAGCTGTTCCGATCGTCGCGGCGCGGTGTCCCCCGTTTACGGGAATGTCGCGCGACCGCCATGTGGTTCAGGCTGTGCCCCACGTGGTGAGTGCGCGCGGTGGGCGCGCACCCGCCGTCTGAGGGGGCCGTCGTGACGGATGTGAGCACCGAGGCGCCGGTCGCGCCGTCCGGGGGGCCGCCCCCGGGCTGGTACCCGGATCCGGCCGGTCCGGGGCGCTCGCGCTGGTGGTCGGGGGAGGGCTGGACCGATCACGTGCAGGAAGCCGCGCCTGCCGCACCCGTGGCACCGGTCGTGCCCGTTGCGCCCATCGCCTCCGTTGCGCCCGTCGCGCCGGCCGCACCCGTGACACCCGTACCACTAGCCGGGGCACCGGCGGCCGCACCCGCCACAGCACTCGCATCCGCCTCCGCCACCGCGAGTTCCAACCTCGGCGAGAACGGCGTTCCGCTCGTGCTGTTCGCCGACTCTGTCGTGGCTCCCGAGGCGCTCAGCCCGGTGTCACGCGGGCCCGAGACCCAGGAGGACTGGCACGGGTCCGTCGGCCGGGGTCCGGTCGTCAAGCGTCAGGGGGCGGGAAGCGTCTCGCTCTCCACCACGGTGTCATCGGACCGGCACGATCCCTACCGTGCGCGCAACTGGGCCGCCGGCCTGGCCATCGCTCTCGCGCTCCTGGGGATCCCAGCGCTGGGCTGGCGCACCCTCACCGAGCTTCCCGCGCTCACCCAGAGCATCTTCGCGGGCGCGCCCATCGCCGTTTCGCTGCTCGCGCTGGCGATCGCCGTGCGCCGGGGCGGCGGCCTCGTGCTCTCGATCGTCGCGGTGCTGATCTCCGGCGTCGTGCTGCTGGCGGGGCTCCTCATCGACCCCGAAACGCTGCGCTCGGCGACCCAGTCGGTGCTCGGGCTGATCGGCGGCTGACTCGCGTCGCGTTGTCGACTCGAGTCGCGCAGCGCCCGGCTCCCGCCCGCCCCGGGGAAGCGGCTCGGCCGCCGGTGCCGGATGTGGGGGTCGAACCCACACGCCCTTTCGGACAGCGGATTTTGAGTCCGCCGCGTCTGCCATTCCGCCAATCCGGCTTGCGCGCCCCAGGGGCGTCGCTGTTCGAACGATACCGTAGGCTTCTGACGTGAGCGACGAGCAGGAATCCACCGCCCCGCCCCGCCGCGTCGTAGTGGCCGAGGACGAGTCCCTCATCCGCCTCGACATCGTCGAGATCCTCCGCGACAACGGCTTCGAGGTCGTCGGTGAGGCCGGCGACGGCGAGACCGCCGTGCAGTTGGCGACCGAGCTCAAACCCGACCTCGTGGTCATGGATGTCAAGATGCCCAAACTCGACGGCATCTCGGCCGCCGAGCAGCTCTCCAAGGACCACATCGCCCCCGTCGTGCTGCTGACCGCGTTCAGTCAGAAGGAGTTGGTCGAGCGCGCGAGCGAGGCGGGCGCCCTGGCGTACGTCGTCAAGCCCTTCACTCCCAACGACCTCCTCCCTGCCATCGAGATCGCTCTCAGCCGCTACCAGCAGATCGTGGCGCTGGAGACCGAGGTCGCCGACATGGTCGAGCGCTTCGAGACCCGCAAGCTCGTGGATCGTGCGAAGGGGCTCCTCAACGAGAAGATGGGGCTCAGCGAGCCCGAGGCGTTCCGCTGGATCCAGAAGGCCTCTATGGACCGCCGGCTGACGATGCACGATGTCGCGCAGGCCATCATCGACCAGCTCGCCCCCAAGAAGTAGATGCGCGCGGGACCGGCTCCCGTCGCGCTCGTGGCCCTCGGGCTCCTGCTGACGGGCTGCATCGCCACCGAGCCGGAGCCGCCGATCGAGGAGTCGACCACTCCGATCGGTCCCGTCGCGCCCGCCCCGTTGAGCCTGCAGGATGTCGCGGGCATCGTGGGCGAGGACGACGCGACCCCGACGAGCATCTTCTCGCCCGACGGCGAGATCATGACCTCGGGCGATGTCCTGGCGTCCGAGAACGACTACTGGCTCGGCGTCGGCGGCACGCCGCAGGAATGCGCTCCCGTGGTCTCCGCCCCGTACCTGGTGTCGGCTGCCGACACCGGCACTCGGCTGGACGACGACGCGGCGGTTCTTGGCACCATCACCGAGCTCGACGAGGAGCGCTTCGGGCTCATCCAGATCTTCGCGCGGCAGTTCGACGACACCGCGACGGCGCAGGCATTCCTGGGCGAGCTGGCTGCTGCGGTCGCCGACTGCCCGGGCTACCGGCTCGTCGATGGGACGACGGTCACCTACGACGCGCGCGACCTCGAGCTCGCGGAGATCCCGAACCTGCCCGAGAGCGTTTCGGGTGTGCGGTACAGCGAGACCGCGCATGACTCCGCGTCACTGGGGACCACGACCGCGTTCCTCCAGCGCGAGGGCATCGTGATCTCGGTCTACGGCGAGGTGACGCCCAGCAGCACCATCTCGGTGGCGGATGCTGACGCGCTCACGGCGACCATCGCATCCCGTCTCGCGGCGCTCTGACCGACCGAGGCGGGCACAGCCGGCACGCGTCAGGAGAAGTCGCGCAGTTCGCGCAGCATGTTCGTCATGCGCACGGTCGAGAGCCGACGGCCCTCCTCGTCGGTGATCTGGATCTCGTGCGTGCACAGCGTCTTGCCCAGGACGATGGCGCGACACACGCCCGTCACGACGCCCGATGCGGCCGAGCGGCTGTGACTGGCGTTGATCTCGATGCCCACCGCCATCCGGCCGGCGCCACCGTGCAGTGCCGACGAGATCGAGCCGAGCGACTCGCCCAGCACGACGTACGCACCCCCGTGCATGATGCCGACCACCTGGGTGTTGCCCTCGACGGGCATGGTCGCGACCGAGTACTCGGGGGAGAGCTCCAGGAACTCGATGCCCATCTTGCGGGGGAGAGCGCCGCCCCCGGTGCCCAATCGCTCGAGCAGCTCGGGCGGGGTTCCGGGGGGCAGTTTGGGTGTCGACGGCGTCATCGGTGTCCCTTGGATCGTGCCGGGAGGCGTGTCGGAAGCGGCGGATAGGCTGGGCCCGTGCCGGACTCCGCAAAGCCTACCCTTCTGCTCATCGACGGCCACTCGCTCGCGTTCCGGGCCTTCTACGCCCTGCCGATCGAGAGCTTCGTCACGCGCGACGGCCAGCACACCAACGCCATCCACGGCTTCATCTCGATGCTCCTGCTCCTTCTGCAGCAGCAGCGCCCGACCCACCTGGCGGTCGCCTTCGACGTCTCGCGCGAATCGTTCCGCACGCGCGAGTACCCGGATTACAAGGGCACGCGCGGCGAGACCCCGCCCGAGTTCAAGGGGCAGATCCCGCTGCTGCAGGAGGCCCTCGGCGCCCTGCGCGTGCAGGTGATCACCAAGGACGACTTCGAGGCCGATGACATCCTCGCGACACTCGCCACACGTGGGGCGGCCGAGGGCTACCGGGTTCTGGTCGCCTCGGGCGATCGCGACACGCTGCAACTCGTGACCGATGACGTCACCGTGCTCTACCCGAACGTTCGTGGCGTTTCCGAGCTCAAGACCTACGACGCGGAGGCGGTGCGCGAACGCTACGGCATCGAGCCGGCGCAGTATCCCGAGATCGCGGCGCTCGTGGGGGAGGCGAGCGACAACCTCATCGGCATCGACAAGGTGGGTGAGAAGACCGCGGTCAAGTGGATCCAGCAGTACGGAACGGTCGACAACCTCCTGGCGCACGCCGACGAGATCACCGGGGTCGTGGGCCAGAACCTGCGCGACCAGGCCGACCGCGCCCTCCGCAACCGCCGGCTCAACGCGCTGCGCACCGATGTCGAGCTGCCGTACACACCGGTCGACCTCGCCCGTCAGCCCATCGATGCGCCCGCGGTGCGGGAACTGTTCGACCGCCTGCAGTTCAAGACCCTGCTCGACCGGGTCTTCAAGATCGAGGGCGCCGCGGAGGACCAGGCGCTCCTCGAGCAGCCCACGGCGACAACGAGCGCCGCGCCGGAGGTGGTGACCCTCGCCGACGCTGACGTGGCGGCGTGGATCACGGCCCGCCCCGCCGAGGCACCGCTCGGCGTGCGGGTGGCGATCCTCAATGGCCGGGTGGAGGGGGTCGGGCTCTCGGGTGCGGAGGCGAGCGCCTGGCTCCCCGCGCCTCTCGGTCCGCAGTTGGCCGCCTGGCTCGCGTCGGACGCTCCGAAACTGCTGCACGAGGCCAAGCGCCAGATCAAGCAGCTGGCGGTCGAGGGCGTCCAGCTCGGCGGGCTGTCCTTCGACACCGCGCTGGGGGCGTGGCTGCTGCGGCCGAGCGTCAAGGTCGACACGCTCTCCGCGCTGGTCTACTACTACCTGGGCGAAACGCTGCCCGAGCCCGACCCCAACCAGCTGCTGCCCGCGACCGACGCGGTCAGCCCGGCCACCGAGGCGTGGTACGTCACGCGGCTCGCCGACGAACTGCGCGGGCGGCTCGACGCGGGCTCGCTCTCGGTGTCCGAGACCATCGAGGTTCCGCTCGTGCCGGTCCTGGATCGCATGGAGCGGCAGGGCGTCACGGTCTCCGCTCCGGTGCTGGGCGAGCTCAACTCGCGCCTGGGCCAGGAGGCCGCCGGCATCGCCGCGCAGGCCTACGCCGAGATCGGCCGCGAGGTGAACCTGGGCTCGCCGAAGCAGTTGCAGGAGGTGCTCTTCGACCAGCTCGGCATGCCCAAGACCCGCGCCAACAAGACCGGGTACTCGACCGACGCGCAGTCGCTGGCCGACCTCGAGGAGCAGAACCCGCATCCGTTCCTGGCACTGCTGCGACAGCACCGCGACGCGACCAAGATCCGGCAGATCGTCGAGACGCTGGAGAAGAGCATCGGGCCGGACGGCCGCATCCACACCAGCTACGAGCAGACCGGGGCCGCGACGGGCCGGCTCTCCTCGAACGACCCGAATCTGCAGAACATCCCCATCAAGACCGAGGTGGGGCGCGAGGTGCGGTCCGCTTTCGTCGCGGGCGATGGCTTCGAGACGCTTCTCACCGCCGACTACTCGCAGATCGAGATGCGCATCATGGCGCATCTGTCGGAGGACGCGGGGCTCATCCAGGCCTTCCAGTCGGGCGAGGACCTGCACCGCTACGTGGGCTCGCGGGTCTTCGGGGTGGAGCCCGCCGACGTCACGCCCGAGATGCGCGTCAAGGTCAAGGCCATGTCGTACGGACTCGCCTACGGGCTGAGCCCCTATGGCCTCTCCAAGCAGCTGCGCATCGAGACGAGCGAGGCCAAGGAACTCATGGCCGACTACTTCGCCCGGTTCGGCGGGGTGCGCGACTACCTGCGCGGCGTGGTGGCGCAGGCCAAGGAGGACGGCTTCACGACGACCATCTTCGGTCGACGCCGTCCGTTCACCGATCTCACCTCGAACAACCGGGTGCTGCGCGAGAACGCGGAACGCCAGGCGCTCAACTCGCCCATCCAGGGGTCGGCCGCCGACATCATCAAGCGCGCCATGCTGGGCATCGACGGCGACATCCGGGATCGCGGGCTCGCCTCGCGCATGCTGCTGCAGGTCCACGACGAGCTGGTTCTCGAGGTCGCGCCCGGCGAGCTCGACGCGCTCAGCGAGATCGTGACCGCCCGCATGTCGGGCGCGGCCGAGCTGCGGGTGCCGCTCGATGTGCAACTGGGCACCGGCCCGAACTGGGACGCCGCGGCCCACTGAGCTCCCGGTTTCGCAGGACCTCTCACCTGTGTTTCCCAGTCTTCTCGACGTCGAGATGTTGGGTTCTGCCTGTTTATGGACGGTCACGGCGATTCGCGGTTGACGAACAGACACAAACGGACTTATATGGGCGCAAAGCAACATCAGGTCCCCCGATGAGGTCAGTTGTACGCACCGGAGCGTCACCAGCAGATCCTCGACACTGCCCGTTCCCGCGGCCGGGTCGAGGTGGCCGGACTCGCGCGCGAACTCTCGGTCACCCCGGAGACCGTGCGACGCGACCTGACCGCCCTGGAGCGCCGCGGCGTACTGCGGCGCGTGCACGGAGGCGCCATCCCGGTCGAGCGCCTGGGGATCGAGCCGGGGGTCGCCGATCGCGAGGTGCACGCTATCGCCGAGAAGGACCGCATCGCCCAGGCCGCGCTGGACGAGCTGCCCGACGGGGGGTCGATCATCATCGACGCGGGCACCACGACCGTGCGTCTGGCCGAATTGCTGCCCTCCGACCGCGAGCTCACGGTCGTGACCCACGCCATCCCGGTCGCGGCGGCACTCGTCGGGCGCCCCAACATCACGCTGCACCTGCTCGGCGGGCTGGTCCGCGGCCGCACGCTCGCCGCCGTGGGGGAGTGGACCCGGTCGCAGGTGGGCGAGGTCTTCGCCGACGTCGCCTTCATGGGCACCAACGGCATCAGCGTCGAACGCGGTCTCACGACCCCGGATCTCGCCGAGGCGAGCGTCAAGAAGGCTCTCATCGAGGCGGCCCGCCGCACGGTCGTGCTCGCCGATCACAGCAAGTTCGGCCGCGAGGACTTCGCGCGCGTCGCCCCCATCTCGGAGATCGACACGGTCATCACCGACACCGGGCTCGACGCCGAGCTCGCCGAGGACCTCGAGAACGCCGGACCACGGGTGGTGGTCGTGTGATCGTCACGCTGACCCTCAATCCGAGCCTGGATCGCACGGTCGAGGTCGAGGCACTGCGGCGCGGCACCATGGTGCGCACGACCACACCCGTGCTCGAACCCGGCGGCAAGGGTGTGAACGTGGCGCGCGCGCTCACGGCCAACGGCATCCCCGCCCTGGCGATCGTCACGGTCGCCGGCCCGGAGGGGGCCGAACTCAGCCGCCTGCTGGAGCGCGACGGGGTGCTGTGCCGATTCGTCCCGGTGAGCGGGCGCACGCGATCCAATCTCACGGTGTGCGAACCCGACGGCACCGTGACCAAGCTCAACGAACCGGGGTGCCCGTTCGAGGAGGCCGATGTCGCCCAGGTCCTCACGGCGATCCGCACCGGCGTCCGCGACGGCGACTGGTTCGTGCTGTCCGGCAGCACCCCGCCCGGCCTCGCCGAGGGACACCTCTCGGCGATCCTCGCCGGGGCCGCCGCGTCCGGGGCTCACCTCGTCGTCGACACGAGCGGTCCCGCGCTCGCGACGGCCCTGGACGCGCGGCCCCGGCTCATCAAGCCGAACCTGGCCGAACTCGCGGAACTGTCGGGGCGCGAGCCGAGCACCATCGCGGAGGTGCGCGACGCCGCCGAGTCGGTGCGGGCGCGCGGGCCGGAGTACGTCCTGGTGAGCATGGGCGCAGACGGCGCCATGCTCGTCGGGCCGGACGGGATGCTGCTGGGCGAGTCCCGCGTCGACCGTCCGCGCAGCACGGTGGGGGCCGGCGACAGCTTCCTGGCCGGCTACCTGTCCCGCTTCAGTCAGGACGAGAGCGACGTCGAGGCCGCTCTCCTCGAGGCGCTCGACTGGGGCGCCGCGGCCACCCGGCTCCCGGGCAGTGCCGTCCCCTCGCCGTCCGACCTCGACCCCGAAAGCGTCCGCCTGGTGTGGCAGCCAGATCCGGATCGGCCACTCGTGGCCAGTGAGCAATCCGCCACCGTCCCCGAACTCCCAGTACGAAGGAGTACCCAACAAAATGTCTGACTACACACCAGCGGTCACCGGAACCGGTGCCCGCGCCGCCATCCAGCGGTTCGGTGCCTTCCTCGCCGGAATGGTGATGCCGAACCTCGGCGCGTTCATCGCGTTCGGTCTCATCACCGCGCTGTTCATCCCGGATGGCTGGGTCAACAAGATCGCCGGAACGCAGACCGACGTCAGCACGCAGATCAGCAGCGTCGTCGGCCCGCTCATCGTGATCCTGATCCCGCTCCTGATCGCCTTCACCGGCGGCAGCCGCGTCTACGGCCATCGCGGAGGCGTGGTGGGTGCCGTCGCCCTCGTGGGGGCGATGCTCGCCCCGGTCGCGGTGCCGTGGCTCACTCCGCTCTCGCTGAACGGCGAGGAGGCGACCCGACCCGCGTCGATCGCCGAGATCGGACCGACCATCCTGGCCGCGTTCGTCCTCGGGCCGCTCACCGCGTGGCTGCTCAAGAAGTGGGACAACGCGATCGCCGGCAAGGTCAAGGGCGGCTTCGAGATGCTCGTCGACAACTTCGCGGCCGGCATCATCGGCGGCGCCATGGCGGTTGTCGGCCTCTACATCGTGGGACCGATCACGTACTACATCACGCAAGGACTCGGCTGGCTGGCGAATGCGCTGGTTCAGACGCAACTCCTTCCGCTGGTGTCGCTCGTTGTCGAACCCGCGAAGGTGCTGTTCCTGAACAATGCGATCAACCACGGTGTCTTCACCCCGCTGGGAGCAGCGGAGGCGGCGGAGGCGGGCAAGTCGATCTTCTTCATGATCGAGTCGAACCCCGGTCCCGGCCTCGGCATCCTGACCGCGATGCTGCTGTTCGGCCCGCGCGCCGTGCGCCCGACGGTGCCCGCCGCCATGGTCGTCCACTTCCTGGGCGGCATCCACGAGATCTACTTCCCGTACGTGCTCATGAAGCCCATCCTGGTCATCGCGGCCATCGTGGGCGGCGCCACGGGCGTGCTCTGGGAGTCGATCTTCCACCTCGGGCTGGTCGGGCCCGCATCGCCGGGCAGCGTGATCGCCTGGGCGATCGTCTCGCCGCCGGACAACCTCGCGCTCAACATGATCGGCATCGTGCTGGCCGCCGGCGTGACCTTCGTGATCGGCATGCTGCTCCTCGGCTTCGGCCGCAAGGAGTCGGCGGTCGACGCGGCGATCGACCTCGAGGCGGCCAAGGAGAAGAGCGCCGAGAACAAGGCGGCGTCCAAGGGCGCCGCGGCGTAGCCTCGGAGCACCTGTCCACCGAGGAACTGTCCACCGAGGAACTGTCCACCAAAGAAGGAGAACAGTCATGACCACCATCGACGGCGCGAACGTCAAGAAGCTCATCGTCGCGTGCGACGCGGGCATGGGGTCGAGCGTCATGCTCGCCTCCACGCTCAAGAAGCAGCTGGCCAAGAACGGGGTGACGGTCGAGCACGCGCCCGTCGCGCACATCCCGGCGGACGCCGATGTGGTCGTCACCCAGGCCGGGCTGGCGGACCGCGCCCGGGGTGTCGTGCCCGACATCCCGGTCGTCCCGTTCCAGCTCTTCCTGGGCGATCCGGCGGTCACCAGGGTCGTCAAGGCCATCCAGGATGGCGAAACGATCGAGGTCTGACCGATGACCGACGACGAGACGCAGAAGCCGCTCACCGAGCTGCTGGCCCCGGCATCCATTCGATTGGATGCCGTGGCCGCAGACCGGGACGACGCGATCCGTCAGGCGGGAGCCGCCCTCATCGAGGCGGGTGCCGTCGAGCCGAGCTACGTTGACGCGATGCTCGAGCGCGAGAACTCGGTCTCCACCTATGTCGGCGAGGGTGTCGCGATTCCGCACGGCACCCTCGCCGGCAAGGACGCGGTGACGGACGACGCGATCGTCGTGCTGCGCTTCCCGGCCGGAGTGGACTGGGATGGCAACGACGTGCGCGTCGCGGTCGGCATCGCGGCGAAGGGCAACGGGCACATCGCCCTGCTCTCGCAGCTGGCGACCGTGCTGCTCGACCCGGACAAGGCGGCCGCCCTGCGCGACGCCACCGAACCCGACCGCGTGTACGAGCTGCTGGCCGCCGACGACGAGGACGCGTAGCGCTTCGGTGAAGGCAGCGACGTTCCACGCCCCCGGCGACATCCGGCTCGACGAGCGCGACGAGCCGGATGCCGCCGCCGGGGAGGTCAAGCTGCGCGTGCGCGCGTGCTCTGCCTGCGGCACGGACGTCAAGATCTCGCGCTCGGGGCACCCCAACCTCACCGGTCCGCAGGTCATGGGCCACGAGATCGCTGGGGAGATCGTGCAGGTGGGGGACGGTGTCACCGGGTGGGCTCCGGGGGACCGGGTGCAGGTCATCGCGGCGATTCCCGACGGCACCTGCCCCGACTGCCTCGCGGGCCATCAGGCGATCTGCCCGAATCAGCTCTCGATGGGCTACCAGTTCCCGGGCGGATTCGCGGAGTACCTGGTCGTCCCGCGCGAGGTACTCGCGGTGGAGGGGCTCACGCGCATCCCCGATTCCCTGAGCTACGCCGAGGCATCGCTCACCGAACCGTTGGCCTGCGTGCTCAACGGTCAGGAGCTGGCTCGCGTCGGCGAGGGCGACACGGTGGTCGTGATCGGCTCCGGCCCGATCGGATGCCTGCACGTGCGGCTCGCGCGCGCCCGCGGAGCCGGCCGCGTCATCCTCGTCGACCTGAACGCCGAACGGCTGGCCGCCGCCGCAGCGCTGGTCGGCCCGGATCTCGCGATCGCCGCAGGCGAGCAGGACCCGGTCGAGGCCGTGCTCGCGGACACCGGAGGCCGCGGGGCGGATGTGGTCATCACGGCCGCCGCATCCGGTGCTGCCCAGGAGGAGGGCCTGCGCATGCTGGCCCGTCGGGGCCGGCTGAGCCTGTTCGGCGGACTTCCGCGCGACGCGTCGACCATCCGGGTGGACGCGAACCTCGTGCACTACCGCGAGCTCACGATCGTGGGGGTGAACGGCTCGACCCCGCAGCACAACAAGCGAGCGCTCGAGCTCATCGCGTCCGGCGCTGTACCGGTCGCCGATCTCATCACCCACCGACTGCCCCTGGACGCGGTGCTCGACGGCATCGAGCTCGTCGCGCGGGGCGCGGCCATCAAGGTGACGATCGAACCGTAGAGTCGATCCAACAAAGGAGGAACACCCATGCCCGAACGCACCGTTACCGTCGCCTCGAGCGTCGGCCTGCACGCCCGCCCCGCGTCGCTGTTCAGCCAGGCCGCGGCGAAGGCCGGCGTCCCCGTGACCCTGACCTCCGCCGCCGGCAAGAGCGTCAACGCGGCGAGCATCCTGGGCGTGCTCTCCCTGGGCGTCGGCCATGGCGAGCAGGTCACGCTCTCGTCGGACGCCGAGGGCGCCGATGCCGCGCTGGACGAGCTCGTCGCACTGCTCGAGACGGATCTCGACAAGGAGGAGTGACCGTCCCCGGTCCTGCTTAGGCTGAGGGCATGGTGCACAGCGAGACCCCTCATCCCATCCGCGAGTCCACGGCGATCGACGGCATCGCCGAGCGCTGGGTGCACACCTACGCCGACCTGGTGCCCGAGGTGGCCATCTATCTCGGCATCGAGGGGCGTCCGGGCGGCGTGGCCGATCTGTCGCCCGCGGGCCAGGATGCGCTGGTCGCGGCCCAGCGGGCGATCGTCGCGGAACTCGACGCGGCCGAGCCCGCCGATGATGTCGATCGGGTCACCCGCACCGATCTGAGGAGCGAACTCTCCCTCGCGATCGAGGCGCACGAGGCACGGCTGCACCTGCGCGATCTCAACGTGATCGCGTCCCCCGCGCAGGAGCTCCGCGAGGCGTTCGACCTCATGCCGCACGACACCGCAGAGGACTGGGACGTCATCGCGCGGCGCCTGAGGAACCTGCCTTCCGGGATGGACGGCTACCTCGAGACCCTCCGGCTGGGCATTCGGGAGGGTGTCGTGCCCGCGCGCCGCCAGGTCGTCGAGGTCGCCGAGCAGGCACGCAGGCACGCCGACCCGCTGGGCTTCTTCTTCGACTTCACGGGTGCCGCGACCCTGGCCGACGGGGGAGCGCTGCCCGACGCACTCGTCGCCGATCTCCGCGCGGGTGCCGAGGCATCCGCGGCGGCGTACGGGCGGCTCGCCGAGTTCCTGGAGACCGAGTTGGCACCGGCGGCCGGCGACGAGGACGCGGTGGGGCGCGAGGTCTACGCCCTGCGTTCGCGGCATTTCCTGGGCGCCGCCATCGACCTCGACGAAACGTACGAGTGGGGCATCGAGGAGCTTCGCCGCATGGTGGAGGAGCAGACCCGGATCGCGGGCGAGATCCTCCCGGGCGCCACCGTGGAGGAGGCGGTCGCCTTCCTCGAGAAGGACCCGGCCCGCAAGCTGAACGGCACCGAGGAGCTGCAGCGCTGGATGCAGCAACTGAGCGACACCGCGGTGGCCGAGCTCGCGGCCAGCCATTTCGACATTCCCGAGCCCGTGCGCACGCTTGAATGCATGATCGCGCCGACGCAGGAGGGCGGCATCTACTACACGAGCCCGAGCGACGACTTCTCGCGACCCGGCCGGATGTGGTGGAGCGTCCCCGAGGGCGTCACCGAGTTCGACACCTGGCGCGAGACCACGACCGTCTACCACGAGGGCGTACCCGGCCATCACCTGCAGCTGGGCCAGGCGGTCTACAACCGCGCCGAGCTCAACCTGTGGCGGCGCGGGCTGGCCGGCACGAGCGGTCACGCGGAGGGCTGGGCGTTGTACGCCGAACGGCTCATGGAGGAACTGGGCTACCTCGACGACCCCGCCGACCGGCTGGGCATGCTCGACGGGCAGCGCATGCGCGCCGCCCGCGTCGTGCTCGACATCGGCGTGCACCTACGCAAGCCCCGGCTCGACGGGAAGGGGACGTGGGACGCCGACGAGGCCCTGCGCTTCATGCGCGCCAACGTCAACATGAACGACGCCTTCGTGCGCTTCGAGGTCAACCGCTACCTGGGCTGGCCGGGCCAGGCCCCGTCGTACAAGGTCGGTCAGCGCATCTGGGAGCAGATCCGGGATGCCGCGCAGGCTCGCGACGGAGCCGCGTTCTCCTTCCGCGACTTCCACAAGCGCGCGCTGGACCTGGGCGGCGTCGGCCTCGACACGCTGCGGGCCGAGCTCCTGGGCTGAGCGCCGGGTCACTTCTTCGAATCACGCGGCCCAGCCGAGCGCGCGGGTCGGGACACCCCGCCGATCCGCTAGCGTTGCAGCACCCGACCCGTCGATGGCGACCTCACGCGCCTGCGAACCCGAAAGCGAGCGCCATGCCCACGAGGCTGCGCGCACGAGCCGTGCGTGCCATCCTGACCGGCGGGTTCGCCCTCGCCCTGGTGGCGGGTCTCGCCGGATGCGCGCCCCTCGGACCGGGAGCGACCCTGCGGGTCCTTGCGGGGGAGTCGACCGTTTCCGGCGCCGTCGCCGGCGACGGGACACGCGTCGATCCGGGTGACCTGATCGAGGTCTCGGGATCCGGCGCCATCGTCGAGCTCCAGTGGCCCGACGGTTCCTTCACACGCCTGGGGGAGGGCACCCGCTTCGTCGTGGGCGCCTCAGGTGCGCGCGGGACGCTGGAGACCGGGACGGCGTGGAACAGCCTCGTGCCGGGATCGACCTTCGCGATCGCCACCTCGGATGGCTCCGCACGGGGAGGCGCGGGCAGCGTCTTTGCCCTATCGTGCGCCGCCGAATGCCGCGGTGTCGTCGCCGAAGGCGCCGTGACTCTCGAGGACGGCGAGTCGGCATCGGCCCCCGCGACCTTCCTGCTCGGAAGCGGGGATGTACAACCGGCGGGCTGGGACGCCATCTACGCCGACCCGTTCGCCCTGGCGAACAGCGAGCGCGACGAAGCCGCCGGTTTGCCGCAGACCACCGCGGCGTGGGCCGCGCAGGATCCCGCGCTGGGCAGTCTGGGCGGCGTCTTCGAGGGCCCCGCGTCGGCGGGCGCGCAGAGCTGCACCGGATGGGCCGAGGAGTGCGCCCGCGTGCAGGCGAACATCTTCGGCGCCCCTCCGTCGGACTACGCCTTCTCGATCTCCTGCGACGGCACCCTGCCGTGCGCCACCGACCTGGAGGTGACGATCAACGGCGCCGACGGATCGAAGCGCACCGCGGTGTTTCCGCTGGCCTTCGACGGCACGGTCTACACGTCATCCACGACGTTCGGGGACGGCACCTACTGCACCTTCCCGGATGGACGCACCGAGGGCACCTGGACGAACGGCGGCACCCTGACCGTCACCCCGACTGACGCCGAAGTGCGCGATGGAGCGTTCGTCGTGACGGCCGTATCGATCGCCTCGGAGAACTGGCTGAGGATGGTGGAGGCGACGACCGATCCGTCCTGCGCCGAGTTCGAGTACGAGTGGAGCAGTTCCAAGTCGCGCGCGATGACGCTCACGGGCGCTGCCGCGGACGCTCCGGACCCGCTCGCCGTCGACGCCGGGGCCGACGATCCGAGGCCGGTGAGCGGGCCGGCACGACCCAGCGTGCTGAGCGGACTCAAGTCGCCGGTGGATGCCATCCCGACCATCGAGCAATGGGCGCTCATCGGCGCGACGATCCTGGTCTGCGTCCTCGTGCTCGCCTTCCCCGGCTACCTGCTGTCGCGCGTGGTATCCGACCGCCTCGAGGCGTCGGTGGAGCGGCGAGCCGCCCGGCACCCCGCCCGGCGCGTGCCGAACGGGTTCCTGCGCTTCCTGTCCGTGGTGTTCGGCCTGATCGTGGCCTCCGTGATCACGGCCGCCGTCGATCCGTCGTTCGGGGCGCCGCTCGTCGCCTCTTTCGCGAACCCCGGGGATCTCGGGTCCGCATTCTCGGCCATTGCGCTCGACCTCGCCGGGTGGCGACTGGTCGGCACGGCGTTCGCGGCCTTCGTCGTGTTCGTCCTGCTCGGCGCTCTCGTGGTGCGCATCGCATCCCGGCGGATCGCACCCGGTGCGACCATGCACCTGCAGTTCCGCTGGGCGTCGGTTCTCGTGCTCATCGCCGGGGTGGTGGTCAGCCGGCTTTTCGATCTCAGTCCGGGCATCATCTTCGGGCTGGTCGCCGGCTGGGTCATCGTCGACTCGCTGCCGGTCGCGGCCCGCGGGCGGCTCGCACTGGTCGGTGCCGTCTTCGCCCTCATCGTCGGCGCGGCCGCCTGGGCAGGGTACGCGATCTTCGCGACCCTGGCCGCGGCTGCGCCCGGGGATCTGGTGCTGGTCACCGCCTCCGAACTGCTGAGCGCGCTCACGATCGAGGCGGTATCGACGCTTCCACTGGCGCTGCTCCCGTTCGCCGCGCTGGACGGTGGGGTGCTGCGGCGCTGGAGGCTGCCCGCGTGGATCGTCGTCTACGCGCTCGCACTCGCGCTGTTCATCCTGGTCATGGTCGCGGTTCCGGGCAGCTGGGTCGAGGTGCAGGGGGATGCGATCGTCTGGCTCATCGGATTCGGCACGTTCACGGTGCTCGCCCTCTCGATCTGGGGCGTCCATGCGGCGCTCCAGCGCCGCCGAACCGCGCGCGTCGCGCCCGAAGCCCCGATGGAGTAGGCTGGAACGTCACTTTCGTGACGTCCTATCAGCCTGCCTCGGGCGAGAACACCTGCATCATCCCGTCCGTGGCCCGAACCTGTGCCAGTTCAGCTAACTGGTCACCATCGGAGCAACTACTACATGGCAACCGCAACGACCGCCTCGGCCACCAAGCAGGTCGCGATCAACGACATCGGATCCGCTGAAGACTTCCTGGCCGCGGTCGAGAAGACCCTCAAGTTCTTCAACGACGGAGACCTCATCGAGGGCACCGTCGTCAAGATCGACCGCGACGAGGTCCTCCTCGACGTCGGTTACAAGACCGAGGGCGTCATCCCCTCGCGCGAACTCTCCATCAAGCACGACGTCGACCCCAACGAGGTCGTCAACGTCGGCGACAGCGTCGAGGCGCTGGTTCTCCAGAAGGAGGACAAGGAGGGGCGCCTCATCCTGTCGAAGAAGCGCGCCCAGTACGAGCGTGCCTGGGGCGACGTCGAGAAGATCAAGGACGAGGACGGCGTGGTGACCGGTCAGGTCATCGAGGTCGTCAAGGGCGGCCTCATCGTCGATATCGGCCTGCGCGGCTTCCTGCCGGCGTCGCTCATCGAGCTGCGCCGCGTCCGCGACCTCACCCCGTACCTGGGGCAGGAGATCGAGGCCAAGATCCTCGAGCTCGACAAGAACCGCAACAACGTTGTCCTCAGCCGCCGAGCGCTGCTTGAGCAGACGCAGAGCGAGTCGCGCTCCACCTTCCTCAACAACCTTCAGAAGGGCCAGGTCCGCAAGGGCGTCGTGTCCTCGATCGTCAACTTCGGCGCGTTCGTCGACCTGGGCGGTGTGGACGGCCTGGTGCACGTCTCCGAGCTCTCGTGGAAGCACATCGAGCACGCCAGCGAGGTCGTCGAGGTCGGCCAGGAGGTCACCGTCGAGATCCTCGAGGTCGACTTGGAGCGCGAGCGCGTGTCGCTCTCGCTCAAGGCGACCCAGGAGGACCCGTGGCAGCTCTTCGCCCGGACCCACGCGATCGGCCAGATCGCGCCCGGGAAGGTCACCAAGCTCGTGCCGTTCGGTGCGTTCGTGCGCGTGGCAGAGGGCATCGAGGGTCTGGTGCACATCTCCGAGCTCTCCAGCCGCCACGTCGAGCTGGCTGAGCAGGTCGTCTCGGTGGGTGACGAGGTCTTCGTCAAGGTCATCGACATCGACCTGGAGCGCCGCCGCATCTCGCTGAGCCTCAAGCAGGCCAACGAGGGCATCGACCCGCACAACACCGAGTTCGACTCGAACCTGGCCGCGCTGTACGGCATGGTCACCGAGTACGACGAGCAGGGCAACTACAAGTTCCCTGAGGGCTTCGACGCCGAGAGCGGCGAGTGGCTCGAGGGCTTCGAGACCCAGCGCGAGGCGTGGGAGACCGAGTACGCGGCCGCTCAGGCCCGTTGGGAGTCGCACAAGAAGCAGATCCTGGCCGCGGAGGAGACGGACGCCCAGCTCGAGGAGACCGCGCGCGGCGCCTCGAGCGGCAACTCCTTCTCGGGTGAGGCCGCCCCGTCGGGCGGAACCCTCGCCGACGACGAGTCGCTCGCGGCCCTGCGCGAGAAGCTCAGCTCGAGCAACTAGTTCACAACGGATGGGCCCGGCGGATGCGTCCGCCGGGCCCATCCGCGTACGGTGGCGGTATGAAGCAGGGAATGCTCACGTTTTTCGCAGCCGCCGTCCTCCTGAGCGGTTGCACTGCCGTCCCGGCGCCCGGCCCGGAACCGAGCTCCCCGGCCGCATCTCCGCCGGCTTCAGCGGAGTCGGACTGCCCCGACATCACGGCGGAGGACTTCGCGATCCAGATCGAGTCGGCACCGGCCGATCCGGTCGAACTCGCCGACTCGGTGGGCCTCGCGGACGTCCTCGAAGGCACCTGCGCCTACGGGTTCACGTCCGAACAGATCGACGGCGTCGCGTTCTTCATCATCGGCGCCACCGACTCGGATGCGGGCGCCTTCTTCGCCGAAGCCCTGACCATCGCGATGGACGCCGGATTCCGGCCCGGTGACTCCTACAACGAGGAATCGTTGATCGTCATCCCTTCGCAGCGATCCGATGGGGCCGCCTTCCTCGTCGGCCACAACTCCGACGTGCAGCCCAACGACGCCGAGTACACGCCGGAACGGATGGCGGCCATCGGTCTGAAGCCCGGGGACTCCATCCTGTTCGGATCGATCCAGCTGCCCTAGGCGCGGTGTCTAGGCGGGTGCTGTCGGTACCGGGGTGGCCTGCCTCTCGCGCTTGCGACGGCGCGCGCGCCGGATCAGGGCGACACCGCCCACGATCGTGCCGATGATCCCCACGATGACGAGGATGGGGAGCACGATCGCGACGATCGTCAGGAAGACGCTCACGCCATCCTCGATCGTGCTCAGCACGGGAGCGGCGAGGCCGAAACTGGCCGCATTGGCGGCGGGGCGCGCCATGGTCTTCGTCACATGGACGACGAGCGAGAGCACCACGCCGATCGCGATCGGCACCCACTGATTGCTCGTGAAGAACTCGGCGGGGTCGGTCACGGCGACGGTCCCCGAGGTGGTGCCCGTCCCGAACAGGATGCCGCCCGCGGTGGGGCGCACGACCGTCTGCACGATGTCGTTGATGCTGTCGAGCGCCGGGATCTTGTCGGCGACGATCTCGAGCACGAGGAGGACCCCGATGACCAGGAGCACCCACTCGTTGGACAGCCAGGCCCATGCGGGCGGCAACTGGATCCAGTCCAGGAAGCGCGCGGAGAGTCCCACCACGAGCAGCGGGATGTAGGCGTTGAGGCCGGCGGCGGTCGCGAGTCCCGCTCCGGTGAGGACCTCCATGCCGTCATGCTACCCGCCGGGTCCCGCCGGCACCCCTAGCATCGAAGGATGCTTCTGGTCGGACTCACGGGCGGGATCGCGTCGGGGAAGAGCGTGGTCGCCGCGCGCATGGCCGAACACGGTGCGGTGGTGGTGGATGCCGACCGCCTCGCGCGGGAGGTGGTCGAACCCGGGACCTCGGCCCTCGAACGCATCGCGGAGGAGTTCGGGCCCCAGGTCATCGCACCGGACGGCACCCTGGATCGCGCGGCCCTGGGCGCGCAGGTGTTCTCGGACCCGCAGAAGCTCGCGCTCCTGAACTCGATCACCCACCCCGCCGTCCGGGACCTCTCGCACCGGCGCTTCGCCGAGGCCGCCGAAGCCGACCCGGACGCGATCGTGGTCTACGACGTGCCCCTGCTCACCGAGGCCCGCGGTGCGGACGAGTTCGACGTCGTGGTGGTGGTCTCGGCGCCCGCGGAGGTGCGGATCGAGAGGATGGTGTCTCTGCGAGGCATGTCGCGCGATGAGGCCGAGCGCCGCATCCGTTCGCAGGTCCCCGAGGAGCAGCGCCGCGCCCTCGCCGACATCGTCATCGAGTCCGGCGGAACCCTCGAACAGACCCTCGCGCGGGCGGACGAGGTGTGGGACGAGCTGCACGAGCGCGCTGTCGGGGGCCGCGCGTAGCCTGGACGGCATGCAGCCCACCCGCTCGGTCCGACCGTTCGAGGTCATCAGCGAGTACCGGCCGAGCGGCGACCAGCCGCAGGCCATCCAGGAACTCGCGCACCGCATCAACGCGGGGGAGACCGATGTCGTGCTGCTGGGCGCGACCGGCACGGGCAAGTCCGCGACGACCGCGTGGCTCGTCGAACAGGTGCAGCGCCCCACGCTCGTGCTCTCGCACAACAAGACGCTCGCCGCGCAACTGGCCAACGAGTTTCGCGAGCTCATGCCCGAGAACGCTGTGGAGTACTTCGTCAGCTACTACGACTACTACCAGCCCGAGGCCTACGTCCCGCAGACGGACACCTTCATCGAGAAGGACAGCTCGATCAACGCCGAGGTCGAGCGCCTGCGCCACTCGACGACCAACTCGCTGCTGAGCCGGCGCGACGTGGTGGTGGTCTCGACCGTGTCCTGCATCTACGGGCTGGGCGCCGCGGAGGAGTACCTGGGCGCCATGGTCGCCCTCCAGGTGGGCGAGCGCATCTCGCGCGACCGGCTGGTGCGTGGCTTCCTCAACATGCAGTACGAGCGCAACGACGTCGACTTCTCGCGCGGCAAGTTCCGGGTGCGCGGCGACACCATCGAGATCATCCCGGTCTACGAAGAGCACGCCGTGCGCATCGAGCTCTTCGGCGACGAGATCGAGGCGCTGTACTCGTTGCACCCGCTCACGGGGGAGGTGCTGCGCAAACTGGATGCGGTGAGCGTCTTCCCTGCGACGCATTACGCCGCCAGCCCCGAGGCCATGCATCGCGCGATCCGGTCCATCAAGGACGAACTGGCCGAGCAGCTCGCGGTCTTCGAGAAGCAGGGGAAGCTCCTCGAGGCCCAGCGCCTGCGCATGCGCACGAGCTTCGACCTGGAGATGATGGAGCAGATCGGCTTCTGCAACGGGATCGAGAACTACTCGCGCCACATCGACGGCCGAGCCCCGGGCGAGCCGCCCCACACCCTCCTCGACTACTTCCCGGACGACTTCCTCGTCGTGATCGACGAGTCGCACGTGACGGTTCCGCAGATCGGTGCCATGTACGAGGGCGACGCGAGCCGCAAGCGCACGCTCGTCGAGCACGGCTTCCGGCTGCCGAGCGCGCTCGACAACCGCCCGCTGCGGTGGGAGGAGTTCCTCGAGCGCGTGGGCCAGAAGGTCTACCTGTCGGCCACTCCGGGCCGCTACGAGCTGGGCATGAGCGATGGCGTGGTCGAGCAGATCATCCGGCCCACCGGGCTCGTCGACCCGAAGATCGTGGTCAAACCCAGCAAGGGGCAGATCGATGACCTCATGGAGGAGATCCGCATCCGGGTCGAGCGCGATGAGCGCGTGCTCGTGACGACGCTCACCAAGAAGATGGCGGAGGAGTTGACCGGGTATCTCGCCGAGGCGGGCGTCCAGGTGCGGTACCTCCACTCCGACGTCGACACGCTGCGCCGGGTCGAGCTGCTGACGGAGCTGCGCGCGGGTGTGTACGACGTGCTGGTGGGCATCAACCTCTTGAGGGAGGGGCTCGATCTGCCCGAGGTCTCGCTGGTCGCGATCCTGGACGCCGACAAGGAGGGGTTCCTGCGCTCGGGCACCTCCCTCATCCAGACCATCGGTCGCGCTGCACGCAACGTCGCGGGCGAGGTCCACATGTACGCCGACGAGCTGACGGACTCGATGAAGCTGGCGATCGACGAGACCGAGCGGCGCCGCGAGAAGCAGATCGCCTACAACACCGAGCACGGCATCGACCCGCAACCGCTGCGCAAGCGCATCGCCGATATCACCGAGGTGCTCGCACGCGAGGGCGCCGATACCGCGGCCCTGCTCGCGGGTCGCAGCACGCCGGACGGTGCCCGCCGGCGCTCGCCCACCCCGAGCCTGCGGCGCGAGGGGGTCGGGGCGTCGGGCGCCGCCGAGCTCGAGGCGATCATCGCCGACCTCAACGACCAGATGCTGCAGGCGGCCGGTGAGCTCAAGTTCGAGCTGGCCGCCCGTCTGCGCGACGAGCTCGGCGACCTCAAGCGCGAACTGCGCGCTATGGTCGCGGCAGGTCACGTGCGCTGAGCCTCGGCGAGCGAGCACGTTCGCGACGAGCCAGTATCGTGCACGATGCACGCGTGTCGCGAACGTGCACGGTGGCGGGTACCGCGGCCCAGCCGGATGTCGGTGGCGTCCGTAGACTTGGGGGGAGATGTCGATCACCCCTGTCCCCGGAATGCACAAGCTCAGCGTCCGCGGCGCGCGGGTCCACAACCTGAAGGACGTCGACCTCGAGATCCCGCGTGACGCACTCGTCGTGTTCACGGGGCTCTCCGGGTCGGGCAAGTCGAGCCTCGCGTTCGACACGATCTTCGCGGAGGGCCAGCGGCGCTACGTCGAGTCGCTGAGCGCCTACGCGCGCCAATTCCTCGGCCAGGTCGACCGTCCCGATGTCGACTTCATCGAGGGTCTCAGTCCCGCGGTGTCGATCGACCAGAAGTCGACCAACCGCAACCCGAGGTCCACGGTGGGAACGATCACCGAGATCTACGACTACATGCGCCTCCTCTGGGCGCGCATCGGCGAGCCGCATTGCCCGGTCTGCGGCGAGCGCATCCAGCGGCAGACCGTCCAGCAGATCGCGGATCAGCTCATGGAGCTGGAACCGGGCACCCGGTACCAGGTGCTCGCCCCGGTGATCTCGCAGAAGAAGGGCGAGTTCGTCGACCTCTTCAAAGAGCTCGCGGCGAGCGGGTACAGCCGAGCCCTGGTCGACGGCGAGGTCATTCAGCTCACCGATCCGCCCACGCTCAAGAAGCAGAACAAGCACGACATCTCGGTCGTCGTCGACCGGCTCGTCGCCGCCGACGATCTGCTGACCCGGCTGACCGACTCGGTCGAGACCGCTCTCGGGCTCAGCAAGGGCCTCGTGACGATCGACTTTGTCGACGCCGAGCCCGACGCGCGCGACCGCACCCGCACCTTCAGCGAGAAGCTCAGCTGCCCCAACAACCACCCGATCCAGCTCACCGAGATCGAACCGCGCACGTTCTCGTTCAATGCCCCGTTCGGCGCCTGCCCGGAATGCTCGGGTCTCGGCACCAAGATGGCGGTGGATGCCGACCTCCTTCTCGGGGACGCGAGCCTCACGCTCAACGAGGGCGTCATCCTGCCGTGGAACCAGTCCGGCAAGGGCATGTACAGCTACTTCCAGCGGCTGCTGGAGGGTCTCGCACGCGACCTCGACTTCGGGCTCGACACCCCGTGGGGAGAGCTGCCCGCGAGCGTGCACGACGCGATCCTGCGCGGCAACGACTTCGAGGTGCAGGTGTCCTGGCGCAACCGCTACGGCCGCACCATGAAGTACACGACCGGTTTCGAGGGCGTCATGCCCTACATCGAACGCAAGTACCACGAAGCCGAGTCGGAGTCGGCGCAGCAGCGCTACGGCGAGTACCTGCGCGAGATCCCCTGCCCGGTGTGCGAGGGGCGCAGGCTCAAGCCCGAGGTGCTCGCGGTGCTCGTGGCCGGCCACAGCATCTCCGAGGTGTCCGAACTCTCCCTCCAGGACGCCTACGACTTCATGAACCAGTTGGAGCTCACCCCGCGGGAGGCGCGGATCGCCGCCCAGGTGCTGCGCGAGATCCGGCTGCGGCTCGAGTTCCTGCTCGAGGTGGGCCTGAGCTACCTCACCATGGCCCGTGCCGCCGCGACCCTGTCCGGGGGAGAGGCGCAGCGCATCCGGCTCGCCACCCAGATCGGGTCGGGTCTCACGGGCGTGCTCTACGTGCT
This sequence comes from Microbacteriaceae bacterium, assembly GCA_019638805.1. GTDB lineage: Bacteria > Actinomycetota > Actinomycetes > Actinomycetales > Microbacteriaceae > JBDSKH01. The sequence goes on along the minus strand of JAHBTA010000005.1, from coordinate 201,162 downwards.
CGACGAACCCAGCATCGGATTGCACCAGCGCGACAACCGCCGACTCATCGAGACGCTGGTCAAGCTCAAGAACCTGGGCAACACGCTCATCGTCGTCGAGCACGACGAGGACACCATCCGCACGGCCGACTGGATCGTCGACATCGGGCCGGGCGCGGGCGAGCACGGCGGCGAGGTCGTGCACTCGGGGGAGTACGCGGCGCTCCTCGAGAACCCGCGATCGATCACCGGCGACTTCCTCGCCGGGCGCCGATCGATCGAGTTGCCTGCGCGGCGTCGCGCGATCGACCCGGAGCGCCAGCTCACGGTCGAGGGCGCCAAGGCCAACAACCTCAAGGACGTCACGGTGGGCTTCCCGCTCGGGGCTTTCGTGGGCGTCACGGGCGTGAGCGGTTCGGGCAAGTCCAGCCTGGTCAACGACATCCTCTACAAGGTCCTGGCGAACCGGTTGAACGGCGCCAAGCAGGTGCCCGGACGCCACACGCGCGTCACCGGGCTGGACCATCTCGACAAGGTCGTGCACGTCGACCAGGCACCCATCGGGCGCACCCCGCGCTCCAACCCGGCCACCTACACCGGGGTCTTCGACCGCATCCGCACGCTCTTCTCGGAGACCATGGAGGCCAAGGCGCGCGGCTACCTGCCCGGCCGGTTCAGCTTCAACGTCAAGGGCGGTCGCTGCGAGAACTGCGCGGGCGACGGCACCATCAAGATCGAGATGAACTTCCTGCCCGACGTGTACGTCACCTGCGAGGTGTGCGGGGGGGCGCGCTACAACCGCGACACCCTGCAGGTGCACTACAAGGGCAAGAACATCGCGCAGGTGCTGGACATGTCCATCACCGAGGCGGCCGAGTTCTTCGAGCCCATCGCTGCGATCCACCGCTACCTGCAGACGCTCGTGGATGTGGGGCTCGGCTACGTGAGGCTCGGCCAGTCCGCGACGACCCTGTCCGGTGGCGAGGCGCAGCGCGTCAAGCTCGCGACCGAGCTGCAGAGGCGCTCGAACGGCCGCAGCGTCTACGTGCTGGACGAGCCCACCACGGGTCTGCACTTCGAGGATGTCCGCAAGCTCCTGCAGGTTCTGAACGGCCTCGTCGACAAGGGCAACACGGTCATCGTCATCGAGCACAACCTCGACGTGATCAAGAGCGCCGATTGGATCATCGACCTCGGTCCGGAGGGCGGCTCCGCCGGGGGCACCGTGGTCGCGACCGGCACCCCCGAAGAGCTGGCCCGTGTGCCCGAGAGCCACACCGGACGCTTCCTGGCCGAGCTCCTGGCATCCGAGGCTACGGGTCGCGGGCGACGGAAGGCATCGTGATCGCTCGTGGCTGCACCCAGGCCTGACAGCATCCCGTGGCGCCCGAAGCCGGGCGACATCCCCGCCTCGCCGGGGGTGTACCGATTCCGGGACGCCGGTGACCGAGTTCTGTACGTGGGCAAGGCCATCAACCTGCGCGCCCGGCTGGGCAACTACTTCCAGCCGCTGCGCAGCCTGCACGAGCGCACCCGGCACATGGTGCTGAGTGCTGCGAGCGTGGACTGGACCACTGTGGGGAGCGACTTCGAGGCTCTGCAGCTGGAGTACACCTGGATCAAGGAGTTCGCGCCGCCCTACAACGTCAAGTTCCGCGACGACAAGAGCTACCCGTTCATGGCGATCACCCTCGCCGACGAGGCGCCGCGCGTCATGGTCACGCGCAACCACCGCATCCCCGGCGCCCGGTATTTCGGCCCGTACCCGAAGATGTGGGCCGTCCGGGAGACCATCGAGCTCATGGTGCGGGCGTTCCCGATGCGCACCTGCTCCGACTCGAGCTACCGGCGGGCCATGGCGAGCGGGCGGCCGTGCTTTCCGGGGCAGATCGGGCGCTGCGGCGGCCCGTGCTCGATGCGATACACGATCGAGGAGCACCGCGCCAATGTCGAGGACTTTGTGGCGTTCATGACCAGTCATGACCGCAGTGTCATCACGCGCCTCCAGCGCGACATGCGCGCCGCGAGCGAGGCCATGGAGTACGAGCGCGCCGCGACCCTGCGCGACCGGATCGTCGCGCTCGAGAACGTCCTGGAGCGCAGTGCCGTCGTGCTGTCGGACGGCGTCGACACCGACGTGTTCGGCATCGCGCACGACGAGCTGGCCGCCGCGGTGCAGCAATTCGTGGTGCGCAGCGGACGCGTGCGCGGGGTTCGCAGTTGGGTGGTCGATACCGAACTCGACGTGCCACTGGGCGAACTCGTCGAATCCGTGCTGGAGAGCGCATACGAGAGCGAGCCGCCGCCGCGCGAGCTCATCGTGCCCGCCCTGCCCGAGGACGCCGAGGCTCTGGAGACCTGGCTGTCTGAGCGGCGACCGCGCGGAGGGAGCGTGGCGCTCCGCACCGCGCAGAGGGGAGAGAAGGCGAAGGTCCTGGAGACCGCGACCCTCAACGCGCGACAGGCGCTGGCTCTCCACAAGACGCGCCGGTCGGCGGACTATGTCGCGCGCACCACGGCCCTGAGCGACCTGCAGGAGGCGCTGGGGCTCGAGGAGGCCCCGCTGCGCATCGAGTGCTACGACGTGTCCCACCTGGGAGGAACGGGTGTCGTGGCATCCATGGTGGTCTTCGAGGACGGCCTGCCCCTCACGAGCGCCTATCGCAAGTTCGCGGTGCAGGGCACGGTCGATGACACCGAGGCGATGCACCAGGTGCTGAGCAGGCGGCTGGCGCACCTCGCGGAGGACGACGAGGCGCCGGTCGCTGCTCCCGGCACGGGGGAGGACGTCCCTTCGAGGGGCTCAGAGGCCGATCTCGACGTCCCGGTGGTGACTCGGAAGCGCAAGCGCTTCGCCTACCGGCCCGGGCTCATCGTCGTCGATGGGGGGCAGCCGCAGGTCGAGGCCGCCCAGCGCGCACTCGATGAGGCTGGGGCATCCGACATTCCGCTGTGCGGGCTCGCCAAGCGACTCGAGGAGATCTGGCTGCCCGGCGAGGACTTCCCCGTCATCCTGCCCCGTGGAAGCGAAGCGCTCTTCCTCGTGCAGCGCGTGCGCGACGAGGCGCACCGGTTCGCGATCACCTTCCAGCGGCAGAAGCGCCGCGCGGGCATCGAAAGCCGACTCTCCGAGATCCCCGGGCTCGGGCCCGCGCGCGTCAAGGTCCTCCTGCGGCACTTCGGTTCGGTCAAGCGCCTGCGCGCGGCCGACGCGAGCGAGATCGCCGAGGTGAAGGGCATCGGCCCGGCTCTGGCCGATGCGATCGTCGCTAGGCTGGCAGCAGGCACGAGCGCCGCAGAGCCGAGCGAGGAGCAGCGAACCGAGGCATGAGCCCCCAGCCGAAGACCTCCCGCGAGATGCTCATCGTCACGGGCATGTCCGGCGCCGGTCGCTCCACGGTGGGCAACGCTCTGGAGGACCTGGGCTGGTACGTGGTCGACAACCTCCCGCCGCAGATGCTCAAACCGCTCGTCGACCTCGCCGGGCACACCGGCGAGGCGATCCCGCGGGTCGCGGCCATGGTGGATGTGCGCGGCGGAAAGCTCTTCGCCGATGTGCTGGACGCGCTGGAGATTCTGCGCCGCAAGACCCATGTGCGCGTGCTCTTCCTTGATGCCGCCGACGCCACGCTCGTGCGTCGCTTCGAGCAGGTGCGCAGGCCGCATCCGCTGCAGGGCGACGGCACGCTTCTGGACGGCATCACGGCCGAGCGCGCACGGATCGCGGAGTTGCGCGAGCTCAGCGACTTCGTGATCGACACCACCGACCTCAACATCCACCAGCTCGCCATGCGCGTCCAGGAGATGTTCGCGGACGAGGGCACGGTCGCCACGCGTCTCACGGTCATGAGCTTCGGGTTCAAGTACGGGCTTCCCCCCGACGCCGACTTGGTCGCGGACTGCCGCTTCCTGCCCAACCCGTTCTGGGTGCCCGAGCTCAGCGGACGGACCGGCCTCGAGCCCGAGGTGCGCGACTACGTCTTCGCGCAGGAGGGCGCCGAGGAGTTCCTCCACGCCTATCTGCAGATGCTCGAGCCGGTCCTGACCGGGTACCGTCGCGAGAACAAGCGGCACGCTACGATCGCATTGGGCTGCACGGGCGGAAGGCATCGCTCGGTGGCCATCGCCGAGGAGCTCGGGCGCCGGCTGGGCGCGCTCCCCGGACTCAACGTCAGCGTGAAGCACCGCGACCTGGGTCGCGAGTGATGCCTACGCAGGACCGGCCGGCCGTGAGAGGGATGCGCGCGTGACATTGACCGCCGACGTCAAGGAGGAACTGACCGGTATCGACACCGGGAAGACCTCGGTGCGGGCCGCCGAACTCGCTGCGCTCCTGCGCTTCGCCGGGGGCCTGCACATCATCGGGGGCCGCATCGCGATCGAGGCCGAGCTGGATTCCCCGGCGCTGGCGCGTCGGGTCCGCAAGGATCTGGCCGAGCTCTTCGGGGTGCGCAGCGAGCTCTCCGTCATCTCGGGAGGGGCCGCGAACGCACACGGCGCCTACCTCGTGCGCATCATCGAGGGCGGCGAGACGCTGGCCAGGCAGACCGGACTTCTGGACGCGAGACGGCGCCCGGTGCGCGGTCTGCCCAACCGGCTCACCACGGGATCGCGTGAGGAGCTGGCGGCGGTCTGGCGGGGGGCGTTCCTGGCGGGCGGCACGATGACCGATCCGGGCCGGTCGTCCGCGCTCGAGGTCACCTGCCCGGGCAACGAGGCGGCCATGGCGCTCGTGGGCGCGGCGGGCCGGCTCAAGATTCCGGCGAAGGCGCGGGAGGTGCGCGGCGTTCATCGCGTCGTGGTGCGCGAGGGCGAGGCGATCTCCGCACTGCTCCGGCTCATGGGTGCGGACTCCACGGTCGCCCAGTGGGAGGAGCTGCGGCAGCGGCGGGAGGTGCGCGCGACCGCGAACCGTCTGGTCAACTTCGACGACGCCAACCTCAGGCGCAGCGTCCAGGCCGCCGTCGCGGCGTGCGCGCGAGTCGAGCGCGCGCTCGAGATCCTCGGGGACGGCGTTCCGGATCACCTGCGCTACGCGGGGGAACTGCGGCTCGCCCACCGGGATGCCAGTCTCGATGAGCTCGGACACTTCGCCGACCCACCCATGACGAAGGACGCGGTCGCCGGCCGCATCCGTCGGCTGCTCGCGATGGCCGACAAGCACGCGGCCGAGAACGGGCTGCCCGGGACGGACGCCAACCTCCCGCCGGATTACGCTGAGTGAAGACTCGAAGAGAGAACTGAAGAAGGAAGCAAGGAGAACCACCATGGCCGACTACACGCTGCCCGACCTCCCGTACGACTACGCCGCGCTCGAGCCGCACATCAGCGCGCGCATCATGGAGCTGCACCACTCCAAGCACCACGCCGCCTACGTCGCGGGTGCCAACACCGCCCTCGAGAAGCTCGCCGAGGCGCGCGAGGCGGGCGACTTCAGCAAGGTGAACCAGTTCTCGAAGGATCTGGCGTTCCACCTCGGCGGCCACGTCAACCACTCGATCTTCTGGACGAACCTCAGTCCGGACGGCGGCGACAAGCCCGTGGGAGAACTCGCCTCCGCGATCGACGAGCACTTCGGCTCGTTCGACAAGTTCCAGGCGCACTTCACCGCCGCATCCCTCGGCCTTCAGGGCTCCGGCTGGGGTGTGCTCGCCTGGGACTCCCTGGGGAAGCGCCTCATCATCGAGCAGCTCTACGACCAGCAGGCCAACACGCCGCAGACCACGACCCCCATCCTGCAGCTGGACATGTGGGAGCACGCCTTCTACCTGGACTACGTCAACGTCAAGGCGGACTACGTGAAGGCCTTCTGGAACATCGCCAACTGGTCCAACGCGGCCGAGCGATTCGCGGCCGCGCGCGGCTAGTAGGCTGGGCGAGGCCTTCGCCACCACCCCCGTAACCCGGCGCCCGTGGCGCCACGACTAAGGAGAACCGTGTCCGTCAAGGTTGGCATCAACGGCTTCGGCCGCATCGGCCGCAACTTCTTCCGGGCGGCCCTCGCCAAGGGCAGCGACCTCGAGATCGTCGCGGTCAACGACCTCACCGACAACGAGACCCTCGCCCACCTGCTCAAGTACGACTCCATCACCGGCCGCCTCGACGGCGACGTGAGCCACGACGAGACGCAGATCATCGTCAACGGCAAGGCCATCAAGGTCTTCGAGGAGCGCGAGCCCTCGAAGCTGCCGTGGGGCGAGCTGGGCGTGGACATCGTCATCGAGTCGACGGGGCGGTTCACCAAGTCCGAGGACGCCAAGAAGCACATCGAGGCGGGCGCGAAGAAGGTCATCGTGTCGGCGCCGGCATCCGGATCGGACGTGGCCACGCTCGTGCTCGGGGTCAACGAGGAGACCTACGACCCGGCGACCCACGCGATCATCTCCAACGCGTCCTGCACGACGAACTGCCTGGCGCCCCTTGCGAAGATCTTCATGGACGAGTTCGGCATCGAGCGCGGCCTGATGACCACGGTGCACGCCTACACGGCCGATCAGAACCTCCAGGACGGCCCGCACAGCGACCTGCGTCGCGCGCGCGCCGCGGCGGCGAACATCATCCCCACCTCGACGGGCGCCGCCAAGGCGCTTGGACTCGTCATTCCTGAGCTGGTCGGCAAGCTCGACGGCTACGCGCTGCGCGTGCCCGTCATCACGGGCTCGATCACCGATCTGACCGTGACGGCGTCCAAGCCGGTCACCGTGGAGTCGGTCAACGCCGCCTACAAGAAGGCCGCCGAGGGCACGTACAAGGGCATCCTCAAGTACACCGAGGACGAGATCGTCTCCAGCGACATCGCGGGCGACCCGCACTCCTCGATCTTCGACGCCAAGCTCACCAAGGTGATCGGCGATCAGGTCAAGGTGGCCTCCTGGTACGACAACGAGTGGGGCTACTCGAACCGCCTCGTCGACATCACCGAGTACGTCGCCGAGCGCCTGTGAGCCTTCGGACTCTCGAGTCCCTCGGGGACCTGTCCGGGAAGACGGTTCTCCTCCGGGCGGACCTCAACGTCCCGGTCTCGAAGGGTGAGATCACCGACGACGGTCGGGTACGCGCGTCGCTCCCTACCATCCGGTCCCTGCTCGATGCGGGCGCCCGGGTGGTCGCGATGTCGCACCTCGGTCGCCCCGACGGAGCACCCGACCCGGCCTTCTCGCTCGCGCCCGTCGCGGTGCGACTCGCAGAGCTCCTGGGTGAGGAGGTCGCGTTCCCCGAGCCCGGGGATGCGCGCGTGAGCCTCCTCGAGAACCTGCGCTTCGATCCGCGCGAGACCTCGAAGGACGACTCCGAGCGCGGCGCCTTCGCCGCCGAGCTGGCCGCGCGGGGCGACGTGGTGGTCTCCGACGGCTTCGGGGCGGTGCACCGCAAGCATGCGAGCGTGTACGACCTCGAGAAGCTCCTCCCGAGTGCGGCCGGCCTGCTCATCGTGGCCGAGCTCGACGTCCTCGAGCGGCTCACCGAGCGTCCCGAGAAGCCCTACACGGTCGTCCTGGGCGGCGCCAAGGTCAGCGACAAGCTCGGCGTCATCGACGCGCTGCTCCCGCGGGTGGACCGCCTGCTGATCGGCGGCGGCATGATGTTCACCTTCCTGAAGGCGCAGGGCCATCCGATCGGGGCGAGCCTGCTCGACGCGGACGGGCTGGATGCGGCGACCGGCTACCTGCGCGAGGCCGCCGAGCGCGGGGTCGAGCTCGTACTGCCCACGGATGCCGTGGTCGCCGAGCGCTTCGCAGCCGACGCCAGCAGCACGGTCGCCCCCGCCGATGCGATCGAGAGCACCGAGTTCGGCGCGGCCGGCCTGGGTCTCGACATCGGACCCGAGACGGCCGCGCGCTTCGCGGAACTCATCGCGTCCTCCCGCACCGTCTTCTGGAACGGGCCTATGGGCGTCTTCGAGTTTCCGGCGTTCGCCGAGGGAACCCGCGCTGTCGCCCAGGCGCTCAGCGAGGTCGACGGGCTCGGTGTGGTCGGGGGAGGGGACTCCGCGGCCGCTGTGCGGCAGCTCGGGTTCTCCGACGACGACTTCGGCCACGTCTCGACGGGCGGCGGCGCGAGCTTGGAGTTCCTGGAAGGTTCGACACTCCCCGGACTGGAGGTCCTCGGATGGCAGCGGTGACCCGCACGCCCCTCATCGCGGGCAACTGGAAGATGAACCTCGACCACCTGCAGTCGATCGCGTTCGTGCAGAAGCTCTCCTGGACGCTCTCCGACGCCCGCCACGACTTCGGGGACGTCGAGGTGGCGGTTTTCCCACCCTTCACCGACCTGCGCAGCGTGCAGACCCTGGTCAACGGTGACGACCTGCCGGTCCGCTTCGGCGGGCAGGATGTCTCCGCCCACGACGAGGGCGCGTACACGGGCGAGATCTCGGGAGCCTTCCTCGCGGCTCTCGACTGCCGATACGTCATCGTCGGGCACTCCGAGCGACGTCAGTATCACGGCGAGTCGGACGAGGACATCGCGGCCAAGGTCTCCGCCGCGCATCGCCACGGACTGGTCCCGGTGGTCTGTGTGGGGGAGACCGCGGAGGACCTGGAGCAGCACGGCCCGAGTGCGGTCCCGGTCGCCCAACTGCGCGTCGCGCTCGGCGGCGCCCGGAAGGGCTCCGAGGTCGTGGTGGCCTATGAGCCGGTGTGGGCCATCGGCTCGGGGCAGGCCGCGACGAGCGAGCAGGCTCAGCAGGTCTGCCAGGCCCTGCGGGCCGTGGTGGCCGAGGTCCTGGGAGACGAGGCCGCCGCGGCGACGCGCATCCTGTACGGCGGTTCGGTCAAGGCGGCGAACATCGCCGGGTTCATGCGCGAAGCCGACATCGACGGCGCCCTGGTGGGCGGTGCGAGCCTGCAACTCGAGGAGTTCGCGAGCATCGCGCGCTACCAGAAGCACGTCGGCACCTGAGCCGCCGCCTATACTTGTCCAGACCCCGTGGCCGGTTCTCGGCCGGTCGAATCGAAAGGCATCCCTCCCGATGGAGATCCTCCAGGTCATCGTGCAGGTGCTTCTGGGCATCACGAGCCTCCTGCTGACCCTGCTGATCCTGCTGCACCGCGGTCGCGGCGGCGGTCTGTCCGACATGTTCGGCGGAGGCGTGACCTCGAACCTGGGTGCGTCGGGCGTCGCGGAACGCAACCTCAACCGGCTCACGGTCATCCTGGGTCTGGTCTGGGTCTCCTGCATCATCGTGCTGGGTCTCATTGTCAAGTTTTCGGGCTAAGGGCCCGAAAACCAGAAGGCACAGCGCCGGTTTGGAAGAAGGAGACCACAGATGGCATCCGGCGGCAGCGCGATCCGGGGTTCCCGGGTCGGTTCGGGCCCCATGGGCGAGCAGGACCGCGGCTACCACGCGGACCGCGTCGCGATCTCGTACTGGGACGCCCTCGGCAACGAGACGGTTCGGTACTTCGCGGCGAATCTGCCCGAGGAGGAGATCCCGGACGTCATCGACAGCCCCACCTCGGGTCTGCCCGCCGGGCGCGACAAGGACAACCCGCCGCAGCTGGCCAAGATGGAGCCGTACAAGACGCACCTGGCCTACGTGAAGGAGCGCCGCACCGACGAGGAGGGCGAGCAGCTCCTCCAGGAGGCGCTCGAGCAGCTCCGGGCGCGGCGGTCCGGCACCGCCTGACGGGCGCCCTGCTCTTCGGGGCCCAGATCCTCGGGACCCTACCCCTCGGGGTGCATCTCCTGCGCGGGCAGGTCGTGCGCCGCCGTCCAGTACTGCGATGGCGCGATGAGCGACTCCGGCACCTCGGCGGCCGCATCGCGGTCGACGAAGAACACCGTGCGCTTCCGGCCCTCGACGCCCGCGACCGGGACCTCCGAGATGCTCGCACCGGCCAGCGCGAGCCCGAGCGCCCCGGCCTTGTCGGCCCCTGCGAGCACGAGCCATACCCGGTCGGAGGAGTTGATGACCGGAAGGGTGAAGCTCAGGCGCTCCGGCGGCGGCTTGGGCGAGTCGGTCTCGGCGACCACCACCCGCTCGGTCTCCCGCACCTGGGCATGGTCGGGGAAGAGCGACGCCACATGCCCGTCGGGACCCACCCCGAGCAGGGTCACGTCGAAGCGCGGATAGGGAGCCCCGCTGGGAGCCGCGGCGGCGAGCTCTGCCGTGTAGGCATCCGCCGCCTCGTCGATGGACGCCTGCTCGCCCGGAGCGGGCATCCCGTGCACCCGTGCGGGGTCCAGTGTGAGCGCGTCCAGAAGCGCCGCGCGGGCCTGGGTCTCGTTGCGATCCGCGTGACCGCGCGGGAGGTAGCGCTCGTCGCTCCACCAGACGTGCAGACGGGACCAGTCCAGGCTCTCCCGGGCGGGCGATGCGGCGATGGCCGCGAGCACCGCGATGCCCATGCTGCCGCCCGTCAGGCACACGTGGGCCTCGTCCTGGTCGTCGAGGACGTCGATGATCTTGGTGATGAAGCGGGCCGCGACGCTGCCGGCCAGGGCTTCCGTGTCCGGGTGCACGAGCACCCGCCGTTCGTTGGTCACGCCTTGCTCCGGATCCTCCGCGATCGTGGGTTCGGTGCCGGGGTTGCGAGCGCGCCGAGCCCGTTCCGGACCACCTCGCCGAAGAGGTCGTCCGGGTCGAGCCTACGCAATTCCTCGGCGAGGCAGTCGCGGAGGCTGCGCCGGGGGAGCGAGATGTCCTGGCGCGGCTGGCCCGGCTGGGTGAGCGTCGCGACGCCCGGCACGTTGCGCTCGAGCACTATGGTTCCGGGTGCCCGCTCCAACCGGACCCCGTGGATGCCGCTGACGCCGTCGACCGGTTCCGTCACGTCGAGCGCAACCGGGACTTCGAGTCGCAGCTGGAGCCAGGCGGCGAGCAGTTCGGTGGATGGCGAGTCGGTGGACCCGCTGACGCTGATCGCCGTGACCGGGTCGTAGGGCGGCTGATCCAGCACCGCGGCCAGCTGTGCGCGCCACAGGGTCAGGCGCGTCCAGGCGAAGTCGGTGTCGCCCGGTGCGTAGTGCGCGCCGAGGTTCTCCAGGGCTGAGACCGGGTCGACGGCCGCGGCGGCGTCGGTGATGCGGCGCTGCGCCATGCGGCCGAGAGCGGATGCGCTCGGGACCTCCGGGGCATCGCGCGGCCACCACACCACGACGGGCGCGTCGGGCAACAGGAGGCTCGTGACGAGCCCCTCGTCGTCGGCCGCGGCCTCCCCGTGGGCGCGCAGCACGATGACCTCGCTCGCGCCGGCGTCACCACCCACGCGGATCTCGGCGTCGAGACGGGTGGCATCGGTTCGCCGTCCGGGAGACCTGGCGAGGACGATGACGCGCATGGGGTGCTCGCGCGACGCCTCATTGGCGGCGCCGATCGCGTCCTCCTCGTCGCCCGGCGGGGTCGCGATGACGAGGGTCAGCACGCGGCCGAGGGCGACCACGCCGTTCTCCTCGCGGATCTTCACGAGGGTCTTCGACACCGCGCTCGTGGTGGTGTCGGGCAGATCGACGATCACGGTCGCCTCCAGACTCGCCCGTCGCGGGCCAGCAGCTCGTCGGCGGATGCCGGGCCCCAGGTGCCCGGACGGTACTGCTCGGGCTGGGTGTCCAGGGCCGCCCAGTGCTCCTCGATCGGGTCGAGGATGCGCCAGCTCAGCTCGACCTCCTCGTGCCGGGGGAAAAGCGGCGGATCGCCCAGCAGGACGTCGAGGATGAGCCGCTCGTACGCCTCCGGGCTGGCCTCGGTGAAGGCGTGACCGTAGCCGAAGTCCATGGTCACATCGCGCACCTGCATGCTGGGCCCCGGGACCTTGGAGCCGAAGCGGATGGTGACCCCCTCATCCGGCTGCACGCGGATCACGAGCGCGTTCTGCCCGAGCGCGGAGGTCTGACTCTCGGCGAACAGGTACTGGGGCGCGCGCTTGAACACCACCGCGATCTCGGTGACGCGGCGGCCGAGGCGCTTGCCCGCCCGGAGGTAGAACGGCACGCCCGCCCAGCGCCGGGTGTTGATGTCGAGCCGGATCGCGGCGTAGGTCTCGGTCTGTGAGGCCGGGTCCATGCCGTCCTCCTCGAGGAAGCCGAGCACCTTCTCACCGCCCTGCCACCCACCGGTGTACTGGCCGCGCGCGGTCGCCACGGACAGGTCGCGCGGCAAAGCGACGGCGGAAAGGACCTTCTCCTTCTCGGCACGCAGATCGGCGGCGTCGAAGGAGACCGGCTCCTCCATCGCGGTGAGGGCGAGCAATTGCAGCAGGTGGTTCTGGATGACGTCGCGCGCCGCCCCGATGCCGTCGTAATACCCGGCGCGTCCGCCGACACCGATGTCCTCGGCCATGGTGATCTGCACGTGGTCGACGTAGTTCGCGTTCCAGATGGGCTCGTAGAGCTGGTTGGCGAAGCGCAGAGCGAGGATGTTCTGCACGGTCTCTTTGCCGAGATAGTGGTCGATGCGGAAGACGCTGTCGGGCGGGAAGACGCTCTCCACCACGTCGTTGAGCTCGCGCGCGGTCGTCAGGTCGGAGCCGAAAGGCTTCTCGATGACGACGCGGCTCCAGCTGCCGGGTGCGGCTTCCGCCAGCCCGGAACGGCGCAACTGCTCGGTGACCTGGGGGAAGGACTTGGGAGGGATCGACAGGTAGAACGCATGGTTGCCCATGGTGCCGCGGTCGCGATCCAGCTCGGCCAGGACGCGACCCAGCGTGTCGAAGGCCGCGTCGTCGTCGAACTCGCCCTGCACGAACCGGATGCCGACCTTGAGCTGGTTCCAGACATCCTCGATGAAGGGCGTGCGCGCAAACTTGCGCACGGCATCGTGCACCTCGCGCTCGAAGTCCTGGTCGTCCCAGTCGCGCCGCGCGAATCCCACCAGGCCGAAGCCCGGAGGGAGCAGCCCGCGATTGGCGAGGTCGTAGACGGCGGGCATGAGCTTCTTGCGCGACAGGTCGCCCGTGACGCCGAAGATCACCAGCGCGCTGGGGCCGGCGATGCGGTTGAGCCGCCGGTCGGACGCGCTGCGGAGCGGGTTGTGCCCCGCCGAGATCTCGACCGGCACCCTCAGCCCTTCGCGGGGAGGGAGCGGATGGCCTCGCGCAGGTGCTCGATCGCCTCCGGAACGTCCGGGACCGTGAGCGTGAGCACCGGGCGACCGTGGTCGGCGAGCACGGATGCGTCTCCCGCGGCCTGCGCCCGGATCAGCTGCCCGAAGGTGAACGGGCGATCCGGGATGGCGAGATCATCCCCGCCCGCGCCCACCAGCTGGAGGAAGACGCCCACCGCGGGTCCGCCCTTGTGGTACTGACCGGTCGAGTGCAGGAAGCGCGGACCCCAGCCGAAGGTGACCGGGCGGCGCGCCCGCTCGGCGAGCTGGTCGCGCAGCTCCGAGACACCGGGGTGCGCGGTCCTGTCGAGATACGCCTGGACGGCCAGGTAGCCGTTCTCGGGCAGCGCCGCGAGCAGGGCGCCCAGCGCGGAGACCAGGTCGTCGCCGTCGATGCGCAGCGGGCCGGCGGCGCGCACCTCGATGCCGTCGGTCGTGAAGACCGGCGCCGTCGGCTCGGGTGTGGCGTCGAGCAGGCCCCGCGCGGCGACCTTGGCCGACTCGACGTCGGGCTGATCGAACGGGTTGATGCCCAGGAGGCGTCCCGCGACCGCCGTCGCGTACTCCCACACCAGAAGCTGCCCACCGAGGGAGCCGGAGATCTCGATCTCGCCCTCGGCGACCTCGTGCGTGGCGCGCTCGTCGGCCACCAGCCGCACGATCTGCAGGTCGGGCAGGTCCATCGAGAGCTCGGGGGAGCCGGGCTCCAGCACCACCGGGAGCAGGCCCTTGCCGTCCTTGCCGGTGGACTCGGCGATGAGCTGCTCGGCCCAGTCGGCGAAGCCCACGATGTGGGTCCCGTCGGCCACGATGCCCAGCTTGTCGCGCAGCGGCCGGGTTCCGGCGATGGCGGCGCCCAGCACGAGTCCGGGGTTGTCCTCGTCGTCGATCGCGAGCTCGAGCATGACGGCCTGGGCCTCGTCGAGCAGCTCGGCGATGTCGACGCCCGCGAGTCCGCTCGGCACGAGCCCGAACGCCGTCAGCGCCGAATAGCGCCCCCCGACGTTCGGGTCCGCGTTGAACACCCGGTAGCCGTCGGCGCGCGCCGCGGCGTCCAGGGGCGAACCCGGATCGGTCACCACGACGATGCGCTCGATCGGGTCGATGCCCGCCTCGCGGAAGGCGGCCTCGTAGACGCGCTTCTGGCTGTCGGTCTCGACCGTGGAGCCCGACTTCGACGAGATCACCACGGCGGTCTCGGTCAGGCGGTCCGTCAGTGCGGCGCGCACCTGACCCGGGTCGGTCGAGTCGAGCACCGTCAGGGGCACCCCGTAGGTGCGCGTGATGACCTCGGGAGCGAGCGAGGAGCCGCCCATGCCGCCCAGGACGATGTGGCGGACGCCCGCGGCGCGCAGATCGTCGCGCAGCGCGAGGATGTCGTCCACGAGCCCTTCGGAGACGGCGACCGCCTCGGTCCAGCCGAGCCGGATGGCGGCCTCGGATTCCGCGGCCGGGCCCCACAGGGACGCGTCCTGGGTCGTGATCCCGCCCGCGACGCCGTCCGAGACCAGTTGCGGGACGACGCGTTCGACGGCCGCGCCCGCGGCGCCCGTGGCGACGATCGTGACGCTCACCGGCCGGACTCCAGCGCCGCGGTCACGATGTCCAGCAGCTCGTTCCAGGACACCACGAACTTCTCGACGCCCTCCTTCTCCAGCAGGGCGGTCACCTCGTCGTAGTCGATTCCGAGCGCGGCGAGATCGTCGAGCACCTGCCGGGCCTGCGCGTAGGAGCCGGTCACGGCATCCCCGTGCAGGGGGGCGTGGTCGAAGGTCGCCTCCATGGTCTTCTCGGGCATGGTGTTGACCACGCCGTGGACGGCCAACTCGGTCACGTAGAGCGTGTCGGGCAGCGACGGATCCTTGACCCCGGTGGATGCCCACAGCGGCCTCTGCAGGTGCGCGCCGGCCGCCAGCAGGGCCTTCGCGCGGTCGGTGGCGAACTCCTGCTCGAAGAGCTGGTACGCCAGCTGGGCGTTGGCCACGCCCGCCTTGCTCTTGAGCGCGTCGGCCTCGGGGGTGCCGAGCTCGGCGAGGCGCCTGTCGACCTCGGTGTCGACGCGCGACACGAAGAACGACGCGACCGAGCGGATGCCCGACAGGTCGATGCCGGCCGCCCGGGCCTGCTCGACGCCCTCGAGGTAGGCGTGGATGACCTCGCGGTGGCGCTCGAGGCTGAAGATCAGGGTCACGTTGACGCTGATTCCCTTCGCCGTGGCGGCCGTGATGGCGGGCAGGCCCTCCTTCGTGGCGGGGATCTTGATCATGACGTTGGGCCGGTCGACCTTGGCCCAGAGCTGCTCGGCCTGCGCGATCGTGCCCGCGGTGTCGTGGGCGAGTCCCGGCTCCACCTCGATCGAGACCCGGCCGTCCTCGCCGCCGGTGGCGTCGTAGACGGACCGGAAGATGTCGCACGCCGCGGCCACGTCGGCCGTGATGATCTCGAAGACCGCGTCGTGCACGCTCGTGCCTTGGCTGGCCAGTTCCGCGACACGATCGTCATAGGCGTTCCCGGTAGCCAGCGCGTTGGCGAAGATGGTCGGGTTGGTGGTCACCCCCACGACGTTGCGCTCGGCGATGAGCCGCTCGAGGCCCCCGGATGCGATGCGTTCGCGCGAGAGGTCGTCGAGCCAGATGCTGACGCCGAGGTCGGACAGTTCCTGGGTCCTGCTGGTAGCCATGCGTGGTGATCCTTTCGGCGCTCGGGGCGCCTTCAGCGGCTCGCGGCGAGCGAGTCGTGGGCGGCCTGCACGACCGCCTCGGTCGTGATCCCGAACTTCTGGTAGAGCGTCTTGTAGTCGGCTGACGCGCCGAAGTGCTCGATCGACACCGAGCGGCCGGCCTCCCCGAGGTAGGGCAGCCAGGTGAGTGCGAGCCCGGCCTCGACCGAGACCCGGGCGCGCACGGCCGACGGCAGCACGGACTCGCGGTAGGAGTCGTCCTGTTCGGCGAACCACTCCTGGCACGGAACCGATACGACACGGGCGTTGACGCCCTGATCCTTGAGGGCGGTACGCGCTTCGAGGGCGAACTGCACCTCGGATCCGGTGCCGAGCAGGATCACGTCGGGCGTGCCACCGGGGGCCTCGGCGAGCACGTAGGCACCGCGTGAGACGCCCGCGGCCGAGGCGAGCGTTTCGCCCTCCGCTGCACCGGTGCCCCGCTCGAAGACCGGGAGGTTCTGGCGGCTCAGGGCGATACCGGCCGGGCCCTCGCGCCTGCTCAGGATGGTCGCCCAGGCCTGCGACACCTCGTTGGCGTCGGCGGGTCGCACGATGTCGAGTCCGGGGATGGCGCGCAGCGCCGTGAGCTGCTCGACCGGCTGGTGGGTCGGTCCGTCCTCGCCCAGCGCGATCGAGTCGTGCGTCCAGACGAAGATCGACGGAGCCTTCATGAGCGCCGCGAGCCGGACGGCGGGCCGCATGTAGTCGCTGAAGATCAGGAAGGTGCCGCCGAACGGCCGCGTGTTGCCGTGCAGCACGATGCCGTTGAGGATCGCGGCCATGGCGTGCTCACGGATGCCGAAGTGCAGCACGCGCCCGTACGGGTCGCCCGTCCACTCGTGCGTGGAGTGCTCGCGCGGGACGAACGAGGCCGAACCCGCGATGGTCGTGTTGTTCGACTCCGCGAGGTCGGCAGAACCGCCCCACAGCTCGGGGATGACGGGGCCGAGTGCGTTCAGGACCTTGCCGCTCGCGGCGCGCGTCGAGACATCCGTCCCGGGCTCGAACGCCGGGAGCGCCTCGGTCACCCCCTCGGGGAGGGCGCCCGACAGGATGCGGTCCAGTAGCGCCTTGCGGTCCGGGTTGGCCGCCGCCCAGGCGTCGAAGTCCTTCTGCCAGGCCGCGTGCGCCTCGGCGCCGCGGTCGCGCGCCTTCCGGGTGTGCGCGATGACCTCGTCCGCCACGACGAAGCTCTTCTCCGGATCGAAGCCCAGCACCTTCTTGACCGCGGCCAGCTCGTCGGCGCCGAGCGCGGATCCGTGGATCTTGCCGGTGTTCTGCTTGGTGGGCGAGGGCCAGCCGATGATGGTCTTGAGGACGATGAGCGAGGGCTTGTCGGTGACGCCCTGCGCGGACTGGATCGCCGCGTACAGCTCGTGGACGTCCTCGACGTACTGGCCGGTCTTCTTCCAGTCGACGACCTGAACATGCCAGCCGTAGGCCTCGTAGCGCGCCCGCACGTCTTCGCTCAGGGCGATGTTGGTGTCGTCCTCGATCGAGATCTGGTTGCTGTCGTAGAACGCGATGAGGTTGCCGAGCTTCTGGTGTCCGGCGAGCGAGCCCGCCTCGCTCGTCACGCCCTCCTCGATGTCGCCGTCGCTCGCGATGACGTAGGTGAAGTGGTCGAACGGGCTCGCGCCGGCCGCCGCATCCGGATCGAAAAGTCCGCGCTCGAAGCGCTGGGCGTAGGCGAATCCGACCGCGGAGGCGAGGCCCTGCCCGAGCGGACCCGTCGTGATCTCGACACCGTCGGTGTGGCCGTATTCCGGGTGGCCGGGGGTCTTGGACCCCCAGGTGCGCAGCGCCTCCAGGTCGTCGAGTTCGAGCCCGTACCCGCCGAAGTACAGCTGCACGTACTGGGTGAGCGAGGAGTGGCCCGCCGAGAGAATGAAGCGATCGCGCCCGATCCAGTTGTTGTCGGAGGGATCGCGACGCATGACCTTCTGGAACAACAGATACGCGAGCGGTGCGAGGCTCATGGCCGTGCCGGGGTGGCCGTTGCCGACCTTCTCGACGGCGTCTGCGGCGAGGATGCGTGCCGTGTCGACCGCCCGGTCGTCGATCTCATCCCAGAGGAGTTCAGCCACGTTGCGACCTTTCGTGCGGTACGGCCGGCAACCTGAGTGCCGACGGCGGATGTCCTCGCCGGTGGACACCTTCGGCTCACCGCGGGCGACCCCCGCTTCGGTGGCGGTTCGGGGGTGGGCTCACGCGGCCGGCGAGCACTTCGATTATAGGAGTGACCTAGACTGGCCGCAGCCGCCATCGATCCGAGGAGCCATGCAGCTAAGCGCCCCGGCGACCACTTCGTCGCCGACCCGAGGCGGCAACGTCGTACTCCGCAAGGCGGCCGCGTACCTCGCCCTGTCGAAGCCGCGGGTCATCGAGTTGCTGCTCGTGACGACGGCCCCCGTCATGGTGCTCGCGGCCAAGGGCGCGCTCGACTGGGCGTTCCTGGGGTGCCTCATCGTGACGCTCATCGGCGGCACGCTCTCCGCCGCGTCGGCCAACGCCTTCAACTGCTACGTCGACCGCGACATCGACGCGGTCATGGAGCGCACGCGCAAGCGTCCGCTCGTAACGGGCGAGCTCACCCCGCGCGAAGCGCTCGCGTTCGCCTGGGTCACGGGCATCGCGTCGATCGCGATCCTGTGGTTCCTGACCACGCCGCTGGCGGCGATCCTGAGCCTGGTCGCGATCCTGTTCTACGTGCTCGTCTACACGCTCGTGCTCAAGCGCCGCACGCCCCAGAACATCGTCTGGGGCGGCGCCGCCGGGTGCATGCCCGTGCTCATCGGCTGGGCGGCCGTGACCGGCTCGCTCGACTGGGCCCCCGTCATCCTGTTCGGGATCGTGTTCCTCTGGACACCCCCGCACTACTGGCCGCTGTCGATGCGGTACCGCGAGGATTACGCGGCGGTCCACGTGCCCATGCTCGGCGTCGTGCGGGGCGAGGCACAGGTGGGCCTGCAGATCGTGCTCTACGCCTGGGCGACCGTCGCGTGCTCGCTCCTGCTCATCCCGGTCGCCCCCATGGGCGTTCTCTACACCGCGCTCGCGGCGGTCTCGGGCGTGTGGTTCCTCGTGGAGTCGCACCGGCTCTACTCGGGCGCCATCCGCGATGCGGACGCGCGCCCCATGCGCGTCTTCCACGCGAGCATCACCTATCTGACGCTGGTGTTCCTCGGCGTGGGGCTCGATCCGCTGCTGTACCTTCCGCTGCCGTTCTGAGTCCGTCGGCGGCCGGGCCGCTCCGCAGCGACAGCACCACGGCCGTCATGACCGCCACCAGGATGCACGCCAGGACCATGTGGATGCCCACGAGCAGTGGGGGAAGCCCATTGCGCGCCTGGACGAGGCCCACGGCGATCTGCACGAGTTCCACGCCCAGGAGCGCGAGCAGGAACCACCGCGGCGGCAGGCGCCGGGCGAGGGCGATCACCACGAGCACGAACGTGAGGCCGAACAAGGCGTACGCCGGCCAGGAATGGATGTGCTGGAGCAACTCGGAGTCCAGCCCGTTCCGCGCCGCCACGTCGTCGCCCGCGTGCGGCCCTGATCCGGTGGTCAGGACGCCGACGACGACCGTGATCGCGACGAGCGCAGACGTCAGGTGGGTGACCCCAGCGAACCAGCCGGGCACCGCGAGGGCGCCCCGCGGACCGCGCACAACCCGGTAGACCACGACGGTCGCGAGTGCCACCAGAACTGCCGACGCGACGAAGTGCAGTCCCACGACGCTCGGGTCCAGGCGCACCCGGACCGAGATGCCGCCCACGAGGCCCTGAAGCACCGTGAGCGCGAGGATCACGACGGCGGGGACGAACAGGTCGCGCCGCGCCCGCAGGCGCCACAGCGCGATCACGAGCGCGACCGCGACGATGCCGACCACGATCGACAGCAGCCGGTTGCCGAACTCGACGGCCCCGTGGACACCCATCTCCGGGGTCGCCACGAGCGAGGCGTCCGTGCACAGCGGCCAGGTCGGGCACCCGAGTCCGGATCCGGTCAGACGGACGGCGCCGCCCGTCCCGACGATGAGCGTCTGCGTCACGAGGGCCGCCCACGCGAGGATCCGGATGCGGAGGTCGACACGGTCGGGAAGCCAGCTCACGCCTGCCAGTGTAGGCAGACGGCGGCCGGTCGCTTTCCGGTTTCCCAGCATGCCCGGCTAGCCTGTGCCGGTGACTTCACCGCGTCTGTCCGCACTCGCCGCACTCGGTGCCATGACCGTCCTTCTCAGCGGATGCGTGGGCGACGAATCGATCGCGGTCGGGGTCGACAGCCTCACGATCGCGGTGCCCGGGACGACCACCCCGGACCAGCAGGCCTTCGTCGACCGCATGACCGAGCTCTCGGAGGGTTCGATCTCTCTTGACGTGAGCGAGAACTGGTCGGGAGGCGAGACCGGCATCGTCCAGGCCGTCGCGTCCGGGGAGGCGGACATCGCCTGGGCCACCGTGCGCTCGCTCACCGAACTCGGGATCGAGGGTGTGAACTCGATCGAGGCGCCTCTGCTCATCCGCACCCACGATCAGCAGCGCGCAGCCGCCCTGGGTGTCCCGGGTGAACTCATCATGAAGGCGACGCGTGACACCGACGTGGTCGGTCTGGCCCTCCTGCCCGGACCGAACGGCTACCCGATCGCCAGCGGCGGCGCATTGCTCTCGGTCGCCGACTGGGCGGGCAAGACCGTCCAGGTGTCGTCGCTGAACCCCATCGAGGCGGCGACTATCGAGGCGCTCGGTGCCACACCGTCCACCGACGGCCAGGGCGGTGTCGCGGATGTCGTCTCCGGAGCGGTCCAGGCCGCGACCACCGACCCGCGGGACCTGGTCGCCGCCGGGGTCGGCAAGGACGGCCCCTACCTGGCCTCGAACGTCGTGCTCTGGCCGCGCATGTACATCATCTTGATGAATCGCGAGACCTTCGACACGCTGAGCAGCCGTCAGCACGGCTTCCTGGACGGCTCGGTGGTCAGGGCGCAGGACACCGCCATGGCGGATCCCGACCTGCCCGCGGTCGCCACGGAGGCGTGCAAGGAGGGTGCACGCTACGGCGTCGCCTCCGCCGACGACCTCACCGCCCTCACGGAGGCCCTGCAACCGGTGTACGCATCCCTGTCGTCCGATCCGGCTGAGTCCCGCCTCTACGCGGCCGTCGAGGATGCCGTCAAGCGCAACGCGGGGACGGGATCGTTCTCGGTTTCGAAATCCTGCCGGTGGACGCCCAAGGACTGACCCGGAAGCCTGCGCGCGCGCATCCGGTGCGGGAGCACGTCCTCCCTGTAAGATTGAAGGGTTCGCAGCACCGTCGCCGCCGCACCGGGGCACGGTCGTCCGCGACCTCCCGGATCGCGTGCGGGACCGCCGCGACGAGATGCTGACACGGGCGGAATGGCCCGCTTCGGCAGAGAGGTTGTCCCACCATGCCTGACGCACCCAGCGCAGATGTCCTGCTCGACCGACCCGAACTCGCGAGCCTCGGACAGTACGAGTTCGGCTGGTCCGACCCCGACGCGGCGGGCGCGTCGGCGCGTCGCGGATTGAGCGACGAGGTCGTCGCCGACATCTCCCGGCTCAAGTCCGAGCCCGAGTGGATGCTCAAGAACCGCCTCAAGGCCCTGAAGCTCTTCGGCATGAAGCCCATGCCGACCTGGGGCGCCGACCTCACGGGCATCGACTTCGACAACATCAAGTACTTCGTGCGCTCCACCGAGAAGCAGGCCACCTCGTGGGAGGAACTGCCGGAGGACATCAAGAACACCTACGAGCGCCTGGGCATCCCCGAGGCCGAGCGCCAGCGCCTGGTCGCCGGGGTCGCGGCGCAGTACGAGTCCGAGGTGGTCTACCACCAGATCCGCGAAGACCTCGAGAAGCAGGGCGTGATCTTCCTGGATACGGACACCGCGCTGCGGGAGCACCCCGAGTTCTTCCAGGAGTACTTCGGTACCGTGATCCCGGCCGGCGACAACAAGTTCGCGGCGCTCAACACCGCGGTCTGGTCGGGGGGTTCGTTCGTGTACGTGCCCAAGGGCGTGCACGTGGAGATCCCGCTCCAGGCGTACTTCCGCATCAACACCGAGAACATGGGCCAGTTCGAGCGGACGCTCATCATCGCCGACGAGGGCTCGTACGTGCACTACATCGAGGGCTGCACGGCCCCGATCTACAAGTCGGACTCGCTGCACTCCGCCGTCGTCGAGATCATCGTCAAGAAGGGCGCGCGCGTCCGCTACACCACCATCCAGAACTGGTCGAGCAACGTCTACAACCTGGTCACCAAGCGCGCGATCGCGCATGAGGGCGCGACCATGGAATGGATCGACGGCAACATCGGTTCGAAGGTCACCATGAAGTACCCCTCGGTGTTCCTGGTCGGCGAGCACGCCAAGGGCGAGACCCTGTCGGTCGCCTTCGCCGGGCCCGGTCAGCACCAGGACGCGGGCGCCAAGATGATCCACATGGCGCCGCACACGACCTCTTCGATCGTCTCCAAGTCGATCGCCCGCGGCGGGGGACGCGCGGGGTACCGCGGCGAGGTCCGGGTCGACCCGAGCGCGCACCACTCCGCCAACACCGTGCGCTGCGACGCACTGCTGGTCGACACCATCTCGCGTTCGGACACCTACCCGGCCATCGACATCCGCGTCGATGACGTCCAGCTCGGGCACGAGGCCACGGTCTCGCGCGTGAGCGAAGAGCAGCTCTTTTACCTCCAGTCCCGCGGCATGCCCGAAGACGAGGCCATGGCCATGATCGTGCGGGGGTTCATCGAACCCATCGCGCGCGAGCTGCCCATGGAGTACGCGCTCGAACTCAACAAGCTCATCGAGATGAGCATGGAAGGAAGCGTCGGCTAGATGTCGGTCGCACTCCCCGAGACCGGCCACTACGTCCCGGTCCAGACCCGTTCCGAGCGCTTCCGCTCGGTGAACCACGCCGAGTTCCCGGAGGTCACCGGGCGCGAGGTGGACTGGAAGTTCACGCCCGTCGACCGGCTTCGCGCCCTCATCGACGGCGAGCTGGACGGCTCGCCCTACGAGGTGACCCATCCGGAGGTGGCGGGCACCTGGGTCGGCTGGGTGGACCGCGACGACGCGCGCATCGGAACCGCGGGCATCCCAGAGGACCGAGCCTCCGCGAACGCGTACGGGACCTTCCAGCGCGCCCTCCACATCGCGATCGAGCAGGATGCGGCCGCACCCCTCACGGTGACGCGCGACTCCCTGGGCACCGGCCCGCGAGCCGGCCACGTCCTCATCACGGCCGCCCCGCGCTCGAAGGGCCTCGTGGTGCTCGACAGCCGCGGGGACGCTCAGCTCGCCGAGAACGTCGAACTCCTGGTGGGGGAGGGTGCCGACCTCACGGTCGTGAGCGTGCAGGAGTGGGCCGAGGACGGCATCCATCTCGCCAGCCATTTCGCGCGCGTCGAGCGCGACGCACGTCTCAAGCACATCGTGGTCTCGCTGGGCGGGTCGATCGTCCGGGTCAACCCGGCTGCGCATCTGGCCGGCCAGGGCGCGGAGGCCGAGCTGCTGGGGCTCTACTTCGCCGACGCGGGCCAGCACCTCGAGCAGCAGGTCTACGTCAACCACGACGCCCCGCAGACCGTCAGCCGGGTGACCTACAAGGGCGCGCTCAACGGCGAGGGGGCGCACACGGTGTGGATCGGCGACGTGCTCATCGGGCGCGCCGCGGTGGGCACCGACAGCTACGAGCAGAACCGCAACCTGGTACTCAGCGAAGGCACGCGGGCCGATTCGATCCCGAACCTCGAGATCGAGACCGGAGACATCGCGGGGGCGGGCCACGCGAGCGCGACCGGCCGCTTCGACGACGAGCACCTGTTCTACCTGCAGGCCCGCGGCATCCCCGAGGACGAGGCCAGGCGCCTGGTCGTGCTGGGCTTCCTCATCGAGGTCGTGCAGCGCATCGGCGAGCCCGAGCTCGAGGCACGACTGACCTCGGCGCTCGAGGCCGAGCTCGAGGCGGCGCGATGACGGCACAACGCGCACTCGCCCTGAGCGAGCTGGCGCCCGATACCGCCCGAAAGGTCGTGCTGGACGGCGTCCCGATCGCCGTCGTGCTCGACAGCCGGGGCGAGGTGCACGCGATCGGCGACACCTGCACGCACGGCGATATCTCGCTGTCGGAGGGCTTCGTCGAGGATGACACGCTCGAGTGCTGGGCGCACGGCTCGAAGTTCTCGCTCACCACGGGCAAGCCCCTGACCCTCCCGGCCTACGAGCCGGTCCCCGTCTTCGCCGTCGAGATCCGTGACGGCGACGTTTTCATTGATCCCGACAACAAGCTGGCGGTATAGCGCGATGAGCACTCTGGAAATCAAGGACCTCAAGGTCTCGATCGAGACCGATCAGGGCACGAAGCACATCCTCAAGGGCGTCGACCTGACGATCAACGAGGGCGAGATCCACGCCGTCATGGGACCGAACGGCTCGGGCAAGTCGACGCTGGCGTACACGATCGCGGGCCACCCGCGCTACACGGTCGAGGGCGGGTCGATCACCTTCGACGGGCAGGACGTTCTCGCCATGAGCGTCGACGAGCGCGCCCGCGCCGGGCTCTTCCTGGCCATGCAGTACCCGGTGGAGATCCCGGGCGTCACGGTCACGAACTTCCTGCGCACGGCCAAGACCGCGATCGACGGCGAGGCGCCCGCGATCCGGGGCTGGGCGACCTCGGTCAAGGAGGCGATGGCCAACCTGCGCATGGACCCGGAGTTCGCCGCGCGCAACGTCAACGAGGGCTTCTCGGGCGGCGAGAAGAAGCGCCACGAGATCCTGCAGCTCGAGCTGCTCAAGCCCAAGTTCGCCGTGCTCGACGAGACCGACTCCGGGCTCGACGTCGACGCACTCAAGGTGGTCTCCGAGGGCGTCAACCGGGCCCACCAGACCACCGGGCTCGGCATCCTGCTCATCACGCACTACACGCGCATCCTGCGCTACATCCAGCCCGACTTCGTGCACGTCTTCGTCGACGGCAAGGTCGCCGAGGAGGGCGGGCGCGAGCTCGCCGACCGCCTCGAGGACGAGGGCTACGACCGGTACCTGACGGGCACCGCGACGCAGGCGTAGGGTCGGGTCAGGAGGTTTCGGAATGCCCACCGCACTCGAGCCGGCGCTCTTCGACCAGGTCGAGGAGGGGCTCAAGAACGTCATCGACCCCGAGCTCGGGGTCAACATCGTGGATCTCGGGCTGATCTACGACCTCGCCTGGGACGACGAATACGACGCGCTCATCATCTCGATGACCCTGACCTCGGCGGGCTGCCCCCTCACCGACGTCATCGAGGAGCAGACCGCGCAGTCGCTCGACGGCATCGTCGAACGGTTCCGCATCAACTGGGTGTGGATGCCGCCCTGGGGCCCGGAGCGCATCACCGACGACGGGCGCGACATGATGCGCGCCATCGGCTTCGCGATCTGACCCGCTCGACCGACCCGCGCTACTCCGACCGCGAGCGGGACAGCTTGCCCGCTGCCCACCAGGCCAGCGGCAGCAGACCCGCGGCGATCGCGGCCTTGACGATGCCGCCCACGATGAACGGGTAGAACCCGAACTCGAGCGTCGTGGCCACCTCGAGTCCGAGGACGAAGGCGAGCCAGGGCAGCCCGACCGCGAAGACCACGAGGGAGCCGCCCAGGAACGCCGCCGCGGCCTTGAGGATCTTCCGGTCCCACTGCGCCTCGGCCAGCCACCCGACGAACGCCGCCGACAGGATGAAGCCCACGATGTAGCCGCCGGTCGGGCCCGCGATGATGCCCCAGCCGTGCGCGGCCTCGCTGAACCACGGGACGCCGATGCCGCCCGCGAGCGCGTAGACCACCATCGACGCCGCTCCGCGCAGCGCACCGAGCGTCGAGCCGACGAGCAGCACCGCGAGGGTCTGCCCGGTCACCGGGACCGGCCACAGCGGGACGTAGATCTGGGCCAGACCGCCCACGAACGCGGCACCCAGCACGACGAGCGTGATGTCGGTGACCAGGTGCCGCGGGATCACGCGATCGGCGAGCACGAGACGACGGGGGGCAGCGGGGGAGAGGGCTGTCATGGACGTTAGACTAGCGGGCTGGCCCTCTCGGGCCCTTGTCGAAACCCCCCAGAAGAAACCGGACGTCATCGTGCTCGCCGTGCAGGACCTCGAGATCCGCGTGGGCGCCCGGCTGCTCATGTCGGAGGTCTCGTTCCGGGTCGACACGGGCGACAAGGTCGGGCTCGTGGGACGTAACGGTGCGGGCAAGACGACGCTCACCAAGACCCTCGCCGGCGAGGCCCCGCCCACCGGCGGCCACATCTCCCGCACGGGTGAGATCGGCTATCTGCCGCAGGACCCGCGCTCGGGCGACCCGGAGGACACGGCGCGCACGCGCATCCTCGACGCGCGGGGGTTGGGCCGTCTCGTACTGCAGCTGCGCGAGACCACGCTCGAGATGGCCTCGGACGACTCCGCCGTGAGCGCGGCCGCGATGGCCAGGTATCCGAGATTGGAGGACCGCTTCCTCGCGGCCGGAGGGTACGCGGCTGAGGCCGAGGCGGCATCCATCGCATCGAATCTCGCGCTACCCGACCGCATCCTCGACCAGCCGCTCGGCACGCTCTCGGGCGGGCAGCGGCGCCGCATCGAGCTCGCGCGCATCCTGTTCTCCGGTGCCGAGACCATGATCCTGGACGAGCCCACCAACCACCTCGACGCCGACAGCGTGGTGTGGCTGCGCGAGTTCCTGAAGGGCTACCCGGGCGGGGTCATCGTCATCAGCCACGACGTGAACCTGGTCGAGGAGGTCGTCAACCGGGTCTTCTACCTGGACGCCAACCGGCAGGTCATCGACGTCTACAACATGGGCTGGAAGCACTATCTGCGCCAGCGCGAGGCCGACGAGGAGCGCCGCAAGAAGGAGCGCGCCAACGTCGAGAAGAAGGCGACCGCCCTCCAACTGCAGGCGGCTCGTTTCGGGGCGAAGGCCACCAAGGCCGCCGCGGCGCACCAGATGGTCGCGCGCGCCGAGCGGATGCTGGCGGGCCTCGACGAGGTGCGCGTCGCCGACCGGGTGGCGAAGCTCCGATTCCCGGAACCGGCGCCGTGCGGCAAGACCCCGCTGGCCGCGACCGATCTGTCCAAGAGCTACGGCTCCCTGGAGATCTTCACGGCGGTGGACCTGGCGATCGACCGCGGATCGAAGGTCGTGGTGCTGGGACTCAACGGCGCGGGCAAGACGACGCTGCTGCGCATCCTGGCCGGCATCGACCGCCCCGACACCGGGCGGGTGGAGCCGGGGCACGGCCTGCGCATCGGCTACTACGCGCAGGAGCACGAGACCATCGACGTCAAGCGCACGGTGCTCGAGAACATGATGAGCGCCTCCCCCCAGCTCACCCAGACCGAGGCGCGCAAGGTGCTCGGTTCGTTCCTGTTCACGGGCGACGACGGCCACAAGCTCGCGGGCGTGCTCTCCGGCGGGGAGAAGACCCGGCTCGCGCTGGCCATGATCGTGGTGTCCGGGGCGAACGTGCTGCTGCTGGACGAGCCCACCAACAACCTCGACCCGGCGAGCCGGGAGGAGATTTTGGGGGCGCTGGCCGGCTACACGGGCGCCGTCGTGCTCGTCTCGCACGACGAGGGCGCGGTGGCCGCCCTCAACCCGGAGCGCGTGCTCATCCTGCCGGACGGCGTCGAGGATCACTGGAACCCGGACTACGCCGAGTTGATCAGTCTCGCGTAGTGGCTCGCCTCGTGCGCCCGGCTACTCGACCCGCTCGGCGTCGAGCACCGCGTCCTCGTAGTCGGCGTCCTCGTGCCGGCGCTTCGGTGCGCGGGCGGCGGCGCGCTCCGACTCGGGCAGCGCGGCGATGCGCCGCTCCCGCCGGATCGCCCAGAACAGCCCGATGAACGCCAGGATGCCGAACGCGATCCACTGCAAGGCATAGGACAGGTGCGGGCCCTCGTCGGGCACGGGCTTCGCGGCGGGCGCCGGGCGCTCGGCCGGTGCCGGATCCTCGCTCGCCAGGATGCCGTAGGCGCCCGTGTAGACCGGCTCGTCGAGCAGCTCCGCCACGCTCGGCAGGTGGATGGTCGCGAGCTGCCCCTCCGGTGCGCTGCGTCCGGGCAGCTCGGGTTCGCCCGCCTGCAGCCGCGCCACGATCGTGACCTCCCCCGAGGGAGCGGCGGGCACGGCATCGGGTGCATCGATCGAGGACCCGACCGGGACCCAGCCCCTGTTCACGACGAACACCCGGCCGTTCTCCAGCAGGAGGGGCACGAGCACCTCGAAACCGGACGCCCCGCTGTAGGGGCGATTGCGCACGAGCAGCTGCTCGTCGCTGAGGTACTCGCCCGTGAGCACGACCGGTCGCCACTCGTCGTCCACATCCCAGGCGTCCAACCCGCCCAGCAGATCGCCGAGCTCGGCCGGCGGTGCGTCGTAGTTCGCGGTCACCCGCTCGATCTCGGCGACCGCCTCGGCGCGCCGCGCCCACTGCCACCACGACAACAGCCCGCAGGCGGTCGCGAAGACCACCACGAGGGCGAGGTAGCCGCCCCAGCGACGCAGGCCGCTCACGCCGGGTCCGGCACGGCATCCACCGCGTCGTCGAGAGCCGTGACGAGCACCGGGAAGCCGCGCGTCGCCAGGTAGTCGTGCAGGTGCTCGCGGTGCGCGTCGCAGGCGAGCCACACCTTGACCCGGTCGGGGGTGTGGATGCGGGGGTTGCGCCAGTTGACCCGCCACGCGGCCTCGGTGCGGCATCCGGCGGCGGAGCAGCGGGCGACGTCGTCCGCGGGCCGTCCGAGGTCGAGCAGGCTCACGACCGCCGCTCCAGGCCGCCGGGGCGCTCCACGCGGGCGCCGGCCGAGCGGTTCACGTTGTTGGCGATGACCACCGCGAAGTAGGGCAGCGCGACCGCTCCGATGAGCGGGATGATGCGCCACCAGTCCGGGACGACGATCACGAGCCCGAAGCAGATGACCCGGATCGTCATCGCGATCCCGTACCGGATCATGCGCGAATGGCGCTCCTGGTCGGGGGAGAGCGGGAGCTCGGTGATGGCGTTCTGCTTGGTGCGCATGGGCGGTTTCAGCCTACGCGCGAGGGCAGGGCGCCGCTCAGTAGGGTGGGGTCATGAGTGAGCGCACGGTCCTGGTCACGGGCGGCAATCGCGGCATCGGCTACGCGATCGCCCAGGAGTTTCTCGCTCAGGGGCACCGCGTCGCGGTCACGGCTCGCTCGGGCGACGGGCCGGAGGGCGCTTTCACCGTGCGCGCCGACGTCACCGACGGCGCGGCGCTCGATGCCGCGTTCGCCGAGGTCGAGCGCTCGCTCGGACCGGTCGAGGTGGTCGTGGCGAACGCGGGCATCACGCGCGACACGCTGCTCATGCGCATGTCGGACGACGACTTCGACCAGGTGGTCGACACCAACCTCGGAGGGGCGTTCCGCGTCGTAAAGCGGGCCTCGAAGGGCATGCTCAAGGCCAAGTGGGGCCGGGTCATCCTGATCTCCAGCGTCGTGGGCCTCTTCGGCGGAGCGGGCCAGGTCAACTACTCCGCGTCGAAGGCCGCCCTGGTGGGCATGGCGCGCTCGATCACGCGCGAACTCGGGGGACGCGGCATCACGGCCAATGTGGTCGCTCCCGGCTTCATCGAGACCGACATGACGGCCGAACTGCCCGAGGAGCAGCAGGCCGACTACAAGAAGAGCATCCCGGCCGGCCGCTTCGCGACGCCCGCCGAGGTCGCCAAGGTGGTCGCCTGGCTCGCCTCCGACGACGCGGCCTACATCTCGGGCGCCGTCATCCCGGTCGACGGCGGTCTCGGGATGGGGCACTAGACGCCGCACGGCTCAGCGCCGCAGCCCCAGCAGCGGCAGCAGCATCGAGAGATCGCGCTCGTCCAGCAGCACGTTGGCCTCATCGCGCACCGGCGCCTTGGCGTCGAAGCCGACCGCGAGCCCGCAGATCGCCATCATGGGCAGGTCGTTGGCGCCGTCGCCCACCGCCACGGTCTGGCTGAGCGGCAGGCCGGCCGCTTCCGCCCACTCCCGCAGGGCGCGAGCCTTGGCCTCCGCGTCGACGACCGGCGGGATGACGCCCCCGGTCAGGCGCCCGTCGGCGACCTCGAGGCGGTTGGCCCTCCAGTGGTCGAGGCCGAGCTCCTCGGCGATCGGGTCGATGACCTCGTGGAAGCCGCCGGAGACCACGGCGACCCGGCCGCCCGCATCCTGCACGGCGGCGACGAGCTCGGGGACCCCGCGCGTGATGGTGATGCGGGAGCGCACCTCGTCGAAGACCGACTCGGGCAGTCCCGCGAGCGTGGCGACGCGCTCGCGCAGGCTCTGCTCGAAGTCGAGCTCGCCGTTCATGGCGCGGAAGGTGATCTCCGCCACCCGGTCACCGGCACCCGCCTCGGTCGCCAGGAGCTCGATCACCTCGTCCTCGATGAGGGTGGAGTCGACGTCGAGCACCACGAGGAAGCGGGCCATGCGGGTCCTCTCGGCGGGAGCGGCGCGGTGCCGTGTGAGCTACTGGGTGACGTGCTCGCCCTTGCCGACGACGGTGATGCCGGTCTCGGTGACGGTGTAGCCGCGGGCCCGGTCGGCGACGTGGTCGACGCCGATGCTGGCCCCGGCGTCCACGACGACGTCCTTGTCGAGGATAGCGCGCTGCACCACCGCTCCCGCGCCGACCGTGACCCGCTCGAAGACCACGGCGTCGATGACCTTGGCGCCCGAGCCCACGCTCGCCCACGGGCCGAGTACCGAGCGCTCGACGTGCCCGCCGGATACGACGCAGCCCAGCGAGATGATCGAGTCGATGGCCTTTGCGGCCCGCTTCCGGGCGTCGCGCACGAGTTTGGCAGGCGGCGAGTTGAGCTGCTGGCTGTAGATCGGCCAGTCCTGGTTGTAGAGGTTGAAGACCGGGAGCGCCGAGATGAGGTCCTGGTGGGCCTCGAAGAACGACTCGATCGTCCCCACGTCGCGCCAGTAGAACCGGTCGCGGTCGGTCGAGCCGGGCACCTCGTTGCGCTTCAGGTCGTAGACCCCGGCCCGCCCGCGCGCGACGAAGTCGGGGATGATGTCGCCGCCCATGTCGTGGTTCGAGCCGGGCCGATCGGCATCGCGCTGCACGGCGTCGATGAGCACGTCCGCGTCGAAAACGTAGTTGCCCATCGAGGCCAGCACCTCGCCGGGTGAGTCGGCGAGCCCCACGGCGTCCGTCGGCTTCTCGCGGAATGCGGCGATGCGGTCCGGGCGGTCGGGGTCGAGATCGATGACCCCGAACTGGTCCGCCAGCGCGATCGGCTGCCGGATCGCGGCGACCGTGACGCCCGCGCCCGAGGCGAGGTGGGCATCCACCATCTGGGAGAAGTCCATGCGGTACACGTGGTCGGCGCCCACCACGACGATGACGTCGGGCCGCTCGTCGAACACCAGGTTGAGGCTCTGGTGGATCGCATCCGCCGACCCGCTGAACCAGTGCTTCCCGAGGCGCTGCTGGGCGGGCACCGAGGCGACGTAGGCCCCGAGCATCCCGCTCAGCCGCCAGGTCTGCGACACGTGCCGGTCCAGCGAGTGCGACTTGTACTGGGTGAGCACGACGATCTGCCGCAGCCCGGAGTTGACCAGGTTGGACAGCGCGAAGTCGATGAGCCGGTAGCCGCCCGCGAAGGGCACGGCGGGTTTGGCCCGGTCGGCCGTGAGGGGCATGAGGCGCTTGCCCTCGCCGCCGGCGAGGACGATCCCGAAGACCTTCTTCCCGGCCATGTGCCCAATGTAGGCGAGGGTCCCGCGCGGTACCAGGGTCGCTGTACTAGCGTCGGGTGGCATGCGGGTCGACCTGCTCACGCGCGAGTACCCCCCGGAGGTCTACGGGGGAGCGGGGGTGCACGTCGCGGAACTGGTCCGCGCACTGCGCTCCGACCTCCACGTCGTCGTCCGTTGCTTCGGCATGCCGCGCGACGAGGAGGACGTGGTCGCCTACACGGTGCCCCCGCAGTTGGCCGACGCGAACCCGGCGCTCGCCACCCTCGGCGTCGACCTCCAGCTGGCCCAGGACGCGGCCGGGGCCGACCTCGTGCACTCGCACACCTGGTACGCGAACGGCGCGGGCCATCTCGCGAAGCTGCTGCACGGCATCCCGCACGTCGTCACGGCGCACAGCCTCGAGCCGCTGCGCCCCTGGAAAGCCGAGCAGCTGGGCGGCGGTTACCGGGTGTCGTCCTGGACCGAGAGAACCGCGTTCGAGGCGGCGGATGCGGTGATCGCCGTGTCGGCCGGCATGCGTTCCGACATCCTGCGCTGCTATCCCGCGATCGACCCCGCGCGCGTGCACGTCGTGCACAACGGCATCGACCTGAATCGCTGGTCGCGCGTCGACGCGCCGGATGCCGTGCGCGCCCTGGGCGTGGACCCCGAGCGCCCCAGCGTGGTCTTCGTCGGTCGCATCACGCGGCAGAAGGGGCTGCCGTACCTGCTGGAGGCGGCGAAGCTGCTGCCGCCGGAGGTGCAGCTCGTGCTGTGCGCGGGGGCGCCGGATACGCCCGAGATCCTGGCGGAGGTTCAGGTGACGGTCGCCGCCTTGCAGCAGACTCGCACAGGCGTGGTGTGGATCGAGGAGATGCTGCCGCAGGCCGACCTGGCCGCCGTGCTCTCGGCCGCCACCACCTTCGTGTGCCCCTCGGTGTACGAACCGCTGGGCATCGTCAACCTCGAGGCCATGGCCTGCGGCGCGCCCGTCGTGGGGACGGCGACGGGCGGCATCCCGGAGGTCGTCGCCGACGGGGTCACCGGGCGCCTGGTGCCCATCGAGCAGGCCGACGACGGCACCGGAACGCCTCTCGACCCGGACGCCTTCGTGCGGGATCTGGCCGCCGCACTGACCGAAGTGGTCGCCGACCCGGCGGCCGCGCGCCGCATGGGGGAGGCGGGCCGGACGCGCGCCGAGGCCGAGTTCGGCTGGGCGAGCATCTCCGATCGAACGCGTGCGGTGTACGACGCGGTGGTGCCACGGGCTCTCGCCGGATGAAGCAAGTAATCCGCGAGTGTCGAAGAAAGTGAGGACTTTCGCGATCGGTGCCTCGCGTTGCACTATGTTTCCATGCGGCTGATGAGAGTCCTTGTCCGGGACTGTCCGAAAAACGGTGGATCTGATCTGGCCTGAACCGAGAGGAGCAGGCCGTGGAGGAGACCACGACCGGAATGATCGATCCCGTGACGGGAGAGATCTTCGATGAGCAGCAGCTCGCGGAGCAGCTGCTGCAGCAGTCCAAGGAGACCGGTGTCGACTTGGTCGGATCCGGTGGGGTGCTGACCGGGCTGACGAAGCGGGTGCTGGAGACCGCACTCGAGGCGGAGATGACCGAGCACCTCGGTTATCCGAAGCACGGGGTCGCGCTTGGGGAGAACGCCCGGAATGGGACGAGGTCCAAGACGGTGTTGACCGAGATCGGGCAGGTGCAGGTTGACGTGCCCACGGATCGCGATGGCAGCTTCGCCCCGCAGATCGTCGCGAAGCGGCAGCGGCGGCTGTCTGGTGTTGACGAGCTGGTGCTGTCGCTGACCGCGCGGGGGTTGACGACCGGGGAGATCGCGGCGCACTTCGAAGAGGTTTATGGTGCCTCGGTGTCCAAGGACACGATCTCGAGGATCACCGACACGGTAATCGGCGAGATGACCGAGTGGAGCAACCGGCCGCTGGACCGGTTCTACCCGGTGGTGTTCATCGACGCGCTGGTGGTGAAGGTGCGGGATGGGCAGGTGCGCAACAAGCCGTTCTATATCGCCATCGGCGTGACCGTGAACGGGGAACGCGACATCCTGGGGATCTGGGCCGGCGCCGACGGCGGCGGGGAGGGGGCGAAGTTCTGGCTGGGTGTCTTGACGGAGATCAAGAACCGCGGCGCCGAGGACGTCGGCATCGTCGTCTGCGACGGGCTCAAAGGCCTGCCCGAGTCGATCACCACCGTGTGGTCGGACGCGATCGTGCAAACCTGCGTGATCCACCTGATCCGCAACACCTTCCGCTATGCCTCCCGGCAGCACTGGGAAGAGATGAGCCGCGACCTCCGACCGGTGTATACCGCCCCCACCGCTGACGCGGCCTGGTCGAGGTTCGAGGAGTTCGAGACCAAATGGGACCGCTACCCGGCCATCAGCAAGCTCTGGCGAGGCGCGTGGACCGAGTTCGTGCCGTTCCTGGAGTGGGATATCGAGATCCGTAAGGTGATCTGCACCACGAACGCGATCGAGTCGCTCAACGCCCGCTACCGGCGCGCGGTGCGCGCCCGGGGCCACTTCCCCAACGACGCCGCGGCACTGAAGTGCCTGTATCTCGTCACCCGCTCGCTTGACCCCACCGGCCGGGGCCGAGCACGATGGATCACCAGGTGGAAGCCCGCGCTGAACGCCTTCGCCATCACCTTCGAAGGCCGAATCAACTAACCATGCGCCAGACCAAATCCACCGTTAATCGGACAGACCCGCCGGTGAAGGAGTCGCCTTCTTCCTCCGAGGGGAGCGACCTATTGGTGAGATAACAAACGTCGCGATCCACGGAGGTTAGCGCGAATGACGAAACGAAAAGCCGACATTTGGCTCGGGCCCGCAAGCGCCGGCGGGCTCAGTTCACCACTGCCGTCCGGTACGCACTCGATGCTGCTCTACTTCGTAAAAGATGGGCCGCGCGACCCGATCGGCGTGGTCATCACGAGCGCCGACGGAGGCGAACTGAGGCCGGACGGGAGCAATCGGCAGATGACTTTGGAGTTCTGGTCGCCTGAGGCCGACTCACTCCCAGAATCCGGGTCGGTGTTCGCGATCTGGTACTCCAGATTCGTCGGGGTCGGGGTCCTCACGGGTCCGTGACATCCCGGACCTATCGCATCGTCAGGGAATTCGGGAAGGTGGCCCTGTGATGCCCGATCTCGCCGAGCTGCGGTCGACTGCGACCGCAGTGGCCAGTTCCTACGGACCCCCGTGAACCCTGTTGGTTCGGCCAGAATCCCGACGGCTTGTGCGAAGCCAACGCGTCCGCGGCGACCAAAGTGTGTCAAGCCATGCTCTACGGGAGCTTCTACTTGCAGGGCCTACCTGCGGTCTACGCGAATGTCCCCGGATACCTCTGGGAGCACTCAGCCATCGTGCAAATGGGGCCCTGCCTGGAACAGCACGACGCATGGACCTGTGGAAACATGCTCTTCAACCCGGTCTACGGGCTCATCGACAGTTCAGTCCGCTTCGGGAACGACCTCCAATACGGCTGCGACCCCGTAGTAGACGGACTCAGCGTCGTATCCTCCGCCTCAGGGACCTTGGCCGCAGGCCTCGGAGGCGCAGGTATCGCGACAAAGGTGGTACCGAAGGTTGCGGGAACCGCTGCTAGTACAGACCTCACCGCCGGTGGCGTGGTCTTTCGTGCTGATACTTCTCACATTCTTCGTGATGCCGTGGGGCACCTCGCAGAGGATACGGCGGCGAACCGGGCCCTTATTCAAAGCGCGGTGGCTCCAGAGTTTCTCCAGTCGAGTAGTACGCTCGCGAATGGTGCCGGCCAGCTTTCGTATTACATGCGAGTCCTGCCGAGTGGGGCTCAAGCGTGGGCTCAGGTGCAAACTGGCGCAGAGATCACCAACGGAGGATTGAATGTCATCCCAAAGTGAGTCGTTCGAGCTGTCGGCAGCGGATTCGTTTGCAGCAATGGCTGAGTATGTGTGGCGCTACTCACAGACACCTGGCAACGACCTCCTCACCCTGCTCGGCGATACCGGCACTCTGCCGAGCGGTCAGCATGGGGACCCCGCAGCCTGGGAAGACTGGCTCGCTTGCGTAGAGCATGTTCGAGCTGGGAAGCCGGTTCGTAACAGTACTTGGTTCTGAAGAGGATCACCAACGGTGAACGGCGCCCGCATCGGTCAGATCGAGGACTACGCCGCCGGCCCGAACCTCGTGATCGACTACACCTACAACCAGGCAGGCGCCCTCACCGGATACACCGACGGCACCACCACGATCGGGTCTGGTGCAGGAGCTGGTGACACCTAGCGTTTAGGGATTCGTCCCTGACGGAGAGGATGTCATCATGCCCGGACCGTATCCCCAGGAGTTCCGCGAGGACGTCGTCGCGGTTGCCCGAGCGCGTGAGAGCGGGGTGACGCTGGCGCAGATCGCGAAGGACTTCGGGATCTCGGATCAGACTCTGACGAACTGGATGAAGCAGGCCGACATTGAGGAAGGTCGCCGTCCCGGTCAGACGAAGGACGAGGCCGCCGAGGTGCGGGAGCTCAAGCGCCGTAACCGGCTGCTGGAGCAGGAGAACGAAGTGCTGCGTCGAGCAGCGGCGTATCTGTCGCAGGCGAACCTCAAGCTCGGTGGCGCCCCAAAATGATCTACCCGCTCGTCGACGAGCTCGCCGCGGACGGCATCCCCGTCACGGTGACGTGCGGGGTGCTGAAGATCGCTCGACAGCCGTTCTATCGCTGGAAGCAGCGCCCGGTCACCGAGGCCGCCTGGGTGCAGGCGCATCGCCGCAACGCGCTGCTGGACGCGCATCGGGAGGATCCGGAGTTCGGCTATCGGTTCCTCGCCAACGAGGCCCGCAAGGCCGGGTGGAAGATGTCGCGCCGGACCGCGTGGCGGCTCTGTGCGGACGCGGGGATCACCTCGGCCGCGCAGCGACGCCGCAGGTCTAGAAATAAGAAGCAGGGCCCGCCGGTGTTCGACGACTTCGTGCAGCGCGTGTTCGCCGCCGACGCCCCGAACCGGCTCTGGCTCACGGACATCACCGAGCACTGGACAGCGGAGGGCAAGCTCTACTGCTGCGCGATGAAAGACGTCTACTCGAACCGGATCGTCGGCTACTCGATCGCCGACCGGATGACCGCGAAACTCGCGGTCGATGCGCTCGAGAACGCGGTCGCCCGCCGCGACGAGGTCGCCGGCTGCACCGTTCACGCCGACAGGGGATCGCAAGAGAAGTTCGGTTCTACCAGGCGGTCGGGACCTCCGAGCCGGATTCCAGTTGTCAGTCGTGACGCGACCGGAGCATCGACCCGTGTCGTGCCCCTTGGGCGCGCCTTCGCCTGACCCCGCGCCGCCCGGGAACTCGTAGGCTGGAGGGCATGGCCGCGGCTCTCGAGTTCACCGATCTGACCATCGTCCGCGACCGCAACCGCATTCTTGATCGGGTGACCTGGGCCGTGCAGCCCGACGAGCGCTGGGTCGTTCTCGGGCCCAACGGCGCGGGCAAGACGACGCTTCTGCAGGTGGCATCCGCGACCATCCACCCGACGTCGGGTACGGCCGTCCTGCTGGGCGACAGGCTCGGCAAGAGCGATGTGTTCGACATCCGGCCGCGCATCGGGTTCGCCTCGACCGCGATGGCGCGGCGCATTCCGGTCGACGAGACCGTGCTCAACGTCGTCATGACCGCGGCGCACGCCGTCACGGGCCGCTGGAACGAGGAATACGAGGACGTCGACGTCAAGCGCGCCCGCCGCGTGCTCAAGGAGTGGAAGCTCGATCACCTCGAGGAACGCCTGTTCGGCACCCTCAGCGACGGCGAGCAGAAGCGCGTGCAGATCGCCCGCGCCGTCATGACCGACCCCGAGGTGCTGCTGCTCGACGAGCCCGCGGCGTCGCTCGACCTCGGCGCGCGCGAAGAGCTGCTGCAGCTTCTGGGCGCCTACGCCGGGCAGAAGTCCAGCCCCGCCATGGTCATGGTCACCCACCACGTCGAGGAGATCCCGCCGGGCTTCACGCACGCGCTGCTGCTGGCCGAGGGTGCCGTCCAGATCGCGGGACCGATCTCCGAGGTCATCACGGGGGAGAACCTGAGCGACGTCTTCGGATTGGAGCTCGTGGTCGCCACGAGCGAGCATGGTCGGTTCGCCGCACGCGCGGCGGACTGAACAGCGCTGCCGCGGCGAGGGCCGCAGACTAGCCCGCCGATCCTGCTATCATCGATCCTTGGCCCATCGGCCCCGGCTGCCTGCCAGCCCAGACTCAGGCAGCCCAGACTTCCCTCGGATTCCACCGGAGCACACGCATGAAGACCGACATCCACCCCGAGTACAACGCGATCGTGTTCCGCGACCTCGCCAGCGGTGAGACCTTCCTCACCCGTTCGACCGCGACCAGCGACAAGACCATCGAACTGGACGGTGTCACCTACCCGGTCATCGACGTCGAGATCTCGTCCGCGTCGCACCCGTTCTACACGGGCAAGCAGCGCATCCTCGACAGCGCCGGCCGCGTCGAGAAGTTCAACTCGCGCTACAAGAACTTCGGCAAGTAGCCCGGCTTAGTAGTCCCGCACCGGCGCCCGCTCAGAACAGCGTCGGCTTCCGCGACGCCCACAGCGGCAGCAGCGAGTCGCGCGTGAGCGGCGCGACCTCAACCTGAACCTCGCCGCCCCGCTCGATCCACAGCAATTCCTCGATCTCGGCGCCCGCAACCGGCGTCTCCGGGGTCGTCACATAGAAGACCTCCGCCCGCACCACGGTGTTGGGCTCGTTGGCGGCGATCGCCCGGTAGCTGCCGATGTATTCGGTCTCGGCCGGGTCGACCACGAGACCCAGTTCTTCCCGCACCTCACGGGTGAGGGCGTCCAGGGCGCTCTCACCCGGCTCGATCTTTCCGCCCGGCTGCATGAAGGTCGTGCTGCCGTGCTTGCGCACCAGCAGGCTGCGGCCCTCGCGATCGGTCACGACCGCGGCCGCGATGCGGATCACGGTCGGCTTGGGCGCGCGTGGGGCGAGCGAGGCGAGAGGCTCGACGAACGCCTCCGTCGCCACGGACGGATCCGCCTCCGCGGGTGTCGGCGACTCTGTCGCACCACCGACCGGTCCGGCGATCGGCTCATCGAACACCTCGACCGTCACGCTCTCCTCGAGGACGGTCTGCTCGACGACGACGAGCGGGGGAGGCGCGTCGGCGTACTTCGATCGCGTCGCCGCCGCCTCCAGCGCGCCCGGCTGGCTGAAGTCTATGACGGGCACCGTCTCGCTCGGACGCGGCTTGGGCAGCGGCAGGGGGATCGTGTCCTCGAACATCATCGGATCCTCGAGCGGCCGCACGGGCCAGTCCGATTCCGCCACGAAGCTCTCGTCGCCCTTGACCTCGCGGATGTAGCGCTGGAAGGCGGCGGCCTGCTCGGCGTACCAGATCTGCTGGCGCCCGTGCAGGTCCGCGAACGACACGTCCACCTCATCGGGGAAGGCTCGCGCGATGGCCTGGGCGACCCGCCCGGCCGCGATGGCATCCGCCGCGGCATCGTGCGCGTCGTCGAGCGTGACCCCGTAGCGCTCCGCGGCCACCGTGAGCGTGCGCTTGCCCTTGCGGAACCGGTCGACCGCCTTGTCGATCACGAGCGGGTCGATGACGGGGGAGGGCGACCCGAGCGGCTGGATGCGATGACGTCGGCACTCGCGATCGAGCAGCGTCAGGTCGTAGGGCGCGTTGTAGACCACGAGCGGGAGGTCCGCGGCGTTGAGGGCGCGGATCGTGGCCGCGAGCTCGGCGACCACCTGGTCGGCCGGGCGGCCATCCTCCCGGGCGCGCTCGGTCGTGATGCCGTGCACCTCGCTCGCCGCCTCCGGGATCTCGACGCCCGGGTCGGCCAACCAGTTCCACTGGGCGTGCAGGGAGCCGTCCGGCTCGAGCAGAGCGATGCACGCGGACACGATGCGGCTCGTGTCGACGTCGACACCCGTGGTCTCGAGGTCGAAGACCGCGAGCCGGGCGTCCCAGTACGTCATGGTCTTCAGGGTATTCCCCGCCGGCGACAGCCGCGCGGTGCCGTCCTCAGGCCTCACCCGACGCGGCCGCCAGGTGCAGCCAATAGAAGCTCTGCGTCGCCAAAGTCAGCGTGAGCGAACCGTCCGCCCCGACGGTGGGGAACTCGCCCCCGCCGAACAGGTCGTACACGGCTGAGCCGGCCACCGCATCCCCGAGCCGAATGGTGGCCGCGACCGGGTTGTGCGAGAACGAGAACACGCACAGGATGCTCTCCGGCGCATCGCCCATGGGAGTTCCCGAGCCCGCGTACTCGCGCACGAACGCGAGCACCGAATCGTGGCTGGTCTCCAGCACCCGGATCGACCCCAGCCCGAAGGTGGGGTGCGCCTTCCGCACATGGATGACGTTGCGCACCCAGTGCAGGAGCGACCGGGACTGCGCCAATTGCGATTCGACGTTGACCAGGGAGTAGTTGTAGACGAGCGACTGCACGACCGGGAGGTAGAGCTTCCCGGGGTCGGCCGTCGAGAAGCCCGCGTTGCGATCGGGCGTCCACTGCATCGGGGTGCGCGAGGCGTCGCGGTCGGGAAGCCAGATGTTGTCGCCCATGCCGATCTCGTCGCCGTAGTACAGGAAGGGCGACCCCGGGAGCGAGAAGAGCAGGGCGTGCGCGAGCTCGAGCTCGGCGCGCGAGTTGTCCAGCAGGGGTGCGAGCCGACGGCGGATGCCGATGTTGGAGCGCATGCGCGGGTCGTACGCGTACCAGCCGTACATGGCCTGCCGGTACTCCTCGCTGACCATCTCGAGCGTCAGCTCGTCGTGGTTGCGCAGGAAGA
This sequence comes from Microbacteriaceae bacterium, assembly GCA_019638805.1. GTDB lineage: Bacteria > Actinomycetota > Actinomycetes > Actinomycetales > Microbacteriaceae > JBDSKH01. The sequence continues at coordinate 160,840 of JAHBTA010000005.1, read as the reverse complement.
CACCCCACGCCGCGCCCTCGGGCACGTCCTGGGTCTCGGCGAGGACTCGCTTCAGCTCGGCAGCGGACTGCGAGCGCAGCGAGTAGAAGATGCGCGGCATGACCGGGAAGTCGAAGGCCATGTGGCACTCGGGCTCCTCCTCGGTGCCGAAGTACTCGGCGACCTCCGAGGGCCACTGGTTCGCCTCGGCGATGAGGGCGCGCCCCGGGTACTCGGCGTCGACCATGGCGCGCAGTCGCCGGATGAACTCGTGCGTGGCGGGCTCGCTCTCGCCGTTGCCCTCCTCCGACTCGTACAGGTACGGGATGGCGTCCAGCCGCAGACCGTCGACGCCCAGGTCGAGCCAGTGCCTGACCACCTCGAACATGGCCTCGTGCACGGCGGGGTTCTCGAAGTTGAGATCGGGCTGGTGACTGAAGAACCGGTGCCAGAAGAACTGCCGGCGCACCGGGTCGAAGCTCCAGTTCGACTCCTCGGTGTCGACGAAGATGACGCGCACGTTGGGGTACTTCTCGTCGGTGTCGCTCCACACGTAGAAGTCGCCGTACGGGCCGTCCGGGTCGGCACGGGACTGCTGGAACCACTCGTGCTGGTCCGAGGTGTGGTTCATGACCAGGTCGATGACGACGCGCATATTGCGCTCGTGCGCCTTGGTCACGAGCTCGCGGAACTCGTCGATCGTGCCGAACTCGGGGAGGATGCTCGTGTAGTCGGCCACGTCGTACCCGCCGTCGCGCAGCGGGGAGCTGTAGATCGGCGGGATCCAGATCGCGTCGACCCCCAGCCATTGCAGATAGTCGAGCTTGCCGATGAGGCCGCCCAGATCGCCCGTGCCATCCCCGTTGGAATCGACGAACGAGCGCACCATGACCTCGTAGAACACCGCGCGGCGGTACCACTGCGGATCGAGCGCCAGACCGGGCAGCGTGAGGGGAGCCGTGAAGGTCACCGTCAGAGTCTAGGAGAGCGCGACACCTAGAATCGCGGGGTGAGCGTCCCCACCCCGCACGCCGATGCGCTGGCCCGGATCCCCGTCCGCGAGGCCTCCGCCGAGGTGCTCGGCAGCACCACGCGGTACTGGGAGTACGGCCCCGCCGACGCCGCGCGCACGGTCGTCATCGTGCACGGCTACCGGGGCGATCACCACGGCCTCGAGCCGGTCATCGCCCGGCTGCCGGGTGTGCGCATCATCGGGCCGGACCTGCCCGGTTTCGGGCAGTCCACGCCGATGACCGGGGCTCCGCACTCCATCGAGGGCTACGGGCGGTGGCTGGGTGCGTTCCTCGATGAACTCGGGCTGCGCGGCGGCGCCGTGCTGATCGGGCACTCCTTCGGATCGATGGTGACCACCCACGCGATCGACGCCGGACTCGAGACGCCCGCGCTCATCCTCATCAACCCGATCAGCACCGACCCGCGACGCGGCGGCGGGCGGCTCATGAACGCGCTCACCCGCGCCTACTACGGTGCCGCGAGGCGGCTTCCCGAGCGCGTGGGACGCGGGCTGCTGGGCAACTGGGTGATCGTGCAGCTCATGAGCGTGACCCTCGCGAAGACCCGCGATCGCGGTCTGCGGCGCTGGATCCACGAAGAGCACCACCGCTACTTCAACGGCTTCAGCGACCCCGTGACCGTCGCGGAGGCCTTCGACGCCTCGCTCAGCACCGATGTGACGCGTGCGGCCGATGCACTGACCATGCCCGTGCTCATCATCGCCGGGGCGCGCGACACCATCGCCCCGGCCGCCGGGCAGCACGTGTTCGCCGGGATGCTGCCCGACGTGCAGCTGGTCATGCTCGAGGGGGTCGGCCACCTCATCCACTACGAGCGGCCCGCGGATGCCGCGGACGAGATCGGGCACTTTCTGGACCGGCTACCGTGAGGATCCTCGTCGACTGCCGGTACACCCGCCCCGAGCACCACGACGGCATCAGCCGGTACGGTGCGCGGCTGGCCGGAGCCCTGGCCCGCCTGGCCGGTCCCCGGGGGCACGACGTGCGCATGCTCATCAGCGACGAGCGCCAGCTGCGTCAGCTGCCGCGCCTGCCCTGGCATCGCGTCTCGGGGCCGACCAGTGCCCGCGAGCCCTTCGTCGCGCTCCAGATCAACGCCCTCGAATCCGACGTGGTCTTCACGCCCATGCAGACCATGGGGTCCTGGGGCCGTCGCTACGGGCTGGTCAAGACCCTGCACGACCTGATCTACTACCGCAATCGCACGCCCCCGCGCGACCTGAACGCCGCGATCCGGCTGCTGTGGCGGCTCTACCACCTGGCCTGGTGGCCGCAGCGCGTGCTCCTGAACCAGGCGGATGCCGTGGTCACCGTCTCGCAGACCTCGCGCGAGCTGATCCAGCGCCATCGGCTCACCCGGCGGCCCCTGCACGTGGTGCGCAACGCCGCCGACTCGCCGGCCGGCGCGGGCGCCCCCCGGACGCGCCCGGTCACCCGCGAGCTGGTCTACATGGGTTCGTTCATGCCGTACAAGAACGTCGAGACGCTCGCGCTCGCCCTGCACGTTCTGCCGGGCTACCGCCTGCACCTGCTCTCGCGCATCTCGCGTGCCGATCGCGCCCGCCTGCTCGCGCTCGCGCCGGAGGGCGCCCTCGTGGTGCACGACGGGGTGAGCGACGAGCACTACGCGCAGCTGCTGCGCGAGGCGTTCGCCCTCGTGCACGCCTCCCTCGACGAGGGCTTCGGGATCCCGCTCATCGAGGCCATGGCCGCGGGCACGCCCATCGTCGTGAGCGACATCCCGATCTTCCGCGAGGTGGGGGCGGATGCCGCGGGCTACTTCCCGGCGCAGGACCCGGACGCCGCGGCGGCCGCCATCCGATCGCTCGAGGACCAGGCCGTGTGGGCCGAGCGTTCGCGCCGCGGGCGGGAGGTCGCCCGGACCTACGACTGGGACGCGTCGGCGCGCGCGCTGCTCGAGGTGCTGGAGGGCGTGGCCGCGGCGCGCGGGGCAGCGGCTACGCGACCGGCAGCACCTCGGCGCCACTGAGCCGCACCAGTTCGGCCGGCTCGATCGCGAAGACCGCGGTCGGGCTCCCGGCCGCCGCCCACACCACGGGCAGGTCCAGCAGCGTCTCGTCCAGGATGGTGCGCAGCGGCGTCGGGTGCCCGAGTGGGGGGACGCCGCCGATCGAGTAGCCGGTCGCCTGCTTGACCGTCGCGGCGTCGGCCTTGCCGATGCTCGCGCCGAGCCGGGACCCCAGCGCGCCGGTGTCGACCCGGTTCGGACCCGACGCGAGCACGAGCAGGGGGGCGCCGTCGGCCTCGAACACCAGACTCTTCACGATCGCCGCCACCTCGCAGCCGATGGCCGCGGCGGCCTCCGCCGCCGTGTGGGTCGACTCGTCGAACTCGCGGATCTCGGGGTGCAGACCGAGGCCGGCCACGGCATCCAGGAAGCGCTGCACGGCGGGTGCGCTCACGCGGCCCCCTCCTCTCTCGCCTCGACAGCGTTCTGCTCGGTCACGTCGCCGCTGCCGGGTTGCACCGACTCCTCATCGAGCGGATCGTCGAAGGCCACGAGGTGCAGGGTCTCACCGTCGAAACGGAAGCTGTGCACCGATCCGTTGGTGATGGCGCCGTGGTGCCCGTCCGGGTCCACGGTGCTCAGCACGGCGCGGATCGCCCCGCCGTGGCTGACCACGACGAGGGATCGGTCGGGGTGGTCGGCCGCGAGCCGCTCGAGCGCGGGGACGACGCGTTCGGCAACGGCATCACGGCTCTCCTGGCCCGGAACCGCGCCCCGATCGGGGAAGCGGCGCTCGACCTCCTCGAACTCCAGTCCCTCCGCCGCGCCGTAGTCGCGCTCCACGAGCGCGGGGAGCGGCTCGGGCTCGGGGAAGCCGGCCTCGCGCGCGATGAGCTGCGCGGTCTCGAACGCCCGGGAGAGCGGGCTCGCCACCACGTGGTCGACGCTACGGCGGGCCAGCAGTCGCCCGGTCTCCCGCGCCTGCTCGCGACCGGTCTCGTTGAGCGGGATGTCGGTCAAGCCTTGGATGCGATGCGCGCGGTTCCAGTCGGTCTCGCCATGGCGCACGAGGTAGAGCACGGTGGTCACCCCCCATGTCTACCCGAGATCGGGGAGGGTCTCTGCAGCGGACAGGCGTCTACGGCAACCGCGCCGCGAGGGCGGACAGCACCTCGCTCGTGCCCGCGTCGATCTTGACGCTCGCCCGCGCATCGCCCTTGGTGGCGCCCCGGTTGACGATGACGACCGGGATGCGGCGCTTCACGGCCTGATCCAGCAGCCGGATGCCGGAGTTGACCACCAGCGACGACCCGGCCACCAGCAGCGCATCCGCGCGTCGGACCAGGGCGCTCGCCTCCGCGAACTTCTGCGGGGGCACGAACTCGCCGAAGAACACCACCTCGGGCTTGAGAACCCCGCCGCACACGGAGCAATCGGGCACGACCATGTCGTCCACGGCATCCACGTCGACGTCGCCGTCCGGGTTGAGCGACACGGCATCGGGGGCCTCGAGCCACGGGTTCGCGGCCGTGAGCCGGGCGGCGATGTCCTCCCGCGCGAAACTCTGGCCGCAGGTCAGGCAGCGCACCCGGTCCATCGAGCCGTGCAGATCGACCACATGCCGCGATCCGGCGCGCAGGTGCAGGCCGTCGACGTTCTGGGTGACGACGCCGTTGGCGACGCCCGCCGCCTCGAGGGCGGCCAGCGCGCGGTGCCCGTCATTGGGTCCGGCCGCCGAGAAGCGCCGCCAGCCGAGGTGGCTGCCCGCCCAGTAGCGCTTGCGGGCCCGCTCGTCGCCTAGGAAGGTCTGCAGCGTCATGGGCGAGCGGACCGGCGCGCCCTCGCCGCGGTAGTCGGGGATCCCGGAGTCGGTGCTCACGCCCGCGCCGGTGAGTACGGCGACCGAGCGCCCCCGAAGCAGCTCTTCTGCGGCGTCCAGGAGCGCGAGGGAGGCCGCGTCGAGCACTCCCGCGTCGGTCACGACCATGGCGCCTCCCTTCCCCTGGGAGACTAGACGCCGAAGTTTTCGATCATGTTTCGGCGGGAGGTCCAGGTGGAGATCGTTCCGGTCGACGACCCCGCGGACGATCGGCTGCGCGACTACACGAGCCTGACCGACGTCGCACTCCGACGCGTGCGCGAGCCTGCCGAGGGGCTGTACATCGCCGAGTCGGCCAAGGTCATCGAGCGGGCGCTCGACGCGGGGCACCGCCCGCGTTCGGTCCTGCTCCAAGAGAAGTGGCTGCCCGGGCTGTCGGACCTGCTGGCGACGCATGACGTGCCGGTGTACCTCGCATCGCCAGAGGTCATCGAACAGGTGACCGGGTTCGCGGTGCACCGGGGCGCCCTCGCCGCGTTCCACCGGCCGGCCGAACGGCCCGTCGCCGAGGTGCTCGCCGGGGCGCGGCGCGTCGTCGTGCTCGAGGATGTCGTCAACCACACCAACGTCGGCGCGATCTTCCGCGCGGTCGCGGGCCTCGGCGCGGACGCGGTGCTCATCACCCCGCGTTGTGCCGATCCGCTCTACCGGCGCAGCGTCCGGGTCTCGATGGGCGCCGTTCTGCAGATCCCGTGGACCCGGCTCGCGGAGTGGCCGGAGGGGGCCGCGCAGCTGCACGACGCGGGATTCGAGATCGCCGCGCTCGCCCTCGCCGACGGCGCCATCGCCCTCGACGACTACGCACTCGATGCCCCCGAACGGATCGCGCTGCTTCTGGGCACGGAGGGCGACGGTCTCAGCGCACGGGCCCTCGATTCCGCGGACCGGGTTGTGACCATCCCCATGTCACACGGAGTGGACTCGCTCAACGTGGCGGCCGCCGCGGCGGTGGCGCTCTGGAGCCTGCGCGCCGGTTAGCATCGATCAGTGCCTTCGCGACGCCAGATCTACCGTCGGCGCCGCATCGTCGTCTTCGGCGGGCTGCTGCTCGTCCTGAGCACGCTGTTCTACCTGCCGATGACGCTCCTGGCGCCGCTGCGGGCGACCGAGGCGGTCGTCCCCGAGCACGTCGAGGCGCCCGGCGCGGCGGCCGACCTCGACTTCCCGGGGTACGGCGCGAGCGCGGTCGGCGCGATCGGCTTCCCGGGGGTGCTCGCCGCCTCGGGCTCGGGCAAACCTCTGCCCATCGCGAGCATCACCAAGATCGTCACGGCGCTTGTCGTGCTGCAGGAGCACCCGCTGGGGGTGGGCGAGGCGGGCCCGAAGGTCACCATGACCTCCGCCGACGTCGCGTACCACGACGCGTACCTCAAGGTGAACGGCACGGTCGAGCCGGTCAAGGCCGGCCAGGTCTACACCCAGCGCGAACTGCTCGACCTCACGCTCATCGAATCCGCCAACAACTATGCGACCACGCTCGCGGTGTGGGCGTTCGGCTCCGAGGACGCCTTTGCGACCGCGGCGCGCGGCTGGCTCGAGGCGCACGGGCTGTCCGGGATCACGGTGTCCGAGCCGACCGGGTTGTCGAGTGCGAACCGGGCCACCGCATCCGATCTGGTCGAACTGGCCCGCATCGCGCTGGCCGACCCGCTCATCGCCGAGATCGTCGGCACCCGCACGGTCACCCTGCACGACGTCGGGAAGCTGGAGAACTCGAACGAGTTGCTCGGCATGCACGGCGTCACGGGCATCAAGACCGGGACGCTCGACCCGTACGGGGCCAACCTGCTGTTCTCGGCCGACGCCCTCATCGGCCAGAGCACCGTGACCATCGTGGGAGTCGTTCTCGGCGGCGTGGATCACCCCACGATCAATCGCGCGATCGTGTCTCTTCTGGCCAGCGTGCAGGCGGGCTTCCACGAGCTCGACGTGAGCGACGTGGGGGAGGATTTCGGCTCCTACGAGACGCCGTGGGGGCAGACCGCCGCCGCCGAGGCGAGCGCCGAAGCCGTGCTGCTGACCTGGGGCGACACCCCGGTGACCGTCGCCATCGAGGTGGATCCCGTGCGTCTCGCCCCGGCGGGCGAACGCGTGGGACAGGTGGTCTTCACGGCGGGGAGCCGCAGCACGACCGTGCCCCTGGTCCTCTCGGAGGCGATCACCGATCCCGGCCCCGGCTGGCGGCTCACGCATCCGGGCGAGCTGTTCTGAGGCGCGAGCGCTAGAAGCTCGGCCGCTTGGGCTGCACGCCGTCGCCCGATGACTGGTGACGGATGCGTCGCAGGATCCACGGGGCGAAGTACTCGCGCGCCCAACCGATGTCCTCCTTGCGGGCCTCGCGCCAGGACTGCTTGGGGAGCGGCTCGGCCTCGTAGGGCTCCAGGTCGTTCTCGACGTTGAGCGCGTCCAGCACCATGCGGGCGATCGTCTGGTGACCGACGGGCGAGAAGTGCAGCCGGTCCGGCGCCCACATGCGCGGATCGGAGAGCTCGCGCAGCGACCACATGTCCGCGACGATCGCGTCGTGGCGCTTCGCGACGGTGCGCAGATTCTCGTTGTAGATGGCCACCTTGCCGCGCACCCGGCTGAGCACCGGGGTCATGCCGATGTCGGGCCCGTTGAACATGACCACGGTCGCTCCGTCCCGGCTGAGTCGCGCGATGCCGTCGTCGAAGCGCTCGGCGACCTCGTCCGGGTCGGTGCCAGGCCGGATGATGTCGTTGCCGCCCATCGAGACCGTGATGAGGTCGGGGCGCAGCTCGAGCGCCGCATCCACCTGCTCGTCCAGGATCTGCTGCAGCAGCCTCCCGCGGATGGCGAGGTTGGCGTAGGCGAAGTCCTCGGTCTTCGTGGCGAGCACCTCGGCGACCCGGTCCGCCCAGCCGCGGTGGCCGCCGGGGGACCGGGGTTCGGGATCGCCGATGCCTTCCGTGAACGAGTCGCCGACCGCGACGTAGCGAGACCAGGGATGCTCGGCCGTCATGTCTCCATGATGCCCGCTTGCCCCGATCGTGCCGTGGCGCGTTGTCCCCCGGATAGGGGAGTGCTTGACTGGATGCGGCGCCCGAGACCCGGGCGACCGGATCGACTGGAGGTCGACATGGCCGGATTTCTCGGATTCCTTCTCCTCGGATTGATCGCGGGAGCGATCGCCAAGCTCATCCTTCCGGGAAAGCAGGGGGGCGGCTGGATCGCGACGCTGCTGCTGGGGGTCGCCGGCGCGCTCCTGGCCGGGTGGCTGGGCGGTCTGCTGTTCGGCTACAGCTACGAGGGGTTCTTCGACATCACGTCCTGGATCGTCGCCATCGTCGGCGCGATCGTCGTGCTGCTCATCTGGGGCCTCATCACGCGGCGCCGCAAGTCCTGAGTCCCGTCGTCGAGGGGCGCCCGTGAGCAAGCAGGACGGCACCGGCCGTCAGGTCACGGAGTCGCCCCTCGACGACACCACGGCGAGCATTCTGCACCTCGACATGGACGCCTTCTTCGCGTCCGTCGAGCTGCTCGACCGCCCGGAGCTGGTCGGCAAGCCCGTCATCGTCGGGCACCGGTCCCTGCGCTCGGTCGTCACCGCGGCGACCTACGAGGCCCGCCGCTACGGTGTCAACTCGGCCATGCCCATGGCGGTGGCTCTGCGGCGCTGCCCGCAGGCGATCGTTCTCGAGCCGCATTTCGAGCGGTACACGCACTACTCCGGCGTCATCATGCGGCTCCTGGGCGAGGTGACACCCCTGGTCGAGCCGTTGTCCATCGACGAGGCGTTCCTCGACGTGGCGGGCGCCCTGCGGCTGCTGGGAACGCCCTGGCAGATCGGCACCCGGCTCCGTGAGCGCATCCACGCCGAGACCGGGCTGCGCGCCTCGGTGGGTGCCGCCGCGACCAAGTACGTCGCGAAGCTCGCGTCCTCGCGCGCGAAACCGGACGGGCTTCTGGTGGTGCCCGCGGCATCCACCCTGGAGTTCCTGCATCCCCAGCCCGTCTCGGCGCTGTGGGGGGTGGGGGCGAAGGCGGAGGAGCAGCTGAGCCGGCTGGGGCTTCGCACCGTGGGCGACGTTGCCGAGGTGCCCCTGGACACGCTCGTGCGCGCGCTCGGCGCGGCGACCGGGGAGCGCCTGCACGAACTCTCGTGGGGACGCGACCCGCGCGCGGTGGTGACCGGGCGCGAGGAGAAGAGCGTCGGCCACGAGACCACCTACGAGTTCGACGTCACCGACGCTCGCGAGGTCCACCGCACCCTGCTCGCTCTCGCCGATGGCGTCGCGGTGCGATTGCGCCGCGCCGGAGTGCAGGCGCGCACGGTCGCCATCAAGCTGCGCTTCTCGGACTTTACGACCATCACCCGTTCGCGCACGCTCGCGGACCCGACCGATCTGGCCCGCCGGCTCTACGAGGAGGCCCGCTCCCTCTACGACTCGGCGAACCCGGACGCCCTCCCGGTGCGGCTCATCGGCGTGCGCGGCGAGCAGCTCACCGGGGAGGTCGCGGCGCTCGGCCTCTGGGACGACGACGCCGCCTGGCGCGACGCCGAGCACGCGGTGGATGCGGTGGCCGGCCGGTTCGGGCACGGTGCGGTCCGCCCGGCCTCACTTCTCGACCGGCAGCCGTTGCGTCGCTTCGGGCACGGGGACGACTGACGGGTTCGCAAGGCACGTTCGCGAGGCACCTTCGCGTCGTCTGCTACCCTGGCGGCGCCGGAACGACCCTGAGCGGTCGGACCGTGGAGCCTGCCGACGATGACGACCCGAGAGCCACGCAGCCGATGACGACCCTTAGCCGTTCCCTCGCCGCCGTTGCCGCTCTCGCCCTGGCCGGATGGGGGCTGGCTGCTGCGCCCGCCGCCGCCGCGCCGCTCGTCACCTCTCCCGCCGGCGACTTCGCGACGCTCAACGGCATCACCTCGGCGTGCACGGGCACCACGGCCTCGCCGGACACCGCGGTGCTCACGAGCAACATCAGCGCGACCACCTCGACGCTCGCCATCGCGAGCGGATGCGTCATCACCGTGGATCTCGCCGGCTTCGATCTCAGCGTGCGCAGCGTCAACGTGCAGAGCTCGGCGTACCTGACGGTCGACAACACGGGATCGACCGGGATCCTCACCGCGGACGCCTCGAGCTCGAACAACACTCCGGGCATCCGGGTGCAGAGCGGCTCGTTCCTCACCCTCAAGGCGAATGGCACGATCGCCACCGGCGGCACGAATGCCGCGGGCATCGGCGGGGGCGGCGGCAGCGGAGCCGGCGTCATCGAGATCGTCGGGGATGACACCCAGGCGACGGGCGGGCCGGCCAACGGGACGAACATCTACTCCGGCGGGGCCGGGATCGGCGGCAGCGGCTCCGGGGGCGGCATCCTCTACATCAACGTGTCGGGCGATCGCACCATCGCACGGGGCGGGGGTGCCGCGGCGGGGATCGGCACCGGCGGTCAGGTCAGCACCGGAGGCACCATCATCATCGCCGGCGACGCCACGGACGCCCGCTCGAACGGGCACAACGGCGCCGGGATCGGCGGAGGGGGCCAGGCCTCGGTGTCCTCCATCCAGATCGTCGGAGACGACACGATCGCCTACGGCTCGGGCGGCGCCGCCGGAATCGGAAGCGGATATCTCCGCGCGAGCACCTTCATCGAGATCTCCGGCGACGGAACCGAGGCCCACGGGGGACTGGACGGGGGCGCCGGCATCGGAAGCGGCAGTGTCGGAAGCGCCACCGACAACTCTTCGGCCACGATCCTGCTGGAGGGCGTCGGCACGGTCGCCTCCGCGGGGGGCGGGCTCGGCGCGGCGATCGGCGGGGGCTCATACGCCAGCGGGGGCACCATCATCTTCCAGTCCGGCAGCACGACTACCGCGGAGGCGAGCACGAGCAACCGCATGGCTGCTGCGATCGGCGGCGGTTGGGGCGGCCCCGGCCCGACGGGCGAGGGCGAGGGGGCCTACGTCGTCATCTACATCGGAGCGACGGTCACGGCGACCGGCGGCGCGACGGTCGTCGGGCACGGGCACATCGCATCCAGCCCGAGCGATCCGTCCGCGGTCGGTCACTTCGGCAGCCTGGTCGTGGACGGCACGCTGCGCATACCGAACGCCTCGGACGAGTTGCGCATCCCGGACTCCAACTCCGGCGGGCCCGAGCTGATCGTGGGCACAACCGGCCTCATCGCCGGTGCGATCGGGACTCCCACCGCGGGCGCCGAGATCCGGGCAGTCGCCTCCGGCAGCCGCGGTCAGATCACCAACGGAGGCGTCATCGCTCTGAGCGCGTCGCTCGTGACCGGCGGGTCGCCGGCCATCGACGGCGTGCTGGCCAACCACTACCGTCTGACCTTCGACTCCGCGGGCAGCGTGTCGGGCGACCCCGCCGACATCACCCTGTTCGCCTCGACGGTGTCGGCCGGTGAGCGCACCTGGCCCGCCGATCCCGCTCCGCCCGCGGGGCAGGTGTTCGAGGGCTGGTTCCTGCAGGGCACGAGCCAGGAGGTCACTGAGACCACATCGCTTCCCTCTCTCGTCGGCGGCAGTCCGGCGGGCGACAGCGTCGACGTCGCTCTCGAAGCCCATTACGGTTCGCCGCCCCCGAGTTCGGGCGGGGGCTCCGGGGGATCGGGCGGAACCGGCTCGACCGGCGGAACAGGGGGCACCGGCGGCTGGACGCCGGTCGTCGGGGAGGTCACCGCAACACCGACCCCGACGCCCACCCCCACCCCGAGCGCGACGCCGGAGCCCACCGCGCAGCCCTCGACGCCGGCGAGCACGCCCGAGCCGACCGAGACCCCGGTACCGGAGGAGACCTCGAACGACGTCCCCGTCTGGCCATGGGTCGTCGGCGGCATCGCCGCGGTGCTCCTGCTGATCCTGCTCGCCTTCCTGCTCCTCCGCCGCCGGTCCTGAGCGCGGGGTACCCACAGGGTGGGCCGCGCCGTCATTCCGCGTCGGCGGCGTGACCTACGCTTCATCGAGTGACCGAATCGGGGGGAGGGCCGGCGTTCCGCGCAACCGCGGCGGCCGAGCAGCTCTCCCCGGCGTTCCCCGAGCGCGCCGCCCGCGGGACGGTCGCGGCCCTGCGCGCCTGGCAGCAGGAGGCGCTGGACGCCTACTTCGCGACCGAGCCCCGCGATTTCCTGGTCTCGGCGACACCGGGCGCCGGCAAGACCACCTTCGCGCTGCGGCTGGCCGCCGAGCTCCTGCGACGCCGCACGGTCGATCGCGTCACGGTCGTCGCCCCCACCGAGCACCTCAAGGTGCAGTGGGCCGACGCCGCGCATCGTGCCGGCATCCGCCTCGACCCCCGGTTCGCCAATCGTCATGGGCACGAATCGCGACAGTTCCACGGCGTGGTCGTGACGTACGCGCAGGTGGCGGTCAAGGCATCCGTGCACCGGGAGATGACGCGGTCGCGCCGCACGCTCGTCATCCTCGACGAGGTGCACCACGGCGGGGATTCGCTCAGCTGGGGCGACGCGATCCGGGAGGCGTTCGACCCGGCCACCCGTCGGCTCTCGCTCACCGGCACGCCGTTCCGTTCCGACACGGCGCCCATCCCGTTCGTGGGCTACCTGCGCGACGAGCGCGGCGTGCGCGTTTCGCAGACCGACTACGCCTACGGCTACGGCCGCGCTCTGCGCGACGGCGTGGTGCGACCCGTGGTGTTCCTGTCCTACGCGGGAACCATGCGCTGGCGAACGCGCCAGGGCGAGGAGTGGGAGGCCGCGCTTGGCCAGGACGACACCCAGGACGTCACGGCTCAGGCATGGCGCGCCGCCCTGGATCCGGGTGGGGAGTGGATCAGCGCCGTGCTGTCGGCCGCCGATCGGCGCCTGAGCGAGGTGCGGCAGAGCGTACCCGATGCGGGCGGGCTCGTGATCGCCGCCGATCAGGATGCGGCGCGCGCCTACGCCGCGATCCTCGCGTCGATCACGGGGCGGGCCCCCGCCCTCGTACTGAGCGACGAGAAGGCCTCCAGCCAGCGCATCCAGGTCTTCGCCGAGAACGACGAGCGCTGGATGGTAGCGGTGCGCATGGTCTCCGAGGGCGTCGACGTGCCTCGGCTGTCGGTGGGCGTCTATGCGACGAGCGCCTCGACCCCGCTGTTCTTCGCGCAGGCGATCGGCCGGTTCGTTCGGGCCAGACGCCGCGGCGAGCTCGCGTCGATCTTCCTGCCGAGCGTTCCCGTGCTTCTCGGGCTCGCCTCCGAGCTGGAGCGCGAACGCGACCACGCCCTCGACCGCGAGCCGACGGGCGATCTTCTCGACGACGACCTCCTCGAGCGGGCACAGGCGCCCGAGAGCGCCTCGGACGACCTGCTCGATGAGGGGGAGTGGACGGCACTCGGGTCGACCGCCACCTTCGAGAAGGTGCTCTACGACGGCCAGGAGTACGGCGCCCTCGCCGAGCCGGGCAGCCCCGAGGAGTGGGACTTCATAGGCATTCCCGGCATTCTCGAGCCCGAGGAGGTCTCGCGCCTGCTCCGCTCCCGCCAGGCCCGTCAGCGACGCCATGCCGCCCAGCGCCCGCCCACGGGCGAGGGCCACGCCGGGGCGGGCACGCACGGTCCGCAGGCGCTGCACCGCACGCTCGCCGAGCAGCGCAGACTGCTCAACTCACTGGTGACGATCCACGCCAGGTCCACAGGTGCGACGCACGCCCAGGTGCACGCCGAGGTGCGGCGGCTCTGCGGGGGCCCCGAGGTCGCGCGGGCGACGGTGAGCCAGTTGCAGGCCCGGATCGACCTGATACGCCGACGCATGAGCGAGCGCTGAGTCGCGCCTCTCCCGCGATGGCCCGCCTCACTGGAAGTCCCGTGATCGGTGCGTCACGGTCAGCGCAAGCGGTTCGAACCGGTCGGCGAGCAGGTTGGTCACCCCCTCGGGCGAGCGCTCCAGGATCCCGCGCGCGATGAGCGCCGGGCAGTCGCGCACCACGCGGCGGTAGCGGGCCCACACGCCCATCGAGCAGATCACGTTGATCAGACCGTGCTCGTCCTCCAGGTTGAGGAACGTGATGCCGGATGCCGTGGCCGGCCGCTGCCGGTGCGTCACGAGCCCGGCGACCTCGACCCTCGTACCCGGCTCGACCTCGCGCAGCGCGACCGACGACACTGCCCCGCGCTCGTCCAGCCCCGCGCGAGCGTGCGCCAGCGGGTGATCGTCGGTCGAGACGCCCGTGGCCCACAGGTCGGCGGCCATGGTCTCGAACGCGCTCGGGTCGGCGAACAGCGGCGGCTGGACCGCCACGAGCGTCCCGGCCAGGAACTCCTCGCGGTCCGAGGCCGCGGAGCCCGCCTTCCACAGCGCCTCCCGCCGCGCCAGATCGAGGGAGTCGAAGGCCCCCGCGGTCGCGAGCGACTCGAGCTGCGTACGGGTCAGGCCCGTGCGGCGCACCAGGTCCTCCATCGAGCGGTAGGCGCCCCGCGCATCCCGCTCGGCGACGATGCGCTCGGCGACCGCCTGGCCGATGCGGGTCACCCCGGCCAGACCGAGCCGCACCGCGAAGTCCGCGTCGTAGCGCGGAGTGTCGAGGGTCGCGTCGGAGTCGACCCTCTCGAGGGTCGCGTCGGCGGAGGAGACCTGGATGTCGGGCCGGAGCACCCGTACCCCGTGCCGCCGGGCGTCGCCGGTCAGGGTCGCGGGGGAGTAGAACCCCATGGGCTGCGAGCGCAGCAGCCCGGCCAGGAACGCGGCCGGGTAGTGCAGCTTGATCCACGCCGAGGCGTAGACCAGCAGTGCGAAGCTCAGCGAATGCGACTCGGCGAAGCCGAAGCTCGCGAAGGCCTGGATGCGCGCGTAGATGTCGTCGGCCGCCTGACCGGTGAGCCCGTTGCGGGCCATGCCCGCGTAGAGCCGCTCGCGCAGCGACTCGATGCGCTCGAGCCCGCGCTTGGAACCCATGGCCCGCCGCAGCAGATCGGCGTCCTCACCGCTGCAGTCGCCGACCGCCATGGCCATCTGCATGAGCTGCTCCTGGAAGACCGGGATGCCGAGTGTGCGCTCCAGCACGGGGACCAGCTTCGGGTGGGCGTAGGTCACCTCCTCCACGCCGCTGCGCCTGCGCACATACGGGTGCACGGCACCGCCCTGGATCGGCCCGGGCCGCACGAGCGCGATCTGGATGGCCAGGTCGTAGAACTCCCGCGGACGCAGGCGCGGCAGCAGGCCCATCTGGGCGCGCGACTCGACCTGGAAGACGCCGATCACGTCGGCCGCGCACAGCATGTCGTAGACCTCGGGCTCCTCGCGGGGCATGGTGTCCAGACCCCAGCGGGTCCCGGTGGCCTGCTCGATCAGGTCGAAGCAGTGCTGCAGAGCGGCCAGCATGCCGAGCCCCAGCAGGTCGAACTTGACCAGCCCCATCCAGGCGGCGTCGTCCTTATCCCACTGGATGACCGTGCGGCCGTCCATGCGCGCGTGCTCGATGGGCACCACCTCGCCCACCGGGCGATCGGTCAGCACCATGCCGCCGGAGTGGATGCCCAGGTGCCGCGGGGCCTTCAGCAGTCGCGTGGCCAGGTCGACGACGGGCTGCGGGATGTCGTGGTCGTCCCCGGGCGCCAGCGTCGCGCCCCAGCGCTCCACCTGGCGGCTCCAGGCGTCCTGCTGGCCGGGGGAGTGCCCGAGCGCCTTGGCCATATCGCGGATGGCGTTCTTGGGGCGGTACTGGATGACGTTGGCCACCTGCGCGGCGTTGCGTCTGCCGTACCGCTCGTAGACCCACTGGATGACCTCCTCGCGGCGGCGCGCGTCGAAGTCGACGTCGATGTCGGGCTCCTCGTCGCGCAGACTCGACAGGAAGCGCTCGAACGGCAGGCGGTAGAAGATCGCGTCGACCGCCGTGATGCCCAGCAGATAGCACACGGCCGAGTTCGCGGCCGATCCGCGGCCCTGGCAGAGGATGCCCCGCGAGCGGGCGAAGGCCACGATGTCGTGGACGATGAGGAAGTACCCGGGGAAGTCCTTGGCCTCGATGACCCGGAGCTCGGATTCGATGCGCTCGCGCCCCACGTCGTCCAGGTGCGGGTATTTCGCGGGCACCGCATCCCACACCAGCTTCCGCAGGTACGACATGGGCGTGTGCCCCTCGGGGACGTGCTGCCGGGGCAGGGTGGGCCTGGCCCGGCGCAGCGGGAAGGCGAGCTCGTCGGCCAGCGGCACGGTGCGCGCGACCGCCCCCGGATAGCGGGCGAACCGGGCCTGCATCTCTCGGCCCGATCGCAGATGCGCGGTCCCGGCGGCCGGCAGCCAGCCGTCGAGCTCGTCCAGGCTGCGCGTGGCGCGCACGGCCGCGACGGCGGTCGCGAGCCGCCTGGCCTCCGGAGTCGCGTAGTGCACGTTCCCGGTCGCGATGACCGGGATGCGGCGGTCGGCCGCGAGCGCCGCGAGCGCATCGTTGTGCTCGGTGTCGAGCGGGTTGCCGTGGTCGATGAGCTCGACGACGACGTTGTCGCGGCCGAACAAGCCGGTGAGCCTGTCGAGCTCCGTGGCCGGATCGAGCCCCGCGGTCAGCGCCCGGCGCACCGCGCCCTTGCGGCATCCGGTCAGCACGACCCAGTGCCCTCCGGCCTGGTCGGCGAGTTCGGCCAGGTCGTAGATCGGGCGCCCCTTCTCGGCACCGCGCAACTGCGCGTGCGTGATGGCGCCCGCGAGCCGGTGGTAGCCCTCCTCCTGACGGGCGAGCACAAGCAGATGCTCACCCTCCGGATCGGCCCGCCCGTTCTGCGGCGCGCTCAGGCCCAGGGAGAGCTCGGCGCCGAAGACCGTCGGGACCCGCGTGGCCTCGGCTGCCTCCGCGAAGCGCACGATGCCGTAGAAGCCGTCGTGATCTGTCAGGGCGATGGCGTGCAGGCCCAGCCGCTCGGCCTCGCCCATGAGCTCCTCGGGGCTCGAGGCGCCGTCCAGGAAGCTGTAGCTGGAGTGCGCGTGCAGCTCGGCATACGGTACGACCGGCCCGTCCGGGCCCGTCGGGTCAGTCGTAGTGGCCATGCGCCCACCAGCCCTCCGCGTCGAGCACGAGCAGCCACGCCTCGCCCCCCGCGTCGACCGCCTGGAACCGGGATGCCGTGCGCGCCTCCCGCGCGTCCCACCAGCGCTCGTCGAGCGGCCACGGCCCCGCCCAGGCGGTGAGGCGTCGACGCGCCCCGGTCTGCGAGACCATGACGGCGGGGGGAGCGCTGAGCGCGCCCCGCTCGTCGACCGTGACCGGGCGGTCGTGCGCGTCGCGCACCGAGAGCGGCCGGGGGACCGCGTACACGGTCGCCGGAGCCGGGGGCGGCAGGGCTCCCGGCCACGGCGGGGTCGGATCGCGCGCCACGACGGGACGATCCCCCCAGGGCACCATGGCCTGCCGCTCGGCCGGGCTCCGGCCCCCCGCGGGGACCGCGGTGAGCACCCCGCGATGCCCCAGCATGCCCTGCACGCGGGAGAGCCCGGAGTGCACGCCCTCGTCCGGCCCGGTTCCCCACAACCCGCGCTCGTGCGCCCCCGCCGGATCCACCGCGTCCGGGCGGATCCGCACCTCGGTCACCCCGGAGCGCAGGTCGGCGCCGTCGAGCTGCCAGCGCACCCGGTCGACCACCTCGGCGGCCGTGAACGACCGGGGATGCAGCCAGACCCGGTCGGAGCCGTCGCCGTTCTCGGTCGTGAACTCGATGCGCACGGCCGTGCACACCAGGCGCTGCGCCAGCAGCCCCGCGATGAACGCGTCGGCGATGCCCCGCACCCCGAAGGCCACCTGATCGGCACGGTCGAGCGCCGTCTCGAAGCCCACCCGGACGTCGAACTCGCGGGGCGGGATGCGCGGCGCGGCTCCCCGGGGATCCCGCCCGCCCGCGAGGGCGTGCAGGCGGGCGCCGTCTGGACCGAACCGGGCCGCCACGTCGCCCGGGGCGAGTGCGGCGAATCCACCCAGTGTGCGGATGCCCAGCCGAGGCAGCAGTCCGCCCAGCTCGGGATCGCCCAGGACGTTCACCGGCAGCGGGGCCAGGAAGGCCGCCTGCTCGCCCGGCGGGACGATCACGATGCCGGCGGCGTCGGCGGACCGGGCCGCCTGCTCGGCCGCGAAGAGCCCGTCCGCAACCCCGACCCGCGCACCGGGCAGGCCCAGCTCGGCCGCGGTGGCGACCACCCGCAGCGCGGCCGCCCGCTCGCCCCCGTAGAACCGGGCGGGTCCGCGCACGCGCACCGCTACCGTCCCGGGACGGACCGGATGCACGCCGGGCAGGACCGCCTCCAAAGCGGTCAGGACCTCCTCGAAGGCGCGGGCATCCAGTCCGGGGTCGTGACGCGACACCCGCAGTCCCGGGCATCGCGACTGCGCCTCGCGCTGCCGCATCCCGCGCCGGACGCCCTCGGCCCGCGCGGCCGCCGAGCAGGACTGCACGACACCGCTGCCGATGAGCGCGAGGGGCGCACCCGAGACGCCCCGGTGCTCCCGCACGTACGCGATGACCGGCCAGTCGGCCACCCACAGCACGAGCAGGCGGGCACCCGTCTCGGTCATGCCGATCGGCCTCCATGGTCCAGTTTCGAAACTGTGTTCGAGTATGCCACTCGCCGGCGACACGCTCACCCCCGAAGACGGCGCGCGGGGCCGCCGGGAAATGTTTGGGTAACAACCCGATAACGGGCTAGTCTGCGCGAGGGGGAGCCGAAGCCAAACCCCAGGAGCATGGATGCCGACCCGAATCACCCATGTGCGATTCCACCGCGTCGTGGAGCACGAGGCCGCGATCTCGTACCGCTGGAGCTGCGATAGCGGCGTCAGCGGCGAGAGCGATCGCCCGTCCCTCGTCGAATGGATCGACGGGGGAGGCGACGCCGTGGTCGGCGAGGGTCGCGACCAGGCTCCGGTCGCCGTGGTGCGCATCCCGGGAAGCGCCCCGTTCGTGCGGACGCACGCCGACGGCCAGTGGACCGACCGCCTGCTGACCCTCCCGCGATACTGAGGTCCGGCCCATGACGGCGCAGTTGACCCATGTCCGGTTCCACGGGTATCACCGCAACGAGGACGTCGCGATCTATCGCTGGCAGCTCGATTCGGGGGAGCGGGGGGAGAGCGACCGGGCGTCGCTCATCGCCTGGATGGAGCAGGGCAACGAGATCGTCGTCCCCGTGGACGGCGCATGGCATCAGGTCGGGGTCGTGCGCATGGCCGGCGCCGAGCCCTACCTGTGCACGCATCACGACGGTCAGTGGACCGACGGGCTGCTGCGCCTCCCGATGTTCTGAGTCACCGGGCTCAGCGCCTGATCCGGACCGGGCAGCCAGAGCCGCCGGGCGGCGGGACGCCCGCTGCGCGATGCGGTCGAGGACACCGTGACCTGCCTCCCGGTCAGGCGGCCGAAACCCGCGCCCAGGCCCGTCCAGCTGCTGTCGCCGATCGCGAGCGCTGCGGTCGCGCGCGGCCATTCGCCGATCGCGACCAGCACTGCCTCGCGCCGACGCAGACGCGCCGCGATGCGGCTCGCCGCGGCCTCGCCGGGTGAGGCGGGCGGGCGCACGAGCACGACCGAGACCACGTCGATGAGGGCCGACACGACCGCGAGCCACTGACGGCCCGGCTGCGGCACGAGCACGAGGCGCTCCAGGTCGATACCCAGCCCCGCGACGGCGCCCACGCCCAGATCGGGCATGCCGACCACCGCGCACCAGGCGCCCGCGGCGCTGGGCGCCTGCAGCATCCCGAGCGCGAGCGTCGTCGAGCCGGTCACCGCGTAGGCGGAGCCCGCCATCAGGGCGCCACCGGGCAGGAGGGGGGAGAGCGCGGGATGCGCGGGCAGTTCGTGCGTGTCCAGGCGGCTGCGCTGCATGCGCCGGATGCGCGCCTGGAGGTCTTTGACCAGTTCGGCGCGGGTGGGTTCCGGCTCGACAGCGACAGCTTCGAACATGTATTCGATTCTGCCACGAACCGCCGACCGGCGCGGTGCTGCTCAGCCGCCCAGGACGTCCACGACGGCCTGGGCGACCCCGGGAGCGTTGAGCGCGACGAACACGAAGACGTTGATGAGCACGCTCACCCAGAACACCGCGCGGAAGCTCATCTTCGCGGTCTTGTGACGCAGTAACTGCTGGGCCAGGATCGCGCCGGGCCAGCCGCCGAACATCCCCAGCAGGATGAGGGAGGTCTCGGCCACGCGCCGCTGACGCAGTCGCGCCGCCGACTTGTCGATCGCGTAGGCGCCGAAGGTGATCGCGCTCACGCCCAGGTAGACGAAGAGAACCCACAGCGGAACCGGTCCCCAGTTGAGCTCGACGAGCAGGTAGATGGCCGTGAACGCCAGGATCGCGAGAGCCCCCAGGAGGGGCGATGTCGGGCGCGAGGGGGCGACGTAGTTCTCCCCGGCGCGGCGCGCCTGCGCGGCGCGCAGCTTCCCGTCGGGCTGGGCTTCCACCTCGTAGCTGATCTGCTCGCCCACGGCGGGCGGCTCGCTCTCGCGCGGGAAGGCTTTGACGTGCACGAAGAGGTCCGAGCCGTCCGGCCGGGTGAGGAACCCGAAGCCCCGCTCGGGGTTCCAGGTGTGGAGCACCCCGGTCTCTCGTGCTCTCCGGGCCATTGGTCGATGTTAACCCGCGCCGTTTAGGGTGGAGTCAACCGATCTTTCGCGCAGAGAGGGGAAGCCGTCGATGGCTGCCAAATTCGAACTCAAGAAGTCGTCCAACGGAAAGTTCCACTTCAACTTGAAGGCTGGGAACGGCGAGATCATCGCCACCTCCGAGATGTACGAGTCCAAAGCATCCGCCAAGAACGGCATCGACTCGGTCAAGGCCAACGCCGCCTCGGCCGAGGTGGTCGACCTCACCGGCAGCTGACGCGGTAACGGCCCGGCAACTGCTCCGGTCCCGATATCACGGGTTCCCAGTACCGTGATCGCATGGCCGGGAAGTGGTGGGGCACGATCACGATCTCGGACGTTCCCGGTTTCGCCTCCGCGATCCTGAACCCGACGCGCAAGCGCCCGATCATCGTCGTCACGACGCCCGGGTTCACGACGCCCGAGCGCATCCCGCCTGACACCCTCGCTGAGGCCGAAGAGTTGCGTCGCGCGGTCGGCGACATTGCGGATGTGGCGATCGTCGCGACCGGGGAGGTCTCCTTCGCTCTGGAGGCGATCCTCCCCGACAAGTGGCACATCTTCAACGGGTTCTGCCGTTCGTACCCGATGGGGATCGTCGCGGATCCCGACATCCGCAGATCGCCCCTTCGGCGGCGGAGGAAGGGGGAGACCGCCAGCGAACTGGTCATCAGTGATGCCTTCGGCCACGCGAATGCCTCCGGTGTCCTCGAGGAGCGTCCGCGAGGGAGTGTCCCGGCGACCGGGACCGTCAAGGGCTTCCTCCTGGACGGCCAACAGGCTCTCGTCGACGCGGGAGGGGTGATGCCCGCCATCGTCTGGCGTGACATGACCTGTCCGGGCATCCCTCTCGAATGGCTCATCGCTAAGGGAGGGGTGCTGCCCGGGGAGCTGGACCGGGACCACAACCGCTTCGTGCCCCGGAAACCGACGTTCGGCGCGCGGGAGGCGCTGGACGCCTTCCCTCACGGCACGGTGACGCTCGCGCTCGTGGATTCGGTCGACGCGGAGCATGCAGAGTTGCGGGTCCACCCGGATCTCGCCATCCAGGTCCACCGCAGCGACGTGAGTTCGAATCCGCACGACGTGCTCGATCTCTTCCTCATCGAGGGCGAGGTCGTCCGCGTCCGGATCGTCCACCTGTCGACGGGACGGCCGCATCTTCGCCTGAGCGATGTCGACGAGGATGAGCCCGTCCTCTCGTCCGTCGCGGTTGTCGAAGGAGGAACCCCGTGGCTCGTCGAGGGCAGGAATCTGCCGCTCGCAGAGCCGATCCTCGACGATGCGCCGGTCGCCGAAGGCGATGCCCCCGAAGTCGAGGTCGCCGAAGCAGAGGTCCAGGTCGACGAACCCGAACCATCAGTCGCCGAACCGGCTCCGGAGCAGGAGGATGATCCAGCATCCCAGCGTGAAACGAAGTCGGCGGTGCAGTCCATGTCGATGACCATCACGGCGCTCAGGGCGGAGAACAGTCACCTCCATGAGTCCGCCGCCACCGCCGACGCGCTTCGCAAGGAGATCGAGCTGACGAAACGGATGCTGCGCGACGCTCGTGCGGAACTCGGCGAGGCCCAGTCGAAGGTCTCGAATCTGAAGGAGCTCCACAAGAAGGCCGTGGCTGAACTCAACAAGCTCCGCAAGGGTCAGCCCGCGCCGGTTATCCAGGTCAGCCGTCCACAGGACCGCCGCGCTGACTGGCCGGACGACGAGTCCTGGCTTCGCAGCGAGATCCGCAATGCCTGGGTAGAGCGCGTCCAAGCCGCCGACAAGACTCGGCATCCGTTGCCGGACGACTACCTCGTAGGCACCCGGTTCATCGATTCACTCGGCGTGCTCGACGATTGACAGTTCGACAAGGCCATGAAGTGCGTCGTCGACGTCCTCACCGACCGGGCGAAGGACCTGCCCGGACGTGAACTGCACCGCCTCCGTACCGGAGAGAGCGGGGGCGACGCCCCGCGCGTGCGGCCGGAGGACGGTGCTGCCGCCTGGCGGGCCGCGATCGAGCTCCACACGCCGTCCGCCCGCCGCCTCCACTACTGGCAGGTGGGAAACCGGATCGAACTCGCCCGTGTCGCGCTCCACGACGACATGGACGCATAGGAAGGGCCCCCGACCGGGACCGGAAGTCCTGATCGGGGGCCGTTTCGTACTCGTGCGCGAGGGGGGACTTGAACCCCCACGCCCTATACGGGCACTAGCACCTCAAGCTAGCGCGTCTGCCATTTCCGCCACCCGCGCGAGTCCGGTCCCGCGCCGCTTTCGCGCCGGGGACCGAGGATAGACACTATCAGACCCCGCTAGCGTGGACGCCATGACGGCCACCCCCCAAGAGCCGGGCCTGGAGGACACGGCTCGCATCGCCCGCGACCTCATCCGATTCCCGACCGTCAACTGGGGAACGGGGCGCTCCGAGGGCGAGACCCAGGCCGCGGAATACGTGGCCACCGAACTGACCCGGCTGGGGCTGCATCCCGAGCTCATCGACTCGGAGCCCGGCCGCACGAGCGTCGTCGCGCGCGTACCCGGAACCGACCGCGATCGCCCCGCCCTCGTGCTGCACGGCCACCTCGACGTCGTGCCCGCCGTGGCCGAGGACTGGAGCGTCGACCCGTTCGCCGGTGAGATCCGGGACGGCATGCTGTGGGGGCGCGGAGCGGTCGACATGAAGGACATGGACGCCATGATCCTCACCGCCCTCGGCGACATCCTGGAGGCGGGGGAGGCGCCCCCGCGCGACCTCGTGGTGGCGTTCTTCGCCGACGAGGAGAACGGCGGGGTCTACGGCTCCCACCACCTGGTCGACACCCGCCCGGAGCTCTTCGCCGGCGCCACCGAGGCCATCAGCGAGGTCGGCGGGTATTCGATCGATGTCGGTGGGCGCCGCGCGTATCTGCTGCAGACCGGCGAGAAGGCGCTCGTCTGGATCCGGCTCACGGCGCGCGGCACGACAGCGCACGGCTCGCGGGTCATCCCCGACAACGCCGTGACCAAGCTCGCGCGCGCCGTGCTCGCGATCGGCGAGCTCGACTGGCCCGTGCAGCTCACCACGACGACCGCGGCGCTCCTGGACGAGCTGCGCACCATGCTGGGGGAGCCCGAGGGTGCCGACCCCCGCGAGGTGATCGCGGCGACGGGGACGGCCGCCGGCTTCCTGCAGGCCACCCTGCGGGTCACCTCCAACCCGACCGTGCTCGACGCCGGCTACAAGCACAACGTCATCCCCGACCGCGCATCGGCGCTCATCGACCTGCGCCCGTTCGCCGGCCAGGAGGACGAGGTGCTCGCTCGCGTTCGCGAGGCGGCCGGCCCGGACATCGAGATCGAGGTGCTGCACCACGACATCGGTCTCGAGGCGCCGTTCGCGGGCGTCCTGGTGGATGAGATGGTCGCCGCCCTGCAGCGCGCGGATCCCGGCGCGCCCGTGCTTCCCTACCTGATGAGCGGTGGAACCGACAACAAGGCTCTCGCGAAGCTGGGCATCACGGGGTACGGCTTCGCGCCCCTGCAGCTCACGCCCGAGCTGGACTTCCCTGCCATGTTCCACGGCGTCGACGAACGAGTGCCGCTCGCGGCCCTCGCGTTCGGCCGCCGCGTGCTGGCGGACCTGCTGCGGCACAGCTGACGCGCATCATCGGGTCGGCTCGATGGTGTTGGATAGGTCAACGTGGATTTCCTCGAGGCCCTCATCCTCGGCCTCGTCCAGGGCCTGACCGAGTTCCTGCCGATCTCCTCGAGCGCGCACCTGCGCATCGTCGGCGAACTGGCCGGCTGGGGCGACCCCGGCGCCACCTTCACGGCCATCACGCAGCTGGGCACCGAGCTCGCCGTGGTGATCTTCTTCCGCCGCCAGATCGGTCGCATCATTTCGCGCTGGTTCCAGTCGCTCGGTTCGCGAGGCGGTCGCCGCTCCGCAGGCGTCCAGAAGGGCGACCCGGACGTGCGGATGGGGTGGCTCATCATCCTCGGCACGATCCCGATCGTGGTCGTCGGCTTCCTGCTGCAGGACACCATCCGCACCGCGTTCCGCTCGCTGTGGATCGTGGCGACCGTGCTCATCGTGTTCGGCATCCTCCTGGGCCTGGCGGACCGGCTCGGACGGCGGACCAAGCCGCTCGAGGCGATCTCCTATCGCGACGGCATCCTCATCGGGCTCGCTCAGATGCTCGCCCTCGTGCCCGGCGTTTCGCGCTCGGGCGCCTCGACGAGCGCGGGACTTGCGCTCGGCTACGAGCGACCGGCCGCGGCGCAGTTCTCCTTCCTGCTCGCGGTGCCCGCGGTCTTCGGGGCGGGCCTCTACGAGACCTACACGGCCTTCACCTGCGACCCGGTGGCCGACGCCGCGGAGGGCTGCGGGATCGGCTACGGGCTTCCGGAGACGGTCCTCGCCACGGTCGTCGCCTTCGGGGTCGGCCTCGCGGCCATCGCGTTCCTCATGAACTACATCAAGACCCGCTCGTTCACGCCCTTCGTGATCTACCGTCTGCTGCTGGGCGGTGCGATCTTCGCCCTGCTGGGCACCGGCATCCTCTCGGCCGGTTAGGCGCGCGGGCCGCCAGGGCGCCCGTCGCGGCCGTCGCGGCGGCGCAGGTAGCGCTCGAACTCCTCGGCGATCGCCTCGCCGCTCGCCTCGGGGGAGTCGACCGTGTCGCGCGCCTGCTCGAGCTGAGTGATGTACGCGCGCATGTCCTCGTCGTCGTCGGCCAGCGCGTCGATCCCGCTCTCCCAGGCGGCCGAGTCCTCCTGCAGCGAGCCGCGGTCGACCTCCAGATCGACGAACTCCTCGAGGCGCTCGATGAGGGCGAGGGTCGCCTTCGGGCTGGGCGCGTTGTGCACGTAGTGGGGGACCGACGCCCAGATCGACATGGTCGGAATGCCGGCCTGCTCGGTCACCGCGGACAGCACCGACAGGATGCCGACCGGACCCTCGTAGGAGCTGCGCTCGAGCTCGAAGTGGTCGCGCACGATCTCGTTGTCGCTGCTGGCGAAGACCGAGATCGGGCGCGTGTGCGGAACGTCCGCGAGCATGGCGCCCAGGAAGACCACGGCCGAGATCCCGGCGGCCTCGATCGCGTCGAGCACCTCGGCCGAGAAGGTCTTCCAGCCGCGCGACGGCTCGGTGCCGAGCAGCACGTGCACGGTCATGCCCGACTCGGGCGGCACGCTGCCGGCCCCCGGTCCGTACAGCACGACCTGCGGCCACTCGATCCGGCGTTCGCCGTTCTCGTCGATCGTGGTCACCGGCCGGTTGAACTGGAAGTCGAAGTAGTCCTCGGGCTCGAGCTCGACCACGGGCACCAGGCCGAACTGGTCGCGCACGGCACGGGCGGCGCCGCTGGCGGCCTCACCCGCGTCGTTCCAGCCCTCGAAGGCGACGACGAGCAACGACCCGCTGGTGAAGGCCCCCGCCTCGATCCGCTCGTCCACCCGACCACAATACGGCGCTCGGGTGGACGATGCCGGGGCGACCTAGACTGGTGCGTCGTGAGCGTCGCGACCCCCGCATCCCGCCCCTCCGGGGTGTTCTGGGACATGGACGGAACGCTCATCGACAGCGAGCCGTACTGGCTCGCGGAGGAGACCGCGCTCGTCGAGTCATACGGCGGGGTGTGGACGCCCGAGGACGGGCTCCAGCTCGTAGGTTCGCCGCTGGACACCTCCGCGATCATCCTGCAGTCGCGCGGTGTCGCGCTCAGCACGGGCGACATCGTCGACACCCTGACCGATCGCGTGCTCGCCCGCATCGACGCGGCGGTCCCGTGGCGACCGGGCGCCCGCGAACTGCTCCTGGCACTGCGCGAGGCCGGCATCCCCACCGCCCTGGTCACGATGTCGATCGGGCGCATGGCGCACCGCGTGGCCGACTCGCTGGGGTTCGTCGGGTTCGACACCATCGTGAGCGGCGACCAGGTGGCCGAGGGCAAGCCCGACCCCGAGTGCTATCTGAGGGCGGCGCGCCTGGTGGGGGCCGACCCGGCGACCTCGGTCGCGATCGAGGACTCCGAGTACGGGGTCGCCGCGGGCGTCGCCGCGGGCATGGCCACGATCGCGGTCCCGCTGCACGTGCCGATCCCCGCAAGCCCGAGCTACACGCTCTGGGACGGGCTGGCCGGACGCACGCCCGCCGACCTGGGCGAGGTGCTCGCCGCGCACCTGGCGAGGGCGGCGCGATGACCGGGGCGCGCGAGCCGCGCGGACCCTTCGCCGCGGGCGACCGCGTCCAGCTCACCGGGCCGAAGGGGCGGCTCAACACCATCACGCTCGTGCACGGGCGCACATTCCACACGCATCGCGGCGCGCTCGAGCACGACGCGATCATCGGCGTGCCGGACGGAAGCGTGGTGCGCGCGTCGAACGGCGACGAGTACCTGGCGCTTCGGCCCCTGCTGGCCGACTTCGTCATGTCGATGCCGCGCGGTGCCGCCATCGTCTACCCCAAGGACGCCGCCCAGATCCTGGCGCTGGCCGACATCTTCCCGGGCGCGACCGTGGTCGAGGCGGGGGTCGGCTCCGGCGCGCTCTCGCTGTGGCTCCTGCGGGCGATCGGCGAGCACGGCCGCCTGCTCTCCTTCGAGCGCCGCGAGGAGTTCGCCGAGGTCGCGCGCGCCAACGTCGCGGCGGCCACCGGTACCTCCCCAGAGGACCCGCCTGCCGGGTGGTCGATCACGATCGGCGATCTCGCGGAGGAGCTGCCACGCGTCACCGAACCCGCGAGCGTCGACCGCGTCGTGCTCGACATGCTCGCCCCGTGGGAATGCCTGGATGCGGTGGCCGACTCCCTGACGCCCGGCGGCGTTCTGCTGTGCTACGTCGCGACCGTCACGCAGCTCTCGCGCGTCGCGGAGGCGATCCGTGCGACCGGCCGGTTCACGCATCCCGAATCGAGCGAGACGATCGTGCGCGGCTGGCACGTGGAGGGGCTCGCGGTGCGCCCGGACCACCGCATGGTCGCCCACACCGCGTTCCTGCTCACGGCGCGCCTGCTGGCCCCGGGCTCGGTACTCCCGGCGCCCGCGCGCCGGGCATCCAAGAGCGAGTACGGCGACGAGGACGTCGAACTGTGGACCCCGGGGGCCCTCGGCGAGCGGGTCAAGACCGACAAGCGCATCCGCAAGGTCGTGCGCGAGGCACGCGGACTCGCGGCGCGCGGCGACGACCCGGGGGAAGGCAAGTAGAGTTGTCCAGGCCTCATTCCCAGCTCCGCGAAGGACGTGTCGTGCGCTCCACCACCCGAACCCCGAGGATCGCCGCGATTCTCGGCGCCGCAACGCTCGTGACCGCCACGCTGGCCGGGTGTTCCGCGGTCGCGGGCTTCGGCGGCTGCGACCCGGTGTACGGCAGCGGGGACGCATCGTCGCTGGTCACCGCGACCGGGAAGCCGGGCGCGATCTCGAGCGTCGACTTCCCGACACCGCTGCTCGTGTCGACGCCCGAGGTGAGCATCATCGAGCACGGCGACGGCGCCCTCATCGAGGACGGCGCGCAGGTCGACATCTCCGTCGCCACGTTCTACGGGCCCGACCAGCAGGATCTCACGGGCGGTCAGGCGACCCGCCGCGTGCAAGCGGGGCTCACCGGGGATGCCAGCGCGATCAACCAGGCCCTGGTCTGCGCGCATGTGGGGGACCGGATCGCGCTGGTCGCCACGATCGAGGACTCCTACGGGTCCGGGGCGGCCGGCGACCCGAGCTTCGATGACGACGCTCTCGTCGTCATCATCGATGTGACCGCCGCGTACCTGGGCAAGGCCAACGGCTTCAACCAGCTCCCGCTGGACGGCATGCCGACCGCCGTCACGGCGGTCGACGGCACGCCCGCGGTGTCGGTGCTCCTGCAGGAGGTGCCCACCTCCTCGCGCAGCAGCGTCATCAAGGGCGGCGGCGGCACCCCGGTCACGGAGGGCGACCAGGTGGTCGCGCACGTGGCGGTCTGGACCTGGCCCGCCGAGGCGGGGGAGAAGCCGGCGCAGGTGCAGAGCACCTGGACCGACCACTCGGCCGGCACCTACACGCTCGACGCGAGCAGCAGCGACACCGCCGGTCTCCCGGCCGGCGTCATCGACGCGCTCGTGGGCGAGCGCATCGGCGCCCAGGTGCTCGTGGTGCTGACGCCCGAGGACTCCGGCTCCGAGCAGACCCGCATCTACGTCGTCGACCTGCTGGGCATCCAGAAGTAGTGGCCGTATCCTCTGCCGGTTCGCGCGTCCCGGTCGAGGAGCGCCTCTTCAGCCTGGTCCTCGCCCTGCTGGCGACCGAGACCGGGCTCACCAAGAGCGAGATCCTCTCGACCGTGCAGGGCTACCGGCAGCGCTACAAGCCGGGTGGCGACAACGCCAACCTGGAGCGGCAGTTCGAGCGCGACAAGGACGACATCCGCGAACTCGGCGTGCCGCTCGAGACCGTCGACACCCCGGGAGACGCCGGCAACAATCAGACCCTGCGCTACCGCATCCCGCGCGGAGCCTACGAGCTTCCGCACGACATCTCCTTCACGAGCGAGGAGACCACGCTGCTCAACCTGGCCGCGATGGTGTGGCGCGAGGGCTCGCTCTCGGGGGAGTCGCGGCGCGCCCTGTTGAAGCTCCGCTCGCTCGGCGTCTCGGCCGATGAGCCGGTTCTCGGCTACGCACCGCGCGTGCGCCTGCGGGATGCGGCGTTCGAACCGCTCAACACCGCGCTCGAGCGGCACCTGGTGGTGCGGTTCCCCTACCTCAAGCCGGGCGAGGACGCGGCCCGCGAGCGCGAGGTCGTGCCGCTCGCGCTCGTGCAGTATCAGGGCAGATGGCACCTGTCGGCGGCCGAGACCGCGTTCGGATCCCAGGTCGAGGGCGCCCGCAAGATGTTCCTCCTGCGCCGCATCGTGGGCGCGGTCACCGCGGGGCGCGCGGTTCCGGCGCCGGAGGGCGACCAGGCCGCGCTGGCCCTCGCCGGGCTCGAGGAGCTCTGGGAGAGCAACCTCGCCGAAGTCGAGGTGCTGTGCGACACGGATGCCGCCACGCGCCTCGCGAACCGTCGCGGCACCGAGGACGCCGGCCTCACTCCCGATGGCGGCGCCCGACGGCTCCGCCTGCACTACGTCGACGGCGCGATCCTGGCCGACGAACTGGCGGGGTTCGGACCCGAGGTGCTCGTGGTCGCACCGCCGGAGCTGCGCGCGGCGGTCCTCGAGCGCCTCGAGCGGACGGAGCGCGACCATGGCTGAGTTCCAGGCGCGCGACAAGCTGGCCTTCTTGCTCTCGCTCGTCCCGTGGCTCATCGAGCACGACGGCGCGAACGTCGCCGAGGCGGCCGCGCATTTCGGCGTGAGCCCCCAGCAGATCCGCGACGCCGTCGAGCTCATCGCGGTCAGCGGGATCCCCGGCGACACGGACTCCTACCAGCACGGGGACTTGTTCGACATCAACTGGGATGCGTTCGAATCGAACGATGAGATCGTGCTGACCAATCTGGTCGCGATCGACGATTCGCCGCGGTTCTCCGCGCGCGAGGCGACGGCCCTCATCGCGGGTCTCCAGTACCTGTCGTCCCTTCCCGAGAACGCGGGGAGCGCGACCCTGGCCAGCCTCACCGCCAAGCTCAGCCGCGGGGCGTCCGCCGAGCCCGCCCAGGTCGGCGTCGAGGAGGCCGACGACTCGGGGCGCGGCACGACCCTCGCGCTCATCCGCGATTGCGTAGCGCGCGGCACGCAGCTCGAGCTCGACTACCTCGACTCCGCCGGGAACCGGGAGCGGCGGCGGGTCGACCCGCTGCGGGTCGAGTCGTTCGACGACGACTGGTACCTGCGGGGCTGGTGCCATCTGCGCGAGGCGGTGCGCACCTTCCGGCTGGACCGCATCTCGAACGCCGTGATCACCGACGCCCCCATCGAGCACCGGGCGAGCGAGGTGCGCCTCCCCGACCGGCTCTTCGACGGCTCCCCGGAGGATCTCGAGGTGACCATCGAGGTCGCCCCGGCCGCCATGCCCTTGCTGGTCGACTACCTGCCCGAGGGCGCGGCGTCCACGGATGCGGACGGCCGCATCCGCACGACGCTGCGGGTTTCGCATTTCCACGGTCTCAAGCGCCTCATCGCGAGCATGCCGGGGGTGGCGGTCGTGGTGGCCCCGGCCAGCGCCCGTTCCGCCGTCGCGGAATGGGCCGCCGCCGGGGCCGCCCGCTATCGCTGAGCCCGCGC
Organism: Microbacteriaceae bacterium; assembly: GCA_019638805.1. Lineage (GTDB taxonomy): Bacteria > Actinomycetota > Actinomycetes > Actinomycetales > Microbacteriaceae > JBDSKH01. The sequence goes on along the minus strand of JAHBTA010000005.1, from coordinate 130,246 downwards.
GGTGACGGCGCGTTAGACTGTCGGTACCCGCTCCAGCCGGCCAAGGAGGCCCCGTGTTCATCCACCTGTACTTCGTGAACCAGTGGCAGACGTGGGTCATCATCCTCGCCGTCGTCCTGCTGCTGTTCGGGGCGACCCGCCTGCCCGCGTTGTCCAAGAGCCTGGGGCAGTCGATCAAGGTCTTCCGCAAGGAGGTCAAGGGCGACGACGCCGACGCCGCGGCGAAAGACGACAGCGGCTCCGAGAAGAGCACCACCGACTCCAAGTCTTCCGCTCAGGACTGACCGATGGCCGCACGGCGGCCGCGCGGCTCCGACCCCGAGAGGCGGATGAGCCTCGGCGAGCATCTCGTCGAGTTGCGGCGGAGGCTCACCTTCGCCGGGATCGGCCTGCTCGCCGGGGCGATCGTGGGCTGGCTGCTCAACGAGTACGTGTGGGACATGCTGCGGGTGCCTATCCTGCAGATCGCTGAGGATCATCAGGCGGTCATCAACTACGACGCGATCACGGGTGCCTTCAACGTGCGCATGCAGATCGCGCTCGTCCTGGGCATCGTGGTCTCCAGTCCCGTGTGGCTCTATCAGGTGTTCGCCTTCGTGGCGCCCGGCATGACGCGCAACGAGAAGAAGTACGTTTTCGGGTTCTTCTTCAGCGCCGTCCCGATGTTCCTGGCCGGCTGCGTGGCGGGCTGGTTCGTCTTCCCCCGGATCGTCGAGTTCATGGCGCAGTTCGTGCCTCAGGAGGACGCCAGCTACTTCAACGCCAGCTACTACCTCGATTTCGTGCTCAAGCTCGTCCTCGTCACCGGGGCGGCGTTCGTCATGCCGGTCTTCCTCGTCCTGCTGAACTTCGGCGGGGTCATCCGCGGCATGACCATCCTCAAGGGCTGGCGGTGGGCGGTCGTGGCGATCGTGGTGTTCACGGCCCTCGCGACGCCCGCGGCGGACGTCATGTCGATGCTGCTGCTCGCGGTGCCCCTCGTGGTGCTGTACTTCGCGACCGTGGGGATCACGCTGTGGCGCGACCGGATCTCCGATCGGCGTGCCGCCGCGGCCGTGGAGGGCTGAGGTGAGCGGAACGGCCTCGCCCGCCGAGCGCTTCGCGGCGGCCCGCGACCGGCGAGCGGCCCAGACGGGTGCGCCCGTGCTCGAGGCGTTCCGCGACCGCCTGGATTTCCCGCTCGACGACTTCCAGCTCGCCGCGTGTCGTTCCCTGGAGGCCGGCCGGAGCGTCCTCGTCGCGGCGCCGACCGGGGCGGGCAAGACCATCGTGGCCGAGTTCGCCGTGCATCTCGCGCTCGCCCGTCCACGTGCCAAGGTCTTCTACACGACGCCCATGAAGGCCCTGAGCAACCAGAAGTACTCCGAACTCGCGGCCGAGCACGGCGCCGAGCGGGTCGGCCTGCTCACGGGCGACAGCAACGTCAACAGCGGGGCGCGCATCGTGGTCATGACGACCGAGGTGCTGCGCAACATGCTCTACGCCGACTCGCCGCTGCTGCGCGACCTCGCGTTCGTCGTCATGGACGAGGTGCACTACCTGGCCGACCGGTTCAGGGGCGCGGTCTGGGAGGAGGTCATCATCCACCTCCCCGACGAGGTGCGCCTGGTATCGCTCAGCGCCACCGTGAGCAACGCCGAGGAGTTCGGCGACTGGCTCCAGGCCGTGCGCGGCGACACCGACGTCGTGGTCTCGGAGGAGCGCCCGGTTCCGCTCGAGCAGCACGTGCTGGTGCGCACCAAGCTGCTCGACCTCTTCGACTCGTCGGGCGAGGCGGGCACCAACCGGGTCAATCCCGAGCTCGCCCGCCAGACCGGGGCGCCGCGGGGCGCGGGACTCGGTGACCCGGGGCACCGTGGTGATCGCCGGGGCCGGGGCTACCACCCGGTGCGCGGGGAGCGCATGGACCGGCCCGATGTGGTGCGCATGCTCGAGTCCAAGAATCTGCTGCCCGCGATCTTCTTCGTGTTCAGCCGGGCAGGCTGCGACGCGGCGGTCACCCAGGTGGTGCGCTCGGGCATCGGTCTCACGCAGCGCTGGGAGCGCGACGAGATCCGCGCCATCGTCGAGGAGCGCACGCGCGGCATCCCGGATCCGGATCTGGGCGTGCTCGGCTACTGGGACTGGCTCGACGGGCTGCAGCGCGGTGTCGCAGCGCACCACGCCGGCATGCTGCCCGCCTTCAAGGAGGTGGTCGAGGAGCTTTTCCAGCGCAAGCTCCTCAAGGCGGTCTTCGCGACCGAGACCCTCGCCCTCGGGGTCAACATGCCCGCCCGAACGGTCGTGCTGGAGAAGCTCGAGAAGTTCAACGGCGAGGCCCGCGTTCCCATCACGCCGGGGGAGTATACCCAGCTCACCGGGCGCGCGGGCCGCCGTGGCATCGACGTGGAGGGCCACGCCGTCATCCAGTGGAGCGGCGGGCTGGACCCGCAAGCGGTCGCCTCGCTCGCCTCGCGGCGCAGCTACCCGCTGATCTCGAGCTTCCGCCCCACCTACAACATGGCGGTCAACCTCATCGAGCAGTTCGGGCGGGATCGCACGCGCGAGATCCTGGAGAGCTCGTTCGCGCAGTTCCAAGCCGACCGTGCCGTGGTCGACCTCGCCCGCCGGGTGCGCGAGCAGGAGAAGTCGCTCGCCGGCTATGCCGAGGCCATGCGCTGCCACCTGGGCGACTTCGCCGAGTACGCGCGCATCCGCCGCGAGCTTGTCGACCTGGAGAAGAAGAACCAGCGCGCCGCCCACGACTCGCGCTCCGAGCGGGACCGGCGACAGCGGCAGATCTCCGACCTGCGCCGCCGCATGAAGCAGCACCCCTGCCACGCCTGCAACGACCGCGAGGCACACGCGCGCTGGGCGGAGCGCTGGTGGCGTCTCAAACGTGAGACGGATGCGCTGAGCGGCCAGATCCGCGGACGCACGGGCGCGGTGGCCCAGGTCTTCGATCGCGTCACCGAGGTGCTCGAAGAACTCGGCTATCTCGTCGTCGAAGACGGGAACCTTGTCGTCGCCGCGCCGGGCAGATCCCTTCGGCGCATCTACGGGGAGCGCGATCTGCTGGTCGCCGAGTGCTTGCGGCGCGGCGCATGGGACGGCCTCGACGCCGCCACCCTCGCCGCGCTCGTGGCCGCTCTGGTCTACGAGCCGCGCCGCGAGGGCAGCGAGTCCGGGGAGCGGGGACTCCCGCGCGGCCGGTTCCGGCAGGCGCTCGACGCGACCGAGCTCATCTGGGCACAGCTGAGCGAGCTCGAGGCCGAGCACCGGCTGCCGGGTACCGAGCCGCTCTCGGCCGGCATCTCGGCCGCGACGCACCGCTGGGCCTCCGGGGGCGCCCTGGACGCCGTGCTGCGCGAGGCCGATCTCGCCGCGGGGGACTTCGTCCGCTGGATGAAGCAGGCGATCGATCTGCTCGATCAGCTCTCGATCGTGGCCGACGGAGAACTCGGCCGCACCGCGCGCTCGGCCATCGACCGTATCCGTCGCGGCGTGGTCGCGTATGCGAGCGTGGCATGACCCGCCCGCCGCACCTGCCCGCGCACGGGCCGGCGCACCGGCCTGCGCTCCTCCCGCAGCCGCCGCTCCTGCCGCTGTGGGCCGCCGTGGGCCTCGCGGCGGCCTCCGGCCCGATCCTGGATGCCGCATCGCCCGACAAGGGGATCTGGCCTCTGGCGTTCGTCGGCATCGCCCTCGTGCTGCTGGCCCTGCGCGGACGCTCCGCCGACTCGGCGTTCCTCGTGGGCTTCGTGGCCGGGGCCGCCTACTTCTTCCCGCACATCTCCTGGGCCGCGGTCTTCCTCGGGCCGCTTCCCTGGTCGGCGCTCTCGGTGCTCATGTCGCTGTGGGGGGGCCTCGGCGGGGTGGCGATCGCGTGGGCATACCGCTGGGTCCCGGTGCGCTGGCCCGGGGAGGCCGCGCGCCTGGTGCTGCTGCCGGTGACGGTCGCCGGCCTGTGGGTGGCCCGCGAGGCGATCTCCGCGGTGTGGCCCTATGGCGGCTTCTCCTGGGGACGCGTCGCATTCACCCAGTCGGACAGCCCGCTCGCGCAGCTGTTCGCCTGGCTCGGGGTTTCGGGCGTCGGTTTCGTCATGGTCGCCCTGGTCGCCGCGCTCATCGAGATAGTGCTCGCCGGAGCATGGCGGTGCCTGCTGTCCGCGGCGCTCACCGTGCTCGTGCTGCTCCTCATCCCGGCCTGGACGTCCCTTCCGGGCACCACCGGGACGCAGACCCTCCGGGTGGGCGCTGTGCAGGGCGACACCAAGGCGGGCTACTTCGACCCGCCCGAGAACCGCGGCGACAACCTGCGCGGCCAGATCGCCGCGACCGAGCCGGTCTACGCCGCCGACGTGGATGTCGTGGTCTGGCCCGAGGGATCCTCCGACCTCAACCCGCTCGCCTTCCCCGAGGCGGCGGCGGCGTTCGACGCGGTCGCGGCGCGTGCCGACGCGCCGCTCGTGGCCGGCATCATCACGGCGCGCGACCAGGGCTATACCGACGCGAACGGCGACGAGGTGTACCGGTACTACAACACCTCGACGCTCTGGCACGCGGGGGAGGGGCAGCTCGACTACTACGACAAGAAGCACCCGGTGCCGTTCGGCGAGTACGTGCCCGACCGGGCGTTCTGGCGCATGTTCGCCCCCGACCTCATCGATCTCATCGGTCGCGAGTACACGCCGGGGACCACCGACGCGGTGCTCGACGTGGGGAGCGCGAAGACGGGCGGTCGCAGCGTGCTCGCCGGCATCGCCATCTGCTTCGACATCGTCGACGACCAGCTCATGACCGAGATGGTCGAGCAGGGGGCGCAGGTCGTCTTCGCCCAGACGAACAACGCGGACTTCGGGCGCACCGACGAGAGCGTCCAGCAGCTCGCGATCGCGCGCATCCGGGCCATCGAGACCGCGCGCACGGTCGTGAACATCTCGACCGTGGGCACGAGCGCCATCGTGCACCCGGACGGCTCGGTGCACGATCAGCTGCCCTGGTACGAGCCCGGCGTCATGGTCGACGACGTCCCGCTGGCGACGACCGTGACGCCCGCGGTGGCGGGCGGGCGTCAGCTCGAGTGGCTGGTGTCGTTCGGGGCGCTCATCGTGCTGGTGTTCGCGGCCCCGATCGCCTCCACGGGGCCGAGGACGCGAGACCTCAGGCGGTCTTCTTAGCGCGCTTCTCCTGGCCGCGGCGGGCGCGCAGGTACTCGAGGCGCTCCTGGAGAATCTCCTCCAGCTCGGGGCGCGTGCGGCGCTCGAGCAGCATGTCCCAGTGGGTGCGCGCGGGCTTGACCTCGGCGTCCTCGGTCTGCACGAGGGAACCGTCGTCGGCGACGAGGCGGCCCTCCTGACCGGAGCGCGGCGAGACCCACACCTCGGGGATCTCGGCGTCGGACGCGAACACGACCTCGAAGGTCGTCCCGTCCTCGGTCCGGTAGATGCTCTTGCGACGTGCCGCGAACTCCACGCCCTCTTCGCTCTGCATGCTCTGCGCACCGAGGCGCATGCCCCGCAGACTGCGATCTGCCATCGTGTGGCCCTCCTGTTGCTGCTCGCGACGCGCGGATCGCGCGGTCGCCCACAAGGTTCTAACGGAAGGGTGGCGGTGGTTATGCCCGGCGGCCCCGGTTTCCAGGGCTTTCACAGGACATTCAGGCGTCCTTGAGAGCCCGGTCCGCGAGCACCTCGAGTGCGAGGTCGGCGCGATCGGTCACGAGACCGTCGATTCCGAGGTCCAGCAGGCGGCGCATGCGCTGCGGATCGTTGATGGTCCAGGCGTGCACCTCGACGCCCGCGTCGTGGAAGGCCCGGATGGCGCGGGGGACGAAGGGGCGCATGCCGGCCACCGACTCCGGCAGTTGAACCGCCTGCACGTCCCGCAGGATGCGTCGAACCGCCGGGCCCGCGCCGGCGCGCGCCGCCGCCACGGCGGACACCGCACCCCGCGACGACAACGAGGTCGCCGCGCCCGGGAGGGCGCGCACGACCGCGAGGCGTCGCGCCGCGCTGAAGGACCCGATCAGGACCCGGTCGGCGGCGTTCGCGGACCGCAGCGCGTCCACGGCTGGCCCCACGGCATCCGCCGACTTGATGTCGATGTTGAAGCGCGCCTCGGGGAAACCGTCGAGCGCCTCGGCCAGCGAGCAGAACGACTGGCCGTACCCGAGGTCGACGCGCCGCAACTCATGCGAGGTGAGCTGGCTCACGCGCACGTCGCGCCCGGCGACCCGGCGCAGATCCGGGTCGTGACTGATCATGGCGACACCGTCGGCGGAGGCGTGCACATCGGTCTCGACATGCGTGATGCCGAGCGCGATCGCCTTGGCAAAGGCGAGCAGGGTGTTCTCGGGCGCCTCGAGCGCGAGCCCGCGATGCGCGAGCACGCGCGGGGGAGCGGGGAGGAAGTACCCCGCGCCGGCCTGCGGGTCTCTACTTCGACGAAGGCGCACGCGGAGCGAAGAATCCTTCGCCGATGCCCTTGAGGGCCTCGGTGAGCTCGCTGGGGATGATCCAGAGCTTGTTGGATTCGCCCTCCGCGAGCTTGGGCAGGGTCAGCAGGTACTGGTACGCCAGGAGCTTGCTGTCGGGGTCGCCCTTGTGGATCGCGTCGAAGACCGTCTGGATGGCCTCCGCCTCGCCCTGGGCGCGCAGCACGGCGGCCTTGGCGTCACCCTCGGCGCGCAGGATCTCGGCCTGCCGCATGCCCTCGGCCTCGAGGATCTGCGACTGCTTGGTGCCCTCGGCCGTGAGGATCGCCGCACGGCGGTCCCGCTCGGCGCGCATCTGCTTCTCCATCGAGTCCTGGATGGACACGGGCGGGTCGATCGCCTTGAGCTCGACGCGGCTGACCCGGATGCCCCATTTGCCGGTCGCCTCATCCAGGACGATGCGCAGCTGGCCGTTGATGTTGTCACGGGAGGTCAGCGCCTCCTCGAGGTTCAGGCCGCCGACCACGTTGCGGAGGGTCGTCGTGGTGAGCTGCTCGACGGCGCCCAAGTAGTTGGCGATCTCATAGGTCGCGGCGCGCGCATCCGTCACCTGGAAGTACACGACCGTGTCGATGGAGACCACCAGGTTGTCCTCGGTGATGACCGGCTGCGGCGGGAAGCTCACGACCTGCTCGCGCATGTCCACCAGGGGGCGCAGGCGGTCGATGAACGGCACCAGGATGTTGAGGCCCGGGTTGAGCGTCTTGTGGTACCGACCCAGCCGCTCGACCACGCCCGCGTAGGCCTGGGGGATGATCCGGATCGACCGGAACAGCACGGTCAGCACGAAGATCGCGACGATCACGATGACGATCACGAGGATCACGTTCGCGAAGATCTGGGGGTTGCTCACGCGGATGTCCCTTCCATGAGTTCGGTCCTGAGGTGGGCGCGGTCAGGCGGCGGGGGTTCGGGCGGGAACGACCACGGCGGTCGCCCCGTCGATCGCGGTGACGACGACCTTCTCGCCCTCGCTGAGAGCGGTTTCGCCGGCGTCATCGGCCAGTCGCGAGGTCCAGGTCTCGCCGTTGGCGAGCTTGACTTGGCCGCGGCCGTCGTCGAAGGCCACGACCACCGAGCCCTGCAGGCCCAGGAGCGCCTCGACGTTGGAGCGCGCGGGATCGCCGCCCCGGCGCAGGGTGTGCAGCAGGGGCGGTCGGACGAAGAACAGCAGGATGACCGAGAGCACGCCCGCGATGATGATCTGCGCCCACCAGGGCACCCCGAGCAGACCCGCGACGAGGCCCCCGAGGCTGCCCAGAGCGAGCATGAGGAAGGTGAACTCGAGGCTCATCATCTCGACGATGACGAACACGAGAATGAGCGCCAGCCAGAAGACCCAAGCCCAGGTCGTGAGGAAGTCCCCGCCCATGATGCGACGCTATCAGGAACCGATAGGGTCGGGAACCGTGAACGACGCATCCACCGGTCCCGTCCTGCCCGCCGGTTCGCTCGACGGCAGGCGCGTGCTCATCACGGGCTCATCGCGGGGGATCGGGGCGGACACCGCGGGCTATCTCGCGGCCGCCGGCGCGAGCGTCGTGATCAACTACCGCAACAAGGAGGCGCGCGCCCTCAAGGTGGTCGCGGCGATCGAGGATGCGGGCGGCACGGCCGTCGCCTTCGGCGCCGATCTCACCGACGCGGATGAGGTGGCCGGCATGTTCGAGAACGTGCGGGATCTGTGGGGCGGCCTCGACATCCTCGTGCTCAACGCCTCCGGCGGCATGGAGAGCGGCATGGGGGAGGACTACGCGCTCCGCCTCAACCGGGACGCGCAGCTCGGCGTGCTCGATGCGGCCCTGCCGCTTTTGGGCGAGGGTTCGCGCGTGGTCTTCGTCACCAGCCACCAGGCGCACTTCATCGAGACCGTGGCCACCATGCCCGAGTACGAGCCCGTGGCGCGCAGCAAGCGCGCGGGGGAGGACGCGCTGCGCGCCCGCATCCCGGAGCTGGCCGAGCGCGGCATCGAGTTCGTCGTGGTCTCCGGCGACATGATCGAGGGCACCATCACCGCGACACTGCTCGAGCGGGCCCGCCCGGGTGCGCTCGAGACCCGCCGAGAGGAGGCGGGCCGCCTGTACACCGTGAGCGAGTTCGCCGCCGAGGTCGCCCGCGCGGCGCAGGAGCCCGTCCCGGCGGACCACACCCGTTACGTGGGCGACGTGAGCGGCTTCACCGACTCGCCCGCATGACGGGGGCGGAGGACGCGCGCACGGGCGAACTCGTGCGGCTGCGCCGCGTTCGGGACCGGATCGACCGGGAGTACGCCCAGCCGCTCGACGTCGAGGCGCTGGCCCGTGGCGCGCATATGTCCGCGGGGCATCTCAGCCGCCGGTTCAAGGATGCGTTCGGCGAGTCTCCCTACTCGTACCTCATGACCCGGCGCATCGAGCGGGCCATGGCTTTGCTGCGACTCGGCGAGCTGAGCGTGACCGAGGTGTGCCTCGCGGTCGGCGTCCAGTCGCTCGGAACCTTCAGCACGCGCTTCACCGAGCTCGTGGGCGTTCCGCCGAGCGTCTTCCAGCGCGAGTACGCGGCCGGACACGACATCGCCGGCATCCCGGCGTGCGTGGCCAAGCAGGTCACCAGGCCGGTCAGGAATCGAGAAGCGGCCACGGCATCCCGCGCGTAGCGTGTCGGCATGATCACGATCCACTCCAGCTTCCTGCCGCACACCGACCCGGATGCCTCGCTCGCGTTCTACCGCGATGTGCTCGGCTTCGAGGTGCGCATGGACGTCGGCTACGAGGGCATGCGCTGGATCACCGTCGGGCCGGCCGGGCAGCCTGACACGGCCTTCGTGCTGCATCCGCCGACCGCGCAGCCCGGACTCACCGAGGACGAGCAGCGCACGATCCTCGAGCTCATCGCCAAGGGCAGCTATTTCGGAGCGAATCTCGCCAGCGACGACCTGGACGGCACGTTCGCGAAGCTCGAGGCCGCCGGTGCCGAAGTCGTCCAGGAACCCACCGATCAGCCCTACGGCGTGCGCGACTGCGCGTTCCGGGATCCGGCGGGCAACATGATCCGGATCCAGCAGGTCGCCTGATCCCGGCCGATCACCTGATGCCGCTCGGCCGTACTATCTCTGATAAGCGGCATTATGTCAGCCTTCGGAATCGAGACGCTGAGACCGGGCACGCCTCCTGGCCCCGCGGCCTGTTACGTCAGCAACCCCTCGGGGGTGGCCCATCGCACGCCGGCGAATCGCGAGAAGTCGTTGTCGTACGAGACGATGTCGGCGCGATTCTCCCGCGCGAGGACGACGAGGTGCGCGTCGTTCACCAGATTCCCGCCCCATCGGATGTCCGAGAGCTCCTGTCGCAACAACTCGAGGTGCCCGGTACCCGGGTGGATGACGCGCGCACCGGGCGCGGACGCCCAATCGCCCACCTGGTCCGTCGCCTCATCGACGCCGAGCGGACGCGCGAAGATGCTGTCCTTGGTCGCGAGCCGGATGAACGCGAGCATGACGATCCAGCTGAACCCGACCGTGTCCGCTCCCCCGAGCGAGCGGTCGAGCCATTCCCGGGCGGACCGGTGGTGCGGCGCATCCTCGTTGACCGCGTAGAGCAGCACGTTCGCGTCGACGATCCTCACCGGCCGACCTCGCTCACTGGCCCTGTACGGTCACTGGCCAGCCCGCATGCGCCGGATCAGCTCCCGATCCTCGTCCTCCCCCGCGAGCTGCAGGGCACGGTCGAGGCCGACGGCCGGAACCCCCATCGACCGCGTCCGGGTGCTGAACTGCCTGGCGGCGGGGTGAGCACCGCCGCGGATGGCGTCGTTGAGCGCCTGCTTGAACGACACCCCGCGCTCTGCCATGAGCCGACGCACCAGCGACTCGGTGTCGGGGTCGAGCGTCACGGTCGTCCTCATATTGACAACATAGCATCATCTTGCTTGATGCTGTGCTGTCAGTGCCGGGGAGACGAGCACCCGTTCACCCAACCCTCAAGCCCCGCCTGAACCCATTCGGGGTAGACCCTCTTGTCTTCCCAGCGCCGTGATGCTTTTGTGATATTGATCCCGCACCCGCGCACCCGGTCCGAGCGCCTCCGGGGTCTCCCACTGGTTCTGGTTTCTCACTGGGGAGGAACGAAGTGTCCGACACGATCGAGGTTCCCATGATGACTGCCGGTCCCGCGCTCCACATCGAGTGGCTGAGCGCCGATCACGGGCTCTGGGTGGCGACCGGTCTGTCCGAGCGCAACAGCCTCATGCATCTGGGCCGCGTGGATCAGGTCGCCGGGCTCTACACCGCCTACGACCGCATCGGCGCGGCGCTGGGGACGTTCGAGACCCTGGGCGAGGCGAAGGCGCAGGTCGAGCTGCACCACTGAGTCCGCCGCGCGGGCCCCAGGGGGTTCCGGTCCCCCGCCGTCGCATGCTTGCATGGGGCCATGGCGACGATCGGCGCGGGGCGAGCCGCGCAATCCACCATCTACCGCCAGGGCATCACGGGACGCCTCCCCCGCATCCCCGCCCGTTGGCCCGACCTGGTGACTCGCGCGGAACGCTCGATGTCTCCCGAGGCCTGGGCATACGTCCACGGCTCGGCCGGACTCGAGACCACGGCCGAGGCCAATGTCGACGCGTTCGACGGCTGGCGCATCGTCCCGCGCGTGCTCCGGGATGTGAGCGAGCGCGACCTGAGCGTCGAGCTCTTCGGACACTCCTACCCCACCCCCCTGCTCGCCGCCCCGGTGGGGGCGCTCGAACTCGTCGATGAGGACGCCGACCTCGCGATCGCGCGCGCGGCCGCGAGCCTCGGCATCCCGTCCGTGCTGTCGAGCCAGGCGTCCATGCCCATGGAGCGCGTCGCGGCCGAGGGCGGGGGCGGCCCGCTGTGGTTCCAGCTGTACTGGAGCTCGAACGACGAACTCGTCGAGAGCTTCGTGAGCCGGGCCGAGGCGATCGGCTCCCACGCGATCGAGGTGACGCTCGATACCCAACAGCTCGGCTGGCGCCCCCGCGACCTGGATCGGGGTTTCCTGCCCTTCATCCGGGGCATGGGCATCGCGCAGTACACCTCCGACCCGGTGTTCCAGCGCCTCGTGCAGGAGCGCATCGACGCCCGCCGCGACGGCAGCGTTCCGCCCCCCGACAAGGTGCGGGTCACGCCCTCCGCCATCCGCGCCCTCCTCGGCCTCAAGCGCCGGCACGTGCGGCGCGAGGACGGCGAGCTCTTCCTCGAGCTCTTCACGCGCCAGGGCCTGCAGTGGTCCGATCTGGGGTTTCTCCGCGAGCGCACGAAGCTGCCCATCCTGCTCAAAGGCATTCAGCACGCGGATGACGCCCGCCGCGCGCGCGACGCCGGCGTCGACGGCGTGGTGGTCTCCAATCACGCCGGGCGCCAGATCGACGGTGCGATCGGCGCGCTCGAGGCCCTGCCGGGCGTGGTCGAGGCTCTGGACGGCGCCATGCCGGTGCTCTACGACAGCGGTGTGCGCGGTGGCTCGGACGTGCTGCGCGCGCTCGCGCTGGGCGCCGCGGCCGTGCAGGTGGGACGGCCGTGGGTCTACGGGCTCGCCATCGCCGGCGAGGAGGGCGCTCGCGAGGTGCTGCGCAATATGGTCGCCGAGTTCGATCTCGCCCTCGGGCTGAGCGGCCACCGCTCGATCGCCGAGCTCGGCCCCGACGTTCTCGTCCGGTGAGGCCCGTGCTGTCCCCCGCCGGAACCGTCCCCCGCATCGGAACCGTCTTCCTGCCCGCCTGGCCGACCGAGCGGCTGCTCGGCTTCGCTCGCGCGACCGAGGACGCGGGCCTTCACGACCTGTGGCTGTGGGAGGACTGCTTCAAGCAGTCTGGCCCCGCGGCCGCGGGCGCCGCGCTCGCGAGCACGCGCCGCATCCGGGTGGGCATCGGGCTCATGCCCGTCCCGCTGCGCGCCGTGGTCACGACCGCGATGGAGATCGCGACCCTCGAGCGCATGTTCCCCGAGCGCTTCGTCCCGGTCGTGGGCCACGGTGTGCAGGACTGGATGGGTCAGGCGGGGGTGCGCGCCGCATCCCCTCTGATGCTTCTGCGCGAGTATGCGACGGCCCTGCGCGCGCTGCTCGACGGCAGGACCGTCACCGCGGCGGGCGAGTACGTGCGGCTCGACGGGGTGCGGCTGGACTGGCCGTCCGCCGGGCCGTCGCGTCTGCTGCTCGGCGGCGAGGGGCCGAAGACGCTCGACCTCGCGGCCGAACTGGGCGACGGCACCATGCTCACCTCGGCCCTGACCGAGGCGCAGATCGCGGCCGGCGGCGAGCGTGTGCGGACGATCACGCGCGGGCGAGATCACGAACTGGTCGCCCACCTCATGGTGACCCGCGGGCCCGATGCGCGTGCCCTCCTGGATGCCGAACTCGCCGACTGGGGCCGGGCGTCGCCGGACGCCGGGATCGCGGCGGAGAGCCCCGACGAGGTCGCCGCGTCGATCGTCCGGCTGGGCGAGGCGGGAGTCTCCACGGTCGTCGTGCACGGCGTGAGCGGCGAGCCCGACCCCGAGGGGCTCGTGGCGTGGATCGGCAGCGAGGTCGCGCCTCGGGTGGCCGCATGAGCGCGCGCTTCGTCGTCGCGATCGACCAGGGCACCACGAGCTCACGCGCGATCGTCTTCGACCACTCGGGCACCCCGGTCGCGACCGGCCAGCGCGAGCACGCCCAGCACCTCCCCCGTCCCGGCTGGGTCGAGCACGACGCGGCCGAGATCCGCGACACCGTGGACGCCGTGCTCGCCGAGGCCCTGGATGCGGCGGGCGCCTCCGCCGCGGACGTCGCTGCCGTGGGCATCACCAATCAACGCGAGACCGCGGTCGTCTGGGATCGCGCGACGGGCGAGCCCATCGCGCCGGCGATCGTGTGGCAGGACACGCGCACGCAGGACGCCGTGGACGCGCTCGCCGCGCATGGGGGCACCGATCGCTTCCGCGAGCAGACCGGGCTCCCGCTGGCGACCTATTTCTCGGCGACCAAGATCGGCTGGATCCTCGACCATGTGGAGGGCGCCCGACCCCGCGCCGAGGCCGGCGAGCTGGCCTTCGGCACCACCGACTCCTGGGTGCTGTGGAACCTCACGGGCGGCCCAGACGGCGGTGTGCACGCCACCGACGTCACCAACGCCAGCCGCACCATGCTCATGGATCTGCGCACCCTGGCGTGGGATGACGGCCTGCTCGACGCCTTCGGCATTCCGCGCCCGCTGCTCCCGGAGATCCGCAGCTCGTCGGAGGCGTACGGGACGATCGCACACGGTCGCCTCGCGGGGGTGCCGGTCGCGGGCATTCTGGGCGACCAGCAGGCCGCGACCTTCGGGCAGGCGGCGTTCTCCCCCGGCGAGTCGAAGAACACCTACGGCACGGGCAACTTCCTGCTCGTCAATACCGGCACCGAGGTGCCGCGCTCGACCAACGGGCTCATCTCGACGGTCGCCTACCGCCTGGGCGACGCGCCAGCGACCTACGCCCTGGAGGGTTCGATCGCGGTGACCGGGTCACTCATCCAGTGGCTGCGCGACAACCTGGGCATCATCAGCTCGTCCGCCGAGGTCGAGGAGCTCGCGCTCACGGTGTCCGACAACGGCGGGGTGTACCTGGTACCCGCGTTCTCCGGACTGTTCGCGCCCTATTGGCGCCCGGACGCGCGCGGAGTCATCGTGGGCCTCACCCGATTCGCGAACCGGGGGCACCTCGCCCGCGCCGCTCTCGAGGCGGTCGCGTTCCAGACGCGCGAGGTGCTCGACGCGGTACGGGCGGATGTCGGGCTCGCCCTGGACGAGCTCCGGGTCGACGGCGGCATGGTCGCCAACGAGACGCTCATGCGGTTCCAGGCGGATGTCCTGGGCGTTCCGGTCGTTCGCCCCGCGGTCACCGAGACGACCGCACTGGGCGCCGCCTACGCCGCCGGACTCGCCGTCGGCTTCTGGTCGGGCCTCGACGAGCTGCGCGCGAATTGGCGGGAGGACCGCCGCTGGGAGCCCGCCCTGGACCCCGCCGAGCGGGAGCGCGCCCTCGCGCAGTGGAAGAAGGCCGTGACCAGGTCGTTCGACTGGGTGTAGGCGGCGAGAACCCTACCCCGCGCCCCCCGCCGCGGCGGCCCAGGCGTCCAGCTTGGCCGTGGCCGCCCCCGAGTCGATGGCCTCCGCCGCACGCGAGATGCCCGTGCGGAAGCGGGCGCGGATGTCCTGGTCGGCCAGGGCCGCGTCGTGGGCCAGGTCCCAGGCGACCAGACCCGCGGCGGCGTTGAGGAGCACGATGTCGCGCACCGGCCCTTCCTCGCCCGCGAGCACGCCGCGTGCGATCGCCGCGTTGGCCGGGGCATCCCCTCCGCGCAGGTCGTCGAGACTCGCCCGCGGAAGCCCGAAATCGCCCGGATCCAGGTCGTGCTCGTGCACCTCGCCGCGGGAGACCTCCCAGACGTGGCTGTGGCCGGTCGTGCTGAGTTCGTCGAGACCGTCGTCTCCTCTGAACACCAGGGCCGAGGCGCCGCGCGTCTGGTAGACGCCCACGAAGAGCGGCACCTTGTCCAGTTGCGCGACACCCAGGGCGTTCGCCTCCGGCCGCGCCGGGTTGCACAGCGGGCCCAGGAAGTTGAACACCGTCGGGATGCCGAGTTCGGCCCTCACCGGTCCGGCGTGCTTGAAGCCCGGGTGGAACATCGCGGCGTACGCGAAGGTGATGCCCACCTCATCCAGGACCGCCGCCACGCGCTCGGGCGGGAGCGTCAGGTCGATGCCCAGCGCCCCGAGCACGTCGGAGGACCCGGACGCCGAGCTCGCGGCGCGGTTACCGTGCTTGACGACGCGGGCGCCCGCGGCCGCCGCGACGATCGAGGCCATGGTCGACACGTTGACCGTCCCGGCGCGATCGCCGCCGGTGCCCACGATGTCGAGGGCCATCGGATCCACCGGGAGGGCCTGCGCGTGGGCGAGCACGGCATCCCGGAAGCCCACGATCTCACCAACCGTCTCGCCCTTGGCCCGCAGCGCGACGAGGAAGGCGCCGAGCGACGCCGGCCCGGCCCGGCCCGCCATGACCTCCTCCATAGCCCAGGCCGCCTCGGCGATGGACAGGTCGGCTCCGTCGAGGAGGGTGGAGAGGATGTCGGGCCAGGTGGGCTGCGTCGGCATGGCGTCGATCGTACCGATGCGGGATATCGGCCATAATGGGATCGTGACCTCCACGACGATCCGCCCCACCCCCTCACCGGTGATCAACCGGCCGAACGTCACGCAGGTGGGCGTCATCGTCTGGCTCGGCAGCGAGGTCATGTTCTTCGCGGGCCTGTTCGCGATCTACTTCACGCTGCGCAACTTCTCGCCCGAGCTCTGGGCCGAGCAGACCGCCAAGCTCAACGTGCCGTATGCAGCGGTCAACACCCTGATCCTCGTGCTCTCCTCGGTGACCTGCCAGATGGGCGTGTTCGCCGCCGAGAAGTACCGCGCCCGGCGCACGGGCGGCCCCCTCCAGTTCTGGAAGTGGGGCATGGTCGAGTGGATCTTCCTGACCTACGCGATGGGCGCGGTGTTCGTGGTCGGCCAGATCTTCGAGTACGGCCAGCTGGTCAGCGAGCACATCGCCTTCACCGGCGACTCCTACGGCTCGGCGTTCTACCTGACCACGGGCTTCCACGCCCTGCACGTCACGGGCGGTCTCATCGCCTTCCTGCTGCTGCTGGGCCGCACCTTCGCGGTCAAGACCTTCACCCACCGCGAGGCCGTGACGGCCATCACGGTCTCCTACTACTGGCACTTCGTCGACGTCGTGTGGATCGGCCTGTTCGCCGTCATCTACATCCTGAAATAGCGAAACGAACGGACCGCACTCACGCCCATGGCACCCCACCGCAAGAACCGCACCGGTCGTCGTTCGCCCGTCGTCTCCGCGATGCTCCTGCTCGTCGGTCTGCTCGCGACCGGTGGCAGCTACGCGCTGTTCACCGCCAGCGCCTCCGCCGAGACGACCGCTCACGTCGACAACCTGATCGACGAGGGGCAGAAGCTCTTCCAGGCCAATTGCGCGAGCTGCCACGGCCTCGCGGCGCAGGGCACCGACGCCGGGCCCAACCTGCACGGCGTGGGCGCGGCCGCGGTCGACTTCCAGGTCGCCACCGGCCGCATGCCGATGGCCGCCAGCGGCCCGCAGGCGGAGGAGAAGCCGCCGCAGTTCACGGAGGAGCAGGTGGCCGCGCTGGCCGCGTACGTCGCCTCCCTGGCTCCCGGCCCCGGCATCCCGGACGAGAGCCTGCTCACCGGCAACGGCGACGTGACCAACGGTGCCGAGCTGTTCCGCATCAACTGCGCCATGTGCCACAACGTGGCCGGCGCGGGCGGCGCGCTCACCGAGGGCAAGTTCGCTCCCGACCTCAAGGGCGTCGAGCCCGCGCACATCTACGAGGCCATGGTCACCGGACCGCAGAACATGCCGGTCTTCAACGACCTGAACCTGACGCCCGAGGACAAGGCCGACATCATCAGCTACCTGATGTTCATCGACGACAAGTCCAACTCGCCCGGCATCATCGACCTGGGCGGCCTCGGACCGGTCTCGGAGGGCCTCTTCGTCTGGATCTTCGCGCTCGGCTCGATCGTGGGCATCACCGTGTGGCTCACGGCCAAGTCGAACTGACCCCCCGCAGCATCGGAAGGAAACGCATGGCAGACAAGGGCAGCGCCGGCCACGACGTGGCGACGCGCGAGGCTCCGACCCCCGGCACCGGCACGGCCGTCATGGCGTCCGACCGGGTCGAGAACCCCGGATTCCCGCCCCACCGGCCGCGCGTCTCCGATATCGACCCCGTCAAGGAGCGTCAGAACGAGCGCCGCGTCGCGTGGCTGTTCTGGGCCTCGATCGTCGGCAGCGTCTTCGCCATCGTCGCGTACATCGTGTTCCCGATCGTCCCGGGCGACATGGAGTCGGTGCGCTACAACACGCTGTTCCTGGGCCTGGGCATCGCGCTGGGCATGCTGGGTATCGGGTTCGGGGCCGTGCACTGGTCCAAGGCCCTCATGGACGGCCACGACATCCCCGAGTCGCGGCACTCCACGCGCGGCAGCGAGGAGACCCGCGACAAGGCCATCGAGGCCTTCCACCTGGGCAACAAGGAGTCCGGCTTCACGCGCCGCAAGCTCATCCGCAACAGCCTCATCGGCGCCCTGGTCGTCACGCCGCTGCCCGCGGTCGTGCTGTTCCGCGACCTGGCCCCGGCGGGCGACCCGGTGGCCCGCCTCAAGCACACGCTGTGGGACGAGGGCGTGCGCCTCACGCGCGACCCGGACGGCCGCCCCATCAAGGCGTCGGACGTGACCCTCGGCTCGGTCTTCCACGTCATTCCCGACGGGCTGGCCGAGATGCACGAGGGCAAGCTCGAGGAGAAAGCCAAGGCCGCCGTCCTGCTCATGCGTCTGGACCCGAAGGACCTCCAGGTCTCCGAGGGCCGCGAGGACTGGAACTACCACGGCATCGTGGCGTACTCCAAGATCTGCACGCACGTCGGATGCCCGGTCGCCCTCTACGAGCAGCAGACCCACCACCTGCTGTGCCCGTGCCACCAGTCGCAGTTCGACATCACGCGCGAGGCCGAGGTCATCTTCGGCCCGGCCAAGCGCCCGCTGCCGCAACTGCCCATCACCGTCGACGCGGAAGGCTACCTGGTCGCGCGCAGCGACTTCCACGAACCCGTCGGCCCGAGCTTCTGGGAGCGTTCGCTGTGACCGTCGAGGCCACCCGTACCGCCGCCGACCGTGATGCCCGCATCACGACCGAGGACGAGCAGGCCGTCCCGCCTGGCCGCGGCATGCGCTTCACCAACTGGGCGGCGAACTACGTCGACGAGCGCACGAGCATGTCCGGTTTCGTCCGCGAGTTCGGGCGCAAGATCTTCCCGAACCACTGGTCGTTCATGCTCGGCGAGGTCGCGCTCTACAGCTTCATCGTCATCCTGCTCTCGGGCACCTTCCTGACGTTCTTCTTCCAGGCCTCCATGACCGAGGTGACCTACGAGGGCTCGTACGCGCCCCTCAAGGGCCTCGACATGTCGGCGGCGTACGCCTCGACGCTCGACATCAGCTTCGACATCCGCGGCGGTCTGCTCATGCGGCAGATCCACCACTGGGCCGCGCTGCTCTTCGTGGCCTCGATCGGCCTGCACATGCTGCGCGTTTTCTTCACGGGCGCATTCCGCAAGCCGCGTGAGATCAACTGGCTCATCGGCTTCGTGCTCTTCGTACTGGCAATGGGCGAGGGCTTCACGGGCTACTCGCTGCCGGACGACCTGCTCTCCGGCAACGGCCTCCGCATCATCGACGGCATGGTCAAGGGCTTCCCGATCGTCGGCACCTGGATGTCCAACCTGCTCTTCGGCGGGGAGTTCCCGGGCACCTCCGTCGTGGGCATGTTCTACAGCCTCCATATCCTGCTGCTGCCCGCCGTGCTGGTCGCGGCACTGGGCATCCACCTCGTCCTCATGGTGGTCAACAAGCACACCCAGTTCGCCGGCCCCGGCCGCACCAACGACAACGTCGTGGGCGTTCCGATCCTCCCGGTGTTCGCCGCCAAGGCCGGCGGGTTCTTCTTCATCATCTTCGGCGTGCTGGCCCTCATCGCGGCCACGGTCACCATCAACCCGATCTGGGCGTACGGACCGTACGACCCCTCCCCCGTCTCCGCGGGCACGCAGCCCGACTGGTACATCGGGTTCGCCGACGGCGCCCTGCGCCTGGTGCCCCCGGGCTGGGAGTTCGAGCTCTTCGGCTTCACGCTCTCGCTCAACATCCTGGCGCCCGTCCTGGTCATCGTGGTCTTCCTGGTCCTGGTCGCCTTCTACCCCTTCATCGAGGGCTGGATCACGGGAGACCAGCGCGAGCACCACATGGCCCAGCGCCCCCGCAACGCGCCCCGTCGCACGGCTATCGGCGCGGCCGGGGTCACGTTCTACGCGGTCATGTGGGCGGCGGCTAGCTCCGACCTCATCGCCACCCACTTCAAGCTCGCGATCGAGGGCGTGACGCACGCCATCCAGCTCCTGCTCATCCTCGGTCCGATCATCGCGTTCGTGCTCGCCCACCGCATCTGCATCGGGCTGCAGAAGAAGGACCGCGAGATCGTCCTGCACGGCTACGAGTCGGCGCGCATCGTCCGCCTGCCCGGTGGCGAGTACATCGAGGTGCACGAGCCGCTCTCCGAGTACGAGCGCTGGAAGCTCATCGACTTCGACGACTACCAGCCCCTCATGCTGCGCCCGAACGACCGCGGCCGGATCCCCGTCATGCAGCGCGTGCGCGCCGGGCTGTCCCGCTGGTTCTTCGAGGACCGCATCTCGCCCGTCACGAACACCGAGCTCGAGGCCGCGAAGCACGGCGGCCACCACTGAGGTCTAGAACACCACCGAGGTCTAGAAGAAGCTGAGGTCTAGAAGAAGCGCCTCATGTACTCGGCGCTCTCGTGGAATCCGAGGCGGTCGTAGAAGCCGCCCGCGCGGCGGCTCGCGACCGTGAGCTGGGTGACACCGCGGCGCTCGCATTCCTCCTCGACGGCGCGAACGAGCCTCGTGCCGTACTCGTGGCCGCGCGCGCCCTCGTCGACGACGATCTCCTGCAGCTGGGCGGAGGGACCGTTGGTCGCGAGCAGGGGGACGATGGTCACCAGGGCGTACCCCTGGATCGCACCCCCGTCATCCACGACGAGGATGTGGACGCTGGGAAGCTCCCCCGCGAAGTAGGCGGCGACGGTCGCGTCGAATGCTGCGCGTACGGGCGGGAACGCGTGGCCGAGCTGCATGACGAGCGAGAACAGGCCGTCCTCGTCGCCCGGCCGTGCCTCGCGAATGACCGCGGTCATGGTCGCTGCGGGATCACCGGGCGAAGTTGCCGCGGTAGTACTCGTAGTACCAGCCGACGATCGCGAGGAACGCGATGGGCGCGCCGATGAAGGACACCCAAATGCCCACGGCCAGGCCCAGGAACACCAGGGCGGCGCCGAAGGCCAGAGCGATGGGCCACCAGCTCCACGGGCTGAAGTAGCCGACCTCCGGGTCACCGTCGTCGATCTCCGCATCCTGGCGGTCCTCCGGAAGCACGCCGCCCACGGCGCGCTGGCTCATCGCGAGATAGAACGCGATGAGCCCGGAGAGCCCAGCGCACAGGGCGAGCGTGATGGTGCCCACCCACTCGACGCCGAGCACGTGCGTGGCGCCGGCGTGAGCCGGGTTGCTGTGGAAGTCGATGACCGACCATGCCGTGTACAGCGCGGCGACGAGCAGGAAGAAGACCGTCAGGATCACGAAGACATTGCGGTTGATGTGCATCTACTTCACCTCTCCCTGGGCGACGTCCACGACGGGTC
This sequence comes from Microbacteriaceae bacterium, assembly GCA_019638805.1. Classification (GTDB taxonomy): domain Bacteria; phylum Actinomycetota; class Actinomycetes; order Actinomycetales; family Microbacteriaceae; genus JBDSKH01. Next base: position 109,442 of record JAHBTA010000005.1, on the reverse strand, counting down.
GCTCGGGTGCGTCCTTGAGCGGTCCCACCCCGATCTGCACGAGCTCCGGGTGATGCAGGTCGAACGCCGGTGACTCCGAGCGGATGCGCGGGATCGAGGTGAAGTTGTGCCGAGGCGGCGGGCACGAGGTCGCCCACTCGAGCGATCGCGCGTTGCCCCACGGGTCGTCGACCGTGACCTTCGCCCCGCGGCGATGGGTGATCCAGACGTTGAGCAGGAAGGGCAGCATCGAGATCGCGAGGATCATGGCGCCGACCGTGGAGATCTGGTTCATCCAGGTCACACCGTCGGTCGGCAGGTAGCTCCAGTAGCGGCGGGGCATGCCCACCACACCGATCCAGTGCTGGATGAGGAACGTCGTGTGGAACCCGATGAACAGTAGCCAGAAGTGCCACTTGCCCAACGTCTCGTTGAGCATCTTGCCCGTCCACTTGGGCCACCAGAAGTAGAACCCGCTGAACATCGCGAACACCACGGTGCCGAACACCACGTAGTGGAAGTGCGCGACCACGAAGTAGGTGTCCGAGACGTGGAAGTCGAGGGGCGGCGACGCGAGGATGACACCGGTCAGGCCGCCGAAGGTGAAGGTGACCAGGAAGCCCAGGGCCCACAGCATGGGCGTCTCGAAGGTGATCGAGCCGCGCCACATGGTGCCGATCCAGTTGAAGATCTTCACGCCCGTCGGCACCGCGATGAGCATGGTCAGCAGCGCGAAGAACGGCAGCAGGACCGAGCCGGTCACGTACATGTGGTGGGCCCAGACCGTCACCGAGAGCGCGGCGATCGCGATCGTCGCGAAGATCAGGGTCTTGTACCCGAAGATCGGCTTGCGGCTGAACACCGGGAAGACCTCGCTCACGATGCCGAAGAACGGCAGCGCGATGATGTACACCTCCGGGTGACCGAAGAACCAGAACAGATGCTGCCAGAGGATGGCGCCGCCATTGGCGGAATCCAGCAGATGCGCTCCGAAGACACGGTCGGCGCCGAGGGCGAAGATGCCGGTCGCGAGCACCGGGAAGGCCATGAGCACGAGGATCGAGGTCACCAGGGTGTTCCAGGTGAAGATCGGCATGCGGAACATGGTCATGCCGGGGGCACGCATCGTGATGATGGTCGTGATGAAGTTGACGGCACCCAGGATCGTGCCGAAACCGGCCAGCCCGAGGCCGAAGACCCAGAGATGGCCGCCCACGCCCGGGGTGAACGTCGTGTTCGACAGCGGCGCATAGGCGAACCACCCGAACGATGCGGCGCCCTGCGGGGTGAAGAACGCGGCCGAGGTGATGAGGCCGCCGAAGAGGTACAGCCAGTACGCGAAAGCGTTGAGCCGCGGGAACGCGACATCGGGCGCACCGATCTGCAGCGGCATCGCGACGTTGGCGAAGCCCGCGAAAAGCGGTGTCGCGAACAGCAGAAGCATGATCGTGCCGTGCATGGTGAACAGCTGGTTGTATGCCTCACCGGTCGGCACGAGCTTGAGACCTGGCTCGAACAGCTGCGCCCGGATGATGAGCGCCATGACGCCGCCGAGCATGAAGAACAGCACCGAACTGATCAGGTAAAGGTACCCGATGGTCTTGTGATCGGTCGTGGTGATCCACTTGACCAAGATGTTGCCCTTGCGCTCCACGCGCGGGGTGCCGAACGCGGTGGTCACTTCGCGTCCCCCTTCTCGACGAGGTCGCTATCCGTCGTGCTGCTGCCGTTACCGGGCAGGTTGGTGTTGGTGTTGTACTCGGGCCCGAGCTGCCCGACGTTGCCGGCCTCGCGCAGCAGCGCCATCTGGTGCTCGTACTCCGCCTCGGAGACCACCTTGACCTCGGCCAGCATGAGCGAGTGGTACTCGCCGCAGAGCTCGGCGCACTTCACGTGGTAGGTGCCCTCCTCCAGCGGGATGAAGTACAGGTAGTTCGACTTGGCCGGGATCATGTCCTTCTTGTAGAGGAAGTCGATGATCCAGAACGAGTGGATGACGTCGCGCGATTCGATGTTGATCTCGACCCGCTTGCCCACCGGCAGATACAGCACCGGGAGCTCGTCCTCCTGCACGCCGCCGTCGGCCAGCGTGTCGGCCTGCACTCCGGCGGAGAAGACGTTCTCGTCCACGTAGTTGAAATCCCACGCCCAGCGCTTGCCGTAGACCTGGATGTGGACCTCGGGGTCGTTGTCCGCCTCGATCGCGGTCTGATCGCGAGCCGTGAAGGCGAAGAACCCGATGACGAGGATGAACGGCACGATCGTGTAGAAGATCTCGATCGGCAGGTTGTAGCGCAGTTGCACCGGGAGACCGGTCTGCCCCTTGCGGCGCCGGTACACCACGACCGCCCAGAGGATGAGCCCCCAGGTGATGACCCCGACCACCAGGAGCACGATCCAGGAGGTCGTCCAGAGCCCGATGATGCGCCCGGTGTGATCGGTCAGTCCCGGATCACCCGGCAGGAAGCCCTGGAGCTGCTGCTGCGTGCAGCCCGCGAGCACGACCGAGACGACGAGTCCGATCGGCAGCATTGCCCATCTGGCCAACCGGGAACGACGTTGGGGACGCACAGAGGAGCCTCTTTCGAGAAGGGAGCTGGTTCCCTCCGAGTCTATAACCCCGAAGGTCCGCGGCTGGCGCAGCGGCACGACCGCGCCGCGGCGCATCCTGCTCGGCAGGAGCTGCGGCGCGCCGGAGGAATCAATGGAAGCTGTCGCCGCACGCGCACGAGCCCTGCGCGTTGGGGTTGTCGATCGTGAAGCCCTGCTTCTGGATGGTGTCCTCGAAGTCGATCGATGCACCCATGAGGTAGGGCACGCTCATCTTGTCGACAACGACCTCGACGCCGTCGAAGTCGCGCGTGGTGTCGCCGTCGAGGAGCCGCTCGTCGAAGTACAGCTGGTAGATGAGCCCCGAGCATCCGCCGGGCTGCACGGCCACACGGAGCCTCAGGTCGTCGCGGCCCTCCTGGTCCAGCAGACTGCGGACCTTGTCGGCGGCTGCGGGGGTGAGGTCGACCTCGTGCGTGGCGAGTGCGGAATCGGTCATGTCCCCATGGTACCCGCGTCGAGCCGGGCGAGCAGGAGCGCCTCGGTGAGGATCGCGTGCTGGAAGGTCGGCAGGTGCAGCGACTCGTTGGGGCTGTGGGCCCGCGAATCCGGGTCCTCGACGCCCGTGATGAGGATCTGCGCCTGCGGATAGCGAGCCACCAGATCCGCGATGAACGGGATGGATCCCCCCGACCCCATGAGCACGGGCTCGGCGCCGAACGCCTCCTCCATGGCAGCGAGGGCGTCGGCGGCCGCCCACCCGCTCGTGTCGACCAGGAACGGTTGACCCAGGTCCAGGTCCTCGAACTCGAGGTGCGCGCCGTACGGAGCGTGCTCGCGCAGGTGCGCCTCGAGGATCTCGTAGTACGCGCGGGCGTCCTGGCCGGGCGCCACGCGCGCGCTCACCCGCACGCGGACGCTCGGCACGAGGGTGTTGGATGCGTTACGCACGCTGGGTGCGTCGATGCCCGTGATCGTGATGGCCGGCTGGTACCAGGTGCGCGCGAGCAGCTCGCCCCGCCCGATCGGTTCGACGCCGTCAAGCAGGCCGGTCTCGGCCCGCAGCTGGGCCTCGTCGTAGGCGGGAGTCGCCGCGTCATGCGTGGCGAGCCCCGCGACCGCCACCGAGCCGTCCTCGTTCCAGAGGCTCGCGCACAGCCGGATCGCGGCCAGCATCGCATCGGGGACCGCTCCCCCGAACTGGCCGGAGTGCGAGGCATGGTCCAGCGTCGTGATGCGCAGGTTGAAGGCGACCGCACCGCGCAGGCCGACGGTCAGGGCGGGGGTCTCGAGGTCCCAGTTCCCGGAGTCGGCGACGATGATGGCGTCCGCGGCCAGGTCGTCGTGATGCGCCTCGAGGATCGACGAGAGCGAGCGCGACCCGAACTCCTCCTCGCCCTCGGCGAACAGCACGATCCCGACCTCCGGGTCGGCGGTGATGGTGGTCAGCGCCCGGATCGCGGCGATGTGCGTCATGACACCCGCCTTGTCATCGGCGGCGCCGCGGCCGTACAGCCGGTCGCCCCGCACGGTCGGCTCATAGGGCGCCGAATCCCAATCCGCGTCCTCGCCGGGCGGCTGAACATCGTGATGCGCGTAGAGCAGCACGGTCGGCCGCCCGTTGCGGGCGGCACGTCGCGCGATGACCGCGGGCAGCCCGGGCTGACCCGTGGCGGGGATGGGCAGCCGCACGACCTCCACGGTGTCGAAGACCCCGGTGCCGCGCGCGAGCTCCGCGACCGCTTCGGCACTGCGCTCCACGTGCGCGGGATCGAAGCCGTCCCAGGACACCGAGGGGACGCGCACCAGGTCGCACAGCTCGGCGATCGCGACCGGGAGGCCGGCCTGCACCGCCTCGCGCAGCTCGGGGGTGTTCGGGGAGGGCGCGCTCGTGGGCATGGGATGATCTTAGGTGTGGAAGACGAGGACAGCCCGGCCGGCAAGGGACACCGCACTCCGACCCGCAAGGAGCAGGAGGCGGCGCGCAAGCGACCCCTCGTGCCCTCCGACCGCCGCCTCGCCGCCAAACAGTCCCGCGCGCAGATCGCCGAGCAGCGCGAACGCGCCCGGGTCGGCATGGCCGCGGGCGAGGAGCGCTTCCTCCCGGTGCGCGACAAGGGGCCGCAGAAGCGCTACGTGCGCGATTACATCGATGCGCGCTTCAGCCTGGGCGAGGCGCTCCTGCCCCTTCTGCTGGTCACCATCCTGAGCTACTTCTTCGAGTCGATCGCGCCCTACGTGCTCATCGGCGTGTGGGCGATCATCGCCGTCCTCCTCGTCGAGGGCTTCGTGGTCGGCGGCATCCTGCACCGCAAGCTCGAGGCCAAGTTCGGTGCGGGCAAGGTCGAGCGCGGCGTGCGCTGGTACGCCTTCATGCGCATGATCCAGCTCCGCGCCCTGCGCCTCCCCAAGCCCCAGGTCAAGAGAGGTCAGTTCCCTTCCTGAGCGCGGCCTTCAGCCCCCGATTCACCCTCCGCGCCCACCCCGGCCCCTGGTACAGAAACGCCGTGTAGCCCTGCACGAGCGTCGCGCCGGCGGCGAGGCGCTCGGCCACATCCGCAGCGCTCTCCACCCCGCCGACCGACACGATGCAGACCTCGTCGGGCAGTTCGGTGCGCAGCACCCGGAGCAACTCCAGCGACCGGGTCGCGAGCGGGGCGCCGGAGAGCCCGCCCTCCCCGGCGGCGGCCACGGCATCCCGCGAGGTCACGAGGCCCTCGCGCGACAGCGTCGTGTTGGTCGCGACCACGCCCGCGAGCCCGAGGCGCACCACGAGCCCCGCGATGCGGCGGGTCTGCTCATCGGTCAGGTCGGGCGCGATCTTGACCAGCACGGGTACGGTGCCCGCGGCATCCCGGACCGCGTCGAGCAGCGGCTCGAGCCGGTCGAGCTCTTGCAGCCCGCGCAGCCCCGGCGTGTTGGGCGAGCTCACGTTGACCACCAGGTAGTCGGCGTGCGGCGCGAGCAGCCGCGCGCTGGTCAGATAGTCCGCGATCGCGTCGTCGACCGCGACCGCGCGCGATTTGCCGATGTTCACGCCGATGACCGGGCGGATGCGACGGCCGGCCTCCCGGCGCAGGCGCGGCGCGATCGCCTCGGCACCCGCGTTGTTGAAGCCCATGCGATTGATCACCGCGCGATCCGGGATGAGCCGGAAAAGCCGCGGACGCGGATTCCCGGGCTGCGCGAGCGCCGTGACAGTGCCCACCTCGACGTGCCCGAACCCGAGCACCCCGAGACCACGGATGCCGTGCGCGTCCTTGTCGAAGCCCGCCGCGACGCCGAACGGGCTCGCGAACTCGAGCCCGAGTGCGCGCACCGCGAGCGAGGGGTCGGGCCGGGTGAGGGCGCGCACGAGCGGTCCGGCCACCGGCAGAGCGCGGATGACCCGCATGGCCAGGTGGTGAGCCCGCTCGGGATCCAGCCGGGACAGGACGAACCGGAACACCAGCCCGTACAGCGCCGGGGGCCGGCTCACCGCGAGTGCTCGCTGCGCAACGATCCGATCGCCTGCTCGAAGTCCTCGAGCGAGTCGAAGCCCTGGTAGACGCTCGCGAACCGCAGGTAGGCGACCTCGTCGAGTTCGCGCAGCGACGGCAGGATCTCCAGTCCGATGTCGTTGGCGTCGATCTGAGCGACCCCGGTCGCGCGGATGCCCTCCTCGACGCGCTGGGCCAGCATGGCCAGATCCGCATCGTCGACCGGCCGCCCCTGGCACGCCTTGCGCACGCCGGTCACGATCTTCTCGCGGCTGAACGGCTCGATGACGCCGTTGCGCTTGATGACGCTCAGGCTCGCCGTCTCGGTCGTCGTGAAGCGCCTGCCGCACTCCGGGCACTGCCGCCGCCGCCGGATCGCCAGGCCGTCGTCGCTCGTGCGGGAGTCGATGACGCGGCTGTCGGGGTGACGGCAGAACGGGCAGAACATGGCCCGACCAGGCTACCGCCCGATGCGCGCGTCCACCGCGTCGCCGTGCGCGGGCAGATCCTCCGCGTCGCTCAGGGCGCGGATGCCGCCCCGCACCTCCGAGAGCGCGTCGCGGTCGTAGCGGATCACCTGCTGGCTCCGCAGGAAGGTGGCCGCGCCGAGCCCCGCCGAGAAGCGCGCCTGCCCGCCGGTGGGCAGCACGTGGTTGGAGCCCGCGAGGTAGTCCCCCAGGCTCACCGGGGCGTCCGGGCCCAGGAAGATCGCCCCGGCGTTGTCGATGAGGTCGAGCGTCGCGCCGGGGTCAGCGGTGTGCAGCTCGAGGTGCTCGGGCCCGTAGGCGTTGCTGAACGCGGCCGCAGCCGCCTCGTCGTCGACCAGCACGATCGCCGACTGGGGCCCGCTCATGGCCTCCCGCACGCGATCGGAGTGGCGGGTCGCGGCGGCGAGCTGTTCCAGTTCGGCGCCCACGGCATCCGCGAGCCCCGCGTCGTAGGTGACCAGAACGGCGGCGGCGAGCTCGTCGTGCTCGGCCTGACTCACCAGGTCGGCAGCCACCAGGTGCGCATCCGCTCCGGCATCCGCGATCACGACGATCTCGGTGGGGCCGGCCTCCGCGTCGATGCCGACGTCACCGCGCACGAGGCGCTTGGCCGCGGCGACATAGACGTTGCCGGGACCGGTGATGAGATCGACCGGGTCGAGACCCAGCTCCGGGACGCCGTAGGCGAGCGCTCCGATCGCTCCCGCTCCGCCCATGGCGTAGACCTCTTCGACACCCAGGATGCCCGCCGCCGCGAGGATGACCGGGTGCACTCCCCCGTCGTACGCGGCCTGAGGGGGCGACGCCAGCACGACCGAGCGCACCCCGGCGACCTGCGCGGGGACGACGTTCATGACGACGCTCGACGGGTAGACCGCCTTGCCCCCCGGCACGTAGAAGCCCACGCGTCCGACGGGCTGCCAGCGCTGCACCACCTGGGCGCCCGTGCCGAGTTCGGTGACCCGAGCGAGCGGAACCTGCGCCTCGGACGCCGCCCTGACCCGCCGGATGGCCTCGTCGAGCGCCGCACGGATGACCGGGTCGAGCTCCTCGACGGCCGCCGTGATCGACGCCGGGTCGACGCGGAGCACCCCGGGGCGCACCCTGTCCAGCCGCTCGGCCTGATCGAGCAGGGCCTCCGCGCCGCGCTCGCGGACTTCGGCGATGAGGGTCGCGGCGGTCTGCGTGGCGGCCGTCACGTCGATGCGAGCGCGCGGAACGAGGGCCGCCAGCTCGGCGCGCGTCGGACGGGTGCCGCGGAGGTCGAGGGTCTGGATCATCGCCCGTCCAGAATAGGGCCGGCGCGGCAGCACGACGGCCCGCGCTGCGGTTGGATGGGAGCATGCAGGATGTCGAGGCCTTCAAGTCGGCCTTCCGTCGGCTCGCGGCCGGCGTCTCGGTGGTCACGGCCCGTGACCCGGACGGCGCGCCCGCCGGGTTCACCGCCACCTCGGTCGCATCGCTCGCCGCGGTTCCGCCCATGGCGACCTTCAACATGGCGCGGCGCGCGAGCGCATGGCCCGCCGTCGAGCAGACCGACCACGTCATCATCCACTTTCTGGGCGTCCGCAACCGCGCGGTCGCCGAGACCATGTCACTGGATGCGGAGCACCGCTTCCGCGGGGAGCACTGGGCTCCCGGCCCGCTCGGCCTCCCCCTGCTGCGGGACGTCCCCGCGTGGATGCTGTGCCGGATCGTGGGCCGCTACCCGGTCGAGGACAGCGCCATGGTCGCCGTGCGCATCGAGGACGGCGCCCTGGGCGAGGAGGACACCCCCCTCCTCTACCACGAGCGCCAATACTGGAGACCCGGCGACAGCGTCTAATTCTCACACCAGGCAGTTCGGCCCCAGCAGCCCCTTGAGCTCCCCGTAGAGATCCGCCGTCACCGCCACCGGGTACGGGATCTCGAACATGCGCGCGGTCTCGCCGCGCACGAGCCGCAGCCGCACCTCGCTGTCCCCCGCGTGCCGGATCAGCACATCGTTGAGGCGGCTGATGATCTCCGTGGTCGCCCGGTTCTCGGCCACCGAGATGACGAGCGGCCCCGCGCCCAGGCTCGTGCCGGTGTCGGGCTGGAACATCGACACCGCGTGCAGGTTGAGCCCGTCGTCGCGCAGGCTCACCCGGCCCTTGACCACGACGATCGCGTCGCTTGTGAGGGCGGGCGAGAACTCCTGGTAGGTCTTGCCGAGGAACATGACGGTCACCTCGCCCCCGAAGTCCTCGACCTGGACCACGCCGTACTGATTGCCCGAGTTCCGCGCCGTGCGGTGCTGAACGCTCGTCACGAGTCCGGCGACCGTCACGACGTCGCCGTCCACGGCATCCCCGCCCATGAGCTCGGCGATGCCGATGCTCGCGTGCCGGGCGAGCTGGGTCTCGAGCCCCGCGAGCGGGTGATCGCTCACGTAGAGCCCGAGCATCTCGCGCTCGGCCGCGAGCTTCTCGCGCTTGCCCCACTCCGGCCGCGGCGGCACCTGATCCGCGGCCTGCTCGGGTTCGTCCCACAGGCTGTCGAAATCGAAGCCCACCTGCCCGTTGGCCTCGGCGCGCTTGTCGGTGACGGCGCGATCCACGGCGGCCTCGTGGATCTCGATGAGCGCACGTCGCGTCGCGCCCAGGGAGTCGAACGCGCCCGCCTTGATGAGCGACTCCACGGTGCGCTTGTTGAGGGCCTGCAGAGGCACCTTGCGCAGGAAGTCGTGGAAGCTCGTGAAGGCGCCCTTCTGTTCGCGCGCCGCGCGGATCTGGTCCACCACCCCGAAACCGACGTTGCGCACGGCTCCCAGGCCGAACCGGATGTCGTCGCCGACCGCCGCGAAGTAGCCGATCGACTCGTTGACGTCGGGGGCCAGCACCTTGATGCCCATGCGGCGGCACTCGTTGAGGTAGACCGCCAGCTTGTCGCGCGAGTCGCCCACGCTCGTGAGCAGTGCCGCCATGTACTCGGCCGGGTAGTGGGCCTTCAGGTGCGCCGTCCAGTAGCTCAGGACGCCGTACGCGGCCGAGTGCGCCTTGTTGAAGGCGTAGTCCGAGAACGGGACCAGGATGTCCCAGAGCGTCGAGATCGCGTCGTCCGAGTAGCCGTTGGCGGTCATGCCGGCCCGGAAGTCGGCGTACTGCTTGTCGAGTTCGGACTTCTTCTTCTTCCCCATGGCCCGGCGCAGGATGTCGGCCTGACCGAGCGAGAAGCCCGCGACCCGCTGGGCGATCGCCATCACCTGCTCCTGGTAGATGATGAGTCCGTAGGTGGTGTCCAGGATGTCCGCGAGCGACTCGGCGAACTCCGGATGGATCGGCGTGATCTCCTGCTGGCCGTTCTTGCGCAGCGCGTAGTTGGTGTGCGAGTTCGCACCCATCGGCCCCGGCCGGTACAGGGCGATGACGGCGGAGATGTCCTCGAAGTTGTCGGGCTTCATCAGCCGCAGCAGGCCGCGCATGGGCCCGCCGTCGAGTTGGAAGACGCCTAGGGTGTCGCCGCGGCCGAGGAGCTCGTAGGCGGCCGGGTCATCCAGTTCGAGCTCCTCGAGCACGGGACGGAACCCGCGGTTGGCCTCGATGTTGTCCAGGGCGTCGTCGATGATCGTGAGGTTGCGCAGGCCAAGGAAGTCCATCTTGACCAGGCCGAGCGCCTCGGCGGCCGGGAAGTCGAACTGCGTGACGATCTGGCCGTCCTGCTCGCGCTTCATGACCGGGATCACGTCCGCGATGGGTTCGCTGGACATGATGACGCCCGCGGCGTGCACGCCCCACTGGCGCTTGAGGTTCTCGATGCCGAGCGCGGTGTCGAAGACACGGGCGGCCTCCGGGTCGGTCTCGAGCAGCTGCCGCAGATCGACGGCCTCCTTATAGCGCTCGCCCGCGGGGTTCACCACGTCCCCCAGCGGCATCTCCTTGCCCATGACCGCGGGCGGGAACGCCTTGGTGAGCTTCTCGCCCACGCTGAACGGCATCCCGAGCACCCGCGTGGCGTCCTTGAGCGCCTGCTTGGCCTTGATGGTGCCGTAGGTCACGATCTGGGCGACGCGCTCCTCGCCGTACTTGTCGGTCACGTACTTGATGACCTCGCCGCGCCGGCGCTCGTCGAAGTCCACATCGAAGTCGGGCATCGAAACGCGATCGGGGTTGAGGAAGCGCTCGAAGATGAGCCCGTGCCGCAGCGGGTCGAGGTCGGTGATCTTCATGGCGTACGCGGCCATCGACCCGGCCCCCGAACCGCGGCCCGGGCCGACCCGGATGCCGTTGCCCTTGGACCAGTTGATGAAGTCGGCCACCACGAGGAAGTAGCCGGGGAAGCCCATCTGCTTGATGACGCCGACCTCGTAGTCGGCCTGCTTCTGCACCGCGTCCGGGATGCCCTCCGGGTAGCGCTCCTCGAGCCCGCGCGTCACCTCCCGCTCGAACCAGCTCGCCTCGGTCTCGCCCTCCGGGACCGGGAAGCGCGGCATGTAGTTCGCGGAGGTGTCGAAGGCCACGTCGCACCGCTCGGCGATGAGCAGGGTGTTGTCGCAGGCATCCGGGTGATCGCGGAACAGCTCGCGCATCTGCGCGGCCGACTTGAGGTAGAACTCATTGGCGTCGAACTTGAAGCGGTTCGGGTCGGCAAGAGTCGAACCGGACTGGATGGCCAGCAGGATCTCCTGGGCGCCGGCGTCCTCCGCGTGCACGTAGTGCAGATCGTTGGTGGCGACTAGAGGGAGCGAGAGCTCCTTGGCCAGCCGGAGCAGGTCGGACATCACGCGCCGCTCGATGCCGAGGCCGTGATCCATGAGCTCGACGAAGTAGTTGTCGCGTCCGAAGATGTCGCGGAACTCGGCCGCCGCCTTGAGGGCCTCGTCGTACTGGCCCAGGCGCAGCCGGGTCTGCACCTCGCTCGACGGGCATCCCGTGGTCGCGATGATGCCCTTCGCGTACTGGGAGAGCAGTTCGCGGTCCATGCGCGGCCGGAAGTAGTAGCCCTCGATCGAGGCGAGCGAGGACAGCCGGAACAGGTTGTGCATGCCCCCGGTGTTCTCGGCCCACATGGTCAGGTGGGTGAACGCACCCGACCCGGACACGTCATCCTCACCGCCGTTTCCCCAGCGCACGCGCGTGCGGTCGGATCGGTGCGTCCCCGGGGTCAGGTACGCCTCGGTGCCGATGATGGGCCGCACGCCCGCCTCGGTCGCCTGCTTCCAGAAGTCGAAGGCGCCGAAGTTGTTGCCGTGGTCGGTGATGGCGACGGCGGGCATGCCCTGCTCGGCGACGGCCGCGATCAGGTCACCGACGCGGGCGGCACCGTCCAGCATCGAGTACTCGCTGTGCACGTGCAGGTGCACGAAGGAATCGCTCGAGGCCGCCATCGTCCCTCCACCCTAGGCGCTTCCTCCGCGCCGCCGTCCCTGCGGCGCGCCCGTCCCGCGGCACGACGCGGTCGCGCCGCTCACTCTGCGGCGAGGACCCCCAGAGCGTGTTGCAGATCTTCCGGATAGCGTGTCTCGAACTCCACCGGCTCGCCCGTCCCCGGGTGCCGGAATCCGAGCCGCACGGCGTGCAGCCACTGCCGCGTGAGTCCCAGCCGGGCGGCGAGCACCGGGTCGGCGCCATACAGCAGATCGCCCACGCAGGGGTGGCGCTGCGCCGCCATGTGCACGCGGATCTGGTGGGTGCGCCCGGTCTCCAGGTGGACCTCCAGCAGGGTCGCCCCTCGCATGGCCTCCAGGGTTTCGTAGTGCGTGACGCTGGGCTTGCCGTCCGAGGTGACCGCGAACTTCCAGGCCGCTCCGGGGTGGCGTCCGATGGGTGCGTCGATGGTCCCGGAGAACGGGTCGGGGTGACCCTGCACGACCGCGTGGTACACCTTGGTCACCTCGCGGTCGTGGAAGGCCGCTTTGAGGGCGCTGTAGGCCCGCTCGCTCTTGGCGACCACCATGAGCCCGCTCGTCCCCGCATCCAGCCGGTGCACGATGCCCGCCCGCTCGGCCGCTCCCGAGGTCGCGATGCGAAACCCGGATGCCGCGAGGGCTCCCAGCACGGTCGGCCCGTCCCAGCCGGTCGCCGGGTGCGCCGCGACCCCGACCGGCTTGTCGATGACCACGATGTCGTCGTCGTCGTGCACGATCCGCATGCCCGGCACGGGCTCCGGAACGATCACGGGACCCTCGCGCGGGCTCCATTCGACCTCGAGCCAGGACCCGGCGGCGAGACGGTCCGACTTGGCCAGGGCGCGACCGTCCTGGGTCGCGCCGCCCGACTCGATGATCTCCGCCGCGAAGGTGCGGGAGAAGCCCAGGAGCCGGGCAAGACCCGCGTCGGCGCGCTCCCCCGCGAGCCCGTCCGGCACCGGGAGGCTCCTGCGCTCCATCTAGGCCTTCTCGGCCGGTTCGCTCGTCGTGGGCTCGACCACGGGCGTCCGCGTGCCGTCCAGGCCGACTCCCCGTAGCGAGAGCAGGACGAAGAGGCACATCGCGGCGACCACCCCGATGTCGGCGACGTTGAAGATCGCCGGGAAGCCCCACACCTGGATGAAGTCGATGACCTCGCCCGTACCGAAGCTCTCGCCGCGGAACACCCGATCGGTCACGTTGCCGAGCGCCCCGCCGAGTACGAGCCCGAACATCGTCGCCCAGCCGAGCGAGCGGATGCGAGGGGCGAACACGACGATGAACACGATGACGCCCGCCGCGACGAGCGACAGGACCCAGGTGAACCCGCTGGCCAGGGAGAACGCGGCGCCCGAGTTGGTGACGTAGTGCAGCTGGAGCACCTCGCCCAGCACCGGGACGGTATCACCGAGTTCGAGGTTCTGGGAGACCAGATACTTGCTGCCGAAGTCCGCGCCGTAGACCACGACCGCGACCGCGGCCAGCAGCAGAAGGGCTCCGACCCGGACGCGCCTAGCTTCCCTGCGCAAAGCCCGGGTACTCGGTGGGCTGCGGGTACGCGGCGCTGGGCTGCGGGCCGTTGTAGGTCTGGGCGGGCGCCGGAGCCGCGGCCTGCGGGGCCGCCGCCGGGGCGGCCTGCGGAGCCGCGGCGTAGGCGGGCTCGTCCTGGGCGGCGGCGGGCCCGGCGGTCACGGCCGCCTGCTGCGGGGATCCCGCGATGGCGCCCGCGCCGATCGTGCCGGTCTCCAACTCGCGCAGCTGCCCCTCGATGTAGCCCTTGAGCTTGGTGCGGTACTCGCGCTCGAACGAACGCAGTTCGTCGATCTGGCGCTCGATGCCCTTGCGCTCCTGCTCGAGGGCCTCGATCTGGGCGCGCTGGCCCTGCTCGGCCTCCGACACGACGCGCGCCGCGGCCGCGTGACCCTCGGCGATGAGCGCGTCGCGCTTCTCCATGCCCTCGCGCACGTGCTCCTCGTGGAGACGTCGCGCGAGCTGGAGCAGGTTGTTGGTGTTGGCCGGGTCGCTCGGGTCCACCGCGACCGGCGCGGGAGCGGCCGCAGGAGCGGGAACCGGCGCGGCGGCCGGGGCGGCGGGTACGACCGCGGCGCCGCCTGCCTGGAGCTCGTTGACCCGGGCCTCGCTGGCCATGAGTCGCTGACGCAGCTCTTCGTTCTCCTGGCCCAGACGGCGCAGTTCGACGACGACCTCGTCGAGGAAGTCATCGACCTCGTCCTGGTCGTAACCCTCCCGGAATTTGGTCGGGTTGAATCGCTTGTTGACCACGTCTTCCGGCGTCAGGGCCATGTCCCACCTCGTGCTCTGCTCGATCTCACGCACAGCGTGAGACTTCCAGAGTACATCCGATCCGGAGAGTTTCCTGAGCACCCGATCGGGGCTCGGCTCGGAGAGTTACTGCCCGAAGAATCCCGCGTCCACCTCGGGGGCGACCTCGGCCTGCTCGCCGCTCACCGCGACGTGCTCGGGCGAGAGCAGGAAGACCTGGCTCGTGACGCGTTCGATCTTGCCGTACAGCCCCTCGGTGAGACCGCAGGCGAAGTCGATCAGGCGCTTGGCGTCGGGCGGGCTCATCTGGGAAAGGTTGACGATGACCGGGATCCCCTCCCGGAACGTGTGCGCGATCGATTGCACGTCACGGTACTGCCGCGGGTGGACCGTGAGGATCTCGCTCATGCCTGCCGGAGCCGAGTGCTTGCTCGGCGCGGGCCGACGCAGGGGCGTGACCTCGGCGCGCTTGGGCTCGGTGCGGGCGACCGGAGCCGCGGGGGCCTCCGGCATGACGTCGTCGTAGTCCTCATCGGCCAGGCCGAGGTAGACCATCGTCTTGCGCAGCGGATTCGCCATCATGCCCTCCCGGGTCTCGCGGTGCGCTTTGACATTAACCGAGGATCGGGCGGTTCCCCGTGATTGCCGTGCCGATGCGCAGGTGTGTCGCGCCCTCGGCGATCGCCTCGGCGAAGTCGTCGGACATGCCCGCCGAGATCGCCTCCGCCCCCGGCACGATGGCACGCACGCGCTCCGAGACCTCGCGCACGCGTGCGAAGGCGGGACGCGGATCGGCGCCCAGGGGTGCCACCGCCATGACTCCCAGCAGACGCAGGCCGGGCGCGGCCGCCACCCGCTCGGCCAGCGCCTCCGCGCCGGTGGGCGGAACGCCGCCGCGACCCGGGTCGTCGGTCAGATTGAGCTCCACGAAGCAGCCGAGCACCGCATCCGCGTCGTCGCGCGCCGCCAGTGCGTCGACCAGGCTCTCCCGGTCGACCGAGTGGACGGTGCTCGCGTAGCGACGCACAGCGCGCGCCTTGTTGGACTGCAATTGGCCCACGAAGTGCCAGGTCAGCGGGAGGTCGTCGAGTTCGGCGGCCTTGGCGGCGGCCTCCTGGTGGCGGTTCTCGCCGAGGTCGCGCACGCCGAGAGCGGCCAGCTCGCGCACGAGCGAAGCGGGGTGGAACTTGGTCACGACGATGCGCGTCAGCTCCGCCGGGTCGCGGCCGGCGGCGCGCGCGGCGTCCGCGATCCGGCCGTCGACCTCCGCGAGCCGCTCCGCCAAGCCGGGCGCGGCCACGCTAGCGCAGGAACTCGGGGACGTTGAGCTCTTCGTCGTCCTCGAACTCGCGGTCCAGCGCCGCCACCGGCTGCGTCATGGGCAACTCGGGCTCGGCCGCCCAACCGGCCGGGCCGTCGGCCTCACCCGCGGGGTGCTCGGCCGGGGTCGGGGCGTCCGCCTCGACGAAGTTGCTGCGCCGCTCGTGCTGGGGCCGGGTGGTCGGCTCGCCGCCGTCGAAGCCTGCCGCGATGACGGTCACGCGCACCTCGTCGCCCAGGGTGTCGTCGATGACCGCGCCGAAGATGATGTTGGCCTCGGGATGCACCGCGTCCTGCACGAGCCGCGCGGCGTCGTTGATCTCGAAGATGCCCAGGTTGGAGCCGCCCTGCACCGACAGCAGGACACCGTGCGCTCCGTCGATGCTCGCCTCGAGCAGCGGGGATGCGACGGCCAGCTCCGCCGCCTTGATCGCCCGGTCCGCGCCCCGGCTCGCCCCGATGCCCATGAGGGCGGAACCGGCGCCCTGCATGACGGACTTGACGTCGGCGAAGTCGAGGTTGATGAGGCCGGGGGTCGTGATGAGGTCGGTGATGCCCTGAACGCCCGCCAGGAGCACCTGGTCGGCCGTCGCGAAGGCCTCCAGCATGCTGATCCCGCGATCGCTGATCTCGAGCAGCCGGTCGTTGGGGACGACGATGAGCGTGTCGACCTCGCTCTTGAGGGCCGCGACGCCCAGCTCGGCCTGGGCCGAACGGCGCTTGCCCTCGAACCCGAAGGGCTTGGTCACGACACCGATCGTGAGCGCGCCGATCGACTTGGCGATGCGGGCCACCACGGGCGCGCCGCCCGTGCCGGTGCCGCCGCCCTCGCCCGCGGTCACGAAGACCATGTCGGCGCCCGCGAGGGCCTCTTCGATCTCCTCCGCGTGGTCCTCGGCGGCGCGCCGCCCCACCTCCGGGTCGGCGCCCGCGCCCAGTCCGCGGGTGAGCTCGCGGCCCACGTCGAGCTTGACGTCGGCGTCGCTCATGAGCAGGGCCTGCGCGTCGGTGTTGATCGCGATGAACTCGACCCCCCGGAGTCCGAGTTCGATCATGCGGTTGACGGCGTTGACGCCGCCGCCGCCGATGCCGACGACCTTGATCACCGCAAGGTAGTTCTGGTTCGATGTCACGCCGGCCTCCGTGTCGCGTCTCGCCCGGAAAGTCTCAACCTCTACTTGAAGTTCAGAGACTTTCTCAGTACGATGTCTCGCCCCTCACGGTACGAGCGTCCGCGCCTCACGGCCGGGAGGACGGTGCGCGTGTCGCGCACTTCTCAGCGAGGCCGGAAGTAGCGAGGCCGGAAGTAGCCAGGCCGGAAGTTGCGAGGCCGGAAGTTCAGTCCCGGTGGAAGATGCCGATTCCCGGCGCCGACACGTCGTACTCCCCCGGCCCATCGCCGGCGTGCAGCGCGATGAGGCGTGCGAGCACGGTCGCCTTGCGATCGGAGTCCTCGGCGCTGCCCCATCGGACCCGTTGCGCCGAGCCCTCGAGCGTGAGCGTCACGTCGTCCATGGTGCGGGCGGAGATCGTGCTCACCTGCGCGAGCACCGACGACGGCAGGGCGAGCAGCACCTGCGCCATCGAGCGGAAGCCCGGCCCGGACTCGTCCTCGCCCTCCGCCAGTTCGATGAGCGGGTACTCCTCGGGCTGTGTGAGGGTGGTCTCGATCACGATCCCGGCCGGATCGACCAGCCGGAACCCGTCGGGCGAGGCGATGACCCCGATCGGCTCGCGCTCGACGATGTGGATGAGAAGCGTGTCGGGGGGCACCAGTTCGGTCACATAGCTCTTGATGAGCGAGAACTCCCCCAACTCGGTGCGGATGCGGGACTCGTCGAGCAGGGCGAGGGGCGTTCCCAGCTGGCCGTCCACGGCATCCACGAGGACCGACGCGTCCAGGCGCGAGGTGCCGTCCACGACCACGTGCCGAAGCGCGAGCAGCGGCGAGAACACCGCGGCGGCCACGAGCCCGGCCAGCGACGCCAGCACGAGCACCCCGGCCAGAACCCCGATGCGCCGGTGGCGGGCGGCGCGGGTGAACCGGCGGATCTGGGCGCGCTCCTCCCGCTTGCGGCGGCGCTGCGCGGCATGCAGTTCGGCGCGCGGCGTGCGCGGGCGCGCGGGCGATGCGGGGCGCTCTGCCTGGCGAGGAGACGCTGCCTGCCGTGGGGTCTCTGCCGCCCAAGGCGCCCCGGCCGACCGGGTCGCGCGCGCGGGACGACTCGGGCGCTCGGCACGACTCGGGCGCTCGGGTGCGCGGCTCGGCGCCTTCTCCGGCGGACGCCGGTCGAAGCCCTCTGGCCGCTTCATTCCCCGCCGGTTCCCGCGGAGTGCGGGATGCGCTCGAGCGCGTCCAGGATCTGCGGCACCATCTGGTAGACCGTGCCGCAGGAGAGCGTCATGACGATGTCACCCTCGCGCGCCATGTCGGCCAGGAAGTCGGAGGCCTCCTGCCAGTCGTCGATGCGCACCACCTTGGACGGATCCACGAAACCGTCCACCACGAGCTGGCCGTCCACGCCCTCGACCGGGTCCTCGCGCGCGCCGTCGATCGCCACCACGATCGTGAAGTCGGCGCCCTCCTCGTAGGCCCGCGCGAACTCCCGCGCGAACATGCGCGTGCGCGAGTACAGGTGCGGCTGGTGCACCGCGATGACGCGGCCCCCTGCGGCGACGCTGCGCGCACCGGCGACCGCCGCGGCCACCTCGGCCGGCTCGTGCGCATAGTCGTCGAATACCCGGACGCCGCGCACCTCGCCCTTGAACTCGAAGCGCCGCTTGGTGCCCCCGAAGGCGCCCACCGCGGCGATGGCGTCCTCGAGCGGGTAGCCCAGCTGCAGACCGACCGCGATCGCTCCCGCGGCATTGAGCGCGTGGTGCCGACCGGGCGTCCCGATCCGGGCCGGCAGCGTGCGGCCCTCCCAGGTCACATCGAAGGTCACCTCGGCCCCCGCGACGATGCCGCTCACCCGCAGATCGGCGTGCTCGCCCTCGCCGAAGCGCACCACGCGCGTGTTCGGTGCGAGCGCGAGCGCCGCGTCGACGGCCGACCCCTCGCCCGCCACCACCACCTCGCCCGCGCCCCGGGCGAATCGCCCGAACGCCGCGATGACGCCGTCCTCCGAGCCGTAGTGATCCAGGTGGGCCGCGTCCACGTTGGTGATGAGCGCGATGTCGGTGTCATATAGCAGGAACGAGCCGTCCGACTCGTCCGCCTCCAGCACGAAGAGTTCGCCCGAGCCGGTGGCCGAGCTGGTTCCGAGAGACTGGATGACGCCCCCGTTGACGAAGCCCGGGTCGGCTCCCAGCTCCCGCAGCATCGTGACCACCATGCCGGTGCTCGTGGTCTTGCCGTGGGCGCCGGCCACCGTCACGACGCGGTGGTCGCGCGAGAGCCAGTGCAGGGCCTGCGACCGGTGCAGCAGCACGAGACCACGATCGCGAGCGAGCAGGTACTCGGGGTTGTCGGGCCAGAGGGCGCTCGTGTAGACGATCGTCCGCGCGTCGTCGGGCAGGTTGGCCGCGTCATGCCCCACCGCGATGCGCGCGCCCCGATCTCGGAGGCGGTCCAGGTAGGCGCTGTCCGAGCGGTCGGAGCCCGTCACGGTGAGACCCGCGTCGAGCATCATGTGCGCGATGCCACTCATGCCGGATCCGCCGATCCCGATGAAGTGCACGGGCCCCAGCTCGCGCGGGACCTCGAGGCTCAGATCGGGGGCAATCACGAGGGACGATCCTACCGGCGTGCCTCGTCGCGGGCCCGGAGGACGAGATCGACCATGCGGTCCGCTCCGTCGCGGTGGCCGACGCTCGCGATGCGCGCCGAAAGCTCGGCCAGGCGCGCCGGGTCCAGTAGGAGCGGCACGAGCTCGTCGGCCACCCATCCGGGCGTGAACGCGGCATCGCGCACCAGGAGCGCCCCGCCCGCACCGACCGCCTCCGCGGCGTTGAGCTCCTGCTCGCCGTTGCCCACCGGGTAGGGCACGAAGACCGCGGGCAGCCCGATCGCGCACAGCTCGCTCACGCTCGCCGAGCCCGCGCGGGAAATCGCCAGGTCGGCCGCGGCGAACGCGAGCTCCATGCGGTCGGTGTACCCGACGATCCGGTAGCCGGGCAGCCCCGGGTCGGTCAACGCCTCGCGCAGACCCCCGCTCAGGTGCAGCACCTGCCAACCCGCGCCCAGGATGCGCTCGACGGATACCGCGACCGTCTCGTTGATGCGGCGCGCGCCCGAGGATCCGCCCGTCACCAGCAGCGTGGGGCGGGCCGCGTCGAGACCGAACTCGGCGGCGCCCGCCGCACGCGAGTGCGCCCGGTCGAGGGTCTCGATCTCCCGGCGCAAGGGGAAGCCGACGACCTGCGCGTTCCGCAGGGGCGTCCCCGGGAAGGTCACGCCCACGTGCCGGGTGAGCCGCGCGCCCAGGCGGTTCGCCAGGCCCGGCCGCGCATTGGCCTCGTGCACCGCGATGGGGAGCCCCTCGCGGCGCGCGGCGCGGTACGCGGGGGCCGAGGCGTACCCGCCGAACCCGGCCACGACATCCACCCCGCGTTCGCGCAGGTGCGTCCTGGCGGCCTCGATGGTCGCGCGCCAGCGCCCCGGGAAGCGCAGCAGATCGCCGTTCGGGCGACGCGGGAAGGGCGTGCGCGGGATCGTGAGCAGTTCGTAGCCGCGCCCCGGCACGAGGCGCGCCTCGAGCCCCTCCGCCGTGCCCAGGACCAGCACCTCCGAACCCGGATCGCGGTCGCGGAGGCGATCCGCGGTCGCGAGCAGCGGATTGACGTGCCCGGCGGTTCCGCCGCCGGCCAGCAGATAGACCGTCACCGGGTGAGCACCTCGGGGCGCTTGCGGGCGAAGGACAGCACGATCCCGATCGCCGCGAGCGTCGTGATGAGCGCCGAGCCGCCGGCCGACACGAGAGGAAGTGGAACGCCCAGGACCGGGAGCATGCCCAGCACGACCGCGATGTTGACGAAAGCCTGACCGATGATCCAGACCATGGCGGAGGCGATCGCGAGTTTGGCGAACGGGTCGCGATTCATCCGGATGATGCGCACGAAGCACACCGCGAGCACCGCGAACAGCACGAGCACGAGCAGCGCACCCATCAGGCCCAGCTCCTCTCCGATGATCGCGAAGATGAAGTCGTTGGCGGCCTCGGGGATCCAGGACCACTTGCCCGAGGAGTTGCCGAGGCCCACCCCCAGGATGCCGCCGTGCGCGAGCGCCTCCCAGCCGTGAATGGTCTGCCAGCAGTCGCCCGAGTAGAGCGCCGGGTCCTGGCACTGATCGAGCCACGCCTGGATGCGGTTGGAACGCGAGTCGCTGCCCTGGACGAAGAGCAGCGCGACGACCGCGAACCCGCCCGCGATGGCGCCGATCATGCGCAGCCGGACGCCGGCGAAGAAGAGCGCTCCGAAGACGATCGCGACGATGATGACGGCCGTCCCCAGGTCGTTGCCCACCAGGACCAGACCCGTCGCGATGATCGTCACGGGCAGGATCGGAAGCGCCACCTCGCGCCACTCGTACAGGGCCTCGCCCTTGCGCGAGAGCACCCAGGCCAGCCAGATGACGAGCGCGAGCTTGATGAGCTCGGACGGCTGAGCGGTGAACGACCCGAGGTTGATCCAGTTGCGGTTCTGCCCGCGCTCGTAGCCGAGACCGGGCAGGAAGACCAGGAGCTGCAGCACGAGCGCGCCTGCCATCGCGGTCCCCGCCCAGCGGCGCCAGAACGCCGCGGGCGCGCGCGCCGCGAGGAGCATGACCGGGATGCCCACGAGGGCGTAGAGGCCCTGCCTGGCCGCCTGCGTCCAGAAGTCCAGCCCAGCCGCGCGCGCCTCGATGGAGGACGAGGACAGCACCATGACCAGGCCGAAGACGACCAGGAAGAGCGTCGTGCCCAGGAGCACGAAGTATTCGGGCGTCTCGGCGGCGAAGAGCCGTTGAACGGCCTGCACGACCGCGGGCTGGGCCGGTTCGCGCCCCTCAGAGCGGCGGCGCGGGGGTCGCGTCGTCGTCATCGGCGCCACCTCCCCTCGTCCCCGGGCCCTTCGACCCCAGGTGCTCCCGGACCGCCGCCGCGAAGCGCTCTCCGCGGTCGACATAGCCCGTGAACTGGTCGAACGACGCCGCGGTCGGCGCGAGCAGCACCACATCGCCCGGCTGGGCGAGGGATGCTGCGGCGCGCACGGCCGCGGGCATCACCCGTTCAGTCTCGGGCTCTTCGACCTCGATGAGCGGCACGCCGGGCGCGTGTCGTGCGAACGCCGCCCGCAGGCCGTCCCGGTCCGCCCCGACCAGCACGACCGCGCGCAGGCGCGTCAGATGCGCCTGCACGAGCGGAGCCGGGTCGACGCCCTTGAGCTGGCCTCCCGCGATCCACACGACCGACGCGTAGGCCCGGAGCGCCGCGTCGGCGGCGTGCGCGTTGGTGGCCTTCGAGTCGTCGACCCACACGATCCCGGATGCCTCGGCGACCACCTGGGTGCGGTGCGCGTCCACGCGGAAGGCGCGCACGGCATCCTGGATGTCGGCGGGCGCCACGTCGGCCGCCCGGGCCAGCGCGGCCGCGGCCAGCACGTTCTGCACGGAATGCGGGGCGGCGAGTCCCGAGGCGCGCAGATCGTCGAGCGTCGCCAGTTCGAGCGCCGAGTGCCTGCGCTCCTCGAGGAACGCCCGGTCGACCAGGATGTCCTCGACGATGCCCAGCTCGCTCGGGCCGGGCACATCGGTGCCGAAGCCGATCGCGCGGGCGCCCTCTTGCACCTCCGCCTCCTCGACCATGAGCCGGGTGGCCTCGTCGGCGCGGTTGTAGACGCAGGCGACGCGCGTGTTCTCGTACACCTTCGCCTTGGCATCGCGGTAGGCCTCGGCGCTGCCGTGCCAGTCGTAGTGGTCGTCGGCGAGGTTGAGGCACACCGACGCCAGGGGCGCCACGACCCCGCCCTCGGCCGCCCGGCGCAGCCAGTGCAGCTGGTAGCTCGAGAGCTCGACCACGAGCACGTCGAACCCAGACGGGTCGCGGATCGCGTCGAGCACGGGCACGCCGATGTTGCCGCACGGCGCGGCGCGCAGCCCGCCCGAGACAAGCATGGTCGCGGTCAGCTGCGTCGTCGTGGTCTTGCCGTTGGTGCCCGTGATGAGGATCCACTCCGCGGGCGTTCCGTCCGCGCGGGTCACCTTGTCGCGCAGCCGCCAGGCCAGTTCGATGTCGCCCCAGATCGGGCACTCCTCGCCCGCCCAGAGCAGAAGCGGGTGATCCGGGTGATAACCCGGGGAGGCGATGACCAGCTCGGGGTCGTGCTCGACGAGCTCGGGCGGCACCGCGCCGCTCTCGGTGCGCACGAAGCGGGCCCCGATGACCTCGAGCATCGCGAGATGCTCGTCGCTCGCGGTGTCGGCGACCACGAGCACCTCGGCACCGAGCTCGGCGAGCGTGTCGGCGGCCGCGAATCCCGTGACGCCCAGCCCGAGCACCGCCACACGCAGGCCGTTCCAGTCGGCGTGCCAACTCGTGAGGTCCGCCAGGTCGCGCGACACGTCTACCGGCTCACCCACTCGAGGTAGAAGACCCCGACTCCGGCCGCCACGAAGAGCGCGGCGATGAGCCAGAACCGCACGACGACCGTGACCTCCGCCCATCCCTTGAGCTCGAAATGGTGATGCAGCGGACTCATGAGGAAGATGCGCTTGCCGCGCGTGAGCTTGAAGTACACCCGCTGCACGATGACCGACCCGGTGACGATGATGAAGAGCCCGCCGATGAGCAGCAGCAGAAGCTCGGTGCGGCTCAGGATCGCCAGGGCGGCCAGCGCGCCGCCGAGACCGAGCGACCCGGTGTCGCCCATGAAGATCTGCGCGGGCGAGGTGTTCCACCACAGGAACCCGATGAGCGCGCCCGAGATCGCGGCCGCGATGACCGCGAGATCCAGCGGGTCGCGCACGTCGTAGCACTTGTACTCGACGACTGGGTCGAGCAGCGCGTTGAAGCAGGACTGATTCGCCTGCCAGAAGCCGATGACGATGTAGGCCGAGATCGCGAAGATCGCCGCGCCGCTGGCGAGCCCGTCGAGCCCGTCCGCGACGTTGACACCATTCGAGGCGCTCACCGTGATGACGTTGACCCAGATCATGAAGAGCGCGATCCCGATGGGCGCGCCGAAGGCGAAGAGGTTCAGCCACGGAACGTCCCGCACGACGGAGATGAAGTGCGATCCCGGGGTCAGGCCGTTCTCGTCGCGGAAGACGTCGCTCACGGCCAGGATCGCGAAGATCGAGCCGATGACGACCTGGCCCAGGATCTTGGACCAGCCACCGAGGCCGAGGCTGCGCTGCTTGCGGGTCTTGAGGAAGTCGTCCAGGAACCCGACCAGCCCGAGCCCGCCCATCATCCCGATGACGAGTGTTCCCACCATGGTCAACGGCACCCCGGCGACCGCGTGCCCCACCAGGTAGCCGAGGATCGCGCCCACGATGAAGACGATGCCGCCCATGGTCGGCGTGCCGCGCTTGGTGTGGTGGGTCTGCGGACCGTCGTCGCGGATGAACTGGCCCCAGCCCAGCCGCTTGAACAGCCGGACGAAGAGCGGCGTCAGCAGAAGAGTGAAGAACAGCGAGAACGCCGCCGCGACGAGAAGCGCGATCATGCCTCGACGCCCCCCAGGCGATCGCCGAGGAAGCGCAGGCCCGCCGACTTCGAGGACTTCACCAGCACGACGTCCCCTGGCCGCAGTTCCTCACGAAGGAGATCGTATGCCGCGTCGACGTCCGGGACGAGGACCGACTCCCCGTCCCACGAACCTTCGAGCCCGGCCGCGAGGTGGATGTGCCTGGCGCGCTCCCCCACCACGACGAGCTTCGTGATGTTGAGGCGCACCGCCAGCCGACCCAGGCGGTCGTGCTCCTCCTCGGCGTATTCGCCCAGCTCCGCCATCTCCCCCAGGACCGCGACCGAGCGCTGCGCGGGTCCGGTGATCTGCGCGAGGGTCTTGAGCGCGGCCTGCGTCGAATCGGGGCTCGCGTTGTAGGCGTCGTTGATGACGAGAACGCCGTCCTCGCGCGGCAGCAGCTCCATGCGCCAGCGCTCGGCGCGGGCGACGCGCTCGATCGCGGCCACCGCGCGCTCGAGCGGAACGCCGAACTCCCGCGCGACGCCCAGGGCGGCCAGCGCGTTGCTCACGTGGTGCTCCCCGAGGATCCGCAGACGCACCGGGAGGCGCAGGCCCCCGGTCACGAGGGTGAAGGCCGTGCCGTCTGCGGAGGCGACGATGTCCTCGGCGCGGGGGTCGGCATCCGGCCCGGTGCCGAACCACACGACGCGCGCCGCGGTGCGGGATGCCATGGCCGCGACCCGCGGATCGTTCCGATTGAGCAGCGCCACGGCATCCGATGGCAGATCGGTGACCATCTCGGCCTTGGCCCGTTCGACGCCTTCGACGCCGCCGAACTCGCCCGCGTGCGCGAGGCCCACCTTGAGCACGACGCCCACGTCCGGGGTCGCGATCGACACGAGCCGGGCGATCTCGCCCACGTGGCTCGCGCCCATCTCGACGACCAGGTACTCGGTGGCCTCGTCCACGCGCAGCATCGACACCGGCGCGCCGACGTGATTGTTGAACGACCCTTCCGGCGCGACCGTTGGGCCCTCGGCGGCGAGGATCGCCCGCAGCAGGTTCTTGGTCGTGGTCTTGCCGTTGGACCCGGTGATCGCGGCGATCCTCAGCCGTCCCAGCGCGCGCACGCGCGCGACCACGAGGCGCGCCAGGGCCGCGAGGGCCGCGACACCGTCGCCGACCACGATGACCGGCACGGACAGGTCGAGCTCGCGCTCCGAAATCACGAGGACCGCCCCCGCCTCGACCGCCGCGGGCGCGAAGAGCGCCCCGTCCGTCGTCTCGCCGGGCAGTGCGAAGAACACCGAGCCGGGCTCGACCAGACGGGAGTCGGTCTGCACCGAGCCGGAGACGCTCGCGCGCTCCTCCCCGCCGGGCGGCAGCACGAGCACGCCGCCGAGCTCGGCCGCGATCTCGGCCAGAGTCAGCGCGATCACTCCCAGCCCGCCTCGCGCAGCGCGGCCCGCGCCAGTTCCCGCGCCGAGTACGGCGTGCGCTCGCCCCGGATGTCGCGATAGTCCTGGTGACCGGGCCCCGCCCACAGGATCGAGTCGCCCTCGCGCGCCAGGGACACGGCCTTCTTGATGGCCGCCTCCGGCGGGCTCACCTCGTGGATCTCCTGCGGGGGGTTCTGCGCCATCGCGGCGCCCTCGAGCAGGGTCTTGCGGATCGACGCCGGGTCCTCGAAGCGCGGATGGTGGTCGGTGATGACCAGGATGTCCGAGCCCTCGGCCGCGACGCGGCCCATCTCGTGGCGCTTGGTGGCATCGCGATCGCCGTCGGCGCCGAACAGCATGATGGTGCGCCCGGTCGTGAACCGCCGCACCGCGGCCAGGGTGTTCTCGAAGGCGTCCGGGCTGTGCCCGAAGTCGACGTAGACGCTCGGCCCGCGCTCGCCCGAGACGCGCTCGGTGCGGCCGGGCAGGTAGGCGCGGATGCCGCCCCCGGCACCGTCCGGATCCGCGTTGAGAGCCGCCCCGATGGCCTCGAGCTCGAAACCGGCCTCGACGAGCATGACGATCGCGAGCGCCGCGTTGGCCGCCATGTGCCATCCGATGAGCGGCTCGCGCGTCACGAGCGATCGGCCGTCGGGCCCGGTCAGCCGGAACTCGGTGTAGGCGGCAGTCTCGTCGAGCACCTCGACGACCCACTCGGCCGACTCCACGTCCTGCTCGCTCGCGTGACCGACGGTGGCGATCGTGGTGACCGGGATGCGGGATCCCTCCACGATGCGCCGCCCGTACGCGGTGTCCAGGCACACCACCCCGCGCCGGGCGCGATCGGGCTGGAAGAGCTCGAGCTTGGCGCGGAAGTACTCCTCCATGTCGGCGTAGTCGTCCAGGTGATCGTGGCTGAGGTTGGTGAAGGCCACCACGTCGAACACGAGCCCGTCGACGCGGCTCCAGGTGAGCGCCTGGGCGGACACCTCGATGGCGACGGCGCGCACGGCGGCCTCGCGCATCCGGGCCAGGAGGGCGTGCATCTCACTGGCCTCGGGCGTCGTGAGCCTACTCACGACCGCGAGGTCCCCGATGTGCCGCTCCGAGGTCGAGCTCAGGCCGGTCACGTAGCCGAGCTGGCGAAGGATCGCCTCGAGCAGGTACGAGGTCGAGGTCTTGCCGTTGGTGCCCGTGGTGCCGAACAGCAGCGGCGGCCGGGTCTCATCCGGGGCACCCGCGCCCGTGCGGTACACCCACGCCGAGATGTCGCCCAGTGCCGCGCGGGCGTCGTCCACCACGACCACGGGAACGCCGGCCGCGGCCGCGAGCTCCGCGCCCGCCCGATCGGTGAGGATCGCGACCGCCCCCGCGGCCACCGCGTCGGCCGCGTAGGTCGCGCCGTGCGCGTTGTGCCCGGCGAGGGCGGCGAAGACGTCCCCGGGATGCACCTCGGTGGTGCGCACGGTGACGCCCGTCACCTCCACGCCGTCGAGGTCGCCGAGGTGTTCGAGGCCGAACTCCTGGACGAGCAGCGCCAGGGACCGGGGAACCGGATGCTCGGGGCGGAGGACCGGCGGGATCCGGGATGTCAAGGCACCTACCAGGTGGTCGGGATGCTCGGCGCCCCCTTCGTCTGCGGCGTGATGCGGAAGGTCTTGATGACCTGCTTCGCGATCGCAGCGAAGGCCGGCGCGGCGGCGGCGGATGTCCTCATCGTATCCGGCTTCACGAACGTCACGACAATGGCGTACTGGGGATCGCCCGCGGGCACGAGCCCGGCGACCGAGACGATGCGCTGCGATCCGTACACGCCGTTCTCGGCCACCTCAGCGGTACCGGTCTTGACCGCGACGCGGTAGCCCGGGATCGCGACCATGTTCTTGATGAAGCCCTCCTGCGCGGTGACCTCCATCATCTGCACGGTGGTGTCGGCCGCGGCCTGGCTCACGACTCGGATGCCCTCGGTGCTGGGACGCTGCGTCCAGGTTCCGTCGGGCCACTCGCATCCGTCGACCAGGGTGAGGGGCATGCGCACTCCGCCGTTTCCGATGGTCTGGTAGAGCGCGGCCACCTGCGCGCTCGTCGCGGACATGCCCTGGCCGAACTGCTGGGTCAGCCCGGTCAGCGGGTCCAGCTCGTTCATGGGGAGCACGCGGCCGCTGGACTCGCCGTAGAAGTCCACCGCGGTGTCCGAGTTGAAGCCGAAGGCCTCCAGGTAGGCGCGGCGCTTCTCGAGGCCCAGGCGCGTGCTGAGCATGGCCGTGCCGATGTTGGAGGAGTTCACCAGGACGCCGGTCGCGGTCAGACGAAGGTCGCCGTGCGCCCAGGAGTCCTTGATGGAGCTGCCCTCGGGGAGGCCCTCGGTGTAGACGCCCGGGACGGTGAGCTCCGTGCGGGGCGAGATCTTGCCCGCGTCCAGCAGGGATGCGAAGGTCGCCACCTTGATGACCGAGCCGGGCTCGAAGGGGGTCGAGAACACCCGCGCACCCAGGTCTCCCACTCCGACGCCGTCGACGTCGTTGGGATCGACCGACGGCCAGTCGGCGGCCGCCATGATGCGCCCGGTGGCGACCTCGACGATCATGGCGCTGCCGGAGTCCGCGCCGAGCGACGTGCCGTACTCGGCGACGACCTGCTGCGCGTACCACTGCAGATCCGCGTCGATCGTCAGGTGGATCGTGCCGCCGTCCTTCGCCTCCTGCTCGACCACCGTCGAGCCCGGCAGGCGAACACCGTCCGCGCTGGACTCGTAGGTCGACTTGCCGTTGGTCGCCGCGAGGCACTCGTCCTGCTGGATCTCGATCCCCGCCTGCGGACCGTCCGTTCCGATGAAGCCCACCAGGTTGCCCGCGATCGCGCCGCTGGGGTAGGTGCGCGCCGGGTGCAGCTCGCTGTAGACCCAGGGGATCCCGAGGTCGCGCACCTTCGTGAAGACCTCGAGCGTCACCTTCTTGGCCAGGTAGGCGAAGTCGGAGTCCCGGTTCTCGGCGAGCGTGCGGTACAACTCGTTCGGGTCGGCCCCGGTCAGGTCGGCGATCGCCTGGATCGCCTGCGCGGTCGGAACCTTGACGCGCTCGCCGTCGACCGTCATCCAGGTCTCGTCGAGCTTGGCGTTCTTGGGAGACGCCGTGATGTCAAAGCGCTCGACGCTGTCGGCGAGCACCTCGCCATCCGAGTCCACGATGCTGCCCCGCACACCGTAGGTCGTGACCGGGATGGTGCGGCGCTGCTCGGCCGAGGCGGTCAGCTCGGCAGCCTGCACGATCTGCAGGTCCACGAGCCGGATCGCGAACGCCCCCACGACGACCGCGACGACCAAGAGCGCGAACGCCATGCGTCGCCGCGAACCCCGTGCGTCGATGATCATCAGTGCGTGATGGGCGAGGGCAGCAGGCCCGGGGTCGTGGACTGGCCGCCGCTCTGCACGGCATCGCCCTGCACTGCATCGCCCTGCACGATGCTGCTCTGCCCGGTGTCGCCCGAAGCGTCCTCGGCCGCCTGGGCAGCCGCAAGGGCCGCGGGGTCGATGACGGTGCTGCCGTCCAGCAGCGAGTTGGCGATGAGGTTGTCGGGGAGGGAGCGGTCCTTGCTGTGCGAGCCGCTGACCTTGCCGGTTCCGAGGTCGAGGAACATCGGGTTGCCGCTGGCGACCATCCCGAGCGCCTCAGCGTTGGCCGTGAGGTTCTGCGTCGAGCCGAGCAGTTCGAGGCGCTCCTGCAGGGCGTGCTGCTCGCGCAGCAGATCGCGCTGCTGCGACTGGAGCCCCGCGATGTAGTACGCGCCGTCGGCCAGCACGAAGCTCAGCGCGAGTTGGATGAGCAGGATCACGCCGATGCCCGCGACGATCGCGATGCCATGCGCGAGCCGGGGACGCGGACGGCGCGCGGGCGCGGGGGCAGGGGCTGCCTCCAACCGCGGGCGCGCGGGCGCGACCGGACGGGGCGCGAGCGCGAGGTTCCCCCGGCTGACCGGCTGCGGCGCGCTCACGCGGCCCTCAGCTTCTCGGCGGCGCGCAGGCGCACCGGGATCGCGCGCGGGTTGGCCGCGCGCTCCTCGTCGCCGGCGAGCTCGGCACCGCGGACGAGCAGCCGGAATCGCGGCGCGTGCTCGGGCAGCTCGACCGGCAGCCCGCGCGGTGCCGTCGAGACGGATGCGACGGCCAGCTCCCGCTTGACCAGGCGGTCCTCGAGGGACTGGTACGCGAGCACGACGATGCGTCCGCCCACCTCGAGCGCGTCGAGCGCCGCGGGGATCGCGCGCTCGAGCGAGGCGAGCTCCTGGTTGACCTCGATGCGCAGCGCCTGGAAGACCCGCTTGGCCGAGTGCCCGGCCCGGCGCTGCGCGGCGGGCGTCGCCGCGTCGATGAGCGCCACGAGCTGCGCGGACGTGGTCAGCGGAGCGGTCGCCCGCTGCTGCACGATGCGCCGCGCGTAGCGGGGGGCGAGCTTCTCCTCCCCGTACTCGTAGAAAATGCGCCGCAGCCTGGCCTCGTCGTACTCGGCGAGTACGCGCTCGGCGGTGAGGGCGGAGGTGTCGTCCATCCGCATGTCGAGCGGGGCGTCCTGAGAGTAGGAGAAGCCCCGCTCGACGCGGTCGAGCTGCAGGGAGGAGACGCCCAGATCGAAGAGCACGCCCGCTATTCCCCGAATGTCGAGCTCTTCCAGCACCTCCTCCATGCGGTCGTAGACGGTATGGACGAGTGTGAGGCGGTCCCCGAACCGCGCGAGGCGCTCCCCGGCGCGCGCCAGGGCCTCCCGATCGCGGTCGAGGCCGATGTAGGTCAGACGGGGAAAGCGCTCGAGCAGGGCCTCGGCGTGTCCGCCCAGGCCGAGGGTCGCATCCACCATGACGGCCCCATCGCGCTCGAGGGCGGGGGCGAGCAGCTCGATGGTGCGCTCGAGCATGACCGGGATGTGTCGCGGGGAGGTGTCGTTCGGTTTCGGGTTCATGGCGTTCCGCGCTTCGTTCCCCCCGGACCCGATCCCCATCCGCTGCGACCTGCCTCCGGGGAAGTGAAGGCAGGGTGCGCGGCTGAGGGTCGCGTCCGGGGCGCTCAGAAGAGTCCGGCGATCACCTCCGCGTCGGCGTCGGAGATGGCCGGCTCGGCGGCGGCCGAGTAGGCCTCCCACCGGCTCGCGTCCCAGATCTCGGCGCGGGTGCCCGCGCCGATGACGGCGAGATCGCGCTCGAGTCCCGCGTAGGTCCGGAGTCCGGGGGGAACGGTCACCCGGAACTGCTTGTCGGGGATCTCCTGCGACGCCCCGCTGAGCATCATGCGCAGGACCTTGCGGCCCTCGTCGCCCAGCTTGGGGACCTGCTCGGCGATGCGGGCGTGCAGGCGCTCGAACTCGCGCTCGGAGTACACGAAGAGGCACCCGTCGGCGCCCCGGGTCATGACGAGCCCGCCCGCGAACTCGTCGCGGAACTTGGCGGGGAGGATCACGCGGCCCTTGTCGTCGAGCTTGGGGGCATAGGTGCCGAGCAGCACGCGCACCACCCCCTATCGCTCCGGCCAGATGCAAGGTGCTCCCACTTTACTCCACTTTCCTCCACTCGCAAGCACAATCCTCCGACATTTCGGCCCCACTGCGAGGTTCAGACCGCGATCTGCCCTCGTCTGCCCTGTGATTTCAAGGGGGAGGAAAGTGGAGGATGCCGGATCGCCCGCGGGCATGAGAAACGGCCCGATCCGAAGACCGGGCCGTCAGTTCAGTTCAGTGCAGGATGCGGGGCTCACCCCTCGTCGTCGCGACGCTCCCAGCGCTCGTTGAGCGATTCCATGAGGCGCGAACGCCGGGACCCCGCCTGACGCGGAACCGTGAGCGCGCGCGGCGGGGTGATGGCGAAGAGGGCTCCGGCGAACATCACGACGAACCCGACGAGTCCCACGACGGGCAGGCGCGTGATGACCCCGACCAGGAGAAGGGCGATCCCGGCGACGCCGGCGACCACGCCCAGAGCGATCGCGGTGTAGTTCGGCCGCGCCCGGCCCCCGACGGTCGTGACGTCGTCCGCTTCGCCGTGGTAGAGGCTGCGCTCCATCTCGTCAAGCAGGCGCTGCTCGTGCTCCGACAGCGGCATCTCGTCCTCCCATCGAGGGATCGACCGGCACCAGGCGGGCGCGGGTCCTGACTCACCAGTCTAAGCCGCTCGCCCTGGCTAGGGTAGGAAAATGCCTGGGAGTCCGCGCTTGGTCGACCTGGTCCAGCGGCGCATCGACTCCTTCCTCGACGAGCGCGCGACCGAGCTTCGTGACGTCTCGAGCGATCTCGACGTGCTCGAGGCCGCGGCGCGCGGTCTGCTGGCCGGCGGAAAGCGATTCCGCGCGCTCTTCTGCTACTGGGGCTGGCAATCGGTATCCGCCCTGGGCGACGGGAACGATCCCGCTGCCGACTCGCCCGGAACCGGCCCGGTCGTGGCCGTGGCGGCCGCCCTCGAGCTCTTCCACGCCGCCGCGCTTGTGCACGACGACATCATGGACAACTCCGATCTGCGCCGCGGCGAGCCGAGCCTGCATCGCCGATTCGAGACCCTCCACACCGACCGGGGCTGGTCCGGCTCGGCGGAGGGTTACGGTCGCGCCTCCGCCCTGCTGCTGGGCGACCTGCTGCTGGGCTGGAGCGACGGGCTCTTCGAGGAGGGCCTGGCCGAGGCGGCGGCGGGCGGCGCGAGCGCCAGAACGGGTGCCGAAGCGGGTGCGGGAGCGGCCGCCGCGCGCGCCGAGTTCGCGCGCATGCGCACCGAGGTCATGCTGGGCCAGTACCTCGACATGCTCGAGGAGCACTCCTGGCGCGGACGTCCCGATGCCGAGCTGCTGACGCGCGCTCATCGGGTCGTGGTCTACAAGGCGGCCAAGTACAGCGTCGAGGCGCCCCTGGCGATTGGAGCCTCGCTCGCCGGGGCCTCCCTGCCCCAGTTGACCGCGCTGCGCGAGTACGGACTGCCGCTCGGGGTCGCGTTCCAGCTGCGCGATGACCTGCTGGGCGTCTACGGCGACCCGGCGGCGACCGGCAAACCCGCGGGCGACGATCTGCGCGAGGGCAAGCGCACGGTCCTCATCGCGCTGGCCCGGCAGGCTTTGCCCGGCTCCGCCGCGCGGCTGCTCGACGAACTCCTGGGCGACCCGGATCTCGACGCCGGTCAGATCGCGATGCTGCAGGCGTCGATCCGCGACTCGGGCGCTGTCGATCAGATCGAGCGCATCATCGCGCACAACGCCGAGGTCGCCGTGGCCGCCATCGCGGACGCGCCGCTCGCGCGCACGGCCCGCGACGAACTCGCGGCCCTGGCCGCGACCGTGACGCGCCGCGACCGGTAGCCGCCGGGCTCCGGCCCAGAACAGCAGAGTTCAGGCCCAGAAGAACTCCGGCCTAGAACCCGAGCGCCTGCGCCACGCGCCGCACCTCCGAGCGCCGTCGCTCGCGCAGCGCGTCGATGGGCGTCGAGCCCAGACTCTCCTCCTCGGTGAGCAGCCAGTTCATGGCCTCGTCGTCGCTGAATCCGGCGTCGGCCAGAACGATGAGGGTGCCACGCAGATCGCCCAGCGGCTCGCCGTCGACGATGAAGTCCGCGGGCACCATGAGCACGCCGTCGCGCCGCACCGCGAGGAGCGCGTGCTCGTCCAGAAGGCGACGCACCTTGCCCTGCGGGATCCCGAGCACCTCGACGAGGTCGGGAACGGTCAGCCAGGTTCGGCCGGCGTCGGGGCTCACGCTCCCAGAGTGCCACGACCGCGCGCGCCGGGGCAGCGATCCTTCATTCACTCCAGTCACACCATTCACTCTGATTGACAGTGGTTATCAACTGTGACAGCGTGGAATCCGTCCGCGGACGCGCGGATCCCGGTGCGGACAACTCGGGTGTGGGGGAAAACATGTCAGGCACGCGCAGGCGGGTACGTCCCGCCGTCATGACCACGATGCCGATCGTCCTGGCGGGCGCCATGGTCGGCTTCACGCTGACCGGCCCGGTGGATGCGGTGGCCGCCGCCCCGAAGAAGCCGCAGCTCCCGAAGTCCACGCAGGTCCCCAAGACCACCCAGGCGCCCGAATCGGCCCAGGCGCTCGAAGCGACCCAGGCCCCCGCCTCGTTCGCCGGCACCCCGGCCAGCTACGTCGTGAAGGCGGGCGACACCGTCTCGGGAATCGCGGCGCGCTACGGGCTCTCCACCGCATCCGTGCTGGCCCTCAACGGCCTGGGCTGGAAGTCCCTCATCTTCCCCGGCCAGCGGCTCAAGCTCACGGGCGCGACCCCGACGAACACGGGCTCGACGGGCACGGGCTCGACGGGCACCGTCACGGGTCGTCCCGCCACCTACACGATCAAGCGGGGCGACACCATCAGCGGGATCGCGGCGCGCTACGGTCTGCGCACCGCCGATCTCCTCGCCCTCAACAAGCTCAAGGCCACGAGCATCATCTACCCCGGTCAGGTGGTCCGCCTCAGCGGCTCGAGCATCGCGGTGACTCCGGTCTCGAACGTCACCCCCACGACGCCCGCCGACGAATCGCAGGATCCGCCCTCGACGCCCCCGACCTCGGCGCCGGCACCCGTGATCAACAACACCTACACGATCCGTTCCGGTGACACCGTCACCAAGATCGCGGCGCGCTTCGGGGTCACGATCGACGCCATCCTGAAGGCCAACGGCCTCACCCGCACGAGCATCATCTACGCGGGTCGCACGCTCGTCATTCCGGGTGTCGTGAGCGCCCAGGACGGATCGAGCATCACCCCGCTCACGGCCGAGATGGCCGCGAACGCGCGCATCATCATCCAGGTCGGCCACTCCCTGGGTGTCCCGGATCGCGGCATCGTCATCGCGCTCGCGGCCGCCATGCAGGAATCGAGCCTGCGCAACGTGACCTACGGCGACCGCGACTCGGTCGGCGTGTTCCAGCAGCGGCCCAGCACCGGTTGGGGCACCAAGGCGCATCTGCTCGACGTGGCGCACGCCGCTCGGCTGTTCTTCGGCGGACCGAGCAATCCCAACAAGGGCAAGACCCGCGGTCTGCTGGACATCGCCGGCTGGCAGAGCATGACGGTCACGCAGGCCGCCCAGAAGGTGCAGATCTCCGCGTACCCGAACGCCTACGCCAAGTGGGAGAAGAGCGCCGTCGCGTGGCTGGCGCAACTGAGCTAGGGCGCGTCGGAGGCATTGCTCAGGCGGCTCCTGCCTACACTCGGAGCGTGAGCGTGAGCACGACCGATCCGCTGATCGGCCGGTTGATCGACGGCCGGTACGAGGTGCTCTCACGCATCGCCCGGGGCGGGATGGCGACGGTCTACCTGGCCACGGATCTCCGGCTCGAGCGCCGCGTGGCTCTCAAGGTCATGCACATGCATCTCGCGGACGACCCGACCTTCACGCAGCGCTTCATCCAGGAGGCCCGCTCGGCCGCCCGCCTGGCCCACCCCAACGTCGTGAACGTCTTCGATCAGGGCAAGGACGGCGAGTCCGCCTACCTGGTCATGGAGTACCTGCCCGGCATCACCCTGCGCGACCTGCTCCACGAGTACGGCTCGCTCACGGCCGAGCAGACCCTGGACATCTCGGAGGCAGTGCTGTCCGGGCTCGCGGCGGCGCACAAGGCCGGCATCGTGCACCGCGACCTCAAGCCCGAGAACGTACTGCTCGCCGACGACGGCCGCATCAAGATCGGCGACTTCGGCCTCGCGCGCGCGGCGACGGCCAACACCGCGACGGGTGCGGCGCTTCTGGGCACGGTGGCCTATCTCTCCCCGGAGCTCGTGACGCGCGGCATCGCCGACACCCGCAGCGACATCTACGCGGTGGGCATCATGATGTACGAGATGCTCACCGGCGAGCAGCCCTTCACGGGGGAGCAGCCCGTGCAGATCGCGTATCAGCACGCCAACGACACCGTGCCGACGCCCAGCAGCCGCAACCCGTCCGTACCCGCCGAGCTCGACGAGCTCGTGCTGTGGGCGACCGCCCGTGAGCCCGGTGATCGACCGCGCGACGCGCGCGCCATGCTCGATCAGCTGCGAGAGACCGAGAACCTCTTGCGCACCGCCCTCCCGGATGGCCGGACGGGCGCACAGCGCACGGTGGTCATGCCCTCGGCGCCCGACCTCGGGGCCGAGGCGCGCGTGGCCGAGGCGCGCTCAGAGGCAGGCTTTTCAGAGGCAGGCTTTTCAGAGGCAGAGACCCAGATCCTCGGCCCGCGCGCCACCGCGCGCGCGGCGATCGCGGCCGACATCCCCGACTCGACCGCCGCCCTCGCCGTGGTCTCCCACAAGCGCCGCCGGCGCGGCGTGGTCATCGCCGTTCTCATCATCGTGCTTGCCCTGGTCGCGGGCGGCACCGGGTGGTGGTTCGGCGCCGGGCCCGGCTCGCGCATCACGATCCCGCAGAGCATCGAGGGCGCGACCCCGGCCGAGGCGGAGGCGATCCTCCTCGACCTGGGCTTCGAGGTGGACCCGGAGCAGGGCAGCATCGACTCCCCCACGGTTCCGGCCGGCGCGGTCGCGCAGACCGACCCCGCGATCGGCGCCGCCGTCGCCAAGGGCAGCACGGTGCAGCTGCTCATCTCGACCGGGCCCAAGCCCCTCGACTTCACCATCACGAAGGGCATGCCGCTCGAGGACGCCCAGGCGGCCATCGAGGCCGCCCCGTGGACCCCGGCGGATCCGATCGTCCAGTTCGACGCCGAGGTCGAAAAGAACGCCGTCATCGACGTGCTCGGCGCGGACGGTACGACCTCGATCCTCGGCGAGGCGACCTACGGCGAGATGCAGGAACTCACCCTCGTGGTCTCGGCCGGGGCGGTGCCCGCGGTCAAGGGCGAGGACCTCGACGACGCCATCACCATCCTCGGCGGCGTGGATCTGCACGCATCGCAGGGCGAGCAGTCGTACAGCGACACCGTCCCCGTGGGCAAGGTCATCAAGATCCAGCTCGCCGAGGGCCAGGTGCTGCGCCCGGGCGACGACGTCCTCCTGACCACCTCCCGGGGCCCCGCGCCCGTCGACGTGCCCGACATCGTCGGCTGGACCTGGGCCGAGGCGAAGGCCAAGCTCGACGAGCTCGGCATCAAGTACGACTACAACCAGGGTGCCGACCTCGCGCCCGCGCTCGTCACGGTCCGCTCGACCGACCCCGCCGCCGGCACCGAGATCCACCGCGGCGACACCATCAAGGTGCGCTTCACGACATAGCTGCCGAGTGCAGCTAGCGCGCGCCGAGCTCCTCGGCGCTGCGCCTACTTCTGGCCCAGCTCCTCCGCCACCAAGAACGCGAGCTCCAGCGATTGCATGTGGTTCAGGCGCGGGTCGCACAAGGACTCGTAGCGCGTCGCGAGCGTCGCCTCGTCGATCTGCTCCGAACCGCCCAGGCACTCCGTGACATCGTCACCCGTGAGCTCGATGTGGATGCCGCCGGGGAAGGTCCCCGCCGCGCGGTGCGCCTCGAAAAAGCCCTTGACCTCGTCGACCACGTCGTCGAAACGCCGCGTCTTGTACCCGGTGGGCGTCGTGAGGCCGTTGCCGTGCATGGGGTCGGTGACCCACAGCGGGGTCGCGTCGAAGGCCTTGATGGCCTCGAGCAGCGGGGGCAGCGCGTCGCGCACCCGCCCCGCACCCATGCGCGTGATGAAGGTCAGCCGCCCGGGCTCGCGCTCCGGGTCGAGCTTGTCGATGAGCCGCTCCATCTCGTCGGGCGTCGTGGCGGGCCCGAGCTTGACCCCGATCGGGTTGCGGATGCGACTGAAGTAGTCGACGTGCGCACCGTCCAGCTCGCGCGTGCGCTCCCCGATCCACAGGAAGTGCGCGCTCGTGTTGACGGGCGTGCCGTTGCGGGAGTCGATACGCGTCATAGGCCGCTCGTAGTCCATGAGCAGGCCCTCGTGCGAGGTGTAGAACTCGACGCGCTTGAGCTCGTCGAAGTCGGCGCCGGCGGCCTCCATGAACTTCACGGCACGATCGATCTCGCGCGCGAGCACCTCGTACCGCTTGTTCGCGGGGTTGCGCGCGAACCCCTGGTTCCAGCTGTGCACCTGCCGCAGGTCGGCGAACCCGCCCTGCGTGAACGCCCGGATGAGATTCAGGGTGGATGCCGCGGTGTGATACCCCTGCACGATGCGTCGCGGGTCGGCGGCCCGCGATCCCGGCGTGAAGTCGTACCCGTTGACGATGTCCCCGCGGTAGGCCGGCAGCGTCACATCGCCGCGCGTCTCCGACTCGCTCGAGCGCGGCTTGGCGAACTGCCCCGCCATGCGCCCCATCTTGACGACGGGCATCGAGGCGCCGTAGGTCAGCACGACCGCCATCTGCAGCAGCGTCTTCACGCGATTGCGGATCTGCTCGGCCGTCGCCCCGGCGAAGGTCTCGGCGCAGTCGCCCCCCTGGAGAAGGAAGGACTCGCCGCGGGCGGCCCGGGCGAGGCGCTCGCGCAGGATGTCGACCTCGCCGGCGAACACAAGCGGCGGGAGCGAGGCGATCTCGGCCGACGCGCTCGCGACCGCCTCGGCATCGGGCCACACCGGCTGCTGCTTGATCGGGAGATCGCGCCAGGCATCCAGCCCCGCGATCACGTCGGGATCAGCCTGCACGACGGTCTCGGTCGGGTCCACCACCGACCCAGCCTATCCGCGCGGGCGCTTGACCGTGGACGCGTAGACGTCCACGTACTCCTGGCCGCTGAGGCGCGACAGCTCGTACATGATCTCGTCGGTGATCGAGCGCAGCACGAACCGATCGCCCTCCATGCCGTCGAAGCGCGAGAAGTCCAAGGGCTCGCCGAAGACCACCCCGACCCGGCGCACCTTGGGCATCTTGCTGCCCAGCGGCATGACCTTCTCCGTGTCGACCATGGCGACCGGGATGACCGGGACGCCCGCCTCGAGGATCATGCGCGCCACCCCGGTGCGGCCCCGGTAGAGGCGGCCGTCGGGGCTCCGGGTGCCCTCCGGGTAGATCCCGAGCTGCCCGCCCTGAGCCAGGTGCTCCAGACCCGAGTTGAGGGAGGCCTCCGAGGCCTTGCCGCCGGACCGGTCGATGGGGAGCTGGTGGATGGCCAGGAAGAACCAGCGCACGATCGCGCCCACGAAGCCCTTGCCCGTGAAGTAGTCGCTCTTGGCCAGGAAGCTGATCGGACGGTCCACCACGATCGGCAGGAATACCGAGTCGATGAACGACAGGTGGTTGCTCGCGTAGATGACGGCGCCCTTCTCGGGCACGTTCTCGCGGCCGCGCACCCAGGGCCGGAAGACCGAGAAGGCGAACGGCCCGATCACCAGGTTCTTCAGAAACCAGTAGAACAACGCGCGCGGACCTCCGGGTGGGAGCCTTCAGCCTACTCGCGGCCGGCCAGGTGCACGCGCGCCAGGTCCGCCGCGCCGACCACCCCGGCGTCGTTGACCAGCTCGGCCGTCATGAACTCGGGTTCGGGGTGGAAGCCGCGCGCGGGCACGTGAGCAAGGTAGGCCTCGCGGATCGGCTCGAGCAACGCGTCGCCCGCGATCGCCACTCCCCCGCCGAACACGAAGCGCTCCGGGTCCAGGACGGCCCCGATGGATGCGCACGCCTGACCCAGCCAGCCGCCGAGCTGGCGCAGAGCGGCCAGCGCCCCCGGGTCGCGGTCCTGGACGAGCGCAGCCACCACGGCGCCGTCGAGCACTCCCCCGTTGGCCTCGCGGGCATGGGCGAGGCCCCGGCCCATGATGCCGGCGTCGGCGATCTCTCCCGCCATGCGCAGCAGGGCGCGCCCCGAGCCGTATTGCTCGATGCAGCCGCGCGCGCCGCAGCCGCAGGGCAGGCCGTCCGGCACGATCCGCATGTGCCCGATCTCGCCCGCGGCGCCGTACCCGCCGCGCAGCAGCGACCCCCCGGCCACCACCGCGCCGCCGACGCCGGTCCCGATGGTCAGGAGCGTCATGTCGGAGGCGCCACGACCCGCACCGAACCGGTACTCCGCCCAGCCGGCCGCGTTGGCGTCGTTGTCGATCGTGACGTCGATTCCGGGCAGTAGCTCGCTCAGGTGCTGCCGGAAGGGCTCGCCGCGCCAGTTGATGTTGGGCGCGTAGTACACGGTGGACTGGGTCTTGTCGATGAAACCCGCCGCCGCGACGCCCGCCGCCGCGACCTCCTCGCCCTCGCCGAGCACGCGCACCAGGTCGACCACGAGGTCGACGATCGCGACCGGGTCGCCCGCGGGGGTCGGGCGGCGCTCGATGCGGAGGATCTCGCCCTGCTCGGTGACGAGCGCGCCGGCGACCTTGGTCCCGCCGATGTCGATCCCGATGGCATGCACGGATCAGCAGTCTAGGCTGGGAGTCACCGCCCACGCGTACCGAAGGAGTTGCCCGTGAACGAGTACTTCACCCCCGCCGTCGTCGAAGCCGACCCGAACGCCAACGTGACCGACCTGCTCGTGGCGCGTCTGGCATCCACCCCGGACTCCGCGCTCTTCGCCCTTCCCACCGAGGACGGCGGATGGAGCGACGTGACCACGCGCGAGTTCCACTCCCAGGTGATCGCTCTCGCCAAGGGGCTCATCGCGGCGGGCGTCACGCCCGGCGAGAAGCTGGGCTTCATGTGCAAGACGCGCTACGAGTGGACGCTCGTCGACTTCGCCACCTGGTTCGCCGGGGCCGTGCTCGTGCCGATCTACGAGACCTCCTCCCCCGCGCAGATCCAGTACATCCTGACCGACTCGGGCGCCACCGGGATCATCGTGGAGACCGCCGAGCACTTCACGCGCTTCGACGAGATCGCCAGCGAGGTCCCCGGTGTCACCAAGGTGTGGCAGCTGGCCAACGACGACCTGGCCAAGCTCGCGGCCGGCGGCACGGGTATCTCCGACGACGAGGTCGAGAAGCGCCGCCGCACGGCCGTCGGCAAGGATCTGGCGACCCTCATCTACACCTCGGGTTCCACCGGGGTCCCGAAGGGCTGCATCCTCACGCACTCCAACTTCGTCGAACTGTGTCGCAACGCCGAGGTCGCCATGAGCGATGTGGTCAACCCGCAGTCCTCGACCCTGCTGTTCATCACGACGGCGCACGTGTTCGCGCGCTTCATCTCGGTCCTGGCCGTGCAGGGCGGCGTCAAGGTGGGCCACCAGGCCGACACCAAACAGCTGCTGCCCGCGCTGGGCAGCTTCAAGCCCACCTTCCTGCTCGCCGTTCCGCGCGTCTTCGAGAAGGTGTACAACTCGGCCGAGCAGAAGGCGGAGGCGGGCGGCAAGGGCAAGATCTTCCGCAAGGCCGCGGATACCGCGGTCGCCTATTCGCAGGCGCTGGACACCGGGAAGGTGCCGCTGGGTCTCAAGCTTCAGTTCGCGCTCTTCGACCGTCTGGTGCTGAGTAAGCTCAAGGCCGCCATGGGCGGCCGGGTGCGCTACGCGGTGTCCGGCTCGGCGCCGCTCAGCACGCGCCTCGGCCACTTCTTCCGCAGCATGAACGTCATGATCCTCGAGGGATACGGCCTCACCGAGACCACGGCACCCGCGACCGTCAACCTGACCACTCGCTTCAAGATCGGCACGACCGGTCCCGCGCTGCCGGGTGTCGGACTCAAGATCGCCGAGGACGGCGAGGTCTGGGTCAAGGGCATCGACGTCTTCGCGGGCTACTGGAACAACAAGAAGGCCACCGCCGAGGTCATGGAGGGCGAGTGGTTCAAGACGGGCGACCTCGGGTCGCTCGACGACGAGGGCTACCTCACGATCACGGGCCGGAAGAAGGAGATCATCGTCACGGCGGGCGGCAAGAACGTCGCGCCCGCCGCGCTCGAGGACCCGATCCGCGCCAATCCGATCGTGGGACAGGTCGTGGTGTGCGGCGACCGCAAGCCGTTCATCTCGGCGCTCATCACGCTCGACCCCGAGATGCTGCCGGTCTGGCTCAACAACAACGGTGAGGCCGGCGACATGTCCCTGGACGAGGCCGTGACCAACCCCAAGGTCCTGGCCGAGGTGCAGCGCGCCGTCGACGAGGCCAACGCCCGCGTGTCGCGCGCCGAGTCGATCCGCAAGTTCGTCATCCTGCCGACCGAGTTCACCGAGGCCAGCGGGCACCTCACGCCGAAGATGAGCATCAAGCGCGGACCCATCCTGGACGACTTCGCGAGCGAGATCGAGGGCATGTACGACCAGACCCCGACGCAGGGCCAGTCGCTGGTGCACTGAGTCCGCCGGGACCGCTAACTCCGGAACCACTCCGCCTGGCGCACGGCCCGCATGGCCTCGCGCTTGGTCTCGGGGTCCAGGCCCTCGAGGTAGAGCCTGCCCTCGAGGTGGTCGCACTCGTGCTGGAGGGCCTGGGCCAGCAGGCCCTCGCCCTCCAGGACGACGGGCGCGCCGGTCAGGTCGACGCCCGTGACCCGCGCCCACGGGTGACGCGGCCGCGGGAAGTAGAACCCGGGCACGGAGAGGCACCCCTCGTCGACCGGCTCCGGCTCGCCGTCCACCTCGAGCACCGGGTTGAGTACGTACCCGATGTCGCCGTCGATGTTGTAGCTGAAGGCGCGCAGCCCCACCCCGATCTGCGGCGCCGCGACGCCGGCCCGGCCGGGTGGGGTCACGGTGTCGATCAGATCCTCGACGAGCGCGGCGACGCGCGCGTCGCCCGGCACGCGGACCGGGTCGCTCGCAGAGCGCAGCACCGGGTCGCCGAACAGGCGGATGGAACGCTCGGTCACGCCCGGGCTTTCACGAGACCACCACGAGCAGATCCCCCGCGTCCACCTGCTGCGTGACGGGAATGGCCACGCGCGAGACGGTGCCGCCGACCGGGGTCGTGATGGCGGCCTCCATCTTCATCGCCTCGATCGACGCGATCGGCTGGCCGGCCTCGACCTCGTCGCCCTCGGCGACCTTGAGCGTCACCACCCCCGAGAACGGAGCGGCCACCTGGCCGGGCTGAGCCGGGTCCGCCTTCTCGGCGGCCTTGCTCTCGACCGTCACCGAGCGGTCCCGGATGAACACCGGCCGCAGCTGCCCGTTGAGCGTGGCCATGACCGTCCGCATGCCGCGGTCGTCGGCCTCGCCGATCGCCTCGAGCCCGATGAACAGGTTCACGCCCGGACCGATCTCGACGACGTGCTCGGCACCCGGCTGGAGCCCGTACAGGTAGTCCGTGGTCGCGAGCACCGAGAGGTCGCCGTACTGCTCGCGCACCTGCTCGAAGGCCTGCGTCGGCGCGGGAAACAGCAACCGGTTGAGTGCGGCCCGGCGCGTCGCGGAGTCGCCCTCGAGCGCCGCGGCGTCCTCGGGGGTCAGCTCCTCGATGCCGATGCGCACCGTGCGGCCCGCCAGCACCTTCTCGCGGAACGGCTCGGGCCACCCACCCGGCAGATCGCCCAGTTCGCCGGCCATGAACGCCACGACCGAATCCGGGATGTCGTACTTCTGCGGGTTGGCCTCGAAGTCCGCCGGGTCGGCGTTCGCGGCCGCCAGGGCGAGCGCGAGGTCGCCCACCACCTTCGACGACGGTGTGACCTTGGGCGGCCGGCCCAGGATGTCGCTGGCCGCCGCGTACAGGTCCTCGATGACCTCGAAGCGGTCGCCGAGCCCCAGCGCGACCGCCTGGGTGCGCAGGTTGGAGAGCTGCCCGCCCGGGATCTCGTGGTGGTACACGCGACCGGTGGGTCCGGGCAGCCCGGACTCGAACGGGCGGTACACCCGGCGCACCGCCTCCCAGTACGGCTCGAGATCGCTCACCGCCTGGAGGCTCAGCCCGGTGTCGCGCTCGGTGTGCGCCGTTGCCGCCACCAGGGCGGACAGGCTCGGCTGGCTCGTGGTGCCCGCCATGGGGGCGGATGCCGCATCCACCGCGTCCGCGCCGGCCCGGCTGGCGGCGAGCAGGGTCGCGAGCTGACCGCCCGCGGTGTCGTGCGTGTGCACGTGCACCGGGAGGTCGAACCGCTCGCGCAGTGCCGCGACGAGCTTCTCGGCCGCGCCGGCCCTCAGCAGCCCGGCCATGTCCTTGACGGCCAGCACGTGCGCGCCGGTACCCACGATCTGCTCGGCCAGCCGCAGGTAGTAGTCCAGCGTGTACAGGTCCTCGGCCGGGTCGAGCAGGTCGCCCGTGTAGCACAGCGCGACCTCGGCGAGGGCGGTTCCGGTCTCGAGCACCGCGTCGACGGCCGGCCGCAGCTGGTCGACGTCGTTGAGCGCGTCGAAGATGCGGAAGATGTCGACGCCGGAGCCGGTCGCCTCGCGCACGAAGGCATCCGTCACCGCGGTCGGGTACGGCGTGTAGCCGACCGTGTTGCGCCCGCGCAGCAGCATCTGGATCGCCACGTTGGGCAGCGCCTCCCGCATCGCGGACAGGCGCTCCCACGGGTCCTCGCCGAGGAACCGCAGCGCGACGTCGTAGGTGGCCCCGCCCCACGCCTCGACGCTCAGCAGGCCGGGGGTCAGACGCGCCAGGTGCGGCAGGACCGCGACCAGATCCGTGGTGCGCACCCGGGTCGCGAGCAGCGACTGGTGCGCGTCGCGGAAGGTCGTGTCGGTCACCGCGAGCGGCGTCTGCGCGCGCAGCGCCGCGGCGAACCCGGCCGGGCCGAGCTCGAGCAGGCGCTGACGCGACCCGTCCGGCGCGGGCGCGTCCAGGTCGGCCACCGGGAGCTTGCGCGCCGGGTCCAGCACTCCCCCGCCGTCGCCGTACGGCTGGTTCACCGCGACGTCGGCCAGCCAGGTCAGAACCTTGGTGCCGCGGTCCTTGGACACCCGGCCGCGCACGAGCCAGGGCCGCTCGTCGATGAACGAGGTGCTGAGGTCTCCC
Organism: Microbacteriaceae bacterium; assembly: GCA_019638805.1. Lineage (GTDB taxonomy): Bacteria > Actinomycetota > Actinomycetes > Actinomycetales > Microbacteriaceae > JBDSKH01. Next base: position 65,174 of record JAHBTA010000005.1, on the reverse strand, counting down.
GCGATGAAGTCCGGGTCGTCGAGCACGGCCTGGAGGAACGGGATGTTGGTGGTGACCCCGCGCAGGCGGAACTCGGCCAGCCCGCGGCGGGCCCGGGCCACAGCGGCGGGGAAGTCACGCCCCCGGCAGGTCATCTTGACCAGCATCGAGTCGAAATGCGCGCTCACCTGGGAGCCGGCCGCGACCGTGCCGCCGTCCAGGCGGATACCGGCACCGCCCGGCGAGCGATAGGTCGTGATCTTGCCGGTGTCGGGCCGGAACCCGGCGGCCGGGTCCTCCGTGGTGATGCGGCACTGGAGGGCGGCGCCGCGCAGCTGGAGCTGTTCCTGGTGCAGGCCGAGCCCGGCCAGCGTCTCGCCCGCGGCGATGCGCATCTGGGACTGCACCAGGTCGACGTCGGTGACCTCCTCGGTCACGGTGTGCTCGACCTGGATGCGGGGGTTCATCTCGATGAACACGTGCTGCCCGGCCCGCTCGCCCGCGGTGTCGAGCAGGAACTCGACCGTCCCCGCGTTGACGTAGCCGATCGACTTCGCGAAGGCGATCGCGTCGCGGTACATGGCCTGGCGGACGGACTCGTCCAGGTTCGGCGCCGGCGCGATCTCGACCACCTTCTGGTGACGGCGCTGCACCGAGCAGTCCCGCTCGAACAGGTGCACGGTCTCCCCCGTGCCGTCGGCCAGGATCTGCACCTCGATGTGCCGGGGTCGCACGACCGCCTGCTCGATGAACATCCTCGGGTCGCCGAAGGCGCTGTCCGCCTCGCGCATCGCGGCCTCGAGCGCCTCGCGCAGCTCGGCGGGATCGTCGACCCGCCGCATCCCGCGGCCTCCCCCGCCCGCGACGGCCTTGGCGAACACGGGGAACCCGATGTCGTCGGCGCCGCGCACCAGCTCGTCGATGTCGTCGGTCGCGGGTGTGGACGCCAGCACCGGGACGCCTGCGGCGATCGCGTGCTCCTTGGCCGTGACCTTGTTGCCGGCCATCTCCAGCACGTCCGCGCCCGGACCGATGAAGGTGATGCCGTTCTCCGCCGCGGCCTGGGCCAGGTCGGGATTCTCGGAGAGGAAACCGTAACCGGGGTAGATCGCGTCGGCCCCGGACTCCTTCGCGACCCGGATGATCTCGGCCACGTCGAGGTAGGCCCGGACCGGATGCCCCTCCTCGCCGATCTGGTACGCCTCGTCGGCCTTGAGCCGGTGCAGCGAGTTGCGGTCCTCGTACGGGTACACGGCGACGGTCTGCGCGCCCAGCTCGTATGCGGCGCGCATGGCCCGGATCGCGATCTCGCCACGGTTCGCCACCAGGATCTTGCGGAACACAGCGGTCCTTCCGAACGGGGTGGCATGGGTTGGGTTCTCCCAGACTACTGACGGTAGGCTCCCTACTCGTGCATGTGCTCAGCGTGAGCTCCCTCAAGGGAGGCGTGGGGAAGACCACGGTCACGCTCGGACTGGCATCCGCCGCATTCGCCAAGGGCATCTCGACCCTCGTGGTGGACCTGGACCCCCAATCGGATGTCTCCACCGGCATGGACATCGCGGTCGCCGGCCACCTCAACGTCGCCGACGTGCTCGCCTCCCCCAAGGAGAAGATCGTCCGTGCGGCGATCGCCCCGTCGGGCTGGACCAAAGGGCACCGCGGCAAGATCGACGTGCTCATCGGGTCGCCCTCGGCCATCAATTTCGACGGGCCGCACCCCAGCATCCGGGACATCTGGAAGCTCGAGGAGGCCCTGGCGCACGTCGAGCGCGACTACGAGCTCGTGCTCATCGACTGCGCCCCCTCGCTCAACGCGCTGACCCGCACGGCCTGGGCGGCATCCGACCGGGTCACGGTCGTGACCGAGCCGGGGCTGTTCTCGGTGGCCGCCGCCGACCGCGCCCTGCGGGCGATCGAGGAGATCCGCCGCGGGCTCTCCCCGCGCCTGCAGCCCCTGGGCATCATCGTCAATCGCGCCCGGGTGCAATCCCTCGAGCACCAATTCCGCATCAAGGAATTGCGCGACATGTTCGGCCCGCTCGTCCTCTCCCCCCAGCTCCCGGAGCGCACCTCGCTGCAGCAGGCGCAGGGCGCGGCCAAGCCCCTGCACGTGTGGCCGGGCGAGAGCGCGCAGGAGATGGCGCGCAACTTCGATCAGCTCCTGGACCGCGTGCTGCGCACCGCCAAGCTCGCGGAGGACCCGGAGGCGGTCCTGACCGCCGACGTTCCGACGGCTCCGCCGTTCGGCTCCTAGAGCACGGGACTAGCTGGCGGCCCGCGCCGCCCGGCGCGCGGCGAGTTCGTCGCTCGGGTCCTCGGCGGAGGTCGCGTCGAGTTCGACGAGCGAGGACTCGACCTCGCGCAGTACCTTGCCGACCGCGATGCCGAAGACGCCCTGCCCGCGGCTGACCAGGTCGATGACCTGCTCGTCGGAGGTGCACAGGTACACGCTCGCGCCGTCCGACATGAGCGTGGTCTGGGCCAGATCGTAGATGCCCGACTCGCGCAGCTGCTCGACCGCCACCCGGATCTGCTGGAGGGAGATCCCGGTGTCGAGCAGGCGCTTGACGAGCTTGAGCACGAGGATGTCGCGGAAGCCGTAGAGCCGCTGCGAGCCCGAGCCGGCCGCGCCGCGCACGGTCGGCTCGACGAGCTGGGTGCGGGCCCAGTAGTCCAGCTGGCGGTAGCTGATGCCCGCGGCCCGGGCGGCGACCGTCCCGCGGTAGCCGGAGCGGTCGTCCAGATCGGGCATGCCGTCGGTGAAGAGAAGTCCGAGGTCGTAACGAGACTCCTCGTTGACCCGGCGCTCGACCGGCTGTTCGCTCATGGCCTCTCCCCTATCGCACGCTGCCGGTTACCGGCCCCGCGGTGAGACCCCGACCCTGAGGTTGAAACCTAAACCTGAGGTTGAAGGCTGACGCCGGACTGGTGGGCTTCGGCACGCTTGTGTGTTCTCACGGTACCCACCCCACCGGGCACCGGCAATCACATCCGGGCGTGTCGCGCCGGGATCTCGCGGCGATTACAGGCGGCCCAGTGCCGTCCGGATGAGGCTCGAGCGCACGACCTCGAGCTGCCCCGCGATCTCCCGCGCCAGCTCGGCGGCACGCGCCCGGCTCGCGGCGTCCTTGCGGCGCGCCATCGGGATCAGGGCGCTCTCGATGAGCCCCAGCTCGCGCTCGGCCGCGGCCCGGAAACCCCGCAGGTGCCGCGGTTCGATGCCCGAGCGGCGCAGCTCGGCGAGGGCCTTGAGCACCGTCAGCGTGTCCTCGCCGTAGTGCTCGGCCGCGACGATGAGCGAGGCGCTGATCGCGTCGGTGAGCAGCGCGGGCGTGGCCCCGGCCTCCCGCACGAGCTCGTCGCGCGTGAGCCTCCGGTCGCTCGGCAGCATCGAGGGCGCCGTGACGGTCGCACCGCCGGGAAGCACCGGCTCGCGCCCCGCGTCGAGGTCGTCGAGATAGCCGCGGATGACCTTGAGCGGCAGGTAGTAGTCCCGCTGCATCGACAGCACGAAACGCAGCCGCTCGAGGTCGGCCGGTGAGAACTTGCGGTACCCGGACTCGGTGCGCGCCGGGGAGATGAGCTGGCGCTCCTCGAGGAAGCGCAGCTTCGACGGGGAGAGATCCGGGAACTCGGGACTGAGTCGCGCGAGCACCTGCCCGATGCTGAGAAGCGGCGACGTACCGGCCGGCTGCCTCGCCGGAAGAGCTGCCCCCGCCATCAGGTTCTCGGCCGCACGAGATCGTGGCGCGACGCGTAGAACGTGAGCCGGTACTTGCCGATCTGGACCTCCGCGCCGTCGGAGAGGAGCGCCGACTCGATGCGCACGCCATCGAAGTACGTGCCGTTCATCGAGCCGAGGTCGCGCACCTGGAACGAGGTGCCCACCCGGGTGAACTCGGCGTGCCGGCGGGACACCGTCACGTCGTCGAGGAAGATGTCCGCGTCGGGGTGACGTCCCGCGACGGTGCTGTCGGCATCCAGCAGGAATCGGGCACCGACGTTGGGGCCGCGGCGGACGATGAGCAGGGCGGAACCGGACGGCAGCGCCGCGATCGACTCCTGCTCCTCCGGGGAGATCCCGGCCTCCATGGCCGCGAGCTGGGCGACGAACTCGTCGGTGAAATGCGCCGTCGTGTCCCCCGAGCCCCCGGGCGCTACGGCGCCCCCGGACCCGGAGTCACCGGTGGCGGCGGGCTCATCCCCGGCATCGACCATCGTGACCTCCTCAGGCGTCAAGGCTATCGGATGCGGCCTGGCGCGCATCCCCCGGATATCGGATCAATCGCCCGGCCTGGAGCGCGTACAGGATGCCGGCCCACCAGTACAGGAAGACCCCCCACAGCGCGGCCGCCCAGGCGATCGGATCGGTCGCATCGGCGAGCTGCGGGAAGGCCGCCCCGAGCACCAGGAGGGGCATGGCGGTGAGCAGCGCGAAGGTGCCCATCTTGCCCAGATGGTGCACGGGCAGCGGCCCGTAGCCGTGGTTGGCGAGGATGACGCCCACGATCAGGAGCAGCAGCTCGCGCGCAAGGATGGCGCCCGCGAGCCACCACGGGATGAACCCCGTCCAGGCCAGACCGATGAGCGTCGAGAAGATGAACAGCCGGTCGGCAGCCGGGTCCAGGAGCTGGCCCAGCCGGCTCATCTGGTTGAAGTGCCGGGCGATGTAGCCGTCCACGAAGTCGGTGAGGCTCGACACCACGAGCACCACGAGCGCCGCGACGTACTGGCCGGCCACCAGCAGGACGAGGAAGACCGGGATGAGCAGGAGGCGGATGAGGCTGAGCAGGTTGGGGATCGTCAGAATCCGGGTGCTCACGCTCGTCACGGGCCCTCCTATCGTCGCCCGAGTCTAGCCGCGCCCCGGCGCGTCCGGACCCGGGGCGCAGGCGGCCGGGCGTAGCCTTCCGACATGTCGTGCATCCGGTTCAACACACCGGCTCAGCGCGCGCAGCTGGCGGCCATGGCGCCGAGCATGCTGACCCCGGAGGAGGTGGCGGCACTCCACCCCGCCCCCCCGGTGACGGCGAGCAAGATCCACCGCCTGCGCGTGCTGGCCGAGGATCCCAACCCCAAGATCCGCGAGAGCGTCGCCAGCAGCTACCACGCGCCGGCCGAGCTCTACGAGCGGCTCGCCCACGACCCGGACGAGGGCGTGCGCGCCTGCCTGGCCCGCAACCAGGCCGCGCCGTGCGACGTGCTGCGCGAACTCGCCCACGACGAGTCGGCCACGGTGCGCGGCTGGGTCGCGGTCAACTACTTCGTGCCCGCCGACGTCATGAGCGAACTCGCCGCCGACGAGTCCCCGACCGTGCGCGGGCTCGCCGCGTGGAAGGCGTCGCTAGCTCAGGACGTCGCGGAGGTCCTCGTCCAGAGCGCCTAGCTCGTCCCGCAGCCCCGGCCAGGACGCCTCCACCCCGGGGTGCAGGGGCAGGCCCGCGACGTCGTCGAACGCGACCCAGCGCAGCTCGACGCTCTCGGCGTCGCCCGCGCGCGGCTCGAACACGTGGGATGCCCGGGCCAGCACGGTCGTGTAGGTCCAGTACCCGAGGTCGAGCACGCGAGTGCCCAGGACGGTCACCGCGTCCGGGGGCACCGACGCCTCCTCGTCCGCCTCGCGGATGGCGGCCTGCTCGGCGCTCTCGCCCTGCTTCCGGGCGCCGCCCGGCAGGCCCCAGGTGCCGCCGAAGTGGCTCCAGCCGACCCGCAGCTGGAGCAGCACACCCGCGTCGGGGTGGGCGACGAGCAGCCCGGCGGCGCCGAACCGGCCCCAGTAGCGTCCCTGCGGTCCGTCGACCCAGACGTCCTCGGGGCCGTGCGGGCGGCGCGCGCTCGGGTCGTGGTGCGCGCGGGTCATGGACCCAGCCTAGATCTCGCGCGAGCGGTAGCCTTGCGCGCGTGAGCGAGGGCCGCGTCGACGCCTGGATCTGGGCGATCCGGGTCGCGAAGACTCGTTCCGCCGCGACCGCGCTGTGCAAGGCCGGGCATGTGCGGGTCAACGGCGAACGGGCCAAGCCCGCCCAGGTCGTGCGGCCCGGCGACGAGGTCCGCGTCGTGCTGCCCGGGGCGCGCGAGCGCATCGTGGAGGTGCGCGCGATCCTGACCAAGCGCGTGAGCGCCGCGCTCGCGGCGCCCGCCTTCCTCGACCGCACGCCACCTCCTCCGCCGCGCGCGGAGCGCGTGGTCCTGGCCGAGCGCGACCGCGGCGCCGGGCGGCCGACCAAGCGCGACCGTCGCGAGATCGAGCGCCTGCGCGGGCACTAGCCGGTCGCTACGCGGGCCGGCCGCCAGCGGGCCGGCCGCTACTTGGACAGGCTCACCAACCCGCTGAACCCCTCCGGCACGACCACCAGGTTGCCCGCTGCGGCGAGCTCCTTGAGCGTGTCGAGGTAGCGCTGCTTGAGGATCGCGTCGGTGAGGCTCGCCGCGAGGATCGCGTTGGCATCCGCTTCGGCCTGCGCCTGCACGACCTTCTGCTGCGCCGAAACCTTCGCGGCCTCGAGCTTGGCCTGCTCGGTCTCGACGTTGATCTGCGCCTCCTGCGCGGCGGCGTAGGCGTTGGTGACCTGCTCGCCGTACCGGATCTCCTGGAGGGCGACGTCCTCCACGATGATGCCGTCGCCCTTCCAGCGGGCCTGGAGCGCCTTGAGGATGTCCTCCTGCACCGCGTTGCGGTTGGTCAGCATTTCGATGGTGGTGTATCGGCCGGGAACCGAGCGCACCACGGAGCGGATGTCGTTGAAGATGAGCCGGGTGCGGAGGTTGTCCTCGTTGTAGTACGCGCTGTAGATGTCGATCACCGCGTCGGGATCGAGGCTGTAGCGGATCGCGATGTCGATGTTCGCGGTGACGCCCTCGGCATCCTGCACCGTGATCTGCGGGCCGTCGGGGGCGCCGCCGATGTTGTCGCCCTCGCCCGGCTGCTGCTCGCTGACGAAGACCGCGCGCTGGTTGCGCACGTCGAAGGTGACGGTGTCGACCCAGGGCGCCTTGGCGTGCAGGCCCGCCTCGGTCTCGTAGCCCACGATCGCTCCCGTCCAGTCGCGCAGAACGTTGGCCTGGCCCACGTCCTGCCGGAAGAACGAGCTGAACAGAGTGAACAGCACGGCCAGGAAGAACAGGCCGGCCGCGGCCCAGCGAGCCGCCCGCGAGATGATCACGTTGGTGCCGCGCTTGAAGGCGCTGCCGCTGGGGGTCTCGCCGGACGCGATCACGCGGGCACGCGCGTTCGAGGCGGCGACGATGATGGCGATGACGCCGATGGCGGCGCAGATGATGGCGAGGATGAACACGCGATCAGACTAGAGCCAGTGCGGCCTCGATCGCGGAGAGGACGGCGGGATCATCGGGCTGCGTCTTCGGGCGGAAGCGCGTCACGGTGTCATCGGGCGCGATGACGAACTTCTCGAAATTCCACTCGACCTTGCCCGCCTTGCCGTCGTCGGCGACCGTCCGGGTCAGCTCGGCGTACAGCGGATGTGCGCCTCGCCCGTTGACGTGGACCTTGTCCATGAGCGGGAACGTCACGCCGTAGGTGGTCGAGCAGAACTCCTTGATCTGCTCGTTGCTGCCCGGCTCCTGACCCATGAACTGGTTGCACGGGAAGCCGAGCACCGTGAACCCGCGGTCGGCGTACTCGCGCTGGAGCTGCTCGAGCTTCGCGTACTGCGGGGTGTTGCCGCAGCGCGACGCGACGTTGACGACCATGACGGTGCGATCCGCATAGTCGGCGAGCGAGGTGTGCTCCCCGTCGATCGTGGTGAGTGGTATGTCCCTGATCCCCATGAACGCAGCCTACGTCCGGCACCTCCGGGTTCGCCGGGCTAGCCTGGGGCCATGGCCACCGAGTTCCGCCACGATCCCGACGCCCACCGCTACACGATGCACGTGGACGGGCAGCTGGTGAGCACGGCCGAGTATCTCGACCACGGTGCCGGCATCGTCTTCCACCGCACGGTGACCGTTCCCATGTACCGGGGGCGCGGCTACGCCGATCAGCTCGTGAGCTACGCGATGGATGACGTGGAGGCCCGCGAGGCGGGTCCCGTACGCGCGACCTGCTGGTACGTCTCGGAGTGGTTCGGCCGCCACCCGGAACGCGGCGACCTGCTCGCGAGCTGAGCCCGGGACGGCCCAGGGACAGCATCGTGCCGCTCGCGATCGAGGACTACGCGCTCATCGGCGACTGTCACACGGGCGCCTTGGTGGGCACGGACGGCAGCATCGACTGGCTGTGCCTGCCGCGCTTCGACTCGCCGTCGACGTTCGGGGCCCTGCTCGGGGATGAGGAGCACGGCCACTGGCGCCTGGCACCCGCGGGCGCCGGACGGTGCACCTCGCGGCACTACGAGCCCGACACCTTTGTGCTCGTGACGCGCTGGGAGACCCCCACCGGCACCGTCGAGGTGATCGACCTCATGCCGCACGGCGATCGCCGTGCCGACCTGGTGCGCCGGGTGCGCGGCATCGAGGGCACGGTCCGCATGGAGCAGGTGCTGCGCATCCGGTTCGACTACGCGGACGCCGTCCCCTGGGTGCGGCAGCTCCCGGAGGGCGACGGGAGCACCCACACCATCCTGGCGGTGGCCGGGCCGGACGCCGCCGTGGTCCGCGGTCCGCGCCTGCAGGCCGAGGGGCGATCGCACCGGGCGGTATTCGAGGTCTCCGCGGGCGAGCAGGTCGACACCGTGCTGACCTGGTTCCCCTCGCACCGGCCTCCCCCGGAGCCGATGCCGGTCGACGACCGCATCGAGGCGACCCGCGCCTGGTGGCGCCACTGGGTCGAGCCGTGCACCGATCTCGGCCGCTACGACGAGGCGGTGCGCCGCTCGCTGCTCGTGCTGCGCGCCCTCACGCACGAGGACACCGGCGGCGTCGTGGCCGCGGCGACGACGAGCCTGCCCGAGGAGGCCGGCGGCGTGCGCAACTGGGACTACCGCTACGTCTGGCTGCGGGATGCGGCGCTCACCCTGAGCGCGCTCATGAGCCACGGGTTCCAGACCGAGGCCATGGAGTGGCGCGACTGGCTGCTGCGCGCGATCGCGGGCGACCCGGCCGACGTGCAGATCATGTACGGGCTCGCGGGCGAGCGGCGCCTGCCCGAGACCGAGCTCGCCTCGCTGCCGGGCTATCGCGGCGCCGCACCGGTGCGCGTGGGCAACGCGGCGTACCTCCAGTTCCAGGGCGACGTGTTCGGCGAGGTCATGCTCGCGCTGGAGAAGGCGCGCACGATCGGGATCGCCGAGAGCACGTTCTCCTGGTCGTTGCAGGTCGCGCTCCTGGATTTCGTCGAGCACAACCTCGACCGCCCCGACAACGGGATCTGGGAGATCCGCGGACCGCTGCGCACCTTCACGCATTCGCGCGCCATGCTGTGGGCGGCCTTCGAGTGCGGGATCCGCGCGGTTCGCGAGCACGGGCTCGCCGGGCCGGTGGCCCGCTGGGAGGCACTGCGGGACCGGCTGCGCGCCGAGATCGACGAGCACGGGTTCGACCCCGGCCGCGGCAGCTTCGTGCAGTCCTACGACTCTGCCGAGGTCGACGCCTCGCTGCTGCAGCTCGCCCAGATCGGCTACGCCGCCCCGGACGACCCGCGCATGCTCGGGACGGTCGCCGCCCTCGAGCAGGACCTCCTGCGCGACGGTCTGCTCATGCGCTACCGCACCGAGAGCTCCGTCGACGGCATCGACGGCGGCGAGCACCCGTTCCTGGCCTGCTCGTTCTGGCTCGCGCAGCAGTACGCCGAATCCGGCCGGCTGGATGACGCGATCGCCCTCATGGACCGGCTCGTCTCGTTCTGCAACGACGTCGGGATCCTGAGCGAGGAGTACGACCCGGCCACCGGCCGCCAGATGGGCAACACGCCGCAGGCGCTCTCGCACCTCGCCCTGGTCGGGGCGGCCGAGGCGATCGCCGCGGGCGGCGAGGCCGGGGGCCGGGCGGTGCAGCCCGACGTCACGGGCGACTGACGCGCCGCAACCGGAAGATCCGCAGCTCCCGTCCGGCGGCGCGCTCGTAGCCGCGGTAGCCCGGCCAGTTCCGCTCCAGCCTGACCCAGGTCGCCTCGCGCTCGTCCGCCGGCACGAGCTCCGCGGCGACCGGGATGCGGCGCCCGCCCAGGGTGACCGCGGCATCCGGGTGCGCGAGCAGGTTCGAGGTCCAGGCAGGGTGATGCTCGCGCGCGAAGTTGCTGCCCGTGACGAGCATGTCCTCCCCGTCCGGGCAGTACATGAGCTCGGTGCTGCGCTCGAGGCCGGATCGCGCGCCCGTGGTGTGCAGCACGAGCGAGGGCACGGCGAGCCCGCTCAGCGGCATCCGCCCCCTCGACACCACCCGCATGGCGCGCTCGAGCGGAGGCATGATCGCCGGGCCGACCCGCCGGAACAGCCGGGTGCGCGAGGCCCAGGCGACGGCGGGACGGAGCGCACGCGGCAGAGGCATGCGTTCGATTGTGCTCCAATGGCACGGTGAGGATCGGTTTCCTGAGCTTCGGCCACTGGCAGGACGTGCCCGGCTCGCAGGTGCGCACGGGCAGCGACGCCCTGCTGCAGACCATCGAGCTCGCGGTCGCGGCCGAGGAGGTCGGCGTCTCGGGTGCTTTCGTGCGGGTGCACCACTTCGCGCGGCAGCTCGCCTCGCCGTTTCCGCTGCTCTCGGCGATGGCGGCCCGCACCTCGGCCATCGAGCTGGGCACGGCCGTGATCGACATGCGTTACGAGAACCCGCTCTACATGGCCGAGGAGGCCGCCGCGACCGATCTGATCAGCGGCGGGCGGCTGCAGCTGGGCATCAGCCGCGGCTCGCCCGAGCCCGCGCTGGACGGCGCGGCCGCGTTCGGGCACGTGCCCGTCGAGGGCGAGACGGATGCCGACATGGCGCGAGCGCACGCCGAGCTGTTCCGGCACGCGATCGCGGGCCACCCCGTCGTCCGCGCGAACCCTCAGATGAGCCCGGCGGGTGCTCTGGCCGTTCAGCCGCAGTCACCCGGACTGCGCGACCGCATCTGGTGGGGCGCCGGGACGCGCGCAACGGCCGTGTGGACCGCCGAGCAGGGCATGAACCTGATGAGCTCGACCCTGCTGACCGAGGACACCGGGGTGCCGTTCGACGAGCTTCAGGCCGAGCAGATCGCGATGTTCCGCACGGCGTGGACGGACGCGGGGCACGATGCCGGTGAGCAGGGCCGGGCGCCGCGCATCTCGGTCAGCCGCAGCATCCTGCCCCTCATCGACGACGAGACGCGGCACTACTTCGGCCTGCGTGCGCAGGCCGACGCGACGGATCAGGTCGGATACATCGGCGCGGACCTGGCCCGGTTCGGCCGCAGCTACATCGGAGAACCGGACAAGATCGCCGCCGAGCTGGCTCAGGATGCGGCGGTCGCCGCCGCGGACACGGTGCTGGTCACCGTCCCCAATCAGCTGGGTGTGGAGTTCAACGTGCGCGTGCTCGAGTCGATCGTGAAGGACATCGTCCCGGCGCTGGCGTGACGGCGACGCGCGCGGCCGGTCATGCCGGGGGCAGCACCCCCGCGCTCCGGGCCGGCGCCGCATAGGCATCGGCCAGGGTGGCGACCGTGTCGTGGGCGTTGAGGCCGCTCGGGTTGGGCAGCACCCACAGCTCCGCGCCCTCGAGCGCCTCGTGCTGCCTGCCCTGCTGCGCCTTCGGGCGGGAGAACGCGGTGCGGTACGCCGTGATGCCCACGACCGCGACCACGCGCGGCCGCCAGACCGCCAGGTTCAGCCGCAGCCGCTGGGCGCCCTGCCGCAGCTCGTCGGCGGTGAGCTCGTCCGCACGGGCCGATGCACGCGCCACCAGGTTCGAGATGCCCAGCCCGCGCGCCAGGAAGAGCGTGCGGTCGTCGGCGGTGAACCCACTGGCGAAGTCCGGCAGATCGATGATGCCCGCGGCGGCAAGCGCCGGATAGAACCGGTTGCCCGGATGGGCGAAATGCGTCTGGGTCGCGGCAGTCCAGAGCCCCGGGTTGATGCCCACGAACAGGAGCTTCAGCCCGGGACCCACCAGGTCGGGGATGCTCCGGCCCCGGAAATGCTCGAGCTCGGCGCGGGTGAACCGCGCCGTCGTGCGGACCGCCCGGCGCGCCACTACCCGGCGGGCGCGGCGGGAGGACTCGTCCGGCGGCGGGCCTTGGGCGGCGTCTCCGCGGTGGACAAGGCCTCCCCCGCAGCGGCGCCGGTCGCACGCCCCGTGATGAGCTCGCCGATGTCGACCCCCACCATGTCCTTGATGATCTGCCTGCTGGTCGCGAGCTGTCCTGCGACGTTCTGGCCGAGCTGGCCGGTGCCGGTCCCGTCAGTCGAGATGACCGTCATGTTCGAGATCGCCGAAAGCGGCTCGGACGCGGCTCGCACGATCTCGGGCAGTTGGGCGATGATCTGCTGGCGCAGCAGCTCGGCCGCCTTCTCGGCCAGCGCCTCGGCCTGAGCACGGGAGGACTCGGCCTCGGCGTTGCCCTTGACCCGGATGGCCTCGGCCTCCGCCTCGCCCTCGGCCCGCAGCGCCTCGGCGGCCGCGATGCGGCGGTCCCGCTCGGCGTTCGCCTTGGCGATCGCCGCGGTGGCATCCGCGGCGGCCTTCTTCTCCACGGAGTAGGCCTCGGCGTCGGCGACCGCGCGCACCTCGGCATCCAGCTCCTGCTTGCGCAGCCCCACGCGCTTGCCCGCCGTGACCTCCTGCTGCGCCACGACCTCCTGCTGCGCGATGGCCTCGGCAAGCGGCGCAGCCGCGGCGGCCTCGGCGCGCGCCCGGTCGGTCTCCTTCTGGATCTCGGCGTTGCGCAGGTCGAGCTTGCGCTGCGACTCCGCGACGGCCTGGTCCGCGGCGATGCGGGCCTCCTCGGAGGCCTGCCGCGCGACGGACTCCGCGATCTCGGCGACCTGCTTCACGCGCGCGGCCTCGGCGCGGCCCAGGTCCTTGATGTAGCCGTTGTCGTCGTCGATCTCCTTGATCTGGAGGGTGTCGATCTGGAGTCCCTGCACGTCCAGGGACTCGCCGACGGCCTCGAGCACCTGTCCCTGGAGGGCCTGACGGTTCGTGATGATCTCGGTGACCGTGAGCTGACCGACGATCGAGCGGATCGAGCCGCTCAGCACCTCCTCGGTGCTCGACTCGATCTGATCCTGCTGGTTCAGGAAGCGCTGCGCGGCGGCGCGCACCATGGGCTCGGAGCCGCCCACCTTGACGACGGCGACCGCGTTGACGCGGATGGTGATCGCATCCCGCGTCTGGGCGGTGGCCTGCACGTTGAGCTGGCGGCTGCGCAGCGAGAGCTTGAAGAAGGCCTCGACCACGGGCTTGACGAAGACCCGTGACCCGAACACCACGCGCTGGCCGGCGTTCTCGTCGAGGGCATCCGGGGCCGTTCCCCTGCGGCGGCGACGGCGCGAGGTCACGATGATCGCCTCGTCGGGCTTGGCGATCTTGATGCCGCGGAGCACCACGATCAGGATGATCAGCAGGATCACCACGGCAGCGCCGATCAGGATCGCGTTGGTCAGGAGGTCGAGTGGCCACGGCATGCAGTCAGTATGTCAAGCCCATAGGCTGAGGCGATGCCTTTCCTCCGTGAGACCGTCCGGCACGAGCTGGTCAAGCGCCGCGTCACCGTGGCCGACGTGCGTCCCCTCGCACCCTCCATGGTCCGGATCGCACTGGCCGGCCCCGAGCTCGAGGGCTTCCGCGCGCTCGGCCCCGCCGATCACGTCAAGGTGTTCTTCCCGGACCCGGCGAGCGGCGAGCTGACCCTCGAGCGCGGTGAGGGCGTCGTGATCTCCCGCGACTACACCCCCCTCGCCGTCACAGTGGATGCCGCGGGCGCCACCACCCTGGACCTTGACTTCGTGCTGCACGGCGACGAAGGCCCCGCGTCGACCTGGGCGGCCTCCGCGCAGCCCGGCGACGAGCTCGGCCTCGGCGGCCCGCGCGGCTCCCGCCTGGTGCCGGAGGGCCTCGGCCGGCTGCTGGTGATCGCCGACGAGACCGCCTTCCCGGCAACCCGCCGTTGGCTCGACCTGGTGCCGGAGTCCGTCCCGGTCACGGGCATCTTCGACGTCGCCGATGACTCCCTCGACGGGTACTTCGATGATCTCCCCGGCGCCGCACGCCTGGAGGCCGAGCGGCTCTACCGCGAGGACGGCCCGGGCCAGCTCGAGGAGGCGCTGCGCTCCCTCGGCCCGATCGCGGAGGACACCTTCGTTTTCCTGGCCGGGGAGGCGACCGCGCTGATCCCCCTGCGCCGTTACCTCCGCCACGAGCTCGGCCTCCCCGGCGAGCAGGTGTCGGCCAGCGGCTACTGGAAGCACGGAATCGTGAACCTGGATCACCACGCGCCGCTGGACCCCAGTGACCCCGACTAGCCCGGTCCCTCCCGGCGAGACCCTCATCAGCGTCGACATCGAGGCGGCCGGCCCCCACCCGGCGGACTACTCGATGCTCTCGATCGGCGCGTGCGTGGTCGATAACCCCGACAGCGGCTTCTACGTCGAGCTCAAGCCGCTCACCGACGCCGCCATGGAGGCGTCCCTCGCGGTCGGCGGGCTCTCCATGGAGCGGCTCTCGAAGGAGGGCCTCACCGCGGTCGACGCCATGCGGCAGTTCGAGGACTGGATCGAGCTGGTCACGCCGCGCGGGCACCTTCCCGTCTTCGTCGGGTTCAACGCGCCCTTCGACTGGATGTTCGTCGACGCGTACTTCCACCGCTTCCTCGGGCGCAACCCGTTCGGGCATTCCGCCCTCGACATCAAGGCGTACTACATGGGCGCCATGGGCGGATCCTGGTCGGATACCAGCATGCGGGTTCTCTCCCCCCTCTATCTCGAGGGACGTTATCTGTCGCACAATGCCCTTGGAGACGCACGCGACCAGGCCGAGCTCTTCCGGAAGATCCGGGCCGACGCGGAGGCGCGACGCGACTCCCGCTAGCACCGCCCGCCGATCCGAGGAGCGACGATGACAGCCACCCATGAGTCCGCCGAGCTGAAGCAGCTCATCGAGTCGGCCCGCCGGCTCGGCATCGAGATCGATGAGGCCGAGAGTCAGGAATGGCTCAGCGCGATCACCGCCGAGAAGGACGGCGACGACATCGAGATCGACCGGGAGAGCGGCACCTTCGGGTACCGGCTCACCATGCTCGACTTCAGCCCGAAGGACCTCGCCCGCTTCCGCCGCATCGGCGCGATCGTCGAGGTCACCGGCGAGGGAGCGGAAAGCGCTCTGGCCCTGTCCGGCTCTGCCGCCCAGTCGAAGATCCAGTCCTTCCCCGGCGACTGCGACTACTTCCAGCGCCTCAACATCAAGGCGCCGACACGGGAGGAGGCATGCGCCGCGATGGCCCGCCTCATGCGCGATCACGTCCTCTCCCACGCGCAGGGACCGACCTACCAGTTCCTGGAGGCCAAACTCGGCAGCTACGCCAGCGCGGGCACCGTACGCGGTGAGCCGGTCAAGGAGGGCTACCCGGTGTCGTGGAAGCTCGACGAGATCCGTGAGAAGGTGCAGATCTTCACCGCGGAGGACGGTACGCGCCATGAGCTGCACTGGGACGAGGTCGCTCTGGACCCGGGCTGGAGCAAGCTCGACTGGGTCGTGACCGACCCCGAACGTGGAGCGCTCTCCAACGCGAGCAACGTCATCGACGTGACCTGGGAGTCGCCGGACGGCGAGATCGTCGCCCTCGACGGCTACCTCGACACCTACTTCCAGGAGGTCTACCTCGACGCCGACCAGGTGCCGACCTTCCAGAAGGTCGCGCAGCACGTCTCCGACGACGCCCTGGACGAATACGTCGAGGCCCTCGAGGGCGAAGTGCGCAAGTACCTTACGCATCACCTGAATTACGGCAAGGCCGCCAAACGCATGTACAACGTGTTCCGGCTGTCGGGTCGCCACCTCGACGCGGCCTTCGTGCGCGAGCTCTTCGACGAGCCGGCCACGATCCTGTACCAGGTCTGGTCGCTCATCGGCACGCTCGAGAACGCGACGCAGGAGGGATCGTCGATCCCCATCGAGGACGTGCAGAAACAGGCCGACGCGCTCGTGCTCGAAGTCGTCGAAGCCCTCGAGGGCGACGCCGAGACCGAGCTCGTGAAGTCGCTGCTGCAGCTGCGCCAGACCCTCGAGACCCAGAAGTCCGGTGAGCAGCGCACCACCGAGGTCGAGGCCGCCCGCGCGCAGGTCATCAACCTGATCAACACCTTCTACCGCGACCGCCTCGTGTCGCGCCCCACCATCAAGGACTACATCGACACCATCCAGGCCGAGGCCGAGCAGCCAGGAGCCGCCCACTAGAGCATCACCGCTTCGCGCGGGCGCCCAGCACGCGCGCGCCCGGCACGCCGAGGCCTGCGCTCCCGATCCAGATGCGCGGGAGGTATCAGCACGAGGTCGTCCCCGCGCCACTCGAGTTGCCAGCCGTCCTGATCATGTCGTCGATGGTGGAACGGGCACATGAGCACCCCGTTGCGCAGATCCGTCGCCCCACCGAGGTACCACGCCAGCAGATGCGCCACCTCGCACCACCCCGGAGGAGCATCGCACCCCGGCCAGACGCATCCACCGTCGCGCAGGGCGAGTGCCCGGCGCTGCGCGCGGGAGAACAGCCGCTCTTCCCGCCCCAGATCCAGCGGCTCAGGGCTCGAGCCCATGACCGCGGGCAGAATGCGCGCATCGCAGGCCAGCCGCCGGGCCGTTGCCGCCGAGATGGGCTCGTCGACGCCCGCGATCTGGGCCGTTCCGAGCCCGGACCTCAGCTCGTCGAGGCCCACCGTGACGAGCATCGTGACCGGCGCACCCGCGACCGTGCCCTCGTCGTGTGCGAGCCCCAGGCGCACCACGTCGACCAGGGCGTCCAGCTTGCGCTGACCGAGCGTGCGCGGATCCGCCTCGACCGCGAGGTCGACGTCGACCTCGGATTCCTCGCTGAACCGGGGCTGCCGCCGCGGCGCCGTGCGCGCGTCGACCGCAGCGGTCAGGATGCCCGCCGCCTCGGGGTGCATCGTGACGATCCACCGCACGAGACCGTCGGCCGTGTGCACGATGCGGATGCCCGAGCGGGCCCGCAGCAGGTCTTCCCGCGGCTCGGCGCCGTCGGGATCGACGTGATCGAGCAGCCGCCGCGCCACCCGGACGAGTTGCCGCCGGGAGAGATCGGGCGCCTGATCGACCAGGACGCGCTCGAACTCCATGCGGCGCTCGACATCGACGAAGGGCTCGATGCGCTCGATCGCCCCCAGGATGATCCCGGCCTGACCGATCGTGAGGGTTCCGGAGGCGAGCCCCTCCGCGATCGGAGGATGCAGCGGATCGAGCACCTCCCCGCTCATTGCGACCCGGGGCGCGACCGCCGCACCGACTCGGCACAAGGTGCGCGCCTCATCCACGTCGACCCCGCAGCGATCGGCGACCAGGTCGGCGTCGCCGCGGTAGCCCTCGCGCAGCGCGATATCGCGACGCGCCGCCTCGTTCGCGACGCCGGCCGTCAGACCCTCCCACCGGTGCCGGGCCTCGCCCATGAGGTCGAGCGCCCGGACGAGTTCTGCGTCGCCGAGCGACTCCGCACTGCGCCCGTCGAGCATGCTCGCGAGCGCCGCAACGGGCTCGAGAAGCTCTGCCGACATGACGACCTCACCGGGTTCGGATGCGCTCGGCACGAGCAAGACCCAGTATAACACAACATTCGAACCTGTGTTCGACTTTCCACAACCTATGATCGGCACGTGACCCGCATGCTGCTCGATACCGCGGGCGTGTACTTCCGCGCCTTCTACTCCGTGCCCGACACCGTCACGGCGCCCGACGGCACGCCCGTGAACGCCGTGCGCGGGACGCTCGACGCGATCTCACGGCTCGTCACCGACTACTCCCCCACAGAACTCGTGGCCTGCTGGGACGACGACTGGCGCCCGCAGTGGCGGGTCGACCTCATCCCGAGTTACAAGACCCACCGGGTGGCTGCCGAGGTCGAGGTCGGTCCCGACGTCGAGGTCGTCCCCGACCCCCTCCAGACGCAGGTGCCCATCATCCGCGAGGTGCTCGGCGCTCTCGGCATCCCCGTCGTCGGCGCCCCCGAGCACGAGGCCGACGACGTCATCGGCACCTTGGCATCCACCGGCGACGGCCCGGTCGACATCGTCACGGGAGACCGCGACCTGTTCCAGCTCATCGACGACTCCCGAGGCGTGCGCGTCATCTACACCGGCCGCGGCATGTCCAAGCTCGAGGTGCTGACCGACGCCGCACTGGTCGCCAAGTACGGGGTACGACCGGAGCAGTACGCCGACTTCGCGGCCATGCGGGGGGATGCCTCGGACGGCCTCCCGGGGGTCGCCGGCGTCGGCGAGAAGGGCGCCGCGACCCTCTTGCAGGCCCATGGCGATCTGAACGGGATCCTGACGGCGGCGGCCGACCCGGCATCCGGCATGTCCGCGGGGATGCGCGCGAAGCTGGCCGCCGCGGCCGACTACCTGGCGGTCGCGCCACGCGTCGTGCGCGTCGTGCGCGACCTGGCGCTGCCCCCGTTCGATGCGCGCATCGGGCGAGCCGACCGGGCCGCCTGCATGGCGCTGGCCACCCGGTACGGCCTCACCTCGTCGATGGAACGGGCGCTCGCCGCGCTCAGCCGGTGACGGACTTCCGGTTGTACAGCGCCAGCGCCCACAGATAGCCCGCGCCGGCGATCACCGCGCACCAGCCGAGCGCGAGCCAGCCGTTGGCGCCCATCGGCGTTCCGAGCAGCAGGCTGCGGATCGCCTCGATGATCGGGGTGAAGGGCTGCCATTCCGCGAACACGCGCAGGGGGCCCGGCATCGACGCGGTCGGCACGAACCCGCTGCCGAGCATGGGCAGCAGCACCAGCAGCAGCGGGACGTTGCTCGCCGACTCGACCGACGTCGCGGCGGTACCCATCGCGACCCCGAGCCAGACGATCGCGACGATGACGAGCACGATCAGGCCGATCGCCGCGAGCCATTCCAGCGGGGTCGCCGTCGGCCGGAACCCGATCAGCACCGCGACGCCGAGCACGATCGCCACCGCGATCACCTGGGTCACCGTGTTGCCGAGCACGTGGCCGTTCAGCACGGCGGCCCGCGAGATCGCCATCGAGCGGAAGCGCGCGACGATCCCCTCCTTCATGTCCATCGCGACCATGGTGGCCGTCGTCCCGGCGGAGCCGGCGACCGTCAGCACCAGGAGGCCGGGGATCACGTACGCGAGGTACGCCTCGCGGCCGCCCCCCGCATCCACGCCCGGGAGCCCGGCACCCAGGGTGCCCCCGAACACGAACACGAGCAGCAGCAGCGCGATCACGGGCACGCCGATCCCGAACACCGACAGCGCCGGATAGCGCAGCATGTGCAATAGGGTGCGGCGGGTCATCGTCACCGAGTCGGCGACGACATGGGTGGCGGTGGTCATGACGCGTTCTCCTTCGTGTCTGACCCGGTGAGCGCGAAGAACACGTCGTCCAGGTCGGGGGTGTGGATGCTGAGGTCGTCGACCGTCAGGCTCGCCTCGTCGAGGCGGTCGAGCACCGCGCGCAGGGAGCCGACTCCCCCATCGCTCGGGACCTCGAGGGTGAGGGCGTCCTCGTCGCGCGAGGTCTCGCCGAGCAGGCCGGCCGCCGCGTCGAGCGACGCGGTGTCGGGGAACTGCAACCGGATGTGCCCGCCGGGGACGAGCTTCTTCAGCTCCTCCGGCGTGCCCTCGGCGACGATGCGCCCCTGATCGAGCACGGCGACGCGGTCGGCGAGCTCGTCGGCCTCGTCGAGGTACTGCGTGGTGAGGAAGATCGTCGTGCCTCCGGCGACCAGGTCGCGGATGATCTGCCACATGGTGTGGCGGCTCCGCGGGTCGAGACCGGTGGTGGGCTCGTCCAGGAAGATCACGCGCGGATCGCCGACCAGGGTCATGGCTAGGTCGAGCCGGCGCTTCATGCCGCCCGAGTAGGTCGCGAGAGGCTTGCGGGCGGCATCCTGCAGCTCGAACTGGTCGAGCAGGCCCTGCACCCGCTCCGCCGCGGCGGTCGGCGGCAGATGCCGCAGCCGCGCCATGAGCGCCAGATTCTCCTGGCCGCTCAGCAGGCCGTCGACCGCGGCGAACTGACCGGTCAGGCCGATCGCGCCGCGCACGCCGTCGGCGTCGGTCACGACATCGTGCCCGTCGACCTCCGCGGTGCCGGAATCCGGCACGAGCAGGGTGGACAGGATGTTGACGATGGTCGTCTTGCCTGCGCCATTGGGCCCGAGCAGCGCGAACACGCTGCCGGCCGGGACGGTCAGGTCGACGCCGTCGAGCACCGTCTTCTTGCCGTACGCCTTGCGCAAGCCCACGGTCTTGATTGCAGCTGTCATCAGTCTGCGTCCTTTCGTGTGATGGTGATGTCGCCGTAGGTGGTCCGGGCGCGCACCGCGACGGTGTCGTCGGTGTCGGCCGGAGCGGCGGAACCCTCGAGTTCGTTGCGCACCCGGCCGTCGCGGGAGGCGGCGTCGAGCCAGACGGCCACACCGGCGCGCACGCCGACGTCGATCTGGCCGTACCCGCTCTCGAGCTGAATGGAGCCGCCGGACACCTCGCCGAGCCGGATCGACCCGTACGCCGTCTTGGCGGTGATGCCGGCCCGCGCACGCCCGATCAGCAGCTCGCCGTAGGAGAGCTTCGCATCGACCTCTCCCCCGGCCTCCTCGACGGTCACCGAACCGTGCGAGGCCTTGACGATCGCGTCACCGGAGACGGTGCCGATGCGCACCTGGCCGTGGTCGGCGATCAGCTCCGCGCTGCCGCCTGCGCTCCCCACCTCCAGGCTCCCATGACCGGAGCGCACCCAGAGGTCGCCGGCGGCATCGATCTCGACCCCGCCGAGCCCGCCTTTGACGCGGGTCGCGCCGAGGCGGCCACGGGTTGTCACCCGGCCTCCCACATCGGCGGTGAGCCGGGACCCGGCGGGCAGTTCGACGCGCACGTCGATCGACTCGCTGGGACCGATGATGCTGAACCGCGGGCGGGGCCCTTCGACCACGAGGCGGCCGCCATCGAAGTCGACCCGCGTGGCCTCCGCCCCGCGCCTGTCGGCGGCGGAGGAGCTGGTCGGGGACACGGTCACGACGGTGTCGGTGCGATCCCCCGCGACGACGGTGAGCCTGCCGTACGGCAGGTCGACGGCGAGGTCGATGGGATCCGGGGTGATGAATTCGGGCATGCTGGCGCCTCCCTTTCAGGGCGAGTGGTGGATGGCGGGGCCGAGTCGCGCGGTTAGCGCACCCACCCCGCGAAGCTGTCTCCGGTGCGCAGAGTGCGCTGCGCGGCGCGTCTGTTCTTCGGCTGGAGCGCGGCGGCGACCGCCCGGACCAGCCAGGTGTTGACGGACAGGCCGTCCGCCGCGGCCGCCTCGTCGACGCGCACCTTCAGCGCGTCGGGCAACCGGAGCGTGGTGCGCGAGGTGCTCGCGTCATCGAGGTCGACGTCGGGAGCGGGCGGGTCGTCGTGCTCCGTCTCCGCGCGCGAAGGCGTGACCACGAATTCGATGTCGCGCCCGCGCAGCCGCACGTCGACGGCGCCCGGGGCGAGATCGCGGGTGATCTCCCCCGCGGCGGCGGACAGGGCATCGAGCAGCACGAGCCGGGTGGCGGCGTCCAGGCCCGCGGCGAGCCGCTCCGCGGCCGCACGGGTGCTCGCGTCGGCGGATTCGGCGGCACTGAGCAGCTGGCGCTGCAGGTCGCTGACGTACTCTCCGATGTCCATGACACCATCATGACACCATCATGGTGTCACGTCAACTGAATGTGGTGTCAGCCTGGTGTCAACCGGGTGCGGACGCGGGTCAGGCGTCGGCCGCGGCGAGCTGCCCGCAGGCGCCGTCGATCTCCTTCCCGCGCGTGTCGCGCAGCGTGGTCGGGATGCCGGCGGCGTTCAGGCGGCGCACGAACTCGTCCTGCACCTCGGGTTCCGATGCCGTCCAGATCGATCCCGGAGTGGGGTTCAGCGGGATCGGGTTCACGTGCACCCAGCCCCTGCCGCGCTCGAGCAGCTTCGCCGCGAGCAGGTCCGCGCGCCAGGCGTGGTCGTTCATGTCCTTGATGAGGGCGTACTCGATCGACACCCGGCGGCCGGTGCGCTCGAAGTAGCCCCGCGCGGCGTCGAGCGCCTCGTCGACCTTCCAGCGCGAGTTGACTGGGATGAGCTCGTCACGGAGCTCGTCGTCGGGGGCGTGCAGCGACAGCGCGAAGGTGACCGGCACATCCTCGTCGGCGAGCTTGCGGATCGCGGGCACCAGCCCCACGGTCGACACCGTGATGCCGCGCGCGCTCATGCCCAGCCCGTCGGGCTGCTTCGCGGTGAGCACGCGCACCGCGTGCATGACGCGTGCGTAGTTGGCCAGCGGCTCCCCCATGCCCATGAACACGATGTTGCTCACGCGCTCGGGCGTGGTCTCCCCGGCTCGCTTGCCGCCCAGTCCGCCCTCGTCGAGCACCCGGTTCGCGCGCACGACCTGATCGACGATCTCCGCCGCCGAGAGATTGCGGGTGAGCCCCGCCTGTCCGGTGGCGCAGAACGGGCAGTTCATGCCGCATCCGGCCTGCGAGCTGATGCACAGCGTGATGCGCCCCGGGTAGCGCATCAGAACCGACTCGACGAGTGCGCCGTCGTGCAGCTTCCAGAGGAACTTGATGGTGTCGCCGCGGTCGGTCTCGAGCCGGCGCAGCTCGGTCATGAGCGGGGGCAGCAGCCCGACGACGAGTTCGTCGCGGCCGGCGGCCGGCAGATCGGTCATCTCGGCCGGGTCAGAGGTGTGGTGCGTGAAGTAATGGGTCGCGAGCTGCTTCGCGCGGAACGCCGGCAGCCCCAGCTCGCGCACGCGCTCGACGCGCTGCTCGGGCGTCAGGTCGGCCAGGTGCACCGGGGGTTTGCCGCGCTTGGGGCTCGCGAACTGCAGGAAGGGGCGGCCCTCGGCGTCGAGCTTCTGCGTCCAGCCCTCGGTCTGGGGCCGCACCTGCGGCTCGCGCGCCGCGGGCCGCACCTGCGGCGCGCGCCGAGGGGTGGATGCCGTGCTCACCGCTCAAGGGTACGCGAGCGATACGCTCGAAACGTGGGCACGCAGGTGGTGCTGCTGCGCGGGGTCAACGTCGGCGGCAAGAACGGGGTCTCGATGGCGGGGCTGCGTGACGGCCTGGAGACCCTCGGCGCCACCAACCCGCAGACCTACCTCAACTCGGGCAACGCGATCGTCGACACCGAGCTCGCTCCCGCCGAACTCGCCGCCGCGATCGAGGCGGAGCTGCCCCGGCGCTTCCGGCTCGACACCGAGCTGCTGCGCGTGCACGTGCTGCCCGAGGAGGACTACCGCGCCGTG
This sequence comes from Microbacteriaceae bacterium, assembly GCA_019638805.1. Classification (GTDB taxonomy): domain Bacteria; phylum Actinomycetota; class Actinomycetes; order Actinomycetales; family Microbacteriaceae; genus JBDSKH01. The sequence continues at coordinate 41,827 of JAHBTA010000005.1, read as the reverse complement.
GTCGTCGGCCGCCCGAACGGCTTCGGCGAGCAGCCCGACCTGTACCACAGCGACGCGATCTTCCTCATCGGCATCGACATCGCGGACGCCATGGCCGTCTTCCAGCCCCGCGAGGGCGTCGACGCGGTGTGGCCGGGCGTCGGGGTCGTGTACTCCCAGCGGCTGAGCGCCGAGCGCACCAAGAGCCGGCTCAGCAAGATCATGGCCAGCCCGCTCTACAAGTCGATGACAATCCGCTCCTGGCAGACCACGACCAAGCTGGTCGAGCTGCTGGATGCGCGGCGCGCCGCCGCGGGAACGCCCTGACCCGGCGCGCCTACCCCGGCGTCTCCTACCCCAGCACCACCTCGTCGCCCGCCCAGCGCAGTACCCGCAGCGCGCGCAGGCTGTTCCATCGGCTGGGCTCGCCATCGGCACCCTCGAGCGGGAATGGCACCTCACCGACGTGGGTGTTCTCGAGTGCCCAGGTGCCGTCGGGACCGCACGTTGTCGCGCACGAGGGCGATCGCGCGCTGGATCTCGGGGCTCTCGGGTGCGACGCCGAGCTCGTAGAGCAGTTTGAGCACGTGCATGGTGCCGGTCCACGGCTGGCCGGGGTGGGTGTGGTTCGACGCTAGTCGGGGGGTCTGACGGTGTCGGGGATGGTCGTCAGGGCATCCCCGAGGCGATACCGCTCTCCTCCCAGGCCAGCCGCGCCGCACCGAGCAGGACGGCATCGTCGCCGAGGGCAGCGGGTACCACGCTGAGCGCATCGCGCGTCGGTCGTAGCGCCTGCTCGCGGACTGCGTGCTGGAGCACCGGGATCCAGCCCGGATTGCCCTCGGCCACGCTCCCTCCGACGACGATGCGTTCGGGGTCGAAGGTGTTCGCGAGGTCCACGATCGAGCGAGCGAGCGCGTCCCGTGCTGTCGCGAGGATGGCGATCGCCACCGGGTCGCCGACGGCCGCGGCCTCGCTCACGCGGAGCCCGGTGGGTTCCCCCTCGCCCAGGAGTTCGCGAAGTCGTCCCGCTGCCGGTTCACCGAGCATGCGGGTGGCGGCCGCGGCGATCGCCGGCCCCGACGCGATCGCCTCGAGGCATCCCGTCCGGCCGCATCCGCACAGCGGTCCGGCGGGGTCGGCTATGACGTGGCCGATCTCCCCGGCGCCGCCCGCACGACCGAGGACGAGCCTGCTGTCCGACAGGACGGCGCCCCCCACACCCGTGGACACGGTCACATAGACCAGCTCCGAGCAACCCGCGCCCGCGCCGGCGTGTGCCTCAGCGAGCAGAGCCGCGCAGGTGTCGCGCTCGAGCACCACGGGCACTCCCGACAGCATGCGGAACTCGGCCACCAGCTCCGCACCTTGCAGGCCCGGACCCGCATTGGGGACCTCGAGCAGCCGCCCGGAGTCCCGTTCCACGGGACCGGTCGCCCCGATCCCGACGGCGACGGGAGGTCCGCCGGATCCCTCGCGTTCGATCAGGGCCGCCCAACGATCGCGCCATCGGGCACGAACCATGTCCGGGGATGATTCCGCACCTGTCGCGAATCGCTCGCGACCGCGCACCTCGCCGTCGATCGTGACGGCGGCGAACCGGGTCCAGGTGCCGCCGATGTCGATGCTCGCGACCCATGGCTTGACAGCTGGCATGCCCATCACCATACTTCATTATGTTCTTTCCGGAAACAACATAACTTGCGAGGGACGATGAGGCCATCAGCGCGAGACGAGCCCACCGGGCCCGCACCTCAGGAGACGACGCGTCCCGCGACGCCGAACCTGCCGCTCTATCACCAGGTGTACGCGCAGCTTCGCGAGCGTCTCGACAGCGGTCACTGGAAGCCGGGCGATCGGATGCCGACCGAGGACGACCTGGTCGCCGAGTTCGGCGTGAGCCTCATCACTGTTCGGCGTGCGCTCGAGGAGCTCGTGCGCGAGAACCGCATCCAGCGCACCCGTGGCCGCGGAACCTTCGTGCTCGACGGGCCCCTGGAGCGCGAGCTCACCGAGCTCAGCAGCTTCACCGACGAAATGCGCGTGCGCGGGCTCACCGCACGTACCGAACTGCTCTCCGCAGCGCTCGAGGAGGCCGGCCCGCGTGCCGCGGAGCTGCTCGGACTCACCCCCGGTGCCGCGGTGTACACGATCGAGCGGCTGCGGTTCGTGGCCGACTCGCCCCTCATGCTCGAGCGCGTGCAACTCCCCGCGCAGCTCGTGCCCGGTCTGCTGGATGAGGACCTCGCGAGCGGTTCGCTCTACGACATCCTCGCGGCGCGTCACGGCATCGAACTTCTGGACGGCGAGGAGTCGCTCTCCCCCGCCCTCCCGACCCCGGCGGAAGCGACCCAGCTCAACCAGGACCGCCGCCAACCGGTGCTCCTGCTCGAGCTCGTCTCCCGCACCCCGGATGGGACACCGGTCGAATACTGCCGCAGCGTCGTCCGCGGCGACCGTGCGCGCTACCACTTCGAGGTGCGCCGTCAGCGCCCCTCGCTCACCCTGGTCACCCCACCTGCACCACCCCGATAGGAGACACATAATGAAGTCACGTCACCTCCGCATCGCCATCGGCGTCGCGGTGGCCCTCGGCAGCTCGGCCCTGGCCGGCTGTGCTCCCTCGACCGATGCCGACGCCGATGACACCGTGGTCGTCTGGGACTACTACGGGCAGTCGACCCCGCTCACCGAGGCGATCGCACGATTCGAGGCCGCCAACCCGGATATCACGGTCGACCACCAGGGCTTCGACTACGACTCCATGCAGGAGAAGTTCTCGGTCGCGGTCTCCTCGAACACAGGCCCCGACCTCGCCACGGTCGACATGACGTGGCTTCCCGACCTCGCCTCCAAGGGTCTCCTCGCGGACATCGGCGATATCTCCGGCGGCATACTCAACGGCAAGCCGATCGAAAGCCAGTACAGCGCAGGCGCGTATGGCGCGATGCGCTACGACGATCACACGATCGCCGCCCTCTACGACTTCGACGCCTACGCGCTCTTCTACCGCAAGGACGTCCTCGACGCGAAGGGGCTGACAGTCCCGACCACCTGGGACGAGCTGCTGGCCACTTCGGCGGCGATGGCCGAGGACTCCGACGGCGACGGGAAGGCCGACAAGTACGCGCTGCAGCTTCTGCCGGACAGCTTCCACTACGTACAGCTGCTGCTGCAGAACGGCGGATCGGTGCTCGACTCCTCGGGCGGGGTCGCGTTCGATTCCGACGCCGGGATCGGGGCCCTCGAGTTCATGAATGAACTGCTCACCGACGGTGGCGGCATCTACTGGGGGCCGTCGGAGGGCGATTCGTCCGGACTGCCCGGCGTGAAGGACGAACGCATCGGGATGTTCCTGAACGGCCCGTACATGATGGGCGTGCTGAAGGATGGGGCTGCCGCGCAGTCCGGCGAATGGGCCGTTGCCCCCGCGCCCTACTCGAAGCAGCCGGGAAGCTACCTGGGAGGTACCGGCCTCGTGATCCCCACCACCGCGAAACACGGCTCGGCGGCGTGGAAGCTCGCCGAGTTCCTCCTGCAGCCCGAGCAGCAGCTGCTCGTCTACACGGAGGCCGGGGCCGCACCGGCGACGGAGGCAGCGCTCGCCATGCCCGAGCTCTCCGCCACCGACCCGTATTTCGGGGAGCAGGCGCCCTTCCCGGTATTCCAGGATGCGATGGCAACCGCCACCGCCTTCCCCTACGTCCCGGCGTGGCCGGCGATCGACACGGCCCTCACCGACGCGGTCACCGCGGTTCTCATCGGCCAGGCCAGCCCTGCCGACGCCCTGAAGACGGCCGCCACCACCGCGGAGACGGCACTGAATGGCTGAAACCCGACTCGGCAGGTGGCGACGGACCCGTCGCTACCTGCCGGGCGCCGTGCTCTTGGCCCCTGCGCTCGTGGTCATGACACTGATGTTCTTCGTGCCGATGATCACCTCGCTGATCTACAGCTTCGGGGACTACAGCGGGATCGGTCCGTTCACCTGGGTGGGGCTCGACAACTACACCGAGATCCTGGTCGACCCCCGATTCCAGCAGGCGTGGGCCAACACCGCGGTGTTCGCCGTGATCACCATGACCGTCGGACCGCTGCTGGGACTGGTGACCGCACTCATGCTCAACAACCGCATCCCCGGACGCACCTTCTTCCGCGCCGTGTTCTTCGTGCCCGTCACCGCATCGCTCGTCGTCGTCTCGACCCTGTGGAAGCCCCTGCTCAACGAGCGGGGCCTCCTCAATGACGTGCTGCAACTCATCGGGCTCGAGCGGCACGATTGGCTCTCGGACCCGTCGACCGCGCTCGTCGCCGTGTCCGCGGCCAGCATCTGGCAGGGGTTCGGGTTCGAGACGGTGGTCTTCCTCGCAGCGTTGCAGACGATTCCTGCTGATCTCATGGAGTCGGCGCGCATGGACGGCGCGGGGCCGTGGCAGCGATTTCTCGCGGTGACCCTCCCGTCGCTGCGGCCGACCCTGCTCTTCGTCTTCGTGGTGGGGATGATCGGCGCCTTCCAGGCCTTCGACCAGGTCTATGTCATGACGGGCGGGGGTCCGGTGGGCTCCACCACGACCGTCGTCTTCTACCTGGTGGAGCGGTTCCGCTCGCTCGATCTCGGGCACGCCTCGGCCGCCGCGTACCTGCTCGTCGCGGTACTCGTGGTCATCTCCGCCATCCAGTTCCGGATCGCGAGGACCCGATGATCCGGCGCCGTCGCCTGGGACTCGCCATGCTCTGGGTCGTGCTCGCCGCGAGCTCGGTCATCATGCTCGTGCCCTGGTTCTGGACGGTGACGACCTCGCTGACCCCGGCCGCGGAGGTGTTCTCCGGGAACCTGCTGCCCAACCCGCCGACGCTCGAGGCCTATGCCCAGGTGCTGACGCTCATTCCGTTCGGCGGCTACTTCCTGAACAGCGTCGTGGTGACCGTCACGGTCGTGGTGCTCAACGTCGTGTTCGACACCTGCGCCGCCTATGCGCTCGCGAAGCTTCCGCTGCCCGGCCGGGGGGTCATCATGATCGTCCTGCTGACCACGCTCATGATCCCGATGCAGGTCAACATCATCCCGCTGTACCGGATGATGGTGAACGTCCACAACGCCGTGCCCTGGCTCGGCGCGGATACGCTCTCCGGGATCATCGCGCCTTCGGCAGTCCAGGTGCTCGGGATCTTCCTGATGCGGCAGTTCTTCGTGTCGGTCCCGGACAGCATCCTCGAGGCGGCACGGCTCGATGGCGCGGGCGAGTGGTCGATCCTCCGCCGCGTCGTCCTGCCGATATCGTGGCCGGCGATCGCGACACTGGTCATTTTCACGGGGCTCGCGGCATGGAACGACTTCCTGTGGCCGCTTATCGTGACCGGTTCGGACGCCTCACGCACGCTTCCGGTCGGCCTCGCGCTGCTCTCCAAGAAGAACACCGTCAACTGGTCGGAGACCATGGCAGGCACGGTGCTCACCGCCCTGCCGATGATCGTGCTCTTCGTGATCCTCCAACGCCGTTTCATCGAGGGCCTCACGGCGGGCTCAGTAAAGGAATGACCTGCATGACCACCCCACCCGAGGTCGAGCGCGATCTCTTCCTGCGTGAGATCCTCGGCCAGCCGGACGCAATGCGATCCTGCGTCGCCGGGCTCCGCACCCAGCGGGACGCCCTGGATGCGGTGCGTACCGCCGCCGCGCAGTCCGCTGACCCGCTCGTGGTCACGGGCATGGGCAGCTCGTACGATGCGGCGCTCGCCGTCACGAGCGTGCTGGCCCGTGAGGGGGCACAGGTGGTGTGCGCGACGGCCTCGGAGTTCCTGCACTTCCAGTCCCCCGCAATCCGGGCCGGCTCGGTGGTCGTCGTGATCAGCCAGTCCGGGCTCAGCGCTGAGGCGGTGCGACTGGCGGCGGTGCTGCGCGCACGCGGCGACGTGACCCTGGTCAGCATCACCAACGGGCTCGGCAACGACCTGGCGGGCATCGCCGACATCGCCCTCGACATGAATGCGGGCGACGAGATCGGTCCGTCGACCAAGACCTATGTCGCGACCATGGTGGTACTCGCCGTGCTCGCCCGGGTGCTGCTGGATGGGGGCGAGCTCGCGCTCGAGGACACCCTCCGCACCGCCGAGGCGGCCGCCGATCGTCTGGAGATGGCGCTTCACGACCCGGAAGCCAGCGCGCTGGCACTCGAGACGTGGTGGGGTGAGCGCGAACGACTCGTGTTCGTCGGCCGCGGTGCCGGCCTCGCCACCGCCGAGCTGGCCGCACTCGTCATGAAGGAAGCCGCCCACATCGGGGCGTTCGCACTCGAGAGCGCCGAGTTCCGGCACGGGCCGATGGAGATGGCGGACCCGGGACTCGCGGTGGCGATCGTCGACATCGAGCGGGTCACCTCGTCTCTCGAGCACGGGCTCGCCCGTGACCTGCGGGAAGCCGGGGCGGCGGTCCTCCTGATCGGATCGGAGGATGCCGACGCAGCACCATCCCGGTCGGGGTTGGTGGGCGATCCGCTTCTGGACGCCGCGATCGCGGCCGCTCCCCTGCTCCTGCTGATCTGGAAGCTTTCGACCAGGCGGTCTGCGGCTCCGGGCGAGTTCCGGGTCGGTACGAAGACGACGACGAAGGAGTGACGATGTCGCGGTTCGAGTTGGGCGAGCGCTTCCTCCGGGCGCCGGACGGTGTCACCCATGTGCCCTTCGGCGCCCACTTCGTGCCGGCGAGCGGGCCGGACTGGCCCTGGCGCGTTGACGCGGGCGCGTTCGCCGTCGCCTTCCGCGCAATGGCGGAGCACGGGTTCGACGCCGTGCGCATCGATCTCATCTGGGCGGCGATCGAGCCGCAGGAGGGCCAGTACGACGCCGGGCATCTGGCGGAACTGGACCGGATCTTCGACGCTGCCGAACAGGCGGGGGTCAGTCTGCATCCGACTCTCTTCGTCGGCGGCGAGGTTGGGGATGCGTACTGGGACCTCCCCTGGGCGCGCGGCCGCAACCCGCACAGCGATCCCGGTCTCCTCGCTGCCCAGGCGGCGCACGCGGCCATGCTCGCCCGGCGCTGGCGCGACCGGCGGAGCCTCCTGGCCTGGGACCTGACGGACGAACCGCCGTTCTGGATCTACGCGCACGAGACCACCGACGAGGACGCACGGACCTGGACCCGCACGATCGTGGAGGCCATCCGCCACGAGGATCCCGGTCATCTGATCACCATCGGCACCGCGTCCCAGGAGGTCGACCATGGTCCTTTCCGCGCTGACGTGGTCGCGGGTCAGCTCGATTTCGCGTGCGTCCACCCGTACCCGATCTACTCGCCGGAGCTCTACCCGGACGCCCTCCGAGCCCGGAGGATGACCCAGGCCGGTGCGTTCGAGGTGGCACTGGCCCGCGGGGCGGGACGGGAGGTGATGCTGCACGAGTTCGGAGCGTCGTCGGCCCAGTTCTCGTCGGAGGCGATCGCGGACTACGACCGCATCCTCGCCGCGACCGCTTTCGGAGCCGGCGCGATCGGCTTCTACGCCTGGTGCTGGACGGACGCCGAGGAGGCCGCCTACCGTCGGGCGCCGTACTCGCGGATGCCGCACGAGACCCAGTTCGGGCTCACCGATCGAAACGGTGCGGCACGGCCCCGGCTGGACGCCCTCCGTCTGCTGCACGACCTGGTGGCCGAGGCCGACCTGGACGGCCTCGCATCGGAGGGTCCGGTGCTCGATGCCGTCATGCCCGTGCCGCACGAGTACTCCTCCCCCTACGACGCGGACGAATACCGGCTCGGAGTCGACAGCCCCTACACCCCGGCCGAACGAGCCTGGAACCCGGAGCGGTCGGTCAAGCCACTCATCCGCGGCCTGTTGAACGGCTACACCGCGGCTGCGCGAGCGGGTATCTCCGTCGGTATGCACCGTGAGCGTGAACCGCTGCGGAGTGTTCCGCTGGTGCTTGCGCCCGCTCCGCTCACCTCGACGACCAACTCGCTTCTGCACGTCGAACCCGGCTTCTGGACGGAGGCGCGGGACCGCGTGGAGTCAGGTGCTGTCCTGTATCTCTCGCTGTCGTCTGAGTCGGCCGTCCCGGAACTGGCGGCCCTGGCCGGGGTGGGTTTCCTCGACCGGGCCCCGGTGCGCGACGAGGTCGTCCTGCGGTTCGCCGGCACCGCGGGCGCGGAATTGGCGGGTCAGGAGATCCGCATCAGGGACGGGCACCACGACCTGCACCTGCGAGGGGTCACGATCGAGACGGTCGATGCCGAGGTGCTCGCCGTGGGTGAGGACGGGCGTCCGGTCGTCACCGTCGCGAAGCGCGGGCGCGGTCACGTCGTAGTCTGCACGCACCCGGTGGAGCTGCTGCTGGCGGAGGTGCCCGACGCGCACGGCGACACCGACGTGAGCTGGCGACTGTACCGCCTGCTGGCCGAGCTGGCGGGATGTGCACGGCCCCATCATCCGGCGACCAGTCGCTTCGAACTCCGCGGCCCGAAGGGCGGGCTCGTGGTGCTCGCGAACCATTCGGGACAGCCGGTTCAGGCGCCGCATCCCACCTCCGGCGAGGTCTCGCTGGAGCCCTACGGCATCGCCCTCGTGGCGGCGGTGCGCACGACGGGGGCCGATCCCGGCCTCTGATTCAGGTACGAGATTCACAGGAGGAGTCGACGATGACAGACCAATCACCCACGCGCAGACGGCTGCGCTCACGTGTCACCGCACTGGTGACTGCGGTGGCGCTCGGGGCCGTGGGGGCGATCGCCGGGGCGACCTCTGCCGAAGCGTCCGGTGGCACCCTCACGGTGACCGCCTACGACGCGGCCGGCGCGGCCCTCACCGGGCAGGAGATCCTCGATATCGCGCGCAACAAGGACGACAACATCGGCAATGACTACACCAGCAAGGTCATTGCCGCTCTCGTCGACCCGAGCACGCTCGAGGACCTCAACCCGGTGAACTCCCCCCTGGTACCGACCGTGCACTCGGGGGACCTCGCGTTCACTCTGCCGGATGAAGCCGCGGCGCTGTCGATCACCTGGCCCACCTCACCGACACGGGGATACTCGACCCTGTTCGTGGACAACCTCGGCGCCGGCTTTTCGGCGAGCACCACGATCAACCTGACCTATCGGGCGGCGCTGGACCTGAAGGCGCAGTATGACGCGGCACTCTCGCTGCGCCTTGCGGCATCCCCCGCGTACTCGGCGTCCGCGGCTTTCACCACAGCCGCGGCGACGCTCGCGACCGACTACACAGCGATGACCACGGCCGTGACCGAGAGCGATCGAGGTCGACTCGGCTGGACCGTCCTCGCGGACATCCACCTGGCCTATGACCTGCTGCTCTCCGAATACGGCGGACAGCTCGCCAAGTACAAGGACGAGCACGACATGGGCAGCCCGTGGCTCGGAACCACCTTCGATGACGCGACCGCATCGAACACCAACACCCGGCTCGGCTTCGCCCAGAACGCGACGGTCCCGACCGGCGTCTCGCCGAATCCGCAGTACGGCTGGGTGCGCATCGTGTTCGACGTGGGCACCCCGCCTGCGGATTACGCGAGTGCGGTCAAGAAGGCCCACAACAAGGGCCTCCTCGTGATGGGCATGCCGTTCGACTCGACGAGCGCCCGGGCGTGCAAGCCGGTGGCGAACCCGACGCACTGCACGGCGGCCGAGTACGAGACGCGCTTCGAGACATTCGTGGACTACTTCTCCAACAACACCAACGCGGCGCTGAACATCGACGCGTGGGAGGTGGGCAACGAGATCAACGGCGAGTGGATCGACGAGGACCCGGTCAGCGGAAGCTACGTCCTCGGTTCCGGCGAGATGGACGACAAGGTCTCCACCGCGGCCGACTACGTGCACACGAATACGAGCGCACTGACGGTCGCGACGCTGTACTGGCAGGTGCCTACGAGCAACCGACCCCAGAACTCGACGTTCAGCTGGGCGCAGAGCCAGCTGATCGACGAAGGGTACGCGTCGAAGTTCGATGTCGTGCTGCTCTCGACCTACATCGAGGATGCGCCGCTGGGGACCGGATTCGACCGCGTGATGTCGCGGCTGGCATCCATGTTCGGCGGATCGCAGATCGGCCTGGGTGAGTTCGACTACTTCTACACCGACACGTCACGCTACTTCTGGTCGCTCACGCACCTGACGTACACCTCCACGCAGGCACAGGCGAAGGCGGCGCGCCCCGCGCTCGCCACGCTGAGCTACCTGGAGTCGCTGGCCTACCCCTCGAGTGTGGGCGGCGGATTCTGGTGGTACTTCCAGGAGGAGTCCACGGGTGCCGCCGGCACCAACCTGCAGAACGCGATCAAGGCGGTGGCAGACAAGGTCTACTTCGGCTGAACGAGACGGGTGCCCGGCGCGCGCGGTTCATTCGCGCGCCGGGCTGCCCAGCCCCTGCCCAGGGCACTGCCCAGGGCACTGCGCTAGCCTGACCGCGGGCGCGCACCCGCGACGCCCCGGACGAGCCGCAGCGTACCCGACGACGACGGTGCCCCAACCAAGGGGGCCCCTCGTGGGAATGGTCATCCAGATCGCCGGTTCCGTGCTCATCCTCGCCGCGTTCGCGCTCGCGCAGCTGGGTGTGCTCGACGTCAAGTCGGTGCGCTACCTCGTGCTCAACGTGGTCGGCTCGGCCGTGCTCGCCGTGGACGCCGCGATCGGCCGGCAATGGGGGTTCCTGCTGCTCGAGGGCGTGTGGGCGATCGTGTCCGCGGTCGGGCTGGTCGCGGTGCTGCGCCGCCGCCGCACGGGAGCGGGCGCGGGCGCGGGCGCGGAATAGCGTCGCACCGGCCGCGTTGCACCCAGCATGACGACTCTCGGAATCATCGGCGCAGGACACATCGGATCACAGGTCGCGCAAGCCGCGATCGCTCACGGATACGACGTGGTGATCTCCAACTCGCGGGGGCCCGAGACGCTGGCCGACCTCGTCGCAGAGCTGGGGCCGCGCGCACGAGCCGCGACCGCATCCGAGGCCGCCCGGGCCGCCGATGTCGCGATGGTGACCGTTCCGTTCGGGCGGTACCGCGAGGTTCCGGTGGAGCCATTGGCGGGCAAGATCGTGCTCGACAGCAACAACTACTACTTCGAGCGCGACGGACGCTTCCCCGAGCTCGACAACGGCGAGGCGACCACCTCGGGCATGCTGCAGGCGCATCTGCCGACCTCGAAGGTGGTGAAGGCTTTCAACCACATCCGCTCGGACGAGATCACCTCGGACGGCACCCCGGCCGGCACCCCGGATCGCCGGGCGCTCGCGACCTCGTCGGATCACCCGGACGCGGTCGAGTGGGTGACGCGGTTCTACGACGAGCTCGGCTTCGACACCGTCGACGTGAGCCCGCTCAGCGAGTCGTGGCGCGTCGAGCGCGACCGGCCCGCCTACGTGGTGCGGCAGAACGCCGAGGAACTGCGCGCGAACCTGGCGAAGGCGCCGCGCACGATCTGAGCTCAGGCGGCGACCGACCGGGGTCAGCCGCCGATCGCGTTCATGCCGCGGGCCGGCTGCAGGAACGACGGATCGTTGATCGCGTGGCCCGGCAGTTTCCCGCGCACGCAGGCGCGCAGCACCCGGTCGATGGCGACCGGCCGTTCGGCCACCGCGACCCCGCCCCGCAACACCGGCAGCAGGTCGTACTCGCTCGTGGAGAACAGGCAGTTGCGCAGCTGCCCGTCCGCGGTCAGGCGCAGCCGGTCGCAGTCCCCGCAGAACGGGGCCGTCACCGAGGCGATGACCCCCACGGTGCCCGCGTCGCCGAGCCGCCACCGCTCGGCCGGCGCACCGCCGCGCCCCGGGATCTCCTCGAGCCGCCAGCGCTTCCGGAGGGCGGCGAGGATCTCATCGCGGGTCACCATGGTCGCCCGCGACCAGGTGTGGCCGGCGTCCAGCGGCATCTGCTCGATGAAGCGCAACTCGGCGTCATGGCGGAGCGCGAACTCCACGAGGTCGACGAGTTCGTCGTCGTTGACACCGCGCATCGCCACCGCGTTGAGCTTCAACGGGCGCAGGGGGGATGCCGCGGCCGCCTCGATCCCGGCGAGCACGTCGTCGAGGCGGTCGCGCCGGGTCAGCTCCCGGAACCGATCGCGGCGGAGCGTGTCGATCGAGATGTTCAGGCGGGCGAGCCCGGCATCCACCAGTTCGGGCAGAAGCCCGGCGAGCCGGATGCCGTTGGTGGTCATCGCGACCTGCACCGGTGCACCGTCGGCGGTGGTGAGGCGGGACAGCCGCCTCACCACGTCGACCACGTCGGCGCGCAGCAACGGTTCCCCGCCGGTCAACCGGAACGTCGAGATGCCGCACTCGGCCGCCACCCGCGCGACCTGCTCGATCTCGTCGAGGGTGAGGATGCTCGCGCGGGCCAGCCACTCGTTGCCCTGCTCCGGCATGCAGTAGGTGCAACGCAGGGAGCACCGGTCGGTCAGCGAGATCCGCAGGTCGCGGTGCACGCGCCCGTGGGTGTCGATCAAAGGCGAACCGGGCGCCTCGGTCTCCTCCCAACGCGAGTCGGGGGCGGCGCGAACACCGATCGAGACGGGGATCGCGGTCATGGTCCGAGGCTACGCTCTCGGCTCAGAGGCTGCCGAGCACATCGAGACGCAGCTGCGCGGCGACGGCGATGAGGAGGTAATTCACGACGGAGATCGGGACGAGCCAGGTCAGCAGCACGTCGCCGAGCCGCCGCGGAGCACCCCACACGCCGGCCCGCAACGTCCACCCCGCGACCGACCAGAACAGCGGGATGGTGACGACCCAGACGATCATGCACCACGGGCACAGCGTGCCGAACTCGAAGATGCTGCGGTATGCGAACACGTGCACCAGGGCGAACCCGCCCAGCACGACGACGGCGAAGGTGCGCCAGTACCAGGGGCGCATGCCGGTCGGCGACGCGAGGGCGCCGATCCCCGCGAACACCGGACCGAGGAAGAGCACCATCCCGATGATCGCGTTGGTGAAACCCAGCAGGTTGCCCGCCGGCGAGAGCAGATTCGGTCCGCAGGTGACCAGCGCACTGAACTCGCAGGAGAAGGTGGGTGCGACATCGGTGAGCTGCCCGATGTACTCGCGGTAGATCATGAACGAGACCGTCCATCCGACGATCCCGGCGACGATCCACAGGATGGCGAGTGCGCGGCTCGGTCGGAACGCGGACGCGGGCGGGCGGGCGGCATCGGTCACGAGATCATCCTTTCCTCGTCGCCCCGTCGGCGGGGTGCGGTTCACCGTGGAAATCCGGGTCGGGGTCCCGTGAACGGAGGGCGCTCTCGGCCGCGACCCACGGCAACAGTGCACATTTCACCCGGGCGACGAACCGGGATGCTCCCCCCAGCGCGGCCGCATCGCCGAGCAGAACCTCATCGACGGGGATCTCGCCGCGCGAGCGCATCGAGAGCCGGAATGACGCGATCCGCGCGCGGAGCTCATCGACGGTGAGTCCGGCGAGTTGCTCGGCGAGGATCGACGCGGACGACTGGGAGATCATGCAGCCGTGACCGTCCCATCCGGCCCCGACGATGCGCTCACCGTCGAGCACGAGCTGGATGGTGACCTCATCGCCGCAGGTCGGGTTCAGCTCTCGGGCGGCGACCGTCGCATCCGGTCGCAGCTGGCGCAGCCGCGGATGGGCGGCATGGTCCGCGATGATCTCGGGGTACAGGGCGTCCAGGTCGGTCGTCATGTCATGGCCCGGAAGTAGGCGATCGCACGCGGCAGGGCGTCGAGGAACGCGTCGATCTCGTCGGGCGTCGTATACAGGGCCGTGCTCGCGCGGGTGGATGCCGTTACCCCGAGACGTCGGTGCAGCGGCTGGGCGCAGTGATGCCCGACACGCACCGCGATCCCGGACTGGTCGAGGTACTGGCCGAGATCGTGGGCGTGGATCCCGACCACGTCGATCGCGGCGAGCCCGATGCGATCCTCCCGCTCGGCGGCACCGAGCACTCGTACCCCGTCCATCGCGCGCAGACCGTCGCGAAGCCGCCGACCCAGGGCGGCCTCGTGCGCGGCGACGCGGTCCATGCCCAGTGCGGAAAGGTAGTCGACCGCGGTTCCCAGGGCGATCGCCTGCGACACCGGCTGGGTCCCGGCTTCGAACCGGTGCGGGGCGGGCAGGTACTCGGCCGCCTCCATCGTCACCTGGCTGATCATCGAGCCGCCGGTGAGGAAGGGCGGCAGCGCGTCGAGCAGGTCGCGACGACCGTAGAGCGCGCCGATCCCCGTCGGTCCGAGCATCTTGTGCCCCGAGAACACCGCGAAGTCCACGCCGAGAGCGTGCAGATCGAGGGGAAGGTGGGGCGCCGATTGGCAGGCGTCGAGCAGGGTCAGGGCGCCGACCGCTCGCGCCCGGGCGACGATGTCGGCGATCGGCTGGACCGCACCGGTGACGTTCGACACGTGACTGACCGCGACCAGGCGGGTCCGTTCGCCGAGCAGCGCAGGCAGATCGTCGAGGACCAGCCGGCCGTCGTCGTCGACCGGGATGTGGCGAAGGGTGGCACCGGTCCGGTGCGCCAGTTCCTGCCACGGGATGAGGTTCGCGTGGTGCTCGAGTTCCGTGGTGAGCACTTCGTCGCCGGGGCCCAGGCGCAGCGGCCCGGCCGCGGACCCGCCGCGTCCCGCGCTCGCGTTCCCGAGGGCGTAGGCGACCAGGTTGATCCCCTCGGTCGCGTTGCGGGTCCAGACCAGCTCGTCCGCATCCGCCCCGACGAACCGCGCGACCCGTTCGCGTGCCCCCTCGAACAGCTCGGTCGCCTCCGCGGCGAGGGTGTGCGCACCCCGGTGTACGGCCGCGTTGGCGCGGGTCAGGTACTCGTGTTCCGCGTCGAGCACCTGCCGGGGTCGCTGCGAGGTCGCCGCCGAGTCGAGGTAGACCAGTGAATGCCCGTTCACCCGCTCGCCGAGGATCGGGAAGTCCGCCCGAATCCGTGCGAGCTCGTCGGGGCCGAAGGGCTCGGCGGGCGCACCGGGCTCGACCGGCAGCGACGGCGTCAGCGACGGGTGAACCGCAGCCTCCACGCGTCCGGCCCCTCCTCCAGGTACCTGACCGAGAACTCGTCCGGGTTCCGCTGCTGCAGTTGCGCGACGAGCGGGTCGGGTCGATGGTTCGCGATCAGGTCGAGGCTGAACCCGGGTGCGATCGCCCCGAGAGCACCGAAGATGGTGGCGTGGCGGATCGCGTGCGGGATCTGGCGCGTGTCAAGCACCAGTTCGTCACCGTCCTCGTGCGCGTGCCCGCACGCGCATCCACCGGTGTCGGTTCCCTGCGGGCGCGTGGTGTGCAGCTCGATCGATTCTGATGCCATGGTGTGTCCCTTCTCGCTCATTCCACGTTACTCTCGGCCCGCGCCCCCGGCCCGGTTACCAGGTCGCGATACTCCGGTCGCACGCCCTCCAGCCGGACGGTCTGCAGCACGTGTTCGACCACTCCGAGTTCGTGCAGGGCGGCGGTGAGCTCGGCGACGTCGTCGTCGGTCATCGTCGTCGGGTCCACGGTGGTGCGAACCTGGAGATCGACCCCCGCCTCGAGCGCCATGCGAAGGCAGGCGAACGCGCGCGGGCCGGCCGCCGCGACCCCGGTCACCTGCGCGTACCGGCTCTCGGCCGCCTTGATGTCCAGCCCGATCCAGTCGCACAGCGGCAGCACCTCGGCGAACCTCAGCGGATACGGCCCGGCGGTGTGCAGCCCCACCGCGAACTCGGCGGCGTGCACCTGGCGCATGGCGTCGATCAGCGCGGGCTGCCGGGTCGGCTCGCCCCCGGAGAACACGACCCCGTCCAGCAGTCCGCGGCGACGCGCGAGCAGGTCGAGCACCTCGCTCCAGGCCAGCGCCCCCGGCACCCGCGGGTCGAGGATCCCGTGGTTGTGGCAGTAGCCGCACGCCAGCGGGCACCCCTGCAGGAACACCGTCGCCACCAGGCGGCCCGGCCAGTCGCAGGTCGAGAGCCGTGCGATTCCGGCGATCTGCAGCTCGTCCGCGGGTGCCGGGGGACGCATCCTCACACCCCCGCAAGAATCGGCTCGGGCGGGGCGACCGAGTTCAGCGCGTCCTCGACGAAGTGCACGCGTTCGGCGTGTTCGCCCTTCTTGCCGATGTTGAATGAGCTCACCGGGCGGAAGTAGCCCATCACCCGGGTCCACACCTCGCACTCGCCCCCGCAGCTCGGGCAGGTGGGGTGCTCCCCGACGAGGTAGCCGTGCTCGGGGCAGATCGAGAACGTGGGCGTGACGGTGATGTAGGGCAGCCGGTGAGTGGCGAGCGACCGGCGCACGAGTTCGCGACAGGCGTCCGCGCTCGAGAGCCGCTCCGACATGTACAGGTGCAGCACCGTGCCGCCGGTGTACTTGGTCTGCAGCTCGTCCTGCCGGTCGAGCGCTTCGAACGGGTCGTCGGTGAACCCGACGGGCAGTTGCGAGGAGTTCGTGTAGTAGGGGTTGCTCTCGGTTCCCGCCTGCAGGATGCCGGGGAACCGTGCGCGATCCTCCTTCGCGAACCGGTAGGTCGCGCCCTCGGCGGGCGAGGCCTCCAGGTTGTACAGGTGCCCGGTGCTCTCCTGGAACTCGATCATCCGTGCGCGCACGTGATCGAGCAGGCGAACGGCGATCGCGTGCCCGTCGGGGGTCGTGATGTCGTGCCGGTCACCGGTGAGGTTGCGGATCATCTCGTTGATGCCGTTGACCCCCACCGTCGAGAAGTGGTTGCGCAGGCCGCCCGCGAGGTAGCGCTTGGTGTAGGGGAACAGCCCGTCGCGGATGAGGTCGTCGATGACTTGCCGCTTCAGCTCGAGGGATTCGCGGGCGAGGTCGAGCAGGTCGTCGAGCGCCCCGAGCACCGCTGCCTCGTCACCCGGGTGGAGGTAGCCGAGCCGCGCGCAATTGATGGTGACCACCCCGAGCGAACCGGTCTGCTCGGCGGAGCCGAACAACCCGTTGCCGCGCTTGAGCAGTTCGCGCAGGTCGAGCTGCAGCCGGCAGCACATGGAGCGGATCTGGCCGGGCTCGAGCTCGGAGTTGATGAAGTTCTGGAAGTACGGGGTGCCGTACTTCGCCGTCATCGCGAAGAGCAGTTCCGCGTTCTCGGATTGCCAGTCGAAGTCCTCGGTGATGTTGTAGGTCGGGATCGGGAAGGTGAAGACCCGGCCGGTGGCATCCCCCGCGGTCATCACGTCGATGTACGCGCGGTTGATCAGCGCCATCTCCTCGGCCAGCTCGCCGTAGCTGAAGTCCTGGGCCACGCCTCCGATCACCGGCACCTGCTCGCGCAGGTCCGCTGGGCAGACCCAGTCGAAGGTGAGGTTGGTGAACGGGGTCTGGGTGCCCCAGCGCGAGGGAACGTTGAGGTTGTAGACCAGCTCCTGGATGTGCTGGCGCACCTGGGTGTAGTCGAGGCGGTCGATCCGCACGAACGGGGCCATGTAGGTGTCGAACGAGCTGAACGCCTGGGCCCCCGCCCACTCGTTCTGCATGGTGCCGAGGAAGTTCACGATCTGTCCGACCGCCGACGAGAAGTGCCGAGGGGGTCCGGCCTCCACCTTGCCGGGCACCCCGTTGAGGCCCTCCTCGATGAGGACCCGCAGCGACCAGCCGGCGCAATACCCGGCGAGCATGTCGAGGTCGTGGATGTGGAGGTCGCCGTTGCGATGCGCGCGACCGATCTCGGGCGGGTACACCTCGTTCAGCCAGTAGTTGGCGATCACCTTGCCCGCGGTGTTCAGGATGAGTCCGCCGAGCGAGTAGCCCTGGTTGGCGTTGGCGTTCACCCGCCAGTCCGAGCGATCGAGGTATTCGCCGATCGTCGTGGCGACATCGACCGAGGTCGGTGCGGCCATGGCGGGTCGGGTGGGCGTCGATGTGGGCGTCGTGTTCTCCATACCGGAAACGGTACGGATCAACCACTACATCTGGTATTAAACACGGAACTCGACCACAACATCATGTGATCGGAGCCTCGCAGCACTCAGACGACCAGCTCGAGCGTGCACTCGTGCTCGGTCACCAGCCGCCGCAGCTCGCCCGCCCGGAGCGGACCCGCGGAGCTGGCCAGAGCATCCGCGATCAGGGTGCGGTGCACCTCGCACACCTGCGGGTTTCCCTCGGACAGCCGCGCGAACGGGCAGTCGCGCACGGTGACGCATCCGGCGCCCGCCGCGATCGTGGCGTCGAACCCGCATCGCCCGAAGTGCTCGTCGAGCGCCTCGGCCTGCCGGGCGCCGGTGGCGACGATCTGCCCCATCACGGCCCGGTAGGTGAGCGCCGGTCGACCCCTGCGCCCGCGGAGGATCGGGTCGGCGCGCACCAGCCCCACGGCGATGAGCATCTTCAGGTGCTCGCGCGTCGTGTTCGCGTGCAGACCCGTCGTCGCGGCGAGTTGCTCGACCGTGGCGGAGCCGCCCATCTGGAGGGCGTGCATGAGGTTGATCCGACTCAGCGAGTCGAGCGCCTTGACATAGCTGCGCAACCGCATGCTCCCATCAAACGCCCGACCGCCGACACCGGCGGATCCTCGCCGGGCGCGCCGCTTTTTCACGGCGATCCCGGGCGGCGATGCACCCGGACGGTCGTACCCTGACCTCGACCGTCGCCGTCGACGAGAGAGCAGCCATGAGCAGTGCGCACCACCCCGCAAACGTCTCGACGCGCAACCCGTCGACACTCACGCCCGGATACTTCGCCGGCGTGATGGGCACGGGAATCGTCTCGATCGGGGCGCAGCTCACCGGTCGTGCGGTGCTCGCGGGTGTGCTGTTCTGGATCGCGATCGTCTTCTACCTCACGCTCGTCAGCCTCAACATCTGGCGATTCGCCCGATATCGCCGCCACGTGTCGGACGACTTCCACGACCCGGCACGCGCATTCGGCTTCTTCACGTTCATCGCGGCCACCAACGTGCTGGCCTCGATGCTGGTGGGGGTCGGATACGGGCCACCGGCCGCGGTGCTGCTCATCGTGGCCGTCGCGGCGTGGATCGTTCTCGGCTACGTGATCCCGTGGACCGCGGTGCTGGGCAATCCGCGCCGCCCGATGCTCGACCGGGCCAACGGAACCTGGTTCATCTGGGTGGTCGCGAGCCAGTCGATCGCCGTGGTCGCGGCCGGCATCGAGCCGCTCTACCCCCAATTGCGTCAGTGGCTCGCTATCCTCGCCGTGGTCGCCTGGTCGACGGGGATGGTGCTGTACGTGGCGTGCGGATTGTTCGTGATGCTGCGCGCCATGCTCTACAAGCTCGACCCGCAAGACCTCGACCCGCCCTACTGGGTGGCGATGGGCGCCGTCGCGATCACGGTCGTCGCGGGCGCCCGCATCGTCGAGATGGATGAGGCCCCCATGATCGCGGTGACCC
This sequence comes from Microbacteriaceae bacterium, assembly GCA_019638805.1. GTDB lineage: Bacteria > Actinomycetota > Actinomycetes > Actinomycetales > Microbacteriaceae > JBDSKH01. Next base: position 22,524 of record JAHBTA010000005.1, on the reverse strand, counting down.
GGGAACTCATCGCCGGGCTGGCGGTGATCCTGTGGGCGTTCGCGAGTTGGCTGATCCCGGTGCTGTTCGCGGCCGGGGTGTGGCGGCACCTCATCCACCGCGTTCCGCTGCGGTATCAGCCGACGCTGTGGAGCTTCGTGTTCCCGATGGGCATGTACGCGGCCGCCAGCATCTACCTCGGGCGCGCGAACCACCTCCCGGTCGTCGAGACGGTCGGGCTGGTCTGGTTCTGGGTGGGGCTGACCGTGTGGGTGCTGACGGCGGCCGGCATGGTCCTCGACCTGGCGCGCCGGTTCGCGCCGCTCAAGCGAACCCCTCCGGCGTAGCCTGGCCCCATGCCGCTGCCCCCGTTCGTCGCGCCCATCGCGGAGGCGTGAGCGTGCTGAGCACCGTCGAGGAACAGCTCGCGCGCGTCCTGAGCCGGGTGCGCGTACTCGACGCCGTGAAGGTGCCGCTCGCGTCGGCCGCGGGTCGCACGCTCGCCGCTCCCCTGCGCGCCGCCGTCGACATCCCGGTGTTCGACAACTCGGCGATGGACGGCTTCGCCGTGCGATACGCGGATGTCGTGGCCGCCTCGCCCGAGAGCCCGGTCGTTCTGCGGGTCGTCGCCGACCTGCCCGCCGGCACCGACCTTGACCCGCCGCTCGCCCCGGGCGAGGCCGCGCGCATCATGACCGGTGCCCCGTTCCCCCGCGCGGCCGACACCGTCGTCCCCTTCGAGGACACCGTCGGGGGTCTCGCGGACTCGCTCGACACCGTGACGGTGGTGAACGCCCCGGGTCGCGCGGGTGCCCATGTGCGCCGTCGCGGCGAGGATGCCCGGGTCGGCGACGAGCTGCTCGCCGCCGGGGCACGATTGGGTCCGCTGCAACTGGCCGCAGCCGCCGCCGCGGGTGTCGCGCATCTGGTGGTCGCCCGCGCACCTCGCGTCGCCGTGGTCTCCACCGGGTCCGAGCTCGTGGAACCCGGCTCGCCTCTGCGGCGCGGCCAGATCCCCGAGTCAAACGGCCGGCTGATCGCCGGCCTCGTGGCCGACGCGGATGCCGAGGTGGTGCTGCGACGGGTGGTCTCGGATGAGGGATCCGGCATCCACGATGCGATCCGTTCGGCCCGCGACGCCGGCGCGGATGCCGTGGTGTTCACCGGGGGCGTCAGCGCAGGCGCCTACGAGCCGGTCAAGAACAGCCTCGGCGACACCATGGAGTTCACGAAGGTGGCGATGCAGCCGGGCAAACCGCAGGGCTTCGGGGTCACCGAGGACGGCATCCTGCTGTTCGGGCTGCCCGGCAACCCGGTCAGCGCCGCCGTCTCGTTCGAGGTCTTCGCGCGCCCCGCACTGCTGGCGCTCCAGGGCAGGACCGAGCTCGGCAGGCCGACGGCGGCCCTGCCCGCCGCTTCCGGATGGCGCAGCCCGGCCGGGCGTCGTCAGTACCTGCCGGTGGCCGTGGACCGTTCCGACCCGCAGCGCTGGAGCGTGCGACCGGCGACCGAGGGGGGTTCGGCATCCCACCTGGCCGGTGCCCTCGCCCGGGCCGACGCGTTCGCCGTGATTCCCGCGGAGGTCGAGAACGTACAGGCGGGCGACACCGTGGTCGTCATGCTCACGACATGACCACGCGCCCGGATCGGCCGGACCCCGCGGCCACGGTCGACGTCGCCACGGGCGCGATCCTGCTCGCCGGCGGTCGTGCGTCGCGCATGGGCGGGGTGAGCAAACCGCTGCTCGATGTCGGCGGACGCGCCCTGCTGCACCGGGCGGTGGATGCCGTGGCCGGCTGCCGCCCGATCACGATCGTCGCCGACGTGCTCGATCCCGACCTCGGGGGCGTCGGGTGGGCCCGGGAGGACCCGCCCTTCTCGGGGCCCGCGGCGGGTGTCGCGGCGGCCCTGTCGACCTGGCCGGATGCCGGCGAACCGACCTGGACCTTCGTTCTGGCCTGCGATCTGACCCGGCCGGATGCGGTGGTCGCCGCCCTGCGCACCGCGGCATCCGGCGACCAGGGCTCGGCGCCCGACGGCGTCGTCCTGCTCGACGAGGGGGGCCATCCGCAGTGGCTCGCGGGCGTCTACCGGACGGGCGCCCTGCGACGCGCGGTCGCCGCCACACCGGGGGGCCCACGGGACGTGTCGATGCGCGCCCTGCTCTCCGGACTGGAGCTGACCGGGGTCGCCGCCCCCGGGGCGGTGACCCGCGACATCGACACGTGGGAGGATCTGGAGACCGCGCGGGCTCACGCCGCGCCGCAGGAGGAAACATGAGCGAGTCGTCGAGAAACCTGCCCCCGGAAGCGCTCGAAGCATGGGCCGCCGCCCTGCGCAGCGAACTGCACTTGCCCGACGAGCTGCCGATCGCTCTCATCCTCGACCTGGCACGCGATGTCGCGGCCGGCGTCGCGCGACCCGCCGCACCGCTCAGCGCGTTCGCCGCCGGTCTCGCGGCCGGTCGGGCCGGCGGTTCACCCGAGGATGTACGCACCGCGGTCAACGCGGTGACTCGGCGCGCCGCCGACTGGACGGCGTGACGGGCTGGGGAATGTCTCGTCGCCACGGCGGGGAACGGAGGTCCGGCATTCGGCGGGCCCGGGGTGGATAATCGGATCGTGGCGAGGCGCACCGACGACTTCCGCGGACTGACGCAACCGAGCCGCATGCGGCTGCTCGCGGAGGTGCAGGCCGAGCCGGGCCTGCTGCTGCGCGAACTCGCCATCCGCACCGGGCTGCACGAGAACACCGTGCGCGATCACCTGCTGGTGCTCGAGGCCGAGGGACTCATCACCCGCCAGACCGTGCGCGCGGGCCGTCGCGGCCGCCCGCCCGAGACCTACCATCCGGTGCGCGACGCCCACCTCAACCCCGAGGCCGCGCGGCGCGTCGACCAGGCCGTACAGCACGGCGACCTGCTCAGGCGGATGCGCGCCGACACGACGGGTGCGAACCTGGGTCGCGACGCGCAGCACCAGATCGACGCCCTCTACGAGCACCTGGACGACTCGGGCTTCGAGCCCGAACTGGCCGAGTCGGCACTGGAGATCGACCTGGTCCCGTGCCCGTACAACACGATGGTCGAGGGCGACCCCGATCTGGTGTGCCGCGTGCACTCGCAGTTGATCAGCGACACCCTGAACCAGGTTCCCGGTCCGGTGCGTCTGGAACTCCTGCAGCCGCACCTCGAGCACGATCTGTGCCGCGTTCACCTCACCTTGGCGGCGTCGCGCAGCATTCCCGCTACGACGAGCGCCCCCGCACCGACCAGCACCAGCAGCCACAGCCCCAGCGCGTAGGAGTTGGTCACCGGGTGGTAGGTGGCACCCATCACGAGCGGCGGGAAGTAGCCCCCCAGACCGCCGGCGGCGGCGACGACGCCCGTGACCGAGCCGACCTTGTCCGGCGGGGTCGAGGGCCCGACCCAGGCGAACACCGCGCCCATTCCGAGCCCCATGGCGGCCGCCATGAACAGGAAGGTGACGCCGGTGAGCACGCCCTCGGGGGGTTCCTGTCCGACGATGTAGGCGGCGGTCACGATGCCGGCCAGTGAGAGCAGCGAGATGACCTTCGGCCCGAAGCGGTCGGCGAGCACGCCGCCGATCGGGCGGGCCAGCACGGCGGATGCCGCGAAAAGCGCGGTGCGCGTGCCGGCCCCCACGGCATCCACGTCGCCCGGGTAGATGGTCGTGAGGTATTTCGGCAGGAAGGTGGCGAACGCCACGAAGCCCCCGAACACGATGGCGTAGAGGAACGCCATCTGCCAGGTGACAGGCAGCCTGAGCGCCCCGATCACCTTCGGAACGAGCGGCTGGCGGCTCGGGGTCCACGCGGGCGAGTCGCGCATGAGGAACCAGACCAGCAGCGCCATGACGACCATGACCCCGGCGATCAGCAGGTGGGTGCCGAGGTAGCCGATGCCCTCGGCGAGCCGCGGGGTGGCGAACGCCGAGACCGCCGTCCCGATCATGCCCATGCCGAAGATGCCGTTGGCCAGGCCCCGGCGAGCCGGAGGGAACCAGGCGCTGGAGAACGGGATGCCCGCGGCGAAGATGGTGCCCGCGATGCCGAGCAGGAAGCCGGCGACCAGCAGCAGCGGGAAGCTCCGGATGCTGCCCGCCAGCGCGACCAGCAGCACCGCGGGCATCGACCCTAGCAGGATCAGGGTGAAGACGCGCCGCCCCCCGAACCGGTCGGTGAGCGCCCCCACCACGATGCGCCCGAGCGCCCCGACCAGCACCGGGGTGGCGAGCATGAGCGAGATCTGGCCCTGATCGAGCCCCATCTCGTTCGCGTAGATCGCCTGCAAAGGCGAGATCGCCATCCACGCCCAGAAGCCGACCGTGGAGGCGAGCGTGGCCAGGACGACCTGGCGCAGGCCCCCGCGCAGGTCGGGTGCGTCGGTGGTGGTCATCGGCTGCCCTCCTCGTCGTTTGCGGGTGAGATTACCGGTCGAGGGCTGCGCCGCCCGGGACCGTGGAGCGGTTTTATTCGGCCCCGTCGAGCCGCGGAGAACACCCGAATAAACCCGGTCGAGTTGCTGGCGATTCGGGGACGCCGGTGCAATGGTGGAGGAAATCCTGACGGAGGGATGGCAGATGACTTCCGACAAGACCGTGGCCCCGGCGACGGATGGCCCGCTCGCCGACGCCCTCGTCGGGATGGGGCGCTTCCTCAGACGGGGCGAGGTCTCGTCGGATCTGCGCTCGCTGTTCCTCGAGGGCGGCCGCGCGGGCGACGTCTTCTACCGCGACCGCTGGGCTCACGACAAGGTGGTTCGATCCACCCACGGCGTGAACTGCACCGGGTCGTGCTCGTGGAAGGTGTACGTCAAGGACGGCATCATCACCTGGGAGACCCAGCAGACCGATTACCCGACGGTCGGCCCGGACTCACCCGAGTACGAGCCGCGCGGCTGCCCGCGCGGTGCCGCCTTCAGCTGGTACACCTACTCCCCCACTCGGGTGCGCTACCCCTACATCCGCGACACGCTCATCGAGCTCTACCGCGCCGCGAAGCGCGAGCACCCGGACCCGGTCGACGCGTGGGCCTCCATCGTCGAGGACCCGGAGAAGTCGCGCGCCTACAAGAGCGTGCGCGGCAAGGGCGGTCTGGTGCGCAGCACCTGGGATGAGGCGCTCGAGATCGCGGCGGCGGCGCACGTCTACACGGTGAAGGCGTACGGCCCGGATCGCGTGGCCGGGTTCTCGCCGATCCCCGCCATGTCGATGGTGTCGCACGGCGCAGGGGCGCGCTTCCTCAACCTGCTGGGCGGTTCGATCCTGTCGTTCTACGACTGGTACGCCGACCTGCCGGTGGCCAGCCCCCAGGTGTTCGGCGACCAGACCGACGTGCCGGAGTCGGCCGACTGGTGGAACGCGGGTTACCTGATCATGTGGGGCTCCAACGTTCCGGTGACCCGCACCCCGGACGCCCACTTCATGACGGAGGCGCGCTACCGGGGCCAGAAGGTCGTGACCGTCTCGCCCGACTACACCGACAACACGAAGTTCGCCGACGAGTGGGTGTCGCCGCACCCGGGCACGGATGCCGCGCTCGCGCTCGCGATGGGCCACGTCATCCTCACCGAGCACTTCGTGCACAAGCGCACCGCGCGCTTCGAGGACTACATGCGCCGGTACACCGACGCCCCGTACCTGGTGACGCTGGAGAAGCACGGCGACACCCTGGTGCCCGGCAAGTTCCTCACCGCGAGCGACCTCGGGGGTGCGGCGGCGAAGGCCCCGCGCGCCGAGTTCAAGACGGTGGTGCTGAACCAGGCGGGCAAGCCCGTGGTGCCGAACGGGTCGCTCGGGCACCGCTTCACCCCCGAGGACGAGGGGTCGTGGAACCTCGACCTCGGGGACGTGGTGCCGCCGCTCTCGGTTGCCGACCTCGCCGACACCGCCGATTCCGTCGAGGTCAGCCTGCCGCGCTTCGACCTCGCACCGGAGGCGGGTGCGGAGCACGCCGGCGGGGCGGGCGTCGTGGTGCGCGGCGTTCCGGTGCGACGCGTCGCCGGCCGGCTGGTGACCACCGTGTTCGACCTGATGCTCGCGCAGTACGGGGTCGGTCGGCCGGGTCTTCCCGGGGTGTGGCCCGCCGGGTACGACGACCCGTCGACCCCCGGGACCCCGGCGTGGCAGGAGGAGATCACCTCGGTTCCCGCCGAGCAGGCGATCCGCATCGGGCGCGAGTTCGCCGACAACGCCGATCGCAGCGGCGGGCGCTCGATGATCCTGATGGGGGCGGGCACCAACCACTGGTTCCACTCCGACACCATCTACCGCACCTTCCTCGCGCTCACCATGATGACCGGGTGCCAGGGCGTCAACGGCGGCGGATGGGCCCACTACGTCGGCCAGGAGAAGGTGCGTCCGCTCACCGGCTACACCCAGTACGCGACCGCCGGAGACTGGGTGCGCCCGGCCCGACAGAACATCGGCACCGCGTTCTGGTACCTGGCCACCGACCAGTGGCGCTACGACGGTCTGCCCGCCGACCAGCTCGCCTCACCGCTGGCTCGCGGCGTGTTCGCCGATCGCACCACCGCGGACTGCCTGGTCGAGTCGGTCAAGCGGGGCTGGATGCCCGCCTACCCCACGTTCTCGCGCAACCCGCTCGACCTGTGCGACGAGGCGGAGGCGGCGGGCAAGGATCCCGCGCAGCACGTGGTCGACAGCCTCACCGACGGGTCGCTCGCCTACGCGGTGGAGGACCCGGACGCCCCGGAGAACTTCCCGCGGGTCATCGACATCTGGCGGGCGAACGTGCTGGGCTCGTCGGGCAAGGGCAACGAGTACTTCCTGAAGCACCTGCTCGGCACCGACTCGGCCATCCGCGCGAACGAGACGCCGGAGGGCTCGCGCCCCCGCGACATCCGCTGGCGCGACGACGCCCCGATCGGCAAGCTCGACCTGCTCATGACGGCCGACTTCCGCATGACCAGCACGACGCTGTTCAGCGACATCGTGCTGCCTGCGGCGACCTGGTACGAGAAGTACGACCTGTCGTCGACCGACATGCACCCGTTCATCCACTCGTTCTCCCCCGCGATCGACCCGCCGTGGCAGACGCGCACCGACTTCGACCTGTTCGGCTCGCTCGCCGAACGGTTCAGCCTGCTCGCGCGCACCCACCTGGGCGTGCGGCGCGACGTGGTCGCGGCGGCCCTGCAGCACGACACCCCGGATGTGATGGCGACCCCGCACGGAAACCCGCGCGACGACCTTCCCCTGATTCCCGGCCAGACGATGGCCAAGCTCGTCGTCGTCGAACGGGACTACCCGAACCTGTACGAGAAGTGGAAGGCGCTCGGGCCGCTGAGTGCCAAGCTCGGAATGACCACCAAGGGGCTCACCTACCACCCCGAGGAGGAGATCGAGCGGCTCGCCCACCTGAACGGCACCGTCACGTCGGGCCCGTTCGCCGGTTCGGTGCGGCTCGACACGGACAAGCGGGCGTGCGAGCTGATCCTGGCGTTCTCGGGCACCAGCAACGGCCGGCTCGCCGTACAGGGCTTCCGGCAGCTCGAGAAGCGCACCGGGCAGCGGATCGCCCAGCTCGCCGAGGACCACGAGGGCTCGCACATCACCTTCACCGACGTGCAGATCCAGCCGCGCAGCGTCATCACCTCGCCGGAATGGTCGGGATCGGAGCACGGCGGCCGGCGCTACACGGCGTTCGCCATCAACGTCGAGCACCTGAAGCCGTGGCACACCCTCACCGGGCGCCAGCACTTCTATCTCGACCACGACTGGATGGAGGACCTGGGCGAGAACCTGCCCACCTTCCGGCCGCCCCTGGACATGCACCGGCTGTTCGGCGACGAGAAACCCGGCATGACCCGGCGGGTCGAGGGGGCGGGCAAACCGAGCCAGGCCGAGGTGACGGTGCGCTACCTGACCCCGCACTCCAAGTGGTCGATCCACTCCGAGTACCAGGACAACCTGTTCATGCTCTCGCTCAGCCGCGGCGGTCCCACCATCTGGATGAGCGGCGAGGACGCCGCGAAGGTCGGGGTGCGCGACAACGACTGGATCGAGGCGTACAACCGCAACGGCGTCGTAGTGGCGCGCGCGATCGTGTCGCACCGGATGCCGGAGGGCACGGTGTACATGTACCACGCGAAGGACCGCACGGTCGACGTGCCGATCGCCGAGACCAGCGGCCAGCGCGGCGGCATCCACAACTCGCTGACGCGGATCCTGCTCAAGCCCAGTCACCTGATCGGCGGGTACGCCCAGCTGGCCTGGGCGTTCAATTACCTCGGTCCGACAGGCAACCAGCGCGACGAGATCACCACGATCCGTCGTCGCAGCCAGGAGGTGCAGTACTGATGCGCGTGATGGCCCAGATGTCGATGATCATGAATCTCGACAAGTGCATCGGATGCCACACCTGTTCGGTCACCTGCAAGCAGGCGTGGACCAACCGCTCCGGCGTGGAGTACGTCTGGTTCAACAACGTGGAGACCCGGCCGGGCGTCGGGTACCCGCGCGGCTACGAGGACCAGGACAAGTGGGGCGGCGGCTGGGTGCGCACCAAGCGCGGCCGCATCAAGCTGCGCAGCGGCGGGCGACTGGCGAAGCTGGCACGCATCTTCTCCAACCCGAATCTCCCCGGCATCCACGACTACTACGAGCCGTGGACCTACGACTACGACATGCTGATCAACGCGCCGCGCACGGCGCAGACCCCGGTCGCCCGGCCCAAGAGCCTGCTGACCGGCGAGGACATGAAGATCTCGTGGTCGGCCAACTGGGATGACGACCTCGGCGGGTCGCTCGAGACCATGCAGCAGGACCCGATCCTGGCCAAGATGAGCGAGGAGGTGAAGGCCGAGTTCGAGAAGGCCTTCATGTTCTACCTGCCGCGCATCTGCGAGCACTGCCTGAACCCGTCGTGCGTGGCGTCCTGCCCGTCGGGTGCGATGTACAAGCGCGCGGAGGACGGCATCGTCCTGGTCGACCAGGACCAGTGCCGCGGCTGGCGCATGTGCGTGTCGGGGTGCCCGTACAAGAAGGTGTACTTCAACCACCGCACCGGCAAGGCCGAGAAGTGCACGTTCTGCTACCCGCGCATCGAGGTCGGGCTGCCGACGGTGTGCTCGGAGACCTGCGTCGGCCGGCTGCGCTACCTGGGCATCGTGCTCTACGACGCCGACCGGGTGGCCGAGGCCGCGTCGGTGGAGGACGACACGGCACTGCTGCAGGCGCAGCGCGACATCATCCTCGACCCGAACGACCCCGCCGTCATCGAGGCGGCGCGCGCCGGCGACATCCCCGAGGACTGGATCGAGGCGGCCCAGCGCAGCCCGATCTGGAAGCTCATGCAGTACGAGGTGGCGCTGCCGCTGCACCCCGAGTACCGCACCATGCCGATGGTCTGGTACATCCCGCCGCTGTCGCCGGTGGTCGACGTGGTCACCGGCTCGGGCAACGACGGCGAGGACGCCCGCACGCTGTTCGCGGCGATCGACAAGCTGCGCATCCCGATCGGCTACCTGGCCGAACTGTTCACCGCGGGAGACGTCGCACCGGTCGACGCGGCCCTGCGCCGCCTCGCGGCGATGCGCTCGTACATGCGGGGCATCAACCTCGACGACGAGCGCGACGAGCGCATCGCGAACGCGGTAGGAATGTCCGGCGCGGAGATCGAGGAGATGTACCGCCTGCTCGCGATCGCGAAGTACGAGGAGCGCTACGTGATCCCGTCGGCGCACACCGAGCAGGCGCACGCGCTGGAGGAGATGGCGTGCTCGCTCGACTTCGAGGGTGGCCCGGGGATGGGCGGCGCGGGCCCGTTCGGGTCCTCGAGCGGGCAGAGCGTTCCGGTCGCGGTGGAGAACTTCCACATGCTGCAGAACCGGCAGACCGCGGACCGCCCGTCGAGTCCCGGCCGGGTCAACCTGCTCAACTGGGACGGCAACGGCACCCCCGACGGCCTGTTCCCGCCGAGCACGATGGGCGATGTGCGGCCGACCGGGAAGCGCAAGGACGACAAGGACAAGGGATGAGCGCCGTCCTGCCCCGTGTCACGCCCCGCCAGGCGATGCCCGAGCCGGTGGCGAGCGTTCGGCTGTCCGCCGAGCAGCGCGCGCGGGTGCACATGATCGGCTCGCTGCTGCTGGACTACCCGGACGCGGCCTGGTTCGAACGGCTCCCGACCCTGCGCGCGCAGCTCGCGGGGCTCCCGAATGCGCTGGTCGCCCCCCTCGCTGGCTTCATCGACACGGCCGACGCGGCCGGTGCGCTCGCCTGGCAGCGGCTGTACGTGACCACGTTCGACATGAAGCGCAAGTGCAGCCTGTACCTCAGCTACTACGCGACCGGCGACACCCGCCGCCGGGGCGTGGCGCTGGTCACCTTCCTGGAGGCCTACCGGGCCGCCGGCTGGGAGTTCGACTCGGAGGATCTGCCCGACTTCCTGCCCGCGGTGCTGGAGTTCTCGGCCCGCTCGGGTTCGGACATCGCCGACGCGCTCCTGGCCTCCCACCGCGAGGGCATCGAGGTGCTGCGCGCGGCGCTGGAGAGCATGGACAGCCCCTGGGCCGCCCTGGTGCGCGCGATGACGATGTCGCTTCCGCCGGTCGATGCCCGCACCCGCGAGCGCTTCCTCGAGCTGATCAACGAGGGGCCTCCCACCGAGACGGTGGGGCTCAGCTTCCTCGGTCAGCTCACGCCGTATCGCCCCGTCAGTCAGGAGGAGTCGTGACCGCGCTGCAGATCGTCCTCTGGGTCGCCGTCCCGTATGCCGCGATCGCCGTGTTCATCGTCGGCCACATCTGGCGGTATCGCTACGACAAGTTCGGCTGGACGACCAGGTCGAGCCAGACCTACGAGAACCGCCTGTTGCGCTGGGGCTCGCCCATGTTCCACATCGGCATCCTCATGGTCATCGCCGGGCACGTGGTGGGGCTGCTGATCCCGCGCGAGTGGCTGTACGCGATCGGCATCACGGAGGGGATCTACCACCTCGGCGCCACCGGCCTCGGCAGCTTCGCCGCAGCGCTCACCCTGGCCGGCCTGGCGATCCTCGTCTACCGCCGCCGCACGGTCGGCCCGGTGTTCCTGGCCACGACCGTCATGGACAAGGTCATGTACGTCTTCCTGGCGGTGACCCTCGGGTTCGGCACGCTCGCGACGGTCTTCTACCAACTGCTCGGACCCGGGTTCCACTACCGCGAGACGATCTCGCCGTGGATCCGCAGCATCCTGATCTTCCAGCCGGATGTGGCGCTGATGGCGGAGGTTCCGCTGCTGTTCCAGCTGCACGTGCTGAGCGCGTTCGCGCTGTTCGCGCTGTGGCCGTTCACCAGGCTGGTGCACGTGTTCTCTGCGCCGGTCGGCTACCTGTTCCGGCCCTACATCGTCTACCGCTCGCGGGATGCGGTGCGCGGCGCCCGCAAGCCGCGTCGCGGCTGGGACCCGGTGCAGCAGCCGAACCCGCAGCGGCTGCACGGTCTCTGAACTAGGACGCGGGGTCGGCCACCGCGGGCAGCACAGGGCGCAGCCGCACCGGCACCTCGCGGAATCCGGCGACCGGCGCCTCCTCGCGGGTGGCGGGATGCCGCGCGTCCGGTTCCAGCGTGCCCGCGGCGAGCAGCTCGCGCACCAGCACCCGCAGCTCGAGGGTGGCCAGGCCCCGCCCGGGGCAGGCGTGCGGCCCGGTGCCGTAGACCAGGTTCCCCGCGGCGTGCTCGTGCGGCTCGAAGCGTTCGGCGGCGGCGAACGCGGCGGGGTCGCGGTTGGCGGTGCGCCAATCGAGCACGACGACGTCGCCGGCCGCGACCGGGCAGCCCTCGACGACGACGACACGCGTCGCGACCCGCCGGTTCGACACGAACGGGTCGTCGAGGCGCAGCAGCTCGTCGATGGCGGCATCGAGCTCGGGGTCGGGCGCGGCCGCGAGGCGTGCCGCGCGACGCGGATGCGACGCGAGCCCATGCACGACGACACCCGCGCAGAGGGCCAGCGACGACAGGTCACCGCCGGTCCAGTTGCGCAGCACCGAGACGAGCTCGGCGTCGCTGAACGGCCGGCCGTCGATGCCCGGGACGGTCATGAGCCGGGTGGTCACGTCGTCGCGGGGCTCACGTCGGCGCTCGGCGACCAGCGACGCGACGATCCCGTCGAATGACGAGGCGACCCGTCGCATCCGCTCGGGGTCGCGGGAGCGGGTGGCCGCGCGGTTCTCGGCGACCCAGCCGAGCAGGGTCTCCTCCAGGTCGGCGCGCCACCCCAGCCACGCGGACTGCGCCCTCACCGCGTAGCGCGCGCCGAGCTGCTGCACGCCGTCGAACACGGCTCCCCCGCCGGCCACTTCGGCGATCACCTCCCGCGCGATCCGCGTGAGCACCGGGATGAGCGGCTCGATCGCCTCGGGCGCCAGGAACGGGTCGAGCACCCGCCGCGCCGCCGCATGCGCCTCGCCGTCGAGCCCGTTCGGCACGTGCACGTGCGCCGACACCCGGTTGGAGAAGGTGACCGGGTCGTGCGCGATCGCGGTCACGGTGGCGTGCCGCCTCACCACGAGGCGGCCCCGATCGTCGAGCGCGGCGGCGTGCGCGTCGTCAGCCGACATGGACGATCCCCCTGGCGCCCTTCTCGGAGTCGCTCATGCGGTGCGTGACAAACGAGTAGTCCCCCGCCTCGGGGAAGGCCAGCTCGACGAAGCCGCCCTGCGCCGGCTCCAGCGCCAGCACCTGCGCGCCACCGGGGTCGTCCCGCCGCAGCTGGTACGCGCCCTCGCGGTAGACGGTGTCGAAGCGCCCGCCCACGATGTGGAACGCGCTCGGGGTGTTCGGTCCGGCGTCGAGCAGCCACACCCGCACCCGGTCGCCAACACCCGCGGTGAGCGGCCGGTACACGTACTGGTTGGCGTAGCCGTTGAAGGTCACCAGGTCGGGCAGCTGGGTGGCGATGCGGTCGGCGTCGGCGGTCTCGCCTTGCGGGCCGAGGTAGAGCTCGCCCTGCACGAGCAGGTACTCCTCGTCGACGGGTGCCAGGTCGGGCGGGTCGACGATCACAGCGCCGTACATGCCGTTGGCGATATGCATCGACATCGGCATGGTCGAGCAGTGATACATCCAGATGCCGGCCAGGTCGGCGGTGAACGTGTAGGTCAGCGACTCTCCCGGCTGGATGGTGCGCATCGGCTGGTTGGGGGCGAGTGATCCGGCGTGGAAGTCGATGGAGTGCCCGATCGACCCGTCGTTGACCAGCGTGATCTCGAAGGTATCGCCCACCGTGCCGCGCAGCACCGGTCCGGGTGAGGTGCCGCCGAAGGTCCAGCGGGTCTGGCGCACCCCGGGCGCCACCTCGGTGACGATCTCCTTCACGTGCAGGGTCACCCGGTGCACGCGGGTGTCGGGCGCGGGTTCCAGTGCCGCCGGCCAGGGCTCGAAGCCCGCCGACGGCTGCTTCTCGAGGTCGATGTCCTCGGCGGCGCTGAGTGCGTCGGCCCCGGGGGTGGGCCCGCCGGTCGGGGCGGATGCCGTGGGCGCGCCGCTCGGTGCCCCCACCACCGCGACGGTCAGCTCCATTCCCATCTGCCGGTGCCCCGCGATGGAGCACCACCCCTCGAAGCCCGCGCCGACGACGCCGACGTCGACGGTCTGCGAGCCGCCGGGTGCGAGCCGCTCGGTGCGCACCCCGTTGGCGAAGGTGAGGTCGTGCACGTCCGTTCCGGTGTTCTCGAATCGCACCACGAGCCGGTCGCCGTATGGCACCGGGATGACGGCAGGCACGAACCGCATCCCGCTCACCTTCACGGTCACCTCGGTGGTATCCCCGCTCGGCACCACCTCGCCCTGAGCGGTCGTGCTGATGCCGACGGCGGCGGGGTCGGCACCCACTCCCCCGGCGACGCACAGCGCCAGTACGAGTACGGCGGCGGCGACGGCGCCCGTGCGTCGCCGGGGCGGGGCGGGCGGCTGGGTGCTCGGGGTGCCGAGCGCGACCGCGGGGCTGCGATCAGGTTCGGCGCCCTCACCGCGCCGTACCCGGCGACCGACCACGAGCGCCCGGATCACCAGGATCAGGAAGGCCACCACGACCCCGGCCGCAACGAACGACAGCAGCACGCGGGCCAGGCTGGGCATGGGAGCCAGGTACAGCGCGATCGACCCGTTGAGGGCGACCACCCGGAACACGGCTCCGCGGTCCAGCACCTCGGCGCCGGCCTTCGCGGCGGCCGGACTGCCCATGGCGACGACGGGCAGCAGGTAGCTGAGCGCACCGGCGACGATCTGCACCGCGAACCCGACGATCAGCGGCGGCAAGGCTGCGAGGTAGCGCTCGTGCAGGGTGGCCCAGTCCGGGGCGGCCAGGGCGTGCACGGCGAGGGCGGCAGCGGCGACGACCAGCCACCCGTAGGCGGCGGCGAGGCTGTAGCCGGCGAAGGTCCCGGGCGGCATGGCCCTGGCCTGCCGGGCTCCGGCGACGCCGATCAGTACCGCACCGATGAGCCACACGACCATGCCGATGGCGAGCACGGGCTGCACCCCGACGACCGGTCCGGCGGCGGCGATGACGAGCCCGGCCAGCAGGATCGGCAGCGCGCGCCGGGCGTCGGCGTCGGCCGCCTCGTCGACGCGCGCGTGCAGCACGGTCGGCCACAGCAGCACGAGGGTGCCGAGCGCGGTCAGCCCGATCCACCCGAAGGCGTTCAGCACCAGGTGGGCGCCCACGAACCGGTCGGCGAGCCCGTCGGCGTGGCTCGCCGCCATCATCGCGCCGAGCGCGATGCCGCCGAGGAACACGACCGCCGCGGCCACGTAGTAGCGCACGAGCGGCGCGAAGCGGGCGGGCAGCGCCGCGCGCAACTGCACGAGCAGCTCGACCGCGTGGGCGATGACGGCGAGAGAGAGCACCCCGGCGCCGACCAGCACGGGGACGATCGCATCCAGCAGCATGCCGGCGGTGATGGCCAGCGCGCCCGCGGTCTGCAGCCCGAGCCGGAGGCCGAGCCCGACCCGTCCGGCGGGCGCCGCCCGACGGGTGAGGGTGTCGGTGAAGTGCTGCGACCAGATCAGGATGGCGGCGGTCACCGCACCGAGCATGGGCACGTGCACGAGCAGCCACAGCGGCCGGTCGACGAACCGGTGCACCCCGACCGCGACCAGGGTCAGCACGAACCAGCCGAGCACCACCGAGTTGGTGGCCAGGTACCAGTTACGCCGCGACATGCGCCACCTCCCCCGTGGTTCGCCGGGCGCGCACGGTGAGCGTGACGACGGTGATCGCGAACAGCACGATCGCCACCGCCGACAGCGCCCCGCCGATCGGCAGGGCGGGCACGATCCCCCAGGCGTCCCCGCCGACGACGCGCACGAGCAGTCCGGCATGCAGCAGCGCGACGGGCAGGTACATGACCGGGTGGTACGGGATGGTCAGTTGCAGCACGGCGGGCAGGATGATGGGCGCGTGCGCCATGATCATCGTGATCACGAAGCCGAGGAACACCGCGTGGGTGGCCGCGTCGTAGAGCGCCCCCTCGGTGCGCGATCCGCCGAGCAGCCAGGCGGCGCCGGCGACGATCAGCCAGCCGTACCCGGTGAGCAGACACACCGCGACGTACCGCGGCAGCCCCTCGTGGCACACCGTCACCCGCGCGACGTCGTAGCGCAGCAGCCAGGCGACCATGAGGATCAGCAGGACCCCGGCAGCGGGCACGGCCACCGCCGGGGAGGTGATAGCCAGCAGCGCGGCCAGGGTGAGGGCCAGGGAGAGCGCGAACAGCATCCGCTCGGGTGCGATGCCGGTGATCGCGATGCGGGCGAGTTCGAGGCGCTCCCCCGCGATCGTCAGCACGAGGAACGCGGCGAGCAGGGTGACCAGGGATGCGACGGAGACTCCCGAGCACCACACGAGCGCCGCCGCTGCGCCCGCGGTCGCCCCGAGCGCCTGGATGGAGGTGGCGGTCATCGGCTGCCGGCGCCAGATCGCCAGGTACTGCGCGGCGTGCACGAGCATGCCGAGCAGCACCAGCGCCGGCCCGACGACGAGCGGTGCCGGGGTCAGGGTGACGAACGCTCCGGCGACGAGCAGCAGCGGTGCCGCGTACGCCCACCGGGCCCGCAGTGCGACGGCGCGCTCGAGCGAGACGAGCGTTCCGACGAAGCCGAACACCAGCAGCGGCGCGTGCACCTCGGCGAGTCGTGCGGTGAGCACCGGGAGCGGAACCCCGATGAGCAGCAGCCCCGCATACAGGCCGAGCACCATGGTGATACCGGCCGGCGCGATCAACGCCAGCCGTAGACCGGAGCGCTCGGGTCGCACACTACGACGTTACCGCGCCCGTCGTCGTGGGGCTGGCGGGCGCAGCGGGTCGAGGCAGGCGCCGTTGCAGCAGCCCGCCCACGATCAGCAGCAGTGACGCGTTGAAGACCTGAAGCGCGTTGAGCAGCACCGCCGGGATGACCCCGTGGGTGAAGAGCATGAGGGTGAGCATCAGGAAGCCGTTGGCGACGGCGCCGAGCACCACGATGACGACCAGCCGCCACCACCCGAGCCGCGGGTCGCGGTGCCGCAGGAGGACCCGCCCCGCCCAGATCGACGCGGGCAGGAACAGCACGATCGCGGTGACCAGCCCGGGGTTGTAGGAGCGAGTCGCGATCGCTCCGCCGATGTGGACCAGCGCGTTGACGACGACGATGCTGTAGAAGACGAACCCGAACACGACCCACCGGCGGGCGAGGATGGCGCACATCGGTGCGACCAGCCAGATCAGGGTCAGGTTGACGTAGAGGAAGAAGTCGGGCGGGATCGGGCAACCGGGATACCCGCCGAGCCCGAGCAGCGAGCACATCTCGTCGGGGAACGCGTTGCGCACCCCGAGGGCCGAGACGCCGTACTCCTCGAAGTTGTGCAGCAGGTAGACCGCGACCGCGAGCCAGCCCAGCCACGCCGGGTCCTTCCAGCGCGACACGGTCGGCGCCGAGCGGAGCGCGTTCGTCGCGAACATCACGATGAGCAGCACGACCGCGGCGCCGAGCCCGATCCACGGCCACTCGAGTTCGAAGACGGTGAACATGCTTCCCTCTGCCTCCCGACGACGTCTGCCTCTCGACGACGCTCCGAACCCAGTATGAATTCAACGCTCGATGATGTCAACGCTTGTTGAATCTCGGTTAGACTTCCCGCATGATGACGCGAGGCGGACGCACCGGCAGACCGCGCGACGGCGGTGGCAATCGAGAGGCGATACTCGCGGCCGCTCGCCAGGAGTTCGCGTCCACCGGTTTCTCGGGTGCGACGCTCCGGTCGATCGCCCGAGCGGCCGGCGTTGACGTCGCCCTGCTCTCGCACTACTTCGGCAACAAGCGCGGACTTTTCGCCGCCACCCTCGAGCTCCCCGTGGGCGCGGGCGAGGCGTTCGCGGCCGTGCTCCCCGGGCCCGTCGAGCGCCTCGGCGAACGCATCACCCGCTGGTACCTCGGTATGTGGGAGCATCCGGACAGCGGAGCGCAGATGCGGGCGCTCACCCGATCAGCGCTCGGCGACGAGGCCGGCGGCGACCGGATCCGCGACCTGGTCCTGGGGGTGACGACCGCACCCGCGTTCGACCACCTCCTCGGCCCGAGCCGGACCGGTCTCACCCTGGCGATGGCTCACCTGCTCGGGGTGGCGTGCGTGCGTCACCTCGCGCGGATTCCTCCCCTGCCCGACCTGGGTTTCGATGAGCTCGTCGCCCGTACGGCCCCGGCCGTGCAACTTCATCTGAACGCCGACACCGGCCGCTGAACTCAGTCCACATAGGAACGCAGGGCCTTCATCGGAGCGACGAGGTGCAACTCGTCGACCGGTGACGGGATGAAGTCGCCGTTGTGCAGATAGAACCGCCGCGCGGAGTCGTCACGGCAGTGAACCAGCACGGCGACAGCGCCGATGCTCTCACTGAGACCGACCGACCGCAGCAGGGCATCGCGCAGCAGCTCCCAGCCCAGTCCCTGACCCGAATACTGCACGTCGACCGCGAGCCGCGCCAGGAGTATGCAGGGGATCTGCGCGGGTCGGCTCCCTTTCAGCAGCGCAGCGGGCGCGGTCGACTTCGAAATCGCCGCCATGGTGAGCGAGTAGTAGGCAACGACACGATCGCGATCGGTGACGACGTAGGTGATCGCATTGTTGGCGGCCTGGTTCTCCCAGCTGTACTTGACGAACCACTCGTCAAGGTCCGGCGCCCCGCTGTTGAACCCGAGCCGGGTGTCTGATTTCTGAAGTCTGCGCGGAGGACTGAGCCGCATCATCCAGCGTCGGCGAAGCGGGATGCGCGGGAGAACAGCCGGTCGAACCGTGCCGTCGACGGGAGAGGCTCATCGAGCAGCCGAAGAAACTCTTCGTACTGGGCATCGGTCGCGCTGAACCAGCGACGATCGGCCAGTACCCGGTGCGCCTGTTCCACCGCACTGCTCAGGATGAAGTCGGTCAGGGTGCGATCGGTTGCCTCTGCCGCCTGGCGCAGCACCGCCTCCTGCCGAGCGGTCGCCCGGAGGTTGATCCGCTGGCTCTTGCTCACGCGAAGTTCGGTTGCTGCGTCGGACATGTGCGCCTCCCTGTACGTACATCATACGTACGAATCATCCAAGTCATCCGCTCGCGCGATGACGCGGATGTCAGAGTGACGCATTCAATATTGCAGAACGTCACATTTCCTGTGACGGTTGTCAATATGGACAACTTCACCGGGGCATCGCCGCGCGCACCAGAACTCGCAGACTGGGCGCTCGCGCACGGCCGCTCGGCGTTGACCGGCGCCGAGATCGCCCAGTTGCTCGACGTGCCCGAGGATCAGGTTCGCCGCCGACTGCACGCGCCTTCGCGCCGAAACGAGTGGGTATCCCCAACCCGCGGACTGTGGATCCCAGTACCACCCGAATACCGAACCTGGGGAGCTCCCCAAGGCATCGAGATCGTTGACGCGATGATGCGACATCGCGGCATCGGATATTACGTCGGTTGGCTCAGCGCGGCCGCCCTGTACGGTGCGGGGCACCAGGCGCCGCAAGTGTTCCAGGTCGCGGTCGACCGTCAGATGCGCGACAGGGTCGTTGGACGCACCCGCTTCGTGTTCGCGCAGAGAGACGTAACGCGTATCCCGATTGTCGAGCACCCGACACGCTCGGGCACGGCTCGTGTCTCGACCGTCGCCGCGACCATGCTCGACATTGCCGATGACGTCGAGCGCGCGGCTGGTATTGACAACGCCACGACTGCCATCGTCGAGCTTGCGGGCCGGGCCGACTTCGACGGCTCCTCCCTCACAGCGCTCACACGATCGTTTCCCGCCGCTGCTGGACGCCGCATCGGCTTCGTACTGGAACGATTCGGTTGGAATGACGTCGACCTAGATGCCCTCCGCGACGCGGTACGCGACGCGGTCGCTTCGCCGTCGCTTCTAGACCCCTCCAGTCCGGACCGCGGTTATCTCGATGCGAACTGGATGATTCGGGTCAACGCCGAAATCGACGAGGAGTCGTAGTGATCCCGGAAGCCGCGATTACCGCCTGGGGCGTGCGGCGGCCCTGGCCAACGCTGGAGCAAGTCGAACAGGATCTCCTCCTCTCACGAGCGATCTGCGCGATCGCCAGCCACGAGTACCTCGGTGAGGAGCTTGTGTTCCGGGGAGGTACTGCCCTGCATAAGCTGCACCTGCCGCAACCGTTCCGCTACAGCGAGGACCTTGACTACGTGCGACGGACGGGCAGTGGCATAGCACGGCTGACTCGGGCGCTCACGCACCTCGGCGAAAGTCTGGGATTCGAAGTCCGCACCCGCGTCAGCGAGCACCCAAAGGTCTATTGGCGCGGGATGGCCTCAAGCGGCGTGCCCCTACGGATCAAGGTCGAAGTCAACACTCATGAACGTTCCCCCGCGCTGCCGCTCCTGCGTCACGAGCACAATGTCGAGTCGAGTTGGTGGGCGGGCGGTGCCGACGTGCTGACCTTTCAGCCTGTCGAACTCATTGCTACCAAGATCCGTGCCCTCTACCAGCGCGCCAAGGGGCGCGATCTCTTCGACCTCTGGCTTGCCCTTGAACTTCTGAAGCTTGACCCCGCGGAAATCATCACGGCCTTTGACGTTTACCGGCCGACGGGACTCACGGCCGCAAGCGCTCGTGAGAACCTTGCGCGCAAACTGGCGAGCCGAGGCTTCCGGACCGACCTCGATCCGCTCGTCGCCAACTGGCCTGACGGTTACGATCTCGATCTCGCCGGCGAGCTGATCGGTTCACGGTTGCTCGATCAATTGGGCTGAGTCGTCCTCGGTGAACTGCGACACGTCGACAAACCCGTCAGCGGGTCGCGCTGCGGAATCGCGCCGTCAGCAGCCCCGTGGTCGCATCAACGTCGACCGCGCCGAGCGACGCGGTCAGCCGGGACACCAGCTTCCTCGGCCACAGCACCTCGACGTCGCGGACCGCGAATGCACTGCCCAGCAGCGGCCAGTCGGAGTCGACGAAGCAGAGGGCTCCGATGACGGGGATGTCGCCCACCGCCTCCCGAACGTGACCCACCTGCCACTGCACCTGCTCGACGAGCTTCGTCTTGTCCCGGCCGCCGATCACCAGCTTCTCGATACGGGGGCGTAGGATGCCGCCCTCGACGCGCAGTTGGGGCCGCCCCCTGTACCGCTTGGTGTCGATCACCCAGACACCTCCCGGCGTGACGACCAGATGGTCGATGTTTGCCTTGCTGCCGGGTATGCGGCGGTCGTGCAGCACGCGAATCGTCGTGGATTCGATCGCATCAAGGCGCGCCCCCACACGCTCCTCGCCCACAGCACCCGTGGCCCAGGCGCGGGTGCTCTGCCGCTCCCCCGACAGCGCTACAGCGACGCCGCCCAGCCGCCCCCAGTCGCGGCGAAGCCGAGCCTCGTCCCGATCGCGGCGCCGCTCGTACTCCCGGCGCGCGGACGCGCCGGCCTTTCCCTGCTGATTGCTCACGCATACCCCCTGTGCTCTGCGAGTCGCGTGCACGCTAGCGCTCACGTCGGTTTGCGCGCAGTCCCCAGTTCGCGGCGGCAGCGCGCGCGACAATGGGAACAGAACCGAAGGAGCACCCCATGACGGAAGGAACCCTCTCCCAGGCACTCGAGCGCGAGCACCGCGAGATCGACGGAGGTATCGAGGACTACGTGGCCGCCGGAGCCACCGGCGATCCGGCCCCGCTGCTGCGCGCGATGGAGGCCCTGCGCCGACACATCTACCTCGAGGAGGAGTTCCTCTTCCCACCCCTCAAAGACGCCGGCATGACCATGCCCGTCTTCGTCATGCTGCGCGAACACGGCGAGCTGTGGGATGCCATGGACGGCATCGAGCGCATGCTCGCCTCCGACGCCTCACCCCGCGAACGCCAGGACACCTGCCGCGGCCTGCTGGCCATGCTCGACAACCACAACTCCAAGGAGGGACCCGTCATCTACCCGCAGGCGGATGCCGTGCTGGCTCCCGAGGCGACCGTGCGCTTGCAGGACATCATCGCCACGGGGCGGATGCCGGACGGGTGGAGGTGCGAGAAGGCGGGGTGAGGACGGGCCGGCACGTTCGCCGCGACCCGCCTCGTAGCCAGGCAGACTCTTACGCGACGCTCTGGTCTTGTGTCGTCACGTGAACGTTGCGATACGGTAGCAATCGAACCCGAGAGCTTGGAATCGACGATAATGGACCCGCTGGCAGCACTTGGTGTTGTCGTCCAGGTACTCACCGCCCTCGCAATCATCTTCGCCGCCTGGCAGCTCCTGTTCCACAGCCGCGCGATGCACCGAGAGTTCGAGTTGTTGTATGTCCAACGCTATTGGGAACTCATGGACCGGCGGACCGCCAAGTTTGCGATCGGCGATGGGACTCACCACTCTGACCGGCTGGTGATACGCGCCTACTTCCAACTTTGCGAAGACGAGGCGGACCTGCGCAGAATCGGGCGCGTAACGGACAACACATGGACGTTTTGGCGCGGTGCCATGGTATCCCAGGCGTCGACTGCGGCTTACCGGCACGAGCTCGACCGCTTAGATGCCAGTGCGTACCCACAATTGCGCGCAATCCTCGCCGACCCTGAAGGACGGAGGAAGGGCCCCCTCGCCTGGGGGTGGCTCCGTAGAAAGCTTCATGGGCTCTGACATTTGATGACTACGGCGGTGTCCGGTCTTGAGGCCGTTGTGTTTGCCACAATTGCCCACGCAGGACTTCATCCCAATCGGGGTGGGGTCTGGTGCAGGAGCTGGTGACAGTTTCTGGTTAGGCTGCGAGGGTTCGCGGCTGGGCTAGTTTGGCTTCGAACTCGGTGGGCGTCAATCCGCCGAGCGCGTCCTGGGGACGTTGCCGGTGATACTTTCGTTCGATCCAGACGACGATCGCGAGGCGCAGTTCCTGCCGGCTCGACCAGGTGCGCTGGTTGAGGACGTTCTTCTGCAGCAGTGACCGGAAGGATTCCATCGCGGCGTTGTCGCCGGCGGAGGCGACCCGGCCCATCGAGCCGACCATGCCGTGACGGTTCAGTGCGGCGGCCATGCGCCGGGAACGAAATTGCGATCCCCT
>JAHBTA010000004.1 GCA_019638805.1 Microbacteriaceae bacterium | reverse complement strand
CCGTCGGGCGGAGCCTATGAGAAGATCGGAGACAGCGGCTTCACCGCCACCTACCGTGCCCGCGAACTGGATGCGGAGCTGGCATGGACCATGTGCACCGAGTGCGCCCGACACCCGCGGGGAGGAACGCATTGCCCGCCTCGGACGAAGATGTCTTGGAGAACGGCGCCGGGGCCGCGACGCCCGAGCTTGCCGCAGCGGTTCGGTCGGTGCACGCGCTTCTCCGCCGCAGCCAGCTCGGCGTGCAGACGACCCAACGGCAGCTCGATGAGGCGCAGAGGCAGGTCAAGGATCTCCAAGGTCACCTTCGCGAGTCTCAGGCAATCGAGCAATTCCTCTCGAAAGTCACAACCGCGCAGAGCGAGGGCCAGGTTTCAGAGGCCCTCCGAGTGCTCCGGTCCGGTTCGAAGGTTGTCGCGAAGATCGCAATTCGGGAGAACCAGGCTGGCGAGCAAGTCCGCGGGCTCGAACGCGCGCTCACCGCCCAGGTGGAGGACAACTTCCAGGAGCTTGTCCGTTCGTTCCCACAGGCGGCTAGGGATGCCGGGCTCGCCCTCGATGCGTCGTCTCGTCACCCGAAGTACACGCTCAATGAGCGCCTGGTCCAAGTCGACTTCGACAAGTCTCGCCTGGAGGCTCGGGTGACAACGCCCGGGGGGCGAAGGGCGTCGCTTGGCATCGACATCTCCGTAGTCATTCCGTACTTGACGGCGGTGGTCGCGCGACTCGCGGAGCGCCCGTTCGACCCGCAGGCATTCGCGGCACGCCTTGAAGTGGCATGCTCCATCGCCGCAAAGGCGAGCGACTCCAGTGGAACAGAGGGAAGCGTGCCGCTGAAGTCGGTCATCGACGTACTCGGTGACGACAAAAGTTTTGCAATCGACGAGTTCGTCGTGGACTTGGCGAAGCTGGTGAGAACCAGCGGACTAGGTTCCCGCATTCGGCTGGACCACACGCGGGACGCTAGTGCGGGCGTGCTCCTCTGGGGACTTGAAGATCGCGGCTATTACGGGTACATCAGAGTGGAGTGACGCTCACTAATGTCGGTCGCAGGAATGGACAAGCAAACAGCTGAGGACATCATCGAGAGCCTCCGCAATGGTGTACCGCCTCGGAAGGGCGTGTCGGCATATGCCGCCGGAACCGATTTCCTTGAGAAGGTCCGCCGGCGGCACCTCGACCGAGGCGTTGTGAGCGGGAAGATCCGTTTCGTCAACGGCTCTTGGGGAGCTGGAAAGACTCACTTCTTCAGGCTGTTGCGCGAGCACGCTTTCGACGCCGATCTCCTTGTGTCGACCGTCGAGCTGACGGCCGACCAGACACCGTTCAACAAGTTTGAGCGAGTCCTCTACGAGATCGTCCGGAACATCACCTCCCCCGCGATGTACCGCAACGGCAACCTCTCGGAGGCACTTCCCTTTGGCGAGGTTCTGCGTGAGGCTCTCGATCGGCGCTCGGGAGAGTCGGACTCCCGCGCCGCTGCCGCTGAGTCGCTTGCCGATGAGGTGATGCAGCGCGAAGACATCGACATCGACGTCCGGCGCGTTGTCACCGCGTATTGGAAGACGTTCACCGCCGAGGAGACTGAACTCAGTGCGCTGGCAGACCAGCGAGGCACGCTCCTTCAGTGGTTCGAGGGCGAGGGCCAGGCGACCGCGCTGCGCCGCGAGTTCGGGGTCCAGAAGATGGTGACCAAGGAGAACGCGCGCATCATTCTTAGTTCGCTCGGGCATTTCGTGAAGTGGCTTGGGTTCGCCGGGCTACTGATCCTCCTCGACGAGTCGGAGATGACGCACTCGACGATGCGCAAGGCGAGTTTGAAGCAGGCGCACAACAACCTCCTCCACCTCATCAATGAAGTCGGCGAGACGGAAGGACTGTTCCTGATCTATGCAGCAGTACCGGACTTCTTCAACGACCCACGCACGGGAATCGGGCAGTACGGTGCTCTTGCGGCCAGAGTCGGGAAGCTTGCGAGCAAGCCTCCAGCCACACTCGACAAGATCTGGAACCTTGACTACCTGGAAACTTCCGACGAGCACTATCTTGAGGCCGCATCGAACATCCGAGAGATTTACACGCTCGCGTACCCGGACGAAAGCGATGAGTTGATCGGCGAAGCTCCTCTGCATGAGCACGTGGTCGGCCTGATCCATGAGCATCCCGAGTTTGCGAGTGTCAGCGCCTGGCGAATGGTGATCACCGGGATCATCCAAGTACTCGACCGTTCGCTCGAGGGAGAAGACATCCCGACCCCGGCCGAGCACAATAAGACGATCTTGGCAGCGCTTCAGGATGACTGACCCAGTCTGGCGGGCGCCTTCTCAGCGCCAGGCGGAGAAGGCGATCGAATCACTTCGCGAGGGCATTCCTCCCGCCGGGCATGTACGTCATTTCACGGTCGGGCGCGAGTCCGAACTCAAGAGGTTGGAAGAGACGCTCGGCTCGCCGGATGAGGGGACGGGAGCTGCGCTGCTTGTCCGCGCGAACTACGGCGGCGGGAAGACGCACCTCCTCAATGTCATTCGAGAGATGGCTCTCGAGACGGAGCGTGCGGTCGCATTTGTCACGATGGACTCCGCAAGCGGAGTCCGCGCCAACCGCATGGACCAGGTCTTCGGCGCAGTCTGTCGGGCTCTTGAGGTTCCAGGCGCTACAAGCGGCATCAGCGGCCTCTTCGATCGCGTGATCAAGAAGGGCCCGAAGGGGCCACATCTAAAGGACTGGGCAAAGCTCAGCGACGGCGGTCAGTGGGCGATGTCGGACTACTTGGACTCCCCGGCGATCTTCATCGCGCTCCGCGCGTGGGCGACGACGAACGGCGACCTCGCGACGCGCGAGCTCGTCACGGATTGGCTCTCGTTCCCCGATGATTACAAGAGCGACCGGAAGCGACTCTTCAACGATCTCGTGAATCGACTACGCGGAACCTTCTATGACCCGCGGCCCGAGTACCAGTTCTATAAGGACGGATACTTCACATTCCGCGAGCGCGGGTACGAGCAGAGTTGGGACGCCCTTGACGACCTCGACAAGCTGGCGAAGGTGGCTGGACTTCGCGGGCTCGTCCTGCTCTTCGACGAGTTCGAGGATGTTGTGCACAACCTGAACAACAGGACTTACCAACAGACGGCTTTTGTCAACCTGTTCCGGTTCTTCGATGGGCATCGATTCCCCGGAATGACGTACTTCGCAGTCACGCCAGACTTCTCGGCAATGTGCAAGGACGAGCTGATGAGCCGACAGGTGTATGGATTCCCAGTGTCAAGGTTCGACAAGCTCAAGCACTTCGAGATGTCACGAATCCACGCAGTCGAGCTTCGCGATCTCGCGCGCCGCATTCGGGGCGTTCATGCGGTTGCCTACGAATGGGACGCTGACGAGGAGATGGACGATTCGGACATCGAGGAACTCATTGCCCAGTTGGCACGACGTTCCACCCAGGATCAGACCCGTCAGGCGATCATTGGGATCGTCGAGCATCTCGATGAGCTACTCAACGAGGTTGGCTAGGGCACGCCGATGCCTAGAAGTGAGCTCCTCGATCGATCTGTTGCTCAAGCGTTCTTTGGAGCATTCAAGGAACTTCATCCCGCGCAGGCCGCCGCCGTTCCGGCCATCCTGGCCGGAGGCGACGCGATCATCCTAGCGGGCACAGGTAGCGGAAAGACTGAGGCCGCGATCGCGCCGCTCGTGTCCAAGTACCTCAGCGAACTCCAGACATCACCGTCGCCAGTAATCCTTTACATCGCGCCCACGCGGGCACTGGTGAACGACATCTTCCGACGTCTGGAGCCAGCGCTGGACCGGCTCTCCATTCGAGTGGGTGTTCGCCATGGCGAGTTGAATCACCTAGACCGGGTCAACAAGCCGGTCGTTCTCATAACAACCCCTGAGTCACTGGACGTGATGCTCTCGAAGCGGCGGGAATTGCTGCTAGAAGTGCGAGCCGTCATCATCGATGAGGCTCATCTGCTGTACAACACCCAGCGAGGATTGCAGTTGGCGATCCTCATCGAGCGACTCCAAAGCTGGTCTGGGCGGGAGGTTCAAGTCGCTGCGATGTCCGCCACAGTGGCCGATTACGAAGCCCTCTGGGCCTTCTACCGGCCCAGCGCGCAGGTAGTCGTCGTGCGCGACCAGTCTCAGCGTTCGATCGAGCGGGTCATTCGGATCGGCTGGTCACCAGCGCAGCTCGCGAGCGATCTTGACAGGCTGACGCCCGCCACAGGTGGACATCTCAAGGCGCTCGTGTTCGCAGACTCACGCAAGACGTGCGACAAGCTTGCAGCCGCACTTCGCGAGAACTCCAGTTTCGGCGATCGGGTGTTTGCGCATCACTCGTCCCTCAGCAAGCAGGAACGGCTCCGCACTGAGAAGTTCTTTGCCGAGTTCAACTCGGCAGTGTGCGTCGCGACGAGCACACTCGAACTTGGAATCGACATCGGCGACATCGACCTCGTGGTGCTCTGGGGTCATCCAGTTGGATGGGAGTCCTTCCTTCAGCGCATTGGCCGAGGCAACCGTCGTACGAGCAAGACGGTCGTGCTCTGTGTCATACCGGACGATGAGTCGCACTTGGCCGCGCACGTTCTCGGCTTCCAGACAGTGTTGGAGCAGGTGGCTTACGCCGTCGAGTCACCCGCGGCGTCCGACATCTTTGGTGCTGCGTGCCAACAGATTGTGTCCCTTTCGGTTGCGTCGTCTGGCAAGTTCACGGCTATCCGTGACGTCGAGAGCCTCCTCGGCCGTTGGCCGCATCTCGATCGCGAAGCGACTCGCCAGATGGTCGAAGAGTTGGTCTCCGAGGGCGTCCTCGTCAAGCATCCAGTGAAGAGCGCCTTCGGCCCAAGTGAGGGTGCGTACGCGCTGGAAGACGACCTCGTCGTATGGAGCAACTTCCCCGTAGCAGCACGAGAGGTCCCGGTCTACGAGGGCAGTCACCATCTCGGCCACCTGCAGGGGCAGAACTTCGCACGCCTCGAAGTGGGGGCCGTGTTCACATTCGCCGGCAATCGATACGTCGTTCTTTCGCTGCGGCGCGACCTAGTCACCGTCGCTCGAACAACGCGCCCTCTGACTACGGAAATCAAATACTCGGGAGCGGCCGCGCCACTCGACCCAACGCTGGTCGAGTCCATGTGGCAACTCGTCCGTTCCGGCGACGTCGCTGCAGACGTTCTGCCCACGAGCGCCGGCAGCGCTATTGCGGGTGCCACGAGCGTCTTTCGTGGCATGTCCGAGCGAACACTGCCGTACTGGAGCGAGGGCACGGACAACTGTTACCTCACCTTCGGTGGCATCTTGCTCAACACCACGATCGCCAACTGGCTCGGCGACGGCGCAAGGGCGACCGAAATCTCCGTGCGTTCGGGAACGGCTTTCGATCCAGCTAGGCTTCCCGCCACTATCGATGCCCTCGGACCACACCTCCCGATCCCACGCGATGAAGTGCAGACGGTGTTCCAGCAGCTGCTCCCACCTACGCTGCTGCATCGCGAGGCTATGGATTCATGGGTGAAGCTCCCTGTGTACCGGCGTGCCCTCGATCGCCTCCGTGCATCTCGATTGGTCGAGGTGGTTCGTCCAACCTCTCTCGCCTGGTGAAACCGGCCCGCAGGTGCTGTAGGAACCGTCTCGCCTCATCCCCACGCGGCGCTCGCCGATCTCGTGGTAGGTGGCGTCACGGCCGCAGTCGGCGGCAACCAGTACGGTCTCGACCTCATCTCGCTCAACAAGCCCATGACGTGCGGATTCGACTGGGGCGTCGCGCAGACCGGCTTGAAGCTCTAACCGGACAATTTCAACAATCTGCACGACTGGGTCTACGGCGTCGACAGCTACGGGCGCGGCTCGACCGGGATCGCCTTGCCGACAACGAGTATGGGGTGGTGCTACGCCGAGGTCGACGGGCGGGCCGCTTGAGTTCGAGTGCGGCCACCAAGCTTCGCAGCCCGAAGAGTTCTAACTCGTCACCTACGCGGCCATGACGCCATTCGGAATGAGGTGCCAGAGCTTGTCAGACCTTTCGTCCGCCCAAGTTCCAAGCCGCAGCGAACCGCTCGACGAGTCCGCGGTGTTCGAACCCCGCGGCTCACGGCCCCCTCCGATCCTTGGTGAGAGCTCAGACATATGTCCAAGACGCAGGTCATCACTGTGTCGAGGGAGCCGCCTCAGCCGGGCGGCGTCCGATCGACGTCGTGGCGCCTCGGTAGCCTAAGCGAATAATGACGATCTCCTCGATGTTCGGCTTCTGTTCGATGTAACCGAGCATCCTTTGCTAGTCGCGGTCACGCGCAGCAGCCGTGAGTTGCGTTCTGCCAGCGCCTTGTAGCCGCCCCCGATTGGCCGCTTCCGTCGCCTTCTCCAGAAGCGATCATCGGTGACTGGCGCTATATTTGTATAGCAGGGAGGCCGGCATGGCTACGAAGCAGCTGAACATTCGACTCGACGAGGAACTGGATCGTCGCCTCGAGGCACTCGCCGCGCGCACCGGTCGAACCAAGGCCTTCTACGCGGGGGAGGCGATCGAGGGGTTCCTCGACGACTGGGAGGACTACTTCCTGGCCAAGGACGCCCTCGCCGAGTTCCGCGAGTCGAGTGAGCCGTCGATTCCGGTCGACGACGTCGACTTCGCGAGCCTCGGCGAGTGAGCTACCGGGTCGAGATCACCCCGAAGGCGCTGAAGCAGGTCGCGAAGCCCGACCGCGGCACGCGTCTGCGCATCGAGCGATTCCTGAAGCAGTCGCTGGACCGGGACAACCCGCGGTCGCAGGGGCGTGCGCTGGTGGGGGAGCCGTTCTGGCGCTACCGGGTGGGCGACTACCGTCTGCTCGTGTCGATCGAGGACGACGTCCTTCTCGTCCTCGTGGTCGATGTCGAGCATCGGCGGAGCGTCTACCGCCGTGGCTGATCCTGGGCGGAGTCCGAAGGACGCCGCGTCGGGGTCGCGAACATGAAAACCGAGCAGGCGACCGCTCCCGCGGCGACCGGCAACGCGATCCAGACCGACCCGGTCACGAGCAGCACGATTACGGCTGACGCCCACGCGGCGGATTGCGAGACGACCTTCACCCAGAGCGGCAGGGTGCGCTCGCGCCCATAGCGATCGGCCGCCTCGATCGCCGACCGCAGCAGCGGGATGCCGCGGAGCCACGCGGACAGCCGCTCGCTGGAGCGCGCAAAAGCCCACAGCGCGACGATCACGAAAGGCGTCGTCGGCAGACCGGGCACCCAGATCCCGGCCACCGCCAGACCGGTCGCGGCGACCCCCACCCCTGCGAACAGCAGGTGCCTACCAGCCACCCGCGTTCCGCTCGATCAGCGCGGCCGCGTAGTCCAGCCAGGCCGGCTCGTCGTTGAGGCAGGCGACTGTGCGATAGCCCGCGCCGTCTCCGCCGCCCACCTCGAAGAGCTCGCGCCCCTCGATGCCGAGCTCGTGCAGGGTCTCGAGGCAATCCGTGGTGAAGCCGGGCGAGATGATGACCGGCCGCTCCACCCCGTCGGCGTGCAGTTCGCCCAAGCGGGGCTGCAGGTAGGGCTTGATCCACTCGGTGCGTCCGAACCGCGACTGGTACGCCATCTCGAACAACCCGGCCGGCCAGTCGAGCGCCTCGGCCAGGAGCCGCGTGGTCTCCTCGCAATGCACCTGGTACGGGTCGCCCTCGTCGACGAAGTTCTTCGGCAGGCCGTGATAGCTCAGGATGATGCGGTCGGGCGCCGGTCCCTCGGCCAGCTGACGGGCCACGCTCGCGGCGAGCACCGCGATGTACTCCGGGTCGTCGAAGTACGGGTGGATGAAGCGCAGCGAGGGCGCGTACTTCTTCACCGGCAGTCCCCGCCGCGTCCCGCGCCCGAGCGCATGGAACATGACCTCGTCGTAGACCGACGCCGTCGTGCTGTTCGAGTACTGCGGGAAAAGCGGCAGCACGACGATGCGACGGATGCCGGCCTCCTCGAGCCGGGCGACCGCGCCCCCCATGCTCGGTTCGCTGTACGCCATGCCGAGCTCGACCTGGAACCGGTCGCCCAGGCGCTCCTGGATGCCGGCGCGCTGCGCCTCGGAGATGACCAGGAGCGGGGAGCCCTCGTCCGTCCAGATCTCGCCGAAGTGGTGACCCACCATCTTCGGCCGGGTCGGCAGCACGGCGCCGTGCAGGATCGGCATCCAGCGCCAGCGCGGCAGGTCGATGATGCGCTCGTCGGAGAGGAACTCCTTCAGATAGCGCCGCACCTCGGCGCGCTCCAGGTTCTGCGGGGTGCCCACCTGCCCGAGAATGACGCCGATGCGGGGACTAGCATTGCCGTAGGCCTTCATCAGATGAAGGCTAGCCGCTTCATCTGATGAAGCGGAAATCTCATCTGATGAAGCGGAAATCGCGCGACGACGAGCAGGAGGCTGCCATGGCACGCGGAACCGGCGCCACCAGCGGGACCGGCACCACCAGCGGGACCGGCACCACCGGGGGCGAGGCACGCGGCCGCCGGGTCGCCATCGCGACCCAGACGCTGCGTGCCCGCGTCGCCTCGGGCGAGTGGCCGGTCGGTTCACGGATCCCCACCGAGCCCGAACTGTGCGAGCTGCTCGGGGTCGGGCGCTCGACCGTGCGCGAGGCGGTGCGCGCGCTCGCGACGCTCGGGATGCTGGAGCCGCTCACCGCGCGCGGCACCTTCGTGCGCGCCGCGACTCCGAGCCCGGCACTGCTCACCGACTCGCTCGCCGCCTACGATCCCGTCGAACTGGTCGGGCTGCGCCGCGCCCTCGACGTCGACGCCGCTCAGACGGCGGCCGCGCGGCGCAGCTCCGGGGACCTGGAGCTGCTCGAGGCGGAACTGCACGACGAGACGGCGCGCCTGCGCGCCGGCGACTCCCGCGACGCGGCGTCGCACTGCTCGCGCTTCCACGGCATCATCGCGCGCGCGGGAGGCGGACGGTTGATGGCGGACCTCGATGCGGCCCTGGCATCCGCCTTTCGCACCGCGGGGCTGGACGAGCGGATCGCGAGCGGAACCGACGTCGCGGTGCGCATCGACGAGCACGACCGCATCCTCACGGCAATCCGCGGCAGGGACGTCGGCATCGCCGCGCATCTGATGGCCCTGCACGTCGACGCTGCGTTGCGCAGCGTGAGCCACGAGCCGGTCGTCACCGAGCTGACGACCCTGGTCGCGTCACCTCGGTCGCCGCGCACGCGGCCGCGGAGCGCGCGGGCCTCCTAGCGAGCCTCGGTCACGCCTGCGAGACGCCCTCGACGATGCCGTCCCACAGCAGGTCGTAGCCGCGGAAGCGGTAGCCGTCCTGCGTGCGCTCCACGACGTAGTGCCACTCGAGGTGCACCAGATAGTGACCGTCCTCGCCGTCGTTCAGCTCGGGGAACCCCTCGATGACCTCCTCGTCGAACCCCTGCTGCGCGAGCGAGGCCCGCGCCTCCTCGTCGCTCAGCCGGTAGGCGACATCGGAGACGCCGGACACCTCGAGCCACTCGCCGCCCTCGTGCGGGAGGTTCTCGAGCGAGGTCACCTCGATGGTCGCGTCGTCCAGGCGCGGGAAGCCGTCCCGGACGAAGCGCGGGGTGAAGTTCGACGGGTCGTTGAAGATCGGCACAGGGCGATCCGCGTTGTAGTCGGGCTTGATCAGGTCGCCCGTGTCGGCGAGGTCGACGTACTGCGGGCCGACCTCGACGAGCCACTGCTCCCACCCCGCCATGTCGCGGTCGAGGGCGATCGAGTCGATGGTCTGCTCGGCGACGAAGGTCGCGACGAAGCGCTGCGCCTCCAGGAGGGCTGCGTCATCCCAGGTGCTGCCCGCGATCGAGGCGCCCACGGTGGCCGGGTCCACGGCCGTGGCGGCGAGCGACTCGGGCGAGAGCGTGACGTGCAGATAGGTGCCGAGTTCGTCGGTGACCTGCTCGCGCGGGGCGACATCGCCGAAGGGCGTGCCGATCGGCACGTCGCTCGGGCTCGGCGACCCGGTCGGGCTGGGCGAACGGAAACCGCTGGGCAGCGAGGAGCATCCGGCGAGCGCCACGACCACCCCGAGCGCCGCGGCCCCCGCCGCGAGTCGGCGCATCAGCTCTCGTCGTCCGCGGTGTCGACGTCCGCGGCGCCGATCTCGTCGATGTCCTCGATCCACAGGTCGTCGTCGGCGCGCAGGGTCTGCCAGGCGGCGTAGGCGATGCCGGCCGCGGCGACCACGCCGAGTCCGAGGAGGATGTACCGACCAGGGCCGGCCGCCTTCCGCGGCATCGTCACGACGCCCGCGCGCTCGCCGGCGCGCGACACCCGGCGGACCACGTCGCGCACGCGCGGGTCCTTCGCGGCCTCGAGCATCGCGAGCGCGGAACCGAGCGCTCCCGTGATCGTGGGGACCACGTCATCCAGTCGGTCGCGTCCCCAGGACGCCGCCGTGCGTCCGGCGCGCTCGCCGGCGCGAACCACGGGGCGCACGCGGTCCTCGTACGCGTCGCGCACGCGCGGGCCGACCTCTTCTCTCGCGTAGTTGGCGGCCTGCCGCCGCGCGTCGCGCAGCACCTCGGTCGCGTGCTCGATCGCGTCGCGCTGCTCGTCCCAGAGCTGCTCGGCGCTCCGCTTCAGCCGCTTCAGTTCCCTCTGACGCTTGCGTGACAGTCCCATGTCGACCTCCGTCTGCGGTTGCGGCGAACGCATCCCATCCTGCCAGAGGGCACCGTGTGCGCAAGAAGCCCGGCCTGCACGGTTGCTGGGACGCACATGGAAGAATGGCGCGCATGACCGTTTCCACAGCCGTCGCCACGATCCACACCAACCATGGCGACATCCGGGTCGACCTGTACGGCTTGCACGCGCCGAAGACGGTCGAGAACTTCATCGGGCTCGCCAACGGCAGCATCGAGTGGACCCACCCCGAGACCGGCGAGGCGCAGAACCGCCCGCTCTACGACGGCGTGATCTTCCACCGCATCATCCCCGACTTCATGATCCAGGGCGGCGACCCGCTCGGGCAGGGCGTGGGCGGGCCGGGCTACCGCTTCGACGACGAGATCCACCCGGAGCTGGACTTCACCCAGCCGTACGTGCTCGCCATGGCGAACGCCGGCATCCAGGGAGGGCAGGGCACCAACGGCTCGCAGTTCTTCATCACGACCGCGCCCACCACCTGGCTGCAGGGCAAGCACACCATCTTCGGCGCCGTGGCCGACGACGAGTCCCGGCGCGTGGTCGACGCCATCGAGGCCGTGCCGACCCGGCCGGGGGATCGTCCGGTCGAGGACGTCGTCATCTCGAGCATCGACATCGTCGAGAAGTAGCGACCCGCCGGTGCCGCCGACCTCCGCCGAGACCGACCCGTCGGTCTGCTACCGGCACTCCGACCGCACGAGCTGGACTCTGTGCGAGCGCTGCGGGCGCACGATCTGCCCCGAGTGCCAGATCCTCACGCCGCAGGGCGTGCGCTGCCCCGAGTGCGTGCGCGAGGCGGGTGGTTCGGTGCAGTGGAAGCCCGCCGCCGCGCGGCCCGCGGCGAAGAAGCGGGGGATGCGCGCCCCGCGCCCCGCGCAGCAGATCGCCTCGCGCGTGGACGCAGCGGCCCGCCCGGTGATCACGATCGGGGTGGCCGCGACGGCCGGCGTGCTGTGGCTCCTCGGGTTCTTCACGAACAACCTGCCGATCGGACTGCTCGGCGCCTTCCCGACGCAGGCCATCGAGGTGTGGCGCTACGCGACCACCTCCCTGGTCTACCCGGCGGGGGGCGGAACGTTCGTGCTGTCCGTGCTCATCGGACTGGCCATCTTCGTGTGGATCGGGTGGAGCGCCGAGCGGTTCTTCGGCTGGCGCCGGTACCTGCTGCTGCTGGTGGTGAGCGGAATCGCCGCGGCCGCCGTGGCCGGCATCGCACTCACCTCGGCCTTCGGCCTCATGGGCGCGGTGTGGGGGGTCCTCGGGGGGTACCTCATCGCGGTCTGGGAGCACCCGGCCGCGCGCAATCGCATGCTCATCACCATGGTGTTCTGGCTCTTGTTCAGCCTGTTCTTCGGCAACATCTTCGCCGCCATCGGGGGTGCCGGCGCCGGGATCGGAGCGACCCTGCTGCTGCGGAGGTTCGCGGGGGCGCCGGCGGCGCGGGCATCCACGCCCTACTGGCTGATCGCGGGGGGACTCGCCGGGCTCATCCTGCTGGCGATCCTCGCTTCCGTGATCGTCGCGCCCCGGCTATGAGCGACCCGGGCACCGAGGAGGAGACCGAGCTCGCTCCGGTCTGCTACCGGCACCCCAAGCGCGAGACCTGGATCCGCTGCCAGCGGTGCGAACGCCCGATCTGCACCGAGTGCCAGACCCAGGCGGCCGTCGGGGTGCAGTGCCCCGAGTGCATGGCCGCGGGACGGGAGAGCGTGGCACGGCGTCCGGGCGGGTGGGCGCGCATGTTCCGGCCGGCCAAGGGCAGCGCGGTCACCTACGCGCTCATCGGCATCAACGTGGTCGTGTACGTGCTGCAGTTCCTCACCGGGCAGCGCCTCGCCGACGCGTGGTTCCTCTACCCGTACGAGATCGGGTCGGAGCCGTGGCGCCTGATCACCTCGGCGTTCCTGCACTCGCCCAGCCCGCCCGCCGTGCACCTGCTCTTCAACATGTACGCGCTTTTCGTCTTCGGGCCGGTGCTCGAGACCTTCCTGGGCCGCATCCGGTTCATCGCCCTGTATCTGATCGGGGCACTGGGCGGGTCGATCGGCTACCTCGTGGCGGTCGAGCTCTGGATCTTCACCGACGGCCGGGTCGAGACGCACCTGCCGGGAGCGCTCGGGGCGTCCGGCGCGGTCTTCGCCCTGCTGGGCGCGGTGATCGCGATGCGCCGGCCGCTCGGGGTGGACGTGCGGCAGCTGCTGATCATCCTCGGAATCAACCTCGCGCTGCCGGTCTTCTTCCACAGCATCGCGTGGCAGGCGCATATCGGCGGGCTCGTGGTCGGCTTCGCGATCGGGCTGGTCTACATGGCGACCAGGCGGCGGGATGCCCGGGTCGCCCAGATCCTGGGAGTCGCCGGAATCGCGGTGGCGCTTCTGGCGATCTTCGGGGCGTTCCTGGCGAGTGCCCCCGCGATCTACTTCTGAGGGCTGTCCACAGCCGCGTCCACAGTGTGGACGAATGACACCGGTGTGATTCGGAGGCGGTTCAACGCCAGCGGGTGGTCATCAGGAAGCCGATGAACATGATCCCGAACCCGATCAGGATGTTCCAGTTCGAGATGCTCGGGATCGGCAGCGACCCGTTGCTCAGGTAGAACGTGATGATCCAGGCGAGCCCGATCAGCATGAATCCGAACATCACCGGCTTGAACCAGATCGGGTTGGGGGCGTCGTCGCCCGTGCGGGTCGAGGCGTCCTCGGGCTGGATGCGCGGTTTGGGGCGGGCCATGCGCGCCATACTAGCCGACGGCCCAGAGCATAGAATCGTCCGCATGGGTGAGCGGCGTGGGGGTGCCGGCACCGCGCGGAGATCGCGGCGGCGCAGGCTCTCGGTCGTCGGCGTCCTCGGCGAGATCTTCATCACCGCGGGCGTCTTCACCCTGCTGTTCCTGGGCTGGCAGCTCTGGCTCAACGACATCATCGTGGGCAACGAGATGCGCGATCAGTCGGAGCATCAGTCCGCCCTCTGGCAGGGCAACGCGTCCACCGCGGAGGAGGACCCGTCGCCCCCCACCCCGGACGAGCCGCCGGTGGCCGACAAACCCGGCTCGAGCGGCGAGGTCTTCGCCCTCATGATCGTGCCGCGCTTCGGGAAGAACTTCTACACGCCCATCGCGGAGGGCGTCGGCACGACGCAGGTGCTCAATAGGGGCGAGATCGGCCACTACCCGACGTCGTCGCTCCCCGGCGAGGTCGGCAACTTCGCGGTCGCGGCGCACCGGACCAGCTTCGGGAAGCCGTTCAACAACATCGCCAATCTCCGGGTCGGCGACCACATCTACATCGAGACCGCGGACGGCTGGTACCAGTACGGGTTCCGCAACCTCGAGTACGTGCGGCCGACCGGGGTGGGGGTGCTCCTTCCCGTGCCGCAGAACGACGGGGCCACGCCGGGCGACCGCATCCTGACGATGACCAGCTGCAACCCGCTGTTCTCCGCCGCGGAGCGCATCATCGCGTACAGCGTGTACGAGACGTTCTACCCGCGGACCGAGGGTCCCCCCGCCGAGATCGCGGGCACTGTGCTGGTGGGCGACTGATGTACGGGGCTCTGTGGCGCATCCTCCCGGGTCCCTGGTGGGTCCGGGTGCTGATCCTCGCCGTGGTGGTCGCCGCCCTGCTGTTCGTGTGCGTGCAGTGGGTCTTCCCCGCACTCGACCTGATGATCGCGCCGACCGACTCGACGGTGGAGTCGTGACACGCATCCTGGTCGTCGACAACTACGACAGCTTCGTCTACACGCTCGACGGCTACCTCCAGCAGCTCGGCGCGGAGACCGAGGTGGTGCGGAATGACGCCTTCGCCGCGGAGGACGCGGCCGAGCGCATCGCGGGGTACGACGGGGTGCTCATCTCGCCCGGCCCCGGCACCCCCGCCGCCGCGGGCGTTTCGATCCCGATCGTGCACGCCGCGGTGGCCGCCGGGTCGCCCGTGCTGGGCGTG
This sequence comes from Microbacteriaceae bacterium, assembly GCA_019638805.1. Classification (GTDB taxonomy): domain Bacteria; phylum Actinomycetota; class Actinomycetes; order Actinomycetales; family Microbacteriaceae; genus JBDSKH01. The sequence continues at coordinate 447,327 of JAHBTA010000004.1, read as the reverse complement.
TGCCTGGGACTTCAGGCGATCGCCGAGGCCATGGGCGCGACTGTGACGCACGCCGACGAGCTCATGCACGGAAAGACCTCGCAGATCGAGCACGATGACAGTCCGTTCTACCAGGGCGTGCCGCAGCCGTTCCGTGCCACCCGGTACCACTCGCTGGCCGTGCTCGACGGCACGGTGCCCGACGAGCTGGAGGTCACCGCTCGCACGGTCGGCGGGGTCATCATGGGGCTGCGGCACCGCGACGCCCCGGTGTTCGGCGTGCAGTTCCACCCGGAGTCGGTGCTCACCGAGGGCGGCTACCGCATGCTGGGCAACTGGCTCGAATCGCTCGGGCTCGAGGGCGCGGCGGATCGCGCCGCGAAGCTGAGCCCGCTCGTGCGGATGGGCTGACCGCGCCTCTTCGGGCGTCGGGCACGCGGCGGATCAGGCCGCGCAGTAGGTCAGTTCGACCGTCGACTTCTGCGGCTGGTCGCCCTTGAGCGACTGGGCCGTCACGTTCTGGCCGGAGCAGCTCTCGTCCGGGATGAGCTTGACCGCCAGCTGCAGCGAGCTTCCGGTGAGCGTCGCCTGCGCCTGGGTGACCGACTGGCCGACCAGTTCGGGTACCTTCACCATCCCGTTGGAGACCACCAGGTTGACCGTGGTGCCCTTGACCACCTGTTGCGCGCTCGTCACCAGCTCGGTCGCCGGCGGCAACTGGATGCCGATGACCGACCCCTTCTTGACGTTCGGCGAGTAGGTGACGGTGGTGGTCCCGTAGACCAGACCCAGATTGGCGATCGTGGCCTTCGCCTTCTCCTCGGTCTGGAAGGTCAGGCCGGCGAGCGCGACCTTCGGAGGTCCGGACGACACCGAGACCTGGACCTCGGTTCCGGGCCCGACGCGCGTTCCGATCTCGGGGTCGAGCGCGAGGATGGTGCCCTCGGGCTGGTTCTCGTCCGCGACATCCACCTTGACGGGCTTGAGCCCGAGCTCGATGAGGGTGTTGCCGCCGTCCTGGTAGGTCTGGCCCACCACGTCCGGGATCTCGACCGCGACGTTCTGACCGACGATGTCGGTGGGGGCCAGGGTCAGCGCGAAGTAGCCGACACCCACCACGACGACGGCGACGAGCGCGATGATGCCCCAGATCCAGGCGACCGGGGGGCGGGTCTGAGTGCGCGGGACGCGGTCGTCGCTGTCTTCGGCGAGCCGACGCAGCGTCGCCTCGGAGGCGGTCGTCGCGCCGGGGTTGACGCCGAACAGCGCGGCGTCGAAGTCGCTCGGCGCCACCCCGCGGTCGGGAACCTTGCCGGCCAGCGCGATCTCCAGATCGGAGCGGAAGTCGGCGGCGGACTGGTAGCGCTCGTTGCGGTCCTTGGCCAGCGCGCGCATGACGACCGCGTTGAGCGCGGGCGACACCGCGTGGTTGAGCGCGTTGGGCGGGGTGGGCGGCTCGCTCACGTGCTGGTAGGCGGTCGCGACCGCGGTCTCGCCCTGGAACGGCGGGCGCCCGGTCAGCAGCTCGTAGAGCACGACGCCCGTCGAGTACAGGTCGGTGCGGGCGTCGACCACCTCGCCGCGCGCCTGCTCGGGAGAGAAGTACTGCGCGGTGCCCAGGATCGCGCTGGTCTGCGCGATCGTGGCGGACGAGTCGGAGATGGCGCGCGCGATGCCGAAGTCCATGACCTTGACCTGCCCGGCGGAGGTCACCATGACGTTCCCCGGCTTGATGTCGCGGTGCACGACACCCGCGCGGTGCGAGTACTCGAGGGCGACCAGGATGCCGTCGACGATCCGGCCCGCCTCGGCCGGGTCCATCGGCCCCTGGGCCACGACGTCCTTGAGCAGCCGGCCGTCGACGTGCTCCATGACGATGAAGGGCACCTGGATCTCGTTGCCCGACGGGTCGCGGACGGTCTCCTCGCCCGCGTCGAAGACGCGCACGATCGTCGGGTGCGCCATCCGGGCCGCGGCCTGCGCCTCCTGGCGGAACCGGGTGCGGAAGGCGGGGTCGTTGGCGAGCGAGGGCTTCAGGAGCTTGATCGCGACGCGGCGGCCGAGCCGCGCATCCATGCCGGAGTGCACATCGGCCATGCCGCCCCGGCCGAGGAGCTCGCCGATCTGGTAGCGACCCGCGAGCAGACGCACGTCTGCGGTCACGCCTTCAGCCACGTCTGCCTCTTCCTCCGGGGGTGCGCGGCCAGTCTAACCGGCGAGTTCCTGAGAGGGCTCAGTTCACCTGGATGGTCAGCGTTCCCGACGACGCGGACTGGAGGCTGCCGCAGAAGGCGGTGTAGCTCACGGTCGCCTGCCCCGGCGCCCCGAGCGTGATGTCGAGGTTGGTCGCGGCCGGCGAGATCGGGTTGCTCGGGCCGGCGAAGGTCGCGTTGTCGAGCTGGAAGTTGTAGTGATCCAGCGGGTACCCCGACGGGCAGGACCCGCTGAAGTCGCTCCACGAGATCGTCACGGTCTGCCCGGAGAGGTACGGCCCGGCGGGCGCCTGGGGGGTCGACGGCGCGGGCGGGCCGGGGTAGTCCTGGTAGACCGAGACCTCGATGGTGCGGCCCTTCGTCACGTTGCCGGTCGGGTTGATGCCCGAGACCGTGCCGTTCTTGTCGGGCGTGTTGGCGACCGGGCCGTCGACGCGCTGCACCTCGAAGAACTCGCCGAGCTCGGTCGCGACATCGGTGAAGGGCCGCCCCACGTAGTCGGCCGCGGCGATCGAGATCGTGTCGGAGGTCGGGGTCGGGGTGGGTGTCGGCGTTTCCGACTGCGTCGGGGTGTCGCTCGGCGTCGGGGTCGGGGTGGGCCGCACGGCGAAGCTGATGATGATCGCGATGAGCGCGACCGCGAGCACCGAGACGATCGCCACGAGCGGCCAGGTCCACGGGTTGCGCCGCCGCGGCGTCTCGTTCTCCATGGTGCGCGCGTAGCCGTCTTCGCCCGGGCTGAGCACGCGCGTCGCGGTGGTCGAGCCGACGGGCGTGAGCAACTGGGTGAACGCGCCCTCGCCCCCGGACAGGCTGGGCACCACGGCGGTGGCCGCCGCCAGGTCGCCGCGTCGCAGGGCCTGCGCCGCGCGCGAGAGATTGGCGGCGGTGCTCGGGCGATCCTCGGGCTTCTTGGCGATGCACGCGTACACCAGGTTGCGCACCGGCTCGGCGATCGTGACGGGCAGTTCGGGCGGCGCCTCGTTGATCTGGGCCATGGCGATCGCCACCTGCGACTCGCCCGTGAACGGGCGACGGCCGGCGAGTGCCTCGTAGGCGACGATGCCGAGCGAGTAGATGTCCGTCGTGGGTGAGGCCGGGTGGCCGCTGGCCTGCTCGGGCGAGAGGTACTGCACCGTGCCCATGACCTGGCCGGTCGCGGTCAGCGGTACCTGGTCCGCGATCCGGGCGATGCCGAAGTCGGTGATCTTGACCCGGCCCTCGGGCGTGATGAGCAGGTTGCCCGGCTTGATGTCGCGGTGCACGAGCCCGGCCTGATGCGCGGCGTGCAGCGCCGACGCGGTCTGCGCCACGATGTCGAGCACCTTGTCGGTGGGCAGCACGCGCTCGCGCTCGAGGATCGAGGACAGCGCCTCGCCGGGCACGAGCTCCATGACCAGGTAGGCGGAGCCGTCCTCCTCGCCGTAGTCGAAGACGTTGGCGATGCCCTCGTGGTTGACCAGCGCCGCGTGGCGTGCCTCGGCGCGGAAGCGCTCCAGGAACCCGGGGTCGCCCAGGTACTCGTCCTTCAGGATCTTGAGGGCGACCGTGCGCCCGATGACCAGGTCGGTGGCCTGCCAGACCTCGCCCATGCCGCCGATCGCGATGCGGGAGGCCAGCTGATACCGACCGCCGAAGGTGATGCCGCTCGAGGGCCTCATCTGTTCAGCACCGCCTCCATCACTGTGCGCGCGATCGGGGCCGCGACGAGGTTTCCGAACCCGGACTGGCCGAGGCCGCCGCCGTTCTCCACCACCACCGCGACCGCGACGCGCGGGTCGTCCGCCGGGGCGAAACCGGTGAACCAGAGGGTGTACGGCGCGCCCGCGCCGTTCTCCGCCGTGCCTGTCTTGCCCGCAACCGCGACGCCATTGATTCTTGCATTACTCGCCGCGCCGTTGGAGACGCCGTCGACCATCATCGAGGCCAGCGTCGAGGCCGTCGCCTGGCTGATCGGGGTGCCGTACTCGGTGGGCTCGAAGCCCTGCAGCACCGTGAGATCGGGCGCCGAGATCGACTCCACGAGGGTGGGCGTCATGAGGCGGCCGCCGTTGGCGATGGCCGCCGACACCATGGCCATCTGCAGGGGCGACACCCGGTCGCTGGCCTGCCCGAACGAGGACAGCATCTGCTCCGCGTCGCTCTGGGTCGGCGGGTACACGCTGGGCTCGACGCTCATGGGAATCGTGATGCCGTCGTCCTCGAAGCCGAACTTCCGCGCCTGCTGCGCGATCTTGGAGTACCCGAGTTGCAGACCCAGCTGCGCGAACGGGATGTTGCACGACAGCCGCAGCGCCGTCGCGATGGTCGCCGTGGAGCCCCCGCCGCAGGCCCCGCCCTCGGCGTTGGTGATGACCGAATCGCTCTGCGGCAGCTTCAGGGTCGGCGGGTTGGGGAACTTCGTGTCGGGGCTCAGTCCGTTCTCCAGCGCGGTCGCCGTGACGATGAGCTTGAAGGTGGAGCCGGGCGGGTTGAGGTCGCCCGCGATGGTGCGATTGATGAGCGGGTCGTCCGGGTCGTCGATGAGCCGGTCGTACGCCTCGCGGAAAGCCGCGGCGTCGTGGGTGGCGAGCTCGGACGGGTCGTAGGCGGGCTTGGAGACCATGGCCAGGATCGCGCCGGTCGACGGATCGAGGGCGATCACGGCTCCCTTCTGGTCGCCCAGCGCATCCCACGCCGCCTGCTGCACCACCGGGTCGATCGTGAGCTCGACCGCCGCGCCCTTCGGGTTCTGACCCGTGAAGACCGCGTTGAGCTGGTCGAGGAACTGCTCGTTCGCGGTCCCGCTGAGGTAGTCGTTGAGCGAGCCCTCGATGCCCGTGTTGCCCTGGTTGAGGGTGAAGTACCCGGTGACGGCCGAGTACAGCTCGCCGTCGGTGTAGGTGCGCTGGTACTTGTATTCGTCGTCGACGGGCACCGAGACCGCGATGGGCTCGCCGTCGACCAGGATGGGGCCCCGCTCGGCCGAGAAGCTCGCGTACAGGGTGCGCACGTTGCGATCGTCGGCCCGGAGGTTGTCCTGCTGGAAGACCTGGATCACGGTCGAGGACGAGAACAGGGCGAGGAACATCACCAGGACGACGATGCTGACGCGGCGCAGCTCCTTATTCATCGGTCCTGCTCCACGACGAGCTGGGGCTGGCTGCGCACCGAGTCGGAGAGCCGCAGCAGGAGAGCGACGATGATCCAGTTCGCGACGAGCGAGGATCCGCCGGCGGCGAGGAACGGCGTCGTCAGGCCGGTCAGCGGGATGACGCGAGTGACCCCCCCGATCACGACGAAGACCTGCAGAGCCACGACGAACGACAGCCCGACCCCGAGCAGGCGCCCGAAGTCGTCCTGCCCGGTGAAGCCGATGCGGAAGCCGCGTGAGACCAGGAGCAGGTACAGGCCGAGGATGGCGAACAGGCCGACCAGGCCCAGCTCTTCGCCGAGGCTCGCGATGATGTAGTCGCTCTCGGCCAGCGGCACGATGTCGGGCCGGCCCTGCCCGAGGCCGGTGCCGACCATTCCCCCGTTGGCCAGGCCGAACAGACCCTGCACGAGCTGGTAGCTGCCGCCCTGCTGGTCGTAGATCGTCTGGTTGAACGAATCGAGCCAGGCGTCGAAGCGCGCTCCCACGTAGCCGAGGATCCGGCTGGCGGCGTACGCGCCGCCGAGGAACAGCGCGAGTCCCAGGACGATCCAGCTCAGCCGGCCGGTCGCCACGTAGAGCATGACCAGGAAGAGGCCGAAATACAGAAGCGAGGTGCCCAGATCGCGCTGCATGACGAGGACGCCCATGGCGAGCACCCACACCACGAGAATCGGCCCGAGATCGCGCGCCCGCGGGAACTGGATGCCCAGGATGCGGCGCCCCACCATGGAGAGCGAGTCGCGCGCCTGGACGAGATAGCCGGCGAAGAAGATCGCGAGCGCGATCTTGGCCAGCTCGCCCGGCTGGAACGAGAGCGGGCCGACCTGGATCCAGATGTAGGCGCCGAAGCGGGGGCTGCGGATGCCCGGGATCACCGGCAGAACGAGCAGCAGGAACGCGGTGAACATCGCGATGTAGCGGAAGCGCTGCAGGATGCGGTGGTTGCGGATGACGATCACGGTCGCGATTGCGAGGGAGATCGCGATCGCGGCCCAGGCGATCTGCCGGATGCCCGCCGCATCCCAGCCGTTGAGTCCGTCCGCGATGTCCAGCCGCGTGATCTCGGCGATGCCCAGGCCGTTGAGCGCGGTCGCGATGGGCACCAGGAAGGGGTCGGCATCCGGAGCGACCACCCGCAGCACCACGTGCAGCCCCAGGAGCAGGATCGCCAGGAGCGCGCACAGCGCGAGGACGGTCGTCCCCACCCGGCCCAGAGCGCCCAGCTGCACGAGTGTCACCGCGGCGCCGGAGAGCGCGAAGGCGAAGAGCAGGAGGGCGAGCTCCATGTTGCGGCGCCGCGCCGGGGTGCGCAGGCGCACGCGGATCGACCCGGTCGCCGTCGACCGGGGTTCGGCTTCGACGACCGTCATGTCACTGCCTCGCCAGATCGTCGAGTCGGTTGACGATGTCGATCGCGTCGCGCAGGTCGTCGGCGTTGATGGTGGCCTCGACCGACTCCTGCTGGAAGGTGGGCAGCGAATCGACCTCGATGGTCGTGGTCTGGTAGACGTGCGAGAGCACGATGGGCCCGATGTTCTGCTGCACGCCCTGGTAGATCGCGACCTTCCCGTCGCTGACCCCCACGTAGTAGTGGGTCTGGGTCCACTGGTACGCGGCGACCAGGCCGGTGACGATGGCGGCGATGGCCGCGGCGACGAGCAGCAGCCACACGATGCGCCGACGGCGGGCGCGACGGCGGTCCTCCTCGATGAGCTCCTCGAGGTAGCCCTCGCGCTCCGGCTCGAAATGCGAGTCCTCGGCCGCGGTGGCCTTGAGCGGATGCAGCAGGAGCGTGGGCAGGCGGATCGGTCGCCGCTGCGCGTCGGCGTCGTAGCTGAGCGGAGCGGCCGCGGCGCCCACGAACGCGGGCGGGGCGCCGGATCCGCCGTTGCTGTCGTCGATGTCGGTCAGGACGACCGTCACATTGTCGGGGGCTCCGTGGTCCAGGCTCTCCTTGACCAGCCGGTCGGCGGCCGCCTGCGCGGTGCGGACGGTCTGCAGGATGTTCGAGATCTTGTCCTCGGAGACGTAGCTGCTGAGGCCGTCCGAGCACAGCAGCCAGCGATCGCCGGCCCGCGCATCCAGGATCCGGGTGTCGATCTCGGGAGACGCGTCGACATCCCCCAGCACGCGCATGAGCACCGATCGCCGCGGGTGGACGGCCGCCTCCTCGGGCGTGATGCGACCCGAGTCGACGAGGCGTTGCACGAAGGTGTGGTCCGAGCTGATCTGCTCGAGCTCGCCGTCGCGGAAGCGGTAGACGCGTGAATCGCCGATGTGGGCCATGACGATCTTGTCGCCCACGCGCACGATGCCGCTGACCGTGGTGCCCATGCCGGTCAGCTCGCTGTGCTCGAAGACCGTCTCGGCGAGGATCCCGTTGGCCGAGATGAGCGCCGACTGGAGGGCGTACTCGGCGTCCTCGGGGGTGGCGTACTCGGCGTCCGCCTCGGCGATGCGCTGGGTGGTGAGCGCGGAGGCGACATCCCCGCCCGCGTGCCCGCCCATCCCGTCGGCCACCACGAAGAGGTGCGCACCCACGTAGCCGGAGTCCTGGTTGCTCGCGCGGATCCTGCCGACGTGCGAGACGGCCGCGCTCGTGGGCGTCAGGGGCGTCGCCACGGGTTACCGCCGCAGCTCGAAGCTCGTCTTGCCGATCGTGACCGGTGTGCCGAGAGGCACCGGCGTCGGCACGGTCACCCGCTCACCGTCCAGGAAGGTGCCATTGGTCGAGTCTAGGTCTTGCACCACCCACTGGTCGTTCCAGAGCATGAGCCGCGCGTGGTGGGTGGAGGTGTAGTCGTCGCGGATCACCAGGCCGGACTCGCTCGAGCGGCCGATCGTGAGCTGCTCGGCCGGGAGGTCGAACTCCATGCCCTCGCGCGGACCCGAGGTGATGACCAGGCGCTTCGCGGTTCCGGCCCCCGCGTGCGGGGGCGCGCGATGGGCGGTGGGCGCGGTGGCGGGGGCCGGTGCGGATGCGGGCGCGGATGCGGCGGGGGCCTCCCCGGGGAAGCTCGCGGTCCGCTCGGCCGCGATGCGACGCGCGCGCTGACCGAACAGGTCCGACCGCAGCGCGTAGACGATGGCGAAGACGAAGACCCACAGCAGCACGAGGAACCCGAGGCGCAGGAGCAGCAGCGTGAGCTCGCCCATCAGTCGCGGCCCTCGATCCGGTGATCGGCGAACTGGTCGACGCTGGAGGCCTGCGCGAGCACGCGGAACACGATGCGCGTGCGGCCGATCTCGATGATCGAGTCGGGTGGCAGCGGGGCCTTCTTCACGGCCTGGCCGTTGAGCTTCGAGCCGTTGGTGGAGCCGAGGTCGTTCACCTGGGCTCGGCGGCCGTCCCAGAGGATCTCGACGTGCTTGCGGGAGGTGCCCGCGTCATCCACCGTGATGTCGGCCTCCGAGCCGCGGCCGATGACGGTGCGGCCCTTGGTGATCGGGTAGCGCTTGCCGCCGATGTCGAGCACCGGGTTCCACGAGACCTCGCCCTTGACGTTGACCGAGTCGACGCGCACGACCCCGTCGGTGAGCGAGTCGTCGCGCTTGAGGACGATCGAGATGCCGCCGGCGAACGCGTAGTGCTGTGCGGCCGCGTGCTGCTGCACGAGCTGGGTGAACTCGTCGATGAGGGCCGGCCCGAGCGCCGTCATGCGCTCGTGGTCGGCGGGGGCGAGCCGCACGGTGAAGTCGTTGGGCACCAGGATGCGCTCGCGCGACACGACGGCGGCCTTGGTGTCGAGCTCGCGGCGCAGGGCGGCGGTGACCTCGAGGGGCTGGAGACCGCTCTTGAAGGTCTTGGCGAAGGCGCCATTGACGACGCGCTCCAGCCCCTTCTCGAAGCTGTCCAGGATTCCCACGCGGCCTCCTCTCCAGCGACTCGGCGGAACGCGGTGCACTGCCGCGGACCATCCCGATGTTAGCGGGGCCACCCGGAAACCGGGTGGGACCGGCGGGCGCGCGCGATCTGATAAAGTCGCTGAGTTGACCGCTCAGGCGGTTCGTGCGCGAGTGGCGGAATTGGCAGACGCGCTGGCTTCAGGTGCCAGTGCCCGCAAGGGCGTGGGGGTTCAAGTCCCCCCTCGCGCACCACATCGATTACGCGGTGACGCGTTCCCTGCCCCGCCTGGTCACCAGGAACCCGAACGCCAGCGCGACGAAGAACATCAGCACGCCGTACACGGCGCCCGGCAGCTGCATCTGCTCGCTCTCCAGGACGGTCACGGCCAGCACGATCGCCAGGGTCGCGTTGTGGATCCCGATCTCGAAGGCGCTCGCGACGGCCTGCACGCGCGGCACCTTGAACAGCCGCGGCACGACGAACCCGATCGTGAGGCTGAGTGCGCAGAACAGCACGGTGATCGCGGCCAGCTCGCCGACGTGGGCGAAGAACAGGTCGCGGTTCGCGATGACCGCCCCGACGATGACGACGGCGAGGATCAGCATGCTGGCGATCCGCACGGGCTTGTCCATGGCATCCGCGAATCTCGGCCACAGGCGCCGCACGACCATGCCGAGGGCGACCGGGATGAGCACGATCGCGAAGACCTCGAGCGCCTTCGCGAACTGGATGCCCAGCTCATCGTCGCCCGGCGCGAAGTACGCGATGGCGAGGTTGGTGATGAGCGGGAGCGTGAAGACCGCGATGACCGAGTTGATCGCGGTGAGCGAGATGTTGAGCGCCACGTCGCCGCGGAACAGGTGGCTGTACATGTTGGCCGTCGTGCCGCCGGGGGATGCCGCGAGCAGCATCATGCCGATCGCCAGGACCGGCGGAAGCGCGAACAGCAGCACGAGCCCGAAGCAGATCGCCGGCAGCACGATGAGCTGGCAGACCAGCGCGATGATCACCGCCTTGGGGTGCTTGGCGACGCGCGCGAAGTCGGCGACGGTGAGCGAGAGGCCGAGCCCGAACATGATGATGCCGAGGGCGACCGGAAGGGCGATGGTGGTCAGCGCTGATCCCATGCGCTCAGGGTGGCAGACGAGGGGCTGCGGGTCCACTCGCGAGGGCTAGTCTGGCGCGATGGTGCCCTGGCCCAATCTGCTGGCGTTCGCGCTCGCCTCGGCACTGCTCATCGCCCTGCCCGGCCCGAGCGTGCTTTTCGTGCTGGGGCGCTCGATCGCGCTCGGACGCCGAGGGGGGCTGCTGTCGGTCCTGGGCAACGCGCTCGGGATGCTGCCCGCCATCGCCGCCGTCGCTCTCGGAATCGGGGCGCTCGTCACCCAATCCGTCGTGGTGTTCACGGTGGTCAAGGTGGCCGGGGCGGCCTACCTGGTCTACCTCGGCATCCAGGCCATCCGCCACCGGCGGGCCGGGGTCGTGACCGACGCACCCGTGGTCCCGCGGTCGGCCGCGCGCCTCATCGGCGAGGGGTTCCTGGTCGGGGTCACCAACCCCAAGACGATCGCGTTCTTCGTCGCGGTTCTCCCGCAGTTCGTGGCGCACGGCGCGGGCTCGATCCCGCTGCAGCTGGCCGAGCTCGGCCTGCTGTTCTTCGCGATGGCGCTGGCCATGGACGGCACCTGGGCTCTCGTGGCCGGCACGGCGCGCACCTGGTTCGCGCGCTCGCCGAAGCGCGTGGAGCGTCTGGGCGCCACCGGCGGAGTCATGATGATCGGCCTGGGCGGGGTGCTGCTCGTGACCGGCTCCGACGCGCACAGTTGACCAAATGCAGGAGATCCTTGCTCGGTCGGGGCGGGTCTGCCCGCGCGACCTGGGCGCGAGGTAACCAGCCCAGCCAGAACTCCTGCATTTGGTTGACTAGGCGGCGGTGACCCGCACGGTGTGGTGGCCGGTCGCGCCGTCGGGCACCACGTCGGCGACCTCCGCGGTCTGCACTTCGCCGTCGAGGCCGATCGCGCGCACGGCCAACTCGTGCTCACCCGCGGGCGGCGCGAAGTCGTAGCGCCACTGCACCCAGGTGTCGATCGAGAGCGCCTCGGCCAGCTCGGCCTCGCGCCACGGCCCGCCGTCGACCTGCACCTCGACGCCCGAGATGCCTGTGTGCTGGTGCCAGGCGACCCCGGCCGCCGTCATCGCGCCGACGCCGCCCTGCACCACGTCGATGCGCGAACCCAGCTTGACCGGGCCGCGGGCGCTCCAGCCGCGGTCGGTCCAGTACGCGCTCGCGGTGTCGAACCGGGTGACCTCGAGCTCGACCACCCATTTGGTCGCCGAGACGTATCCGTAGAGCCCGGGCACGACCATGCGCACCGGGAAGCCGTGCTCCTCGGGCAGCGGCTGCCCGTTCATGCCGACCGCGAGGATCGCGTTGCGATCCGACTCGAGCAGCACCTCGAGCGGCGAGCCCGCCGTGAAGCCGTCGATGCTGCGCGAGAGCACCATGTCCGCGTCGGGTTGCGGCCCCGCCCGGTCGAGGAGCTCGCGGATCGGGTACCCGAGCCACAGTGCCGTGCCGATGAGCGATCCGCCCACCGGGTTCGAGACGCACATGAGCGTCGTGCGGCTCTCCTCCAAGGGAAGCGCGAGTAGCTCGTCCCAGGTGAGCCGGACCTCGCGGTCGACCATGCCGTGGATGCGCAGGCTCCAGTCCGCCGGGTCGACGCGCGGCACCTGCAGGGCGGTGTCGATCCGGTAGAAGGAGCGGTTGGGCGTGATGAGGGGGGAGATGCCCTCGACGTCGAGCTCGGCTCCGGCGGGCACGGGCGGCGCCGGCGCCGCGGGTGCGGGCAGCCGGATCGCCTCGCGCACCGCGGTCACGGCGCGCGCCCCGGACTCGAGGAGCAGACCTCCCGCCCCCGCGAGCGCCCCGATCAGCGCGGATCCGCCCGCCCAGGTCAGGAAGGTGCGGCGACTCGGTTCGCCCGACCGGGCCGCAGCCGGATCTGCACCGGACGCGCGCTGTGCGGCGGGCTCGAGCCGTGCACCGGGGGCAAGCGGTGGGGCGGGCGCGAGCCGTCGCGCGGATGCGGCTCGCGGGATGCGCCGCAGGAGAACCCCCAGGGCGATCGCCGCGACGATCGCCGCCACCGCGGACGGCACGGCGTCGAAGGGCGACGCGCCCGCGCGGGTGAGCGCGGCCGCGACCCCGAGGATCGCGCCCGCCGCGAAGATCAGCCGGCCGATGGGCGGACGCCTGGCCTCCAGCACGCCGGCCGCGCCCGCGGCGAGAAGCAGCACCACGCCGATGCCGACCAGGAGCGCCGCCTTGTCGGCCGTCCCGAACAGGGCGATCGCCGCATCCTTGGCCCAGGACGGCGCGAGGTCGATCGCGGCGGCGCCGATCACCAGGAGCGGTCCGGCGGCCGGGGCGATCAGGGCCGCGACGAGTTCCGCGGCGCCCAGCCCGAGGGCGACCGCGGCGATGCCCGCGATCGCGGGCGGAACCCAGGTGCGCCGGGCTGCCATAGCGAGCATGGTAGGCGCATCGCGGGGCCGTACGCCGGGTCGGGCGGGGTCGGGCGGGGTCGCGCCGCGGGCGTGCGGGTCGCACCCGGGGCTCAGGGGCGGGGTCAGGGCGCCGGGTTCAGGGCGTCATAGTCGCGCAGCCCACCGCGGATGCGCCCGATGATGCCGACCGCGACCACGATGACGAGCCCGCCGAGCACGGGCGGGAACCACAGCGCCACCGCGGTCGCGAGCGCCCCCACGTAGAGGTCGCCGACGCGCGGTCCCCCGGTGACCACGACCGTGAAGATGCCCTGCATGCGCCCGCGCATACCGTCGGGCGCGGCGACCATGAGCATGGTCGACCGGAAGATCGCGCTCACCTCGTCGGACGCGCCGGTGCCCGCCATGGCCAGCGCCGCGAGCACCAGGGCGACCGCGTTGACGCGCGAGAAGTCCTCGCCGACGTCCCCGAACCATCCGGTCTGCATGACCAGGACGACTACCCCGAAGAGGGCGACGAAGGCGCCGTAGACCACGACGCTTGAGGCGATCGCCCTGCCCTGCCAGCGCACGTGCCCCACCTGCCCGCTGAACAGGCCGGTGAGGAAGGTGCCGACCGCCCCTGCGGCGGTGAGGACGCCGACCGTGATGGCGCCGCCGCCGATCACGAGCGCACCGACCGCGGGGAACAGCACATGCGGGCGCCCGAACGTCATCGCGAACAGGTCGACCAGGAAGCCGGCGCGGATGTTGGGCGCGCGTCGCAGGTACGCCAGTCCCTCGCGTAGCGAGCGCAGCCCGGGTCGCACGGCGTCATGCGCCGCGGGAAGCCGCGGCAGCGTGAACAGCCCGGCGAAGGCCGCGAGGAAGAGCACCGCGTCGACCGCGTACGTCCAGGCGAACCCGACGGTCGCCACGAGCACGCCCGCCAGGGCCGGGCCGACCGTGAGCTGTAACCCGAAGGCCATGCCGTTCATGGCGCTCGCACCGGGAAGCAGCTCGGGCGGCAGCAGCCGCGGGTAGATGGAGCCGCGCGTCGTGAACCCGATGGTCGCGGCGACCGCGTTGACCGTGGTCAGCACGTAGAGCGGCCACACCGGCACGCGGTCGCCCAGCCCGAGGTCCACGATCGCCATGACCACCAGTCCGAGGGTGCTGCCCCAGCCGACGATGGCCGAGACGATCGCGACCGTGCGCCGGTCGAACGAGTCCGCCAGCATCCCGCCCCACAGTCCGGCCACGATGAGGGGGACGAGCGCGATGCCGCCGACGAGGGAGACCGCGAGTGTCGACCGGGTGATGTCGTAGACCTGCAGCCCGACCGCGACGATCGTCAGCTGAGCCCCGATGCCCGAGACGGCCGTTCCCGCGTAGAGCCGTGCGAACGCCGGGGAGGCGCGCAGGGGCGTCAGGTCGACGAGCGCGCGGCGGCGCCCGGGCGGGGTCTCGGACACGTCTTTCGAAGCGTACGGGCTGGCGGGATGTCGCCGCAGGCTGGCCGGGTGCGCATGGCGCGACCGCGGGCGGCGCGTTTCACTGGCGGGATGAGCGCACCCCTGGTCGTCGACACCGAGGCGATCGAGTACTTCGCCGCGAAGCTGCGGCACGAGACCGACCCCTCGGATGTCGCGGCGGCTCTCGCGGCGGGCGACGCGTTTGTGCTCGTCGACACGCGATCCCACGCGGCGTGGCACCAGGGGAGGGCGCGCGGTGCGGTGCACATCCCGCGCGCGGAGATCGCCGCGCGTGCGGCCACTGAGATCCCGGCGGGTACCCCGGTGGTCGTCTACTGCTGGGGCCCTGCCTGCAACGGGGCGACCCGGTCGGCCATCGAGTTCCTCATGCTCGGCTACGAGGTCAAGGAGATGATCGGCGGCTTCGAGTACTGGGCGCGCGAGGGCCTCGGGGTCGTCGACGATGCCGGCGAGGTGGACCTCGCGCCGGATCGGCTCACGACCCCGCTGGGCGAGCCGGGGTGCGACTGCTGAGGACCCGCGCATACAGAACCGCGTCGAACCGGCGCAGATCAACCAGCAATTCACAGTTTTGTATACATTTGCGCTGGTTCGGGGGTAGCATCGCACCGTGCGAGCGAGCGAGACGGCGTACCGGGTGCTGCGGGACGAGATCCTGTCGTGGCGCCTCGCGCCCGGCACCCCGCTGAGCGAGGTCGAGCTCGCCGCCCGGCTCGGCGTCTCGCGCACGCCCCTGCGCGCCGCGCTCTCGCGTCTCGCGCTCGAGGGCCTGCTCGACACCAGCAGGGGACGCACCGGCATCGTGCCCGACGTGTCCCCCGAGAGCGTCGCCGAGCTCTTCGAGCTGCGCGAGGCGCTCGAGGTGCACGCCGCCCGTCTGGCCGCCCGGCGCGGTGACCCCGCGGTCTTCGCGGGCCTCGCCGCCGAGTTCGCGCGCGCCGCCGAGGTGCTCGCCGGGCAGGGGGTGGACGCCTACTACGAGGTGGTCGCCGACTTCGACCGCGCGATCGACGAGGCCATCGCGAACCCGGCCATGTGCGGCGCCCTCGAGGGCGTGCGCACCCACCTCGTCCGCGCCCGCCGGCTGGCGGGCGACAACCCCGAGCGACTCCTGCGCGCCGCCGAGGAGCACCGCCTCATCTGCGAGGCGATCCGCGACCGGGATGAGGCGCTCGCGGCATCCGCGGTGGCCGTGCACCTGCGCGCATCGCTCAACGAGATCCTCGCGACCCTCCGGTCGCGCATCCCCCAGGAAGGCATCAGGTGAAGCTGCACCCCGTCCGCACGTACAAGAGCTCGGAGGAGCTGCCGCGCGAGCAGCAGCTCGCCTGGCGCATCGCCGAGGTGGCCGCCGATCCGGTCGCGGTCCTGCCCGAGGTGACCGAGATGATCGTCAACCGGGTCATCGACAACGCGTCGGTCGCGGTGGCCTCGCTGGGGCGCGCGCCCATCGTCGCGGCGCGCGGGGCGGCGGAGGCGCACCCGGCATCGCCCGGAGCGACCGTGTTCGGCATCACGGGGCGCTTCAGCCCGGAATGGGCGGCCTACGCCAACGGCGTCGCGGTGCGCGAGCTCGACTACCACGACACCTTCCTGGCCGCCGAGTACTCGCACCCGGGCGACAACATCCCGCCCATCCTCGCGGTCGCGCAGCACGCCGGTAAAGACGGCGCCGCACTGGTGCGCGGCATCGCCACCGGCTATGAGATCCAGGTCGACCTGGTCAAGGCGATCTCCCTGCACGCGCACAAGATCGACCACGTGGCGCACCTCGGCCCCTCGGCAGCGGCCGGCATCGGCACCCTGCTCGGGCTCTCGCCCGAGACCATCTACCAGGCGATCGGCCAGGCCCTGCACACCACGACGGCGACCCGGCAGTCGCGCAAGGGCGAGATCTCGACCTGGAAGGCATCCGCCCCCGCCTTCGCCGGGAAGATGGCGGTCGAGGCGATCGACCGGGCCCTGCGCGGGCAGACCTCGCCGAGCCCGATCTGGGAGGGCGAGGACGGCGTCATCGCCTGGCTGCTCGACGGGCCCGAGGGCCGCTACGAGGTGCCGTTGCCTGAGAAGGGCGAGGCCAAGCGCGGCATCCTCGACACGTACACCAAGGAGCACTCGGCCGAGTACCAGGCGCAGGCCTGGATCGACCTGGCCCGGGCGCTCGGCCAGAAGCACCCCGAGCTGCGCGACCCCGCGAACGTCGAGTCGATCGTGCTGGCCACGAGCCACCACACGCACTACGTCATCGGCTCGGGGGCGAACGACCCGCAGAAGTACGACCCCAAGGCCTCGCGCGAGACGCTGGACCACTCGATTCCGTACATCTTCGCGGTCGCGCTGCAGGACGGCGCGTGGGATCACAACGCGAGCTACGCGCCCGAGCGGGCGCAGCGCCCGGACACCGTCGCGCTGTGGCACAAGGTCACCACGGTCGAGGACCCGGAGTGGACGCGTCGCTACCACTCCAACGACCTGACCGAGAAGGCGTTCGGCGGCCGCGTCGAGATCGCGCTCACGAACGGCGAACGCATCGTCGATGAGATCGCCGTCGCCGACGCCCACCCGCTCGGTGCGCGCCCGTTCGCGCGCGCCGACTACGTCGCCAAGTTCCGGATGCTGGCGGAGCCGGTACTCGAGGCGGCCGAGATCGAGCGCTTCCTGGGCCTCGCCGAGCGTCTGCCCGAGCTGTCCGCCGCCGAGGTCGGCGAGCTCAACGTCATCGCGCAGGGGCTCCCCGCTACGCCGAAGGGACTCTTCTGATGCTGCACTCGACGCTCACGCCGTCCGCCAAGCGCGCGGCGTTCCGCGCGCGGCTCGCGAGCGGCGAGCTCGTCCGGATGCCGGGCGCGTTCAACCCGCTGAGCGCGAAGCTCATCCAGGACAAGGGCTTCGAGGGCGTCTACATCTCGGGCGCCGTGCTGAGCGCCGACCTGGGGCTGCCCGACATCGGGCTCACCACCCTCACCGAGGTCGCCGCGCGTGGGGCCCAGATCGCGCGGGTCACCGACCTGCCCGCGCTCATCGACGCCGACACCGGATTCGGCGAGCCCATGAACGTGGCTCGCACCGTGCAGGTGCTCGAGGACGCGGGTCTGGCCGGCATGCACCTCGAGGACCAGGTCAACCCCAAGCGCTGCGGTCACCTCGACGGCAAGGAGGTGGTCGACGAGACCACGGCGCTCAAGCGCATCCGCGCAGCGGTCGAGGGGCGCCGCGACCCGGACTTCCTCATCATGGCCCGCACCGACATCCGCGGGGTCGAC
The DNA here is from genome assembly GCA_019638805.1 of Microbacteriaceae bacterium. GTDB lineage: Bacteria > Actinomycetota > Actinomycetes > Actinomycetales > Microbacteriaceae > JBDSKH01. The sequence continues at coordinate 429,901 of JAHBTA010000004.1, read as the reverse complement.
GGACTGGATGCGGCGGTCGACCGCGCGAAGGCGCTCGCCGACGCGGGTGCCGACGCGATCTTCCCTGAGGCGATGGCGTCGCTCGAGGAGTTCGCTGCGATCCGGGCCGCGGTGACCGTGCCGATCCTGGCGAACATGACCGAGTTCGGGAAATCGCAACTCTTCACGCACCGGCAGCTGGCCGATGTCGGGGTCGACATCGTCATCCACCCGGTCTCTCTGCTGCGCACCGCGATGGGGGCCGCCGAGCGCGCGCTCGACACCCTGCTGAGCGACGGCACGCTCGACGCGGTGGTGCCCGAGATGCAGACGCGCGCCGAGCTGTACAGCCTCCTCGACTACGAGGGGTATTCCGCGTTCGACGCGGGTGTCTATACCTTCGACCTCAAGAACAACAGGAGCGGCGCATGAGCGACATCAAGAAGGGGCTGGCCGGGGTCGTCGTCGACACCACGGCCATCTCGAAGGTCAACCCCGAGACCAACTCGCTGCTGTACCGCGGCTACCCGGTGCAGGAGCTCGCGGCGAGCCGCTCGTTCGAGGAGGTCGCGCACCTGCTCTGGTACGGCGAGCTGCCCACCCCGACGCAGCTGGCCGCGCTCGAGAAGTTCGAGCGCGAGCACCGCGCACTCGACGACGATGTCAAGCGCGTCATCGACGAGCTGCCGCTGACCGCGCACCCGATGGACGTCGTGCGCACCGCCGTGAGCGTCATCGGCGCGGCCGACCCCGAGACCCCGGACACACGCCGGGACGAGAACCTCGACAAGGCCAAGCGCATGTACGCGAAGCTCCCCGCGATCGTGGCCCACACGCAGCGCCGCCGCCACGGGCTCGACCCGGTGCCGCCGCGCGACGACCTGGGCTACAGCGCGAACTTCCTGCACATGACCTTCGGCGAGGTGCCCGAACTGGTCGTGGTCAACGCCTTCGACGTGTCGATGATCCTGTACGCCGAGCACTCGTTCAACGCGTCGACCTTCACGGCGCGCGTCGTCACCTCGACGCTGTCGGACATCTATTCGGCCGTGGTCGCGGCGATCGGCGCGCTCAAGGGGCCGCTGCACGGCGGTGCCAACGAGGCCGTCATGCACATCTTCGACGAGGTGGGTACTGCCGACAAGGCGCAGAGCTGGCTCGACCGGGCGCTGGCCGAGAAGCGCAAGATCATGGGCTTCGGCCACCGGGTCTACAAGAACGGCGACTCCCGGGTGCCGACCATGAAGGCCGCGCTCGACACCCTCATCGAGCACTACGACCGCCCCGACCTGCTCGCCCTGTACGACGCGCTCGAGGCCGCGATGGATGCCGCGAAGGGCATCAAGCCGAACCTCGACTACCCGAGCGGGCCGGCCTACCACCTCATGGGGTTCGACACCGAGATCTTCACGCCGCTGTTCGTGGCCTCGCGCGTGACCGGCTGGACGGCGCACGTGGTCGAGCAGCTCGAGGCCAACGCGCTCATCCGGCCGCTCTCGGAGTACGTCGGCGTCGACGAGCGGCACGTCCCGGAGGGGTAGCGGCGAGGAGGGGCTGCGGCGCTACGCCGCGCGGTGCGCGATGCCGAGCGCGTCGAGCAGTTCGTCCGCGTTGTCCACCACGGCGAGCGCCCCGGCCTGCTCCTCGGGCGGACCGTAGCCCCAGGACACGAAGATGGTCGGGATGCCGTGCTCGGCTGCTCCCTGGACGTCGATGCTGCGATCGCCCACCATCACGGGTCGCGAGAGGTCGGCGCCGTCGGCCGAGAGCCGGCGCAGGGCCTCGGCCACCACATCCGCCTTCTTGCTGCGCACCTCGTCGTCGCTCGCGCCCGCGAGTTCGTCGAAGGCGGGCAGCAGCCCGAAGTGCTTGAGCACCATGCGCGCGGGCGTCTCGGGCTTCGAGGTGGCCAGCGAGAGGACGAGGTCGGAGTCGTGGATCTCCCAGACGGTACGGTCGAGCCCGGGGTAGACGCGTGCGTCGTACACGCCGCGGTCGTGGTAGATCGGGCGGTAGACGCTGAGCGCGCGGGCGGCCGTCGCCTCGTCGAAGCCCGCGAGCTCGCGGAACGAGTCCATGAGCGGAGGCCCGACATAGGCAAGCAGCTCGGCTGGTGTCGGGATCGGGAGCCCCATCTGCGCGAACATCGCGGCGAGGGACGCGGTGATGCCCGGCGCCGAGTCGACGATGGTCCCGTCGAGATCGAACAGCACAGCGGTGTACGGGCGGCTCATCGCCACTAGCCTAGGCGGCATGAGCCAGAGCGCCCCCGTCGGCAAGGACCCGGCATCGTCCTCCCCGGAGTCGGCCCCGGCCGCGTCGTCCGCCGCGTCGTCGGCGTCGTCTGCTTCGTCGGCCGCCGGTGCGTCCGCCGCCGCCGATAGGCCCGCGAAGGTCATGCCCAAGGGCTCGTCGACGAGCCTGCTGTTCACGCTCGCGGTGCTGGCCTCGTCGCTCGTGGTCGCGGTTCCGGTGACGGTGAGCCGCATCGCGGAGGGCATCCTCGACAGCGTCAACCCCGACCACATCAAGGACACCGGGGCGGGGCTTGCCTACCTCGGGCCGATCCTCGGCTGGGGCTTCGGGTCGCTGGGTGTGCTGCTCGTCGTGGTCATCGCGCTGTACCTGCTCATCTACCGGCGCGAGCGCACGCTCGACGCCCTCAAGCTGCCGCTGCTCGTGGTGGCGGTGCAGATCGTGCTCGGGGTCATCGCGATCATCTTCAACGGCTTCGCGAACTAGCGCGAGAGAGTACGTTCGCGACACGTGTGCACGCCAGGAGGTGCTCGCGTGACGCGAACGTACCGGCTCGGCGTCAGAACAGGCGCGCGTGGCCCGACTCGAGGCCGCGCATCGCGTCGTAGTCCAGCACGACGCAGCGGATCCCGCGGTCCTCGGCCAGCGTGCGCGCCTGCGGCTTGATCTCCTGAGCCGCGAAAACGCCCGTCACCGGAGCGAGCAGCGGGTCGCGGTTCATGAGCTCGAGGTAGCGGGTGAGCTGCTCGACGCCGTCGATGTCCCCGCGGCGCTTGATCTCGACCGCGACGCTCGCGCCCGAGGCATCGCGCGCCAGGATGTCGACCGGCCCGATCGCCGTCATGTACTCGCGACGCACGAGCGCGAACCCGTCGCCGAGCAGTTCGATCTGTTCGGCCAGCAGGCGCTGCAGGTCGGCCTCGACGCCGTCCTTCTGCAGGCCGGGGTCGACGCCCAGCTCGTGGGAGGAGTCGTGCAGGATCTCGTGGATCGAGATGACCAGCAGGTCGGCGGTCTTCGTGTGCGTCACCCGCCACAGCTCGATCACCCCGGCGGACGCGCGCTCCTCGTCGACCTCCTCGATCGCGAACGTCGCGGGCGGGCTCATCCAGTTGAGCGGCTTGTAGCTCAGCGAATCGGAGTGCACGAGCACGCTGCCGTCGCCCTTGAGCACGAGCAGCCGCGTCGCCAGCGGGAGATGCGCGCTCAGCCGCCCGGCGTAATCCACCGAGCAGCGGGCAACCACGAGACGCACGGGTCGAGCATAGGTCGCCGCCGAGGTGCGAGCGAGGAGTACCGTCGATGCGTGGATGCCGTGGTGCGCCGGGCGCTCGACGCCCTGTCCGCGGGCGACGGGCCCGCGATCCGGGAGGCGTTGCACCCGTACCTGCACTGGACGAGAGCCGACGGCACTCTCGTGCGGGGTCGCAGCCGGATGCTCGAGGAACTGGACGGGCGCGTGCCGGCCGCGCCGGCATCCATCGAGCTCCGCGACGGCCAGATCTACCGCTGGGTCGAGCCGCCGGCGTAACTCAGGAGAAGTCGCGCGCTCTCGTCCGGATCAGGCTGAAACCCCGGACTTCTCCTGAGATGTGCCGTGCCCCTGCGGCTCACGCGCCGCCGGGATCACCAGCGTCGCGATGATGATGAGGACGAGCACGATCCACAGGGCGTTGAGCACGCCGACGTGCTCGCCGACGAATCCGATGAGCGGCGGCCCGATGAGGAACGCCGCGTAGCCGATGGTGGCGACGGCGCTCACGCTCGCGGCCGCGGTGCGCGGGTCGTCGGCGGCGGCCGACATGCCGACCGGGAACCCGAGCGACGCACCGAGCCCCCACAGCACGACACCGGCGATCGCGATCGGGACGACCGGCACCAGGATCACCACGGCGAGCCCCACGGCGGCCGCGAGCGCGGCGGCGCGCAGCACCGCCACCCTCCCGAAGCGGTCCAGGAGGGGAACCCCGGAGATCCGTCCGATCGTCATGGCGACGGTGAAGACCCCGAAGACCGCCGCCCCCTGGCCGTTGTCGAACCCGCGGTCGTCGATGAAGCCGATCGCGATCCAGTCGTTCGCCGAGCCCTCGGTGAACGCCATCCCGAGCACGAGCAGCCCGACCAGCAGCGTGCGGGGGTTCAGCCAGATCGCCATGCGCTCGCGGAAGCCGGGCTTGCTCTCGATGCCCTGCTCCTCGGCGAGGGCGTCGTCCCGCGGGATCCAGCGGATGACGAGGCTCGCGCCGATCACCTGCAGAACGCCGATCAGCCCGAGGTGCAGGGCGACGTCGATGCCCGCCCAGGCGGCCGCGGCGCCGACCGCGGCTCCCGTGACGGTGCCGAGGCTCCAGCTGGCATGGAACCACGGCATGACGTTGCGCCCGAGCGCGCGCTCGGCGCCCGCGCCCGAGACGTTCATGCCGACGTCGCAGATCCCGGTCGAGGCGCCGTAGATCGCGAACCCGGCGATCACCACCGCGAAGCTGCCGAGCACGGTCGCGCCGACCCCGACGATGATGAGCGCCACGCCGCACCCGGCGAGGAAGAGGTGCACGACGCGTCGCTCGCCCAGCCAGTGCACCACGTGGCTGGATGCCAGCATGCCCACGATCGCGCCGACCGACACCCCGAAGATGAGCAGCCCGACCTCGGCCACCGAGATCTCCAGGTGATCCCGGATGCTCGGCAGCCGGCTGATCCAGGTCGCCGCCCCGAACCCGTTGAGGCTGAAGACGCCGAAGATCGCGTTGCGCCAGGCGACGGCGTAGGCGGGGCGGGTGGATGCGGCGGTCACGGCTTCCTGCTGTCTCGGCCGGCGCGGGTGGCTGGCTGTCGAAATCCATCGAAACGATTCGATCGAATCGTTTCGAGTACGATAACGCTCGATGGGCGAGCAGGCAAGCAGACCGGACGGGCGCGCGATGGCCCCGAGTGCACCGACGCGCGCGGCGCGGCCGACCCTGGCCCGCGTCGCCTCACGGGCCGGCGTCTCGGTGTCGACCGCGTCGCTCGTCTTCAGCGGTCGCGGCCCGGTCTCCGACGCCACCAGGGCGAAGGTGCTCGCGGCCGCCGCCGCCCTCGACTACGCGGGCCCGGACCCCACGGCCAGGTCGCTGCGCCGCGGCCGTACCGGAGTCGTGGGGGTCGTCACCGAGGACCGCCTCGCCGACGCGTTCCGCGACCCGATGAACCTCGCCCTGCTCGATGGCATCGGCGAGGGATTCGGGGACGAGCGCCTCGGGTTGCTGGTCATCCCGCGCGCGGTGGACAGCGCATCCGAGCTCGAATCGGCGCCCATCGACGCGGCCATTCTGCTGGGCTGCAGCACCGACATCGTGCGCTCGGTCGAGGCACTGCACCGGCGCCGGATCCCCGTGGTCGCGATCGAGGCCGAACGCATGGATGGCGTGGTCGCCATCGATCTGGACAACCGCGACGCGAGCAGGCGGGGCGCCGAACACCTGCGCGACCTGGGCCACCGGAGGGTCGCGATCGTGACGCTGCCCATCGACGCCGGGCACACGCGCGGCGAGGTCTCGCCGGAGCGCCTGCGCTCGTCGACCGCCTTCGGCACGCTGGAGCGTCTCGCAGGCGCCCGCCAGGTCTTCCCCGACGCGATCGCGGTCTCCACCGCGGGCAGCACGATCGACGAGGGGATGCGGGCGGCGCGCACTCTGCTGGACGTCCCGTCGGGCGCGCGTCCGACCGCGATCGTCGCGCAGAGCGACCTGCTCGCGGTCGGGGTTCTGCGGGTGGCCGAGGAGCTCGGCATCGCGGTGCCCGCCGAGCTCAGCGTTCTCGGGTTCGACGGCATCCGGCTGGAGGGCGCGATCGAGGGCGTGCTCACCACGCTCGTGCAGCCCGCGATCGACAAGGGCCGCGTGGCGGCGGAGGCGGTGCTGGCCGAGCTCGCCGGCGACTCCGGCCGCGGGGTCGAGCTGCGCAGCGAACTGCGGGTGGGCACGACGACGGGGCTCGCGCCCCACTGAGAGCGAGCCGGCGTCACGCCCCGGTGACCATCCAGGCCGTCCCGCGCGCGCGCAGCGCGAGTGTGACCGCGCGCGCCGCGAGGAAGCCGATGCAGAACGCCGCCTGGATCGCCGCGACCGCCGCCGCACCGCCGGGGGCCGTCGATGCCCACCACAGAAGCGGTAGGTAGACCGCGAGGTTGAGGATGCCCGTCCAGGCCAGGTAGCGCGCGTCGCCCGCACCGATGAGCACTCCGTCGAGCACGAAGACGACGGCGCCGATCGGCAGCGAGGCCGCCAGCACGAGGAGGCCGGGCGGGATGGCCGCCAGAACGACCGGGTCGGAGGTGAAGACCGCGCCCAGCACCGGGCTCACGGCCGCGAGCAGCGCCCCGAGGGCGACGGAGGCGACCAGACCCCAGAACAGGAGTCGGCGCAGGGTGGCGCGCACGTCATCCACCCGGTCGGCGCCCAGTCCGTGGCCGACGAGGGCCTGCCCCGCGATCGCGAGGGCGTCGAGCGCGAGCGCGACGGCGAAGTAGAGGGTCAGCAGCACCTGGGTGGCGGCCAGCGTCGTGGTCCCGGCCCCCGTGGCGACCACGGTCGTGGCGACCAGGGCGGTGCGAAGGGATGCGGTGCGCAGCAGCAGCCAGCCGCCCGCGACCGCGGAGGACGAGACACCCCGCAGCCCGGGGCGCAGCGACGCCCCCAGACGCCGTGTCGTGCGGATCGCGATGACGGCGCACGCGAGCGCCATGCCGGTCTGGGCCAGGACCGTGCCCACGGCCGACCCGGCGATGCCCCAGCCCGCGCCGTAGATCAGGGCGGCGTTGAGCACGGCGTTCGCGCCGAATCCGGCGATGGCGATGACGAGCGGGGTGCGGGTGTCCTGCATCCCGCGGAACAGACCGGTCGCTGCGATCACGAGCAGCATGGCGGGCAGGCCGAGGCACGAGATCCGCAGGTAGGTGTCCGCCTGGGCGGCCACCTCGGGCTCAGGACCGAATGCCGTGACCGCGAGCGGCCCGAGCGTGACCCCGGCCACCGCCAGGACGGCGCCCACGCCGAGGGCGAGCCAGAGCCCGTCGATCCCGGCTCGCACCGCGCCCGCCTCGTCCCCCGCGCCGAGTCGCCGGGCGACGGTCGGCGTGGTGGCGTAGGCCAGGAAGATCAGCAGGCCGATGGCGGTCTGCAGCACGGTGCTCGCGATCCCGAGTCCGGCCAGGGGAGCCGCGCCCAGGTGCCCGACGAGTGCGGTGTCGGTGGCCAGGAAGAGCGGCTCGGCCACGAGGGCGCCCAGGGCCGGGATCGCGAGCCCCGCGATCCGCCGGTCGAGGGCGGCATGCCGCCGCGGCGGTGCAGCCATGACGGCAACGCTAGCCGGGCCCGCCGCGTCAGCCGCGCGTCGGCCCGCGCAGCAGGCGGAGCATAGGCTCGGAGCATGACCGACCCCGCCCTCTCCGCCGGCATCGACCTGGCCGAACTCGACCCCGCGATCCGGCCCCAGGACGACCTGTTCCGGCACGTGAACGGGAAGTGGATCGCGCGCACCGAGATCCCGTCCGACAAGGCGCGCTACGGCTCGTTCTACGTCCTCGCGGAGGAGGCCGAGAAGGCCGTGCGCGAGATCATCGAGGAGGCGCAGTCGGCGAAGCCCGGCACCGAGGAGCGCAAGATCGGTGACCTGTATGCGAGCTTCATGGACGAGGAGCGCATCGAGCAGCGCGGCTGGTCGGCCATCGCCGACGACCTGGCGGCGGCGCTCGCGGTTGACGACATCGCGTCGCTCGTGCTGCGCCTCGGCCGGCTCGAGCGCCTGGGGGTGAGCGGGTTCCTGCAGGCCTTCGTCGACAACGACCCGGGCGACCCGGAGCGCTACCTCGTGTTCCTCGAGCAGGGCGGACTGGGCCTGCCCGACGAGTCGTACTACCGCGAGGAGAAGTTCGCCGAGATCCGCTCCGCGTACCGCGCGCACCTCGAGCGCATGCTCGGGATGGCCGGGCTCGACGACCCGGGGGCACGCGCCGAGCGCGTCCTCGACCTGGAGACCGCGATCGCCGCTCACCACTGGGACAACGTGCGCACGCGCGACAGCCAGGCCGTCTACAACCTCATGCCGTGGGCCGACGCGGCCGCGCTCACCGGCGGGGACCACCTCCAGGTGTGGCTCGCCGGGCTCGACGTGCCGGACGGCTCGTTCGCCGAGGTGGTGGTGCGCGAGCCGAGCTTCCTCGAGGGGCTCGCCGGTCTGCTCGTGCCCGAGCGCCTCGACGCCTGGCGCGACTGGCTGGCCTGGCAGGTCGTCCGGTCCTCGGCGTCGTACCTGCACGCCGAGGTGGTGCAGGCCAACTTCGACTTCTACGGGAAGACCCTCACCGGGACCCCCGAGCTGCGCGCCCGCTGGAAGCGCGGGGTGAGCATGGTCGAGGGATCGATGGGCGAGGCGGTCGGCCGCATCTACGTCGACCGGCACTTCAGCCCGGCGGCGAAGACCGCCATGGATGCGCTGGTCGCCAACCTGATCGAGGCCTACCGTCGCAGCATCGAGACCCTCGAGTGGATGACGCCCGCGACCCGCGAGCGCGCCCTCGAGAAGCTGGGCAAGTTCACCCCCAAGATCGGCTACCCGGTGAAATGGCGCGACTACTCGAGCCTGAGCATCGTTCCCGACGACCTCATCGCGAACGTGCGGGCCACGACGGAGTTCGAGTTCCAGCGCGAGCTCGGCAAGATCGGCAAGCCCATCGACCGCGACGAATGGTTCATGACACCGCAGACGATCAACGCGTACTACAACCCGGGCTTCAACGAGATCGTCTTCCCGGCGGCCATCCTGCAGCATCCGTTCTTCGACGAGGACCGCGATCCGGCCGCCAACTACGGCGCGATCGGCGCCGTCATCGGGCACGAGATCGGGCACGGCTTCGACGACCAGGGCTCGCGCTACGACGGCGACGGCCGGCTGACGGACTGGTGGACCGAGGAGGACAGGGCCGCGTTCGAGGCGCGCACCGCATCCCTGATCGCCCAGTACGACGCGCTGGAACCGGCGCAGCTGCCCGGCCACCATGTCAAGGGCGACCTCACGATCGGCGAGAACATCGGCGACCTCGGCGGGCTCGGCATCGCCTGGAAGGCGTACGAGCTGTCGCTGGGCGGCGCCGAGCCGCCCGTGGTCGATGGGCTCACCGGGGCCGAGCGGTTCTTCCTCAGCTGGGCCCAGGCGTGGCAGACCAAGCTGCGCGACGAGGAGGCCCTGCGGCTGCTGTCGATCGACCCGCATTCGCCCGCGGAGTTCCGCTGCAACCAGATCGTTCGTAACATCGAAGTGTTCTCGTCGGCGTTCGGGGTGGGCCCCGCCGACGCCCTCTGGCTCGACCCGGAAGACAGAGTGACCATTTGGTAGAGATCGCCGTAGGCCGCGAACGCAGCTCCCGGATCCGCGCTGCCCGGGAGCCGCAGCACCGCGCCCCGCGCGCGGCGGAGACCTTCGCGAGCACCTTCACGGCGCTCGGCGACCTCGCCTACGAGGGTGCACGCGTCTCGGCCTCGGTCATGGATCTCGATAGCGGCCGCGTGCTCGTGGCGATCGACGAGCGCATCGTGCTGCCCACCGCATCCATCGGCAAGATCCTGTTGCTCATCGAAGTGTCGGCACGGCTCACCGAGCGGGACGCGAACGCTTACGGCATCCTCGACAAGACGCCGCGGGATGCCGTGGGCGACTCGGGCGTGTGGCAGCACCTCCAGGCGCCCTCCCTTCCGATCGCGGACCTGGCGTCGCTCGTCGGCGCGACCTCCGACAACCTGGCCACCAACGTGCTGCTCCGCCAGGTCGGGCTCCCGGCCGTGCGCAGCCGCACCGAAGAGCTCGGCCTGCTGCGGACGGCGCTGCTCGACCTGGTGCGCGACTCACGGGGGCCGGACGACGCTCCCCAGCTCTCCGTCGGCTCGACCGCCGAGCTCATGTGGCTGTTCTCGTCGCTCGCCCGCGGCGAGGTGGTCGACAACCTGACCTCGAGCCGCGTGCTCGGCTGGCTGTCCCTCAACGCCGACCTGTCGATGGTGGCGAGCGCATTCGGGCTCGACCCGCTCTCGCACCGCGGCGCCGACCACGGGCTCCTGCTGGTGAACAAGACCGGCACGGACACGGGTGTGCGCGCCGAGGCCGGCGTGCTGCGCGGCCCCCGGGCGGGGGTGGCCTACGCGGTGTCGGTGCAGTTCCACGACGACGGGATCGCGGCTCGACTGCGCGTGCTCGACGCCATGCGCACGACCGGTTTCGACCTGCTCGAGTACGTGCACTGAGACCTCTCGAGGGGTCGTCCGGGGCGCCTTAACCCGCCCCTTCACCCGTCCAGTGGCTCGAGGGTGACCCCCGAACGGGTGTCATCCTTTTGGGGGACGTGCTAGCGTCACGAATGTCCGAGCGGGCTTGGCACCCGAAACGCCTGACCCGCACCCCCCGCGGACATGGTCGATTCGTTTTCCGAGGAGTACCCGCCCCCCCAAATCCCCCCGCTTTCCCCGTTCTTCGCGGGCTTCCCCGCCCGCTCCCCCCGCCTCACCGGTCCCCCGGCCGGTTGACTCGGCGCGCCCCGGCGCGCCTCCCGGCGCGCCCCCGCGCGCCGTCCCCGCATGTCTGCGCTGCCGCGCAGGTCCTCTCAGCAAGGGTCCCCCAACATGTTCAAGAAGCTCTTCGCCGGCCTCATCACGGCCGTGCTCTCCCTGGGCGTGGTGGCGCTCGTGGCCAGTCCGGCCAGCGCGCACCACAACACCATCAAGCCGAAGGTCACCTGCGCCGTGGACGGCGCCTACACGGTGACCTGGTCCGTGACCAACTCCGAGTCGAACAAGACCGAGGTCATCACGGCATCCAACATGCCCGACGTCGTGCCGGTCGGCACGAGCCTGGGCTTCAACGAGACCAAGACGTTCATCCAGACCGTCACCGAGCCGCAGAACCTCGAGCTCGTGCTCACCGGGTTCTGGGATGGCGACACGTCGACCACGAAGGACGACGTGTACAGCCAGAACAGCGGCTGGTGGGGCAAGGACTCGTTCCCGACGGGCTGCATCAAGGTGACGCCCGAGGCGACCTCCTCGCCCTCGGTGTGCACCGGGCCCAACCAGTTCAGCGCGCCGAGCTACACGCTCAAGGATGTCACCGGCGTCGTCTACAAGGTCGACGGCGTGGTCACCGCGCCCGGAACCTACCCGGCGACCAACGGGACGACCGTGAACATCACGGCCGAGGCGGCGAACTCGAAGTACAAGATCACCGGAACCTCGAGCTGGAAGTTCACGTTCACCGAACCCGAGCTGTGCACGGTGGAGGTGCAGCCCGTCGAGCCCGACTTCCAGAAGCAGGTCTGCACCGGGCCGGGTCAGCACAAGCTCGCGCAGTACTTCATCCCGGACACCACCGGCGTCATCTACTCGGTCAAGATCAACGGCACCGAGACCGTCACCGCGACCGGATGGTACGACGTGCCGGACGGCGTGACCGCGGTGCAGATCATCGCGCGCGCCGACGAGGCCAACTACTACCGGCTGAAGGGCGGCGACAGCGCGAAGATCTACGACTACACCGTGGATCAGGCCGGCAGCTGCCTGACCGAGGTGCTGCCGAAGACCCCGACCGTGTCGAACGACACCTGCAACGTGGATGTCGCGCCCGGTGTCGTTCCCCCGTCGACCTACACGCTGTACTACGTCGAGCACGTGGTCTACGAGGTGAGCACCGACGGCGTGACCTACAGCGCGGTCCCGATCACGGCCGACACCACCTTCACGGTCGCCGCCGGCACGCACCTCTACGTCAAGGCGACGGTCGACGACACCACCAAGTACCAGGCCGCGCCGTTCTCCTACGACTACCAGTTCGTGGACCGCGGCGACTGCAAGGCCAAGGTGCGGCCGGTGGAGCCGAAGTGGGCCAACGGGTACTGCGACGACAGCGACGTTCTGGTCGACGCCGGCCCCGGTGCGGCGGTCTCCTCGCGGGTCGTGGCGGCGGCGTCCTCCCGCTCCGTTGCCTCCGCGACGGTCACGATCTTCCCGGCGGACAACGTCACGTACTACCTCGACGGCGTGCTCGTGGCGCCCGGGACGTATGACGTGACACCCGGCCCGCACACGGTGACCGTGACCTACGACACGACCAAGTACACGCTGGCCGCCGGCATCTCGCTGCCCTTCGAGGGCACGGTCTCGCCGGGTGAGTGCATCCCGCTGCACCCGCCGGTGACCCCCGCGGTCTCGTCCAACCAGATCGGATGCTTCAGCAGCGGTTCGTACACGCTCGGCAACGACCTGACCGACGCCGACGCCGTCATCTGGACGGTCAACGGGTCGCAGGTCGCGCAGGGCAAGTACACCGCAGCGGCCGCCGGCACCGTCTCCATCACCGCGACCGCGAACACGCCTGACTACGTGTTCGCCGACGGAGTGCAGACCAGCTGGACGGTCGACTTCAAGAAGCCCGCAGTGTGCGACACCGAGACGCTCGCCTACACCGGCCAGTCCCCGATGGGACTCCTGGTCGCGGCGGACGCCTTCATGGTCGCGGGCCTGGCCATGTTCGCCACTCGCTCGGCTCGACGCCGCAGCGCCAAGCTGACGACCTGACCTCCGAAGCGGCGGCGCCGCGCCCCGTGGGCTGAGACACAGGGGCGCGGCGTCGTCTTCGGCGTACCCCGCGCGACGGCGGCGGGCTGAGAGCGCCGCCGTCGCCTGGGAGTGCACTGGACCGTTCTCGCATTCCGTTGACGGAATGCATCCGGTGGGCGAGGCTGGGAGACGAGGGTCTAGGCTTGACGGCTGTCACCGACGGACCCGCAGACTGGAGTGCATCATGCGAGGCAAGATCCTGTTCGTCGCCGGACTCGGGCTGGGATACGTGCTCGGCACCCGCGCCGGCCGTGAGAAGTACGAGCAGCTCCGCGAGGCGGCCCTGAAGGTCTGGAACGACCCGCGCGTGCAGAAGCAGATGGATGCGGTCGAGGACTTCGTGAAGGACAAGGCCCCCGAGGTGGCCGACTTCGTGAGCGACAACGCGAAGAAGGTCGTGGCCCAGGTGCAGGGCAAGAAGCCCGCCGCCGATAACCGCGGCGGGTCGAAGTCCGGGTCGACCAAGTCCAGCACGTCGAAGTCCAGCTGACCGGGGCACCGGCATGACCACGCCGAGCCCGGCACCTCGCAAGCGCTCGCTCATCGAGCTGGTCACCAGCATCCCCACGCTGGTGCAGGAGCTCGTCATGCGCGAGATCGAGCTCGTCAAGGTCGAGCTCACCGCGAAGCTCAAGGCGCTCGGCGTCGGGGCCGGCCTCATCGCCGGCGCCGCCATCATCCTGCTGGGCATGCTCGGCATGCTGCTCACCGCGGCGATCCTCGCGCTGTCGCAGGTCATGCCCGGCTGGCTCGCAGCCCTCCTGGTCGCGGCCGTCCTGCTGATCGCGGGCGCGATCCTGGGTCTCATCGGGTATCGAATCCTGATGCGCGGGGTGCCCCCCGTCCCGACCGAGTCGATCGACAGCATCCAGCGCGACCTCAGAGCCATCAAGGGAATCGGAAAGCGGAGGACAGAATGAGCACCCCCTCGAACGCCAAAGCTCAGGCCCAGCGCGCACGCGACGAACTCGCCAGCGCACTCGACGCGATCGAAGACCGGCTCAACGTGCCCAAGCGCGCGCAGGAGCTGGGCAAGCAGGCGATGAACGCCTACGAGAAGAACCCGCTGCCGTTCATCATCGGCGGCGTGGCCGTCGCGGTGGTCGCGGTCGGTGTGCTGGCCTGGGCGATCTTCGGCCCCGACGACGACTGAGCTCTGAACTCGACCGGGCCCTGAACTCCCGATTCGCGCTCCGCGCGCGAGAGCGGGAGGATGGGGGCGATGAGCGAGGTCCCCGGTCTGCGTCTCGGTACGCACCCGGGCGCGCCCGGACGGTGGGGCCCGTGATGGCGGCCAAGCCCCTGTCCGGGTGGCGGGTTCTCGTTCCACGTGGCGGCACCTGGGGCGACAACGTCGCGGCGGGCCTGCGCTCGCTCGGCGCGGTGCCGGTGGTCGCCCCCCTGTTGAACTTCGCGGGAGCCGAGGACCCGGTCGTCCTCGCCAACGCGCTGCACGAACTGCAGGACGGGCAGTTCGACTGGCTCGTGGTCACGAGCGCGACGACGGTGGACGTCCTGAGCGGTCAGAAGGTCGTGGTGCCCACCGGCACGCGCATCGCCGCGGTGGGCGAGACGACGGCGATCGCCCTGCAGCAGGCCGGGTACCGCGTCGACTTCGTGCCGGTCTCGGACAACTCCGCGCGCGGGCTGGTCAAGGAGTGGCCGGCGAGCGAGATCCGGGGGCGCGTGCTCATCCCTCAGTCCGACGTGGCGGAGCCGACTCTCGTCGCGGGGCTCGAGAAGCTCGGCTTCGCGGTCGAGTTCGTGACCGCGTACCGCACGGTCGGGGTTCCGCTCGCGCCCGAGGTGCTGACCGATCTGGAGTTCGGTCGTATCGGAGGGGTGTTGGTGAGCTCGGGCAGCGTCGCCCGGCAGCTCGCCGCCCAGCTGCCCGCGCTGCCCGCCTCGACGGTCGTGGTGTGCATCGGCCCGCGCACCGCGTTCGACGCCCGCGCGGCCGGGCTGACCGTGCACTCCATCGCCGACGAGCGCACCCCGGAGGCGCTCGTGGAGGCGCTCGTCGACTACGCGGCGGGATCGTGACCCGGCTGCCCGGTTCGGGCGGGGCGATCCGCATCCTCGCGCTCGCGATGCTCGCCGTCGCGACCGGGTTCCTGGGCGCCTGGCTCGCGCTGGGCGGGCCCCTGGTCGCGGTGCTCGTCATCGAGGCGCTCGCGCTCGTGGTCGTGGTCCGGTCGTTCTTCACCGGAGTCTTCCTCGACGGGCCGGATGTCGTGGTGCGCGGGTGGGCGCGCTCGCTCCGCTATGCCCCGGGCGAGCTGCGCGCGGTGACGACCGTGCCGTACTGGCGGTTCCTGGGCACCGAGAACCCGCTGCTCGTGGTGCTGCGCTTCACGCCCGAGTCGGGGTGGGTGCGCGAGATCGGCACGACCGTCGCGGCAGGCGAGCGCGGGGCCACGCAGGCCGCCGCGATCCGGCGGCACCTGGGTCTCAGCCCGTCGTGAGCGCTACCGCCCCGAGGGCGAGCAGCACGATTCCCGCGAGCGGCGCGACGCCCTGCAGGAGAGCCGCGCGCAGCATCCTCGGGTTGGAGGAGACGAGCACGACGGCGGCGAGCGTCATGCACGACAGCGCGAAGATCGCGACCCCGTACCCGGCCCGAACCACGCCGCCGGTCACGATGAGCACGATGCCCACGAGTGCGCCGAGCGCGAGGAAGAGGTTGTAGAAGCCCTGGTTGAACGCGAGGGGCCGCATGAGCTCGGCGTCCTCGGCGGTGCGCACCCCGAAGACCTTGCGTGTCGCGGGGGCGGTCCACCGCACGCTCTCCAGCACGAAGATGTACACGTGGATGAGCGCCGCGATCACGGCGAGAACCGCCCCGGCGATGGTGAGCCCGTTCATGCGGCCAGCCTGGCATCGCGGGAGCGCGAGCGCCATCCTGGGCGAAATTCGCCCTTGCGCTGTCGTTGACTTCGGGTCCATACTGCCGGGATCGCGTGTGCTTTTCTCGGGTTGATTGCCTGGGCTGCGCGTGTAGCGGTGGGTGAGTCGAGGGGGATTCGCCATGTTCAACGCGTTCGGGGTTCGGGCGGCGCTTGCGGTCGTAGTCGCGGCTGCATTCGCGATGGGGACCGCCACACCGGTGGCGGCGCGCGAAGCAGCATCGGTGCTGCCCGCGGGGATCGTTCCTGCGCCGGTGTCGACGATGGCCGAGCCGGGTTCGGGATCGGTCCCGGACGGGTCGTTCGCGCCGGAGCCTCGGACGACTTCGGCGGTGCGGGCGTCGGGTGGGCACGAGCCGCCTCCTGCCGATCTGGATGGCTTGGATTTGGAGAGTCTCCCGGTCGTGCAACGGGACGAGTTCCGCACTGTCTACCAGTTGACTGGTTCGCAGCGGGTGGCGGTGTTGAGCGGGACGCCGGCAAACGTGCGGGTCGGGGGTGAGTGGGTTGCGATCGAGGACACGCTCGTGCGGGCGAGCGACGGGTGGGCTGGAACGGCGCACCCCCTTTCGCCTGAGTTCTCGGCGACCTCGGGCGGTGATGTCCTGACTGTGTCGACGGGGAGTGTCACGTTGTCTCAGCGACTCCTCGGGGTGGATGAGGTTCGTGGCGTGGCTTCTCAGCGACGTGACGGGACGCTGGGCGGTCTGCGGTACCGGGACGTGCTCGGCGACGTCGATCTGACCTACGATCTGACACCGTCGCTCGTGAAGGAGGCGCTCGTTCTGCCGGAGGCTCCGAAGGGTGAGGCGATCTACCGGTGGGTACTGTCCGGTAAGGGGCTGACGGTTCAGCCGGATGACGCGGGCGGATTCGTGGTGCTGGACTCCACGGGTGTCGTGCGGCTCTCCATCCCGACGCCGGTCATGTGGGATTCCAGCGGGGCGCCCGGCGTCCGGGAGCCGGAGATGGCACCGGTGGCGGCGAGGGTCGAGCCGTACGGCTCCGACTGGCTCCTGACGCTGACGCCCGATGCGAAGTGGCTCTCCGATCCTGCTCGGGTGTACCCGGTGACTGTGGATCCGTCGGTGCAGTGGGGTCCGAATGCGCAGAAGTCGTACAAGTCGGACGGGGTCGTGCAGAGCAACGCGACCTGGTTTGGCAACCCGTGGCAGTCCAATCATGCGATCTACTGGCGTGGGTTCGCGCGCTACCCGCTGAGTGGCATCGCGGGCAAGTACGTCGTGGACACCGCACTGGGGCTGGCGTACACCACGGGCACTGCCACGTGTCAGACCGAGTACATCGGGTCGGGCAGTAGTAGCCCGTCGGGGGTCGGCAGTTACGGGTCGACGGTCTCGTCGTACACGTTGTGCGGCGGGTCGGCCACGGCCAGCGGCAGCACGACCGACTCGCTGGATTCCACGATCGCCGCGTGGGTCAGGAACGGCACTTACAACAACTGGTTGGGGTTCCGCAGCCATTGGGAGGCGAACACCGGGTACAGCTACAAGGGGGTCAATACCGCTCTGGTCGTGGTGTACAACTCATACCCGTCGGTGACCGGGGTGACGGGGGCGACGCCGACCGGGGGTGCAGTGGCGTCGCGGGCCCCGAAGATGCAGGCGTCGGTGAGCGTCCCGGGCGGCAACGGGATGGTGCGGTACGAGTTCGAGAAGACCGGGGGTTCGGGCACGGGGCTGGGGTCGTTCTCGAGCATCGCCTACGACACCGGGTGGGTTCTGCCGGGCGAGTTCCCGGTGCCGTCGAATGTGCTCGAAGCGGGTACGGAGTACCGGTACCGGGTCACGGTCAAGGACGGTTACGACGGTTGGTTGGGTAACGACACGAAGCGATCGGTGACGAACGCGGCGTGGTATTTCACCACGAACAGCACTCCCGCGGTCGATCAGGGGCAGTCGTCCCCGGCGGATGACGAGGTGGTGACCTCGACGACGCCGCAGTTCAGCGTTCCGTACACCCCGGACCCAGACGATGCGGACCCGGTGAGGTTCAAGTTCGTTGTCGCCACGGGCCCGGACGGGCGCACAGGTGCGGTGGTCACCTCGGGGTGGTTGGATGCGCCGTCCACGACACCGGGGGATCCGGTGACGTGGACCCCTGTGGAGGGCGCACTGCTGGATGGCGGTTCGTACACCTGGCGGGTGTGGGCTGACGATGGGACGGATGAGGCCGAGCAGGCCTGGGCCGGGCACTTCAAGGTGAACCTGCGCCTGGGGACGACGGGGCCGTCGCCGTTCGACACGGCGGGACCGGCGAGCGTGAACCTGGCCAACGGCAACCTGGCACTGAACTTCGCCTCGCCGATGATCCCGGCGCTGGGAGGGCCGATGGGCCTGAGCTTCTCGTACAACTCACAGGCGGACCCGAACGGGAACAAGGGCCTGGCCGCCGCGTATTACAACGCCCTCAATCAGGGACAGACCTCGACGACGACGTTCACCTTCGACAATCGCGAGCCGGTGCTGGCGCAGACCGAGCCGGCGGTCTCGTTCACCCAGCCGGACCAGGTCGCGCCCGCGGTACCGGCTGATTACTTCCTGGGCCGGTGGACCGGTTTCGTGACCCCGCCGACGGCGGGCAGCTACACGTTCGGGGTGGTGCGCAACGACGGCGCCCGAGTGGTGGTGGGCACCACGACCGTGGTGGACAAGTGGACCACGACCGGCTCCACGGATCAGACCGACTGGGGTACCGCCTACAGTCTTCCGGGCACCCCGACGCCGATCCGGGTGGACTACTACGACGCGACCGGCAACGCCCGCCTGGAGCTCTGGGTGAAGGGTCCGGGCATCGATCCGGCGGGGATGCCCGTTCCGGCGGACTGGTTCACCAAGCAGGTGCAGTATCTGCCGGGAGGGTGGTCGTCCTCGGCTCCGATCAATGGTGCGGGCGGGTTCTACACCCTGGCGGTGAAGACCTCCACATCGGTGACCTTGACCGATGTGACCGGGTCGGTGCATACCTACACGAAGACCTCCGACGGGGGTTACAAGGCGCCGAAGGGGGAGTATGGCGTTCTGGCGCTGGATGGCGACGGGCAGGTCACCCTGAACGATGGCGGCACCGTGTATGTGTTCGACGCGGACGGGAAGGTGACCTCGGTGACTCCGGCGGCGGATGCGAAGAAGCCGGCGACCCCGCTCGTGCAGTACCGCACCCCGACCCGGGTGCCGGACCTGATCGCGGACCCGGTCGCGGGCGGCACCAACCGGGTGGTGCGGTTCGTGTACGGGGGCGACACGGTCGGCCAGGTCGGGCTCGGGGCCGCGGACGGCGACATGAGCGGTAACGCCTGCCCGGTCCCGGCCGGGTCGGACTACAGTGCACCACCGGCCGGGTTCTTGTGCCGCATCGTCTACCCAGGGCATGTGCCCGGCGGTACCAGCGGGGTGGACGACACCACCCGCCTGTTCTACGACGCCAACGGCCTACTGGTCTCGATCGTGGATCCGGGCGGCGAGCAGGTCCGGTTCGGGTACACCGCCGGAGAGCTGACCCAGGTGTGGGACCCGCTGGTCAACGACTGGATCGCCGCCGACCCGACCAACCGGTCCACCCCGACCGTTCAGGACCTGGTCGCGACCGAGTTCGGATACGCCGGCGGGAAGCTGATCTCGGTCACCTCTCCCGCCCCCGACGGGGCCACCTCGTCCCTGCGGCCGATGAAGCTCTACACCTACAACACCGGGGAGACTCTGATCGATGTGGCCGGGCTGGACCTGACCGGGGCACCCTCCGGTGCCCACGCCGGGAAGGTCACCTACGACTCCGCGTGGCGGGCGACCTCCTCCACCAGTCCGCTCGGGCTCACCTCGAGCACCACCTGGAGCGCGAAGGATCAGAAGCTGTCCACCACCGACGCGTGGGGGCGGATGTCCACGATGATCTACGACCCGTTCACCGATCTGGCGACGGATGCGTACGGGCCGGCGCCGGCATCCTGCTACGACACCGACCGCACCCCGCTGGGGTCGTGCCCGATCCTGCCCGCCCACACCTCCACCGGGTACGACCAGGGCATGCACGGGCTGCAGGTGGCGTACTTCGACACCGGCAACCTCTCCGGTGCGCCGAAGGACTTCACCCTGGGTCTGGTCGGTGGCACCGGCACGACTCTGGGCTCGCGCGACTGGGGGACGGGTTCGCCTCTGGCGGGCATTCCGGAGGACGACTTCTCGCTGCGCATGACGGGGACCTTGACCTTCCCCACCGCCGGTGACTACCAGTTCCGCACGGTGTTGAACGACGGAGGGAAGCTCTTCCTGAATGACGAGCTACTCATCCACGACACGACCTCCGACGGATCGGCCTACGTCAGCCCGATCATCACCGGTGTCGCAGCGGGCGAGCGGCGCCACATCCGGGTCGATTTCTACGAGCACATCTCGGTGGCAGGACTCACCCTGCAGTGGGCGGTCGACGGGGGCGCCTTCACCGACATCCCGGATTCGGCTCTGACGCCGGACTACGGGCTGGCCACCGGCAGCACGGTCGATGACGCTGTCCCGGCCGGCTCCGGGCTGCCGGGCAATCTGGTCACCCCGCTGACCACGACCACCGGGTACGGGGCATACCCGTGGCTGGGGGCTGCCACGACATCCACGATCGACCCAGGCGGACTGGATCTGACGACAACCACCGGATACGAGGCGCCGACGACCGCGGCGAACTCATGGTTGCGGCGCACCACCCGCACCATGCCTGCCGGCGGGGATGCGACCACCACTTCCGTCTACTGGGGCGACACCGAGACACTGGGGTCGGCAACCTGCGGGGTGACCGTCTGGACGGCCCAGTACGGGTTCGTGAAGTCCACCACCACGGCCGACCCGGACGGTGCCGGCAGCGCGGTCGGGGTCACCACCCAGTACGTGTACGACATCCTGGGACGCACCGCAGGCACCAAGCGCACCGGCGACGCGGACTGGACCTGCACGAGCTATGACGCGCGCGGTCGGGTGGTGCAGGTGGACTATGCCGCCTACGGCAGCGCTTCCGCCCGCACTGTGACCACCACCTATGCGGTCGGGGGCGATCCGCTGACCACCTCGGTGACCGACCCGGCAGGGACGATCACCACCGTCATCGACCTCCTCGGTCGCACCGTGACCTCGACCGATGTGTGGGGCACGGTCACCACCCCGAGCTATGAGGCCAAGACTGGGCGGGTGCTGTCGGTGGTGACCGACCCGGCGGCGGATGCCGTGCACACCCAGGCGTTCACCTACGACCCGGACGGGAAGGTGCTCACCGTCTCCTACGACGGCACGGTCGTCGCCGACCCGGACTACGCCACCAACCAGCTCCTGCAATCCGTGGCCTACGCCAACGGCACCAGCCTGTCCGCCGTGACCCGTGACCCCTACACCGGGGCCAGCACCGGGATGGAGTGGACCTTCCCGTCCGCACCGGTGACGGTCCCGCCGTCCACGGTCATCTCGAACGACTACGAGGTCTCCGGGTTCGCCACCGAACCGTGGCTGGGAGATGATGCCACCATCGCGGCGGTGACAACCGCGAACGCCCATTCCGGCGACCGGTCGATGGCGATCAGCAGCTCGAAATCGGGCTACTGGGTCGGGGTCTCCGAAACCCTGACCGGGTTGACCCCCGGACTGGACTACACCCTGTCCGGGTGGGTAGATGCCTCGCAGAGTTCCGGGCTGTCGGACATCGAGATCGGCGCCAACGGGATCGGCTCGTCCGGGTCGGCGACCACCTCGGGGTGGCAGCAGCTGAGCTACACGTTCACCGCGGTCGCGACCACGCAGGACTGGTACTTCGGGCACAACGGCGCCACCCCGGCCTCGGGGCCGGTGTTCTGGGACGAGGTCACCCTGACCCGGGACGCCTACACCGACGGGTCGGGGCCTCATCCGGCCGAAACGGTGCAGACCAACGACTACGAGGTGACCGGTTTCGCCACGGACCCGTGGTTGGGCGATGGTGCGACTGTCGCGGCGGTCACCTCGGCGAACGCGCATGACGGGGAATGGTCCACCGCGATCAGCAGTTCGAAGTCCGGGTATTGGGTCGGGGTGTCCGAGACCCTGACCGGGTTGACCCCGGGGCGCTCGTACACCCTGTCCGGGTGGGTGGACGCGTCGCAGAGTTCCGGGCTGTCGGATATCGAGATCGGCGCGAATGGGATCGGTTCGTCGGGGTCGGCGACAACGTCGGGGTGGCAGCAGGTCGACTACACCTTCACCGCGGTCGCGTCCACGCAGGACTGGTACTTCGGGCACAACGGTGCCACCCCCTCCAGCGGGCCGGTGTTCTGGGACGACCTGACCCTCACCGCGGAGGAGTGGATCGACACCAGCGCCGGCACCCAGGTGGTGTCGGATGCGGTGGTCAGGTCCCAGTCCGGGCGGATCATCCAGAACACCCTCACCGACGACAGCACGGTGGAGGTCTCCACCTACCGGTTCGACACCGCCGGGCGCCTGGTCACCGCGACCATCCCGCAGCATGAGCTCACCTACGGGTACGGGACCGCCGCCTGCGGTGTCACCGCGGCGGGGCTGAACGGGAACCGCACCATGTTCTCGGATGTGTTCGACGATGACGCCGACCCGAACACGGCCGGGGTGACCACCACGGTCGACTATTGCTATGACACCGCGGACCGGCTGGTCGGGACTACGGTGACCGGAGCCTTGACGGGTGCCAGCCCGGTCGCGGGCGGGAACTTGACCACCACCGGCCCCGGTGAATCGCTTGCCTACGACGCGCATGGGAACACCACCGTGCTGGCCGACCAGACCCTGACCTACGACGTGGCGGATCGGCATGTGGGCACGGTTCTGGCGGATGGGACCGAGATCACCTACCGGTGGGATGCGTCCGGGCAGATCGTGCAACGCACTCTGGATCCCCCGTCCGGTCCGGACGAGGTGACCCGGTACAGCGGCACCCTGGTCCTCGACGAGAACAACACGGTGCTGCAAGCCACCGTGTCCCTGCCCGGTGGGGCGAGCATGCTCATCACCACCGCCAGCACATCCTGGTCCTACCCGAACCTGCACGGGGATGTGATCCTCACCGCTGACCAGGATGGTCACCGCCTCGGGGCACGGGCCTCCTACGACCCGTTCGGGCAGGTCATCGACCCCACCACGGGTGAGATCGGCACCACGGGTGCTGATGACGCGGTGCCGGACACCCTGCCGGGGGATGCGGACTTCTCCTGGGTCGGGTCCCACTCCAAACGGTATGAGCACCAAGGCTCGATCGCCACCATCGAGATGGGCGCCCGCCAATACGTCCCAGCCCTCGGCAGATTCCTCGAAGTCGACCCCATCGAAGGCGGTGTCACCAACGCCTACGACTACCCAGCCGACCCCATCAACAGGTTCGACCTCAGCGGCGAAATGACGGCCGATTCGTACGTGGCAATCCTGAATAAGGGCGGGCAGGCGACATGGACACCACTGACGCGCGCTCAGCCGGCTGCATCAGCCAGCGTACGGCCACGAGACCTGGCTCGCTTGTCGGCGTTCCTGAGTGTCTGGAGCCTGGTGCTGAGCTTGTCTGGGGACACAGCGCGGAGCACTTCGGTTGCGATTCCGCAGGTTCGCGCGGGAACGCGCACAGCAATCAAGCATGCCAAGGACCTGTACATTGTGTACGAGATTCACGCATCGCCTGTACCGCCGCTCCCCGGGACAGTCGATGAGTTCCTCACCTGGAAGTACGGCATATCTCGAGTAGGAGTTTCTCGGCCATCCAGCCAACTGGCTCTCTGCGAGAGATGGGTTGGCAACGCTTGCTCCTACACCGTCTTGAGTTCGCAAGTTGGATGGTACGCGGCTAGAACCGAGGAGATTGCACTCATCACCAACTACGCCGGGATGTATGGGCATTGCCCGTACGGTCAGATCTTGAGTTGCCGGTAGGAGATCAACCCCGTGCGCGCTAGGACAGTCCGCTCCGCAACCAGAATTCGGGGCGCTTGGGTGGAGGCGTTCAGGATTCAACTGGATGGGGAGTTGGACGATCGTGACCAGCCGGCAGGGTATCTCGGTGACTATGACTTTGAGTTCCGACCCCCTAACGGACCGGTGCTGGCCTTTGATCGCATAGTAGGCGCGGGCGCGGGCGCGGCGGAAGTCAACTCATGGCCGATGGTGATCTCCGAGGTTCCCGTCGAGCTCGCGGCGCCGCTCGCATCGGCCGACCCAGCAGAAATCTGGCCCGTCATCGAGGAGGCTCGCCGCGCGACCATCCTCGACACGGAACTGGCCTTGCTGCGGTCGCTGCGTGGCGCGAACCGCCCTGAGGTCGCGGCATTCCAGGCGGGTCTGTACCTGGCGGCTGAAGCGATCGTGGAGCGATGGGGTTGCCGATGGGCATCCGCCGGCCTCGCGGTGCTGCAGGGGCAGGAGTACTACACCGCCGTGCTGGCGGGCGACAGGCCCGTCGATTCCTCGTCAGGGTTCCAGTTCGAGGACGTCCTCGATTTGGCGGAGATCGCACTGGGGCGGCCGCTTCGTCTGCCGGACGGCGCCACCAGCCGCTCCACGTGCAGGGACCCAGCGCCCCACCTTGCCGAGGGCTTCGACCAGAGTTCCTTTCGTTCGACCTTTGGTGTTGCTGTGGAGGAGTGGGATCGATTGCCATGGCGGTGGGAGGGGTGGCGTGTGCGTGCCACGAGCCCTGCGGGACTTCGTGACCTCGTGTTCATCGCGAACCGACCATGGCAGGACGGGCTCGTCCAAACAGCGCAGAGCATTGCACACTGCGTTCGGTGCGCCGATGCTACGCCTCTCGGGTTACCGGAAGTCGTCTTCCCCGAGTTGCGTCGACCAGGCCGTCGGATGCCGCCGTTCTTCTACTCCCGCACTCGAACGCGACCCCGGTAGCCGCACACGCTCACGAACGTGTCTCGCTTCGCTCAGGAGCGCACGTCGACGATCGTGCGACCCGTGGTCTGCCCGGCGAGCATGCGCTGGGCGGTGGGCACGTTACTGGGGGAAGCCAACTCGATCAGCAATCAAGGCGGCCAAGCGCGCCATCGGTACGTTGGCGCCAGTCAGCCTTCGGAGGCTACTTGCGAGTGCGTGAAGCTGCACGGCTGCATCCCCGCGTGCGCCGGCGAGCTCACGTGCGTCGAGCGCCCAGCCGCCGACTTCTTCGAGCGAGTATGCGGCTGCGATCTCCAAGAGCTGGTAAAGGTCTTCCACATCTCGAGGCTGGCGACGCGTGCCCCAGGCGAGCGCCTTGATGACGACGGCGCACTCG
This sequence comes from Microbacteriaceae bacterium, assembly GCA_019638805.1. GTDB lineage: Bacteria > Actinomycetota > Actinomycetes > Actinomycetales > Microbacteriaceae > JBDSKH01. The sequence goes on along the minus strand of JAHBTA010000004.1, from coordinate 404,853 downwards.
ACGCTGGGAACGCCGACGGCGAACTCGAGAACAGTGCTGTCCAGTAATGTCACGCCGACGTCGATCAGGATCGGTGGCGCGGCGAGCGCCAGTCCGAGGCCCGGCGCGGCGTCGAATGTGCGATCGCCGTGGCGACTTGGACGGAATCGCCCGTCGAGAGAGGGCACGAGCAGGTCGATCGACAGGATCGGTGCGGGCCCGTCATGCGCGGCGAGCTCAGGGATACGGCGGTCGTAACTGTTGCCGGATGTGTCGATGTAGCCGAGCGCCAGGAGTCGGTCATGGAGCAACCCAGAACCGGCGAGCTCGGTGGTGATGGCCGCGTCCGCATCTCGGGTTCGTCGAGTGGGGACTCCCGGAACCGGGAACGCGGTCAACAGCAGCGAGGTCATGTGTCCGCCGACGATGCGGGTGTTTTCGTCCCGCGTGATCGCCGCGGCATCGGCAAGCGCCCGCAGCGCCAGGTCGTCGGCGCGCGAGGTTGCAATGAGTTCCGCGCGGCGTCTCAGCTCCACAGGTGGTCCGTCAACACGCGATCTCGGAGATGGTCGACAGAATCGGGGACATCGCCGCCTGGTGTCCGAGCGAGGTCCCACGCGGCGATCAGTGGATCGGCGTACCGCAGGTCGGCTCGGTTGCCCCCTCGGCGGGCCATCGCGCTTATGGTGGGATCTTTCGGAATGCGCAGCTCGAGGGTGGCCTCGTCGGCACGCACGCTGGCGAACCCGTGACGCTCGAGCGCGGGCTGCCACGTGAGGTAGGCAGTTATGCGGGACGGGCGTCGCCACGGCGCGTACCGGTCGGCGGCGAGGTCGCCCGAGAGAATCAGCTCATCGGTTGAGTCGTCTCTAGTCGCTTCCACGAGACGGGCCAGCTGATCGGAAACGTCGCTTGTCGAGGTCCAGTAGGTGGCCAGACCTCGTGGTCCGGGGTAGTCCGCGATGAAGCGGTCCCAGCATGCGCGACGGTCAAGGGCCCGCCATCCGTCGCGCGTGCGCTCGATCGGGTCGCCCAACTGGGGAAGCTGCTTGCCGACTGCGACATGTGAGACGCCGAGGCGATGCGCGATCGCGGTCTGAGTGAGCGGCCGTTCGTTGTCGAGTAGCGCAAACAGGCGCAGCGCGCCGAGCCTGACCCAACTGGTGCGCCCTCGGTGCGGCACGAAGCTGGAGACGCCCGGGGCCGCATGATGCAGGCGCCCTTGGAATGAGACGGTGCGATCCTTCAGTGCCGCGAAGGCCACCCGGGTGTCGTCGCGGGCCGCATCGGCGAGGCCGGTTCCCGCACGGGCGACGACGAAGAGCACGCCATCGTGGCCGTGCCTGGTCAGGGTCTTGAGCGCACGCTCGACTTCGGTCGGACTTGGTGAGTGGTGCAGAACCTTGACTTGCCAGCGAGTCCAGTCTCCGTCTTCCGATCTGATCTCGACGTCGGCGCTTCCGGTGATGCGCCGCTCGATACCGGCATCGAGAAGCAGTTCGACACCCTCTGCGCTCTCGACTATCACGCCTGTAACTTACCTAGACAATTCGTATTTCAGTTACATTGCGGCGGCTATCGAGGAGTGCACGTCGACGATCGTGCGACCCGTGGTCTGCCCGGCGAGCATGCGCTGGGCGGTGGGCACGGCATCCGCGAGGGTGATGGATGTCGTGATCGCGTCGAGCAGGGACGTGTCCAGCGCGCGGTCCAGCAGTTCCCATGCCGCGTCGCGCTCGGCGCGCGGGGTGAAGACCGAGTTGACACCCGCCAGCGCGACCCCGCGCAGGATGAACGGCATCATGCTGGCGTGCACCTCGGCGGAGGCGGCCAGCCCGCAGGCGGCGACCGTTCCGCCGTAGCGGGTCTGGCTCAGCACGTTCGCGAGCACGGTGCCGCCCGCGGTGTCGACCGCGCCCGCCCAGAGCTCGGGCTGTAGGGGCTTGCCGGGCTGCTCGAACTCCGCGCGGTCGAGGATGGTGCTCGCGCCGAGCTCGCGCAGCCGGTCGTGCTCCGCGGGCTTGCCGGTCACGGCGGCGATCTCGTGCCCGGTCGAGCTCAGCAGCATGATCGCGAGCGAACCCACACCGCCTGTCGCGCCGGTCACGAGGACCGGGCCGTCCGCATCCCCCAGTTTCAGGACGCACAGCGCCGCGGTGTAGCCGGCCGTCCCGATCGCGGCGGCCTGCGCGGGGGTGAAGCGCTCGGGCACCGGGGTGAGCCAGTCCTCCGGGACCCGCGCGAGCTCGGCCAGGCCGCCGTCGTGCGTCTCGCCCAGACCCCGGCCGTTGACCGTCACCAGCTCGCCGGTGTCGCGGCGCGTGCCGACCAGATCGATGCCGGCGATGAGCCGGTCGGCGCGGATGACGCCGGGGCGCCCCGCGATCGCGAGCGCGTCCTTGTAGTTGAGGGATGAGTGGCTCACGTCGACGAGGACCCCCTCGCCGCCCAGCCGCGCCTCGTCGATCTCGACGAGCGCCCCCGCGCTGCCCTTCACCACCTCGATCGCCCTCATGCCTCAATTCACCCACGAAAGGTCGATCCGCGCGGGTCGGCGCGGCGAACACCCACGCGAAATGACGTTTCGCGGGTCAGCCGAAGAGGACGGCGGCCTCGTCGTAGCGGTCCTGCGGCACGGTCTTGAGGCTGCCGAGCGCATCGTCGAGCGGCACGTTCACGATCTGCGTGCCGTGCAGGGCGACCATGCGCCCCCAGTTCTGCTCCAGGATCGAGGCGACCGCCGCCATCCCGTACCGCGTCGCGAGCACCCGGTCGTAGGCGGTGGGCGTCCCGCCGCGCTGGATGTGGCCCAGCGTCGTCGAGCGGGTCTCGATGCCGGTGCGGGCCTCGATCTCAGGCGCGAGCTGATCGCCGATGCCCCCGAGCCGCGGGCGGCCGAACGCGTCGAGCCCGCGCTCGGAGTGCGCGTCATCCATGGTGTCGAGCTTGAAGCCCTCGGCCACGCACACCAGGGGCGCGCGGCCGCGGTCCTTGGCCGAGCGCACCCACTCGCAGATCTGGTCCATCGAGGTCTTGTGCTCCGGGATGAGGATCGCGTGCGCGCCGGCCGCCATGCCCGAGTGCAGCGCGATCCAGCCCACATGCCTGCCCATGACCTCCGCGACCATGCAGCGCCCGTGCGAGTCGCCCGTGGTGCGCAACCGGTCCATCGAGTCGGTCGCGACCTGCACGGCCGTGTCGAAGCCGAACGTGTAGTCGGTCGCCGACAGGTCGTTGTCGATGGTCTTCGGCACCCCCACGATGCGGATGCCCTCATCCGTCAGGCGCTTGGCCGCCGCGAGCGTGCCCTCGCCCCCGATCGCGATGAGGGCCTCGACGCCGTTCTGCTCCATGACCTCGGCGACCCGGGCCGCACCCCCGCCCTCGAACGGGTTGGTGCGCGAGGTGCCGAGGATCGTGCCGCCCTGCTTCGAGATGCCCATGACCTGGGGGCGGCCGAGCGGGACCACGTCGCCCTCGACGACGCCCTTCCAGCCGTTGCGGAAGCCCACGAACTCCATGCCGTGCAGCTTGGTGCCGGTGAAGACGGCCGCGCGGATCACCGCGTTGAGGCCCGGGCAGTCTCCGCCGCTGGTCAGGATGCCGATGCTCATCGGGTCCATTCTGACCCATCGCCGGTGCCGCATACCGCGCGGGATCTCGACCGGCGGGGGCGGGATCGCTAGATTCTCTGAGAATGCGCGGTTTCGCGCCTCAGCATCTGGAGGAGATCCCTATGACCACCCCTGAAACCCCCGCCACCCCGCCGGCTCCGGGCCCGGCTCCCGTCGCGGCAGCGCCCGGCAAGGGCATGACGATCGCGGGCATCGTCTTCGCGTTCCTGATCCCGCTGCTCGGACTCATCCTGAGCATCGTCGGACTCGTGCAGAACCGCAACGCGGGTCAGAAGATCGGCGCCAACATCGCGGGCATCGTCATCTCGATCGTCTGGCCGATCGTGCTCGGCATCATCATCGCCGTGGCCGTCGGGGGCAGCCTGACCGCGGCCTGCGCGGGCCTCGAGCCGGGTGTCTACCAGCTCGACAACGGCGGCACGCTCACCTGCGGCTGAGCTCGCTTCATCAACACGGGGCCGGGGCGACGTTGGTCGTCCCGGCCCCGTCGCGTCTGCGACCCGGGTGTCCGCGCGTCGGTCTAGGGTGAGCCCGACATGCTCACCACGACGTATCGCCCCGGGCGCCCGGTCGACCTGCGCCTCACGATCGCGCCCCTGGCGCAGGGGCGCACCGATCCCACGGTGCGGGGGGACGCATCCGGGTTCTGGCTGGCCTTCGCGACTGGGTCGGGCGACGCGACGCTGCACCTGCGCGGCTGCTCCGAGGGGGTTCGCGCGCGTGCCTGGGGACCGGGTGCCGTGGAAGCCATCGCGCGGGTGCCCGAGCTGTGCGGGGCGGCGGATGACGACACCGGCTTCGAGGCCGCGCACCATCCGCTGGTGGCCGAGCTCCGACGCCGGATGCCGGGCCTGCGCCTCACCCGCACCCTGCGGATCATGGACTACCTGGTGCCGACCATCCTCGGGCAGAAGGTCACGGGAATCGAGCAGAAGCGCGCCTGGCGCGAACTCGTCACGAGGCACGGAACGCCGGCGCCGGGCCCGGCGCCGGCCGGAATGCGGGTGGCTCCCGCGCCCGAGGCGTGGCGCCGCATCCCGTCCTGGGAGTGGCACCGCGCCGGTGTCGGGCCGCAGCGCTCCGACACCGTCATGCGGGCGGTATCGGTGGCGGGGGCGCTGGAGCGCGCGGTCCGGGTGGACGCGGCCACGGCGATCCAGCGCATGCGCACCGTGCCTGGCGTCGGCGTCTGGACGGCACACGAGGTGGTGCAGCGCTCGCACGGCGACGCGGACTCGGTCAGCATCGGCGACTTCCACGTGGCCAAGCGCGTGGGCTGGGCGCTCACCGGGGCGCGGGTCGACGACGACGGCATGCTCGAGCTGCTGGAGCCGTGGGCCGGGCACCGGCAGCGGGTGGTGCGCCTCATCGAGGCGGCGGGCATCGGGTACGAGCGGCACGGCCCGCGCATGGCCATCGTCGACAACCGCGCCCGCTGAAACCCGGCCGGGCGGTGCTCGGGTTCGGGTTCGGGTCGGGGGTATCGGGTCGTCGTGCTCGGCGCTAGCCGATCGTCACCTGAGTGAGGTTGGCGGGGTCGAACCGCACGGGCAGCATCTTGCCGGGCTGCCAGTTGCCCAGGGCGGCGGCCGCGATCATCTGGCGGTGCACCACCTGGAAATCCGGGTGGGTGTCGGACTTCACGTCCAGGGTCACGTCGTAGATCGAGGCCTCCTGGAACTTCTCGCCCGTGTCGACGATCGACACCACCGTGCCGGTGCCACGGGTGGCCGCGGCCATACCCTGCATGTTCTCGAACGGGTTGAAGCTCTGCCCGTTCACCCCCTGCGGGACGCCGCCGGTCGCCGCCAGCTGCTCGCGCATCCGCTGGGCGCCCTCCGCCGCATCCGCCGCCATGCTCAGTCCCTCGGCCAGCCCCGGGCGCGGGTTGTCCTTCGAGGCGTCCCAGATCCGTCCCAGGTCGTCGAGCATTCCCATCGCCGCGTCCTCTACTTGAACGGCTTGTCGCCGAAGGCGACCTTGTTCTTGTCGGCCGGGTCGATTCGCCCGTCCATGGTGGTGCCGTCGGCGTAGCCGCTGATCACCTGCGGAGGGATGATCTCCTCCTTCTTGACCGTGTACTTCTTGCCGCCCTCGGGCACGACCTCGAGCTCGAGCAGGTAGGTGTCGTTGCCGGCCACCTTCTTGCCGAGGTCGGTCTTGCTCTTGATCGTGATCTTGGCCTTGCCGCCGACGGTCAGGATGCGGTTCTGCTCGTCCGCCTGCGCCTCCAGTGCCGCGCGGTCGGCCGCCATCGCCGGGGCGGCGGCCACCGCATCCGCGGTGCTCGCGCCGTAGCCGGCGTCCTTCATGGCCTGATCGGCCATGGCCTGCGCCTCGGCCGCCTGCTTCGCCCAGTCGCCCCCGGCCCCGCCGAGATTGTCGAACATTCCCATGCCGTGCTCCCTTGCTCGGCCGCGCACCCCTCACGCGGGACCGTCTCAGCGTAGAGCGGGCCTCAGGCCCCGTCCAGTACCGCCATCGCGGCGTTGTGACCGCCGATGCCGCTGACCGCGCCGCCCCGCACCGCGCCGGATCCGCACAGCAGGACGCGCTCGTGCGCCGTGGCCACGCCCCACCGGGCCGCCGGGCTGCCGAGGTCGGCGTCGTCCTCGGCAAACGGCCACGACAGCGGGCCGTGGAAGATGTTGCCGCCGGGCATGCGCAGGGTGCGCTCGATGTCGAGCGTGGTCTTGGTCTCGATGCACGGGTTGCCCTCGGCGTCGGTCATGAGCACGTCGTCGAGCGGCTCTCCCAGCACGGCGTCGAGGCTCGCGAACACGGCCGCCTGCAGCTCGGCTCGGCGCGCGCCGTTGTTCGTGTCGTCGACCAGCCGGGACGGCACGTGCAGCCCGAAGACCGTGAGGGTCTGCGCCCCCGCGGCCTGCAGTTCGGGGCTCAAGATGCTGGGGTCGGTCAGCGAGTGGCAGTAGATCTCCACGGGGAGAGGCGTCGGGATGCTGCCCGCGGCCGCCGCGGAGTGCGCCGCGTCGAGGGAAGCCCAGCCCTCCTGGGCGTGGAAGGTCCCGCCGAAGCCGGCCGCGGCATCCACCGAACTCTCGCGCAGTTTGGGCAGCCGGGACAGCAGGAGGTTGACCTTGACCTGCGCGCCCTCGGGCTTGGGCGGCTCGGGCTCGCCCATGAGGCGCGCGAGCTCGTAGGGGGCGACATTGGCGAGTACGCGTCCGGCGGCGATGCGGTGCTCGGCGTCGTCGATGCGCACCGTGACCTCGCCGTCGGGGGAGATCGCGGTGACCTCGGCGTCGGACACCAGGCGTGCCCCCGCGTCGAGCGCCGCGCGCCAGAGGGCGCCGCTCACGGCGCCCATGCCGCCGACCGGCACATCCCAGTCGCCCGTGCCGCCGCCGATCACGTGATAGAGGAAGCACCGGTTGCCCGCGAGGGACTCGTCGATGTTGGGGGCGAAGGTGCCGATGAGGGCGTCGGTGAGGACCACCCCGCGCACCAGGTCGTCGGCGAACTCCCGCTCGATCGCGCTGCCGACGGGCTGCTCGATGAAGTCATCCCACAGGGCGTCGTCGCCGACCAGACGTCTCGCCTCGGAGCGGGTCAGCAGCGGCTCGGTCACGGTCGGGAAGAGCGCGTGCGCTATGCGCTCGGTGCCGGCGTAGAAGCGCTGCCACGCGTCGGCGTCGGCTGCGGCCCCGAGCTTCGCGAACGACGCAGCGGTCGCAGCGGGATCGCCCGTGTCGACCAGCAACCCGCGGTCGGTTCCCGGCAGCGGCGTATAAGAGGAGTACCGGCGCCTCGCCAGGCGCACCCCGAGACGCAGGTCGTCGATGATCTTCCGCGGCAGCAGGCTCACCAGGTACGAGTAGCGGCTCAGCCGGGCTTCGACCCCGGCGAACGCGGGCGCGGAGATCGCCGCGCCGCCGAACACGTCGAGGCGCTCGAGCACAACCACGCTCCGGCCGGCGGCCGCGAGGTAGGCCGCCGCGGTGAGCCCGTTGTGGCCGCCGCCCACGATGACGACGTCGGCGCGGGGCGGCAGTGCGGCGGGCATGTCGGCCATCGTATCGCCGCCCTGTGAGACCCCGGGAGGGCAGGGTCAGGCCGGGGAAAGCGCGAGGATCTCGAACGGGTCGCCGTAGACCTGCCAGCGCAGGGGCGGAGTCAGGGTGAGATTGCCCTCGCGCAGAAACACCCGCTGCGCCGTGCTCACGCGCGTGGTGTCCTCGTGCGCCTCCTCCTTGCGCATCTCGGCCTCGCGCGCGTCGAGGAACGCCTCGAGGTACTCGGTCTCGTCGCCGCCGGAAGCCGGGGTGTTCGCGACGGCGAGCGCCGCATCCCGCACCGCCAGCATCCCGTCGAAGCCGTGCATGACCGCGGCGTCGTAATACGCGAACTGGCCGAGCGCCTGTAATCCGTCGGCCTTGGCCTGCGCGACGGCGGGGTCGAAGTAGACGGTGTCTCGCTCGTGGTTCTGCGCCTCCTGGAAGACCGGATCCTCGGCGGCCTCCTCCCACGCGGTGACGAACCCGGGGTCGAGACCCTCGTGTGAATCGGTGCCGTTCACGGCCTCGAGCGCGGGCAGGTACGACGCGAGCGGGTTGTCGGGCTCGGTGGCCGTGTACGCCTGCACCAGTTCGAGCATGTCGCCCGTGCCGCTGCAGAAGCCGATGATTCCGGCCGTGTAGCCGCGGCCGTCGCCGATGTCCTCGATGTAGGCGAACTGCGCCCTCCAGTCCAGTGACGAGTTCTCGGCACTCGACACCAGCTCGAAGGCGATCTCGCGCATCGGCGCGGAGTCCAGGTCGAGTGCGGATGCGGGGGCCGGCTCCTCCGCGCCGCTCGGCTCGTCCGCGCCGCATCCCGCGAGGGCAGGGGTAAGGGCGAGGACCAGGGCAAGCGCCGCGGCACGCCGCCGCCGTTGCGTCGGAAACTCAGGTGTCTTCGCGCCGGGCGCATGCGTATGCCCCGAGCCGACCCTCCAAGAATCCCGAGTCTCCTGAATTTCCGGCAGGGGTGTCATGCGGGGATCTCCTTCCGGGCCCGGGCGATCGCCTCGGGGGCGGCCCCGGCGGACTCCAGGGCGAGCAGGCCCGCCCCGACGATCGGCGGCTGGTCGACGATGACCATGCGCGCGTGCGGGGCGTCCGCCGCGAGCCGAGCGGAGATGCCGTCGATGAGACGCGGATCCCGCGCCCGGATGACCCCGCCCCCGAGCACCACAGGGACCTCGGTGCGAAGCAGGCCCAGTCGGGTCAGGGACGCGCGGGCGAGGGCGACCACCTCGGCCGCCTGACGGTCCACGACGGCGGCGGCCACCGCATCCCCCCCGCGCGCCGCCTCGAAGACCGCGGGGGCGAGCACGGCGAGCTCGGACAGTGCGCGGTCGCCAGCGTGCAGCTGCTCGATGAGCTCGCGGATCGTGCTCACCCCCATGGCCTCGAGCACGTCTGCGCGCAGGGCGGTGGCGGGTCCGCGGCCGTCCTCCATGCGGGCGGCGTGCCAGAGCGCCTCCTCGCCGAGACCGCTTCCGCCGCCCCAGTCCCCGGAGATGGGCCCGAGCGCGGGGAACCGCACGGTCGCCCCATCCGCCCGGACACCGACCGCGTTGATGCCCGTGCCGCACACCACGGCCACCGCGTCGGGCGCCTCGGTTCCGGTGCGCAACAGCGCCCACAGGTCGTTGCCGATGACCGTGGATGCCGTGGCCCACGACGTTGCGGACGTCGCGTCCGTGTACGCCTCAACCTCCGATTCGAGGTCGAGGCCCGACAGGTACACGTTGACCTGGTTCGCCTCGCGGCCGCCGAGGGCCGTCCGCACCGCGGTGTCGACGATGGAGAGGGAGCCGTCCACGCCCACGAAATGCGGGCTGGAGCCCGGCCCGGTGGCGCGGCCGACCACCTCGCCCTCGCGGGTGAGGGCGACGGCGTGGGTCTTCGAGCCCCCGCCGTCCACCCCGACGATGAGCCCGGTCATGACGCCCACTCGAGGTGGCGCGCGTTGTGCGCGAGCAGCAGGTCGGTGAGGCGCTCGGCCCGCTCGTACTGCTGCACGAGCGGGTGCGCCTGCATGGCGCGCAGCACCCGGTCGCGCCCGCCGTGCACGGCCGCGTCGAGCGCGAGGCGCTCGTAGCCGGCGACGGCGGAGACGAGCCCGCGGATGTCGTCGGCGAAGGGTGCGACCGGCAGCGCCTCGACCCCGGCCGCGGTCACCCGGGCGGGCACCTCGATGACGTGGTCGTCGGGCAGGAAGGGCAGGGTGCCGTCGTTGCGCAGATTCGCCACGCGCACCTCGCCCGTGTCATGCGCCAGCCCGGAGAGCAGCTCGATCGCCGCCTCGGAGTAGAACGCACCGCCCCGGCGCTCGAGCGCCTCGGGCTTGGTGTCGACGGACTCGTCGGCGTAGAGCGCCAGCAACTCGCGCTCCACCTGCTGCACGGCGTCGGCGCGGTTCGGGGAGTGCAGCTGCTCCGCGAGCACCTCGTCGTGCGCGTAATAGTAGCGCAGGTAGTAGCTCGGCACCGCGCCCAGCAGTTCGAGCAGGTGCGCCGGCAGCGCGACCTCGTGCGCGAGCTCGTCGATGCGGGCGAACAGCTCGGGCAGCCGGTCCACCCCGCCGACCTCGGCCGAGCGGATCCAGGTCAGGTGGTTGAGTCCGGCGTGCCCGAGGGCGACCTCGTCCGGGGTCACCCCGAAGAGTCCCGCGAACCGGCGCTGGAACCCGATCGCGACGTTGCACAGCCCGACGGCGCGGTGCCCCTCCTGCAGCAGGGCGCGGGTGACGATGCCGACGGGATTGGTGAAGTCCACGATCCAGGCGCCGGGTCGCGCGAAACGGCGCACGGCATCCGCCACCCGCAGCACGACGGGAACAGTGCGCAGGGCCTTGGCCAGCCCGCCCGGGCCGGTGGTCTCCTGCCCGATGCAGTGCATCTCGTGCGGCCAGGTCTCGTCGCCTCGGCGCGCGTCCTGCCCGCCGATGCGCAGTTGGATGAGGACCGCATCCGCGTCGGCGACCCCGTCCTCCAGAGATGTCGAGGTCTCGATGCGCCCGGGGTGCCCGGCGCGCGCGAACATGCGTCGGGAGACACCTGCCACGAGCGCGAGCCTGGTCTCGTCCGGGTCGACCAGCCGCAGCTCATCGAGCGGCAGGGTTTCGCGCAGGCGCGCGAAGCCGTCGATGAGCTCGGGGGTGTAGGTCGACCCGCCCCCCACGATCGCGAGTTTCACCGCTATCCCTTCACTCCGGTCAGGGTGATGCCCTCCACGAAGACGCGTTGGGCGAAGAAGAAGATGAGAACGACCGGGACCATCACCAACATGGTGATCGCCATGGTGAGGTTCCAGTTCGTGCTGTGGCTGCCGCGAAAGGTCGCGAGCCCGTAGGCGACGGGCCACCAGTCCTGGTTCTCGCTCGCGTAGAGCAGCGGGCCGTAGTAGTCGTTCCACGAGTTGAAGAACAGGAAGAGGGCGGCGGCCGCGATGCCGGGACGCGCCATCGGGATGACGACCCGCCACAGGATCCCCCACTCGCTCGCGCCGTCCACGCGCGCGGCGTCGGAGTACTCGCGCGGGATGGTCAGGAAGAACTGTCGTAGCAGGAAGATCGAGAACGCGTCGCCCAGGAGGTTCGGCAGGATGAGTGGCAGCAGGGTGCCCGCCATGCCGGCCTTGACCCACATGATGTAGAGCGGCACCGCGGTGATCTGCGGCGGGAGCAGCATGGCCACCACGATCGCGACGAAGATCGCGTTCGCCCCGCGGAACCGGACGCGCGACAGCGCGTACGCGGCGGGGATCGAGCTGGCGAGCATGAAGAGCGTGGCCAGCACGGCGTACAGGGCCGAGTTCGCGAACCAGCGCAGCAGCGGCACGCGCTGGAACGCCTCGACGTAGCTCTCGACGCTCCACGGGTCCGGCCAGAGCGCCGAGGTGAGGGCCTGGTCGCCCGTCATGAACGAGGTGAGGGCGACGAACACGATCGGGGCGGCGAAAAGCATGAGCAGCACGGTGAGCAGGGTGTGCTCGGCGACCCAGGCGACGATGCGGCCGGGCGTTCGGCGACGCGACCCGGCGCGCGGAGTCAGCACGGCGGCGCTCATCCCTGCGCCTCCTCGGGCGTGAAGGCGTCGACCCGGCGCAGCAGCAGCACGAGGAAGAGTGCGGCCACGACGAACAGCAGCACGGCGAGCGCCGAGGCGTAGCCCAGCTGGTAGTTGCTGAAGCCGCGCACGTAGAGCCACTGCGTGTAGGTCAGCAGCGAGTCGTCGGGATAACCCAGCACGGCTCCCGCGCCCTCGCCGACCGAGGCCTTGCCGAGCGCGACCGTGGAGGCGACCGCCGCCTCGGTGAAGTACTGAAGGGCGGCGATGACGCCCGTGACGAGGGCGAACACGAGCACCGGGACGAGGTTGGGGAAGGTCACGTAGCGGAATCGCTGCGGCGCGTTGGCCCCGTCGAGCTCGGCGGCCTCGTACTGCTCGCGCGGGACGTCGAGCAGTGCGGCCAGGAAGATGATCATGATGTCGCCGAGCACCCAGACCCCCAGCAGCAGAAGGGAGGGCTTCGACAGTGCGGGATCGTTGAACCACAGCGGGCCTTGGCCGCCGAAGAACCGGATGACGGCGTTGACCGGACCAGTGCCGGGATTGAAGAGGAACACGAACGCGACGACCGAGGCGACCGGGGGAACCAGGGCGGGCAGGTAGAACGCCGTGCGCCAGAACCCGGACGCCTGCCTGGCACGCACGAGCAGCCCCGCGACCGCGAGCGCGCACACGATGCGCACCGGCACCAGGAAGGCCACGAACCACAGCGTGTTGCCCGCCGCGACCCACACCTTGGGGTCCTGGGTGAACAGGTACTCGTAGTTGCGCAGCCCGATCCACTGCGGGTCGTCGAGCAGGTTGTAGCGCGTGAAGCTGAAGACGATGGATGCGATGAGCGGGTACCCGAAGAAGACCGCGAGCCCCAGCAGGGCCGGCGCCAGCATCCCGTAGGCGGTGAGCCGGCGCCGGCGCTGGGAGCGCCGCAGCCCGGGCCGGACGGCATGGGATGCCGCCCGGCCCGAGGGTGCAGACACGGTGGTCATGTCGTGCGGTGGTTACGGACCGGTGACCAGCGCCAGCGCGTCGTCGATCTCCTTGTCGACCTGCGCAAGGCCCGCGGCGAGGTCGCCCCCGTCACCCTGCTGGTACTTCGACCAGTAGCCCTCGAACGACTGCTGGTAGCCCGCGCCGACCGGGCTGGCCGGCGTGGTCTGCGAGTGCGGATCGGCCATCAGGTTCAGGAAGGTCTGGAACTGGTCCGACACCTCCAGATCGGGGCTCGCGAGCGCGTCGGCCGTGGTCGGCGCGTTCTTGAGGCCGTTGCTGAGCTTGACCACCGCTCCCGTGTCGGTGGTCAGGTACCGTAGCAGCGCCCAGGCGAGCTCGGGGTTCTGGGAGTTCTTTGCGATGCCGCCGATGTTGCCCGTGATGTACCCGCCGCCGTACAGGTCGGCGTGGCTGGCCAGGGGCGGAAGCGGTGCCGTGCTGTAGTGCAGATCGGGCGCCTGGTCGTCGATGAACGCCGTGCGGTACTCGCCGTCGAGGTTCATCGCGACCTTGCCGGCCTGGAACGCGTTGTCGGCCGAGAACTCCTGGCCGAGACCCGCGGTGAAGGCCTGCAGCTTGTCGTAGCCGATCTCGTCGACGAACGCCTTCTGCCACTCCATGAGCTCGGCCCAGCCGGCGTCCGAGCCGACCGCGCTCGTGCCGTCGGCGTTGAGCCAGGTGGCCCCGACCGCGGGCGCCCAGTGCGCCGCCGAGTTCTCGTAGTACCCCATGAGTGGGTTGAACCCGAGCACGTCGATCGATCCGTCGGCGTTGTAGGTGGTCATCGCCAGGGCCATCTCCTCGAGCTCCTCGAGGGTCTGGGGGGCGTGGTCGTACCCGGCGGCGTCCAGCAGGTCGTCGTTGAGGTACAGCCCGTACACGTCGGCGAGCACCGGGAGCGCGCAGCGCGTTCCGTCGTATTCGGTGTAGCTGCGCACGGTGTCCGAGAATTGGCCGAGGTCGACGCCGTCCCGCTCGATGTAGGGGCCGAGGTCGCGGAACGCGCCCGACGAGCAGAAGGCACCCACGATATCCGTCGAGTAGGAGATGCCGACGTCGACGTTGTTGCCGGCGGCGATCGCCTTCTGCAGCTTCTCGTCGTCCTGGCCCGAGTGCACGTCGACCGTGACGTCCGGGTTGGCCGCCTCGAAGTCGTCGACGACCGACTGGATGACGTCGGCCTCGCGGTCGGAGAAGAAGTGCCAGAGGCTGACGGTGCCCTCGAGGTGCTCGGGGGCGGTCGGGGCGACGTCCTGGTTCGAGGGACCCGAACAGGCGGCGAGCAGGGTGACCGCGGCTGCGGCCCCCAGCGCTGACATGATGCGGCGGTGCATGGGTGGTTCCTTCCTTCGTGCGTCGGTGCCTGCGAGAGGCGGTGCTTCCTAGGGCGATGGGATGGGGCTGATGGCGGCGGCGAGTCGCTCGCGGATGCGGTGGACGAGCATCCTGCGGGCTCCGCCGAGCACGGGCTGGCTCTCGATTCCGGTCGGGCGCACCTCGACCCGGTCGAGTCGCTGGGCGACGAGTTCGGCGAGGCGCTCCCCGCCGGCGATGCCGGTGGGGCCGCCGAGAACGATGAGCTCGGGGTCGAGCACCGCGATGACCGGGGCGGCGACCAGGGCGACGCGACCGGCGAAATCCTCGAGGTCGGGGATGCGGGCGAAGGCCCCGCGGCCGACCAGGTCGGTCAGGTCCTCGGCGTCGATGTCGCTGCCGCGCGGCACCGGGAGGTATCCGATCTCGCCCGAGGCGCCCGATGCACCGCGGTGCACGATCCCGCCGAGGTCGACGGCGACACCGAGACCGTCGCTCATCCAGAGCAGGGCGAAGCTCTCGGCTCCGCCGCCCGCACCGGCAACGCGCTCGGCGACGGCGGCCAGGTTGACGTCGTTGTCGAGCTCGACCTCGATGCCGAGCGCGTCGGCGACGCGGTGCCGCGCGCCGAGCTCCGGCCAGCCGGGGAGGGTGTCGGTGAAGCTCAGGTGGTCGCCGTCGCCGGAGATCGCCGCCTGCACCCCGACGATGACATTGGTCACGGTCGCCGGGTCCACGCCCGCGGCATCGCAGGCCGCGTCGATCGCGGACCGGACATCCCCCTCGGGGGTGCGGGCGGCATCCGCCGTGGAGAACTCGACGACCGGGTGGTCGGTGTCGAGCGCGTCGACCACCTGGGCGGCGATGATGCGCTCGCGGATGTCGATGGCGACGCCGCGGGCGACCTCGGCGCGCACGCCGTAGCTGACCGCGTTGGGGCCGCGGCCGCCGCTGACCTCGCCGACCGGGGCGATGAGTCCGGCCTGCTCGAGGCGGGCGACCATCTGCGCCGCGGTCGGCTTGGACATGCCGGTGAGCTCGGCGAGTCGGTTGCGCGTGAGCGGGCCGTGCTCGAAGAGCACCTCGAGCGCAGTCCGGTCGTTGCGCTCGCGCAACCAGGACGGTGTGCCGGGGGCGGTGGTGCTCACGCGGGTCTCCTCGCAACGGTGCCGGGGTTGCGCAGGAATGTATCAGGAAACTTTCTTTATGGATAGTGTTGCGCCGGGTACCAGGTGCCGAGTGCCGGAATCCGGGGCGAGCTCAGGCGAGGCCGAGCAGCTCGACCGCCTGGGCCAGCACAGCGCGACAGGCCGCGATGCTCGGGTCGGCTCCCGCGCGGCGGGCGGAGGTGAAGACCTCCCGGCGCGGCGCCCCCGCCAGGTCGACGAGCCGCACGCTCGGGGTCGCCCCGCCCCACACCAGGTCCGGCAGCAGCGCGACCGCGTGCCCCGACTCGACCAGGCGGATGTGGGCCTGCAGGTCCGCGGTCTCGAAGCGCACGTCGGGCTCGAACCCGGCCACCCGGCAGGTCTGCTCGGCCCAGTGGCGGGATGCCGTCCCCCGCGGTTCCATGACCCACGCCGCGTGCCGCGCGTCCGCGATCGAGCCGATGGTCGCATCCCGAGCACCGAGCCGGATCTCGTCGCCGCACAGCGGCTCCCGGTCGAGTTCGGCCAGTCTCGGCGCGGCATGGCCGGGGTACTGCTCGGCGATCACCAGGTCGAACTCGCGCGCCCACACCGCGGCGAGCGCGCTCTCGGGCTCGCGCTGGGTGATCTCGACCCGCAGCGCCGGGTACTGCTCGGCGAAGAGCGTGAGCGCCTGCGGCACGACGCCCAGCGCGGCCGACTGGAACACCGCGAGTCGCACGGTGCCGGAGACCTCCTCGCCCGCGGAGGCCAGCGCGGCCTCCAATTCCTCCATGCGCTCGAGCACGGCGCCGGTGTGGGTCACGAGCAACTCCGCCGCCGGTGTGAGGCGCACGCGCCGGCCCGACTTCACGAGCAGCGGCACGCCGACCTCGCGCTCGAGCTGCGAGAGCTGCTGCGAGACCGAGGAGGACGAGTAGCTCAGCGCGGCGGCGACGGCTGCGATGGTACCCCGGTGGTGCAGCTCGCGCAGGAGGGCGAGGCGGCGCAGGTCGATCACGGCGGCATCCTTCGGTCACGCTGAACAATACCGTGTAAGAAACATCGCTTTTCGTAATGCATCCCGGAAGCGCAGACTTGATCGCATGCCGACCCGTGCCGCCGCGCCCACGCTGACCGACCTCCCCACCGTCGACGAGGTCGAGGCCCTCGTGCGCTCCTGGCTCGAGAAGAGCCGCGACGTCAAGCCCGACGCAAGCGCCGAGCGCCTCGCCGGGGTGCTCAAGGACCCGCGCGGACTCGAGTTCACGCTCGGCTTCGTGGACGGAGTCATGCGCCCCGAGGATCTGCGGGTCGCGGCCAAGAACCTCGAGCGGGTCGCGAAGCGCATCCCCCGGTTCCTGCCCTGGTACCTGCGCGCGGCGATCGCCGTCGGTGGCGGGTTCGCGACCCTGCTGCCCGGGATCATCATCCCGATCGCCCGCTTCGTGCTCCGCAAGATGGTCGGTCATCTGGTCGTCGATGCGACCCCCAAGAAGCTCGACACAACCCTCGCCAAGCTCCGCGGCGAGGGCCTGCGACTCAACATCAACCTGCTCGGCGAGGCCGTGCTGGGCGAGCGCGAGGCCGACCACCGGCTCGAGGGAACGCGCGAGCTGCTTGCCCGCGACGACGTCGACTACGTTTCGATCAAGGTGTCCTCGGTCGCCTCGCAGCTGAGCATGTGGGGCTTCGACGAGACCGTCGCCCGCGTCGTGGAGCGCCTGACCCCGCTGTACGAGCAGGCGGCGCGCAGCACGAGCCGCAAGTTCATCAACCTCGACATGGAGGAGTACCGCGATCTGCACCTGACCATCGCGGTCTTCACGCGCATCCTCGAGCAGCCGGCCCTGCAGCACCTGGAGGCCGGGATCGTCCTCCAGGCCTACCTGCCGGATGCCGCGGCAGCCCTCCAGGCGCTCACCGGTTGGGCGCACCAGCGTCGCGCCGCCGGAGGGGCGGGCATCAAGGTCCGCGTGGTCAAGGGAGCCAACCTGGCCATGGAGCGGGTCGACGCGACCATGCACGACTGGCCCCTGGCCACCTGGTCGAGCAAGCAGGGCAGCGACACGAACTACAAGCGCATGCTGGTGCGTGCACTCACCCCCGAGAATGTGGCGTCGGTGCGCATCGGCGTGGCCGGCCACAACCTGTTCGACCTGGCCTTCGCCTGGCTGCTCGCCGAGCGCCGCGGCGTGACCGACCGGGTGGAGATCGAGATGCTGCTCGGGATGGCCGCAGCGCAGGCTGCGGCCGTGCGCGCGACCACGGGCGGGCTCCTGCTCTACACGCCCGTGGTGCGCCCCTCCGAGTTCGACGCGGCGATCAGTTACCTTGTGCGCCGCCTGGAGGAGAACGCCAGCACCGACAACTTCATGTCCGGGCTCTTCGAGCTCGACGATGAGTCGATCTACGCTCGCGAGCGCGACCGTTTCGCGAACTCGCTCGCCGACCTCGACGCCGAGCTTCCCGCCCCCAACCGCACCCAGAATCGCCTCGAGCCCGTGGTGCCCGAGGCGCCCGCCGAGTTCCGCAACGAGGCCGACACCGACCCGGCTCTGGCGGGCAACCGCGAATGGGGCAGGCAGCTTCTGGAGCGCAGCGCCACCTCGCGCCTGGGTGCCGACGCGATCGCCGCGGCCGCGGTGGGCTCGGAGGAGGAGCTGCGCCGCATCGTCGCGGCGACGGCGGCCGCGGGCGAGGCGTGGGGCACGGTTCCGGGCAGTGAGCGCGCCGAGCTGCTGGACCGCATCGGCGAGGTGCTCTCCGCGTTCCGCGGCCGGCTCATCGAGGTCATGGCGTCCGAGACCGGCAAGACCATCGCGGAGGCCGACGTCGAGGTCAGCGAGGTCATCGACTTCGCCCACTACTACGCGGCGCGCGCCCGCGAGCTCGCCGCCATCGAGGGCGCTGCCTTCCGGCCGGTGGGGGTCACGCTCGTGACCCCGCCGTGGAACTTCCCGGTCGCGATCCCGGGCGGGGGTGTGCTGGCCGCGCTCGCCGCGGGCAGCGCGGTGCTCTTCAAGCCGGCCCGTCAGGCGCAGCGCAGCGGCGCCGTCGTGGCCGAGGCCATGTGGGAGGCCGGCGCATCCCGTGACCTGGTCCGACTCCTCGACGTCTCGGGTCGCGAGCTGGGGCAGCAGTTGGTGACGGCCCCCGAGGTCGGCCGCGTCATCCTGACCGGAAGCTACGAGACGGCCGCGCTGTTCCGCTCCTGGAAGCCCGAGCTGCCCCTGCTGGCCGAGACCAGCGGCAAGAACGCCATCATCGTCACGCCCAGCGCCGACCTCGACCTCGCGGTCTCGGATGTGGTCAAGAGCGCGTTCGGCAACGCCGGGCAGAAGTGCTCGGCGGCGTCCCTGGTCATCCTGGTCGGGTCGGTCGGGCGCTCCGAGCGATTCCGCCGGCAGCTCGCCGACGCGGTCACGAGCATGGCCGTCGGCTACCCGCAGGACCCGGCGACCCTCGTCGGCCCGGTCGTCGAGCCCGTGCAGGGCAAGCTCGAGCGCGGGCTCACGCAGCTCGCGCCCGGCGAGACCTGGCTGGTCAAGCCGCGGCAGCTCGACGACACCGACCGGCTGTGGTCGCCCGGCGTGCGCGACGGCGTGCAGCGCGGCAGCGAGTTCCACCTGACCGAGTACTTCGGACCGGTCCTGGGCATCATGACCGCGGCGAACCTCGACGAGGCCATCGCGCTGCAGAACGGTGTCGACTACGGGCTCACCGCGGGCATCCACTCACTCGACCCGGACGAGGTCGCGCACTGGCTCGACCGAGTTCAGGCCGGCAACCTCTACGTCAACCGCGTCATCACGGGCGCCGTCGTGCGCCGTCAGCCGTTCGGCGGCTGGAAGCGCTCGAGCGTGGGCGCCGGCGCCAAGGTGGGCGGCCCCAACACGCTGCTCGTCTTGGGCGGCTGGGAGCCGGTCGAGGCCGGGTCGACCGGCGACATCGGGCTGGGCGAACTCGATCCGCGCACCGCCGCGTTCATCGAGTCGTGCCAGCCGGCGCTGGACTACGACGCCTACGACCGCGTGCGGCGCGGTGCGCTCAGCGATCAGGCCGCGTGGGATGCGGAGTTCGGTGTCTCGAGGGACGTCTCGAACCTGGGTGTCGAGCGCAATGTCTTCCGGTACCGTCCCGCGGAGGTCACGGTGCGCATGAGCGAGGGCGCCGAGCTCTCCGAGCTGGTGCGCGTGCTCGCGGCGGGCGTGCGGGCGCGCGCGACCCTGCACATCAGTGCGCCGGTTCCGCTGCCGGAGGGTGTGCTGGCCCTGGCGACGGCGCCCAACGCGATCCAGGACGCGGTGCTGCCCATCGCCTCCGTCGTGGTCGAGGACGACGCCGCGTGGGAGGCGCGGGCCGCGATCGAGCGGCCGGGCCGCATCCGTCTCATCGGCGGCGACGCGACGCGCCTCGCCGAGGCGGTCGAGGGGTCGCCCGACGTCGCGATCTGGGGCGGGCCGGTCACCGCGGCCGGGCGCGTCGAGCTGCTGCCGTTCCTGCGCGAGCAGGCGGTGGCGGTCACGGCGCACCGCTTCGGCAACCCGGACCGCGGCTTCATCGCGCTGCCGATCTAGGGCGCGGGCCATCACCGCGCCGGTTCGTGATCAGCGCGCGGTTTCGTAGCCCCGCGCTGATCACGAGCGGGCGCACCGACGGGGGAGGTCCGGTCAGGGCGCGTGCGCGTCCAGGAACTCGTAGACCTCGGTGAGGTCGACGCCCGTGAAGGTGGCCGACGGCATGGCCGCGAGCAGCGAGGAGTTGAGCCGGGCGCTCGGCCAGGCGTGCTCGGCCCAGCGGTTGGCGAGCTCGGCCGGCGGGTGCTGGCAACACGACGGATCGGGGCAGCGCGAGGTCTTGCGCCGCTCGGTGTCGCGCCCCCTGAACCATTTGACGTGCGCGAAGGGCGTCCCCACGCTGACCGAGAACGCCCCGGATGACGTGGTCTGGATGCTGGACGTGCACCAGAACGTGCCGTTGGGCTTGTCGGTGTACTGGTGGTACGGGCTGAAGCGGTCCTCGACCTCGAAGACCTGGCGCGCGCTCCAGAACCGGCACACGATC
Source organism: Microbacteriaceae bacterium (assembly GCA_019638805.1). Taxonomy (GTDB): domain Bacteria; phylum Actinomycetota; class Actinomycetes; order Actinomycetales; family Microbacteriaceae; genus JBDSKH01. The sequence continues at coordinate 384,664 of JAHBTA010000004.1, read as the reverse complement.
TGGCCCTCGATCGCGCCCAGTACGTCGGTGGGGAAGGCCGCGCCGTCGTTCTCGTAGGCCTTCGAGATCGCGCCGGAGGCGTGCGCCTTGAGGAAATGCACCGGGATCCCGAGGTGGCGCGTCGCGAGGTTGGTGAAGCGGTGCGCCGCGGTCTCGTAGGTGGTCGCGAACGCGTCGCGGAGGTCCTCGATGCTGAGCTCGCGCGCCTCCTTCGCGCGCTGCAGGAACTCGACCGCGCTGGCCTCCGGGATGAGCAGCGCGCCCGCGAGGTAGTTGGTCTCGACGCGCTGGCGCAGCAGGTCGGGGTAGTCGCGCGGCTCCTGCTTGCCCAGAACATGCGCGGCGAGAGCCTGCAGCAGGGCCGAGCGGGGGTCGCCTCCCGCCGCCTGCCGGACCGGCAGGTAGATGCGGCCATTGCGGTGGTCGGTCACGCTGCGCGTGGTGGCAGGCAGGTCGCCCACGTAGTGCAGGGTGAAGCCCAGGTGCCTGGCCAGCTCGGAGGCGACGCGCTGGGAGAGCGGCCCGCCGTCGTGGCCGACCGCTCCCAGAAGGTCGCGCGCGATGTCCTCCAGCTCGGAGAAGTGGTTGCCGCGCTTGCGCTGCTCGGCGCGCAGCTCGACGTTGGCCCTGCGCGCCTCCTCGGGGGTGGCGGCGCGCTCCTCGTGCAGCCGCTGCAGCTCGTCGTGCAGACCGAGGATGGTCTCGATGGCCTCGTCGCTCAGGCTCTTGCGCACCGGTAGGGGCGGCAGCCCGAGTGACGAGTAGAGCGGTCCGCGCTGGGCGCGCTCGAGCGCGATCTCCAGGGCGGCCCGCCGCGATGGCGGTTCGGGGCTCAACAGGTCGTCGAGACCGGTGCCGAGCACGCGCGCGAGGCGCTGCAGTTCGCCCAGCTTGAGCTCGCGCTTGCCGTTCTCGATGACCGACACCTGCGAGGGGGCGCGCTCGATCGCACCCGCCAGGTCCTCCAGCGTCATGCCCCGGTCGGTGCGGAGCTGCCGGATGCGGCGGCCGATGGTGAGCGAGTCGAGCACCTCTTCATCGTCGAAGCTCTCGACGGGGTTCGGGGTCATGCTCCTACATTTGCACGGCGGCTTCTTCGGCGGAATAGAAATTTGTGGAGATTTCTGGCGACCAATCCGGGGAAGACGGGTTGGGCGGCATCCAGGATCGAGTCATGAGAATCGTCCTGATCGGAACCGAGCAGACCCCGCTGGGGCCCGCGCTGGCCGAGCGCCTGCACCTGCCGCACCTGCGCGGGGTGGACGAGATCGACGGCGACGGGTTCGTGCTCGACGGCGCCCCGCACGACGTCGCCGAGGCGCGCGCACTCGACGCGGTGCTGCGACTGCGGGCCGCCGAGGTGGATGCCGTGCTCTGGGTCCGCGGTGGGGCCGCGGACCGCGAGGCGGTTCTGGACCACTACTTCGGCAAGGTCATCGAGCTGCAGCCCGCCGACTTGCTCGGGTCGGCGATGGAGGGGCTGCGCGAGGTCCTGGTCGCGGCGTAGCGCGCCCGGGGTTCGGCTCTCGCGCACCGCCCTGCTCTCGCGTACCGCCCTGCCGCGTAGCGTGGGAGCGTGAAGCTCGACCTCGTTCCCGCCGCCGATCACCCCGAGTTGCTGGCCGCGCCGGTGGCCGCCGCGCTTCCGGCCGGCGACGTTCGCGTCGCCGCGATCGACGCCGCGCTCGCCGACACCGCCGAGTTCTGCGCGGCCTACGACGTGCCGCTGGAGATCTCGGCCAACTGCGTCATCGTCGCGGGGCGCCGCGGCGAGACCACCCGGTACGCCGCGTGCATGGCGCTCGCGACGACGCGGCTGGATGTCAACGGCACGGTGCGGCGCTTGCTCGACGCGCGCCGCGCATCCTTCGCCCCCATGGAGGACGCGGTCGCCCTCACCGGCATGGAGTACGGCGGCATCACGCCCATCGGCATCCCGGCGGACTGGGCGCTCTACGTCGATGCGCGCATCCCGGAGCTGCCCGAGATCGTGATCGGCGCAGGCATCCGCGGGGCGAAGATCGTGCTGCCGGGTGCGGTGCTGGCCGGGCTGCCGGGGGCTGAGGTGATCGAGGGTCTCGCCATTTCGAGGTAATGCCATTGACATGAAATAGCGGCGAGGCTAGCGTGACGCCATGGCCCGGGCGTACGCGATGTCGGCACGCGCCGAGGCGACGCAGCGCACGCGCGAGAGCATCCTCGACGCGACCATCGCGCTCGCCTACGAGTTGCAGCGCGTCGACCTCTCGCTCGAGCAGATCGCCGCGCGCGCCGGGCGCAGCGTGCAGACCATGCTGCGGCACTTCGGGACGCGCGACGCGCTCATCGCCGCAGCCATCGAGCGGGGCGCCGCCGAGGTGATCCGTGAGCGCACCGCGCCTCCCGGCGATCGCGCGCGGGCGCTCGAGCTGCTCGTCGACCATTACGAGCTGCGCGGCCGGTTCGTGCTGCGGCTGCTCGCGGCGACCGAGGGCGACGCCGGGCAGGTCACGGCGAACGGCCGGCTCCTGCACCGCGCCTGGGTGCAGGAGGTCTACGCCGACGACATCGCGGGCGCCGCCGACCCCGACGAGCTGACCGATCTGCTCGTGGTCGCGACCGACGTCTACTCCTGGAAGCTGCTGCGCCTGGACCGCGGCCTCGCGGCGACGGTCGTGCGCGAGCGGATCGCGGCCATGGCCCGGGCGGTGATCGCGCAGGCGCGCCCGCAGGCCCCCGCGCAGAGTCCCGAGAAGGAGGACACATCATGACGGATGCCGTGATCGTCACCTGGGACGGCGGCGGCAACCTGCCCCCCGCCCTCGGCATCGCGCGAGAGCTCGTGCGCCGCGGGGGCCGGGTGCGGGTGCTGGGTCACCGCGTGCAGCGCTCCGCGGTCGAGGCGGCCGGTTTCGACTTCACGGCCTTCGAGCGCGGGCGCGATTACGTGTCCGCCGAGCCGCGCGGCACGGTCGACGGGGTGCTCGGACTCGTGGCGCTCTTCGCCGATCGGGGCATCGCCGCCGACGCCCGTGCGCTGCTGAGCGCGGAACCGGCCGATGTCGTGATCGTGGACTGCCTGCTGTGGGGCGCGCTCGACGAACTCGGGGCCGACCCGGTGCCCATGGTGAACCTGGTGCACAGCGTCTCGGCCTACTTCGAGCGCAACGCCGCCGGCCCGGTCGGGATGCTCGCGCGGCTTCGCGGGGTCAGCGCGCGCAAGGCCGCCGCACGCGCGAGCCGCACACTGGTCACCACGCGCGCCGACTTCGAGCCGCCGGGCAAGGCGCGGCCGGGCGCGCAGCACACCGGTTTCGTGTGGCAGGGCGACCCGGTCGAGGCCGTTCCGACGCCGCGCCCGCGCGTGCTGGTGTCGTTCAGCACGACCACCTTCCCGGGGCAGGCGCGTACCCTCCAGCGGGTGCTCGACGCGCTCGCGGACTCCGACCTGGACGTCGTGGTCACGAGCGGCGCCGTTCCCCCGGACGAGCTGCGCGCACCCGGGAACGCACGCGTGGTGCAGTATGCGGACCATGCCGAGATCCTGGCCACGGCATCCCTCGTCGTCTGCCATGGCGGGCACTCGACCACCGCGCGTGCGCTGACGGCGGGTGTGCCGGTGCTCGTGATGCCCATGCACCCGCTCATGGACCAGCCCGACATCGGCCGTGCCGTGCAGCGCCTCGGGGTCGGTGCCGCGCTGTCGAAGTCGGCGTCGCCCGCGCGCATCCGGGATGCGGTGCTCGGCCTGCTGGGGGACGACGCGGTGCGCGCGGCCGCCGCCCGCATGGGCGCCCAGGCGCGGGAGCGCGACGGCGCTTCGGTGGCCGCCGACGCGATCGAGGAGCTGGTTCGGGCGCCTCAGTCGTAGCTGCGGTGGCGCCGGATCGCCTCGGTCAGAACTCGTCTTCGGGGGCGAGGCGTGCGGTGAGGGGTGCGGTGATGGCGGTGAAGGCGTCGGTGATCTCGGCCCAGGTTTCGGGGGTGGGGTTGATGGGTGCGATCTGCACGGCGCGGAGTTTCTTGCCGGTGACCAGGGTGGAGATCTGGGCGTCGTCACCGCGCGTGTATTCGGCGAACTCCTCTGCGAGGATCGACTTCTTCGTCGGTGGGTTCCCATCGAGATCGCGCACGTCGAGGGCGACCAGCGTGTTGAGGACCGTGGCAAGGTCGAGTGGCGGTGCTTCTTCGAGGTTCTCGACATCCGCCGCCAGGTGAGCGAACAGAAACTCGCCCGCGTCATCGGCCTCCTCGTGCGGGTGTTGTGGCTGCGGGGTCACGGGGCCCGAGATCACGAAGGGTTCGAGAGCGTCTGGCTTTTCGCCGGCGAGAATCGGGATCAAGATCGATTCCCCACGTGGCATGGACTCGATGCGCTCCCGTGTCGCGGCGCTGCATACGAACGATCCATGCAGGAAGTTGTCCGCCAGATAGGCGGGGTCTGCATACTTCGCGTGAATGCTTTGCAGGACGCCTTGGATCGTGCCGGTGGCCCACAGCAGGTGCACCTGGCCGACTCGTCCGTCGTCCTCGACGTATTGGACAGCGGTCTGCTGAAAACTATCCATGCCGAAACGCGAGTTTGTGACCCACGCCACCGAGTGGAAGGACCGCTTCGCAACCTCGAAAAGGTAGTGCACGATCATCTCCGAGGCGAAGCTGGCACGTGCCACCCGTGCGCCTTGAAGAAGAATAGGTTCCTCACGCGGCTGGGCGTCTGCGGGTATCCCGGGGAAATCGGCGCGTGCAAAACCCATGAACCACGCCCACAGTGGTTCGAGGCTGGCGATCGAGGCATCGAACTGATCCAAAGACACCCCGTCGGCACGGAGGAACTCCGCCAGCTCAAAAAGCTTTCGGGGGCCCTCCGCCTCCACCTGGGCTCTGAAGCGTTCAGCGTCGATTGCGCTCAGCTCGGAAAACGTCAACTCAAAGCACCTCCGGGAAAGTGGAAGACGACAGTTATGCCCGCCTCTGTCAGGCGGTTCAGAACGGGGAGCGATGGTCCAATCTTGCCTGTGAGGCCGCTAGCCCAGAAGTGCCACTCGATCACACGTGCGCCGGGTGCTGCGGCCTGCGCTATGTCCTTGGTGACCTGCGCATGCACGAAGGCCGAGGCCGCGTATCCGACTTTCGCCTCGAAGTAGTGCCTAATGCCATCGACGATGTACTTTCCGCCCCAGTAGCGGATCTTGGTGACCGACTTGCCGCCCACAACAATCTGGACCGTGTCCCGCACTTGCTTGTAGCCCGTGAGGTTCGGATCGAGCTTCATGAGCGCCTTCTCGCCAGCCCTGCCCGACTTCATGTACCTGGGCAGCGTTTCCGCGGTGTAGGTGTAGAAGCGCACCAGGGATGGGTCGAGTTCGGTGTACGCCTTGATTCGCGCTTGGTCGAGAGAGTGCCGTCCGGGGGGGGGGTCAACAGGGTCGGGGCAGGTGAGGGTGCCGTGACGGCGAAAGGCGTCCAGGGGCTTCACTCTCCGCGTTCCGAACCGAATGCGAGCCGTGATCGTACGACGTAGTCCTGTCCGAACGACAGCAGCCCTCCGGGCACCGCCCAAGACGCCTCGGAGTACCCCTCGTCACCCTCTTCGCGCTGCCCGGGAGTGACGTCGCTCGCAATCGCGGGTCCGTCCTCGGACTCAGAGATCTGGGACTCGAAGGAGTAGTCGAGGTAGCCGCCCTCCGGTTCGGCCTCTTCCCAGACCGACATCAGCACGTTCGGCGTTGTCGTTCCGACCGGTGTGAGCGAACCTATGGAAAGAACGCTCGCACGATAGCGGCTCGACGCCGCGCGACGCAAGGTTTCGTCACGTAGCGGGCGGGCGCCTCAGTCGTAGCTGCGGTGGATGAGGTGCGAGAGCACGATCGCCGAGCGGGTGTGATCCACCGAGGGGGCGATCCGCACCTTCTCGAGGGCGTTCTCCAGGGAGGGGATGTCGCGCGAGCGGATGTGGACCACCGCATCCGCCGAACCGGTCACGGTCGACGCGTCGACCACCTCGGGCACGCCGGACAGGATGCGCTTGAGCTCCTCCGGGGCGACCGTGCCCCGGCAGAACAGCTCGACGTAGGCCTCGGTCGCCATGCCGTCGACGGCCGGGTCGACCTGGATGGTGAAGGCGCGGATGACGCCGTCGGCGACCAGGCGATCCACCCGGCGCTTGACCGCGGAGGCGGACAGCCCGACCTTCTCCCCGATGTCGCCGTACCCGGCGCGGGCGTTCTGGCGCAGCAGGTCGAGGATGCCGTAGTCCAGGTTGTCCATCCCGACACCCTACGGTGGATCGTTGCGCGAGCACCAGCATTCGTGGCGATCCCGTGCGCCCCGCGGCGGGAATCGCCGGATGCGTGCGTGCGACACTGGGAAACATGACGATGACCTCGCCCTCTGCCTCCGCGCCCGCGCGGGCGGCGACCAAGCGCACCGTGCTGATGTGCCGGCCCGAGCACTTCACCGTCAGCTACCGCATCAACCCGTGGATGCACCCGGAGGACCCCACCGACACCTCGCTCGCCGTGCGGCAGTGGGAGACCCTGCACGCGAAGTACGTCGAGCTCGGCTTCGAGATCCACCTGATCGACCCGATCCCCGGGCTGCCCGACATGGTCTACGCCGCGAACGGCGGCTACGTGCTGGACGGCATCGCCTACGGCGCCAAGTTCGAGTACCCGGAGCGCCAGCCCGAGGGCCCCGCCTACATGGACTGGTTCCGCGCCAACGGGTTCGACGTGCGCGAACCGGTCGCGACCAACGAGGGCGAGGGCGACATGCTGCTCGTCGGCGACACCATCTACGCGGGAACCGGCTTCCGCACCGACCCGGCCAGCCACGACGAGCTGCGCGCGATCTACCAGCGCGAGGTGGTCACCCTCAAGCTCATCGACCCGAGCTTCTACCACCTGGACACCGCGTTCGCGGTGCTCGACTCGAAGGGCGGGCCGGACAGCGTGGCCTTCCTGCCCAAGGCCTTCGACGCGCGCTCGCTCGACATCCTCGACGAGCGCTTCCCCGACGCGATCCACGTCAACGATGAGGACGCCAAGGTGCTCGGGCTCAACAGCTTCAGCGACGGGCGCAACGTCGTGATCGCCTCGCGCGCCACGGATTTCGAGCGCCAGCTGACCGAACGTGGATACATCGCACATGGAGTCGACCTCTCGGAGTTGCTTCTCGGGGGTGGCGGGGTCAAGTGCTGCACGCTGGAATTGCGTTCATGACCGAGTTCGTGGGCGTCGCCGCCATGGCCCGCTGGATCGCAGACCGCGGTCCGGGCGCCATCATGCGCGGCATGGTCGACTACATCGCCGACGACTTCCGCCGCTGGCCCGAGTTCGACAAGGTCGAGCGCATCGCCAGCCACACCCCGTGGGGCGTCATCGAGCTCATGCCGATCAGCGACCCCGACCTGTACGCCTTCAAGTACGTCAACGGTCACCCCTCCAACCCGCTGCGGGGCTACCAGACCGTCACCGCGTTCGGCGTGCTGGCGAGCGTGCACAACGGCTACCCGATCTTCGTCGCCGAGATGACGCTGCTCACCGCGCTGCGCACCGCGGCCACCTCGGCCTTCGCGGCGCGCACGCTCGCGCGGCCGGACAGCGAGGTCATGGCGCTCGTCGGCACCGGTTCGCAGGCCGAGTTCCAGGCGATCGCCTTCCGCGAGGTGCTGGGCGTCTCGCGGCTGCGTATCTTCGACACCGACCCGGATGCCATGGCCAAGCTCGTGCGCAACCTCACCCCCCTGGGGTTCGAGATCGCGGTGTGCGGGTCGGCGGCGGAAGCCGCCGACGGCGCCGACGTCGTGACCACCTGCACGGCCGACAAGACCAACGCCACCGTTCTGCACGCCGACGACGTGCGGCCCGGCACCCACCTCAACGCGATCGGCGGCGACTGCCCCGGCAAGACCGAGCTGGACCCGGCGATCCTGGACCGCGCGGCGGTGTTCGTCGAGTACACCCCGCAGACCCGCGTCGAGGGCGAGATCCAGAACAAGCCCGCCGAGTTCGCGGTGACCGAGCTCTGGGAGGTCGTCACCGGGGCGGCGAAAGGTCGCACCTCGGACGAGCAGATCACCCTCTTCGACTCGGTCGGCTTCGCGATCGAGGACTTCAGTGCGCTGCGCTACCTGCGCGATGCCGTGACCGGCACCTCGGCGTGCATCGACATCGACCTGGTCGCCGCGCCCGAGGACCCGAAGGATCTGTTCGGGCTCGTGCCGCAACTCAGCCCGGTGGAATAGCGTCGGGGCGTGGACCCCGTCGACGCGCTCACCGAGATCGCGTTCCTGCTCGAGCGGGACCGGGCCATCCGGTACAAATCGAAGGCGTTCCGCACGGCGGGCGACATCGTCGCGCGGCTGGATCCGGCCATCCTGAACGACCCGGTGCGGCTGCGGAAGACGCAGGGCATCGGCGACACCACCTTCACGGTGATCCAGCAGGCGCTCGCCGGCGAGGTGCCGGAGTACCTGGCGAAGCTGCGCGAGACGAGCGCGGTCGCCGCGACGAGCGAGCTGCGTGCCAAGCTGCGTGGCGACCTCCACGCGCACACCGAGTGGAGCGACGGCACCACCCCGATCGAGCCCATGGTCGAGGCGGCGCGTTCGCTCGGCCACGAGTACCTCGCGATCACCGACCACTCGCCTCGCCTGCGGGTCGCGCGCGGCCTGAGCGCTGAGCGCCTGGAGGAGCAGCTGGATGCCGTGGCCGGCCTGGCCGCGGACGGCATCCGCGTGCTCACCGGCATCGAGGTCGACATCAACGAGGACGGCACGCTCGACCAGACCGACGAGCTGCTCGGGCGGCTCGACGTGGTCGTGGCGAGCGTGCACTCCAAGCTCAAGTCCGAGTCCCGGGCGATGACCCGGCGCATGGTGGCCGCCGTGAGCCACCCGCGCACCGACGTGCTCGGCCACGTGACCGGGCGGCTCGTGGAGGGCGCGCGGGGCACCCGGCCGGGTGCGCGGTTCGATGCGCGCGAGGTGTTCCGGGCCTGCGCCGCGCACGGCGTCGCGGTCGAGATCAACTCGCGACCCGAGCGGCAGGATCCGCCCGACGAGCTGATCCAGGTCGCGCTCGACGAGGGGTGCCTCTTCTCGATCGACTCGGACGCGCACGCGCCCGGCCAGCTCGGGCTGCTCGACTACGGCGCGGAGCGCGCCGAGCGCAACGGCGTGCCGCCCGAGCGCATCGTGACCACCTACCGGGTGGAGCAGCTGCTGCAGTGGACCGGCCGCTCCCGGTAGCGTCGCAGCCGTGCCCCTTCCCCGCTCGCTCCCCGACGCCACGAACACGCCCCTCCGGGGAGGACCCGTGCTGCGCTGGGGGGTGCTGGCGCCCGGGCGGATCGCGGACGACTGGGTGCGCACGGTGCACGCCCACACGGATCAGCGCGTCCTCGCGGTCGCATCCCGGGACGCTGAGCGGGCGGCGGGCTTCGCGAGCCGACACGGCATCCCCCGCTGGCACGAGGGGTACGAGGCGCTCGTCGCCGACCCCGAGATCGACGTCGTCTATGTGAGCCCGCCGCACGTCCACCACGTGCCCCTGGCCCTGCTGGCCATCTCGGCGGGCAAGCACGTCCTGATCGAGAAGCCGCTGGCCACGACCGAGGCGGACGTGCGACGGGTCGCGGAGGCGGCGCGGGAGGCTGGGGTCTTCGCGATGGAGGCCATGTGGACGCGCTTCCTCCCGCAGACGACCGTCCTGCGGCGCCTGCTGGACGACGGTGCGCTGGGCCGGCCGGTCGCGGCCGCGGCGGACTTCGGGATCGCCTTCGGGTTCGACGCCACGAGCCGCGCGTACGACCCCGCGGCAGCGGGGGGCGCACTGCTGGACCTGGGCATCTACCCGCTGTGGTTCACCGCGTTCGCGCTCGGCGACGCGAGCCGGGTCACGGCGCGCGGGAGCCTGACCTCGACGGGCGTCGAGGAGCAGGCCGCCGTCCTGACCGAGCACGAGGGCGGGCTGGGCGCGGCGACCGCGAGCATGATCGCCTCGACCCCCAACACGGCGTTCGTCGCCGGGGAGTCGGGGCGGGTCGAGATCGACGGGCCGTTCTGGTCTCCTGGCGGGTTCCGGATGATCTCCGCCGGAGGCGAGCTGCGCTACGCCGACCCCTCCGCGCTGCGGCATCGCGACGGACTCGCGTACCAGGCGGCCACGGTGGCGGCGCACATCGCGGAGGGTCGCACCGAGGCGCCCGAGCATCCCCTCGAGCGCACGGCGCGGCTCTTGCGCACCATTGACGAGGCCCGGCGCCAGGTAGGAGTAGTGACGTGACTCAGATTCCCTCCAGTGCAGAGCTCGACGCCGCCGACCCGCTCGCGCGCTTCCGGGAGCGCTTCGCCCCGAGTGCGGGACTCGTGGCGTACCTGGATGGCAACTCCCTCGGGAGGCCGCTCGCGGCATCCCTCGAGAACCTCGAGCGCGTCGCGCGCGAGGAGTGGGGCGGGCGGCTCATCCGCGGCTGGGACGAGGTGTGGCTCGACGAGCCGGTGCGCCTGGGCGACCGGCTGGCCGAGGTGGCGCTCGGCGCGGCGGCGGGGCAGACCGTGATCGGCGACTCGACGACCGTGCTGCTCTATAAGCAGATCCGCGCGGCCCTCGCGCTGCGGCCCGGCCGCGACGAGATCGTGGTGCATCGCGACGACTTCCCCACCGACCGCTACGTGCTCGAGGGCATCGCGGCCGAGACCGGCGCGACCCTGCGCTGGATCGACCCGGGCGATGTGACCCCGGATGCGGTGGCCGCGCTCGCCGGACCCCGCACCGCGCTCGTGGTGCTGTCCGCGATCGCGTACCGCTCGGGCGCGCTCGCCGACGTCGTCGCCATCACCGACCTGGTGCACGGCGCGGGTGCGCTCATGCTGTGGGACCTGTGCCACGCGGTCGGCGCGATCCCGCTCGAGCTCGACGCCTGGGGTGTCGACCTGGCGGTCGGCTGCGGCTACAAGTACCTCAACGGCGGGCCGGGCGCGCCTGCGTTCGCGTACGTGCGAGCCGGGCTGCTGGAGGAGTACCGGCAGCCGATCCAGGGCTGGATCGGGTCGGCGACCCCGTTCGAGATGGGGCAGGGGTACGCGCCCGGTCCCGGCATCCGGCGCGTTCTGAGCGGCACGCCCCCGATCCTGGGCATGGCCGCCCTCGGCCCCGCGATCGAGATGCTCGCCGAGGCGGGCATGGATGCGGTGCGCACCAAATCGATGGCCCTCACCGAGCACGCGCTCTCCCTGGCCGACGAGCTTCTGCCCACGGCGGTGCTCGCGTCGCCGCGCGACCCGGCCCGCCGTGGGGGGCACGTCACGCTCGACCACGACGGTTTCGAGGTCATCATGCCGCGGCTCTGGGAACGCGGGGTCATCCCGGACTTCCGACGGCCCAATGGCATCCGGCTCGGGCTCTCGCCGCTCTCGACGGGTTTCGCCGAGGTCGAGGCGGGGGTGCGGGCGATCGCCGAGGAGCTCGCGGCGGCGGGGGCATGAGCCGCGTGGGCACGCTATGAGCTCCGGGCACCTGCGGCTGCACGTCCCGATGCGGGCGCGCACCGACGACGCCTCGCACCGGGTCGCGACGCCCTTCGAGCTGCTCTTCGACCTGATCTTCGTGGTCGCGGTCGCCTCCCTCGTGTCCGAGCTCTCGCACGCGACCGTCGCCGGTCACCTGACCGATGCGGTGGTGCCCTTCCTCTTCGTGTTCTTCGCGATCTGGTGGGCGTGGATGAACTTCACCTGGTTCTCCTCGGGCTACGACCCGGGCGATGTGCTGTACCGGGTGCTGGGGGTCGTGCAGATGGCGGGCGTGCTCGTGCTCGCGGCCGGGGTGCCCGCGGCGTTCGAGCGCTTCGACTTCACGGCGGTCACGATCGGGTACCTCGTCATGCGCATCGGGCTGGTCGGGCTGTGGGTGCGCGCGGCGGTCGAGCACCCGGAGACCCGGGCGGTTTCGCTGCGATACGTCGCGGGCATCGTGTTCGGGCAGGTGCTGTGGGTTCTGCGCCTGGTGCTCTTCCCCGACTTCTACCCGCTGGTCGTGTTCCTCGTCCTCGCGCTCGTGGAGGTCTCGGTGCCGGTATGGGCCAATCGCGCGGGACGCGACCCGTGGCATCCGGGGCACATCGCCGAGCGGTATGGGTTGTTCGTGATCATCCTGCTCGGCGAGGGGGTGCTCGCGGCGACCAATGGCGTGCGCGCCTCGCTGGAGGCCTCGGGCGTGACGGCCGGGCTGGTCGTCGTCGGGATCGCGGGGCTCGTGATCCTGGTCGGGCTGTGGTGGGTGTACTTCCTGCACCCTGCCGGCGAAGGGCTCGCGATGCACCGCGGCCGGTCGTTCCTCTGGGGGTACGGGCACTACGCGCTTTTCGCGTGCGTGGCAGCGGTGGGGGCGGGGCTCGAGGTCGCCGTCGAGGTCGCCGGGCACCACACCGACGTGCCGCCGATGCTGGCCGGAACGGTCGTGGCGGCGCCCGTCGCCGCAGTGCTCGTGCTGACCTGGGCGCTGCACCGGCCGCTCGTCGAGCGCTCGGAGGTGCCGGGGGCCGCCGTGCTGGTCGGAGCGGTGCTCATCGTCGCCGCGGGGCTCGCCACCCCGGTGATCGGGCTGCCGGCGGCGATCGCGGCGATCGCGCTGCTGACGGCGGGGATCATCGGCGCGACTCTCGTCCCGGCGCGGGCGGAACGCGGCTGACGCGGCCCGAGGGGACGCTGTCGCGCGCACTAGGGTTCTGCAGCACGGTGCTGCCGAACCGTAGTCTCGACAGGTGACGAACCTCGACCCCGCACTCCTCGCCCGCATCCGCGATCGCGCCGCCGGGTACGACCGTGACAACGCCTTCTTCACCGAGGATCTCGACGAGCTGCGCGCGGCGGGCTACCTGGCGCCGCGGCCGCTGCTCGAGACCGCGCGCGATCAGCGCCTGCTCGCCGCGCACGCCCCCGCGACCGCGCTCGGCATCAACATGCACCTGGTCTGGGTCGGCGTCGCGCGCGTGCTCGCCGAGCGCGGCGACGCCTCGCTCGAGTGGGTGCTGCGGGATGCCGCGGCCGGCGAGCTCTTCGCCTTCGGCAACAGCGAGCCGGGCAACGACCTCGTGCTGTGGGACTCGCTGACGCAGGCCGAGCGGGTCGACGGCGGCTACGCCTTCACCGGCACGAAGATCTTCACGAGTCTCGCCCCGGCGTGGACCCGGCTCGGCATCTTCGGCAAGCAGACCGACGGCGAGGGCGCACCCCGGCTCGTGCACGGCTTCCTGGCGCGCGACACCGCGACGACCGGGCTGCCCGGCGTCGAGACGCTCGACGACTGGGACACCCTGGGCATGCGCGCGACGCAGAGCAACACCACCCGGCTCGACCACGCCGTCGTGCCCGACGATCGCATCTCGCGGTTCCTGCCGGTCGGGCCGAACGCCGACCCGTTCGTGTTCGCGATCTTCGCCAACTTCCTGCTGCTCATCGGGTCGGTCTACGCCGGCATCGCGGACCGCGCGCTCGAGCTGGCCGTCGAGGCGGCGTCGAAGCGCACGAGTCTCAAGAACGGGGGCGCTTCGTATTCGGGCGACCCCGACATCCGCTGGCGCATCGCGGATGCCGCACTCGCCCTCGACGCGCTCGCCCCCGATCTCGAGGCGCTCGCCCGCGACGTCGACGATCGGGTGGATCACGAGGCCGCCTGGTTCCGCAAGCTCACCGGCGCGAAGCACCGGGCCACCGAGACCGCGCGTCGCGTGGTCGATCAGGCGCTGCGGGTGGCCGGCGGCGGCGGGTACCGCAACACCGCGGAGCTCTCCCGGCTGCACCGCGACGTCCTGGCCGGCATCTACCACCCGAGCGACACCGAGTCGGTGCACGCGACGGTCGCGACGAACCTGCTCGGGCCCGCGTAGTCCGTCGGGGCGCCAGAGGGCGTCAGAGGGCGCGAAGCCAGGCCTCGCACAGCGCGGTCCAGCGCGACGGGAGGCCCGACCCCTCGGCGAGGCCCAGACCGTGCCGGCCGTGGGGGAAGACGTGCAGCTCGTGCGGCACGCCCGCGGCTCCGAGCGCCATGCCCAGCAGGTAGCTGTGCTGCACCGGCACGACCGCGTCGTCCGCGGTGTGCCACAGGAAGAAGGGCGGTGCGGATGCCGTGACCAGCAGATCGACGGATGCCGCGGCGCGCTCGCCCGGCGTCGGCGCGGGCCCCAGCAGGTTGTCCCGCGATCCCTTGTGGGTGTCCAGCAGCATCGACACCACCGGGTATCCGAGCACCACCAGGTCGACGCGCTCCTCCGGTGCGGTGCCCGGCGCGAGGGCGGCATGCGCCGCCGCGTGCCCGCCCGCCGAGAAGCCGACGAGTCCCACGCGGCCGGCCCCGGCATCCCGCACCCGGCGGATCTCGGCGCGCACCGCATCGAGCACCGCGGGGTGGCGGGTCTTCACCGGGTAGGCGAACACGCTCGCCGCGAACCCGAGACCGCGCAGCCAGGCCGCGACCGGCTCGCCCTCGTGCGGCGCATGCCGCCGGTACCCGCCGCCCGGAAGCACGATGAGGTGATCGGTCACGGCTGCCCGAGCTCGATGGGCTGAAGGTCGAAGCCTGCCGTGTACTTGCGCTTGGGGTCGAGCTCGTCGATGAGGGTCACGAGCGCGTGCTGGATCGCGATGAGCCGCGAGTTGTCGCCCGAGGCCACGCGTGCGAGCCCGCGCGTCACCGGGCCGAACCAGCGCGCGAAGGCCTCGTCGCTCGAGAGCCGCTCGGTGAAGGCGGCGTACCCCATCACGTGCGGGATGCGCACCCCGGTCTCGGTGTGCACCTCCCAGCTGAGCATGAGCTCGCCGATCGCGCGCTGCTCGGTCGTGAAGAACAGGAACCCCTCGCTGCCCTCGCTGCGCCGCAGAACCTTGAGCACCCCGTCGATGTGCCGCTGCACGGCGATGTCGCGGCCGCCCTCGCCGCTCGAGGTCAGCACGGCTTGGCGGCGCGCCTCGATCCAGCCGAAGTACTGCGCGAACAGGTACGCGGTCGAGTCGGCGGCGTAGTCGCCGTGGCTGGCGTAGCGCTCCTGCACGCCGAGCCACCCGGTCTCGACGATGTTGAAGATGCGCGACTGCAGCTCGGCGGCCGACTGCGCGAGCGGTTCGTACACGCGCTCGGCGGCCTTGAGCGCCGACTGCTCCTCGATGCGGGCCTCGCGTTCGCGTTCGAGTTCGGCGCTCAGCCGCTGCGTCCGGACCGAGAACAGCCCGGCCACGATGACGCTGACCACGCTGAGCACGAGCGTCACGATCGTGAGCCAGCCGGCGCCGTCCATCTGCACAGGCTATCCGCCCGCCCGGTTCCGCCGACACGCCTGCGGCTCAGGTTAGGCAAGCCTAAGATGGATGCCATGGCCCCCTCGCGCAGCGCGGTCGCCGTCGCGCTCGCGGCGGTCGCGATCGTGTGCGCTCCCGCCCCGGCGCAGGCCATGGCCCCGGCCGGGTGCGACGTCGAAGGCGCCACGCTGACCTGGGGGTTCAAGGAGTCGTTCCGCGCCTACATCGACGGCGAGATCGCCAACGGCGAGTGGACGACCGCGGGCGACGCGAGCTACACGACGCCGGCCTTCGCGTGGTCCGGCGGCTCGGGCACCTACGACCCGCGCACGGGTGAGGGACTCATCAGCTTCACCGGGTCGGTGCGCTTCACCGGCCACGGCGGCGTGCTCGACACCACCATCGCCGACCCGGCGATCCGGTTCGACGGCGAGGGCGGCGCGGTGCTGCTCCTGGACGTGTCCGGCCCCGCCATGGACGGCAGCCAGGTGGATGCCGTGGACACCGAGTTCGTGGAGCTCACCGCCCCCGAGACCGGCGGCGCCGATGCGCTCGTGACCATCGACGCGGACACCGTGCTGACCGAGGCCGGTCACGATGCGTTCGCGAACTACGAGGCCGGGACCGCGTTCGACCCGGTGAGCATCGCGATGCCGGTGGGCGACACCTGCGAGGTGGCCGCGCCGGGCGACGCGCCGGGCGACGGGGCGCCGGGCGATGACCCGGGCACGGGTGACCCGGCCGCGCCCGCGGACGACACCGCCGCCTGGGTCGGAGCAGGCGCGGCCGGGGGCCTCGCGGTGCTGCTGGCCGGCGCCGCGCTGCTCGTCGCGCGGGGGCGGCGCCGTGCGGAGTAGGGGGGTCGCGCGGCTCTGCGTCGCGATTGCGACCCTGGCGCTGCTGGCCGGATGCTCCGCGCCCGGCGGCGGGGAGGCATCCGGCCCCACCCCGGTCATCAGCCAGGAGCCGCTCGCGGAGCTCGACCTCGCGCCCGACCCGCGCGCTCACGTGGGCCCGAGCACGGCGCTGCTGGCCTCCGACGCGATCGACGTGCTCGACCCGGTGCCGGCGCAGCAACTGCCGGTCACGGTGACCTCGCACGATGCGGGCGGCGCCCGCGAGGTGACGGTGTCCGACGCCTCGCGCGTGCTCGGGATCGACCTGGCGGGCTCGATCGCCGCGACGATCGCGGGACTCGGGTACGCATCCGACCTGGTCGGGCGCGACATCTCGACCACGTTCCCGGGCAGCGAGGAGCTGCCGCTCGTGACCAGCGGCGGGCACACCATCAACGCGGAGTCCGTGCTCGCCCTGCGGCCGACCCTGGTCATCACCGACGGGACGATCGGCCCGCGCGACGTGCTCGAGCAACTGCGCGAGGCGGGCATCACCGTCGTCTTCGTCGAGAACGAGCCGTCGTTCGAGGGGGC
The DNA here is from genome assembly GCA_019638805.1 of Microbacteriaceae bacterium. Classification (GTDB taxonomy): domain Bacteria; phylum Actinomycetota; class Actinomycetes; order Actinomycetales; family Microbacteriaceae; genus JBDSKH01. The sequence goes on along the minus strand of JAHBTA010000004.1, from coordinate 367,960 downwards.
AGCGCAACTCGCGCGCGACGTCGCCGCGGCGCTCGGGGTCGCCGAGGGCGGCGAGCGGCTCGCGCAGCGCATCACAGACGAGGTCGACCGGAAGGTCGCCGAGATCGCCGCCATCGCCCCCGCGGCGCCGGCGGACCGGGTGCGCATGGTGTTCCTCTACCTGCGCGGCGGGTCGGGCATCTACTACCTGTTCGGCGAGGAGTCGGGAGCCGACGTGCTCATCCGGGCGCTCGCCGGGGTCGACGTGGCCGGCGAGATCGGCTGGGACGGTATGAAGCCCATGACCGACGAGGCGCTCATCGCGGCCGACCCCGACCTGGTGCTCGTCATGACGGAGGGCATCGAATCGGCCGGGGGCGTCGACGGGCTGCTGGCCTCCAAGCCGGCGCTCGCGCTCACGACCGCGGGGCAGAACCGGCGCTTCGTCGACATGGCCGACGGCGTCGTGCTGGGCTTCGGGCCGCGCTCCGCCGCGGTGCTCGACGCGCTCGCGCGGGCCGTCTACGCGCCGTAGGCGCGCGTCAGGGGCAGAGCCGCATCATAGGCATTCGCGCTAGAATCCTGTACATGACCACCCTCCCCGTGGCCGACGCGCGCGCGAGCTTCTCGCGCATCGTCGACTCCGCCTCCACAACCCACGAGCGGTTCGAGATCACACGGAACGGCGCGCGCGTCGCCGTGCTGCTCGGCGCGGACGACTACGACGGACTCATGGAAACCCTCGAGATCCTCAGCGACCCCGAACTCATGGCGCAGCTCCGCGAGGCCGAAGCCGACCGCGCGGCCGGTCGTGTCTACCCGCTGGAGGACATCGTCTCCGAGTTGCGGGCGGCAGGAAAGCAGGTGTGACCCGCTACCGGATCGTGCTGACGGCGACCGGCAAGCGCGACCTGGATCGGCTTCCCGAGAAGATCGCCGCGGCGGCGATCGAGTTCATGTTCGGGCCTCTCGCCGAGAACCCGCAGAGGGTCGGCAAGCGGCTCGATCCGCCGCTGCACCCCAAGTACGTTGCGCGACGCGGTGAGTATCGAGTCATCTACGACATCCACGGTGACGTGGTCGAGGTGGAGGTCGTGGCGATCAAGCACCGCCGTGACGCCTACCGCCCCCGCTAGCGCTCAGGCCGCGGGAGATGCGGGGGGCGTCCCGAGCGCGTGGAAGGCGTCCCAGAATCCCTGCGGGATCTCCGCGGACGCGAGACCCGGCAGCGAGTTCAGCCTCGCGATGGAGGACATCCCCACGACCGTCGAGTGGATGCGGGGGTCGCCCAGCGAGAATTGCACGGCGGCCGCGGCGAGCTCGATGCCCCACTCGGAAGCCAGCCCCTGCATCCGGTCGATGAAGTCGAGAAGGGGGCGCGACGCCTCGGCGTAGGCGTATTGCGGCCCGCGCGTGGTCGACCCGGCCAGGATGCCGCCGCCGAACGGGGCCGCGTTGAAAACCGCCATGCGCCGCTCGGTCGCGAGGTTCCACAGGGTGTCGGCGCTGCGGTCGACCAGGGTCCAGCGGTTGTGGTTGAGTACGGCGTCGAACGCGTCGGTGCGCACGTACTCCTCCATGAGGGCACGGCGGCCGGCGGCGATGCCGATCGCGCCGACGGCGCCCTCCTCGCGGAGGGCGATGAGCGCCGAGACCGGGCCGCCCGGTGCCATGGCGTCCCGCACCTCGAGCGTGTACGGGTCGTGGAAGTGCAGGAGCGGCAGCGTGTCGAGCCCGAGGCGCTCGCGGGTCTCGTCGAAGGAGCGGCTCACCCGGTCGGCGTCGAAGACTCCGGTGATCGGATCGGCGTCCACCTTGGAGAAGATGACCTTGTGATCGGGCAGACCTCCGAGCCGCCGGATGGCGTCGCCCAGCAGGCGCTCGCTCTCGCCGCCCGCGTAGTTGTTCGAGGTGTCGAGCTGCCGGTACGGGGAGGCCAGCATGGCGTCCGCGAGGAGGTTGCCGCGCTCGGGACGCTTGCCCAGCGGCGAGGTGCCGACGGTGAGGTTCTCGAGGGTGGCGGCGAGGGTCTCGCCGCGCGTCGGGACGCCGGTGCTCACGGCATCAAGCCTAGGCAACAACGCCGAAACCGCGCGGAACTAGGCTCTGCTCATGGCGGACCTGTTCGAGGGCTACGGGCGATCGACCCGCACCCGGAAGGGCGCCGCCGCGTGGGACGAGATGTTCGCCGATCCGGCCCGCCCGGACGACGCGCACGCCCGCGAGCCGTACCGCGAGATCTACGCGGCGCTCGCCCGGATGAGCAAGGACGAGTTGCGCGGCCGCACCGACGCGCTCGCCAGCAGCTACCTCGCGCAGGGCGTCACCTTCGACTTCGCCGGGGAGGAGCGCCCGTTCCCCCTCGACGCGGTGCCGCGCGTGATCCCGCAGGCCGAGTGGTCGGTCGTGGAGGCCGGCGTGCGGCAGCGCGTCCGTGCGCTCGAGCTTTTCCTGGCCGACGTCTACGGCAGGCAGCGCGCGGTCGCCGACGGGGTCATCCCGGCGCGACTCATCAGCTCGTCGAGCCACTTCCACCGCGAGGCCGCCGGCATCGCGAGCGCCAACGGGGTCCGCATCCACGTCTCGGGCATCGACCTCATCCGGGACGAGCACGGCACCTGGCGCGTGCTCGAGGACAACGTGCGCGTGCCGTCCGGGGTCAGCTACGTCATCTCGAACCGGCGGGTCATGGCGCAGACCCTGCCCGAGCTCTTCATGTCGATGCGCGTGCGACCGGTGGGCGACTACCCGCAGAAGCTTCTGCATGCGCTGCGCGCCTCCGCTCCCGAGGGTGTCGACGACCCGACCGTCGTGGTGCTGACGCCGGGCGTCTACAACTCCGCGTACTTCGAGCACACCCTGCTCGCCCGGCTCATGGGCGTCGAGCTGGTCGAGGGGCGCGACCTGTTCTGCTCGGGCGGGCGGGTCTTCATGCGCACGACCGCCGGGCCGACCCGGGTCGACGTGATCTACCGCCGGGTCGACGACGAGTTCCTCGACCCGCTGCAGTTCCGCGCCGACTCGATGCTGGGCTCGCCCGGTCTGCTGCTCGCGGCCCGGCTCGGCAACGTCACGATCGCGAACGCCGTCGGCAACGGCGTCGCCGACGACAAGCTCGTCTACACCTACCTTCCCGACCTGATCCGGTACTACCTGTCGGAGGAGCCGGTCATCGCCAACGTCGACACCTGGCGGCTGGAGGAGCCCGGCGCGCTGGAGCAGGTGCTCGACCGGCTGGACGAGCTCGTGGTCAAGCCGGTCGACGGCTCGGGGGGCAAGGGCCTGGTCGTCGGGCCGGATGCCTCCAAGAAGCAGCTCGCCGAGCTCGCCGCCCGCCTGAAGAGCGACCCGCGCGGCTGGATCGCGCAGCCTGTCGTGCAGCTCTCCACCATCCCGACCCTGGTGGAGGACGGGATGCGGCCCCGCCACGCGGATCTGCGCCCGTTCGCGGTCAACGACGGGTCGGATGTCTGGGTGCTGCCGGGCGGGCTGACTCGCGTCGCGCTTCCGGCCGGCCAGCTCGTCGTGAACAGCTCGCAGGGCGGCGGGTCCAAGGACACCTGGGTGGTCGGCCACGAACCGCTGCTCACGCGCGACCACGACGTGCAGGCGCTGGTCGCCGACCAGGCGGCGATCACCCAGAGCATCCCGATCATCTCGTCCGAGTCCCACCTCCAGGACCACAGCCCCCGAACCCTCCCCTTCCACGACCAGGTCCAACAGCAGCAGCAGCAACGGACGGCACGCCCGCACAGATCGACAGAACGCGGCGACCGCGTCGGTGCGTTCTGTGACGACATGCGCAGCAACGAGAGCGGCGAGGAGCGTCTCGCAATGTGCGCCGCAGGAGCGGCGGCGCGCCCCCCGGAGGGACAATGCTGAGCCGGATCGCGGAGAGCCTGTTCTGGATCGGGCGGTACATCGAGCGCAGCGACGGCACCGCGCGCATCCTCGACGTGCACCTGCAGCTGCTGCTCGAGGACCCGTGGATCGAGGAGAACCTCGCCTGCCGCTCGCTGCTGAGCGTCATGGGCACCGAGGCGGATGCGGGGGCCGACATCACGCGCGCCGACGTTCTCAGCATCCTGGCCGTCGATCGCCACCAGCCGGCCTCGATCGCATACTCGCTCAATGCGGCGCGCGAGAACGCCCGCCGGGCCCGCGAGGTGGTGAGCACCGAGCTCTGGGAGGTGCTCAACACGACCCGGGCGCGCATGCCGCGCAAGGTCGCGGGCGACAAGGTGCACGAGTTCTTCGGCTGGGTGCGCGAGCGCTCCGCCCTCGCGGTCGGGATCCTCGAGTCGGCGTCGAGCCGCGATGAGGCGTGGAGCTTCTTCACCCTGGGCCGGAGCATCGAGCGCGCGGACATGACCGCGCGATTGCTGGCCACGCGTTCGCTGACCGAGGCATCCGGACCGAGCTGGACCACCATCCTGCGCAGCGTCGGCGCGTACGAGGCGTACCTGCGGACCTATCGCGGCGTGCCGAGCGCGCGCAATGCGGCCGAGTTCCTGCTGCTGGACCGGCTGTTCCCGCGCAGCATCCTGTTCTCGGTCATGCGAGCCGAGCAGTGCATGCGCGACATCGAGCCGCGCGCGGACCGGGTCGGGGTGAGCGATCAGGCGCTGCGGCTGCTGGGCCAGATCCGCAGCGAGCTGGAGTTCCGCCCGATCGCCGACATCATCGACGAGCTGCCCGCGCACATGGACAACGTGCAGTCCGCGACGAGCGCCGCGAGCGAGGCGATCCGGCAGCGCTACTTCCCCACCAACGACGTGGCCAGCTGGGTGGGGGACTCCACGTGAACCGGCTGCGCATCACGCACGTCACGGGCTTCCACTACGACGGTGAGGTCACCGCCTCGTACAACGAGGCCCGCATGCTTCCGGTCAGCTCGGACGGCCAGCTCGTGCTGTACTCCAACATCGAGATCCTGCCGATCTCGTCGAGCCACGCCTACGTCGACTACTGGGGCACGCGGGTGTCGGCGTTCGAGATCCTGACCCCGCACACCGAGCTCTCGCTCACCGCGACGAGCCTGGTCGAGGTGCGCCCGCGCGAGCACCCCGAGCACCGGCTGACCTGGGAGACCCTGGCCGACGAGATCGAGACCCGTACCGAGTACGTCGAGCAGCTGGGGCAGACCCCGCGCACCGAGCCGCCCGGCGAGGTGGTCGCGATCGCTCGGGATGCCGTGGCGGCCGCCGAGTCCCCGTGCGTCGCCGCGCTGGCGATCTGCACGGCGGTCGGGGAGCTCATCGAGTACATGCCCGGCGTGACGGGGGTGCACACGACCGCGGCCGAGGCGTGGGAGCACCGCCGCGGAGTGTGCCAGGACATCACGCACCTGGCGATCGGGGCGCTGCGCGCGGTCGGCATCCCGGCCCGGTACGTCAGCGGCTACCTGCACCCGAACCCGGACGCCGAGATCGGGCAGACCGTCGCGGGCGAGTCGCACGCCTGGCTCGAGTGGTTCTGCGGCGACTGGCGCGGGTTCGACCCCACCAACCGCATCGACATCGGCGAGCGGCATGTGACCGTCGGGCGCGGGCGCGACTACAACGACGTGGCCCCGCTGCGCGGGGTGTACGCCGGGCCGCACTCGTCCCGCCTGTTCGTGACCGTGGAGATCACGCGCGAGGCGTGAAGCCCCGACGTCAGCGCTGCGTCTGCGACTCGATCACGGCGATCTCGGTCGTGGCCAGCTCGCGGTCGGCGGCCGCGCCGCGCCCGTAGCGCAGGGCGAGCGGCCAGCGACGGGCGCGATCCCAGGTGAGCCGCACCTCGCGCGTGCGCAGCCAGAAGACCGCCGCGATGCCCGCGGCGAGGAACCCGGATGCCGCCCCCACCCCCAGCGACCACCGCGGTCCCAGCGCGTCGGCCACCCATCCCACGAGGGGGGCTCCGAGCGGGGTGCCGCCCACGAAGATCGCGAGGTACAGCGCCATGACCCGCCCGCGCATGGCGGGTGCCGTCGTGGTCTGCACGTACCCGTTGGCGGTGGTCATGACGCTGAGGCCGGAGAACCCGACGAGCACCAGCATGATGCCGAACAGCAGGGGCGTGGGCATGAGCGCGGCCGCGGTGAGGCTGGCGCCGAAGCCGGCCGACGCCAGCGTTATGGTGCGCAGACGCGGCCGGTCCCGCCGGGCGGCCAGCAGCGCCCCGGTCACCGACCCGACGGCGATGACCGAGGACAGCACGCCAAACTCGCCAGCGCCCTGGCCGTACTCGATGCGCGCCATGGCCGAGATGAAGATCGGGAAGTTGAAGCCCAGCGTCCCGAGGATCGCGATCATGACGAGCACGAGGGCGATGTCCGGGCGGCGGCGCACGTACCGCATCCCGTCGAGCAGTTGTCCGGGCGCGCGGGGCTGCCGGGTGAAGGTCGTGAACTGGTCGGGGCGCAGGAGCGCGAGCGAGAGCAGGACCGCCCCGAACGTGACGGCGTTGATCAGGAAGACCCAGCCGACGCCGATCCACGCCACGAGCAGGCCGGCGATCGCGGGGCCGAGCAGGCGCGCGCCGTTGAACGATGCCGAGTTGAGGGCGACCGCGTTGCCGAGGTGGCTGACCGGCACGAGTTCGCTCACGAACGCCTGACGTGCGGGCGCGTCGAACGCGGCGGCGACCCCGAGCGCGAGGGCGAACCCGTAGACCATCCACAGCGTCGCGACCCCGGTGAGCGTGATGGCGGCCAGCCCGAACCCGAGCAGGGCCATCGCGATCTGGGTGGCGATGAGCATCCGGCGTCGGTCGATGCGGTCGGCGGCGAGCCCGGTCACCGGCAGCAGCACGAGCTGCGGGCCGAATTGCAGGGCCATGGTGATCCCGACCGCGGTGGCGTCGTCGTCGGTGAGCTCGGTCAGGACGAGCCAGTCCTGGGCGACGCGCTGCATCCAGGTGCCGACGTTCGACACGAGCGCGCCCGCGAACCACATCCGGTAGTTCGCGATCGCGAACGACCGGAACATCGCGCTCACGACTCGGCCGGTCCTGGTGTCACCATGCCACGCTAGTCCCGGCCGACGCGCCGCGCCGGACGGGTGGCGCGCGGGGCGCATCGAGACCATGATGACCCCATGCCCGACACCGCCGTCACCCGAACCGAGCGCACCTTCGTCGACGACGGCGGGGTGACCAACCACTACTGGGTGTGGCCTGCCGCGAAGCCCCGGGCGGTCGTGCACATCGTGCACGGCATCGGCGAGTACGCGCTGCGCTACGAGCCGCTCGCGCAGGCGCTCGCCGCCGCCGGGTACACGGTCTACGCGGGCGACTACCGCGGGCACGGCTCGACGGGCGTGCACCAGTACGACGGTGACCTGAGCCACCTGGGCCGACCCGGTCCCGGCGGGATGCGCGCCATCATCCGTGGAGTTTCGCAGCTGCGCGACATCGCGCACGACGAGAACCCCGACCTTCCCATCGTGCTGCTCGGGCACAGTATGGGCTCGCTGCTCGGGCAGCGCCGGCTGAACGAGGCGGTCGAGTACGACGCCGTGATCTTCAGCGGCACCGCCTATCGCACGCTCGCGCACATGAACTCGGGCGACCTCGCGAAGCGGCACCGGCAGCCGGGCGGCACCGGGCACGAGTGGCTCAGCCGTGACGTGGCCGTGCAGGAGGCGTTCCGCGACGACCCGCTGACCTTCGATGCGAAGGTGGCCAAGCTCTTCGGGATCCCGGACGGGCTGCGCCTGCTGGGCCGTCCCCGGCGGGCCGCCCGCGACATCCCGATGCTCATCGTCATCGGCAGCGACGACCCGCTGGGCGGTCCGCGCAGCGTGGGGCTGCTGGCCGAGGCGTACCGTACGCGGGGCGGGCTGAGCGATGTGACCGTCAAGGTCTACGAGGGCGCGCGTCACGAGCTGTTCAACGAGACCAACCAGGAGGAGGTCCGCCGCGACGTCATCGCGTGGCTCGACTCCCACGTCGGTCGTTGATCAAATGCAGGAGATTCTTCCGGTGCGGTGGGTGCGATCCCCGGAAACGCGGGCGCGTCGGCGGTGCAGAGGGCAAGATCTCCTGCATTTGGTCAAGCAATAGGCTGGGGGCATGCACGGCGAGTTCAAGGTGCCCGGCGGCAAGCTCGTCGTCGCCGACCTGGATGTCGTGGCCGAGCGCCTCGCGGATGTCCGGATCTCGGGCGACTTCTTCCTCGAACCCGACGACGCGCTTCCCGCGATCGACGCCGCGCTGACCGGAATGCCGGCCGACACCGACGCCCGCGCGCTCGCCGCCGCGGTGCAGGGCGCTCTCCCCGACGGAGCCCAGCTGCTCGGCTTCAGCCCGGAGGCGGTGGCCACCGCCGTGCGCCGCGCCCTGCAACGTGCGACCTCCTGGCGCGACTACGACTGGCAGCTCGTGCACCCCGGCCCGCTGACCCCGCTCATGCATCTGGCCCTGGATCAGGTGCTCGCCGAGGAGGTCGGCGACGGCACCCGCACCCCCACCCTGCGCATCTGGGAGTGGGAGGAACCGGCCGTCGTGATCGGCAGCTTCCAGTCGGTCAAGAACGAGGTGGACCCGGACAACGCCGCCAAGTACGGCTTCCGGGTGGTGCGCCGCATCTCCGGCGGCGGGGCGATGTTCATGGACGCCGGCACCGTCGTGACCTACTCGATCTACGCCCCCGTCGACCTGGTCGCCGGAATGTCGTTCGCCGACAGCTACGCGTTCTTCGACGAGTGGGCGGTGCAGGCGCTGCAGAGCCTCGGGATCGAGGCGAGCTATGTGCCGCTCAACGACATCGCCAGCCCGGCGGGCAAGATCGGCGGCGCCGCGCAGAAGCGCCTCGGCAACGGCGGTGTCCTGCACCACGTGACCATGGCCTACGACATGGACGGCGAGCGCATGGCCGAGGTTCTGCGCATCGGCCGCGAGAAGCTCAGCGACAAGGGCACCAAGTCGGCGGCCAAGCGCGTCGATCCGCTCCGCTCGCAGACCGGGCTCACCCGGGAGGAGATCATCGACCGCATGGTCGAGACGTTCCGCGCGCAGCACGGCCTGACCGATGGGGAGATCACCCCCGAGGAGTACGCGCGCGCCGAGCAGCTCGTCGCCGAGAAGTTCGGCACCGACGAGTGGCTCTACCGGGTGCCGTGACGCCCGCGCGGGCGGCCCGCGGGCCGGCGGTCGGGCTCGCGATCGCTGTGCTCCTGGCCGGGGGCATCCTGGTGTCGGGCATCGCGGGGCAATTGGAGATCAGCCCCGCTGAGGTCGCGGGGTCCCTGCTGCGGGCGGTCGGCATCCCGAACGAGTGGGCGCCGACCGACCCGATCATCGAGTCGACCCTGTGGGTGGTGCGCTTCCCGCGCATCGCGATGGCCATGACGGTCGGGGCTGCGCTCGCGGTCGCGGGCGCCGTCATGCAGGCGGTCTTCGGGAACCCGCTGGCCGAGCCCGGTGTCGTGGGCGTCTCCTCCGGTGCGGCGCTCGGGGCAGCGACGGCGATCGTGCTCGGGCTCGAGGCCTTCGGCGACGGCTTCGTGGCGGTGCTGGCCTTCGCGGGCGGGCTGCTCGCGACCATGCTCGTCTATCTGGTGTCGCGAGCGAACGGCCGCACCGAGGTGGTGACCCTGCTGCTGACCGGCATCGCGGTCAACGCCTTCGCCGGGGCCGGGCTGGCGTTCGTGCTGTTCTCGGCGAGCGCGGCCAACCGCGAGCAGATCGTGTTCTGGCAGCTCGGGTCGCTCGGCGGGTCGCTGTGGCGCGAGGAGCTCGTGGTGGCGGTCGTCGCCATCCCGTGCATCGTGGTGGCGATCCTGCTGGGCCGCCGTTTCGACGTGCTCGCGCTCGGTGAGCGCAACGCGCGGCACCTGGGCGTCGACGTGGAGCGCCTGCGCATCGTCTCGGTCGTGCTCGTGGCGCTCATGACCGGCGTGGCGGTCGCGTTCGCGGGCATCATCGCCTTCGTCGGGCTCGTGGTGCCGCACCTGATCCGCATGCTGCTCGGCCCCGCGCATCGGCCGCTCATCCTCACGAGCGCTTTCGCGGGCGCGGCTCTCCTGGTCTGGGCCGACCTGCTCGCGCGCACCCTCGTGGGAGGCGCCGAGCTGCCCATCGGGCTGCTCACCTCGCTCGTGGGCGGGCCGTTCTTCTTCTTCCTGCTGTGGCGGCAGCGCCGCCGGTCGGGGGGCTGGGCATGAGCACTGTCGCCGGCGCGACCATGGGCACTGCCGTCGTCCTGGATGCCGTGGGCGTCACGCTCGACGGCCGTCCGGTTCTCGACCGGGTCACCCTCGAACTGCGGGAGGGGGAGGTCCTGGCGATCGTCGGCCCGAACGGCGCGGGCAAGTCGACGCTGCTGGCCGTGCTGAGCGGCGAGCGCGTGCCGGACTCCGGTACCGCGCTGCTGGACGGCGCCCCGCTGAGTGCGTTCTCCCCGCTCGAGCTCGCCCGCCGCCGCGCGGTGCTGACCCAGGACAACGCCCTGAGCTTCCCGTTCCGGGTGCGCGAGGTGCTCGAGATGGGGCGCAGCCCGTGGGCGCGCACCCCGCAGCTCGACGACGACGATCGCGCCCTGGCGTCGGCGGCCGCGCGGGCCGATGTCGTGCACCTGCTGGACCGGCGGTTCACCGAACTCTCGGGGGGCGAGCGGGCGCGGGTCTCCCTCGCGCGCGTGCTCGCGCAGGAGACCGCGATCGTGCTGCTGGACGAGCCGACCGCGGCGCTCGACCTCGGCCACCAGGAGGACGTGCTGCGCATCGCACGCGAGCTGGCCGCCTCCGGTCGCGCGGTCGGGGTGGTCCTGCACGACCTCTCGCTCGCGGGTGCCGTGGCCGACCGGGTCGCGCTCGTCGCGGGCGGCCGTCTCGAGGCGATCGGCACGCCGCGCGAGGTGCTCACGGCCGCGGCGGTCTCGCGCGTGTACGGCGTCGAGGTGGAGGTCATCGAGCGCGACGGCACTCTGCTCGTGGTGCCCCTGCGGCGCGTACCCTGAGGGCATGGAGTGGCTGATCGCCGGCGGGGTCGCGGTCGTGCTCATCGCGCTCGGCGTCGTCGCCCAGCGCAAGGGGTGGATCGACATGACCGGCCGGCACGCGGGGGGCCGAGGCGGCGGCATCGCCGGCCTGGTCGGCGGAGTCGACGAGATCTTCGCGCCCACCCGCCACCAGGCCCAGCAGGAGCTCGAGCGGGAGAGCCGGCTGCCGGCACCCGCCCCGGTCCCGGGGGACGGCGACAAGGACGTCTACAAGGGCACCGTCCGGATCGACCTCAGCGATTCGTGAGGCGTGAGGCGTGAGCCGCGAGCCGCTCAGGCGGAATCGCGCTCGATCACGCGCACGGGCATCATGGTCACCCGGTCGACGCTCTCGCCGTCGATGAGCCGCAGGAGCACGGTGGCCATGGTCGCCCCGACCTCCATGGTGGGCTGCTCGATGGTCGTGAGCGGCGGCTGCGCCGACTGCGCGAAGTAGTCGTTGTCGATGGTGACCATCCCGACGTCGTCGGGGACCCGCATCCCGCGCTCGCGCAGCGCGTTCAGGGCACCCGATGCCATCTGCGCGCTCGCGACGAAGACCCCGTCGAACTCGACGCCGCTGTCCAGCAGCCGGCGCATGGCGGCCTCGCCGCTGGCCGGGGTGAAGTCGCCGTGCTCGATGCGCACGGGCGTGAGCTTCGCGTCATCCAGCGCGCGCCGCCAGCCCTCGAGCCGGTCCAGGCCCGCGGCCATGTTGAGCGGGCCCGCGATGCTCGCGATGCGCGTGCGGCCCGCCGCGACGAGCCTGCCGGTGATCTCGCGTGAGGCCTCCACGTTGTCGACGTCGACGTAGTACGGGTTCGGACCCTCCGAGCTCATCGGCCGCCCGCCGAAGACCACGGGGATCGACTTCGCCAGCGCCACGTACGAGCGGTCGTCGCTGTGGTGGCTCAGGATGATCGCGCCGTCGACGTTGCCGGCCTGCAGGTAGCGCCGGGTCTTCTCGGCGTCGTTCTCGGCCGCGATGAGCAGCGTGAGCGTGTACTGGGTGCCCGCCAGGTGCATGGCGAGGCCCTGCACGACCGAGGCGAAATATGGGTCGGCGAAGAACTTGGCGGTGTTCTCGGGGATGACCAGCGCGATCGAGAAGGTGCGCCGGCTGGCCAGGATGCGCGCGGCCCGGTTCGGCACGTAGCCGAGCTCGTCGATGGCGCGTTCGACGGCCTCGACGGCCTCGGGCGTCACGTTGGGCGAGCCGTTCACGACGCGCGAGACGGTCGAACGGGAGACCCCGGCCGCGGCCGCCACCAGTTCCAGGGTCGGCGCGGCGGAATGCGTCAACGGCTCGCTGGACATGGTGCGCCCATCCTAGGCCCGGGCCTCGCGCGCGGCGCGCGCCAGCTCGGCGAGGGCCCATCCGCTGTCCTTGACCGTGCGCTCCTGGGTCTCGTAGTCGACGCGCACCACGCCGAAGCGCTTGTCGTAGCCCCACGCCCACTCGAAGTTGTCCAGAAGCGACCAGGCGAAGTAGCCGCGCACATCCGCGCCCTCCGCGATCGCGGCGGCCACCGCATCCACGTGCGAACGCAGGTAGGCGACCCGCTCGGTGTCGTGCACGGCGCCGTCCGCCGACACGGTGTCGTCGTAGGACGAGCCGTTCTCGGTCACGTAGAGCGGCGGCAGGTGCGGATACTCGCGCCCCAGGCGGGTGAGCAGGATGCGGAGGCCGTCGGGATTGACCTCCCACCCCATCGCGGTGCGCGGCAGGTCGCGCGGCGGGAAGGTGACGAACTCGCTGCCGACGAACGGGGAGCCGCCGGGCTTGTCCGTGGGGCGAAGCCCGGGCGGGGTGTCCGGCGGCAGCGGGTGCCCGCTGACGTTGTCGTCGTGGTAGTGGTTGACGCCCAGGAAGTCGATGGGCTGAGCGATGGTCGCGAGGTCGCCGTCGTGCACGAGCTCGTCGAAGCGGTGGGCGGCGATGTCCTGGAGGAAGTCGGCCGGGTAGCGCCCGAGCAGCAGCGGGTCGAGGAAGGCGCGGTTCCACAGCGCGTCGATGCGCCGCGCGGCGTCGAGGTCGACCGGGTCGGCGGGATCGTCCGGCACCGCGTTGGTGAGGTTGAGCGTGATGCCCAGCCGCTGCGCCCCGCGCTCGCGCAGCGAGGCCACCGCGAGGCCGTGCGCCAGGTGCTGGTGGTGCAGCGCGGCCAGCCCGGCGCGCGGCTCGGTGCGCCCGGGCGCGTGCTCACCCCCGGCGTAGCCGATGAGCGAGGAGCACAGCGGCTCGTTGAACGTGGTCCAGTGGGTGACCCGATCCCCGAGGTGCTCGTGCACGAGCACGGCGTAGTCCAGGAAGCGCTCCGCGGTGTCGCGGTTGGCCCAGCCGCCGGTCTCCTCGACCGCCTGCGGCATGTCCCAGTGGTACAGCGTGAGCCACGGGAGGATCCCTGCCCCCAGGAGTTCGTCGACCAGCCGGCTGTAGAAGTCCAGGCCCTTCGGGTTGGGGGCCGCGTCATCCGGCTTGACGCGCGCCCAGCTGATCGAGAAGCGGTACGAGTCCAGGCCGAGCTCGCGCATGAGCGCGACGTCCTCCGGCATGCGGTGGTAGTGGTCGACAGCGCGCTCCGGCGTGTCGCCGTTCGCGACGTTGCCGGGCGTGCGGGCGAAGTGGTCCCACACCGAGTCGGTCTTGCCGTCTTCGTGCGCCGCGCCCTCGATCTGCGCGGCCGCGGTCGCGGCGCCCCAGAGGAAGGATGCGGGGAACGCGGTCATCCCTTCACCGCCCCCGCCATGATGCCCGCGATGAGCTGCCGCCCGGCGCCGATGAACAGCACCAGCAGCGGGATGGTGGCCATGACCGCGCCGGTCAGCACGATCGAGTAGTCGATGTAGTACCCCGACTGCAGCTGGCTGAGCGCCGTCTGCAGGGTCGGGTTGTTCGGGGGCAGCACGATGAGCGGCCACAGGAAGTCGGTCCAGGTGGCCATGAAGGTGAAGAGCCCGAGGATCGCCATGGCGGGCCGCGCGGCGGGCACCGCGACGGTCAGGAAGACCCGGAACTGGTTGGCGCCGTCGACCCGCGCCGCCTCGATGAGCTCGTCGGGGATCACGTCCACAAGGTACTGCCGCATGAAGAAGACCCCGAATGCCGTGACGAGCGTCGGCACGATCACCGCGCCGAGCGTGCCGGTCCAGCCGAGCTGGCGCATGACGATGAACAGGGGGATGATGCCCAGCTGCGTCGGGATCGCGAGCGTCGCGATGACGAAGACCATCAATCCGTCCCGCCCCCGGAACCGCAACTTGGCGAAGGCGTACCCGGCCAGCGTCGCGAAGGTCACGACGGAGACGGTGACGATGCCGGACACGATGATCGAGTTGCCGAGCGCCTTCCAGAACGGGATGGCGTCGAGCACCTTGATCGCGTTGGCGAGGAAGTTGCCGCCGGGGATGAGCGGGAGGGTCTCGCCACGCGTGGCGTTGGTGCCGCTGCCGACCACGAACGACCACCACAGCGGGTAGGCCGAGCCGATGAGGAAGGCGCTCAGCAATCCGTAGGTCAGGAAGCCGGGTCGGCGGTTCATCGCGCACCCGCCTTCCGGGCCAGCGCCCGTCGGACGCGGCGGGACTCGACGCGCTGCTCGCCCGTGGCGATGCGCCGAGAGATCGCGAAGTTGATGAGCCCGAACGCCACGATGAGCAGGAAGAGCAGCCAGGCGATCGCGGCGGCTTCGCCGAAGTCGCGGCGGAAGAAGGCCATCTCCCACAGGTAGAGCACGGTGGTCTGGAACTGCCGGTCGGCGCCGCCGATGCCGCCCGCGTTGGACACGTCGAAAAGTCGCGGCTCGGCGAAGATCTGCAGCCCGCCGATCGTGGCGGTGATGACCACGAAGATCAGGGTGGGCCGGATGCTGGGGATGGTCACCGAGAAGAACCGGCGCGCGGCTCCCGCCCCGTCCAGCGCGGCCGACTCGTACAGGTCGCGCGGCACCGCCTGCATGGCGGCGAGCAGGATGAGCGCGTTGTATCCGGTCCAGCGCCAGTTGACCATGGTGGCGATCGCGATGTGGCTCGCGAGCGTGTCGTGCTTCCACTGCACATCGGCGATGCCGATGAGGTTGAGCAGGTTGTTGGCCAGGCCGTCCGCCTCGTTGAAGATGCTCGTGAAGATCAGGGTCACGGCGACGGGCGTGACGACGTAGGGCAGAAGCACGCTCATGCGCCAGAAGGTCTTGGCCTTGAGGTGCTGATCGAGCACGGCCGCGAGCAGCAGGGCGACGATGAGCTGGGGGACCGCGCTCAGGAAGAAGATGCTGATGGTGTTGCCGATCGAGTTCCAGAAGAACCGGTCGGTCAGGACGTTGGCGAAGTTCGTCAGACCCACCCACTCGCCTGGGCCCTTGAGCAGATCCCATTCGCGCAGCGACACCACGAAGGTGTACACGAGCGGGAAGAGCCCGACGAGCCCGAACAGGACGAAGAACGGTGCGACGTAGAGATACGGCGACGCCTTCACGTCGAGGCGGCTGAGTCGTTGCCGCCTCGTCAGGGTCGTGGATGACATGGGTGTCCTTCGCGGGGAGGTGCGGCCCGCAGGGGGGTCGCGTCTCGAAACCGAGGCCCCGACGCCGGGGGATCGCGCCGGGGCCTCGGTTCTGCGGGGGTGGGCTAGCCGACCAGCTCGTGCAGCAGGTCGATGGCCTGCTGCCAGGCGCCGGCGGCGTCGGTCTCACCGCGGTCGAGCGCCTGCAGCGGCGGGCCGAAGACGTTCTCCTGGATCAGGGAGTCGTCCGGACCCTTGAACTGGGCCACCACGCCCTGTGCCCGCTCGGCCAGGATCGCGCCGGCCGGCGCGCCCTGGAAGAAGGCGTTGGGCGTCGCGTCGGCCGCGAGCTTCTCCTGCGCCGCGATGGTGCTGGGGAAGGTGCCGGCCGCGGTGAACTGCGCGACCTGCTGGTCGGGCTCGGTCAGCCACGAGGCGAGGGCCGCCGCGGCCTCCTTGTGCTCGGAGGTCGTCGGCACGCTCAGGAACGCGCCGCCCCAGTTGGCCGCGCCACCGGGGAACACGTCGGCGAAGTCCCAGCCGGTGCTGGCGTCGCCGCCGCCGGCCTCGACGTTGCCCTGCACCACGCCGAGCATCCAGCCCGGGCAGACGAAGGTCGCGAAGGTGCCGTCGACGAACGACTTGCCGCCGTTCCAGTCCCAGGCCGCCTGGGCAGCGGACTGGCCGCCGGCCACCGCGCCGGCGAGCAGGTCGAAGCGCGCCTTGAGCTCGGCGTTGTCCTCGACATTCACCTCGCCGCTCTTGGTGTAGTAGCCCTCGTCGAGCTGGTTGACCATGGCGTTCCAGACGAAGCCGGAGTGGTCGAACCACGCCTTGCCCGTCGCGTCGTGGTACTGCTGGCCGACCTCGAAGAAGTGCGCCCAGTCGCCCTCGAGCAGCGAGGCGACCTCGGCGCGGTCGGTGGGCAGCCCGCCCGCCGCGAATGCGGCGCCGTTGTAGCAGATGCCCTCCGGCCCGATGTCGGTGCCGTAGCCGATGACCCGGCCGTCCGGGTCGGTCGCCTGCGCGTACTTCCAGTCGACCCAGTCGCCCTTGCGGTCCTCGATGCCGTAGTCGCGCAGGTCCTCGAACTGGTCGCTGACCTCCATGATGGCGCCGAGCCAGCCCTCCTCGATCGCCACGATGTCGGACAGCCCGGACCCGGCCGCGATCTTGGTGAACGCGTCGGTGCGGGCGTTGCCGCCGGTGTCGATGTTGGTGGCCTCGATGGTGATGTTCGGGTGCTCGTCCTCGTACTGCTTGTAGAGGTCGTCGTAGCCGAACGTGCCGAACGTGGTGATGGTGAGGGTGATGGGCTCGTCGCTGTCACCGCCGCCGGCGTCGCCGGCGCAGCCGCTCAGAACCAGGGCCAGGGATGCGGTGGTCGCCAGCGCGGCGCCCGCCCCTGCAGTGCGTCGTGAGAGTCTCACGGTCACTCCTTTGTGTGCGTGGATGGTGGGGTACCGATCCTGGGAGCGCTCTCATACTGCGACCATGGGAGCGCTCTCACGAATCGCGACCACCGTACCCGGCCCCCGCACCCCTGTCAATGGGAGCGCTCCCACGGGTATCTCGCGCTCCCGCCACAGCGGAGCGTGCATGTTCGCGCCGAGCGTGCACGGTGGAACGTACTCGCCTGTCGCGAACGTGCTCGTTCGGGGAGGGAGGCTAGCGGCGCGAGGGCTCGGGGGTGGGGATGGAGCCGGTCTGCGGACCCACGAAGGAACCCGCCTCGGCGGCGGCCAGGGCGGCCTCCGCCTCGAGCTCGGCATCCGCGGCGGCGCGCGCCTCTGCGGCCTCCTGCACGGCGGACTTCTCGCGCAGCGGCGCGGCCGGCAGGAGGAAGCTCAGCAGGAACGCCACGAGCACGACGAGCCCGCCCACCCAGAACACCGTGATGGATGCGTTGGCGAACCCGTTGAGCAGCGGCGCCTTGAGCGCGTCGTCGGCCTCGTTGAGGAACGAGGTGTCGCCGTTGAGCGAGGCACCGATGTCGCCTCCGCCCGACCCCTCGGACCCGCCCGTGGGCAGGTCGTCGATGCTCTCGAGCACCTGGTCGACGATCTGGCCGCGCACGGCGTCGTTCGAGAGATCGATGCCGGGCGGCAGCTGCTGGAGCAGGGGCTGCAGGATCGGGGTGTACACCGCATCCATGATCTCGGCGTTGTTGTCGGCCTGTGCGACCGCGGGGGTGAGCGCGGCGTCGAGTGCGTCGTGCAGCAGGTCCTTGTTCTTGAACGAGTCGGCGATCGTCCCGGGCAGCACGCTGAAGAGCACCGAGAACACGATCGCGACGCCGAGCGTCCCGCCGATCTGCCGGAAGAACGTCGCCGAGCTCGTGGCCACGCCGATGTCGCGCGCCTCGACCGCGTTCTGCGAGGCGAGGGTGAGTGTCTGCATGAGCTGGCCCAGCCCGAGGCCGGCCAGCAGCATCCCGATCATGATGAACCAGATGGGCTTGTCGTAGGTCGCGAAGGTGAGGAGGAGGAACGCGCCCGCCAGCATCGCGGTGCCGATGATGGGGAAGATCTTGTAGCGCCCGGTGCGCGCGATGAGCTGCCCGCTGCCGATCGAGGAGATCATGAGCCCCACGATCATCGGGATCATGAGCCAGCCCGCCTCGGTCGGCGTCGCGCCGTTGACGAGCTGAAGGTAGAGCGGGATGGTCATCATGGCGCCGAACATCCCGAACCCGACGAGCACGCCGAGCACGGTCGCCATCGAGAACGTCGGGCTGCGGAAGAGCTTGAGCGGCAGCAGCGCGTCGTCGCCCATGCGGCGCTCGACGAGGATGAACCCGAGGATGCCGGCGGCTCCGAGCACATAGAGCGCGATCGCGGCGGGCGAGGCCCAGCCCCAGTCGCGGCCGAACTCGGCCACGATGATGAGCGGCACGATCGCGATGGTCACCAACGCGACGCCCGCCCAGTCGATGCGCACGCGGGCCTGCGCGTGGTGCGGGATGTGCAGGAACGCGAGCACCATGGCCAGCGCGGCGGCACCGACCGGGACGTTGACCAGGAAGACCCAGCGCCAGCCGTCCAGGAACAGGATCTCGTCGGCGCCCGCGAACAGGCCGCCGATGAGCGGACCGACGACGCTCGAGACCCCGAACACCGCGAGGAAGTAGCCCTGGTACTTGGCACGCTCGCGCGGGGCGAGGATATCGCCCATGACCGTGAGCGGCAGCGCCATGAGCCCGCCCGCGCCGAGACCCTGGATGGCGCGGAACAGCGAGAGCGACCACATCGAGTCGGCGAACGAGCACAGCGTCGAACCGACCAGGAAGATCACGATCGCGATGATGAACAGCGGGCGGCGCCCGAACAGGTCGCTGAGCTTGCCGTAGATCGGCGTCGTCACCGTCGAGGCGATGAGGAACGTCGTGGTCACGAGCGCCTGCAGGCTCTGCCCGTCCAGGTCGTCGGCGATGGTGCGCATCGAGGTGCCCACCACGGTCTGGTTGAGCGACGACAGGAACATCGCGGCCATGAGCCCGAAGATCACGAACCGGATCTCGCGCGGACTCATCACCCCGCCGGCGTCGGCCATGGCCTGGGCGCGCTGCTTTCCGGTGAGACGCGGGCGGGATGACGGCATGCGAGAACCTCGATCGTTGCGGAGAGGGCGGGCGGCCGGCGATGGCCGAGAAACTTGCGCGGAGTGCAAACTTACACGGTCGGCAGAGGTTCGGCAACCGGGGCGCTCGTAAGCTTGTCGGGTGACGGACGAGATCAGGCGCGACCGTGCCGAGTTGCGGCGGGTCTCACCGCGCATCCGGCGGCGACGCGTGATCGCGGTGCTCGTGCTGGCGGCGGTCTTCATCGGCACGGTCGCCGGGACGATCGCGCTGCTCGCCCCCCGAACGACGGAGGTGCCCGTGGCCGAGCCCACCGACTCCGGTACCCCGACGCCCTCGCCCACCCCGACGCCGACCCCCACCCCGACGCCCCGACCCGAGTCCCCGCTCAAGCTCACCTTCGACCGCCGCACCCTCTCGATCGACGACCCGTCGAGCCTCTGGGTCATCACGAACAAGCTGCGCCCCCTCGACCCGAAGAACTACGCGGCGCCCGACCTGGTGCAGACCCCGGTGCCCTTCATCAACTCGCCCGTGCTGCGGAAGGAGGCGGCCGACGCGCTCGTGGCGATGTTCGCCGCCTACACGGCCGAGACGGGCAACCAGATGCAGGTGCAGAGCGCCTACCGCAGTTACGACGTCCAGGTGAACGTCTACAACGGCTGGGTCAGCTCGCTCGGCCAGGCAGGCGCCGACCTCACGAGCGCGCGACCCGGTCACAGCGAGCACCAGACCGGCCTCGCGGTCGACATCTCCGCGGTTCCGGCGACCTGTGCGCTCCAGGCATGCTTCGCCGACACCGAGCAGGGCAAGTGGCTCGCGAAGAACGCCTACAAGTGGGGCTTCGTGCTGCGCTACCCGAAGGGTATGACGAAGATCACCGGCTACGAGTTCGAGCCCTGGCACTACCGGTACGTCGGGGTCGAGCTCGCGACCGAGATGCACACCACGGGCATCAAGACCCTCGAGCAGTTCTTCGACCTGCCCGCCGCGCCCGACTACGCGGGCTGAGCCGTCTCGCGGTCAACATCGCCAAGGGTTCGCCGACCAGTTCACCGCGCGCCGCCGCCTACTGAGACACCGGCGCGCTCTGGTACCCGAGCCCCTCGTACCAGTCGCGGATCACCTGCTTCTGCTTCTTGTTGCAGGTGTACCCGTAGCCGACACTCACCTCGTAGTACTGGTAGTCGTTGATCCACACGATGTGGTCGAGCTTCCAGCCCTTCAGGTAGGTGAGCGCGAAGCAGTCCGCCATGGTCTCGACATCGCCGTCGAACGCCGTGAGGGCGATGTCGGTCGCCTCGGGGTTGGTGAGCTGCAGCACGTGCGCGAACTCGTGGTACGACAGGCCGGCGCGGATGAAGTTCGTCATCGACGGGTGTTTCGAGTCGGACTTGTCGATGTGCACGACATACGGGTCCTCGCTGGTCACGCAGCCGAGCACGTCGTCGCCGCAGAGCTTGTCGGCGTTGTCGATGGCAGTCGTGACATACCCACCGCCGAGCTTGTCGAGCACCTCTTCGTACTTCGTGCGGGATGCGTTCGTGCCCGCCTGCTCGGCGGCGCCGGCGAGCAGGTCCTCGAGCTCGGTCGTCTTCTGGCGCACGTCGGCGGTGATGCCGGGCATCGCGTCTGCATTCCAGCGCTGGTTCCACCCGCGCGCGGCGAGCACCTCGAACTCGTCCTGCGGCACCAGGGTGCCGAACTTGACACCCTCGAACCCGGCAGCCGTGTCGAGCAGTTCCTCCATCGCCTCGCCGAACGTCTCCTTCTCATCGATCAGGTCGGTCTGGTCCTCGATGATCTGCTGCGCCTCTTCGAGGCGGAGGTAGAGGAGGACCCCGATCGCACCGGCGGCGAGCAGCGCGAGGCTCAGCAGGACGACCGTGATGATCCAGCCGATGCGGCGCTTCTTCTTGACGGGGGGAGGCGGCGGCTCGACCGCGGGGGGCGGGGTCGTCGGCGGAAGGGGCGGGGTCGTCGGAGGATGGGTCGGGTGCGTTGGCGGCGACGGGAACAGCGGCGTCTGACTCGGCGCCGGCGGGGCTGGCGGCATCGGAGGCGGCTGCCATTGCGGTTGAGGCGCGCCCCCACTCGGCGACTCGGACGTTGAGATGATGATTCCTCTCGTGCGATGGCCGTCAGCCTAACCCGGTTGCGCCCGTCGCGACACCCTTGCGCCGACAGCGACCTCAGCCCAGCCGGCGCAGCGTCTCGGGCGCCGGGAACGGTGGCTCGAACCGCTCGGGCCTGGCTCCGACGGCTGACCGACTCAGCGCCGTTGAACCGGCAGCCGGTAGAACCAGAACGGCACCGCCGACAGCAGGCAGCTCACGGCGGGGACGAGCGTCATCCCGATCCAGACCGCGTCCTGCATCGGGGTCGTCACCGCGATGCCCTCCTGGTAGCCGGCGATCACCACGACGACTCCGAACACCAGGGTCGCGAACGCGCTCATGACCTTGGCTGTGAAGGTCAGCGTCGCGAACGAGATGCCGTCGTTGCGGACGCCGGTGCGCTCCTCGGCGGCGTCCACCGCATCCGCGATCATGCTGGGCTGCAGCACGTTGAAGACGCCGATCGCGATCCCCGTGAGGGTCATGAAGACCAGCACGCTCACGATGTTCTGATAGCCGAACAGGTACATGAGCACCGAGATGATCGCGCCGCCGATGCCGCACGCGATGGCGAGCGTGCGCGCGCTCCAGATGCGCAGCAGGGCGGGGGTGGCGAAGGATGCGACCACGAGTCCGCCGATGATCCCGGCTCCCAGCAGGGTGAAGAGCCCCTCGTCGTCGTAGGCGATCACGGCGAACACCGCGCCGCCGGCCTGCACGATGTACCGGCCGAAGCCGAGCACCGAGCCCAGCAGCACGAGCAGCAGCGGGGTGTTGCGGAACAGCGCACCGAACAGCTGCCGGAAGTTCAGCTGCTTCTGCGCGGCAACGCTCTCGCGCTCGCGCACGAAGAAGAACGCGAGCAGGTAGAGGCCCATGCCGACGATCGCGACCAGTGCGACCGAGCGCGACCAGCCCTCGCCCGTGGTCTCCTCGGCGAAGCTCAGCGCCCGCGCCAGTTGCGGCAGCCCCAGGGTGGCGAGCCCGAGCGAGATCGCGCCGAACGCCCGCATGAACCCCACCACGCGCGTGCGCCGCAGCGGGTCGGGGAAGGCGGAGCCGACCAGGCCCCAGAGCGGCACGTCGCAGAAGGTGTAGACGAAGCCCCAGACGATGTACGCGACGGCGAAGTAGAGCACCTTGCCGTCACCGGCGAGGTCGGGGATCGCGAAGAGCGCCACGGTCAGAACCGCCACCGGAGCCGCCGAGAACAGTACGA
This sequence comes from Microbacteriaceae bacterium, assembly GCA_019638805.1. Taxonomy (GTDB): domain Bacteria; phylum Actinomycetota; class Actinomycetes; order Actinomycetales; family Microbacteriaceae; genus JBDSKH01. Next base: position 345,598 of record JAHBTA010000004.1, on the reverse strand, counting down.
AGGGTCGCAGCTTGCCCCACCGGGTGCGGCTCATGTCGATGAGGCTGCCCACGATCGGGTCGCCGATCGCGTCGGCGATGCGCGTGACCGCGATGACCGTGGTGGCGATCGCGAGCTGCCCCGGGTCGAATCGCGCGTACTGCAGCAGGTACAGCAACATGAAGGTCGTCACGACCGTGTAGATGACGTTCTGCCCGGCCGCCGCCGTGGTGATGGCGGCGGTCTGGGTGCGCGGGCCCGGGACGGTCATCATGCCTCCAGCAGGATGGTCTTGATCTCGAAGGGACGGAAGTTCAGGCGCCCCGGGTCGGCCGGTCCGGTCACCCGCTCGAGCAGGTCGGTCTCGTGCGCGGAGGAGTGCGGGATGGTCGTCGTGACGGCCGTCGTGCAGCGGTGGCCGCGGCTCTCGTACAGGCGCAGCACCACGCCCCGCCCGCGTTCCGCGGGCTTGATGGTCTCCAGCACGACGCCCTCGTGCGAGGTGCTCGCGACGCTCGGCAGCTCGACCCCGGGCGCGGGCAGCAGCGGATTGTTGAGCCGGTACCCCTCGCGGATCGCCGTGATCTGGTGCCCGGCCTCGAAGGGCACGAACGCGTACGTGAACCGGTGGGTCCCGCGGTCCGCCGTCTTGTCCGGGTAGGTGGGCGCGCGCAGCAGGTTGAGGCTGATGAGGTCGTTCTTCGCCCGGTGCCCGTACTTGCCGTCGTTGAGCACCGCGAACCCGCCCGCCGCATTGGCGGTCGCGATCCATTTGTGGGCCACCACCTCGAATTGCGCGCGCTCCGCGGGGGTGTCCTCCGTCATCCGCCGCCGCATGTGGCCGAACTGGATCTCGCACAGGGCCTCGTCGCCGAGCCGGGCCGGACGGAACTCGGCGCGCAGCATCCGGTGCCGGGTATGCCATTCCACGGTCGTGTCGAAGCGCACCACGGCGCTCCCCGCCTCGAGGATCACGCGCTGGTCGATGCTGACACGCCGCGAGCGATACGCCTGCCGGCGGACGATGGTCGGCCCGTCGATCACGGTCTCGACGTGCCGGAGGCGCAGCGTCCGGGGCGTCCGCTCCACATATCCGGGCTCGATGTCCCAGGCGTTGAACGGCCACACGTACGGGTCGCGGTGCAGCACGAGCCGCGAGAGCCCCGCGGCGGAGTGCTCGGTCCCGTCGGCGTCGACGCAGGACGCGACCTCGCCGCTGTCGCCGAAGCGCAGCGTGAGGATGCCGTTCGACACCCTGTCGCCGGCGACCTCGAGGGGCGCTTCGAGCGGTGGCTCCAGGCGTGCGCTCGCATACGGCTCGGCGATCGCCCTGACCCATCCGGTATCGGTCTTGACGTGCTCGTCCCGCGGGAACCCGGTGAGGTTGAGCATCGCGTGCTCGTCGCCCCCGCGCGGCAGGCGCTCGATCATGGTCGCGCTGTAGTCGTCGAGTTCGCCCGCGATCCGGGCGAGCGATTCCCGCGCCTCGCGCGCCACCCGCGTGATCCCCGTGCCGGGCAGGATGTCGTGGAACTGCCCCAGCAGAACGTCGCGCCAGTGCTGGGCGAGCGCCTCGCGACTCGGCGTCCGGGTGATCGCGGCCAGCGCCTCCGCCTCGTGGAGCTTGCGCTCGGCCACCCGGTTGCCGCGCTTGATCGCGGCCTGGGTGGTGTACGTGCCCTGGTGGGTCTCCAGGTACAGCTCGCCGTGGTGGGTGTGCTTCGGGCGGAGCCGCTGGAGCCGGCGGAAGAAGTCGCTCGCGCTGGAGTACTGCACGCGGGGCAGCCCGCGCAGGTTCTGCTCTCGTCCGGTGAGCTCCAGGTGGATCTCGCCCGGGCCGCCACCGCCGTCGCCGGACCCGAACACCAGGAGCGCGGTGTCGAGGGCGCGCTCCGGGTACTGCCGGATCCCGCGCAGGAGGCCGTCGGCGGCGCCGCGGCTGTTGTAGTCCCCCTCCGGCGGCATGTGCACGAGCACCCGGGATCCGTCGATGCCGTGCCAGGTGAAGGTGCGGTGCGGGAAGTCGGTCACCGTGTTCCAGGCGAGCTTGATGGTCGCGAACCAGTCCATGCCCGTGCCGCGCAGGATCTGGGGCAGGTTGCCGGAGTAGCCGAAGCTGTCCGGGAGCCAGCACAGGCGTAGGTCGTCGTCGCCGAGCCCGAACTCGGTCTGCAGGAACTCCCGCCCGACGAGTGCCTGCCGGATGAGGGATTCCCCGCCGGGCATGTTGGTGTCGCACTCGACCCAGAAGCTGCCCTGCAGCTCGATGCGCCGCTCGGCGACCGCGATCTTGATGCGCGAGAACAGTTCGGGCTGGCTGTGCTTCATCCACCAGAGCTGCTGCGGCTGACTCGTGCCGTAGACATAGCCCTCGTGCTGGGCGGTCTCGCGCAGGGCCCGCGCGTAGGTGCGGGCCGCCTTGCGCCGGGTCTCGCGCATGGGCCACAGCCAGGCCATGTCGAGGTGACCGTGCCCGATCGCGCTGTAGACGAAGTCGTCGTCGGAGCGCGCGGCCAGGGCGGGGGCGAGCGCGGTGCGGGCGCCCGCGAGGTCGTGCCTCCTGAATCGCGACCAGGCCGCGTCGAGGGCGACGCGCAGCTCGGAGGCGAGGGCGGCATCCGGCGTCGACCCGCACAGGACGGCGAGGGTGAGGTAGTCGTAGTAGAGCCCGAACGCGGTGTCGTCGCGGGTGGCGAGTCGAGCCCCGCGGTACCGGGCGCGACCGATCTGATAGAGCAGGAACCCGTTGTAGGTGACGTCGGCGTAGAACTCGACGCGCCCGGTGGAGGTGTCCACCCCGCGCACGGGCCGGTACCCGGCGCCGGAGTGCGGCAGGTCGCCCTGCTGGAAGACCGTGGAGACGGAATCGAGCACCGTGCCGTCGGGCGAGTAGACCAGACCCTCGCCTCCGATGCCGAGCAGCACGACCGGGTCGGCGACCCCGGCGGGGACCTCCCCGGTGACACGCAGCCACCCGCACTCGAACACGGCGCCCCACAGACTGCCGCGTCGAAGCGGGCGGAAGGCCGTGCGATCGAGCTCGGCGAACGGCACGGGTTCGGGCGAGCGCGCAAGCTCTGCCCTCAACTCGGCGACGGGCGTGTAGACGCGCTCCCGCATCCTCCGCAGTCGCAGGTAGTCACGGGGCTGCTGCGCCGCGAAGCCCAGGACGTAGGTGACGAGGTTCACGAGTGCAGGGCCTCCGCGAAGAAGGCGAGCGTCGCATCCACGCCCTCGAGCGAGGGCGCGCGCCCCAGGAAGCCGTGCACCATGCCCTCCGCGACGCGCAGGTGCGCCGGGATGCCGGACTCGGTCAGTTGCCGGGCGAACAGCTCGCCCGATGCCCGCAGCTCGTCGAACTCGGCGGGCGCGATCCAGGTCTCCGGGAAGTCGGAGAGCGATGCGTTGCCGGGGGCGGCATCCGGCGGCGGGTCGGTGATGCGGCCCAGGTAGTTGAGCATGATGCCGAGCTGGTAATCGGGCTCGAAGCGCAGCATGGCGGGCACCCGCTCGAGTTCGCGCATGAGCGCGCTGCCGGTCGGCGGAGTCGGGAAGTGCAGGAACGGGTAGGCCAGCAGAAGCCCCGCGGGCGCTTCTGCACCGGCGCCGCGCAGGCGCACGGTCGCGCCCGCCGCGAGATTGCCGCCCGCGCTCGCGCCTCCGATGAACCGCCGGGCGTCGGGCGCCGCGCGGCCGAGCCACTCCCAGGCGGCGAGCACGTCGTCCAGCGGCACCGGGTAGCGCGTCCCGTCGACCGCGAGCCGGTACCCGGCCGAGACCACGAGAGCACCCGAGCGGGCGGCGAGCTCCTGGGCGGGGACGAGCGACTCGGTCTCGTCGACGCCGCCCATCACGAACCCGCCGCCGTGCAGCCACAGCAGCGCGCTCGAGGGGGCGGGGGATGCCGTGGCCCGCACGATCCGGAGCGGCACCTGCCCGTGTGGCCCCTCCGCAATCCCGGACTCGACGGTAACCCCCTCGGGCGGTGTCCAGGGGGCGGGATCGCGCAGGAACTCGGCGAGCGCCGCGGCGTGCTGCGGGTCGGCCAGCGCGGCCTGGAACGAGGGGATGTCTCGGACGGACTCGAACCTGTCGGCGAGCCACGGATCGATGGGCATCGGCTTAGCCCTTACCGAGCGCCGCGTCCACGATGCGCTTGGCCTCGGCCTGCACCTCGGCCAGGTGCTCGGGCCCGCGGAAGGACTCCGCGTAGATCTTGTAGACGTCCTCGGTGCCGGAGGGACGCGCGGCGAACCAGGCGTGCTGGCTCACCACCTTGACCCCGCCGATCGGGGCGTCGTTGCCCGGCGCCTCGGTGAGGCGCGCCGTGATCGGATCGCCCGCGAGGGCGTCCGCGGCGATGTCGGAGGCCGACAGTCTGCCCAGCCGGGCCTTCTGCGCGGGGGTGGCGGCGGCATCCACCCGGGCGTAGGCGGGATCGCCGAACTCGGCGGTCAGCTCGCGGTAGAGCTCCGAGGGTGAGCGGCCCGTCACGGCCCGGATCTCGGATGCCAGGAGCGCGAGCAGGATGCCGTCCTTGTCGGTCGTCCATGCCTGCCCATCGGACTGGAGGAACGACGCCCCCGCGCTCTCCTCGCCGCCGAAGCCGACCGTGCCGTCGACGAGCCCGGGCACGAACCACTTGAAGCCGACGGGCACCTCCCACAGCCGCCGCCCGAGCGAGGCGGCGACCCGGTCGATCATGGAGCTCGAGACGAGCGTCTTGCCGATCGCCGCATCCGGCGCCCAGCCGTCGCGGTGGGTATAGAGGTACCGGATCGCGACGACGAGATAGTGATTCGGGTTCATGAGCCCGTCGGGCGTCACGATGCCGTGCCGGTCGGCGTCGGCGTCGTTGCCGGTCAGCAGGTCGAAGTCGCCGCGCTTCGCCACGACCGACGCCATGGCGCTCGGGCTGGAGGGGTCCATGCGGATCTTCCCGTCCCAGTCCAGCGTCATGAAGCGCCAGGTCGGGTCGACCTCGGGGTTCACGACCGTCAGGTCGAGGCCGTAGCGGGATGCGATGAGCCGCCAGTAGTGCACGCTCGCGCCGCCGAGCGGGTCGGCTCCGATCCGCAGGCCGGAGTTCCTGATCGCATCCACGTCGATGATCGAGGCCAGGTCGTCGACGTACGCGCCGCGGAAGTCGTAGGTGTCGACCGCCGACGCCGCGCCGCGCTTGACCTGGTGCAGGCGGTCCTCGATGAGCTCGTTGGCGCGGTTCGCGATCCAACTCGTCGCGTCGGAGTCGGCCGGGCCGCCGTGCGGGGGGTTGTACTTGAAGCCGCCGTCACGCGGCGGGTTGTGGGAGGGCGTGATGACGATGCCGTCGGCCTGCGGCGCGTCTGCACCCGCGCGGCGGTTGTGCACGATGATTGCGCGGGACAGCGCGGGCGTCGGAACGTAGTCGTCGTACTCGTCGGTGATCGCGTGAACGCCATTGGCCTCAAGGACCTCGAGCGCGGTGGTCTCGGCGGGCCGGGACAGACCGTGGGTGTCGCGGCCGACGTAGAGCGGCCCGGTGATGCCCTGCGACGCGCGGTACTCGCAGATCGCCTGCGTCGTCGCGGCGATGTGGGTCTCGGTGAAGGCCCCGTCCAGGCTCGAGCCGCGGTGCCCGCTCGTGCCGAAGACGACCCGCTGCGCCGGGTCGGACATGTCGGGTACCCGCGAGTAGTAGGCGTCGACCAGCTCCCGCACGTCGATCAGGTCCGATTCCTGGGCGGGGGTACCGGCGCGGTCGGTCATGCGCTCATTGTTGACCAAATGCAGGAGATCCTGGGCTGGGTTCGCGAGAATCGGCCGGATTCGCGGGGCCCGGCCCCCGCATCCGCCGAAAATCTCCTGCATTTGGTCGCAGATAGACTCGGGCTCATGTCCGAGAGCGCCGAGACGTACAGCTACCTCGGCCCGGCGGGCACCTTCACCTGGGCGGCGCTGGGGCAGGTGCCGGATGCGGCGGGCAAGGCCTGGCGCAGCGTCAACAACGTGGGCGAGGCCCTGGACGATGTCGTGACCGGGCGCAGCACCGCAGCGATGATCGCGATCGAGAACAGCGTCGAGGGCGGGGTGACCGCGACCCAGGACGCCCTGGCCAGCATCCCCGGTCTGCGCATCGTGGGCGAGTACCTGGTGCCCGTCGACTTCGTCCTGGTCGCCCGGCCGGGCACCGCTCTCGCGGACGTGCGGGTCGTCGCCGCGCACCCGGTCGCCTACGCGCAGTGCCACCTGTGGCTGGACCGCGAACTGCCCGAGCACGAGCACCTGCCGGCGACCTCGAACGTGGCGGCGGCGGCGCAGCTGTTGGCCGATGGCTCGCCGGCGGATGCCGCGGTCGCGCCCCCGGGGATCGACGCCGAATACCCGGTCGAGGTGCTCGCCGAGCGTATCGGGGACAACCCGAATGCGGTCACCCGTTTCGTGCTGGTCAGCGGCACGCGCCGCATCCCGGAGCGCACCGGCGCCGACAAGACCAGCGTCATCGTCGAACTGCCCGCCGACGAGCCGGGCGGCCTCATGGAGCTGCTCGAGCAGTTCGCCACCCGGGGCGTCAACCTGAGCCTGCTGCAGTCGCGTCCGATCGGCGACTCGCTGGGCAGGTACCGATTCGTTATCGACCTCGACGGGCACATCCACGACGAACGCGTCGCCGACGCACTGCTCGGGCTCAAGCGATTCAGCCCGCGGGTGATCTACCTCGGCTCGTACCCGCGTGCCGACCGGCAGGCGGTGCAGCATGAGCCGCGCTACCAGGACGAGGTCTTCATCGAGGCGCGCGACTGGCTGCGCGGGCTGCTCGCCGGGGAGCCGGGCACCTGATGGCCGACGGCCGGGATGCCGGGGTCGATCCGCGCTTCGACCCGGTCTTCCAGCGCGGTTACGACCCGGAGCGGCACGGGACTCGCCGTGGGCGGCGGCCCGAGCCGGAGCCACGCGTGCGGACCGATCGCCTCGACGAGCGCCCCAGCGCGGGAAACCCCGGGGATCGACCTGCGCTCGCGCCCGTCTCACCCACCGCGCACCCCGAGCCGGGCCCCGATGCCGACGCCCCCGCCCCCGACGTCGAGGACGAGCCCGACATCCCGACCGGACCGAACCCGTTCCGGCTCGCGCTGCTGCTGGTGAGCGTCGCAGCGTTCATCGGATCCGCCGCGATGCTCTGGGTGCGTCTGACCGGCGACCCGCTCGATCAGTACTACGGCAGCGACCCGGGGCGCATGTTCCGCCAGCAGTTCGTCGACGCACTGCCGGTCCCTCTGCTCACCGCGGGGCTCATCGGACTCGTGCTGTGGCTCGCGCTCGGCGTCGTGCGGAGCCGTCGCGATGCCTGACCGCCGGATGCTCCCCTGGCTCGCCGGCATCGTCGCGGTGATCCTGGTCGGCGTCGCGCTCGCCGTGTGGGTGCTCTGGCTCTCCGCCGACCTGCAGGCGCAGGTGTACGACTTCTACGCGAGCGTCAACGTCGGCACGCAGGTCGACGAGGAGACCTACCGCGACTGGGACCGGGTCTCCCAGCACGCCTACCTGCTGCAGACCCTGGCCTCGCCCCTGCTGCTCTCGGCGCTCGTCGCCCTGCTCGCCGGGCTCGCCGCGCTGGCCTGGCGACGGGATGCTGTGGCGGCTCGTGCGCGGACCGGCGCGTCAGCCGAGGTGGCGTAGCCCCTCGGGCGCCGGGAACGGCAACTCGAACCGCTCGGGCCGGGCGCCTACGGCCGCGGCGGAGCCGAAGTCGTCCGCGACGACGACGATGCCGGTCTCGCTGATCTCGCCGATCCGCACCCGGCGGTCCACGTCATCCACCCGCAGCTCGTAGCGGTCGGCGAGGTAGCCGATGCCGAGGGTGTCCAGCGCCTCCTCGGCAGCGAGCCAGTCCAGCGGCGCCTCGCTGCGCCGCCGGCCGAGCAGGTCGACGATGTGGAAGCCCTCGCCGGCCGGCACCATCCAGCCGAGGCGCTCGCCGTCGTCGCGGCGGTGCTCGATCCAGTCGGGGGCCGGGACGGGTTGCGCGGTCACCCGGCGAGCCTACGCGGGAACCCGCACGAGCAGACCGCCGGCGTCCACCCAGGCGCGGAAGGCGATCGCGTCACCGTAGTCGTCGCCGTCCAGCTCGAAGTCCTCGGCGCGGTCCAGACGCGCCGTGACGCGCGACGCCTTGAGGTAGCGCAGCGTCCGCACCTCGCGCGTGATCCCGACGAGCTTGCGTCCGACGCTCGATCGACGCAGCACGCCGTTCTCCCAGAAGATCTTGGTCCAGATCTGCACCCACCCGGCGAAGCCCTCCGGGCGCAGCGCGACGATGTCGAAGACCCCGTCGTCGATCTCCGCCTCGGGCAGCAGAAGGACGTTGCCCGGGAGGGTTCCGCAATTGCCCACCATGACGGTGTGGGCGCTCATCGCCCGCTCCGGTCCGTCGTCGACCCGGTAGCGCAGCCGCACCTGATCGCGGTCGCGGATGCCGCGCGCGATCGGCTGGAGGTAGGCGAGCCACCCCACGCGCCGCTTGAGCTCCGGATCGGTGCCCGACGCCATCTTGGCATCCAGCCCGACCCCGGCCATGACGACGAACGCGCGCGTCTCGACCTCGCCGGCGGGTCGGGTGATCTCGATCATGCCCAGGTCGATGCGTCGGTCGGCGCCCGAGAACGCCGCGCGAAGGCACCCGTCGACGTCGGAGATGTCGAGCTCGAGGTTCCGGGCGAGCAGGTTCCCGGTGCCCGCGGGGATTAGAGCGAGCGGCACACCCGAGTCGTGCAGCCCTTCGGCGACCGCCCGCACGGTGCCGTCGCCGCCCGCCGCGATGACCACGGCGGCGCCGTCCGCGACGGCGGCCCGCGCCTGGCCGGTCCCCGGGTCCTCGGCGGAGGTCTCCAGCCACCGGCTCTTGGCCCAGCCCGCCTCGCTCTCGGCGCGCGCCACGGCGTCGCGCAGGGCGGGCAGCTCGACCTTGGTGGGGTTGTAGACCACGGCGGCGTGCCGCACCGGGGCGGCGGGGGCGGTCATGGTGCTCAGGCTAGCCCGCCATGCCCTCAATAGGATGAGGGGGTGATCGACCCCGTCCTGCTGCGCGAGAACCCGGATGCGGTGCGCGCCTCGCAGCGGCTGCGGGGCGAACCCGAGGCGGCCGTCGACGCCGCGCTCGAGGCCGACGTTGCGCGCCGGGCGACCATCACGGCTTTCGAGGCCGCGCGCGCCGAACAGAACGCCTTCGGCAAGACGGTGGCCGCCGCGCCCAAGGCCGAGAAGGCCGCGCTCGTCGCGCAGGCTCAGGAGCTCGCGGCCCGCGTAAAGGAATTGCAGGCCGCCGTGTCGGATGCCGAGACGGCCTTCGAGGAGGCGATGCACCGCATCCCGAACATCGTCATCGACGGCGTTCCGCCGGGCGGCGAGGACGACTTCGCGACCCTGCGCGAGGTGGGCGAGGTCCCCGCGTTCGGATTCGAACCCCGCGATCACCTCGAGCTCGGCGAGCTGCTCGAGGCCATCGACATGGAGCGCGGCGCGAAGGTCAGCGGGGCGCGGTTCTACTTTCTCAAGGGCGTCGGCGCGCGGCTCGAGCTCGCGCTCATGAGCATGGCGCTCGACCGCGCGCTCGAGGCCGGGTTCACGCCGCTCATCACGCCCACCCTGGTGCGGCCCGACATCATGGCGGGCACCGGGTTCCTGGGCGCTCACGCCGACGAGATCTACCGGCTCGAGGCCGACGACCTCTACCTCACCGGCACGAGCGAGGTCGCGCTCGCCGGGTACCACAAGGACGAGATCCTCGACCTGTCGGCCGGCCCGCTGCGCTACGCCGGCTGGTCGACGTGCTACCGCCGCGAGGCCGGATCCGGGGGCAAGGACACCCGCGGCATCATCCGCGTGCACCAGTTCCAGAAGCTCGAGATGTTCAGTTACATCGACCCGGCGGATGCCGCGGCCGAGCACGAGCGCCTGCTCGCCCTGCAGGAGGGCATGCTGCAATCCCTCGGCCTGAGCTACCGCGTGATCGACACCGCCGCGGGCGACCTGGGTTCGAGCGCGGCGCGCAAGTACGACGTCGAGGCCTGGGTTCCGACGCAAGGGCGGTACCGCGAGCTCACCAGCACGAGCAATTGCACGACCTTCCAGGCGCGCCGGCTCGACATCCGCCACCGCACCGAGTCGGGGAAGACGGCCCCGGTCGCGACCCTCAACGGGACGCTCGCCACCACCCGGTGGCTCGTCGCGATCCTGGAGACCCACCAGCGCGAGGACGGCTCGGTGCAGGTGCCCGAGCCGCTGCGGCCCTACCTGGGCGGGCTCTCCGTGCTGGAGCCGCGATGAGCGCGGCGCGGAAGGATCGCTGGCTCGTCGGGCTCGACATCGACGGGACCATCCTGCACGAGGACGGCACCCTGACCGCGACGACCGAGAACGAGATCGCCCGCGTCGCCGGGCTCGGGCACGAGGTCATGCTCGCGACCGGCCGATCGGCATCGACGACGCTGCCCGTGGTCGACCGCCTCGGGATCACGCCCCGCTTCCTGGTGTGCGCCAACGGGGCCGTGGTGCTGGGTCGCGATCCCGCGGCGGCCACCGGCTACCGCCGGGTCCGGGTCGAGACCTTCGACCCGCGCGCCGTACTCGAGACCGTGCGCGGCCACCTGGCCGGCGCGAGTTACGCCGTCGAGGACGAGGAGGGCGTTTTCAGCTTCACCGGGAGCTTCCCCGAGGGGGCGCTCTCCGCATCCCGTCAGCGTGTCGAGTTCGACGAGCTGCTGGGCATGCGGGCGACCCGCGTCGTGGTGCTCTCGCCCGACCACGCCACGGAGGACTTCCTGTCGGTCGTGGATCGGATGGGGCTGCACCAGGTCACCTACAACGTGGGCTGGACGGCGTGGCTCGACATCGCGCCGGAGGGCATCGACAAGGGCACCGGCATGGAGTACGTGCGGGAGGAATTGGAGGTGCCGCGCGATCGGGTGCTGGTCGCGGGGGACGGGCGCAACGACATCCAGATGTTCGAATGGGCGGCGGCCGGAGGCGGTGTCGCGGTCGCGATGGGGCAGGCGCCCCCCGAGGTGGTCGCGGTCGCGACCGAGCGCACCGGCACCGATCTGGCCGACGGGCTCGCGGCGGCGCTCGCACGGCACTTCCAGGATCAGGGCTAGAGCGTCGGATACAATCGCCATCGGTCATCCAGGGAGGGCTGTCCGAGTGGCCGATGGAGCCGGTCTTGAAAACCGGTGGGCAGTGATGTCTCGTGGGTTCGAATCCCACGCCCTCCGCTTCGCGATCGCCACTCGCCAGAACCACGACGAGGAAACGAGAACAAGCCGATGAGCAAGACCGGAGGGCGGGCTCCCCGCGCGACGCCTGTGGTGCGTCACGGGCGGCTCAAGCGCTCGGCCGCGTGGAAGGCCGTGCTCGCGCTCATCGGCGGTGCGACCGCGGTCGTGGTCGCCTCCACCGCCTCGGTCGCCGCGATCGCGGGCCTGCAACTGAACAACCAGCTGCAGGAGAACGTGGTGATCATCGGCGCCGACTCGCAGCCGCCGCCCAACATCGCCGCCTTCGAGGGTGGGTTCAACATCCTGCTGGTCGGCAGCGACACGCGTGAGGGCCAGCAGGGAATCGGCGGCAACGAGTCGTCCGTGCTCAACGACGTCACCATGCTCATGCACGTCGCGGAGGACAAGCAGAGCGCGACGGTCGTGTCGTTCCCGCGCGACCTCGTGGTGCCGCTGCCGGCGTGCGAGAACGGCGGCCCGGCGAGCGGCCAGCCGATCAACGTCACCCTGTACTACGGGGGGCTGGCGTGCACCGTGGCCACCGTCGAGAACCTGACCGGGCTCAAGATCCAGTTCGCCGGACTCATCACGTTCACGGGCGTCATCGCGATGTCAAACGCGGTGGGCGGCGTGCCGGTGTGCGTGACGGAGCCGATCAATGACCCGTACACCGGGCTGTGGATCGGCAAGGCCGGAACCGTGAACCTGGTCGGCAAGAACGCGCTCGCCTTCCTGCGCAGCAGACACGGCGTGGGTGACGGGTCGGACCTGGGGCGCATCGGCTCACAGCAGGTGTTCCTGTCGGCGCTCGTGCGCAAGATCAAGAGCGACGACACGCTGACCGACTTCGGCAAGCTGTACGGGATCGCGCAGGCGGCCACCAAGAACATCTCGCTGTCGTCGAACTTCGCCAACCTCGACACTCTCGTGTCGGTGGCGCTCGTGCTGAAGGACATCCCGCTCGAGCACATCGTGTTCGTGCAGTACCCGTCGCGGACGGGCGTCGGGGGCATCTACACCGGAAAGGTCGCGCCCATCCCCGAGGTGGCCAATGCGCTGTTCGCCGTCATCAAGGCGGATAAGCCGCTCGGCCTCGACGCGCAGTCGCTCGAGGGCGCCCACGGCGGTTCGACCGAGGACCCGAATGCGCCGAAGCCCTCGAGCACGCCCGCGCCGACCGGAACACCCGCGCCGACCGAGTCGGCGGCCCCGACCGTGAAGCCGGTCGTCGTGCCGGGGGTCAAGGGGCAGACCGCGGCGCAGTACACCTGCTCGGTCGCGAACAACTGAGGCCGGTTCGCGCCCCCACCGAGCACGTTCACGTCAGCCGAGCACGTTTGACCATGCACGCTGGAGCGCGAACGTACTCGCTCGCGGGCGGGATGCCGTGGCCGGTCCGGCTATGATGGGCGAGGCAATACCGGGAGACGTCGCATAGTCCGGTCGAGTGCACCACCCTGCTAAGGTGGAGTCCCCTCCGGGGGACCGAGGGTTCAAATCCCTCCGTCTCCGCCTAAGACCCCTGGTCAGGGGACTACTTCCCCGGGCTCCTAGCCGCGATCGCCCGCCGCCCCCGCGCGATCGTACGCCGCCTGCCGCGCCACCACGGCATCCATGTGCTCGACCGCCCACAGCTCGAGCGCGCGGACCTGCGCGTGCAGCGAGCGGCCGAGATCGGTGAGTTCGTACTCGACGCGCGGCGGGACGACCGGGTAGGCGGTCCGGGTCAGGAAGCCGTCGCGCTCGAGGGAGCGCAGGGTCTGGGTCAGCATCTTCTGGGAGATGCCGTCGACCTCCGCGACAAGCTCGGTGAAGCGCTTCGACCCGGGCTCGAGGGCGACCACGATGAGCACCGTCCAGCGGTCGCCGATGCGGTCCAGCAGGCGCCGCGACGGGCAGTCCCGGCGGGAGGGGTCCCAGTGGCCGACCGTCACCTGCGCGTTCCTCTCTTACCTTCGGGTGCGTACTTCCGCGCCTGCGCGACACCCGATAGCGTCGTATGGTTACCGAAAGAGAGTAAAGGAGTTCGCCGTGGCACGCATCACCGTTCTGGGGGGCACCGGGTACGCCGGGTCCGCGATCGTGGCCGAGGCGGCCAAGCGCGGCCACGAGGTCACGGCGGTCAGCCGGACCGCGCCGAACGCGCCGGTCGCCGGCGTCGAGTACGTGACCGGGTCGGTTCGGGATGCCGCGGTGCTCGATCGCGTCGTGCCCGGTCGCGACGTGGTGATCAGCGCACTCTCGCCGCGGGGCGACATGGCCGGCGAGGTCGAGGGCGTGCTGCGCGAGCTCGCGCGGCGCGTCGAGGGCACCACCACCCGCATCGCCCACATCGGCGGTGCGTCGTCGCTGCAGGTCGAGGAGGGCGGCCCGACCCTCTGGGACCTCAACAAGGACCGCCTCCCGGACGACGTGCGGCCCGAGATCGAGACCGGCATTCGGATCCTCGACGACTTGCGCGCCGCGCCCGAGGGCGTCGACTGGTTCTACGTGAGCCCGCCCGAGAAGTTCGGCTCGTGGATCGACGCCCCGGTGACCGGGGCCTACCGGCTCGGCGGCGAGGTGCTGCTGCGCGACGACGCGGGGCTCTCGACGATCTCCGGGGCCGACCTGGCCCTGGCCGTGCTCGACGAGGTCGAGACCCCGAAGCACCGGCGCGCGAGGTTCACGGCGGCGCACTAGTCGCTCGCGCGGGACCTCGGGCTAGCTTTGCAGGGTGGGGTCGACGCGAGGTGCCGTGCTCGGGATGCTGGCCACGGCATCCCTGATCGCGCTCGCCGGGTGCGCCCCGACCTCGCAGCACGCGGGCCGGGTCTCCGCCGAGACGAGCAACACGCCCAGGGCCGAGCGCGCGACGCTGGAGGACCGCTCCACCCGCAGTGACGAGGCGGTGGCCGAACTGGTGTCGGCGAAGCGCCCCGGATGCTCCGCCGCGGTCGGCCGCGAGGGGTTGGTGCTGTGGGCCGGCGCGGGCGGCATGGCCGACCTCAAGCACAAGGTGCCGGTGACCACGCAGACGCGCTTCGACATCGCGTCGGTGTCGAAGCAGTTCACGGCGACCGCGATCTTCATGCTGCAGCGCGAGGGGAAGCTCAAGGTGAGCGACCCGATCGGGAAGTACGTCTCGGGGCTTCCGGCCTGGGGCGCGAGCGTGACGCTGGATCAGCTCATCCACCACACGAGCCGCATCCCCGACTACTGGGTCGAGCTGGACGACATCGGAATCGGCTTCAGCGATCCCGCCGACCAGGCGACGACGCTCGACGCGATCCGGCGCGAGACGACGCTCGAGCCGGGCAGCGGGTTCCTGTACTCGAACTCCAACTACGTGCTGCTGGCGGAGGTGGTGCGCAAGGTCAGCGGGCAGAAGCTGCCGCAGTTCCTGAAGGAGCGCGTCTTCGACCCGCTCGGGCTGGACATGGTGCTCGCCCCGACGCTGACCGGTGACGACATCGCGCTGTCCTACGACGACGACCTCAACCTGCAGATCGGCGGCTGGACCTCGTACGGGCACACGGGCATCATCACCACGCCGTCGGAGCTGGTGCGCTGGGGCGATCAGTACCGCGGGCTGCTGCCCGGCATCCAGAGCGAGTTCATCCAGGACGACTTCTTCGACGGCGCGGTCGACGAGGCCGAGGGCGAGCTCTACGCGGCGGCCATGGACATCGAGGTCGACGGCGACCTCAACCACACCGGGCGGATGGGCGGCTACATCTCCGACTTCACCGTGTCGGCGGACCGCGAGCTGACGATCGCGGTCATGTGCAACGGGCACACCTCGCCCCGGTTCCCGCTCGCGAGCGCGCTGTGGGAGATCTGGCGGCCGGTGCTGGAGAAGGAGGGGTAGCGACCATGACCACCCATTACCCCCGCGCCGTGCTGTTCGACCTCCTGACCGCGCTGCTGGATTCGTGGACGCTGTGGAACGACGTCGCGGGCTCCGAGCAGCGGGGGCGCGCGTGGCGCGCCGACTACCTCGCGCGCACCTACGACCGCGGGGCGTACGTCCCGTACGAAGAGCTGGTGCGGCAGGCGGCCGAGGCCGTGGATCTGCCGGCCACCGTCGCCGACGACCTCGAGCGGCGCTGGACCGAGCTGCCGGTCTGGAGCGGGGCGCAGGAGGTCCTGAGCGGCCTCGCCGGGCGGACCCGGCTCGGGGTGGTGACCAATTGCTCGAACCGGCTGGGTCGGCTGGCGGCGGCACGGCTCGAGGTCGACTGGGATTGCGTGGTCACCGCCGAGGACGCCGGCTGGTACAAGCCCGACCCGCGCCCGTACCGACGGGCGCTCGAGCAGCTCGGTGTGGAGCCAGCGGACGCGGCGTTCGTGGCGGGCTCCGGCTACGACCTGTTCGGCACCAGCCGAGTGGGCCTGCGCACCTACTGGCACAACCGGGTGGGTCTCGGCCTTCCGCCCGGCGCGCCTCCGCCCGAGGTGGAGTCGCGCACCCTCGCCGAGGTTCCCGTGTGGCTGGAAGCCGCGTGGGGGCCCGGGGCGCAGGACGGCCCGTAGGGACCGGCTTCCGAAATCGACCCGCCATCCCGCCCGCGCCATTGCTATAGTCAACGCAATAGACTGGCAGAGTGGCTAGGAGGCGGCATCGTGACGGGCACTGATGCGACCGCGATGCGGGTCGACTGCGACGGCGTGGAGATCGCCGCTGACGTCACCGGATCCGGTCCGCCCCTTCTGCTGCTGCACGGCTACCCGGAGACCCGGGCCATGTGGCGCGAGGTCGCCGCGACCCTGGCCGACCGTTACACCGTCGTGTCGGCCGATCTCCGCGGGTACGGCGACTCGGCGAAGCCGACGGGCGAGCGCTATTCGAAGCGCGAGCTGGCTCGCGACCAGTTCCTGCTCATGCGATCGCTCGGTCACGAGCGCTTCGCCATCGCCGGTCACGACCGCGGCGGCCGGGTCGGCCACCGGCTCGCGCTGGACTTCCCGGATGCCGTCAGCGCCCTGGCTGTGCTCGACATCGTGCCGACGCTGCACATGTTCGAGAACGTCGACCGCGAGATGGCGACGGTGTACTTCCACTGGTTCTTCCTGGCGCGCGGCGACGGCCTGCCCGAGGCGCTCATCTCGGCGAAGCCGCTCGAATGGCTGCGCAGCCGCTTCCGGGGGCGCGCGGCGGGAGACGGGGACATGCTCCCCGCCGCGTTCGACGAGTACGCGCGCTGCTTCGATGAGGACACCATCCGCGCGAGCGGAGCCGACTACCGCGCCGCGGCGACCATCGACCTCGAGCACGACCGCGCCGACCGCGCGGCCGGCCGCCGGATCGAGGCCCCGCTGCTCGCCCTGTGGGGCGCCGACGGCTACGTGGGCCGCAACTTCGACGTGCTCACCGTGTGGGGCGACTACGCGGCGCACGTCGCGGGGGGCCCGGTCGCGGCCGGGCACTACCTCGCCGAGGAGGCGCCCGAGACGGTCGCCGCCGAACTCGGCGCCTTCCTGACCGGGGCCGGCACGTGGTGAGCGACGCGCGCACGGCTCGGGTGATCTCGCGGCTGGAGGAGCTGGTCACGATCGAGACCCCGACCGGCGACCCCGACGGCATCGCCGCGGCGCATCGCCTGCTGCGGTCCTGGATCGAACCGGTGGCCGGTCCCGCCGAGACCGAGGTGGTCGATGGCGTCGCCCACCTGCTCTGGCGCGGAGGCGATGCGCCGCGGGTGCTTCTGCTCGGGCACGTCGACACGGTCTTCCCGCTCGGCACGATCGCCGAGCGGCCCTTCGCGCTCGAGGGAGACCGGGCGACCGGGCCGGGGGTCTTCGACATGAAGGCCGGGCTGGTCATCATCGCGGAGACGCTCGCCGCGATCGCGGGCCCCGGCGATGTCGCGGTACTGCTGACCAGCGACGAGGAGACCGGCTCGCTCACCTCGCGCGCCCTCGTCGAGCGCGAGGCCCGCCGCGCCGGACGGGTGCTGCTTCTCGAACCGAGCCTCGACGGCGCGGTCAAGACCGCACGCCGCGGCGGCAGCTTCTACCGCGTCGACGTCACCGGTCGCGCCGCCCACGCCGGGCTCGAACCCGAGCTGGGCCGCAGCGCCCTCGTCGAACTCGCGCACCAGGTGCTCGCCCTCCGCGAGCTCGCCGACGACGAGAAGGGGACGACCGTGAACCCGACCGTCGCGCGCGCCGGGACGGTGACCAACGCCATCCCGTCGCATGCCGAACTGCACCTGGATGTCCGCGCCTGGACCATGGACGAGCTCGATCGCGTGCACACGGCCCTCGATTCGCTCGCCCCGCTCACCCCGGATGTGACCGTCACCGTGACGGGGGGCATCAACCGCCCGCCGATGGAGAACCATGTCTCGCGCGAGCTGCTCGCGCTGGTGCGCGACGTGGCGCGGCGGCGCGGGCTCGCATCCGTCGACGCGGTCTCGGCGGGCGGCGCGTCCGACGGCAACTTCGCCGCGGCGCTCGGGGCGCAAACCCTGGACGGCCTCGGCCCCCTGGGTGCCGGCGCCCACGCCACCGACGAGTGGGTCTCGATCGGCTCGATGCTCGAGCGCATCGACCTGCTCGCCGAGGTCGTCGACGAGCTGGTCGAGTCAGCGCCGGTTGGGGGCGTGCCGCTCGATGCTCTCGAGTAGCAGGTCGAGGGCGGTCTCCCAGCCGCGCGGATCCCGGATCCCGGGGAGATGCGAGCCGACCCAGGCGATGTTCGGGTGGGACTCGGGGTCGAGCTTGCGGTAGTCCTTCTCCCAGGTGAGATCGTCGGCGTCGCGCTGCTCTTCGGGGATCGCCGTCAGCGCCGCCTGGATGCTGGCGGCCGAGCGCACCAGCTGGCCCAGCGCCCGGGCGTAGAGGGCCGCACTCTCGGCGTCGTAGCCGCCGCGGCGCAGCGCCCCGATCGTGAACTCGACCGACATGAAGTCGGTGGGCCGGCGCAGCGCCATCTGCAGGGCGAACTCCGGGTAGCGCATGTAGTGGTCGTGGATGAGGTGGGCCTGGTTGCGCAGATCCGCCATCCAGTCGTCGGTCTCGGTCATGGCGCCGGAGTACGAGCGCGCCCGCAGGGTGTCGATGAGCGCGAGGAAGAGCTCGTCCTTGTCGCGGAAGTGCCGGTAGATCGAGGTGGGATGGGCGTCGAGCTCATCGCCGATGGCCTGGAAGGTGAGGCGATCGAGACCCTGGCGCTGGACGACCGCCTCGGCGGCGGCGACGATGAGTTCGCGGCTGAGCGAGTCCCGTGCGCGTCGCGGCCGGCCCGTGCGTGTCTGCGCCATGGCACGAGCGTAGTCAATGCCGATGATTGTCGGGCCGAGAGCTAGCCAGTAGCGTAGTCATCGATCGAGATTATCTGCCGCGAGGAGACGACGATGGACGAGTGGTTCGCGACCCCCTACCTGCTGACCATCCGGGCGGTCGCGGGCGACACGGATGCGGCGCTGCTCGTCGAGAACCACCCGGAGGGATCCCGCGGGCGCATCTGGAGCGCGGGACAGCCGCCGGGCGAGCTGCTGCCGGTCGAGGTGTCCTTCAACGCGCTGCTCACCTCGGACCGCCGGTGGGTCGTCGATCTGGACGACGGCGGGGGCTCCGAGGTCGGCGGGCTCGTCGCCCTCGCGGTGGACGGCTCCGAGCGCGTCGAGCTGACCCCGGGCCGCGCGCCCTACGTGCTGCGCGGTCTCGAGCAGAGTCACGACGGCTCCGCGCTGGTCGCGACGCTTGTCGACGAGGACGGCTTCCACGTGGTCGTCATCCCGAGCGCGCCGTGGGGCGAGCCCCGCGTCGTCTACAGCAACCCGGTCGAGGCCTGGTACGGGCTGCTCTCCGCCGACGGCGGCCTGGTGTCGGTCGACACGACCGATCACAACCCGGGCGTCCGCCGCCCGCGGGTGACCGTGCTCGATGCGACGACCCTCGAGACGGTCGGCATCCTCGACGATCTGCCCGCGGGTCCGGTGCGCGCCGTGCAGTTCTCGCAGTTGCCGGATGACCCGCGCCTCCTCGCCTGCACCGAGCGTTCCGGATACGCGCGGCCCGCGATCTGGAACCCGCGCACGGGCGACCGCACCGATTTCGATCTGCCCGGTTTCGAGGGTGAGGTCATCCCGCTCGCCTGGCATGCCGCCTCGGGACGCGTGCTCGCGGTCCGCGTCGGGGACGGCATCCAGACCCTGCTGGAGATCGACGAGGCGACCGGCGAGGCGCGGACGGTCCTCACGGGCGGGAGCTTCCTCAACCCGGACGTTGCCGACGTGCATCCGGTGCAGTGGGCCTCGTACTACGCGCCGGGCGGGGAGATCCGGGCGGTCAGGTCCAGCTGGGACGTGCCGGTGCATCTGGTCGGGGTGGATCGCGACGGCACCGAGACCACGCTCATCGAACCTGCGCCGACACCGCAGGGCGTGCCGCTCACCTCGACCATGGTCGAGAGCGCCGACGGCACCCGGGTGCAGGTCTGGCTGGGGATTCCGCCCGTGGGGGAGCCGATCGGAACCGTGCTCGAGGTGCACGGCGGGCCCATGCTCGTGACCATCGACGCGTTCGACCCGTCCGCCCAGGCCTGGATCGCATCCGGGTTCGCCTACGCCTCGCTCAACTACCGGGGCACGGTGACCTTCGGCCGCGCGTTCCGCGAGGGGTTCTGGGGTGCGGGCGGCGACCGCGAGATCGAGGACGTCGAGGCGGCCGTCGGGTTCCTGCGCTCGCGCGGTCTGGCCGATCCCGCCACGACCTTCATCACGGGTGCGTCCTTCGGCGGGCACCTCACGCTGCTGAGCGTCGGCCGACTGCCCGAGCTCTTCGCGGGCGGGCTGGCGCACGTCGCGGTGGCCGACTGGCGGGCGGCGATCGACGCCATGAACCCGGCCGTGCGCACGGTGTGGAGCTCGTGGGTTCCGCCGGAGATGGTCGAGCGGTTCTCCGCGATCCACTACGTCGACCGGATCACCGCGTCCGTCTGGATCAACCAGGGGGCGATCGACACCCGCACCCCCATCGTCGGCGTGCAGCGCCTCGTCGATCTCATGCACGAGCGCGGCGGCGACGTGGTCATGGACGTCTTCGACGGCGGGCACGAACCCACCGGGCTCGTGCTGCTGGGCGGGGACCAGAGGCGCATGACCAAGCTGGCGATGCGCACCCTGGCCGGCGAGCGGTGGTCAGGGGCGGTCGCTCCGTGAGGGCGAGCGGACCCGACGGGCCAGGCGCCTAGTCGATCTGCCTGACCATAGATAATCAGACACAATGACTATGACTCTTGCTATCTGGCCGGGTTCGCTCCTATAGTCGGAAAAACCGGTCTGAACCCCGGCATCCCAGCACCCCTGTTCATCGACGATCACGGAGTCTCGAATGCGTATCTCACCCCGCAGCGCATCGACACGGAAGGCGGCGCTCGCCGCGGCCGTGTCGATGACCCTTCTCGTCGGCGCGCTCACCGCGTGCTCGACCTCGGAACCCCAACCGCCCGCCCAGGACATCCAGGACGGCGGCGAGATCACGATCGGCGCGGAGGCGGAGCCCGACTGCGTCGACTGGATCTCGATCTGCGCCGGCTCGATCTGGGGCAACTACATCCTCATGGCCGAGACCATCCCGCCGGTCTTCAACACCCGCCTGGTCGACGGCGAGTGGACCCCGGTGGCGAGCTCCCTAGTGACCGAGGAGCCCGAGGCGGTCATCGAGGCCGGCAAGCAGGTCATTACCTACTCGATCAACCCGGACGCGGTCTGGTCGGACGGCACGCCCATCACCTCGGCGGACTTCGCGTACTCCGCGCTGCAGATCCGGGACGGCGTCGACATCTTCGACAAGACCGGCTACAACCTGATCGAGTCGGTCGACGCGTCCGACCCGCAGACCGCCGTCGTGACCCTCAGCACGGCCTACGCCGCCTGGCGCACCCTGTTCAGCCAGTTCGGCCTGCTTCCCTCGCACATCCTGGAGGGCCAGGACCGGGCCGCGGCCATGGTCGACGGCTACGAGTTCAGCGGTGGCCCGTGGAAGCTCGACTCCTGGGTCCGCGGCACCTCGATGACCCTCGTGCCGAACGAGAACTACTGGGGCGAGAAGCCGCACCTGGACAAGGTGACCTTCCTCTTCCTCCCCGACACCACGGCCGCCTTCCAGGCGCTCAAGAGCGGTGAGGTCGACGCCCTGTACCCGACGCCGCAGGCCGACGCGATCAGCCAGATCGACGCGGGCCTGCCCGGGATCAGCTCGCAGGTGGACGCGAACAGCGGCTCGGTCGAGGCCATCTGGTTCAACAACCAGGCGTTCCCGTTCGACTCCAAGGCCGTGCGCCAGGCGGTGGCCTACTCGATCGACCGCCAGGCGATCGTGTCGCGCCTGTTCGGCGACCTCGGCATCGACGAGCCGCTGCAGAGCATGAACTCGCCGCTCGTCGGCGCCTTCGCGGGCGACGACTTCTCGCGGTACTCGCTCGACCTGGACAAGGTGACCGAGCTCATGGAGGGCGACGGCTGGACGAGGAACGGCGACGACATCTGGGAGAAGGACGGCGAGACCGCGTCCTTCACCATCCTCATCTGGGCGGGCAACAAGCGGCGCGAGCTCACCGCACAGGTGCTGCAGTCCCAGCTGAAGGACGCCGGGATCGAGATGAGCATCCAGGCGACCACCCCGGCGGAGGCGTACAGCACGCTCGTGCCGAACGGCGACTACCAGGCGGGACTGTGGTCGATCATCGACACCTTCCCGACCCCGTCGCTCAGCGCGAGCTTCGTGTCGACCAACATCCCGACGGAGGCGAACGACTTCTCGGGCATCAACTTCGTCCGCGCCGACATTCCCGGCCTCGACGATCTGTTGATCAAGGTCGACACCGAGCTCGACACCGACGCCCGCATCGCGGCATCGTTGGCGGCGGATGAGATCATTGCCGACTATGTCCCCGCGTTCCCGCTCCAGACGGTGCCCAACGTGCTCCTGTGGAGCGACAAGCTGGGCGGACCGATCGAGATCAACGCGGTCGAGGGCCCGTTCTGGAACCTCGAGGCCTGGGGCCTGGTGGGCTGACCCCGCGACGGCCCAGGAGAGAACGTGATCACCTTCGTCGCGAGGCGGGCGCTGTATTCCCTCCCCGTGATCCTGGTGGCATCCTTCGTCCTCTTCTGGGCCGTCCGGTCGACCTTCGACCCGCTGGCCAAGCTGCGGCAGGTCAACGACCCGCAGGCGATCCAGCGGGCGATCGAGCAGATGGGTCTGGACCGCTCGATCCCCGAGCAGTACCTCATCTGGCTGCGGTCGTTCGTCACGGGCGACTGGGGTGTGAGTTCGCGCACCGGCACCCCGGTGCTCCCCCTCATCGGCGAGGCGCTCTGGCCGACCCTGCAGGTCGCCTTCTGGGGACTGGTCGTGGCGGTCGTCATCGCGGGCGCGATCAGCGTGTTCTCGGCGGTTCGCCAGTACAGCATCGGCGACCACATCCTCACGGGGGCCTCGTACATCGGGATCGCGATGCCGGCCTTCTGGTTCGGCCTCATCCTGATCCAGACCTTCGCCGTCTGGCCGCGCGAGGCGTTCGGGCTCGCGGAGCCGCCCCTCTTCTTCATCGGCCTGCACTCCTCCGGCAGCTCGGACCCGCTGGACTACCTGCGCCACCTGGTCCTGCCGGTCAGCGCTCTCATGATCGCGCTGGTGGCCACCTGGAGCCGGTACGGCCGGGCCGCCATGCTCGACGCCCTGGCCAGCGACTACGTCCGCACCGCCCGGGCCAAGGGCGTGCCGCGGCGGCAGATCATCTGGCGCCACGCCGCGCGCAACGCGCTCGCGCCGTTCGTCACGGTCGTTGCCCTGGATGCCGCGGTGCTTCTCGGGGGATTGGTCGTCACCGAGCAGATCTTCGCGATCCCGGGCATGGGCCGGTTGTTCCTGCAGTCGCTCGTCGCCGCCGACGTGTACGTTCTGCTGCCCTGGATGATCGTGGTCGCCGTCGCCGTCGTGATCTGCAACCTCCTCGCCGACCTCGGCTACGCCCTGCTGGATCCCCGGGTGAGGCTGCGATGAGCGGCGTGGGGCAGGCGGTTTCCGGCGAGCTCATCGGCGAGCAGCAGAGCTCGACCGGGTCGGCCGTGCAGATCATGCGACGTTTCCTGCGCCACCGGCTGGCCATGCCGAGCCTCGTGGTGCTGGTGCTTCTGCTCGTGGTGTGCTTCGGCGCGGCCGTGATCGCCCCGTACCCGCGCGGGCTTCAGGACCTGCTGCTCGGCCCGACGGGGCCATCGCCCGAGCACTGGCTCGGCACCGACGAGATCGGCCGGGACTACCTCAGCGAGATCCTCTACGCCGGGCAGGTCTCGCTCGCGATCGGCCTCGCGGTGGCCGTGCTCTCCACGCTCGTGGGCACCGCGCTGGGCGCGATCGCGGGCTACGTGGGCGGCTGGATCGGCGAGCTGCTCATGCGCATCACCGATCTCTTCCTCATCGTGCCGGCGATCGCCCTCATCGCGATCATCGTGCAGGGGCTCGGACCATCGCCCGTGACGATCGTTCTGGCGCTCGCCGCTCTGGGCTGGACCTACATCGCGCGCGTGGTCCGCGGGCAGGTGCTCTCCCTGCGCGAGCGCGACTTCATCGACGCCGCGCGCGGGATCGGTGCCTCCAGCGTGCGGATCATCGCCTCCCATCTGCTGCCCAACCTGGTGGGCATCGTGGTGGTCGCCATGAGCCTCTCGGTGGCCTCCGCCATCATCGTCGAGTCCACGCTGAGCTTCCTCGGGTTCGGCGTGCAGCCCCCCGACACGAGCTGGGGCGCCATGCTGAGCCAGGCGGCGGGCTACGTGGGCACCGACCGGGTGTATCTGCTGTACTTCCCCGGCCTCTTCATCCTGGTCACCGTGCTGTGCGTGAACTTCATCGGCGACGGGCTGCGCGACGCCCTCGATCCGCAGGGGAAGCAGCTGTGAGCGCGCCCGTGCTGCTGGAGGTCGAGAACCTGTCCATCTCGTTCCCGACCGAGAGCGGCATCGCACGCGCGGTGGAGGGGGTGTCGTTCCGCCTGCTCGAGGGCGAGACCATGGGGATCGTCGGCGAGTCCGGCTCGGGCAAGTCGATGACCGCGATGGCGATCATGGGCATCCTGCCGCGTGCCGCGACCGTGACCGGGTCGATCCGCTTCCGGGGCCGCGAACTGGTCGGCCTGAGCGACGAGGAGCTGCGCGAGGTGCGCGGGCGCGACATCGCCATCGTCTTCCAGGACGCGCTGACCGCGCTGAACCCGGTCATGACGGTCGGCGAGCAGCTCATGGAGGCGGTGCGCGTGCACCGCCCCGGCATCACCTCCGCGCAGTTGCGCGCCCGGGCCGTCGAACTCCTCGACCTGGTCGGCATCCCCGATCCGGAACGGCGCATCGACCGCTACCCCCACGAGTTCTCGGGCGGCATGCGGCAGCGCGTCATGATCGGCGTCAGCATCGCGAACGAACCCGACCTGCTGATCGCCGACGAGCCGACCACGGCGCTCGACGTCACTGTGCAGGCCCAGGTGCTCGACGTGCTGCGCGAGGTGCAGCAGCGCACCGGCACGACCGTGATGCTCATCACGCACGACCTCGGGGTGATCGC
Source organism: Microbacteriaceae bacterium (assembly GCA_019638805.1). Lineage (GTDB taxonomy): Bacteria > Actinomycetota > Actinomycetes > Actinomycetales > Microbacteriaceae > JBDSKH01. The sequence continues at coordinate 320,813 of JAHBTA010000004.1, read as the reverse complement.
CGGCGTGGCCGATCGCGTCATCGTGATGTACGCGGGGGGCATCGTCGAGGCCGCGGACGTGGATCCGCTGTTCTACGAGACCGCGCATCCGTACACCGCCGGGCTGCTGGCATCCCTGCCGCGCATGGATCGCCGCTCGGGCGACGAGCCGCTGTACCAGATCCCGGGTCAGCCGCCGCTGTCGACCGCGTGGCCGGCGGGCTGCCGGTTCTTCCCCCGCTGCGCGCACGCCGTCGCCGGTCGCTGCGACACCGTCGTTCCGCCGCCCGTCACGGTCGGTGCCGACCACACGGCGAACTGCGTGCGGGTGGGGGAATGGCCGAAGGGAGTGCCGACGTGAGCTCGAGCCTGACGGTCGACCATCTGGTCAAGGAGTACCGGGTCGGCGGCGGTCTCCTGCGCCGACGCGCGTCCGTGGTGCAGGCGGTTTCGGATGTGAGCCTCTCGATCGAGGCGGGGAAGACCTTCGGCCTGGTCGGGGAGTCCGGCTGCGGGAAGTCCTCGCTCGGTCGGACGGTCGCCCGGCTGCAGACCGGGGAGTCCGGCAGCATCCGCCTCGGCGGCGACGAGATCTCCCGCGTCTCCGGTCGCAGCCTGCGCGCGATCCGCCGGCGCGTGCAGTTCGTCTTCCAGGATCCCTACGCGTCCCTGAACCCGCGCAAGTCGGTCCGCGCCACCCTGGCCGAGCCGCTCGCGATCCATCGCCTGCACCGCGGGCAGGAGTCGCGACGCGTCTCCGAGCTGCTCGAGCAGGTGGGTCTGAACCCGGCGCACGCCGACCGCTACCCGCACGAGTTCTCCGGCGGTCAGCGGCAGCGCATCGGGATCGCCCGCGCGCTCGCCGTCGAACCCGAGGTCATCGTGCTCGACGAGCCGGTCAGCGCCCTGGACGTCAGCATCCAGGCGGGCGTCCTCAACCTGCTCGACGAACTGCAGGGCAGGCTGGGGCTGACCTATCTGTTCATCGCGCACGACCTGTCCGTCGTGCGGCACCTCAGCGACCGGGTCGGCGTCATGTATCTGGGCCGCATGGTCGAGCAGGGGCCGGTCGACCGGCTCTACGAGCACCCCATGCACCCGTACACCCAGGCGCTGCTCTCGGCGATCCCGGTGCCCGACCCGAAGGTCGAGCGGGCTCGCCAGCGGATCGTGCTGAGAGGCGACGTGCCCAGCCCGGTCTCGCCGCCATCCGGATGCCGCTTCCGCACCCGCTGCTGGAAGGCCACCGAGAAGTGCGCGATCGAGACGCCCGAGCTCGTGGACCTCGGCGAGGGCCAGAGCGTCGCGTGCCACTACCCCGCCGAGAGGACCGTCTTCTGATGAGCAGCCCGCACCGCATCGCGGTCATCCCCGGCGACGGGATCGGCACCGAGGTCATGCCCGAGGGCTTGCGCGCGGTCCGGGCCGCGGCGGCGCGGTTCGGCATCCCGCTCGAGTTCACCGAGTTCGGATTCGCGAGTGCCGAGTACTACCGCGAGCACGGCGCCATGCTGCCCGAGGACTGGTTCGGCACCCTCGAGGGGTTCGACGCCATCTTCTTCGGGGCGGTCGGCTGGCCCGAGACCGTGCCGGATCACGTGAGCCTGTGGGGCAGCCTCATCCAGTTCCGGCGCGGTTTCGACCAGTACGTGAATCTGCGCCCGTGCCGGCTCATGCCCGGGGTGACGAGCCCGCTCGCCGGACGCGAGCCGGGCGACATCGACTTCTACGTCGTGCGCGAGAATACCGAGGGCGAGTACTCGTCGATCGGCGGCCGGATGTTCGAGGGCACCGATCGCGAGTTCGTCGTGCAGGAGACCGTGATGACCCGCACGGGCGTGGACCGCGTGCTGCGCTACGCGTACGAGCTCGCCTCGCGTCGCCCCGCGAAGCACCTGACCTCGGCCACCAAGAGCAACGGCATCTCGATCTCGATGCCGTACTGGGACGAGCGCGTCGCGGCGATGGGGGCGGAGTACCCGGACGTCCGGCGCGACCAGTTCCACATCGACATCCTCGCCGCGAACTTCGTGCTGCACCCCGACTGGTTCGACGTCGTCGTCGCGAGCAACCTGTTCGGCGACATCCTCTCCGACCTGGGGCCGGCCTGCACGGGAACGATCGGCATCGCCCCGAGCGCCAACATCAACCCGGAGGGGACCTTCCCGAGCCTGTTCGAGCCCGTGCACGGGTCGGCGCCCGACATCGCCGGCCGGGGGGTCGCCAACCCGATCGCCCAGATCTGGAGCGGCGCCATGATGCTCGAGCACCTGGGGCACGCGGATGCGGCGGCCGCCATGGTCGCGGCCATCGAGTCGGTCCTGCGGTCGGGCCCCGATTCCGGGGTCTTCACGCCCGACCTCGGGGGAGCGGCCACGACCGAGCAGCTCGGCGCGGCCATCGCGGCGGCCATCGCCGCGGGCTGACCGGGCCGCCGGTCGCTCAGGCCTGCCCGGCCGCGGGCGGCTCGCCGGATGCCGCGGGCGCCTCCGCGGGGTCCGCCTCGGTCGTCGCCGTGTCGGCCGGTGCTCGCTGCGCGCGGCTCAGCGCCATGAACGGGATCGCCACGGCGCTGATCACGCCGCCGATCACGAGCGAGAACGCATAGCCGCTCACATCGGCCACCCGACCGAGCGCGGGCTGGATGCCGATGCCGCCGAGGTTGCCCATGAGCGACTCGAACGACAGCACGGTCGCGCGCTGCTTCGAGGGGATGAGGTCGTTGAGGTAGGCGCGCCGGATCGGGTCGTCGATCGACGACGCCACGCCCCACACGGTGAGGATCGCCATCGCCACCCAGAAGTTCGCGGTGAGCCCGAGCGCGAGCAGCAGCAGCACCCCGACGGCCCCCGCCGCGATGAGCACCGTCGTGCGCTTGCGCACCATCCGGCGGACGCGCGGGGCGAGGATGCCTCCCACGATTTGCGAGCCGGCCACGATGGCAGCCGCGAGGCCCGCGATCGAGTAGGCCCCGCTATCCCCCCACAGCTCGAGCAGGTAGGGCTGCAGCGCGTAGAAGACGTAGATGCCGACGCCGGCCGTGAAGGGCGCCGCGAGCATGAGGTAACGCACCGGCCGGTTGCCGAGCCCGTGCGTCACGGACCCCCGGAAAACGGTGCGCACGGCCCTGAGCGGGCCCTCCGACTTGTCGGGGGTGAAGCCGATGTCGCGCATCGCGAGGAAGGCCACGACGATCATGAGGGCGAGGATGCCGGAGCGCAGCAGGAACGGGACCCCCAGGTTCGTGAGCTGCGCGACCACGCCGCCGAGCACCGACCCGGCCAGCATCGCGATGCCGCCGACGATCATGCCCTTCGAGAAAACCGGCTCGAGCTCACCCGCGTAGCCGCTCGCGCGCAGCGCGTCGACGAGCCACGCCTCCACCGCCCCCGAGAAGAAGGTGAAGCCGAGCCCGAGCAGAACCGAGGCCAGCGCCCACGCCCAGAACGGCGCCGACCACACCCACATGAGCCAGTACAGGAGGGTCCCGCCGGAGAGCACCAGGGTGCCCAGCAGGTACGACGCCCTTCGCCCGACCGTGTCGGCGACGACCCCGGTCGGCACCTCGAAGACCACCATGCCGAGGGTGAAGAACGCGTTGGCGGCGAACGCCTCCAGGTTGCTCAGGCCGGCATCCAGGAGGAACAGGGTATTGACGCCCCAGATGAACGAGGCCGCGAGCGTGTTCCCGAGCACCAGGGCCAGGTAGACGCGCTGGATGCGGCGGGCTGCGGGGATCCCCGCGATGCTCATGCGGGCATGCTACGCCCGGGCGGCGTGCCCCGCCGGGCGAGTCCCGCGGCGGCCCGCCCGGCTAGAGGTCGAGCACGAGGTCCCCGCCGCCGGCGGCCCGGCTCACGCAGATCATCATGGTCTCGCCCGAGGCGCGCTCGTCGTCGCTCAGGAAGTCGTCGCGGTGGTCGGGGGTGCCCGAGATCACGTCGGTCTCGCAGGTGCCGCAGTAGCCCTCCTCGCAGGAGGACTCGACGATCTTGCCGAGCTTCCGGGCGCACTCCATGATCGTCTCGGTCGCGCCGACCGTCACGGTGTCGCCGCTGCGCGAGAACGTCACGCGGAACTCGGTGTCGCCCGCGACGTGGATGCCGGCCAGCGTCTCCGCGGATGCCTCGAAGCGCTCGACGTGCACGGCGCCCCCGCGCCGCTGCAGCTCGAAGCCCCACGACGCGACCTCGTCGAGCATGCGCGATGGGCCGCAGGCGTAGACCGCGGTGTTCGCGGGAAGCTCCTTGACCAGGGCGGGCAGGTCGACGCGATTGCCCTCGCCCGAGATCCGGATGTCGACCTCGGCCTGCGAGGGCAGCATGCGTGCCAGCCGGGCGTCCTCCGCATCGCGCACGGCGAACACCACGCGGAAGTCGGTCCCCTCGCGCGCGAGCCGCCACGCCATCGGGATGAGCGGGGTGATGCCGATGCCGCCGGCGAGCAGTAGGGAGGACTCGGAGTCCTCGAGCGGGAAGGTGTTGCGCGGCAGCGTGACGTCGACGGTGTCGCCCTCGGCGAGCGCGTGCATCGCGATGGAGCCGCCGCGCCCGTCGTCCTCCCGCAGGATCGCGATGCGGTACGACCCGATGTCGTCGGGGTCCCCGCACAGCGAGTACTGGCGCTCGAGCCCGCCGGGCAGGTGCACGACGATGTGGGCGCCGGGCTCCCAGGCCGGGAGGGTCGCGCCCCCGTCCGGGACCAGGTCGAGCGCGACGATGCGCGGCGAGATCTGGGCGCGCCGGGAGACGACCATGGTCAGGCTCGGTTGCGCTGCTCGCTCCGCCTCCGTGGTCATGCGATCCAGCAACTCCATCGTCATGTCGATGCCCTCTTCTTCAGGTGCTCCGGGCCCTCTGCGCATTGACATTCGGGCCAGCGGGATCGTATCATAACCACTAACGATGTGACGCAAGATGTTACATTACGACACTTGAGGATGGCAGGAATGTCAGGTTCGTCCCAGCCCGGCTTCATCGTGGATTGCGACATCCACCAGCCGGATCCGCTCAACGAGGAGTTCGCGGAGTACCTGCCCGAGCCCTACAAGACCGAGATCGCCACTTTCGGCCCCCGCAAGCTGTTCTCCGGCCACCGCTTCGAGGACGGCGGCATGCGCTGGGACCTCCGCGGCGAGATCAACGGCAAGGTCATGGACGAGCCCGGCTTCTTCATCGAGAACCTGCTCGACCGCTACGACCACCGCTTCGGCCTGCTGACCGGGAACGTCGGAACCATCTCCGGCATCCCCGACCCGGACTACGCCGCCGCGATCGCGGCCGGCCTGAACGACCGCACCATGGATGTCTGGCTCCCGGTCGACGACCGGTTCGGGATGTCGATCCTGGTTCCCCTGCAGGACCCCCAGGCCGCGGTGCGCGAGATCCGGCGACTCGGGGAGCACCCCCGCGTCAAGGCCGTGTCGATGTTCGCGACGGCCAACCGCATCCCGTTCGGCGACCGCTACTACTGGCCCATCTACGCCGAGTGCGAGAAGCTCGGCCTGCCCATCCACATGCACCCGTCGACGACCGCGGTCATCGCCAACCACGCGCACACCCCGGCCGGTGAGGCGGCGACCTACTTCGAGTCGCACTGCACGCTGCCCACCTATTACATGGCGCAGACCGCGAGCATGATCCTGCGCGGGGTCTTCGAGCAGTTCCCCTCGCTCAAGATCATCCTGGTCGAGGGCGGCATCAGCTGGCTGCCCCACCTGCTGTGGCGCATGGACGCCGAGTACAAGGGCCTCAAGCACGAGGTGCCCTTCCTCAAGCGCCTCCCGAGCCAGTACGTGAAGGACAACATCCGCCTGACCACCCAGCCCATCGAGGACCCGGCGGACGTGCGGCACCTGCAGCAGATCATGGAGATGGTCGACGCGGAGAACACCGTCATGTACGCCAGCGACTTCCCGCACTGGGACTTCGACGAGCCCTCGCACATCGAGAGCAAGCTCGGCTCGGGCATGATGCAGAAGCTCCTGCACGACAACGCGTGCGAGTACCTGGGGCTCGACTGCGACTCCCACCCGGTCTTCACCGGGACGGAGCCGCGAGTCCTCGCCGATGCCTGAGTGGCACGACGTCGCGGCGTTCGAGGACCTCACGCCCGAGAAGCCGCTCGTCGTGACCATCGGGAACACCTCGATCGGGGTGAAGGTCTGGCGCGATAAGGTCTTCGCCGTCGTCAACCGCTGCGGCCACGCCGGGGCGCCCATGGCCTACGGAGAGATCCACCCGACCATGTCGAGCCCGTCGCCCGGCGCACCCGTCGAGGTCGACTACGACAAGCCCGAGATCCGCTGCCCCTGGCACCACTGGGGCTTCGACCTCGGGACCGGCGCCTGCACCGCCCCGATCCGAAGGCCCCGCCTGCGCATCTACGAGACGCGCGTGGAGGACGGGCGCGTCTACATCCTCGCGTGACCGGCGCGGCACGCACCGGGGAGCGCGCGGAGCGCGGCTGGATGCTGCGCACGCTCGAGAACGACGCCCTGCGTCTCGAGGTGCTCGCCGAGCGCGGCGCCACGATCGTGTCGCTGCGCGACGCCCGCACGGGCCACGAGCTGCTCTGGCGGCCGCGCTGGGGCATCCCGCACCGCGACCGGATCGAGCTGCCCGGCTCGAGCGAGGCGGTCGCCATGGGCCACTACGCGGGCGGGTGGAACACGCTCTTCCCGAACGCGGGTGCCGCCTCGACCGAGCACGGCGTCGAATGGCCCATGCACGGCGAGGTCTGGCTCGCTCCGTTCGACCTCGAGCGCTCCGACGGGTGCCTGGAGTTCCGCACCGTCCTGGTGCGCAGCCCTTTCGAGTTCGTCCGTCGCATCGAACTGGAGGGCGATCGGGTCACCGTGACCGAGAGCGCCCGCAACCTCGGTGCGGCGAGCATCGAGGTGATCTGGAACCAGCATCCCGCGTTCGGTGCGCCCCTGCTGGGGCCGCAGGCGCGCATCCGGTCGACGGCCCGCGTCGTCCACCCCGACATCGGCGACCCGCGCGCGGCGCGCGGTGCCGAACCGCCGGCCTGGCCCCTGCACCACCCGCCGGGCGAGGTCCCGGTCGATCTCGGCATCCCCCCGGCGCACGGGAGCGGGGTGAGCAGGCGGGCGTTCCTGGGCGAGTTCGGCGACGGCCCCGCGATGGTCGCGATCGAGAACCCGTCCTTGCGCCTCGCGGCGCGCGTCGAATGGGACCCGGCGGAGTTCCCCTACGCCTGGTACTGGCTCGAGGCCGGAGGCCGCCCCGGGTTCCCCTGGTTCGGCGCCGAGTACGTGCTGGGCATCGAGCCGTGCACGAGCTACCCGACCGGCGGCATCGGCGCGATCCGGCACGCCACCGGGACGCAGCTGACCATCGGCCCGGGCGAGACCGCGACGCGCGCGGTCTCGGTCGTGGTCGGCGCGCCGGGGAAGCCGTGATGCGGCTCGGGGTCATCGGCGCCGGGCAGTTCTCGGCCGACTTCCTGCCGTTGTGGCGCGCCCACCCGCTGGTCGAGGAGGTCGTGGTCGCCGACCGGCACCCGGAGCGCCGCGAGGAGTTCGCCGCCCGGTTCGGCGTCGCCACCCTGCCCGATGCGGACGCCCTGCTGGGTTCCGAGGTGGATGCCGTGGCGATCTTCGCGCAGCGTCACCTGCACGGCCCGCTCGCCATCGCCGCGCTCGAGGCGGGCAAGCACGTCTACAGCGCCGTCCCAATGGGGGTCACGGCGGAGGAGATCGCGCGCATCGTCGAGCTGGCCGGCACGACCGGGCTGACCTACATGATGGGCGAGACCTGCCACTACTACCCGGGCGCGATGTTCTGCCGCGAGCAGCAGCGCCTGGGGACCTTCGGCGACTTCGTCTACGCCGAGTCGCAGTACGTCCACGACATGCGCCACGGCTTCTACGCCGCGTATCAGCACTCCGGTGGATCGGACTGGCGCCGCGTCGCGGGCTTTCCGCCCATGCTCTACAGCACGCACACGGTCGCCCCCGTGCTGGCCGCGACGGGAGCCCGGGTGACCTCGGTGAGCTGCCTCGGCGTCGAGGACCGGGACGGCGACGGGGTCTTCGGCGAGGACGCCAACCTGTGGTCGAACCCGTACTCGAACCAGGTCGCCCTGCACCGGCTCTCCAACGGCGGCGTGCACCGCGTCGTCGAGTTCCGCCGCGCGGGCCTGCGGCGGCCCGGAACGCACATCGGGCTGTTCCTGGGCACGGCGGCGACCTACGAGTTCGCGTTCTCGCGGCACTACCTGCACCGCTCCGACCCGGACGGCGAGATGCACGTCGAGGATGTCAGCGCACTGCTCAACGCGCCCGAGCTCGAGGCCGCGCGCGGTCGGCCCGGGTTCGACGACGACGTGGGGAACGCGCGCATCGAGGGCGGGATCGCGAGCCCGATCCTCGCGAGGCGAGAGCTCCCGCGGGAGCTGGGCGGCATCCCGACCACGCACCGCGGGACGCCCCCGTACCTGGTCGACGATTTCGCGCGCGCCGTCGCGACGGGTGCGCTGCCGCCTCATCACGCGTGGGATGCCGCGCGCGCCACCCTGCCCGGGCTCGCCTCCCACGAGTCCGCGCTGCGCGGCGGGGAGGCGGTCACCGTGCCCGACCACGGCGATCCGCCGGCGGGTTCGGTGCTGCTGGAGTCCTCCGGCGGGGAGGGCTGAGCGCGCTCTCCGGCTATCTTGGGGGCGTGGACGAGAGCGACGGGACGCAGCGCGGCGGCCGCGGCGGCATCCAGTCGCTGCACCGGGCGTTCGACATCCTGGGCTTCGTCGGGCGGTTCGACGTGGTCGGGGCGACCCGCATCGCCACAGAGCTGGGTCTCTCGGTCTCGACCGTCAATAACCTGTGCCGCACCATGGTCGACCGCGGATACCTCATCGGTCGCCGCGGCCAGTACCGGATCGGACCGGCGTTCAGCGTGCTCGCGACGCGGTGGAATCCGATGCTCGCGCTGCCCGAGATCGTGGTGCCGGTGCTGCAGGAGCTCAGCGAGGACACCGGACAGGCCGCGGTCGCGACCGTGCTCACCGGTATGGATGCGCGCGTGGTGGCCTTCGAGCAGGGCCACGGGCCGGTCGGGACTCCGCCGCCGCGCGCCGATCGCCGGGCGCTCGATCTGCCCACCGGGACGGTGCTGGTCGCGCTCTCCCGACGGCCCCAGTGGCCGGAGTTCGTGACCGACTGCGTCGAGCACGCCGAGCGGCCGCTGTCGCGCGAGAAGCTCTTCGACGAGCTCGAGCGCGTCGCGATGACGGGCATCTGCGGGCGCCGGTCGTCCGAGCCGCACGGCCAGACGGCGCTCGCCGTGCCGGTGTGGACGGCGGCCGAGACGGTGGCCTGCGCGATCGGGGTCTCGGCGCCGACCTACCTGGCCGACGAGGGCCTCGAGAAGCGCATGCGGGACGCTCTGGTGGACGCGGCGCAGCGTCTGTCAGTGGAGCTCGGTGCCGACGATGTACCACCCGTCGCGCCCGAGTTCACCTGGGGCGTCACGCACTGAGCGGGCTCTGAGCGGCGCCTGATCGCGGGCTGGACAGGCCCCGGGCGACGGCGGAACGGCCCCTCCACGGGCCGTCGAGGCGCGCCGCGGCGGGCTCGATTGACCCCGTGCGGGTGGCATGCTAGCCTCGCGCCACCGCACAAACTGACACTACCCGTCACAATGTGACACTTCGGAAACGTGTCAGAGTGTTAGCCAGTGAGTGTCCAAAGGAGGACGGCACGCATGTCACTTTTCACCGCCAAGCCCCGGCTACGCCGCGCGACGGTCACCGTCGCAGGGCTCGTCGCCGCGGGTCTCGCGCTCTCGGCCTGCTCCGGCACGCCGGCCGAACCGGAGGGGCCCGTCGACCTGCGGGTCGCGCTCTGGTCGGCCAACGAGGCGCACCACGCAGTATTCAACGAGATCGCCGACGCATTCATCGCGGAGCACCCGGACGAGGTCTCCTCGATCACGTTCGACGCCTACCCGCTGGATGAGTACCCGCAGGCGCTCGTCACCCAGGTGTCCGGCGGGGAGGCGCCCGACCTCGCCTGGGTGCTCAACTCGAACTCGCGCGAGTACATCGAAGAGGGCGTCCTCGCCGATGTGAGCGACGTTCTCGAGGCCGACGCCGACTGGGACATCGATGACATCGTTCCCGGAACGCTCGACGCCTGGAGCAAGGACGGCGGCATCTACGCCTACCCGTTCTCGACCCAGCCGTTCGGCATGTACGTGAACCTCGACCTGCTGGCCGCGGCCGGGCAGGACAACCCGCGCGATCTCATCGCGAGCGGCAACTGGACCTGGGACAAGGTCACCGAGATGGCGGACGCCGTCTCGAAGTCCACGGGCCAGGGCGGCGTGCAGATCCAGACCTGGAACATCTGGGTCGAGCTCGCGACCATCTGGGACAGCTTCGGCGCCAAGCCGTGGAGCGCTGACGGCAAGACCGCGCTCTTCGACTCGCCCGAGATGATCGAGTTCTTCACCTGGGTGAACCAGAACATGTTCGACCGCAGCGCCATCGTGCGCCCGGGCGAGACGTTCGACTTCACCGCAGGAACCGCGGCGTTCAAGATCCACCTGCTGAGCACGTCGGGTTCGCTCGACGACAGCTTCGCGTGGGACTTCGTGCCGCTGCCCGCCGGCCCCGACGGCCAGGTCAACGTCATGAACCAGGCGGCGATCGGCGTTCTCGCGCAGTCGAAGCACCCGGAGCTCGCGGCCGAGTTCCTGGACTACTTCACCAACAAGCAGAACGCTCAGAAGCTCGCCGCGTTCTTCCCGCAGCCGCGCAAGTCGCTCCTCACCCTGGACGTGATCTCCGCAGCCGCGACCAAGCTGAACGACGAGCAGATCACCGGCACGATCATCGAGCCGGGGCAGAGCGCCGTTCCGCTGCCCGTGCACCCGCACTACAGCCAGTTCGCCAGCACCGTGGCGAGCTCGCTCGAGCTGATCAGTCAGCCCGACGCGGATGTCGAGGGCATCCTCCACGACCTGCAGGCTTCGGTCGAGCAGTACTTCGGCTGATCCGGAAGGTCGCAGAGGAACACATGGGACAGCACGCGGGCGCCCTTCCCGCCGCACCCCGTGGGGCCTCCCGTCGCGCTATGGCGCGGCGGGAGGCCGCTCTCGGGATCGGCATGGTCGCCGGACCCGTGCTGGGCGCGCTCGTCTTCGGCGTCGCGCCGCTCCTGTTCATCGGCTGGTACAGCCTCAACGACTGGAGCCCCCTGGCCGGGAAGTTCGACTTCGTCGGCCTGAACAACTTCGTCCAGCTCTTCGGGAGCAGCACCTTCCAGACCTCGCTCGCGGTCACCGGGGCCTTCGTGGTCGGCGTCGTGATCACCGAGACCATCGTGGCGCTGCTGCTGGCCACGCTGCTCAACCGCCGGATGCGCGGCATCGGCCTGTTCCGGGCCGCCTACTTCGCCCCCGTCGTCGTGGCCTATGTCGCGTGGGCGCTCGTGTGGGACTACCTGCTCGCCTCCAACGGCGCGGTCAACACGTTCCTGGCCAACTTCGGGATCGCGGGCCCGGACTGGCTCAACAGCCCGTCCTGGGCGCTGTTCAGCGTCATCCTCATCGTCTTGTTCAAGGGCGTCGGGCAGAACATGGTGCTCTTCCTCGCCGCGCTGCAGTCGGTTCCGAGCGAACTGCTCGAGGCCGGCGAGATCGACGGCGCCTCGCCTTTCGCGCGCTTCCGGGCGATCACCTTCCCGCTCATCACGCCGACCGTCATGATGGTGCTCATCCTGACCACGGTCGGCGCGCTCAACATCTTCGTCCCGATCCAGCTGCTGACCCACGGCGGCCCCGGGAACGCCACCAACGTCATCTCGTACTACCTGTACGAGGTCGCCTTCAAGCAGCAGGAGTTCGGACTCGGCAGCGCCATCGGCATCGTGCTGTTCGTCATCGTCCTGCTGCTGACCCTCGGCCAGTGGAGCCTGCGGAAGCGCTGGGTGCACGATGAGCGCTGACGTCATCACGCGCCCCGCGCCGCGTCGTTCCGTCTGGAAGACCCGGAAGTTCCTCGGCCCGCTCGCGCTCTACCTCGCGCTCGTGGTCCTCGCGATCCCGTTCGTGTACCCGCTGCTGTGGATGGTGCTGTCCACCTTCAAGCCCATCGCGGAGATCTACGGCGCCTCCAACCTGTTCCCCAACCAGTGGACGCTCGACGCGCTCGGCAAGATCTTCACGGTCAACCCGCTGCTGCCGCAGTACTGGAACTCGCTCTACACCTCGGTCGTCATCACGGCGATCACGGTCGTGTTCTCGGCGATGGCGGGCTACGCGTTCGCCCGGCTGCGGTTCCCACACGTCAACAAGGTCTTCTTCCTGGTGCTGAGCACGATGTTCCTGCCGGTCGAGGTGACCATCATCCCGATCTTCCGCTGGACGGCGGAACTGGGCCTGCTCAACACCCACTGGCCGCTCATCATTCCGATGGCATTCGGCCCGAAGCTCGCGATCGCGGTCTTCATCTTCCGGCAGTTCTTCCTGAGCCTCCCGCGCGAGCTCGAGGAGGCGGCCATGCTCGACGGCATGAACCGCTTCTCGATCTTCGCGCGCATCGTCATGCCGCTCTCGGGGGCGCCCACCGCGACCGTGGTCATCCTGACCTTCCTCAACGCGTTCAACATGTACATCGAGCCGCTCGTCTTCATCCGCTCGCCCGAGCTTCTGACGGTCGGCATCGGCCTCACGCGTTACCAGGATCAGTACGGCGATCCCCTGTACAACGCGCAGCTCGGCGCGACCTCGCTCACGGTCCTTCCGGTGCTTCTGGTCTTCCTGTTCGCGCAGCGGCAGTTCGTCGAGAGCCTGTCGCGCGTGGGACTCAAGGGCTGACCGGGCGCACCGCCACCGCATCCCACCCGACCGCCACCACGAAAGGCCCCCATGACCGTCAAGATCGGGATCCTCGGCTCCGGTTTCATCTCCGACCGCTACATCACGGCCCTCGAGGACGTGAAGAACTCGGAGGTGACCGCGCTGTTCTCCTCGCGCAAGGAGCGCGCGGAGGAGCTCGCGGCCCGGCGCGCCCCGGGCGCGAAGGCCTACGACTCGATGGCAGAGCTCGCCGCCGACCCGGATGTCGACCTGGTGGTCATCGCGCTGCCCAACGAGGCGCACGTCGAGGCCGTGCGCGCGGTGGCAGCGGCGGGCAAGGGCGTGGTGTGCACCAAGCCCCTGGGCCGGACGGCGGAGGAGTCGCGCGAGCTCCTGGCGATCGTGGAGGAGGCCGGGGTCTGGCACGGGTACGCCGAGAACCAGGCCTTCGCGCCCAACCTGGTCAAGATCTTCGACATGCTCGCGAGCGGTGCGGCCGGCAAGCCGCTCACACTGCGCGGCCGCGAGGCGCACTCCGGCCCGCACGCGCCCCACTTCTGGGACGCCGAGACCGGGGGCGGCGGCGCCATGCTCGACATGGGCTGCCACATGATCGAGGTGGCGCGCATCGTGTTCGGCAAGGACAACCCGGTCACCGAGGTCTTCGCCTGGGGCGCGACGCTCGTGCACGGCGACAAGACCACGGGCGAGGACTCCGCGGTCGCGCTGCTGAAGTTCGCGGGCGGCGAGCTGGCCACCATCGAGACGTCGTGGATCGAGCGCGGCGGCATGCAGCTGCGCCAGGAGATCACCGCGACTGAGGGACGCTTCGTCGCCGACACCATGTCGACCCCGGTCTGGGGCTTCGTCGAGAACCCCGGCGGCTACCTGGTCGAGAAGGCGAACCAGGAGACCGGCTGGGTCTTCCCGGTGCCCGAGGAGGCGCGCTCGTACGGCTTCAGCCAGGAGATGCGCCACTTCGTCGAGACCTTCGCCGCCGGCGAGCTGCCGAGCGAGAACTTCCACGACGGTGTCGCCGTGAGCGCGATCCTGGACGCCTGCTACGCGTCCATGCGCTCGGGCACCTGGGAGCCCGTGACGCTGTGACCGCACGCCCCGCCGCGACCGTGCCCGCCGTCGTGGTCGAGGGCGAGGACGCCACCGAGCCCGTGCACCGCGGGTGGCCGGCGCACCGGCTGGGCAGGATGCGGGTCGCCTGGGAGGCCGTCCCCGACGGCGCCGCGCTACTGCGCGTCACGGTCGCGCGGGAGCAGTGGGACGCCGCGCGCCTCGTCGCGGCCGTGCCCGGGAGGGGCGAGGTCGCGGAGGTGCCGCTGGATCACGCGGACGCCTTCGAGCACGTCGACCTCGCACTGCCCGCCGAGGTCGTGGACGCCGTGCGCAGCGACGGGCTGATCCTGCGCCTCGCCGACGGCCGGGATGCGGTGCACGTCTTCGGCGCCGGCTCACCCTTTCCGCCGCGTCTGCTCGCGATCCCGGCGCCGGACACCGACCCGCGCGAGCTCTTCCTCGCCGGGATCGCCTCCCCGGTCTCGCTGCAGGCCTTCGGCTGGAAGCTCGGCTGCGTGCTCGACGGGCTCGACGACCTGCACCGTGCGACCGGCGAGCCGCGCTTCGCCGAGCGCTCGCGGGCGCACCTCGCCGAGTACTTCGAGGGCGGCGCCCTGACCTATCAGGACCCGTGGGGCGAGGTGCGGCGCGGTGCCGTCTATGGCATCGAGGGGCTGCTCCCGCTGGCCGCGCTCGTGCGCGCCGGCGATGCGGCGACCGCCCTGCGCCTGTGCGACGGGTACCTCCCCGAGGCCCGCCGCGCCGACGGCGCCATCCGCGACAACGCCATGCTCTCGACCGAGGGCATGTACACCGTGGCGTACCCGCTCGCGCTGCTCGGGGCGGCGACCGACCGGCAGGATCTCGTCGAGGACGCGGCCCACCAGCTCCGGGTGCGTATGCGGGCCCTGCGCGAGGACGGCATCCTCCTGCGGCGCTACGAGGACGGCCGGGTCGAGTTCCGGGACTGGGTGCGCGCCTGGACCTGGTACCTCCTCGGCCTCGCGCGCACCGTTCCCGTGATCGCTCCGTACGTCATGACCGGGGAGTTCGTGGCCGAGCTCGAGTCGGTGGCTCGCGAGGCGCTGGCTCTCCGCGGGGACGACGGGTTCTGGCGCACCTATGTCCGGGAGGCGACGAGCCCGGTCGAGACATCGGGGAGCGCGGGGATCGCGGCGGCGTTCGCGCTGGGGGCCGGCCACGGCATCCTCGCTCCGGAGTGGGCGGACGAGGCGCGCGCGACCGCGTCGGCGCTCGAGGCTCGGGTCGGTGCGGAGGGCGTGCTCGGCGGAGCGTCGCAGGCGAACAAGGGCGGGGAGCGGCTGCAGCGCTCGCCGCACCGCGTCAACTCCCAGGTGGGGATGGGCCTGCTGGCGCAGCTACTCGCCGCGCTCCTTTGGTCGACCCGGAGCGTCAGAGCACGGGCTCGATGAAACCCACCACGGAGTCGCGCAGCGGCGGGGCCAGAGCCATCGCGGCCGCCCGGTCCGGGTCGGCGGAATACACCGCGTCGGCGGCCTCGAACGCGGCGCGCGATCCGGGGTAGCTGAGCGCCCAGACGAAGCGATCGTGCTCGCGGTCCAGATGCGCGAACTCGATGCGGAAGCCGTAGCGCTCGCGCAGCGGCGGGATGCGCGGCCGCCACCAGGCGAGGAACTCGTCGGCGCCGGCCGGCTGCAGCAGGTAGCTGCGCAGCATGATCGTGGGGACCGCCGACCGGTGCGGCGACATCAGTCGCTCGCCATCGTGCCGCCGTCGACGACGATGTTCTGGCCGGAGACGAAGCCGCCCGCGGGGGAGGCGAGCCACAGGACCGTGCCGGCCACGTGATCCGGGTCGCCGAAGCGGCGAAGCGGGGTCTTCGCGAGGCGCTCCTCGCGGCCCGGGCCCTCGGTGAGGGGCTTCGCGAACTCCGTGGCGATCACGCCGGGCGAGACCGCGTTGACCCGCACCCCGCTCGGGCCCCACTGCACCGCGAGGTTGCGCGCGAGCTGCGCGTTGGCCGCCTTGGTGATGCCGTACCCGCCTATCGTGCGGTTGCCGCGCAGCCCGGACAGGCTCGACATGACGATGAACGAGCCGCCCCCGCGCTCGGCCATGCCGGGCAGCACGAGGTTCGCCAGCTTGAGCACGCTGCGCACGTGGATGTCGAACATGCGATCCAGCTGCTCGTCGGTCGTGGTGGTGTGCGGTCCGGTGTCGAGGGCGACCCCGGCGTTGGCGACGACCGTGTCGATGCGGTCGTGGTGCTCGAGCGCGCCCGCCACGAGCGCGGCGAGTTCGTCGTCGCGCGTCACATCGCACACCGCGCCCTCGACCGGCAGGCCGCGCGCCGCGAGGCCGGCCGCCACCCCCGCCGGATCCTCCGCCGCGAGCCCGCTCAGCACGGTGGCCGCCCCCGCGGAGGCCAGCACCTCGGCGGTGGCCAGCCCCAGCCCGCTGGTCGCGCCCGTGACGAGGGCGACGGTGCCCTCGAGCGAGAACAGCTCGGCGGCCGAGGTCAATGCGGGATGCCCAGCTCGGTCACGGTGCCGTCCACGTCGATCCGGCGGAAGTGGTTGTACGCCACGAGGATGTCGGAGAACCTGCCCTGCGCGTTCAGCCGATACGAGATCACGCCCTCGAACTCGAACCGGGTGCCCTGCACGACGGGACCGAAGAGCGACTCCGGGTCGTCGCGATCCGCGGTGAAGAGCGTGCGCATCCGGATCGCGACGTTGTCGTCCGAGCTCACGAAGTCGGTCGGGAAGAGCTCCTCGGTGAACCCCGCCCAGATGTGGGCGTAGTGGTCCTTCATGCCCTGCACGCCGTCGAACTCGAGCGTGCCGTTCTTCATGTGCATGTCGTCGGCGAGGTAGTCCTCGAATGCCGTGACGTCGCGCCGGTTGAACCGGGCGATGTAGTCGTCGAACCGCTCCTCGAGCACGGGGGTCTCCTATCCCAGTTCCGCGAACGTCTCCGCGATCCAGTCCGCGGTCCACTGCGCGACGTAGCGCATGTTGTCCAGGCCGATGTGCTCGGCGCCGCCCTCCTCCTGGTCGAAGATGCGCAGCTCGCGCTTGGGGGCGTTGACCGCCTCCTGGTATTCGCGGTGCGCGTACTCGACCGGGATCTGCCGGTCGCCGATGCCGTGCGTGACGAGGAACGGCACGGTGATGTTCTCGAGCACGCCCTTCAGGTGCATGTCCTTGGTCTTCTCGAAGAAGTCGTCCATGCCGTCCGCGCCGAAGACCCACTGCACGTGATCCCAGTAGTGCGGCACCGGGTTCTCGCCCTCGCGCTCGAGCCGACGGCGCTGCACCTCGGCCCAGTCGTAGTTGGCGCCCCAGGCCACCACGAGCGCGATGCGCTTCTCGAACGCGGCGGCGCGCGGCGCGTAGTACCCGCCGAGCGACCAGCCGGCCAGCCCGATGCGGTCGGAGCGCACCTCGGGAAGCTCCGCCTCGATCCAATCGACGATCGCGGACGCCCAGGCCTCGGTGTCGTGGCGGGAGCGCAGGTCGCGCATGCGCAGCGCCTCGCCCGCGCCCGGGCAGTCGACCATGAGCGTCGCGATGCCGCGCTCGGCCAGCAGCTGCGGGAACCCGGAGTAGACCATCATCTCCTTGGTCGAGTCCAGGCCGTTCCACAGCACGACCACGGGCACCGGGCCGGCTGCGCCGGGGACCGCGTGGAGGTAGCCGGGCAGGCTCGATCCCTCGTAGGGGATCTCGACCCGGCGGATCGGCACGCCCGAGTACTCGATGTGCCGGGCGAGCAGGTCCATCGACTTCTGGTACGCGGCGGTGCGCCCCTCCCACCGCGGGGACTGCAGGCGCTCGGCTTGCGAGGTGTACAGGCTCGCCCGGTAGAACTTCTCCCCTGCCCCGAGCCGCCAGCCGCGCGCCAGGTCCTGCTCGGCGGACTCCGCCAGCCGGTCGGCGACCGCCTGCCACGAGGCGTAGAGCTGCTCGGTGCCCGCGTCGTCGCCGTGCTGCGACGCCTCGAGCACGGGCCGGCACGCCTTGTCGACGTCGTCGATGAGCCCCCCGTTGTTGAGGGTCGCGACGACCGACATGCTCCAGACGTAGTTGGTGGGGAAGTACATGTACACGGGCGGTCTCCTACTTTCGGTCCGTGGGCTTCTGCGCGGGGCGCACGGCGTCGTTGAGAACCTTCGCGACGCCCGAGAGGTACTGGCCGCCGTCGACGGTGATCTCCGCCCCGGTGATGTACGAGGCCGCGTCGGACACCAGGAACGCGACCAGCCCGGCCACCTCCTCGGGCCTGCCACCGCGGCCCAGCGGGATGAGCGTGAGGCTCGCCTCGAGGAACGCGGGTGGCGCGCCGGCGGTCATCTCCGTCGCGATGTAGCCCGGGTGCACCGCGTTCACGCGGATCCCGCGCTCGCCGAGTTCGGTCGCCGAGGCGTGCGTGAGGCCGCGGATCGCCCATTTGCTCGTCGTGTACGCGGCCGTGTAGTGCCCGGTGATGCCGGCCTCCGAGCCGATGTTGACGATCGAGGACCCGGCGGCCATGAGCGGCAGCAGCGCCTGAATGCCGAGCATGGGACCCGTCACGTTGACCGCCATGACGCGGTCCCACTCGTCCCGGTCCACGTCGCCGATGCGCACCCGGTGCGTCACGCCCGCGTTGTTGACGAGCCCCTTGACCGGCCCGCCGAGGGACGCGGACAGGGATGCGGCGAGCGCCGCCCAGTCGCCCTCGCTCGCGACATCGAGGTGGCGGTACTCGATCCCGCCGGGGAGTCCCTCCGCCGACGCGAGCAGCTCGGGCGCGGCGTCGGGCAGGTCGAGCGCCACGACGTGCGCGCCGTTGGCGGCGAAAAGCAGCGCCTCGGCCGCGCCCTGACCGCCCGCCGCCCCCGTCACCACGACGGTCGCGCCCTCGAGCCCGGGCAGCACGAGGGCGCTCATCCGCCCACCGCGTGCGGCCGGTCGAGCAGTTCGATGAGGTTGCCCTCCGGGTCGGTGAGGAAGGCGAACCGCACGCCCGGCTCGGGGGCGGGTGCGGGGGGCGAGACCACCCCGGCACCCGCGTCGACCAGGTGCTGGAAGGTGCGGTCGACGTCCTCCACGCGGAAGCACACGTGCCCCCAGCCCTGGGTCAGGAGGGCGTCGGGCGGGGTGGTGGCCACGGGCGGATGGGTCGAGCCGGCCCGCTCCAGGAGCTCGAGCGCCACCCCGTCGGGCCCGAGCAGGAAGACCCCGCGCAGCCCGGCGACGGCGACCTCGAACGGGAGGGCGGTCCCGAATCCGAACGCGGTCGAATACCAGGCCGTCTGCGCGTCGAGCGATGCGACCGAGAGGCCCACGTGATCCAGATGCATGCGCGTTCCCCGTTCAGTCCCGCGGCCCGTGCCGCATGAGCCCGTCGTGCGCGCCGTCCGGCAGCACGTCGAGCACATCGTCCTGGAAGGCGCCGCCCACGAGCACGAACGCCACGCGAGCGATGGCGTCGCCGCGGTTGGCCCAGGCGTGGTCGGTTCCGCGCTGGACGACGATGTCGCCCGCGCGCGCCGTGACCTCGCCGTCGTCGAGGATCAGCGTGATCTCGCCCTCCAGCACGATGCCGTAGTCGACCGACTCGGTGCGGTGCACGGGCGATTGCAGGCCGCGCTCGTCGAGGTGGCCGGGCAGGAACTCATTGATGCGGATGCGCGTCCCGTTCGCGGGCGGCGGCACCGTCACCGCGCCGGCGGTCGGATCCTCCGGGCCCGCGTGGATGGGGGCGGGGGAGCCGGAGGTGAGCCAGATCTCGTGGAAGGCGACCCCGTCCTCCGCCAGCTCCTGCGTGACGGAGACCGGGCCGTCGCTCACGACGACCGACGCGCCGCGCTCGTCGTGCCCGGTGACGATGCGGCGGGGGATGCGGAACCCCTCGGCGGCTCCGGTCACGCGGGCTCCAGCAGAGCGATGAGCGACTGGGCCATGACCCGGCCGGGGTCGGCGCCCGGCGTGCCCGGGTGGCACTCCCAGTAGGCCAGCTGCAGGGAGGCGTCGACGACGCCCTTGATGCGCGGCTTGCGGCGCGCCTCGAACTCGGTCAGCTGCGTCTCGAGGTCGCCCTCGCGCGTCACGTAGTCGGCCAGCAGCCAGGCGTCCTCCACGCACTGCGCGGCGCCTTGCGCGATGAGCGGGGGCACGGCGTGCACGGCCTCGCCGATCGCGATGACCCGGCCCTGGTGCCAGGGGCCCTCGGCGAAGATCCACTCGATCTCCTGGAAGTTCAGGAACCGGGAGTCGTCGATCGACTCGCGCAGCCAGTCGAACTGGCCGTGGAAGGGCTCCATGAGCCGGCGCATCTCCTGCCAGTCGGGCAGGTCGTTCGCGGTGCGCTGCGGCGAACACAGCACGAACACGTAGCACTGGGTCGCGCTGATCGGGGTGTAGCCCACCTTGAAGGCGCCCTCGTCCCCGGGGGCCGGGAACGCGATCCCGCCGGTCATCTCGGGAAGCCGGTCGGTCACGGCGCGCCAGATGCCCAGGCCGCTGGGGGCGGGCTCGTCCGGGATGCCCAGCTTCGCGCGCGTCTGCGACCGGATGCCGTCGGCCACGATCACGAGGTCCCAGAACTCGGTCGAGCCGTCGCTCAGCAGCGTCGACGCGGAGTCGCCGTGGTTGTCGAAGGACACGAGCTCGGTGCCCAGTCGCAGCTCCACCCCGAGCTCGGTGGCGCGCTCGACCAGGATCTCGTGCACGTCGGCGCGCAGAACCCCGATGGTCGGGGGCAGGTCGGGACCGCCCGTGCGCGGAGTCTCCAGGTGCATCATGACGCTGCCGTCGGAGTGGAAGAGCGTGACACCCTCCTCCTCCGGGTGGCTGTGCTGCATGACGCGGTCGAGCACACCGATCTCCCGGAAAACCCGGAGGGCGTTGCCCTGCACCGTGAGTCCGTGCCCGACCCGCGCGAAAGCGGGAGCCCGCTCGACCAGGGTGACGCGCACATCGCGCTGGGCCAGGGCGATCGCGGTCGTCAGACCCGAGATCCCGCCCCCGACGATGAGCACCGAACGAACCGCCATTGCTCCGAACTCCATCCACCGCGCACCCGCGCGTACTGCTCGACGGTATTCGCCGGGGCCGGTCCGGGGAACCGCGCGGCATGATGCCTGCTATCGCAGGGGGCTACGCGGCGAGGGCCCCGGCGCGCACCGCCTCGGCGAACAGCTCGCGCATCCAGTGGTGCCCCGGGTCGGGGGAGTGGGCCGGGTGCCACCACAGGCGCTCGATGAGCTCGACGGCGGGGAACGGGGTCGGCACCGCGACGACGCCGGAGATGGCGCCCACGTGATCGATCAGCCGGCGAGGCACGACCGCGACCAGGTCGGTGCCCGCGATCACGGGTGGGATGGTCAGCAGGGTCGAGGTCGTCACGCGCACGTCGAACGAGAGGTCGAGCTCGTGCATGCGCCGGTCGGCCGCGGTGAGCTGGCCGCGGCCGAAGTCGCAGCGCGCATGCGGCAGGCTCACGAAGTCCTCGAGGGAGATCTCACCGCCCGCGACCGCCGGGTTGCCCGCGTCGGCGGCCACGATGTAGTCGTCCCGGAAGAGCTCGAAGCTCTCGCCCTCGACGTTGATACCGGGCGGGGCGACCATGAAGTCCAGCGACAGCAGCTCGTGCTCGCTGCCCGCCGGGTCGGGGGCCAGCCGGTGCAGCTCGAGCTGCACGCCCTCCGCCGCGGCCGACGCGAGCACGAAGAGGGGCCGCAGCTCGATCGCGGCGTAGTCGGTGAGCTGGACGGTGAAGGTGCGCGTCAGGGTGGGGTCGAATCCGCGCAGCTGGCCGAGCGCCCGCTCGATGAGCGGCAGCGTCACCTGCACCTGCGGCAGCAGCTGACGCGCGAGCGGGGTGAGCTCGTAGTCGCGACCCACGCGCACGAGCAGCTCGTCCTGGAATTGGGTGCGGAGGCGCGCGAGAGCCGAGGACATCGTCGACTGGCCCATCCCGATCCGCTCGCCCGCGCGCGTGACGTTGGCCTCCTCGAGGAGCGCGCGGAGCGCGACCAGGAGGTTGAGGTCGCGATCGCCGACGGCCACGCTGCTCCTTCACCCGGGCGGATGCCGCCGAGCCTACCCGGCGATATCTGGTATCCCGGCGGCCGGATGCCCGGCGCGCTCCCTGCGCATACTCTCGGAACGAGGCGCCCGCCCGGGCCCGTGCGAAAGGTCGACGATGACGGACCGGATCCCGTTCTATCTGCGCTACGCCGCATTCGCGATCCCGAACTTCGAGGAGGAGCGCGACTTCTTCGTCAAGCACTGGGGTCTCACCCAGGTCGAGGGCGGGGACGACATCGCGTACCTGGCGGCGGAGGGGTCGCCCGAGCCGCACATCATCCGGCTGCGCAAGGGCGAGAAGCGCATCGACCTGGTGAGCTTCTCGCTCACCAGCCGCGATCTGCTCGAGGAGCTGGCCGCGCAGCTGCACGGCAAGGACGTGCAGTTCGTGCACGAGCCGCAGGACCTGGCGAACCCCGAGGGCGGCTACGGCTTCCGCATCTTCGACGTGGACGGCCGCGTGCTCGAGTTCTCGACCGGTTACCGGCTGCGCGAGGCGCGCAAGATCCGCGAGCGCGAGCCCATCCCGGTGAAGCTCTCGCACACGGTCTTCAACTCGAGCGACCTGGCGCGCACCCTCGACTGGTACCGCGAGGTTCTGGGCTTCCGGCTCTCCGACTCGCTCGTGCGTCCCGACGGCGTCGACCTCATGCACTTCCTGCGTTGCAACGACCAGCACCACTCGATCGCGATCGCGCAGGGGCCGCATCACTCGCTGCACCACGTGTCGTTCGAGATGCGCGGCATCGAGGAGTGGATGCGCGGCGCGGGCAAGATCCTGCGCGCGGGCACGCGCATGATCTGGGGGCCGGGCCGCCACAACGCGGGCGACAACACCTTCGCCTACTTTCTGAGCCCGGCCGGCAACACGATCGAGTACACGACCGAGCTCGCGATCCTCGACGAGGACAGCTGGCACCCGTCGCGCATGGACATCAGCGACCTCTCCACCCAGGACCAGTGGGGCACCGCGCAGGAGATGAGCGAGCTCATCGCGCGCGAGTCGTTCAACGACATCGACAAGGGACTTTTCGTCGCGCCTCCGGTGTGACGGGGAGCGCGGCATGGGACGACTCGACGGCAAGGCCGCCCTCATCACGGGCATCGGCGGGGGCATGGGGCGCGAGGCCGCGCTGCGCTTCGCTGCCGAAGGGGCGCGGGTCGCGGGCTGCGACCTCAACGCCGAGGCGCTGGAGGAGACGGTGCGCCTGGTGCGCGAGGCGGGCGGTGAGATCGTGGGCTCCGCCCCGGTCGACGCGGGCGACGGGGATGCGGTGGCCGGGTGGATCGACGACGCGGCGTCCGCGCTCGGCGGCCTCGACATCCTCTACAACAATGCCTCGATCCAGCGCTTCGGCCCGATCGACGAGCTCCCGGTCGAGGACTGGGACTTCGCGATCCGCATGGAGCTGAGCATCGTCTTCTACGCGGTGCGCGCGGCCTGGAAGCACCTCAAGCGGAGCGGCGGCGTGATCGTCAACATCGGCTCGATCGCCGGGACCCGGGGCGTCGAGTTCATGCCGCAGAACGCGCACGGGGCCGCGAAGGCCGGCGTCATCAATCTGACCCAGCAGCTCGCGGTCGAGGGCGGCCCGCACGGCATCCGCGCGGTGTGCATCTCGCCCGGCTTCATCGAGACGCCTGCCACGCGCTTCCTCGTCGAGGATCCGCCGCCGCCGCTCAAGGCGACCTGGGACCGCATCCCGCTGCGCCGGGTCGGACAGCCCGCGGACGTCGTGAGCGCCGCGGTCTTCCTGGCCTCCGACGAGGCGAGCTGGATCACGGGCGTCAACCTGGTGGTCGACGGCGGAGGGTCGGTGCTCGGATGACCGGTCAGTTCACGGGACGGCTCGTCACGCGCGACGACCCGGACTTCGAGGATGCCGTGCTCGGCCGGGTCTTCAACGGCCGGCGCCCGTCGCGCCGCCCCGACGCCGTTCTGCTGGCCGAGACCGAGCAGGACATCGTCGCCGGCGTCCGGCTCGCCGCGGAGCGCGGCTGGACGGTCTCGGTCCGCTCGGGCGGCCACGCCTGGGCGGTGTGGAGCGTGCGCGACGGCGGTCTGCTCATCGACCTGGGCGGGTACCGGGAGCTCTCCTACGACGAGGCCACGCAGGTCGTGAGCGCGACCCCGAGCGTCAAGGGCGGCGAGGAGCTGACCCCGTACCTGGAGGAGCGCGGCCGGTTCTTCAACGGCGGCCACTGCCCGAGCGTCGGGATCGGCGGCTTCCTGCTGCAGGGCGGGCAGGGCTGGAACCAGCGCGGCTGGGGCTGGGCGGCCGAGAGCGTCGTCGCGGTCGACGTGGTCACCGCCGAGGGCGAGCTCGTGCGCTGCGATGCGACGCAGAACGCCGACTTGTACTGGGCGGCGCGCGGCTCGGGCCCGTCGTTCCCCGGCGTCGTGACCCGGTTCCACCTGGCGACCCGCCCGCTCTTCGGCGGGCTCGCGCACACCGTCCAGGGGTATCGCAACGAGGACTTCACGGACGTCATGACGTGGCTGTACGAGGCGACCCATCGCATCCCCGACAATGTCGAGATCGTCGTGGTAGGCATGACGCTGCGCACGCCGGAGGGCGAGAGCCTCGGCCCCGGCTTCATCGTGACCGGGCTCGCGTTCGCCGACGACTTGCCCGCGGCGCAGGATTCGCTCGCGATCTTCCGTGAGTCGCCCGCGCTGTCTCGCGCCGTTTTCGTGAAGGATGCGGCCCCCTCCTCCCTGGCGGAGCAGCGTGTCGAGCAGGAGCGCTCCAATCCCGAGCACGCGCAGTACATCTGCGACAACATCTGGGCGGAGGGGGATCCCGCCGAGATCGTGGAGCGCATCCGGCCGCTCTTCACCGAGCTGCCCACCCCGAACGCTTTCACGATCTGGATGTCGAACCTGCCGACCCGGGCGCTTCCCGACATGGCGTTCTCGCTGGCGACCGGCGCCTACGTGGCGACCTACTGCTGCTACGACGACCCGGCCGAGGAGGATGCCAACCGGGCCTGGCTCGAGCAGGCGATGGCGAACGCGCAGCCGGTGACCGCTGGACAGTACCTGGGCGACAGCGACTTCACGCGACGTCAGCTGCGGTTCATGGCCGACGACAATTTCGCGAAGCTGCAGGAGATCATCCGCGCGCGGGACCCGGAGGGCCGGTTCGCCCGGTACCTCGCGAAGGACCCCGCCACCCTCAACCGCAACCACTGGGAGCTGTGATGGCCAGGATCCACTTCGCCGCGGACCACGGCGGCTACGAGCTGGGGCGGGCGCTCGAGGAGCGCGCGCGGTCGGGGGGTCATGAGGTGGTGTGGCACGGCGCCGAGGCGCTCGACCCGGGCGACGACTATCCGACGTTCGCGATCCGGGTCGGCGGGACGGTGGTCGAGGACCAGGACGCGGGCATCGACGCGTTCGGCGTGCTCGTCGTCGGCGAGCCGGTCGCGGGTGTGGTCGCCGCGAACAAGGTCAACGGAGCGCGCGCCGTCGCCGTGGGCAGCCCGGTCGCCGCGATCAACGCCCGCCGGGTGGTGGACGCCAACGTGCTCGTCGTCGACGGGGTCGCCGTCGAGCAGGGCGCCTGGCTCACGATCGCAGCGTTCGTGGGCGCGCACATGGAGCATGTGGTCGAGCACGGCCGACGTATCCTGCAAATAGAGGAGTACGAGAACGCCGGCACCATCGAGGGGTGGGCCGTGCAGCTCGAACCGGAGCAGGAGCCGAGGAGGCACGAGTGAGCAGGGCGGCCGTCTACGACACGACCGGAGGACCCGAGGTGCTGCGGGTCGACGATGTGGCGGATGCCGTGCCCGGCCCGGGAGAGGTCGCCCTGCGCGTGCGCGCGGCGGGTCTCAATCCGTTCGACTCCAAGATGCGCAGCGGGTTCATCCCGTCGGACGCGCCCTTCCCCCGGCGCATCGGATCGGATGTCGCCGGGACGGTCGAGGCGGTCGGTGAGGGCGCGGTGTATGCGGACGGCTCACCCGTCGAGATCGGAGACGAGGTTCTGGGGGCGGCGACCGGTTCGATCGCGGAGCGGGCCATCGCATCCACCGAGCGTCTCGCCCGGCGCCCCGCGGGGCTGGCCGTCGAGGTCGCCGGAGGGCTCAACGTGGCGGGGCTCACCGCGGTGTCGCTGCTCGCGACCGTTCCGGTGGGCGAGGGCGACACCGTGCTCGTGGGCGGGGCGACCGGGGCCGTGGGCCTCGTCGCGGCGCAGCTGGCCCGGGCGGAGGGCGCCCGCGTGATCGGCACCGCGGGCGTGCGCAACCACGAGCTGCTGCGTTCGCTCGGCGTCGAGCCGGTCGAGTACGGGGAGGGGCTCGTGGAGCGCGTGCGGGCGCTGGGCGCGCCGACCGCGGTGTACGACTGCCACGGGCGCGAGACCCTCGACGCGGGCGTCGCGCTGGGCGTGCCGCTCGACCGGATCACGGGCATCGCCGGGTACGCGGCGATCGAGGAGCTCGGCGTGCTGAACGTCGAGCGCGCGGCTCGTACGGCGCAGAACCTGGCGCGGCTCGCGGAGGAGATCGCCGCGGGCCGGATCGTCCTGCCCGTCGTGGCGACGCATCCGCTCGACGGTGTGCGCGCCGCGTTCGAGGAGCTCGAGGGCGGGCATGCGCCCGGCAAGGTGGTCGTGCTGCCCTGATGCGGGGGCCCGGGGCGGGGGTCGCGTGACGCCGTGACCTCACGATTTTCAGGCGTGCCGTCTTTGCGTGGATAAGTCGCGCCGAGAGTCGCCACACTCGACCACACTGTGCCACCTCAGGCTTCCGTCTGGGTTGTCAATATTGGGTTGACGCCCCGGGTGAGTCAAGGTAAGGTTGACGACGAAGATCCGGATCAGCGCGAACAAGCACGGCATCGACGATGCCGACGTCCGTCACGCGTGGAGGAACGCGGTGCGACTGGTCGAGTACGACGACGAGGGGCTGGAGGGGCTCGACCCCGCCGCAATGCCAGCACGTGACGCCACTCACTTCCGCGCCATCATCGCGGCGAACGATGCGCTCGCCTTGGCCGAGTCCGAACTCAGGAAGGCGGTGCTCGCAGCTCGGGCCGCAGGCGATTCCTGGACGATCATCGGCGCTGCCCTCGGGGTGACGAAGCAGGCGGCGCAGCAGCGCTTCTCACGGCGGTGAGCCGGTGCGGTGGCTGACGCGACGCGGCTACGCGAACGGGTCGTCGTTGTCGCGTGCGGTGCGGTTGGCCATCACTCGCCGGTGGATCTCCACGAGTGCCCCCGCGCGCGTGTAGTAGCGACCGCGTCGCTCACCCCGAGGTGCCAGAAGCCCGAGATCGGTGAGCGCCTTGAGATCGCGGGTCGGGGCGCACTGGCGCTTGTGTATTACACAAGGTAGGATGCTCGAGTGTACCTCGGGGTCGACTGGAGCGAGCGCGAGGCACACATGCAGGAGCGACACGGTGTCACAGTCGAGCAGGCCGAGGAGGCCTTGGCGGATCCGGATCGAGTCGTCTTCGAGCCGGACTACGCGAGCAGGTCGGGAAGTTCGGTGCGGGTGGTCGGCTATTCCGAGACAGCGGGCGGGGTGCTCACCGTGATCGTCGTGGTCGATGAGAGTGGGAAGGAATGGGGTGGCTCGGGCTGGCTCGCGAATGCACGAGACCTGAGCTACTACGAGAGGAGTGGACGATGAGCAAGATCGGTGACCTGATCGCCTCCGAGGTCGAGGCTGCGGAGCAGGCGTCAGCCGACCCGGCAGCCTCGCTGCCCTCCCGGGTTCGTGTGACACGAGGCCATGACCGCACTCGCGTTCTCCAGGTGCGTCTCAGCGAGGAGGAGTTCGCAGCACTCAGCGAGCGCGCTGACGCGCACCATGTCCCCGCATCGACGCTCGCTCGGGATGTCCTCATGAGGAACCTGAGGTCGGCCTGACCGAGTGCGAGGTGGCCTACTAGTGACGAAGCGAACCGCGTAACAGCGCTTCATCCGGCGCTGAACTCTTGGGCTCCGGATCGGCCGCGGATACCTGCCATGCAGGTGAACCCCTGGACGGACGTCACCCATCCTGGCTATCTATGACCCATGAGCCGCATCGGGGCGCCACGGTGAGCGACGGCGGGTTCCGCGCCGAACCGCCGACCCTTTTCCTCACCGACGAGGACGTCGAGGCGCTCGCGGACTGGGACGACGCCATCGCCGCCCTGCGCGCCGCGTACGCGCGCCCCGACGACCCCCAGCGCACGCCCGAGCGCGCGGTCGCGGTGACGGATGCCGGCTGGCAGCGCGTGATGCCCTCGGCTCCCGCGGGGGCCAGGTTCGCCGGCTCGAAGACCATCGCCGCGTCGATCCGGAACGGCATGGCGAGCTACCTCATCACGCTCTTCGACCAGAACGACTCGCGACTGGCCGCGCTCATCGACGGCAACCGCATCACGGGTATCCGCACGGCGGCGACCGCTGCCGCCGCGCTCACCGCCCTGCTACCGGACGCACCGGTCACCGCCGCGGTCGTCGGCAGCGGCTTCGAGGCGCGCGCCCAGCTGCGGGCCGCGAGCCGGGTCGCCCGCATCTCCGAGGTGCGGGTCACGAGCCCGACACCGGCCAACCGCGAGGGCTTCGCGGCCGACCTCGGGGCGGAGCTCGGCGTCCCGGTGCAGGCGGTGGCCGAACCGGAGGCCGCGGTCGCCGGCGCGGGCCTCGTGCTCGCGGCTGCGCGCAGCCGCGACGAGACTCCCACCGTCATGGCCGGCTGGGTCGCCGACGACGCGACCGTGGTGTCGGTCGGCTCGACCACCCGCACGCAGCGCGAGCTCGACCCGGAGCTCATCGGGCGCGCTGCCCTCATCGTCGCCGACGCTCCCGCCGAGGTGCTCCACGACAGCGGAGACATGATCGCCGCGCGCGAAGCCGGGCTCGACCCGGATGCCGCCACGGCATCCCTGCATGCCCTGCTGGCCGGCGAGATCGCGCGACCCGAGCGCGGCATCGCGATCTACAAGTCCACGGGCAGCGGGTTCCAGGACATCGTCCTCGCCGAGCTGCTCTACGAGCGGGCCGTCGAGCGGGGCATCGGCACGCCGCTCCCGGTCGGCATCCTGACCATCCGCAAGCCCTGACCGCGCAGTCCCCGCACACGAAAACTGAGGAGAATCGATGGCCGGCTACGCCAAGTCCGAAGCCCGCGACTGGGCGCGCGAGCGACTCGTGGGCGCCGTCAACTGCACCATCCCGTCGTTCACGAACGACCTGACGCGCCTGAACGAGCAGGGGATCCGTCACGACATCCGCCTCGCGAAGGAGCACGGGTTCCTCGGAACGCTCGGCGTCTCCGAGATCAGCATCACGCTGCCCGAGTACCTCACTTTCCTCGAAATTGTGAAGGACGAGGCGCGCGACGACCTCGTGGTGGTGCACCACGCCAGCTGGAGCACGCGCGAGCAGAACATCGAGGCGGTGAAGGGCGCGGAGGCCGCGGGCGCCGAGCTCGTGCTGCTCTCCTACCCGCCGAACTTCTACCCGGAGTCCGAGCAGGAGATCTACGACTACACCAAGGCGGTGTGCGACGCCACGAACCTGGCCGTCATCCTGTTCCCGATGTTCCTGTGGGGCTTCAGCAGTCGCATCCACCCGTCCGACATCCCGGCGCGACTCATCCGACGGATGCTGGACGACATCCCCAACATCGCCGTCATCAAGGCGGAGGGCGGATTCCCGAGCATCATGGGCGTCATCGAGTGCTACCGGCGCTTCGGCGACGAGGTCGTGATCTCCTGCCCGATCGAGGGCGAGCTGCTGCCGCTCGGGCAGCTCATCCCGATCCAGCTCTCGGCGACGAGCGACCACGAGTTCTGGGGGCCGACCATCCCGCAGGCGATGGCCATGCTGCGCGAGGAGCGCTTCGACGAGGTCACCGAGCTGTACTGGCACATGCACCCGGCCCGCAAGGCCAAGGGCGCCGTGTCGCAGCAGCTCAACGGCGGCAACTTCATCAACCGGCAGCTCTGGAAGTTCCAGGGCTGGCTGCGCGGCTACAACGGCGGGCCGCTGCGGCAACCCACCCAGCGCATTCACGACCCGCAGATGAACCAGCTGCGCAAGGGACTGCTCGACTCCGGCTTCGAGCCGAGCATGGATTCGTTCGCCGAGTTCTTCGTCGGCCGGAACCCGGCCTGACACCGGCCCTACGCCCGGCCCGACGCGGGCGCAACGCCGAGCCGACACCGGGGCCGATGCCTCGTATCCCCGCCAGGGGGTGACGCCCGCGCCGCCGCGCGCCTTGGATGGGTGCATGCGATTCGTCGACCTGTCGATGCCGCTCGATGACCGGGTGCCGGTCGACCCGCCCTTCCTCCGACCCAAGATCGAGTACAAGGACCACCAGGGCGGGCTGGCCGACATGGACGCCATGTACGGTATCCGCCCCGACCAGCTGCTCGACGGCCAGGGGCTCGCGGCCGAGACCGTCACGATCACCACGCACGCGGGCACCCACATCGATGCCCCCTGGCACTACCACCCGACCATGAACAACGGCGAGCGCTCGTGGACCATCGACGAGGTGCCCCTGGACTGGTTCTTCCGGCCCGGCGTGAAACTCGACCTGCGGCACCTGCCGAGCGGGCACCTGGTGACCGCGGCCGATCTCGACGAGGCGATCGCGGCATCCGGTCACGACCTGCAGCCGCTCGACATCGTGCTCATGCACACGGTCGCCTCCGCCGCCTACGGCCGCGACGACTACATCGACACCGGCATCGGCTTCGGGCGCGAGGCCACGCTGCACCTCACCGGCATGGGCGTGCGCGTGGTCGGCACCGATGCATGGGGCTGGGATCTGCCGGTCAGCGTCAACCGCCGGATGTTCGAGGAGACCGGCGACCCCTCCATCGTCTGGGAGGGGCACAAGGCCGGCGCCGAGGTGGGCTACTGCCAGATCGAGAAGCTCTTCAACCTCGAGGCGCTTCCGGCGACCGGGTTCACGGTCGCCTGCTTCCCGACCAAGGTGCGCGCCGCATCCGCCGGGTGGACGCGCGCGGTCGCGATCTTCGAGGACTGAAAGAGCGAACGGATGCGACTCGCACGCTGGATCGCGGACGGCGCGGTCGCCGAGGGGGTCGTCTACGCCGACCGGATGCTGGCGTTCACCGACGGGACCACCGTGCGGGATCTGCTCGAGACCGGGCTCGACGCGGCGCTCGAGATGGGGCGGCGCACGGTCGACACGGCCGACGGCAGCGAGCCGCGCCTCGACGAGGTGCGCCTGCTCGCGCCGCTGGTCCCCGCGTCGATCCGCGACTTCGTCGCGTTCGAGGAGCACGTCGAGGGCGTCGCGGTCTCGGTCGACGGTCGCGGCGGGGTGCCCGAGGAGTGGTACCGGTACCCCACCTTCTACTTCACCAACCCGCACTCGGTGCTCGGCCCGGGCGACGAGGTGGTGCCGCCGCGGACCGAGGCGCTGGACTTCGAGCTCGAACTCGCGGCCGTCATCGGGCCCGCCCCGCGCGGGGGCGCGAACCTGACCCCGACCGAGGGCGCCGCGGCGATCTTCGGCTACACGATCATGAACGACTGGTCGGCGCGCGATGTGCAGGGCCGCGAGATGCAGGTGCGGCTCGGCCCGGCCAAGGGCAAGGACTTCGGCACGAGCCTGGGCCCCGTGCTCGTCACGGCCGACGAGTTCGCCGACCTGATCGACGACGAGGGCTTCCTGGCCCTGCGCGCCGAGGCGCGCGTCGACGGCGTGCTCGTGGGCGACGACCTGATCTCGAACATGGGCTGGCCGTTCGGCGAGCTGGTTGCGTACGCCTCGCGCAACACGCGCGTCGTCCCGGGCGACGTGCTCGGCTCCGGCACGACCGGTCACGGCGGATGCCTCGCCGAGTTGTGGGGCCGGGCCGGCGAGCGTGTCCCGCCTCCGCTGTCCGAGGGGAGCGTCGTCGCGCTCAGCATCGAGCGCATCGGCGAGCTCACCGGCCGGGTCGGTGCGCCCGTCCCGGTCCCGGACATCCCGCCGGCACGCCCTCGGAGCCGCGCCCGCACGCGGTAGGCCGCGATGCCAGGCATCGCGCGCGGCGGGTGGTCAGGCGCACCGGGCGCGGCCTAGCGTGAGGCTCGCGGGGAACTCCCGCGCGAACCATCCGAGAGGACACCCCATGGCCTTCGTCTGCAGCGCCACCTGGACCGCCCAGCCCGGCGAGGAGGACACCGTCCGCGACGCGCTCGCCAAGCTGTCGCCGGCATCCCGCGAGGAGCCCGGCAACCTCTACTACCAGGCGTACTACGACCCGGCCGAGCCGCGCGTGTTCCGCATCTTCGAGGTCTACACCGACGAGGACGCCTTCACGACCCACGGCACCTACCCGCACTTCGAGGAGTGGGCGCTCGGTCAGGCGATCCCGGTGCTGGAGACGCGGCAGCGCGACTTCTACGAGACCTACGACTTCTGAGCCGGGGGTAGGCAGCACCATGAAGTTCGGACGCGTCCGCGACCACGGCGAGGCCGTCCCGGTGCGGATCAACCACGATCGGGTGCACGGCATCGAGCTGCCGCACGGGCTGGACTGGCCCGGGTTCCTCGGGCTGCCGCGCGACGAGCAGGACGGCATCACGGTCTCCGCGGGGCGCCGGTTCCGCCGGGCGCTCGACGAGGTCGAGTTCCTCGCTCCGGTCGAGCCGCGCGCGCTGCGCGACTATGTCACCTTCGAGGCGCACATCGCGGGCATGAAGAAGGGCGAACCCGGCGACGGCACCGTGCCCGAGCAGTGGTACGAGGCACCGCGCTACCTGTACGCCAACCCGTGGTCGGTCATCGGCACGGGAGCCGAGGTGCCCATGCCGCCCGGCACCGAGCGCCTGGACTTCGAGCTCGAGGTCGCGGCCGTGGTCGCGCACACCGTTCGCGACGTGGCGCCCGAGGATGCGGCGTCCCACATCGCCGGCTACTGCATCTGGAACGACTGGTCGGCCCGCGATCTCCAGGGCGCCGAGATGCGCGTGGGCCTGGGACCGAGCAAGGGCAAGGACTTCGCCAACACGCTGGGCCCGTGGATCACCACGCCCGACGAGCTGGAGGAGTTCCGTGACGGCGACCGGTACGCGCTGGAGATGACGGTCGCCATCAACGGCGAGACGGTCGGCTCCGACAATCTGAAGAACATGTCCTGGTCGTTCGAGGAGCTCCTCGTCTACGCGTCGAGGGACGCCATCGTCGGGGCAGGAGATGTGCTGGGGTCGGGGACGGCATCCACCGGGGCGCTCTCGGAGCGCTGGAGCCGCAACGGCGACCTCACGCCTCCGCCCCTCAAGGTGGGCGACGTGGTCACGATGACGGTCGAGGGGCTCGGGAGCATCGAGAACCGCGTCGTCGCGACCACGTCTCCCGCGCATCCCGTGCCGCGCGCCCGTCGCACCTACGGAGCCGACCGGCTCTGAGGCGCTGCCGTAGGCTGGCGCTCGAGGTGGTGGTGCCGACGTGAGCGAGCTGCGCGGGATCGACGTCAACCTCATCGTCGTGCTCGACGCGCTCCTGCGCGAGCGCAGCATCGCGCGGGCCGGCGAGGTCATCGAGCTCAGCCCGCCCGCGGTCAGCGGCGCGCTGGCCAAGCTGCGCAAGCTGCTCGACGACCCTCTGCTCGTCCGCGCGGGCCGCGTCTTCGAGCTGACGCCGCGCGCCCGCGCGCTCGAGCCGATCGTGCGGGATGCCATGCACGAGATCGGCCGCACCTTCGACCTGCGTCCGCTGTTCGACCCGGCCACGAGCGACCGGCGCTTCCACATCTGGGCCTCCGACTACGCGCTGGCCACCATGACGAGCGAGCTCTTCCGGGTGCTCAAGGAGGAGGCGCCTGGCACCTCCGTCGAGTTCGGTTCGCTCGGCGCGATCGGTCCGGTCGAGCTGCTGCGCACGGATGTGGTGGTCGCCTCCAACGGTCGCGGCATCCCGGGCAAGCGCCAGTCGCTGTTCTCGGACTCGTTCGTGTGCATCGTGCGCGCCGACCACCCGAGGCTCGTGAAGGGCGCGCTCACGCTCGAGGACCTCGCCGAGCTGCCCTTCGCGCAGGTCACCTTCGACGCCCCGGTGCGCGCGGTCTCGGACGATGCGCTCGCCGCGGCGGGCATCTCGCCGCGCGTGGCCATGGCGGTGCCCGGCTTTCTCGCCGTTCCGTTCATGGTCGCCGGAACCGACATGTTCGGGCTGGTGCCCGCGCGCGTCGCCGAGCTCTACGCCGCGAGCCTGGGGCTCACGGTCGCGACGACGCCCCTCCCGCACTCGACCCTGGTCGAGGTCGTCTACTGGCACCCGTCGAAGACCAACGACCCGGCGCTGCGCTGGCTGGTCGGCATCCTGCGGAAGACCGCCGAGCGCGTCGAGTTCGCGGGGGATGCGGCGTCGGCCTGACCGCGGATCGCGCCTAGATGCGCCCCTCGCCCCCGTCGACCAGGAGGGTCTGACCCGTGATGAAGGACGCCTCGTCCGACACCAGGAACGCAACGGCGGCGGCCTGGTCCTCGGGCTCGCCGTTGCGCGGTACCGCCTGACGCGAGCGCACCACGTCCCAGTGACCGGGCGGCAGGGTGGCCAGCGCGTTCTCGGTGCGGGTGAGTCCTGGCGCGACCGCGTTGACCGTGATGCCGTCGGCCCCGTACTCGGAGGCGAGCCCGCGTGCCAGGCCGATGAGGCCCGACTTGGTCGCGATGTAGTGGGCCAGTCCGGGCGGGGGCGTCACGACGCTCGACGACGAGACGAGCACGATGCGCCCGGCGCCGGCGGCGCGCATGCCCGGCACCACCGCGTGCACGAGGTTCACCGCCCCGCCCACGTTGACGCGCCAGGTGCGCTCCCACTCCTCCTCGTCCAGTTCGTCGAACGGGAGCATGTGCTGCACCGCCGCGCAGTGGACGGCGATGGTCGGCGGACCGAGCTCGCGCGCGATGCGGGCCACCGCATCCCGAACCGCCGCGGCGTCCGCGACATCCACGCCGGATGCCAGATCCAGCGACCCGACGGATGCCCCGTCCTCGGTCAGCCGGCTCGCGATCGCGAGCCCGATGCCCGACGCTCCGCCGGTGACGACGGCGACGCGTCCCTCGAGCGAGCCCATGCGGTCACGCTAGTGTCACGGCTATGCGACGTCGCCGATAGGTTCTATCGGGCGGGCCCGTAGTCAGTGATCCGTGCACCCGGTGAGACTGTGGGAAGCGGCGCCCGGTCGGGCGTCCACGGCAGCGGGGCCGTTCCCACGGGTTCAGCCTCGGTCGACACCAGGAGGCATATTCGTGATCAAGGCCAGGACCACCGCGCCACTCGTGGCGCTCACCCTCGCCGCCCTCGCGCTCGCGGGGTGCAGCGGCGAGACCCCCGATGCGGGCACCGGCGACGCGGGCGAGCTGAGCGCTGAGGCTCAGTCCGCACTCGACGTCGCCTACGCCGGCGTCGGCTCCACGCTCGACGACCTCGAGTCCACCACCCCTCCCGAGGGTCTGAACTTCTACGTGATGTCGTGCGGTGAGCAGATCGCCACCTGCCACATCCCGGCGGAGGCCATGGTCGAGGCGGCCGAGGCGGCCGGCTGGACCGGGCAGATCGTCGACGGCAAGCTCAACCCCGAGGGATTCGCGACCGCGATCCGCCAGGCGGTCGCCGGCGGTGCCGACGTGCTCGTCCCGGTCGGCATCGGCTGCGGTGCGGCCGCGGTGGCGTTCGGCGAGGCCAAGGCGGCCGGCGTGACCATCGTCGGCGGCGGCGGCGTGGACGACTGCGACCCGAAGGTCTGGGACTCCGAGCGTCTGTGGCTGGAGAACCCGCCCGCCCCGACGTTCTTCCACACCTTCGGCTACCTGGACGCCAACTACGCGTTCGGCAAGACCAACGGCGATGTGAAGGCCATCACCATCACGGCCACCACGAACGTGTGGGGCCCGTGGATCACCGAGGGCTTCTCGACCCAGCTCGAGGCCTTGGGCCTCGACCCGGCGACGGCGATCGTCGAGAACATCGACGTGGCCGACCAGGAGACCGCGGACAACTCGTACCTGCAGAAGGTCACGACCGCGCTGCTCAACCACCCGGACGCGAACGTGCTCATCGTCCCGACCGACAGCTACCTGGAGAACGGCCTCGCGGCCGCCATCGACCAGGCCGGCTTCGCGGGCAAGCTCGTCGTGATCGGTAACTTCGGCGGCGACGGCGCGATCGACATGATCCGCAACGGCCAGCCGGGCATCACCGCGACCGTGGCCCTGGCCTCGCGCTGGGAGGCCTGGGGCTCGATCGACACCGCGATCCGCGTCCTCAACGGACAGGACCCGGCCTACATCGGGCAGTCGATGCAGGTGGTCGACGCTGACAACAACCTGCCGGCCTCCGGCGGGTACCTGGGAAGCGTCGACTTCAAGGCGAAGT
Organism: Microbacteriaceae bacterium; assembly: GCA_019638805.1. Lineage (GTDB taxonomy): Bacteria > Actinomycetota > Actinomycetes > Actinomycetales > Microbacteriaceae > JBDSKH01. The sequence continues at coordinate 284,530 of JAHBTA010000004.1, read as the reverse complement.
TCCTGGCGGCCTGGGGCAAGTGACCTCGGGTCAGCAACACGCGGAGGCGGCAGGGCGTGTCCCTGCCGCCTCCGACGCGTCGTCGCTCGCGCTGCGCGTCGACCGTCTCAACAAGGACTTCGCGGGAACCCGCGCCCTCAACAACGCCTCGCTGCACGTGCGGCGCGGCACGGTGCACGCGCTGCTCGGGGGCAACGGCTCCGGCAAGAGCACCACGATCAAGATCCTCGCGGGCGTGTACCCGGCCGATTCGGGCGAGCTCGAGATCTTCGGGGCCGGATACGACCTCGGCTCCTACACGCCCGCCACCGCCCAGCAGGCGGGCCTGCGATTCGTGCACCAGGACCTCGGGCTGTTCAATGAGCTCTCCATCGAGGAGAACTTCGCGCTCGACGCGGGCTACCCGCTGCGCGGCCCCGGCATCGACTGGCGTTCGCTGCGCCGGCACGTCTCGGACCTGCTCGCCGAGTACGACCTGCCGCTCGACCCCGGCCAGCCGGTCAACTCGTTGCGTCCCTCCGACCAGACCATGGTCGCGATCGTGCGCGCCCTGCAGGACCAGACCTCGGCGGGCGATCGCATCCTCGTGCTCGACGAGCCCACGGCGCGGCTCGCCGCGCACGAGTCCGAGCTGCTGCTCGAGCAGGTGCGCCGCCGCTCCGAGCTCGGTCAGACCGTCGTCATCGTGAGCCACCGCCTCCGCGAGGTGCTTTCGGTGGCCCACGACTTCACCGTGTACCGCGACGGCCGCGTCGCGGGGGCCCTGGTCGCCGCGAAGCCGACCGAGGACCAGCTCGTCGAGCTCATGGCCGGCGGATCCGCGGGCGCCCTGCGGCCGACCGGGCAGGCCTCGCACGCGGGAACCGACGTGGTGTTCAGCGTCCGTGGGCTCGAGTCGGGCCCGGTGCGCGGCATCGACTTCGACGTGCACCGCGGCGAGATCCTCGGCCTCACCGGGCTCGTCGGGTCGGGGCGCTCGTCGGTGCTCAAGGCGATCTTCGGGCAGTACCGTCCGAGCGCCGGGCAGATGACCCTGAACGGTGCTCCCTACGCGCCGCACGATGTGGGCGACGCGGTGGATGCCGGGGTCGCCATGGTCCCGGAGGATCGCGCCCGCGAGGCCGCGTTCCCCGATCAGTCGGTGAGCGAGAACTTCGCCGTGGCCACGCTCGGCGAGAACTTCACGCGCGGGTGGATGCCGCGGGGACGCGAGCGGGACACCGCGCGGTCCCTCATCCGGCGATTCGGCGTCAAGGTCGCCGGACCGGATGCGCTGTTCTCGTCCATGTCCGGCGGCAACCAGCAGAAGACCATCATCGCCCGCTGGCTCAACCGCTCGCCCCAGCTGCTTCTGCTGGACGAGCCGACGCAGGGCGTCGACGTCATGAGCCGCGCCGACATCTACGCGGTCATCCGTCAGGCCGCGGCCGACGGCTGCGCCGTCGTCGTCGCGTCGAGCGACCCCTCGGAGATCAACGCTCTCGCCGACCGCACGCTCGTGCTCTCGCGCGGTCGCATCTCGGCCGAGGTGCGCGCCGGCGAGCTCGACGTCGAGGGCCTCAACCGTCTCGTCCTGCGGGAGCGTCCCGCCGACCCCGACCCCGACCCGGAGCCGAACGCATGAGCCAGTCCCCGTCCTCCAGCCAGTCCACCGCGACGGTGTCCATCCCGGTGAAGCGCGCCCCCGTGCCGGTGCGGCTCCTGGAGAGCTACGCCATGCCGCTGCTCACGGTGCTGGTCTTCGTGTTCTTCGCGGTGTTCCCGGCGTCGTCGACCGCGTTCCCGACGCTCAACAACCTGTACGTGATCTTCGGCAGCCAGGCGGTGGTGGCGCTCGTCGCGGTCGCCGCGCTGTTCCCCCTGGTGTGCGGCTACTTCGACTTCTCGATCGGCGCGACGGCGGTCATGGCGCAGGTCATGTGCGCCGGGTTCATGGCGAACCTGGGACTCCCGCTCTGGCTGGCGATCATCCTGCCCATCCTCATGGGAGCGCTCGTCGGCGTCGTGAACGGGTTCTTCGTGACGCGACTGGGCATGAGCCCGTTCGTCACGACCCTGGGCATGAGCATGCTCATCGCCGGCCTCATGATCTGGTACACGGGTGGCCAGACGATCGTCTCGGGCATCGACCGGGCGATCTTCTCGTTCGGATCCGCACGGTGGCTCGGCCTGCCCGCGGTGTTCTTCGTGACGCTCGCGGTGGCGGCGATCGCCTGGTACTTCTTCACGCACACGCCCTTCGGCCGCTCGCTCTACGCGATCGGCTCGAGCGCGACGGCGGCCAAGCTCGTGGGCGTTCCGGTGACCAAGAACGTGTGGTGGAGCTTCATCATCGCGGGCACGATCGCGGGCTCCGCCGGCATCCTGCAGCTGGCTCGCCAGGGCAGCGCGACCGCATCAGACGGCGGCATCCTGCTGTTCCAGGCGCTCGCCGCGGTGTTCCTCGGGGCGACGGCGATCCGGCCGGGATTCTTCAACGTGGTGGGCACGATCATCGGTGCGATCTTCGTGTCGATCTCGGTGAGCGGGCTCACCTTGTCGGGTGCGAGCGGCTGGGCGTCGAACGTTTTCAACGGCATCGCGCTGCTCGCCGCGGTCGGGCTCTCGACCTACCTCGGCAAGCGCAAGCGGCAGGGTGCGTCGACGTAGGCGCCCACAGCGCACGCATAGGTTCGGCATAGGTTGCGTCAGGAACGCGGTGCCACCATCGTGCTCATGACCGGATTCCCCGAGCCCGACCCGACTCCGAACGGCCCCGCCTACCAGGGACGCTTGCTGAAGCGACCCGACGAGGAGGTCGTGGACCAGGGCATCGCGTTCGACCTGGCGACGCTGGTGAGCCGGCGCAACATCCTGACGATGCTGGGGCTGGGCGCCGGCTCGGTCCTGCTGGCCGCGTGCGCGAGCCCCTCGCCGACCGCGACGACCGGTACGGACACCGGAACCGGGTCTCAGGCCACGGGCGAGATCCCCGACGAGACCGCGGGCCCGTACCCCGGCGACGGCTCGAACGGGCCGGACGTGCTCGAGGAGGCCCGCGTCATCCGCAGCGACATCCGCTCCTCGATCGGCGGCGGCGCGACGGCCGAGGGTGTACCCACGCGGCTGACGCTCACCATCCTCGACCAGGCCGGCGGCGACATCCCCTTCGAGGGGGTCGCGGTGTACGTGTGGCACTGCGACGCGCAGGGCCGCTACTCGCTCTACTCGGAGGGCGTCACCGAGGAGACCTACCTGCGCGGCGTGCAGATCGCGGGCGCGGACGGCACCGTCACGTTCACGACGATCTTCCCCGGCTGCTACTCGGGTCGCTGGCCGCACATCCACTTCGAGGTCTACCCGGACGCGTCCTCGATCACCGACTCGGCCAACGCGATCGCGACCTCGCAGGTCGCCCTACCCGAGGACGCGAGCTCGGCCGTCTACGCGCTGGGCACCTACCCGCGTTCGGCCGCCAACCTCGCGCAGACTTCGCTCACCACCGACAACGTGTTCGGCGACGATGGCGGCGCCCTCCAGCTCGCGACCGTGACCGGGGATGCGACGAGCGGCTACGAGGTCGCGCTCACCGTCCGCGTCGACACGCGCACGACCCCGTCGCTGCAGGCCGCGCCGGGCGGGGGTCAGGGCGGCGGCATGCCCGGCGGCGGGCCGGGCGAACCCCCGGATGGAGCGCCTCCGCAGTAGGGCCTGGTTGGAGTTACTCTGACCGGACTCACAACCGCGCCAGCGGCCACCCCGTGTAGGCCTCCGCGAGGTACGCGCTGCCGTGCTCCGAGGCAGTGACCGATTCGAGTTCGCCCATCTGCCGGTGCAGGTCGAACTCGGTCTCGTCCGGCGCCGCGTGCAGCATGCTCGTCATCCACCAGGAGAAGTGCTGCGCGCGCCAGATGCGGTGGGATGCGGCGGCCGGGTACGCGTCCAGCCCCGCCCTCGAGCCCGTGGTCGCGAACTCGATGAGAGCGTCGGCCACGAGCAGCACGTCGGCGACCGCGAGGTTGAGCCCCTTGGCCCCGGTCGGCGGGACGGTGTGGGCGGCGTCGCCGACGAGCAGGGCATTGCCGTTCAGCAGCCGGTGGGCGACGAAGCTGCGGAAGCGCAGGACGTCGCGCTGGAAGATCGGCCCCTCGTGGAGCGTGGTCCCGGCGACGCGGGCCTGCAGCTCGTCCCAGATCTCGGCCTCGCTCATGCTGTCCGGGTCGAGTTCGGGGTCGCACTGCAGGTAGAGCCGCTGCACGGTCTCGCTGCGCTGGCTCACGAGTGCGAACCCGCGCGGCGACGCGCTGTAGATGAGCTCGGGCGCGCTCGGCGGTGCCTCGCACAGGATGCCGAACCACGCGAACGGGTACTCCCGGAAGTAGCCCCCGGTCTGCGATCCCGTGACGAGGGTGCGCACGACGCTGCGCGATCCGTCGGCGCCGACCACCGCATCCGCCACCAGTTCGTAGCGCTCTCCATCGGGCGTCTCGACCTCGACCACCGGGTTCTCGGCGTCGCGCGCGGAGATCGCGCGGTGACCGAATCGCACATCGCCCCCGTCGGCGAGGCGGCGCGCGATGAGGTCCTTGAGCACCTCGTGCTGGGGATAGAGGTACACGCCGCGGCCGACGAGACGCTCGAAGTCGATGCGGTGCCCCTCCCCGCCGAAGCGCAGCTCGATGCCCTCGTGCCGGTGCCCCTCCCGCAGCGCGCGCTCCGACGCGCCCGTCGCGTCGAGCACCTCGACCGTGCCCTGCTCGAGGATGCCGGCCCGCACCGTCGTCTCGATCTGGTCGCGGTCGCGCTCGTCGAGCACGACGGAGTCGATGCCTTCCCGGTGCAGCAGATGCGAGAGCAGGAGACCCGCGGGCCCGGCGCCGACGATGGCGACCCGCGTGCGTTCGGTGCGCGTCATGCGCACAGTCTGTTCGGCGCTCAGGCGCCGGGGATGCTGATTCCCGTTGAACGGGATGCTACCTGCAACGACTCCCGGATGCCGTCCGCCGCCTCGCGCAGAAGCCGCACGATCCGCTCGTGGTCGCCCTGCGATCTCGGCACGACCACCCCGAGCGCCGCGACCACGTCGTTCCCGTGCCGCACGGGCACCGCGATCCCGGTGGCCTCGAGCTCGATCGACCCGGGCGCCGCCGCGTAGCCGAGGCGCCGCACCTCCGCGAGTTTGCGCCGCAGCTCCGCCGGTTCGGCGATGGTCTCCGGCGTGAGCGCGGTCAGGGGGGCCGCGAGGATGCGCTCCTGTGTCTCCGGGTCCGCCGCGGCGAGGAGGACGAGGCCCGAGGACGAGGCGTTCAGGGGGAGCCGCCCCGCGATCCGGGCGATGTTGGAGGCGGCGCCGGGCGCCGAGAGCCGCTCCAGGAACAGCACGGCGTCGTCCTCGCGCACGGCGAGCTGGGTGTGCTGGCGCAGCGCGGTCTGGACGGTCTCCATGTGCGGCAGCGCCGCCTGGCGCAGGCCGAGGGCGAGCGAGCCGCGCGTCGTGAGCTCCCACAGGCGCATGCCGATGCGGATCGTGCCGTCGTCGTCGCGCTCGAGCCAGCCCGCCGCGGCCAGGTCGGCGACCAGGCGGTGCGCCGTGGAGGAGGGCAGCCCGGTCCGCCGCGCGATCTGGGCGACGGTCTGCCCGGTCCGGGTCGTGTCGAAGCTGGCCAGCACGCGGGTGACCCGGTCGATCACCGAGTCGCCCGAGCGCGAGTTCGCCATGCGTCCAGTCTGCCGGGCACCGCACGCGCTGCACGGCGCTTCCCGGCGCTCGACATGTGGACGCCGTACACATAGGCTCATGACGGTGGCCGCACGTAGCGTGTCATCCGACCGGAAGGCCGCCCGCGCATGCGCACATTCCTCCAGGTGCTCGTCAACACCGCAGTGGCGAACATCACCACGAGCTACCTGTGGTTCGCCCTGACCTTCTGGGTCTACCTCGAGACCAAGTCGGTGCTCGCCACGGGCATCATCGGCGGTGCCTACATGCTGCTCGTCGCGCTCTTCGCGATGGTGTTCGGCACCTTCGTCGACCGGCACCGCAAGCACCGCGTCATGGTCTTCGCCGGCGTCTTCACCCTCCTGGCCTTCGCGGCGGCGGGTGGGCTGTACCTCCTCTTCCCCGAATCGATGCTGCTGGAGCTGGGGCAGCCATGGTTCTGGATGCTGGCGGCCGTCATCCTGATCGGTGCGGTCGTCGAGAACCTGCGCAACATCGCGCTCTCGACCACGGTCACGCTGCTGGTGCCGGTCGAGCGGCACGCCAACGCGAACGGCATGGTGGGCACCGTGCAAGGGCTGGCCTTCATGGTCACGAGCGTCCTGAGCGGTCTGTCGGTCGGACTGCTCGGCATGGGCTGGACGCTGCTCATCGCGATCGCGCTTTCCGCGGCCGCGCTCGCGCACCTGCTCTTCCTGCGCATCCCGGAGGACGCGCCCGAACGTCCGACCGAGCGGGCGCCGCTGGTCGACCTGCGCGGCAGCATCACCGCCGTGCGCGCGGCGACCGGGCTCTTCGCGCTCATTATCTTCTCGACGTTCAACAACTTCATCGGCGGGGTCTACATGGCCCTCATGGACCCGTACGGGCTCGAGCTGTTCCCGGTCGAGCTGTGGGGCATCGTCCTGGGTGTGACCTCGACCGGTTTCATCATCGGCGGCGTCATTATCGCCAAGTTCGGGCTGGGGAAGAACCCGATCCGCACCATGCTCGTGCTGGTCGCGATCATGGGCGCACTCGGGGCGCTCTTCACCATCCGCGACTGGTGGTGGCTCTACGTCGCGGGCATCTGGCTGTACATGACGCTCATCCCGGCGATCGAGGCGTCCGAGCAGACGGTCATCCAGCGGGTGGTGCCGTTCCGTACGCAGGGTCGGGTCTTCGGCTTCGCCCAGGCGTTCGAGGCCGCGGCGGCGCCCATCACGGCATTCCTCATTGCACCCATCGCGCAGTTCTGGATCATCCCGTTCATGGACTCGCCCGAGGGCACCGCGACGTGGGGCTGGTTGCTGGGCGACGGTGAGGCGCGCGGCATCGCCCTGGTGTTCCTGGTGGCGGGTGTGGTCATGATCATCGCGGCCCTTCTGGCGTTCCTGACCCGGTCGTACCGCAGCCTGTCGCAGCAGTACGCGACGGCGCCCGACCCGGGCCCCACGGCACCCAGCGGTGCCGACGGCGACCCCGGGCTGGGCGACGAGATCACGGTGTCCGGGGCGCGATAGCGCATGGGTGTCCTCCCGGGTCAGGCTCGCAACTCCGCGAGAATCTCGTCCCAGACGGTGTTCGCAACCGGGTAGGCGGCGTAGAAGGACAGCCGGGTGACGCGCCCGGTGAATCGCTCGAGCACACCCCGCGCGACGTCGGCGGGTGAACCGACCACGGCGAACTCGGCGAGCATGTCGTCGGTCACGAGCGCGGCCATCTCGTCCCACTGGCCGCGCGTCGAACCCGCGTGCAGGGCGTCTGCGGCGGCGCCCCAGCCGTGCAGCTCGAGCACCGCCCGATAGGCGGGGGTCGAGCCGTAGAACGCGATCTGCCGGCGGGTGGCCTCGACGGCCACGTCGAGCTCGGCCTGGGTCGTTCCCACGGCGACGAAGGCGGGCACGCTGAGACCGACGCTGCCCTCGGGGCGGCCCGCGGCATCCCGACCCCGCCGGATCGCGGGGATCGTGACCTCGTCGAGGTAGCGCACGGTCGTGAAGCTGTGCCCGATGACCCCGTCGGCGACGCGTCCGGCGGTCTCGGCCATGCCCTCGCCGACTGCCGCGATCCAGATGGGCGGGTTGCCGTGCGGGTTCGGGCCCGGGTCGAAGAACGGGCTCATGAGTGTGTGGGTGTAGAACTCGCCCTGGAACCGCAGGCGCTCGCCGGTCTCCCAGGCTTGCCAGATCGCCCGGACCGCCTCGACGTACTCGGCCATGCGTGTCGCGGGCTGCGACCACGGCATCGAGAACCGGCGCTCGATGTGCGCCTTGACCTGCGAGCCCAGCCCCAGCACGAATCGCCCGTCCGAGACCAGCTGGATGTCGTTGGCCGCGACCGCTGTCGTCATCGGGTTGCGAGCGAAGGCGACCGCGATCCCGCTCATGAGTTCGACGCGCGAGGTGGCTCTGGCCGCCAGGGTCAAGCCGACGAACGGGTCGTGCTTGGTCTCCGCGACGATGAGCCCGTCGTATCCGGAGGCCTCAGTGGTGGTCGCGATCGCGTCGAGATCGAGAGGACTAGTGCCGACGTCCCCGCCGGCGTCGATGAGGAAGGGCGCGGGCATGTCGGAAGCCTACGTGTCGCAGCCCGGTCCGGGCGCGGGGCTCGCATAGCCTCAAGTACTGGTTGAAGGAGGCGGAGTCGTGGGGACGCAGGCCGGGGTCGCGCGCGCGCGAGCGCTGACGCGCGCCGTCCTGGTCCTGGTGGCGAGTCTCGCGCTGACGGCACAGCTCGTGGTGGCGGGTGCGCCCGTGCTCGCGGCCCCGGCGATCGACTACCCGACCTGGTCTGAGGTCAAGGCGGCACGCGCCAATGAGGCGAAGGCCAAGCAGGCGATCGCCCAGATCACGGCATTGCTCGCTCAGCTGGCTGCCGACCTGGAGGCGGCGCAGGCGGAGGAGATCGCCAAGGGCGAGGCCTATGAGCAGGCGCAGGACGCCTACGACCAGCAGGTCATGGTGACCGACCAACTCACCGCGCAGGCCGATGCGGCGCGCGTCGAGGCCGACGCCGCCAAGGAGCGCGCCACCCGCATGCTGGCGCTGCTGGCGAAGTCGGCGGACGGCGACGTCGTGACGAGTCTGCTCGCGCACTCCTCGGAGGCCGACGAGCTGCTCTACCGGCTGGAGGCCATGGACCGCCTGTCCGAGCAGTCCGAGCGCGTCTACGCCGAAGCGCTGCAGCTGCAGAACACGGCACAGTCCCTCGGCGACCAGGCGGAGGTCGCGGAGCAGGAGCGCGAGCGGTTGCGCGAGCTGGCGGAGCAGGCGCTCGCCGAAGCGCGCGCGGCGACCGAGCGGGTGCAGGCGGCCGTTGCCGAGCAGCAGGATCACCAGGCCGAGCTCGAGGCGCAGCTCTCGGTGCTCACCGAGAAGCGGCAGGCGACCGAGAAGGACTACCAGGCGGGCGTCATCGCGCGGGAGAAGGCGCGGAAGGCGGCGCTCGCGGCCGCAGCCGCCGCGGCCGCGGAGGCGGGCAAGGTCAACTCGCTCGGCTGGGCGCGCCCCTCGGCCGGCTATATCTCGAGCGGCTACGGGATGCGGTACCACCCGATCTACCACTACTGGCGCCTGCACAACGGCACCGATATCGCGGGGCAGGGCTGCGGCGCACCGATCTACGCGGTGCACTCGGGGACCGTCGTGTACGCGGGGTGGAACGGGACGCTCGGCAACTACGTGCAGATCGATCACGGCGACGGAACGTCATCCGGTTACGGGCACATCCGTCCGGGCGGCATCCTGGTCGGCTACGGCCAGTGGGTGCACGCGGGACAGGTCATCGCGCGGGTCGGGACGACCGGGGCGTCGACGGGCTGCCACGTGCACTTCATGATCCGCATCCACGGGCAGCTCGCGAACCCGGTGCCGTTCATGCGCGACCGGGGGATCCGGCTGGGCTGACGCCGGTCGGCAGGAGGTAGAGGAACCATATGGAGATCCAGGGAACCACCGCACTGGTCACGGGCGCCGCGTCGGGCCTGGGTGCAGCGACGGCCGTCGCGCTGGTCGCCCGTGGTGCCGAGGTGGTGGGGCTCGACCTGCCGCAGTCCGTGGTGGCTGCCACCCCGCCCGACGGCGTGCGGCTCATGGCCGCCGACGTCACCAGCGCCGACGACGTCCAGGCCGCGATCGACGGCATCGACGGCGCTCCGCTGCGCATCGTCGTCAACTGCGCCGGCATCGCGCCCGCTCGCCGGGTGCTCTCCTCGAAGGGCGTGCACGAGCTCGACCTGTTCCGTAAGGCCGTCGAGGTGAACCTGGTCGGCACCTTCAACGTGCTCCGGCTCGCCGCCGAGCGCATCGCCGCGACCGAGCCGGTCGACGAGTTCGGTCAGCGGGGCGTCATCGTCAACACCGCATCGGTGGCCGCCTTCGAGGGGCAGATCGGGCAGATCGCCTACTCCGCCTCGAAGGGCGGCGTGGTCGGGATGACGGTGCCCGCCGCCCGCGACCTGGCGCGTTCCGGCATCCGGGTCTGCACCATCGCGCCGGGGATCGTGGACACCCCGATGCTCGCCGGGCTCGGCGAGGAGGTTGGGGCATCGCTCGCCGCATCTGTTCCGTTCCCGCACCGGCTCGCGCGCCCGGACGAGTACGCGCAGCTGGTCACGATGATCGTCGAGCACGACTACCTCAACGCGGAGACCATCCGCATGGACGGCGCGATCCGGATGGCCCCGCAGTGAGCGCCTCGGCGCTCACACCCAGCTGACGAGGCCCTCCAGCAACCGCTCCACGTCCCGGTCGTCGGTGTACGGCGCGACGCCCATGCGCAGAGCGTTCTCGTCGCGCAGGCCCAGAGCCTGGAAAGGCTCCATGGCGTAGAACGACCCGGCCGGGGCGAGCACGTCGCGTTGGGCGAGGAACGCGTAGGCGTCGTTCGCATCGCGCCCCTCGACCGTGATGAGCAGGGTCGGGGTGCGCCGCCCGGCGCGCGACCAGAGGGTCACACCGGGCAGTTCGGCCAAACCCTCCTCGATGATCCCGCGCAGCCGCAGCTCGTGCTCGTCGATGGCCCGCAGCGAGGATCGCAGACGCTCGCGCCTGCCCGACGCACCGCCCGGGGCGATGCCGGCCAGCACATCCACCGCGGCGGTCGCGCCCGCCATGATCTCGTAGGGTAGCGTGCCGAACTCGTAGCGCTCCGGCACCACGTTGGTCGAGGGCGCGAGCTTGTCCGGGTCGAGGCTCTCCAGCAGCTCGGGAGAGGCGACCAGCACGGCGCAGTGCGGCCCGAGGAACTTGTAGGGCGAGCACATGAAGAGGTCGGCTCCCAGCTCGGCGACGTCGACGAACTCGTGCGCCGTGTAGTGCACGCCGTCGACGTAGACGAGTGCACCGACCTCGTGAGCGCGGTCCGCGATGGCCCGCACGTGCGGCATGGTCCCCAGCAGATTGGATGCCGCGGTCACCGCGACCAGGCGCGTCCGGTCGGTGATCGCCGCATCCACGCTCGCAGGGTCGATGTCGGCGGTGGCCGGGTCGATCTCGAGCCAGCGCAGGGTCGCCCCCGCGCGCTCGGCGGCCTGCACCCACGGCCGCACGTTGGCGTCGTGGTCGAGCCGGCTCACGACCACCTCGTCGCCCGGAACCCAGGTCTTGGCCAGGTGCCGCGAGAAGTCGTAGCAGAGCTGGGTCGCGCTGCGCCCGTAGACCACCCCGCGGGGGTCGGCGCCCAGCAGGTCGGCGTAGGCCGAGCGGAAGGCGAGCACGGCATCCTCGGCGTTCGACTCGGAGCGTCCGGTGGTGCCGCGGTTGGAGAGCGGCCCGAGCAGCGTGCGCGACATCGCCTCGGCCACGGCGCGCGGCGTCTGGGTGCCCCCCGGCCCGTCGAAGTGGGCGATCCCGGACTCGAGGGAGGGGAACTCGGCGCGCAGCGCCTGGACGTCGTAGGTCATACCGCCAGGATGTCACGCCGACGGAACGCCCGAGTTGGGCGTGCTATTGATCAGTAGCGCACCGCGCTAGCGTGGCACCCATGCTCGGCGTACACGACGAGGCTCTGCTCAAGGCATTCAGCGCCGAGGTGCTGCAGCGCGGGGGCACGCTGCTCCGTGACGGCGACCGCGTCGTGGGCCTGCCACCCTGGACCGGGTCGGCCGTCTGGGTGCGGCTCGCGGGCGAGGACACCGTCTACGGATTTGGTTACGCCGTGCGTGACCTGTTGCCGATCTCCGATGAGTACTCGACGGCATTCGCAATCGATATTCTCACGGCGATCATGGACGGCGGCGCGAGCGAGACGTTCTCGGCCGCTGGATCACCGGCCGGGTTCGAAGTGAAGGGCCGGACCACCGGCGCTGCCGGGATCGCGGAGGGCACCGACCTGGTCACGATCCCCGTCCCGGCATGGGGCCCCTGAGGCACGAGACGGGAACCGCACAGTCATTTCTGCGCCGACAGGTGTAACCATGGTGTGTGGACGCTGTGGCGCAGCTGCTCGGCGGATGGATGGCCCGCCAGCGCTGGTACACCGGGAAGGGCCGGGTGCCGCGCCTGCGCACGGTCGGTGACATCCCGCTCGCCAGCGCCGATCCCGAGGCGCGGATCCGCATCCTGCTGCTGGCGGATGACGCCGACCCGCGGGGCGTGGTCTATCAGGTCCCGGTGGTCGAGCGGCGCGAGGTCCCGGCGGGAGCGGAGGCGCACCTGATCGGACCGGACGGCGATCGTGCGATGCTCGACGGGCCCCACGACCCCGCCTTCGGCCCGGCGGTGCTCGAGGCGATCTCGTCGGGTGCGGCTCCTCGGGGGTCCGGCGGTGACGTGCTCACGGGTGAGCAGTCCAACACCTCGATCGTGGTCGACACGGATGCCGGCGAGCTCCTCGTCAAGGTCTTCCGCACCGTGCGCCACGGTCGCAATCCCGACGCCGAGCTGCACGGAGCGCTCAGCACGGCCGGTGGCGATCTGGTCCCCCGGTTCGTCGGGACGCTCGACGCGCGATGGAGCGACGCGGGTCCCGACGAACCGCGGGACGAGGGCCTGCTCGCGACCGCGCAGGAGTTCCTGCCTGACGCCGAGGACGCCTGGCGCATCGCCCGCCGCTCGGTCGATAACGGCGCCGACTTCTCCCGTTCCGCCTTCGAGCTGGGCCGCGCGACCGCCGCCCTGCACGCGGCCCTCGTCGCATGCTTCCCGGCCGCCGCGCCGGGGCGGGATGCTGTGGCCGACACCGCGGGAATGTGGGCCGGGCGGCTGGAAGCCGCGATCCGCGACGTGCCCGAGCTCGGCATCCACCGTACGGAGATCGAGGCGGCCTATGCCGCGGCAGCAGCGGCGCACTGGCCGCGGCTCCAGCGCATCCACGGCGATCTGCATCTGGGGCAGGTGCTGCGCACCGGTTCGGGGGAGTCGGCGCGCTGGGCGTTCATCGACTTCGAGGGCGAGCCGCTGCGCGCCATGGAGGAGCGCACCCGCCCCGAGCCCGCTCTGCGCGACCTGGCCGGGATGCTGCGCTCCTTCGACTACGCGGCCGCGTCATCCGGTCACCCGGACGCCGACGCCTGGGCGCGGCGCGCGGGCGACGCCTACCTCGCGGGCTACGCGGACGGCGGCGGGGCGGACCCCGACCACGCGCTCCTCGTCGCTTTCGAGCTCGACAAGGCGGTCTACGAGGTCAGCTACGAGGCTCGTAACCGTCCGAGCTGGTTGCCGATCCCGCTGCGGGCGGTTGACCGTCTGACGACGCGCTCGTTGGCGTGATCGACCGCCCTACGGGGGCGGCTCCAGGATGACGTTCTCATTGCGCAGTTCGCGTCGCTGATTCGACGCGGTGATGAAGGCGAACCCGATCCCGCCGAGCGCCGTGACCCCGGCGAACAGCAGAGGGATCACGACGTCCGCTGCGTCGTAGTACGAGAGCGCCCCGCGGAACGCGGTCATGAGGTCGACCCCTCGCCGGAGGGCCCGATCGAAGTACCAAGGGGCATCCGCGACGAAGCCCAGAAGGTAGGCGAGTCCGAGGGTCACCACGATGATCGCGGACGCGATCCCGGCTCCGGCGAAGCCGATCCTGCCTCGAGAGCCCCAGCGGTACAGGCCGACCGCGCCGACGGCGACGGCCACGCCGATGACCATCATGGCGACGCCCATGGTCCAGAACAGGACCCACAGGATGACCCCCGCGGGAATGATCGCCAATGCGACGAGGGCTCCGCGTCTGCAGTCCTCGGGCGGCATGCTCGGGAACATGTCGCCGAGAGTAGCGCCCCGACCCCTTCCCAACGACGGTGGTTTGCGCCAATCTGTGCGCAGCAGTTGCGTCGTCGTGTCAACCACCCCGTGCTCTTCAGGCGTCGTAGAGATGTGAGCCCTGCCGTGTCGGAGAGAGTCGAGCTCGACCTCGACGCCTTCGTCGCGACCGAGTACCCGAAGGTGGTGGCGGCCGTCGGGCTCATCACGGGCAATCGCCAGGATGCAGCGGACGCGGTGCAGGATGCGATCGTCGGCTTCCTGGCGAAGCCTCCGTCGCGCGAGATCACCAATGTGGCCGCCTGGATCACGGTGGTCGCGAGCAACCGGGTCCGCGACCTCCAGCGCTCCAAGGCGGCCGAGGCTCGCGCGCTCGCGAAGATCGGGGTGGCGGACGAGAGCGTGGAGGACGCCCTCGACACCCTGGACATCGACGTGAAGGCGGCGATCGAGACCCTGCCCCTGCAGCAGAAGCAGGTGTGCGTGCTGCACTACCTGCTCGATCAGTCCGTGGAAACCATCGCGGAGGGGCTTGGCGTGAGCGTGGGCACCATCAAGACACAGCTGCACAGGGCGCGCAAGGCGCTCGCGGCGCAACTGAGGAAGGAGGATCACCGTGGCTGACATCGACGAACTGCTGAAGAGCTCGTTCGAGCGACTCGCAGAACCGGCGGACTCCACCGGGGTCGCCGACGCCATCCGAGCCCGGGTGGCGGGCGGCGACACCGGCGCCTCGGTGCAGGGGGACACGGCGCCCGGCTGGGGCGAGCTGATGCGTCCGCGCTGGTTCTGGCCCCTCGTCACGGCCGTGGGCGTGCTCGCGGTCGCGCTCGTGCTGCTCGTCGCGGTGCTCGTGCTGCGCCCGGTGGAGCCGGCGCCCGTCGTGACGCCCGAACCGACGCCGAGCGAGACGGCGACCCCGACCCCGACTCCTACGCCCACTCCGACTCCCACGCCGACCCCGACCGTCGAGCCGGAGGACGACCCCGAGCCGCCGCCGCCCCCTCCGCCCCCGCCTCCGTCCGACACGACGGCGCCCACGATCCAGCAGATCTCGGCCGACCCGACCGCGGTGGGCTGCAGCACCGGCAGCACCGTCACCGTCGTGGCCACCGACGACCGCGGGGTCGACCGCGTCGACATCAGCTGGAACGGACCGTCCAGCGGCTCGGGCACGATGACCAAGCAGGGCGGGTCGTGGAGCTACTTCATCCCGATGAACTCGGGCACCGGCACCTACACGATCACGACCGTGGCGCGGGATGCGGCGGGCAACTCGAGCGCACCCGCCCAGATCGGGGTCCTGCGCGACGTGTGCATCACCTGAGCTGCTGCGAGATGCGGTGCGCGTGCTCGAGCAGCCGGCGGCCGAGCTCGGGCCGCCGATCGGGGCCGAAGCGCGACTCGACCCCGGTCAGGCTGAGCGCCCAGGCCGGCTGACCGGTGCGGTCGAACACCGCAGCGCCCATGCCCCAGCTGCCCTCGACGATCAGGCCGGGATTGACGGCGTACCCGCGCGAACGGGTCTCGGCGACGCGACGGCGCACGGCATCCGCCGCATGCGCCGCCCCCCAGCGGGGCGTGAGGTCCGCGCTCGCGAGGTAGCGCTCGGCCTGCTCCTCGGGCAGGAAGGCGAGCATCGCGAGCCCGGCCGAGGCGACTCCGAGCGGGAACCGGATGCCCTCGTACAGCACGAACGACCGGATCGGGAAGGATCCCTCCTCGCGCAGCAGGCACACGCTCTCGTCCCCGCGCCGGGCCGACAGGAACGCGCTCTCGCCGGTCTCGGCGGCGAGCGCCCGCAGGCTGTCGCGCGCGATGTCGGTGATGTCGTACCGTTCGGCCGCGATCGCGCCCATGATGTACAGCTCGGGGCCGAGGAACCAGCGCGCGCCGTCCGGGTCGCGGTCGACGAAACCGTCCGCCGCAAGCGAGGTCAAGATGCGGTGCACCGTCGGCCGCGCCAGCCCGGTCGCGTCCGCCACGGCCCCCGATCCGAGACCGCCGGGCATCGACGCGCTCACCGCCCGGAGGACGGCGGCCACGCGCCCGACCACCTGCGCGCCCTCCACCATGTCCATATTGTGGACGCGGGAGGCGCCGAACGCCACATGCCGAGCGATCTTTGACAGCATCCGAGCCCGGTCCTAGCGTGAGGCGCAGCCACATCGTGGACGACACAAGGGAGTGCGATGCCCTCGAAGATCTGGGACAGCGCCGCGGACGCGGTGGCCGGAACCGTGAAGGACGGCATGACGCTCGCGGTCGGCGGCTTCGGGCTGAGCGGGATCCCGACCAACCTCATCCGCGCCGTGCGCGACACGGGCGTCAAGGACCTCATCGTCGTCAGCAACAACATGGGCGTCGACGGCAAGGGGCTGGGCCTGCTGCTCGAGGGCGGCCAGGTGCGCAAGGTGCTCTCGAGCTACGTCGGCGAGAACAAGCTCTTCGCCGAGCAGTATCTGAGCGGCGCGCTCGAGGTCGAGTTCGTGCCGCAGGGCACGCTCGCCGAGCGGCTGCGGGCGGGCGGGGCCGGCATCCAGGGCTTCTACACGCCGACCGGGGTGGGCACGCCGATCGCCGAGGGCAAGGAGGAGAAGACCTTCGACGGGCCCGACGGCCCGGTGCGCACCATCCTCGAGCGCGGCATCGTCGCCGACGTCGCGCTCGTCAAGGCGCACGAGGCGGATGCGGCGGGCAACCTCCGCTATCGCCTCACGGCTCGCAATTTCAACCCGCTCGTGGCGACCGCGGGGCGGCTGACCCTCGCCGAGGCCGAGGTCATCGTCGACGACTACCTCGACCCGAACGAGATCCACACGCCCGGCATCTTCGTGCAGCGGCTCGTCGCCGTGGAGGACACCACTAAGGACATCGAGCAGCGCACGGTGCGGCCGCGCTCCGAGGAAGGGGCGGCCTGACCATGTGGACGCGTGACGAGATGGCGGCCATCGCCGCCCAGGAGCTCGAGGACGGCCAGTACGTCAATCTCGGCATCGGCATCCCGACGCTGGTCGCGAACCACCTCCCTCCCGGGGTGAGCGTGACCCTGCAGAGCGAGAACGGCATCCTCGGCATGGGCCCGTTCCCGTTCGAGGGCGACGAGGATGCGGACCTCATCAACGCGGGCAAGCAGACCGTGACACTGCTGCCGGGCGCCGCGATCTTCGACTCGGCCACCTCGTTCGGCATGATCCGCGGCGGGCACGTCGCGACCGCGATCCTCGGAGCACTGCAGGTCTCGCAGCACGGCGACCTGGCGAACTGGACCATCCCCGGCAAGCTCGTGAAGGGCATGGGCGGCGCGATGGACCTCGTCGCCGGAACCCCCCACGTCATCGTCGTGACCGAGCACGTCGCCAAGGACGGCTCGCCCAAGATCGTCGCCGAGTGCGACCTGCCGCTCACCGGCGTCGGCGTCGTCGACCGCATCATCAGCGACCGCGCGGTGTTCGACGTGACGCCGGACGGCCTCGTGCTGCGCCAGGTTGCCCCCGGCGAATCCGTCGAGGAACTGCGTACCCTGACCGGAGCACCCTTCGCCGTCGAGCTGGCTGAGGAGCGCCCGGCGTAGCCGGACACGACTCGAAGCCCCTTCCCACAAGGAGAACCACTATGACCGTCGTCATCGCCGGCTACGCCCGCACCCCGTTCACCAAGTTCACCGGCCAGCTCGCGACCGAGTCGTCGTCGAAGCTCGGCTCGCACGCCATCGCGGCTGCGCTCTCGCGGGCCGGGGTCGCGCCCGACGAGGTCGAGCGCGTCTTCGCCGGGCAGGTCATCCTGGGTGGCGCCGGCCAGAACCCGGCGCGGCAGGCCGCGGTCGGGGCGGGCATCCCGTTCACGGTCCCGGCCATGACCATCAACATCGTGTGCCTCTCGGGCATGGAGGCGGTGGCCGCCGCCGCCGACCTGATCGACCGCGGCGACGCGGGCATCGTGGTCGCCGTGGGGCAGGAGTCGATGAGCCTCGCCCCGCACGCCCTGCTGAACTCGCGCACCGGGAAGAAGTACGGCGCCATGGAACTGGTCGATCTGCTCGACCACGACGGCCTGGTCGACTCGTTCGACGCGGTGTCGATGGGCGCGCTGACCGAGGGCGGCAACACGGGCCTGAAGATCGACCGGGCCTCGCAGGATGCCGTGGCGGCCGCCTCGCACCGGAACGCCGCCGCGTCGCGCGACTTCCTGGCCGGCGAGATCGAGCCCTACACGGTGGCCTCGCGCCGAGGGGATGTCGTGGTCGCCGAGGACGACGGCGTGCGCCCCGACACCACGGCCGAGTCGCTCGCGGCACTCAAGCCGGCCTTCTCGAAGGACGGCACCATCACGGCGGGCAACGCCTCGCAGATCACCGACGGCGCCGCGGCGCTCGTGCTCATGAGCGCGGAGGTCGCGGCGGCCCGCGGCGTGAAGCCGCTCGCCGAGATCGTGGCGCACGCCCTGGTTGCCGGCCCGGACACTTCGCTGCACTCGCAGCCGTCGAACGCCATCACCGCGGCGCTGGCGAGGGCCGGTGTCGCGGCCTCGGAGCTGGCGTCGGTGGAGATCAACGAGGCGTTCGCCTCGGTCGCGGTGCAGTCCGCGAAGGAGCTGGGCATCTCGCTCGACATCGTCAACCCGCACGGTGGGGCGATCGCCCTCGGCCACCCCATCGGTGCCTCCGGTGCACGGCTCACCGGCACGCTGGCGCGCCAGCTGCAGGCCCTCGGCGCCGGCTCGCTCGGCGCCGCCGCCCTCTGCGGCGGTGGCGGCCAGGGCTCGGCACTGGTGCTGCGGGCGCTCTAGCCTCGCATCACCGCTGCCGTTCGTAGAC
This sequence comes from Microbacteriaceae bacterium, assembly GCA_019638805.1. Taxonomy (GTDB): domain Bacteria; phylum Actinomycetota; class Actinomycetes; order Actinomycetales; family Microbacteriaceae; genus JBDSKH01. The sequence continues at coordinate 265,836 of JAHBTA010000004.1, read as the reverse complement.
ACCGCGCGCTTTCGCAGGGGCGCGCGGTTTACGAACGGCAACGGTGTAGCGGGCCCTACCGCTGGCAAACCGGGCACCAGGTGACGGTGCGCTCCTGCTGGTCGCGGCCGAGTTCGCCCCCGAGCAAGCGCGTTCCGCAGCGACGGCACGGGCGCCCGCGGCGGCCGTAGACCCAGGACGTCTGCCCGGGGCGCAGGTCCCCCGTCGTGGAACGCGTCCAGCGATCCCGGTTGGCGCGCAGCATCCGCTCGGCCAGGTCGACGAAGCCCGGCAGATCGACCTCGGACACCGGCCGGGTCGGCAGCACACCCCGCAGGAAGCACAGCTCGTTCGCGTACACGTTGCCGATGCCGGCCAGGTTGCGCTGGTCGAGCGCGGCGACGTAGATGGCTTCGCCGGGATGCGACGCGAGTCTCGCGACGGCGACCCCGGCATCCCAGTCGGGGCCCAGCAGATCCGGGCCGAGGTGCCCGACGGCGGACTCCTCGTCCTCCCGGCGCAGCAGCTCGACGACCCCAAGTTCGAATCCGACGCTCACGACCGAAGCCGTGGTGAGCACCGCGCGCGCCTGGTGCGCCGGGCGCTTCCACGCGGCGCCCGGCGCGTAGGTGCGCCACGCTCCCTCCATCTTGAGGTGGCTGTGCAGTGTGAACTCCCCGACGCGGTGCAGCAGGTGCTTGCCGCGCGCGACGACTTCGTGCACGGTCTCGCCGGTGAGATCCGCGGTGGCGAACCGCGGCACGCGCAGGTCGAACCCGGTGAGCACCTGACCGGCCAGCGCCGCGTGCTGCAGCGCGGCGGTCAGGTGGACGGTGTCGCCCTCGGGCACGTCAGCCCCGCAACCGCAGGCCCTGCGGCGTGGGCGCGAACCCGGCGGCCACGAGCGCATCGCCCAGCGGTGTGCCGATCGCGAACGCGCCGTCGACCTTCTCGACGCGCAGGCGCCCGCGGGATGCCCGGATCACCGCCGCGAGGGATGCCGCGGCCGCCGCGCGCCCGGCCTCGTCATCCGGATCGAGGAAGTCCAGCACGGTCTTGCCCCCGCGCTCGACGAACAGCCCGAGGGCGCCGTCCACGAGGACCACGAGGGCGCCCGCCTTGCGACCCGGACGGTGCCCGCCGTGCCGCTCCGCCGCATCCGCGGGCCAGGTCAGCGCGGCGCCGAACGGGTTCGCCGGGTCGGTCGCCGCCAGGGTCAGCGTGTGAGGTGCGCGGTCCGCCGCATCTGCTGCCGTCTCGGCGTCCGCCGCGACCGCGCGCAGCCGGTCGACGGTCGCCGGGGTCGCGAACTGCGCCGCCCCGAGCCCCTCGATGAAGTAGCCGCGGCGGGTGCGCCCGGTCTCCTCGAGCCCGCTCAGCACCTTGTACGCGGTCGCGAAGCCGCCCGCCACCCCCTCGGCCATGACCGCCCCGCGCGTCACGACCCCGTGCCGCTCGAGCAACTGCTCGGCCATGGCGGTGGCGCGGATCGTCGCGCTGGGCTCGGGCGCGGGCAGCAGGCTCCACCGCCCTGCCACGGTCGGCGGGGCGCTCGCGGCGAGGCTCGCGGCGACCGAGCGCGCGGCGGCCGGGCGTCCCCGCCCCCGCAGGGCGCGGCTCGGCGGGGTGGCGCGCTGCCGGGTGGTGGTCGCCCCGAGCCTGGCGCGCAGCGGGGCAAGGGTGTCGTTGGTCACCAGGCCGGACCAGGCCAGATCCCACAGCGCGATCGCCAGGTCCCGGTCGTCGACCGGCCCGGCCACGGCGATGGCGTTGGCCAGCTGCCGGAAGAAGAACGCCCCGCCCCCGGCGAGCGCATCGACGATGCGGCCGTGCAGCTCGCCCTGGTCCAGCGGCTCCGGCTCGGGCAGGGTCAGGCCCGCGGCGTCCGCGAGGTGCAGGGCGAGCCAGCCGTCGCCGCCGCTCAGCTCGCCGCGCCCCGACCACAGCACCTCGCCCGTCGTGGTCAGCTCGTCGAGCATGGCGGGGGAGTAGTCCCGCACGCGCGCGGGCAGCACGAGGCTCTCCCAGCTGGATGCCGGCAGCGCGACCCCGCCGAGTTGGTCGATCACGCTCACCAGGCCATCGATCCCGTGCAGGGGCTTCCCGACGTGCTGCCACTCCGGCAGGAACCGCCCGAGCGCGGCGCGCGGCACCGGCTCGACCTCCGAGCGCAGGGCGGCCAGCGAGCGCGAGCGCAGTCGGCGCAGGACCTCGGCGTCGACCCACTCCGCGCCGGTGGCGCCCGGCCGGAACTCGCCCTCCACGACGCGCCGGTCGGCGGCGAGGCGTCGAAGCGCCTCCGTCACGACCGCGACGCCCAGACCGAGGCGGGCCGCCGCATCCGCCGCCGTGAACGGGCCGTGGGTGCGCACGTAGCGCGACACCAGATCGCCCACCGGATCGGCGACCGGCTCGAGGAAGGGCGTCGGCACGCCGATGGGCAGGGGGATGCCGAGGGCGTCGCGCAGACGGCTCGCATCCTCGATGATCGCCCAGCGCTGCTCGCCTGCGATGCTCGCCCGGAGGACGCGGTTGGCGCGGGCGAACTCTTCGAGGATCTCGGTGGGGCTTCGAGACGCGTCGCCGTCGGCGGCGTTCCTCAGCCAGCGGAGCTCGAGCTCCTCCGTCGTGAGCGGCCCGAGCACGCGCAGCAGGTCGATGAGACCCTCCTCGCCCTTCGCCTTGCGGTCCGGGTCGAGCCGCTGCAGTTCGAGCTCGGTCTGGGCGACGACCTTCGGGTCGAGCAGCTCGCGCAGCTCGGCGCGACCGAGCAGTTCGGCCAGCAGGGCCGGGTCGAGCGAGAGTGCGGCGGCGCGGCGCTCGGCCAGGGGCGAGTCGCCCTCGTACATGAAGGCGGCGACGTAGCCGAACAGCAGCGAGCGCGCGAAGGGCGAGGGCGACGGCGTCTCGACCTCGACGATCCGCACCTGGCGCGCGGCGATGTCGGCCGTCAGCGCCATCAGCGCGGGCAGGTCGTAGGCGTCCTGCAGAACCTCGCGCACGGTCTCGAGGATGATCGGGAACGACGGATACTTGCGTGCGACCTCGAGCAGCTGCGCGCTGCGCTGCCGCTGCTGCCACAGCGGCGACCGCCGGCCCGGGTTGTATCGCGGCAGCAGCAGGGCGCGCGCGGCCGACTCGCGGAAGCGCGACGCGAAGAGCGCCGAGCCGCCGACCTCCTCGGTCACGAGCTGCTCGAGCTCGTCGCGCTCGAAGGCGAAGAGCTCGGCGCCGGGCGGGTCGGCATCGGTGTCGGGCAGCCGCACGACGATTCCGTCGTCGCCGGCCATGGCCGACCCGTCGACCCCGAGCCGCTCGCGGATGCGCGCCGAGATCGCGAGCGCCCAGGGCGCGTGCACCGGGGTGCCGTACGGCGAGTGCAGCACGAGGCGCCAGTCGCCCAGCTCGTCCCGGAACCGCTCCACGACCAGGGTCGTGTCGGTGGGCACGGTTCCGGTCGCCTGCTGCTGCTCGGCGACGAAGCGCTTGAGGTTGTCGACGGCCCAGGCGTCCAGGCCCGCGTCGACGAGCCGGCGGTCCAGGCCGCCCGGGGCGGAACCCGCCGCGAGTTCGCCCGCGAAGGCTCCGATCGCCTTGCCCAGTTCGGCGGGCCGCCCGAGTCCGTCGCCCTTCCAGAACGGCACGCGCCCCGGCTGCCCGAACGCGGGGCTCACGAGCACGCGGTCCGAGGTGATCTCCTCGATGCGCCAGCTCGTCGCCCCCAGGGCGAAGACGTCGCCGACCCGCGACTCGTAGACCATCTCCTCGTCGAGCTCACCGACCCGCCGGGCGCCGTCCTCGGTGCCGACGATGAACACTCCGAACATGCCGCGGTCAGGGATCGTGCCGCCGGAGGTCACCGCCAGCCGCTGCGCACCCGGCCGGCCGGTCAGCGTGCCGGCGACGCGATCCCACACGATGCGCGGGCGCAGCTCGGCGAACTCGTCGCTCGGGTAGCGGCCGGCGAGCAGGTCCAGTGTCGCCTCGAAGGCCGAGCGCGGCAGGGTCGCGAACGGGGCGCTGCGCCGCACGGTGTCCCACCACTCCTCCACCTCGAGGGTGTCGAGAGCCACGGCCGCGACCGTCTGCTGGGCGAGGATGTCGAGCGGGTTCTGCGGGACGGCCAGCTCCTCGATAAGCCCGGTCCGCATCCGCTCGCTCGCGACCGTCGTGTGGAGCAGGTCGGCGCGATGCTTCGGGAACAGCACCCCCGTGCTGATCTCGCCCACCTGGTGTCCGGCCCGGCCGACGCGCTGCAGGCCCGAGGCGACCGAGGGCGGCGACTCCACCTGGATGACCAGGTCGACCGCACCCATGTCGATGCCCAGCTCGAGGGATGACGTGGCCACCACACAGCGCAGCCGGCCCGACTTCAGATCGTCTTCGATCTGGGCGCGCTGCTCTTTCGACACCGAGCCGTGGTGGGCGCGGGCCAGCACCGGGGCGTCGTCGACCACGGCTGCCGGCGTCGCGGTAACCGGAGCCATGGCGGTCGGCGCGGTACCCGGCGCGCGGGTCACGCCCGAGCCCCCGATCAGCTGCGCCGGGAACTTCTCGGGCGCGACCCCGGTCAGTTGTTCGACATACAGGTCGTTCATGGCCGCCGTCAGCCGCTCGGCCAGTCGGCGCGAGTTCGCGAACACGATCGTGGAGCGGTGCCGCAGCACCTCGTCGACGATGGCCTGGTCGACGTGCGGCCAGATCGACCCGGCGCTCTGCAGTCCGGTCTCCTCCGGTTCGCCCGGCCCCGGCGGCACGGGCTCGGTCGTGCGCACGCCGAGCTCGGTCATGTCCTCCACGGGAACGACCACGCGCAGGTCGAAGGTCTTCGCGGCGGGCGGCTGCACCACCTCGACCGGTGCGCGCCCGCCGAGGAAGCGCGCGACCTCCTCGATCGGGCGCACGGTCGCCGAGAGGCCGATGCGCTGGGCGGGCCGCTCGAGCAGGGCGTCGAGCCGCTCGAGCGAGAGCGCCAGGTGCGCCCCGCGCTTGGTGGCCGCAACCGCGTGGATCTCGTCGACGATGACGGTCTCGACCCCGGCGAGGGTCGAGCGGGCCGCGCTCGTGAGCATGAGGTACAGCGACTCGGGCGTCGTGATGAGGATGTCGGGGGGCTCGCGCTGGAGCAGCCGGCGATCCGCGCTGGTCGTGTCGCCCGAGCGGACGCCGACGGTCACGGCGGGCACCTCGGAGCCCAGGCGCCTGGCGGTCTGCGTGATGCCGATCAGGGGCGAACGCAGGTTGCGCTCGACGTCGACCCCGAGCGCCTTGAGGGGGGAGATGTAGAGGACGCGCGTGCGCCCGCGCGGGCCGGCCACCGCATCCTGCCCGCCTCGCGCGTCCGCCGCGCCGGATGCCAACAGCCGGTCCAGCGACCACAGGAACGCCGAGAGCGTCTTGCCCGACCCGGTGGGGGCGACCACGAGGGCGTGCCGGCCCGACGAGATGGCCTCCCAGGCGCCCGCCTGCGCCGGGGTCGGCTCGGGGAAGGCGCCCGCGAACCACTCCCGCGTGGCGGGGGAGAAGCGCTCGAGCGCGGCGTGCATCCCTACATCATGCTCGGGACGGGTGTCAGGCGGCCGGGACGCCCTTCACGGTCGCGCCCGCGGGCACGTCGTGCAGCACCACGCTGCCCATGCCGACCACCGCTCCGGCGCCGATCGCGACCCGGTGGTGCACAGCCGACCGCGCCCCCAGGTACGCGCCCTCACCCACCTCGACGTATCCGGCCAGCACGACGCCCGGCGTGAGATAGGAGTAGTCGCCCACGACCGTGTCGTGCGAGATCACCGAGCCGGGCAGCACCATGACGTGGTCGCCGATGCGGGCGGCCGAGTTGACGGTCGCATTCTGCAGGATGACGCTGCCGGCCCCCAGCGTCGCCATCGCGGAGACCGAGGCGGTCGGGTGCACGACCGTGACGAAGCGCTCGCGGGGGATGCCCAGCCCCTCGAGGATCCCGCGCTTGCGCCGGGTCAGCTCGACGCCGTTGAGCCCGTCGACGAAGAACGCCTCCGGGTGCTCGCCCCACGACGACAGCGGGCCCAGCACCGGGACGCCGCCGAGCACGACCCCCGCCTTCGCCGGGTCGTCGTCGAGGTAGCCGAGCGGCTCGAAGACCCGCTCGCCTGCCGCACGGTTCACATCGAGCATGGCGTCCACGATGTCGCGGCAGTTGCCGCCGGCGCCCAGCACGATGACCGGCTGCGCGGTCATTGCGAGAACTTCGCCATGGCCTCGTCGGCCTCGTCGATGCGCGCCTCGACCTCCGCCACGCGATCGGTCATGGCCCACGGGCCGAAGGACGGCTCGAGCGCGCGCAGCCGCCGGTACAGGCTGGTCTCGCGGATCGGCAGCGCACTGTACGCGCGCTTGACGATGTTGCCGGCCACGTTCTCCAGGTACAGCAGCACGATGCGCGCGTGGGCCGCGGTCGCCGGGAGCGGGATCTCGTCCTCGAGGTCGCCCAGGTAGTGCTCCAGCTCGCCGGTCGCGGTCTCCCAGTTGTCGGAGGTGAGCCAGAAGCACTCGTGGTAGAACCAGCGGGCCGGGCTGTATGAGCTGGAGGCTCCGGACCAGGCGACCACGGCATCCACGACCCGCTCCGCGACCGGGCCGGGCCAGTCGAGGTTGGTGTGGGAGGTCGTGTTCCAGAACGACACGAAGCGGTCCAGCAGCTCGTCGGTGCCGGGCTGCGCGAGGAAGTCGTCGGCCCACTCGTCGAAGCGCAGCGCCAGGTCGAAGGGCGCCCAGCCGGTGTACACGGCGCGCAGGTCGTCGGCGATCGACTCGGTCGCGGCGAACACCTCGGGAGAGAACCGCACGAAGCCCGGGGGCAGCTCCCCCGGCTCGCCCGTGAACCCGAGGGCGGCGGCGGTCGTCGCGCCCGTTCCCGTCGAGTCGCTCGCGAAGGCGCGCGCGTCGACGCGCACGTAGTGGTCGGGATGCCGCCCCGCCCACCTGCGCACCACCAGCATGTTGGTGAGCCAGAACCCCATCGCGCCGAGGCAGTCCCACACGGCGCGTTGGCCGATGTTGGCGAGCCAGAAGTCGACGGGCGCCACGAAGTCGACCAGAACCGAGCGGTCCAGGAAGTCCGGGTAGTGGTCGGCGCTCAGAACCATGTTGAAGCCGAAGAACCCGAACGACGGGTAGTCGGCGTCGTCGCCGCTGGCGCGCGCGAACGAGGTCGCGAAGTTCTTCCAGTGGTCGATCGTGGTGGTCGCACCCGCCGCGAGCCGCTCGAACTCGGCGCGGTGGCCCTCGGCGTCGTAGCGCTCGAGCTGTTCGGGCGTCATGACCTTGGTGAGCCCGGACCACACCCGGCCCTGCCGGGTGATGTGCAGCTTAGCGAGGTTCGCGAAGACGTCGTCGGCCGCCCAGCCGGAGTAGTCGTGCGGGCGGTACGTCGTGGTGCGGAAGCCGATGAAGTTCTGCCCGGGAAGCATGAGCACGTCGGGATACCGGGCCAACTCGGCCGCGATGAGCTCGGCACCCGAGAGTCCGATCGTGTTGACGGCGATGAACTCCACCCCCGGATGCTACTAGGTGGGTTGCGCCCTCAGGAATGCGACGACATCGTCCAATTCCTCGGGAGAGACCGAGTGCCCCAGGCCGGGGTAGACACGCACATCGGCACTGGCGTGGTCCGCGAGCCACGGCTCGGTCTGCGCGACGAGCCGGGCCATGGGCCCGAGGAAGAGCGGATCGTCGGCCCCGCGCCCCCAGAACACCGGTGGCCGACGCTCGGCGAGGGCGGCGTCACCGGCCTGGTGACCGGCGATCACGAAGCCCGCCAGGTTGACCGCGAACGCGAACCGGTCGGGGTCTCGGCGCATCAGGTGCACCGACATCGCGCCACCCTGTGAGAACCCGAGGGTGCCGACGAGTGGAGACTCGAGCTCGAGGTCATCGAGCCAGGCGAGAACGGCATCGGCCGCGTCGTCGACCGCACTCGCGGCCATCTCCCCCGGCTGAGCGCCGGACTCCCACCAGGACCAGCCCGCCCCTTCCGACAGGGGCGCCCGAACGGATGCGATGGCGAACTCCGTGGGAAGGGCCGGTGCCAGCGCGAACAGGTCGCGCTCATCGCTGCCGCGGCCATGCATGACGACGAGCAGCGGCCGACCGGCTCGCTCATCCGAGGGGGCAGACCACAGCACGGCCTGCGCGTCGAGCGTCACTGTCATGCCTCCATGATCGTGCGCCCCGCCGGACTTCCGCACGAAAACTGAGGAGAGTCGGTGCGCCGGGCCGACTACGGGGGGCCGTGCGGCACCGGATGGCCGAAAGTCCTCAGTTTTCGTGTGCGGGCGGTGGGACACTAGGGGGCATGGCCTCCGTGGGAACCCCCGACCCGGTGCCGGAGGAGCCCAACTCGGCATGGCTCTCCGACCAGGATCTCTCCGACGTGCGGCGGCGCATCCCGCTGCTCTACGTCGAGGCGGTTCCGGTGCGGGTCGACGGCCTCGGGGTCGTGACGAGCGTGGGCGTACTGTTGCGCGCGAACTCCCAGGGCTCGATCACCCGCACACTCGTGTCGGGGCGCGTCATGTACGGGGAGAGCCTGCGGGACGCGCTGTTCCGTCACATCGAGAAGGACCTGGGCGCGATGGCCTTCCCGCTCCTGCCGGCCAGTCCGGTGCCGTTCATGGTCGCCGAGTACTTCCCGATCCCGGGGCTCAGCGCCTTCGTCGACGAGCGGCAGCACGCGGTCTCGCTCGCCTACGTCGTGCCCGTCACCGGCACGCTCGAGCCGAGGCAGGACGCCCTCGAGCTCACCTGGATGACGCCCGACGAGGCGTCGTCGCCCGCGGTGCACGCCGAGATGGAGGGCGGCCGCGGGACGCTCCTGCGCGCTGCGCTGGCATCTGTCGGGGTGCTGAGCTAGCGCCGGCCGCGCGCCGGGACGCGGAGCCGAGGCGCGGCCGTGACCGTGCACGTTCGCGGTCGAGCGAGCACGCTGCAACGCGCTCGCTCGACGCGAACGTACTGGCGCGCGGGTCCGACCCGCGCGGCCAGCTCCCGCGCGGGTCAGCCCTGCGCGCGACGACCCGCGCGGCGCGGGTTACCGGTCGGGGCCGAGCTCGACGAGGTGTAGACCACCCGCGAGCCACCGGAGTGCTTCGCCTCGGGACGGCCCGAGCCACCGGAGTGCTTCGCCTCGGGACGGCCCGAGCGATCGCGCTGCGGCCGGCCGTGCCTGGCCTGCTGCCCCTGGGCCTCGCGCGCGGCGCGCTTGCGCCGGGCATTCGCGCCCTGCGAGCGACCGCCGCCCTGCGCGGCCCCCTGCGCGCCGCCCTGCGCGGAGCCCCGCGCGGACCCCTGGCCGCCACCCCGCCCGCTCTGCCGCGCTTGCTTGGGAGCCGGCTTCACGTACGGGGCGACCTCGCCCACGAGGGTCGTGACGGCATCCGACCCGCTCGTGACCCGTTGGGTCGGCGCCTGGATGCCGGCCTTGCGCATGAGCTGCGCCAGGTCGCGCTCCTGGGTCGGCAGCACGACCGTCACGACGTCGCCCGAGCTGCCCGCCCGCGCGGTGCGCCCCGAGCGGTGCAGGTACGCCTTGTGCTCGGTGGGCGGATCGACGTGCACGACGAGCTCGACGTCGTCGATGTGCACGCCGCGCGCCGCGACGTCGGTCGCGACGAGCACGCGCGCGTCTCCCGCGGAGAACGCGGCCAGGTTCCGGTCGCGCTGCGGCTGGCTGAGGTTGCCGTGCAGATCGACGGCCGGGATGCCCGACTCGGTGAGCTGCTTGGCCAGCTTCTTGGCATGGTGCTTGGTGCGCATGAACAGGATGCGGCGGCCCGTGCCGCTCGCGAGCGCCTGCACCAGCTGCTTCTTGGCCTCGACGTCGGCCGCCCCGAACACGTGGTGGGTCATGGCGTCGACCGGGGAGGTCGCGTCGTCCACCTCGTGCGTGACCGGGTTGTGCAGGAACTGGCGCACCAGCTTGTCGACCCCGTTGTCCAGGGTCGCGCTGAACAGCATCCGCTGCCCGTCGCCGGGCGTCGCGTTCAGGATGCGCGTGACGCCGGGCAGGAAGCCCAGGTCGGCCATGTGGTCGGCTTCGTCGAGCACGGTGAGTTCGACCGCGTCGAGGTGCACGAGTCGCTGGCCCATGAGGTCCTCGAGCCGGCCGGGGCACGCGACGACGATGTCGACGCCGGCCCGCAGCGCGGCGACCTGGGGGTTCTGGGAGACCCCGCCGTAGATGGTGGTCGTGGTGAGGCCGTAGGCCCGTGCCAGCGGCTCGAGCACGGCGTGGATCTGGGTGGCGAGCTCACGCGTCGGCGCCAGCACGAGGCCCAGCGGGTGGGCGGCCCGGCGCGGGCCGCCGACCAGGCGCGTGCCGAGCCGGGCGACCATCGGGATGCAGAACGCGAGGGTCTTGCCCGAGCCGGTGCGGCCGCGGCCGAGCACGTCGCGCCCGGCGAGCGCGTCGGGGAGGCTGGCGGCCTGGATCTGGGTGGGGATGTGCTTGCCGTCGGCGCTGAGCACCTCGAGCAGGGGATGGGGCACGCCGAGCGTGCGGAAGGTCGTGTCGGACATGGATGTATCGGATTGCTTTCGTTGTTCGGTGATCGAGCGGCCGCGCGGCGGCGCGTCGATGTCGAGGCGAGGACGCCGGTGGGCGTCAACGTTCGCCGGAGAAGATGTCAGCCGGACCTTCGTGGGACGAAGCGGCGAGGGAGCGTTCTACGACGCAAGCGGTTGTGGAACCGCGAGTGCCTCCAGGCTAGCAGACGGCGCCGCTAGCCTCTTTCCGTGAGCGCCGAACAGGAGTACTACCAGGTCCGCTTCGACTGGGGCACGGCCGGGGCTGCCGCGATCGGCGAGGGTGCCGACGCCGTGGTCTGGGTCGACCAGCTGGGCGAGCAGCCCTCGCCGGCGGATGCCGTGGCCGGCTCCCTCGAGCGCGCCGCGGACCTCGGGTCGTGGGCTCTCGAACGCCAGGAGGAGTTGGGCGGCCGGTTCCGGATCGCGGTGGTGGCCGCGGGCGAGCCGCGCCCCGACGGCACGCTGCGCTTCGCGGTCGAGGACCTGCTCGCGGCAGGCGCTGTCATCGAGGCGATCGCCGAGGTCGGCATCGACCACCAGTCGCCCGAGGCGGCCGCCGCGGCCTCCGCCTTCCGCGGACTGCGCACCGCGACGGGGCACCTCGTCTCGGCGTCGGTCACCGCGCGGGCGCTGCGCGGCTAGGAGCCACCCGCGTCCAATCTGTCGCCGAGCGGCTACGCCTCGGACCCGCCGGAGTCCGCCACGTGGCCGCCCCGCTCGCGCAGTCGCCGCATGGCCGCGCGCTCGCGGTGCGCCCGCACCTTGGCGCGGTTGCCGCAGCGCTCCATCGAGCACCACCGCCGGTTGTTGGTGCGCGACTCGTCCCGGAACACCAGCCGGCAGTCGTCGGCAGCGCAGCGGCGTACGCGCACCTCGCCGTCGGCGGCCTGCTCGCCGAGGATCGCGACGGCCTCGCGCGCGAGGCTCGAGAGCGCCTGACCCACCCGGATGCGCCCCGCCCCGGCCTGGCGCCGCCCGCCGCCGAGCGACGGCGGGATGTCGGGCATGGCCGCGAAGAGGTTGAGCGTGTCGACGTCGTCCGGGTCGGGGCCGGAGTCGTCGGCGCGCGCGGTGTAGAGCCGGGCGAGCGCGTCCCGCAGGCCGAGGGCGTCGGGGAGGTCCCGCTCGGTGACCTCCGCCGCGTCGAGCCGCGGCACGCGCTCGGCGAGCCAGGCGCCGAGGTCGGCCGCTGTGCGCAGCAGCTCGCCGCCGCCCGCGCTGCCGGCGAGCTCGCCCGTGTAGGCGAAGTCGAGGCTCTCCGCCCCCGCGTCGAAATGCCACGCGGACCCGCCCGGCGGCCGCATCCACTGCCCGATGCTCACGTAACCATTGTGGCGGGTTACCACCGTCACCGGTTAGGAGCGCGGCACCCCGCGCCGCGCCCAGGTGATCCGGTGCCGCAGGTCGAAGCGCCGGGAGCACCGCGCGCAGGACACCTCGCGGGTCGGCCGCCGGTATCGGTAGTGCGGGTGCCCGGCCGGGCAGTGCCCGATCCACGGTGCGAGCTCGTCGGAGGCGCTGTTGTGGTGCACGCGTGATCCGGCATAGCCGAGGTCGCGCGCGATCGACTTCCACCGCGGACCGTGGCCCGCCCGCGGGCCGGCGAGCGCGTGCGCCACCTCGTGCAGCAGCACCTGGTGGATCTCGTCGTCCTCGAAGCGCGCGGCCAGCAGGCGCGAGACCGAGATGCGCTTGCGGTCGTACCGGCACAGCCCGGCGCGGGTGCGCGCGTTGTCGAAGCCGAAGCTCCAGGACTCGTCGAGGTGCAGTCGGATGAGCGCGTCGGCCCAGTGGCGGACGCGGACGAGGTCGGCCATCTACCCCTCCCTGAGTTCGGTGAGGCGCACCTGAAGGATGCGGTCGTCGCCCTCGCGAGGAGACCCGCGCCCGTCGGTGTTGTTCGTCAAGATCCACAGCGAGCCGTCCGGGCCGGGCGCCACGTCGCGCAGCCGGCCGTACTCACCCGCGTACCAGGCCACGGCATCCGCCCGCCCCGCATCCTCGTCGACGTAGATCGCCCAGAGCCGCTCGCCGCCCAGCCCGGCCAGGAAAAAGGTGCCGTCGATGTAGGTCAACCCGCTCGGGCTCGCCTCGTCGGTGGGCCACTGCGCCCACGGGTCGATGTACCCCGCGCTCGCCGTGCCATCGGCGCCCGTGCCCTCGACCACGGGCCAGCCGTAGTTGCCGCCCGGCTCGATGCGGTTGAACTCGTCCCAGGTGTCCTGCCCGAACTCGGCGGCCCACAGCTGGCCCTCGTCGTCCCAGGCGATGCCCTGGGGGTTGCGGTGCCCGAGCGAGTACACGAGCGACCCGGGGAACGGGTTGTCGTCGGGCACGCCGCCCGTCGGGGTCATGCGCAGGATCTTGCCGCTGAGGGAGGACTCGTCCTGCGCGCTGTCCGGGTCGCCCGCGTCGCCGGTGGTGGCGTAGAGCATGCCGTCGGGGCCGAACGCGATGCGGCCGCCGTTGTGGTTGCCCGCCTTGGCGATGCCGCTCAGCACGACCTCGGGCTCCGAGGTGATGGCGGCCTCGTCGCCGAACCGGATGCGCACGATCCGGTTGTCGTTCGCGGTGGTCTCGTAGGCGTAGAGCCAGTCGTCGCCAGACGGCTCGGAGTAGTAGGCCAGACCCAGCAGCCCGCCCTCGCCGGAGTGCACGACCCCGGGCACCGTGCCGATCTGCACCGAGGACAGCCCGCCCGTCTCGGAGTCGTCGGTCAGGATGAGCACCTGGCCGTCGTCGCGCTGCCCGACGATCGTCACGCCGCTGCCGGAGCCCACGCGCGGCGGGATGCACACGATCGACCACGGCGCGTCGAGCCCGGTGATCACGTCGAACGGGTCGCCGGCGGGCTGCACGCCCTCGGCCCCCGAGGTCGGGACGGTCGGCAGCGTCGTCGGCTCGAGCGGCGGCGGCGCCATGCACCCGGACAGCACGAGCGCCGAGGCGCCGGTGAGGGCGATGAGGGCGAGGGGGCTGCGCATGCCTCCGACGCTAGCCGCCGCCTCCGCGCACCTGGAAGACGGATCGCGAGGGTGGGGGCGAATCCACGGCTTCGGCGTCGTGGACGAGGGGTGCGCCCGCGATCCAGTCCCGCAGTTCGCGCCCGGCGACCACCGCGGCGGGGTGCGGTCCGCCGGCGAGCAGGCGCGGCATCCAGTCGAGGGGAAGCGCCGCGCGCGACCCGGCGATCACGAAGTTGCCGTACCGGCGCCCCTTGAGCACCTGCGGGTCGGCGAGCACCGCGGCGTTCCCGAGCACCGACTCGACGGTCGCGGTCTGGCCCTTCGCGAACGCGCCGCCCGCGCCGTCGGCGACGTTGACGAGCATGATGCCCTCGGGCGCCAGGTAGCTCGCGGCCAGGGTGTAGAACTCGACGCTCGTGACATGCGCGGGGATGCGCGACCCCCCGAAGATGTCGACCACGATGAGGTCCGCCGCGCCACGCAGCCCGGACGGCAGCCTGCCCAGCGTCTCGCGCGCGTCGCCGTAGCGGATGCGGATCGACGCCCCGCGCGGAAGCGGCAGCTCCCGGCGCACCAGCTCCACGATCCCGGGCTCGAGCTCGAGCACCTGCTGGCGGGAACCGGGGCGGGTGGCCTCGACGTAGCGCGGGAGGGTGAGCCCGCCCGCACCCAGGTGCAGGGCCGTGATCGGCTGCCCCGGCATCCCGATCGCGTCGATCACATGACCCATGCGCCGGACGTACTCGAAGAACAGGTCGGTGGGGTCCTCGGGGTTCACGTGCGACTGCGGCGTGCCGTCCACGACGAGCTCGAAGGAGCCCGGAACGAAGCGGTCGGGACGCAGCTCGGCGTGCAGCCCGGAGGACAGTCGCACGGCGGGTCGAGGCACCCTCCGAGCGTAGCGCGCGGGGCTTATAGCCCCATTTCGGAGGCAAGTCAAGAATTATGTAGACACGGAGCGCGGTCCGGGCCTATAGTTGATCCTTGCGCCCACACTCTTTCATGCCTTCATATTGCGGTCGGCCCGGGCCTTCTCATCACCCACCCATCAGTCGAGACCGACGCGTCTCACGGAGGTTGTATTTCCTTGGCTGCTGCGCGCTCCGCATCCAGTAAGAAGTCCCCCAAGAACGGCCGCGATGCATCCCGGCTCTCGTTCGCCAAAATCACCGACACCCTGACGGTTCCCGATCTGCTCGCGCTGCAGACCGAGAGCTTCGACTGGCTGGTCGGCAACGACGCGTGGAAGGCGCGGGTCGCGGAGGCCAAGGCCGCCGGCAACGACTCGGTGCCCGAGACCACGGGCCTCGATGAGATCTTCGAAGAGATCAGCCCCATCGAAGACCTGGGCGAGACCATGCAGCTGTCGTTCTCGAACCCCGAGCTGGAGGAGCCCAAGTACTCCATCGAGGAGTGCAAGGAGCGCGGCAAGACCTACGCCGCCCCGCTCTACGTGAACGCCGAGTTCATGAACCACATGACGGGCGAGATCAAGACCCAGACCGTGTTCATGGGCGACTTCCCGCTGCAGACCTCCAAGGGCACGTTCATCATCAACGGCACCGAGCGCGTCGTCGTGTCGCAGCTCGTGCGCTCGCCGGGCGTCTACTTCGAGCGTCAGAGCGACAAGACCTCCGACAAGGACATCTACTCGGCGCGCATCATCCCGAGCCGCGGCGCGTGGCTCGAGTTCGAGATCGACAAGCGCGACCAGGTCGGCGTGCGCATCGACCGCAAGCGCAAGCAGAGCGTCACCGTGTTCCTCAAGGCGCTCGGCATGACCAGCGACGAGATCCTCGCGGCCTTCCCCGGCTACGAGTCGATCGCGGGCACGCTCGAGAAGGACGCCATCCTCACCAAGGAGGAGGCGCTCAAGGACATCTACCGCAAGCTCCGTCCGGGCGAGCAGGTGGCCGCCGAGGCCGCGCGCGCGCTGCTGGACAACTTCTACTTCAACCCGAAGCGCTACGACCTCGCCAAGGTCGGCCGGTACAAGATCAACCGCAAGCTCGGGATCGACGCGGGCCTGCGCGACTCGGTTCTGTCCCTCGAGGACATCATCGCCACCATCCGGTACCTGGTCGCGCTGCACGCCGAGCAGACCACGCTGCCGGGCGTGCGCGACGGCAAGAAGATCGAGCTGCGCCTCGACGTGGACGACATCGACCACTTTGGCAACCGCCGCATCCGCGCGGTCGGCGAGCTCATCCAGAACCAGGTCCGCACCGGTCTGTCGCGCATGGAGCGCGTCGTGCGCGAGCGCATGACCACGCAGGACATCGAGGCGATCACGCCGCAGACCTTGATCAACGTGCGCCCCGTGGTCGCCGCGATCAAGGAGTTCTTCGGAACCTCGCAGCTGTCGCAGTTCATGGATCAGAACAACCCGCTCGCGGGCCTGACCCACAAGCGCCGCCTGTCGGCTCTCGGCCCCGGCGGCCTGAGCCGCGAGCGCGCGGGCGTCGAGGTGCGCGACGTGCACCCCAGCCACTACGGCCGCATGTGCCCGATCGAGACCCCGGAAGGCCCGAACATCGGCCTCATCGGATCGCTCGCCTCGTTCGCGCGCATCAACTCGTTCGGGTTCATCGAGACCCCGTACCGCCGCGTCTCGAACGGTAAGGTCAGCTCCACGATCGACTACCTGACCGCGAGCGAGGAGGACGAGTTCGTCGTCGCGCAGGCCAACGCGCCGCTGACCGCGGACAACCGGTTCGCCGAGCCCAAGGTCCTCGTGCGCAAGAAGCGCGGTGAGGTCGAGCTGGTGGATGCCGACCAGGTCGACTACATGGATGTCTCGCCCCGCCAGATGGTGTCGGTCGCGACCTCGCTCATCCCCTTCCTCGAGCACGACGACGCGAACCGCGCGCTCATGGGTGCGAACATGCAGCGCCAGGCCGTGCCGCTGCTGCGTTCCGAGGCGCCCGTCGTCGGCACCGGCATGGAGGGCTACGCCGCGATCGACGCCGGCGATGTCATCACCGCCGAGAAGCCGGGCGTGGTGTCCGAGGTCAGCGCCGAGATCATCACGGTGCAGCTCGACGAGGGCGGAACGCAGGACTACGTGCTGCGCAAGTTCCACCGCTCGAACCAGGGCACCTCGTACAACCACCGCGTGGTGGTCGACGCGGGCGACCGGGTCGAGGCCGGTCAGGTGCTGGCCGACGGCCCGGCCACCGACAACGGCGAGCTCGCGCTCGGCAAGAACCTGCTCGTGGCGTTCATGCCGTGGGAGGGTCACAACTTCGAGGACGCGATCATCCTCAGCCAGCGGCTGGTGGCCGACGACGTGCTCTCCTCGATCCACATCGAGGAGTACGAGGTCGACGCGCGCGACACCAAGCTCGGCAAGGAGGAGATCACCCGCGACCTGCCGAACGTGAGCCCCGAGCTGCTGGCGGATCTCGACGAGCGCGGCATCATCCGCATCGGCGCCGAGGTGAGCCCCGGCGACATCCTGGTCGGCAAGGTCACGCCCAAGGGCGAGACCGAGCTGAGCGCGGAGGAGCGCCTGCTGCGGGCCATCTTCAACGAGAAGAGCCGCGAGGTGCGCGACACCTCGCTCAAGGTTCCGCACGGCGAAGAGGGCACCGTCATCGCGGTGAAGGAGTTCAACGCCGAGGAGGGCGACGACGAGCTGGGCTCGGGCGTCAACCGCCGCGTCGTGGTGTTCATCGCGCAGAAGCGCAAGATCACGGAGGGCGACAAGCTCGCGGGCCGCCACGGCAACAAGGGCGTCATCGCGAAGATCCTCCCGGTCGAGGACATGCCGTTCCTGGAGGACGGCACCCCGGTCGACGTGATCCTCAACCCGCTGGGCATCCCGGGCCGCATGAACTTCGGCCAGGTGCTCGAGACCCACCTGGGATGGGTGGCCAAGCAGGGCTGGGAGGTCGACGGCTCCCCGAAGTGGGCGACCCGACTGCCCAAGGAGGCCCACTCGGCCGCGCCCGGCACCAAGCTCGCCACGCCCGTCTTCGACGGCGCGCTGGAGGAGGAGATCGCCGGCCTGCTGGATTCGACCCTGCCCAACCGCGACGGCGACCGGCTGATCGGCTCGACCGGCAAGACCACGCTGTTCGACGGCCGGTCGGGCGAGCCCTTCCCCGACCCGATCTCGGTCGGCTACATGTACATCCTCAAGCTGCACCACCTGGTGGACGACAAGATCCACGCGCGCAGCACGGGACCGTACTCGATGATCACGCAGCAGCCGCTGGGCGGTAAGGCCCAGTTCGGCGGGCAGCGCTTCGGCGAGATGGAGGTGTGGGCCCTCGAGGCCTACGGCGCCGCCTATGCCCTGCAAGAGCTGCTGACCATCAAGTCCGACGACATCCTCGGCCGCGTCAAGGTGTACGAGGCGATCGTCAAGGGCGAGAACATCCAGGAGCCCGGGATCCCCGAGAGCTTCAAGGTGCTGATCAAGGAGATGCAGTCGCTGTGCCTGAACGTCGTCGTGCACGACGCGGACGGCAACCCCATCAGCCTCCGCGACACGGACGACGAGGTCTTCCGTGCCGCCGAGGAGCTGGGCATCAACATCTCCACCCGCTTCGAGTCGTCCTCCATCGACGACATCTGAGCCGGGCACGAAACAGGATTACGCGACTAGGTACATAAGGAACGCATACGTGATCAACGCAACCAGCTTCGATCAGCTCCACATCGGCCTGGCGACCTCGGACGACATCCGTGCGTGGTCGTTCGGCGAGGTCAAGAAGCCCGAGACCATCAACTACCGCACGCTCAAGCCCGAGAAGGACGGCCTGTTCGGCGAGCAGATCTTCGGCCCCTCGCGGGACTGGGAGTGCTCCTGCGGCAAGTACAAGCGCGTGCGCTTCAAGGGCATCGTCTGCGAGCGCTGCGGCGTCGAGGTGACCAAGTCCTCGGTCCGCCGCGAGCGCATGGGCCACATCCAGCTCGCCGCCCCGGTGACGCACATCTGGTACTTCAAGGGTGTGCCCTCGCGTCTGGGCTACCTGCTCGACATGGCGCCGAAGGACCTGGAGAAGGTGATCTACTTCGCGGCGTACATGGTCATCTCGGTCGACGAGGAGGCCCGTCACGCAGACCTGCCCGGGCTCGAGAACGAGCTGCGGCTCGAGATCTCGACGCTCGAGCAGAACCGCGATTCGCAGATCGCCAACCGCCTGAGCGCGCTCGAGGCCGACCTCGCCGCGCTGGAGGAGGAGGGCGCCAAGTCCGACCAGAAGCGCAAGGTCAAGGACGGCGCCGAGAAGGAGATGGCGCAGGTCCGCAAGAGCTTCGACGAGCAGATCAAGCAGCTCGAGGAGGTCTGGGATCAGTTCCGCAACCTCAAGGTGGGCGACCTCAAGCCCGAGGACTCGGTCTTCCACGAGCTGCAGGACCGCTTCGGCCTGTACTTCGAGGCGCACATGGGCGCCGAGGCGATCCAGAAGCGCCTCGAGGCGTTCGACCTCGAGGCCGAGAGCGCCGACCTGCACGAGCAGATCGCGGGCGGCAAGGGCCAGAAGAAGATCCGCGCCATCAAGCGCCTGCGGGTCGTCAACTCGTTCCTGCAGACCGGCAACTCGCCGGCCGCGATGGTGCTCGACGTGGTCCCGGTGATCCCGCCGGAGCTGCGTCCCATGGTTCAGCTCGACGGCGGCCGCTTCGCGACCTCCGACCTGAACGACCTGTACCGCCGGGTGATCAACCGCAACAACCGCCTGCGCCGCCTGCTCGACCTCGGTGCCCCCGAGATCATCGTCAACAACGAGAAGCGGATGCTGCAGGAGGCCGTGGACGCGCTGTTCGACAACGGTCGCCGCGGTCGCCCAGTCACGGGCACCGGCAACCGGGCGCTCAAGTCGCTGAGCGACATGCTCAAGGGCAAGCAGGGCCGGTTCCGTCAGAACCTGCTCGGCAAGCGCGTCGACTACTCGGGCCGCTCGGTCATCATCGTCGGCCCGCAGCTCAAGCTGCACCAGTGCGGTCTGCCCAAGCAGATGGCGCTCGAGCTGTTCAAGCCGTTCGTCATCAAGCGCCTCATCGACCTCAGCCACGCGCAGAACATCAAGTCCGCCAAGCGCATGGTCGAGCGTTCGCGTCCGCAGGTGTGGGATGTGCTCGAAGAGATCATCCGAGAGCGCCCGGTTCTGCTGAACCGCGCACCCACGCTGCACCGCCTCGGCATCCAGGCCTTCGAGCCGCAGCTCGTGGAGGGCAAGGCCATCCAGCTGCACCCGCTGGTCTGCGCCGCGTTCAACGCGGACTTCGACGGCGACCAGATGGCCGTCCACCTGCCGCTGAGCGTCGAGGCCCAGGCCGAGGCGCGGATCCTCATGCTGGCCAGCAACAACATCCTGAAGCCGTCCGACGGCCGTCCGGTGACCCTGCCCAGCCAGGACATGATCATCGGCCTGCACCACCTGACCACCCTCAAGGAGGGCGCGGTGGGTGAGGGCCGGGCGTTCTCGTCGGTGGCCGAGGCGATCCTCGCGAAGGACCAGGGCACGCTCGATCTGAACGCCAAGGTGCGCATCCGGGTCGAGGGCGTGCACTACGCCGAGGGCGAGGTGCCCGAGGGCTTCGAGAACGGCGGCACCCGCCTGATCGAGACCACGCTGGGACGCGCGCTTTTCAACGAGGCGCTCCCGGTCGACTACCCGTACGTCGAGGCGCTGGCCGACAAGGGCAAGATCAGCTCGATCGTCAACGACCTCGCCGAGCGCTACCCGAAGGTGGAGGTGGCCGCGACGCTCGACCGCGTCAAGGACGCCGGCTTCCACTGGGCGACCCGCTCGGGCGTGACGGTGGCGCTCTCGGACATCATCACGCCGGCCCGCAAGGCCGACATCGTGGCGAAGCACGAGAAGCAGGCCGCGAAGATCCAGTCCGAGTACGACAAGGGTCTGATCGACGAGGTCTCGCGCCGCAAGGAGCTCATCGAGATCTGGACCGAGGCGACCGACGAGATCGCCGAGGAGATGCGCAACTCCTACCCCGAGGACAACACCATCTTCCGGATGGTGTCGTCGGGTGCCCGAGGCAACTGGCTGCAGGTGCGCAACATCTCCGGCATCCGCGGCCTGGTGGCCGACCCGAAGGGCGAGACCATCCCGCGTCCGATCATCTCCTCGTACCGCGAGGGGCTGTCGGTGGCGGAGTACTTCATCGCCACGCACGGCGCCCGCAAGGGTCTGGCCGACACGGCGCTCCGCACGGCGGACTCGGGCTACCTGACCCGTCGTCTGGTCGACGTCTCGCAGGACGTCATCATCCGCGAGGACGACTGCGGCACGACCAAGGGCCTCGAGCTGCGGATCGCGGCGAAGGGCGCCGACGGCGTGCTGGTGCGCGACGAGAACGTCGAGAACTCGGTGTACGCGCGCTCGCTGGCTGAGGACGCCCTCGACCCGAAGGGCAAGGTCGTGGCGGAGGCCGGCAGCGATGTCGGCGACGTGCTCATCGACAAGCTCATCCAGGCGGGCGTCGAGACCGTCAAGGTGCGCTCGGTGCTGACCTGCGAGTCCGCGGTCGGCGTCTGCGCCGCCTGCTACGGCCGGTCCCTGGCGACCGGCAAGCTCGTCGACATCGGCGAGGCCGTCGGCATCATCGCGGCCCAGTCGATCGGCGAGCCCGGAACGCAGCTCACCATGCGCACCTTCCACCAGGGCGGCACGGCCGGTGCCGACGACATCACCCAGGGTCTGCCGCGCGTCACGGAGCTGTTCGAGGCCCGCTCGCCCAAGGGCGCGAGCCCGATCGCGGAGGCGGCCGGTCGCATCCGCATCGAGGACACCGAGAAGCAACTGCGCATCGTGCTGACGCCCGACAACGGCGACGAGGAGCAGACCTATCCGGTGCTGCGCCGCGCGACCCTGCTGGTCAAGGACGGCGACCACGTCGAGCTCGGCCAGCAGTTCGTGGAGGGCAACCTCGACCCGAAGGAGGTGCTGCGCGTGCAGGGCGTCCGCGCCGTGCAGCAGTACCTGGTCGACGGCGTGCAGGGCGTGTACCGCTCGCAGGGCGTGCCCATCCACGACAAGCACATCGAGGTCATCGTGCGGCAGATGCTGCGCAAGGTCACGGTGGTCGAGCACGGCGACACCGAGCTGCTGCCCGGCGAGCTCGTGGACCGCTCGCGGTACAACGAGATCAACCGTGCTGCGCTGACCGACGGCAAGAAGACCGCCTCGGCGCGGCAGGAGGTCATGGGCATCACCAAGGCCTCGCTCGCGACCGAGTCGTGGCTGTCGGCCGCGTCCTTCCAGGAGACGACCCGCGTGCTCACGCAGGCCGCCATGGAGGGCAAGTCGGACCCGCTCGTCGGCCTCAAGGAGAACGTCATCATCGGCCAGCTCATCCCGGCCGGTACGGGGCTCTCGAAGTACCGGAACGTCACCGTGGAGGCCACGGAGGAGGCGAAGGCGGAGCGCTACCCGAACCGCATCTTCACCGACGACGCGGTGTTCAGCGAGTCCGACCTGAGCTTCGTCGACTTCGACAGCTTCAGCTCGGACGACTTCACGCCGGGCACCTACAACTAGGCCGTACTGCCACGGAGGGCCCCCGCTTCGGTGGGGGCCCTCCGTCGTGCGCCCTGACCAAATGCAGGAGATTCTGCCCGGTCCGCGGATGAGATCGACGCGTCTGCAGGGATGACGGCCGGAGTCGGGCCCATATCTCCTGCATTTGGTCGCACGCTAGGCTGACACTCGACGCGAAGGAGCCATCGTGAGCGACACGAGCGACAGCGGCAAGACGCCCAAGCCGATCTTCAACCCGGACGACGTCGTCGAGCCGGACGACGCTCCACCCGCCGAGGCGGCAGCATCTGCAGCCGAGAAGGGCGACAAGCCCGCGAAGTCCGGCAAGAAGAGCTCGAAGGCCGCCGCCGCGGACGAATCGGATGCAGCGGCCACCGCCACCGGGCAGGTCGACGCCGCAGACGCCCCCGCCCCCACCGGGGAGGGGACCACTGCGGAGGGGACCACCGCGGAGGCCCCCGCCAGCGACTTCGCCGGCCGCGAGGTGGTCTACGTCCAGGCGCCCATCCCGCCGAGGCTCCGCGGCAACCGGGGGGTCGGGTCGCTCCTGGCCGTCCTGGGGGCCGTGCTGTTCGGTGCCGTCTACGCCGGGGCGATGATCGTCGCCTTCGTTCTCCGCGGAGCAGGCGCCCCGATGGACGCCTTCGCCGCATTCATCCAGAACGCGGCGTTCTGGGTTCCCGTGCTGCTCTTCCTGGTCGCGTTCGTACTGCTCGTGTTGCTGGTCAACCGGGCCGGCTGGGCGGCGCACGTCTTCGGAAGCCTTCTCGTCGCTCTGGTGGTGTACTTCGGCTCGATCGGCCTGCTGCTTCTGCTCGGGCAGATCGTGGGAGCGGCGTCGGGCGAGCAGGGCGCGACCTTCGCCGGCATCGCCACGCAGCCCTTCCTCATCATCGCCGCCCTCGTCGCACGCGAGGTCGCGATCTGGGTGGGCCTGGCCATCTCGGCGCGCGGGCGCCGCGTGAAGGCCCGCAACGTCGAGCTGGTCGACGAGTGGGAGCGCGAGCACGCCGACACCAAGGCACGGTATGAGCAGGCGGGCGCCACGGCCTGAGCGCCTCGTCGCGCTCTTCGTGACCGTCCTCTGGGCGGCCGTGGTGTTCGCGGTCGACGGGGTGCTCGCGGTGCTCCTGGACCGCGACCCGATCGAGTCCGACGTGGGGCCGTTCTACGCGGTGCTCGCCTTCCTGGTCGCGGGCCTGGTGCTCTGGATGCTGCTGTCCGGTACCAGCGCGAGCCGGCATCCGCTGTGGGGCGCCCTCGGTGCGCTGTCGCTGGTGTATCTCGTGTTCCTGGGTGTCGCGGTCTTCTGGGGGCTCCCGCTGGTGTCCGAGCAGGCGGCGAGCCCGTTCGTGCTGAACGCCGCGGTGCTCGCCGCGGTCGCGGTGGTGGCCACCTGGGCCGCACTGCGCTCGCTGCGGTGGCGGCAGAACCGCGGCTGAAGCCCTCCCGTCTACCCCCCATTGCGGGACTACGCGCCCGCGAACCACGGGTTTAGCGTGAGGACAGTGCTGGGGGGCACGCGGCGTTACGCCGTTCTCGTCGTGCCGCCCTGCGAACCGTGCCGAATCGAAAGGGGAGTTCTTCGTGACCTCGCTCGCCGAGATCCTCATTCTCCGCGGAGCCGTGCCCATCGAGGCGCTGGACCGCATGACCGGCGACCCCAGCCGGGACGAGCAGTGGATCAACGAGCTCATCGAGAACGAGCAGGTCAGCCCCAGCCAGGTCGCGCAGGCGCGCGCCGTGTTCGCCAAGCTCCCCTTCATCGAGTTGCTCGAGTACCCGGTCGACGT
Source organism: Microbacteriaceae bacterium (assembly GCA_019638805.1). Classification (GTDB taxonomy): domain Bacteria; phylum Actinomycetota; class Actinomycetes; order Actinomycetales; family Microbacteriaceae; genus JBDSKH01. The sequence continues at coordinate 242,022 of JAHBTA010000004.1, read as the reverse complement.
CAACGCGGTCGCCCTCGTGCCCGCGGCCATGTGCCGCCGCCACGAGATCCTGCCGGTGTTCATGCTCAACGACCAGCTGACGCTGGCGATGGTCGACCCGAACAACGTGTTCGCCCTGGATGACGTGCGCGCCACGACCGGCATGCGCGTCTCGGTCGTCGTGGCCGAGCGCAACGATTTGCTCAAGGCCATCGATCGCTTCCACCGCGCCGACGACGAGATGACCAGCCTCACGCAGGTCTTCGAGGAGGAGACCGACTCCGCGGGCACCGACCTCGCGCCGTACGGCGGGGCACAGGACCCGGAGGACGACGCGCCCATCGTCCGGTTCGTGAACCTGCTGATCTCGCAGGCCATCCAGGACCAGGCCTCCGACATCCACATCGAGCCGGGCGAGCGCCAGCTCGCGGTCCGGTACCGCATCGACGGCGTGCTGCACGAGATGCAGAACGCCCCCAAGAGCATCCAGAACGGCGTCATCTCGCGCCTCAAGATCATGAGCGAGATCGACATCGCCGAGCGGCGCCGCCCCCAGGACGGCCGCATGTCGGTGGTGCACGGCGGCAAGCGCATCGACCTCCGTGTCGCGACCCTGCCGACCGTGTACGGCGAGAAGGTCGTCATGCGAATCCTGGACAGCTCGGCCACGACGCGCAGCATCGAGGACCTGGCGATGCTCGAGCGCAACCTCGCGGTGTACGCCGATTCGTACTCCAAGCCGCACGGCATGATCCTGGTCACCGGCCCAACCGGATCCGGCAAGTCGACCACGCTGTACACGACGTTGCATGCGGTGGCCAAGCCCGAGATCAACGTCATCACGGTCGAGGACCCGGTCGAGTACCGCATGGCCGGCATCAACCAGGTGCAGGTCAACCCGAAGGCGGGCCTGACCTTCGCGAGTGCGCTGCGCAGCATCCTGCGTTCCGACCCGGACGTGGTGCTGCTGGGTGAGATCCGCGACCGCGAGACCGCGCAGATCGCTGTCGAGGCGTCGCTCACCGGTCACCTGGTGCTCTCGACCCTGCACACCAACGACGCCCCGAGCGCCGTGACGCGTCTGACCGAGATGGGCATCGAGCCGTTCCTGGTCGGGTCGGCCCTGGAGTGCGTGGTGGCCCAGCGCCTCGCGCGCCGGCTGTGCGACCGCTGTCGCGAGCCGTACGAGCTCGAGCCGCAGCAGCTGACCAAGCTCGACTTCCCGGCCGAGCAGTACGGGATCGTGGTGCACCGCCCGGTGGGCTGCACGAACTGCTCCGGAACCGGGTACCGCGGACGCGTCGCGTTGCACGAGGTCATGGAGGTCACGGAGGAGATCGAGCGCCTGGCCGTCGCGCACGCCGCGAGCACGGAGATCAACAAGGCCGCCATCCACGACGGGATGCTGACCCTGCGTCAGGACGGCTGGGCCAAGGTCGCCATGGGGCTGACCTCGATCGAGGAAGTTCTGCGCGTCGTCGCGTAAGGGGGAATCATCATGGGGGACGAGAAGCAGCCCAAGCCGGCCTGGGAGATCCCGGTGACCGACGACCGGGTGGATATGGTGCCCGTCGGCTCCGCGGCCGCGCCGGCGATGCCCGCGCCGCCGTCCGCGCCGCCGGCGGTTCCGCCGCTCATGCCCGAGCCGGCCGCCGCCGCGCCCGTCGTGCCTGCTCCGCCCGCGCCGGCTGCCGCGCCGCCCTCGTCTGGCATCCCCGGACTCAAGACTCCCGAGGAGCTCATGGCCATGACGACGCGGCACCCCGCGCCGCCGCCCATGGCTCCGCCCGCCGCAGAGGTGCCTGCACCTGCCATGCCGGCTCCCGCGCCGCAGGTTCCGCCGGTCGCCGAGGCGCCGCAGGCGCCCGCACCGGCACCCGCCCCCGCGTCCGAGGCGACCATGCCGCCTCCGCCGCCCGCGGCATCCCCGATGCTCGCCTCGGCCCCCGCACCCGGGGTCGCCGCCGCGCCGCCGCCCGCCCCCGCGGCGGCACCCGCAGCGCCGACGGCCCCGGGCGCACCCGGCGAGCTCGCAGTGGCGCCCGCGCCGATCGCGAACGGCGACGTGCTCTCCGCCCTCGAGCAGGTGCTGTTCACCGGCGCATCCGATCTGCACGTCACCGCGAACTCGATGCCCATGCTGCGGGTCGACGGACGCCTGCGTCCGGTGCCCGGCGCCGGCATGTGGAACCAGGACGAGGTGACCGCGGCACTGCGTGCGCTCATGACCGAGGAGCAGCAGGAGTCGTTCGACAAGAACCACGAGCTCGACTTCGCCTACGCGCTGCCCGGCGGCACCCGGTTCCGCGTCAACTGCTACCAGCAGCGCGGCGCGACCGGGGCGGCCTTCCGCATCATCTCGACCGCCATCCGTTCGCTCGAAGAGCTGGGGGTTCCGGATGTGGTGGCCCAGTTCGCGACGCTGCCGCGCGGCCTCGTGCTGGTCACCGGCCCGACCGGCTCCGGCAAGTCGACGACGCTGGCCGCCCTCATTGACCTGGTCAACCGCACGCGCTACGACCACATCGTGACGGTCGAGGACCCGATCGAGTACGTGCACGGCAACAAGCGCTCGCTCATCAACCAGCGCGAGGTCGGCTCCGACACGCACAGCTTCAGCGCCGCGCTCAAGCACGTGCTGCGGCAGGACCCGGACGTCATCCTGGTGGGCGAGATGCGCGACCTGGAGACCATCTCGGTGGCGCTGACCGCGGCCGAGACCGGCCACCTGGTGTTCGCGACCCTGCACACGCAGGACGCCGCGCAGACCATCGACCGCGTCATCGACGTGTACCCCTCGCACCAGCAGGACCAGATCCGCACCCAGCTCGCGGCCACGCTGCAGGGCGTGGTGTCGCAGACGCTGGTGGCCCGGGCGAGCGGCACCGGCCGTGTGGTCGCGACCGAGGTGCTCGTGACGACGCCGGCCATCGCCAACCTGATCCGCGAGGGCAAGGCCTTCCAGATCACCTCGGCCATGCAGGCAGGGCGCGCGATGGGCATGCACACCATGGACCAGCACCTGGCCGACCTGGTCAACGAGGGCACCATCACGCGTGAGGCCGCCTACGAGAAGGCGCACGACCCGGACTCGCTGGACCGCCTCATCCGCCGCGAGGATCTGGGCGGGGCGGACCTCAGCTTCGACGCCTCTGCGCTGAACCTGGCCGACACGAGGGGACGCTGACATGTCGATCGCCGTCAAGAGCTTCGCGTACACGAGCCGGAACGACTCCGGGAAGATCGTCAAGGGCAAGATCGACGCCGCGAGCGAGGCCGCCGCGCTCAGCAAGATCCGCGGCCTGGGGCTCCAGCCGGTCACGGTCGAGGAGGCCAGGGCCGGGACGGGCCTGAACCGCGAGGTCACGATCCCCGGCTTCGAGAAGGGCGTCGACCTCAAATCCCTCGCGGTCATGAGCCGACAGATGGCGACCATGATCAGCTCGGGGCTGTCGCTGCTCAAGGCGCTCACCATCCTGTCGAGCCAGACCGAGAACAAGAGGCTGGCCGGGATCCTGCAGCAGGTCAGTGTCAACGTGGAGCAGGGCGGGTCGCTGAGCGACGCGTTTGCCATGCACCCGGTCGACTTCCCGCCGCTCATGATCAACATGATCCGGGCGGGCGAGACCGGCGGCTTCCTGGAGCAGGCGCTCGAGTCGATGGCGGTCAACTACGAGAAGGAGGCCAAGCTCCGCTCGGCCATCAAGTCGGCCATGGCCTACCCGGTCATGGTGCTCGTCATGTCGTTCGCCGCGGTGATCCTCATGCTGGTCTTCATTGTCCCGGTCTTCAAGGACATGTTCGCCGGCTTCGGCGGATCGCTGCCCGCGCCCACCCAGATGCTCGTGACGCTGTCCGAGAACATGTTCTGGATCGCGCCCGTGCTGCTCGTTCTGGGCATCGTGGGCTGGCTCTGGTGGAAGGCCAACAAGAACACCGACGCGGTACGCCGGCTCATCGACCCGATCAAGCTCAAGGCTCCCGTCTTCGGGCAGCTGGTGCGCAAGATCGCGGTCGCGCGCTTCACCCGCAACTTCGCCAACATGATCTCGGGCGGCGTGCCCATCCTGACCGCGCTCAACGTGGTGGGCGAGACCTCGGGCAACTGGGTCATCGCCCAGGCCACGCAGCGCATCGCCGAGTCGGTGCGCACCGGCCAGTCGATCACCAAACCGCTCGCGAACGAGCCGGTCTTCCCGCCCATGGTCGTGCAGATGATGGCGGTCGGCGAGGACTCGGGGTCGCTGGACACCATGCTCATGAAGATCGCCGACTTCTACGACGACGAGGTCGAGCGCATGACCGACGCGCTCACCTCGCTCATCGAGCCCCTGCTCATCGCCTTCCTCGGGGTCGTGGTCGGCGGCATGATCGTGGCCCTGTACCTCCCCATCTTCAACATCGCGACGGCGGTCAAGTAGCCGGCGTCCCACAGACCCACCGAGGAAGCGGCCCCGGCACGGGGGACCGCTTCCTCGGTGCGCTTCAGGGCGTTCGGACCGGACCTCTTTCCGCCCGCGAATTGGGGCCATGACCAGGGGAAAAACCCCCCATACGCGGTATTCACGCCCCCGCGACGTCTCCCTAGATTCGAGCGTGTCGGGTCGACGGCCTTTGGGGGGCGGCGTCCGATTCAACCAATCACATCAACGAATGGATACATCATGACCCGCATCAAGTCGGCGCTCGAGCGCCGCCTGGCCGAGGGCAAGAAGGACGAGGGCTTCTCGCTCATCGAGCTCCTGGTCGTCGTCATCATCATCGGCATCCTGGCCGCGATCGCGATCCCGATCTACATCGGTGTCCAGGACAACGCCAAGGACTCGGCCGTCAAGACCGACCTGACCAACGCCAAGCTCGCCGTGGTCGCGTACTACGTGGATCAGGGCGCCTCGGCGACCCAGCCGACGCTGACTGTCGCCGGCCTCGGCAACTACGGCTTCACGCAGAGCAGCAACACCTCCACCATCGGCTTCAAGACCGGCTCGACTCCGACGTCGACGTCGTTCTGCATCGATGCGGTGGGCGCGACCGGCCACCTGTTCTCCGTCACCGCTGACGGCGGTGTCGTGAACTCGGCCTGCGCCTAAGCGCTCGCACCACACGGGGTGGGGGCTCCGGACTCCGGAGCCCCCGCTTCCGCTTCCGGTCCCCCTCCCCGCATCCCCCGCCTCCGTGAAGGGCCTCTCGTGATCACCCGCCGACCGTTCGACCGCCTGCGCGACGCGCTGCGCGGCGAGTCCGGCATCGGCCTCATCGAGGTGATCGTCGCCCTCATGGTCTTCTCGGTGATCGCGGTCGGCATGGTCTACTCCATGTACTCGATCCAGAAGCTCACCGGCGAATCGATGGCGCGCGAGGCGGCGGCCAACCTCGCCTCGGCGGAGATGGACCGCATCCAGTCGCAGCCCGATCCCTTCAAGGTCTTCTCGCAGACCACGACGCCGACGGTCAATGGCATCCCCTACACCGTGAAGACCAAGGTGGCCTGGGTCTCGACCACGGGCGCCACCGGCACCTGCGGTCAGGGTGGAGGCAACCTCCAGTACAAGCGCGTCAACATCGAGGTGACCTGGCCCGGTCAGTACCTCGACAACCCGGTGCGCGTCGACTCGATCCTCGCCCCGGACACGCGCATCAACGATCCCGCCTACGGCACGATCCTCGTGGTCGTCACGGGCGAGGACGGCACGGGGCGCTCGAGCGTGACGGTGACCGTCACCAAGGTGGTCGACGGCGCCACCATCACGGGCACCATCGACCCGACCGACTCCGACGGGTGCACGTACATCCTCAAGGTCGTACCCGGCACCTACAAGGTGCAGGTCAGCAAGACCAACTACCGCAGTAAGGTCGATCAGCAGTCCTCGACGCCCTTCAAGGAGGATCTACAGGTCGTCGCCGGTGCCACCGCGACCGCGGCCTTCACCTACGACGACTCGAGCACCTTCACGCTGGACTACGCGGCCAACGGCTCCGACGACGTCACCAAGCCCAACAACCTGGACTTGACCTACGTGGGCGGCCTGTCCGACGTCACCGACACCTCGCCGGGCAACTCGGTCTCGCTCTACCCGATGCCGGCGGGCTATCAGGCCATCGCGGGGCTGTACGCCACCTGCGCCAACACCGACCCGATGAACTGGACGCCGAGCACCGGCTATCTGGGCGGCATCCGGGCGGACGAGGTGGGAACCGCACCGGGCGGCAGCGCGATCATGCCCGTGCCGATGGGGGTCGTCAAGGTGAAGGTGCCCGACAGCAACAGCCGGCGCTACATCACGGCCGTCCAGCAGGGCACGAGCGGGTCGGGCAACCCGGGCTGTGCGGACACCACGAGCTACACCTTCCCGCGCTTCACCCGCGACTCGACCCAGTACATCGCGTTGCCCTACGGCACCTGGAAGATCTATGCGGGCAACTCGTCCGGGTCCACGAGCGAACTGCTCACCGACTCCCGACTCGAGGTGGAGGCGGCCGTCATCCAGCCCGACGGCTCGGGCGGCCTGGTGCAGGACGCCCTGGGCAACAGCGGCGTGAACTCCTCCACCAGCGTCGTGACGCTCGACCCGAGGCAGCCGGAATGAGCGGGATCCGCACCGCGCTGCGCCGGCTGCGCGAGGACCAGTCCGGGCTCTCGCTGTCCGAGCTGCTCATCGCGACCATGCTCACCTCGATCATGCTCGTCATGGTCGGGTCGTTCTTCATTCAGACCACCAAGCTGACCACGTCGGCGGCCGAGTATCGCGAGTCGACGGGCACGGCCGCCAACATGGCCAACGCCATCACCTCGGTGCTGGGGGTCGCGACCACCCTCTCCAAGGCGGGTTCGGAGATCCCGGACGCGGCGATCGTGGCAGGCACCCGCAGCTCGCTGACCGTCTACTCGTTCGCCAACACCACGGCGTCCGACCCCGCGCCGGTCAAGGTGACCTTCACGCTCGACGCGACCGGGAAGCTGACCGAGACGCGCTGCACGGGTAGCAAGTCCGCGGGCTTTTGGACCTTCGGAACCTGCTCGGCGACGTCGACCCGGACGCTCGGCGAGGGACTGCTGGCGCCAACCGGAACCAGTGACCAGCTCTTCACCTACCGCAACGGCAGCGGAGTCGCATACGCCATCGGCACGGGTAGCCTGACGGCGTCCCAGCGAGAGGGCGTGTCGTCGGTCATCGTGACCGTCCGCGTGCAGCCGGATGGATCGTCGACCGAGCCGGTCGTGATCCAGAACACCGTCGTGCTGCGCAATCTCGGATTGGAGACCGGAGAGTGACCTCGATCCCGCGACTCATGCGCGCGCTTCGCACCAACGATCGCGGCATGGCACTGCCCGTCGTCATCGGCTTGGGGCTGGCGATGCTCCTGCTGGTGGCCGGGTCGATGTCGGTCGCCGTGAGCAACATCAAGAAGGCCGACACTGACGAGGATTGGGCCGGTGCCCTTGCCGCCGCCTATGCGGGCGTCGAGGAATACCAGAGCCGGCTCGCCAACGATGCCACCTACCAGAAGTACGGCAACCCGTCGGCGCCGTTCACGAACGGCTCGGGCAGCACGGTCTCGCTGCCCTCGGGCTCCAACGAGAACCCCGCATTCGGTGTCGGCACCGCCGGCACCTGGGCGAGTGTGAGCGGTTCGACCGACGCGAGCTACCGCTACGAGGTCGACAACAGCGACTACCAGGACAAGGGCATCTTGCACCTGCGTTCGACCGGGCGCGTGGGAGATGTCACGCGCTCGATCGTCGCGGACCTCAAGCAGACCGGGTTCATCGACTACCTGTACTTCACCAACTACGAGACTCTCGACCCGGTGTACGCCGGCGTCACCGCGACCGACAGCTCGGGAAAGAGCGTGTGCGAGCGCTACGCCTACGGCACGCCAGCGCGCGACTCGAGCACCTGCACCGAGATCCAGTTCGGCAAGAACGACTCGTTCGAGGGCCCGGTGCGCAGCAACGACCGGCTGGTGATCTGCCAGTCGACGTTCAAGAAGGCCGTGCTGTCCTCCAGCACGTCCTCGCCCATCTACAAGACCGCGAGCGGATGCAGCGCCCCCGACTTCCGGTCGGGAACCGTGGTCTACGCGGCTCCCATTGATATGCCGCCAACCAACACCGAGATGAAGAGGGAGACGCGCAGCGACCTGCCGGCCGATGTGCCGCGACCCGGGTGCCTCTACACCGGCCCGACCACGATCACATTCGAGTACTCGGGCGGCGTGCCCAAGATGCGCGTGCTCTCGCCGTGGACCAAGTACACCAACGTGACGGCCTCCAACACCGGTTCAACCCCGTCGCAATGCGGGACGCCCGGCAACGTGACCAACGGACTGGGCAGCTCGACGGGCGCTCTGCTCGACGTGATCGAGCGCAACCTCATCTATGTACAGGCGGTCCCGGCCTCCGGCACCTCCGACCCGAACTCGCCGACCTCGGGCTACACGCCGCCGAACTTCACCTGCACGAGCGCGAGTGGCTCGGGCAGCGGCAAGATCCCCGCGGGCTGGCAGTACAAGAGCGGCTCGACCGTGGTGGCCAAGTTCCCGACCACGGTCGGGTCCTACAACGAGGTCACGCCCTCCGGTGGCGGCAGCTCCGGACTCACGCACTACGGCTGCAAGGCGGGTGACGTCTACGTCGAGGGCAAGCTCGGCGGGCAGGTCACCATCGCGGCCGAGAACTACATCTACGTCACGGGCGACCTGGTCTACAACGACAAGGCGACCGACATCCTGGGCCTGGTGGGGCAGAACGCGGTGTTCGTGTGGAACCCGGTGCGCTACTACTACGGCGACTTCTACAAGCTCGACAGCGACGACGACCGCGAGATCGACGCCGCCATCCTCTCGGTGGGCCACACCTTCCAGGTGCAGAACTACGAGCGGGTGGAGCGCGGCACCCTCACGGTCTTCGGCGCGATCGCCCAGAAGTTCCGCGGAACGGTCGGCACGACGGCCCCCGCGGGTTTCACGAAGGACTACCAGTACGACACCCGATACCGCTTCACGGCCCCGCCCAAGTTCCTGACCCCGGTCTCGACCACGTACGGGGTGACCCAGTACGCGGCCGTGCCCGCGGCCTTCACCGCTGACGGAGCGACGGCACCATGACCGGCGCGCTCGTTCTGCTGCTCGTGTTCGCCAGCCTCCTCGGGCTCGCGATCGGCTCCTTCCTGAACGTGGTCGTGTACCGCGTCCCGGCGGGCCGGTCGCTCACGCCCGACTCGGCCTGCCCGAAGTGCGGCACGGCGATCCGCAAGCGCGACAACATCCCGGTGCTGTCCTGGCTGCTCCTGCGTGGGCGCTGCCGGGGCTGCCATGAGCCCATCTCCGCCCGTTACCCGCTCGTCGAGGCGGGCACCGCAGTCGCCTTCCTGCTCGTGACGGCCCGGTTCGGTCCGGCGGTTCTGGATGCGGCGACCGCGACGGATGCCGTGGCCGGCGCCATCGAACTGGTCGCCTTCCTGGTGCTCACCGCGGTCTCGATCGCTCTGGCGCTCATCGACCTCGACACCAAGCGGCTGCCCAACGCCATCGTCGTGCCCACGCTCATCGCCGGCACGGTGCTGCTGGCCGCGGCCGCGCTCGTGCGGGGCGATCTCGTGGCGCTCGCCGGAGCGGCGCTCGGCGGCGCCGGACTCTTCGTGCTGTACCTCGTGCTGGCCCTGGTCTCGCGCGGGGGCATGGGCATGGGCGACGTCAAGCTCGCGGCCGTCCTCGGCCTCTACCTCGGCTTCCTGGGCTGGGGCAACCTCCTGGTCGGCGCATTCGCCGCCTTCGTCTTCGGCGGGGTCTTCGGGCTCGCGCTGATGCTGATCCGACGTGCGGGCCGCCGCAGCGCGATCCCCTTCGGGCCCTGGATGATCCTGGGCGCCTGGCTGGGGATCTTCGCCGGCGAGCTGCTCGCGCGCAGTTACTTCGACGCGGTGGGCGTCGGATAACGGAAGAAAGAAGATCGATATGACTCGAGTGGTGGGACTCGATATCGGCGACGGGGTGCTCCGCGCCGCCGAAGTCAAGGATCCCGCACGTGCCCGGCCAACCGTGGTCAAGTACCACGAGGTGGCCATTCCGCACGGCGCGGTGAGCAAGGGGGAGGTGATCGACCGCGACGCGGTCGTCGCCGGCCTTCGTCAGCTGTGGTCACAGGGCAAGTTCGGCACCAAGGATGTCGTTCTCGGCATGGGGAACCACCGCATCCTGGCGCGCGACCACGTCGTCCGCGCCCAGCCGATCGACCGCATCCGCGAGCAGCTGCCGTTCCAGGTGCAGGACCTGCTCCCGGTGCCGGTGGGAGACGCACTGCTGGACTTCTACCCGGTGTCCACCGAGCAGACCGACCAGGGGCCGATGGTCCACGGGCTGCTCGTCGCCGCGATCCGCGAGGCCGTTCTCGGCAACGTGGAGGCCGCGGAGGATGCCGGGCTGCACGTGGCCGAGGTGGACCTCATCCCGTTCGCGCTGACCCGGCTCCTGCTGGGCGGGCAGTCCGGGATGACGGCGCTGGTCGACATCGGCGCATCGACCACGTATGTGGTCATGGCGTCCAACGGCGTGCCGCACTTCATCCGCGTCATCCCCAGCGGCGGGCGCGACATCACGGATGCCGTGGTCGCCGCGCACGACATCCCGTTCGGCGAGGCCGAGCGCATCAAGCGCACCGTGGGCATCCTCGGGCGCCCGCTGACCGCGGAGGTGCAGCCGATTGCGGCGACCATCGCGTCGGCGACCCACGAACAGCTCATGGCGGTGCGCAACACGATCAGCTACTTCGCCACCGCCCGTCCCCACCTGCCCGTGCAGCGCATCGTGCTGAGCGGCGGAGGGGGCGACCTGCCGGGTATTCGCGAGGCGTTCGCCGAGCTGACCCGGCTGCCCGTCACGGACGCCGACCCGGGCTCCCGGGTGGTCGTCGCCAAGTCCGCCCGCGTGGAGGGACCCGGCTGGCGCGATGCGCTGTCGGTCGCCGTCGGGCTCGCGGTGGGGAGCACAGCATGACCGTCGACATTCCGACCAGGCCCGCCGAGCAGCAGGCGCCCGACCAGGGCCGCCGCCGCGGACCGCAGTTCACGCTGGGGCGTTCGGGCCGCAGCTCCGGCGCTCCGCTGGTGATCGCCGGGCAGCCGCGCGCGAGCCTGCTGCCGCCGGAGATCGTGCTCAAGCGCAAGCAGCTCAAGACCCGCCGGGCGTTGCGCGTCGGCGTGTTCTTCGTGTTCGTCGCGACCGTCGCGGCGTGCATCGGCGTGTGGACGCTCGCGTCCGTGTCCCAGGTGCAGCTCACCCAGGCGCAGGACCGGCAGACCGCGCTCGTCAACGAGCAGTTGCAGTACGGCGAGGTGCGCGACGTGCAGAGCACGATCGCGACCATCCAGGCCGGCCAGCAGGTCGGCGGATCCACCGAGATCAACTGGAGGGACTACCTCACGCTGCTGCAGGCCTCGCTGCCGTCGGGCGTCGCGCTGCAGGACGTCACGATCGAGTCGGGCACCCCGATGAGCGCATTCGCGCAGGCGGACACCCCGCTGCAGGGCGAGCGTGTCGCGGCGTTGACCTTCCTGGCGACGTCGAAGACCCTGTTGTCCACCTCGGACTGGTTGCGCGCGCTCGCGGACCTGCCCGGCTTCGTGGATGCCACCCCCGGCTCGGTCCAGCAGAACGAGGGCGTCTACACCGCCCGTGTGCTCATGCACATCAATGCGGACGCCTTCTCGATGCGTTTCGACCCGGAGCACATCGCCGAGGAGGAGGCGGCCGCGGCGGCCGCGGCCGCTGCCGGGGCGAAGTCGGACGGCACCGTCAAGTCGCTCGTGGCGACGCCCCCGGCGACGGAGGGCACCACCGCCACGGACGGCGCGGCGACCGAGGAAGGGGGCGATTGACATGCAGAAGCACCGCATCATCAGCCTGGCGTCCATCCTCGCGATGCTGCTCATCCCGGTCATCGGGTGGTTCCTGGTGGCGCAGCCGCAGCTCGACGCCGCGTCCGCCGCCGATCAGCAGCGCGCGGACATGGAGGCGCAGAACCGGATCAGCGAGAAGGTGGTCGAGCAGCTCAAGGCCGACAGCCAGCGCCTCCCCGAGTTGAACGGCGAACTGGACGCGCTGCGCACCTCCATCCCGTTCGACGCCGACGCCACGGGCTACCTCGACGGCCTGGACGCGCTGGCCAAGTACTCGCACGTCGATGTCGTGGCGCTGACGGTGGAGGACGGCGTGGCCTACACGCCTGCCGTTCCCGCGGGTGCCACGGCGACGGACGCCGCGGCCACCGACGCCGCGGCCACCGACGCCGCCGCGGACGGTGCCGCCGCGGACGCCGCGGCCGCTCCGCCCCCGGTGGAGGACCCCGCCGTCGTCACGAATCCGCTCATCACCGGGTCGAACTTCGTCACCATCCCGGTCACCGTGCAGGTCTCCGGATCGTGGGACGAGGTCATGAAGTTCGTGCAGGGAGTGCAGTCCAGCCCGCGGCTGTTCCTGGTGAGCAGCCTGGCGGTCTCCCGCGACAAGGGCACGAGCTCGTTCACATCGACCGTTGGCGGCTACATCTACGCGATCCCGAGCGGCGTTGCCGGTCACCCGAAGCCGATCAGCACGACCGTGAAGCAGCTGGATTCCGTGCAGGCGGCCGAGGAGGACACGGTCGAGGACGACTCGGGCACGGAGGCCGGCACGGGTACGGAGGATGGCACGTCCGAACCCGATCCCGGCGCGACCCAGACCCCGGAGCCGTAGGGGCGGCTCCGGCAAGGCTCTCCGCCCCGGCGCTCCCACCGCGCGCCGGGGCGGAGTCTCGTGTACTGCGCTCACCACCGCGGTCGTGTACACTCGACCGGGTGTGTGCTCTTCCGCACGCGCATTCCCCTGCACACGAATCGACTCAGGTCGCGCGTGCGCGGGGGCGGGCCGCCCGGCCCCCACGGCATATCCGTCTCGCAGGCCCGCACCGGCTCCGGTGCGGGGAGCGGATTGCGATGGAGAACCATCACCGCTGTCACCGTGCAGCGACCGACACGAAAGCCAGAACACTTGCCTACGATTCAGCAGCTGGTCCGCAAGGGCCGCAGCGCCAAGGTCGCCAAGACCAAGGCGCCGGCCCTGAAGGCCAACCCGCAGCAGCGCGGCGTGTGCACGCGCGTCTACACGACGACCCCCAAGAAGCCGAACTCGGCCCTGCGCAAGGTCGCCCGCGTCAAGCTCAGCAACGGCACCGAGGTCACCGCCTACATCCCCGGCGAGGGCCACAACCTGCAGGAGCACTCGATGGTGCTCGTGCGCGGCGGCCGCGTGAAGGACCTGCCCGGCGTGCGCTACAAGATCGTGCGCGGCGCGCTCGACACCCAGGCCGTCAAGAACCGCAAGCAGGCCCGCAGCCGCTACGGCGCCAAGATGGAGAAGAAGTAATGCCGCGCAAGGGACCGGCTCCCAAGCGCCCGGTCGTCAGCGACCCGGTCTACGGTGCTCCCGTGGTGAGCCAGCTGGTCAACAAGATCCTGCTCGACGGCAAGAAGGACCTGGCCCAGCGCATCGTCTACGGCGCGCTCGACGGCGTGGCCCAGAAGTCCGGTCAGGATGCCGTGACGGTTCTCAAGAAGGCGCTCGACAACGTGCGCCCCACCCTCGAGGTCAAGAGCCGCCGCGTCGGTGGATCCACCTACCAGGTGCCGGTCGAGGTCAAGCCGCACCGCGCGAACACCCTCGCGCTGCGCTGGCTCACCTCGTACGCCAAGTCGCGGCGCGAGAAGACCATGACCGAGCGCCTCACCAACGAGATCCTGGATGCCTCGAACGGCCTGGGGGCGGCGGTCAAGCGTCGCGAGGACACCCACAAGATGGCCGAGTCGAACAAGGCCTTCGCGCACTACCGCTGGTAATCAGCCGCGGGTCGGGGAGCGCTGCGAAGCACAGCGTCTCGGGGCCCGGTTTCGAGACACGTCGCCCGCGGCGGCGCTCCTCACCCGCGAATCAACGAATAGATAAGGAACGCAAGTGGCACAGGACGTGCTCACCGACCTCAAGAAGGTCCGCAACATCGGCATCATGGCGCACATCGACGCCGGCAAGACGACGACGACCGAGCGGATCCTGTTCTACACCGGCGTGAACCACAAGATCGGCGAGACCCACGACGGTGCGGCCACGACCGACTGGATGGCGCAGGAGCAGGAGCGCGGCATCACGATCACGTCCGCCGCGGTGACCTGCTTCTGGAACAACAACCAGATCAACATCATCGACACCCCCGGCCACGTCGACTTCACGGTCGAGGTGGAGCGCTCGCTGCGCGTGCTCGACGGCGCGGTCGCGGTGTTCGACGGCAAGGAGGGCGTGGAGCCCCAGTCCGAGACCGTGTGGCGCCAGGCCGACAAGTACAACGTCCCGCGCATCTGCTTCGTCAACAAGATGGACAAGCTGGGTGCCGACTTCTACTTCACGGTCGACACCATCATCAAGCGCCTGGGCGCCAAGCCGCTCGTGCTGCAGCTGCCCATCGGCTCCGAGTCCGACTTCGTGGGCGTCGTCGACCTGGTCGAGATGCGCGCCCTGGTGTGGCCCGGCGACGCCAAGGGCGACGTGACCATGGGCGCCAAGTACGAGATCCAGGAGATCCCGGACGACCTCAAGGCCAAGGCCGACGAGTACCGCAACGTGCTGCTCGAGACGGTCGCCGAGACCGACGAGGTCCTGCTCGAGAAGTACTTCGGCGGCGAGGAGCTCACGGTCGACGAGATCAAGGGCGCGATCCGCAAGCTCACCATCGCGAGCGAGCTCTACCCGGTGCTGTGCGGTTCGGCGTTCAAGAACCGCGGAGTGCAGCCCATGCTCGACGCGGTCGTCGACTATCTGCCCAGCCCGCTGGACGTTCCCGCGATCGAGGGCCACGACATCCGCGACGAGGAGAAGGTCGTCGAGCGTCACGCCGACGCGGCCGAGCCCTTCTCGGCGCTCGCGTTCAAGATCGTGGCGCACCCGTTCTTCGGCCGGCTCACCTACATCCGGGTGTACTCGGGCAAGCTCGAGTCCGGCGCCCAGATCGTGAACTCGACCAAGGGCAAGAAGGAGCGCGTCGGGAAGATCTTCCAGATGCACGCCAACAAGGAGAACCCGGTCGACGGCGTGACCGCCGGTCACATCTACGCGGTCATCGGCCTCAAGGACACCACCACCGGTGACACCCTGAGCGACCCGAACAACCAGGTCGTGCTGGAGTCGATGTCGTTCCCGGCCCCGGTCATCGAGGTCGCGATCGAGCCCAAGACCAAGGCCGACCAGGAGAAGCTGGGCACCGCCATCCAGAAGCTGGCGGAGGAGGACCCGACGTTCCGCACCGAGCAGAACCCGGAGACCGGCCAGACCATCATCAAGGGCATGGGCGAGCTGCACCTCGACATCCTGGTCGACCGCATGAAGCGGGAGTTCAACGTCGAGGCCAACGTCGGCAAGCCGCAGGTCGCCTACCGCGAGACCATCCGCAAGGCGGTCGAGAAGTACGACTACACGCACAAGAAGCAGACGGGCGGCTCCGGCCAGTTCGCCAAGGTCCAGATCACGCTCGAGCCGCTCGAGGTGACCGCGGAGACCAGCTACGAGTTCGTGAACGCCGTCACCGGCGGTCGCGTGCCGCGCGAGTACATCCCCTCGGTCGACGCGGGCATCCAGGACGCCATGCAGGTGGGCGTGCTGGCCGGCTACCCGACCGTGGGCGTCAAGGCCACCCTGGTGGACGGCGCCTCGCACGACGTCGACTCCTCGGAGATGGCGTTCAAGATCGCCGGCTCGATGGCCTACAAGGAGGCCGCGCGCAAGGCGAGCCCCGTGCTGCTCGAGCCGCTCATGGCCGTCGAGGTGCGCACGCCCGAGGAGTACATGGGCGACGTCATCGGCGACCTGAACTCGCGGCGCGGGCAGATCCAGTCCATGGACGACGCGACCGGCGTGAAGGTCGTGACGGCCAAGGTCCCGCTGTCGGAGATGTTCGGCTACGTGGGCGACCTGAGGTCCAAGACCTCCGGCCGCGCCGTGTACTCGATGTCGTTCGACAGCTACGCGGAGGTCCCGAAGGCGGTCGCCGACGAGATCGTCCAAAAGAGCAAGGGCGACTAGTTCGTCCCGCTGGCTGAGGAGCTCCCCGCGGGGGCGCGTCTCGAAGTCCAAACCCCTAAAGTAAACAAGGCAGAAAACACGTCCTGAGGAGGACCCAAAGTGGCTAAGGCCAAGTTCGAGCGGACCAAGCCGCACGTCAACATCGGAACGATCGGTCACGTCGACCACGGCAAGACCACGCTCACCGCGGCGATCTCGAAGGTGCTCGCCGACAAGTACCCGAGCGCCGTGAACGTTCCCCGTGACTTCGCGTCGATCGACTCCGCTCCCGAGGAGCGTCAGCGCGGCATCACCATCAACATCTCGCACGTCGAGTACGAGACGCCGAAGCGCCACTACGCGCACGTCGACGCCCCCGGTCACGCCGACTACATCAAGAACATGATCACCGGTGCCGCTCAGATGGACGGCGCGATCCTGGTGGTCGCGGCGACCGACGGCCCGATGGCCCAGACCCGTGAGCACGTGCTGCTCGCCAAGCAGGTCGGCGTGCCGTACCTGCTCGTCGCGCTGAACAAGTCCGACATGGTCGACGACGAGGAGATCCTGGAGCTCGTCGAGCTCGAGGTCCGCGAGCTGCTCAGCAGCCAGGGCTTCGACGGCGAGAACGCTCCGGTCGTGCGCGTCTCCGGTCTCAAGGCCCTCGAGGGCGACGAGAAGTGGGCGCAGTCGATCCTGGACCTCATGGAGGCCGTGGACAACAACATCCCCGACCCGGTGCGTGACAAGGACAAGCCGTTCCTCATGCCCATCGAGGACGTCTTCACCATCACCGGTCGCGGCACGGTCGTCACCGGCCGCGCCGAGCGCGGGACGCTCGCCATCAACTCCGAGGTCGAGATCGTCGGCATCCGCCCGACGCAGAAGACCACGGTCACGGGCATCGAGATGTTCCACAAGCAGCTCGACGAGGCCTGGGCCGGCGAGAACTGTGGTCTGCTGCTCCGCGGCACCAAGCGCGAGGAGGTCGAGCGCGGCCAGGTCGTCGTGAAGCCCGGCTCGGTCACGCCGCACACGCAGTTCGAGGGCACCGCGTACATCCTGTCCAAGGACGAGGGTGGGCGTCACAACCCGTTCTACGCGAACTACCGCCCGCAGTTCTACTTCCGCACCACCGACGTCACCGGCGTCATCACGCTGCCCGACGGCACCGAGATGGTCATGCCCGGCGACACCACCGACATGACGGTCGAGCTCATCCAGCCGATCGCCATGGAGGAGGGCCTCGGCTTCGCGATCCGTGAGGGTGGCCGCACCGTCGGCGCCGGCAAGGTCACGAAGATCCTCAAGTAGGACTCCGCACGATGTGGGGCCGGGCCTTCGGGTCCGGCCCTTCGTCGTTCCCGCCCTGCCGTGGCGCGCTGCCGTGGCGCGCTACTGTGGCGCGATGGAGTCGCTGACCGCGAAGCTGGCGCGCGCCCTGCTCGCACCCGCGGTGCTGGCGGCGGCGCTGGCCGGGTGCGCCCCGAGCGCCGGGGACGGCGCGGGCGGCGCGGGCGGCTCGGACAGCGGGGGCGGCGCGGCCACCCAGCGCATCGAGGTCGAGGGCGTCATCACCGCGATCGCCGCGGCGAGCGGGGGCCGCGACTACATCCTCGAGGTGCGCGACTTCGGCGTCCTGCCCCTCGCGCTTCCGGATGCCGCACCCTCGCCCGACGCGTCGGGTGTCGTGATCGAGGTGCCCGCCTCCCTCGCCGTGCCGGAGGACCCCGAGGGGGTGTTCGCGGCGCTCGCCGACTACGCGGGGGAGGCCGACGAGTCGCTCGTCGTGGTCGACTACCTGCCTTGACCGCCGCGGTGCGATTCGCCATGACGCGGGCCGACTTCACCCAGGTGACGACCGTGCTGACCAGTGCGGGTCTCGTGGTTCCGTGAACCCCCGAACGAGGGTGCATTCCGCTCTTGTCGTGAAGGTCTCTCACACGCCACACTGAACTGTTCTGTGTCGCATTCGAGAGTGGATCAGCCCGTGACCTCACCCCTGCGCGTCCGTCTTGCCGCCCTTCTCGCGTCTGCCGCGGTCGTCGCGGGAGCCCTGCTTCCGGCGTTCCCCGCGGCCGCCGAGGAGCCGCCGGCTCCGGAGGTTCCCGCTGTCGAGACCCCCGCCCCGGACCCGAGCGAGCCCCCGGTCCCCGAGGAGTCCGCGGCGCTCGAGGAGACCCCGGCGCCGGAGCCCACAGACCCGACCGAGGCGCCCGCGCCGGTCGAGACGACCGCACCCGAGACCGATGCGACCGCCGAGACCGACGAGCCGGATGCCGGGGCCACCGTGGTCTACAGCGGCACCGCCCAGCAGCTCTCCGGCGACGGGCTCGAGGTCGACCCGAACATCGTGATCTTCGCCGTCAACGACCTGGGCTTCCTCAACGTCGACGTGTCGGAGCTCGCCACCCGCCCCGACTCCCTCACCCCGGTCGCGCTGACCCTGCGGGTGCCCGCCGGGCTGAACCTGTCGGATGACGTGGACGCGCGATTCGATCAGCTCGCGACCGCGAGCACCGTCTCGCCGCTCGTCGCTGTGGGCACGAAGCGCGTCAAGCAGACCGCGGAGCGTCAGACCGCATCCCTGGTCAACCAGACCCCGAACATCTCGGCCATGCACCACGTCTTCGTGGTGTACGTCTCGCCGAAGAACAAGACCACCAAGGATGCCGCGCAGGGCAACAACACGGCCGCGCAGAACCTGGTGACGGCGGCCGACACCTACTGGAACGCGCAGTCCGGCGGCACGATCCGCTTCACGCTCGACGGCGTGGTGCCCTGGTACAAGAGCAGCTACAGCTGCTCGACCTCGGCGGGCTCCACCTCGCTGTGGAACCAGGCGATGGCCAAGGCCAAGACCGCGGGTTTCGTGCCGGGCAAGAACAAGCACCTGGTGCTGGTGTTCCCCGAGGGGGCGCCGAACTACTCGTATTGCGGCGGGGCGATCGGCCTCGGCACGATCGGCGGCAGCGTCAACCAGGGCGGACTGACCTGGATCATGGGCAGCACGAGCACCATCGCCCAGGCGACCATCAAGCACGAGCTCGGCCACAACCTGTCGCTGGGGCACGCGGAGCTGCTGTCCTGCTCGTCGTCGGCACCGATCGTGGGCACCGTCGCCCTGAACTACAACACCGGGGTCATCTCGGGATGCCCGGTTAAGCACTACGGCGACCTCGCCGACGTCATGGGCTACGGCACTGAGGTCTCGACCGGCGGCGCGCTCTCGAGCCCGCAGGCCATCCGGGCGGGCATCTGGGACAGCTCGGCGTGGGTCGAGGCGCCGATCGGCACGGACACGCCCTACACGCTGCAGCCGGTATCCGGACACACGGGCCTGCGCGCGGTCGTCGTGCTCGACAAGGACGGGACCGCCTACTTCGTCGAGTTCCGGAACTTCGACAATGAGGACGCTTACAACAACGACTACGGTGACGACGGCTGCGATACCAACGCGTGCGTGCTGGATCAACCCAACGTCCGCATCCTGCGGTTCGAGGCGTCCGGCTTCACGGGCTACCCGGGGTACGGCAGCTACCTGATCCGTCGGGGCTCGACCAACGCGATCGGCTACACCGGCGCCGGCACCTTCTGGACGGGCGGCGGCACCAACCAGGGGTCCAAGATCGAGATCATCAGCGTGGGTGCCAACAGCGCCAGCATCAAGGTCACCCGTACCGCCCCCGCGTCACTCGAAGACGAGGACTGGATCGTCGTCAAGCGCACACTGGGCTACGACAGCACCCTGCGCGTCGACGACACCCTGACGGCGTTCATGGGCGACTGGTGGAACGCCGAGTCGTCGGCCTACAGCTTCCAGTGGCAGCGCAACGGCGTGAACATCCCGTCCGCCACGTCCCAGAGCTACACGCTCACGCCCGACGACGTCGGGGCAATGATCCGCTTCAAGGTCACGGTGACGGGCATCGCGCAGACCTTCTACAACGTGAGTTCCAGTAGCGGGCTCCCGATCCAGCTCGGCCCGATCAGCAAGGGCATCTACCAGCCGGAGCAGCCGGGCTCGGTGTCGATCGACAACTCGACGACGCCGTTGCAGGCGATCCCGGTCGATTGGCCCTTGGGCACGACGTTCACCTACCAGTGGTATCGCGGCAAGACCGCGACCACCGCGACCACAGCGGCCACCGGTGCCGGCGCGAAGACCGCGAACTACACCCCGAACTCCGCGGATGTGGGCCAGTTCCTGCGCGTGCGCGTCACGGCGACCGTGCCGGGCTACAACCCGGTCTCGCGGTACTCGCCGGCCAAGAACTACTCCATCACCGCGGTCGGCAGTCCGGTCATCAGCGGCTCGCACACGGTCGGGGAGCTCATCACCGTGTGCTCGCACGGCATCGCCTTCAGCACGGTGGACGGGCCCCTGGTCGGCGGTACGGATTCCTATCAATGGTTCCGCAACGGGGTTCTGCAGTCGGAGACCTCGTGCAACTACACGATCCTCTCCAAGGACTACGGCCAGAAACTGACGGTCAAGGTGGTGCACTCCGCGCCAGGCTGGGTGACGTTCGTCTCCAAGGCGTCGCCCTCGTTCGTCCCGAACGTCAAGGGCACCATCTACGGCTCGTACGCCAACCCGACCATGGTCAGCACCCCGGTCGGGGCGACGGGCTTCAAGCTGACCGCGACCCTGCCGGGCGGCTCCATCACCGAGTCTGGCGTCGACTTCGCGTACCAGTGGTACCGGGTGAACCGCACAACGAACGCGGCCACCGCGATCAAGGGTGCGACCAAGGTCGATTACACCCCGGGCTCAGCGGACTACCCGTACAAACTCAAGGTGCGGGTGACCGTCACCAAGCTCAACTACGGCACGGTGGTGCTCTACGCGGACCCGGTGGCCTTCACCGTGGACCGGGTCACGGCGCCCAAGCTGGCCGGCCAGCCCGGCTACGCCCCGGAAGGGGTGCCCACCCCGGCCATCACGGTGACCTTCGGCTCGTACACCGACGGGACCACCGGTAGCTCGCTCGTGACCAATGAGACCTTCCAGTGGTACCGGAACGGTGTGGCGATTCCGGGAGAGATCTTCCCGGGTTACCAGCCGATCGCGTCCGATAAGGGAAAGAAGATCTCGGTCAAGGTGACCCAGTCATCCCCCGGCTTGCTGCCCAGCGTCGTCACGCTCAGCACCCAGCCGATCGGCGCGGGCTACTTCGGCGGCTGGGATGGGCCCGCAGTCGTCACGCAGACCCCGAACACGCTCGTGCTGACGGCGTCGAGCGGAGTGGGGACCGGGGGCCTGACCGGAGTCAAGAACACCTACCAGTGGTATCGGGACGGCTCGAAGATCTCGAAGGCGACCAAATCGACCTACACGCTCACGGCATCCGACTTCGGCAAGGACGTGTGGGTGCGGGTGGTCACCACCAAGTCCGGGTACACGACCGCGGTCACCGACTCGCCGCGCGTGGACTACTCGATCCAGCCCGCCCTCGCCGGGCCCTACGTGTCGGCCGGCAACTGGCGGGTCGGCGAGCAGGCCGCGGTCTACGGGCTGAGCTTCGTCACCAAGGACGGCAGCCTCGGGATTCCGCCGGCGACCGTCGCGTACCAGTGGATGCGCGACGGCAAAGCCATCGCGGGCGCGACCGGTCAGTACTACGTCATGACGGCATCCGACTACGGCAAGAAGGTCACGGCGCGGCTCACCGTGACCGCGCCCGGCTACGTGCGGCTGGTCTACCTCGTGCCGCAGACCTACAAGGTGGCCAAGGGCGTGACCTGGGCCGACCCCGTCGTGAACGTCGTGCCCGGAGCCGGGCTCGGCACGCTCACCGCGACGTTCACCGGGCTCATGCCGTCGACGCCGACCCCCGCCTACAGCTTCCAGTGGTACCGCTCGTCGAGCCCGACCGGACCGTGGAGCGCGATCTCGGGCGCCAAGTCGTCGACCTACAAGCTCACCTCCGCCGACTACGAGAAGTACGTGACGCCGCGCATCGTCATGACGCGCACCAACTTCACGGTGCCGACGACGCTTCTCACCCACGACCTGGCGCTGCTGGCGGACGACTACACGATCAAGAAGAGCGGCCTCCCGCCGACCATCTCCGGGTCCCCGGTGCGTGTGGGCGAGACGCTGACGGCCACGCCGCCGGACTTCTTCGAGGCGGACGGCTCCACGCCGCTCGGCGGGAGCCCGACCCTCATCTACACCTGGTATCGCAACGGGGTCGCGATCTCGGGCGCGACGGGCGCGAACTACGTGCTCACGGCATCCGATCTGAACAAGCGGATCACCGTGAAGGTCAGCGCCAACCTGCCCGGGCGCCTCGCCGCCACGAGCCCGGTGAGCGCGCAGACCGGTGTCGTCGCGCCGGGCGAGTTCGGCGGCAGCTTCGCCGACCCGACGGTGAACGTCAATGCGGTCACCCACGCGGCGGTCGCGAGCTTGACCGCGGGCTCCGTGCTGCCGGCCACGGGGAACAGCGTGACGTACCAGTGGAAGCGCAACGGGGCGAACATCTCGAAGGCGACCAAGTCGAGCTACACGCTCACCTCGGCCGACACCGGCAAGGACGTCACCGTGGTGATCCGCGTGGTGCGCGCCGGATTCGACCCGGTAACGCTGACGGCGCACGCGAACGCGATCTCCAAGACGGGTACGGCGATCATCGTGGGAGAGCCGTCGACGGCGACAGCGGGAGACGTTCTGCAAGTGGCACCCGCAACGTACAGCACAGCCTGGGGCGCCCCGGTGACGCCGACGTACCAGTGGCTGCGCGACGGCGTACCGATCGAGGGTGCTACCGGGTCAACCTTCGACACGACCGGTGAGGCGGGCAACAGCATCTCGGTGCAGGTCTCGGCCTCCGCGACCTACCACTTCGCCCCGCCCGTCGACACGACCCCGGAGGTGGCGATCAGCTGAGGCATCCGATTCCTGGACACGCTCACGGCTGCGCGGGGCACAATATCCGTGAGAGCCGGGACGGTCCCGCGCCTCAGGGGAGGACACCATGGGACTGGATGACATCGTCGACAAGGCCAAGGATGCGGCAGAGGCCGTCAAGGACAAGGCCGGTGACGCCGCCGACGCCGTGAAGGAGAAGGCGGGCGATGCCGCCGACGCGGTCAAGGAGAAGGCCGGTGACGTCAAGGACGCCGTGAAGGACAAGGCCGGCGACGTGCGGGATGCCGCCCACGACGCCGTGCACAGCGACCGGGCCGAGAAGATCAGCGACGCCGTGCTCGACGGCGGCGAGGCGGCCGCCGACTTCGTTACGGGCGGGAAGCTCGAGGAGAAGATCGGCGACATCCGCGACGACCTCGACGCGAAGGTCGGCAACGATGGCGAGTCCGACGACGCCACCAAGGGCGGCGGCGGGCGCTGACCCGCTTCGTCATCCGGGCTACGCGCGGCCGGCCAGGCGCGAGGTGAGCGCCTCGGCGGCCTGGACGGTCGCGCGCCCCAGGGGGGCGGCATCCGGCACGTCGTCGCCCAGGAAGGTCAGCCCGATCGCGGCCACCGGGTAGCCGTTGCGGTCGGCGGCGGCCGCCCCGACCGAGGCGTAGCCGGAGGTGACGTCGCCGTCCTCGGTGGCCCAGCCCCGCTCACGGCTCTGCGCGAGGATGCGGTCGAGCTCGGCCAGGGTCGACGGACCCGCCTCGTTGCGGTGCGTGAGCACGTCGCGGCTCGGGTACAGCGCGCGCACCTGCGTCGCGGGCAGCGCGGCCAGCATCGCGCGGCCGGTCGCCGTCAGGTGCGCGGGCAGGCGCACGCCGATCGCCGAGACCGTCGTCGGGGCGCGGAAACCCTGCACGCGGCCCGCGTAGATGACGTCGGAACCGCCCAGCACCGCCAGATGCGCGACCACCGGCACCGGGGCATCGGCCACCAGGCGCTCGAGCAACGGGCGCGCGAGGCGGCCCAGCCGCTCGGCGCGCAGCGACGCGGTGCCGAGCTCGGCCAGGAGCCCGCTGAGGCCGAAAGCGCCATCCTCCGGGTAGTGCAGCACGAAGCCCTCGTCGCGCATGGCCGCGAGCAGCTGGTACGCGCTCGAACGGGGCATGCCCAGGTCGCGGGCCATGGTCGAGGCGCGCACCGGGCCGCTGCGCGAGGCCAGGTAACGCAGCACGGCCAGCGCGTTGCGGGCGGCCTGCACGGGCGGGCCGGCGCCGTCGGCCGCCGCGCCGCCGCGTGCGTTCC
This sequence comes from Microbacteriaceae bacterium, assembly GCA_019638805.1. Lineage (GTDB taxonomy): Bacteria > Actinomycetota > Actinomycetes > Actinomycetales > Microbacteriaceae > JBDSKH01. Next base: position 217,790 of record JAHBTA010000004.1, on the reverse strand, counting down.
CTGCGCTGTCTGACATCTCAGACACCATATCGCCGCACCCCGGTGCGCGGCGGGCGCGGCGGGCGAAAGATGGGCGCCATGACCCAGCGCGTCGTCACCGTCGGCATCGGAGCCGTGACCATCGAGGACATCGTCGCCGTCGCGCGCGACGGGGCCACCGTGCAGGTGAGCGAGGAGGCGCTGGGGGCCGTCACGGCATCCCGCGCTCTCATCGACGAGCTGGCCGGCGACGACGTTCCGCACTACGGGGTGTCGACCGGGTTCGGCGCGCTCGCGACCACGTCGATCCCGCCCGAGCGGCGGCAGCAGCTGCAGCGCTCGCTCGTGCGCAGCCACGCCGCGTCGTCCGGGCCCGAGGTCGAGCGCGAGGTCGTGCGCGGCACCATGCTGCTGCGGCTGTCCACCCTGTGCACCGGACGCACGGGCGTGCGGCCCGAGGTGGTGCGGCAGTACGCGGCCATGCTCAACGCGGGCATCACGCCCGTGATCGGCGAGTACGGCTCGCTCGGGTGCTCGGGCGACCTCGCGCCGCTCGCCCACATCGCGCTCGCCGCCATGGGGGAGGGCACGGTGCGCGACACCGCGGGCGAGCCCGTCGAGGCCGCCGCCGCGCTCGCCGCCGCCGGGCTCGCGCCGATCGTGCTGCAGGAGAAGGAGGGCCTTGCCCTCATCAACGGCACCGACGGGATGCTCGCGATGCTGGCCCTCGCGATCACCGACCTGCGCGCGCTGCTCATCACCGCCGACCTCGCCGCGGCGATGAGCGTCGAAGGGCTTGCGGGCACGGACGCGGTCTTCGCGGCGGACCTGCAGGAGCTGCGGCCGCATCCGGGTCAGGCGACGTCGGCCGCGACGATGCGCGCCGTGCTTGCGGGCTCGGGCGCGATCGCCGCGCACCGCACGACGGGCTTCACGCGGGTGCAGGATGCCTACTCCCTTCGCTGCGCCCCCCAGGTTCACGGGGCGGCGCGCGACACCCTCGACCACGCCACCCTCGTCGCGGGCCGTGAACTCGCGAGCGCCATCGACAACCCGGTGCTCACGCGCGACGGGCGGCTCGAGTCGAACGGCAACTTCCACGGGGCGCCCGTCGGGTATGTGCTCGACTTCCTGGCGATCGCCGTGGCCGACGTCGCCTCGATGAGCGAGCGGCGCACCGACCGGTTCCTCGACCGCTCGCGCAACGGGGGGCTCACGCCCTTCCTCGCGGACGACCCCGGGGTGGACTCGGGGCACATGATCGCCCAGTACACGCAGGCCGGCATCGTGAGCGAGCTCAAGCGGCTGGCGGCGCCCGCGTCGGTGGACTCGATCCCGACCTCGGCCATGCAGGAGGACCACGTCTCCATGGGGTGGTCGGCCGCGCGGAAGCTGCGGAGGGCGCTCGACGGGCTCGAGCGCGTGCTGGCCGTCGAGCTGCTGACTGCGGCGCGCGGCATCGAGTTGCGGGGCGAGACCCCCGCCCCGGTCACGGCGGCGGTGATCGCGCACATGCGCGAGACCATCCCGGGCCCCGGCCCGGACCGCTACCTCGCCCCCGAGATCGAGGCGGCGCGCGTGCTCGTCGCGTCGCGCGCCCTCCTCGCGCACGTGCCGGCCCCCACCGAGCACGTTCGCGACACGTGAGCACGCTGTACGACCCTCGCTGGGCGCAAACGTACTCGCTCGGCAGCACTTACCAAGGAGAGACCGCATGACATCCGGACCCCGGCCCGTGCGCGCGGCGCGCGGCACGACCCTGCAGACCCTCGGGTGGCAGCAGGAGGCCGCCCTGCGCATGCTGCAGAACAACCTCGACCCCGAGGTGGCCGAGCATCCCGACGAGCTCGTCGTGTACGGCGGCACCGGGAAGGCTGCCCGCGACTGGGCGTCGTTCGACGCGCTCGTGCGCACGCTGCAGACCCTCAAGGGCGACGAGACCATGCTCGTGCAGTCGGGCCGTCCGGTCGGGGTCATGCAGACCCACGAGTGGGCGCCGCGCGTGCTCATCGCCAACTCGAACCTGGTCGGCGACTGGGCCAACTGGGACGAGTTCCGCCGGCTCGAGGCACTCGGGCTGACCATGTACGGGCAGATGACCGCCGGGTCGTGGATCTACATCGGCACACAGGGCATCCTGCAGGGGACGTACGAGACGTTCGCCGCCGTCGGCGCGAAGCGCGGCGGCACGCTCGCCGGAACCATCACCCTCACCGCCGGCCTCGGCGGCATGGGCGGCGCGCAGCCGTTGGCCGTCACCATGAACGACGGCGTCGCGATCTGCGTCGACGTCGACGCCTCCCGCATCGCGCGGCGCATCGAGCACCGATACCTGGATGTGGAGGCGGCGTCGATCGAGGAGGCGCTGCAACTGGCCTACGACGCGCGCGACGCGAAGAAGCCCCTGAGCATCGGGCTGCTCGGCAACGCCGCCGCGGTGCTGCCCGAGATGCTGGCCATGGGCGCCGAGATCGACATCGTCACCGACCAGACCTCGGCGCACGACCCGCTGGCCTACCTGCCGCTCGAGTACTCCTTCGACGAATGGGAGGCCGCCCGTGCGCGCGACCCGAAGGGGTTCGCGGATGCCGCGCGGGCATCCATGGCGCGTCACGTGGAGGCCATGGTCGGCTTCCAACGCGCGGGTGCGGAGGTCTTCGACTACGGCAACAACATCCGCACGGAGGCGCTCGCCGCGGGGTATGCGGACGCCTTCAGCTTCCCGGGGTTCGTGCCGGCGTACATCCGGCCGCTCTTCGCGGAGGGCAAGGGGCCGTTCCGGTGGGCGGCCCTGAGCGGCGACCCGAAGGACATCGCGGCGACCGACCGCGCCGTGCTCGAGCTGTTCCCGGAGAACGCCTCGCTCGCGCGGTGGATCCGCATGGCGGGGGAGCGCGTGCACTACCAGGGGCTGCCCGCGCGCATCTGCTGGCTCGGGTACGGGGAGCGCGACGTCGCCGGGCTGCGGTTCAACGACATGGTCGCCTCGGGCGAGGTCAGCGCGCCGCTGGCGATCGGGCGGGACCACCTCGACTCGGGGTCGGTCGCTTCGCCCTACCGGGAGACCGAGGCCATGAAGGACGGATCGGATGCCATCGCCGACTGGCCGCTGCTCAACGCGCTCGTCAACACGGCATCCGGGGCGTCGTGGGTGTCGATCCACCACGGCGGCGGCGTCGGGATCGGCCGCTCCATCCACGCCGGGCAGGTCACCGTCGCCGACGGCACCGCGCTCGCCGGCGAGAAGATTGCGCGCGTGCTGCGCAACGACCCCGGCATGGGAGTGATCCGGCACGTCGACGCCGGGTACGACGAGGCGATCGCGGTGGCCTCGCGGCTGGATGTCCGCGTCCCCATGCGCGAGGGTTAGGGGTATGGCCGACCTGCCCCACGATCCGCTCTGGCCGCGCGCGGGAGGGTGGCCCGCGCTCGTGCCCGGGCAGCGCGCCGACATCGCGATCGTGGGCATCCCGACCCACACCCGCTCGCTCTCGCCGACCCAGGCGCACCTGACCCCGGCCGCCGTGCGCGAGGCGCTGCGGAGGTACTCGCTCGAGGTGCCCGAGGGGCTGCGCATCGTCGACGCGGGCGATGCCCCCGACCCGGATGCGGTGGACGCGACCGCCTTCGTCGCCGCGATCGACGCGGGGCTGGTCATCGCCATCGGAGGGGACAACTCCGCGACCGTGCCCGTCGCGCGCGGGCGCGGTGCCGCCGGGCTCGTCACGGTCGACGCGCATCACGACCTCCGCGACGGGGTGTCGAACGGCTCCCCGGTGCGGCAGCTCATCGAGGCCGGCCTGCGCGGGGAGGACATCGTGCAGGTGGGCATCGAGCCGCTCGCGAACTCGCGCGCGTACACCCAGCGCGCCGCCGACTTGGGGCTCACCGTCATCACGCGGGACGAGGTGGCCCGGTGCGGCATGCCGGAGGTCATGGCCCGAGCCCTGGAGCGCGCGGCCCGCGGCGCCAACACGGTGCACGTCGACCTGGACGTGGACGCGTGCGACCGGACGGTCGCGCCGGCGTGCCCGGCGTCGGTCCCCGGCGGCCTGTCGGCACTCGAGCTGCGCCTGGCCGCCCGCGAGGCGGGCGGGCACCCCGACGTGGTGTCGATCGACCTGACCGAGGTGGATGCGGCGGCCGACACCCCGGATCAGCGCACCGTGCGGTTGACCGCCCTGTGCGTAGTGGAAGCCGTGCGCGCTCGGATCGCGATGATCGAGGATCGGGCGTGAGCGCATCCACCCTGGTCACCGGGATCGGGCTGCTCGTTACGCACGACCCCGACCGGCCCGAGCGCGCCGACGCGGCCCTCGTCGCCGAGGACGGGGTCATCGCGTGGGTGGGTGACGCGGCGGATGCGCCGGCCGCCGACGCGGTCGTCGACGTGGAGGGGCGCTGCGTCATCCCCGGGTTCGTGGACAGCCACGCACACCTGGTGTTCGCGGGCGATCGCGCCGACGAGTTCGCGGCGCGCATGGCCGGGCGGGCGTACGAGGCGGGCGGGATCCGCAGCACCGTGCTGCGGACCCGGGAGGCCTCCGACGACGAGCTGCGCACCAACGCGCAGCGCCTGATCGCCGAGGCCCGTGCGCAGGGCACCACGACGATCGAGATCAAGTCGGGGTACGGCCTCACGGTCGAGGACGAGGCGCGCGCCCTGCGCATCGCGCGCGAGCTCACGCCCGAGACCACGTTCCTCGGGGCGCACGTCGTGCCGGCCGAGTACGCGGGGGACCGCGACGCCTACGTCGACCTGGTGTGCGGAGACATGCTCGCCGCGTGCTCGCCCCATGCGAAGTGGATCGACGTGTTCTGCGAGACCGGGGCGTTCACGCTCGAGGAGACCCGCCGCATCCTGACCGCGGGAGCGGATGCCGGGCTGGGGCTGCGCCTGCACGCGGCGCAGCTCGGGCCGAACCCCGAGGCGATCGCGCTGGGGGTCTCGATGGGCGCGGCCTCGATCGACCACTGCACGTACCTGACCGGGGCCTGCGTCGACGCGCTCGCCGGATCGGAGACCGTCGCGACGCTGCTGCCGGGGGTCGAGTTCTCGACGCGGCATCCGTACCCGGATGCGCGGCGCCTGCTGGATGCCGGGGTCGCCATCGCGCTGGCCTGCGACTGCAATCCGGGGTCGAGCTACACCACCTCGATGCCGCTCATGATCGCGCTCGCCGTGCGGGAGATGGGGCTCACCCCGTACGAGGCCGTGCGTGCCGCAACCCTGGGCGGAGCGTGCGCCCTGCGCCGTACCGACGTCGGGCACCTGTCCCTGGGCGCCAGGGCCGACCTCGTGCAGCTCGACGCCTCGAGCTACGCGCACCTCCCGTACCGCCCCGGCGTCCCCCTCGCGCGCCCCCTCCCCCTCCCCCTGAGCGTCCCCGTCTCCTGAGTACGTTCGCGACACGCGAGCATCTTGTGGCGTGCTCGCTCGACGCGAACGTACTCGCGCGAACTCTCCACAGGCGGGATGCCTCCACAGGTTCGCGAGGCACGCCCCGGACGGCGGCGCCCGGGCTCGATCATCGAGCATGATCGATCCGCCGTCCGCATCTCTTCTCCATACCCGCGAGTTTCGTCGGGTGGGCGATTCGGAGCGGGCGCTGTCGCGCGGTGCCTCGGCGGGGGATCTCGCCAGGGTCCGCCGGGGGTCGTATCTCGACTCGGTCGCCTGGCGCGGGCTCTCGCTCGAGGACCAGCACTTCATCAAGATGATCGCGACCGCCGCCGCGGCTGTGCGGAGCCCGGTGTTCTCCCATGAATCCGCCGCGGTTGCGTGGCGGTTCCCCATCGTGGAAGGACTGCCGTCCCGCACCCAGATCACCGTGCCACCGGGATCCGGGCTGCGGAGCAACCGGCTCGTGGTCCGGCATGAGGCACCGCTCGACCGCTTGGATGTGATCGACGCCGAGTCGATTCGGCTCACCTCGCCGAGTCGCACGCTGGTCGACTTCATGGCGACGAGGTCTTTCCTGAGCGCCGTCTGCGGGGCCGAGGGTGCGCTCCGGAGCGGGCTCGTCGTCCCCGAGCATGTCGAGGAAGCCATCGCGCGTCGGCGCCCGTTTCGCGGCTCACGCCGAGCGGAGGCGGTCGCGCGGTTCGCAAGCGGCCTTTCGGCCTCACCCAACGAGAGCCTGTGCCGGGTCCGATTTCATCAGCTGGGCTTTCCGCAGCCGACGCAGCAGAAGGAATACCCCGGACTGCGCGGCGGGCACCTCGAGGTCGACTTCTACTTCGATGAGTTCGACGTGATCTGCGAGACCGACGGCCGGGTCAAGTATGAGGACGAGCGCTATCTCGCGGGGCGCACTCCGCAGCAGGCGCTCTGGGAGGAGAAGGAGCGCGAGGATCACCTGCGATCGATGTGCCGTGACTTCGTCCGACTCACCTGGAACGACGCCTGGCACCGCACCGGCCTGATCGCCAAACTCGCACGAGCGGGCATCCCGCGCCGTCCCTGACGCCGAGCGAGCACGTTCGGGCCCGAGCGAGTACGTTCCACGATGCACGCTCGTCGCGAACGTACTCAGTCGGCGGCGCGGCCGCGCGACACGCCCGGGTTGCAGGGAATGCACGGGTGTGCGAGGATTGTGCGGTTCAACATCCCGTGCGCATGCGCGCGGGTCACTGACCAGGCAGTGCACAACGTGCCGCGGCTGCGGGAGCAGCGCGGAAAGCATGTTGGGCCGCGGTCAGCAGAACGAAGCTTCACCTCGAACCCCGTGTCCCGGGCATCCGGGATGCCGCGCGTGCGCCCAGGCGAGCGCGCGGGGGATTGACAGAAGAACAGCGGTGCGCGAAACAGCAGTGTTGCGCGGACGCGCGGGCCCGGCCCGCGCAGGACAGAGAAGAGACATCACATGGCGGGACAGAAGATCCGCATCCGGCTCAAGTCGTACGACCACGCCGGTCTCGACGCCTCGGCGCGCAAGATCGTCGACACGGTGACCCGCGCGGGTGCGACCGTGGTCGGCCCGGTCCCGCTGCCCACCGAGAAGAACGTGGTGGTCGTGATCCGCTCCCCCCACAAGTACAAGGACAGCCGCGAGCACTTCGAGAAGCGCACCCACAAGCGGCTCATCGACATCATCGACCCGACGCCCAAGGCGGTCGACTCGCTCATGCGGCTCGATCTGCCCGCCGACGTCAACATCGAGATCAAGCTCTAAGCCCGAGCCAGGAATCCAGAAGGTACACCCATGTCTGCAGTGAAGACGACCAAGGGTCTGCTGGGCACCAAGCTCGGCATGACCCAGGTCTGGGACGAGAACAACAAGCTCGTGCCCGTCACCGTGGTGCAGGTCGCGCCCAACGTCGTGACCCAGATCCGCACCCCGGAGAACGACGGCTACGCCGCCGTCCAGATCGCCTACGGCCAGATCGACCCGCGCAAGGTCAACAAGCCCTCCGCCGGCCACTTCGACAAGGCCGGCGTCACCCCCCGCCGCCATCTCACCGAGATCCGCACCGCCGACGCCGCCGAGTACGCGCCCGGCCAGGAGCTGACCGTCGAGATCTTCGAGGCCGGCCAGCGGGTGGATGTCGTGGGCACCTCCAAGGGCAAGGGCTTCGCCGGCGTCATGAAGCGCCACAACTTCAAGGGCGTGAGCGCGAGCCACGGTGCGCACCGCAACCACCGCAAGCCCGGCTCGATCGGCGCCAGCTCGACCCCGAGCCGCGTCTTCAAGGGCATGCGCATGGCCGGCCGCATGGGTGGCGATCGCGTCACCGTGCAGGGCCTCCTGATCCACTCGATCGACGCGGAGAAGGGCCTGCTGCTGGTCAAGGGGGCCGTTCCCGGCGCCCGCGGCCGCCTGGTCTTCGTCCGCAACGCCGTGAAGGGAGGCCAGTGATCATGGCCAGCACCATCACCGTGGTCTCGCCCAAGGGCGGCAACTCCGGCAGCGTCGAGCTGCCCGCCGCGCTCTTCGACCAGCAGACCAACGTTCCGCTCATCCACCAGGTGGTGACCGCGCAGCTCGCGGCCGCCCGCCAGGGCACGCACTCGACCAAGGGTCGCGGCGAGGTCTCCGGCTCGGGTCGCAAGCCGTTCAAGCAGAAGGGCACCGGTCGCTCCCGCCAGGGCTCGATCCGCGCCCCCGAGCACCGCGGCGGCGGCGTCGTGCACGGCCCGGTGCCGCGCGACTACAGCCAGCGCACCCCCAAGAAGATGATCGCCGCCGCGCTCCTGGGCGTCCTGAGCGACCGTGCGCGCGGCGAGCGTCTGCACGTGGTCGCCGGATTCGGTCTGGATGACGCCCCGAGCACCAAGACGGCTGTCGAACTGATCGAGAAGGTCGCGACCAGCAAGAACGTGCTCATCGTGCTCGAGCGCACCGACGAGGTGAGCTTCAAGAGCGTGCGCAACGTCCCGAACGTGCACGTCCTGTTCGTCGACCAGCTCAACGCCTACGACGCGGTCGTGAGCGACGACATCGTCTTCACCAAGGGCGCGTTCACGGCCTTCGTTGACGCACGTAGCGCGGACGCGAAGTCGGGCGACAAGGCGCAGACCGAGAAGGAGGCCGGCGAGTGAGCGGCTACAACAAGGACCCGCGCGACATCATCATCGCGCCGGTGGTGAGCGAGAAGAGCTTCGGCCTGGTCGACGACGGCAAGTACACCTTCGTCGTGGACACCCGCTCCAACAAGACCGAGATCAAGCTCGCGATCGAGAAGATCTTCGGCGTGAAGGTCGCGTCGGTGAACACCCTGAACCGTCAGGGCAAGACCCGCCGTACCCGCTTCGGCATCGGCCGCCGCAAGGACACCAAGCGCGCCATCGTCACCCTCAAGTCCGGTTCCATCGACATCTTCACGGCTGTCAGCTGAGGACCAGGAGATAACCCATGGCCATTCGCAAGTACAAGCCCACGACCCCGGGTCGTCGCGGTTCGTCGGTCGCCGACTTCGTCGAGATCACGCGCTCGACCCCGGAGAAGTCGCTGCTCAAGCCGCTGCCCAAGTCGGGCGGTCGCAACAACACGGGTCGCATCACGACGCGCCACATCGGCGGCGGTCACAAGCGCCAGTACCGCGTCATCGACTTCCGTCGCAATGACAAGGACGGCGTGAACGCCAAGGTCGCGCACATCGAGTACGACCCGAACCGCACGGCTCGGATCGCGCTCCTGCACTACCTCGACGGCACGAAGCGCTACATCATCGCTCCCGACAAGCTCAAGCAGGGCGACATCGTCGAGTCCGGCCCGAGCGCCGACATCAAGCCGGGCAACAACCTGCCGCTGCGCAACATCCCGGTCGGTACCGTCATTCACGCCATCGAGCTCAAGCCCGGCGGCGGCGCGAAGATGGCCCGCTCTGCCGGTGCCAGCGTCCGCCTCGTCGCCAAGGACGGCCCGTATGCGCAGCTGCGTCTGCCGAGCGGCGAGATCCGCAACGTCGACCTGCGCTGCCGCGCCACGGTCGGCGAGGTCGGCAACGCCGAGCAGTCGAACATCAACTGGGGCAAGGCCGGCCGCATGCGCTGGAAGGGCGTGCGCCCGACCGTCCGCGGTGTCGCCATGAACCCGATCGACCACCCGCACGGCGGTGGCGAGGGCAAGACCTCCGGTGGTCGCCACCCGGTCAGCCCGTGGGGTCAGAAGGAAGGCCGCACGCGCCGCCCCAACAAGGAATCCGACAAGCTCATCGTCCGCCGCCGCACGGTCGGCAAGAAGCGCAAGGGATAAGGCCAGAAGATGCCGCGCAGTCTCAAGAAGGGTCCCTTCGTCGACGACCACCTGTTCAAGAAGGTGGCCGCTCAGAACGAGGCCAACACCAAGAACGTGATCAAGACCTGGTCGCGCCGTTCGATGATCATCCCCGCCATGCTGGGGCACACCATCGCGGTGCACGACGGCCGCAAGCACATCCCCGTGTTCGTGACCGAGACCATGGTCGGCCACAAGCTCGGCGAGTTCGCGCCGACGCGCACCTTCCGCGGCCACGAGAAGGACGACAAGAAGGGACGGCGCCGCTGATGGTCCAGTCCATGTCCCGCGTGCGCCACATCCGCGTCACGCCCCAGAAGGCCCGCCGGGTCATCGCGCTCATCAAGGGCAAGCAGGCGCAGGAGGCCCTGGCCATCCTGAAGTTCGCGCCGCAGGGTGCGAGCGAGCCCGTCTACAAGCTCGTCGCGTCCGCGATCGCGAACGCACGCGTGAAGGCGGATGCGACCAACACCTTCCTGGACGAGCGCGACCTGTTCGTGCACCGCGCCTACGTCGACGAGGGGACCACGCTCAAGCGCTTCCAGCCTCGCGCCCAGGGCCGCGCGTTCAAGATCCTGAAGCGCACGAGCCACATCACCATCGAGCTCGCCACTCCGGACGAGTTCGTCGCCGACCAGCCGGCCGCGCCGGCGAAGGCGACCACGACCAAGAAGGCGAGCAAGTAGTCATGGGCCAGAAGGTCAACCCCTACGGCTTCCGACTCGGGATTACCACCGACCACGTGTCGCGCTGGTTCTCCGACTCGACGAAGCCCGGTCAGCGCTACGCCGACTTCGTGGAGGAGGACGTCCGCATCCGCAACATGCTCAAGACGACCCTCGACCGCGCCGGCGTCGCCAAGATCGAGATCGAGCGCACCCGGGACCGCGTCCGCGTGGACATCCGCGCGGCCCGCCCCGGCATCGTCATCGGCCGCCGCGGCGCCGAGGCCGAGCGCATCCGCGCCGACCTCGAGAAGCTCACCGGCAAGCAGATCCTCCTCAACATCCTCGAGGTCAAGAACCCCGAGGCCGAGGCCCAGCTGGTGGCCCAGGGGATCGCTGAGCAGCTGAGCGCGCGCGTCGCGTTCCGGCGCGCCATGCGCAAGGGTCTGCAGGGCGCTCAGCGCGCCGGGGCCAAGGGCGTCCGCATCCAGGTCTCGGGTCGCCTCGGCGGCGCGGAGATGAGCCGCTCGGAGTTCTACCGCGAGGGCCGGGTGCCGCTGCACACGCTCCGCGCGAACATCGACTACGGCTTCTACGAGGCGCGCACCACGTTCGGCCGGATCGGCGTCAAGGTCTGGATCTACAAGGGCGACATCACCAACAAGGAGCTCGCGCGCGAGCAGGCCGCCCAGAAGTCGACGCGCCCCGAGCGCCGGGACGGCGGCCCCCGCGGCCGCGGCCCGCGTGCCGATGCGCCCGTCGCGGCAGGAGCGGAGGGCTAGTCATGCTGATTCCCCGTAAGGTCAAGCACCGCAAGCAGCACCACCCGGGTCGCTCGGGCGCTGCCACCGGTGGCACGAAGGTCACGTTCGGCGAGTACGGCATCCAGGCCATCACGCCCGCGTACGTGACGAACCGCCAGATCGAGGCCGCGCGTATCGCGATGACCCGTCACATCAAGCGCGGCGGCAAGGTGTGGATCAACGTCTACCCCGACCGCCCGCTCACCAAGAAGCCCGCCGAGACCCGCATGGGTTCCGGTAAGGGTTCGCCGGAGTGGTGGGTCGCCAACGTCAAGCCGGGCCGGGTCCTCTTCGAGGTGGCCGGAGTCAACGAAGAGCTTGCTCGCGGCGCTCTCATGCGCGCGATCCACAAGCTCCCCCTGAAGGCGCGCATCATCAAGCGCGAGGAGGGCGACGCGTAATGGCCGTCGGATCCAAGGAGCTCCGCCCCGTCGAGCTCGACACCTTCGAGAACGACCGCCTGGTCGACGAGCTGAAGAAGGCCAAGGAGGAGCTGTTCAACCTGCGCTTCCAGTCGGCCACCGGCCAGCTCGAGAGCCACGGTCGCCTGCGCGCCGTGAAGCGCGACATCGCGCGGATCTACACCGTCATCCGGGAGCGCGAGCTGGGCATCCGTGCCACGCCCGCTCCCATCGAGAAGCCGGCCAAGGCATCCAAGGCCAAGGCCACCAAGAAGGCCGACGCGGACGCGAAGGCCGATGAGACCAGTGAGGAGGCTGGCGAGTAGATGGCTGAGAAGAAGACCGGCACTGTGCTGCCTGCTGGCCCTACGGGCCACGAACATGCAGAACACGACGTCCGCGACGAGAACGCGCGCGGCTATCGCAAGGTGCGCCGCGGCTACGTGACGAGCGACAAGATGGACAAGACCATCGTCGTCGAGGTCGAGGACCGCGTGAAGCACCCGCTCTACGGCAAGGTCATCCGCCGCACTTCCAAGGTGAAGGCGCACGACGAGCAGAACACCGCCGGCATCGGCGACCTGGTCGTCATCGCGGAGACCCGGCCCCTGTCGGCGACCAAGCGCTGGCGTCTGGTCGAGATCGCGGAGAAGGCGAAATGATCCAGCAGGAATCCCGGCTCAAGGTCGCCGACAACACCGGCGCCAAGGAGCTGCTCACCATCCGCGTGCTCGGGGGCTCCGGCCGCCGCTATGCGGGTCTGGGCGATGTCATCGTCGCGACCGTCAAGGACGCGATCCCCGGTGGCAACGTCAAGAAGGGCGACGTCGTCAAGGCGGTCGTGGTGCGCACCAAGAAGGAGTCCCGTCGTCCCGACGGCTCGTACATCAAGTTCGACGAGAACGCCGCGGTGATCCTGAAGAGCGACGGCGACCCCCGTGGCACGCGCATCTTCGGGCCGGTCGGTCGTGAGCTTCGCGACAAGAAGTTCATGAAGATCATCTCGCTGGCGCCGGAGGTCATCTAGTCATGGCGAAGATCAAGAAGGGCGACCTGGTCCAGGTCATCTCGGGCCCGAGCCAGGACCGCGGCGGCGACCGCGGCAAGCAGGGCAAGGTCATCGAGGTGCAGGCGGACAAGAACCGCGTCATCGTCGAGGGCATCAACTACGTGACCAAGCACATCAAGGTCGGCCAGACCCAGCGCGGCACGAAGACCGGTGGCGTCGAGCAGCACGAGGCGCCCATCCACATCTCGAACGTGGCGCTCGTCGACCCCAAGTCGAAGAAGCCGACCCGCGTCGGCTTCCGCGAGGAGGTCGTCGAGCGCAACGGCGTGAAGAAGACCGTTCGCGTGCGCTACGCGAAGAAGTCCGGAGAGAAGTTCTAATCATGGCGAACGCAACTGCCGCGGCGGCTGGCACGAGCCCGGCGAACCGGGTCCAGCCCCGCCTCAAGCAGAAGTACCGCACCGAGATCAGCAAGAAGCTGGCCGAGGAGTTCGGCTTCACCAACCCGCACCAGGTCCCCGGTCTCGTGAAGATCGTGGTCAACACCGGTGTCGGCGAGGCGGCTCGCGACTCCAAGGTCATCGAGGGGGCCGTCAAGGACCTCACGCTGGTCACCGGTCAGAAGCCTCAGGTCACCAAGGCCCGCAAGTCCATCGCGCAGTTCAAGCTGCGCGAGGGCATGCCGATCGGCGCGCACGTCACGCTGCGCGGCGACCGGGCCTGGGAGTTCCTGGACCGCCTGCTCTCGCTCGCGCTGCCCCGCATCCGCGACTTCCGCGGCCTCAGCCCGAAGCAGTTCGACGGCAACGGCAATTACACGTTCGGTCTCCAGGAGCAGGCAGTGTTCCACGAGATCGACCAGGACCAGATCGACCGCGTGCGCGGCTTCGACATCACGGTCGTGACCACCGCGAAGAACGACGACGAGGGGCGCGCGCTGCTGCGCGAGCTCGGGTTCCCGTTCCGCACCGCTGAGACCGCTCAGCAGTAAATCCTCGAAGAGGTCGGCACCCGGTGGACCGGATGCCGAAACCGGTTGAGATAAGGAAACCGACGCAATGACAATGACCGACCCGGTCGCCGACATGCTGACCCGGGTGCGCAACGGGAACCGCGCGTACCACGACTCCGTGTCGATGCCCAGCAGCAACCTCAAGGCCCACATCGCCGAGATCCTCCAGCGCGAGGGCTACATCTCCGGCTGGAAGGTCGAGGACGCGCGCGTGGGCAAGACCCTCACCATCGATCTCAAGTACGGCCCGAACCGCGAGCGGTCGATCGCCGGCATCAAGCGCGTGTCGAAGCCCGGCCTGCGCGTGTACGCGAAGTCGACCGAGATCCCCACCGTGCTGGGCGGCCTCGGCGTCGCGATCCTGTCCACCTCGTCCGGTCTGCTGACCGACCGCGAGGCGAACAAGAAGGGCGTGGGTGGGGAAGTCCTCGCCTACGTGTGGTGATCTGACATGTCGCGCATCGGACGACTTCCCATCGACGTGCCCGCCGGCGTCACCGTGACGATCGACGGACAGAGCGTCGCCGTCAAGGGGCCCAAGGGCGAGCTCTCGCTCACCGTCAAGGCGCCCATCGAGGCAAAGCTCGAGGACGGCCAGATCACCGTGAGCCGGCCCGACGACGAGCGCGAGTCGCGCTCGCTGCACGGGCTGAGCCGCACGCTCATCAACAACCTCATCATCGGCGTGACCCAGGGCTACGAGAAGAGCCTCGAGGTCGTCGGCACCGGATACCGTGTCCAGTCCAAGGGGCAGGGCGTCGAGTTCGCGCTCGGCTTCTCGCACCCGATCACGGTCAACCCGCCGGCCGGCATCACGTTCGAGGTCGAGGGCAACAACAAGCTCACGGTCAAGGGCATCGACAAACAGGCCGTGGGCGAGGTCGCCGCCAACATCCGCAAGCTGCGCAAGCCCGAGCCGTACAAGGGCAAGGGTGTGCGCTACGCGGGCGAGGTCGTGCGCCGCAAGGCCGGAAAGGCTGGTAAGTAACCATGGCTACCGTGAGCAAGAGCGCGCAGCGCGACCGGCGTCACGCCCGCCTGCGCAAGCGCATCAGCGGCACGACCGAGCGTCCCCGCCTGGTCGTCACGCGATCCGCCCGGCACGTCTTCGTGCAGGTGGTCGACGACACCAAGGGCCACACGGTCGTCTCGGCGTCCACGCTCGAGGCGGACCTGCGCTCGTTCAGCGGCGACAAGACCGCGAAGGCGCGCAAGGTCGGCGAGCTCGTCGCCGAGCGGGCCAAGAAGGCCGGGATCGATGCGGTCGTGTTCGACCGCGGCGGCAACCGGTTCGCCGGGCGCGTGGCGGCCATCGCCGAGGGCGCCCGTGAAGGAGGGCTGGCACTGTGACCGCTGAGACCACAGGCGCGCCCCAGGGCGCCGATGAGAACCAGGAGAACTCCGTGTCGGAGGACACCACCGCAGCTGCCGCGACCCCCGAGGTCGCGTCGCCCGAGGTCGAGGTCGCCGAGGGCACCGTCGTCGAGACGGCCGCCGGCACCGCGCAGAACGGCAACGAGCGCGAGCAGCGCCGCGGCAGCCGTGAGCGCAGCCCGCGCAACGAGCGCGGTTCGCGCGGCCGCGAGGACAGCCAGTTCCTCGAGCGCGTCGTCACCATCAACCGCGTGAGCAAGGTCGTCAAGGGCGGCCGTCGCTTCAGCTTCACCGCGCTCGTCGTGGTGGGCGACGGCAACGGCATGGTCGGCGTCGGCTACGGCAAGGCGCGCGAGGTGCCGCTGGCGATCTCGAAGGGCGTCGAGGAGGCGAAGAAGAACTTCTTCCGCGTCCCGCGTTCGGCCAAGACGATCCCGCACCCGGTGCAGGGCGAGGCCGCGGCCGGTGTGGTGCTGCTGCGTCCTGCTGCCGCCGGTACCGGCGTCATCGCGGGTGGTCCGGTGCGCGCCGTGCTCGAGTGCGCGGGCATCCACGACGTGCTGAGCAAGTCGCTCGGCTCGTCGAACACCCTGAACATCGTCCACGCGACGGTCGCCGCGCTCAAGCAGCTGGAGGAGCCGCGCGCCGTCGCGGCCCGCCGCGGGCTCGAGTTCGAGGACGTCGCCCCGGAGCTCCTGCTGCGCGCCGAGGCGGACGACCGTGCCGCCGCCAGCGCGGCGGCCGCGACAGCGAAGGCAGGTGCCTGATGGCCGCGCGTCTGAAGGTGACCCAGATCAAGTCCGTCATCAGCGAGAAGCAGAACCAGCGGAACACGCTGCGCAGCCTCGGGCTGAAGCGCATCGGCGACATCGTCGTGCGCGAGGACAACAAGCAGAACCGTGGGTACGTCAACACGGTGGCCCACCTCGTGAAGGTGGAGGAGATCGACTGATGGCTGAGGAAGAGAAGAAGAAGCCGGCCGCCAAGGCTGCTGCGCCGAAGGCTGCCGCCGACAAGAAGCCGGCAGCCGCGAAGGCTGCAGCCCCGAAGGCCGCCGAGAAGAAGCCGGCAGCGACCAAGGCGGCGGCCGACAAGGCCGCCGACAAGGCGCCCGCCGAGAAGAAGGCGCCGGCCGCCAAGGCTCCGGCTACCAAGGCCCCGGCCGCGGAGTCGAAGGCCGCCGCCAAGAAGGACGACACGGCCGCTGAGAAGGCGGGTGCCGCATCCAAGGCACCGGCCAAGAAGCCGGCCGCCAAGAAGGATGTCGCCCCGGCGCGTCCGCAGATCCTGAAGGCGCACCACCTGCGTCCGGCCGCGGGGGCCAAGAAGGCCAAGACCCGCGTCGGCCGTGGTGAGGGCTCGAAGGGCAAGACCGCGGGTCGCGGAACCAAGGGCACGAAGGCGCGCTACCAGGTGCGCGTCGGGCTCGAGGGCGGCAACCTGAACTCGGTCATGCGCGCGCCCAAGCTGCGCGGCTTCAAGAACCCGTTCCGGGTCGAGTACCAGGTGGTCAACCTGGACAAGCTCGCCGAGCTGTACCCGAAGGGCGGGGACGTCACGATCGGCGACCTCGTGGCCAAGGGCGCGGTGCGCAAGAACGAGAAGGTCAAGGTTCTCGGGCAGGGCGACATTGCGGTTAAGCTGAACGTTGCGGTCGACAAGGTCTCGAGCTCTGCCGAGCAGAAGATCCTCGCCGCAGGCGGCTCGGTCAAGTAGCCGATAGGGTTGGTGGCCCCGGACTCCGGGGCCGCCGCCCCGCCACCGATTCACCTGGAGGCCCCCGTGTTCAGTGCCGTCGCGCGGATCTTCCGCACGCCCGATCTGCGAAAGAAGATCGGGTTCACGCTCGGCATCATCGCGATCTTCCGGCTCGGCTCGTTCATCCCGGCGCCGTTCGTCGACTTCGGCAACGTGCAGCAGTGCCTCGCGCTCAACTCCAACGCGGGCGGGCTCTACGACCTGGTCAACCTGTTCAGCGGCGGTGCGCTGCTGCAGCTGTCGATCTTCGCGCTGGGCATCATGCCGTACATCACGGCGTCGATCATCGTGCAGCTGCTGCGCGTGGTCATCCCGCACTTCGACTCCCTCTACAAGGAGGGCCAGGCCGGCCAGTCCAAGCTGACGCAGTACACGCGTTACCTCACGATCGCGCTCGGCGTCCTGCAGTCGACGACGCTCATCACGGTGGCCCGCAGCGGTCAGCTGTTCGGCACCAATGAGGGCGCGTGCGGCGACCTGCTCGCACTTCCCGGTCAGGATGCCGTGGGCGCCGCCATGGGGATCCTCCTGATGGTCATCACCATGACCGCGGGCACCGGCGTCATCATGTGGCTCGGCGAGCTCGTCACCGAGCGCGGCGTCGGCAACGGCATGTCGCTGCTGATCTTCACCTCGATCGCGGCGCAGTTCCCCAGCTCGCTGGGCAAGATCCTCACCGAGCGCGGGCCGGAGACCTTCCTCCTGGTCATCGCGATCGGCATGGTCATCATGGGCCTGGTCGTCTTCGTCGAGCAGTCGCAGCGCCGCATCCCGGTGCAGTACGCCAAGCGCATGGTCGGGCGGCGCACCTACGGCGGCAACAACACCTACATCCCGATCAAGGTGAACATGGCCGGCGTCATCCCGGTCATCTTCGCCTCGTCCTTGCTGTACCTGCCCTCGCTCGTGGCGCAGTTCAACCAGCCCGCGGCCGGCAGTGGCGAGGCCGCGCCCGCGTGGGTCCAGTTCATCAGCGACTACCTGACGCGCGGCGATCACCCGCTGTACATGGCCCTGTACTTCCTGCTCATCATCGGGTTCACCTACTTCTACGTCGCCATCACGTTCAACCCGGACGAGGTGGCCGACAACATGAAGAAGTACGGCGGCTTCATCCCCGGCATCCGGGCCGGTCGGCCGACCGCCGAGTACCTCGACTACGTGCTCACGCGCGTGACCCTGCCAGGCTCGCTGTACCTGGGCCTGGTGTCGATGATCCCGCTCGTCGCGCTCGTGCTCATCAACGCGAACCAGAACTTCCCGTTCGGCGGGGTCAGCATCCTGATCGTGGTCGGCGTCGGCCTCGAGACGGTCAAACAGATCGACTCCCAGTTGCAGCAGCGCCACTACGAGGGGCTGCTGCGATGACGGCCGGTCAGGCCGGTACGCGGCTGCTCATCGTCGGTCCGCCCGGTGCGGGCAAGGGCACGCAGGCGATCCGCATCGCGGAGCGCTTCGGCATCCCGACCATCTCGACGGGCGACATCTTCCGCGCCAACATCGCCAACGGCACCGAGCTGGGCAAGAAGGTCAAGGCCATCGTCGATGCGGGCGACTACGTGCCCGACGAGCTGACCAACGCACTCGTGACCGATCGTCTGTCCGGGGCGGATGCCGGGGCCGGCTTCCTGCTGGACGGCTACCCGCGCACGACCGACCAGGTTCGCTACCTGAACGAGCTGCTCGCCTCGCACGGCCACCGGCTGGATGCGGTGATCCGCCTGGTCGCGGACCAGGACGAGATCGTGCGCCGGCTTCGTCAGCGCGCGATCGAGCAGGGCCGGGTGGACGACTCGGAGGAGGCGATCCGCCACCGGCAGGACGTCTACCGCCGCGAGACCGCGCCGCTCCTGGAGATGTTCCGCGAGCAGGGTCTGCTCGTCGAGGTCGACGGTCTCGGCAGCGTCGACGAGGTGACCGGCCGGGTGTTCGCCGCGCTGGCCGAGCGCGGTCTCGGCGAGGTCGCCGCGTAGCGTTCGCGGCCGAAATGGTCTAAGGTAGACCCTTGGTGCTCTGCGCCGCCTTCGGGCGTGCGCGGCGTCGCACCGCCTATCCCACGCAAGACCGGCAGCATCGTGCTGCGACGACGAAGAAGGTTCATGGCCAAGAAAGACGGCGTCATCGAGATCGAGGGCTCTGTTCTCGAGGCTCTCCCGAACGCGATGTTCCGGGTCGAGCTCACGAACGGGCACAAGGTCCTCGCCCACATCTCGGGCAAGATGCGCCAGCACTACATCCGCATCCTCCCCGAGGATCGCGTGATCGTGGAGCTCAGCCCCTATGACCTGACCCGTGGTCGCATCGTCTACCGCTACAAGTAGCGCGGACAGCACAGCGGCTGGAAAGTAACGGTTCCCGGTGCCGAGAGGCGCCCGGTTCACGATGACAGCGAGAGAGAGCAGCACATGAAGGTCAACCCGAGCGTCAAGCCGATCTGCGACCACTGCAAGGTGATCCGTCGCAACGGCCGGGTCATGGTCATCTGCAAGTCGAACCCTCGACACAAGCAGCGCCAAGGCTGACGCCACAACACAAGACAGAACAGCAGCGCCACGATCCCGCCATGCTCGTCCTGAGCGCGGAGGGTGACACCTCGGGTCTGGAGGCCCGGGCACCGGCTCTGCTCCACACCTCCAGACGACTCCGATAAGGAGAAGCCGACATGGCACGTCTCGCCGGCGTCGACATCCCGCGCGATAAGCGCGTGGAAGTCGCCCTGACGTACATCTACGGAGTGGGCCGCACTCGCGCGCTCACCACCCTCAAGGAGACCGGGATCTCCGGGGACATCCGCGTGAAGGATCTGACGGACGACCAGCTGGTCGCCCTGCGCGACTTCATCGAGGGCACCTACAAGGTGGAGGGCGACCTCCGTCGTGAGGTCCAGGCCGACATCCGCCGCAAGGTCGAGATCGGCTCCTACGAGGGGATCCGCCACCGCCGCGGCCTCCCGGTGCGCGGTCAGCGCACGAAGACCAACGCCCGCACCCGCAAGGGCCCGAAGCGCACCGTCGCCGGTAAGAAGAAGGCAGGCAAGAAGTAATGGCCGCACCCAAGGCCTCGGCCGGCCGCAAGCCCCGCCGCAAGGAGAAGAAGAACATCGCCGTGGGTCAGGCCCACATCAAGTCGACGTTCAACAACACCATCGTCTCGATCACCGACCCCTCGGGCGCGGTCATCGCCTGGGCGTCCGGCGGAGACGTCGGCTACAAGGGTTCGCGCAAGTCGACCCCGTTCGCCGCGGGTCTCGCGGCCGAGTCCGCTGCGCGCAAGGCGCAGGAGAACGGCATGAAGAAGGTCGACGTCTTCGTCAAGGGCCCGGGCTCCGGGCGCGAGACGGCGATCCGCTCGCTGCAGTCGGCCGGCCTCGAGGTGGGTTCGATCACCGATGTGACGCCGCAGGCGCACAACGGGGTCCGCCCGCCCAAGCGCCGTCGCGTCTGACCGGAACTTTCACCACTCAACACCACAGCGGCCCAGCCACCCGCTGAATCTGCCGTGAGCGCCATATGGCGGGCGCTCTCGCCGAAAGGAAGACCACGTGCTCATTGCACAGCGACCCACCCTGTCCGAGGAGTCCATCTCCGAGTTCCGCTCGCGCTTCGTGATCGAGCCGCTCGAGCCCGGCTTCGGATACACGCTCGGCAACTCGCTCCGCCGCACCCTGCTGTCGTCCATCCCGGGCGCCGCGGTCACGAGCATCCGCATCGACAACATCCAGCACGAGTTCGCGACGATCCCCGGGGTGAAGGAGGACGTCGTCGAGATCGTCCTCAACATCAAGAACCTCGTGGTCTCGAGCGAGCACGACGAGCCCATCACGGCCTACCTGCGCAAGCAGGGCGCCGGCCAGGTGACGGCGGCCGACATCTCGGCCCCGGCGGGCGTGGAGATCCACAACCCCGACCTGGTCATCGCGACGCTCAACGACAAGGCCAAGTTCGAGCTCGAGCTGACCATCGAGCGCGGCCGCGGCTACGTCTCGGCCAGCCAGAACCGCAGCGAGTTCAGCGAGGCGGGCCAGATCCCGATCGACTCGATCTACTCGCCCGTGCTCAAGGTCACCTACCGCGTGGAGGCGACGCGTGCGGGTGAGCGCACCGACTTCGACCGCCTGGTGGTGGACGTCGAGACCAAGCCGGCGATCAGCCCGCGCGACGCGATCGCCTCGGCCGGACGCACGCTCGTCGAGCTCTTCGGGCTCGCGCGCGAGCTCAACGCCGCGGCGGAGGGCATCGAGATCGGGCCCGCCCCGGTGGATGCGGTGCTCAGCTCCGAGCTCAGCATGCCCATCGAGGACCTCGACCTCTCGGTCCGTTCCTACAACTGCCTCAAGCGCGAGGGCATCAACACCGTGAGCGAGCTGGTCGCCCTGTCGGAGACCCAGCTCATGAACATCCGCAACTTCGGTCAGAAGTCGGTCGACGAGGTCAAGGACAAGCTCGTCGAGATGGGCCTCTCGCTGAAGGACAGCGTTCCCGGTTTCGACGGGGCGCACTTCTACGGCGGCTACGACGACGACAACGTGTGACCCGGCAGAGACTGACTAGGAAGAACTGAGATCATGCCCAAGCCCACCAAGGGTCCCCGTCTCGGAGGCGGTCCGGCGCACGAGCGCCTGCTGCTCGCGAACCTCGCGGCCGCCCTGTTCACGCACAAGAGCATCCAGACCACCGAGACCAAGGCCAAGCGCCTGCGTCCGCTGGCCGAGCGGCTCATCACGTTCGCCAAGCGCGGCGACCTGCACGCGCGTCGCCGCGTCCTGTCGGTCATTACCGACAAGGGCGTCGTGCACGAGCTGTTCACGGTCATCGCCCCCCAGGTCGCCGAGCGCGAGGGCGGCTACACCCGCATCGTGAAGACCGGTTACCGCAAGGGCGACAACGCCCCCATGGCCGTGATCGAGCTCGTGCTCGAGCCCGTGACCAAGAAGCCCGCGTCGTCGAAGAAGTCGGCGGCGCGCGCGGAGACCAAGGTCGAGAAGCCCAAGCCGGCCGCCGAGAAGGCCGAAGAGGCCGCTGACGAGGCCGCCGAGGATGCGGTGGAGTCGATCGAGGTCGAGCTGCCCGCCGAGGAGGCTCCGGCCGAGGAGGCCGCCGTCGAGGAGGCTGCCGTTGAGGACGCTCCCGTGGAGGACGAGGCTCCCGCGGAGGACGCCGAGAAGGAGTAGTCGTATAGCGTCGGCACATGGCTTCCGACGCGACCACGATCGAGGTGCCCGGCCCGGACGGGGTGCGCGAGATGCGCATCTCCAGTCCGGGCCGAGTGCTGTGGCCCGCGGTCGGCATCACCAAGCTCGAGTACGCGCAATACCTCGTGTCCGTGGGCGAAGCCTTCGTCGCTGCGAACGGGGGCCGTCCGGTGGCGCTGCAGCGCTATCCCGACGGCGTCGAGGGTGAGCAGTTCTTCTCCAAGTCGCCGCCCAAGGGCGTTCCGGACTGGATCCGCGACACCATGGTGACCTTCCCGAGCGGCCGCAAGCACCCCATGCTCGTGATCGACGAGCCCGCCGCGGCGGTGTGGATGGCGCAGATGAACACCATCGTGTTCCACCCCTGGCCGTCGTTGGCGGGCGACATCGACCACCCGGATCAGCTGCGGCTCGACCTGGACCCGCAGCCGGGACGGGACTTCCAGGATGCGATCCCCGCCGCGCTCGAGCTGCGTTCCGTCCTGCAGGAGGCGGGTCTCGATGCGTTCGTGAAGACCTCCGGCAACCGCGGCCTGCACGTGTACGCCCCGATCGTGCCGCAGCACGACTTCATCGGGGTCCGGCACGCGGTCATCTCCGCGGCGCGCGAGCTCGAGCGGCGCATGCCCGATGCCGTGACGACCGCCTGGTGGAAGGAGGAGCGCGGCGAACGGGTCTTCGTCGACTTCAACCAGGCGGCCCGCGACCGCACGATCGCCGCGGCCTACAGCGCGCGCGCCCGTCCCGAGGCGACCGTGTCGACGCCGCTCAACTGGGACGAGGTGGCGCCCGGGCTCGACCCGCTCGCCTTCACGGTGCGCACGGTGCCCGAGCGGGCGGCGGCGGACCCGTGGGCCGGGTTCGGCAACGCGCGCGGGACGATCGACGTGCTCCTGGAGTGGTGGGAGCGCGATGTCGAGAACGGCCAGGGCGAGTTGCCGTATCCCCCCGAGCACCCCAAGATGCCGGGCGAGCCGACGCGCGTGCAGCCCAGCCGCGCCAAGAAGGAGCCGGGCTGAGAAGGAACCGCGCTAGGTCAGAACCGCGCTGAGGTCGTAGGCGGCGGGCGTGTCCAGCTGGTCGTAGGTGCACGAGCGCGGGTCGCGGTCCTCGCGCCAGCGCAGGAACTGCACCGCGTGCCGGAACCGCCAGCCCTCCATCTGGTCGTAGCGCACCTCGAGCACGCGCTCGGGCCGCAGCCTCACGAATGACACGTCCTTGCCCGACGAGAAGCGGCTGCGCTCGCCCTCCCCGACCCCGTCGACGAGCGGGGCGAGTTCGTCGACGAGCTCGAGCCTCCGCGCGTTCGAGAAGGCCGAGGCCCCGCCGACCGGCACGAGCTCGCCCGCGTCGGTGTAGAGGCTCACGAGCAGCGACCCCACCCCCTGCCCCGACTTGTGGATGCGGTACCCGGTGAGCACGACGTCCGCCGTGCGCTCGTGCTTGATCTTCAGCATGGTGCGCTTGCCCGGTTCGTAGGGCGCATCGAGCGGCTTGGCGATCACGCCATCGAGGCCCGCGCCCTCGAACTCGGTGAGCCAGCGGCGGGCGAGGGCGGCATCCCGTGTGGTCTGCGACAGGTGAAGGGGCGCGCGCACCGCGCCGAGCACGCGTTCGAGCGCCGTCCGCCGGTCGGCGAACGGCACGTCCATGAGCGAGCCGCCCCCCTCGGCGATCAGGTCGAATCCGATGAACGAGGCCGGGGTCTCGGCGGCCAGGCGCTGGATGCGGCTCTGGGCCGGGTGGATGCGTTGCGACAGCAGCTCCCAGGCGAGGTGCTCGGCGCCGGCCTCGCCCGCGCGCACGACGATCTCGCCGTCGACGACGGTGCCGGGGGGCAGCTGGGCGGCGAACTCGGTCACGAGCTCGGGGAAGTACCGCGTGAGCGGCTTCGACCCGCGGCTGCCGATCTCGACCGCGCCATCGGGAGCAACCACGACGATCGCCCGGAACCCGTCCCACTTGGGCTCGAACGAGTACCGGTCATCCTCCGGTACCGCCGCGACCGCCTTGGCGAGCATCGGCTCCGGAATCGGATCGAATGGCGTCACCATCCCGGAAGCCTACGCGCCGAGATCGCACGCTCCTCCCGAGATGGGCGCGAACTCGCGGCGATCTCGGGAGGAAACCGCAAACTCGGCGTCAGACGGGCTGGGGGAGGGACTGGTTCGCGCGGTCGTCGCGGAGCGGGGGCAACTCGGCGAGGCGCTGCAGGGCGTCGCGCAGGGTTGTGGCCCAGACCTCGGCACCCGCGGAGCCGAAGTGGATCTGGTCGCCCGCGAGCAGGTTGAGGGACGGCTGGATGGCGTCGTGCCAGTTCGCGAGCTCGACGTCTCGGTAGTACAGCGCGAACGCGGACAGCGTCTTGTTGACCCCGTCGGTCCAGTAGCGCGGCGCCTGCACGTTGACCACCACCATCTGGCGGTCGGGTCCGATGAGGTCTCGGATCTCCTCGAGCACCTCGCGGTCGATGGGCCCGTTAGTGCCGAGCGCGAGCACGAGCACCTTGCGCAGCTTGTTCTTGCGGATAAGCGAGCGGATCATGTCCGGCGCCACATAGATCGACCGCGAGACGGCCGCATCGATCTGGATGCCGGGGAAGCGCTGCTGGAGCGTCGGCGCGGCCGCGAGCATGACCGAGTCGCCGATGGCCGAGATCTGGTCGCCGCCGACCGGCTCAGGTGGCCTGTCGGTCTCGTCGTCGCCCGGGTCGTCCGCTCCCGGAGTCGCGGTTCCCGTTGGCGTCGGGGACGCCGTCTCCTGCGCCGCCGCCTCCTCCAGCGCCTGCTGGCCGGCCTGCACGAGCAACTCGGTCTCGCCCCGGCCCGGGTCGGCGCTGATGGCCGCGACCGTTCCGACGCCGCCGACCATGACCAGCACGACGACCCACACGCCGGCGACGAAGGCGTGGCGCGCCCCGGCGAACCAGCTCGCGAAGGTCGCCCACGCCGCGCGGAAGCCCCCGCGGCGGATCGGCTGCTCGACGAACTGGTACGACGCGGTAGCCGCGGCGAGCGTGATGACGGCCGCGATGCCGCCGAGTGCCCAACCGCTCCACCCCTCGCGGGACCACGAGGGCAGCGCCGCGAGCACGAGCAGGTACACCGGCCAGTGCCACAGGTACAGGCCGTAGCTGCGCTCGCCCACCCAGCGCAGCGGCAGCCAGTCCAGCGCCCGCGCGAGCGGAGTACCGGGAACGAGCAGTGTCGCGATGAGCACGGTCGCGAGCACCGAGACCGCGGCGAGCCCTCCGAGGAAGGGATCGGGCGCATCCTCACGCATGACGAGCGAGAGCACCAGGATGCCGCCCAGCGCGATTGGCCCGCCCAGTCCCAGCGCGATGCGCTGCCATCTCGGCCACTCCAGGGCATGCGCGGGCCAGCGCGCCGAGGCGAAGGCGAGCGCCGCGCCGATGGCCAGCCCGAAGAAGTGCGTGTCGGTGCCGTAGTAGACGCGGGTCGCGGCGTCGGGCGCCCAGAGCGTCGCCATCCACACGGCCGAGCCCGCGGCCAGCAGCACGAGGGCGGTCACGCGCACCCAGCGCGGGATGCGAAGCAGCACGAGCACGAGAAGGAGCGGCCAGATCAGGTAGAACTGCTCCTCCACCGCGAGCGACCACAGGTTGCGGAAGAGCTCCGGGGCCGTGGCGTCGAAGTAGTCGGAGGCATTCGCCAGGAAGACCCAGTTGCTGCTGAAGGTCACCGCTCCGAAGACCTGCGACCCGATGCCGACCAGCACATCGCCGCCGACCGCGTAGGCGGCCGTGCAGCACACCAGGAGCAGCACGCCCAGCGCGGGCAGCAGCCGCCGCGCCCGGCGGCGCCAGAAAGCGCCGAGTGCGATCTTCCCGTTCGCGGCGTGCTCGCGCAGCAGGAGCGAGGTGATGAGGAACCCGCTGACCACGAAGAACAGGTCGACGCCCAGGTACCCGCCGACCACCGCGCCGGGGCTCAGGTGGTACAGGATGACCAGGATGACCGCGATGGCGCGCACCCCGTCGAGGCCGGCGACTCGATAGCCGGCGGCCTTCGGGGCGCGAGTGGTGGATGTCATGGTCGGGTTCGCGGCCCAGCCTAGACTCAGCGCGTGGAGAGCGGCGACCCTCGAACGGAGCGCATCCGGCTCGACCTCGCCTACGACGGCACGGGCTTCTCGGGGTGGGCCAAGCAGCCCGGCCTGCGCACCGTGCAGGGCGAGCTGGAGGACGCCCTCGCGACCGTGTTCCGCCGCACCGGGGAGCCTCCGCGGCTCGTGGTCGCCGGCCGCACCGATGTCGGCGTGCACGCTCTGGGCCAGGTGGCGCACCTCGACGTGACGCCCCGCCAGGCGGCGTCGGTTCGGGGGCCGCTCGCGCGACGGCTGAACGGGATCCTGGGAGCCGGGTCCGGCATCCATGTGCACGGCAGCGGCACCGCGCCGGACGGTTTCGACGCCCGCTTCGCGGCGCTGTGGCGCCGCTACGAGTACCGCATCGCCGACGACGAGGCGGCGCATGACCCGCGCCGCAGCTCGCACACGGTGTGGCACCCGGGCGCGCTCGACGCGGCGGCCATGCACGAAGCTGCCCAGAGCCTGCTCGGGCTGCACGACTTCGCGTCGTTCTGCAAGCCGCGCGAGGGGGCCACCACGATCCGCACGCTGCAGGCTTTCGACTGGAGCCGCGACGACGAGGGCGTTCTGATCGCCCGGCTGCGGGCGGACGCGTTCTGCCACAGCATGGTGAGGGCTCTGGTCGGCGCCTGCGTGGGCGCGCCCGAGCGGGTGGCGGAACTGCGGGACGCGCGCGAGCGGACGAGCGCGTTCCGGGTCATGCCGGCCAAGGGGCTCACGCTCATGGAGGTGGGGTACCCGCCGGACGCCGAGCTCGCGGCGCGCGCGGAGCAGACCCGCGGCAAGCGCGGTTTGCCGCAGGACCCACCCATCGACTAATCTGTACAGGTTGCCCAACGGCAACGTCGAAGCCCTCCATCGCAGGGTTCGCGCCCCTCGGTCGCGAACGCTCACCGGAGCGGGATTCACGAACACCTCGACAGAAAGCGGTCATACCGTGACGCGTACGTTCAGCCCCAAGCCGGCGGACATCAAGCGCGAGTGGGTCGTCATCGACGCGACCGACATCGTGCTCGGACGTCTGGCCTCCCACGCGGCAGCCCTGCTGCGCGGCAAGCACAAGGCCACCTTCGCTCCCCACATGGACATGGGCGACTTCGTGATCGTCGTCAACGCCGAGAAGGTGGCGCTGACCGGCCAGAAGCTCGAGAAGAAGCTGGCCTACCGCCACTCGGGCTACCCGGGTGGTCTCTCGGCGCAGAGCTACGTCGAGATGCTCGAGAAGCACCCGACCCGCGCGGTCGAGAAGGCCATCCGCGGCATGCTGCCGAAGAACTCGCTGGGCCGCGCCCAGTTCAAGAAGCTCAAGGTCTACGCGGGCGCCGAGCACCCGCACGCGGCCCAGCAGCCCACGACCTACACCCTGACCCAGGTCGCGCAGTAAGCGCCCGAAGCTCCCAAGGACACCGAATCATGGCGAACATCGACGACACCGCCCCCGAGACCATCGGGGACATCGCGCCCGACCTCAGCAGCTTCACGACCGAGACCCCGGCCGAGGAGGCGCCGCGCGCTCCGCGTGCCGCGCTCACCGTTCCCGGTGCCGGCCTCGGCCGCCGCAAGGAGGCCATCGCGCGGGCACGCCTCGTGCCCGGCTCGGGCACTTGGGCCGTGAACGGCCGCACGCTCGAGGAGTACTTCCCGAACAAGCTGCACCAGCAGCTCATCAACGACCCGTTCAAGGTGCTCGACCTGCTCGGCAGTTACGACGTGGTCGCCAAGATCACGGGCGGCGGCCCCTCCGGCCAGGCGGGCGCCCTGCGACTCGCGATCGCGCGCGCTCTCAACGAGATCGACCGCGAGAACAACCGCCCCGTCCTCAAGAAGGCCGGCTTCCTCACGCGCGACGCGCGCGTGATCGAGCGCAAGAAGGCCGGTCTGAAGAAGGCGCGCAAGGCGTCGCAGTTCTCCAAGCGCTGATCCGTCGGGCGACATGCCTCGGCTCTTCGGCACGGACGGTGTCCGCGGGCTCGCCAACGGCGAGGTGATCACCGCCGACCTGGCCATGGGACTCGCGCAGGCCGCGGCCCGCGTGCTCACCAGCGGCAGGCACGCGGACGCGCAGCGCGCCTCCGGAAAGCGCCCGACGGCGGTTCTCGCGCGCGATCCGCGGGTCTCGGGCGAGTTCATCTCCGCCGCCGTCGCGGCCGGGTTGGCAAGTTCGGGTGTCGACGTGCTCGACGCGGGTGTCATCCCGACCCCCGCGGCGGCCTATCTGGTGGGCGCCGTGGAGGCCGACTTCGGTGTCATGGTCTCGGCCTCCCACAATCCGGCGCCGGACAACGGCATCAAGTTCTTCGCCGCGGGCGGCACCAAGCTGCCCGATGAGGTGGAGGACCGCATCGAGGCGGCGCTCGCCGAGCCCAAGCTCACGCCGACAGGCGGTGACGTGGGCCGCATCCGGCGCTTCTCCGATGCGGAGGACCGCTACATCATCCACCTGCTCGGCGCGCTCGACGTCCGGCTGGATGGGCTCCACGTCGTGATCGACGCCGCGAACGGGGCGGCCGCGGCGGTCTCGCCGCAGGCGTTCTCGGATGCCGGCGCCCGCGTGACCGTCATCGGCAACGACCCGGACGGGCTCAACATCAACGACGGCGTGGGTTCGACTCACCTGGAGGCGCTGCAGGCGGCCGTCCTCGAGCACCATGCCGACCTGGGCATCGCGCACGACGGCGACGCCGACCGCTGCCTCGCGGTCGACGCCTCGGGCGCGATCATCGACGGCGACCGCATGATGGCGATCCTGGCGCTCTCGCTGCGCGAGCGGGGGATGCTGACGGACGACACCCTGGTGGCGACCGTCATGAGCAATCTGGGCCTGCGCATCGCCATGGCAGAGCACGGCATCCGCATGATCGAGACCGCGGTCGGCGACCGCTACGTGCTCGAGGCGCTGGGCGAGCACGGGCTCTCCCTGGGGGGCGAGCAGTCGGGGCACATCATCTTCACCTCGCACGCGACCACGGGCGACGGCATCCTCACCGGGCTCATGCTGGCCGCCGAGCTGGTGCGCACCGGGAGGTCGCTGGCCGAGCTGGCATCCGTCATGACGGTCTACCCGCAGGTGCTCGTCAACGTTCGCGACGTCGACCACCACCGGCTCTCCTCGGATGACGCCATCGCGGCCGCCGTGAGCGCCGCGGAGACGCGTCTGGGCGACAGCGGCCGCGTGCTGCTGCGGCCCTCGGGCACCGAGCCGCTCGTGCGCGTCATGGTCGAGGCGGCGGATGCGGGGGTCGCCCGCGAGGTCAGCGAGACTCTCGCGGCGGTCGTGCGCGAACGCCTGGCCCGCTGATCCGGGCGCCGGCCAGCGAAACGACGCGCTCTTCGGTAGACAGGACCCATGCCACTCGTAGGGGATTACGCACCGAGCACGTCCGACTGGGCCCGCAAGCAGGCCGAGCTCATCGAGGCCACCGAGGGCCGCGAGGGGACGGAACTGCGCGGCAAGCCCGTCATCGTCCTGACCAGCGTCGGGGCCAAAACCGGGATGCTGCGCAAGACCGCCCTCATGCGCGTCGAGCACGACGGCGCCTACGCGGTCGTCGCGTCCCGCGGCGGGGCGCCCACGCATCCGGTCTGGTACTGGAACCTGGTCAAGAACCCGCACGTCGAGCTGCAGGACGGCGTCGAGAAGCACGACTACCGGGCGCGCGAGCTGCACGGCGACGAGCGCGCCGTCTGGTGGGAGCGTGCGGTCGAGGCGTGGCCGGACTACGCGGGGTACCAGGAGAAGACCGAGCGCGTCATCCCGGTCTTCGTGCTGGAGCGCATCGAGGCCTGACCCGGGGGAGGGATCCGGGCGCGGAACTACACCTTCCGCAGCAGAACCGTCGACACCGAGTGGTCGGCGCTCTTGCGCAGCACGAGGTCGGCGCGCGCCCGGGTGGGCAGCACGTTCTGCTCGAGGTTCGGGCCGTTGATCTCTTCCCAGATCGAGCGGGCCTGCGCCCGGGCCTCCGGCTCGCTGAGCGAGGCGTAGCGGTGGAAGTAGGACTCCGGGTCGGCGAACGCCCCGCGCTGCAGGCGCAGGAAGCGCTCGACGTACCACTTCTCTATGTCGGCCGTGCGGGCATCCACGTAGATCGAGAAGTCGAACAGGTCGCTCACCGCGATGCGCGCGCTCGACAGGGGCGGCTGCAGCACGTTGAGGCCTTCGACGATGAGCACGTCGGGGCGGTGCACCGTGATGCGCTCGCCGGGAACGATGTCGTACACCAGGTGCGAGTAGACGGGGGCGGTCGCCGTGTCCGCTCCGCTCTTGACCCGCGCCACGAAGCGGGTGAGCGAGCGGCGGTCGTAGGACTCGGGGAAGCCCTTCCGCTGCAGCAGGCCGCGGCGGGAGAGCTCGGCGTTGGGCCAGAGGAACCCGTCCGTCGTCACGAGTTCGACGTTGGGGGTGTCGTCCCACCGCGAGAGCAGCTCGCGCAGCAGGCGCGCGGTCGTCGACTTGCCGACCGCGACCGAACCCGCGATGCCGATGACGAAGGGCGTGGGCTGGGGCTTCTGGCGCAGGAAGGCCTGGGTCGCATCCCGCGTCGCGCGGGCGCCCGCGACGTACAGGTTGAGCAGCCGGCTGAGCGGCAGATACACCTCGGCGACCTCGGTCAGGTCGAGCTGATCGCCCAGGCCCCGAAGACGCTTCAGGTCGGACTCGTCGAGCGCGACCTCCATGCCGGCGGCCAGTTCCGCCCAGTCCCGACGCGCCATCTCGAGGAACGGCGTCGGGTTACCGTTCGCGGACGCGGGGTCGGACATCACGGCCACTCTAGCCGCGCGGCGCCTCCCAGCCTCGCCCGCCTAGAATCGAGCCCATGTGTGGAATCGTGGGGTACGTCGGCCCGAACAGCACCATCGACGTGCTGCTGGGCGGCCTCAAACGCCTCGAGTACCGGGGCTACGACTCCGCCGGCATCGCGGTGCTCACCGATGGCGGCGAGCTCGGCACGCGCAAGCGCGCGGGCAAGCTCGGCATCCTCGCGGAAGACCTGACCGCCGCGCCGCTGAACGACGGCCACACCGGCATCGGCCACACCCGCTGGGCGACCCATGGGGGCCCGACCGACGGCAACGCGCACCCGCACCTGGGCGACGGCGGCAAGCTCGCGCTCATCCACAACGGCATCATCGAGAACTTCGCCGAGCTCAAGCAGGAGCTGCTCGACCGCGGCGAGACCTTCTCGAGCGAGACCGACACCGAGGTGGCAGCGCTGCTGGTGGGCGAGGTGTTCCGCGAGACGGGCGATCTGACGCAGGCGCTGCGCCGCGTGGTGGCCCGCCTCGAGGGTGCCTTCACGCTCCTGGTCATGCACCAGGACCGCCCCGGCGTCGTGGTGGGAGCCCGGCGCAACTCGCCCCTCGTGATCGGGCTCGGCGAGGGCGAGAACTTCCTGGGCTCGGATGTCGCGGCGTTCGTCGAGCACACCAAGCGCGCCATGGAGATCGGCCAGGACCAGATCGTGACCATCACGCCCGACGGCGTCGAGGTGACCGACTTCGCGGGCAACGAGGTTCCGACCCGCGAGTTCGAGGTCGCCTGGGACGCCTCCGCGGCGGAGAAGGGCGGCTGGCCGTCCTTCATGAAGAAGGAGATCAGCGAGGAGCCGGAGGCGGTCGCCAAGACCCTGCTCGGTCGCGTGCACGACGGCCGGGTGACACTTCCCGAGCTCGCCGCGATCGGCGAGCTGCTCGACGGGGTCGACCGCATCGTCGTGATCGCCTGCGGCACGGCCGCCTACGCCGGGATGCTGGGCAAGTACGCGCTGGAGGCGTGGGCCCGCGTGCCCGTCGACGTCGAACTCTCGCACGAGTTCCGCTACCGCGACCCGGTGCTGAGCCCGACGACCCTCGTGGTGTCGGTCTCGCAGTCCGGCGAGACCATGGACACCCTCATGGCCGTCAAGTACGCCAAGGAGCGCGGCGCGCGTACCCTGTCGATCTGCAACACCCAGGGTTCGACCATCCCCCGCGAGTCCGACGCCGTGCTCTACATCCACGCCGGCCCGGAGGTCGCCGTCGCCTCGACCAAGGCCTTCGTCGCGCAGGTGACCGCGCTGTACCTGCTCGGCCTGGACATCGCGCAGCGCCGCGGAACCATGGACGCGGATGCCGTGGCCGCCCAGGTGGAAGAGCTGCAGAACATCCCGGCCAAGCTCGATCAGGTGCTGGAGTCGACCGCGACCCGCATCGCGGAGTTCGCGCCGTGGCTCGGCGACACCCAGTCGGTGCTGTTCCTCGGGCGGCACGTGGGCTACCCGGTCGCACTCGAGGGCGCGCTCAAGCTCAAGGAGATCGCCTACATCCACGCCGAGGGCTTCGCGGCGGGCGAGCTCAAGCACGGGCCGATCGCCCTCATCGAACCGGGGCAGCTCGTGATCGTGCTCGTGCCGTCGCCACGTCACGACGACTCGCTGCACCCGAAGGTGGTCTCCAACATCCAGGAGATCCGCGCGCGCGGTGCCCGCGTCATCGCGATCGCGGAAGTCGGGGACGTCGCGGTCGTGCCGTACGCGGACGAGGTCATCCGCATCCCGTTCGCCGCGCCGCTCTTCGAGCCGATCCTCGGGGTCGTGCCGCTGCACATCTTCGCGATGGAGCTCGCGAGCGCCAAGGGCCTCGACGTCGACCAGCCGCGCAACCTGGCCAAGTCGGTCACGGTCGAGTAACCGGCATGAGCATCGCGGGGATCGGCGTCGACGTCGTCGACCTGCGGCGCTTCGAGCGGGCCGTCGGCCGCACGCCGGCGCTCCGCGAGCGGCTGTTCGCCGAGAGCGAACGCGACCTGCCGCTGCGCTCGCTCGCGGGCCGATTCGCCGCGAAGGAGGCCCTCATCAAGGCGCTGGGCGACTCCGACGGGGTGCGGTGGCACGACATGGTCATCGTCAACGACGAGCTCGGCAACCCGTCGTTCGCCCTGCGAGGCGGCACGGCCGAGATCGTCGAGCGCCTGGGCATCACGCGGATCCACGTCTCGATGACGCACGATGCCGGCATCGCCATCGCGCAGGTGGTCACGGAGCGCACATGACCAGGGGTGCAGAAGCCGGGCGGGTCCGGCGCAGCGGGGTGTCCGAAGACGCCCGCCCGGAATCGGGGGATGTCCCGTTGCGCGAGGCACGCATCGACCTCGGGGCCGTGCGGGGCAACGTCGCGGCACTGCGGGCGCTCGCGGCACCGGCGCGGCTCATGGCCGTGGTCAAGGCCGACGCGTACGGGCACGGCGCCGTCCCGGTGGCCCGGGCCGCCGTCGAGGCCGGGGCAGAGTGGCTCGGGGTCGCGGATCTCACCGAGGCGATGGCGCTGCGCGAGGCGGGCGTGAGGGCGCCCATCCTCGCCTGGCTGCACGCCGCATCCACCGATTTCGCCCCCGCGGTCGCCGCCGGGGTCGACCTGGGCATCAGCACGCTCGACCAGCTCGAGCGCGCGGGCGCGGTGGGGGATGCCGTGGTGCAGCTCAAACTCGACACCGGTCTCAGCCGCAACGGCTTCCCGCCCGGGGAGGCGCCCGCCGCGTTCGCGCGGGCCGCCGAGCTCGAGCGCGCCGGACGCCTGCGGGTGCGCGGAATCTTCTCGCACCTGTCCAACACCTCCCCGGCCGACGACGATGCGCAGCTCGCACGCTTCACGGTTCTGCTCGAGGCCGCCGCCGCCGCGGGACTCGAGCCCGAATTGCGCCACCTCGCCGCGAGCGAGGCCGCCGCGGCACGACCCGACCTGCGCTTCGACCTGGTACGCGCCGGCATCGGCCTGTACGGGCTGCCGTCGGTCGACGGCCAGGACGTGCGCGCGCTGGGCCTCCGCCCGGTCATGGAGCTCGCGGGCTCGATCGCCGCCGTGCGCCGGGTGCCGGCGGGCGAGGGGGTCAGCTACGGCTTCACGCACCGCACCGAGCGCGAGACCACGCTCGCGCTCGTGCCCCTCGGTTACGCGGACGGGGTTCCCCGCGCGGCGTCGAACCGGGCGCAGGTGCTCATCGGGGGGCGGCGCCATCCGGTGGTGGGCCGCATCGCGATGGATCAGTTCCTGGTCGACGTGGGCGACGCCGAGGTCGCCGTAGGCGACCGCGTGGTGCTCTGGGGCGACGCGGAGACCGGGGCGCCCACGACCGAGGACTGGGCCGAGTGGGCCGGCACCATCAACTACGAGATCGTGGCGCGCCTCGGTGCCCGGGTGCCGCGCGTGCCCGTGCCGTGATCGAGCTCGTCGTCCCGGACGCCGCCGCGATGGAGGCGCTCGGCGCGCGCCTGGCGCCGCTGCTGCGCGCGGGCGACCTGGTGCAGCTCGACGGCGAGCTGGGCGCAGGGAAGACCACTCTGACCCGCGGACTCGGCGCCGCCCTGGGTGCGCGCGAGCCCGTCACGAGCCCCACCTTCGTGCTGGCCCGGGAGCACCCGACCGCGTCGGGAACCCCACTCGTGCACGTCGACGCCTACCGGCTGGCGAGCGCGGCCGAGCTGGACGACCTGGACCTGGACTGGGACGGCGCGATCGTGGTGGTCGAGTGGGGCGCGGGGAAGCTCGCGGACGCCGACCGCATCGAGGTCGCGATCGAACGCCCCGCGGGCGGCGACCCGCTCGCCGAGGATGCGCCGCGCCACGTGCGGGTCACGGGGGTCGGGGAGCGCTGGGCGGGGCTGGTATCACTGCTTGCGCCGTAGGCTCGACAGGTGCTGCTCGCGATCGACACCTCGGCGGGTACCTCCGTCGCGATGGTCGACGGCGACCGCACCCTGGCCGAGGCCGCGTCGGCCGACCCCCGCGGGCACGCCGAGGCGATCGGGGTGCTCATCGAGCGCGTGCTGCGCGAATCCGGTGCGGTCCCGGATGCCGTGGTCGCCGGCATGGGGCCGGGCCCGTTCACGGGGCTGCGGGTCGGGATCGCGGCGGCGCGGGCCTTCGCGTACGCGCGCGGCATCCCGGTGCACGGGGTGTGCTCGCACGACGGCATCGCCGAGGGGCGCACCGCCCCGACGCTCGTGGTCACCGACGCCCGCCGGCGCGAGGTGGCCTGGAGCGTATACCGCGACGGCGAACGCGTCGACGGACCGCACCTGGCGAGCCCCGAGGAGCTCCCCTCCGTGGTCGAGGGGTACACCGCGCTCGACCGGGTGGATGCCGTGGAGGTCTCCGCGGCATCCCTCGCCCTGGTCGCGGCCCGCCTGCTCGCCGCCGGCCGCCCCACGGGACCGGACCAGCCGCTCTATCTGCGCGCACCGGACGTGACCGTGCCCGCCGGCCCCAAGCGGGTGACCGGATGACCTGGAGCCAGCGGCGCGCCACCCTCGACGACCTCGACGAGCTCATGGCGCTCGAGACCGAGATCTACCCGGACGACGCCTGGTCGCGCGAGATCATGGCGGGCGAGCTCGGCAACGAGCACGGGTACTACCTGGTCGCGCTCGCCGACGACGGGGCCGTCGACGCCTACGCCGGGCTGCTCGCGCCGATCGGGACGGGGCAGGGCGACATCCAGACCGTGTCGGTCGCACCTCGCGCTCGCCGCAGGGGCCTGGCCCGCAGCATGGTGCTGCAATTGCTCAACGAGGCGCGGAGGCGCGGCGTCGAGGAGCTCTTCCTCGAGGTGCGGGTCGGCAACGAGCCGGCCGAGACGCTGTACCGCGAGCTGGGCTTCGAGGATCTCGCGGTGCGCCCGAACTACTACGGACCCGGGGCGGACGCCCGCACCATGCGGCTCATCGTGCCCCCCGCGCGGACGGCCCCGGCCGGTGGCTGAGCCCGTCGGAGTCAGTGCGCCCGTCGGCGCGCCCCTCGTGCTGGGCATCGAGACCAGCTGCGACGAGACCGGGGTCGGGATCGTGCGCGGCGACCGGCTGCTCGCCAACGTCATCGCGAGTTCGATGGACGAGCACGCACGCTACGGCGGCGTGGTCCCCGAGGTCGCGGCGCGCGCGCACCTCGAGGCGCTCACGCCCGCACTGGATGCCGCACTCGCCCGGGCGGGCATCGCGCTTCCCGAGGTGGACGCCATCGCCGTCACCTCCGGGCCCGGGCTCGCCGGCGCGCTCATGGTCGGGGTGGGCGCGGCGAAGGCGCTCGCGGTCGCGCTGGGCAAGCCGCTCTACGCGGTCAATCACCTGGTGGGGCACGTGGGCGCCGACCTGCTGACCTCCTCCGACGGCGACGACGGCGAGACCGGCGAGACCGGCGGTCCCCTCGAGCTGCCCGCGATCGCGCTCCTGGTCTCGGGCGGGCACACGAGCCTGCTCCTGGTGCGCAGCCTCACCGACGACGTCGAGCTGCTGGGCGAGACGGTCGATGACGCGGCCGGCGAGGCCTTCGACAAGGTGGCCAGGCTGCTCGGGCTGCCCTACCCCGGAGGCCCCGAGATCGACCGGGCCGCCGCGGGCGGCGACCCCGCTGCCATCGCCTTTCCGCGCGGTCTGACGGCCGCGAAGGATCAGGAGCGCCACCGCTACGACTTCTCGTTCTCGGGGCTCAAGACCGCGGTCGCGCGGTACGTCGAGGCCGAGCGCGATGCCGGCCGTCCGGTGCCGGTGGCCGACGTGGCCGCGTCCTTCCGGGAGGCGGTCGTCGACGTGCTCACGGCCAAGGCGATCCGCGCGTGCGCCGACCACGGCATCCCCCGTCTGCTGCTAGGCGGCGGCGTCGTCGCGAACGCGCGGTTGCGCGAACTGGCGACCGCGCGGGCGACGGATGCCGGGGTTCTGCTGCGCATCCCGCCACTCGCGCTGTGCACCGACAACGGGGCCATGATCGCCGCGGTGGCCGCCCGGCTCATCGCCGCCGGGCACGCCCCGTCGTCGCTCGGCGTCGGCGCGGACTCGACGCTTCCCGTGACCGTGGTGCAGGCTTAGACCATGACGCAGCCACCTCCTCCGGCACCCGGGTATCAGCAGCCCCAGCCCTATTCCTCGACCCCGTACCCGAGCGCCCCGTACGGCACGACGGCGGCCGGCGCGCCGCTCGTGCCGCGCACCAACACGCTCGCGATCGTGGCGCTCGTGCTGTCGCTGACGGTCTCGCTGGGCGGAATCATCTGCGGGCACATCGCCCTGTCGCAGATCAAGCGGACCGGTGAGGGGGGCCACGGCCTGGCGCTGGCGGGCACGATCATCGGGTACGTGCTGACCGCTTTCTCGGTGCTCATGATCGGCCTGTACATCGCCGTCATGGTGGCCGCGTTCTCCTTCAGCGGCGCGTTCAGCACGATCTCCTGACCCCCACCGCCCGCGGTTGACAGCCTCGGGGCCGCCTGTAAGCCTTGAATCGCGACACCCCAGAGAAAGAGGAGCGCACCACCCATGACCGATACCCCTCCCACCCCGCCGACCCCCGAGACGCCCGCGACGCCGCCCGCGGCGGCCCCCGCGGCCCCCTCCGGCCCGTCGCCGGTTCTCAGCATCATCTCCCTTGTCGCCGGAATCATCGGCGTGCTCGGTTCGGGCATCGTCGCGATCCCGATCGTCGGCAGCATTCTCGGGCTCATCATCCCGGCCGCTGCCGTGATCCTCGGCTTCCTG
Organism: Microbacteriaceae bacterium; assembly: GCA_019638805.1. GTDB lineage: Bacteria > Actinomycetota > Actinomycetes > Actinomycetales > Microbacteriaceae > JBDSKH01. The sequence continues at coordinate 180,265 of JAHBTA010000004.1, read as the reverse complement.
GGCAAGAAGCGCGAGCCGTTCGCCTCGAAGGGCCTGTGGATGACCGGCATCATCCTGGGCTTCGTCGGCATCGGCATCGCCCTGATCGCGCTCATCGTGTGGATTGGCGCCCTCGCAACGTCGGGCATCACGACGACCGTCAGCTGACATCGAGTCCGGAACGACGGGCCCCCCGCGGGGGCCCGTCGTTCTCGTTCGTGCGGGGCCGTCCTTCGGAACCTCGTGCGGGGCCCTCGTGCGCCCTCAGACCCGCTCGGCGAGGATCGCGGCCCGCTCCCCGGCGATACGCGTCAGCACGAGGGTGGCGGCGTTCTCCCCGCGCAGGCCGAGCCGCTGACGGAAGCCGGCCGGGTCGAGGTCGACCCCGCGCTTCTTGATCTCGAGCGTGCCGATGCCGCGCGTGCCGAGCTCCCGCTTGAGCGTCTTCAGGTCGAGCGGGAAGCGCTCGATCACCCGGAACGCCTGACCGAAGGGCGTGCTCGGCTCGTCGTCGGCCGTGATCCAGGCGATCTCCGGGTCCAGCATCCGCCCGCCCAGCGAGCGCGCCAGGTCGCCGATGAGCCGGGCGCGGATGACGGCCCGATCCGGCTCGAGCAGGTAGCCTCCCAGCGCCCCGGCCTCCGCATCCGCGCTGTCGCCCTCGGAGGTGAGCTCCACCGCCCCCGCATCGCTCAGGACGAGCGCCGCGCGCCCCACGCCTTCGCGGGCCAGGGGTCCCGACCACAGGGTCGCCTCGACGACCTCGCGGTCCACCGAGACCCACTGCGCCTCGACGCCGTCGGGGATGAGCTCGCGAGGCAGCCCGGGGCCGAGCTTGATCCCGGTCGGGTGCTCGCGCGCGAGCTCGAGCGCCCAGTCGAGCCGGGGCGACCAGTCCCCCGGATCGCTCAGCCGCCTCCCGGCGGAGCGCCGTGCCGGGTCGAGGAAGACACCGCCCACCGCGCTCAGGTCGGCGTCCTCGGCGTTGCCCAGCTCGACGCGCGCCGACGGGAACGGCGCGAGGTTGTAGGCGGCCACGGCGGCCGTGAGCTCGTCGCGCTCCACGGCGATGACCCCGAGGTCCAGGGCGGCGAAGGCGAGCGCGTCGGCGCCGATGCCGCAGCCCAGGTCGGCCACGACATCCACGCCTGCGTCGCCGAACCGGCCGGCGTGCAGGGCCGCGACGCGCAGCCGGGTGGCCTGCTCGAGGCCGTCCGGGGTGAAGAGCATGCGGCTCGCGAAGTCGCCGAACTTGGGCACGGCGCGGGCGCGCAGCCGCGCCTGCCCGAGCACGGCGGCGACCAGGATGGGGGAGTGCCCGGCGGCCCGCAGGCGCGAGACCGCCCGCACCACATCCGTGGAGTCGTCGATGGTGCCGACCTCGTCGAGCAGTCGCAGACCCTCGGGCGTGAGCAGGGCGCGCAGCTCGGCCAGGTCCATGACGCAACGCTACCGGCGCATCCGCCCGCCTCTGGCACTCGCGTTGAGAGACTGCTAATCATGCCCTAGAGTTGTCCTGGCACTCTCGAAGGGAGTGTGCCAACCGGAGTTTTGAGAAAGAGGTCATCCGTGTCGGTCTCCATCAAGCCGCTCGAAGATCGCATCGTCATCCGCCAGGTCGAGGCCGAGGAGGTCACGGCGTCGGGTCTCGTGATCCCCGACACCGCGAAGGAGAAGCCCCAGGAGGGCGAGGTCGTGGCCGTGGGCCCCGGCCGCATCGACGACAACGGCAACCGCGTGCCCCTCGACGTCGCGGTCGGCGACAAGGTCATCTACTCGAAGTACGGCGGCACCGAGGTCAAGCTCAACGGGGAGGACCTGCTGGTCCTGTCCGCGCGCGACGTGCTCGCGATCGTGGTGCGGTAACCGCCCCACCGAATACCGCCGAAGAGCCCCGTGGTGCTGCCACGGGGCTCTTCGCGTCCCGCGGGCCGTCCGGTCGGGACTACGCTGACCGGGTGCCCGCAGCCCCACCACCTCCCCCCAGGGGCTTCGGCGCCGGGCTCGGGTACGCGATCGCGGCGTACGTGCTGTGGGGGCTGCTGCCGCTCTACTTCGTGCTGCTGGCGCCCACCGGGCCGTGGGAGGTCGTCGCCCTGCGCATCCTGTTGGCGTTGGGCTTCTGCGCGCTCCTGCTGACCGTGACACGCGCCTGGCGGCCGTTCCTGGCTCTGGCGCGCAAGCGCCGCGTGCTGGGCGCCATGACGCTCGCCGGAGCCCTCATCTACGTCAACTGGCAGGTGTACGTCGTCGCGGTCCTCGGCGGACACGTGGTGGAGGGGTCGCTCGGGTACTTCATCAACCCGATCGTGACCGTTCTGCTGGGGGTGGTGTTCCTGCGCGAGCGGCTGCGGCCCGCGCAGTGGGTCGCGGTCGCGGTGTCGGCGCTCGCCATCCTGGTCATCACCATCGGATACGGATCGGTGCCCTGGATCGGCCTCGTGCTGGCCTTCTCGTTCGGCATCTACGGCTACATCAAGAAGCGCGTGGGCGATGAGGTGGATGCCGTGAGCGGCCTGACCCTGGAGACCGCGGTTCTCGCTCCGGTCGCCATCGTCGTGCTCGTCGTCGTGGCCACGGCGGGCGGCGGCATCGTGACGGGCACGGCGGGCACCCCGCACCTGCTGCTGTCGCTGTGCGCCGGGGCGCTGACCGCCATCCCGCTGCTGCTCTTCGCGGCGGGCGCGCGTCGCCTGCCGCTGGTCTACATCGGCCTCACCCAGTACTTCGCCCCCGTCATCCAGTTCCTCATCGGGGTCGTCGTGCTGCACGAGGCCATGCCGACCGAGCGCTGGATCGGCTTCGGCCTGGTCTGGGTGGCCCTCGTCGTGCTCACGATCGACATGCTCACGAACGGGCGGGCGCAGAGACGGGTCGTCACCGAGCCGGTGTGAGCCGAGTGGGACGTTTCGGGCCCCCTGGAACGATCTCGACCCGTTACGCCCTTGTGACTGCCATTCGTCGTATTCCGGCGCCTACTTCGTTAGTGTCAGTTGCAGGCGTCGGCCCCACCGGCGCCGCTGTCCTGTAAGAAGAACAAGGAGCGACATGAGCATCATTCGTTCGCGGTCTCTGAAGGCCACCATCGGGGCGGGCGCGGTCTTCGCGTCGGCTGCGCTGGTCCTCAGCGGTTGCCAGGCCACCGACAACGGCGGCGGTGGCGGCGAGGTCCAGGACCTGGCCCTCAAGATCGGTACCGCGCTGCCCCAGACCGGTAACCTCGCCTTCCTCGGGCCGCCCGAGGAGGCCGGTGTCGCCTACGCGGCGTCGCTGGTCAACGAGGCCACCGCCGACACCGGGCTGAGCCTCGACGTCGTCTACGGCGACTCCGGCGACACCGACAACAAGGCATACGAGACCGAGATCCCCCGCCTGCTCGGCGAGGACGTCTCGGCCATCATCGGTGCCGCGTCGTCGGGTGTCTCGCTGCAGTTCATCGACCAGGTGACCGGCGCCGGCGTGATCCAGTTCTCGCCTGCCAACACCTCGGACGCCTTCACCACCTACGACGACAACGGGCTGTACTTCCGCACCGCGCCGTCGGACGTGCTGCAGGGCCAGGTGCTCGGCAACCTCATCGCGGAGGACGGGAACCAGACCCTGGGCATCCTGGTGCTGAACGACTCGTACGGCACCGGCCTGGCGAAGTACGTCACGGAGGCCTTCGAGGCCGCCGGCGGCACCGTCGTCGCTGCGCCGACGTACAACACGGGTGACACCACGTTCGACTCGCAGATCAGCACCGTGCTGGCTGCGGACCCGGACGCGCTCGCGCTGATCACGTTCGACGAGATCAAGACGATCCTGCCGGCGCTGTTCGGCAAGTTCCCGGCCGACAAGATGTACTTCGTCGACGGCAACCTGGCCAACTTCGGCGACACCTTCCCGGCGGGCTCGCTCACCGGGGCGAAGGGCACCCTGCCCGGCCTCACGGTCGACTCGATCAAGGGCTTCACCGACTCGCTCGACGAGTTCCTCTCGTCGACCGGCGGCGACGCGCTGACCGACTACAGCTACGCGGCCGAGTCCTTCGACGCCGCCACGCTGATCGCGCTGGGCGCCCTGGCGGCCGGCTCGACCGACCCGGGTGACATCGCGGGCAAGCTGCAGGAGGTCTCCGGCGGCTCGGGCAACGGCACCAAGTGCACCTCGTACGCGGAGTGCGCTGCCATCATCGTGGGCGGCGGCGTCGCCGATTACGACGGCATCTCCGGTCCGATCACGTTCGACGAGGTCGGCGACCCGACCGAGGCGTCGATCGGCATCTACCAGTACGGTGACGACAACAACTACTCGGCCTACAACGGCTGATAGCGCTCGTCCCGTCACGGAGGGGCCCTGGTCTTCGGACCGGGGCCTTTCCCGTTCCCCCGTCATCCGCTGGCGGTTGACCGAATGCAGGAGATTCGTGAGCGGCCCCAGCTCCGACGCAATGGATGCGGGACCCCGGCCCCGCATCCGCTCACGATCTCCTGCATTCGGTCGCGAGCCGGACGCAGAGCGGCCCCCGACTCGCGCCGGGGGCCGTCGTCGTGCGGGCTCTACGCGCCGAGGGTTCCGAGGTAGAGCTCGGTGACCTTCGGGTCGTTCAGCAGCTCCCGCCCCGAGCCCGTGTAGGCGTCGCGGCCCTGGTCGAGCACGTAGCCGCGGTCGCAGATCTGCAGGCAGCGGCGCGCGTTCTGCTCGACCATGATGGTCGTCACGCCGGCCTTGTTGATCTCCGAGACCCGGATGAACGCCTCGTCCTGCCGCACGGGGGACAGGCCCGCGCTGGGCTCGTCGAGCAGCAGCACCTTGGGGTCCATCATGAGCGCGCGCGACATGGCCACCATCTGGCGCTCGCCGCCGGAGAGCGAGCCCGCGCGCTGCTTGAGGCGCTTGCCCAGCTCGGCGAAGATGCCGGTCACGAACTCGAGGCGCTCCCGGTAGGCCTTCGGACGCTGATAGAGCCCCATCTGCAGGTTCTCCTCGATGGTGAGCGAGGGGAACACGTTGTTGGTCTGGGGCACCATGCCCACCCCGCGCTGAACGAGCTTGTTCGCGCGCAGGCCGGTGATGTCCTCGCCCTCCAGGTTGACCGTGCCGCTGCGGATGTTGACCTGACCGAAGATGGCCTTCAGCAGGGTCGACTTACCGGCTCCGTTGGGTCCGATGATGCCGATGAGCTCGCCCTGCTCGGCCACCAGCGAGCAGCCGTTGAGGATGTTGACGCCCGGCAGGTAGCCGGCCACCACGTTGTCGATGAGGACGACGGGGGTCGTCGTCGCGGTCGCTGTGCTCACTTCTCCTCGTCCTCCAACTCGGCCCGGCCCTCCGCCTCGATCTGCGCGGCAGTCACGCCGGCCCCGGCCTTCCCGTCGCCGTAGCGACCGGTGACCACGCCCAGATCGACGTCCTGATGCGCGCCCAGGTAGGCGTCCACGACCGCCGGGTTCTTCATCACGGTGACCGGGTCGCCCTCGGCGACCACGCGCCCCTCGGCCATGACGATGACCCAGTCGGCGATGTGGCGCACCATGTGCATGTCGTGCTCGACGAAGAGCACCGTCATGCCCTCGTCCTTCAGGTCGAGGATGTGGTCGAGCAGCGACTGGGTCAGCGCCGGGTTCACCCCCGCCATGGGTTCGTCCAGCATGACCAGCTGCGGCTCGCTCATGAGCGCGCGCGCCATCTCGAGCAGCTTGCGCTGCCCGCCCGAGAGCGAGGCAGCGAAGTCGTCAGCCTTGGCGTCCAGCTTGAACTTGGTGAGCAGGCGCATGGCCCGCTCCTCGATCTCGTCGTCCTGCGCCCTCCAGAGGGCGGGAACGAGGCTGTGCCAGAACTTCTCGCCCTTCTGCCCCTTCGCGCCGAGCTTCATGTTCTCGACGACCGTGAGCAGGCCCAGCGCCTTGGTCAGCTGGAAGGTGCGCACCTGACCCATCCGTGACACCTTGAAGGCCGGGACGCCGGACAGCGAGCTGCCGTCGAAGACCCAGCTGCCGGCATCCGGCTTGTCGAACCCGGTCAGCAGGTTGAACAGGGTGGTCTTGCCCGCCCCGTTGGGCCCGATGAGCGCCGTGATGGCGCCGCGCGGGATCTCGACGTGCTCCACATCGACGGCGGTGAGACCGCCGAAGGTGCGGCGCACGCCGTCCGCGACGATGATCGGGTCGACCTTGGCCACGCCGGGCGCCGCCTCGCCGATGTGCAGGCCGGTCGACTTCTCCCGCTGCTTCGGGGCGGAGGGCCGGGGAGCCTCGGCGACCGCCGCCTTCTTCCGGGATGCCGTGGGCTTCTTCTTGCCCGGTGCGTTACCTGACAAAGGTCAGCTCCTTCTTGTTGCCGAAGATCCCCTGCGGCCGGAAGACCACCAGGAGCATGAGCGCGACGCCCACCAGGATGAACCGCAGGGTTCCCGCCTGGATCTGGGACATGAACGGCAGGATCCCCGCCTGCACCATGGCGGGCAGCAGGTTGCTGAGCAGAGTCTGCAGCACCCAGAAGATGAGCGACCCGATGAGCGGACCGAAGACCGTCGCCGCCCCGCCGAGCAGCAGCGCGGTGTAGACGAAGAAGGTCAGCGACGTCACGTACACCCCCGAGTTGACCGCGGAGGGCAGTGCGTAGACGATGCCGCCGGCGCCGGCGATGACACCGCCCAGCACGAGCGCCTGCATCTTGTAGGAGAAGACGTTCTTGCCGAGTGCGCGCACGGCGTCCTCGTCCTCGCGGATGCCCTTGAGCACGCGACCCCAGGGGCTCGCCATGAGGCGCCAGACGAGCACCACGGCCAGCGCCAGCGCGATGACGCCCACGATGCGCACCCACCACTGGTCGCTGCTGTAGACCCACGGGCCGAAGCCGTAGTTGCCGTCGGGCAGCGGGTTCGCGTCGCGGAAGCTCCCGTGGTAGCCGCTCAGGCCGTCTGCCGAGCCGGTGACCGGGTCGAACGCGGTGGTGAGGAACAGCAGGCGCACCACCTCGGCGGCCGCGATGGTCACGATCGCCAGGTAGTCCCCGCGCAGCCGCAGGGTGGGGATGCCGAGCACGAAGGCGAAGCCGGCCGACGCCACGAGGCCCACGAGCATAGCCAGCCACCAGGGGAAGCCGAAGGTCAGGATCGAGATGGCGTAGCCGTAGGCGCCCAGCGCCATGAAGCCCGCGACACCCATGTTGAGCAGACCCGCGTAGCCGAAGTGCACCGCCAGGCCGAGCGCCGCGAGCGCGTAGGCCATGGTCGCCGGCGAGATGATCGACGACGCCGAGTTCGACAGGATGTTGAGCCAGTCCATGGGGTGCTACCCGATCCTTTCTCGGCGGCCGAGGATGCCCTGTGGGCGGAACAGCAGGATGACGATGAGGATGAACAGCGCGCCCGCGAACTTGAGGTCCGCCGGGATCCACAACGTGGACAGCTCGACGAGCAGACCCACGATGATCGATCCGATGAGAGCGCCGAAGGCGGTGCCCAGACCGCCGAGGGTGACGGCGGCGAACATGAGCAGCAGCACCTGGGTGCCCATGTCCCACTTGAGCCCCGGACGGTAGTAGGCGTACAGGATCCCGGCGAGACCGGCCATCGCGCCGGCGAGCACCCAGACCACCCGCACCACGGCATCCACGTCGATGCCGGATGCGGCGGCGAGCGGCGAGTTGTCGGAGATCGCGCGGGTCGCCTTGCCCACCCGCGAGTAGCTCAGCCAGAGGGCGAACGCGACGATCACGACGATGCTGATGACGATGCTGGCGATGTCGATCCAGCTCATCTGAACGACGCCGAACAGCGGGATCTTCTCCATGGCCGCGAACGGGAGCTGCGTGGTGCCCCCGCCGATGAAGAACTGGAAGAGGTAGCGCATGGTGAGCGAGAGCCCGATGCTCACGATCATGAGCTGCACCACGCCGACCCGCCGCCGCCGCAGCGGTCGCCAGATCACCACGTCGAGGAAGAGCCCCAGGCCCGCGCTCAGCACGATCGCGATGACGATGGCGACGGCCAGCGCCGCCTCGATCGGCATCGCCGCGGTGGCCGCCGCGGCGACCGCGCCCACGACGATCGGCCCGAAGGTCACCATCTCGGCGTGCGCGAAGTTGGCGATCGCGGTCGTCCCGTAGACCAGAGTCAGGCCCACCGCCGCGAGTGCGAGCATGAGGCCGAAGCTGATGCCGGTCACCGAACGCTGGACGAACTGGTCGAAGAAGCTCGTCACGTGCCGTTCGCCCTCGCCGATGAAGAAGTTGACCGTGACGCGGCCGCCCTGGCCGACCTCGGCCTCCTTGACGTTGGGCGTGTCATCCTCGGGGTCCACCACGGCGATGCCCGCCGGGAGGGTCTCCTCGTCGAGGGTCACGACGTACGTCTCGTTCTTCTCGGGGACGCCGACCTTCCACTGCCCGTTCGCGTCCGTCACCACCTCCTGCAGGCCGCCGGGCCCGTCGATGGTGAGCCGGACGCCTTCGAGGGGTTCGCCATCGAGCTGCACGTTGCCGCTCACGCGGTACGGGTCGCCGTCCGCGGAGGGCGCGGCGGAAGCGGGGCTCACGGTCATGAGGATGACCGCGAACGCCGCAGTGAACAGCGCGAGCAGAACCCCGATCGTCCTGGGCACCCTCCGGGCGAGGGCTGATCGGGTGATGGTCACCGAACCTCCAAGTCTCGGGTGAGCGCGACGGAGCCCGGTGGGGACCGTCCGCGTTGACGTTTGCCTTCCGTGCGGTGCCGTGGTGTTGCCACATCCACACATCGACCTCCGTAAGTATGGTGCGGAATGCCCGATGTGCAAAGTCGCTTAAGATCGATTACCGGGCTCCACCGCCGTAGCCGGGATCACATCCGCCTCTCACGCGACCTCGAGGACACCATGGATCAGCCCGACCCGTTCGGATTCGTCGGCCTCACCTACGACGACGTCATGCTGCTGCCCGGCCACACCGACGTGATCCCGTCGGAAGCGGACACGTCCTCGCGGCTCACCCGCCGGATCCGGGTGCACGCGCCCCTGGTCTCGTCGGCCATGGACACCGTGACCGAGTCCCGCATGGCCATCGCCATGGCCAGGCAGGGCGGCCTCGGCGTGCTGCACCGCAACCTCTCGATCGAGGAGCAGGCCGCGCACGTCGACAAGGTCAAGCGATCCGAGTCCGGCATGATCTCCAACCCGGTCACGACGACCCCGGACGCGACCGTGGCCGAGGTCGACGCCCTGTGCGGGCAGTTCCGGGTCTCCGGGGTGCCCGTGGTCGAGGGCGACGGCAAGCTCGTCGGCATCATCACCAACCGGGACATGCGCTTCGTGTCGGCCTTCGAGGCGGAGTCGACGCTCGTGCGCGACGTCATGACCACGATGCCGCTCGTGACCGCACCGGTCGGCATCGACCCGGATGACGCGGTCGCCATCCTCGCGCAGCACAAGATCGAGAAGCTCCCCCTCGTCACCCCGGATGGGCGGCTCGGCGGCCTCATCACGGTCAAGGACTTCGAGAAGACCGAGAAGTACCCCAACGCCACCAAGGACGACGAGGGCCGCCTGCGCGTGGGCGCCGCCATCGGGTTCTTCGGGGACGCGTGGGATCGAGCGGGAGCGTTGCGCGACGCGGGCGTCGACGTCATCGTCGTCGACACCGCCAACGGCGACTCGAAGGGCGTGCTCGAGATCATCGCGAGGCTCAAGGCGGACCGGGGGTTCGCATCCATCGATGTGATCGGCGGGAACGTCGCGACCCGCTCGGGCGCGCAGGCGCTCGTGGATGCGGGGGCCGACGCGATCAAGGTGGGTGTCGGTCCCGGCTCCATCTGCACCACTCGCGTGGTCGCGGGTGTGGGCGTCCCACAGGTGACGGCGGTGTACGAGGCATCGCTCGCGGCGCGCACGACCGACATCCCCGTGATCGCCGACGGCGGTCTGCAGTACTCGGGTGACATCGCCAAGGCCCTGGTGGCCGGGGCGGATACCGTCATGCTCGGGTCGCTGCTCGCGGGCACCGACGAGTCGCCTGGCGAGCTCGTGTACTACAACGGCAAGCAGTACAAGAACTACCGCGGCATGGGTTCGCTCGGGGCGCTCTCGGATCGCGGGAAGAAGACCTCGTACTCGCGCGACCGGTACTTCCAGGCGGATGTGCCCTCGGATGCGCAGCTCATCCCCGAGGGCATCGAGGGGCGGGTGCCCTACCGCGGTGCGCTCGGAGCGACCGTGTACCAGCTCGTGGGGGGCCTGCGGCAGAGCATGTTCTACGTGGGGGCGCGCACCATCCCCGAGCTCAAGACCCTGGGGAAGTTCGTGCGCATCACCCCCGCCGGCCTCAAGGAGTCCCACCCGCACGACATCCTCATGACGGTCGAGGCCCCGAACTACTCCCGCTGACCCCGCTCTGCTGCTGTCACAGAGGGAGCCATGACAGCAGCCACCCCCGCGGGCTCAGCGGGCGGCGGCCAGGCGGCGGACGGCCTCGCCGAGGACCTCGGGGGAGCACGCGAAGTTCAGGCGCGCGAAACCCGCGCCGGAAGGCCCGAACGTCAGGCCTGAGTTGAGCGCCACACGTCCCGCCTCCAGGGCATGCCCCGCGGGGTCGTCCCCCCACGCGAGCCCGCGCATGTCGAGCCACGCGAGGTACGAGGCGCTCGGGGGCGTGTACCCGACCTCGGGCAGTTCCGAGGCGAGCAGATTTTCGAGCAGCTGCGACGACGAGCGGATCGCCGCGATCGCCCCGTCGAGCCACTCGTCGCCGTGCGTGAACGCCGCCACCGTCGCGTGATACCCGAGGATCGACGTGCGGAAGGTCACCTCCTCGAACATGCCGTCGAGCACCGCGAGGCCCCGATCGGATGCTGCCACCATGAGCGCGCACTTGAACCCGGCGAGGTTCCAGGCCTTGCTCGCGGAGGTGACGGTCACGCCCCACTCGCGCGCCGCATCCGACACCGAGGCGAACGGGGTGAACGCGCTCGCGTCCCAGGTCAGCGGACCGTGGATCTCGTCGGCGACGACATGCGCCCCGTGCGCGGCGGCGATCGCGGCGAGCCTGGCCAGCGCGTCGGCGGGATGCGGCAGGCCGAGCGGGTTGTGCGGGTTGCTGATCAGAACGGCTCGGGCTCCATCACCGAGGGCCGCGTCGATCGCCCCGATGTCGAGCGCATGATCCGGCCCGAGCGGCACGTCGACGACCCGACCGCCGGCCTCGGCGACGAGATCGGCGAACGGCGCATACACCGGCGAGGTGATGACGACGCCGTCGCCCGGCGAGATCACCCGGCGCAGCACCTCGACGATCGCGACGCTCACATCGGTGGTGATGCGCACCCGGGACGGGTCGAGGTGCCACCCCCAGCGGCGCTCGGCGAACCCGGCGAAGGCGACCCCCGCATCCGCCGCCCCCGACACGTAGCCGGAGTCGGAGGCGCGCACCCGCTCGACCACGGCGTCGACGATCGGCGGGGCCAGCGGGTAGTCCATCTCGGCGACGAACAGCGGAAGCACGTCGGGCGGGTACGCCCGCCACTTCTCCGAGGTGCGCTGGCGCAGGCGTTCCAGGGGCTCGGCTTCGACGTCCACAGCTCTATCTTCGCGCGCCGCCGCCTCGGCGGCGCGTCCGCTCCGCGGCACGAGTGCGGTCGTGCCGCTGCGCCGGCTCATCCGGTAGCCTGGTCGGCTTTGCCCGCATGGCAGGAGGAGAGATGGGCTACATCGACGTGAGCGCCGTCTCGCTCACCCTGCCCGACGGCCGCCCGCTGCTCGACGAGGTGAGCTTCCGCGTCGGCGGGGGCACCACGAGCGCGCTCATCGGCGCGAACGGGGCCGGCAAGTCGACGCTGTTGCGCATCATCCGCGGCGAGCAGAAGGCGGATGCCGGGGTCGTCAGCATCGACGGCGGCCTGGGTGTCATGGACCAGTTCATCGGGCACCTGCGCGACGAGTCCACGGTGCGCGATCTGCTCGTCTCGGTGGCCCCTCCCGCCGTGCGCGATGCCGCCCGCAGGCTCGACGCATCCGAGAACGCGCTGATCGAGGCCGACACCACCGACAACCAGATGGCGTATGCGACGGCGCTCGCCGACTACTCCGATGCGGGCGGGTACGACCAGGAGACCGTCTGGGACCAGTGCACGATGGCGGCCCTCGGCATCCCCTTCGAACGCGCGAAGTACCGCGAGGTGACGACGCTGAGCGGCGGCGAGCAGAAGCGGCTCGCGCTCGAGGCGCTGCTGCGCGGGCCCGACCAGGTGCTGCTGCTCGACGAGCCCGACAACTACCTCGACGTGCCCGGCAAGCGCTGGCTGGAGGAGGCCCTGCGCACCACCCAGAAGACCGTGCTGCTGGTCAGCCACGACCGCGAGCTGCTCGCGCAGGCGGCCGACCGCATCATCACCCTCGAGCTCGGCGCCGCGGGCAACACGACCTGGACGCACGGCGGCGGCTTCGCCACCTATCACGCGGCCCGCGACGACCGCATGAGCCGGCTCGACGAGCTGAAGCGCCGCTGGGACGAACAGCACGCGAAGCTGAAGCAGCTGGTGGCGACCCTGAAGGTCAAGGCGACGGCGAACGACGGCTTCGCGAGCCGGTACCGCGCCGCGCAGACCCGGCTGCGCAAGTTCGAGGAGGCGGGTCCGCCGCAGGTGCGCCCGCTCGAGCAGAACCTGGCGCTGCGCCTGAAAGGCGCACGCACGGGTCGCCGCGCACTCGTCTGCCAAGCTCTCGAGCTGACCGGCCTCATGCAGCCGTTCGACCTCGAGGTCTGGTTCGGCGAGCGCGTCGGCGTGCTGGGCAGCAACGGTTCGGGCAAGTCGCACTTCCTGCGGCTGCTCGCCCTCGGCGGCACCGACCCCGACCGGCGCGAGGGGCACGTCACCACGGTCGGCCAGACCCTCGAACCGGTCGCGCACACCGGCACCGCGAAGCTCGGCGCCCGGGTCGTTCCCGGCTGGTTCGCCCAGGCCCACGAGCACCCCGAGCTGCTCGGCCGCACGCTGCTCGAGATCCTGGCGCGCGGCGACGACGAGCGCGACGGTCGGGGGCGCGAAGAGGCCAGCCGCGCCCTCCACCGCTACGGCCTCGTCGACCAGGCCGACCAGGTGTTCGAGTCGCTGAGCGGTGGGCAGCAGGCCCGGTTCCAGATCCTGCTGCTCGAGCTCAGCGGGGTCACGATGCTGCTGCTCGACGAGCCGACCGACAACCTCGACCTGGTGTCGGCCGAGGCCCTGCAGGATGCCTTGGAGCGCTTCGAGGGCACGGTGCTCGCCGTGACCCACGACAGGTGGTTCGCGCGCAGCTTCGACCGGTTCCTGGTGTTCGGCCAGGACGGCCGGGTGTACGAATCCGACGAGCCCGTCTGGGACGAGGGTCGCGTGGCGCGCGCTCGGTAGGCTGAGCCGGTGAGCGACATCGAGATCGGCCGCGCCAAGCGCGCTCGCCGCGCGTACGCGTTCGACGACATCGCGGTCGTGCCGAGCAGGCGCACGCGCGACCCGCAGGACGTGAGCGTGAGCTGGACCATCGACGCCTTCACGTTCGAGATCCCGGTTCTCGCGGCGCCCATGGACTCGGTCATGAGCCCGGACACCGCGATCGCCATCGGGCGGCTCGGGGGCCTCGGGGTGCTCGACCTGGAGGGCGTGTGGACGCGCTATGACGACCCCGGCCGCGTGCTCGTCGAGCTGCGCGAGCTCTCGGACCAGGACGCCACGCGGCGCATGCAGGAGATCTACGCCGAGCCGGTCAAGCCCGAGCTCATCACCCAGCGGCTCGCCGAGATCCGCGCGAGCGGCGTCCCGGTCGCGGGCGCGCTCAGCCCCCAGCGCACGCAGGAGCACTACAAGACCGTCGTGGATGCGGGGGTCGACCTGTTCGTGATCCGCGGCACCACAGTCAGCGCCGAGCACGTCTCCAAGGGGGTCGAGCCGCTCAACCTGAAGAAGTTCATCTACGAGCTCGACGTCCCGGTCATCGTCGGCGGCGCCTCGACCTATACCGCCGCCCTGCACCTCATGCGCACGGGCGCGGCGGGCGTGCTCGTCGGCTTCGGCGGCGGCGCCGCGTCCACGACGCGCAGCACGCTCGGCATCCACGCGCCCATGGCGACCGCGGTGGCCGACGTCGCCGGTGCACGCCGCGACTATCTCGACGAGTCCGGCGGCCGCTACGTGCACGTGATCGCCGACGGAGGGCTGGGCACGAGCGGGGACATCGTGAAGGCGGTCTCGGTCGGCGCCGACGCGGTCATGCTGGGTTCCACCCTGGCGCGCGCCGAGGAGGCGCCGGGCGGCGGCTGGCACTGGGGCGCCGAGGCGCACCACCCCGAGCTGCCGCGCGGCACGCGCGTGCGGGTCGGAACCCTGGCGCCGCTCGAGCGGCTGCTGTTCGGGCCGGCCGAGTCGGCGGACGGCCGGGTCAACCTCATCGGGGCCCTGCGCCGCTCGATGGCGACGACGGGCTACTCCGACCTCAAGGAGTTCCAGCGCGTCGAGGTGGTCGTCGCGCCGTACCGCCAGGTGTGAGCCCGACGGGGCGGGGCGGCCCGTCCTAGGCTGGACGCATGGCCAGCACGCCCGTCACCCGCTCCAACCGGCTGGGCCCCGCCGAGCGCGAGGCCGCCCTCCGCAGCATGCGCGAGCGCGAGCTCGACGTCCTCGTCATCGGGGGCGGCATCGTGGGCACCGGCGCGGCGCTCGACGCGGTCACCCGCGGCCTCCGGGTCGGGATGCTCGAGGCCCGGGATTGGGGGTCGGGTACCAGCAGCCGCAGCTCCAAGCTGATCCATGGCGGCATCCGGTACCTGGAGCAGCTCGACTTCCGGCTCGTGCGGGAGGCGCTCATCGAGCGCGGACTCCTGCTGCAGCGCATCGCCCCGCATCTGGTCAAGCCCATTCGGTTCCTGTACCCGCTCACGGTGCCCATCGTCGAGCGGTTCTACATCGGCGCGGGCATGACGCTCTACGACCTGTTCAGCTACACGGGCCTGCGCGCGCCGGGGGTGCCGCACCACCGGCACCTCACGCGGCGGCAGCTGCTGCGCGCGGCGCCGAGCCTGCACCCGGACGCGTTCACCGGTGGCCTCACCTACTGGGACGCGCAGGTCGATGACGCGCGCTACGTCGCGACGCTGGCCCGCACGGCGAGCTTCTACGGCGCCCACGTGGCCAGCCGCGTGCGGGTCGAGGGCTTCGTCAAGGTCGGGCAACGCGTGGTCGGCGTGCAGGCGCACGACATCGAGACGGGCGAGCACTTCGAGATCCACGCAAAGCAGGTGGTCAACGCGACGGGCGTGTGGACCGACGAGACCCAGGCGATGGTGGGCGAGCGCGGGCAGTTCAAGGTCCGCGCCTCGAAGGGCATCCACCTGGTGGTCCCGCGCGACCGGTTCCAGTCGAAGCTCGGGCTTCTGCTGCGCACCGAGAAGAGCGTTCTGTTCGTCATCCCGTGGGGCAGGCACTGGCTCATCGGGACGACCGACACCGACTGGCACCTCGACAAGGCGCACCCGGCGGCGACGGCCGCGGACATCGACTACCTGCTCGAGCGGGTCAACGAGGTCCTGACCGTGCCGCTCACGCGCGACGACGTCGAGGGCGTCTACGCGGGGCTCCGGCCGCTCCTGGCGGGGGAGAGCGAGGAGACCAGCAAGCTCAGCCGCGAGCACATCGTCGCGCACTCGGTGCCGGGCCTCGTGGTCGTGGCGGGCGGCAAGTTCACGACGTACCGGATCATGGCCAAGGACGCCATCGACGAGGCGGTGGCCGCCCTGGACGGCAAGGTCAGCGCGAGCGTCACCGAGAACATCGGCCTGCTCGGCGCGGAGGGGTACCAGGCCGCCTGGAACAAGCGGGCCCGCATCGCGCGGGCGTTCGGTGTGCACCGGGTGCGCGTCGAGCACCTGCTGAACCGCTACGGGGTCCTGACCGACGAGCTGCTGGACCTCATCCGCCAGCGGCCCGAGCTGCTCGATCCGCTGCCCGGCGCCGACGACTACATCGGAGCCGAGGTGGTGTACGCGGCCACGCACGAGGGCGCCGTGCACCTGGAGGACGTGCTCGCCCGCCGCACGCGCATCTCGATCGAGGCGTGGGACCGCGGCGTGAGCGCCGCCCCGGTCGCTGCCCGGCTCATGGGCGAGGCGCTCGGCTGGGACACCGCGCGCATCGACGACGAGGTGGCCAACTACCTGGGTCGCGTCGAGGCGGAGCGCGCCTCCCAGGACCAGCCGGATGACGCCTCGGCCGACGCGGTGCGGCTGCGCGTCCCCGACGTGGAGACCCTGCACTAGCCGGAGAAGAGCTCCGGCGCGATGGCCGCGAGCTTCGCGGCGAGGTAGGGCGCGTACGAGCGCGAGAACTCGTCCGTGATGTGCGTGAAGTCGCGGTGCGTGATGACGCCCCCGACGACCGCGAAGCACGTGGTGGCGTCGCAGAACAGCTCGGTGAGATCGACCACGTGGGCGCCCGGGAGGTCCCGCGCGGCGTCGGCCATGGTGTCGGGGAGGAAGGACGCGCTGCGCGGGTTGTCGCAGGCGGAGGGGTCGTCGAGGTGGTCGGCGATGCACGCCCGGACATCGCCCTCCAGGTAGGGGTTGTCGTGCACGACGATGAGGCGCGCCCCGGCGTCGATGAGTGGCTGCCACACCGCGCGGTAGCCCTCCGCCGCACCCTCGCCCCCGGTCGCGTGGGCGGCGCCGGTTGTGACGACGAGGTCCCACGGGCCGTCGTCGCGCAGCCGTTCGGCCACCTCGGCGCGCCACTCCGGACAGCCGGAGGTGCCCTCCACCTCGGGCAGCGTGAACTCGCACTGCGCCTTGAGGAAGGTGGTGAGCCGCCACCCCTGGCTCTCGGCGATCGCCTTCAGGGCTGCCCACAGCTTCATGGCGTGGGAGTCCCCGACCAGGGCCACGTGCACATCGCCGTCCGGGTCGCCGAAGTCGCAGGGGTGCACGTCGGGCAGAATGTTGTCGGTCGCGCAGCCCATGGCGTGCAGCACCGACACCTCCTCCCATTCGCCCAGCGGATCGGGCGAGAGCCCCGGGTACGGACCGTCCACGCAGTCCGCCCCCGGCATCCGCGCCTCGGCGCCGGCGCACAGATCGGCGGCGGGCGCCTGCGCGACCGCCGTGTAGAGCTCGGTCGTGCGCTGCATGACATGCCGCACCGCCAGCGCGGGCACGACGACCGCCGAGATCGCCAGCGCTGCGACGGTGAGCGTGGCCAGGGGGCGGGCGCGCGCGAGCGGCCCGAACCGGATCGGCCGCTCCACGAGCACGGTCGTCGCCCAGCCGAGCGCGAGGGACGCGACCACGATGCCGATCTTCTCGGGGGTTCCGGGCGGATGCCCGAGCGCGCGGTCGGCGAACACCAGGATGGGCCAGTGCCACAGGTAGATCGCGTAGGAGCTGTCGGCCAGGTCGCGCGTGAACCGGTTGTCGGTGAGCCGGCGCAGCCGGGGCGCGTCGTGCGGCACCCCCGCCGCGATGACGAGCACCGCGCCGGCGACCGGGATCACCGCGAGGAAGCCGGGCCAGGCCATCGAGGTGTTCAGCAGCACCAGGGAGCCCGCGATGAGCGCCCACCCGGCGATCGCGAGCGGAGCGCCGACGCGCAGCGGCGGGATGCGGCGCACCAGCACCGCGAGGAGCCCGCCGGCCGCGAGCTCCCAGATCCGCGTCGCCGTGGAGAGGTAGCCGGAGACCGGGGCCAGGGCGCACCAGACGACCGAGACCGCCAGGGAGATCGCGAGTACGACCGCGATGCCGATGGCGCCCGCCCGCCGCCGGTGCGCACCGAACGCGGCCCCGCGGCCCAGCAGCACCATCATGAGGAGCGCCCAGGCGACGTAGAACTGGGCCTCGACCGCGAGCGTCCAGTAGTGCTGCAGCGCAGTCGCGCTGTCCGGCGCGGCGTAGGCCAGGTCGGCCGCGATGAGCGCCCAGTTCTCCATGAAGACCGCGGAGGCCAGCAGCTCGCCTGCCGTCCGACCCCAGTCGGTGATCGAGACGAAGGCGAACATGCCCACCAGGCAGGCCAGGAGGACCGTGATCGCGCTCGGCAGGATCCGGCGGGCGCGTCGCGCCAGATAGGCCCAGATGTCGATGCCGCCGCGCTCCCGCATCCCGAACAGGATGCGGGTGACGAGATACCCGGAGATCACGAAGAACACATCCAGGGCCGCGAACCCGCCCGGAAGCCTTCCCTGCCACAGGTGGTGGACGAGGATGGCCAGGATCGCGATGCCGCGCAGGACGAGGATCTCGGGGCGCGTCTCGCCCGTGCTGCGCGCTTCGGCGGGAGGGGCGGCGGGGCTCACGGGCGTGCCACCGCGGTCGCGGGCGGACCCTGACCCGCCAGCCGGCGGCGCAGGAACGCGCGCGCGGGCTGCTCCACGAGCAGGTGCGACCCGACGGCCACCAGGGTCGTGATGAGGAACGCGACGACCCAGGTGATGACCCAGGCCGTCGTGGTCGTGGCCGGGCCCGCGACGACGTGCACGATCGTCTGGTGCCACAGGTAGAACGCGTAGGCGCTCTCGCCGAGCAGCATCATGGGCCCGCTCGAGAGGAAGCGCGCGAACGCGGTGTCCGGCGCCCACACCAGCCCGAGCATGAGCGCGGCGAACGGGGCGGTGTTGGCGGCATCCAGCGACCAGATCGTGAACGGCAGCCCCGGGGCCACCATGAGACCGGCCACCGCGACGCCCCCGACGACCTGGAGCACACGACCGGTGCGGACGAGATCGCGACCGCGGGTGTGCAGGAGGAGGTATCCCAGACTCATGCCGAGCACGAAATCCGGCAGCCGTGTGAGCGGCGTGCGGTAGAGCCAGCGATGCGCGGAGGCGGGGTCCTCGCGAGGCAGGTCGGCGGTCCCCAGCAGGTAGGCCGCGATCACGAAGGCGAAGGTCAGCAGGATGCAGGCGATCGCCACCGCGATGAGCGCCCGGGGCCGCGACCGGATCGCGCGGAACGGGATGATCAGGAGCGGCAGGAGCGCGTAGAGGAACAGTTCGACACCCACCGACCAGCCGGGCCCGTTGAACCCGTACGCCACGGCCAGGTCCCCGCTCCAGGTCTGGACAGCGAGCACGTGCGTCCAGAGCGTCGGGTTGCGCAGCAGCTCCCCGAGCTGCGCGGGAACTTCGACGGCCGAGACGGCGACGACCGCGAGCACCAGGAGGTAGAGGGGGTAGATGCGGGCCAGGCGGGCGACGTAGTAGGTGCGCAACCCTGCCCCGGTCAGACGCGTACCCAGCACCTCGTCGTAGTTCCAGGTCAGGACGAGGCCGGACAGGATGAAGAACATCGTCATCCAGTCGTGGCCGGCCAGCGCGACCCCGTCGAGGAACTCGGGCCCGCCTGGCAGGTTGTTGGCGTGCGCGTTGAAGACGAAGATCGCGGCGACGAACCGGATGCCGGTGAGCGGCTTCAGGACCGGCGCGGTCATGCCTCGCGCCCGCCCAGCCCGGGGCGCAGGCGCTTCCCGAGCCGCCACCAGCGTGATGCGGTGATCGTCGTGAGGCGCCGTTCGGCCTCCGCGAGGCGCTGCGCGTCGACGTCGCGGAGCTCGAGCAGGTCGAGGGCGTCCCGCCACGCGTGGGTCAGCCGGCGGAGCGCCTCCGCGGCGACCATGCGGTCGAGCCGCTCCTGCCCGTCCGGCGCACGGGTGAGCGCGGCCCAGCGCTCGAGCTCGGCCGCGCGCTCCTCCGGCGACCAGTCGACGCGCCCTCCCTGGCTGGTGGGGAGGCCGATCACCGTCATCCGGTGCGAGGTCATGCCGTTCGCACCGGCGAGCAGCATGCGCCGCCACTGGTGGTGATCGGGATAGGCGCCCGCGGGCGTGGTCTCCCACGGGGTCGCCAGCCGCTCATAGGACTCACGCGTGTGCGCGGTGCCCGTGATGCCTACGAAGTTGTACTCCTTCTCGGGGGTGCACAGCCGGCGGACGTAGAACGGATCGTCGAGCCGCCCGACGTAGAGGCCGACCCGCCCGTCCGGATCGATGTGCCCGTTGATGCACTGGGCCAGGTCGTGATCCGCGAGCAGTGCGACCAGGTCGGCGAGATGGTCGGGCATGAAGAGGTCGTCGTCGCAGAGGTAGGCGATGACCTCGCCCCGCGCCTCCTGGACGGCGGTGTGCCGGTGCACCTCGCCGTGATGCGGGCCCTTGGGCAGGTCGAGCAGGCGAACGCGGTCGTCCGTGCGCTCGAGCGCGTGCGCGACCGCCCGGACCTCGTCGGTGATCCCGTCGCCCACGATGAGCACCTCGAGGTCGCGCACCGACTGCTGCAGCACCGACTCGACCGCGAGCGCCAGGGTCGAGGCGTGATCATGGGTCGGAACCAGAACGCTGATCCGGGTCATGCGCGGCCCCCCGGCTGGAAGGGGGCGTCGGCGAACACGAGGACCACGGCATCCGGCGAGGCGAGTGCGTAGCGCACCCAGCTGTCGGCGGGCAGGTCGACCGTGTCGCCCGGGTGCGTCAGGGACACCTCGGACAACCGGTCCGACGACGGTCCGCTCCACACCGTGGCCCCGCCGGCGACCAGGACCATCGCCTGGCGACAGGGCACGACGTGCTCACCGCGCGCGACTCCGGCCGGAACCCCGGTCACCGCGAAGACCCGCCGCACCGGGAAGCCGATGTCGGTGTCCTCGGCGACCAGGAGCCGCCCCCGCGCGTCGGTGAACGTGGGCAGCCGTCTCATGAGTCCCACCCCCGCAGCGCATCGACCACCGCACTCACTTCGTCGTCGGTCAGTTCGGGGGTGCAGGGCAGGCTCACGATGGAGTCCGCCAGTCGTCGTGCCTCGGGCGTCGGGGCCGCACGCAGGCGCAGCCCGGCCATGTCGCTCACCGCGGTCGGGTAGTGGATGGCGGTGGTCACCCCGCGCGATTCCAGGTGCGTCACGAGGCTCTCGCGCCGGTCGGTGCGCACCACGGCGTGATGCGCGACCCCGTCGACGCTGCCCAGGAACTCCAGCCCGGGTGCCGCGTCGACGTAGCGCGCGCGCACGGCGCGCCGGCGCGCGGTGCGCTCCTCGAGGTGGGGCAGCCGGGCGCGCAGCACCGCGGCCTGGAGCGGGTCCAGGCGCGAGTTGCGTCCGCCGGGCGCCTCGATCCGGTAGCGCTCGCCCCACCCGTACTGCGCCAGGGAGCGCGCGCGGCGTGCCGCCTCCGGATCGGCGAACGTCACCGCGCCGGCGTCGCCCATCGCACCGAGGTTCTTGGTCGGGTAGAAGCTGTAGGCGCTGGCGTCCCCTGCCAACCCGGAGCCGGGCGCCGTGACCGACTGCGCGCAGTCCTCGATGAGCGCCATGCCCCGCTCGCGGCGCCAGGCGTCGATCGGGCCGAGGTCGACGGCGTCGCCGTGCAGGTGGGCGACGATGATCGCGGCGGCAGGCCCCGCCGCCTCGAGGGTCGCGACGGTGGGCCCGCAGGTCACCGGGTCGATGTCGACCGGGATCGGCTCTAGGCCCGCCAGCCGCGCCGCGGCCGCCCCATAGCCTCCGTCGTGGCCGGGGACGAGCACGGTCTCGCCCGGGGCGACGCCGAGGGCGAGGAGCGCGAGGGTCAGCGCGTCGGTGCCGCTCGCGCAGCCGACGACCGCGGCCGCCCCGAGGCGGGCTCCGAACTCCTCCTCGAAGGCCTCGACCTCGGGGCCGCCGATCCACGGTCCGTCGTCGACCACCCGGCGCACGGCCGCGTCGATCGCGGAGCGCTCGGACTCCGACAGGCGGGTCGGGGTCGCGGCCGGGACGATCACGGCTCGAGCCGTTCGCGCAGCTCGGCCGGGGTCATGACCGCCCGACCCGCGGCGGACAGCATGAGATGGGCCTGCTCGACGAGCCCGGCGTTGGTGGCCAGTTCCTCCCGCGTCCCGTGCGGGTGCAGGGCGTCCTCGAGCCCGGTGCGCACCCCGCCGCCGGTCGCGATCGAGAGCAGGTGGGCGGCCCCCTGGTAGTCGCCCAGCCCCGCTCCGGACCAGACCGTCCCCGCGGGCAGTCGCTCGGCGGCCAGGCCGACCTCGAGCGCCGTGGGCTGCAGTCCGGCCAGGTTGCCGAAGAACAGGTTGACCAGGAGCGGTTCGCGCGCGAGTCCCTCGGCGACCAGGCGCCGCATCATGCTGATCATCCCGAGGTCGAACACCTCGAACTCGGGGACGATGCCCCGGTCCCGCATGATCCCCGCGAGACCGCGCACCACATCCGGTGCGTTGACCGACGCCGCGGTGAGGAAGTTGAGCGAGGACGGCGTGAGCGAGGCGATGTCGGGGGCCAGGTCGCCGTCGAGCGCCAGCACGTCGGCGCGGCGCTCCAGCTCCGACCAGGTGCGGCCGGAGGTGCTCACGTTGATGAGCACCTCGGGCACGCGCTCGCGCACCGCGCCGACCAGGCGGGCGTAGACGTCGCGGTGCCAGGTCGGATGCCCGTCCTTGTCGCGCGCGTGCAGATGCACGGAGGTGATGCCGAGCTCCCAGCAGGCCGCGACATCGTCTGCCACCTCGGCGGGCGTGAGGGGGACATGCGGGGTCGACTCGCGCGTCGGCACCATGCCGGTGGGCGCGAGCACGAGGGGAGCGGGTGCGCTCAGGGCGTCGAGCAGTGCGGACACGTCATCACCCCGTCCCCGATGTCGCGGGACCGCAGGAGCCGCGCCGGGTTGCCCGCGACCACGGCACCGGGCTCCACGTCGGAGGTGACGACGGCGCCCGCTCCGACGACGGCGCCCGCTCCGACGCGGATGCCGGGCAGCACGACGGCGCCCGCCCCGACGAACGCGCGCACCCCGACCGACACGCCCCCGGTGAGGATCGCGCCGGGCCCGACCGATGCCGCGAAATCGAGGACCGAGTCGTGCCCGACCGAGGCCGAGCGGTTGACGTTGGCATGGCATCCGATGCGCACGTGCGAGGCGACGACGGCGCCCGCGTTGACGTACGCGCCGTGGGCGAGCGTCGCGGTGCTCGCGACGGACGAGCCGGGGTCGACGACGGTCACGGGGTCGACGAA
Source organism: Microbacteriaceae bacterium (assembly GCA_019638805.1). GTDB lineage: Bacteria > Actinomycetota > Actinomycetes > Actinomycetales > Microbacteriaceae > JBDSKH01. The sequence continues at coordinate 157,322 of JAHBTA010000004.1, read as the reverse complement.
GCCGTGGGCGAACGCGTCCGCCGCGGCGAGGGCCCTGCCGTCCGCCGAAGAGAGGGCGATCGCGAAGTCGCCGCGGGCGGCATCCGTGATCTCGACCAGGGGGAGCCGCGCATCGGCGCCCCCGTGATTGTCGACGCACACGACCCGCGCACCCGAGCGCGTCAGGGACTCCAGAACGTCCCAGGCGTAGGGGGACGCGACCGCGAAGAGTGCCACGTTCCCCACGCTCACCCTCGACAGCATACGGCGGCGCCCCGTTCGGACCGCCGGTAGAATGGACGGATGGTCGATGTCCGCAGGGTCAAGCTCCCCGGCGTCGGCGTGCTGCACACCTTCGTGACCGACGACGGCGGCAAGGTCGGCGTCATCACGCACCGTTCGGGCAGCAGCGACCTCATCACCTTCGCCGACGCCGAGGGCTCGCACGAGCACAAGGTCTCGCTGCGACTGGACGAGGACGAGGCGCACACCCTCGCCGAGCTGCTGGGCGGGACGCGCATCACCGAATCGCTCACGGGCCTGGATCAGGTGCCCGGGCTCTCGATCGACTGGTTCCCGGTCGACTACGACCACCACATCGCGGGCCAGCCGCTGGGCAGCATGACCAGCCGGGGCCTGCCGGGCGTGACGGTCGTCGCGGTCGTGCGCGGCGAATCCGCCAACCCGGCCCCCGCGGAGGACTTCAAGGTCTTCCCGGGCGACACCCTCGTGGTCGCCGGTGCGCCCGAGAAGGTGGCCAAGGCATTCCAGTTCTTCCGTACCGGCGAAGTCGCGGCGAAGGCGCCTGCCGACTCCACCATGGCTCCGCCGGGCCGCTGAGCCATGGAGTCCCTGGGTCTGGACCTCCTCGAGCTCGGCATCCTGTTCATCGCCGCGTACGCGCTCGGTCGCCTGGGGAAGCTCATCGGCCTGCCGGCCATCCCGATCTACATGATCGTCGGCGTGCTCGCGAGCCCGAACACGCACTTCCTGCCCGTCGAGGTGCAGCCCACGAGCGTCGAGCTGCTCGCCACCTTCGGCCTCATCTTCCTGCTGTTCAACCTCGGCCTCGAGTTCGACCAGGACGAGTTCTACGGCAACGCGCGGGCGCTCCTGCTGTCCGGGGGCACACGCATCCTCATCAACATGAGCGTCGGCCTGGCGTTCGGGTTCTGGGTGGGCTGGGGCGCACGGGAGGCCCTGGTCATCGCGGGCATGACCGCGGTGTCGTCGAGTGCCATCATCACCAAGCTGCTCATCGAGCTGGGCCGGCTGGCCAACCGCGAGACGCCCGTGATCCTCGGGATCGCCGTCGTCGAGGACATCTTCGTCGCCATCTACCTGGCCATCGTCACGGTCGTGATCTCGGACGACACCGACGTCGGCCACATCGTGCTGCGCCTGGGGGCGTCGTTCCTGTTCCTCATCGTCATGTTCGCGGTGGCCCGCTACGGCGGGAGGGTGGTGTCGCGCATCGTCGGCACGCGCGACGACGAGCTCTTCGCGATCCTGTTCTTCGGGCTCGCGCTCGCCTTCGCCGGCATCGGGGAGCTCATCGGCGTCTCGGATGCCATCGGCGCCTTCCTGATCGGCCTCGTCCTGGGCGCGACCCGCTTCCGATCCCGCATCGAGCACCTCGCCCTCCCGATGCGCGATGTGTTCGCCGCGTTCTTCTTCCTGAACTTCGGCCTGGCGCTGGATGTCCGCGAGTTCGGCGTGGTCGTCGTCCCGGTCCTGGTGGGCGTCGTCATGACCCTCGTGGTCAACACCGCGGGCGGCCAGCTCATCGCGCGGCTCAGCCGGCTCACCCCGGCCGAGGGCGTCAACGTGAGCGGCATGCTGCAGAACCGCGGCGAGTTCGTGCTCATCCTCGCGACCCTGGCGACCGCGCACGAACTGGATGAGCGCCTCACCCCGTTCGCGGGCCTGTACGTGCTCATCATGGCCATCGTCGGTCCCGTGCTGGCGGTGAACTCGGAGCGCGCGGGCGCGTGGGTCTTCCGTTCGCGGGCCGGAACCGCGTCGCCCCCCGCGGAGCACGGGGAGCCCGACGCCGACCGCGACCACGGGATCGAGCTGGCCGAAGCGGTCATGGCCGGCGACGCCTCGGACGACACGGTCGCCATGGAGATCGCGGCCGACGAGCCCCGGGAACGCGACCCGGAATACTGAAGCTGCCATGGCATCCTCGTTCTGGGCAGTCGCCCGCCGTCCGCGCTGGATCGCGGCCCTCGTGCTCGCGCTCGCCGTCGCGGGGGGCTTCGCGGCGCTCGGTCAGTGGCAGCTCGACCGCAGCTTCGACAACGCCCAGGTCGAGGATGGGCCCGACACGGAGGCGGCCGTGCCGCTGTCGAGCATCGCCGAGCCGCAGACCGCGGTGAACTCCGATCAGCTGGGGCGCCGGGTCACGGTCTCCGGCGAGTTCGTCGCGGGCGACTACCTCGTCGTGCTCGACCGCAACAACGGCGGCGAGCAGCACGGGGCGGTCCTGGTCGGGCACCTGGTCACCGACGAGGGCGCGACCCTGGCGGTGGCGATCGGGTGGGCGCCGACCGCCGAGGCGATCGTGCGGGATGCCGCGGGCGGCTCGCTCACGGGCCGGTACCTGCCCAGCGAGTCGCCCACCGATTCGGACGTGGAGTCGGGCATCCGCAGCGTCATCTCGGTCGCCGAGCTCATCAACCTGTGGCCCGACGCCGTGCCCGCCTACGGCGGGTACCTGGTGCTCGACGACCCGCCCGCCGGGCTCGAGCCCATCTACTCGCCGCCCCCGGACCGCGAGGTGAGCCTCAACGCGCTCAACGTGTTCTACGCCATCGAGTGGGCGATCTTCGCCGGGTTCGCGTTCTACCTCTGGTACCGGCTGGTGCGCGATGTCGTGGAGCGGGAGGCGGAGCATCCGGCCGACGGCGCGACCGTAGACTAGGGGCATGCCCCCCGCGATCCGCCCGGCCGATGTCTCGCGGATCCGGCTGGTGCTGGCGATCTTCCGGGTGTCGGCCATCGTCACGGGCGTCTTCCTGCTGCTGCTGTGCCTCATGATGGTCTTCCGCTACGGCTTCGGGGTCGACATCGAGCTGGGCGGACCGTTCGGCTTCCTCGCCCTCCAGCCGCGCGACCTCATCGAGGCGACCAACCTGTCGACGGCGATCCTCATCGTGCACGGCTGGCTGTACGTCGTGTACCTCGGGCTCGACTTCCTGCTCTGGCGCCTGACCCGCTGGTCGTTCGGGCGCTTCCTGTTCATCGCGCTCGGGGGCATCGTGCCGCTGCTGTCGTTCTTCTTCGAGTTCCGGGTGCCCCGGTGGGTGCGCGAGCGGCTGGGCGGCGCGTCGTGAGCGACGGGCACCGCCCCGTCCTGGTCGTCGACTTCGGCGCGCAGTACGCGCAGCTCATCGCCCGGCGCGTGCGCGAGGCCGGGGTCTACAGCGAGATCGTTCCGCACACCGTCACGGCGGACGAGATCGCGCAGCGCGATCCGGTCGGCATCGTGCTGAGCGGCGGCCCGTCGAGCGTGTACGAGGAGGGCTCGCCCGCGCTCGATCCGGGGGTTCTCGAGCTCGGCATCCCGACGCTGGGCATCTGCTACGGCTTCCAGGTCATGGCCCAGCAGCTCGGCGGCGAGGTCGCCAGGACGGGCGGCCGCGAGTACGGCTCGACCCGCATCGAGCGGGCGCCGGATGCCGCATCGCCCCTGCTGGACGGCCAGCCCGAGTCGCAGGTCGCCTGGATGTCGCACGGGGACTCGGTCGTGCGCGCGCCCGAAGGCTTCGAGGTGCTCGCCTCGAGCGAGGCGACGCCCGTTGCGGCCTTCGCGAGCGATGCGCGCCGCCTCTACGGCGTCCAGTGGCACCCCGAGGTGCGCCACACCGAGCACGGCCAGGCGGTGCTCGAGAACTTCCTGCACCGGGCAGCCGGGATCGCGGCCGACTGGAACAGTGGCAACGTCATCGCGGATCAGGTGGAGCGCATCCGGGCCCAGGTCGGGTCGGGACGCGTGCTGTGCGCGCTCTCCGGGGGCGTGGACTCCGCGGTCGCCGCCGCGCTCGTGCACAAGGCGGTCGGCGACCAGCTGGTGTGCGTGTTCGTGGACCACGGCCTGCTGCGCTCGGGGGAGCGCGAACAGGTCGAGCAGGACTATGTCGCGGCGACGGGCGTGCGCCTGGTCACGGTCGACGCGAGCGACCGGTTCCTGGATGCGCTCGCGGGCGTGTCCGACCCGGAGGCCAAGCGCAAGATCATCGGGCGCGAGTTCATCCGCACCTTCGAGTCGGCGCAGGCCGACCTGCTGGCCGAGTCCGAGGCGTCGGGCGATCCGATCCGGTTCCTCGTGCAGGGCACCCTCTATCCCGATGTGGTGGAGTCCGGCGGCGGCAGCGGCACGGCCAACATCAAGAGCCACCACAACGTGGGCGGGCTGCCCGAGGACCTGCAGTTCGAGCTCGTCGAGCCGCTGCGCACGCTCTTCAAGGACGAGGTGCGCGCGATCGGCCGCGAGCTGGGGCTGCCCGAGGTCATCGTGGCGCGGCAGCCGTTCCCGGGGCCCGGGCTGGGCATTCGCATCGTGGGGGAGGTCACGCGCGATCGGCTCGAGCTGCTGCGCCAGGCGGACGCGATCGTGCGCGCCGAGCTCACCGCGGCGGGACTGGACGGCGAGATCTGGCAGTGCCCGGTCGTGCTGCTGGCCGACGTTCGGTCGGTGGGCGTGCAGGGGGACGGCCGCACCTACGGGCACCCGATCGTGCTGCGCCCGGTCTCGAGCGAGGACGCCATGACCGCGGACTGGACCCGCCTGCCGTACGAGCTGCTCGCCCGCGTCTCGAACCGCATCACCAACGAGGTCGCCGGCGTCAACCGGGTCGTGCTGGACGTCACGTCCAAGCCGCCGGGCACGATCGAGTGGGAGTAGGCGCCGAGCGCCTGCGCTGAAGGGTCGGACGGGTTTCGTCCGGCCCTTTCCGTTTCGTCGCATCCGGGTGCTACTCTTGCGTAGCGCTACGGATGAGTAGCATTCATCACGACGGAAGCGGAGGAACAATGATCGAGAACACCGAGAGCTCGACCCGGCGGACGCGGGTGCGCGCCGCCCTGCTCGCGCTCCTGGCCGGCGGCGCCCTCGTCGCGGGGGTCGCGGTGGCTCCCGCGCAGGCGGCGCCCTACATCAACTGCAGCCGCCCGGTCTACACCGGCGACGTGTATGCCACCGCGCGCTGCGACGCCGCGAGCACCGGCAAGGTGCGCTTCTGGGCCCGATGCTGGGTGGGCCCCATTCCCATCGCCTCGAAGTACACCTCGTGGGTCACCGTCCCCGCGGGAAGCTACCGCATCATCCGCTTTCAGGCTCACGACTGGTGCTCCGCCTGGGGCCAGCAGTGGAACGTGACCACGCAGATCTACGGGGCGTGAGCGCGAGCAGGCTAACGGTGAACGGGGCGGTGCCGGCCGGAATCGCGAACGGCTAGCGCCGCCCCATCACGATCGCGATGAGGCGCAGGATCTCCAGGTACAGCCAGATGACCGTGACCATGATGCCGAACGCCGCGGTCCAGGCGAACTTGCGGGGCGCACCCTGCGTCACTCCGCGCTGGATGCCGTCGAAGTCGAGCACGAGCGAGTAGGCGGCCAGCAGAACCACGAGGATGCCGAGCGGAACGCCCAGCGGGATCCCGAAGATCGCGATGCCGTCGCGCAGGCCGAACATCGAGTCGGTCACGCCGAACATCATGAGACCGAAGTTCACGAGCGAGAACGCGGCGTAGCCCACGATCGCGACCATGAAGATCTTGGTCGCGCGCTTCGAGGCGCGCACCTTGCCGCTCGCGAAGAGGGCGAGCGTGACGCCCACGACGCCGAGCGTGCCGAATACGGCCATCGGCACGATCGAGCCGCCGTACAGCAGCGCGTAGAGCATCGAGATGCCGCCCACGAAGACGCCCTCGACGGCGGCGTAGGCGAGCACGAGGGCCGGGGAGGGCTCCTTCTTGAAGATGTTCACCAGCGCGAGAACGAGGCCGATGAGCGCGGCACCGATCGTGACGATCGGGTAGCCGCCCAGCATCCAGCCGACCACGGCGCCCACCAGGAGGATCCCGAAGCTGATCGCGGTCTTGACGATGGTGTCCTCGTAGGTCATCCGGCCGAGCTCATCGGCACCCGGCGAGGGCACCGCGTACTGCTGCTCGAGCTGCCCCGCGGTCGGAACCTGCGGTGCCGCCTGGGGCGCGTTGGCGGCAGCCTTGGCGGAGAAGATGGGCGAGCGGCTGAAGACCGGGTTGGCCATGGTGTCCTCGGTATTCCTCGGAGGCAGAGCCTCGGGGGCGGTGCCTCGAGGGCGGAGCCTCGGGGCGGTGACTCTTGGATTCTACGGGGCGATGCTGCGCCGGCGCCTGGATGTTCGCCTTGCGCGAGCGCTCGCCGCGTGCACGGCGCGTGCGGCCCACGCCGCGCCCACGGCCACTCCGATGGCGACGGATGCCGCGACCGGCATGCCGTGATACTCCGGCACCAGCCGCGCGATCACGATCCCGGTCGCGACCACGAACGCGGCCATGGGCCACACCCGCAGCGGGCGGTGCCGCACCAGGAACCAGCACAGCAGCGGCACGACGAGCACCGTCAGATAGCCGGGCCCGGCCAGCAGGGCGAGCATCGCGACCGCCGAGGGCGCCAGCACGACCACGCGCCGCCATCCGCGGGAGGGCAGCACCGACCAGCCGATGAGGTGCGCCGCGAGCCCGAGGACCGCGAGCCAGGCGGTGGGTCCGTTCGACCCCGCGATCGCCGCGCCGCCCGCGGCGATGAGCCAGAGACCGCCCCAGCTGCGGCCCGCCCAGGTGCCCCAGCGCAGCGGTACGAGCTTCGTCGGCTCGCGCCACCGCGCGGGGCTATCAGCCATTGGTGGCGAAGTAGGTGATGACGAAGACGATCCAGAACCCGAGCCACAGGTAGCCCAGCACGATGGCGATCCAGGCCGGCACCGTACCGCGCTCGCCCGAGTTGCGCACCTGGCCGAGCGCCAGGTGGCCGAACGGCGCGGCGAGCGGGCAGGCGAGAATGCCGATGAGCAGGGCCAGGATCGCGAGCGTGTTGACCGATCCCGTGCGATCGGCGGGTTCGTCGTCGTCCTCGGCTGCGGTGTCGCCGTCGAGGGTGTCCTCGTCGTCGTCCTCGTCCTCGTCGTCCGCGTCCGGCGGGAGGACTTCGTCGTCGGATGCGTCGTCGGCCGGCGCGTCGTCGGCCGCATCGTGGTCGGCCGCATCGCCGACCGCGACCTCGGGTGCCGGCGCATCCTCGGGGGCGGCCACCGCATCCACGATGCCCGTGTCGGCGTCGTCGGCGCGGGTCTCGGCGGGCACCTCGTCCTCGGCAGGCACCTCGCCCTCGGGCGGCGGAGCGTCCTCGACGGGCGGGGTCGGCATCGGCACCTCGGTGGCGGCGAGGGCCGAGCGCAGGCTCGGGCGCTCGCCCAGGTCCTCGGGCCACTCGGACGACACGGGAGGCTCGACCGGAGCCGCCGAGAGCGGGGCGGGGGCCGGCGGGGGCACGATGGGTGCCGCCGTGGTCCCGACCCGGGTGCGCTGCGGCAGCGGGCGCGAACGCGTGGCCGGCGCGCTCGCCTCGACGCGGGTTCCGCAGTAGATGCAGAACTTCCATGCGGGCTGGAGCGCGCGCGAGCATTTCACGCAGGCGGTCATGCAGGGAGATTATCCTGTCGCGGGTGAGCTCCTCGCCCCCCCGAACGCTTGTCATCGGGCACCGGGGTGCCAGCGGATACCGCCCCGAGCACACCCGCGGGTCGTATCGGCTGGCCCTCGCACTGGGGGCCGACGCGGTCGAACCGGACATCGTCGCGACCCGGGACGGGGTGCTCGTGCTGCGCCACGAGAACGAGATCTCGGGCACGACCGACGTGTCCTCGCGGCCCGAGTTCGAGGACAGGCGCACCACCAAGCGCATCGACGGGGTCAGCCACACCGGGTGGTTCACTGAGGACTTCACCTGGGCGGAGCTGTCGACCCTGCGCGCCGTGGAGCGGCTCCCGCAGCTGCGCCAGAACTCGGCCACCTTCGACGGCGCGTACCCGATCATGCGCCTGCGCGAACTGCTCGAGCTGCTCGACGAGCATGCCGAGCGCACGGGACGCGAGGTGACGCTCGTGGCGGAGGTGAAGCATCCGACCCATTTCGCGTCGGTGGGGCTCGACCTGGACGAGCTGGTCGCCGCCGAGCTGGCCGGATGGGACCCCGACCGGCTGATCGTGGAGTGCTTCGAGCAGGACGTTCTGACTCGGCTGCGGGGGCGCGGGCTGCGGGGGCGGTACGTGTACCTGCTCGAGGCGAAGGGTTCGGCCCCCGATCTGGTCGCCCGGTTCGGGCGCAAGGCGCTGCCGTACTCGGCGCAGCTCACCGCGGCGGGGCTGGCGCGTCTGGCCGGCGAGGTGGACGGGGTCAGCGTCGACAAGACTCTGCTGCTGGATGCGGCGCGCGACGGAAGCGTGCGCGCGAACGATCTGGTGGACCGCGTGCACGCCGCGGGACTGACCGCGTTCACCTGGACCCTGCGGCCGGAGAACCGGTTCCTCGCGCCCGGGCACCGCCGCGGCTCGTCGCCGCGGGATTGGGGCGACTGGCGGCGGGAGTTCGAGCTCATCCTCGCCACCGGCATCGACGGGGTCTTCGCCGATCACCCCGACCTCGCGGTGGCCGCGCGCGACGGCCTCTGACCCCCGTTCGCCCGCCCCGGAGGCACGTCGGGGCCCGCGCCTAGGATCGATGCGATATGACCTACGTGCTCGACGGATTCGACGCCGACCCCGGCGTCCCGGCCGGCGTCAGCCCCGAGCTCGACGACGCCCTCCTCGCCGGGCTCAACGACCGCCAGCGCGAGGCCGTGCTGCACCGGGGCCCTGCGCTGCTCATCGTCGCGGGCGCGGGGTCGGGCAAGACGAGCGTTCTGACCCGGCGCATCGCGGGTCTCATCCACAGCAAGGAGGCGTGGCCGAGTCAGATCCTCGCGATCACCTTCACCAACAAGGCCGCCGCCGAGATGCGCGAGCGCATCGTCGCGCTCGTGGGGCCCGGCGCCGCCGATGGCATGTGGATCAGCACCTTCCACTCGGCGTGCGTGCGCATCCTCCGCCGCCAGGCCGAGGTCATGGGCCTCAAGGGCGGCTTCACGATCTACGACACCGCCGACTCGCGCGCGCTCATCAAGCGCATCCTGCGCGAGATGGACGCCGACACCTGGGGCTTCACGGTCGCGGGCGTCGCGAACCGCATGTCGAACCTCAAGAACGAGCTGCAGGACGCCGACACCTTCGCCCGCACGGCCAACCTCGAGGACCCGAAAGAGGCCGCGTTCCTCGAGATCTTCCGCCGCTACACCGCCGGACTGCGGCATGCCAATGCGCTCGACTTCGACGACCTCATCGGCGAGACCGTGCACCTGTTCCGCGCGTTCCCCGAGGTCGCGGCGCTCTATCAGCGCCGGTTCCGCCACGTGCTCGTCGACGAGTACCAGGACACCAACCACGCCCAGTACGCGCTCATCCGCGAGTTCGTCAGCCCCGTGAAGCCCGAGCACGTCCCGCCCGACACGCGCATGCGGCTGGATGCCGCGGGCGGCATCCCCGGCGCGTCACTGACCGTGGTGGGCGACTCCGATCAGTCGATCTACGCCTTCCGCGGCGCGGACATGCGCAACATCACCGAGTTCGAGCGCGACTTCCCCAACGCCCGCACGATCCTGCTCGAGCAGAACTACCGCTCGACCCAGACGATCCTCGACGCCGCCAACGCCGTCATCGCCAACAACTTCGACCGGGTCGCCAAGAACCTGTTCACGACGGTCGGTGCGGGCGAGAAGATCGTGGGGTACACCGGGTACTCGGGCCACGACGAGGCGCAGTTCGTCGCCGACGAGGTCGAGCGGCTGCGCTCGGCGGGCGCGACCTACGACGACGTCGCGGTCTTCGTCCGCACCAACGCGCAGACCCGGCCGCTGGAAGAGATCTTCATCCGCAGCGGCATCCCCTACCGCATCCCCGGCGGCACCAAGTTCTACGAGCGCGCCGAGATCAAGGACGCCATGGCCTATCTCATCCAGGTGGCCAACCCGGACGACGACCTGGCGCTGCGCCGCATCATGAACGTCCCGCGCCGCGGTATCGGGCCGGCGACCGAGGCGGTGCTGCAGGCGCACGCCGATCGGCTCGGGGTCACGCTGCGCGAGGCCTTGCGCGACGCGGGCGGCCTCGGCTTCGGCCCCAAGCTCACCGCCTCGATCCTCGAGTTGAGTGCCCTGCTGGATGCCGCGGCCGCCACCGCAGACAGCGCGGCTCCCGGCGACATCCTCCTCGATCTCCTCGACAGGACCGGCTACCTGAAGGGTCTGCGGGCATCCGGCGACGCGCAGGACGAGGCGCGCGCCGAGAACCTGGAGGAACTGGTCTCGCAGGCCAAGGAGTTCCGCCGCAGCACCCCCGACGGCACCCTGATCGACTTCCTCACGAGCGTCGCGCTGTTCGCCGCGGCCGACGAGATCGACGACGAGGACGGCTCGGTCTCGATCATGACCCTGCACACCGCGAAGGGCCTCGAGTACGACGCGGTGTTCCTGACCGGCGTGGAGGAGGATCTCCTCCCGCATCGCATGTCGTCGGGCGAGCCGGGCGGTCTGGCCGAGGAGCGCCGGCTGTTCTACGTCGGCATCACGCGGGCCCGCAAGCGGCTGTACGTCTCACTCGCGATGAGCCGGTCGGTCTTCGGCGACACCAACGTGGCGATGCCCAGCCGGTTCCTGCACGAGATCCCGGCCGAGCTCATCGACTGGCGGCAGTCGCCCGGCGACGCGACCTCGCGCGGTGGGTCCCGGTCGCGCGCCCTGAACCCGTCCCGCGGTGCGCTCGGCTCGGGGGGCGGTGGCCCGAGGTTCGGGTCGTCCGCCCCGCAAGCGCCGCGCGTCAAGACGGAGTGGACCTCCCCGGTGACGAACACGGTGCGCGACAACGGCGACCTGACGCTGGCGGTCGGGGACCGCATCCGTCACACCGACTTCGGAGAGGGCCGGGTGACCGACGTCGCGGGCGTGGGCCCGAAGAGCGTCGCCGAGGTGCAGTTCGACACGGCGGGGCGCAAGCGCCTGCTCATCAAGATCGCGCCGATCGAGAAGCTCTGACGGCTCGCCGCGCCCGGTGGGCGGTCAGCCCGGGACGACCAGGCTGAGCCGGTGATCGCTCACGCCGACCTGGAGGCGCTGACCCCAGCCGACCGAGAGCCGGTCGTGCTCGATGCCGTCGCCGAAGGCGACGAGCAGGTCCGACTCCACGAGCACCTCGAGGTGCCCGCCGTCGTCGAGCTCGCCCGCGGTGAGCTCGGTCCCGGTGGCGCGCGACGGCCAGGCCTCGCGCACGAACCAGGCCAGCTCGGCGCTCTCGGCGGGCGGCAGCAGCGGTTGCAGCGCCCGGTCGGAGGCGATCGACGCCGACCACCCGGTCGCGCCCGTGCCGGTGCCGACGATGATGCCGGAGGACGACTGCCGCTCCGACCCCCGATCGGGCACCGTGAGGGTGTAGCGCGATGACTGGTGCCCCGGATCGCCCACGTACAGGTCGTTGAGCGCCAGCAGGGTCTGGCCGTCGTCGAGGGTGGCCTGCACCATGGCGCGCGCGTGCACGGTCGCGGTGCCCGCGCGCACCAGCGCGACCTGGGCGGATGCGGCGGCCGGCTCGTGCGGGACCAGCACGCCGGCGTTGCGCCCGGGCTCGGGGTCCACGCCGATGACGGGCTGCCCGGAGAGGTACTTGGCGACGTTGGCGACCAGGCCGTCCTGGCCGATCGCGACCACGATGTCCTCGGGCGCGAAAAGGTAGCGGTCGAGGTCGCCGCGCTCGACCTGCGCCTGCCGGACGTCGGCGGGCAGGCTCGAGGACACCAGCTGCATGGCCGCTTCGATCGCCTCGTGCCGGGCGATTACGTCCTCGATCGAGCGCCCGCGCGAGCGCAGGAAGAACTCGGCCTGCCCGTATGTCGCGTGACGGTCGAGCAGCTCCTCGTACTCCGAGCGCCGGTGCACCATCACGACGCGCGCGGGCAGCGCCATGACCTACTCCCCGGGCGGTGGGGATGCCGGCGCCGACCCTGCACCGCCCCCGCCCCGCGGTTGCCCCAGTTGCGAGAGCGCCTGGGTGAGCACGTCGGGCGTGAGGTTGACGGTGCCGATGTTCGGAAGGCTGCCCGCCAGCTCGCGCAGGGCGAGCGCCTGGAGCACCGCGGCATCCACCCCGGCGTAGGCGGCGAGCTTCGCGGCCTCCGCCTCGGCGTTGGCCGAACCGAGCTGGCGGGTGGTCTCGGCGCGCACCTCCGATTCGATGCGCTCGCGCTGCGCGGCGGCCTTCGCGGCGAGCGCGCTCTGCTCGGCGTTCGCCTTGACCGTGATGAGCCCGGTCGCCGCCTCCTCCGTGGCGCGGCGCTGCGCGTTGGCGCCCTCCTGCTGCACGAGCTGCTGTTCCCGGGTGGCCAGCTCGATCTTGGACTGCAGCTCGTTCTCGGCGATAGCGCGCTCGCGCTCGACCGCGATCGCGCGGCGCTCGTAGGAGGCGGCGTCGGCGTCCTGCTGGACCTTCTCGCGCACGGGGGTCTCGAGCGCCTTCTCGAGGTCGGCCTGCGGGCGGATCGAGACGATGCGCACGCCGATGACCTCGACGCTCGTGTCGGCGAGCCTGGCGTCCCCGGCCAGGCCGGTCGCGGTCACCTCGCGCACCTTCGGAATGCCCTTGCCGAGCACATCGGTGAGCTTGACCGTCGAGATGTGCTCCACCGCGTATTGCTGAGCGAGTTCGGTGATGCGCGTGCCGACCTGCTCGAGCGGCTTCCCGATCCGCCGCCCGGTGTAGGGGTCGATGGAGAAGTCGATGCGCGTGGCCGCGACTCGCGGGTCGCCGAACCGGTAGGTCACGGTGGCCTGGACCGAGACCGCCTGGAAGTCGATGGTGCGCGCCCCGAAGAGCATCGAGAGCTCGGACTCGGCGACCGGCACCTCGCTGATCGCGGCATTGAGCGGCCGGAAGTAGAACGCGATGCCGGGCCCGTTGTGCACGACGCGACCGCGCCGGGCGTGCACGATGTGGTTGGTCGGCGTCGCACGGAGGTGTCGTGCGAAGAGGAAGCGGCGGATGTCGGCCATGCGCAGAAGCCTAGAGCCGAGTCCGTCCCCCGAAAGAAGTGCGGTTCTTTCGCGCAATGCGCCCCGTGGCGGGGCCTGCGCGGGGACGGGGGTAGAGTTCCAGTGGTCTTTTTCTCTCGATATCGAGGTATCTCGATACCGAGACACCGGCCCTCTCGACTCAAGCGGAAGAAGCACGCGTGGATCTCTTCGAATACCAGGCACGTGATCTGTTCGAGAAGTACGGCGTTCCCGTGCTTCCCGGCATCGTCGCCGACACCCCCGCCGAGGCGCGCGCCGCGGCCGAGAAGCTCGGCGGCGTGACCGTCGTCAAGGCGCAGGTCAAGACCGGCGGCCGCGGCAAGGCCGGCGGCGTCAAGGTCGCCAAGACCCCGGACGAGGCCGAGGCGGCGGCCGAGGCGATCCTCGGCCTGGACATCAAGGGCCACGTGGTCAAGCGCCTCATGGTGGCGGCCGGTGCCGACATCACGGAGGAGTACTACTTCTCCGTTCTGCTGGACCGCGCCAACCGCTCCTACCTCTCGCTGGCCAGCTTCGAGGGCGGCATGGAGATCGAGCAGCTCGCGGTCGAGAAGCCCGAGGCCCTGGCCCGCATCGAGGTCGACCCGGCAACCGGCATCACGCCCGAGAAGGCGAAGGAGATCGCGGTCGCCGCGAAGTTCCCGGCCGAGGTGGTCGACAAGGTCGCCGAGGTCTTCGTCAAGCTCTACGAGGTCTACACCGGCGAGGACGCGACGCTCGTCGAGGTCAACCCGCTCATCCTGTCCGGTTCGGGCGAGGTCATCGCCCTGGACGGCAAGGTCACGCTCGACGAGAACGCCGAGTTCCGCCACCCCGAACACGACGCCCTCGAGGACAAGTCGGCCGCCGACCCGCTCGAGGCCAAGGCGAAGGCGAACGACCTCAACTACGTCAAGCTCGACGGCGAGGTCGGCATCATCGGCAACGGCGCGGGCCTGGTCATGAGCACGCTCGATGTCGTCGCCTACGCGGGCGAGCGGCACGGCGACGTCAAGCCCGCCAACTTCCTGGACATCGGCGGCGGGGCATCGGCCGAGGTCATGGCCGCCGGCCTCGACGTCATCCTGGGCGACGCTCAGGTCAAGAGCGTCTTCGTCAACGTGTTCGGCGGCATCACGGCGTGCGACGCGGTCGCGACGGGCATCGTGACGGCGCTCGGGATGCTCGGCGACGCGGCCACCAAGCCGCTCGTCGTGCGACTGGACGGCAACAAGGTCGAGGAGGGCCGCCGCATCCTGTCGGATGCAGGTCACCCGCTCGTCACGCTCGCCGATGACATGGACTCCGGCGCCGACAAGGCCGCCGAACTCGCTTCTCGCTAAAGGAACAGAATGTCGATCTTCCTCACCAAGGACAGCAAGGTCATCGTCCAGGGCATCACGGGCGGCGAGGGCACCAAGCACACCGCCCTCATGCTCAAGGCCGGCACGCAGGTGGTCGGCGGCGTCAACGCCCGCAAGGCGGGCACGACGGTCGCCCACACCGCCGCGGACGGCTCGCCCGTCGAGCTGCCCGTGTTCGGCACGGTCGCGGATGCCATGGCCGAGACGGGCGCGGACGTCTCGATCGCCTTCGTGCCGCCCGCTTTCGCCAAGGACGCCATGATCGAGGCGATCGACGCCGGCATCCCGCTGCTCGTCGTGATCACCGAGGGCATCCCCGTGCAGGACACCGCCGAGGCGTGGGCGCACGCGAAGGCGAAGGGCACCACGCGCGTCATCGGCCCGAACTGCCCCGGCATCATCACCCCGGGCGAATCGCTCGTGGGCATCACCCCGAACAACATCACGGGCAAGGGGCCGATCGGCCTGGTGTCGAAGTCGGGCACCCTGACCTACCAGATGATGTACGAGCTGCGGGACCTGGGCTTCTCGACCGCGATCGGCATCGGCGGCGACCCGATCGTCGGCACGACGCACATCGACGCGCTGCAGGCCTTCCAGGACGACCCGGAGACCAAGGCGATCGTCATGATCGGCGAGATCGGCGGCGACGCGGAGGAGCGCGCGGCGGACTTCATCCAGGCGAACGTGACCAAGCCCGTCGTGGGCTACGTGGCCGGGTTCACGGCTCCCGAGGGCAAGACCATGGGGCACGCGGGTGCCATCGTGTCGGGCTCGGCGGGCACGGCGCAGGCCAAGAAGGAGGCCCTCGAGGCCGCCGGCGTGCGCGTGGGAAAGACCCCGTCCGAGACCGCGTCGCTCATGCGGGAGATCATCGCGGGGCTGTAGCGCGAGCAACCACGGCGAACGCGACCGAATCGATACTCGGGCGCGGCGCCACCCGGCCCTAGGCTGACATCGCGCACCACATCCGGGGCGCATCGCAGATCGGGGACCACCATGCCTGCTCGTCGCGCCTTCGCCGCCACCGCATCCCTCGCGGCCGCCGCCCTCGCGCTCACCGGCTGCTCTCTGCTGCCCGGCACGGACGGTGACACCGACTCGCCGCCCGCGGGCGCCGACCGGTTCTACACCCAGACCCTCAGCTGGAACAACGAGGGCGACCTCCTCGACTCGACGACCGTCGAGGTCCCGCTGGACTGGTCCGACCCCGACGGGGCGACCATCGAGATCGCCGTCATGCGCCACAAGGCGACCGAGAGCTCGCTCGGCTCGCTGCTCATGAACCCGGGCGGACCGGGCGGGTCGGGCTATGACTACGTGCGCGACTATGCCGAGTACCTCGTCACGCCCGACGTGCTCGCGAACTTCGATCTCATCGGGTTCGACCCCCGCGGGGTCAACCACTCCAACCCGGTGACCTGCTACACCGACTCCGGCGACCGGGACGAGTACCTGTACGGCACCTACGACGAGGGCTACGGCACCGAGGGCTGGGTCGAGGACCTGACCCAGCGCGAGAAGGACTACGCGGCCGCCTGCGCCGAGAACACCGGACCGCTTCTGGCCCACATCGACGCCGGGAGCGTCGCGCGCGACATGGATGTCATCCGCGCGGTTCTGGGCGACGAGAAGATCAACTACCTGGGCTACTCCTACGGCACCTACCTGGGCACGGTCTACGCCGAGCTGTTCCCCGACAAGGTCGGGCGGATGGTGCTGGACGGCGCCGTGGATCCCACGGTGAGCGACCTGGACGCCCTCGCCACGCAGATGGCCGGTTTCGAGAGCGCGCTGAGGGCCTACATGGACGACTGCCAGGCGAACGACTCCAACTGCCCGTTCAGCGGGGGCACGGACGCCGGCATGCAGCAGGTGCGCCAGTTGCTCGAGGGCGTCGACGCGCAGCACCTGGTGGCCAGCGACGGGCGCGTGCTCGACTCCGCCACGGTCGGCACCGGTCTCGCCTACAACCTGTACTCCGACTCGTACTGGCCGGACCTGACGCAGATGTTCAACGACCTCTACGCGCACGACCCCGAGTCGAGCTTCGCGAACGCGGACGGCTACAACGGTCGCAACTCCGACGGCAGCTACGCGGACAACTCCAGCGACGTGTACGCGGCCGTGACCTGCGCGGAGGGCGACCTGGGCACCGACTCGGTCGACACCCTGGGCGGGGTGGCCGTGCTGCAGGCGAAGGCGCCGACGATCGGCGACTTCTTCGGCTACGACGACACCTTCGTGCTCGACGCGCTGTGCTCGAACTGGCCCTACCCGGTCGCCGAGCTGCCCACCGAGTTCGACGCCGCCGGGGCGGCGCCCATCATCGTCATCGGCACGACCAACGACCCCGCGACTCCCTACGCGAATGCGGTGTCGCTGTCGAAGCAGCTGGAGAGCGGCGTGCTCATCAGCTACGAGGGCGAGGGGCACACCATCTACGCGCAGGGCGTGACCTGCGTCGATGACGCGGTCGACGCCTACTTCATCGAGGGCACCGTGCCCGCCGAGGATCCCAAGTGCTGAGGGGAGCACGCATGAACCGAGTCCGTCCCGCCGCCGTGGTGGCCGCCCTGTCGGCGGTCGCCCTCGTGCTCTCCGGATGCTCGCTGCTGACCACCCTGGGCGGGGGCGCGAGCACCGTCACGACCCACACCGACGAGCCGGTGGACTCGTCGCTGGAGCCGTACTACAAGCAGGACGTCACCTGGACCGGATGCGGGGGCGGCTACGACTGCACGACCCTCATCGCGCCGGTCGACTGGAGCGATCCGGGCGGCGAGCGCATTTCCCTGGCGATCTCGCGGCACAAGGCGACGGGTCAGGCGATGGGCTCGCTGCTCATCAACCCGGGCGGACCCGGCGGGTCGGGCTTCGACTTCGCGCAGGGCTTCACGGGCTCCTCCGGCGTGTATGCGAACTACGACATCATCGGGTTCGACCCGCGCGGGGTGGGCCGCTCGACGCCCATCGTGTGCTTCACCGACGATGACGACCGCGACGAGATGCTCTATGGCACCTACGACGACCCGTACGGGTCGGAGGGCTGGGCGGCCGAACTCGCGAAGCGCCAGAAGGCGTGGGTGGATGCCTGCGCGCAGAACACCGGACCGCTCCTCGCCCACATCGACACGGTGAGCGTCGCGCACGACATGGACATGATCCGCGCGGTGCTGGGCGATGAGAAGCTCAACTACCTGGGCTACTCGTTCGGCACTTACATCGGCACGATCTACGCCGAGCTGTTCCCCGACAAGGTGGGTCGCATGGTGCTCGACGGCGCCGTGGAGCCCCCGTTCGGCACGTTCGACGAGCTGGCCACCCAGATGGCCGGCTTCGACAGCGCCTTCAAGGCGTACATGCAGAACTGCCTCGACAGCGGGGGCTGCCCGTTCCACGGTCCGGTCGGCAACGCCCTGGCCGAGGCGCACGCGCTCGCGCTGAGCGTCGACGGCAAGGGTCTGACCAGCTCCGACGGCCGCGTGCTGGACTCGGCGACGGTCGGCACCGGTGTCGCGCTCGCGCTGTACAACGAGGGCAACTGGCCGTACCTGACGCAGATGTTCGCCGACCTGCTGGACGGCGACGCGGAGTTCGCGTTCCTGCTCGCCGACTCCTACAACGGTCGTCAGGGCGGTACCTACTCCGACCGTTCGCTGGACGTGTACTTCGCGGTGACCTGCGCGGAGGGCACGATCGGAACGGACGACGTCGACCTCATCGAGGGCCTGTCGATCATGGACGAGAAGGGCCCGTACATCGGCGGCATTCTCGCTCTCGACGACTACGCGCTCCTCGAGGAGGCGTGCTCGCAGTGGCCGTATCCGCGCCCCGACTTCCCGACCGAGTTCGACGCGGCCGGGGCTCCGCCCATCCTGGTCATCGGCACGACCAACGACCCGGCGACGCCCTACGCGCAGTCGGTGCGGCTGGCCGACGAGCTCGACAGCGGGGTGCTCATCACCTACAACGGCGAGGGGCACACGGTCTACGGCAACGGGGTGAGCTGCATCGACGACCTGGTGGACGACTACTTCGTCAAGGACGTGGTTCCGACGGCCGACCCGAACTGCTAGCCGTCACGAAGTAGCGGAAGACGCCGGCGTAGCGGAAGACCTCGCCCAGCACGGGCGCGGTCATCCGCACGTCGACGCGCTGCCCGGTCGCCTCGGCGGACTCGGAGAGCTCGACGGTCACGATCGCGGGCAGGCGCATCCGCAGCGGACCCAGGTGCAGCCATTGGCGACCCGATCGCATGCGCAGCGCGCCGTCCGTCACGTCGAGCGCGAGCTCGACCTCGAGCCCGCTGCGCCGTCCCAGCCGATCGTGCAGAACCCCGTCGACGACCGCCATCTCGTCGGTCATGATGCGCTCCGCGCGCGGGAACGCGAACGTGCGCCTGGCCCGCAGGCGGTCGCCCGTCGGTCGGTTCTCGACCGTGAACGGGATGCCGCGCCCGTACTCCGGGAACAGCACTTCCCGGCGCGCGAACCACGCGAGCACCGGCACGAGGAACCGGTGCCGGGAACCGGCCACCTCGTACACGCCCGAGCCCCGTCCGACGGATCCGTCCGGGATCTCGCCGAAGTAGGCGCGCAGCCCCGGGTCGAGTTCGCCGAAGCGTGCCCCGAGGACGCGCTCATAGACGGAGGCCATGGGGCGATTCTGCCGGGTCGTGCGCCGAGCCGCGGGTAGGGTCGCAGCGATGACCAGGCGGCTCACCGTGCTCTTCGCGGCCCTCGAGGCGCTGCTCGTGGTCGCGATCGGCGTGGCCATCCCGCTCGTGCCGATGACCGCGATCTGGGCGGCGCAGTTCGGGTTCGCCCCGGACTGGCTCATCTTCTGGCGCGGCGCCGTCGACGTATGGCTGCTGGGGCACGGGGTGGACGTGACGTTCACGCTGGATGCCGCCACGGCATCCGCCCTGGGTCTCGAGGGAGCGGACGCCCCGGTGGTCGTGACGATCGCGCTGCTCGGGTTCGCACTGCTGACCGTGCTGCTGGGCGCGCGCGCTGGCCGCCGGATCGCCGAGGCGGGGCACGCGCGGCTCGGAGGGCTCACGGCGATCGGGGTCGCGGGGCTGGCCTCGCTGGGGCTCACGCTGACCGCGGTGCACCCGATGGCTCGCCCCTCGATCTGGCAGGGCGCGCTGCTGCCCGCTCTCGTGCTCGCGGCCGGCATCGGGCTCGGGATGCTGCGCCACTCCCGCGCGGAGCCCGGCTCCCGGCACGGCCGGTTGGCGAGCGCGTGGGCCGGGGTCGCGATCGACACCCGGGTCGCGCTCGGGGCGGGCCTGCGCGCGGGGGCGGCCGCCGCATCCCTCGTGGTGGCGATCGCCGCGGTGATCGTGGTGGCGCGCCTCGTGCTGGGGTACGCGGAGATCATCCGCCTCTACGAGGCGCTGCACACCGAGCTCGTGGGCGGGGTCGCGGTGACGGCGCTGCAGCTCGCCCTGTTGCCGAACCTGGTGGCCTGGGGCGCGTCGTGGCTCACCGGGCCCGGGTTCGCGATCGGCACCGGGTCGCACGTCTCGCCCCTGGGCACGGCGCTCGGGCCGGTGCCCGCACTGCCCATCTTCGGGGCCGTGCCGACGGGCGATCTCGCGTTCGGGTTCGCCGGGCTGCTTGTCCCCGTGGTCGCGGGTTTCCTGGCCGGGGCGGCCGTCCGCCCGGCCATAGAGCGGGCGCTGGGGGCGGTGCGGCCGGGTGGCCTGCTGCTCACGGCCGTGGCCGGGGGCGCGGCGGGAGCCGTGCTGCTGGGCGCGCTGGCCTGGGCCTCCGCGGGCAGCGCCGGGCCGGGGCGGCTGGTGGATGTCGGGCCGTCGCCGTGGGCGGTCGGGTTCGCGGCGCTCGCCGAACTCGTGCCCGCCATCGCGCTCGGGCTGGCGTCCGGCGGGGCGCTGCGCCGGCGGAAGTAGGGCCCGGGTCGGCGCCGGTAGGCTGGGCGCGTGCTGCGGGTCGTCGTCCTCATCTCCGGGGGCGGCTCCAACCTTCGCGCCCTGCTGGAGGCCTGCGAGGACGCGGACTATCCGGCGCGGGTCGTGGCGGTGGGGGCCGACCGCGACGCCGACGGGCTCGCGCACGCGGAGCACCACGGCATCCCGAGCTTCGTCGTGCCGTATCAGGCGTTCGCGACGCGTGAGGAGTGGGGCGAGGAGCTGACCGCCCAGCTGCGCCAGTGGGGCGCCGGGCTCGTCGTGCTCTCCGGGCTCATGCGCGTGCTGCCACCGGGGGTCGTGCGGGCGTTCCCCGCACGGATGATCAACACCCACCCGGCCTACCTGCCGGAGTTCCCCGGCGCTCACGCCGTGCGCGACGCGCTCACGGCCGGGGCGACGCAGACCGGGGCGAGCGTCATCGTGGTCGACGAGGGCGTCGACACCGGACCGGTCGTCGTGCAGCGCCGTGTGCCCATCGAACCCGGCGACACCGAGGTGCACCTGCACGAGCGGATCAAGACGGTCGAGCGCGAACTGCTCATCGGCGCGGTGCGCGGGATCGCCACCGGAGAGATCGCCCTGGAGGAGCTGACATGACCGCCTCGAACCCCGACCGCATCCCGATCCGCCGCGCCCTGGTCTCGGTGTACGACAAGACCGGGCTGCCCGAGCTCGCGGCCGCGCTCGCCGCCCACGGGGTCGAGCTGGTCTCGACCGGGTCGACCGCGAAGCTCATCGCCGAGGCCGGGCACGCGGTCACCGAGGTCTCGGAGCTGACCGGCTTCCCCGAGTCGCTCGACGGCCGGGTCAAGACCCTCCACCCCGCCGTGCACGCGGGCCTGCTGGCGGATGTGCGCCTGCCCGAGCACGAGCGCCAGCTCGGCGAGCTCGGCATCGCGGCGTTCCAGCTCGTGGTGTCCAACCTCTACCCGTTCGAGCAGACCGTGGCCTCGGGGGCCGCGCCCGACGAGGTCATCGAGCAGATCGACATCGGCGGGCCCTCGATGGTGCGCGGCGCCGCCAAGAACCACGCCAACGTCGCCGTCGTCACCTCGCCCGCGCAGTACGGCGAGCTCATCGCGGCGCTCGAGGCGGGCGGCACGACCATCTCGCAGCGGCGCGCGCTCGCGCTCGCGGCATTCCGGCACACCGCCGTATACGACGTCGCCGTCGCGTCCTGGCTGGGCAGCGCGATCGCCCCCGACGACGAGGGCTCGGGCTTCCCCGGCTGGGTCGGCGCGACCTGGTTGCGCAGCACCGTGCTGCGTTACGGAGAGAACTCCCACCAGCGCGCGGCCCTGTACAGCAGCGGCCGGGGCGGCGGCATCGCGCAGGCCGAGCAGCTGGGCGGCAAGGAGATGTCCTACAACAACTACGTGGATGCCGACGCCGCACTGCGCGCCGCCTACGACCACGAGACTCCCGCCGTCGCGATCATCAAGCACGCCAACCCGTGCGGGATCGCGACCGCCGGCACCGTGGCCGCCGCGCACGCGGCCGCGCACGCCTGCGACCCGGTTTCGGCCTACGGCGGGGTCATCGCCGCGAACCGCCCGATCACGCGCGAGGCGGCCGAATCGATCGCGCCGATCTTCACCGAGGTGGTCGTGGCGCCCGGCTTCGCCGACGACGCGCTCGAGATCCTGCAGGCCAAGAAGAACCTGCGCCTGCTGCGGCTGCCCGACGACTTCGCGCGCGGCGGGACCGAGCTGCGGCAGGTCTCGGGCGGGCTGCTCATCCAGACCGTGGACGCGAGCTTCGCGCCCGCCGCCGGGTGGACGCTCGCCGCGGGGGAGCCGGCGGACGCCGCCACGCTGGCGGATCTCGAGTTCGCCTGGCGCGCGTGCCGCTCGGTCAAGTCCAATGGCATCCTGTTGGCCCGCGACGGCGCGTCCGTCGGGGTCGGCATGGGCCAGGTCAACCGGGTCGACTCGTGCCGGCTGGCGATCGAGCGGGCCGGTGACCGTGCCCGGGGGAGCGTGGCGGCATCCGACGCGTTCTTCCCGTTCGCCGACGGCGCGCAGCTGCTCATCGACGCGGGTGTGCGCGCCATCGTGCAGCCGGGCGGCTCGATCCGCGACGATGAGGTCATCGCCGCCGCGACCGCCGCGGGTGTCACGATGTACCTCACCGGGGAAAGGCACTTCTTCCATTGAGCACCGCGCTCGTCCGTCCCACGTCCCTCCGGCTCGCCGAGGGGCAGTTGACCCACCTCGAGCGCGTCGAGGTCGACATCGGGCTCGCGCAGAGCCAGTGGGACTCCTACTGCGACACGCTCGCGACCTGGGGCTTCGAGCCCGTGCGCGTGCCGGGCGATGACGATCTGCCCGACCAGGTCTTCGTCGAGGACGCGGTCGTCGTGTTCGACTCGCCCGCCGGGCGCCTCGCGGTCATCACGAGTCCGGGCGCCGAGTCCCGCCGCGGCGAGACGGATGCCGTGGCCGAGACCCTGCACACGCTCGGCGTCGAGCACACCCGCATCGACCTGCCGGGGACCCTCGACGGCGGGGACGTGCTCAAGGTCGGCGACACGGTCTACGTGGGCAGGGGCGGCCGCACCAACGCGGAGGGCATCCGCCAGCTGCGCGAACTGCTGACCCCGCGCGGTTTCACGGTCGTGGGCGTGCCGGTCACGAAGGTGCTGCACCTCAAGTCGGCGGTCACCGCGCTGCCCGACGGCACGGTCATCGGCCACCCGGACGACGTCGACGAGCCGGGCATCTTCCCGCGCTTCCTGCCCGTGCCCGAGCACGGCGCCGCGGTCGTCGTGCTCGCGCCCGACACCGTGCTCATGGCGGCGTCGGTCCCGCGGTCGGCCGAGCTCGTCGAGAGCCTGGGCTACCGGGTCGTGACGGTCGACGTGAGCGAGTTCGAGAAACTCGAAGGTTGCGTGACCTGCCTGTCTGTGCGCCTGCGCTGACGCTCACCGATTCTGCTCGGTGCTTGCCCGCACGACCGACGCGGGTCTAGCCTGGAAGGCTGCCCGGGGACGACCCGGAGTCGCTGGGCAGCTTCAGCATCCGATGCCGGCCGGCCACCGCATCCCCTTTCATTCGGACGCGCCCGCGCGTCCGAACCGCACCGAGAAGCCCATGCCTGACACCACGCACCACGAAAGCGCGCCCGCGCGCGGAACGATCCGGACGATCCTGCGGATCCTGCCGTTCGCGCGCCCCGCGCTGCCGCACATCATGCTCGGGATGCTGGCCGCCCTCCTGGCCGCGCTCGTCACGCTCGCGATCCCGCTCGTCCTGCAAGTCCTCGTGGACGGTCCCCTCGCCTCGCGCGACGGCTCGCAGATCTGGCCCGCCGCGCTCGCCGTCCTCGGGCTGGGGGTGCTCGAGGCGGCGTTCATCGCGGCGCGCCGCTGGCTCGTGCTGACGCCGGGCACGCACGTCGAGGCGGCGCTTCGCAACACCCTGTACGCGCGCCTGCAGGATCTGCCGGTCGCGTTCCACGACCGGTGGCCGAGCGGCCAGCTGCTCTCGCGGTCGATGAGCGACACGAGCCTCATCCGGCGCTGGCTCTCGTTCGGGATCGTGCTGCTGGTTGTCAACCTGGTGACCGTGCTCATCGGCTTCGGGGTGCTCTTCGCCTGGAGCTGGATGCTCGGGCTGGTGTTCGCGCTGTGCTCGATCCCGCTGTGGATCGCGGGCTTCGCCTTCGAGAAGCGCTACTCGGTCGTGGCGCGGCGCTCGCAGGACCAGCAGGGTGATCTGGCCACAGCGGTCGAGGAGAGCGTGCACGGCATCCGCGTGCTCAAGGCGTTCGGCCGCGGCCGCTACTCGCTGGAGAAGTTCACCCGGCAGGCCGAGCAGCTGCGCGGCACCGAGCTGGAGAAGGCGCGTGCGATCGCGGGCATCTGGCTGTGGCTGCTGCTGGTTCCCGACGTGGCGTTCGCGCTGTGCCTGCTCGGGGGCGTCTGGCTCGCCTCGGCGGACCAGCTCACGGTCGGACAGCTCTTCGCGTTCTTCGCCACCGCGACCGTGCTGCGCTGGCCGGTCGAGTCGATCGGCTTTCTGCTGTCGATGACCCTCGACACGCGCACCGCGATCGACCGGCTCTTCGAGGTGCTCGACGAGGACAACCCGATCACCGATCCCGCCGAGCCGTCGCGCCTCGAGCACCCGACCGGCCGGCTGAGCTTCGACGGCGCGCGCTTCCGGTACCAGGACTCGCCCGCGAGCGTGCCCGATGTGCTCGACGGCATCGACCTCGACCTCGAACCGGGCGAGACCATGGCGCTCGTCGGGCTCACCGGCTCGGGCAAGACCACGCTCACCGCTCTCACGACGCGCCTGTACGACGTGACGGGCGGTGCGGTGCGCCTCGACGGCGTCGACATCCGCGACCTCACGCGCGAGGAGCTGCGCCGGCACATCGCCATGGCCTTCGAGGACGCCACGCTGTTCTCGGCGTCGGTGCGCGACAACGTCCTGCTCGGTCGCCCCGAGCTGGCCGGCGAGGACCGGCGCGACGAGGCGGATGCCGTGCTCGCCGAGGCGCTGGAGATCGCGCAGGCGGACTTCGTCTCCGCTCTGCCCGAGGGCGACGCCACGGTCGTGGGCGAGGAGGGGCTCTCGCTCTCCGGCGGTCAGCGGCAGCGCCTCGCGCTCGCGCGCGCGGTCGCCGCGCGCCCCGCGGTGCTCGTGCTCGACGACCCGCTCTCGGCGCTCGACGTCGACACCGAGGCGCGTGTCGAGGAGGGGCTGCGCCGCGTGCTGGCCACCACGACGGCGCTCGTAGTCGCGCACCGGCCCTCCACCGTGCAGCTCGCCGACCGGGTGGCGCTGCTCGAGGACGGCCGCATTACGGCCGTCGGCACCCACTCGGAGCTGCTCGCCTCGAACGAGCACTACCGATTCGTGATCTCGTCCCTGGAGGTGAAGCCGTGAGCGTCATCGGAGTCGAGGGCGAGGAGCGCGACGACTACACGCGCGCCGAATCGCGTTCCGTGCGCGATCGCTCGATGCGCCTGCTGCGCTCGCTGCTGCGGTCCCTGCGCGGGAAGCTCGTGCTCGCGGTGGCGCTCGTCACGGTGAGCACGGCGCTGCAGGTCGCGGGCCCCGCCCTCATCGCGTACGGGATCGACGCGGGTCTGCCCCGCATCCTCGCCGGCGATCCGAAGCCGCTGATCTTCTCGGTGGCCGCCTACCTGCTGGCCGGCATCGCGGGCGCCGTGCTCATCGCGCAGTACACCGTGCTGTCGGCGCGCATCAGTCAGGCGGTGCTGCTCGAGCTGCGCACGCGGGTCTTCCGGCACGCGCAGCACCTGAGCCTGGAGTTTCACGAGAGCTACACCTCGGGCCGCATCATCGCGCGGCAGACCAGCGACCTCGAGGCGATCCGAGAACTGCTCGACGAGGGTGTCAACGGGCTCGTGCGCGGGGTGCTGTACATGGTGTTCACGGGCGTGGCGCTCGTGCTGCTGGATCCGTGGAGCGGGCTCGTGCTGGCCGGATCGCTCGTGCCGCTCTTCGTGCTGACGCGGTGGTTCCAGGTGCGCTCGCAGCGTGTGTTCCGGGCGACCCGTGTGTTCTCGGCGCGGCTCATCGTTCACTTCGTCGAGACCATGACCGGAATCCGCGCCGTTAAGGCATTCCGCAAGGAGGACCGGAACGAGAAGGAGTACGCCGGGCACGTGGAGAACTACCGGCACGCGAACGCGCGGGTCATCCAGCTGTTCGGCCTTTTCGACCCGGGCCTGGTGCTCATCGGCAACCTCGCGGTCGGTGTCGTGCTGCTCGTGGGCGGGCTGCGGATCGTGGACGGATCGCTCGCGGTCGGTGCGCTGCTGGCCGTCGTTCTGTACACGCGGCGCTTCTTCGACCCGATGGAGGAGATGGCCCAGTTCTACAACTCGTTCCAGTCCGCGGCCGCTGCGCTGGAGAAGATCTCGGGCGTGCTCGAGGAGCGCCCCGGGGTGCCCGACCCGACGCAGCCCATCGACCTGTGGACCGCGCGCGGTGCGCTCTCGTTCGACGGCGTGACGTTCGCCTACACCGCGGATCGCGTCGTGCTGCCCGAGTTCTCGCTGCACGTCCCTGCGGGGCAGACGGTGGCGCTCGTGGGCTCGACCGGGGCGGGCAAGTCGACCCTGGCCAAGCTGCTCGCGCGGTTCTACGACCCGACCGAGGGGTCCGTGACGCTCGACGGCGTCGACCTGCGGCGCATGCACCCCAAGGACCTGCGCCGCGCGGTCGTCATGGTCACCCAGGAGGCGTACCTGTTCTCGGGCACGGTGGCCGACAACATCGCCCTCGGAAAGCCCGACGCGACCATGGACGAGATCCGGGCGGCGGCTCATGCGGTCGGAGCGCACGAGTTCATCGAGGCGCTGCCCGACGGCTACGACACCGACGTCAACAAGCGCGGCGGGCGGGTCTCGGCGGGCCAGCGCCAGCTGCTGTCGTTCGCGCGCGCGTTCCTGGCCGACCCGGCCGTGCTCATCCTGGACGAGGCGACCGCGTCACTCGACATCCCGAGCGAGCGGCTCGTGCAGGAGGGGCTCACGACGCTCCTGGCCGACCGGACGGCGGTCATCATCGCGCACCGGCTCTCGACCGTGTCGATCGCCGACCGGGTGCTCGTCATGGAGCACGGCCGCATCGTTGAGGACGGTCCGCCCGCCGAGCTCATCGCGGGCACCGGTCGCTTCGCGAAGCTGCACGCCGCCTGGCGCGACTCTCTCGTCTGATCCGTAGGCGGATGCGGTTGACCAAATGCAGGAGATTCTGCGGGATGCCTGTGCGGCTCCCCCGGAATTGAAGGCCTCCCAGCATCAAGCGCCACAAATCTCCTGCATTTGGTCAACTCAGGGGGACATACCGCGCCACGCGGAGGTTCACCCGGAAGACCGTGCGGTCCGGGGACCAGAGGAGCGGGGTGCCCTCGGCGCGGTAGTACTCCAGGGCTTGCTGCTCGTGGTCGCGCACCGGGTGCCCCGAGGCGCGCACGACACGCCACCACGGGACCTCGTCTCCGTAGTACGCCATCACGGCACCGACCGCGCGGGGAGCGCGGGAGCCGATTGCGGCGGCGACGTCTCCGTAGGCCATGGCGAGGCCCTCGGGGATGCCGGCCACGACATCCAGCACCGCCTCGGCGAACTCCGGGTTCGGCTGCGGCATCGCTCGGGCGTCGGCGGTGTCAGAGCTCGAGAGCGCCGAGCTGCTCGCCGTACGGGGTCTGCCCGACGACCTTGAAGCCCACGGCCTCGAAGAACTTGCCGGGCCCGGCCTCTCCGGGCGCCCACACCACGGTCGCCTGGTGGAACCCTCGGGCGCGCGCCTCATCGGCGAACGCTTTCACCGCGAAGCGGCCCACGCCCCGGCCCTGCGCGGTGCCCGCGACGTCGATGCGCCAGATCGCCGCGCGCAGGAAATCTTCGGGCGCGTCGGCGTCGAAGTTGCCCATGATGTAGCCCACGACCTCGTCGCCGTCGCGGATCACGCGGGGCCAGGAGTTGGCCGGATCGAGGTTCTGCTCGAGGTGCTCGTAGGTCTCCGGCTCGAGGAAGGCCTCTTGCCCGGGCTTGAGCGTCAGGTTGTTCGCGGCGGCGGCCGTCGCGGCGCTCAGTTCTTCCAGTCTCAGGTCCGCCATGTCGACCAGGCTAACCCGACCCGCCCCCATCGCGGGGAAGTATCTCGATGTCGAGATATTCCGGAAAGCCGGTAGGCTGTTCGGCGGCTCACCAGCGAAAGGCACAGCGTGGACAAGATCAAGGTCGAGGGAACGGTCGTCGAACTCGACGGCGACGAGATGACCCGCATCATCTGGCAGTTCATCAAGGACCGGTTGATCCACCCCTACCTGGACATCACGCTCGACTACTACGACCTCGGCATCGAGCACCGCGACGCGACCGACGACCAGGTCACGATCGACGCCGCCCACGCCATCCAGAAGCACGGGGTCGGCGTGAAGTGCGCGACCATCACGCCCGACGAGGCCCGCGTCGAGGAGTTCGGGCTGAAGAAGATGTGGAAGTCGCCGAACGGCACGATCCGCAACATCCTCGGCGGCGTGATCTTCCGTGAGCCGATCATCATCAGCAACATCCCGCGGCTGGTGCCGGGCTGGAACAAGCCGATCATCGTCGGACGCCACGCGTTCGGCGATCAGTACCGCGCCACCGACTTCACCTTCCAGGGCGAGGGCACGCTGACCATCAGCTTCCAGCCGAAGGACGGCGGCGAGGCGCAGAGCTTCGAGGTGTTCCAGGCGCCCGGGTCGGGTGTCGCGATGGCGATGTACAACCTCGACGACTCGATCCGCGACTTCGCGCGCGCGTCGCTGAACTACGGCCTCGCCCGCAACTATCCGGTGTACCTGTCGACGAAGAACACGATCCTCAAGGCCTACGACGGGCGCTTCAAGGACCTCTTCCAGGAGATCTACGACACCGAGTTCAAGGCCCAGTTCGAGAAGGCCGGGCTCACCTACGAGCACCGGCTCATCGACGACATGGTGGCTTCGGCGCTCAAGTGGGAGGGCGGCTACGTCTGGGCCACCAAGAACTACGACGGCGACGTGCAGTCCGACACGGTCGCGCAGGGCTTCGGCTCGCTGGGACTCATGACCTCGGTGCTCACGACCCCCGACGGCAAGATCGTCGAGGCCGAGGCGGCGCACGGCACAGTGACGCGGCACTACCGCATGCACCAGCAGGGCAAGCCCACCTCGACGAACCCGATCGCCTCGATCTACGCCTGGACGCGCGGGCTGCAGCACCGCGGCAAGCTGGACGGCAACCAGGCGCTCATCGACTTCGCCGAGACCCTCGAGGATGTCGTGATCAAGACGGTCGAGAGCGGCAAGATGACCAAGGACCTCGCCCTCCTCGTCGCGGACGACGCCCCGTGGCTGACCACCGAGGACTTCCTCGCGGCTCTCGACGAGAACCTGAAGGCCCGCCTGGGCTAGTACGGCTTCTCGCCGCGCTCCAGCATCGCGACGTACTTCGCCGCCGCGCGCTCACGGCTCTCGGGGCGCTTGAGCTGCGAGGTGCGGAAGATGATCGCGAACCGGTTCTGCTTGGTGAGTGCCGCCCAGGCCTCGGATGCGGCGGGACTCGCCTGGAGGGCGGCGGCGAGTTCGGCGGGTGGTGCGGCGTCCTTCACGCGGTAGGCGGCATCCCACCGCCCGTCCGCCTTGGCGCGGTCGATCTCGGCCTGGCCCTGCGGGCGCATGCGCCCCTCGGCGATGAGTCGCTCGACGTGCCCCTGGTTGATCTGCGACCAGGGGCTGTTCTTGCGGCGCGGGGTGTACGCCTGCAGGGTGTAGTCGTCGTCGAAGCGCTTGGACTGCCCGTCGATCCAGCCGAAGCACAGCGCCACCTCGAGCGCGTCGTCCCAGGTGATGCCGGGTGCCGACGAGCTCTTCTTGCGCAGCTTGAGACGCACCCCGTCGTCACCGGGACCGGACTCGAGGAAGGCCTCCCAGGCATCCGTGGTCTCGAAGAAGTGGATGGGCTTCTCCTCGAACGACGCCATGCGCCGAGGGTACGGGAATCGGCTGACACGGCACGCGCCGCGCAGCCGAAGCGCGTGCTCTCGCGAGCCGCCGCGGGGAGACGCAACGCGCCCCGGGTGCCGGGGCGGCATCCGGGGCGCGCGAGGGGATCGCGTCAGCGGGTCAGCGGGTCAGGCGACGGCCTTGACCGGCTTCTTGGCGGCGGGCTTCGCACCCGCGACGCCGACCTCGATCGTGCGCGGCTTGGCCTTCTCGGCGACCGGCACGGTCACGGTCAGCACGCCGTTGTCGTAGCCGGCGGTGATGCCGGCGGTGTCGACGTTCTGCCCCAGCGTGAAGCGGCGCAGGAACGTGCCCGTGCGGCGCTCGCGCGCGAGGTAGGTGACGCCCTCGGTGCTGGGCGCGGGGCGCTCGGCGCGGATGCTGAGCAGCTGCCCGTCGACCTTGATGTCGACGCTGGACGGGTCGATGCCCGGCAGGTCGGCGTTCAGCACGTAGGCGTCGCCGGTGCGGGAGAGGTCCATCGGCATGAGCCGCGGACCGGGTCGCGAATCGAGATACATCGCCATGGTCTCCTCCTGGAGTCGTAACTTGAGTCGAGGTGACTCAACTACGTCCAAGTTAGCACTCGCACCCGTAGAGTGCCAGCGCAGCGAACCGTGCTCGCGCAGAGCGAACAGGGCGGGCTTTGACCCAAATGCAGGAGTTCCAGCACTGCTGGTTACCGTGTGCCGCACAGTCGCGGCCGGGCGTCACCCCATCCGCGAAAGCCTCCTGCATTTGGTCAATAGCCGACGAAGACGTCGGTGTGGATGCGGTGCACCCCCGCCCGATGAAGCGCGCGTTTGAGGGCGGTCACCATCGCCGGCGTGCCCGAGAGGTACGCGTGCCGCTCGCGGGCGTCCGGAACCGCCTCGAGCAGCTGCTCGCCCGTGAGCCGCGTCGACTCGAGCCAGCGCCACGCCTTCGGGAGCCCGGTCGGCCGCGTCGCGCACACCACCGTCACACTCGAGCACCCGGTCTTCGCGAGGCGCTTGGCGTAGGCCAGGTCGTCGGGCGTGGAGATCGCGTAGACCAGGGCGACGTCGCGCACCGGCTCCCCGTCCGCCGCGTGCTCGGCGCGGTCCTCGAGCTGCGACACGTACGGGGTGATGCCGATGCCGCCCGCCACGAGCAGCACGGGCGAGTCGTCGCGGGGCAGCACGAAGTCGCCGCCCACCGAGGTCGCCGACAGGGTCGTTCCCGGCTCGAGGCCCAGCAGCGCCTTCTTGAAGCTGCTCGAGCGCTCCGGGAGCCGCACGCCGAACCGCACCCGCGATCCGTCTCCCGGCGCCGAGGCGATGCTGAAGACGCGCCGCCACCCCCGCGAGTCCGTTCCGCGGTGCGGCAGGGTCAGCTCCATGAACTGACCCGGCGTGAAGTGCACGGGTCGCAGCGCCTCGAACTCGAACTCCCAGCTCGTGGGCGCCAGCTGGCTCTTCCCTAGGAAGCGCAGACGGATGCCGCGGTGCTGCCCGAAGAAGAACGCGAGCAGGTTGCCCACCAGCAGGGCGAACTGCGGACTCGATGAGAACAGTCCGAATACCACGAAGGGCAGACCGAACAGGATGCCGACCAGGATCGCCTCGAGCACCTGCTGCCAGCGCCGCGGGGGGAGGGTCAGGGGCTCGCTCAGCATGAACCCGGCGAGGAAGATCGTGGGGTAGCCCAGGATCGCGAAGCTCACGCCCTGCACGAAGTCGTCCGGCCCGGCGTCGATGCCGGCCCCCCGCAGGAAGGTGATGCCCCAGGTGAGCGTCGCGACGAGCACGAAGACGAGCCCCAGCCAGAGCTTGCGGGTGCGGAACAGGATGGCCAGAGCGGCGATCGTGACGAAGGGCAGCAGGATCGTCGTGCCCGGCCACCACACCACGAAGGTGCTCGCGACCGGCCACGGGATGAGCGCGGTGAGGAAGGCGCCCGCTGCCGCCGGGTTGAGCAGGTGCCGCCCGCGGACCGCGATGAGGTACTTGGTCGCGGTCGCGACGACGGCGGCGACCGCGAGGATGCCGAGTCCGGCCGGGTCCAGGGTGGGCCAGAAGATGAAGCTCAGCAGTTGGCCCGTGATGATCGCCGAGGTGGTCTGGGGCTGGATCCGCACGATGAGCCCGGCTAGCCGGTTCGCGAGATACGACGCGGCCACCAGGACGAGCGAGCTCGCGACGAGTTCGAGCGGCCCGAAGCCGAAGGTCCCGAACGCGGACACCACGAGGGCGACGAGTTGCAGGATGCCGAGCGAGATGACCACGAGCCCGTACATGGTCACGCGCCCGAGAATGCGATCCAGCCAGCCGATCATGCGAAGACCTCCCCGGGGAAGGACGGCGAGGACTCGACCCGGCCGTCGGCGAACATTCTGACGTACGACGCGCCCGCGCGCGCGAGCAGTTCGGGCGACGCGTCGAAGAACAGCGCGGTCGCGAGCCCGTCCGCGTGCAGCGCGTCGGGCGCGAGGGCCCAGGTCGCGACGACGCCCGCGGTCGGCAGTCCGGTGACGGCGTCGATCACGTGGTGCAGACCGTCGCCCCACGCGCGCCGGTTGGCGGCGCTCGCGGCGAGGGCGCCGTCCCGCAGCGGTACGACCCCGATCGCCTTGGTGGCGTCGGCGGGATGCTCGAGCGCCACGACCTCGGACGTCGCGCCCCGCGCGAGCACGTCCCCGCTCGCGTCGATGACGTACGTCGTGACCCCGAAGCCCTCGAGCACGCCCCCGACCAGGTCGGCCAGGTAGCCCTTGCCGGCGGCTCCGACGTCGATCAGCACGGGGCGTACGGCTTCCAGGTGCTCGCCGTCGACGCGCAGTGCGTCGTCCCAGGCCGGGACCGGCGCGATGTGCTCGGCCGGCGCGAGGCGGTAGGAGGCGTCATAGCCGAGCGTCTCGAGCGTGCGTCCGACGAGCGGCGAGACCCGGCCCCCGGTTCCGTCGTGCAGCTCGCGGTACCAGGCCAGGAGCGGCCCGGCATCGGCCGGCAGGCGGTGGTGCCCCGCGGCGCGGGCGACGCGGGACACCCAGCTGTCGGGACGGAAGCGCGACCATGCGCGATCGAAGACGTCGATGCGCTCGGCGACGGCGTCCCGCTGGGAGGCGGTCAGCGCATCCGGCGTCTCGATGCGCCACGGGGCGCCGATCGCATCGAACTCCCAGTGGTGGGCGAGACGCTGCGCCGGGGCGCTCAGGATGCCAGGGCCTGTTCCTTGATCGCCTCGATGGCGATCTTGAACCCGCCGCTGGTGAGCGAGGAACCGGCCACGCGCGTGATCTCGAGCGTGTCGATGTCCTGCCCGACCACCTGGGCCGCGATGCCGCCCGCGAAGGCGCTCTGCATGCCCTTCGCGGTCGCATCGGTGGCGTGCGGGGTGACCGTGATGCCGGTCACGGTGTCGTCGGCCAGGGTCAGCTCGACCGTGATGCTCTCGGTGCCGCTGGGGGCCTGGTAGCTGCCGTCGGCCGTGTAGGTGCCGTCGGCGTAGCTCTCGTCGGAGGCGGGCGCGTCGCCGCCGCCCGTGCCGCCGCCCCCGGTGGCGGGTGCGCAGGCGGCCAGGGCGCCCATGGCGCCGAGGCCGGCGAAGGCGAGTGCGATCACTCGGGTCGTCTGACGGGGCATGGGTTCTCCGTTTCGCTCGGGGTGACGGTCGCGTCCAGCATGACAGCGCTCGTCTTGCATGAGAACGAGGTAGACCGCCCGTCGGTTCACGATGTGTCCTCAGACTCCCGATGCGCGCTTGGCGCACGCTCGGCGGCGGCTTGACGCGCGCTGAGGAAATCGCGGCCGGGGGCTTGCGCGATGTTTGTTCGTACGCTTTACTAACAAACCATGACGACGCCGTCCGCCGCCGGATACGCGACCGGCCGCGCTCTGCGGCCGAGCGCGAAGTCGTCCCCGTCCCACGCGCGCAGCCACAATCGCGCGCTCGTGCTGCAGACCCTCTACGCGTCCGAGACCGGGCTGAGCCGCGCCGATCTGGCGCGCGCGACGGGCCTCACGCGCGTCACGATCTCCGACCTGGTCGCCGAGCTCATCGCCGAGCGGCTCGTGCTCGAGCTCGGGCAGCGCGAGGATGCGCGCCCCGGCAAGCCCGCGACGCTCCTGGACATCAACCGCACCGGGTTCCAGATCCTCGGCCTCGACCTGAGCGACCACGCGCGACTGCGCGGCGGGGTGCTCGACCTCGACGGCACGGTGCTGCAGCACCGCGAGCTCGCGCTCGACGGCGCGACCGGGGATGCGGCGGTCGCCAAGGTCCTGACCCTCGCCCACCAGCTGGCCGGCGACGCGACCGCCCCGGTGCTCGGCATCGGTGTCGGGTCTCCCGGCGTGGTGGATCTCGGCGGGACCGTGCTGAGCGCACCCAACCTGGGCTGGAGCGACCTGCCCCTGCAGGCCGTGCTCGCCGGGGCCACCGGATTGCCCGTACTGGTCGCCAACGACGCCAACGCGGCGGTGCTGGCCGAGCACAGCTTCGGCGGGGCGCTCAGCGACACCATGCTCGTCAAGATCGGACACGGCGTCGGCGCCGGGCTGCTGCTCGGCGGGACCCCCCTGTTCGGAAGCCGTTTCGCGGCGGGCGAGCTCGGCCACGTCGTGGTCGGAGACGGAGGCGCGGCCTGCGCGTGCGGCAAGGTGGGGTGCCTCGAGACCTGGCTCGGCATCCCGCGCCTCGAAGCCAACCTGGCAGCCGCCGGACCGGATGCGCGCGAGCGCGTCCTGCGCGAGGCCGGCGACCGGCTCGGCACCGCGCTCGCGCCCGTTGTGGGCGCACTGGACCTGGCGGAGGTCGTGCTCAGCGGCCCCGCCGAACTGCTCGACGGCCCTCTCACCGAGGCCGCCATCGAGGCCCTCCGCAACCGGACGATGGCCGCTTTCCACGGCGATCTGACGGTGCGGATGACCGAACTGGGTCAGGACATCGTCATGCGCGGCGCCGCCGCCATGGTGCTGTCCGGGCAGCTGGGGGTCTCGTGACCTCCGCCCCGCACCACGGGGTGCCAGCACGTCGCTGACACCGTCGCCCTAGGAAAGGAAACAGCAATGAGGAAACTCGCACTTGCCGGCGCCCTCGGTGTCGCAGCCGCGGTCGTCCTCGCCGGGTGCTCGACGCCGACCCCGGCCGAGGAGGAGACCGGCGACATCCGGGTCTGGCTCGTCGGGACCGACACCCCGCAGGAGGCCCGCGACTACCTGAAGGCCACCTTCGAGGAGGAGAACCCCGGCTCGACCCTCACCATCGAGGAGCAGCAGTGGACCGGCCTGGTCGACCTGCTGACCACGAGCCTGTCGTCCAGCGACAGCCCCGACGTGGTCGAGGTGGGCAACACGCAGGCCGCCGCGTTCACCTCGGCGGGCGCGTTCCTGGACATCACCGACATGTACGAGGACCTGGGCGGCGACGACCTGCTGCCCGGCTTCGTCGAGGCCGGAAGCTACGACGGCAAGTTCTACGCCGCGCCGTACTACTCGGGCTCGCGCATCGTGTTCTACAACACCGCGCAGTACGCGCAGGCCGGTGTCGAGGTGCCCACCACGCTGCAGGAGTACGTCGACAACGCCGGCAAGCTCGCCGCCGCGCTGCCGGGCGTCGCGGGCGTCTGGTACCCCGGTCAGGACTGGTACAACGCGCTGCCCTTCATCTGGGAGAACGGCGGCGAGGTCGCCGTGCAGAACTCGGACGGCACCTGGGACGCGCAGTTCTCGAGCCCCGGATCCCTCACGGGACTCGAGCAGGTGCAGGCGCTGATGGAGAGCTCGACGGCTCCCAAGGACGGCGACGAGTCGAACCTGTGGGTGCCGTTCCGCGAGGAGAAGGCCGCGACCATCTCGGCCCCGAGCTGGGCGTACTGGTCGATCATCGCCGATGAGGACCAGAACGACACCGCGCTGACCGACACGCTCGGCTACTTCGCGCTGCCCGGCAAGGACGGCGGCGCAGCGCAGGTGTTCGCCGGCGGTTCCAACATCGCCATCTCGGCCAAGTCGGCGCACCCGACCCTGGCCAAGAGCGCGCTGTCGATCATCGAGAGCCCGGAGTACCAGACGATCCTCGCGGGTGCGGGTCTCGTCCCGGCGCTCACCTCGCTCGGCGACAAGACCGCCGGCGCGACGCCCGAGCTCGCGGCGATCATCGCCGAGGCCGCCGCCACCGCGAAGCTCACCCCGGCGAGCCCGAAGTGGGCCGACGTCGAGGCCGCGCGCGTGCTGCAGGACTTCTTCGTCCAGCTGGCGAACGGCGGCGACGCCGCGAGCCTGGCCGCCGACCTCGACACCAAGATCGAGGCCATCCTCAACGGCTAGCCGGTAGCCCCACGGGGATGGCGGTGCGAGTCTGGTTCGCACCGCCATCCCACCCGGCGCCCGTCGCCCTAGGAAGACTCCGGGGCACGAACCGCACTCTACCCGGAGACCTCCCATGACCATCGCGCTCCGCAGGCCGCGCAGGCCCAGCCGTCGCCGCGACGAGGCCCTCCCGTTCCTGCTGCTCATCCCGGCCGGGGCGGTGATCCTCGCCCTCACCGGCTGGCCGCTCGTGCAGCTGCTCATCATGTCGCTGCAGGAGTTCGGCCGCGCCCAGATCTTCGGCGCACCGCCGGACTGGGTGTGGTTCGAGAACTACGCCGCGGTTCTCAGCGACGAGACGTTCTGGATCGTGCTGGGCCGCAGCATCCTGTTCGCCCTCGTGAACGTCGTCACGACCATGTCGCTGGGCATCCTCATCGCGCTGCTCATGACGCGACTGGGACGCGTCCTCAAGCTGCTGGTCTCGGCCGGACTCCTGCTGGCCTGGGCCATGCCGCCCATCACGGCGACCGTCGTGTGGGGCTGGCTCTTCGACACCCGCCGCGGCGTCATCAACTACCTGCTCACGGGAGCGGGCCTGGACTTCGACAACCACAGCTGGCTCATCCAGCCGCTCAGCTTCTTCTTCGTCGCGACCGTGATCATCACCTGGCAGTCGGTGCCGTTCGTGGCCTTCACGGTGTACGCCGGGCTGACCCAGGTGCCGACCGAGGTGCTCGAGGCGGCGCAGCTGGACGGCTCGAGCGCCCTGCAGCGCTTCCGGTTCGTGACCTTCCCCTATCTGCGACCCGTGCTGCTCGTGCTGCTGCTGCTGCAGATCATCTGGGACATGCGGGTCTTCCCCCAGATCAAGGCCCTGCAGACCATCGGGGGCATCGCCTCCGAGACCAACACCATCGGGCCGTACATCTACTCGGTCTCGATCGCGGGAGGCGAACTCGGCCTGGGCGGTGCCATCGCGGTGATCCTGGTGATCGTCATGATGGCGCTGTCGGCCTACTACATCCGCAGCACCGTGAGGCAGGACGAGGCATGACCCGCACCCCGCTGCCGCTGCGCGCGCTCTTCGGGGCGCTGGCCGTCATCGTCTTCGCCTTCTCGGCGTTCCCGGTGTACTGGATGATCAACTCGTCCCTGCTGCCCACGAGCGCCGTGCAGGACACCATCCCGCACTTCTGGCCGGACGAGTTCACGCTGCGCAACTTCGTCAAGGTCGTGACCGAGCCCTCGGGCAGCATCGAGTTCCTGCCCGCCCTCGGGATGTCGCTCCTGGTGACCGTGAGCACGGTCGTCTTCGCGCTGTTCTTCGCGTTCTTCGCGGCGCTCGCCCTGACCCGGTTCCGGTTCCGGTCGCGCCGCACGCTCGTGGTGCTGCTCCTGGTGGCGCAGATGATCCCGGCCGAGGCCATGATCGTGTCGATCTTCCGCGTGCTCGACGGGTGGGCCCTCATCAACACCGCGGTCGGGTTGACCCTGGTCTATCTCGCTACGGTGCTGCCGTTCACGATCTGGACGCTCCGCGGGTTCGTGCACGGCATCCCGATCGAGCTCGAGGAGGCCGCCATGGTCGACGGATGCTCGCGCATCGGCGCGTTCTTCCGGGTGACCCTGCCGCTTCTCGGGCCGGGGCTCACCGCGACCGGGGTCTTCGCGTTCATCCAGGCCTGGAACGAGTTCACCTTCGCGCTGGTCATCATGAACAAGCCCGATACCCGCACGCTGCCGGTCTGGCTCAACGCCTTCGTGCAGGCCACCAAGGCGACCGACTGGGCCGCGATCATGGCCGGTTCGACGCTCATGGCGATCCCGGTCATCGTCTTCTTCCTGCTCGTGCAGGGCCGCATGGCCTCGGGCGTCGCGGCCGGGGCGGTGAAGGGATGAGCGCGCTCGCCGTCCTGCTGCCCGGGTTCGAGGGCACCGAACTGCCCGCCTGGGCGGATGCAGCGCTCCGCGACGGGATGGGCGGGGTGTGCCTGTTCGCCGAGAACATCGCCTCGCCGTCGCAACTGCGCGCGCTGACCGACGCGATCCGCGCGGCCAACCCGCACGCGCTCATCGCGATCGACGAGGAGGGCGGCGACGTCACGCGCCTGCACGCCGCCACCGGATCCCCCTACCCGGGCAATGCCCTGCTGGGCCGCATCGACGACCACGATCTGACCGCGCGGGTGGGACGCAGCGTCGCGCGCGAGCTGCGCGCCGCGGGCGTCAACCTGAACTTCGCGCCCGACGCCGACATCAACTCCAACCCGGACAACCCGGTCATCGGCGTGCGCAGCTTCGGCTCCGACCCCGAGGCGGTCTCCGCCCATGTCGCGACCTGGACCGCCGCGCACGAGCGCGAGGGCGTCGCGGTGAGCGCCAAGCACTTCCCCGGCCACGGCGACACCGCCCAGGACTCGCACCTGGCCCTTCCCGTGGTCGACCTGCCGGCGGAGGAGCTGCGCGAGCGCGAGCTGCGACCCTTCCTGGCCGCCGCCCAGGCCGGGGCCCGCAGCATCATGACCTCGCACGTCCTGCTGCCCCGGCTCGACCCGGACCGGCCCGCGACGTTCTCGCCCGCCATCCTGCAGGGGGTTCTGCGCGGCGAGCTCGGCTATGAGGGGGTCATCGTCTCGGACGCCCTGGACATGGTGGGCGCGAGCGGCGAGATCGGCATCCCCGCCGCCGCCGTCCGGGCGATCGCCGCGGGCTGCGACCTGCTGTGCATCGGCACGAAGAACACGGGCGAGCAGATGGCGGAGATCGCCGCGGCGCTCGACGCGGCCGTCGCGGACGGCTCGCTCCCCGCCGAACGACTCCTGGATGCCGTGGCCCGCACCCGCGCGCTCGCCGACTCGGTCGCGCCCCCGCTCCCGATCCCGGCGCTGGACGAACCCGTGCCCGCGTTCGACCTGGACCGCGGGATCGCGGCCTTCGACATCGGGGACGATGTGGTGCTGGAACCCGGCGCCCGCATCCTGACGCTCGAGACGGTGGCGAACATCGCGGTCGGGGCATCCCCGTGGGGGCCGGCCGCGGCGGGGGCGGAGACGACGCCCGTGTTCGAGGGCGACGCGATCGACGTGACCGGGACGGCCGCGCTGATCGTGGGGAAGGCCAACCACCGTCACGCGTGGACGCGCGCCGTGATCGACCGCGCCCGCGAGCAGAACCCGTCGGTCGTCGTCGTCGACATGGGCTGGCCGTCTCCCGATCGCGCCTACGCGGACATCGCCACCTTCGGGGCATCGCGCTACGCGGGTCAGGCCCTGCTGCGCCTGCTCGGAGCGGGTCGATGACCGCCCTGCGCGCCGGCATCGACATCGGCGGGACGAAGACCGAGGCGGTCGCGGTCGACCCCGCCGGCACCGTGGTGCACCGGGTGCGCCGGCCGACCGGCTTCGGCGCGGACGCCGTGCTCGCCAGCGCGGTGGCCGCGGTCGAGGAGCTGGCCGCCGGGGTGCAGGACGCCGACTTCGCCTCGATCGGGGTGGGCATCCCGGGGGCGGTCGACCTCGCCACCGGGCGCGTCGACCACGCGGTCAACCTGGGTGTGACCGGTCTCGACCTCGGGGGCGAGCTCGGCAGGCGTCTGGGCCGCGAGGTGCGCGTCGAGAACGACGTCAACGCGGCGGCGCTCGGGGCGTTCGCACTGCTCGGGCTGGGCCCGGCGCAGTCGATGGCCTACCTCAACCTCGGCACCGGCCTGGCGGCCGGGCTCGTGCTCGAGGGGCGCCTCTGGCGCGGTTCGCGCGGCGTCGCGGGGGAGATCGGGCACATCCCGGTCGACCCATCCGGCCCCGAATGCGCGTGCGGGCAGCGCGGCTGCCTCGAACTCACGGCGTCCGGGTCGGGTATCGCGCGGCAGTGGCCGACCGATGACCGCAAGCCCGTGCGCGCGCTCTACGCGGCGGCGGACGCCGGCGACCCGGTCGCGGTCGCGGTGCGCTCGCGCCTGGTCGACAACGTTGCCGCGGCCGTGCGGCTGCTCGTGCTCACCGTGGACGTGGACGACGTGGTCATCGGCGGCGGGCTGGCCTCGCTCGGCGAGGTTCTGCTCGCCGAGGTGCGACAGGTGCTGGGAGGATGGGCACGAGGCTCGGAGTTCCTGGCCTCGCTCGAGCTGCCCGATCGCATCGACCTGGTGCCCGGCGGCATGAACGCCGCCGCGGTGGGGGCGGCGCTCGTGGGCGTCGCCGACGCGGGGAAGGGTGCCTGATGGCCGAGGTCGTGATCGTGGGCACGCCCGCAGAGGCGGGCGGCATCGCCGCCGAGTTCATCGCGCGCCTGGTCGCACGCAAGCCGGACGCGGTGCTGGGGCTGGCCACCGGATCCACGCCGCTTCCCGTCTGGACCGCCCTGGCGGAGCGGGCGAAGGATCCCGCGCGCCCGCTCGACCTGGAGCGGGTGCGCGGGTTCGCGCTCGACGAGTACCTCGGGCTGCCCGCCGGCCACTCGCAGAGCTACCGCGCGGTGATCGACCGCGAGGTGGTCGAGCCGCTCGGGCTCGACCCCGCGCTCGTGCACGTGCCGGGCGACGACGGCGGGCCGGTCGAGGGCGCGGGGGAGCGCTATGAGGCCGCCATCGCCGCGGCCGGGGGCGTCGACCTCCAGGTGCTCGGCATCGGCCGCACCGGGCACATCGGGTTCAACGAGCCGGGGTCATCGCTCGCGTCGCGCACGCGCGTGAAGACCCTCACCGAGCAGACCCGCGCCGACAACGCGCGCTTCTTCCCGACGCCCGGCGAGGTGCCCACGCACTGCCTCACGCAGGGGCTCGGGACCATCCTCGACGCCCGGCACCTGGTGCTGCTCGCGTTCGGGGAGGCCAAGGCCCCCGCGATCGCGGGGGCCGTCGAGGGGCCGGTCTCGGCGTCGCTGCCGGGCTCCGCGATCCAGCTGCACCCCCAGGTCACGGTCATCGTCGACGAGGCCGCCGCCTCCGGGCTCGCCTACCGCGACTACTACCGCTTCGCCTGGGACAACCGGCTCGCGTTCGAGCGCTGAGCGCTCGAACCAGACGACACGGCCGAGCGCTGAGCGCTCGAACCAGACGACACAGCCGAGCGCTGACCCCCTATTGCGTCACGGCTCCCTCCGTGACGCCGCGGACGTCGGCGCGCGACCCTCCCTCACGTCACGGAGGGAGCCGTGACGACAGGAGCACCGGCGGCCCAGACGGCGCGGACGCCCAGGTCGGGATCGAGCGCGACCACATCCGCCGCATACCCCGGGGCGAGGAGGCCGAGGCGGTCATCCAGCCCCAGGGCGCGCGCGGGCACCGCAGTGAGCGCCGCGACCGCCTCGGTGCGGGTGCGACCGGCCATGGCCACGGCGTTCCGCAGGGCGGCGTCCTGCGTGAGGGTCGAGCCCGCGAGCGTCGACGTCCCGGAGAGCACGGCGAGGCCGTCCTGCACGCTCACGTTGAGCGACCCCAGGCGGTAGTGGCCGTCCTCCGACGCGGCGGCGGCCATCGAGTCGGTGATGAGCGCGACCCGGCCCGGCGCCGCCCGGAAGACCATGTCGGCCACCTGCGGGTGCACGTGGTGGCCGTCGAGCACGAGCTCGAGCGTGACCCGCGCATCGTCGATGCCCGCGACCACGGGCCCCGGGTCGCGGTGATGGATGCCGGGCATGGCATTGAAGACATGCGTCAGGATGCGCGCCCCGGCATCCAACGCGGCGCGCGTCGTCTCGAGGTCGGCCTCGGTGTGCCCGACCGCCACCACGACGCCCGCGGCAGTGAGCTGCGCGACCGCTTCGAGTCCACCCGGCAGCTCGGGCGCGATGGTGAGCTGGCGCAGGGTGCCGGCCGCGGCATCCAGCAGTTCCTCGATCGTCGCCTGATCCGGCGCGCGCAGGAACTCGGGGTTGTGCGCACCGCGCCGCTCGGCCGAGAGGAACGGCCCCTCGAGGTGCGAGCCCAGCACGAGCGGATCGCTCGCCGCGAGCGCGGCCACCTCGGCCAGGCGCTCACGCAGCTCGGCGAGCGGATTGGTCACGATGCTGATGACCGATCGCGTCGTCCCGTGCGCACGGTGCGCGGCGAGCGCGGCGGCGAGTTCCTCGCCCCCGTCGTCGTAGGCGTGGCCGCCCGCTCCGTGCCCGTGCAGATCGATGAAGCCGGGGACCAGGATCGCGTCGCCCAGGTCGATCGTCTCCGCCGCATCCGGGGCCGCACCCGACCCGACCGCGGCGATGCGGTCGCCGTCGAGCAGGACCCAGGCGTCGCCTTCCTCCCCGCGCTCGTCGATGCGGGTTGCGGCGCGCAGCAGCGTGGTCACGTGAAGATGATGGTCCTCGCCCCGTCGAGCAGCACGCGGTCCTCCGCGAACCACTTGACGGCCTGGGTGAGCGTACGCGACTCCTCGTCCTGACCGATGGCCACGAGCTGCGCGGGCGTGCGGGTGTGGTCGACGCGCACGATGTTCTGCTCGATGATCGGGCCCTCGTCGAGGTCGCTCGTCACGAAATGGGCGGTCGCCCCGATGATCTTGACCCCGCGGGCGTGCGCCTGCTTGTAGGGGTTGGCGCCCTTGAAGCCGGGCAGGAAGGAGTGGTGGATGTTGATGATGCGGCCCGCGAGTGCGTCGCACAGCTCCGGGGAGAGGATCTGCATGTACCGCGCGAGCACGACCAGCTCGATGTCGTGCTCCTCGACGGCCGCGAGCACGCGGGCCTCGAAGGCCGCCTTCTCCTCCGGCCCGGTGACCGGGTGCGCCTCGAACGGGATGCCGTAGAACGACGCGAGCTCGCCCAGGTCCGGGTGGTTGGCCAGCACGAGCGGGACCTCGACCGGCAGCTGGCCGGCGCGCTGGCGGAACAGGAGGTCGTTCAGGCAGTGCGCCGCCTTCGAGACCAGCACCAGGGTGCGCAACGGGCGGCCGACGACGTCGAGCTGCCAGGTCATCCCGTAGCGCGAGGTGACCGGCTCGAGGGCCGCTTCGAATGCGTCGCGAGTCGCCGCGGACTCGACCTGGAGGCGCATGAAGAAGGTGCCCGTGTCATCCGAGCTGAACTGCTGGGACTCGGTGATGTTGCCCTCGGCCTGCACGATCGCCCCGCTCACGGCGTGCACGATGCCGGGGCGGTCGGGGCAGACCAGGGTCAGGATCCAGTGCGTGGAATCGCCGGGCACGCCCCCACGTTATCGTTTCAGTGATGAGCTCCCGGGGTACGACGTCGCCGTTCCCGATCTGGAGGCTCCTGGTTCTGACCGGCGCGATCTTCATCGTCGTCACGAGCGAGTTCCTGCCCACCGGCCTGCTGCCCGACATGGCGCGCGAGCTGGAGGTCTCGGAGTCGCAGGTCGGGCTGCTCGTGACGATCTTCGCGGCCACGGTGGTCGTGACGGCGGTGCCGCTGTCGTCCCTGACGCGGCGGTTCCCGCGCAAGGCGCTCATGGTCGTGGTGCTGCTGATCTTCATCGCCTCCAACCTGCTCGCGGCGGTCGCCCCGAACTACGAGGTGCTCGTCGTGGCGCGCGTCATCGCGGGGGCCACGCACGGCCTGTTCTGGTCGGTGACCGCCCCGTACGCCTCGCGCATGGTGCCGCCGTCGCAGCTCGCGCGTGCGGTCTCGGTCACCGCGGCCGGAGGTACCGCGGCCTTCGTGCTGGGCGTGCCGTTCGGCACCGCGCTCGGGCACGCCCTGGGCTGGCGGCTCGCGTTCGCGGTGGTGGGCGCGATCGTGCTGGTCTTCCTGATCCTGGTCGTGCTCTTCCTGCCGCCCGTCGAGCATCTGGTTCCGCTCGCGACGGGCGAGATCATGGTGCCCGCGCGGCACGACCGCACGGTCCCCGCCATCGTCATCGTGTGCCTGTCGGTGACCCTCATCGTGACCGCGCAGAACACCTTCTCGACCTACATCGTGCCGTGGGCCACCCAGGTGGCGACGGTCCCGCCGGATGCGGTGAGCCTCCTGCTGGTCGGCAACGGCGTGGCCGGTGCGGTGGGGCTGCTGCTCGCGGGGTGGTTCGGCGACACCTGGCCGCGCGCGTCGGTCGCGCTCATGATCGCGGGGGTCGCGGTGAGCGCCGCGGGGCTCTTCTGGTTCGCGGACGGGTCGATCCCGGCCGCGGTCGCCGGCTGCATCGCCTGGGGCGTCTTCTTCGGCGGGCTCCCTTCGCTCTTCCAGGCGAGGATGCTGCAATCCGCCTCCCTGCGCCTGCGCGACACCGCGTCGGCCTGGCTCACGATCGCGTTCAACCTGGCCATCGGCGTGGGCGCGCTGGTGGGCGGCGGGCTGCTCGACGGCCTCGGCATCCGGGTGCTGCCGCTCGCGCTCGTGGTGGGCGCCGTGATCGCGCTGGTCTTCGTGCTCGCGACCGACCGGGCGCGGGTGCGGGCGCACGAGGGGGTGCGGTAGGCGGGTCGGCGGGGCCGCCCCGCTCAGGCCGCGGGGTCGACCACGCGCACCTCGACGCCCGCCGCGCGAATCTCCTCCAGGGCCTCCGGATCGGCGCTCGTGTCGGTCACCAGTAGGTCGACCTGCTGGGTCGTGGC
The DNA here is from genome assembly GCA_019638805.1 of Microbacteriaceae bacterium. Lineage (GTDB taxonomy): Bacteria > Actinomycetota > Actinomycetes > Actinomycetales > Microbacteriaceae > JBDSKH01. The sequence continues at coordinate 112,564 of JAHBTA010000004.1, read as the reverse complement.
GACCTGGGCCAGTGCGAGCCGCCCGATCTTGGAGCCGTCGGCGACCACGATGACGCGCTGGGCGTGCGTGACCATGGCGTTGTTGGTGCGCGCCTCGGTCTCGTCGTGGGTCGTGACGCCGCCCGCGGCCGTCATGCCGTCCGTGCCGACGATCGCGGTGCCGAGGTTGATGGCGTTGAAGGTGTTCTCGGCGAGCACACCCACGAGTTCGAGCGACTCGGGTCGCAGGATCCCGCCGGTCATGACCACCTTGAGTTGGGGGTGCACGGTGACCAGCTGGGCGATGGTGAGCGAGTTGGTCACGATCGTGAGCTCGTCGTGCCCCGCCAGGGCGCGTGCGACGCTGGCCGTGGTGGTGCCCCCGCAGAGCGCGACCGCGTAGCGCTGACGGGGGATCGCCTCGGCCACGGCGGCTCCGATGGCCCGCTTGGCCTCTTGGAAGCGGGTGTCGCGGAGGGCGACGGGCAGTTCGTTGCGGGACTCCAGCATCCGGGCGCCGCCGTGCGTGCGCACCAGGAGCCGCTGGTCGTTCATGTCGGCGAGGTCGCGCCGGGCGGTGGCCGGGGAGATGCCCAGGGTCTGCGCGAGCTCGGGCAGCGTGATGCTGCCGCGCTCGGCCAGCAGGTCGAGGATCGCGGCCATGCGCCGAGATCGCTTGCCGGATGCGGCGGGGACCGGGCGGTCCTGGGTGGCTCTCATGGCATCCTCATCGAATCGCGGGGCGACAGCGCGCGAATTGCGCAATATCGCTGATCACCTTAGCCAATTACCGCTCACTCTATTGCGCGTATCGCTCATTCGTGAGGAAAATCGGGGTATGGCACGCGTGGTCTTCATCGGGGCGGGCAGCGTGGTCTTCACGCGCCAGCTGGTCACCGATCTGCTGAGGTTCGAGGATCTGCCGGTGCTCGACCTCGTGCTGCACGACATCGATCCGGCGCGGCTCGAGGTCGCTCGCGGCACGGCAGAGCAGGTCGCGGCGCGGCTCGGGCGGGCGCTGCGGGTGCATGCCGAGCCCGACCGTCGCGCGGCGCTGGCCGAGGCGGACTTCGTCGTCAACATGATCCAGGTGGGCGGCATCGCCGCCACGCGCATCGACCTCGAACTGCCCGCGAGCTTCGGGCTGCGCCAGACCATCGGCGACACCACGGGGGTCGGCGGGGTGTTCCGGGCGCTGCGGACCTTCCCGGTGCTGGCCGGCATCGCGCGCGACATGGCCGAACTGTGTCCGGAGGCGTGGTTCCTCAACTACACCAACCCGATGGCCATGAACGTCTGGTGGCTGCACGCGGTCGCGCCCGGGCTGCGCGTCGCGGGGCTGTGTCACAGCGTGTACTGGACCGTCAATGACCTGTGCGAGCTGCTGGGCGTGCCCCTGGAGGGGACCCACTACCGCGCCGCGGGCGTCAACCACCAGGCGTGGCTGTACGAGTTCAGCCGTGCCGGCGAGTCGCTGTACCCGCAGCTGGACGCCGCGATCACCGCCGACCCGGGGCTCGAGCGCCGGGTGCGCGTCGAGATCTACCGGCGCATCGGGTACTACCCGACCGAGACGAGCGAGCACTCCTCCGAATATCTGTCGTGGTTCCTGCGCTCGGACGAGCAGATCGAACGGTTCCGGCTCGAGCCCCTGGAGTACCTGCGCATCAGCGAGGAGAACGTCGCCGAGTTCGAGGCGGCGCGCAGCGCACTCGAGCACGGCGAGGAGCTCGAGCTGCACGAGGAGGGCGACGCGGCCGAGTACGCGCCTCAGATCATCCACTCGATGCTGACCGGCGCGCCCCGCGAGATCCACGTCAACACCATCAACCGCGGGCTCATCGACAATCTCCCGCAGGGCGCGGCGGTCGAGGTGCCTGCGCGAGTGGACGCTTCCGGCATCGCGCCCATCGCGGTCGGCTCGATCCCCCCGCAGGGCGCCGCGCTCAACCGCAGCTACCTCTCGGTTGCCGAACTGGCCGTGCAGGCCGCGCTCACGGGCGACCGCGAGAGCGTCAAGCGCGCACTGCTGGCCGACCCGAACGCGTCGTCGACGCTCACCCCGGATCGCCTGTGGGAGCTGTGCGACGCGCTCTTCGCGGCGCACGCCCCGCTGCTGCCCCGCTCGCTCGGCGGGGACGTGGGCATGGTGCTGCCGTGACGCTCGTCGCGACGCGCTCCCTGGTGGCGGATGCTGTGGCGTCCGGCGGCGCCGTCGCGGCTCTCAACGCGATCACCCTCGAGCACGCCGAGGCGATCATCGCGGGGGCGGAGCGCGCCGGGCGAGCGGTGATCGTGCAGCTCAGCGAGAACGCCGTGCGGTTCCACGGCGGGGCGTTCCGGCCCATGCTCGCCGCGTGCGGGGAGCTCGCACACGCCGCGAGCGTTTCGGTGGGAGTGCATCTGGACCACGTCGAGAGCGAGACGCTCGCGGATACGGTGATCACCGCATCCGGGGAGCTCGCGCTGGGCTCGATCATGGTCGACGCGTCCTCTCTGCCCTACGGCGAGAACGTCGCCGCGACCGCGCGACTGACCCGGCGCGCGCACGATGCGGGGCTTTGGGTCGAGGCCGAACTCGGGGAGGTCGGCGGGAAGGACGGCGCTCACGCGCCCGGAGTGCGGACCGATCCGGACGAGGCGGCCGCGTTCGTTGCGGCCACCGGGGTCGACGGCCTCGCGGTGGCCGTCGGGTCCTCGCACGCGATGGCATCGCAGGACGCGGTGCTCGACCTGGAGCTCGTCGCGCGCCTGGCCGCGGCGGTGCCGGTGCCCCTCGTGCTGCACGGGTCGTCGGGTGTGCCCGACGCGGCGCTGACCGCCGCGGTCGAGGCGGGCATCCGCAAAGTCAACGTCGGCACGGCCCTCAACGCGGCGGGCACCCCCGCGCTGCGGGACGCCCTCGGCGCGGCGTCGTCCTCCGACCCCCGCCCGGCGCTCGCGGCCGCGCGCGACGCGATGGCTTCCGTCGCGGAGCACTACGTGCGCCTGCTCTGACCGGGGGCTCTGACCACATGCAGGAGTTCCTGCTTTGGGGGTTACACGTCGGCGCTCATTCCCCGCGCGTGAGGTGACCGGCCCAGGAGAATCTCCTGCATTCGGTCAACGGGTCAGAACAGCCGAAGCAGGCGGAGGGCGTTGTCGCGGTACACCGCGCGCAGGGTGGCGGCGTCGAGGCCGAGACCGGACACCGTCCAGCGTCCCTGCGGAGGCACCGGTTCGTCCGGCGCGTACGCGAAGGCCTCGTCGGGGGTCTCGAGGAACCGCGCGTACAGCCGGAAGTGCTCGGCCTCGGCCGGGTAGGCATCCGTCCCGAACAGCACGCGGTCCGAGTGGCGCGCGATGAGCTCCGCTGTCCGCCGGGGCTGGCGCCCGAGCTCGGCCATGCGCCCGGCGATGTCGATCACGTAGTTCGGCGCCGCGTCCAGCAGAGCCGAGACCCGGTCGAGGTCCTCGGCCGCCCCGCCTGCATGCGCCCCGATGAAGCTCGTCCCCGGGCAGGCCAGCACGAGCGCCGCGTGCGCGTCGAGCAGCTCGTCGAAGCCCGGGTGCACAGAGCGGTCGCCGAACCACCAGTCCGGCGCCTCGAGTAGTTCCTCGAGGCGCTCGTTGCGCTCGTCGAGCGGCTCGAAGAACGCGATCGGATCGGCCGTGTGGATGAGCACGGGCATTCCGAGCGCCCCCGCCCGCCTCATGACCTCGACCACGCGCGGATCGTCGGGACGCACGAGCGCGCCCGCCGCATCGCGCACGGTGAGGCCCAGGTCCTTCCACACTTTGAGACCACGCGCACCGCGGCGCGCGCTGTCCTCGAGGGAGGCGACCAGGGCATCCACCCCGTCGTCGTCGGCGAGCAGCGACCAGTCGAGCTGGCAGAACGTGACGAACCGGCCGGGATGCGTCGCGTCGTAGCGCTCGATGTTGGCCGTGACCTCGTCGCCCCACCGGCCGTCGAGGTTGACGACGGTCTCGATCCCGCAGTCGTCCATGGCGCGCAGCAGGGCGGCGACGTCCTCGATCATCCAGGCGCCGTCGCTGAGCCAGCGTCCCAGGTGGTTGTGGATGTCGACGGCCGGTACCGCGGTACGCGTCACTTCCGTGGTCCGAGCCCGCAATTGCGTGACCGGACGCCACTCGGCCAGCGGCAGGCGCCGGAGGCGCTCGAGCTCCCGCTCCCGATCGTGCACGCCGTCATCCTGCCCGCGCGCGCGGTCCGCGGGCCAGGATTCTCGCCGGATGCGCACTCGGAATGAGCGTTTCGGGCAATTTTCTTGTCGAACGATCATTCGTGTCAGAGCATGGGCAGCATCCGCGGTGCATCCCTCGCACCGCGGCGACACGAGACGGAGCACTATGAGCGTCACGGCCGACGAGATCGCGACCCAGCCCGAACTGTGGCGCCGGGCGATCGCGGACTCCGCGAAGGTCACGGCGGCGCTCATCGCGCCCGGCGAGAAGGTCCTCGTGATCGGCTGCGGCACCTCCGCCTTCGTCGCGGAGTCGTTTGCCTACCTCCGCGAGAGCGCCGGCCACGGCGTGACCGACGCGGCGTACGCCTCCGAGCCCGTGGTCTGGCGCGACTGGGATCGCGTGCTCGCCATCACGCGCTCGGGTACCACGAGCGAGGTGATCGAGGCGCTGCGCGCGGTGCCCGCCGGCGTGAAGGTCGTGGCCGTCACGGGCGTCGCCGACTCGCCGGTCGCGCAGCGCGCCGACGAGGTCATCCTGCTCGACTACGCCGATGAGCGCTCGGTCGTGCAGACCCGGTTCCCGACCGTCTTCCTCGTGCTGGCGCGCGCGGCCCTCGGTGAGGACCTCTCCGCGCTGCCCGCCGCGCTGGATGACGCGCTGGCCGAGCCGCTGCCGGTGGACGCCGCGGCGCACGACCACGTCGTGTACCTGGGCAGCGGATGGACGCACGGACTCGCGCAGGAGGCCGCGCTCAAGATCCGCGAGGCTGCGCAGGCGTGGTCCGAGTCCTACCCCGCGCGCGACTATCGCCACGGTCCGCTCGCGGTGGCCCACCCCGGCTCGCTCGTGTGGCTCTTCGACGCGGGCGACGCGACGCTGGCCGCCGACGTCCGGGCCACCGGCGCCACCGTCCGCGAACCGGCCGCCGATCCGCTCGTCGAGCTCGTGCAGGCGCAGCGCCTCGCGGTCGCCGCGGCCGAGCACCGCGGCCTCGACCCGGACCACCCGCGGCACCTCAGCCGCTCGATCATCCTGACCTGACCGACCCGAACCACCGACCTGACCCATCCATACTCGAGACAGGAGCACACGCGATGAAGCACAGCACCTCATGGATCAGAGCCCTGGCGGCCGGCGCGGCCGCCGTCGTGACGGCGGGCGCACTCGCCGGCTGCGGGCAGCAGCAGGGCGCCACCACCCTGGACCCCGAAGCCGACGTCAAGCTGGTCTGGTGGACCGGCCAGGACGCCGAGGCCAACGACATGCTCAAGGGCCTCGCCCAGGAGTTCGAGGAGGCGCACCCGAACGTCGACATCGAGGTCTCGCCCGGCGCGTCCTCGACCGACGAGCTGCTCACCAAGCTGAGTGCCGGGTTCGCCGGCGGCACCTACCCGGACATCTCCTACGCCTACGGCTCCTGGGCCAGCCAGCTGGAGAGCTCGGGCCGTACGCTCGACATCACCGAGCAGGTGAGCGACCCCGCCCTCAAGTGGGATGAGTTCCCCGAGTCGGCGCGCCTGACCGTGCGCCCGACCGGGAACAAGACCATCGGCTTCCCGGCCATCGTCGACAACCTCTCCCTCATCTACAACACCGAACTGTTCGACGCGGCCGGCCTGGCCTACCCGGACGAGAACTGGAGCTGGGACGACTTCCGCGCGGCGGCCAAAGCCCTGACCGACCCGTCGAAGAACCAGTACGGCTACGCCTACTCGGTCTCGGGCCAGGAGGAGACCACCTGGCAGTTCTGGCCGCACCTGTGGCAGAACGGCGGCGCGATCCTGAGCGATGACGGCACCGAGGCGACGTTCAACTCGCAGGCCGGCGTCGACGCGCTGACTTTCTTGCGCGATATGGCACAGGACGACAAGAGCATCTATCTCGACCAGACCGACACCAAGTTCGGCGAGCTGTTCGCCGCAGGCAGCATCGGCATGATCACCTCGGGACCGTGGCAGCTCTACGATCTCAACGTCGCCGGCACTCCGTACGGCGTGACGATCCTGCCCGGCACGAACGGCGACCACCAGACCGTGTCCGGCCCGGACATCTGGGCGCTCTTCGACCACCAGGACAAGAACCGCGAGTACTGGGCGTTCGAGTTCACCAACTGGCTGACCTCGGCCGAGCAGGACCAGCGCTGGAACGTCGCGATCGGCAACCTGCCGCTGCGCACCGGCGAGCTGGACTCCGACGCGTTCGCCGAGCAGGTGGAGAACTACCCCTACCTGGATGTCATGGCCGCCAACGGGGAGAACGCCAAGCAGGCGCGGCCCACCGTCGCGGGCTACAACGGTCTCTCGGTCGCGATCGGCGACGCCATCTCGCACGTGCTGCAGGGCGACGGCGATCCGAAGGAGGCGCTGGATGCGGCGGCCGCCGAGGCGACCGAAGCCCTGAACGAGTAGTCGCCGGCACATGACGATGACGTCGCGGGGGCGCAGGAGGGCCCGGTCGAGCCTGACCGGATGGCTCTTCGTCGCCCCCGCGACGATCATCGTGCTCGGCCTGTCGATCTTCCCGGCGGGGTGGGCTCTGCTGCTCTCGTTCCAGAAGTGGGACGGCTTCAGCGAGGCGAAGTTCGTCGGGCCAGACAACTACGCCCGGCTCACCACCGACGGCGACTTCTTCGAGGCGGTGCTCCACACCGGTCTGTACACCGCCCTCTTCGTGCCGATGTCGGTGCTCGCGGGGCTCTTCCTCGCGGTCGCGCTCAACCGCCGCATCCGCTTCATCGGGTTCTACCGGACGGCCATCTTCGTGCCGTTCGTCGCGAGCGCGGCGGCCACCGGCATCCTCTCGACCTATCTGTTCAACCCGCAGTTCGGGCTCGTCAACAACGTGCTGCGGGTGATCGGGCTGCCCCAGCAGCAATGGCTGGAGGATCCCGGCCAGGCCATGCTCGTGATCGCCATCATGTCGCTGTGGGGGGAGGCCGCATTCACGACGGTCATCTACCTCGCGGCGCTGCAGGATGTCCCGGGCGAGCTGCTCGAGGCGGCGCGCCTCGACGGCGCCAACCGCTGGCAGTCGTTCTGGAACGTGGTCTGGCCGCAACTGGGACCGGTGACGGTCTTCACCACGATCTGGCAGACCATCGGTTCGATCCAGCTCTTCGACCTGGTCTACACGAGCACGCGCGGCGGGCCGCTGGATGCCACCAAGACCATCGTGTACTTCATGTACGAGGAGGCGTTCAAAGCGCTGCGCTTCGGCTACGGCTCGGCGGTCGCCTACGTGCTGTTCGCGGTGACCCTTCTCATCACGCTCGGCGTCGTCCTCTACGCGCGACGACGCGGAATGCAGGCTTTCTGATGGCGACCACGACCCCCAGCACCGCACGCCGTCGTCGCCGCGGGCTGCCGTTCAGCGGCTGGCACCTCTTCCTGCTGCCCGTGGCACTGCTGTTCCTGCTGCCGTTCGCGCAGATGTTCCTCGCGTCGGTCTCGCCCGCGAAGGAGCTGGTCACCTTCCCGCCGCCCTTCATCCCCTCGCGGTTCACGCTCGACGGGTTCGTGGGGCTCTTCACCGACTCCGACGTGCTGAAGTGGCTGCTCAACTCGATGATCGTCGCGGGCACCGCGATCGCCTCGCACCTGGTGTTCTGCTCGCTCGCCGGCTACGGGTTCGCCCGCCTGCACTTCCGCGGCCGCAACGTGGGGATCTTCGCGATCATCGGCACGATCATGATCCCGGTGCAGCTTCTCATGATCCCGACCTACATCCTGTTCGCGCGCATCGGCCTGCTGGGCGGGCTGGGCGCGGCGATCGTCCCGTGGCTCTCGAGCGCGTTCGGGATCTTCCTGATGCGGCAGTTCTTCCTCTCGCTTCCGCGCGAGCTTGAGGAGTCCGGCATGATCGACGGCGCGAACCGGTTGCAGGTCTTCCTGCGGATCGTGCTCCCGCTGGCCAAACCCGCCATGGCCACCCTGGCGATCTTCACGCTGCTGGGTTCGTGGAACGATCTGGTGTGGCCGCTCATCGCGATCAACAACCCGGACGCCTTCACCCTGCAGCTGGGTCTGGCGAACTTCCAGGGCACGCGGCGCACGCAGTGGGAGCTCCTCATGGCGGGCAACGTCGTGGCGACGCTTCCGCTCATCGTGTTCTTCCTGGTGGCGCAGAAGCAGTTCGTGGCGACCATGACGTTCTCGGGTCTTCGCGGATGAGTTCGCCCGCCCGCGTGCTCGTGGTCGGCGACGCGAACCCGGATCTGGTGCTGCGCGGCGATGTCGTGCCGCGTTTCGGCCAGGCCGAGCAGCTGCTCGAGGCGGCCGATCTCGTGCTCGGCGGCAGCGCGGCCATCGCGGCCTGCGGGCTTGCACGGCTCGGTGTCCCGGTGGCGCTCGCCGCCGTGGTGGGAGACGACCTGTTCGGACACGAGACGCTGCGGCTGCTGGGCGAGGCGGGCGTCGACGTCTCGACCGTGACGACGCGGGTGGGGGAGGCGACCGGGCTGTCGGTGCACCTCGCGGTCCCGGGCGACCGCGCCATCCTCACCCTGCCCGGCACCATCCCGGCGATCGATGCGGATGCGGTGCGCGCCGCCGTGCGCACGGTCGCGCCCCAGCGCGTGCACGTCGCGTCGCCGTACCTGACGCCCGCTATCACGGCCGGTCTTCCGGGGCTGCTGCGCGAGTGGCGGGCGGCGGGGATCGGGACGAGCCTCGACCCGAACTGGGACCCGGCGGGGGAGTGGTCCGCGCTCGCGGAGGCGCTGCCGCTCGTCGATGTGCTGCTGCCGAACGCCGCCGAGCTGGGGGAGCTGTCCCGTGTCTCGGACACTAGGGTTCTGCAGCACGGTGCTGCCGGACAGGGCGTTCCTGTTGCGCGGCACGGTGCCGCCGAACTCGAGTCCCGCCCGCACCTGGTCGTCAAGGCGGGCGCAGACGGAGGCTGGTCCCTGAGCCCGGATGGGGTGCGCACCGAGGCCTCTGGCCTGCCCCTCGAAACCATCGTCGACACCACGGGCGCCGGCGACACCTTCGACGCGGGTTACCTCGCCGCCCTCGCCCACGGGGTCGCCGACGAGTCCGAGCGGCTGCGCTGGGCGGCCGTCGCCGGGTCGCTCTCGACTCGGGCGGCCGGAGGCACAGCGGGCCAGCCGACGCTCGACGAGCTGCGCGCGGCGCTCGGGTGACGGGGCGCCCATGACCCCGTCCGCCGCGCCCCCGCCCGTCGCGACCCCGAGCGCCCCGATCCCGGTGCTCTCCCCCTCCCCGGCGCTCGACGTCACCTACCTGCTCGACGACGTCGTCGCGGGCGCCATCCATCGTCCGCGCGAGGTCCTGAGACTCCCCGGTGGCAAGGGGCTCAACCTCGCGCGGGCGGCACGCGTCCTCGACGCGGACGTCCGCGTCGTGGCGCCGCTGGGCGGTCTCGCGGGCGAGCTCATCGCCGCGCTGGCCGCGGGCGAGAGCCTCGCGCTCGACGCGGTCCCGATCGCCGCGGGAGCGCGCAGCTGCGTGAGCGCCATCCCCGGTGAGGGCGCGCCGACCGAGTTCTACGAGCCGGCCCCCGAGCTCACCGCGGCCGAGGCCGAGGCACTGCTCGCGCGGTTCGTCGCACTCCCGGCGAGCGGCTGGTCGGTGCTTGCGGGCTCATTGCCCGAGGCGCCCGGCCTCTCCGCGGCGCTGCTCGCGCGCCGCGCCGCGGGCGAGCGCATCGCGATCGACAGCTCTGGCGCCTCGCTCCCCGCCCTGGTCGACGAGGTGCGCCCCGACCTGCTCAAGGTCAACGTCGCCGAGGCCGCCGAGCTGACCGGCCGGGAAGGCGACGCCGCCGGGCTCGACGCGGCCGCGCTCGCCGCCGCGCTGCACGAGCGCACGGGCGGCACCGCGGTCGTGACCGACGGGGCCGCGGGCGCCGTCGCGGTCGACGCGGCCGGGGCCTGGCGGGCGCTCCCCGACCCGAACTCCGGCGCCTACGGGATCGGGAGCGGGGACAGCTTCTTCGCGGGATTGCTGGCCGCGCTCGCCGCGGACGCGAGCGTTCCCGAGGGGCTGCGGGCCGCATCCGCCGCGGGAAGCGCGAACACGCGCGCCCCGGGCGCAGGGGTCTTCACGCGGGCCGACGTCGACGCTGCGCTCGCCCGGATCGAGGTGCGGGAGTTGTGAGGCATGCCCTCGTCGTACTGGCGGCGGGCGCCGTGACCGTGGCGGCCCTGGGCGGATGCACCTCGCCCGAACCCCGGCACACCGACCCGCCTCGGGACGCGGACGGGCCGGACGCCGCCTTCATCGATGCCGGTCCGGACGGCGTGAGCATCGTCGAGGGCGACGACTGGACGCTGCCCTCCTGGGTGCGCCCCGCCCCGAACAGCGGGTTCTTCAGCGAGGACGAGTCGGTGCCCGACCGCATCCTGACCCGCAGTGTCGACTTCTCCTGGCGCCAGCTGCAGCCCTCCGACGGGCCCATCGACAAGCAGCGCGAGGGCGAGGCGCAGGGACTGTACTTCTCCTCCTGGAACGCGCAGCTCGAGGGGCCGGGCACCGAGGGCGCGTACTGGATGCGCATCTTCGCGAGCGGCGTCGACTGGGCGCCCGAGTGGGTCGCCGAGGACTGCGGCGTGCACGGCTACGGCCCCGACTATGACGGCGAGGACCACCTGCCGATCTGGGACGAGTGCGTGTGGGGCCACCTCATGGACACCTACCGTCGCGTCTTCGTCGACGAGGGGCTCGCGGCCGACCCGCGCCTGCGGTTCGTCTACGTGCCCGGCGCGTTCACCTGGGCGGAGTACGACTACGAGACCATCAACGCCGCCGTCGACGCGGGCGAGCTCGACCTGGAGACCTACCTGTCCTGGTACGGGCACGCCTGGAGCGACCTCATCGCCCTGTTCGGCGACAACGCCCACAAGCTCGTGTTCACCGGCGAGGACTACCCGTTCGGTCCGTTCGGCGAGGACGACGACCTGCTCGCGGCGCAGGCCGCCGCCCAGGGCATGGGCATCCGCACGGGCATCACCGAGCTGTCCAACTTCCACCTGAGCGAGGCGCCCGCCTACGGCTCGCACGTGCAGCCCGACGGACACCTCGTGATCGACGAGAGCGTGCGCGACGCGCGCCTGGTCTACGCGACCGAGAACGAGTGCTTCACCGACTGCGGGTACCGCACCGACGACCCGTACTACGCCGTGCGGCAGTCCAACCTCAAGGCACTGCAGCTGCGCATGAACTGGATCTACGTGGTCCCCGGCCCGTCGTACCTGGCGCAGTACCCCGAGCACTGGGACTGGGTACGGCTCTCGATGGGCCAGACCCCCGAGAGCAGCGCCGACGCGTGGGCCGAGCTGCGCGACGCGTCCGACACCTACTGGGCCGACGACGGCGCGGGTGAGGGCGCCGGCCGGTTCGAGGACCCGGCCACCTGGCGCGATCGCCCCTTCGTGCGCAACCTCGAGCGCTGGCTCGTGCAGGTCGACGAACCCGGTTCGGTCGCGCACCGCACCGACGTCGACGTGCACGAGGGCGTGCTCGAGCCCGAGAACGGGATCGCCTACGAGGGCCTCTCCACGGACGTCGCCGCGGGCGACACGGGCTTCGTGTTCGAGGTGGACGAGCGTTTCGCCGAGGCGGCGGCGTCCTCGCGCCTCGTGCTCAAGGTCACCTACCGCGACACCGGGACGGGCGATTTCACGGTGGATGCCGGGGCCGCCTCGTCCGCGCCCGTCACGCGCGCGGGCGACGGTCGCGATCGGACGGCGACCATCGCGCTCCCGGAGGGCGCGCTGGAGGGGGAGCACCGCATCCGGATCTCGCTCGCCGGGGGCGCCGACGACCTCATCGTGCGCTTCGTGCGGCTCGTGCGCGTCGAGGGCTGACACGCGCGCCGCTCTTGCCCCGCGGCACGCGATGCGGAAGATTGGGCGCATGCCGCCGTCTGGACAGCACCAGCATTGACCGATGCTGGTGCGGAGCAGCCAGGACCCCCTATCCCTGACCCGGACCAAGGCGCATGACCCCCCAGAAGATCCTGTTCGATGTCGACACCGGCATCGACGACTCCCTTGCCCTGCTGTACCTACTCGCCTCGCCCGAGGCGGAGATCCTCGCGATCACCTGCACCTCGGGCAACGTGCCCGCGCGGCAGGTGGCCCTCAACAACCTCAACTGGCTCGCGCTGTGCGGCGCGCCCGAGATCGAGGTCGCGCTCGGCTCCGAGGTGCCGCTGCTCGCGCCCCTCATGACTACGGAGGAGACCCACGGCCCGCAGGGCATCGGCTACGCGGAGCTGCCCGACTCGGGCCGGTCGATCTCGGACCGGCATGCGACGCAGGTGTGGATCGATGCGGTGCGCGCGCATCCGGGCGAGGTGATCGGCCTGGTGACCGGCCCGCTCACCAACCTGGCGCTCGCCGTGCGCCTCGAGCCCGAGCTGCCCCGGCTGCTCCAGCGCCTGGTCGTCATGGGCGGCGCGTTCGACTACAAGGGCAATACGACCCCGGTGTCGGAGTGGAACATCGCGGTCGACCCGGATGCCGCCAAGCTCGTGTTCGACGCCTTCTCGGGCCTGCCGCCGGAGCGGGCGCCCATCATCGCCGGGCTCAACATCACGGAGCGCGTCGAACTGCACCCGCACCACGTCGCCGAGCTGGGCCGCGTCGCCGGCTCGGAGCCGGAGGAGGTCATCGCTGCCGACGACGCACCCGGCACCCGCTCCCACGCCTCGAACCCGGTCGTACGCCACCTCTCCGACGCCGTGCGGTTCTACATGGAGTTCCACCTGACGCACGATCAGGGCCACCTGGCGCATGTGCACGATCCGTTCGCGGCCGCGCTCGCGATCCAGCCGGAGCTCGCCACCTACCGCGCCGCGACGGTCGACGTCGAGCTGGGCGGCACGCTCAGCCGCGGTCAGACGATCGCCGACTGGGCGGGTCTGTGGGGCCGGGAGCCCAACGCCGCCGTCGCGGTCGACACCGACCCCGAGGCCTTCTTCGCCCACTTCATCGAGCGCGTCGGCGGGCTCGCCCGCCGGGTCGCCGAGTCCTCGTAACACCCCCACCCATCACAAGAAGGGAATGCTCGATGACCGACATCGACAAACCAGCGGATCCGCACCGCACGCGCAACAACATCTTCATCATCGCCGGAACGGTGGTCGTGATCGCGACCTACCTGTACCTGATCCTCGCGCAGCCCGCGGTGGTCGACGAGAACTTCAACCTCAACGGGACGGGCGCGATCATCCCCCTCGCCGGCTACGTGATCGGTGCGCTGCTCATCGCGGTCGGGGCGATCAACCGCCTCCCCACGACGACGCTCGTCCTGGTTCCGGTGGCCATCCTGATCAACATCGTCGTCGGTCAGATCACCGCGAGCCTGGGGCTGCCGCTCTACCTCGACTCGATCGGCACGATCCTGGTCGGCGTCGTGGCGGGTCCGGCGGCGGGTGCTGTCACGGGTGGCCTGTCGAACGTCATCTGGGGCCTGACCCTCAGCCCGCTCGCCCTGCCGTTCGCGATCGTCGCGATCGTCATCGGTGCGCTGGCCGGGTGGGCGGCGCGGATCGGCGTGTTCCGCACCTACTGGGCCCCGCCGATCGCGGGCATCGTGACGGGCATCATCGCGGCGCTCGCGTCGTCCCCGATCTCGGCGTTCATCTTCGGCGGAGCGACCGGTGGCGGAACCGGTGCGATCGTGCAGGCGTTCCAGGCGTTCGGCAACTCGCTGCTCGCATCGACCACGCTGCAGGGCCTGCTCAGCGACCCGCTGGACAAGCTCATCACCTTCACGATCGTGATGCTGATCCTGCTCGCGCTCCCGAGCCGCTTCAAGCAGCGCTTCCCGTTCGTGCGGCAGTACAACGTGCTGCCCGGCATGAAGAAGAAGGCGAGCACCCCGGCCGCCTGAGCCGGGACCCAGCATGTCGACCCTGTACCTGGATCGCCCCTCGCCCATCCACCGGTTGAATCCGATCACCAAGCTGATCGGCGTGCTCGCGATCATCCTGCTGGTGTTCGCGCTGCCGTACTGGTGGGCGCCGTTGGCGATCCTGGTGCTGGTCGTGGTGCCTGCCGCCCTCCTCGCGAGGGTGGGCGGCAGGCTCCTGCTGGTCGGCGGGGCGATCCTGGTTCCGCTTCTGCTCGTGGTCGCCATCGGGCAGGGATTCTTCAACACCCGGGGCGAGACGATCCTGTTCTCGATCGGCTCGTTCGACTTCGCGCTCGAGGGTGTTCTGTTCGCGGCGGCCGTCGGAGGCCGCACCGCGGTCCTGGTGACGGCCGCGATGCTCCTGCTGCTCACGACGCACCCCGGCAAACTGCTCTCGGCGCTCAGCCAGAACGGCATGCCGCCCAAGATGGCGTACGTCATCAGTTCGACGCTGCAGATGCTGCCGGCGTTCCGCACCCGGGCCGACTCCATCATCCTGGCGCAGCGCTCCCGCGGCCTGAAGACGCGGGGCAACCCGATCCGCCGGTTCGCGGTCCTGATCCCGCTGCTCAGCCCGCTCATCCTCGGGGTCTTCGTCGACGTGGACGAGCGCTCCACCGCCATGGAGGCGCGCGCGTTCGCCTCGACCGGCCCGCGCACCGCGCTCGAGATCGTGAAGGACCCGGTGGGCGAGAAGGTCGCGCGCTGGGTCGTCATGCTGCTCGCGGTCGGCGCCCTCGTGGTGTCGTTCATGGGCCTCTACCCGGAGATGAGCTGGCCGCTGTGATCACCATGACGGGCGTGCACTACGCCTACCCCGACGCCGACCACGAGGTGCTCACGGGCGTCGACCTGTCCGTCGACGCGGGTCAGGTGGTCGGCATCGTCGGCGCATCGGGCGCCGGCAAGACCACCCTGGCCAAGTCGATCGCGGGTTTCATCCCGCACTCCGAGGGCGGGGAGCTCACCGGGTCGGTCGTGGTCGACGGTCTGAAGGTCGCCGATGCCACGCTCGCCCAGGTCGTGAGCCGGGTCGGGCTCGTGACCCAGAACCCGTTCAACCAGATCAGCGGCGCCAAGTACACCGTGCGCGAGGAGATCGCCTTCGGCCTGGAGAACCTGGGTGTTCCGCGCGACGAGATGAGCGAACGCGTGGATGCGGTGGGCACCCGCCTGGGAATCCGCGAGCTCTTCGAGCGCTCGCCCTACGCCCTGTCCGGAGGGCAGATGCAGCTCGTGGCCATCGCTTCGATGATGATCATGGCTCCCCGCGTCCTGGTCATGGACGAGCCCACCTCGCAGCTGGATCCGAGCGGCTCGCGGCTGGTCTTCGACATCGTCAACGGGCTCGCCGACGACGGCACCGCCGTGGTGATCTTCGAGCACAAGCTCGAGCTCCTGCGCGAGCACGCCGACGTTCTGCACGTGCTGGCCGACGGGGTCATCGCGCGCTCGGGATCCGCGCGCGAGGTGCTCGCCGATCCCCGCACCGACGAATGGGGGGTCGGCTCGACGCGTTTCACGCGCGCGGCCCGCCGGGCGATCGAGCAGAAGCTGCTGCCCGCGACGACCGCGCTGCCGGTCTCGCTCGAGGACGCGAAGGCGGTGTTCTCGAAATGAGCATGGACATCGCGGTCGACGGCCTGGTCTTCACCTACCCCTCCGGGGTCACGGCGTTGGGCGGCATCACGGTCTCGGTCCCCGCGGGCCAGCGGCTCGCGATCGTCGGCCAGAACGGCGCGGGCAAGACCACGCTCGTGCGCCACTTCAACGGGATCTTCCAACCCACGGAAGGCACCGTGCGGATCGGGGACTGGGACACCAAGGGACGCGACATCGCCGAACTCGCCGCGCGCGTGGGCTACGTCTTCCAGAACCCGGACGAGCAGCTCTTCGCACGGAGCATCCGCGACGAGGTCGGCTTCGGGCCGAAGAACCTGGGCGTTCCCGCCGACGAGATCGAGGCTCGCGTCACCGCCGCGCTCGCGCGCTCGGGTCTGGTGGGCATGGAGGACACCCACCCGTACCACCTGTCGCTCAGCGAGCGGAAGCGCGTCGCCCTGGCGTCGGTGCTCGCCATGGAGACCCCGATCGTCGTGCTCGACGAGCCGACCACGGGCCAGGACGCCCGCGGCGTCGCGCTCATCGGCGAGGTGGTCGCCGAGCTCGCCGCCGAGGGCCGCACGGTCGTCGCGATCACGCACGACATGGACTTCTGCGCCGAGAACTTCGACCGCGTGCTCGTCATGGCCGACGGCCGGGTCATCGCGGACGGCACCCCCGCCGAGGCGTTCTCCCGGCTCGACGCGCTCGAGGACGCCCACGTCGAGCCGCCGCAGCTGGAGCGCCTGCGCACCGAACTCGGGTGGGCCGAGCCCGTCATGAGCGTCGACGAGTTCGTCGGGCAGCTGAAGACGCGGGCGTGAGCGCCGAGGTCCTGGTCCGCGGCTCCTGGGTGCTGACCCAGGGACCGCAGGGCGAGCTGGCGGATGCCGCGGTCGCGATCGCGGGCGGCGCGATCCTCGAGGTGGGCGGCTTCGGGGAGCTGCGGGAGAGGCATCCCGCTGCCGAGGTCATCGGGGACGGGACCGGGGTCGTCACCCCGGGGTTCGTCAACGCGCACACGCATCTCTCCGAGGCGCTCGCGACCGGCATCGGATCGGAGCTGCCGCTCGCCGCGTGGGGCGAGCAGATCATCGGGCCGCTGGGGGCCGTGCTCACGACCGGGGACGCCCGCGAGGGCACCCGGCTGCGCGCGATCGAGCTGCTGCTGTCGGGGGTCACGACGGTCAACGACATGTTCGTGCACTACAACCCGGATGAGCCGGTGAGTCAAGGCGTCGTGTCCGGGCTCGCCTCGGCGGGCATGCGCGGGGTGGTCTCGTTCGGCGCGGAGGACGTCGGGGGCTGGGGCTCGGTCGATCGCATGCTCGACGAGCACGACGCGCTCGCCGTCGCGGCCGGGGGGCTGATCGGCTTCCGGTACGGGATCGGCACCCTGCTCGGGCAGACCGACGAGCTGCTCGAGCGCGGGATCGCCCGCGCGGCAGAACGCGGGTGGGCCGTGCACACCCACCTGCACGAGACGCGCGCGGAGCTCGACGAGGCGCAGGCCCGCTGGGGCTCGCGGCCGATCGCGCACGCCGAGCGGCTCGGCCTCTTCGAGCTGCCGGTCGTCGCGGGGCACGCCGTGTGGGTCGACGCCGACGAGATCGCACTGCTCGCCGAACGCGGCGTCGCGGTCGCGCACAACCCGGTCGCCAACGCGATCCTGGGCTCCGGGGTCGCGCCCGTTCCCGCTCTGCGCGAGGCGGGCATCCCGGTCGGGATCGGAACCGATGGCGCGGCGTCCAACGACAGCCAGAACATGCTCGAGGCGATCAAGTGCGCGGCGCTCCTGCAGAAGGTGCACGCGCTCGACCCGGCCGTCATCGACGCGGCGACCGTGCTGCGCATGGCGACCATCGAGGGCGCGCGTGCGCTCGGACTCGACGCGCTCGTGGGCAGCCTCGAACCCGGGAAGCGCGCCGACGTGGTGCTCTTTCAGGATGCGGTCGAGGTGGGCGTTCTGCACGATCCGGTCGGGCAGCTGGTCTACGGCGGCTCGCCGCGCGCCGTCGCCGACGTGCTCGTGGACGGTCGGCGCGTCGTGCGCGATCACCGGTGCGTCACGGTCGACGAGGCCGAGCAGCTCGAGGCCTGCCGCCCGCTCGTGGCGCGCATCGCCCGGGACGCCGGTTTCGCGGCGCGCGGGGTGTCGCGGGCGGGTTGAGCGCTGGTAGCCTGACCCCGTCGCGACTGGCGTTCGGATGGGTCACCATCGGGGAGCGGCTTACAGACGCGCGGCCGTACGCCTGGGCCGCGTCCCCTACGGCAGTGCCGATCGAACGAAATGAGCGCCAGTCATGCCCGACACCTTCCTCTCTCCGCTCGCTGATGTCGACCCCGAGGTCGCCGAGGCCCTGGCCAACGAACTGGCCCGCCAGCGCGACACGCTCGAGATGATCGCATCGGAGAACTTCGTGCCCCGCGCCGTGCTCGAGGCGCAGGGCTCGGTGCTCACCAACAAGTACGCCGAGGGCTACCCGGGCCGGCGGTACTACGGCGGCTGCGAGTTCGTGGATGTCGTGGAGACCCTCGCGATCGAGCGCGCCAAGTCCCTGTTCGGCGCCCAGTTCGCCAACGTGCAGCCCCATTCCGGAGCGAGCGCCAACGCCGCGGTGCTGGCGGCGATCGCGAACCCGGGCGACCGCATCCTGGGTCTCGAGTTGGCCAGCGGCGGTCACCTGACGCACGGCATGAAGCTGAACTTCTCGGGCAAGCTCTACGAGGCGCACGCCTACGGCGTCGACGACCGGGGCTATGTCGACATGGACGACGTGCGCGCGAAGGCGCTCGAGATCAAGCCCGCCGTCATCATCGCGGGCTGGTCGGCGTATCCGCGTGAGCTCGACTTCCCGCGCTTCCGCGAGATCGCCGACGAGGTCGGCGCGATCCTGTGGGTCGATATGGCGCACTTCGCGGGATTGGTGGCCGCGGGTCTGCACCCGTCGCCCGTCCCGCATGCGCATGTCACGTCATCCACGGTGCACAAGACGATCGGCGGGCCGCGCTCGGGCTTCATCCTGACCAACGACGCGGACCTCGCCAAGAAGCTCAACTCGAACGTCTTCCCGGGCCAGCAGGGCGGACCGCTCATGCACGTGATCGCGGCGAAGGCGACGGCGTTCAAGCTCGCCGCGACGCCGGAGTTCCGCGACCGCCAGGAGCGCACCAAGCGCGGCGCCGCGATCCTCGCCTCGCGCCTCACGCAGCCCGATGCGAAGGCGGCCGGCATCGATGTGCTGACCGGCGGCACCGACGTGCACCTCGTGCTCGTCGACCTGCGCACCTCGGAGTTCACCGGCAAGGACGCGGAGGACCGCCTGCACGAGGTCGGCATCACGGTCAACAAGAACGCGGTACCGAACGACCCGCGCCCGCCCATGGTCACCTCGGGCGTGCGCATCGGCACCCCGGCGCTCGCCACGCGCGGCTTCGGCGACGCGGAGTTCACCGAGGTCGCCGACATCATCGCGCGCGCGCTCATGCCCGATGCCGACCTGCCCGCGCTGCGTGCCCGGGTCACCGAGCTGGCCCGCGCGTTCCCCCTCTACGATGGCCTGACCTCCCCCGGATCGTGGAAGTGACGGCTGTCGTTCTCGACGGGGTCGCCACCGCCTCCGCGATCAAGGAGGAGCTCAAGGCCCGGGTCGCGGAGCTGCGCGAGCGCGGCATCGCGCCCGGGCTCGGCACGCTCCTCGTGGGCGAGGACCCGGGCTCGGTCAGCTACGTCGGCGGCAAGCACCGCGATTCCGCCGAGGTGGGCATCGAGTCGATCCGGGTCGAGCTGCCGGCCGCGGCATCCGAGGCCGAGGTGCGCGCGGCGGTCGCCGGGCTCAACGCCGATCCGGCCGTGACCGGCTACATCGTGCAGCTGCCGCTTCCCGCGGGCATCGACGAGAACGCCATGCTCGAGCTCATCGACCCCGCCAAGGACGCCGACGGCCTGCACCCGACCAACCTCGGCCGCCTGGTGCTGGGCGTCGACGGGGAGCTGCACTCGCCCCTGCCCTGCACGCCCGCCGGCATCGTCGAGCTGCTGCGCCGGCACGACGTGCCCATCGCCGGGAGGCACGTGTGCGTCATCGGCCGCGGGCTCACGGTCGGCCGCCCGCTCGGGCTCGTCTTCACGCGCAAGGGCGTCGACGCGACCGTGACCCTGACGCATTCGCGCACGGTCGACCTGGCCGCCGAGGTGGCGCGCGCCGACATCGTGGTCGCCGCGATCGGGGTGCCGCATTTCGTGAAGCCCGAGTGGATCAAGCCGGGCGCCGCGGTCCTGGATGTCGGGGTCACCCGCGTGGGGACCTCCGATTCCGGCAGGGCCCGCCTCCACGGGGACGTGGACCCCGCCGTGGCCGAGGTGGCCGGATGGCTCTCGCCCAACCCCGGCGGAGTCGGCCCCATGACCCGTGCGCTCCTCCTCCGCAACGTGGTGGAGGCCGCCGAGCGCCGCTAGGCGTCGCGGGCGGCGCCGGGGGAGGGCACCACCGGGAAGACCTCGGGCGCGCCATAGCCGTGCTCGGCGAAGGCCGCGTCGACGGCCGAAGTTACGCGGGAGACGTCGTCTCCGGGGACCAGCGCGATCGCGGCACCCCCGAACCCGCCCCCGGTCATGCGGGCACCCAGCGCGCCGTTCTCGCGCGCGACCTCGACGGCCAGGTCGAGTTCGGGCGTCGAGATCTCGAAGTCGTCGCGCATCGACGCGTGCGAGGCGTCGAGAAGTGCGCCGAGCGCGGCGTGATCGTTCTCGCGGAGGGCGTCCACGGCATCCAGGACCCGCTGGTTCTCGGTGACCACATGCCGCAGCCGGTGGAAGGTCTCGGTGCTGAGCTTGTCCTCGGCGCGGTTGAGGTCCGTGACGCCGAGGTCGCGCAGCGCGGGCACACCCAGCAGCACGGCGGCCTTCTCGCAGGACGCCCGGCGCTCGCCGTACCCGCCGGAGGCGTGGTCGTGCCGAACACCCGTGTCGATCACGAGCACCTCCAGCCCGGCGTCGCCCAGCCCGAGCGGCACGAGCTCGGTCTCGAGCGATCGGCAGTCGAGCAGAACGGCCGCGTCGGCCGCGCCCAGCAGCGACGCGGTCTGGTCCATGACGCCCGTGGGCGCCCCGACGAAGTCGTTTTCGGCCATGCGGCCGGCCTGCGCGAGCTCGGGGCGCACGAACCCCAGGCCCCACAGCTCGTCGAGCGCGAGCGCGGTTGCGCACTCCAGGGCCGCCGACGACGACAGGCCCGCCCCGACCGGGACGCTGCTGACGAACATCAGGTCGACGCCCGTCGCCGCGTCGAGACCCGCGCCCAGCCGCCCGAGCGCCCAGGCGACCCCGGCTGGATACGCGGCCCACTCCAGCGGCGACGCCTCGCCCCCCGCGACCAGCTCCTGCAATTCGTCGAGGGCGTCGAGCGGCACCTCGAGGTAGACCGTGTCCTCGTCGTCGAACGTGCTGGCCATGCGCAGGACGCGGTCCTGGCGCGGGGCGGCGGCGACCAGGGTGCGCAGGTCGATCGCGAACGGCAGGACGAAGCCCTCGTTGTAGTCGGTGTGCTCGCCGATGAGGTTGACCCGGCCGGGCGCCGACCAGATCCCCTGCGGCGGGTGGCCGAAGCGCGCGCGGAAGGCCCTCCGGGCGTCGTCTCTCAGGTCGGTCATGTGCGGGCCAGGGCCTTCCGGATCGTGTCGGCTGCGGCCTCGGGCGGCACATCGCCGACCCATGCCCCCATCGCCGACTCCGACCCTGCCAGAAACTTGAGCCGGTCGGCGGCGCGGCGCGGCGAGGTGAGCTGCAGATGCAGCCGGAAGGTGTCCCGCCCGACCCGCACGGGCGCCTGGTGCCAGGCCGCGATATAGGGCGTCGGGGTGTCGTAGATCGCGTCGATGCCGCGCAGCAGCCGCAGGTAGAGGGGAGCGAGCTCGTCCCGCTCCGCCCCGGTCGTGGCGGCCAGGTCGGGCACCTGACGGTGCGGCATGAGGTGCACCTCGAGCGGCCAGCGCGCGGCGAACGGCACGAACGCGGTCCAGTGCTCGCCGGCGAGCACGACGCGCTCGTCGGCCTGCTCGAACTCGAGGATGCGGGCGAACAGGTCAGGCCCGCCGCGGTCGAGCTGGCGCAGCATCCCCTCCGTCCGCGGGGTGATGTACGGGTAGGCGTAGATCTGCCCGTGCGGGTGATGCAGCGTGACGCCGATGGCCTCTCCCCGGTTCTCGAAGCAGAACACCTGCTCGACGCCGGGCAGCGCGCTCAGGGCGGCCGTGCGATCCGCCCATGCCTCGACGACGGTGCGGGCGCGCGAGGGCGTCTGGGTCGCGAACGACCCCTCGGTCTCGGGGCCGAAGCAGATGACCTCGCACCTACCGACGCTCGTGCGGATCCGGCCCAGTCCGGGTTCGGCGAGATCGTCGAGTCCGGTGGGCGCCTCGGGGTCGTCGCCCAGCGCGGGTCCGAACGCGGGCGACCGGTTCTCGAATACCGCGACGTCGTAGCGCGAGGGCACCTCGGACGGGTTGCCCGGCGACTGCGGCGCGAGTGGATCCTGGTCGGCCGGGGGGAGGAAGACCCGGTTCTGCCGCGCCGCCGCGATGGAGATCCAGTCGCCCGTGAGCGGATCGCGACGCATCTGCGCGGTGGCGGGTCGCGCATCCAGCGCACGGGCGTCGATCGCGCGCTCGGGGCCGAGCGCGGTGTCGGCGTCGTCGTAGTAGATGAGCTCGCGGCCGTCGGCGAGGGCCGTCCGATGCGTGGTGATGCCGGGCGCCATGCGGTTACGATATCGAAAGTAGAGTTTGCGAAAGCACAAGAAATCGAAAGGCGGGCATGAGCGATCTCGCCGCCGTGCGACGGGCCGGACTCGCCGGGCTGCTGACCTCGCGCGGCTTCGTCCGGGTCGCGGACGCGAGCCTCGAGCTGGGCGTGAGCGAGGTCACGATCCGCGCGGATCTCACGGCACTCGAGCGCGAAGGGCGCGCCGTGCGCGTGCACGGGGGAGCGATGCCCGCCGACCCGCTGCACCGCGAGGCCCCGGTCGAGGCGACCCGCGACGAGCGCGCCGTCGCTAAGCGCGCCATCGGAGAGCACGTCGCGGCCATGGTCTCCTCGGGGGATTGCGTCTACCTCGACGCCGGCTCGACCGCGCAGGCCGTGGCCGAGGCGCTCCTGCGCCGCCGCGAACTGCGCGACCTGGTCGTCGTCACGAGCGCTCTGCCCATCGCGCTCGCGCTCGAGCCGGCGATCCCGCGCTACGAGGTGGTCGTCACCGGGGGCACTCTGCGCCCTCTGCAGCACTCGCTCGTGAACCCGTTCGCCGCGCCCATGCTCGACGCGCTGCGATTCGACCTCGCCGTCATCGGCTGCACGGGCGTCGATGCGCGGCACGGTGCCACCAATGTGAACCTGCCCGAGGCGGAGATCAAGTCGCTCGTGCTGCGCTCGGCGCAGCGCGCGGTGCTCGTCGCCGACGCGAGCAAGCTGGGGCGGGTCGATCCGGCGGTCATCGCGCCGCCGGACCGGTTCGACGCGCTCGTGACGGCGGGGGATCCCCCTGCCGACGAGCTCGACGCCCTGCGCGCGGGGGGACTCGACGCGGTCGTCTTAGGCTGAACCGATGCACATCTCGCTGAACCTCGGGGATGTCCGCGCCGAGGTCGACACCGTGGCGGCTCGGCTCCGCGAGCTGAGCGTGGACGGAGTCGACTTGGTCGAGCCCGCTTTCGGCGACGGCATGCCGCCCATGTGCAGCGGGATCGTGCTCGCGCCGTGGCCCAACCGCGTGGCCGACGGGCGCTGGGTGCTCGACGGCGAACTGCAGCGGCTTGACATCACCGAGCCCGAACTCGGCAACGCGCTGCACGGGCTGCTCGAGTTCACCGACTATCAGGTGATCGGGCAGGCGGATCACATGGTCGAGCTCGCCGCCTACATCGCCCCCCAGCACGGCTGGCCCTTCGCTCTCGACACGGCGGTGCGGTACGAACTGCGTCCCGATGGCATCGCGGTGACCCACGTCGTCCACAACCGGTCCGCCCGGCGCGCGCCCTGGGCGACCGGTGCTCACCCGTACCTCCGGGTCGGCGGCGCCCCGGTCGACGAGCTCAGGCTCGAGGTGGCGGCCGAGACGCACTACCCGGTGGACGAGCGCCTCAACCCGGTGGCGGGCGCCGCGCCGCTCGACGAGCGGACCGACCTGCGCCGGCCGCGGCGCGTGCGTGAGTTGCACCTCGACACCGCGTATGGCGACGTCCGGCACCGGAACCCGCGCGACGGCGTGGGCGACACCGCATGGCTCACGGCGCCGGGCGGTGCGCGCACGGTGCTGTGGCAGGACCTGAACTGGGGCTTCATGCAGGTCTACACCACTCCCGCGTATCCCCGGCCGGACGGACCGGGCACCGCGGTCGCGGTCGAGCCGATGACGGCTCCGCCCGACGCGCTCAACAGCGGGGAGGGCCTGGTCTGGCTCGAGCCGGACGAGCGCTGGAGCGGCGGCTGGGGACTGCGCCACGAGGCGGCCCGGTGAGCCGGGCACCCCGCAGCCGGGCGGCGCAGCTGCGCCGGTGGCGGAAGTACCTGGCCGACGAGCGCGCCGAGGCCGCCGTCTACCGGGAGCTCGCCGAGCGCCGTACGGGCGAGGAGCGCGCGATCCTGCTCGGCCTCGCTAACGCCGAGGGCAGGCACGAGCGGCACTGGCTGGCGCTGCTGGGTGACGATGCGCGGGCGCCTCGCACACCGCTGCGCACGCGTGCGCTCGTGTACCTGGCCCGGCACTTCGGCGGGCTCTTCGTGCTGGCCCTCGCACAGCGCGCCGAGAGCCGGTCCCCGTACGAGGTCGACGACGACGCGACCCAGCGCATGGCCGCCGACGAGCGCATCCACGGGGAGGTGGTGCGCGGGCTCGCCGCGCGCGGCCGCATGCGCGCGGCGGGCGGCTTCCGGGCGGCGGTGTTCGGCGCGAACGACGGGCTGGTGAGCAACCTGGCGCTCGTGATCGGGGTGGGCGCGACGGGCGTCCCGCCGCTGACCGTGCTGTTCACGGGCGTCGCGGGGCTGCTCGCCGGCGCGCTGTCGATGGGCGCGGGAGAGTACGTGTCGGTGCGCTCCCATCGCGAGCTGCTCGACGCATCCCGCCCCGACCCGGAGTCGCAGTCCGCGCTCACGCATCTCGACGTCGACGTCAACGAACTCGCGCTCGTGTACCGGGCCCGCGGGATGTCGGAGGCCGAGGCCGAGGAGCGCGCGCGGGGGGTGCTCGCGAACCACCGGCTCGACAGCGACGATCCGGATGCCGTGGGCGTCGACCCGGCGGACGCCATCGGTTCCGCGTGGGGAGCCGCGATCTCGAGCTTCCTGTCCTTCGCGGTGGGGGCGCTCATCCCGGTGCTGCCGTACCTGCTGGGCGCTACCGGCCTGCCCGCCGTGATCATCGCCGCGGTTGCGGTCGGGATCGCCCTGGTCGGCACCGGGGCCGTTGTCGGCATCCTGTCGGGTGCGTCGCCGTTCAAGCGGGCACTGCGGCAGCTGCTCATCGGGTACGGCGCCGCGGCGGTCACCTATCTGCTGGGCCTGGCGTTCGGGGCGACGCTCTCCTAGGTGGCGCCGCGCGGCCCGCCGCCCCCACCCCGCTCACACCGCCGGGAACCCCGCGGTGCGCAGCGTCTCGGAGAGTCGGCGCACGAGGCGCGCGGCGGTCTCGGTCGTCAGGTCGAGCCCGTGCTCGCCGTCACCGAGGTAGACCGCGACCACCGGGTCTCCGTCCTCCGCGTGCAACTCGACGAGCAGCTCGACCCCCTGAGCCGCATGCGGTGGTTCGGAGCCGAGCGCTATTCCGGGCACGACCGCGGTCGGGCCGCGGTGGCGCGCCAGCCCGCCCTCGTCCTCCGCGGCGTGGTCGGCGACGCACCACCGCGGACAACTGCGCCGGCGCTGGTCGTGCATGCGACGTCCTCCTCGTTCTGCGAGTGAAGGCTAGGTTCTGGCGACGACATCGTTCACCGGTCTGGGGATGCCGCCCCACCTGCGCGAGGAGTGGGGGAAGAGTCGAGGGATCCCGGGGCGCGGGGTGGTTGCGCCCCGAGATTCCCTCACCCACGATACTACTCATCGGTATGTAGACGTTCAAGTATCATTCCGGGATCGTTGAGGCGTGGAAGGTGACCTGCAGCGCATCGCCGGCGTCAACATCCGGGCGTACCGGAAGGCCAAGGGCGTCAGCCAGGAGCAGCTCGCGGACGCGCTCGGCGTCCACCGCACCTACATGGGCGGTGTCGAGCGGGGCGAGCGCAATCTGACGCTGCGGTCTCTGGAGCGGCTGGCCGAGCGCATGGGGGTCGACCCGGTCGACCTGCTGCGCGCCCCGGAGTAGCCCGGCTCGGCGAGCGCCGCGGCGACTCCCGCCTCGACGCGGTCGCGGTCGCCCGCGATGAACAGATACTCGGTGTTGCGCAGGTGCGACACCGCGCCGACCTTGACCCCCGCCGGGTTGTGGATGCCGATCTGGGCCCCCACATAGCGTCTCGCGTCGAACGCGACCAGGCGCGCGTCCTCGTGCCCGGCGTCGCGCAGCGCCCGCAGCATGTCCTCCGGCCCGATCCACGCCTCGTCGTTGTAGGAGACCACCGCCACCCCGGCGCGGGCGTCGCGCAGGAGGGTGCGCACCGCATCCGGCATCTCGCGCTTGCGGTTGAAGACGCTCGCCGTGGCGGCGTCGCGCGCGTCGACGCGCTTGCAGGCCACGCCGTAGTGCTCGGGAGCGTCCCAGCGCACGATGGTCTCCCACACGTGGTAGTTCGTGAAGTAGCGGTGCTGGTTGTAGGGCGGGTCGAGGTACATGAGGTCGGTGTCCGGCAACTCGTGCACGACGCGCGTCGCGTCGCCGAGGATGCCGCGGCCGGCTCCCACGATCAACTCAGGCGGGCGCAGCTCGAGTTCGTTGTGCGCGCGGGGAGCCCACTGCTTGAGGTAGGCCATCTGCACGCCGGTGGTCGAATCGACCCGGTCGGCGGCGAGCAGCAGGCTCGTGAGCAGCACGGGGAAGAGCGCGTGATCCCGGTAGTGCTGCTCGAGGTGCTCGCGGATCGCATCGATGCGCATGCCGTTGCGCGGCTGGAAGTAGCGGGACTTCTCGCAGAATGTCTCGGTCACGTAGCCCCGGACGCCCGGGAGGGAGTGCAGCTCGGTGAGGATCGAGGCGAGCTCCGCGGGGTGGGCGGTGCGCGCATCCGTCGCGATGTAGCACTCGGCCAGCACCGCGCTGTAGGTCGCGAGGTCGACGGCCGTGACGTGCAGGCCGCGGCGCTTGAACTCCTGCGCGACGCGGGTCGTGCCCGTGAAGAGGTCGACCGCCGTGCGCGCCCCGACCGCCTCGGCCACGGCACCGAGCACCCCGGTCAGGCGTCGCTTCGAGCCGAGGTACTTGAGCACGGGGGAAGCCTACGGGCGCCGGCCCGCGGCGAGCGGGCACTCGCCCGCCTTCCGAAGAGAACTGTCGCTTGCGGTCGCGATGGCAATGTCCTAGATTGTCAACACGAGTTGCGCAACACGAGTTGATTGGAACGCGATGGCACGGAGAGTGACACGAGGGGACGTCGCCGCGCTCGCCGCTACCTCGCCCGCGGTTGTGAGCTATGTCATCAACGGTGGTCCGCGCCCCGTGGCGGAAGGCACCCGGCGCCGAGTTCTCGCGGCCATCGACGAACTCGGGTACCGACCCAACTCGATCGCCAGGTCTCTTCGCACCCGTCGAACCATGACGCTGGGGCTGATAGTCCCCGACACGGCGAACCCGTTCTTCGGCGACGCGTCGCGGGCCATCGAGGATGCCGCCTACAGGCTCGGCTACATGGTGGTGCTGGGAAACGCGAAGGGAAGCTCCGAGCGCCAGTCCTCGTACATCCGCACGCTGATCGACCAGCAGGTTGACGGGCTGCTGATACTCCCTCAGTACGGAACGGTCTCCTGGGAGAAGGAGGTCGCCGACTCGGGTGTGCCGTGCGTGGTGCTCGATCGACCCCTTCCGAGCGGTTCCTTCCCGACGGTGGGAGTGAACAACATCGATGGGATGGCACGGGCGGTGCGCCACCTGACGGAGGTGCACGGGCGGCGTCGGATCGCGTGCGTCGCCGGACCAGAGGATTCGGGCCCGATGGACGAGCGCGTCGCGGGATGGCGTGGCGCGCTGGAGTCGCTCGGCATGTCAGCGGAGGGCCTCCTTCGACGTGGGGGTTTCCACCGCGAGGATGGCATTGCGATGGTGGCCGAGATGGTCGCTGAAGGCGCAGACTTCGATGCGGTCGTCGTCGCGAGTGACGAGCAGGCGTTCGGTGTGCTTCGCGCACTCTACGACCACGGGCTCCGCGTGCCCGACGACGTCTCCGTGATCGGATTCGACGGTGTCAACGTCGCGCATTCGGTCATCCCGTCGCTGACCACGGTGCAGCGGCCATTCGATGAGATCGCGCGGCTCGCTGTGGAGCTCTTACTGAGCGACCCGCCTGCGGCACCGGAGATGACGCGACTCCCGGTCACGTTGACACTGGGCGAGTCGTGCGGCTGTACCAGACGACGGGGTGAAGGCCATGGGTGAGGTGGCCGTCGATTCGGGGAAGCCGGTTGTTGACCTCCTGATCATCAACGGTCAGACGTTCACAGCGAGCCTCGACGGGCTCGACCCTGTGTATGTTGCCGTGGTCGGCGATCGCGTGACATATTGCGGCCAGGCGCGCCCGGATGTGCACGCCCGCCGCACCGTGGACGTAAGAGGCGGGGTGGTTCTCCCGGGGCTCATCAGCGCGCATACTCACGTCGCACAGGCCTTCGGCACGGGGATCTTCGACGATCTGCATCTCACACAATGGCTGGTGACGCTTCGTCGCAGCTATTCGACGCTCACCGACGAGCAGGTCTATGCGGCGTCGCTCTTGGGCGCCTTGGAGTCCATCAGGTCTGGCGTCACCTTCATCAACGACATGGCTACCGCTGGTCAGCGATACGACGTCGTCGCGCAGGCGATCGCCGATTCGGGTATTCGTGCTCATGTCGGATCTGCATTCCTGGATCGTCAGGAGGGCGATAGCCCCGTGCCGGCGTCCTCCACCGATGCGGTCTTGGACGAGATGCGCGACTTCCACGAGCGGTGGGATGGCGCGGGTTCTGGACGAATCCGTGCGGCGATCACGCCCGTCGGACTCCCTTCCTGCAGCGAGGCGCTGATGCGAGGCGCGGTCGAGCTTGCCGCGGACCTCGACGCCCCCCTGCACACCCACTGCTCCGAGGAGAAGGAGGCGACCGCTGAGGCTGTCGAACGCTTCGGCGAGAGCGAGGTGTCCGTTCTGGACCGACTTGGTGTCCTCGGTCCTCGGACGACCGCCGCCCACTGCGTGTGGGTCGACGACACGGACATCGGTGCGCTCGCCCGATCGGGGACGCTGGTTGCGCATTGTCCGTCGACCAACTTGAAGATCACGGATGGCATCGCACCCGTGGAACTCATGCGTCAGGCGGGGGTCAAGTTGGCACTCGGGACGGACGGCGCTGCGTCATCGGGCGGCTACGACCTGCTTCAGGAAGCGCGGCTCGCGTCGATGCTCGCCAAGGGCGCCACGATGGATTCGCGCGCCCTGCCGAATGATGCGATCTGGGGGATGCTTGCAGGTTCCGCCCAGCATTTCGGCAATGCCGACCGCGACGGGTCGCCCGGTCTGTACGAGGGGATGCTCGCTGACATCGCGGTGATCGCCTACCCGCGACTGCACCTCGTCGACGAGCGGCGCTTTCTGAGCAACCTCGTGTTCTCCGCCACTGCCGCTGACGTGGGCTGGGTCCTGATCGGAGGGCAGATGCTCGTCGAGGACGGGTGCCTGACGCAGTACGACGAGATCGAGGCGATGGAACGTGTTCGCCGCGCGATGGCTTCCCTTGCCCCCCTGACGACGAAGGAGACGTGACGGCGTGATCGACATCTCGAATGCTCTGCTGGACGAGTTCGCCTACCACTCGAACCGGCTCAAGCTGGAGTACCTGCTCGCCTGCTGCGACCACACGTTCGACCCCGAGGTCCTGACCGAACTCGAGGACCACTACCACAAGCCGGCTCTGATCATGGGTGGAATGAACGAGGCCTTGCGCTGGTACGCGGGCCACAGCGACTTCGAGCGGACCGGGTACACCCCTCGGGGCGAGCCGTTCACCGCCGAACTACGCCCGCGCAGTGGCCGGGGCTTGCTCTTCCGTGACCACGATCCGCGTGAGAACCCCACTCTGGGGGAGCTCGATCGCATCAGCGCCCATCTCGCCGACGAGGTCTCGCACCTCCCCGTCGAGCGAGCGGCCGAGGTCATCGCAGACTTCCTCACGATCAAGATCACTGCGCATGATCTCCTAATCCATGGCCGCTTCGATGTGCCGGCGCCGTTCCTTCTGGACGCGCCGTTCGCGCTGCTGCACCGACAGGACGAACCGGCATACATGACGGAGGTGCTCAACGCGCCGTGGGACGCTTTCAGGCTTGAGAACGTCATGGCGTACACGCTGGCGACCGGGGTCGATCCGGCTCCGTTCGCGCGCAGCGAGACGCCTGCGATCCCTCGCTCTCGCGAGGATTGGTTCTCGGGGGTGGCCGAGCTGTGGACACACCTGGCGGATATCGACCTGATCACGTTATTCCGATGGGACCTCTATGGGATGTGCGCATATCCGGAGGGTCCCGTCTTCGCGCTCGATGTGCGTGAAGGGCGGCCCGCAACGAGGCTGGAACGAGCGTGGTCGGAGTACGACTGGGCAGCACCAGCCAGCGCTTCACTTGCGTCTGCCCGAATCTTCGATCGGGTCTTCGACCTGATTGCGGACATGAGCACGATGCTCCCGGACACCTCGTACAAGTACTTCAGGGTCGAGGCGAACCGGGACCTGCACCGCGCGCAGGCCAACGCGGCGCTCGCGCGGCTCGATTCCCGGACCAAGCGCGATGTCCCGTCTGATTGAGCAGTCGTCGAGCCTCGTGCTCCAGTCCCTATCCGCAACGACAAGAAGGAAATCAGCAATGAGAGTACGCACAGCGGTCGCGATTTCCGCGGCCATCGCCACGGCAGCAGCGATGCTGTCCGCCTGCTCGGCGGGCGACCCCTCTTCCGACAGCGATCAGATCGTCGTCTGGGGGACGTGGGACATGGAGGACGACGCCTCGGGCATGGCGGAAGGCGCTGCCGCCCTCCAGGGCATGATCGACTCGTTCGAATCGGAGACAGGCACATCTGTCGTCTACGAAAGCGTCCCGTTCGATCAACTGTTCCAGAAGGTCAGCCTCGCAGTGCAGTCGGGAGGGGACATTCCGGACGTCGTGGAGACCGCCAGCCAGGAGGTCTTCTCACGTCCCGATGTCTTCATGGACATCACCTCCTTGCTCGCCGACGCGCCTTTCCAGTCCCAGGTGGGCGAGTCGGAGAAGACGACATGCGTCCACGACGGAGTGCGCCGCTGCGTCGCGGTGAACATCGGTTCGACCGCGTGGTTCTACAGCCCGTCCCTTCTCGGTGACGTGGCATGGCCCCAGACCGACGAGGAATGGCTGACCGCCGGGGCTGAGCTCAAGGCGAAAGGCCTGTACATTGCGTCGTTCTATGCCGGGCGGGATGCGGCGGGCGTCGAGCAGACCTGGGCACCCGCGATCATCTCCGCGGGCGGTGAGATCTTCGACGCGAACGGCAAGCCCGCCTGGGCGAACGACGCGACCGTCGACGTCGTCACCTGGATGCGAGAGCTCTTGGCGCGGGGATACGTTCCCGAGACCAACTTCACGGGCGATTTCGCCGCGGGCGAGCAGCCGTTCATCGATGGTGACGCTGTGGGCCTGCGCGGCGGCTCGTGGTCTGCGCAGTTCGTTCCCCCGTTGGCCGAAGGCTTGCCGACCGGTGACGCCGTGGTCGGTGCAGCGCCGTCGATCGATGGCGGCCCCGGCTACGTCACGCTCTACGGTCAGGGCTGGGCGGTGCCCGAGGGCGCGGCCAACCCCGAGGACGCCGCCGCATTCCTCGCACACCTGATGACGCCGTCCAATCAGGCCACATGGGCGACCGCAGCGTATCGAATCCCGACCAACGCGGAGGCATTCGCGGACCCCGGATTCGCTGAGGTGTTCGCGTCCAACCAAGCCTTCTATACCGCCATCCAGAATCTCACTGACGACTATGGGCTCGTGCTGCCCACCAGCCCCTGCTACACCGAGGCGCTGACGCGCTTGGGCGAGACGCTGCAAACCCTCATGCTCGACAGCAACGCGGATGCCATGGACGCTCTGCTGGCGGCGCAGAACGAGGTCGCGGGTAGCTGCGGTTGAGTTCTCCGATCGACGCCGCGCTGGCCGGCCCGGGTTCCCCGCGAATCCGGGCCGGCCGGCCGGCAACCCGATGGACCTGGCTGGTCTTGGCCCTGGTGGCCCCAGCCGCGTTCCTGACCGTCGTCATCCAGGTATACCCCACCCTGTATTCGTTCTACCTCAGCTTCGGAGAGGTGAAGGCAGGGAAGGTCGCGCTGGTGGGGCTCGACAACTATGCGTGGGTATTCTCGAGCCCGAAGTTCTGGCAGAGCACCCAGGTGACGATCGTCTATGGCGCCGCCTTCGTGCTCCTGACGTTCGCCATCGCGATGGCACTCGCCTTGGCGTTCAACTCCCGCATCCGGGGCAAAGGCTTCTACCTCACGGTGATCTTCGTCCCCTGGATTCTCTCCGAGATCACGTCGGGTGTGATCTGGCGGTGGATGTTCCTGCGTGACTACGGAGTACTGCAGAACCTGCTGGGTCCCCTTTTCGGCGATGTGACCATCCTTGCCACCCCGGTCGGCGCGATCACGGTCCTCGTCGCGAGCAACGTCTGGAAGTCCGTGGCATTCGCTCTTCTGCTGCTCCTCACCGCCCTTCAGACGATATCCACGGAAATCGATGAGGCGGCGCGGCTGGACGGTGCCGGTCTATTCCGGCGGCTGGCGTCGATCACCTTGCCTCTCATCCGCCCGACGGCCACAGTCGTCATCGCATTCATGGCGATCCAGGCTGTCAACTCGATCGGCATGGTGATGTCGGTCACGGAGGGGGGCCCCGGCAGTTCTACCGAGATTCTGAGCCTCTTCATGTATCGCCAGGCGATGGACTTTGGCAAGTTCGGCGTGGGTTCCGCAGTCGCCGTGGTGATGTTCTTCGTCAACCTCGTCTTCGCGCTGACGTATCTTCGTGCTCTCAGCAAGCAGAGCGCCCTCGGAGGTCGCTGATGGCACCCGCACGCCTGCGGGGCGCACTGCTCCATGTCCTGCTCATGCTCACAGCGGCCGCGTTCGTGTTCCCAGTCCTCTACGTGGTCGTGGTGTCACTTCGCCCGGCGGGCGAGGGCCTGAGCGCGGGCCTGTTCGGTGGCAGTCTCGATCTATCGCACTACGAGACCCTGCTGTCGGGGAGGCGCTTCCCCGTCGCCATTCTCAACACGGCGATCACCTCGGTGGGTGGCGCCCTTCTCACCGCCAGCGCCTGCACGATTGCCGCATTTGCGCTCTCTCGCGGCGAGCCCACGAGGTTGCAGCGTGCCCTGCTGAGTGCGTTTCTGCTTCTCATGATGCTCCCGGGGCTGACCAACATCATCCCGCTCTACAAGATGGCATCCGACCTCGGGCTGCTCAACAGCTACGCGTCGCTCATCATCGCGTTCGGGGGGCTCGGTGTCCCGCTGGGCGTGTGGATCATGAAGGGCTTCTTCGACGCGATACCCCGTGAGATCGAAGAAGCCGCGGCCATCGACGGCGCGTCGCGGTGGCAGACGCTCGCGCAGGTGATCGTACCGATCGCCCTGCCGGCAATTCTCGCCAACCTGTTGATCAACATCGTCTACAACTGGAACAACTTCTTCCTCCCGCTCATGTTCACCACTCAGGCGGATCGGAAAGTGGCCACAGTCGCCCTATTCGACTATCAGGTGGCCTACGCCAATACACAGAACGAGCTAGTTGCCGCGGCCTGTGTCCTGATCATGATCCCGCCCGTGGTGCTGTTCATCGCGATGCGCAAACGATTCATGTCGGGCCTGGCCGAGGGCGCCACGAAGGGATGAACCCATGACGACGAGAGGGCACTTCACCGGCCTGCGAGCCGAGGATCTGGCACCCACGGTTCTGCTCCCGGGGGACCCGGGTCGGGTCGACGCGGTGGCCATGTCGCTCGACACGATCGAGGTTCAGGGGGGAAGCGGCGACCATCGCTTCGTGACCGGGATGATCGACGGCGCACGGGTGAGCTCGGTGTCTGCGGGTATCGGCTGCCCGGTGACGGCGCTGGTGGTGGAAGAGCTTGCCGATCTGGGCGTTCGGACCGTACTGCGGATCGGCACGTGCGGCGCGCTCCAACCCGATCTGAAGCCAGGTGTCATGGTGGTCGCGTCGGCTGCGGTCAGCGGTGACGGCACATCCCGCGCATACGGTGCGGGGGCGGATCCGGCCGTAGCCGACATCGATGTCGTCGCCGCCCTGCTCCAGGCATGCGAGGCGGAGGGGGTACCGCATGTCACCGGTGTGGTTCGATCCCACGACGCCTTCTACCTCGAGTCGCCCTGGGCTCGCGGGGACTTCCGCGACCGTGTGCAGGTATGGATTGACAGCGGCGTTCTCGCACTCGAGAACGAGTCGTCCGCGTTGTTCTCCGTCGCGGCCCTGCGGGGACTCAGCGCCGGGTCGATACTCGCCAGCGGCTATCCGATCCTCGATCATCCAGCGGACTTCTCGCACGGGGAGGAGAACAAAGTACGCATGGTTCGCGTGGCGCTTTCGGCTGCCGTTCGAATGGCGCAGCCGACCATCGGCCTCGTGCAGGGAGCAGGCTCATCGTGAGTGAATCCGAGAAGACCGATCTTCAGGTGCACCTCAGAATCGTGTCCGGCGACATGGCTCCTCAGGTGGTCCTCACCCGGACGCCCGAACAGGCCGAGAGGATCGCTGACCTGCTGGACGGGGCACACAAGGTCGCCCGAGGACGGGCGTTTGCGACGTTCACGGGGCAATGGGCTGGCACGGAGGTTTCCGTCCTGTCGGTCGGATTGGGTGGACCGTCGGTCTCGATCGCCGTGGAGGAGGCCGTTCGTGCCGGCGCGCGCACGCTCATCCTGATCGAGACCGCCCTCGCCGGCGCCACGGAACGTGACCCGATTGTCGTCACGTCTGCGGCGCGCTACGACGGAACCAGCGCCGAGTATTTCCCGGCGGATCTTCCCGCCGTTGCCGACGTTCCCCTTGCGCTCACCGCTCGAGAGATGGCCCGCCGTGCGGGCATGGAGGTACGCCTTGGACAGGTTCGCAGCTTCGACCGGCTGTATGGGGTGGAAGACGATGATTCCCGGCCGGTGGACATGTCGGCTGGGCTCCTCTATCCATTAGCAGCGTCGTTGCGGTGCCGCGCTCTCGTCATCGTGCAGCCGGGCGATCTGGCCGCCTTCGCCCGAGGGCTGGAGGGGGACTGTTTGGAGTCCATTGGGCGGCTCGCCCTCGATGTGATCACTGGGAGCGACAGATGACGTCCGAAACACCCTACTTCCGCCCGGCGACCGGGTGGGCTGGCGACGTCACTCCCTTTTGCCGGGATGGCGTTTTCCACCTGTTCTACCTCAAGGAGCTACGAGACGAGCCCTATGACTCGAGCCGGGAACTCGCGCACGCCCCGGATAGCAGGCTCAGCTTCCATCACGTCACCACGACCGACTTCGTTGACTTCCACGACCACGGAGTCGCGATCCCGGCGGGCGGCCCGGCCGACGCCGATCTGTCTGCGGGCACCGGCTCGATTCTCGAGCATGACGGCATGTTCCACTTCTTCTACTCCGGGATGAACCCTACGTCGCCGTTTCCGCAGGTGCAGCTGGTCGCTACCAGCCCGGATCTCTTCACGTGGGTGAAGGATCCCGCGTTCTGCCTCCGGCCGGTCGAGCCTTATGAGCGGGGCGATTTCCGCGACCCGTTTGTGTTCAGGGATCCCGCGCGCGGAGACTTCGTCATGCTCCTGGCCGCGCGCGTGCCGGGTCCGCCCTGGCATCGGCGAGGAGTGACCGCAATCGCGCGATCGACCGACTTGCGGGAGTGGGACTTCCATCCCCCGGTCTACGCACCCGGTCGATTCCATATGCACGAGTGTCCCGACCTGTTCGAGTTCCGCGGTACCTGGTACCTGATCTTTTCGGAGTTCTCCTCGGGCATGCAGACGCGCTACCGTACGGCGCCCTCACCCCTCGGGCCCTTTGACGAGCCGCCGGTGGACACCTTCGACACGCGCGCGTTCTACGCCGCGAAGTCGGTGTCGGACGGCGACCGCCGCTACCTGATCGGCTGGATTCCCTCCCGCTCAGAATCCGGTGAGTGGTTGTGGGGAGGTCAGCTCACCGCGTGGGAGATCGTGGTCACGCCCGAGGGCGCTCTCGCACCGGCCCCGATCCGGGGGGCTGCCGAGGCGATGGGAGCGCCCGTCACCATCGATCTGCGTGCCGTCTACGGGACGTGGGAGTTCACGAGCGATGGGGCAATCGCTGAGGGAGCGTCCTCCTACGCTGCGGTCACCTGGGCGACGGTCGGCGCTCGTTGGGCTACCTCGCTGCGCATGTCGATCCAGGGATCGGGGGGTCTGGTCATCGGGTCGGACGCCGCGATGAGCAGCGGCATCGAGATCCGTATCGAAGGCAATGACTTGGTGCTGGACGCCTTCCCACGTAGGGGCGACGCCGGGTACCTGGCCCGCCGCCCGATCATCGGGCACGGCGACACACACGATCTCACGGTGATGCGAGATGGCGACGTGCTTCAGGTTGTCTCTGCGGGTCGTGCGGCGGCGACCACGCGTGTCGAGTTGCCCGCCTCGACGGTGCTGGGCGCGTTCGTGGCCTCAGGGTACGTCCGACTGGAGGGCGTCAAGGTTTGGGGATGACGTTCTGGGTCGAGGTTCTGGGCTGGGTCGGATCGGCCACTTTGATCGTCGGGATTCTGCAGAAGCAGATGCTCCAGCTGAGACTGGTGTCGCTCGTCGCCGCTCTTCTGCTGGTCGCGTACAACGTGCTCATCGCGTCATGGCCGATGGTGGCTATGAACGTGGTCATCTTCGCGATCAACGCGGTTCGATTCCTTCAGTCGATGCAGGAGCGACGCACGGCCCAGGCGAACCCGGCAACGGTATCCGGCGGCCTCGAAGACTGATCCGGTCGCGCGCAGTCGATGTGTTCGGTGCGGGCGCTAGATCGAGCCGCGAGGCAAGATCCATCAGGGAGAGAAGCCAGGGACGACAGAGGCGATGCGCTCGAAATCGCGGTCGTAGTGGAGGACAGCCACATCGTTCCGCACAGCGTACGCCGCGACGAGCGTGTCCATTGCGCCCGCGGCTCGCAGGAGACCTCCATGCCAGAGGCGACTCTGGATATGAGGGACTTCGCCGTGAGTTGGGTGAGTGTCGCACTGACCGAAGGCATCGAGTTGATCGGTCAGCGCCGCATTGTCCTTCCGGGCGCGTGCAGTGAAGCCGCACTCGAGCGCGACCGGAGGGCAGATGAGCAGATCGTCCGGTCCAACCAGCTCGACGATCTTCTTGAGCTCTCAACGACTGGCTGCGGGGTGGGAGAGAAGAGGGTGGGCCCGGCGGGGCTCGGACCCGCGACCCGCGGATTAAAAGTCCGAACCGGGACGTAGTGGTTGGGTCAGCGGGGCTCGACTTCCCTTTGATTTGCGGCGTTGTTCGATGACGTGAGATCACATTGGATGTCGTTGTCTTCGTTCAAGTGTGGGCAAATTGTGGGCACAGAATGCACCGCGGATAGGCTCCCCGCATGGAGCACAGCCGGGCGAGCCCGTGGCTCATCGAGCAGAACCGACTCTGGCGCGAACTCGCCGGGTCGACCATCACGCGGTGGGTCGGACTGGATGAGAGCGCCGGCACCGACGACGAGTTGATCTTCATCGATCGTGGTGCGCCGTTTCAGCAACTCGGAGCCCTGCGGGTAGAGCGCGAACACGAGGCGCCGCTGGACTTCGGCGGCTACCAGAACGATGACGTGTTCGGGCTGAGCCTCAAAGTCAGCGACGGGTCACCCCAATTTCAGAGCGAGTGGAGCAGGGTGGCGGACCTCAGCCACCTACCCATCGGCAAGGTCGACCAGCTCGAGGTGAGGATCGACGATCGTGCCGGCACCTGGGCCGACCTGATCGAGGTCCAACTGTCCGTGAGTGGCACAGCGGTTCTGATCGTCGCGGCCGAGATCTACCCAACGGACGATGTGCCCGACTATTACTGGGCCGACGAGAGCTTCTTCGTTTTCGCTGACCCGACCGCTGCTGATGCAGTCGAGTGGGCGCACGAGAGAAGGTTTACTTCGCGGATCATCTCGGGCGAGCGCGGCGAAGTCTTCGACACGTAGACGGTCTAGCCGCTACTCGAAGCGCGCTACCTCTTCGATCGTGCCGACGATGTTGTCGTTCATCTCTTCGAGGTCTTCGGCCGGAATCCAGTACTCGAGGATCGTCTCGCCACCCACCTGCTGCACGTCGTAGCGATCGAGGAAAGACTTGCGGACGCGGAACCGCGTCACGTAGCCGACACCCGACGCCTTCACGTTCCAGTCGCGAGCGATCCGGGTCGCGTAATCCTCGTTGAGCACCGGGTAGAAGATCGGCTGATCCGGGAGTCGCGGGGGCCAGCGCCGTGATCCGGAAGCTCGAACCAGCTCGATCTCCTCGGGACCGGTCGGCCGCCAGAGCTCGATCGTCTCGTCCTCACTCATGCGTCAAGCCTGCTACGTCCTCCGCATGAACCGGAATCTTCGCGAGTTCATCGATCGCGGCGAGTTGGCGTGCCCGTTGCGCAGTGACCGACTCAAGAGTCGCCTCGGCGTCAGCGATGAGCATGAACATCGCCCGCTTCGCAGCCGCCGGCATCAACTCGAATCCGAACTTCCGGTAGAAGTTCTCCGCACTCTCGTTCAGCGCGTCGACCACGAAGGCGCGTGCGCCAAGAATCCGAGAGGCCTCGATACCTTTCAGCACAGCATCCTGGAGCAGGGACGCGCCAAGCCCATGGCCCTTGAAGCGCTCATCGACTGCCAGCCGCCCGATCAAGATGATCGGAATGGGCGAGGGCATGTTCCGCTTCACCCGACCTGGTGCATCCTCCAACGCCAGCGAACTCGCGGACAGGCAGTAGTAGCCCGCGACCTCACCCGATTCGGCCTCGATCGTAACGAAGGTGCGCGAGGCGCCCGTCGTCTCATTCTTCAGCGCACGCGAACGTAGCCACTCGTTCAGCGACGGTTCGCCGCAATCGAACGAGACGAACTTGTCGCCAGCGGCGAGCGCCCGGGGCGATCCGAACGTGCTCAATCCGAAAACACACTCGGACGCTTGAGGAGGTCGGCGAGACCGCTCAGGGGCTTCGCCGGTCGGTCGAGGATCTCGTTGAATGCATCCCACGACTTCTTAGAGAGGTGAAGCTCGCGCTCGAACCGGATCACTTCCTCCGCCTCGCGAACGAGGACGCTCACCGAAAAGTCCGTGACCGTGCGGCCGGAGAGTGCGGCCGCTTGTTCGATCTCGGACTTCTGGTCGCTTGTGAGGCGCAGCTCGATTCGGTCGGATTTGGTCGCGGTAGCCATGTCCAAAGTGTACGGCAATTTACCGTACAAGTCCCGAGTCGCTCTATCTCGGAGAGCGAACACGGCTGCCGCGGGAGCACGCTCCCTTGCCCTCGATCCGGTGGCAAGGGAGCGATCGCTCCCGCGGCAGACCTTCGTTTGGGTACTCGTCGGACGCGAGGGGGTAAACCAAGGCTCGGGCGCCGTGTTGCCCTGCAAATACCGCCCGTGCCGATCAGAGATCGCTTCCCAACCTCCCGCACCCACCGTTGGTGTCCACGGGAGGTTGGGAAGTGCGCACGGGCGGTATTGCAAGCAAAGACAGGGGTGAGGATTTCTTTTCGGGGTCGGTCGTGAGCGGTAGCATCTGGGCACCCTAGAGATCAGGAATATCCCCCATGAAATTGACCTCATTCCGCGTGAAGGTTTTCCGCAACATCATCGACTCTGGTGAGATCCCGGCCGAATCCGTAACCTGCCTCGTCGGGAAGAACGAGTCAGGCAAATCCGCGCTTCTTCAGGCTCTCCATCACCTCAATCCCGCGAAGCCGGCGGTTACCCTCGACCTACTCGACGAGTACCCGCGTTGGCTCAAGAAGGAGCACGAGATAACCGGGGAAATCGCGAACGCGGTACCCATCTCTGCGACCTTCGAGCTCGATCCCTCCGAGGTGCAGGAGCTTGAGGACAAGCTTGGGAAGGGGATCCTGAAGTCCAAATCCGTAACTGTGTCTCGCAAGTATGGAGCCGAGAGCTTCGAGATCGAACCGGAGATCGACTACGCGATCTACGTTGCGCCCTTCGTAGCAAGCCTTCCCGAAAAGCTCCAGGCTGCGGTCGAAGGTGCCTCCACGACGTCCGATCTGCGCACCAAGCTCACGGCGCTCTCGGCGGGAATGACGGCCGGGGCAGAACCAAAGCCGACGGCTGTCGCCTCTGATGCACTGGCGGCCATCGAGCGGCTGGACGCAGATCTCGGCAAGGGCCTTGTGCTGAACAGCTTCGTCGATGCCTTCCTTCGGGCTCGAGTGCCTCGCACCTTCTACTTCAGCACCTACTCGCAGTTGTCCGGGCGTTATCAGCTGCAGGAGGTTTTCGACGCGGTAACCGACGGGTCGGATGACGAATCGATTCAGGCTGCTGCAGATTTCCTCACTCTGGCAAGGGCCGTCCCCGCAAACATCGAAGACTGGAACTTTGAGCAGTCGAACGCCGAATTGGAATCTGTGTCGAGCCTCCTCACGAAGCGCGTCAAGGAGCATTGGCACCAGAATGACCACCTACGTCTGGAAGTGTCCCTCGAGGCCCAACAGGAAGACGTCGGCGGCCAGATCAGAATCAAGCGGTTCCTGCAGTTTCGAGTGCAGGACAGCAGGCACGACTTCTCGAGTCGGCTCGACCGACGTTCAACGGGCTTCCAGTGGTTTGTCTCGTTCCTCGCGTCGTTCCTGGAATTCGAGCAGGACACCAATCTGATGCTCCTGCTGGACGAACCCGGCCTATCGCTCCATGCCAGAGCACAGATGGACCTTCTGGACACCATCAAGGACAAGCTGGCCAAGGGCCGTCAGGTTCTCTATTCGACCCACTCGCCCTTCATGGTGAAGACCGACCTTCTGAAGGACGTCAGAATCGTCGAGGATCAAGGCCCCGACAAGGGGACCGCGGTGATTGCCGATGCCGGGGTCGTCGCAGACGTCGACACCCTGTTCCCGCTGCAAGCAGCTCTCGGCTACGACGTCGTGCAGAGTCTGTTCATCGGCAATCGCAACATTCTTGTGGAGGGCATTTCCGACTTCATCTACCTAACGATGATCGGAAGCCATCTCGAGAGCCTCGGCCGTACCAACCTTCCGCTCGACGCGCGCCTGCTTCCTGCGGGAGGTGCTACCAACATTCCAACGTTCATCGCTCTGCTCGGGACCCAGCTCGACATCGTCGTCCTCATTGACGGGAACACAAGTCGTCAACGCATCGACAACTCGATCCTCATGGGTCGACTGGAGGAGACAAAGGTCATAAGCCTTGATTCGTTCTCCACGGTCAAGGGCGCGGACATCGAAGACCTATTCACCCCAGACGAATACATCGCGTTCTACAACGCGACCTACAAGAAGTCGGTCAAGCTGTCTGACCTCAAGGGGACTGACCGGATAGTGGAGCGGATTTCTCGCCTCGAAGGCGACTTCAACCATGGCGAGGTTGGGGCTCAATTCCTTCGCACGCTCGACAAGTCAATCGCGTCATTGTCAAAGGACACGCTCGAGAGGTTCGAGAAGGTCATTCTTGCAATCAACGCCGCGTTGCCGATCAAGTAGCTCGAGCGAGCCGCAGACTAGGGAACACCTGAGGGGGAGGGTCCGGCGATGGGGAGTGTCACACCCTACGAGACCGGCGGCGGCAAGCGATATCGGGTGCGGTACCGTCTGCCCGATCATTCGCAGACCGACAAACGCGGCTTCAAGACGAAGCGCGACGCTGAGCTCTTCCTCGCCTCGGTCGAGGTCACCAAGGCACGCGGCGAGTTCGTCTCGGCAAGCCAATCGAAGATCACGCTGGGGGAGTGGGCCGATCTTTGGCTGGCTAACCAGGTGCAGCTCAAGCCGTCGACCCGACTCGGCTACGAGACGATCGTCCGCGCCGCGATCATGCCGCGGTGGGCAAATGTCTCCCTCGCCAACCTCACCCACGCCGGCATCCAGAATTGGCTCACCGAAGTCTCCGCGACTGCGGCACCGTCGACCACCCGGAGCTATCACCGCGTGATGAGCATGATGCTGAAGTACGCGGTCCGCGACGGACGTCTCAGCCGCAACCCCGCCGATGGCGTGAAGCTCCCGCGCATCGTGAAAGGCAGGCGCCCGTATCTGACCCACGCCCAGGTGCAGCACCTCGCCCACCTCGCGGGCGACGACGGCGAAGTCGTCCTCTTCCTCGCCTACACCGGACTCCGTTGGGGTGAGATGGCCGCGCTCCGCGTGAAGGATCTCGACATGCTGCGCCGCCGGGTGAACGTCGACCAGGCGGTCACCGAGGTCGGCCGCGAGCTGGTTTACGGCACGCCCAAGAACCACAGCCGACGCAGCGTCCCCTTCCCGTCGTTCCTCACCGAGATGCTCGCCCACCACTGCGAGGGCAAGGCTGGCGACGACTTCGTGTTCACCGCTCCGCACGGTGGCGCCCTCCGCAATCGCAACTGGCGTCGTCGCAGCTTCGAGCCGGCCATGGCCCAGCTGCTCGACGCCTACCCTGAGCTCGAGCGAATGACGCCGCACGACCTCCGCCACACCGCCGCAAGTCTTGCGATCTCTGCTGGTGCCAACGTCAAGGCGGTCCAAAAGATGCTCGGTCACGCGTCGGCCGCAATGACTCTCGATGTCTATGCCGACCTTTTCGACGACGACCTCGACGCTGTGGGCGAGGCGCTCAGCGCTGCGGGCGACCCAGGGAAGTGGAGCCCGCCCCTGACCCAGCCAGCCGCGGTTACCAATATCCATTGAGCGGGAGTGAAGCGACTGCTAGCTTCAACGCACAATTCAAAAGCGGCGTCTTAGGTTGTGCCTGTGCTGGGGTTTCACGCTCGAAACGTGGCTCGGTGCGATCGTGTCAGTTGTTGACTCCTGGAAGGCGATGATCGAAGTGCTGTCCACATGGACGTTCCGAGAGCCGAAAGCCAAGGGAAAGAAGATGCGGAAGGAGGTGGTGCGTATGAAGAAGGTCTTCTTCAATCTCGTACTGCTACAGGCCGTGGTCAACTTCGCATTGCTCTTGGGGGTATGGATCGACCCCAGCCTCGGCAGAGCCTAAGACGCCGCTCGTCAGCGCGGCCACTCGGCTGCCTAGATCGCAATCTTTTTCGCGGCCCTCAAAGGGGCGCCTACGTTTGCAAACGGTGGCATGCCGAACTCGTCTACGAACCCGAGAATGAGGCCGCTCTCGACGAGGCCCGCCGTGCCGACGGGAACCAGCTTCCAAGCCACGAGCAAATCGGCAGCGTCTTTCAACTGCCAAAGCAGGCGTCCGCCGTAGTGGCTCTTGCCGGTCCGATAGCCATGGCTGTGGAACTCGTCCAGCCGTTTTGCTACCCCGTCCGTCAGGTTCGTTCGAAGAGGTGCTTTTCCGAAGTACAGGATCTCGGCTCGGGGAACCCACCGAGCAGCGACTTCGGACCGAGACCAGGATCTAGAGCGCGGCTTCGATCCGTCATCCTCGAGGAACGACGGCGGGTTGGCTGAGCGCACGATCGCATAGACGCCCTCCGCGTCCTGTGCTCCAACCATCGATCGATCCCACGTGCGAAAAGGAACGAATCCGACGAAGCCGTAGTCGCGAAGGCCATCGATCGAAAAGGACATGACCAGAACCTAGGCGAGCTGCCTCGTTTGTGCCCAAGGAGCCTGACCCGCTTTCCCGGACGGTTCTGGTGTGTTGATCATGCCGCAGTTGCGGCGGTGATTTGAAGTCGTTCGAACTCCACGGGGCTGAGATTGCCGAGGGCAGTGTGCCGGCGGGTCGGATTGTAGAAGCCCTCGATCCACTCGAACATCGCCGACGACAGTTCGGTCTTCGATGTCCAGCTGGAGCGGTCGAGGAGCTCGCGTTGCATCGTTGACCAGAACGACTCGATGAGCGCGTTATCGACGCTGGAGGCGACGCGGCCCATCGAGCCGAGCAGGCCCGCTTGTCGGAGTCGGTGGCCGAAGAGCCAGGACGTGTATTGCGCTCCTCGATCGGCGTGAACCACGGTTCCAGGCTCAGGCCGGCGTCGCCAGCGGGCCATCTCAAGGGCGTCGACGACGATCTCGGCGGAGATCCGTTCGGAGATCGACCAGCCGACGATGCGGCGAGAGTAGGCGTCGATGACGGCGGCGCAGTAGACCCATCCGTCCTTCGCGCGGTGC
Organism: Microbacteriaceae bacterium; assembly: GCA_019638805.1. GTDB lineage: Bacteria > Actinomycetota > Actinomycetes > Actinomycetales > Microbacteriaceae > JBDSKH01. The sequence goes on along the minus strand of JAHBTA010000004.1, from coordinate 68,397 downwards.
TGCGTGATGTCGCAGAACCAGAGCCGGTTCGGTTCGTCGGCTCGGAACTGTCGCTTCACGAGATCCTCGTGCGTGGCCGTGTCCGGCTTCCACCCGCGGCGCTTGCGACGGTGAGAGACGCCGGTGAGGCCGTCGCGACGCATGAGCCGGGCGACACGCTTCTTGCCGACGTGGACGCCGAGCCCGAGCCGCAGCTCGGCCAGCACTCGAGGTGCTCCATAGGTGCCTCGGGAGTCGCGGTGAACCTTCCGGATCGTCGCCGTGAGCGCTTCGTCCGCGACCTCACGTGGCGATGGCCGACGAGATGCCCACTCGTAGTATCCGGACTTGGAGACGTTCAGAAACCGGCAGGCCACCGCGACGGGAACCCCGTCAGCGGCGAGCTCCTGGACCAGCCGGAACCCTATTTTGGGAGCACGTTCTCCCTGGCAAAGTAGGCCGAAGCGCGCTTGAGGATCTCGATCTCCATCTCCAGCACCCGATTCCGGCGACGCAGCTCGACGAGTTCCTTGTGCTCGTCAGTTGTGACGCCGGCCTTGCGGCCAGAGTCGATCGCGTCACGGTTCATCCAGTTCCGCAGACAGGATTCGCTGATCCCGAGATCACGAGCGGTCTGGCCGACTGGGTTGCCCTGCGCGACCAGATCCAGGGCACGACGCCGAAACTCCGGCGGGTGAGCAGCAGGCATTACACGGGCTCCTTCCGAGACGATCATCGCCTCACTCAAGGTGTCCGGGGAAGCGGGGCAGGCTCCCAACGAGGCTCACACGGTGTGGGCAAAGTGTGGGCAAACCGTGGGCACGCCCAGGCGGCCGTGACGCCGATAACTTGAACAGCCCTATAAAAACAAGGCGAGAAGAGGGTGGGCCCGGTGGGGCTCGAACCCACGACCCGCGGATTAAAAGTCCGATGCTCTACCAACTGAGCTACAGGCCCGTCGCACCCAGGGTAATGGCGAGCGCCCCCTCGCGCAGACGCGTACCGTGGAGCGCATGGCCGACGACTTCCACCGCCCCGTCACGCTCGGGAGCTGGGCGCTGGACGCTTTCGTCGGGGGCGAGGATCCCGCCGCCATCGTGCGCGCAGCCCACCGCAGCGCCCATCTGCTGCTCGATCGCACGCGCGGCAGCGGCGACCCGGAGGTCGTCGACCGGCTCGTGACCTACACCGACGACCACGGCATCGACGCACTCGCCGAGCTGTGGGCGCGCTCGTCCGCGGCCAGCCTGCCCGGCGCGCTCTGGCGCATCTACCTGGTGCGGGTCGTCATCCGCCAGGACCCGGAAGGTTCCGCGACGCTCTTCCAGCGCGGCACCGAGGTGCTCGCCACGATCGACCCGGTCGTCGCCGGCGCGGCCCTGCCCGCCGGACCGCAGGAGATCACGGAACTGGCCGACCGCATCCTGCGCGGGGCGTTCGACGGCGACTTCCCCGACGCGCTCGAGCGCGCTGCCGCCTTCTGCCGCGTCACCGCCGCGGGCGCGCTGAGCGTCGCCGACGATCAGGATCCGACGAGCCCGGCCCGCGCGAGCGAGCTCACCACTCGCGCGCAGCGCCTTTCGATCACGGCGGACGAGCTTGCGACGTGCGCGCGCCTGGCGCGTGCCGACACGCTCGACTGACGCCCCGCATCCCCACCGCCCGTCCGGCTGGCGTGCCGATCGCGCCACCGCCCGTCCGGCTGGCGTGCACGAGCGCGCTCGACGCGACGCGTATGCTGTCGGAGCCGGGCCGCAGTAACCCCGGGCTCCACATCTCGCCGCTTCGAGCGGCCATGCGCCGAGAGGCGTTCTGCGGCTCGGCTCTAGTCCTCGGCGTCTGGCGCGGCGTCGGCTTCCGTATCGGGTTCCGGCTGGTCTCCCGAAGCCGCGTCCTCGTCGACGTCCATGCTTCGCGCCGCATCGCGTCGCCCGCGCGGGCCGCCCGCCGCGAACCCCGGCCCCGCCATCTCCAGCGGCGTGGGCCGCCTCCTCCGGCGGTCGGCCGTGTCGCGAGCGTCGCCGTCACCCCGAACGCCGTCGTCACCGCGAACGTCGCCGCCACCGCGTCGCGAGGTGAGCAGGCCGCGGATGCCGCGCGCCAGGTCGCCGAAGAACCCCATGCCCCGAGGATAGGCGCTCGGCGTTGACCAAATGCAGGAGATCTTGAGGGTGGGTGGCCGCAAACGCAAGGATTTGCTGGGGGCGGCCCCGGCATCCCCGAGAATCTCCTGCATTTGGTCACAGGCGACCCGGGTGCTCAGCCGAACTTGCCGGAGACGTAGTCCTCGGTGGCCTGCACGCTCGGCTTGCTGAACATGGTTGTGGTGTCGTCGTACTCGATGAGCCGGCCGGGCTTGCCGGTTCCGGCGATGTTGAAGAAGGCGGTCTTGTCGCTGACCCGCGATGCCTGCTGCATGTTGTGGGTCACGATGACGATCGTGTAGTCCTGCTTGAGCTCCTCGATGAGGTCCTCGATCGCGAGGGTCGAGATGGGGTCGAGGGCGGAGCACGGCTCGTCCATGAGAATGACATCGGGCTTGACCGCGATGGCGCGCGCGATGCAGAGCCTCTGCTGCTGCCCGCCGGAGAGCCCGGAGCCGGGCTTGTCGAGCCGGTCCTTGACCTCGTTCCAGAGGTTCGCGCCGCGCAGCGAGCGCTCCACGAGGTCGTCGGCGTCCGGTTTAGCGAGCTTGCGGTTGTTGAGCTTCACACCCGCCAGCACGTTCTCCCGGATCGACATGGTCGGGAACGGGTTGGGGCGCTGGAAGACCATGCCGACCTGGCGCCGCACGAGCACCGGGTCGACCCCCGGCCCGTACAGGTTGTTGCCGTCGATGATGACCTCGCCATCGACCCGCGCGCCCGGGATCACCTCGTGCATGCGGTTGAGCGTGCGGATGAAGGTGGACTTGCCGCAGCCGGACGGCCCGATGAATGCCGTGACGGTGCGCGGCTCGATGGTCAGGGAGACGCCCTCGACGGCGAGGAAGCTGCCGTAGTAGACGTCGAGGTCGCGGACTTCGATGCGTTTGGACACTGTGCTGCCTTCGGTCGGGCTCAGCGGGGGAGCTTGGGGGAGAAGAAGTAGGACACGACGCGTGCGACGACGTTGAGCAGCGCGACGATGAGGATGAGGGTGAGCGCCCCAGCCCAGGCGCGCTCGATGTAGAACCCGGCTTCCGTGCCCGGGCTGACGTACTGGTTGTAGACGAAGACCGGCAGGCTCATCATGCGCTCGGCGAACGGGTTGTAGTTCATGCTCGTGGTGAAACCGGCGACCACGAGCAGCGGCGCCGTCTCGCCGATGACGCGGGAGATCGCGAGCATGATGCCCGTCGTGATCCCGGCGAGCGAGGTCGGCAGCACGATGCGCAGGATGGTGAGCCACTTGGGCACGCCCAGCGCGTATGAGGCCTCCCGCAGCTCGTTGGGCACGAGCTTGAGGATCTCCTCGCTCGAGCGCACCACGACCGGGATCATCAGGATGGACAGCGAAACCGATCCGGCGAGGCCCGACTTCGATCCCTCGCCGAGCAGGATGACGAAGAGCGCGTAGGTGGCGAGCCCCGCGACGATCGAGGGGATGCCGGTCATGACATCCACGAGGAAGGTGATGCCCCGCGCGAGGCGACCCGTCCCGTACTCGACCAGATAGATCGCCGTCATGAGCCCGACGGGCACCGAGATGAGGGTTGCGAGCCCGGTGATCTCGAGCGTGCCGACGATCGCGTGCAGGGCTCCACCGCCCTCGCCGACGACATTGCGCATCGAGCTGTTGAGGAACGTGCCGTTGAGGAAGGTGCCGAGCCCGTACTGCAGCACGGTCTCGAGCAGCCAGGCCAGCGGGATGACCGCGACCACGAACGCCGCGGTCACGAGGGAGGTGACGAGCCGATCCACGGCCTGTCGGCGTCCCTCGACGAGCAGAGCCAGGACGAAGTTCAGGATGACGAAGGCGACCACGCCGAGCAACACGGCGCCGATCCAGTTCGGGTCGCCGTTCTGCAGCAGCCAGTCGCCGATGACGAAGACCCCGAGGCACCCGGCCAGCAGCGTCCACTGGGCGGACTTGGGCAGCTTCCCCGCGGTGAGGGTGTTGGCGATGGGCGCGCTCATCAGTTGGCTCCCGAGAAGTCCTTGCGGCGGTTGACCACCCAGCGCGCGATCGAGTTCACCAGGAACGTGATGACGAACAGGATGAGGCCCGTCGCGATGAGCACGTTGACCCCGATGCCGTGCGCCTCGGGGTAGTTGAGCGCGATGTTGGAGGCGATGGTCGAGGGGTTTTGCGAACTCGTGAGCACGAAGGTGATGACCGCGGCGGGCGAGAGCACCATGGCGACTGCCATGGTCTCGCCGAGGGCTCGCCCGAGTCCGAGCATGGCCGCCGACACGATCCCGGACCGCCCGAACGGCAGCACCGCGATGCGGATCATCTCCCACCGCGTGGCGCCCAGGGCGAGCGCGGCCTCCTCGTGGAGGAGCGGAGTCTGCAGGAAGACCTCGCGGCACAGCGCCGTGATGATGGGCAGGATCATGACCGCCAGCACGATCGCGACCGTGAGGATGGTGCGGCCGGTTCCCGAGACCGGCGGGGCGAAGAGCGGGATCCAGCCCAGATGGGTCACGAGCCAGTCGTAGAGCGGCTGGATGGCGGGAGCGAGGACCCGGCCGCCCCACAGTCCGAAGACGACGGAGGGCACGGCGGCGAGCAGATCCACGACGTAGCCCAGGCTCTGCGCCAACCGGCGCGGTGCGTAGTGCGAGATGAAGAGTGCGATGCCGACGGCGATCGGGACCGCCATGACGAGGGCGAGGGCAGCGGCCCAGACGGTGCCGAAGACGAGCGGTCCGACGAAGGTCCAGAAGCTGTCCGGCGACCCCTTGATCTCGGCCGGGTCGACCACGAAGGCGGGGATGCTCTGCGCGATGAGGAAGATCGCGACCGCGGCGAGGATGATCAGGATGAGGCCGCCCGCGAGTGTGGCGCTTCCGCGGAAGATCCGGTCGGCGGGCCGCTGCTTCGCGCGGATCCGGGCCGGGGCGGTGGTCATGCGGGGTGTCGTCCTGCTCGCTCGATAGTGGGAGTGGGGCGGTGCGGCTCAGTCTGTCGGGCTGCGACCCCCCGTGCAACCGGCACGGGGAGCGCAGCCCGACAGGTGCTGAGCGTGTTACTTGACGGTCGCGAGGGCCGCGGCGACCTTGGCCGCCAGGTCCGCCGACAGCGGGGCGGCGCCCGCGGCCTCGGCCGCGACCTGCTGACCCTCGGCGCTCGTGATGAAGCCGACGTACGCCTTCACGAGCTCGCCCTGGGCGGCGTCCTGGTACTCGCTGCAGACGATGCTGTAGGAGACCAGGACCAGCGGGTAGTGGCTCGGGTCGGTCGTGTTGCGGTCGAGCTTGATCGCGATGTCGTTCGCGTCACGCCCGTCGACCAGCGGCGAGCCCTCGACCACGGCGGCCGCGGCCTCCGGGGTGTAGGTCACGAACTCGTCGCCGACCTTGATCTTCGCCACGCCGAGGCCGCCGGCCTTCGACGCGTCCGCGTAGCCGATCGTCCCGGTGCCGTTGGTGACGGCGTCGACGACACCCGAGGTGCCCTGCGCGCCCTCACCGGACTGGTACGGGAAGGCGTCGGCCGGGTCGGCGTCCCAGACCTCGCCCGCGACCTTGTTCAGGTAGTCGGCGAAATTCTTGGTCGTGCCGGAGTCGTCCGAGCGGTGCACCGCGGTGATCGCCTGGTCGGGCAGCGCGGCGCCCTCGTTGAGCGCGGCGATCGCCGGGTCGTTCCACGAGGTGATGTCGCCCTTGAAGATGCGGGCGAGCGTCGCAGCGTCGAGGTTGAGCGAGTCGACGCCCTCGACGTTGTAGATGACCGCGATCGGCGAGATGTAGGTCGGCAGGTCGTAGGCCGTGGCGCCCTCGGCGCACGAGCCGAACCCTCCGGCCAGTTCGTCGTCGTTCAGGGCCGAGTCCGAGCCGGCCCAGTCCGAGCCGCCGGCGATGAAGGTCTCACGACCCGCACCCGACCCGGTCGGGTCGTAGGTGATGTCGACGCCGGGGTTGGCCGTCTGGAAGGCGGCGATCCAGGCCTCCTGGGCGGAGCCCTGCGACGACGCGCCCGCGCCGACCAGGGTGCCGTTGAGGTCGCTGCCGGTCTCGTCGCCGGTGCCGCCCTCATTCGCGGCGCACGAGCTGAGGGCCATGGCCCCCGCGAGCGCGATGGCGCCGACGGCGCCGAAGCGGGTGATCTTCACTGTGTTCCCTTCGGGACATCTTGGTGTGTTCGGGTGAGCCCGAACCGGGCTCGACAGAAAGCTACGAACAGCACGTGACCAGCCTCGGCGGGACCGGTGAACGGCAGGTGAACGAGCGGCGAACCCTCAGACCGTGGGCGAGTGCACCTCGACCGCGACGATGCCGGTCTCGGGGCGCTCGGCCGGGATGTGGAGCACCGCGAACTCCCCGGTGGACAGCGCGGCGGCCCGCGAGAGCCCGGCGGCTCCCGCGCCGCCGGTCGCGTCGGCCGCGGACCGGAGGATCTGCGGCAGCACCGGTCCGTGGCTGCACAGCACGGTGCTCGCGCCGGCGTCGAGAACCTCGCCCACGACCCGGGCGACGCTGTCCCCGCGGCCGGTGTAGGCATCCTGGCTGATCTCGGGGGACTCGGTCACGTCGAGTCCGGTGAGGCGCGCGGTCGGCGCGATGGTGGCCAGGCAGCGCGCTGCGGTCGAGGACAGCAAGCGCGCGGGACCGAAGGCGGCGACCCCGGGGGCGACGCTGATCGCCTGCTTCTCGCCACGTGCGAGCAGCGGCCGGGTCGCATCCGGCCCGTCCCAGTCCTGCGGTGCGACCGCCTTGCCGTGGCGCAGTGCCACGAGCGCGAAGGTGCGCGCGCGCCCCTGCTCGTGCAGCTCCACGAACCGGTCGAGCAGGTCGCGGTCGTGCCGGTAGCTCATGCGCTTGCGCGCCTTCCTGACGGTGACCCAGTGCAGGCTCTCGATCTCGTCGTTGGAGACGAAGGTCGAGTTGGCGCGTGCCTCGGGCGAAACCTCGGCCGACCAGTAGTACACCTGCTTGTCGCGCCCGTCGGACAGCGTGTACTCGATGACCCCGAGCGGCGGGCCCAGCCGCACGACGAGCCCGGTCTCCTCGGCGATCTCGCGCACCGCGGTCTCGGGCAGGGTCTCGCCCTTGTCGACTTTGCCCTTGGGCAGCGAGACGTCGCGGTGCTGCGTACGGAACACCAGGAGGACCTTGAGCCTGCCCTTCGCGGTGACGCGCCAGCACAGCGCGCCCGCCGCCAGGACGGCTGAGCTCACCGGCTTCCCCCGCGCCTGCGCGACCCGACCTGCGTCATGCGATCGGTCTGCAGATCGGCCAGGGGCGCGCCCTGCTCGTCGCGGTCGTGCCGCTGCCACTGCCCGTCGTCGCCCAGCCACCAGGACGAGGTGCCGTCCGACATGGCGGTGTCGAAGAGTTCGGCGAGCTCGGCGACGTGCTCGGGGCGGGTGAGCCGGACGAGCGCCTCGACCCGGCGGTCCAGGTTGCGGTGCATCATGTCGGCGCTGCCGATGAAGACCTGCGGGTCGCCGTCGTTCGCGAACGCGAAGATGCGCGAGTGCTCGAGGTAGCGACCGAGGATGCTGCGCACCCGGATCGTCTCGCTGAGGCCCGGCACCCCGGGCCGGAGCGAGCAGATCCCGCGCACCCACACGTCGATGGGCACACCCGCCTGGCTCGCGCGGTAGAGCGCGTCGATGATCGCCTCGTCGACGATCGAGTTGACCTTGATGCGGATGCCGCTGGGCTTCCCGGCGCGCGCACTGTCCGCCTCGGCCGCGATGCGCTTCACGAGCGCCTTGCGCAGGTGCAGCGGCGCCACCAGGAGGCGCTTGAACTTCTTCTCGATCGCGTACCCGGAGAGTTCGTTGAACAGCCGGGTCAGGTCCTTGCCGACCTGGTCGTCCGCGGTGAGCAGCCCGAGGTCCTCGTAGATGCGCGAGGTCTTCGGGTTGTAGTTGCCCGTCCCGATGTGGCTGTAGTGGCGCAGACCGTTGCCCTCCTGGCGCACCACGAGCGCGAGCTTGCAGTGGGTCTTCAGGCCCACCAGGCCGTAGACCACGTGCACCCCGGCCTTCTCGAGCTTGCGCGCCCAGGAGATGTTGGCCTGCTCGTCGAAGCGCGCCTTGATCTCCACGAGCGCGAGCACCGCCTTGCCCGCCTCGGCCGCGTCGATGAGAGCCTCGACGATGGGGCTGTCGCCGCTCGTGCGGTACAGGGTCTGCTTGATGGCAAGCACGTTCGGGTCGGCCGCGGCCTGCTCGACGAAGGCCTGCACGCTCGTCGCGAACGACTCGTACGGGTGGTGCAGCAGGATGTCGCCGCGCGAGATCGAGCTGAACACGTCGGGCTTCTCGGTCGGGTCGCTCGGCAGCAGGCTCACGCTCGTGGTCGGCACCCGGCGCGGGTACTTGAGCTCGGGGCGGTCCAGGCGCATGAGCTCGAACAGGCCGCCCAGGTCCAGCGGCGCGGGGAGGCGGTAGACCTCCTGCTCGGTGATGTCGAGTTCCTGCATGAGCAGGTCGAGCGTCACGTCGTCCATGTCGTCGCTGATCTCGAGCCGGATGGGCGGACCGAACCGGCGCCGCAGCAGCTCCTTCTCCAGAGCCTGGATGATCGACTCGGTGTCGTCCTCCTCGATCTCGACGTCCTCGTTGCGCGTCACCCGGAACTCGTGGTGCTCGAGGATCTCCATGCCCGGGAAGAGCTCCCCCAGGTGGTTGGAGATGAGGTCCTCGAGGGGGATGAAGCGCACCTGGCCGGAGCCGTCATCCGGCAGCCGGACGAAGCGCGCCAGATTCTGCGGCATCTTGAGACGCGCGAACTCGACCCGCTGGGTCTTGGGGTTGCGCACCCGGATCGACAGGTTGAGCGAGAGTCCGGAGATGTAGGGGAACGGGTGCGCGGGGTCCACGGCGAGCGGCATGAGCACCGGGAAGATCTGGGTGCTGAAGATCTCATCGATGCGCTCGCGGTCGGCCTCCTCGAGGTCGCGCCAGCCCTCGATGTGGATGCCGGCGGCGTCCAGCCCCGGCTTGACCTGATCGCGGAACACCCGGGCGTGGCGCTCCTGCAGCTCGTGCGCCTTCGCGCTGATATCGGCCAGGACATCGAGCGGCGCGCGACCCACATTGGTCGGCACGGCCAGCCCGGTCGCGATACGGCGCTTGAGGCCGGCGACGCGCACCATGAAGAACTCGTCGAGGTTGGAGGCGAAGATCGCCAGGAAGTTGGCGCGCTCCAGGATCGGCAGCGAGTCGTCCTCGGCGAGTTCGAGCACCCGCTGGTTGAACGCGAGCCAGCTCAGCTCGCGGTCGAGGAAGCGGTCCGCCGGCAGCGAGCCGTCATCGTTCCACTGGGGATCCGCCTCGTCGTCGTCGAGCAGATCCGCGGCGATCGTCGCGTCGCCCAGCGGGCTGGTGCTCTCCATCGCACCATCCTGCCACCGCCCGTGTGAACGGGAGATGTCACACGGGCGACAGGCGCTCCTCGTCCTCGTAGACGTTGAAGCGGTAACCGACGTTGCGCACCGTGCCGATGAGCGACTCGAGATCGCCGAGCTTGGCGCGCAGGCGTCGCACGTGCACGTCGACCGTGCGCGTGCCGCCGAAGTAGTCGTAGCCCCACACCTCGCTCAGCAGCTGCTCGCGCGTGAACACCCGCGAGGGGTGCGTGGCGAGGAAGCGCAGCAGCTCGAACTCCTTGAAGGTGAGGTCGAGCGGGCGGCCGTGCACCTTGGCCGAATAGCTCGCCTCGTCGATCACGACGCCGGACGCCTGGATCTTGGACCCCTCGCGCTGCTGCGCCTGGCGTCCGATCGCGAGTCGGATGCGGGCGTCCAGCTCGGCTGGACCCGCCGATTCCAGCACCACGTCATCCACCCCCCAGTCGGCCGAGACCGCGGTGAGGCCGCCCTCGGTGAGCACGAGGACGAGCGGGACGTTGAGGCCCGTCGCGGTCAGGATCTTGCACAGCGATTTGGCGCTGGCGAGGTCGGCGCGACCGTCCACGAAGATCAGGTCGCTCGTCGGGGCGTTGATGAGCGATGCGGGCTCGGCCGGGATGGCGCGCACCCGGTGGCTCAGCAGCCCGAGCGACGGCAGCACGTCACCCTCGACCATGGAGGTCAGGATGAGAAGCTGCGCCACGGTGGCCTCCCGAACAGATGGGGCCCTTTTCGTCAGGGGCACAGTCTACGGGAGCCGTAGCATGGCCCTGTGTCCCGCACGGTCCTCCCGGTCTGGCTCATCACGCTCGTGCTCGCGATCCTGGTGGGCGTCTTCGCGGGGCCCGGCTACCTGGGCGCCCTGCCGCTCGTGCTGGCCTTCGCGGTGCTGGCGACCTTCGTGATCCAGCTCGCGCTCTCGCGCAAGGAGGAGCTGGCGACGCGCATGATCTACTCGATCGGCGGCTCGCTCGTCATCCTGGCGGGCGCCACGGGCGTGCTCTGGCTGCTGGACGGTAGACTTCCCGCATGATGCTCGCCCTGGAACTGTTCTTCATCGGTCTCCTCGGGCTGGCGACGCTCGCAATCGCTTTCGTGTCGGTCGTCGTCCTGTACAACCTGTTCCGCGGCCAGCGCTGAGCGCCATGTCCGGCCCCCGGCCGGGCGCCCTCACGCCCGCTCAGCACCACGGCGAACCGCTGGCCGAGCAGCGTCGGCTCGCGGCGGGCGAGGCGATCGTCGACCTGGGCGACCGCGACGTCCTGACCGTGGCCGGGCCCGACCGGCTGAGCTGGCTCGACTCGCTCACCTCGCAGCGGCTGACCGGTCTCGTGCCGGGGGAATCTGCCGAGACCCTGCTGCTGGACCCGAGCGGACGCGTCGAGCACGCCCTGCGCGTGCTCGACGACGGCGAGACGACCTGGCTCCTGCTGGATGCCGGGGTCGGAGCGCCCCTGCTCGATTTCCTCGAGCGGATGCGGTTCCTCCTCCGCGTGGAGGTCGCGGACCGCTCGGCCGACTTCGCGACGTGGGGGGCGATCGGCGCGGAGGTGCCGTCCGTCGCCGAGTCGCACGGCATCCCGCTGATCTGGCGCGACCCGTGGCGCGCGGTCGTGACGGGCGGGCACCAGTACGCGGCCGGGGAGCACCCCGCTGCGGACTGGGACTACACCGAGTCGCTCGTCGAGCGCTCTCGCATCGGCGAGCTCGACGGGGTGGCACGAGCGGGAACGCTCGCGCTCGAGGCCCTGCGCATCGCGGCCTGGCGCCCGCGCGAGGCGACCGAGCTCGACGCCCGGAGCATCCCGCACGAGCTGGACTGGCTGCGCTCGGCCGTGCACCTGAGCAAGGGGTGCTACCGCGGCCAGGAGACCGTGGCGAAGGTGCACAATCTGGGTCACCCGCCGCGGCGCCTGGTCATGCTGCACCTGGACGGGTCGGAGAGCGTGCTGCCGGCCGCCGGAGCGATCGTCCGCACGGGAGATGACGCGCAGGCGCCCGAGGCGGGTCGGGTCACGGCGGCGGCCCTGCATCACGAGCTCGGCCCGATCGCGCTCGCGGTCATCAAGCGCAGCACCGACCCGGGCGCCGTCCTGCTCGTGGACGGCCCCGACTCCGGCCGCATCGCCGCAACCCAGCAGCTCATCGTCCCGCCCACGGCCGGCGCCACCGCGGACGTCCCCCGCCTCCCGCGCCTGGGCTCCGTGCCCCGTGGCTAGGCTGGCCGCATGAGCCACACGCTGATACTGCTGCGGCACGGGCAGTCCGACTGGAACCAGAAGAACCTTTTCACCGGGTGGGTGGACGTGCGCCTCAGCGAGCAGGGGGTGCAGGAGGCGACGCGCGCGGGCGAGCTGCTGCGCCAATCCGGGCTCGCCCCGGTCATCTCGTACACGAGCGTGCTGACCCGCGCGATCCAGACCGCCGACATCGCGCTGCTCGGCGCCGACCGCGCGTGGATCCCGGTCAAGCGCAGCTGGCGCCTCAACGAACGGCACTACGGAGCGCTGCAGGGGCTCGACAAGGCGGACACCCTCGCGAAGTTCGGCGAGGAGCAGTTCATGCAGTGGCGTCGCAGCTTCGACGTCCCGCCGCCTCCCCTTGCCGACGACGCGGAGTGGAGCCAGTTCGGCGACGAGCGCTACGCGGACATCCCGGACGCGGAGTTCCCGCGCACCGAGAGCCTCAAGCTCGTGATCGACCGGATGCTGCCCTACTGGGAATCGGACATCGTCCCGTCCCTGCGCGAGGGCACGGTCATCGTGACCGCCCACGGCAACTCGCTGCGTGCGCTGGTCAAGCACCTGGACGGCATCTCGGACGACGCCATCGCCGAGCTCAACATCCCGACCGGGATCCCGCTCGTGTACGAGCTGGGCGACGACATGATGCCGGTCGGGCCCGGTGCCTACCTCGACCCGGAGGCGGCGGCGGCCGGTGCGGCGGCCGTGGCGGCGCAGGGCAAGAAGTAGCGCCCGACGAGTCAGCGCGTCAGGCGCCGTTGACGAGGCGCGCGACGTACACAATCCAGCGCACCGCTTCGGCCACGGCGGGCACGAGGATCACGGCGAGCACGGCGATTCCGGCAAGACCCACGGCGGATAGACCCACGACCAGCCCGAGCTGACGGCCCAGGCCGGCGCGCGCGGGCTCGACCTCGTCGTCCAGAAGCTCGGCGAGCTCGACGACGGGAGGCTCCGCGTGCTCGGTCACGCTCCGAGCCTACGCGACACCCCCGCACCCGAAATCGGCGGCCGGCGCTCAGTCGTCGGCCGGGATCCAGTCGCCCGTGGCGAGGTATTGCACCTTCTTGGCGATGGAGACCGCGTGATCCGCGAACCGCTCGTGATAGCGCGAGGCGAGCGTGGCATCCACGGTGTCGGCCGCCTCGCCCTTCCACTTCTCGCCCAGCACCTTGTCGAAGACGCTCACGTGCAGCTCGTCGACCTTGTCGTCCTCGTTGCGGATGTACTCCGCGATGGCGATGTCCTCGGTGCGCAGCAGCTCGGTGAGCCTGCGAGCGATCTCGACGTCGAGCCTGCCCATCTCGACGAAGGTGGGGCGCAGCGACTTCGGCACGACCTTCTCGGGGAACCGGTAGCGGGCCAGCTGGGCGATGTGCTCGGCCATGTCGCCCATGCGCTCGAGCGAGGCGCTGATGCGCAGCGCGCTCACCACGATGCGCAGGTCCCGCGCAACCGGCTGCTGGCGGGCCAGGATCTGGATGGCGAGCTCGTCCAGGGCGACGGTGAGCGCGTCGATCCGGTTGTCGTCCTCGATGACGCGCTCGGCGAGAGCGACGTCGGATTCGTTGAACGCCCGCGTGGCGTTCTCGATCGAGTCGGCCACGAGGCCGGAGATCTCGACGAGGCGGTCCTGCACCTCGCGGAGCTCCTGCTGGAAGACCTCGCGCATCCGGTTCCTCTCGGTTCGCGCGCAGCCCGGACCGGACCGCGCATGCCCACCGTGCCCACCGCAGGTTAACGAGCGGTGTCGCCGTGCTGAACATCTGCGGAAGAAGGCGTCTGAGCCCGCTTTCGCCCCGGCCGGGACGGTGGCTGCGGCCTAATCTAGTCCCATGGACTCGGCCTGGCTCGTGCCGGTGGCGCTGGCCTTCGGACTGGCCGTCGGGATCGCGGGGACGGTCGCCGTGCACGTCGCGCACCAGCGCGGCCGGCGGGCGGTCGCGGTAGTGAGCGAGGGCCTCCCGGACGGCGTCGAGGAGGTCATGGACGCCCTGCAGTCGGCGGGCGTCGTGCTCGACTCCTCCAACAACGTGGTCAAGGCATCCGCTGGCGCCGTCGCGTTCGGGCTCGTCGGCAACCGAGCCCTGCTGCACGAGCCGCTCATCGCGCTCGTCGACCAGGTGCGCAGGGACGGCGTGCCGGTGAGCGAGGAGCTCCAGCTGCCGCGCGGACCCTTCGGCGAGGCGCAGCTGCAGCTGCTGGTCCGGGTGGCCAGGCTCGGGCAGCGCTTCGTGCTGCTGCTCGCCGACGATCGCACCGAGGCCCACCGGCTCGAGGAGGTTCGTCGCGACTTCGTCGCCAATGTGAGTCACGAGCTCAAGACCCCGATCGGCGCGGTGGGCCTGCTCGCCGAGGCGCTCGCGAGCGCGGCGGACGAGCCCGCCGAGGTCACCCGCTTCGCCCGGCGCCTCACCCAGGAGTCGGAGCGCCTGGCGGGCATCACCGCCGAGATCATCGAGCTCAGCCGGCTGCAGGCCGGCGATCCGCTCTCCTCGGTCGAGCGCGTGAGCGTCGGCGCGGTCGTCGCCCAGGCGGTCGAGCGCAATCGCGTGGTCGCGGAGTCGCACCGGATCGCCCTGGTGCCGTCCGGCAAGGTGCGTGCCAAAGTACTCGGCGACGAACAGTTGCTCGTGACGGCCGTGCACAACCTCATCTCGAACGCGATCCAGTACTCGCCCGACGGCTCGCGCGTGGGCATCGGCGTCACGACGGACGACGGCGTGGTGGAGATCGCCGTGACCGATCAGGGCGTTGGCATCCCCGAGGACGAGCGGGACCGGGTCTTCGAGCGCTTCTTCCGGGTGGATGCCGCCCGAAGCCGCAACACGGGTGGCAGCGGCCTGGGGCTGAGCATCGTCAAGCACGTGGTGCAGAACCACGGGGGCGACGTCCGGGTCTGGTCGCAGCAGGGCAGGGGCTCGACCTTCACCATCCGCCTGCCCGAGGCGTCGCCCGGGGTCGAGGCCGAACCCGTCGTGAGAAGCGAGGAGGGCGCCGGACGATGACGCGCATCCTGATCGTCGAGGACGAGCCCTCGCTCGCCGAGCCGCTGGCCTATCTGCTCCAGCGCGAGGGATACGAGACCGAGCTGGTCGCGGACGGCCGCGCCGCGCTCACGGCCTTCGATCGCGGGGGAGCGGATCTCGTGCTGCTGGATCTCATGCTGCCCGGGCTGCCGGGTACCGAGGTGTGCCGCGAGCTGCGGGCCCGGTCATCCGTCCCCATCATCATGCTGACCGCGAAGGACACCGAGGTGGACATCGTGGTGGGCCTCGAGCTCGGCGCGGACGACTACGTCACCAAGCCCTACTCGAGCCGCGAGCTGCTGGCGCGCATCCGCGCCGTCCTCCGCCGTCGCCTCGACCCCGAGGACCCGGCCGACGGCGTGGTCGAGGCGGGTGGCGTGCGCATGGACGTCGAGCGGCACGCGGTCGCGGTCGACGGACGCGAGATCGCGATGCCGCTCAAGGAGTTCGAGCTGCTCGAATACCTGCTGCGCAACGCGGGCCGGGTGCTGACCCGCGGTCAGCTCATCGACCGGGTCTGGGGGCCCGACTACTTCGGGGACACCAAGACGCTCGACGTGCATATCAAGCGCATCCGGTCCCGGATCGAACCCGACCCGGCGGTGCCGCAGCGGCTCGTGACGGTGCGCGGCCTCGGCTACCGCTTCGAGGGCTGAGCGACAGCGCTGAGCGCTCGTCAGCCCTCGGGCGTCTCGGTGGGTTCGGGCGCCGCGGTCTCGGTCTCGACGGGCTCGGGCGTCGGCGTCTGGGGCAGGTACGGCGAGTACTGCGCGAGCGAGCCGTCGAGCACGGGGATCAGCACCTGCTTGCCCTGCACGTCGCCGTACTGGAAGTAGATCGCCAGAAGCCCGCCCGCGTCGGTGCCGATGTTCTCGAGGAAGACCTGCTCGCTCTCGCCGAAGCCGCCGAAGTCGGTGCTGCCGACGGGCGCGTCCAGTGTGAGCGTGGTCTTCTCGCCGTCGGTCTCGTACTGCACGGTGAGCTCGGCGTCGTCGTCGCCCGAGTTGAGGACGGTCATCACGAGGTTGCCGCTCTCGCCGTCCTCGGTCAGGACGAGCGCGTTGAGCACGTGCAGGTCGCCGATCTCGGCACTCACGCCGTCGCTCGGGTCGTAGTGCTCGAGCGTCGCCTGCGGGGTGATGAAGTTGCACCCGGCGAGGCCCAGGGCAGCACAGGCGACCAGGGCTGCGGATGCGACGACGCGAGTTCTCAACGGACCCTCCAGAACGGGATGCGGGGACGGAATACCACCCTACCGGCCCCGATCGGCGGAGGCGCGCTGTGATAAACTAGCGGGTCTGCGGAAGGAACCAACTCCATGCTCTTCGAGGTCGGCGAGACGGTCGTTTACCCCCATCACGGTGCAGCAACCATCACGGAGGTGAAGACCCGGGTCATCAGAGGCGAAGAGAAGGTCTACCTCAAGCTCAACGTGACGCAGGGCGATCTGACGATCGAGGTCCCGGCCGACAACGTCGACCTGGTGGGCGTTCGCGACGTCATCGGCAAGGAGGGCCTGGACCGGGTCTTCGAGGTGCTGCGCGCTCCGTTCACCGAGGAGCCCACCAACTGGAGCCGGCGCTACAAGGCCAACCTCGAGAAGCTCGCCTCCGGCGATGTCATCAAGGTCTCCGAGGTCGTGCGCGACCTGTGGCGCCGCGACCAGGACCGCGGTCTCTCGGCCGGTGAGAAGCGCATGCTGGCCAAGGCCCGGCAGATCCTGATCAGCGAACTCGCGCTCGCCGAGAAGACCGACGAAGAGAAGGCCTCGACCGTTCTCGACGAGGTCCTCGCCTCCTGACCCTCCCGACGCTCGCCGGACGAGAGGGGCGCAGCCCGTGTCCAGTGTCGCCGTGATCGTCGTCGCCGCCGGCAGCGGCACGCGGCTGGGTCGCGCCGAGCCCAAGGCCTTCGCGCCCCTGCGCGGTTCGACCGTGCTCGAGCACGCTCTGCGCGGCGTCGCGGATGCCGCCCCGGCCGAGGTGGTCGTCGTCGCGCCGTCCGCGTGGCTGGCGCGCGCCGAGGCCCTCGCGGGCGCGGCGGTCGTCCCGGTGCGGGTCGTCGCGGGTGGTGAGACGCGGCAGGCGTCCGTCGCCGCGGGGCTTGCGGCACTCGCGGATTCCGGCGCCGAGATCGTGCTCGTGCACGACGCCGCTCGCGCGCTCACGCCTGCCGCGCTCTTCGCCCGGGTCGCGGATGCGGTGCGCGAGACCGGCGCCGGCGTGATCCCCGCGCTTCCGGTCAGCGACACGGTCAAGCGCGTCGAGGACGACCGCGTCCTCGCCACGGTCGAGCGCAGCGACCTGGTCCAGGTGCAGACCCCGCAGGGGTTCCCCCGTGCCGCGCTGGCCGACGCGTATGCGCGAGCGACGAACGAGTTCACCGACGACGCTGCGCTCTTCCAGGACGCCGGAGGTGAGGTTCTGACCGTCCCGGGCGATGAGCTCGCGTTCAAGATCACGACGGCGGCGGATCTGCGCAGGGCGGAGGGCTCCGGGGTACCCGTGCTGCGCACCGGTGTCGGTATGGACGTGCACGCCTACGACGACTCCGCGCCCCTGTGGCTCGGCGGGGTGTACTGGCCCGATGAGCCGGGACTGGCGGGGCACAGCGATGGCGACGCCGTCATCCATGCGATGTGCGACGCGCTGCTCTCCGCGGCGGGTCTGGGCGACCTCGGCAGCCGATTCGGAACGGGCGACCCGCGCTTCGCCGGGGCGGCGAGCGAGGTCTTCCTGCGCGAGACGCTCGCTCTCGTCGCGGGCTCGGGGTTCGCCGTCGCCAATGTCGCGGTGCAGGTGGTGGGCGAGCGGCCGAGACTGGCGCCGCGGCGCGACGAGGTCGAGCGCCGGCTGACGCAGCTCGTCGGCGCCCCCGTGAGCGTGGCCGCCACGACCTCGGACGGACTGGGCTTCACGGGCCGTGGCGAGGGCGTCACCGCCCTCGCCACGGCACTGCTGATCGGCTGACTCCGCCGGTCGGCTGGCTCAGGCCCGCCGACGCCGCAGCAGGATCGCCGCGACCACGGCCGCCGCGACCGCCAGCACGAGCGCGGCGATCAACCAGATCACCCACGACGCTCCGGCGCCCGTCTCGGGCGCGGCCAGGTCGTCGACCGCTGCCGCAGCCTGCGTGCCGCAGGCGCCCTCGGGCAGTGTGAGCGTCACCGCGTCGAGCTCCTCGCCCGCCGGGTAGGTGCCGAACACCTCGGCGCCCTGGGCGGTCAGCGTCGCCGGGATCTCGGCCAGCCGGATGACCCCGTCCTGCGCCGAGGGATCGACGTCGGACAGGTCGAGCTCCGCGAACGGCACGGCGACCCGCACGAGGTCGCGGCCGTCCTGGGTGGTGCCCGAGACATCCAGCAGCAGGGTCGCGGTGTCGTCGGCGACCTCGATCACCGGGTTCGCGATCGTGGTGTCGAGCGCGCCGGAGTGCCCGGTGAACCGGACGGAGCCGGTGAAGGCGACCACGGCATCCCCGGACTCGGCGCGATCGCCCGCGCCGCTGGACCAGGTGAACGTCGGCGTCTCGTAGCTCGCGTCGCCCGCCGTCGTCCACTCGCCGTTGGCGATCGAGCCGTCGACGTAGGAGCGGAAGGACTCCTTGAAGCCCCACTCCAGGCTCGCGTCGTCGATCGTGCAGCCGAGCACCTCGCGCGGAGTGATCTCGATCGGAACGCCCGCGTCGGACGACCCCTGGAAGGTCAGCGTGTGCGAACCGGTCAGCCCGTACGGCAGCCGCCCGGTCCAGTGCACGACGCCCTCCGCGTCGGCCCGCGCGTCATTCGCGAGCACGATCGGGTCGGAGTACACGACCACGAGGATGTTCTCCTCGTTCGGCTCGAAGCCGCCCGCGCTGGCCGAGAACTCGCCGCCCTCGTTCAGCTGGGTGCTCGACAGCTCGATGCCCTCGTCGGTGGGCGGGGCGGATGCCGGACCCCGATCCTGCTCCTCCTCCGACGACGAGGTGCCCGCGTTCACGACCGTGAGGGGCGCCCAGGCGTCCAGGCTCCGGTCGGTGAGGGCCAGGCCGTGCGCGGCGAAGGTCGCCACGCCGTAGCTGACGCCGGCGCTGAGCGATCCGGCCGGGATGGTCAGGGTCGTCGAGAACGCTCCTCCGCTGAGGGCGCCGGGGGTGACCCATCCGCTCGCGACCCATCCGCCCTGGCTCGGCACCTGGCCGGGCTGCCAGACCGACGAGCTGCCGATCGAGACGTAGACGCCGTTGGCGGTGCCCGCGCCCGTGTAGCCGGTTCCGCGGATCGTGACGGTCGTCGCGCCGTTGAGCGAGACGCTCGAGGGGCTGACGCTCAGCCGCGGAGCCGCGGAGCCCGTGCCACCGGTACCACCCGTGCCGCCGGTCCCGCCGGTGCCTCCCGTGCCCCCGGTGGAGGGCGCGGTGAAGGTCACCGGGACGAGCTGGTCGTAGAGGTACGGGTTCGCGACGTTGCCGGCGTTGAACACGTGGTAGAGCCGCACGAAGATCCCGCACTGCTCGCCGCCCGCACTCGCCGCGGTCGCGTCGACGCAGGTGTGGGTGCCGAAGGCGTCCGTCACGTCGAGCGTGCTCGAGAAGGTCCAGGTGCCGGCGCTGACGCTGCCGACCACGGTCGTGCCGTAGGGGGTCGCTGCCGAGGACAGCGCCTGCTGGCGCGTGCCGTCGCACTGGGCGCCGGTCGCGCGACCGCCCGCGGTGCCGACCGGGTCGGCGGGCTTGGCGCAGTACATGATGTAGACACCCGTGGTCAGGGCCTGACCCGTGCTGGCACCCAAGGTCGCCGTGATGGTGGCGGGCAGCGTGCCGTTGACCGTGACGGTTTCGCCGTCATCGAGGCCCATGGTCGGGGTCACGGTGACCCCGTAGACCGGGGGAGCCGCGAAGGCCACCGGGATGAACATGTCGTAGACGTAGGGGTTCGCCACGTTGCCGGCGTTGAACACGTGGTAGAGCCGCACGAAGATCCCGCACTGCTCACCGCCCGAGCCGGCCGCGGTCGCGTCGACGCAGGAGTGGGTGCCGAAGGCATCCGTCGCGGCGATGTTCGCGCTGAAGGTCCAGGCCCCGTCGGTCACGCTGCCGACGACCGTGGTGCCGCAGGGGGTCGCGGCCGAGGACAGGGCGAGCTGGCGCGTGCCGTCGCACTGGGCGCCGGTCGCGCGGCCGCCGGCCGTGCCCACCGCCCCGGCGGGCTGCACGCAGTACATGACGTATACGCCCGTCGTCAGCTCGGTTCCCGCGCTCGCGCCGAGGGTCGCCGTGATGGTCGCGGGCAGCGTGACGGATACCGTGACGATCGCCTCGTCGGCGAGCCCGGTGGAGGGCGCGACCGAGATGGACGGGGTCACGACGGCCGACGCGATGTCGCGCTCCGAGGTCTCCGCGGTGCGGAGCGCCTGGGTGGACAGGGAATCCGTGGTCTCGTCCGGTGCGGGAGTCTCGGTCGGCTCGGGAGTCGGAGCCTCGGTCGGTTCGGGCGTGCCGGTGGGCTCGGGCGCGGGGGGATCCGCCGGCGCGGGGGTTTCGGCCGGCGGGCCGGCGGGTGCGGGCGCAGGGGCCGGGGCAGGAGCCGGGGGTGCCGGGGCAGGAGCCGGGGGCGCCGGGGCCGGGTCGGCGGCGGCCGAGGAGACCGGCTCCGCGGTCGGCGCCTCGTCGTCGGCGAAGGCGGGCGTCGCTGCGCCGAGCGCGAGCGCCGCGGCGAGGGGAAGGGCGAGCCAGGGCGCGCGGAAGCGCCGGCGGGGGGATGGGGTCACGGTACCTCTCCGGTCGAATGCTTAGGCATACCTAACCTAATCGGCTGTAAGGCAAACCTAACCTAAGTCTGAGGCGGGGGCGACCTCCGTAGACTTCACGGGTGACCGTCCGGCTCTACGACACCCGCTCGCAGGAGCTGCGCGACCTCGTACCCCGCGAACCCGGTCGAGTCGGCATGTACGTGTGCGGTCCGACCGTGCAGTCCTCGCCCCACATCGGACACCTGCGCAGCGCCCTGGTCTACGACCTGTGGCGGCGCTGGCTCGGCTATCGCGGGTACGAAGTCGACTTCGTGCGCAACGTCACCGACATCGAGGACAAGATCCTGGCGAACGCGAGCCCGCCGGAGGCCTGGCGCGCCCACGCCTACCGGGTCGAGCGCGAGTTCACGTCCGGGTATGAGTCCCTCGGCATCCTGCCCCCCACCTACGAGCCGCGCGCCACCGGGTACATCCCCCAGATGCACGAGCTCATCGCGCGCCTCATCGACGCGGGTCACGCCTACGTCGCCGCCGACTCATCGGGCGACGTGTACTTCGACGTCAAGACCTGGCCCGCCTACGGCGAGCTCACGCGCCAGAAGCTCGACGACATGGCCGACTCGCCGGATGCGCCCACGCGCGGCAAGCGCGACGCGCGCGACTTCGCGCTGTGGAAGGGTGCCAAGCCCGAGGAGCCCGCGTCGGCATCGTGGCCCTCGCCCTGGGGCGCGGGGCGTCCGGGATGGCACATCGAGTGCTCCGCGATGGCGCGCGCAGAGCTGGGGCCGGCCTTCGACATCCACGGGGGCGGTCTCGATCTGCGCTTCCCGCACCACGAGAACGAGCTCGCCCAGTCCACCGCGGCGGGGGAGGGCTTCGCGACGCACTGGGTGCACAACGGGCTCGTCACGATCGAGGGTCAGAAGATGTCCAAGTCGCTGGGCAACTCGGTGTACGCGGCCGAGCTGCTCTCCGAGTCCCGGCCGATCGTCGTGCGCTACTACCTCGCCGGCGCGCACTACCGCTCGAGCATCGACTACCACGAGGGCGCGCTGGTCGAGGCCGAGGCCGCGTTCTCGCGCATCGAGGGCTTCCTCGGGCGGGCCGATGCGCGCCTGGCCGGCATCGAGCACGGCGCGGTGCCCGGGATCGTGCCTGACGCCTTCGGCGAGGCCATGGACGACGACCTCGGGGTTCCGCAGGCGCTCGCGGTGTTGCACGAGACGGTGCGCGCGGGCAATGTCGCGCTCGAGGCGGGGGAGCTCGCCGAGGCGGCGCGGCTGCGGGAGTCGGTGCTCGCCATGACGGGTGTGCTCGGCATCGACCCGCGCGACCCGGCGTGGGGCGACCGCGGCGACGGCGTCGCCGGGGCCGCCCTCGGCTCACTCGTGGAGCGCATGCTCGAGGACCGCACGCGGGCCCGCGCGGCCAAGGACTTCGCCGCGTCGGACCGCATCCGTGACGAGCTCGCGGCCGCCGGCATCGCGATCGAGGACACCCCCGACGGCCCGGTCTGGAGTCTCGGTGGCTAAGCCGGGGCGGCCGGGCGCCGGAAAGCCGAAGAAGAAGGGCGCGAGCGTCGGCACGGGCGGCCACGGGCGCAAGGCGCTCGAGGGCAAGGGTCCCACGCCCAAGGCCGAGGACCGCGGCTGGCACGTGGCCGGCAAGCGAAAGGCCGCGAAGGACCGGCTCGAGGCGGCGCGCGCCCGGCACGGGAAGGGCGACCAGAAGGCGCCCGCCCGGCGTCGGCCGAAGTCCTCCGACGAGAGCGAGCTGGTCACGGGGCGCAACTCGGTGGTCGAGGCTCTGCGCACCCGCATCCCGGCGACCGCTCTGTACGTCGCCGCGCGCGTCGAGATGGATGACCGCGTCAAAGAGGCGCTCTCGCTGGCGGGCAAGCGCGGCATCCCGGTTCTCGAGGTCATGCGGCCCGAGCTGGACCGCATGAGCGGACCCGACGCGGTGCACCAAGGCGTCGCGCTCAAGGTGCCGCCCTACGAGTACGCGCACCCGCTCGACCTGCTCGACCGCGCGGAGGCTCGCGGCGGCGCTCCGCTCCTGGTGGCGCTGGACGGGGTGACGGATCCGCGCAACCTCGGCGCCATCATCCGCTCGGTGGCCGCGTTCGGCGGCCACGGCGTCATCGTGCCGCAGCGCCGCTCGGCGGGTGTCACGGCCGCCGCCTGGAAGACCTCGGCCGGTGCCGCCACGCGCGTCCCGGTCGCGCTGGCCTCGAACCTCACGCAGACCCTCAAGGACCTCAAGTCGCGCGGCGTCTTCGTTCTCGGTCTCGACGGCGGGGGATCCGTGAGCCTGCCCGGCCTGCCCCTCGCGACCCAGCCGCTCGTGCTCGTGGTCGGGAGCGAGGGTGATGGGCTCTCGCGCCTGGTGACCGAGACCTGCGACCAAGTGGTGTCGATCCCCATCGACTCCTCGACCGAGTCGCTCAACGCGGGCATCGCCGTGAGCGTCGCGCTCTACGAGGTGGCGAAGCTGCGCGCGTCGTGAGGTTCACGGCGCTCCGGGCCCGCTGGTACAAGGGCTACCTCGCGGGCGGCAGCCTGCTCATGGCGGGCGACAACGCCGAGCACGCGATCACCTACTGGGTGATCTGGCAGACCTTCCACTCCCCGCTGCTGGCCGGGTTCGCGGTCGTCAGCCACTGGCTTCCGCATCTGCTGCTCTCGGTCCTCTTCGGCAGCCTCGCCGACCGGTACGACTGCCGGCGGCTCATCCAGGTCTCGGCGGGCATCTTCGCGGTGGTCTCCGTCACGTGGGGCGTGCTCTTCGCGACCGGCACCCTGCAGATGTGGCACGCCGTCGTGCTGCTGCTGGCGCACGGCCTCGCGAGCGCGTTGTGGCACCCGGCCGACGGCATGCTCATCTACGACATCGTCGGTCCCGAGGCGGTGGGCAGCGGGGTGCGGCTCATGGCGACCGGGATCAACCTCGGGCAGCTGCTCGGCCCCGCGGCCGGTGCCGCGCTGCTGTTCACGGTCGGGCCGGCCATCGGCATGTTCGTCAACGTGCTGTTCTATCTGCCGTTCACGATCTTCCTGTTCCTCATGCCGATCGACGGCCACCGCCGGCGTCGCGCGACCCCGCCGCGCCTGCGGCTGCGGGAGGTCATCGAGACCCTGCGCGACCTCCCGCGGTACCCGTCGATCCTCGTCGTGGTCGTGTTACAGGGCGCGGTCGGGCTCTTCATCGGCATGGCGGTCATGCCGCTGCTGCCCGAGTTCGGGGCGCTGCTCGGGCAGGACACCTCGGGGCTCGGCTACGGGATGCTCATCGTGGCGATGTCGGTGGGCGCCGTGATCGGCGGCATCACGCTCGAGGCGGTCGGGCGCGTGCCCGCCAGCGCGCGTCTGGCCATCGTCAGCACGCTGGTGTTCGCTGCCGGCATCGCGGTCTTCGCGTTCTCCCGCGACTTCCCGCTGTCGCTGGCTGCTCTGCTCGTGGCGGGTTTCGCGACCATCACCTCCGGCTCGATCTCGCAGACCCTGGTCCAGCTCGAGTCGCCGCCCGACCGCCGCGGCCGGTTCCTCGGCGCCTACGGGATGACGAGCATGGGCCTGCGGGTGGGGAGCGGTGTGCTCATCGGTGGCGTCGCCGTGTTCGTGGGCCCGGCGATCGCGGTCGGTATCGCGGCGGTTCTGCTGGCGGGGGTCGCCGCGGCGCTTCTCGCCGTGGTGCTCGCGCGGGGGCGCGCGTCGGCGACCTGAGCCCGACGGCTCAGACCTTGCTGCGCCAGTCCTGGTCGTCGATGACGTCGATGGGCGCCGTGAACGCACCGGTGGGCGGGCCCATCATGGTCACCTCGTCGCGGCGGTGCCGCAGCACGTCGTCGATGTAGGAGTTCAGCGCCTCGGCCAGCGGGACGTTGTGCCCCGCCTGCTGCGACAGGTACCACCGGTGGTCGAGCAGCTGGTGGAAGACCTCGGCGGGCTCGAGCTTGCCGCGCAGCTCCTTCGGGATGGCCCGCACGACCGGCTCGAAGACCCGGACGAGCCATTCGTGCGCGACGACCTCCTCGTCGAGCTCGGCGCGGTCGCCCGTGGCTCGGTAGGCGTCCAGGTCATTGAGCAGGCGTCTGGCCTGGTTCTCGCCGGCGTCCAGCCCGGTGAGCCGCAGCAGCCTGCGGGAGTGGTGGCCCGCATCCACGACCTTGGGCTGGATGCGCACCTTGGTGCCGTCCTCGTCGTGGCTGATCGCGAGCTCCTCGATGTCGAAGCCCAGCTCGTTGAGGCGCTCGACCCGCTGGTTGATGCGCCAGCGCTCGCCCGCCGGGAACGACTCCGCGACCGTCAGCTCGTTCCACAGGTTGCGGTACGCGCTCACGATGCCGTCGGCGATCTCGACCGGCTCGATCTCGTCGTCGAGCCGCCCGCCGGCCTGGAGGTCGAGCAGTTCGCCCGCGATGTTGACGCGGCCGATCTCGAGGTCGTGCTCGCGCTGGCCGTCGGACAGCCCGCTCTCGTGCAGCGCACCGGTCTCCGCGTCGACCAGGTAGGCCGCGAAGGCCCCCGCGTCGCGCCGGAACAGGGTGTTGGACAGCGACACGTCGCCCCAGAAGAAGCCGACCAGGTGCAGCCGCGCGAGCAGGACGGCGAGCGCGTCGACGAGCCGGGTCGCGGTGTCGGGCCGCAGGGTCTGCGAGTAGAGCGCGCGATAGGGAAGTGAGAAGCGCAGGTGGCGCGTGACGAGAGCGGATTCGAGGGGCGCCCCGCCGGGTTCGGTGCGTCCGCTGATGATCGCCACGGGCTCCACGCAGGGCAGGTCGAGCCGCTGCAGCGTGCGCAGCAGCTCGTACTCGCGGCGGGCGAGCTCGGCCGAGGTCTCCTTGACCGCGATGACCGACCCGCCCAGGTGCACGAAGCGCACCAGGTGACGCGAGATGCCCTTGGGCAGGGCCGCGATGTGCCGCTCGGGCCACAGTTCGAGCGGCACGTCCCACGGCAGGTCGAGCAGGTCGGCGTCGGGGACGGCCGAGGTGATCGAGAGCGCCGTGGGCATGCGTCCCCGTCAGGCCTTCCAGACCGTCTTGAGGTTCATGAACTCCTTGATACCCGCCGCCGCGAGCTCGCGGCCGAAGCCGGAGTCCTTGATGCCCCCGAACGGCAGCTCGGGGTAGCTGATGGTCATGCCGTTGACGAACACTGCGCCCGCCTCGATCCCGTCCACGAAGAAGCGCTCGTCGTCGGGGTCGGTGGTCCACACCGCAGAGCTCAGCCCGAAGGTGGTCTGGTTGGCGATGCGCAGGGCCTCGTCGCGATCGGCCACCTTGTACAGCGACGCGACCGGACCGAAGGTCTCCTCGAGCACGATGCGCATGTCGTCGGTCAGGTCGGTGAGCACGGTGGGCTCGTAGAACCAGCCGGGACCGTCGACGGCCTTGCCGCCGGCGAGTACGGTCGCGCCCTTGGCGATCGCGTCGTCGACCAGCTCGGCGACGTCGCTGCGGCCGGACTCGGTCGCGAGCGGCCCCACCTCGGTGGCCGGGTCGGCCGGGTCGCCGACCTTGAGGGCCGCCATCTTCTCGGCAAACAGCTTCGCGAAGGCGTCGTAGACATCGGCGTGCACCAGGAAGCGCTTGGCGGCGATGCAGG
Organism: Microbacteriaceae bacterium; assembly: GCA_019638805.1. Taxonomy (GTDB): domain Bacteria; phylum Actinomycetota; class Actinomycetes; order Actinomycetales; family Microbacteriaceae; genus JBDSKH01. The sequence goes on along the minus strand of JAHBTA010000004.1, from coordinate 42,295 downwards.
ACTGGCCGTTGTTGATCGAGCGGGCCGTGACCGCGGTGGCGGCCGCGGCATCCAGGTCGGCGCTGGGCATGACGATGAACGGGTCGGATCCGCCCAGCTCGAGCACGGCCTTCTTGACCACGCCGCCCGCGATGGAGGCCACCGAACGGCCGGCCGGCTCGGACCCGGTGAGGGTCACGGCCCTCACGCGGCGATCCTCGATGACGGCCTTGACCTCGCGCGACCCGATGAGCAGCGTGTGGAAGGCGCCCGCCGGGAAGCCCGCGCGCTCGAACAGGTCGTCCAGGTACAGCGCCGCCTGCGGAACGTTGGAGGCGTGCTTGAGCAGGCCGGTGTTGCCGGCCATGAGCGCGGGCGCCGCGAAGCGGATCACCTGCCAGAGCGGGTAGTTCCACGGCATGACCGCGAGCACCACGCCGATGGGCTGGTAACGCGCGTAGGCCTTCGAGGCGTTGACCTTGGACGGGTCCTCGAGCGGCTCGTCCGCGAGGATCGCCTCGGCGTTGTCTGCGTAGAACCGCAGGCCCTTGGCGCATTTGAGCACCTCGGCCTTTGCCTGGGCGAGCGTCTTGCCCATCTCGAGCGTGAGCAGGGCGGCGGTCTCGTCCGCCTCGGCCTCGACGATGTCGGCGGCCTTTCGCATCCACTCCGCGCGCTGCGCGAACGTGGTGGAGGCCAGGGCCCGGTACGCGTCGTCGGCCGCCTGGATGCGGCGCTCGACCTCCGCCGCGTCGTGGGGCTCGAACTCCTTGACGGTCTCGCCGGTGGCCGGGTTGATGGTCGCGATGGACATGGCTGCGTCTCCTTGTCGGCGGTTCGCATCCATTCTCGCGGGTCGGGGCGTCACGTTTCGCCCCGCCCAGGACGATTCGTACAATCTCGCGGGAACGCCCCGCCGAGCGGGCGGAAATGGCCGGTATCCGGGATGCCGGAACAGCCATTCCTGCCCGCTCGCGCGAGCGGGGTGTGCGTTACGCCGTGGTGGAGGCGGCGATCGCCGCCTTGCCGAGACGCTCGCCCGACTCCGGGTCGAAGGTGTGCACGTGCTCGGGCACCGGGGTGACCACGATCTTGTCGCCCGCGTTCGGGTGGTTGCGACCGTCGACCCGCGCCACGATGTCGACGCGCTGGCCGTCGATGTCGGAGTGGCCGTACAGGTAACCGTCCGCGCCCAGCTCTTCCACCACATCCACGTCGACCTTGAGGCCGTCGCCCTTGGTGTCCACCACCAGGTCCTCGGGGCGCACACCCACGGTGACCTTCTTGGCAGAGCCCAGAGCCGACTTCTCGACCTTGGCGGTCGCGCTGCCGAACTTGACGCCGCCGGAGACCACGTCGGCCGGGAACAGGTTCATCGCGGGGCTGCCGATGAAGCCGGCGACGAAGACGTTGCTGGGCTTCTCGTACAGGTCGCGCGGGGTGCCGACCTGCTGCAGGATGCCGTCCTTGAGGACAGCGATGCGGTCGCCCATGGTCAGGGCCTCGGTCTGGTCGTGCGTGACGTAGACGGTCGTGACGCCGAGGCGGCGCTGGAGCGATGCGATCTGGGTGCGGGTCTGCACGCGCAGCTTGGCGTCGAGGTTCGACAGCGGCTCGTCCATGAGGAACACCTGCGGCTGGCGCACGATCGCGCGGCCCATGGCGACGCGCTGGCGCTGGCCGCCCGAGAGCGCCTTCGGCTTGCGACCGAGGTAGGGCTCGAGGTCGAGCAGCTTCGCCGCCTCGAGGACGCGCTGGGCGCGCTCCTCCTTGTTGACGCCGGCGATCTTGAGCGCGAAGCCCATGTTCTCGGCCACCGTCATGTGCGGGTAGAGCGCGTAGTTCTGGAAGACCATCGCGATGTCGCGGTCCTTCGGTGGCACGTCGGTGACGTCGCGGTCGCCGATCAGGATGCGGCCGTCGTTGACCTCTTCGAGGCCGGCGAGCATGCGCAGTGTGGTCGACTTGCCGCAGCCGGAGGGACCGACCAGGACGAGGAACTCGCCGTCGGCGACCTCCAGATCGATCTGGTCGACGGCGGGGCGGGTGGATCCGGGGTAGAGCCGGGTCGCCTTGTCGAAAGTGACAGATGCCATGGGTGTACTGCTCCTTCACCGGCAGGTACGTGCCGGACGATCCGTAGTGAAGTGACTCGTGGGGGTCCGCGAGCCGTCCGCCCATCATGCCCCACCCCGCGGCTTCGCACCACCCGGGCGGATGCGGTCGGGACCCTCTCAGGCACGTCGCCTACCGTCGACGATGCGTCGCGTTTGCCCCTCGGGGCACGAACCCGATACCGTGGCGCCGCCCCCTGATGAACGAGGAACCTTGAGCGACGGCCCGATCACAGGCGCCGAGCCCGACGCGGGAGCGCGTGCCGCCGCGCGCGATCGTGCCCGCGAGGTCCGCGACCTGCACGAGAAGCAGGACAAGCGCCGCCGCGCCATCGTCCGGGGCGGGATCGCGGCCGGACTCCTCCTGATCGTCGCGGTCGTGACGTTCGTCTTCGTGTATCCGCGCGACGGGTACCGCGGGCCGGAGAACATGAGCAGCGACGGCATCCGCATCGGCGCCGACCTCAAGGCAGTGCGCTCGCCGGGCCTTGAGCCCGGCGAGACCCCCCAGCCGTATCCGTCCAACCCGCCGTCGGTCGTCGACATCCAGCTCTACGTGGACTACCTGTGCGCGGCGTGCGGGCAGTTCGAGGAATCGAATGGCGCCCAGCTGCGCAGCTGGGCGATGACGGGTGCGGCGACCGTCGAGATCCACCCGATCGCCATGCTGACCAACAAGTCGCAGGGCACCCAGTACTCGCAGCGCGCGGCGGCCGTGGCCGCCTGCGTGGCCGATCTATCGCCCGACCACTTCCTCGACTTCCACCAGGCGCTGCTCACCCGTCAGCCCGAGGAGGGTTCCGAGGGTCTGACCGACCAGGAGATGCTGGATCGCGCCGAGGCCGCCGGCGTATCGGCGATGGGGCAGATCCGGCGCTGCGTGTCCGAGAACCGCTTCCGGTCGTGGGTCAAGGCGGCCACCGCGCGTGCCCTGGAGGGCCCGATTCCGGGCGCCTCCATCGAGAACATCGACGCGCCCCTGGTGATCCTGGTCAACGGGCAGCGCTTCATCCCGACGACCGATATGGATCCGGCCGAGCTCGCCCAGGTGGTCGTGCAGGCCGCGGGCGACGCCGCCGCCGAGAACCCGACGCCGACCCCCACCCCGACGCCCACGCCGTAGCGGCGGCGCGCCAGACCAGCCCAGCGAAGCGCGGCGGCGTGTACGGCGCGCGGAGCGTGCGCGCCGCAGGAGCGGCGGCGCGCCAGCAAACACAGAGCCCGCTGCGAGGTTCGAACTCGCGACCTTCGCTTTACAAGAGCGGCGCTCTACCAGCTGAGCTAAGCGGGCGGGAGCCCGAGTCTACCGGCCCCCGTGTCTCACTCCGGCTGCTCGCCGCCCTCGGTGAACCCGAGCGAGAGCGAGTTCATGCAGTACCGCAGCCCGGTGGGCGTTCCGAACCCGTCGTCGAAGACGTGCCCCAGGTGGGACCCGCAGTTCGCGCAGCGCACCTCGGTGCGCACCATGCCCAGCGTCCGGTCCTCGATCAACTCCACCGCCTCGGGCCGCACCGACTCGTAGAAGCTGGGCCACCCGCATCCGGAGTCAAACTTGGTGCCGCTCTGGAACAGCTCGGCGCCGCACGCGCCGCAGGTGTAGAGGCCGGCCCGGTGCTCGTCGAGCAGTTCGCCCGTCCAGGCCCGCTCGGTGCCCGCCTCGCGCAGAACCCGGTAGCGCTCCGGATCGAGTTCGGTCCGCCACTGCTCGTCGGTCTTGGCGACCGCGTAGGTCTTGTCGCTGCTCTTCGAGGTGCTCATGGCTTCCTCCGTCTTCCGGGGCCGAACGGCCCCGACATCTCATTCAACCGGAGTGCGCGTCCGAACGTTCCCGTCCGGCAGGATGCCGTCATGCACCCCGATGCGGATGCCGTGGCAGCCTGGTACGCGCGCGCCGCGGTCGAGCTGGCCGTGACATCCGAACTGCAGGTGGAGTGGGCGCGCGGGATCGCCGCGGACCCGGGGATCGTGGACCTGATCGCCGAGCTGCCGCGCGAGCATCGGCAGCCCTCGCTGCTGTTCTCGGTCGCGCGCTGGCTCGGAGCGCCGGCGGCGCCGTGGCCCGAACTGCGCGAGTGGCTGGCGTCCGAGTGGCCGCGCGTGGCGGCGGCCGCGCGCGAGCGCCGCACCCAGACCAACGAGATCGGCCGGTGCATCCCGTTGCTCGCGGCGCTCGACCGGATTCCCGGCGACCTCGCGCTCATCGAGGTGGGGGCATCGGCCGGTCTGTGCCTGGGGGTCGATCGCTACGCGTACCGCTTCGAGGGACCGGCGGGTGCCCGGCGTCTGGGGGACGGATCGCCCGAGCTGACCTGCCGCGTGACGGGCGGTCCGCCGCCCGAACGGATGCCGCGCATCGCCTGGCGCCGCGGCATCGACCTCCAGCCGCTCGACCTCCACGACCCGGACGACGTCTCCTGGCTCGAGGCGCTCCTCCCGCCGGACCGCCCCGAGCGGCTGGAGCGCCTGCGCGATGCCGTGGACCGGCTCGCGTCCGATCCGCCGCGGGTGGTGGAGGGCGACGCGCTCGACGCGCTGCCCGGCGTCGCCGCGGAGGTTCCGGACGGCCTGACCCCGGTCGTGGTCTCCCTCGGCACCATGGTCTACCTGCCTCCGGCCGACCGGGTCCGGCTGGCCGAGCGGTGCGCGGCGCTGGGCGCCCGGCTCGTCGCCTTCGAGCCGGTCACGGCGCTGCCCGAGGTCGCGGCCGGGATCGGCGGCCGCACCGCTCCGGAGCCGACGGCGTTCCTGCTGTCGCTGGACGGCATCCCGCTCGCCTACGGCTCTGCGCACGGCGAACGGCTGTCTTGGCTCTCGTCGGTGGGGCAGCGCGGGGATGGGGCATCCGGCGCCTAGGATCGCGGCGTGCCGACATCCCACAGCGCGCGCCCCGAGGCGCAGGGGCTCGAGGATCTCGACGATTTGTCGCTGCGCATCCTCGGCTTCGAGCGCGCCTGGGCGTCCCGGCTGGGGCCGCGGGAGGCCGCGATCCGCGCGGAGTTCAGCGTTTCCGCAGCCCGTTATTATCAGATGTTGTACGCGCTCATCGAGACGCCGGCAGCACTGAGGTCCGACCCCGTGCTCGTGCGTCGACTGCAGCGCCTGCGCGATGCCCGCACCCGGGCCCGCGCCGCCCGCACGCTTCGCACGGACGACCAGGACCCCGCTTCGTAATGGCACAGTTCCCCCAGGACCAGTTCGACAAGGTCCCCACCGATCTCAAGCGCGTCGGTGCGCACCGCGGCCCCGCCAAGCGCGGGAGAGGGTGGATCGCCTTCGCCTGGGCGGCGCTCGCCACCGGCGTGCTCGTGGTGGCCGGGCTCTACGGCCTGTCGCGGGTCAACCCGGAGATCAGCTTCGAGCTGCCCAACTTCGGCGGAGGCGAGAGCCCCGCACCCTCGGCGGCGCCCACGATCTCGGCGGCGCCGCCGGTCACCGATCCGACGACGGTGCCCAAGGAGCTCAAGCTGACCATCTCGGTCTTCAACGGCTCGAGCACCGATGGTCTGCAGAACATCGCGGGCAACGCCATCAAGGAAGCGGGCTGGCCGAACCCGGCGCGCGCCAACGCCGGAAGCCGCGAGATCGCGACGACGACCGTCTACTACCGCTCGGCGGACTTCGAGGGCATCGCGCGCGGTCTCGTCCAGCTGCTGGGGGTCGGCAAGGTGCAGCTGTCGGACGCTTTCCCCGGCGCACCGGTCACGGTCGTGGTGGGCGAGGACTACGCGACGCTCACCGCCGATTCGGGCGGCTGACGCGGCTTGCACTCCCACACCGCGAGTGCCAGACTAGGTGCTGGCACTCACTCGTGGTGAGTGCCAGGTCATGTCGGTCGGGAAGCCCTCCGGGGCACCTGACCACGACCGCCGGGCGCCGGCATCCGGCCCCGAGTACATGCTGACACCGTCCGGGAGGGACGACACCAACCCATGGCAAAGATCATCGCTTTCGACGAGGAGGCCCGCCGCGGCCTCGAGCGCGGCCTCAACACCCTGGCCGACGCCGTCAAGGTCACCCTCGGCCCCCGCGGTCGCAACGTCGTGCTGGAGAAGAAGTGGGGCGCCCCCACCATCACGAACGACGGCGTCTCGATCGCCAAGGAGATCGAGCTCGACGACCCGTACGAGAAGATCGGCGCGGAGCTCGTCAAGGAGGTCGCGAAGAAGACCGATGACGTGGCCGGCGACGGCACCACGACCTCGGTCGTGCTCGCCCAGGCGCTCGTGCGCGAGGGCCTGCGCAACGTCGCGGCCGGCGCCGACCCGATCGGCCTCAAGCGCGGCATCGAGAAGGCCGTCGCGGCGGTCGAGAAGGAGCTCATCGCGGGCGCCAAGGAGGTCGAGACCAAGGAGGAGATCGCGGCCACCGCATCCATCTCCGCGGCCGACACCGAGATCGGCGGCCTGATCGCCGAGGCGATCGACAAGGTCGGCAAGGAGGGCGTGGTCACCGTCGAGGAGTCCAACACCTTCGGCACGACGCTCGAGCTGACCGAGGGCATGCGCTTCGACAAGGGCTTCCTGTCGCAGTACTTCGTGACCGACGCCGAGCGCCAGGAGGCGGTCTTCGAGGACCCGTACATCCTGATCGTCAACAGCAAGATCTCGAACATCAAGGATCTGCTGCCGGTCGTCGACAAGGTCATCCAGTCGGGCAAGCAGTTGCTCATCATCGCGGAGGACGTCGACGGCGAGGCGCTGGCGACCCTGATCGTGAACAAGATCCGCGGCATCTTCAAGTCGGTCGCCGTCAAGGCCCCCGGCTTCGGCGACCGCCGCAAGGCGCAGCTGCAGGACATCGCCATCCTGACGGGCGGCCAGGTCATCAGCGAGGAGGTCGGTCTCAAGCTCGAGAACGCGACCCTCGACCTGCTGGGCCAGGCGCGCAAGGTCATCGTCACCAAGGACGAGACCACGATCGTCGAGGGCGCCGGTGCGGCCGACCAGATCGCGGGCCGGGTCAAGCAGATCCGCGCCGAGATCGAGAACACCGACAGCGACTACGACCGCGAGAAGCTCCAGGAGCGCCTCGCGAAGCTGGCCGGCGGCGTTGCCGTCATCAAGGCCGGTGCCGCGACCGAGGTCGAGCTCAAGGAGCGCAAGCACCGCATCGAGGACGCCGTTCGCAACGCGAAGGCCGCCGTCGAGGAGGGCATCGTCGCCGGTGGTGGCGTCGCGCTCATCCAGGCCGGCGCGAAGGCGTTCGACAAGCTCAAGCTGAGCGGCGACGAGGCGACCGGCGCGAACATCGTCAAGGTCGCGATCGACGCTCCGCTCAAGCAGATCGCGCTCAACGCGGGCCTCGAGCCCGGCGTGGTCGTCGACAAGGTGCGCAACCTCCCGGCCGGTCAGGGCCTGGACGCGTCCTCCGGCGAGTACGTCGACATGCTGTCCGCCGGCATCAACGACCCGGTGAAGGTCACCCGCTCCGCGCTGCTCAACGCCGCGTCGATCGCGGGCCTGTTCCTCACCACCGAGGCCGTCGTCGCCGACAAGCCCGAGAAGGCCGCGGCTATGCCCGCCGGCGACCCGACGGGTGGCATGGACTTCTAACCGGTCCTACATCGAAACGGGCGGTCCCCTGTGGGGCCGCCCGTTTCGCATGCCCGGCGGTGGCATACTCGCGGCATGAACCGGCTCGGGAAGGTGCTTTTCGTGGTGCACGGCGTTGTCACCGCCGCCGCCGGCGTCGTGCTGATCGTGGCGCCCGGTCTCATCCCGGGCGCCGTCGGCATCGACCTCTCTGCGGACGCCGCCCTCGTCCCCTACCTGCTTGGCGGCATGGAGCTCGGGGCCGCCGTGCTCTCGATCGGCGCCACACGACTCACCGATCGCCCGGCGATCCGCCTGATCGCCCTGAGCTTCGTCGTCCTGCACCTGGTGACCGCCGCGGTCGAGGTCGTCGCGATCGCCCAGGGCGCGAGCCCGCTGGTCTGGGGCAACGTCGCTCTGCGCGTCATCGTCGCCGCCCTCTTCGCTCTGGTCCTCCGCCGCAGGGAACCGCGTCAGGCCAGCTGAATCCGCTGTCCGTCGATCGTGACCTCCACGTGCAGCTCTCCGTCACGTCAGGAAGCGAGCGCAGCGATGCGGGGAGGGGGTGAAGGGTTCGGCCGCGTGGCCGGGTCTGGCGGGCGCGCCGCGAAGCGACGCGCGGGATAGCGGCCGAATCCTTCGCCCCCTCCCCGCCCCCGAGTAACGCCCCCGAGTAACGCCCCGGACCTACCTCACGAACAACCGCGCATTCGCCGCCTCGACCTCGGCGTACGAAACCCCCGCCTGCCCGAGCGCCGTGGAGATGAGCGAGAGCGACTCCTCCACGCGCGCCTGCGTCGCCCGCCAGTCGGCGACCACGGACTGGAACCCCGCGGCCGCCTGCCCCGTCCACGAGCCCTGGAGTGCGGTGAGTTGGCCCAGCAGTCCGCTGGTCTCACCCTGGATGCGGCCCATGGCCGCCCGGATCGCGCCGTTCGCCGTGGCGACGGCTTCACTGTCCACCTGATATCGCGTCATGCCGACGACGCTACGAGCGGCCCCGCTTCTTCGGGGGCGCCGGCGGCTCCTCGGGGACGATCGGCTCCTCCTCTGGGCTGGGGAGGACCAGAGGCAGGCTGACCCGGAACGTCGCGCCCCCGCCCGGCGTCTCGAGCACTTCGACGTACCCGGAGTGGTTCGCGACGATGCCCGCCACGATGGCGAGCCCGAGCCCCGAGCCCCCCGTGTCGCGCGTGCGGGAGGTGTCGGCGCGCCAGAACCGCTGGAAGATCTTCTCGCGCAGCTGCGGCGGGACGCCGTCGCCGTGGTCGACGATCGAGAGCTGCCCGTAGCCGCCCTCGCGATCCACCTCGACGGCGAGCTCGATCGGGCTGTCGTCGGGCGTGAACCGCATGGCATTGCCCATGAGGTTGGTCACGACCTGCCGGATCTTGTTCTCCTCCGCCAGCACGACGGGCCCGACGTCGGGCAGCGGCACCACCTCGGGAAGGGCCGTGGGCTCCGGCTCGCCCGCCGCGCGAGCCGGCCGCCTGCGCCGCAGCCGGGCGAGGGTCGCCCCCGCGAGCGCGACCGTGCTCGCCCACGGGGTGGTGGATGCGGGAGCACCCGACAGGATCGTCTCGGCCCCGACGACCCCGCTCTCGCTCTCGGCCTCCCCTTCGCCCTCCGGCGCCGCGACCTCGGAGACCGTCGCCGGCTCCGGGACCACGACGGTGATGCGCCGGGCTGGGGCGGACACGGACGCGTCGAGCGCCGCATCCTGGGCGATGTGCAGCAGGTCGACGGGCGCGAGTTGCAGGGGTTTGGCCTCGTCGAGCCGGGCGAGCTCGAGCAGGTCCTCGACGAGCGCTCCCATGCGGATCGCCTCGCGCTCGATGCGGTCCATGGCCTGGGCGACGTCCTCGGGCTCCTGGATGGCTCCCATACGGTACAGCTCGGCGTAGCCCCGCAGGGAGACGAGGGGCGTGCGCAGCTCATGCGAGGCGTCCCCCACGAAGCGGCGCATCTGATCCACGGTGCGTTCACGGTCGGCGAAGGCGCGGTCGATACGCGCGAGCATGGTGTTGAGCGACCGGTTGAGCCGGCCGACCTCGGTGTTCGGGGTCGCGCCTCCGAGGCGCTGGCTGTAGTCGCCCGCCGCGAAGCGCGCCGCGGTGGCCTCGACCGCGCGCAGGGGCGCGAAGGTGTTGGTGACCATGAGCTGGGTGGTGGCGGCTCCGAACACGACGACCGCGAGGGCGAACCCGAGGAAGATGACGGCGTAGCGGGCCATGATGCCGTTGGTCGAGTTCATGTTGAGCCCGACCAGAAGCGTCGCGGGCTCGGTGCTGCCCTGCACGACCGCGGGGTAGGGGATGACGCGGTACTGGGTGCTGCGCGACGCGTTGTACAGGGTGAGCGGCTGGCGGCCCACGGCGGCGACCTGGTCGGTCGTGAGGCTCGAGGTGTCGGGCCGTAGCGCCTCGAGCTCGTCGCTCAGGTTGTCGATGAGGATCCGGCCGTCGGCGTCGATCGCGGCGATGTAGTACGGGTTGAGACGCGTGCCGTCGCCGTAGGCCTCGATGGTGGTGATGTCGATGGCCACGGGCAGCTTTTCGTAGGCGGCCGCGATCTGGTGATCGGTCTGCTCGAGCAGGTAGGTGCGCAGCACGGTCATGGTGCCCGCGCCGGCCACCGTGAGGCCGAACGTGATGAGCAGCACGGTGAGCCCGGTGATCTTCGCGCGCAGCGAGATCCCGTTCCACCACCGCTCGAACGAGGCGTGCATCGACATGGCATGCCTCCGGTGGGTGCGCGACGCGTCAGACCTTGGCGGCCTTCAGCATGTACCCGAACCCGCGCTTGGTCTGGATCATCGGCTCGTTCGAGTGCTGATCGAGCTTACGACGCAGATAGGAGATGTAGCTCTCGACGATGCCGGCGTCGCCGTTGAAGTCGTATTCCCAGACGTGGTCGAGGATCTGCGCCTTGCTGAGCACCCGGTTGGGGTTGAGCATGAGGTAGCGCAGGAGCTTGAACTCGGTGGGGGACAGCTCGACGGGCTCCTCGCCCACCGTGACCTCGTGGGTGTCCTGGTCCATGGTGAGCTCGCCCGCGCGGATGACGGCATCCTCCTCGTCCTGCATGGTGCGGCGCAGGATGGCCTTGATGCGGGCCACGATCTCGTCGAGGGAGAACGGCTTGGTGACGTAGTCGTCGCCGCCGACCGTGAGCCCGGTGATCTTGTCCTCGGTGTCGTCCTTGGCGGTCAGGAACAGGATGGGCGCGGTGTAGCCGGATGCGCGCAACCGCTTGGTGACGCCGAACCCGTTCATGTCGGGCAGCATGACGTCGAGGATGATGAGGTCGGGCTCCTCCTCGAGCACGGCCGAGATGGCCTGCGCCCCGTTGCCGACCGCGCGCACCGCGAAACCGGCGAAGCGCAGGCTCGTGGTGAGCAGGTCGCGGATGTTGGGTTCGTCGTCGACGATCAGGATCTTCGGGCCGTCACTCATGTATCAAGTGTCTGATTGTCCGCTGGACGATTCCTGGGAGCTGGTCGGGCCCACGATGCGGATGCAGCAGCGCCCGGCCCCCGGCTCGAGCAGGACCTCGTCCGCGTCGCGCCCGGTCGCCTCGGCCGCACCGCATACGAAGGCGTGACTGGCCGCGCACACGACGTCCGCGTGGCCGGCGGCGAGCCGGTGGAACGGGCAGTTGGTCATGACGGTGCCCGCGCGGGTGGCTGCCGGCCGGTAGCCCGCCGCCTCGAGCACCGCGTCGAAGTCCTCGCGCTCGCGCCCCGCCGCCCGTCCGGCTTCCGAGGCCGCCGTGCGCAGGGTCGCGAGCACGGGCTCCCCGCTTACGGCGGATGCCTCGATGGCCGACGCGAGCACATCGCCCATGAGGTCGTAGTGCCGCTCGGGCACCGAGACCGCGACCTCGCCTCCGGCGACGCGGTACAGCTTGGCCGGCCGGCCCGAACCCGGCCCGCCGCGTCCCTCCGGCTTGCGGTACTCGACCTCGACGAGCCCGGATGCCGCGAGCCGGTCCAGCTGGAACGCCGCCGTGCTGCGCGGCAGTTCCAATTCGTGGGCGACCTGGTCGCGGCCGATGGCGCCGTCGTGGGAGGCCACGAGATCGTAGATCGCCGCGCGCACTGGGTCGTCCAGCGCTGCGATGGCGGCCACGGCATCCATGTCGTCAGCATATCTCTAAAACTGTAGATCTTGACAATAGAGATCGGGCTGCCTAGCGTCGGGAGCATGCACGAGGTCCAGGAGGCGCCGCTGACGGCGCACGAAAGAGGCGAGGCTGCCGTCGCGGTGCTCCTGGAATCCCTCGGCTACGACGTCGAGAGCGAGCGCCTGCGCGCGACCCCTGCCCGGGTCGCAGCGACGCTCGCCTCGCTCGTGCGCCGAGAGCCCCTTCCGCCGGTGACCCTGATCGACGCCGAGGGCTATGACGGGCCGATCGTGCTGCGCGACATCCCTTTCCACTCGCTGTGCGAGCACCACCTGCTGCCCTTCCGCGGGGTCGCCCACGTCGGCTACCGGCCGGCGGATCGCGTGGCCGGCCTCTCGACGCTCGCGCGCGTCGTCGAGTACTTCGCCCGCGATCTCCAGCTGCAGGAGCGCATGACCGCGGACATCGCCGACTGGGTCGAGCGCGAGCTGGAGCCGCGCGGAGTGGGCGTGGCGATCGACGCCGAGCACCTGTGCATGTCGATGCGCGGGGTCGGCACGCCCGGCACGCGGGCGAGGACCGAGATCTTCCGGGGCGCCTTCTCGCGCTCCGATATCGAGATGCAGGAGAGGGTGCCATGAGTTTCGTGATCGTCGGGGGCGGACTGGCGGCGGCGACCGCCGCGGAGGCGCTGCGCGAGGGGGGCTATGGGGGCCCGCTGCAGCTCTTCGCGGCGGAGCCGCACCCGCCCTACATCCGCCCCCCGCTGTCGAAGGACTACCTGCTGGGCAAGGAGGGGCGCGAGGGAGCCCTCGTGCATCCCGCGGAATGGTGGGCCGAGCACGACATCGAGGTGCGCACGGGCACCGAGGTCGAGGCACTCGGCGACCACGAGGTGACGCTCGCCTCCGGGGAGACTGTGCCCTTCGGGCGGGCGCTGCTGGCGACCGGGGCGACCGCCCGGCGGCTGCGGATCCCCGGGTCGGATGCGGCCGGCATCCACACCCTGCGGACCATCGAGGACAGCGAGGCGCTGCGCGCCGAGCTCGAGCGTGGGGACCGCGATGTGGTCTTCGTGGGCGCCGGCTGGATCGGGCTCGAGCTGGCCGCCGCGGCGCGCGGCTACGGCAACCGGGTCACGGTCGTCGCGCCCGAGGCGGTGCCGCTCGGGGCGGCGCTGGGTGACGAGCTCGGCGGGGTCTTCCGCGAGCTGCACGAGAGCAACGGCGTCGTGTTCCGGCTCGAGACGAAGGTCACCGGGTTCGAGGTCGCGGACGGGAGGGTGACCGGGGTGGTCACCGACGCCGGGACGGTGCCGGCGGACGTGGTCGTGGTCGGCATCGGCGCGGCGCCCGACACGCGCCTGGCCGAGGCGGCCGGGCTCGAGGTCGCCGAACCGCGGGAGGGCGGCGGCATCCTGGTCGACGAGCACCTCGCGACGAGCGCTCCGGACGTGTTCGCGGCGGGCGACGTGGCCAACGCGTTCCACCCGGTCATCGGGCAGCGCATGCGCAACGAGCACTGGGCCACCGCGATCGCGAGCGGCAAGGTGGCCGCGGCCTCGATGCGCGGCGAGGACGCGGTGCTCGACGAGATCCCGTACTTCTACACCGACCAGTACGACCTGGGCATGGAGTACTCCGGCTACCCGCCGCTGACCCGCGACGCGCGCGTGGTGTACCGCGGGGACACGGCCGCGCGCGAGTTCGTCGCGTTCTGGCTGAACGGCGCGCGCGTCGTGGCGGGCATGAACGTCAACGTCTGGGATGTCAACGAGCAGGTGCAGCGCCTCATCCGCGAAGATCGGGACGTGGACATCGCCAAGCTGACCGATCCGGGCGTCGACCTTTCGGAGATCTAGTGGACGTGCTGCCCGAGGGCGGCCGCGTCGCCGTCATGGCGGTCGTGAATCGCACGCCCGACTCCTTCTACGACAAGGGTGCGACCTTCGCCCTGGATGCGGCGGTCGCCGCCGCGCTCACGGCCCGTTCCGAGGGGGCCGACTGGGTCGACATCGGCGGGGTGCCCTTCGGCCGGGGCCCCGCGGTGAGCGTGCAGGAGGAGATCGATCGGGTCGCGCCCGTGGTGGAGGGCATCGTCGTGGCGTCGGATGTCGTGGTCTCGGTGGACACCAACAGCGCCCAGGTCGCGGCCGCGGCCATCGCAGCCGGCGCCCGGGTGATCAACGACACGAGCGGGCTGGGGGACGCGGCGATGGCGGGGGTCGTGGCCGCATCCGGTGCCCATCTGGTGATCACGCACAGCGTCGGGCCGCCGCGCGTGGAGAAGCCGCCCGCCCACTACGACGACGTGGTCGACGAGATCATCGCGTTCCTCCAGGAGCGCGTGGACCGGGCCGAGGCGGCGGGCATCCCGCGGGACCGGCTGATCGTCGACCCCGGCCACGACCTGAACAAGAACACGCTGCACTCGCTCGAGTTGACCCGCCGCTTCGACGAGTTCGGGCTGCTCGGGCTGCCGCTGCTCGCGGCGGTCTCGAACAAGGACTTCATCGGGGAGTCCCTCGATGCGCCGCAGGGCTCGCGGCTGGAAGGGTCGCTCGCGGCCATGGTGGTGTGCATCGTGAAGGGCGCGCGCGTGGTGCGCATGCACGACATCCCGCAGACGGTCGCGGCGGTGCGCATGACCGAGGCGATCCTGGGCCTGCGCCCCCCGGTGCGCCTGGAGCACAACACCCACCCCACGCACAATGTCTAGCCGGGTGCCCGCGAGAGCACGCACTTCGGTTGCCGGGTGCGGCCGGCGCCGACCGAAGTACGTACTCTCGGACGCATGACCGAGGGGATCGACCGCATCTGGCCGGACGGCGCCGAGCGGCTGACCGACGACGAGCTGCTCGCGGCGATCGACCACGAGGGGGTGCGGGTCAACTTCGTGGCCAGCATCGACGGCGCCGCGACGCACGACGGACGCTCGGGGGGGCTGTCCGGCCCGGCCGATCAGCGCTACTTCGAGCTGCTGCGGCGGGTGGCGGATGTCGTGGTCGTCGGGGCGGGCACGGTGCGCGTCGAGGGCTACACCGCGATGCGGGTGTCGGACGCGTCGGCGGCGTGGCGCGAGGCGCACGGGCGGGATCGCCACCCGGTGTTCGCGATCGTGAGCCGGTCGCTGGAGCTGGATCCGGCATCCGCGATCTTCACGGACGCGCCCGTGCGGCCGATCCTGCTGACCACCTCGCGTGCCCGGGGCGCGTCGCGCTTCGAGGCGGTCGCGGATGTCGTGGTCGCCGGCGACGAGCGCGTTGACGGTGCGCGCGCCGCGGCCGCGCTGCGGGAGCGGGGGCTCACGCGCGTGCTGTGCGAGGGCGGGCCGACCCTGTTCGGGGCGATGCTCGCGGACGACGCCGTCGATGAACTGTGTCTCACCGTGGAGCCCTCGCTGGAGTCCGGCGCCGCCGTGCGCATCGCCCACGGCGCCGACGTCTCCCGCGCGATGCGCCTGGCGTCGGTGCTGCGCTCCGGCTCCACCCTCTTCCTGCGCTACGCGCGCCCCTGACCCCGGCCCCCGGCCCCGCCCGAGTACGTTCGCGACACCCGAGCACGTTCTCCGATGCTCGGCTGTCGCGAACGTGCATGGTCGGGGAGAGGGCACACGTGACCGGGCGGATCGACCCCGCTACGCGCGGATCACGCGATAGGTGATGTGGGTCACGAGTGAGGTCTGACGCGTCGAGACCTGTTCGAGCCGCAGCGGCGGAACGCCGTCGAAGAGCCGCTCACCGGCCCCGAGGGTCAGCGGCGCGATGTGCAGCCGCAGCTCGTCGAGGAGCCCCGCGGCGAGGAACTGGTTCACCGTCGACGCGCCGCCGGCGATCGAGATGTCGCGATCGCCCGCCGCCTCGCGCGCCTGCCGGAATGCCGACTCGATCCCGTCGGTCACGAAGTGGAAGACGTTGCCGCCCTCCATCTCGAGCGGTGCCCGGGGGAAGTGCGTGAGCACGAAGACCGGCCCGTGGTACGGGGGATCCTCCCCCCACCAGCCGCGCCAGTCGAGGTCCCACTCTCCGCGACCCGGAGCGAACATGTTGCGGCCCATCACGAACGCTCCGGCGTCGACGATCGCATCGAGCTCGGCCCGGTTCTCGTCCGCCGCCTCGAACTGCCAGCGGTGCTTGTCGATGCCGCCGGGGCCCATCGGGTTCTCGAGGCTCTGCTTCGGGGGCGGCGAGGAAGCCGTCGAAGGAGGTCGTGACGCTGCTGAAGACGATGCCCATGGCATCCAGGCTAGGCGTCGCGCCCGACCCCAGTACGTTCGCGACAGGTGAGCACCGGAGAACGTGCTCGCCTGTCGCGAACGTACTCAGGCGGCCTGGTCCAGGGCGTCGGCATCGAGGATCGTGTAGGCGTAGCCCTGCTCGGCCAGGAAGCGCTGGCGGTTCTGGGCGAAGTCCTGATCGACGGTGTCGCGCGCGACCAGGGTGTAGAAGTTCGCGGGCAGGCCGGACTCCTTCGGGCGCAGGAGGCGCCCCAGGCGCTGGGCCTCCTCCTGGCGCGAGCCGAACGACCCCGACACCTGGATGGCGACGCTCGCCTCGGGCAGGTCGATCGAGAAATTCGCCACCTTGCTCACGACCAGCACGGGAGTCGTCCCGTCCCGGAACTCCTGGTAGAGGCGCTCGCGCTCCTCGACGGGCGTCGCGCCGGTGAGCTTCGGGGCGTCCAGGGCCTCCGCGAGTTCGTCGATCTGGTCGAGGTACTGCCCGATGACCAGGATGCGCTCGCCGGCGTGCTTGGCGACCAGCCGCCGAACGACGCGCAGTTTCGCGGGCGCGGTGGCGGCGAGCCGATAGCGCTCGTCGTCGGCCGAGGCCGCGTACTCGAGCCGCTCCTGGTCGGGCAGGTCGATGCGCACCTCGTAGCAGGATGCGGGGGAGATGAACCCCTGCGCCTCGATCTCCTTCCACGGGGCGTCGAAGCGCTTGGGGCCGATGAGCGAGAACACGTCGGACTCGCGCCCGTCCTCGCGCACCAGGGTGGCCGTGAGGCCGAGCCGGCGTCGGGCCTGCAGCTCGGCGGTGAGCTTGAAGACCGGGGCGGGCAGCAGGTGCACCTCGTCGTAGACGATGAGCCCCCAGTCCAGGGCGTCGAGCAGCGCCAGGTGGGCGAACTCGCCCTTCCGCTTCGCGGTGAGGATCTGGTACGTCGCGATGGTGACCGGCTTGATCTCCTTGACCTGGCCGGAGTACTCGCCGATCTCGTCCTCGGTCAGGGTCGTGCGCTTGAGCAGCTCGGCGCGCCACTGGCGGGCCGAGACCGTGTTGGTCACCAGGATGAGCGTCGTCGTGTCGGCGCGGGCCATGGCGCCGGCCCCCACCAGGGTCTTGCCCGCGCCGCAGGGCAGCACGATCACGCCCGACCCGCCCGCGAAGAAGTTGTCCACCGCCTTCTCCTGGTACTCGCGCAGGTGCCAGTCGTCCTGCACGAGCTCGATGTCGTGCGGGGTGCCGGGGGTGTAGCCCGCGTTGTCCTCGGCGGGCCAGCCGAGCTTGAGCAGCTCCTGCTTGACCTGACCGCGCGCCCACGGCTGCAGGGTCCACTCGGTGGAACTCCGGCGCACGCCGAGGAAGGGGGCCACCTTGCTGCTGCGGGTGATCTCGGCGAGCACCGCGGCATCCGTCGATTCGATGACGAGCTCGGACGTGTCCGGGTCGCGCGTGATCACCAGCCGCCCATAGCGGCCGACCGTCTCGACGATGTCGACCGAGACCGTCTGCGGCACCGGGAACTTCGCGTAGCGCTCGAGCGTGTCGAGCATCTGCTCGGCGGTGTGGCCGGCGGCGCGCGCGTTCCACAGGCCGAGCCGGGTGATGCGGTAGGTGTGCACGTGCTCGGGCGCGCGCTCCAGCTCGGCGAACACGGCGAGCTCGTGGCGGGCGTCCTCGGCCTGTTCGTGGGCGACCTCGAGCAGCACGGTGCGGTCGCTCTGGACGATGAGGGGCCCGTCGGTCATAACGTCCCAGCCTACTTCGGGATGTGTGACCACATGCAGGAGATCCACTCCCGCCGCGTGGGTGGTCGCCCGCGATCACGTGGGGCGGCGTAACCCCCTCAGGAGGAACTCCTGCATTTGGTCAACCGAGCGGGGTGACCGCCACGATGTGCGAGAGCGGCAGGGTGCGCTCGATGTCGGAGCGGCGGTCGCGCGCGCGCAGCCGCCCCCCGGCCAGGGCGGCCGGCTCGAGCGGGTACCCGGTCTCGGAGCCGTCCGGCATGCGCACCACGACGTTCACGGTGAGCTTGTTGCGGATCGCCAGCTCGAGCTGCCTGGCCAGCCACGCCTGCCCGGTCTCCTCTGGCTCCTCGGCCGCCCCCGCGCGCACACGCTGCACGAGGATCGCGGCGGTGTCATCGCCCACCACCGCGGGAGCACCGGACCGCCGCTCGCGGCGCATGACGACGACCGCGCCGGAGGCGTCCTCCGCGACCACCGGGTACCGCGCGTCGGCGAGCGCCCAGTACAGCACCCCGGCGTCGAAGCGCGTCACCGCGCGGTGCGCGCCCGTGCGTCGCAGCACCAGCACGGCGAGGCTCTGGTCCACGACGACCCGGTCCAGCAGCGCCGGGTCATCGGAGCGCACGTACGAGGACGCCCCGGCGTCCGGCGAATCCGGCGCGCCCGCCCCCGGATCCAGCGACCCCACCCGCAGGGCCCCGAACCGCGCGGACGTGTCATCCAGCAGATACTGCAGGGGTTGCGGGATGCCGGTCAGCGAGATCACGGACAGCACCTCCCTGATCCCCTCGGCGCTCTCCCCCGCGGTGAGCGCCCGGGTGACGCTCTGCGCGGTGACCCGGTAGCTCGACGCGAGCCCGCCCGGCTCCGCGTCGGCGAAGACGCGCAGCCGCGCGTCGAGGCGCGCCTCGAGGGGGCCGGGCGCGATGACGCTCAGGTCGGGCTGCAGGTACACCTTGTCGACCTCGGCGGGCAGCAGCTCCGCCATCGCGGTGGTGGCCGCCTCCGGTCCGTCGAGCAGCAAGGCGGCGCCCGGCGTGGACGGCGTCGAGGAGCCCGTGATGCCCAGCAGCTCGGCCTCGCGCGCGGCCTGCTCGGCGCGCTCGCGGATCCACGTCCCGCCCGCCGGGTACAGCCAGCCCAGGTAGTCGAGCAGCCCGCCGCCCCACACCGCATGCGCGCGCTGGCGCAGCAGGTCGTGCAGCTCCTCGGGGAGCCGGTCGCGCCATCCGCCCGCGAGCACGGCCCAGCGCTCCAGGCGCGACGCGGTCAGCCACGTCTCGGCGGCGGGGTTCGCCGTCCAGTCGGCCCCGGCATCCGCGAGCCCGGCGCGCGAGGCGATGTCGAGCAGCAGGTCGACGTCCTCGGGTTCGACCGACGCGGCCGTCGCGAGCCGTCGCGCGTCGGGCAGGGCGGTGCCGCCGCGGGCGAGCCGGCGCGCGGGTTCGGCGCGCAGCGCGTAGAGCAGCTCGGTCACGGCGACGAGCGTCGCGAACGCCCGGTCGCCCGCGCCGCGGTCCACGAAGCGCGCATCGGATGACGACACCGGTTCCAGCGCGGCAGGCGGCGGCGCGCTCGCAAGCTCCGGTGCCGTGGGGAGACCCGACGACGGCCAGGCGCGCAGCTGCTCGGTCACCGCATCCCACGGCACGTACCGGCCGGAGTCCTCGGCGAGCAGACCCGCCTCGACCGCGAGCGTCGTGCGCCGGCCGAGCTCCGCGGCGTCGACGCCGAGCCGCCGGGCGAGTTCGGCCGCGCTGGGGGCCCCGGTGACGGCGGCGAGCTCTCCCGCGGTGGCGAGCATCGCGAGCGTGCCCCGGTCGAGGCGCTCGAGGGCGTGCTGCACCGAGGCGCGGTCCAGGAGCGCCTCGGCGAGGTCGAAGAAGTCGTGGATGCCGTGGTCGCGCACCCCGCGCGCCGTCACCAGGCGGGTGAGGGCCTCGTCGTCGAGCCCCCGCAGTCGTGCGGCGAAGGCGAGCACCGTGCCGTTCGCGTCAGGCATCGTCCGCCCTCGGGACGCGGATGGGTTCGGTACGATTGACCCGAACCGGGGCCTGGGACATCCCTCCAGGATACGACCCGGCCGAAACGAGGAAGGCGCGGCGCATGCCCACCGGCAGGGTCAAGTTCTACGACGAGGAGAAGGGCTTCGGCTTCATCGCATCCGACGATGGCACCGAGGTCTTCCTGCACGCGTCCGCGCTGCCCGAGGGCGCCACGGTCCGTTCGGGTACGCGCCTGGAGTTCGGCATCGCCGACGGCAAGAAGGGCGCGCAGGCGCTCTCGGTGCGCGTCATCGAGTCGCCCACGAGCCTCAGCAAGCTCAACCGGCGCTCCGCCGACGACATGGCGATCGTCGTGGAAGATCTGGTGAAGCTGCTCGACAGCATCGGCGCGGGACTGCGGCGCGGGCGCTACCCGGAGCGTTCGCAGGGTTCGAAGGTCGCGGCCGTGCTGCGCAAGGTCGCGGACGATCTGGATTCGTGAGCGTGACGGCGGCCGAGCGGGAACAGCTGGCGCGTGAGGCGCTCGCCGAGGTGGCCGCGCCGGGCACGGTCGGTGACCTGCTGGGCGAGACCTCGGATGCCGACGGCGTGATGACGCTGCGCTTCTCGTCATCGCTGGGCGGCTACCCGGGCTGGATGTGGAACGTGAGCCTCGTCGAGCTGGAGGGGGAGGCCCCGACCGTGCTCGAGGCCGAGCTGCTCCCGGGCGACGGTGCGCTGCTGGCTCCGGAGTGGGTGCCGTGGTCGCAGCGGCTGGAGGAGTACCGGGCTCTCGAAGACTCAGACCTGCTTGCGGTGGGCGAAGACGAGCAGGACGAGGCCGAGGCCGAGGCCGATGAGGACGCACCAGAGCCACCAGCCGTGACCGGCGTCGAGGACGGCGGGCAGGAAGACCAGTAGCCCGCCCAGGGCCACGAGCCACAGCACGAGCCCGGTGAGGATGGCCGCGCGGTCGTCGGTCTTGAGGGCCTCGGGTTCGGGCCGGCGCTCGTGCTGCTTCAGCCAGAACCGCATGGGTTCAGGCTACTCAACCCGCCCGGTGTGCGACGACCCAGTCGATGCAGCGCGTGAGGGCGCGCACATCCTCCGGGTCGATGGCCGTGAAGGTCGCCACGCGCAGCTGGTTGCGGCCGAGTTTGCGGTACGGCTCGGTGTCGACGACACCGTTCTCGCGCAGCGTCGCGGCGACGGCGGCCGCGTCGACGGTGTCGTCGAAATCGATGGTGACGACGACCTGCGACCGGTGCGCGGGCTCGGCCACGAAGGGGCTCGCGTACGGGGTCGCGGCCGCCCAGTCGTAGAGCGCGTCCGAGGACTCGCGCGTGCGGGCGTCCGCCCAGGCGAGCCCGCCGTTGCCGTTGATCCAGTCGATCTGGCTCTCCATGAGCAGGAGCGTCGCGATGGCCGGGGTGTTGAGCGTCTGGTCGAGCCGCGAGTTGTCCAGCGCGTTCTTGAGGCTCAGGAACTCGGGGATGTGACGCCCGCTCCCAGCGATCCGCTCGATCCGCTCGACGGCGGCCGGCGAGACGAGCGCGAACCACAGCCCGCCGTCGGCGGCGAAGTTCTTCTGCGGCGCGAAGTAGTACACATCGGTCTCGAGCGGATCGAACGATGCGCCGCCCGCGGCGCTCGTCGCGTCGATGACGGTCAGCGCGCCGGGATCGCCGTGCACGCGGGCGACGGGGGCCATGACCCCGGTCGAGGTCTCGTTGTGCGGCCAGGCGTACACGTCGACGCCCTCCAGGACCTCGACATCGCTGCGCGAACCACCGGGCGCCGGGATCACGTGGGGCGCCTCGAGCCACGGCGCGCGGGCCGCTGCGGCGAACTTGGCTCCGAACTCGCCGAAGCTCAGGTGCTCGCTGCGCGAGTCGATGAGGGATGCCGCCGCGGCATCCCAGAACGCCGTCGAGCCGCCGTCGCCCAGCAGGATCTCGTAGCCGTCGGGTGCCTGGAAGAGCTCGGCGAGGCCTGCGCGGACCCGCCCGACCAGCTGCTTGACCGGTGCCTGGCGGTGCGAGGTGCCGAGCAGTCCGGCGTGCTGCTGGAGGTGGGCGAGCTGCTCGGGGCGGACCTTGGAGGGGCCGCATCCGAATCGTCCGTCGGCGGGCAGGAGGTCGCTGGGGATCGTCGCGGGCACGACCCGATCCTACGGTCGACCGAAAGGTAGGCTGGTCGTGTGACGGACTTGGTCGATACGACGGAGATGTATCTGCGCACGATCCTCGATCTCGAGGAGGAGGCGATCGTTCCGCTGCGCGCCCGCATCTCGGAGCGCCTCGGGCACTCCGGCCCCACCGTCTCGCAGACCATCGGGCGTATGGAGCGCGACGGGCTCGTGGTGGTGGAAGGCGACCGTCATCTGGCCCTCACACCCGAGGGGCGCGTGCGGGCGCTGCACGTCATGCGCAAGCACCGGCTGGCCGAGCGACTGCTGTCGGATGTCATCGGGCTCGACTGGGCGTACGTGCACGACGAGGCCTGCCGCTGGGAGCACGTCATGAGCGAGCAGGTGGAGCGCCGCCTGCTCGAGCTGCTGGATCACCCCAAGGAGTCGCCCTACGGCAACCCGATCCCGGCGCTCGACGAGCTGGGCGACAAGCCCGCCGGCCGGTTCCTCGAGGGCGTCGTGAACATCGTGGAGCGCACGACGGGCGAGACCGCCGCTGTCTCGGGCGTCATCCGCCGGCTGGGCGAGCCCGTGCAATTCGAGCCCGAGCTGCTGCAGCAGCTGCAGGCGGCCGGGGTTCTGCCCGGGGCGTCGGTGACGCTCAGCGCGGCCGGGTCGTACGTGCTCGTGCAGGCCGAGGGCGCGGGCGAAGGACTCGAGCTGCCGAACGAGGTGGCGCAGCACATCTACATCGGCGCCTAGGACCCTGGGAATCCCCCCAGTCCGGATGCCTCGGCTGGCCCGCGCGAGGGCCCTCGCGTAAACTCGTGGTGTTTTTCCCACCCGCACGAGCGAATGAAACGCAGGACCTTCTCGGTGTTCGGAACCTCCCGCAGTCCCCAGCGCAAGCGCCCGGCGATCCTCAACCTCGCCATCATGGCGCTCGTGGTCCCCGGGCTCTTCTTCACGGTCGCGCTTCCCGCGTACGCGCTGCAGAGTCAGCAGGACGGCGCGGAGACCGCCGAACTGCAGGCACTGCGCGAGACCGGGGCCCAGTCGCTCAGCGTGGGGGATGACGTGGTCGCTGCCGCGGTCAAGCGCGACACCTACAAGGTCACCTCGGCCGCGGAGATGGCGCGCGTCGCGCTTGCGGCCGAGTATCGCGCCTGGACGGGCCCGACCGTCGCCGACTTCCTGAAGAACCCGCCCTACCCGAGCTTCAACCTCGACCAGGTGGTCAAGGTGGCCAAGAAGTACCAGGGCGTGCCGTACCGCTACGGCGGCGACAACCCGTCCGGCTTCGACTGCTCGGGCTTCACCCAGTACGTCTACGCCCAGTTCGGCGTCTCGCTGCCGCATTCCTCGTCCCGCCAGGGGCAGGGCGCGGGCGGCGGTGCGATCATCTCGCCCTCCGACGCGCTGCCGGGCGACCTGGTGGTCATGGACGGCGGCGGTCACGTCGGCATCTACCTGGGCGGCAACATGATGATCGATGCGCCGCGGCCCGGCACGGTCGTCGAGGTCCGCCCGATATACAACCCGAACCACTGGTTCGTGCGGTACGGGATCTGAGCCCACGGTCGCGCCGCCGCTCCTGCGGCGCTGCGCGCCGACCCCGGCATCTCTGCAACCGGTAACCGCGCCGTTGCACCGCTGTTACCGGCTCTCGCGTTAGCCTGATGCTCTCGGAACACGAGAGCCAGGAGTCAGTCGTATGCGCGGGACATGCAGCATCCCCACCACGGATGCACGTGTGGTCTTCCGCATACGGCGCGTGATCGTCTAGGGCGCTGTCGATTTTCGACGGCGCCCTTTTTCGTCCTCCTCCTGGTCTGGGCTGGCCCGGGGATCGAATGCCTGCAAGCCGTGCAGGCGCCTTCGAGAGGAGCCGATGTGCGCACCCTGGTACTCAACGCCGGATACGAGCCGCTGGCGGTCGTGTCCTTCAAACGAGCCCTCGTGCTCGTCCTGGAGGGCAAGGCGTCGCTGCTGGCCTCCGACGAGGGCAACCCGGTGGTCAGCGCATCGGGGGAGTGGGAGCGCCCCTCCGTCATCCTGCTGCGGCGGTACGTGCGCATCCCGTCGGGGCGCAACGTCCCGGTCTCGCGCCGCGGGGTGCTCCGCCGCGACTCGCAGCGCTGCGCCTACTGCGCCGGGGCCGCCTCGACGATCGACCACGTCATCCCGCGCTCGCGCGGCGGGGCCGACTCGTGGGAGAACCTGGTGGCCTGCTGCCTGCGCTGCAACAATGTGAAGGGGGACCGCACTCCGCACGAGATGGGCTGGACCATGCACGTTACCCCGAGGGCCCCGCACGGCACCGCCTGGCTGGTGCGCGGCGTCGAGCGTCCGCAGCCGCAGTGGGACGAGTTCCTGGTGACCGCGGCGTGAGCACGGTCTGGGAGGTCCCGGTCGCCTCGCCGGCCGACTGGATGCTGGACGCACCCCGCCGCCTGCTGCGCGCGTCCCCGGAGCGGTTGCCCCGCGATGCGCGTCCGTCGCGTGCGCGGCGGGCCCGGGTCTCGGCCGAGCTGCGCACTCTCGGCGCGGGCAGCACCGCTGCCGCGCGCCGCGCGATCTGACCTCGTTCTGAAGCCCTCCCGGTAGCCCCTGTCGGCGCGCCTGCGGCGACCCCTGTGGTGGCCCTGGCAGCGACCAGCCCGGTGGCCGGCCGGCCACCTCGCGCGGACCTCGTCGCGATGCCGCTTGCTTTGCCCGGCCATTATCGATAATGTTCCTGCAGACGTGAAGCGAGAGGACACGCATCGACATGACCGCAGATGGGCTCACGAAGGACGAGATCGTCGGGATCTTCCCGCCGCTCTACACGCCCTTCACTCAGGACGGCGAGCTCGACATCGAGGGCTTCCACGAGGAGATCGACTACCAGTTGCAGTTCCCGGTGACGGGAGTCGTGATCGGGGGCAGCACCGGTGAGGGGCACGCCCTGGAGCGCGACGAGCTCATCGAGCTCACCCGCATCGCGGTCGACCACGTCGCCGGCCGCATCCCGGTCATGACCGGGATCATCACGACCTCGACGCGCGAGGCCGTCACACGGGCGCAGGGCGCCAAGGCGGTCGGAGCGCGCGGCGTCATGGTGACGCCGCCGATCTACCAGTCGGCGAACTTCGCCGGCATGATCGACTTCTACGACCGGATCCGGCGCGACGGCGGTCTCCCCGTCACGATCTACAACGTCCTGATCCACAACCCGGTGACTCCCGCGGTCACCCGGCGTCTCGCCGAGATCGGCGCGATCGTCGCGACCAAGGAGAGCGTGGGCGGCTCGCTGGCCACGCTGTCCGAACTGATCGACACCGTCGGCGACGTCATCTCCGTCACCTGGGCGCAGGATCACCTGCTGTTCCCCGGCCTGGCCATGGGCGCCACCGGGTCGATCTCCGGCACGGGGGCGATGTTCCCGGCCGAGTCGATCGCGATGCTCGAGGCCATCAAGCGCAACGACTTCGCGGAGGCGCAGCGGATCCACTACGCGCTCGCACCGCTCACGCGCGCGGTCATGAACGGCCAGAACTGGCCGGCCTGGGTCAAGGCGGTCGCCGAGCTTCAGGGTCGTCGCATGGGGCCGGCCCGCCTGCCCTTCGTGCCGCTCACGGCCGACGAGCTCCAGCAGCTCGAGGCGGGGCTCGAGATCGCCCGGACGGCACTGTCGCCGAGCGTCGTCTAGGAACGGATCGCCGAGGAGGCGCAATGCGGAAGCTCATCAACGACGCCGAGCACTTCGTGGTCGAGATGCTCGAGGGCATCCTGGGTGCCCACCCCGATCAGCTGCGGTCCGCCGCCGACGACGTGCACGCGCTCGTCGCGGCGGCCGCGCCCCGGCCCGGAAAGGTCGGGATCGTGACGGGGGGAGGCTCGGGACACCTCCCCCTCTTCCTCGGGTACGTCGGGGAGGGTCTGCTCGACGGCGTGGCGGTGGGCGATGTTTTCGCCTCCCCGTCGGCCGAGCAGATCCTTCAGGCGACCCGCGCGGTGGACGGCGGGGCCGGGGTGCTCTACCTCTACGGCAACTACGGCGGCGACCTCATGAACTTCGACCTGGCGGCCGAGCTGGCCGACGCGGAGGGCATCGAGGTGCGCACCGTGGTGGGCGCGGACGACGTCGCGTCGGCCCCGGCCGGCCAGGAGGAGCTGCGCCGCGGAATCGCGGGGATCGTGCTGCTGTACAAGGTGGCGGGCGCCGCCGCGGCGCGCGGGGCGAGCCTCGACGAGGTCATCCGGGTCGTGGAGCACGCCGCCGCATCGCTGCGCACCTTCGGGGTGGCGCTCTCGCCCATGACCCTGCCCTCGGTGGGGAAGCCCACGTTCGAGCTGCCGGAGGGGCAGATGGAGCTGGGCATGGGCATCCATGGCGAGCCCGGCATCCACCGCGGGCCGCTCGAGAGGGCCGACGCGGTCGCCGATCAGATGCTGGATGCGGTGCTCGCCGACCTGCCGATCGCCTCCGGCAGCCGGGTGGTCGTCCTCGTCAACGGACTGGGATCCACCCCGCTCGAGGAGCTCTACGTGCTGTACCGCCGGGTCAGGACGCGCCTGACCGAGGCGGGCATCTCGATCCACCGCTCGTACGTCGGGGAGTACGTGACCTCCCTCGAGATGGCCGGGGCATCGCTCAGCGTGCTCGTGGTCGACGACGAGCTGACCGGGCTGATCGACGCGCCCGCGCGCACGCCGTTCTTCGTCCAGACGGCATGAGTGTCGCGCTGAGGGCGGGGCTCGCGGCGGCCGCCGCCGAGCTCGACGCGCAGGCGGACGAGCTGACCCGTCTGGACTCGCTGCAGGGCGACGGCGACCTCGGCCGGACGGCCGGGCTCATCGCCTCCGCCATCCGCCAGACGGCGGAGGAGGAGGGCGATGCCGAGGACCCGGTGCTGCTGCTGCGGTTGGGCACCAAGATCGCCTCGCTCGCGCCCTCGAGCAGCGGCACGCTCGTGGCGTCAGCCTTCATCGGGGCCGCCAAGGCGCTCCAGGAGCCGAGCGGCGCACCCCTCGAGACCGGGCTGCGGGCCGGCATCGAGGCGGTCCAGCGCCGCGGCAAGGCGAACGTGGGGGATCGCACGATGCTCGATGCGGCCGCGCCCGCGCTGGCGAGCATCGAGACCGCCCCAGACGACCCGGCTGCTGCCGCCGATGCGGCCGAGGCCGGCATCGAGGCGACGCGCACCATGGAGGCGCGCATCGGACGCGCGCGGTTCCTCGCGGGCCACGCCGTGGGGGAGCCGGATCCCGGCGCGGTCATGGTCGGCACGGCGCTCGCCGCCGCCCTGCGGGCCGGCCTGGCGGGCTGAGACCCAGCACCGGCGGAGGTACGGCCCGGACACGGGGCCGACCGGATCAGTCCAGGCGACCCCGGTGCTCGAGCCGGCGCTGGGCGAACCCGTCGAGCGCCGAGCGGATGTGGTGCCGGAAGATCGCCTCGGCGGCCTCGGGGTCGTCTGAGGTCAGCGACTGCACGAGCACGTCGTGCGTCTCGACGACCGAGTCGAGGGGCGCGGGGTACTCCCGTTCCAGGCTGAGTCGCGCGCCGCGCAGCCGCTTGATGATGAACGACCAGGTCTCGAGCGTGATCGGGCTGCCGGCGAGCTCGACGATCTGGTGGTGCAGCTCGAGGTCGGCGTCGAGGACGCTGACGGCATCCCCGGTGCGCACGGCGCGGTTGAGCCGCCGCTGGGCGCTGCGCACCTCGGAGAGGTCGACCTTCTTCCGCCCCAGGATGCGCTTGACCGCGAACGCCTCGAGCTCCTCGCGGAGCAGGTAGATGTCGGCGATCTCCTCCCAGCTCGCCTCTTTCGCGACGGTGCCCTTGTACGGCACGGTCACCGCGAGTCCCTCGTCGGTGAGCCGGCGCAGCGCCTCGCGGATGGGGGCCTGCGAGGTGCCGAAGCGCGCGGCCAGGTGCAGGACCCGCAGGCTGGCGCCGGGCGGGATCGTCGCGTTGAGGATCTCGTCGCGGAGGCGCTTGTAGACCTGGTCCTGGAGGGTCTCGCGAGTGCGGACGGGGTCGCTCACGTCGGGTGGTCCTCCGTGTTCCATCGGGGTGTGATCGATAATCTGCCCATCGAGTGCGCAGGAGCGAACGGCCGCGGCGAGCGCTCGCAGATCATGCGTGCATCGTAGCGAACCGCGGGGCTTCGCGGTACGGGGCATTGCGCACCGTCAGGATTATCGATAGTGTGTGCGCAGCGACGGGACAGAGGTGCACGCGGAATGACCGCATCCGGCTCTGTGACATCGATACAGCGAACCCATGAACGGGAGGAACCGGCAGACATGCGGACCGAAGAGTATGACGTACTGGTTGCGGGCGGAGGGACCACGGGAGTCATCGCGGGCCTGGCCGCGGCGCGCAACGGCGCCAGGACACTGATCGTCGAGCGGCAGCGCTGCCTGGGCGGTCAGTTCACGGCCGGCAGCCAGGGCGCCTGGGTCGGATTCAGCGACAAGGCGAACCGCATCGTGAGCGGCATGACCTGGGAGCTGCGCGACCTGCTCATGGAGCGCGGCGCGGTCGTCGAGGACGACCCCGAGACCGACGTCTGCTTCCTCTACGACCCCGAGGTCTCCAAGGTCGTGCTCAACGAGATGCTGGGCAGGGAGGAGAACATCACGACCTATTTCAACACCTCGGTCGTCGACGTGATCGTCGAGGACGACACGGTCGTGGGGGCCATCATCCAGTCGCAGATGGACCGCATCGAGATCCGCGCGAAGGTGGTCATCGACACCACCGGTGACGCGAGCGTCGCGGCCCAGGCGGGCGCACCGTTCGAGATCCGTCCCCGCAAGGAGATCCAGCCGATGACCCTCATCGGCCGCCTCGCCGGCGTCGACCTCGACAAGGTGCAGGCGCACTACGCCGCCAACCCGGTCGAGTTCGACCACCACGTGCCGCCGGCCTGGCGCGACTACAAGTCGTTCCCCGGCTTCATGCACTACGGCATCCGCGACGACCTCAAGAACGCCAAGCTGCCTCAGCACCTCGAGTACCTGCGGCACTGGCTGGTCATCTTCACCTCGACCCCGAACCCGGGCGAGGTCACGATCAACTGCTCGGGTGCCATCGAGGCGCAGAGCACCGCCGCCGAGTTCGAGGACCGCGCGCGTCAGGAGATCGTCTCCCAGGCCTGCCTGTACGACGTGGCCGAGGCCATGCGCACCTACATCCCCGGATTCGAGAACGCCTACCTCTCGCTCATCGCGAGCCAGTTGGGCGTCCGCGAGAGCCGCCGGATCATCGGGGACTACAAGCTCACGCTCGACGATTTCACCTCGGCGCGCGAGTTCGAGGACAACGTCGGACGGGCCGCGATGCCCGCGGGCTTCCACACGCCCGAGGGCGAGACGATGACGGTGTACGACCTGCCGGCCGGCCAGTCGATGGGCATCCCGTACCGCTGCATGCTGCCGCAGACCCGCGAGGGCCTGCTGGTCGCCGGTCGCTGCGTGTCGTACGAGCCCCCGGTGGCCAACACGATCCGCAACATGGCGCAGTGCATGGTCATGGGTCAGGCGGTCGGAACGGCCGCCGCCCTGGCGGTCGAGCACGGCACCACCCCGCGCGCAGTCGACATCCCGCTTCTCCAGGCGACCCTGCGCGAGCAGGGCGCGACCCTCGACCCGGCCGGCGCGAGCTCCGTCGCCGCCGGGGTCTGACCAGGCTGTCCCGACGGTGGCCGGGCCCCACCCGGTCACCACCGTTGAAAGAAACACCTGATCCCTTCAAGGAGGAAGGCACAACCATGAATGTCTATTCACGTCGGATCGTCGGAGCCGTCGCCGCAGTGGCGTGCGTCGCCGCCGTCTCCGCCTGCAGCCCCGCGGCGGACGATTCGGGTCCGATCACACTCCGGTTCTGGACGAACCTGAACGTCGCAGCCCAGGCATCCGTCATCCAGGCGCAGGCCACGGCCTGCACCGTGGGTATGGATAACGTGTCGCTCGAGTTCGAGGCCATCCCGTTCGGCGACATGTACACCAAGCTCGCGACCGCGTTCCGTTCGGGTGAAGGCCCGGACATCATGAACACGAACGAGGGCGCCGTGTCGTTCGCGCAGGACGCCGA
The DNA here is from genome assembly GCA_019638805.1 of Microbacteriaceae bacterium. Taxonomy (GTDB): domain Bacteria; phylum Actinomycetota; class Actinomycetes; order Actinomycetales; family Microbacteriaceae; genus JBDSKH01. The sequence goes on along the minus strand of JAHBTA010000004.1, from coordinate 12,371 downwards.
CTACCTGGTGCCCGTCGACGACATCATCGATGCGCACGGGCGCGACGACTTCCTGCCGTCGTACCTGGGCGCGGTCCAGAAGGACGGCAAGACCTGGGGCGTTCCCGACTGGGCGCTGCACCAGGAGGTCTGGTACCGCACCGACCTGTTCGAGGAGGCCGGCATCGAGGTGCCCACCACCTGGGACGAGCTGCTCGCCGCCGCCGAGGCGGTCGACCAGGGCGAGGGCGGGATCCGCGGCTTCGCGGTGCCCATGAGCTCGGTGCAGGTCGCGCCGCAGACGCTCTACCAGTTCCTGTACGCCAACCACGTGTACACGTTCGACCCGAAGACCGGTGACTACGCCTTCGACGCCGACCTGGCTGCCACGACCGAGTCGGTGCAGTTCATGCTCGACCTGTATCGCGCGGCCTCGCCGGCGGAGTCCCGCACCTGGGCGTGGAACGACTTCCGCAACGCGTTCGCCGAGGGCAAGCTGGCCATGACGAACGACTTCGGCGCGGTCGTCGGGCTCATCCAGAGCAACAACCCGGATCTGCTGGACAAGGTCTCGGCGTTCCCGATGCCGACCCCGGATGGCAGCGAGTCCGGCGGCATGCTCGGAGGCGGGTACTACTACATGCTCGGCAAGACCGGCGACGCGCGCCAGGCGGCGGCCAGCAAGCTGGTCGCCTGCATGCTCGACCCGGAGCTCGCGGCAGGACGGGCCAACACCCGCCCGGTCTTCGCGATCCCGGCGATGATCAGCGCGGCCGAGACGAGCACCTACACCACCAACCCGACCGTGCAGCAGTTCGCCGACGAGATCGCCATGATCCGTGAGCAGCAGTCGTACCGGTACGGCATGGAGGCCGGCCTGAACCCGCTCGCGGGTCAGATCGAGGCGACGACGTTCATCGGCGACGCCCTGCAGGCGGCCGCGGTCGGAGACATCACGACCGAGGAAGCCGTCGAGCAGATCAACTCCGAGCTCAAGCGTCTCGCGGGCGTGTGAGACCGGAGCTGAGGACGATCAGTGTCGATTGACACGCGTACTGCAGGGGCATCCCGGTCCTTCGGGACCGGGATGCTCCGCGGTCGGAGCGGGCTCTTCGGCCGCGGGCTGAGCGCACAGGAGCGACGGCTCGGGCTGTCGTTCAGCCTCCCCGCGACCGTGGTGTTCCTGGTCGTCCTCGCCTACCCGATCTTCGAGAACTTCCGGTCCGGGTTCTACGACCTCGACCTGGTCGGCAAGAACCCGGCATGGGTCGGGTTCGACAACTTCATCGAGATCACCCAGGACCAGAAGCTCTGGCGATCGCTCGGCAACACGCTGACCTGGACGATCGGCTCGCTCGTGGGCCAGCTGGGCCTGGGGCTCGCCGCCGCCCTCCTGATCGACCGGCCGTGGCCGGGGATGCGGTGGGTGCGCCAGCTGCTTCTCATGCCCTATGTGGTCCCCGTCATCGCGAGCGCGCTCGTGTGGCAGTGGATGCTGGACGGCAACTACGGGATCATCAGCACCGAGTTCCAGGCGTGGGGACTGCTGCCGTTCGGCGCGTCGCCGCTCGGCCAGGAGTCCACCTCGCTGCTGACCGTGATCATCATCAACGTCTGGCGCGGCTTCCCGTTCGCCATGCTCGTCTACTGGGCCTCGCTGCAGAGTATCGACCAGGCCCAGTACGAGGCGGCCATGGTCGACGGCGCGAACGCGGTGCAGCGCTTCCTGCACATCACGCTGCCGAACCTGGCGAGCGTGACGCTCTCGCTCATCGCGGTGCGCGGCCTCTTCACCCTCATGTACTTCGAGCTCATCTGGCTGACCACGCGCGGCGGCCCGGCCGGCTCCAGCGACGTCATGTCGACCTATCTGTACCGCGTCATCATGGGCGAGTTCCGGCTCGGGTACGCCGCGGCGATCGCGGTCACGGTCGGCCTGTTCCTGCTGGCCGTCGTGGTGATCTTCCAGCTCGGACGCAGATTGGCGGCGAGGCGATGAGCGGCGCGGCACTCCGGCCGGCGGGTTCGCGCCGACGCACCCCGGGTCAGATCGTCGGGTCGGTGCTCGGGGCGCTGGCCACCCTGGCACTCGTGCTCTTCGCGATCTTCCCGCAGCTGTGGATGCTCATCAGTTCGCTGCGGCCGGCGACCGAGCTGTTCATCAGCCCGCCCACGCTCTTCCCTTCGTCGTTCACCCTGGACTGGTACATCGAGGCGTTCGCCGGAAGCAACGCCGTCCGCTGGTTCGCGAACAGCCTCATCGTCGCGGTGGCGACCTCGCTCATCTCCTCTGCCGTCGGGGCGCTCGCCGGCTACGCGCTCGCGCGATTCGTGTACCCGGGCCGCAAGCTCTTCATGGTGCTGCTCACCTCGGCGTACCTGTTCCCGGCGATCCTGCTGCTCATGCCGCTGTACCTAATGCTGGCGAACTACCGCCTGGTCGGCACGCTCCCGGCGATCGTGCTCGCGCACCTGGTCATCACTCTGCCGCTGTCGACCTGGCTCATGAAGTCGTTCATCGAGGGCATCCCGCGCGAGCTCGAAGAGGCCGCGCTGGTCGACGGCTGCGGGCCGTTCGGCGCCTTCATGCGTGTCACCTTCCCGCTGCTGCGCACCGGGCTCGCGACGACCCTGCTGTTCTCCTTCATCCTGTCGTGGGACGAGTACCTGTTCGCCTCGACCCTGAGCAACGGATCCACCGCGACCGTTCCGGTCGGCATCCAGACCTTCATCTCGTCGTTCGACGTGCGCTGGGGCGCCATCATGGCACTCGGCTCGCTCGTCACGATCCCGGTCGTGGTCCTGTTCGTGTTCCTGCAGCGCTACTTCGAGAAGGGCATCACGGCCGGCGGGGTGAAGGGGTGAGCGAGCGCTGGGAGTTCCGCGCGCATCCGGGCGGTCGCCTCGAACGCTTCCTCGCCGAGGGCGAGCCCGCCGCGCTGCAGCCGGGGCAGGTGCGCCTTCGCCTGCTCGCGGGCGGCATCTGCGGCAGCGATCTCGGGGTGCTCGAGGGCATCTCGGGGGGTGCGCACCGGCCCGCACCGCTGCACGAGGTGGTCGGCGAGGTGACCGAGAGCCGCGACGACCGGCTGCCCGAGGGTCAGGTGGTGGTCGGGACCGGGCTGACCGGGCTGGCGGCGGAGCTGGTCGAGGACGCGGATCGCCTCATCGCGGCGCCTGAGGAACTTCCGGTCGAGGATGCCGTGGCGATCCAGTCGCTCTCGACCGTTCTCCGGGCGGTCGGCACGCTCCCTCCCGTGGGTGGAGGCCGGGTCGTCGTGTTCGGGACGGGCCCGATCGGTCTCTCGTTCATCCACATGCTCGCCGGGCTGGGTGCGAGCCGGATCGTCGCGGTGGATCCGGTGGCGGGCCGCGAGGGGCTCGCGCTGCGGTTCGGGGCGCACGAGTTCGTCGCCGCGACCGGGCAGCGGTGGGCCGAGGAGCACGCCGAGGGGCCCGAGCGGCCGTCGATCGTGATCGACGCGGTCGGGCGTCAGCCCCAGCTCATCGCGGACGCGCTGCGCGTCGTCGCCGACGGCGGGTACGTGCTGGGTTTCGGCAGCCCGAGCGAGGGCGCCTACGCGATCCCGTTCGACGAGATGTACCACCGCAGGCTCACGCTCGCGTCGGGCCGCACGCGGGAGGACTGGGTGACGGTGCTCGAGCGCGGCACGCGGTACCTGCTCGAGAACCGGGACGACTTCGCGGGCTTCGTGACCGACCGGTTCGCGGTGGACGACGCGCAGCGGGCGTACGACCTGTGCGCCCGGCCGGACGACGCGCGGGTCAAGGTCGCGCTCGTAGCCGGCGCTGTGAGCCGGCGCCGCAAGCCCGCGGCGAAGAGTCCCGCCGCTGCACAGAGTTAGGGAGTAGTCGTGACGAAGCCTGAGGGCCCGGACGCGATCGTGGCGGCCGCCGCGACCGCGCACCGCGTGTGGTCGCGGGTAGCGCGGGCGACGCGGGCCGACGGGCTCGCCGCGGTCGCGGATGCGCTGGACGCCGCGGCGGACGAACTGATCGAGGTGGCCCGCGCCGAGACGCATCTCGCCGAGGCTCGGCTGCGCGGGGAGCTGGCGCGCACGACCTTCCAGCTGCGCCTGTTCGGCGACGTGCTGCGCGACGGCGGCTACCTCGACGTGCGCGTCGACCACGCCGACCCGGACTGGGGGATGGGGCCCCGGCCCGATCTGCGCCGCACCTCCCAGGCGGTCGGGCCGGTCATCGTGTACGCGGCGAGCAACTTCCCGTTCGCCTTCAGCGTGGCCGGCGGCGACACGGCGTCGGCGCTCGCCGCGGGCGCGAGCGTCATCGTCAAGGCGCACGCCGGTCACCCGGAGCTCTCGCGCCGCACGGCGCGCGTCGTCGTGGATGCCCTGCGCGGCGCCGGGGCGCCCGAGGGCGTCTTCGCGCTGGTCGAGGGGCGGGAGGACGGCATCCGGATCCTCCGGGACCCGCGGGTCAAGGCGGGCTCGTTCACCGGGTCGATCCCCGGCGGGCGGGCGCTCTTCGACATCGCGGTGAGCCGACCCGACCCGATCCCCTTCTTCGGGGAGCTCGGCAGCGTGAACCCGGTGTTCGTGACCGAGGCCGCGGCCCGCACGCGCGGAGCCGACATCGCCCGCGACGCCATGGCGTCGGTGACGCTCGGCTCCGGGCAGTTCTGCACCAAGCCGGGGGTTCTGCTGGTGCCCGAGGGGTCCGCGATCGTCGAATCGCTGCGGGGGGCGCCGTTGCCGGAAGGGCAGCGGATGCTCAACGACCGCATCCATGACGGGTATGTCGGGGCCCTGCAGGATCTGCGCTCGCACGATGCGGTCGAGGTGATCGCCGAGGGCGACGACCCGCTCGGGCCGGCGCCGTCCCCGACCGTCCTGCTGACCACCCTTGAGGCGCTGACCGCGCACCGGGACGAGCTCTTCCAGGAGTGCTTCGGCCCGACCGTGCTGGTGGCGACGTACCGCGCGGAAACCGACTTGGTAGGTTTCGCCCGCGGCATCGAGGGGCAGCTGACCGCGACCATCGCGGGCGAGGAGGACGACGAGATCGTCCCGGCGCTCGTCGACGAGCTGCGCGAGAAGGCGGGGCGGCTGCTGTGGAACCAGTGGCCGACCGGCGTGAGCGTCACGTTCGCGCAGCAGCACGGCGGGCCGTACCCGGCGACGACCGCGCCGGGCGCCACGTCGGTGGGCACGGCCGCGATCGCGCGGTTCCTCCGGCCCGTCGCGTTCCAGGGGTTCCCGCAGGCACTGCTGCCGGATGAGGTGGCCGAGAACCCGGGGGCGGCGCTCGTCCGGCGCGTGGACGGTGCCGTCGAGCTTCGTGACTGAGATCGCGCTCGTCGCTCTGGCGGCGGCGGCCGTGTTCGTCGGGGCGGTGCTCCAGCGGATCACAGGCATCGGGTTCGGGGGAGCCTCCGCGCCCGCGCTCATCCTGCTGCTCGGGCCGATGGGGGGAGTGCTGGCGCTGCACGCGCTGGCCGCGCTGTGCTCTCTCGTGGTGCTGATCAGCTGCTGGCGGTACGTGGAGTGGCCGCGCACGATCGCCCTCACCGGGATCGCCCTGGCCGTCACCCCGCTGGGAGTCGTCCTGTCGTTCCAGTTGCCGGGCGCGGTGCTGCAGATCGCCACCGGGGCGGTCATGCTCGCCGCACTGTTCACGGTCGACGTGCTGGCACGGTCGTGGCTCATGCGCGGCAGGCTGGGGGTGATCGCGGCGGGGGTGCTGAGCGGCATCGCGAACGGCACGGTCGCCCAGGCCGGGCCGCTGGTCGGCGCCTATGCGGTGGCGTCGCGCTGGTCGATGACCAGCTACGTCGCCTCGACGCAGGTGTGCTGGCTGCTGGTCAACGTCGCGGCGGTCGTGATGAAGGGGCTTCCGCCGGTGACGCCGGTCGTTGCGGGGGTGCTGCTCGGGTCGGTGGCCGTGGGTCTCGTGGTGAGTGTCCCCATCGCGCGGAGGCTCTCGCGGGAGGCGGCCGTCCGGTGCCTCATGGTGGTGGCGGCGGCGGGCAGCGTGGTGCTGCTGGGGAAGGGTGTCGCGGGGTTGGTCTGGGGGTGAGGGGGGCGGTCGCCAAGCGCGGAGTGCTGGTCTGGGGCGACACGTTCGCGAGCGTGTGATCGTGGGGACGGCGCTCGAACGCGACGACATCATCGTCGGCCTCCGGGGGCTCATCTGACGGTCACGGCGATCTTCGCCGAGGGACGACCGCACGCACCGGATGCGCCTCCGGCTGTCGTGCTTGATCTGCCGTGAGTGTTGCAAAGTCGACACACGTGTGTCGGATATGCAACAGCAGGGGCCTGGGAAGTGCGGGGCTGGCGCTCGGTAGACTCGACCGGTCAGCCTCTGTAGCTCAATGGAAGAGCAGTTCCGTCCTAAGGAAAGGGTTGGGGGTTCGAGTCCCTCCAGGGGCACCAGAGAACGCTTACTAGAACTATGGGCCCTTTCCACGGTCGCTAGTCGGTCTTCTCCGGTTACTGCATGATCCAGCGACGCTTCGGCGTCGCTTTTACTTTGGTGGGCGTCGATTCCGAGGCCGAGGGAGGCTGCCCATTCGGCTTGCGCTTCGAGGAGTAGCCGCACGGGCTCTTGGAGTTCGGATTGGGCGCGGTCTTGATCGATGACGAAGATCTTCTTGAAGATGGCCTGGTTGAGGTCGCGGCGCATCTCGTTGGTGGCCTTGAGGTAGAGCTCGTAGGGGTCACGAAGGAGTTCGAGCCAGCCTCGGATGAAGTCGGCGCCGATCGAGATGTCGTCGTCGATGGTGGAGAGTCGTGCCTCAAGTCCGGCTCGCTCTCGTTCGATCTCGGTGATCTTCTCCCGTGCCTTCGATCCGGCGATGCCGCCGTCGGCGACGAGGTCGATGAGGTTGTCGACGCGGGTCTGGAGCCGGGCGATCTGCCCTTGGAGTTGCTCGCGCAGCTGGCGCTGGGATCCAGCTTGGTCGTCGAGTACCTCGTCGATCTGTTGCTGCACGCTCTCGATGAACTGCGGCTTCAGTCGCACGGTGCGGTAGTGCTCGATCACTTGGTCTTCAACAGCATCGAAGGGGAGGTGGCGCGAGTCGCAGATGCCTTCCTGTCTGCCGCGGCAGAAGAAGTAGAAGTATTCGTTGCCGCCTTTGCCGATGGTGCGTTGGATGATCATGCGCTTGTCGATGCGTCCCCGCACCGTGTAGCACTCGCCGCACCAGAGGGTTCCCTTGAGATAGTGCGGGTAGATGCGCTTGCGTTCGCCGGCTCGACCGGACGCTGCGAGGCGTTGCTGGACGCGCTCGAACAACGCCCGATCGATGAGGGCGGGGTGGCGTCCTTCGTAGGTCTCGCCGCGGTAGGTGATGTCGCCGACGTAGTACGGGTCGCGGAGCATCCTGGAGATCTTGGAACTGGACACTGGCCCGGCGGGTCGACGAGCGGTGGCGCGAGTCTCGAGTCCGCGTTCGGTGAGGATGTCGGCGATGTCCTCCATGGAGTACTCGCCCCTGTCGAAGAGCTCGAAAGCGAGCTTGACGAATGGTGCGCGTTCTTCGTCGATGGCGATGCCGCGGAACTCGCGACCCTCGATTCGTTCGAGGGTGTTGACGTATCCCATGGGTGCTTTGCCGAGGGTGCCACCGTTCTTGGCTTTCTGGCCCATCTTGTAGGCGATATCGGCTCCGTCCTCGCGGGAGCGGTATTCATTGAACGCGGCGAGGATGCCGTGCATGAGCTGCCCGACTGGGGTGGAGTCGATCGACTCGGTTGCCGAGACGAGGGTCACCCCGCGCTTCTGCAGGTCGGCCATCACGATCGCGTCGTCGGTGCGGTTGCGGGCGAAGCGGGAGAGCTTGTAGACGATGACGTAGTCGACATCTTTGTCGCGGCGGATCCGTTCAAGCATCTGCTGGAAGGCGACGCGCTTGCTCATCTCGGTCCCAGAGATGCCCGCCTCGACGTATTCAGCGATGACGGTCAGTCCGAGTTGTTCGGCTCTGCGTTGGCAGGAGATCCGTTGGGCGGGGATGGAGATGCCCTCGGGGTCGTAGTCGGTGTTCACCTGGCCTTTGGACGAGACCCGCAGGTAAATCACCGCGCGAGATCCGGTAGGAGCGATTGCTTCGGCGATTTGGTTCGCCACCATCATCTGCTCAGCCGCGTGCGTCTCTGCTGGCCGAGGTCTTGGCATCCGTGGGGGAGCCGCAACGAAGGCCGAGGGAGTTTCTGGCGGGTCGAGTTCGGGCATGCTCATGGCTGCCCTCCTTCCGTGGTGAGGACAGCCTCGAGACGAGCGACTACTCGGTTTCGAGAGAGAGGTTGTGGTGGAGTGGGCGCCCCGTCATTCAGCGGGCCGAGGCGCATGCCCGATGCATGATTCGCCATCGGTTGCGTTCTCCGTTTACCCTCCCATTTTACCTCGTCAGGCCCGGAATTCCGGGCCTGTTGACCATTCCACATCGTTTGCCGTCTGCCCATAGAGAACGCCCCTTTGGCCGCTGTTGATCGTCTCCCTGCGCGGCTACGTGTAGAAGGCATGAACTGCCCCCTTCCACTCGACGAGGTCATAGGCGTCACGGACGCGCTCGATGAGCACCTCGTAGTCCGGGGTGACTCCTTCGACGAAGAAGCCGCGTTCGTGGGCGTACTCGTTGATGTCCTTCTCCCACTCGTCGACTTCCATCAGGCCGTGGACGGCGTCTTCGAGTCGGTCGAAGGTGTCGACGTAGCTGGCGCTGAACGCAGCCGTCAGGTCATCGGTCAGGGCGTTCACGTCCGGGAGCGATAGGAACGCCTGCATTGCCTCGTCGCCGTCGACGCCGAGCTCTCGGAGTGTGCCGGCGAGTTGATCGATGGCGTCTCTCGGGGTCGACGCCGGCACATGGACGGAGAGGTGCTGCTCGCCGAGAGCGAGATCGGCTCTAACCAGAAGCCGGTCAAGCTGAGGAGCCTGGTGCTCGTTCATGAACCGCCTGCCGCTGCCGATCTGCTCACGCTGGACGAGGTGGGTGCCAAACCAGTCGATCCACTCGCGGATCAGTGGAGGGGAGGTCGGGTCGCTGTAGAGGGCGAGGTATTCGTCTCGCAGGGCTTCGTAGTCGCCATCGCCCGTGCGACCGAAGTTGGCCAGCGCCGAGGTACGTCCCGTCGCCCTGCCGAGCGTGTGTGCGATGAGGCGGGCGGTCATGAGGTCAATCTCGCTCGACGCCTCCCGGGCGGCGCTGATGCCTTCGGCGATCCAGTTCTCGTACCTGCCAGCGGTGCGGGCCATCCGTTCTGGGCTGCCGCTGCGGTTGTTGTGAGTGGTGCCGGGTTCGCGTTCGCTCATGAGCGACCTCCCCGGAGCAGCACGAACCGGCCGAGAGTGTCGAGCCACACTTCCTGCTCGAGTGGGACGCGGGCTTCGTTGATCTCTTCCAGCGCGGTCTGTGCATCGAGCGCACCCGTTCCGGCGAAGCGCTCTAGGGCGGAACCCGGGCCTGGGTGGACGCTGGCGGCGATGAGCCGGGCCAGTGTCGCGTGCTGTGCCTCGAGGTCGAGGGTCAGCCAGAGCTCGATGAGCTGGCTTGCGCGCTCGGTCTGATTCGGCGCGGATCTCTTGTTAGTGGGTTTCATGGGGTTCCTCCTTTCGAGTTGGGTGATGGATCGCCGGGGCCGAGCACATCGAATGCCTGGGCCGGGGTTGTGACGATGAAGAGATCGGAGGCGAGGCTCGGGTGGTCGCGGATCGCCACGCGGAGCTTCTCCGCGCGGACGCCAGTCGGGGTGATCCATACCACGGCCGGGAACAGCTCGCGGGTCGCTTGTTCTTGTCCGGTGCGCCAGTACCGCTGGTAGGTCTCGCATTTGCGCAGCACCGCGGGCAGATGCTCGGTGGCGAGGTCGACTTCGACGAAGGCGTGACTCTCGACCTCTGGATTGGCGGTGACGACGAACAGGTCAGGCTTGAGCCACTCGCGTCCGCGTGCGGCGTTCTGGTATTCGCGCCAGCAGTCGGGCTCGGATTCGAGTTCCAGCAGTTCGAACTGGTTGTCGTAGGTGGCCTCGTATATCTGGACTGCGATCTCAGCGACAGCGAGGGTGTGGGCGGTGAACTGCGGCGAGGGCTCGACGTAGCGGCGGCGAGACTCCTGTCCGCTTAAGCGTCGGAGCAGTCGTTCGCCGGTGCTGGCGAGCTGCCAGATGTTTGCGGCACTGCCGCGGATCGCCCCGCCGACTCGACGTGGTAGTCGCATGATGAGGCCGTGGTCTTCGAGGCGGTTCAGAACGCGGACGGTGGTGCGGGTCGCGGAACTCTGCGAGACGTGACTCCGGAACCGCAGCCGCTGAACCTGCCGAGTCGACAGCAGCCGCAGCTGTTCCAGGTCTTTGAGGATCAGGAGGTCTCGGTCTGTGACCATTTCCAGAAGTTCGCTCAGCGACCAGATGATGCGTGGTTGTGCGTTCATGGTCGGGCTCCTCGGATGTGGGAACGACCTCTGTAAGGAGGACGAGTCCCATCCCAAGTCGGCCCCTTCGGGCCGCCGTTGCTGGCGAGCGGGCTGTTCTTGGGTGCTGCGGTCGGAAGTGCGACCGGACGCCCGAAGGGAATACGGCGCTCAGTAGTCAGGAGGCTCATGGTCGCCTCGCTTTCCGGTGTCCCGTGGTTGGTGAATTCGGCTCCGGAGTTGCCTGGGTCGTCGTGTCGGGGTTGCCGGGAGAGCCGTAGTGCTTGCGCGAGGACCGCAGCACCGTGGCGCGGGTGCCGAGACTCTCGCTCGGCGGTAGTGTGCGGGCGGAGAACCAGGTGGTCGGTGCGCCGTGGTCGACGACTTGGGCGTAGATCTCGTAGGGCGGCAGGCTCATGAAGTCCTCGGACTCGAGCCCGGGAGCCATTCGGGCCAGGTCGCGGGCGTCGTCGGCACCGAGGGTGAAGACGATCTTGTTTCTCGCGTTGGCGTCGAACGCTGCCCGCATCCCCGGACTGAGCTGGGCGCGGAACTGGTGGGCCAGATTCCAGGAGACGCCGTAGGAACGCGAGGTGGCCAGGGCGTCAGCGATGGAGGTCGGCAGGTTGAGGAACTGCTGCACCTCGTCGACATAGATCGCAGCCGGGCGTTTCATCGGCTTCCGCTCACCGGCCCGCTCCAACGTTGCGATCCAGAGTTCGGCGACGACGAGACTGCCGAGCAGTCGTGCGGCGCCGGGGCCAAGGAGAGCATCGTTCAATGGCACCAGCACGGTCTTGCCTTCCCGGAAAACGTCGCGGAGGCGGAACCGGGGACGGGGTTGGCCGAGGACGTCAGCGACGTTCCTGCGGAGCACGTACTTGCGGAGCTTGTTCATCGGGGCAGCGATGATGTTCGCGCGCGCCCCAGAACTGAGTTCCTCATAGCCCGCCCAGAACGACGCGAGCGTCTCATCGCGACTGACGGCTCCTACGACACTGCGACGGAATCCCGCATCAGTGAGTAGCCGCGGCAGGTCGAGTAGCGTGTGTGGCTCCCTCCTGGCTTCTCCGGACCGGGCAAGGGTGAGCAGGCCGGCGTGCAGAAGGTCCTCGGTGCGAGGCCCCCAGCCGTCTGCGAAGACGGCCTTGAAGGAGGACAGGATGCCGTCGACCACGACATCGGCGTTGCGGCCTTCGGTGTCGAGCGGGTTGAACCCGACCGGGTTCTTATCGGCGGCGTCGAGCACGACGACGTTGTCTTCCTTGCCTGCCGGGATGCGGTCGAGGACGTGGTCGACGAGCTGCCGTTTCGGATCTACTAGTACCGATGGGCGCCCGGCGGCAATGTCGTCGAGCATGAGGTGGGCGAACACCATCGACTTGCCCGACCCCGTCGGGCCGACGACGACGCTGTGCTGCAGCCGGCCATCCGGCCGGATCCCTACTGGGCGTGCGTCGCCGGGGACGGCTGCGGTTGCGAAGACGCTCTCCCCTTGCGTGATCCCATCGGGCGCTGCGATTCGCTTCGGATGCAGGCCGGGCAGCCCGGGCATCGGGTCATCGCCGAGCGGCCACCCCAGCAGCGGAGCAAGTTCAATCGGCGCAAGGGCGACGCTGCCCGCAGGCCGACCCGAGTCGAGCGCGGCGTTCGCCTGGCGGACAAGATCGATGCGGACGCCAGGGGCTTCCAGGGTGCGGAGTGCTCCGAGCAGTTCAAGCATGAGGGCACGGCGGCGCTCGGGAGTTTCGGCTTGGACGGCGAGGCGCACGGTGGCGGCCACGGTGGGCTGTTCCGCGCGGAGGCGGAGGCGTGCCCGGACGTCGGCTGTGGCGGGCCGTGTGCCGCCCAATAGGGCGTCCAGGAGCGAGGCCTGCGGAGCGGCGGCCCTCGCGGGAACGGTGGCGGGGCGGTGCCCACGTCCGAGGCACAGCTGAAGCATCTGGGCTTCACCGCTGCGCCGGGAAACGAATGCGCCGTAGAGGTTGTAGAG
>JAHBTA010000003.1 GCA_019638805.1 Microbacteriaceae bacterium | reverse complement strand
TGTCGACGACGCTCGAAAAGTGGGCCGTTGCGACGTGTGAAAACGTGGCCACTTGGTTGTCGTTCGGTTAGTCTGCCGGATCCTGTGTTCTGATGCTCGGAAGACTGTCGATCCCGCGTCCGCGGAGCCGGTAGCTGGCGCCCTTGAGGGTGAGGACGTCGGCGTGGTGGACGATCCGGTCGATCATCGCGGCCGCGACGGCTTGGTCGCCGAAGACTCCACCCCACCCACTGAACGGCAGGTTCGAGGTGAGGATCAGCGATGCGTGCTCGTAGCGCGACGACACCAACTGGAAGAAGAGGTTCGCGGCGTCTTGCTCGAACGGGAGGTAGCCGACTTCGTCGACGATGATCAGCCCGTAACGCCGCAGCCGGGCGAGCTCTTGCGGGAGCCGGCCTTGCCGGTGGGAGTCGGTGAGGCGGGTGACCCAGTCCGTCGCGGTCGCGAACAGCACCCGGTGCCCGTGTCGGGCGGCGATGATCCCGAGCGCGGTCGCGAGGTGGGTCTTCCCGGTTCCGGGCGGGCCGAGGAGGACGACGTTGTGTGCTTCGAGGAGGAACCCGCCGGAGGCGAGGGCGGCGATCTGCTGCCGGGCGGATGCCTGGGCGTCCCAGTCGAAGTCCTCGAGGGTCTTGCGGGCGGGGAACCCGGCGGCTTTGATCCGCAGGTCGGCGCCGGAGGCGTTGCGGGCGGAGACTTCGCGTTCCAGGACGGCGGCGAGGTAGTCCTCGAACGACCATCCCGCGTCGCGGGCCTGGTCGGCCATCCGGGACGCGGCTTCGGTGATCCTCGGTGCTTTGAGCGCCCCCGCGAGATAGCTGATCTGCTTGGCAGCGTCGGTCTGCTTGGTAGCCATCACGCGACTCCTTCGATCCCGAACGCCCGGTCGTAGTCGGCGAGATCTCTCGTGAGGTCATCGCCGACCGCTGCCGGGCGGGGCGTCTGGAACTGCTGCCGCAACCGTTTCGCTGTCTCGACATGCGTCGGGTCGGTGACCGTGCTTCCGCGCGCCCAAACGCGGGCGTGATCCGCGACGATCCGCCCGTCGAGCCGAACCCGCACCCGGTCGAGATCGGCGGTGACATCGACGAGCCGGCCGATCGCGGTGGGGTCGACGGAGTAATCGGACGCATCCAGTCGGACGTAGTAGTCGCGCCCCAACCTCACTCGTTCTCGCCAACCGAGCTGCAACGGGATCGGAGGCAGCGGCAACATCCTCGACCGGTCGTGCTCGATCAGATCGACCGGGCGGGCTTTGATCGTCCGCACCACCCTGCTGTTCGCCCGCTTCAGCCAGTCGGTGAGCTGAGCGTTGAAGTCCGCCGGCGAGGTGAACGTGCGGCCGGGCATGAACGAGGTCTCGAACCAGCCGTTGCGGCGCTCGACGATCCCCTTCGACTCCGGATCATACGGACGCAGCTGAACGACCTTCGTCGCCAGGGTTCCCGCGAACGCGGCGACGCCCTGCGCGAGCCGGCCCTTCTGACCGATGCCGGGCTCGTTGTCCCAGACCAGCCGTCGCGGCACCCTTCCGAGTTGCTGGATCAGCTCCCACGACCCCAGCAGCAGATCCTCGGTCTTGCGCGTCGGGATCATCCTCCCCGTCACGAAACGTGAGTGCGCAGCGACGATCACCAACACGGGAAGCAGCACGCTCGTGCCATCCTCGAGCGGGACCTTCGCCGGCGGGAACCAGAGATCACACTGCGCCGCATCACCCGCCGCCCACGAGAGCCGGTCCGCGGGGTCGACCGGGCGATGCTCGGGCCGCAGTCGCCGCACGTTCTCCCGAAACCACGTGATCGACCCCGACCACTCGACCCGTTCCGCGATCACCGTCGCCGGCATCCCCGGATGCTCCCCCAGCAGCGCCCGGACCCTCGCCTCGAACGGCGTGAACGTCGTCGGCCGCGCCGGCCGCTCATACTTCGGCGGCCGATCCGAAGCCAGCGCTCTATCGACCGTCGACCGGCCGATGCCCAACTGCCTCGCGACCTGCCGCCGCGGAACCCCGTCCGCGACGAGCCGTCGAATCAATGCCCAGTCTTCCACCGAGATCACACACCCAATCTGTCTGGGTGGCCTCGTTTTCGCCCGTCGCTATGGCCTCGCTTTCAACCGCCGCCGACACCCTGGATCTTGTCGCGCAGGGCAGCCCGGTCGCGCAGACCGCTCGTGATCTCGGGATCAGCGAGTCGTGCCTGCGGAACTGGATGAACCGCGACGCGATTGATTCCGGCCGCAAGCCCGGGGTCACCTCCGACGAGCACAAGGAGCTTGTCGAGCTGCGTCGCCGGAACCGGGTGCTCGAGATGGAGATCGAGATCCTCAAGCGTGCCTCGGCCTACTTCGCCAGGGAGAACGTGCTCCCAAAATAGGGTTCCGGCTGGTCCAGGAGCTTGCCGCGGACGGTGTTCCCGTCGCGGTGGCCTGCCGGTTCCTGAAGGTCTCGACGTCCGGCTACTACGAGTGGGCGTCTCGTCCGCTATCGCCGCGCGCGGTCGCGGACGAAGCGCTCACGACGACGATCCGGAAGGTTCACCGCGACTCGCGTGGCACCTATGGGGCGCCGCGGGTGCTGGCCGAGCTGCGGCTCGGGCTCGGCGTTCACGTCGGCAAGAAGCGTGTCGCCCGGCTGATGCGCCTCGACGGCCTCACCGGCGTGTCTCACCGTCGCAAACGGCGAGGGTGGAAGCCGGACACGGCGACGCACGAGGATCTCGTGAAGCGGCAGTTCGGCGCCGATGCGCCGAACCGGCTCTGGTTCTGTGACATCACGCAGCACCGCGCGAAGGACGGCTGGGTTTACTGCGCCGCGGTCATCGACGCCTACTCTCGCCGCGTCGTCGGCTGGTCGATCTCGGACAGGATCACCGCCGAGATCGTCGTCGACGCCCTGGAGATGGCCCGTTGGAGACGCCGACCCGAGCCCGGGACGGTTGTTCACGCCGATCGAGGAGCGCAATACACCTCCTGGCTCTTCGGCCACCGCCTCCGGCAAGCCGGCTTGCTCGGCTCGATGGGCCGCGTCGCCTCCAGCGTCGACAACGCGCTCATCGAATCGTTCTGGTCGACCATGCAACGCGAGCTCCTCGACCGCTCGACCTGGGCATCGAAGGCGGAGCTGGCGTCCGCGATGTTCGAGTGGATCGAAGCGTTCTACAACCCGACCCGCCGGCATACCGCGCTCGGCAATCTCAGTCCGGTGGAGTTCGAGAGGCTTCACACCCCCGCCGCACAAGCGGCATGATCAACACAAAGAACGTGTCCGGGAAACCGGGTCAGGCTCCGGCCTTTTGGTGCGCCCGGAGGGATTCGAACCCCCAACCTTCTGATCCGTAGTCAGATGCTCTATCCGTTGAGCTACGGGCGCAGCGCGGCACAGGGAACGGCGCCGCAACCTGTCGAGTGTATCAGCGCACGACGGGCGCCGCGTCCAGCGCCCTGACCTGTCGCACGAGGGCGACCTGGCGGTACGAGGCGTCCACGAGCTCGGCCAGTTCCGCCCAATCCGACCCGGAATCCAGCTCGATGGCCAGCCACCCCGAGGGGCCGAAATACGGCGGCGAGAAGACCCGGACATCCTGTCGGAGGGCGGGGGCGTCCTCGGGGTCGGGCTTGAAGACCATGGTGAGCGGGGCATCCATCGAGGCGCCCGCGAACGCGAAGATCTTCTTGCCGGCGCGGAAGGTCGGCCGGCCCCAGGCCTCCACCTCGACCGCCTCGGGGAAGCGCAGGCACAGCTCGCGCAAACGCACGACGAGCGGATGCCGCGGATCGACCACCTGCGGGTGCGGCTCGACCATGCCCCCAGGGTACGGTCGGAGCATGGCGGACGCCGACCAGGAGCGCTCGGGCGACTTCGTGCAGTCGCTGGATCGCGGCCTCGCCGTGATCCGCGCCTTCGACTCCCAGCACCCCTCCCTCACACTCTCGGATGTGGCCCGCGCGACCGGCCTCAGCCGGGCGGCCGCGCGGCGCTTCCTGCACACGCTCGTCGAGCTCGGCTACGTCGGAACCGACGGCAAGGAGTTCTCGCTGCGCCCGCGGGTGCTCGAGCTGGGGCACTCCTACCTCTCCTCCCTCACCCTCCCCGAGGTCGCCACCCCGCACCTCAAGCGCCTCGCCGAGCAGACCGGCGAGTCGACCTCGGTCGCGATCCTCGACGGCGACGACATCGTCTACGTCGCGCGCGTCGCCGCGTACCGCATCATGGCGGTCGCGATCACGGTCGGCACGCGCCTGCCCGCCCACGCCACCTCGATGGGACGGGTCATGCTCGCCTGCGGTCCGGCGGAGCGGCGCGAGCGCTTCCTCGAAGGCGCCGGACTGGAGGCGATCACCGACCGCACCATCACCGACGCCTCCGCCCTGCGCGCCGAGCTCGAGCGAATCCGCGAGCAGGGCTGGGCGCTCGTCGACCAGGAGCTCGAGGACGGCCTGCGCGCCGTGGCCGCACCCATCGCCGACGCGTCGGGCGAGGTGGTCGCGGCCGTCAACGTATCCGCTCCCGCACGGGCAGGTGACGTGAGCGAACTGCTGGACCGCGTACTGCCACCGCTGCTGGCGACCGCCGCGGACATCCAGCACGACCTGTCCCGCACCGGTACGCGCCTGCCGAGTCGATAGCGCCCCCTCGCCCGCCTCGGCCCTAGACTGACGGCGTTCCCCGACCGAGGAGTCACCGTGGCCGCCATCTCCCGTTCCCGCCGTTCCGCATCAGGTGTCGCGCTCATCATCGCCGGCGCACTGTTCGTCATCGGACTGCTGCTGCCGCTGCTCGGATACGCGATCCCGTGGTTCCTGCTGCTGGCCTACGCCGCCCTCATGGTGGCCTACGCCGTGCTGGGCATCGGCGGCGTCAACAACAACATCGCCAAGGGCACCCTGATCGCCGCCGCGGTCGGCTTCGCGGTGCTCGTGATCGCCGGGCTGGGTGTTTCGCTTCCGCAGTTCGTGTCGACCATCGCGTACCTGGTCGCCGGCATCTGCGGGCTCATCGCGGCGATCGTGCTCTACATCGGCAAGGAGATCCGCAACGTCGCCGCCCTGGTGTTCGTGATCGCGACCGCGCTGCTGCTGCTCTACTTCCTCGGCGTCGTCGGGCCGCTCGCCTTCGGCACCTTCGCCCTCGTGATCGGCCTCGGGGTGGGCGCCGCCTACATCGTGGCGGGCGTGCTGTTCTGGCAGAAGGAGCGCCGCCGCTAGCTCGGCGATCCGCCCGGCGCACCGACCTCCCGCGTCCACGGCGGGTCGGCACCCGGTCGTGACACGGTGACGGCCGCGCACCTCGCCGCGAACTCCAGCGCTCGCTTCGGCTCGTCGAACCCCAGCTCGAGCACGGCCGCGAGCAGCCCCGCCATGAACGAGTCGCCCGCGCCGATGGTGTCGGCGACGGCGACCGGCGGCACGTCCACGTGCAGAGCAGCGCCGTCGGCCAGCGCATCGGCGCCCTCGCCCCCGCGGGTCACGACCACGAGCCTCGGCCCGGCGGCGGCCCATCGGCTCAGCACCTCCGCGATCGAGAGCCGGGGGTAGAGCCAGGCGAGGTCCTCGTCGCTGGCCTTCACGACATCCGACGCGGCGACGAGCCGCTCGACCCGGGCGAGCGCGGACGCGCGATCGGGCATCAGGGCGGGGCGGATGTTGGGGTCGAACGACACAAGTCCCGTCGCGTCCGCGAGGGCGCGCTCCGCAATCTCCGCGCCGGGGGGAAGCGCCGCCCCGATCGAGCCGGTGTGGACGAGCTCGTACCCCGCGGACTCGACCGGCGCGGGGTCCCACTCCAGCTCGAAGCGGTACCGGGCGGCGCCGTCCGGCCCCACCTCGGCGAGCGCGACCGAGGTCGGGCGATCGTCGCGGCTGCCGGGGGTGACCTCGACCCCGCTGGCCGCGAGCCGCTGTGCGATGAGCTCGCCGTGCGCATCCGTGCCGAACGCCGTGTGCAGCGTCGTCGGCACCCCGAGCCGCGCGAGCCCGACCGCGACGTTGAGCGGGCTGCCCCCCGGCAGCGCCACCCCCTCGACCACGTCGACCAGGGCCTCCCCGATCACGAGCGCACGAGTCACGCCCGCAACGCTAGCCTGCTCTTGCCGAGCGACTCGCCCCGAGAGTGCACTCGTGCCTAGTGCGTCGACGCCGCACTAGGCATTGCTGCACTCTCACCGAGGGCGCGCGCCACCACGAATGGAGGAGCACCCGTGGCCTGGAGGATGCCGTCCGAGACCGCCCCGCACGACCGGACCTGGATGGCGTTCCCGACGCGCGGTGGCACGCTCGGCGAGTCCGACGCCGAGCGCGAGGAGTGCTACGCCGCCTGGACCGCCGTCGCGCACGCGGTCGCCGACTTCGAGCCGGTGACCATGGTGGTCGACCCGTCCGAGGCCGCGCGGGCCGGCGAGATGCTCGGCACCGGCATCGAGCTGCTCGAGGCCCCGGTCGACGAGTTCTGGATGCGCGACCACGGCCCGACCTTCGTGCTCGACGACGAGCGGCCGGGCGTGCTCGGCGCGGTGAGCTGGATCTTCAACGGCTGGGGCGCGCACGAGTGGTCGTCGTGGGAGCTCTCGTCGAGACACGGTGCGCTCGTCGCCGAGGCCACAGGCGCCGAGCTCATCAGCTCGGTCCTCGTGAACGAGGGCGGCGGCATCCATGTCGACGGCGAGGGCACGGTGCTGCTCACCGAGACCGTGCAGCTCGACCCGCGCCGGAACCCCTACGCCGACAAGGCCCGCGTCGAGGCCGAGCTGGCGCGCACCATCGGCACCACCCGGCACGTCTGGCTGCCGCGCGGCCTGACGCGCGACTACGAGGACTTCGGCACGAGCGGTCACGTCGACATCGTGGCCACGATGCCCGCACCCGGCCGGCTGCTGCTGCACACCCAGGGCGACCCGTCGCATCCCGACCACGCGGTCACCGCGCAACTGCGCGAGCTGCTCGCGGGCGAGGGGTTGGAGATCACCGAGCTGCCCGCGCCCGAGACCACGCACGACGCCCACGGCCTGGTCGACTGGAGCTACGTCAACCACCTGGTCGTCAACGGCGGCGTGATCGCCTGCGGATTCGGTGAGGACCGCGCCGACGCGCGCGCCCGGGAGATTCTGGCGGATGCCTACCCCGGTCGCGAGGTCGTCACCGTCGACGCGCGCCCCCTCTTCGATCGCGGCGGAGGCATCCACTGCATCACGCAGCACCAGCCGAAGGTGGGGGCCGCGTGAGCATCGACGTGGTGGAGGCCACCATCGCGGGGCTGCGCGAGGCGTTGGAGACCGGCGAGACCACGAGCGTCGAGATCGTGGAGGCGTGCCTCGCCCGCATCGCCGCCTACGACCAGGCGGGACCGCGGCTCAACGCGGTCGTCGTGCCGAACCCGGCCGCGCTCGACGAGGCCCGTGCCGCGGACGAGCGCCGGGCCGCCGGCCGCACGCTCGGCCCGCTCGACGGCATCCCGTACACCGCCAAAGACAGTTACCTGGTCGCCGGGCTCACCGCGGCGGCGGGCAGCCCCGCGTTCGCCGACCTGGTCGCGCAGCGCGACGCCTTCACGATCGAGCGCCTGCGCGCGGGCGGCGCGATCTGCCTGGGGCTGACCAACATGCCGCCCATGGCCAACGGCGGCATGCAGCGCGGGCTCTACGGCCGCGCCGAGAGCCCCTACAACGCGGACTACCTGACGGCGCCGTTCGCGTCGGGCTCGTCCAACGGCTCCGGGTCGGCGACCGGGGCGAGCTACGCGGTGTTCGGGCTCGGCGAGGAGACCTGGTCGTCGGGCCGCGGTCCCGCCTCGAACAACGCGCTGTGCGCCTACACCCCCTCGCGCGGCGTCATCTCGACGCGCGGCAACTGGCCGCTCGTGCCCACCATGGACGTCGTCGTCCCGCACACCCGCACCATGGCCGACCTGCTCGAGCTGCTCGAGGTCATCGTCGTGGACGACGCCGAGACCCGCGGCGACTTCTGGCGCGCGCAGCCCTTCGTCGAGATCCCGCGCGCCTCCGAGGTGCGCCCCGAGAGCTTCCCGGCCCTCGCCGCGGACGCGAGCCTCGCCGGGAGGCGGGTCGGCATCCCGCGCATGTACATCAACGCAGATCCGGATGCCGGAACCGGCTCTCGAGGGATGGGCGGCGCCATGGGCACCGGCATCCGCACCCGTCCCTCGGTCATCGCGCTGTGGGAGGCCGCGCGGCGCGACCTGGAGGCCGCGGGCTGCGAGGTCTTCGAGGTCGACTTCCCCGTGGTCAGCAACTACGAGGGCGACCGGCCCGGCGCCCCGACCATCGCGACGCGCGGGCTCGTCCCGGAGGGCTACCTCGAGCGCGAGCTGCTGGATCTCAGCGCCTGGGCGTGGGAGGACTTCCTGCGCGCCAACGGCGATCCCGCGCTCGGCACCCTCGCCGGGGTCGACGGCGCGCGCATCTTCCCCCACCCCGAGGGCGCGCTGCCGGACCGCTACGACATCGAGGGCGAGATCGACATCGACGCGTATCCGGGGTTCATCCGCGAGCACGGGTTCGGCGAGCTGGCTGCGATCCCGCTGCTCGAGGCCGGGCTGCGCGGGCTGGAGAAGACGAGGCAGCTCGACCTGGAGGCGTGGATGGACGCGCCCGGGCTCGACGCCGTGGTCTTCCCCGCGGTCGCCGACGTCGGGCCGGCCGACGCCGATACGAACGAGGACTCCGCCGTGAAGGCGTGGGCCAACGGGGTCTGGGTCGCCAACGGCAACCTGGTGCCGCGGCACCTGGGCATCCCGACCGTGACCGTGCCGATGGGGTCGATGGCCGACATCGGGATGCCGGTCGGGCTCACCTTCGCCGGCCGCGCCTACGACGACGCGGCCCTGCTGCGGCTGGCCTGCGCCTTCGAGGCGACCGGGTCGCGGCGCACCGTGCCGCCGCGCACGCCGCGGCTATAGCTCCAGGCACGACGACTACAGCTCGTCGATGACGTCCAGCGCGATGTCGAGGGCGCGCGCCACGAACTCGCGCGCGCGCTGCTCGGCCAGGTCGGCATCCCGCGCCTCGATCGCCTCGAGCAGACTCGTCATGCCGGGGATGACGCGGTCCGGTCCGTGGGTCCCGATCGTGTGCGCGCGGATGCGACTCAATCGCGACCGGAGGGTCTCCAGGATCTCCCACAGCACGACGTTGCCCGACCCCTCGACGACGAGCGCCATGAACCGGTTCTGCGCCTCGATGCGCTCGAGCGGGTCGGCGTCGGGTCCGGGGATGGCGGCGAGCGCGGCGCGCAGCTTGGCGAGGGCGTCTTCGCTCGCGTTGCGCGCGCACTCCGCGGCGGCGAGCGACTCGAGCGCCCCCCGCACCGAGTAGAGGCTGCGCACCTCCTCGCGCGTGGGCCGGTGCACGACGATGCCGACGTGCGGCACGAGGTCGATGATCTTCTCCGACTCGAGCTGCCGCAGCGACTCGCGCAGCACGCTGCGGGAGACGCCGAGCTCTTCGCACAGCACGCGCTCGACCAGTCGGGTGCCCGCCGGGTAGACGTTCGTGACGATGGCCCGGCGGATCTCGTCGACGACCATCCGGCGCAGGGGTGCGGCCTGCCGCTGAACCGCGTTCAGCCGGGGTGAACTCACGAGCGTTCCTCTCGCTGTTGGGCGGGCAGATGCTCGCACCGTCATACAATCATGCAGCGAAGTCAGCTCGTCAAGAACTTCCGAACCGCCCTTTCCACAACCACCGGGAACCTCCGCAGCTGCCCCAGGTCGACCCACTCGTCCACCGCGTGCAGCCCGCCGCCCGCCGGGCCGCACACCACCGCCGGGATGCCCGCCGCCTGCCAGAGCGCGGACTCCATCCAGTACGGCGCCCCGGTGCGGCCGGGCGCGCCGAGTGCGGCCGCGAGCAGGTCGGCGAGTTCGGCCGCGGGGCCGGCCGCGTCAGCCTCCCAGGCGTCGCGCGCGATGACCTGATCGACCTCCCAGGTGACCGCGCCGTGCTCGGCGGCGAGGGCGCCGACGAGCGCGCGCACCTCGTCGAGCGCCGCGGCGCCTGCCTCACCGGGCAGGGTGCGGCGCTCGATGATCACCTCGGCGCGGGCGGCGACCGTGAACGGGGCGGTGCCCGCGCGTGCCACGGTCGCCATGAGCGAGCCGT
This sequence comes from Microbacteriaceae bacterium, assembly GCA_019638805.1. GTDB lineage: Bacteria > Actinomycetota > Actinomycetes > Actinomycetales > Microbacteriaceae > JBDSKH01. Next base: position 561,708 of record JAHBTA010000003.1, on the reverse strand, counting down.
GACCCAGCAGCGGATGCGGCGCCCCCTCCCGCACGCGAAGCCCGGCCGCCTCGATGGCGGCCAGCAATGCCGCGAAGGCGGGCATGACATCCACGGCCTCGTCCGGCTGGGATGAATGCGCCGCGCGGCCGGAGATCGTCACCCGCACGACGGCGTAGCCACGATGCGCGACGGCCAGGTCGAGCCAGGTGGGCTCGGCGATGAGGCACACGTCCGCGGTCTCGCCGCGGGAAGCGAGATCGGCGAGCACGGCCGTCGCGCCGACACTGCCGTCCTCCTCGTCCGAGACCAGCGCGACCGTGAGCAGGCCCGGCGCGTCCGATGCCGCCAGCCGCTCGGCCGCGACGATGAGGCCGGCGACCCCGCCCTTCATGTCGCTCGTGCCGCGGCCGAGCATGCGCTCGCCCGCGATGCGCGCGCCGAACGGGTCGTCCATGCCCTCGACGCCCACGGTGTCGAGGTGGCCGTTGAGCACGACGCTGCGGCCCGGGCCGCTGCCCGTGCGCGTCGCGACGACGCTCGGGCGACCGGGCACCGCGGCCTCGACCGTCCGCACCTCGAAACCGGCAGCAGCCAGCCGGTCGGCGACGACGTCGGCGATCGCGGACTCCCCCGCGGCGCCGGGCGCCAGGCTCGGGCTCACCGAGTCGATGCCGACGAGCGCGCGGGTCAGCTCGACGACGGCGTCGCCGGGATAGGCCGGATTCACGTGACGATTATGTCGCCGAACCGGCGTAGCATCGGCGGATGGCCGCACAGCCCCTGCCGCCGACCGGCGAGCCCCCCACCGCCAAGACCTGCGATGCCAGCGGGATGGCCATGATCCACCGGGTGTACAAGACCGGATTCGCCGAGGGACCGCGCCTGGTCCGCGGGGTCGCCTCGGGTGACACGGCGCACGCGGATGCCGTGGCTGACCACCTGGAACTGCTCTCGATCAGCCTGCACTCGCATCACGACGGCGAGGACGAGCACCTCTGGGGCACGCTCACCGAGCGGGCTCCCTCCTGCGGCGCACACGTCGAGCGCATGAAGGCTCAGCACGCGGACATGCTGCTGCACCTCGGGGAACTGGACGCGGCGCTGCCGGCCTGGCGGGCATCCGCCGCCGACCCGGTCGCGGTTCTGACGGCGCTCGACGGGATCAACGCGGCGCTCGACGCGCATCTCCCCGACGAGGAGGCCAACATCGTCCCGGTCATGGAGACCGTGATCACCCAGAAGGAGGTCGAGTGGTTCTCCGAGCACGGGCGCCGCTCGACCCCGAAGGGGCAGACCTGGAACATGCTCGGCGCCATGATCACCTCGCAGCCCGACGGCGGCGCGGAGTTCCTCGGCGAGCTGCCCCCGCCGCTGCGCCTGCTGTGGCGCTTCGTCGGTCGGCCGCGCTACGAGCGCATGCGGGCCGTGCTCGAGGGGCGCTGAGCGTTCGCGATCTCGTCCCGCAGGCTCCCGCCGCGCGGCCTCACGCCACCAGGCCTCACGCCGCCAGGTGGAACGTGCTCGCGAAGCGGTCCAGCAGCGCGCCCGGCCCGTGCAGCACCTCGACGACGCCCTCGGCGATCGCGCGGCCCGGTGCGAGCTCGCCCGAGATGACGCGACGGATGCCGGGGCCGGCCGAGAACGCCAGGTCGACCGGGCGTTCCCCGCGTGCGATCGCGGCGCGGGTCACGTCGAGGACCGAGCCGTCCACCCGGACGAGCAGCTCGGCGGGCCCGAACCGCGCACCGTACGCGGTGGCCGGCAGCCCCGCCGCGACGTCGGGCCGGAACGCGGTCCGCAGTGCCATGGTCATCGAGTCCGGGGTGATGACCTGCTCCTCGCGCGGGTCGCCCATGGCCTTGAACCCCCAGACGCCGAGCGCCAGCACGACCGGCTCGAGCTCCTGACCGTAGGGGGTCAGCTCGTAGACCACGATGCGCGAGCGCGGTGCCCGGCGGATGATGCCGGCCGCCTGCAGCTCTTTGAGGCGCGCGGCCAGGATGTTGCTCGGGATGCGCGGCAGTCCGGTGGCGAGTTCGCCGTAGCGGCGCGGCCCGACGAGCAGGTCGCGCACGATGAGCAGCGCCCACCGCTCGCCCACCAGCTCGAGTGCCCGCGTGACCCCGCAGTACTGCCCGTAGTCGCGTGCGGCCAAAGCCGGGTCAGGCCTGACCCGCCGAGGCGTCGACCTCGGCGGACGCGGCCGACGGGTCGAACCAGCCGAACTCGAGGATGTTCCCGTCGGGGTCGGTGAGCCCGCGCTGGTACATGAACCCATAGTCGGACGCCGGGCGCGGCTCCGCGCCGCCGGCCGCGAGTCCGGCCGCGGCCGCCTCGTCGACCGCCTCACGGCTGTCCAGGAAGATCGCGGTCGACACCGAGGGGCTGACCGCGGGGTCGCCCAGCGGCAGATCGGTGAAGGTCTGGAAGTAGTCCCGCGTGAGGAGCATGAAGAAGTTGTGGTCCTCCTCGACGATGACGCACGCCGCGTTGTCGTCCGAGAAGGCGGGGTTCAGGGCGAAGCCGAAGGCCGTGTAGAACGCTTTGGCCCGCTCGAGGTCGGTCACCGGCAGATTCACGAACATCGCTGTCATGCGGACGATACTTGCAAAAAACAAGTACTCAGTCAAGGGGACCGAGCGCCCCATATCCTGGACGGATGGCGGTGAAGAGCGACGGGACTTCGACTCAGCAGACCAGCCGCCATCTCGGGCAGCTCTCCAACCCGCTGCGGAAGTTCCTCGCCACCGAGTCCGGCAGCGCCACACTGCTCGCGGTCGCCGCGCTCATCGGGCTGATCTGGGCCAACTCGCCGTGGTCGGATCTGTACCAGGCGATCTGGGCCACCGACGCCAGCTTCCGCATCGGCGACCTCGAGTTCGGCATGAGCCTCGGGCACTGGATCAACGACGGGCTCATGGCCGCTTTCTTCTTCGTGGTCGGCATGGAGGTGCGACGCGATCTCTCGGTGGGCGAGCTGACCGATCGACGGCGGCTCGTCATCCCCCTGATCGCGGGTCTCGGCGGCATGGTCGTGCCGGTCCTCCTGTTCCTGGCGATCGCGCCGGGCGGCGATGCGCTGCGCGGCTGGGGCATCGTCATCGGCACCGACACCGCGTTCATGCTGGGCGTCATGGCGCTCGTCGGGCCGCGGGTCTCGACGCAGCTGCGGGTCTTCCTGCTCACGCTGACCGTCGTCGACGACATCGTCGCGGTGACGGTGATCGGCGTCGTGTACACGAACGAGCTGAACGTCGTGGCGCTCATCGTCGCCGGGGTCGGGGTCGTGACGCTCTTCGTCCTCGGGCGCGTGCACGTCTGGCGGACCTGGCCATACGTCCTGGTGGCGCTCATCGTGTGGGGGGCGACCGTCGCATCCGGTCTGCACGCGTCGATCGCTGGCATGATCGCGGGGCTGCTCATCCCGGCGTTCGCGCCGCGGCGCCACGAGGTCGAGCGGGCGACCCGGCGGTTCCGCGAGTTCCGCCAGTCGCCCATGGCCAAATCGGGCCGCAACGCCAAGGAGGCGCTCGTCCGCGCGGTGTCCGTGAACGAGCGGATGCAGGTGGTGCTGCACCCGTGGACCGGTTACGTGATCGTCCCGATCTTCGCGCTGGCGAACACCGGTGTCGACCTGCGCGGTGGCCTGCTGCTGGAGGCGCTCGCCTCGCCGCTGACCTGGGCCGTGGTGGTCGGGCTCGTGGTGGGCAAGTTCGTCGGCATCGGATTCTTCGCGCTCGGCGCCGCCAAGCTCGGCATCGGGCGGCTGCCGCAGGGCGTCGGGCCGGGACAGGTCCTGGGCGGCGGCGCGCTCTCGGGCATCGGGTTCACGGTCTCGCTGCTCATCGTCGGGCTCGCGTTCCAGGACTCCGTGCTGCAGGACACCGCGACCGTCGGCGTGCTGCTCGCGCTACCGATCTCGGCCGCGCTCGGGTGGCTGGTGTTCCATCTGGCCGCCGTCATCAACGGCGAGACCTCGGCGGCGCTGCCGACGGCGCTCGCCCGCCCGGTCGATCCGGAGCGCGACCACATCCTCGGCCCCGAGAATGCGCCGCTCACCCTCATCGAGTACGCCGACTTCGAGTGCCCGTTCTGCGCCTTGGTGACGGAGGCGGAGGACGAGGTCCGCCGGCACTTCGGCGACGAGCTGCGCTATGTCTTCCGCCATCTGCCGCTGTCGGACGTGCACCCGCATGCCGAGCTCGCGGCCGCCGCCGCGGAGGCCGCCGCGGCACAGGGCAAGTTCTGGGAGATGCACGACCTGCTGTTCGCCCACCAGGACGAGCTCGAGATCGAGGACCTCGCCGGCTACGCCTCCCGCATCGGGCTCGATGTCGAGGAGTTCCTGCTCGCGCTCGAGGAGGACTGGCACGCCGAGCGCATCCGCGAGGACGTCGCCGACGCCGAGCTCAGCGGCGCGCGGCGCACCCCGACGTTCTTCATCGGCACCGAGCGCCACATCGGCCCGCACGACGCGCGCACGCTCATCGCGGCGCTGGAGGCGAGCCGGGGGCGCTAGTCGGCCGGCGCGTTTGACGAGGAAGCCCTGTCAGCGCGCACGCACGACGGTCACCGCTCGCACCCACTCGTCAAGAGTCGACTTTGAGACCTCGATCTCCCGCAGGCGATAGAGCATGCGCGTTGCGAATCTTTCCGTCGCTGTGGCGAGCGGTACGTCGGTCCATGCGACCGCCGCATCCAACAGCTCCCCTACCGATTCGAACACTGAGAGGTGGACAACACCGGCTCGGACCGCGTGGGACTCGACCTCCTCTCTGACGATGCGCCGATGCGCGGGAAAATCGACGAAGAGCATCGCCCTCCCGATTCCGGCACTTCCACAGGCGTCTGCAAACGCTCCAAGTTCAGTGGCGGGCACGGCTTTGCCACGCACCTCCATCGAGAGGATCAACGAGTCATCCGCAATAGCGCGAACGTCCCCAGGCACATCTCGTGACGGGTCATTGATGCGCCGGCTCAGCACTTCGGTGTGACCCAGGTCGAGACATGCAGCTGCAAATGCCTGCAGGCGCTGGGGACGATCGGCGGCGTCCGCGCGGAGAAAGTCCTCGGCGGCGATTCGAGCATCGCGTGTCGTGAGTCCGTCCGCTTTCACAGCGACTGCTCGGATCCTCGCGGCGTGGTCGAGCGCGACATACAGCACGGCAGCCAGCGCACCGCGAGCCTCTTCCTCCGAGAGTGAGTTCGCGCGCCTGGCGACCCCGAGAAAGTACTCGTAGTCCGAGCGATGCTTCACTCGCTCGAACTCATCGATGCGGTTGTACCGAAACCACGGCTGATTGTTCAAGGGCTCGCGTCCCGTGACGCGAAGCGTGAATCCATGAGTCACAGCACCGGGAACCACGACCGAGTGGCCTAAGCCACGAAGGCTGTAGGAGCGGCCATCATCGGTGATCTTGATCGCCATTGTGTCGACTTCGGCATTGACGGACTTCGCGAGGAGCAAGGTCACCAGCGCGGCGGCGTAGGTCTTCGATTCGAGCCCGAAGACAGTCGTGCCATGCCCGCGCCACTCAACAGGAAGTCCCTTGCCGCCTCTCGCCACCGCAACGGCGGAAGCGAGCACTGTCCGCGCGTGGTCGTAGTCGAGCTTCACTGACACTGGGCCGAAACCTTCCAACTCGGTCCGACAAGCTGCAGTCAGGCCACCAATACCGCTTGCCGAGCGTCTCCCGCGAGCGCTTTCTCTGCCTCGCTCTGGGGCTCAAGGTAGCCGAGCTGGAGTGTCAGTGCTCGGACTACTGCCTTGCCCAGCTCCATGGGCACTGCATTACCGAGCTGGCGCTGAACGTCAAGGCGCGTGCCAAGCACGTGGAAATTGTCGGGGAAGGTCATGAGGCGAAGCAGTTCGGGGATGCGCAAACGCCGCGCCCGCGCTTCACCGCGGTCGTTCGGAATGTTCTCCCAATGGAAAGGGCCAACGTACGGCCCAGGCTGCGCCTGCAAGGTCGAACTCGGGCGATCGGGGGCGAGGCGAAGAAGGAACGTCCAGTAGCGACTGCGCCACTCGAACTCGTCTCTACCTCCGTAGCGGGGGGTGTGCCACAGGTAGTTGTAGCCAGCCGGGATCTCTGCGGCCAGCTCTCCGAACTTGCCCTCGACCAGTTCGCCGCTTTCGGGCATTGTCGCAAGACCTTCGAATGCTTCTGCAGCGGTGACGTGCGGCAGCTTCGACCTATCCCAAGTCTTCGTTGTCTCGCTCGGACCCGAGTGAGTTGGATCGGGGAATCTGAACTCCTTGCCATCGCGACGACCCACGATGAAGAGGCGCCGCCGAAGCTGTGGAACCCCATAGTCAGCGGCCAGCAACACCTTCCACTGCGGGTTGTACCCGAGTTCTGCCAGCGCTGAAAGCAAGCGGTCGAAGTGGGCACGATGAGTCTTGTACGCGAGTGCCTGAACGTTCTCGAGAATGAACGCTTCGGGTCTTGCCTGGGCAACCACCCGCACGTATTCCTCGAGCAATGACGCGTTCGGGTCTCGAGACTCGCGCTTCTCCACAAGCCAGAACCCTGACTTCGAGAACGGAGTGCAGGGCGGCCCGCCGATCACAAGAGCAGCTTCCCCCTCTGAAATCCCACCGGCTTGCATGAGTTCAGCCGTCGGCGTCGATCGAATATCCGCGGTCATCGTCTGCGTTCCGTGGAGATTGTGCGCGAGCGTGTCGAGCGCCTGTTGCGCATAGTCAGTCGCGACCGCAACGCGAAGCGGTCCCGCGGTCGGTGTGTCCGGCGACGTAAGCGGTGCATCTGCGACGCGCTCGACGGCCAGGTCAAGACCTCCCGCACCCGAGAACAGGCTGATGACCGGAAGGCGGGAGTCGGAGGGGGTGCTCATGGTGGGCTCGGGGTTGAGCCTAGGACCCGAATGGAACGACTCGTCGGACTGACACAGTGGATCGACGATCGCCGAGGCAATACTCATGTCAACTACTCCTTGAGGGTCGGGCTCTCGGCATGAGCAGCATCAGTCCACCACCCAGCACTGACATGGGTGCTCATCGCAGAGTTCCTGTAAATGCGTTTACAAGTTCTCTGAAGCAGCTACTGGTCGGTGACCACGGAGTTGCGAGCCCGGCCGCTAGCCGGCCGGCACCCCCCGCACCACCACCGCGCGATCCAGGTCGAACTTGACCCCGAGGGTCTCTCCCCGACCGACCATGGCGGCCGCGTGGACGGTCGCGGTCACGAGGCGCTCGAGACCCTCCACCACGATGGTGACGGTCGAGCTGCCGCCGAGGAAGTAGGTGTCCGCAACGCTTCCCGTGACGTCGCCCTTGCCCGCCGCGACGAGAGCCGCGTCCTCGGGACGCAGGACGACCGTCGCGGGTGCGCCGGCATCCAGATCGTGGGCGACAGCCAGCGAGCCGACGCCGGGTACCTTCACGCCGCCCTCCTTCGCCGTCCCGTCGAGCAGGTTGACCGACCCGAGGAAGTCTGCGACGAATCGCGTCGCCGGGTGCGAGTAGAGCTCAGCGGCGCGCGGCGCACCCCGACGTTCTTCATCGGCACCGAGCGCCACATCGGCCCGCACGACGCGCGCACGCTCATCGCGGCGCTGGAGGCGAGCCGAGGGCGCTCAACGTAGAGCCTCGCGGTCGTGGTTGCGGAGCGGGGCGAGTCACCCCGCGGTCACGCGCATCGGTAGCGACGACCACCCCTTCAACGTGTTGTGCAGGTAGGGCACCGGGTCGCCGGTCTGCTCGAACGTCACCTTCCGGCGTGCGAGCTCGGTGAACAGCACGTCCATCTCCAGGCGCGAGATCGGCTGACCCACGCACTGGTGAATACCCATGCCGAAGGCCAGGTGACCGCCTGCTTGCCGCCCGACGTCGAAGAGATCGGCGTCGTCGCCCCAGCGCTCACGGTCGCGGTTGGCGGAGCCGATGAACAGCAGCACCTTGGTCTCCGCGGGCAGCGTGAGCCCGGCGATCCCGACCTCGCGACTCGTGGTGCGGAAGAACGACTGGAACGGCGACTCGTGGCGGAGGGTCTCGTCGATCGCGAACTTGGCCAGATCCGGTCGCTCGACGACCCGGGCCCACTCCTCCGGGTAGCGCAGGCACTCCCGCAGCACGTTCCCGATCGCGATCACGGTCGAGTCCAGTCCTGCCGAGAGCAGGGCGCGCACGAGTAGCGCCGCCTGATCGGCGGTGATCTCGCCCGCATCCGCCAACTCCCAGATCTGGCTGCCGAGGCCGCCGGGTACCAGGTTCTCGCGCGCGCAGTTGTTCATGACCCATTCGTGGGTCTTCTCTCCTTTTCGGAAGTACTCCTCGTAGCGGGCATCCCGCGGGCCGAACGTGCTGAAGTTCATCGCGCCGTGCGGCAGCAGGTTTTCGGCCCGGCCCTCGCGCGGGATGCCGACCGCGTCGCCGAAGACACGGATCGGCAGGACCTCGGCGATATCGCACACGCCATCGACCGAGCCGCGCTCGAGGACGGACTCGACGAGTTCGGCGACGAACACCTCGAACTGGGCACGGAGCGCGCGCACGCCACGCGGCGAGATCACCTCCGTCATCGCCTTCCGCAGGGGGCCGTGAACCGGCGGGTCGGATTCTAGGATGCCGCGCGGCCGCCAGCTCGGCTCGTGATGCAGGTTCGACGGACCGACTCCGGCACTCGAGATGAACGTCGCCCAGTCGCCCAGGATCTCGCGGCACTCCGCGTCCCGAGTGAAGGCGTGCACGCCGTAGCGCTCGAGCCAGACGACCGGGCCGGCGTCCCGCATCCGCTCGAACAGGGGATACGGATCCGCGAGGTTGGCATCCGAGTAAGGATCGTCGTCGATGACAGGGACCGAAGCAGCCATGGCCGACACGGTAGCGAGCGGACGGATGTCGCCCCAGCGCCATTCTCAGCAGATGAGAATAGGGATTGTCAAGATCGGCCACCGCGGTCGATCATCGGCCCGAGGAGATCATGAGCCTGTCATCGTTGGAGCGCGGCCTGGACGTGCTGCGCGCAGTCGCCGAGCGCGGTGAGCTATCGATCGAAGAGCTCTCCGGCGAACTCGGCCTGCCCCTGAGCACCGCGTACCGCTATGTGCGTGCGCTGCGCGAGTGGGGTTTCGTCGACGGCGACGATAGCCGGTACATCGCGGGCGCCCGGCTCGTCGAGCTCGGCGGCCGGCACTTCACTACCAGCCACCTCGCGGATGTCGGAACCGCCCTGCTGCGCAGGCTCGTCGAGCAGAGCGGCGAGACCGCCGTCATGATCGTGCGCGTCGGCGATCACGCGATGTGCCTGCGGCGCGCCGAGCCCGACAAGTCGATCAAGTACACGTTCGCTGTCAACCAGCTGCTGCCGCTCCACGCCGGAGCCGGGCAGCGCGTCCTGCTCGCCTGGGCGCCGGCGGCGACGATCGCCCGCGTTCTCGACGACGATCTGCAGCGCTTCACGCCCGCTACCCCGTCGGCACGCGACCTGCGGCGGATGATCCCCGAAATCCGCGAATCGGGCAGCGCCGTCTCGCGCGGCGAACTCGATGCCGGCTCGGTCTCGGTGGCGGTCCCCGTGTTCTTCAACGGCGAGGTGGTTTGCTCGCTCAACATCGCCGGCCCCGACGCCCGGTGCGACAAGCGCTGGGTCGCGGAGACGATCGGGCACCTGCAGGCCGCCGCCCGCCTCCTCACCGAATCGCTCGACAGCTGGTTCGCCGTCTCTCCCCAGAAAAGGAACGCCCATGCCTGACACCCAGACCCCGTTCGAGCTCGGCTCCGACCTGCTGCGTCTCGAGGATCTCGTCTCGGTCGCGCGCCAGGGCCGGCGCGTCGGCATCGCCCCGGTGGTGGCCGAGCGGATGCGCGCCTCGGCCGAATGGCTCGGGTCGGTGATGGATGCGATGGACGGCTCCCACGAGGTGCTGCCGGTCTACGGCGTCAACACCGGGTTCGGGTCGCTCGCCGGGCGCGCGGCGTTCCCCGTGCGCGGCGACGCCGCCGAGCTCTCGCGCCGGCTGGTCGTCTCCAACGCGTCAGGGGTCGGGCGATCGGTCGACGAGGAGGTCGTCCGCGCGACCATGCTGATCCGGGCCGTGAGCCTCGCCGAGGGCCACTCGGCCGTCGACATCCGGCTGGTCGAGGTGCTCGTGGCGATGCTCAACGCGGGCGTGCACCCCGTCGTGCCCGAGTACGGGTCGCTGGGGGCGTCCGGCGATCTCATCCCTCTCGCACACATCGCACTCGTCGCCACCGATTCGGGCGGCGCCGACGAGTCCGGCTGGGCGCGTCTCGACGGCGAGCTGCTCTCCGGTGCGGATGCGATGCGGGCGGCGAGGATCGACCGCGTCTCGCTCAAGGAGAAGGAGGGGCTCGCACTGCTCAACGGCACCTCGTTCTCGTGCGCGCAGGTCGCCCTCGCGCTCGCCGACGCCGAGAACCTGCTCGGCAACGCCCAGGTCGCGGCGGCGATGAGCATCGAGGCCCTCCTCGGATTCGGCGACGCGTTCATCGAGGAGCTGCACGCCGCGCGTCGGCAGCCCGGGCAGATCGCCGTGGCCGCCCGGATGCGCGAACTGCTGACCGGCAGCGCCCTCGTCAACGGCGACCGGGCCACCGACCCCTCCCGGCAGCCCCCACAGGACGCCTACTCGCTGCGATGCGTCCCGCAGGTACTCGGGCCGATCGCCGACACGCTCGGCTTCCTGCGCGGCGTCGTCGAGAACGAGCTCAATGCGGCGACGGACAACCCGCTGGTGTTCCCCGGGCTGCCGGCGAGCCGCAGTCTCAAGGCCGTCTCGGGCGGGAACTTCCACGGCGAGTACCTCGCCTTCACCGCCGACTTCATCTCGATCGCCGTCACCGAGATCGGCAACATCGCCGAACGCCGGCTCTTCCGGCTCGACGACGGCACCCTCAACCGCGGGCTGCCCGACATGCTCATCGACTCGCAGCAGGTCGGCATGGACTGCGGCTACATGCTGCCCCAGTACCTGGCGGCCGCCCTGGTCTCGGACTGCAAGACGCTCGCGCACCCCGACAGCGTCGACTCGATCCCGACCTGCGCCAATCAGGAGGATCACGTGTCGATGGCCAACAACGCGGGACGGCACGCCCGTCAGGTGGTGGCGAACATCGAGGCCGTGGTCGGCATCGAGTACCTGATGGCCGCCCAGGCACTCGAGCTGCGGCTCGGGATCATGGGCCTCGTCGACGACGACCTGGCCCCGGCGAGCGCGGCGGCACTGCGGTTCCTGCGTTCGAGTCGGTCCGCCGACGGCCGGGAGCTCGACCACATCACCGAGGACGTCGTTCTGTACCCGCGGGTCCAGCGCGCCCAGGAGCTGGTCCGTGACGGGTCGATCCTCGCCACCGCCACGGCCGCACTCGCGAGAACATGAACACGAGCACGGGCTTCGCGCCGTTCCGCGCGACCGCGATCGACCGGCACTCCGCCTCCATCGTCACGGTCGACCTGCATCCGGTGACGCCCTCCGACGGCTTCCCGGTCGAGCCGGGCGCGCACATCGAGGTCGGCATCGGCGATGATCTGGTGCGTCAGTACTCGGCCTGCGACGCCCTGCCGGAGGGCGGGGTGCGCATCGGGGTGCTGCGCGAACGGGAGAGCCGCGGCGGGTCGCACTGGATGCACGACTCCCTCCGCGTGGGCGACGTGCTACCGGTGCGCGGTCCGCTGATCACCTTCCCGTTCCACGCCGGCCGCGATCCGGTGCTGTTCATCGCCGGCGGCATCGGCATCACCGCCCTGCTCCGCATGCTCGACGACGCCCGGCGCACCGGTCGCCCGTGGCGGATGCTGTACGCGGGCCGCGGCGCGGATCGCATGCCGTTCACGGATCGCCTTGCGAGCGGGACGGACGGTCTCACCCTGCACGACTCGTCCGTCTCCGGCCCGCTCGACCTGGCGGCCTGGCTCGCCGCGTCGATGCGGGACGAGTTCGCCGGCGCCCACGTCTACGCCTGCGGGCCGGCTCGCATGCTGGAGGAGCTCCGCGTGCTGGTTCCGTCCTCCCGCCTGCACACCGAGCTGTTCCGCGCGGCGGCGACCGCCGCATCCGGTCCCGACGAGGCGTTCACCGTCGAGACCCGGGACGGATCCGTTCTCGAGGTCCCGGCGGACGGCACCATTCTGGGCGCGCTCATCGACGCCGGGGTCCCCGTGCTGAACTCGTGCCGCGAGGGCATCTGCGGGACCTGCGAGACGCGGATCCTGGCCGGGGTTCCGGACCATCGCGACAGCGTGCTCACCGACGAGGAACGCGCGAGCGGCGAGACCATGATGGTCTGCGTCTCGCGGTCGGCGGGCGGACCGCTGCGGCTCGACGTCTAGGACCTTCCCTGCTGGCACGGGTGGCGGGCGTGCACGACCCCACACCGGCCGCACCCAGCCGGCTGGATGGCTTCATCAGCGATAGCGGACCACACCTGTCGATGTCCTGAGACATCACAATGGCGGTACCGGTGGGATTTGAACCCACGGTGGGCGTGAACCCACACAACTTTTCGAGAGTTGCACCTTCGGCCGCTCGGACACGGTACCGGGAGAGAGTTTAGCCCAGACATCCCAGTGGTGGTGTCTCTCGGCGGATGCATAGGGGATGCCAGCACGCTGCAAAGCGCTCACCAGAACCCTGGGGTCATGGCAGAGAAGAAGAAGTCGGCCGCCACGGCGGCCGAGGACGCACCCGCCGAGACCGTGGCGACGAATGCCCCGGTCACGACGGCGACGCCGGCCACCTCGTCGGCGGACACCTCACCGCGGTTCGGGCGCGGCATCCTCATCGGGGCGGTCGCGGCCGCGCTGGTCACCGGTCTCGCCCTGGGCGGACTCGGCGGCTTCGCGATCGCGCACGCGTTCCACCGGCCGGTCGCCGCCCAGCTGGGCGGCGGGCAGGGCCAGCAGGGTCCGGGGCAGCTCGGTCCCGGGCAGCAGGGGCCCGGCCAGGGCGGTCCCGGTCAGGGCGGTCCCGGTCAGGGCGGTCCCGGTCAGCAGGGTCCCGGTCAGGGCGGTCCGCAGAACCAGCAACAGGACTCGGACGAGAGCCAGGACGACTCGACGGACGACTGAACCCGGATGCCTACTCCCGAGGGGGCTCGCGCGGACCATCCACGCGGGCCCTCTCCCTCCGGTCTGGGCGTCCGGCGTCGGCACCCCGCCCTAGGCTGACCCCATGGCCCGCCCCAGCACCCCGGCGTTCGCGTGCAGCGAGTGCGGCTGGGCCGGCGCCAAGTGGTACGGCCGCTGCCCGGAGTGCCAGGTGTGGGGCAGCATCATCGAGCGCGGGCGCCCGCTCACCGTGGTCGCGCCCGCCTCGGTGCCGGAGTCCCGCGCCGCCCGACCCATCACCAGCGTCGGCGTCGAGACCGCGGCGCACTGGCCATCCGGCATCACCGAGTTCGACCGGGTGCTCGGCGGGGGGCTCGTGCCGGGCGCCGCCATCCTGTTGAGCGGCGAGCCAGGGGTAGGCAAGTCGACCCTGCTGCTGGAGGTCGCATCCCGAGCCGCGCGGGGCGGCGCGCGTGTGCTCTACGTCACCGCCGAGGAGTCCGCCGCCCAGGTGCGCCTGCGCGCCGAACGCACCGGGGCCCTCGCCGACGAGCTCTACCTCGCGGCCGAGACCGACCTCGCGACGATCCTCGGCCATCTCGACCAGGTCCGGCCCGCGCTGCTCATCGTCGACTCGGTGCAGACCGTGTCGTCGGCCATGTCCGAGGGGGCCGCGGGGCAACCCGCCCAGGTGCGCGAGGTCGCGGGCACGCTCATCCGGGTCGCGAAGGACCGCGGCATCCCGCTGCTGCTCGTCGGACACGTCACCAAGGACGGCTCGATCGCGGGCCCCCGACTGCTGGAACACCTCGTGGATGTGGTGTGCAGCTTCGAGGGCGACCGCCAGACCGCGCTGCGTTTCGTGCGCGCGCTGAAGAACCGGTTCGGTCCGACCGACGAGGTCGGGTGCTTCGAGATGACCGGCGACGGCATCGCCGAGGTGCCGGATCCGTCGGGCCTGTTCCTGTCGCGCGGGTCCGCCCCGGTGAGCGGCACGTGCGTGACCATCGCGCTCGAGGGCCGGCGCGCGCTGCCGGTCGAGGTGCAGGCGCTCATCGTCCCGTCGAACGCGCCGCAGCCGCGCCGGGTGGTCAACGGAGTCGAGTCGTCGCGCGTGGCCATGCTGCTCGCGGTGCTCGAGAGGCGGTGCCAGATCAAGCTCTCGGACAAGGACGTCTACGTCTCGACCGTCGGCGGGATCCGGCTCACCGAACCCGCCGCCGACCTCGCGATCGCTCTGGCGATCGCGAGCGCCTCCCGCGACCAGGCACTGCCGCAGGCGCTCGCCGCGGTCGGAGAGATCTCGCTGGCGGGTGAGGTCCGCCCGGTGAGCGCGGCGCGCATCCGCTCGACCGAGGCCACACGGCTCGGGTACACCGCGCTGCTGGACGGCGAGGCCGGCGATCTGAATGCGATCGTGCTGGCGGCTTTTGCGAGAGGTGCCGACGCGACGGGCGACCGGCCCGCGTTCTGAGCGAAGCCGCCTCAGTACAGCCGGAACGCCGTCTGCTCGGACTCGACCGAGCCGAGCTTGACCTGCAGGCGGTAGGTGGGGCCGTCGGGGCCGGCCACCGCGGCGGGACGCGACCCGTCGCACGTCGTGGTCGACGAGCGGGTACGGTCCCAGGCGAACGGCGTCGTGGACAGCTCGACACCGGGTTCGAGCACCTGCGGCGACGACTGCGGCTCGGTCTGGCAGTCCTTCGAGCTCCAGATGCGGTCACTGCCGCTCGTGATGAGGTACTCCTGCGCCGCCGTTCCGACGTCGAAGGTGCACGGCGCCGAGCCGGCGTTGGTGATGGTCATCGAGATCATCGGCTTCTTGCCCGAGGCGTAGCTGTTCGAGTCGGTCACCGCGACGAGCCTGATCTGCGCCGGGTTGCACTCCTCGCCGCCGGCCGCCGAGGTGAAGGTCGGGTCCGGGTTCGGGGTGTCCGTCGGGCCGGTCGTGTCGGTCGGCGCGGGGCTTCCGGTCGACCCGGCGTCCGGCGCGCCGTCGCCGCGCCCCACGACGAGCAGCACGATCACGACCACCACGGCCGCGATGCCCAGGAGCACGAGGATGCGCCGCCGCCAGTACACCGACGGAGGAAGCGGGCCGACGGGCGACCTGAGCGTCGACATGCCGTCAGGGTAAGCCCGTCGGCCTCCGGGCAGGCTGTGACCCGCCGCGCGCTGGGCTCAGAGCTGCTTGAGCATCCGGGTGTTGCCCAGGGTGTTCTGCTTCACGCGCGCGAGGTCGAGGAACTCGGCGACGCCCTCGTCGGGACTGCGCACGAGCTCGGCGTAGACGTCCGGCGACACCAGACCCTCGCCATGCTCGGCGTACCCGTGGGCGCCGAAGAAGCCGACCTCGAAGGTGAGGCAGAACAGCCGGGTGAGCCCCAGCTCCCGCGCGTCGGATTCGAGCTGCGCGAGCAGCGCGTGCCCGACGCCCTTGCCGCGCCAGGCGTCCGCCGCCGCGAGGGTGCGCACCTCGCCCAGGTCCTCCCACATGACGTGCAGCGCGCCGCAGCCGACGAGCTCGCCGTCCGGAGTCTCGGCGACCCGGAACTCCTGCACCGCCTCGTAGAGGTCGACGCGCTCCTTGCCGAGCAGGATCCGCCGGTTGACCAGCGGCTCGACGAGACCCAGGATGCCGGGGACGTCACGCGTGCGCGCCCGGCGCACCGAGATCCCTGTCACGCGGCGCCCGCGCCTGCCTTCTCGGGCTGCGCGTCGCGGCCCGGCTGACGCCCGGTCTCGAATACGAACTGCTCGTCCTCCGGAAGCGACGCGTCGAAGTCCACCTTCACGTGGTCGCCCGCGTTGAGCTCCCCGTGCAGGATCTTCTCCGACAGGCGGTCCTCGATCTCGTGCTGCACCGCGCGGCGCAACGGGCGGGCGCCGAGGGTCGGCTCCCAACCGAGTTCGATGAGGCGCACCTTGGCGGCGTCGCTGACCTCGATGGTCATGTCGCGATCCATCAGGCGCTCCGAGAGCCGCTTGATGAAGAGCTCCACGATCTGCTTGAGCTCCTCCTGGCTCAGCTGCGGGAACACGATGGTCTCGTCGACGCGGTTGAGGAACTCCGGCTTGAAGTTCTTCTTGAGCTCCTCGACCACCTTGGCCCGCATGGCGCGGTACGACGACTCGGTGTTGCCCTCGAGCGTGAACCCGACCGGCCCTCCGGTGATGTCCTTGGTGCCCAGGTTGGTCGTCATGATGATGACCGTGTTCTTGAAGTCGATGACCCGACCCTGACCGTCGGTGAGGCGGCCCTCCTCCAGGATCTGCAGGAGCGAGTTGAAGATGTCCGGGTGCGCCTTCTCGATCTCGTCGAAGAGCACCACGCTGAACGGCTTCCGCCGCACCTTCTCGGTGAGCTGGCCGCCCTCCTCGAAGCCGACGAACCCGGGAGGGGCACCGAACAGCCGCGAGACGGTGTGCTTCTCGCCGTACTCCGACATGTCGAGCGCGATGAGCGCATCCTCGTCGTCGAACAGGAACTCGGCGAGCGCCTTGGCCAGCTCGGTCTTCCCGACGCCGGTCGGCCCGGCGAAGATGAACGAGCCCGAGGGGCGCTTCGGGTCCTTGAGCCCGGCGCGCGTGCGGCGGATCGTCTTGGCCAGGACCGAGACGGCCTCCTCCTGGCCGATGACACGCTCGGCGAGCGCCTTCTCCATGAAGATGAGCCGGCTCGACTCCTCCTCGGTGAGCTTGAAGACCGGGATGCCGGTCGCGTTCGCGAGCACCTCGGCGATGACGCCCTCATCCACCGTGCCGGACGCCTCGACGTCGCCGGCCTTCCACTGCTTCTCGAGCTGGAGGCGCTCACCCAGGAGCTTCTTCTCCTCGTCGCGCAGCGACGCGGCCTTCTCGAAGTCCTGGTCCTCGATGGCGCCCTCCTTGCTGGCACGCACGCCGGCGATCTTCTCGTCGAACTCGCGCAGCTCCGGCGGGGCCGACAGGATGCTGAGGCGCAGACGGGCGCCGGCCTCGTCGATCAGGTCGATGGCCTTGTCCGGCAGGAAGCGGTCGCTCACGTAGCGGTCCGCGAGGTTCGCCGCCGCGACGATTGCGCCGTCCGTGATCGAGACCTTGTGGAAGGCCTCGTACTTGTCGCGCAGCCCCTTGAGGATGTTGATGGTGTGCGGCAGCGTCGGCTCCTGCACCTGCACCGGCTGGAAGCGGCGCTCAAGCGCGGCATCCTTCTCGAAGTGCTTGCGGTACTCGTCGAGCGTGGTCGCGCCGATGGTCTGCAGCTCGCCGCGGGCGAGCAGGGGCTTCAGGATGCTGGCCGCGTCGATCGCGCCCTCCGCGGCACCCGCGCCCACCAGGGTGTGGATCTCGTCGATGAAGGTGATGATGTCGCCGCGCGTGCGGATCTCCTTCGTCACCTTCTTGAGGCGCTCCTCGAAGTCGCCGCGGTAGCGCGACCCGGCGATGAGCGAACCCAGGTCGAGCGTGTACAGCTGCTTGTCCTTGAGGGTCTCGGGCACATCCCCGCGCACGATCGCCTGCGCGAGCCCCTCGACGACGGCGGTCTTGCCGACGCCGGGCTCGCCGATGAGCACCGGGTTGTTCTTGGAGCGGCGGGAGAGGATCTGCATGACCCGCTCCATCTCCTTCTCACGCCCGATGACCGGGTCGAGCTTGCCCTCGCGCGCGGCCTGCGTCAGGTTGCGGCCGAACTGGTCGAGGATCTGGCTGCCCTTGTCGGCCACCGGCTCGTTGCCGCCGACGGCGACCTGCTCCTTGCCCTGGTAGCCGGACAGCAGCTGGATGACCTGCTGGCGCACGCGGTTCAGGTCGGCTCCCAGCTTGACGAGCACCTGTGCGGCGACGCCCTCGCCCTCGCGGATGAGACCGAGCAGGATGTGCTCGGTGCCGATGTAGGAGTGGCCGAGCTGCAGAGCCTCGCGCAGCGAGAGCTCGAGCACCTTCTTGGCACGCGGGGTGAACGGGATGTGCCCGGTCGGCTGCTGCTGGCCCTGACCGATGATGTCCTGCACCTGCTCGCGCACGGCGTCCAGCGAGATGCTCAGCGACTCGAGAGCCTTGGCGGCGACGCCCTCGCCCTCGTGGATGAGGCCCAGCAGAATGTGCTCGGTCCCGATGTAGTTGTGGTTGAGCATCTTCGCCTCTTCCTGGGCGAGGACGACCACCCGACGGGCCCGGTCTGTGAAGCGCTCGAACATCTGAAAACCTCCGTGCATCGAGAGTAACGACGCACGGTGCCGGTAGGGGGTGTGTTCGCTGGCGGCGTGACCGTGCGCCAGGCCGCGTCGGCCGTGCGTCGGGTTGCGCGCCGGGCCTCGCGTCGGCCTCGCGACGGGCCTCGCGAGCGGCGTCGGTAGCATCGGGGCATGGTGTCGCTGCTCGACGAGCTCGCCCGGCCGTTCGAGCACATCGATGCCGACGCGGCGCGTGCGGTGCTCGCCGAGCACTGGGGCCTCGCCGGCGGCGAACTGACGCGGCTCGACACGGAGCGGGACGACACGTTCCGTGCGGCACTAGTGTTCGGCGGCACCGTGCTGCCGAACACTAGCTTCTGCGTCATCAAGGTCGCCCACCCCGCGGATGCGCCCGGGGTCATCGACCTGCAGCTCTCCGCCATGGAGCACGCCCGCCGCACCGACCCGGGGATCCCGATCCAGCGCGTCGTGCCCACGCGCGACGGCACCCTCAGCGCCGTCGCCGGCGGGCGGGTCGGCCGGGTCCTGACCTGGATCGACGGCGACCTCATGCAGGGCGCACCCCGCTCGCCCGCGCTGCACCGCGACGCGGGTCGGATGCTCGGGCGCCTCAACCGGGCACTGAGCGACTTCGATCACCCCGCGGCGGATCGCGAGCTGGCCTGGGATCTCGCGAGGTTCCCGGAGTTGCTGCCCGCCGCATCCGACCCCCTGCACGTCGAAGTGCTGGAACGGTTCGCGGCCGAGACCGCTCCGGCGCTGGCGACCCTGCCGCGGCAGGTCGTCCACAACGACGCGCATCCCGGCAACCTGCTCGTCGACAGCGATCGGCTGGCCGCGATTCTGGACTTCGGGGACATCGTGCGCACCGCGCGGGTATGCGACCTGGCCGTCTCGCTCGCGTACCTCGTGCCCGAGCACCCGCGGCCGTGGCCCGACGTCGACGCCTTCGCCGAGGGCTTCGAATCCGTCGTGCCGCTGCTGCCCGAAGAGCGCGCGCTCCTGCCCATGCTCATGGCCGCGCGCACCCTCACCCGCACGCTCGCCTACCTCGCCCTGCAGCGCACCGACAATGGAGACCTCGGAGAGTTCGCCGCGCGCAACGATCGCAAGCTGCGCCTGATCCTCAACCAAGGAGAGTGATGGTCGGACCGACCAGCTACTTCGACCCCGCCCGCACCGGCGAGCTCGACCCGCGCACCGCCGATCTGGTGCGGCGGCGTGACGCCGCGCTCGGACCGGCCTACCGACTCTTCTACCGCGAGCCGCTCGAGTTCGTCCGGGGATCCGGGGCGCACCTGTTCACGGCCGACGGCGAGGACTACCTCGACGCCTACAACAACGTCCCGTGCGTCGGGCACGCGCACCCCCGCGTGGTCGCCGCCATCGCCGAGCAGGCCGCGCGGCTCAACACCCACACCCGATACCTGTCCGAACCGACCGTCGCCTACGCCGAGCGGCTTCTCGCCACGATGCCCGCCTCGATCGGGCACGTCATGTTCACCTGCACCGGATCCGAGGCGAACGACCTCGCCCTGCGCATCGCGCGCGCCGCGACCGGAGGCACCGGGGTGCTCGTCACCGAGTACGCGTATCACGGGGTCACCTCCGAGGTCGCGGCCTTCTCGCCCTCCCTGGTGGGGCCGGATGCCGTCGCCCCCTGGGTGCGGATGATCCCGTCCCCGCGCCCCGGCATCGACTTCGCGGAGGGGGTCCGCGCAGGCCTCGCCTCGCTCGAGGCCGACGGTCTCACCCCCGCCGCCCTCGTCGTCGACACCATTTTCGCCAGCGACGGCTGCTACCCGGACGTTCCCGGCTTCGCCGACGCGGTGGCCGCGGTGCGCTCCGCCGGGGGCATCTTCGTCGCCGACGAGGTGCAGCCCGGCTTCGGGCGCCTGGGCGATGGCATGTGGGGGTTTGCGCGGCACGGTCTCGAGCCCGACCTGGTCACCATGGGCAAGCCCATGGGCAACGGGCACCCGGTCGCCGGGCTGGCCGGACGGCCCGAGCACATTGCGGCGTTCGCGGAGCAATCCCGTTACTTCAACACCTTCGGCGGCAACACGGTCTCGATCGCCGCGGCGCAGGCCGTGCTCGACGTCATCCAGGACGAGGGCCTGATCGACAACGCACACCGAGTCGGCGCACGCCTGCGCGATGCGATCGCGGGGTTCGGCTCCGAGCGCGTCGCCGAGGTGCGCGGGGCGGGCCTCTTCATCGGGGTCGACCTCGTGGACGCCGACGGCCACCCCGACGAGCCCTTCACGCTCGACGTGGTCAACGCGCTCCGCGAGCGGCGGGTGCTGCTCGCGGCATCCGGGCCGGACAACGCGAGCCTCAAGATCCGGCCACCCCTCGTGTTCGACGATGCGGACGCCGATCGGCTGCTCGAGCAGCTCAGCGCGGTCCTCCGCAATCCGCGCGCCCGCTTGTAGGCCCGCGCGGACTACAAACGGCAGCGCTGACGTTCTGCAGGCAAGATGACAGCATGAGCAACCTCGAGAAGGACCCGGCCGAGGTGCTGCTGGCCGAGCCGTCCGCAGGCCCGGCGGTCGAGATCCTCGAGCCGCGCGAGGTCCCGCTCGGCGGGCCGCGCGCCCTGCTCGTGCGCCGCACGCTCCCCCAGCGCGCCCGGTCGCTCGTCGGGGCGTGGTGCTTCGCCGACGCCTACGGACCCACGCCCGCGCCGCGCGCCCGCGTCATGGACACCGGCCCGCACCCGCACACCGGACTCCAGACGGTGAGCTGGCTCTACCGCGGCGAGATCGAGCACCGCGACTCCGCCGGGCATCACGCCATGGGGCGCCCCGCCGAGGTGAACCTCATGACGGCCGGCCGCGGCATCCAGCACTCCGAGGTCTCGACCGACGACGCCCGCGAGCTGCACGGGGTGCAGCTGTGGATCGCGCTCCCCGATGCGCACCGCGACGTCGCCCCGTTCTTCGAGAGCTTCGCCCCCGAGGCCTTCCGGCACGACGACGCGACCCTGCACGTTTTCGTCGGCGAGCTGCTCGGGCACGGCTCGGCGGTGACCGCGTTCACGCGGCTGGTGGGAGCGCAACTGGACCTGCCCGCGGGCGGTGCGGTCCGCATCCCGGTGCACGAGGGCTCCGAGCACGGATTGCTGGTGGATGCCGGCTCGCCGCGCCTGCAGGGGGTCGCGGTCCCCGCATCCCACCTCGGCGTCGTCCCGGTGGGAACATCGGAACTGGTGATCGAGGCGGGTGACGAGCCCGTGCGCGCGCTGCTCATCGGGGGAGAGCCGCTGGGCGAGCAGCTGGTCATGTGGTGGAACTTCGTCGGCCGCAGCCACGACGAGGTCGTCGCCTACCGGCAGCAGTGGCAGTCCGAGGTGATCGCGGGCGGAACGCGCGGGGGCCGCTTCGGCGCGCTCGACGGCTACGACGGGTCGCCCCTGCCGGCGCCCGAGATGCCGAACGTCAGGCTTCGTCCGCGGGAGTAGCGGCCGCGCCCGCCGGTGCGCCCGCCGGCTCCGCCGACTTCTGGGAGGCGAGCCGCGCGCGCTCCTCCGCCTCGATCTTCGAGTACACCGCGCGCTCGCTGCGGTCGGCCCGGATGATCGCGCGCATGATGAACCAGAACACCAGCCCGAGCAGCACGGTCGGCGCGAGCGAGAACAGCACGGCGGCGACGGGATCGGTGGGCACGATCCCAGGCTACGTCACTGCAGGATCACGTACACGACGGCGACGACGACGATCGCGGCCAGCCCCAGGTACATGACGAGGCGCGAGGTGCGGCGGTCCATCATCCCCCCTTCGCGAGGATGCCGACGATACCCGTCACGACCAGGAACACCCCGAGCCCTCCGACCAGGAGCCAGACCAGGATGCGTCGCGGGGTGGGCTTCATGCGCGCCTACTTCACCAACGGGAACAGGATGGTCTCGCGGATGCCGAGCCCGGTGATCGCCATGAGCAGCCGGTCGATGCCCATGCCCATGCCGCCCGAGGGGGGCATGCCGTGCTCGAGTGCGCGCAGGAACTCCTCGTCGAGCCGCATCGCCTCGTGGTCGCCGCGGGCGCCCTGCTTGGCCTGCTCGACGAACCGCTCGCGCTGCACCACCGGGTCGACCAGCTCCGAGTACCCGGTCGCCAGCTCGAAGCCGCGCACGTAGAGGTCCCACTTCTCCACCACGCCCGGGATCGAGCGGTGCTCGCGCACCAGCGGGCTGGTGTCGACCGGGAAGTCCATGACGAACACCGGGTTCTCGAGCTCGCCCTTCACGAAGTGCTCCCATAGCTCTTCGACGAGCTTGCCGTGGGTCGCCAACGGCACCTCGACACCGGATGCGTCGGCCAGCTTCTGCAGGTCGGCCACGCTCGTCTGCGGCGTAACCTCCACCCCCGACCGCTCGCTGAGCGAGGCGTACATCGACATGCGATCCCACTCGCCACCGAGGTCGAACTGCGTGCCGTCGGCCCAGGTCACCACGTGCGAGCCGGCCACCGCGAGCGCGGCGTTCTGTACGAGCTCCTGCGTCAAGTCGGCCATCTGGTGATAGTCGCCGTACGCCTGGTAGGCCTCGAGCATCGCGAACTCGGGGCTGTGCGTCGAGTCGGCGCCCTCGTTGCGGAAGTTGCGGTTGATCTCGAACACCCGCTCGATGCCGCCCACCACCGCGCGCTTGAGGAACAGCTCGGGGGCGATGCGCAGGAAGAGCTCGGTGTCGAAAGCGTTCGAGTGCGTCGAGAACGGCCGCGCCGACGCACCGCCGTGGATCGTCTGCAGCATGGGCGTCTCGACCTCGAGGTACTCGTGCGACGCGAACGTCGAGCGCAGGCTCGCGTTGACCGCCGCCCGGGTCCGCACGGTGGTGCGCGCCTGCTCGCGGGTGATCAGGTCGAGGTAGCGCTGGCGCACGCGGGTCTCGTCGCTCAGCTCGGCGCCCTCGTACAGGTTCGGCAGCGGCAGCAGGGCCTTCGCCGCGATCTGCCAGCTGTCGGCGAGGACGCTCAGCTCGCCGCGCTTCGAGGAGATGACCTCGCCCTCGACCTGCACATGATCGCCCAGGTCGACGAGCTCCTTCCAGCGCTCGAGCGACTCCTCGCCCACCTCGGCCAGCGAGATCATGACCTGGATGCGGCTGCCGTCACCCGACTGCAGCGTCGCGAAGCAGAGCTTGCCGCCGTTGCGCTGGAACACGACGCGCCCGGCGATGGCGACCGTGGCATCCGTCGTCGCGTCGGCATCGAGGTGCCCCCACTCGGCGCGCACCTGGGGGATGGTGTGCGTGATCCGCACCCCGACCGGGTACGCCTGGTCGCCCTCGGCGAGCAGGCGCTCGCGCTTGGCCATGCGCACGGCCTGCTGCTCGGCGACGTCGGGCTCGACGGAGGCGGGCTCGGGGGCGGGCTCGACGGAGGCGGGCTCAGGGGTGATCTCGTCGCTCATGGCTCAGTTCAGAACTCTGCTAGGTGAGGTACAGGGACTCGTTGTCGATCAGACGGGTGTCGCCGACCCTCGCGGCGATGAGCACGCGCGCGGGTCCGCGGTAGTCGTCGTCGACGGGCTGGAAGGTGCGCGGGTCGACGACCTTCAGGTAGTCCAGCTTAACGAGGTCCTCGTCCATGAGGACGGACTGCGCCGCGGCCAGCACCGCATCGATGCCCCGATCGGCGGATGACGCGGCGGCCTCCAGCGCACGGCTCAGCGCGAGCGCGGCGGAGCGCGCGTCGGCGTCCAGGAAGCGATTGCGGCTGGAGAGAGCGAGACCGTCGGGGGCGCGGACGGTCTCCACGACATCCACCGAGGTCGCGATGTTGAGGTCGTGCACCATGCGCTGGACCAGGAAGAGCTGCTGGGCGTCCTTCTGGCCGAACACCACGTGCCCGGGGCGCACGATGCCGAGCAGCTTGGCGACCACCGTGAGCACGCCGTCGAAGTGCCCGGGGCGGGCCGCACCCTCGAGCGTCGCGGCGACCGGGCCGCCGGTGACCCGCACCTGCGTACCGCCGTCCGGGTACATCTCGTCGGCCGGGGGTGCGAAGACGTAGGCGACGCCGCGGCCGGCGAGGGCCTCCAGGTCGGCGTCGAGCGTGCGCGGGTAGCGGGTGAGGTCCTCGTTCGGGCCGAACTGCAGCGGGTTGACGAAGATCGACACCACGACGGTCCCGGCCAGTTCGGCCGCGCGGTCCACGAGCGCGAGGTGCCCCTCGTGCAGGGCGCCCATGGTCGGGACGAGCGCGACGTCGGCGACCCCCGCGAGCGCCTCGCGCATCCCCGCGACGGTCTCGATGACGACGGGCCGACTCACCCTGCGATGCTACCGGCTGACCAAATGCAGGAGATTCTCGCTGCGGGAGCGCTCACTCGGGCGATACCGGCCCATCCGTCACAAGATCTCCTGCATTCGGTCGAACCGCGTCGGGGACCTCGGCGGCGGCGAGGGCGTTCTCGACCGCGGAGCGCACCAGCCCGCCCAGCACGCGGCCGGGATGCTCCACCCCGATCGCGCGCAGCGTCTCGGCCGAGCGCGCCACGAGGGCGCCGCCGAGGGATGCCGCCGCATCGAGCGCGTCGGCGTACGCCGCGCGGTCCCCGTCTTCGATCACGACGGGCTCCGCGCCCATCTCGACCACGAGAGCCTGCGCGATCGGCAGCACCGGGGCGGGCGCCGTCACGGCGCACCACGACTCCCGGAGCCGCACCAGGTCCATGCTCGTCCCGGTGAAGGCCATCGCCGGGGAGATCGCCAGCGGGATCGCCCCCGCCGCACGCGCCGGGTCGAGCACCGCGGTGCCGAAGCCGGGCGCGGTGTGCGCCACGAGCTGCCCCGCCTGCCAGGCCCCGGTCGCAGCGAGGCCGGCGACGAGCGCCTCGAGCTGCTCGGCGGGCACGGCCAGCACGACGAGCTCGCTGCGCTCGACGATGGTCGGAACGTCGAGCACCGGGACTCCGGGCAGCATCGCGTCGGCGCGGTCGCGCGCCTCCTGCGACACGGCGCTGATGCCCACGACCGCGTGACCGGCGCCGCCGAGCGCCGCGCCCAGAACGGGGCCGACCCGGCCGGCTCCGACGATGCCGACGCCCAGGCGGCCCGAGCGGGCGGACGCGGTCACGCCGGCGCCCCGCCCGCCGCTGGTCCGGAGGCGCCCCGCGTATCGCCGGGCGAACCGCCCGACCGCCACCGGTGCGTCCGGTCGGCCGCCGCCGCGGCCACCGCGGTGGACGCCAGGTCGCGGAAGAACCCGCTGGCGTCCCCGGAGTCCAACGCCCCGAGCTGAGCGCTGATCGGCCCCGCGACGGTGTGCACGTGCACGCCCGCGAGCCGCAGGGCCCGGTACAGCGGGCCCTGCGTCACCGAGACGCTCTGCATCCGCGCGGCGGGGACGACCACCAGCTCGCGCCAGATCGCCCCGCGGCGCAGCACCACCGCATCCGGTCGCAGGGCGAAGCCGTTGCGCCGCCAGGAGAACCAGCGCAGCACCGCGGCACGGCGCGGCGAGGTCGTGAAGCCGTCGTCCGGCCTGGCCTTCGCCAGCCCGGCCTCGACGACCGCGCGGGTCTGGTCCGTCACGAGCCCGGGCAGCACGAGCTCGAGCACCTTGAAGACCTCGGCGCGCGTGCCCACCGGCAGGATCGTCGTGTTCTGCTGACCCGCCGCGCCCTGGGCCGAGGACTTGCCCGCGCGGTTGACCTTGACCTCCCACCAGTCGAAGGGTCGCCACAGCAGCGACTGGCTGATCGAGATCGAGTGGATGCGGCCCGGCGGAAGCGTCTCATTGCTTGTCGTCAGAAGCCCGTAGCCGACGCGCACGCCGTCCGGGGTCGCCGCGATCGTGTAGCGCAGCGACTTGACGATGCGGTTGACCAGAAAGGACCCGAGACCGAAGAGGAACGGCACGGCGCCGAAGATCACGTAGAACTCCGACGAGATCGCCGCGGTCACGAACCCGGCGATGACGACGAGCACGAACATGATCGTGCCGGTGCTGAGCACGGTCGACGCGATGAGCCGTCCGGGGTTCATCCGCACGACCGACTCGGGTGCGGCGAGCGAGGGGTCCAGCTCGGGCGCGATGAGCTCGTTGACCCGCTGCTCGATGAGACCCGGGGATGCCGCCCCCGCCCCCGCGGCGCCCGTCGCGTCCGCGCCAGGCGGCTGCGACACCGGAGGGCGAGCCCCCGCGGCCAGGGTCAGGATGTCGCGGCGCAACTCGTCCGCCCGCACCCCGGAGAGGTAGGCCAGCTGCACATTGGAGTCGGCGCCCGCTCCGGTGATCTCGAGCCGCGCCGCGCCGAACAGGCGCGCGAAGAACGGCCGCACGATGTTGATGCCCTGGATGCGATCGAGGCGGGCCTTCCGGTGGGTGCGGAACAGGATCCCGCTGCGCACCTCGACCAGCTCGTCGGTGATGCGGAAGGTGTGCATGCGCCAGGACAGGTAGAAGCCGCCGATGAAGAGGATCAGCGTGACGGCGAGCACGAGCAGGGCAAGCGGCACCAGGCCGTGCCGGACGAGCTCGTCGATCGGGTCGCCGGGGGCGCCGCTGCCGCCGAACACCATCTCCGCGAGGCGCTCGCGCAGGTTGGCGACCACGATGCCCAGCACCGCGATGAGGGCGAGCCCTCCGCGAAGAAGGGGGGTCGCGGGGTGCAGCCGGTGCCAGCCGCCGTCGGTGAGCTCGGCGGGTGACGGCGGCCCGGGCGGGGTGTCAGGCGCTGGCCCGGGTGACGGGGGCCCGGGCGGAGGGGGCAGCTCGGTCACAGACCCGCCCGGCGGCTCTCGGCCAGCTCGACCAGGTGGTCGCGCAGCGCCTCGGCGTCGGCGATCGGCAGCCCGGGGATGGTCACGTTGCTGGCGGCAGCCGCGGTGACCAGCTTGAGCTCGGCGAGGCCGACCGCGCGCGCGAGCGGGCCGCGCGTGATGTCGACCAGCTGCATCCGCCCGTAGGGCACCGCGACGAAGCGCTGGAACATGATGCCGCGGCGGAACAGCAGATCGTCGTCGCGCAGCCGGTACCCGATGGCGCGCACCCGGCGCGGGGTCAGCACGAGGGTGACGAGTGCGACGACCGCCACGACGACGGGCAGGATCAACAGGAACGGCACCTGGCTGAAGAACCACGGCAGCCCCAGGGCGACCGTCGCCACCACGCCCCCGATGAGGTTGCCGACCAGGTCGACCACCACGTACTTGGGCGACACCCGGCGCCACTCACCCGGAACCGGGTCGAGCCGGGCGGATGCGGGAGCGGATGCGTCGTCGGTCACGGGTTCAACGCTACCCGGCGGCGGCCTCCGCGCCAGGGCCCGGGGGAGATCCGGAGTCGGATGCGGCGGCCGGGTCGTCGTCGGAGTCCTTCGGCACGGTGCACCAGTGCTCGGCGATCAGTCCAGCCGCCAGGAGCACCGCGCCCCCGGCAAGGACGGACCCCGCGCGCAGGTAGGCGTCCGCACCGGGCGCGCCGGCCCGCACGAGCAGTTCGGCGAGGAGGCCGGCGCCGGCGCCCCCGAGGAGCGCACCCGCGAGCGCGGACGCCTTCGCGAGCACCACCACACGCGTCGCGTAGAACGGGTCGACGCGGTGCGCGGGGGCGCCGCGGACGGCCCGCCGCACGGGGAGGGCGAGCAGGAGCGCGGCGACCCCGACCAGCACGAGCGTGACCGCGAGGGTGTACTCGGGCCGGAACTTCGGCAGGCCCACCGCCGCGAGGAGCCCCTGCAGCGCGAAGGCGGCGACCGCGCCGATCGCGGCGAGCAGCACGAGCGTGCCGGGCCGCGTCCGGGTCACCGGGGCTCCCCCGCGCCGGGCTGCGAGCCGGGCCCCGCTCCCGGCCCCGCGCCGGGCAGACCCGCCAGCAGCTCGTCGACGCGTCCGTGGCCGCGCAGCACGGCATCCGGGTCGACCTCGAGCCAGGGGCGCAGCACGAACTCGCGCTCGGCCGCGCGCGGATGCGGCAGCGTGAGCCCGCCGGCGTCGTGCCGGATGCCGGCCACGTCGATGAGGTCGAGGTCGAGCGTGCGATCACCCCAGTGCTCGGTGCGCTCGCGACCGTGATCCGCCTCGATGCGGTGCAGCAGGGCGAGCAGCTCCTGCGGGGTGAGCTTCGTGCGGATGAGCGCGACCGCGTTGAGGTAGGCGGGTGCGGCCTCGTCCGGCCCGTCCGGCTTGAGGGCGACCGTCTCGTGCAGCGACGAGACCGCGGTCAGCTCGACCCCCTCGGCGCCCGCCAGCTCGCGCGTCGCCGCGAGCAAGGTGGCCTCCCGGTCGCCCAGGTTCGACCCCATGGCCACCACGGCGGGGACCACGATGTGCCGCTTGAGCACCGACATCATTCGCTCCGGTCCGCGCGGGTGCGCGTGATGGCGACCGCGACATCCGCGAACGGCACCGTGATCGGCGCGTCGGGCTTGTGCACCGTGACCTCGACCGAGTCCACGCGCGAGAAGCCCAGTGCCACCGCGGCGACGCGCTCGGCCACCGTCTCGATGAGGTCGACCGGATCGCGCTCCACGGCATCCACCACCCGTTCGGCGAGCACGCCGTAGTGCACCGTGTCGTCGAGGTCGTCGGTCGAGGCGGCCTCGCGCAGCGACAGCTGCACCGCGACATCGATGACGAAGAGCTGGCCGTTCTGCCGCTCGTGCTCGAAGACCCCGTGATGCCCGGTCGCCCGCAGGCCGGTCAGGACGATCCGGTCGGCTCTCATGCGCCCGCCACCGGGATCGCCGCGCCGGCCTCCCAGCGCTCCCAGACATCGAGCGCGAGCCGCGTCGACGGAACGTCGTGCACCCGCACCGCCCACGCGCCAGAACGGGCGGCCAGCGCGCTGATGACCGCGGTGGGCGCGTCGCGATCGGTCATGGGGGCATCCTCCGGGAGCAGGGCGCCCACGAAGCGCTTGCGCGACGCCCCGATGAGGATGCCGTGGCCCAGCGACGCGAGCTCGTCCAGTCGTCCGAGCAGTTGCCAGTTGTGCTCGGGGTCCTTCGCGAACCCGAGGCCGGGATCCAGGATGACCCGCTCGGGCTGCACGCCGGCAACCACGAGCTCCGCCACGCGCGCCTTGAGCTCTTCGCGCACGTCGGCGACGACATCGCGGTAGCCGGCCGCGACATCCGCCCCGCCCCTCCAGTGCATCGCGACGTAGTGCACGCCCGTCTCGGCGACCACGCGCGCCATGTCGCGGTCTCCGAGCCCGCCGGACACGTCGTTGATGAGCTGCGCACCCGCGTCGACCGCCGCGAGCGCGGTCTGGGCGTGCAGGGTGTCGATGCTGACCGAGATGCCGCGCGCGACCAGTTCGCGCACGATGGGCATGACGCGCTTGCGCTCCTGCGGCGAGTCCACGGGTACCGCGCCTGGCCGGGTCGACTCGCCCCCGACGTCGACGATCGCCGCGCCCGCCTCGGCCATCGCGACGGCGTGGGCGATCGCGTCGTCCGGGTGCTCCCAGCGACCCCCGTCGCTGAACGAATCGGGCGTCACGTTGAGCACGCCCATGATGAGCGTCACGCCTGCGCCCCCCTGCCGATCGTCGAGAGCACGGCGGCCTGCGCCGCCGGTTCCGCGAGCGTACCGCGGGATGCCACGGTCACGGTGGTCGAGTCGACCTGCCGCGTGCCGCGCGCGGTCACGCAGCCGTGCCGGGCGTCGAGCACGACGAGCACGCCGCGCGGGGCGAGTCCGGTCTGGATGGCGTCGGCGATCTGCTCGCCCAGGCGCTCCTGCAGCTGCGGGCGCGAGCTCAGGGTCTCGACCACGCGCGGCAGCCGACCGAGCCCGACGATGCGCTCGCCCGGGACGTAGGCCAGGTGTGCGACGCCGGTGAATGGCAGGAGGTGGTGCTCGCAGATGGAGCGGAAGTTGACATCGCGCAGCAGCACGAACTCACCCAGCTCGCCCGCCTCGACGTCCAGCTCGGAGGCGTCGGACAGGTGATCGAGCGGGTCCTCGTCGAGCCCGGAGAAGAACTCCGCATACGCCTCGGCGATGCGCCGCGGCGTCGCGACGAGACCGGGGCGCGACGGATCCTCCCCGATCGCCGCCAGGATCTCGGCGACGGCCGCCTCGATCCTCGGGGAGTCGATCGACACAGTTCCTCCGCGCGTCAGGCGGTCGCGATGCCGGGAGTCTTGCGCGGCTGCCGCGTGCGACGCGGGGTCGAGCCCGAGTCGACGCCGCCGTCGACGACCTCCGGGTCGACCGGCGCCTTCGCGGCGATCTGCACGGGCGGCCGATCGCTCAGCGGGCGCTTGTCGCTCGACAGCCACTGCGGGCGCTCGTCGAGCTTCTTCACGTTCGTGAAGATCTCCTCGAGCTGCAGGTGGTCCAGCGTCTCCTTCTCCAGGAGCTCCTTGGCCAGGTTGTCGAGGATGTCGCGGTTGTCGTTGAGCACCTTCCACGCCTCGTCGTGCGCCTGCTCGATGAGTGTGCGCACCTCGACGTCGACCTTCTCGGCGATCTCCTCCGAGTAGTCGCGCTGGTGGCCCATGTCGCGGCCGAGGAAGACCTCGCCGCCGGACTGCCCCAGCTTAACCGCGCCGATGTTGGCGCTCATGCCGTACTCGGTCACCATCT
Source organism: Microbacteriaceae bacterium (assembly GCA_019638805.1). Taxonomy (GTDB): domain Bacteria; phylum Actinomycetota; class Actinomycetes; order Actinomycetales; family Microbacteriaceae; genus JBDSKH01. The sequence goes on along the minus strand of JAHBTA010000003.1, from coordinate 530,971 downwards.
TCCGCGCGATCGCGGTCGCCTTCTCGATGTCGTTGGATGCGCCGGTCGTCGGGTCGTGGAACACGATCTCCTCCGCGACCCGGCCTCCCATCGCGTAGGCGAGCTGGTCGAGCAACTCGTTGCGCGTCACCGAGTACTTGTCCTCCAGGGGCAGCACCATGGTGTAGCCCAGCGCCCGGCCGCGCGGCAGGATCGTGACCTTGGTGACCGGGTCGGTGTGACGCATCGACGCCGCCGCGAGGGCGTGGCCGCCCTCGTGGTAGGCCGTGATCAGCTTCTCCTTGTCGTTCATGATCCGGGTGCGCCGCTGCGGCCCGGCCATGACGCGGTCCACGGCCTCGTCGAGGGCGCGGTTGTCGATGAGCTGCGCGTTGCTGCGTGCGGTGAGCAGCGCGGCCTCGTTGAGCACGTTCGCGAGGTCGGCGCCCGTGAAGCCGGGCGTCTTGCGGGCCAGGACCGCGAGATCCACGCCCTTGGCCATGGGCTTGCCCTTGGCGTGCACCTGCAGGATCTTCTCCCGGCCCTTGAGGTCGGGGGCGTCGACGCCGATCTGCCGGTCGAAGCGGCCCGGCCGCAGAAGCGCCGGGTCGAGGATGTCGGGCCGGTTGGTCGCCGCGATGAGGATGACGTTGGTCTTGACGTCGAAGCCGTCCATCTCGACCAGAAGCTGGTTGAGGGTCTGCTCGCGCTCGTCGTGCCCGCCGCCGAGGCCCGCACCGCGGTGGCGGCCGACCGCGTCGATCTCGTCGACGAAGATGATGGCAGGCGCGTTCTGCTTGGCCTGCTCGAACAGATCGCGCACGCGGCTCGCGCCAACGCCCACGAACATCTCGACGAAGTCCGAACCCGAGATCGAGTAGAAGGGCACGCCCGCCTCGCCGGCCACCGCGCGCGCGAGCAGGGTCTTGCCGGTCCCGGGCGGGCCGTAGAGCAGCACGCCCTTGGGGATGCGCGCCCCGACCGCCTGGAACTTGGCCGGGTCCTTGAGGAAGTCCTTGATCTCGTGCAGCTCTTCGACGGCCTCGTCGGCACCGGCGACGTCGGCGAAGGTGACCTTCGGGGTCTCCTTGCTCACGAGCTTGGCGCGCGACTTGCCGAACTGCATCACACGGTTGCCGCCGCCCTGCACGCTCGAGAGCATGAACCAGAACACGACGCCGATGATGAGCAGCGGAACGATGATGGTCAGCAGCCCGGCGAACCAGTTGGACTGCGGCGCCTGGTCGTCGAACTCGGCGTTGCTCGCGGTGATCGCGGCGATGACATCGGTGCCGCGCTGCGCGACGTAGTAGAACTGCACCTTCGTGCCGTAGTCGACCTTGTCGGCGGTGAACGCGGTGTCGAGCACCAGGTCGACGCGCTGCTCGCCGTCGATCATCTTGACCGACTCGACCGTGCTGCCGTCGAGCAGCTCGAGACCCTCCTGGGTCGTGATCTGGCGGTAGCTGTTCGACGCCGTCACGAGCTGCACGCCGAGCAGGACCAGGCCGGCCACGACCAGGATCCAGATGAGCGGCCCGCGGAGGATGCGCTTGAAGTCCATGATGCCGTTCAGGCTATCGCGAGCACCCTGGGGGGTATCCGGTGTTCGCTCGGGGCGCACCCGCGCCGGGCCGAGTTCTCAGGCGTAGACGTGGGGCGAGAGCACGGCGACCGAACGCAGGTTGCGGTAGCGCTCGGCGTAGTCCAGGCCGTAACCCACCACGAACGAATTGGGGATCTCGAACCCCACGTACCGGGCGTCGATCTCGACCTTGGCGGCATCCGGCTTGCGCAGCAGCGCGCAGATCTCGACGGATGCCGGTCCCCGGCTCTCGAGGTTCTCGCGCAGCCAGGAGAGGGTGAGCCCCGAGTCGACGATGTCCTCGACGATGAGAACGTCCTTGTCGGTGAGGTCGGTGTCGAGGTCCTTGAGGATGCGGACCACACCGCTGGACTGGGTGCCCGTGCCGTAGGAGGACACCGCCATCCAGTCCATCTGCACGTCGGCCTTGCGCAGCTCGCGCGCCAGATCGGCCATGACCATGACGGCGCCCTTGAGCACGCCGACCAGCAGAAGCTCGCGCCCCTCGTAGTCGGACTCGATCTCGCGGCACAGCTCGGCGATGCGCTCGCGGATCTGGTCCTCGGTCAGCAGGATCTCGGAAAGGTCGGAGGCGATGGCGTCGGAGTCCATGCGCCTATCATCCCTTGTCTTCGCCCGCTCACCGCGAGAGTGCACTCGTGCCTAGTGCATGAGGTCGCCCACTAGTCAGGAGTGCACTCTCGGGGAGGCGCTAGTGGACGTGGGGCGGCTTCCGGCCGGTGAGCTCGCCCGCCTGCGTCGAGATCAGGTGGATGCGGTGGCCGCGACGCTCTGCAGAGAACCCGGGCAGGTCGAGGGCCTTCTGCCCGTGCCAGTCCGTGACGAGCGCGCAGATGGCGAGGGTCTGGCTGCGGCTGAGCGAAACGTGGAACTCGCTCTGCACGACGTGCCGGACCAGCCGCTGCCGCAGTGCCGGCGGGTTGGCGGCGAGCGCGGAGACCCCGAGCGAGACGCCCGCCTCCTCGAGCTCCGTCACGTCCTCCGCGACCTCGTGCGCGAACCCGTCGAGCGCCTCGGCGTCCTCGCGCAGCTGCTCGGCGGTGCGGGCCAGCGCTTCGGCGACGCCGGGGCCGAGCTCGTCCTCCAGGATCGGCAGCACCGTGCTGCGCAACCGGACGCGGGCGAACGCCGGGTCGGCGTTGTGCGGGTCGTCCCACGGCTCGAGCCCGGCGTCGGCGCACGCCTGCCGCGTCGTCGCCCGGCGGATGCCGAGCAGCGGCCGGCGGTGGAGACCGGTCACCGGCGCCATGCCCTGCAGGCTCGTGGCGCCCGAGCCGCGGGCGAGTCCCAGGAGAACGGTCTCCGCCTGGTCATCGAGGGTGTGCCCCAGGAGGATCGCGACGGCTCCCGTGTCGGCGGCCGCCGCATCCAGCGCAGCGTAGCGGGCGTCGCGCGCGGCGGCCTCGGGTCCTCCCCCCAGACCCACCTCGACCCGCACCACCCGGACCGGGTCGAGCCCGAGCGCTCTGGCCTGCTCGGCCGCCCGTTCGGCGACGGCGGCCGAGTCCGGCTGCAGCCCGTGGTCGACGACGACCGCCCCCGCCCGGAGTCCGGCGCGCGGAGCCTCGAACGCGGTCGCCGCCGCGAGCGCGAGCGAGTCCGGCCCGCCGCTGAGCGCCACGAGCACGAGCGCCCCCGTCGGAAATTCAGGAATCTCGGCGCCAGTCGCCCCGGATCGGGCGTCATCCCGGCCGACGACGGCGGAGTCTCCTGAATTTCCGACAGGAACTCCGGCGGGGACGGCAGCGGCGAGCCCCGCGTCGGGGAGCAACTCGCGCACCGCCCGCCGCACATCGGCGATGGCGGGCGTCAGTCGGGGCCTGGGCCGCATCCACTAACGTTAACGAGTCGTCGAGGGAAGGGACGCCGCATGGGCGCGTACGAGGCCGTGATCGAGATCCCGAAGGGCAGCCGGGTCAAGTACGAGGTCGACCACGAGACCGGCCGCGTGCACCTGGATCGCGTGCTCTACACCGCGTTCGGCTACCCGACGAACTACGGCTTCTTCGAGAACACCCTGGGCGACGACGGCGACCCGGTCGACGTGCTCGTGCTGCTCGACGCCGAGCTCTACCCCGGCAGCGGGCTGACCGTCCGCCCGGTCGGCGTCTTCAACATGACCGACGACGGGGGCGGCGACGCGAAGGTCATCGGCGTCATCGCAAAGGACCCGCGCTGGGACTGGGTGCAGGATGTCGACGACATCCCCGAGTTCACCCGCAAGGAGATCGAGCACTTCTTCGAGCACTACAAGGACCTCGAGCCGGGCAAGTGGGTCAAGACCGAGGGCTGGGACAACGCGGCCGCCGCCGAAGCCATCATCCAGGCCGGCCTGAAGGCGTACGTGCCGCCGAAGCACTGACCACCGGCACGGACCGACCACCGGCACGAACGCCCCGGCGAGCGTCAGCGCGAACGCCCCGGAGCGCCTCAGCCCGTCGGCCGCGCCGCGTAGGGCACGAGGTCGCCGCCGCGCACCGCGACGATGCGCACCGTGAGCCCCGGCCGCGGAGCCTCGATCATCTGACCGTTCCCGATGTACATGGTCACGTGGTACATCGACCCGTTCGCGGTCGAGCCGCCCGGCGAGTAGAACAGCAGGTCGCCCGGCTGCCGCTGACCGACCGGCACGAGCCGGCCCTGCGACTTCATGGTCTGGTACTGGTTGTTGACCGAGTGGGTGCCGATGTACACCCCGGCGGATGCGTAGCTCATCTTGGTCAGGCCCGAGCAGTCCCATGAGCCGGGGCCTGCACCCCCGAACGCGTAGGGCTCGCCGAGCTGCGCCTTCGCGTAGGCGATGGCCTGCTGCACGGCGGAGGCGACGGGCGGGTCGGGCGTCGGGTCCACCCCGGACGGCGGGTTGGTCGGCGGAGGCGGGGAGGTGTTCTGCTCCTCCTCCTGCTGCGCGGTCAGACCCTCCTGGTACTCGCGCTCCAGCTCCGCGGTGGTGTTCTTCAGGCTCGCAAGCTGCGCGTACATCCGGTCGGCGTGCTCCTGCTGGGCCGCCACGTCATCCTGCGCCTTCTGGGATGCCGCCTCGGCCGCCGCGTACGCGTCCTGCGCCTGCTGGGCGAGCTTCTGTCGCGCCTGCTCGGCCACCTCGGCCTCATCGCCCAGGGACTCGGCCAGGTTCTGATCGAACTGCGCCTTCGCGAGGATGTCGGCGGAAGACTCGCTCACCCGGTTCATGGTGCCCAGGCGCGAGAGCAGCTGGTCGGTCTGCGCGGCCGAGCCCATGAGCAGCCCCAGCGTCAGGTCGCCGCCGCCCGTGCGGGCCAGCTGCGCGATGAGGCGGGCGGCGCGGACCCGGGATCGGTCGGCGCGCTCCTGGGCCTCGTCGGCTCGGGCCTTGAGGCGCTCCACCTTCTGCGTCGCGGCGTCCAGGGCGTCGCGGGCCTGCGCGTAGCGCTCGGCCTGCTCCTGCGCGATGCGACCGAGCTCGCGCGCCTGGTTCTCGAGCGAGATGAGCAGCCCCTCGATGCGATCGATCTCGGCCTCGGTGGCCGCCTGACTGCGCTTGGCGTTCTGGACGTCCTGCCAGGTCGGGTAGTCGGGGCGCGGCGCGGCCGTCGCGCCGACCGGTGCGATCAGCGCGAAGACGAGTGCGGCGGGAACGAGTGCAGCCGCCGCCCCCCAGGGGCGTCTGCGAGTGGACATGTCAGGAAGCCGTGCGGGCCCTTCTGCTCGGGTCGTGCCGGCGCGCGTGCTCAGCCAATGGTGATTCCCCGCGCGCGCATGAACGGGACCGGGTTGGTCAGGACTCCGCCGACCCGGATGATGAAGTGCAGGTGGCAGCCGGTGGACGCCCCCGTGGTGCCCACCTGCGCGATCGGCTGACCCGGGTCGACGTGCTGCCCGACCCAGACGTGGATGCCGCCGGGCATGATGTGCCCGTAGCCGCTCGAGGTGCCGTCGTGGTGGTCGATCTGGATGTAGTTGCCGAGCGTCCCGTTCGGTCCGGCGTAGGTGACGGTGCCGGAGTGCGCCGCATAGATCGGGGCGCCGCAGCCCTGACCCGCGATGTCGGTGCCGCTGTGCAGGAGCCAGGAGTGGTAGATCGGGTGGTACCGCATCCCGAACGGGCTGGAGATGTAGCCGCTGGACGGGCGCGCCCAGCCCTGCTCGGAGATGATGCCGCCGGCGTTGGGGCCCCACTTCTCGCGGACGCCCTTGAGGTAGTCGGCCTGCGTCGCCTTGCGCTTCTCGGTGAGCACCGCGAGTTGCGCCTGGAGGGTCGCCTCGTGCTCCTGCTGCTCCTCGTACTTGGCCTGCGCCTCCTGCGCGGCGGCCTGCGCGATCTCGAAAGCGGCCTGCGCCTCGGCCTTGAGCTCTTCGAGCAGGTCCTGGGCCACCTGGGCCTGCTCGGTCAGCGCCTTCGCGTTGTTCTGCTCCTGCACCGCCTGGGTGTAGACGTCCTCGGAGCGCTGCGTGAACTGGTCCATGGCGCCGAGCCGGTACAGCAGCTCGTCGGCGTCACCGGACTGGCCGCTCGCGAGCAGGCTCGCGGTGAGGTCGCCCGCCCCGGTCTTGCCGAGCTCGGCGAGCATCGCGGCGGCCTTCTTCTTCGAGTCGGCGGCCTTCTGCTCGGCCTCGTCGGCCTGCTGCTGCAGCTTCTGGGTGATGATGGCCTGCGCGTCGAACTTGTCCTGCGCCTTCTCGTAGATCTCGCCCTTGGCCATGGCCTCGGCCTGAGTGCGCTCGACCTCCTTCTGGAGCTGCGCGAGCTGCGCCCGGATCTGCGCGATCGCCTTCTTGGCCCGGCTCTCGTCCTTCTGCGCGTTGGCGACGTCCTGCCAGCTGGGGTAGTCGGTCGCGACGGCGGCGGGGGATGCGATGGCCGCCAGAGCCGGAGCGCTCGCGATCCCCGAGAGGGGCAGCAATGCCAGGGCGAGAGCCGCGGCGGCGGCGCGCGAGGCGCGCCGACGCGCTCCCCGTGCGGTGCGCTCGGCGTCGTCGGCCCCCCGGCCGGAGCGTCGTCCCATCATGTCCCCGTCTTCCGTCGTTCCTCCCGTGCGGGCACGCGAGGGCGCCTAAGTCACAGAAGTAACACCATTCACAGTAGCAACACGACCCGGGTTTGCCCAGGGCCCGGTCGGCGACGACCGGCCACGGGTCCCTTGGCCAACCTTCGACAACGGGTTGAACCTAACCCGGCTGGGAGTCGGAGGGGCGCTGATTCGGGCGGTTCGCGGCATCCCGGTTGATTGGTGTTTTGCAGGCGCCGCCCGTATGCTTGACCCTCGGTTGCTAGAGCATCACGCCCTGGCCCCATCGTTTAGTGGCCTAGGACACCGCCCTTTCACGGCGGCAGCACGGGTTCGAATCCCGTTGGGGTCACACTGCACGGAGCACTACCGGACAACTCAAAAGCAAGGCCCTGTGGCGCAGTTGGTTAGCGTGCCGCCCTGTCACGGCGGAGGTCGCGGGTTCAAGTCCCGTCAGGGTCGCGGAAACGGCGCGGCTCCTCCTCGGAGGGGCCGTTGCCGTCGCCAGGCTCTGTAGCTCAGTTGGTAGAGCGTTCGACTGAAAATCGAAAGGTCACCGGATCGACGCCGGTCGGAGCCACCGTCACCTCGACAGTCGAGCCCGGATCGCCGCATGCGCGCCGACCACCGCGGCGCGCGTTCCGAGCGCCGCAGGAACGATGGCGACATCCGCGAGCAGCGCCGGCGCATCGGCCCGATAGGCCGCGCGCGCGGGGCCGAGCAGGAGGTCGCCAAGACGGGCGGGCCCACCGCCCACCACCACCAGGCCGGGATCGATGAGTGCGGCCGCGGTCGCGAGCGCTCGTCCGAGCACCCTGCCCCCCGACTCGATCGCCGCGACCGCGGCCGGGTCTCCGGCAAGCATGAGTTCATGGATCTCCGGCAGCGACGCCGCGACTCCCGTGGCCTCGAAGAAGCTCCGCTCCATGCCGGGACCGCTCGCGTAGGGCTCGGCATGGCCGCTGAGACCGCACGAGCAGACCCGATCGAGACCGGGCAGCGCGATGTGGCCCAGCGAGCCGGCGGACCCGTGGGCACCGACGTCGACCTCGCCGTCACGGACGAAGGCGCCGCCGAGTCCCGTTCCGGTTGCGGCGACGAGCACCCGGGCGAACCCCCGGCCGGCTCCCGCCGCCGTCTCGCCGAGAGCGGTCGCATGCACGTCGTTGAGCGCCACGACGGGCACCCCGAGCTCACCGGAGAGTCGGTCGGCGAGAGGCATCCCCGACCATCCCGGGATCAGGTCGGTCGCGGCGACGACAGTCCCCCGCTCGTCGAAAGTGCCCGCCGAACCCACCCCGACACCGTCGAGCGGGCCCTCGCTCACCCTGCGGACGAGATCCACGATGGTCGTCACGATCGCCGCGGCACCCTGCGGCGTCGGGACGACGACGAGTTCCGCTCCGGGCTCGTCGCGAGCGGCCGCGAGCTTGGTGCCGCCGACGTCCACGCCGACGACGCGCATCACCGGGACCGCACCCGCGCGGCCGCGGCGAAGCGCTCCGTCGTTGTGAGCGGGTCGGTGATCGCGCCGCCCACGACAACCGCGAAGGCGCCCGCCTCGAACGCCGCGCGCACCTGAGCAGGGGAACGGTAGCGGCCCTCAGCGATCACGCGCACGCCACGGGCGACGAGCGCGGCGACGAGCGCGATATCCGGATCGTCCGGCGCCGGTGTCGTGTCGGTCGTGTAGCCGGACAGGGTCGTCCCCACGAGCTCGACCCCGGCATCCCACGCCCGGAGCCCCTCGTCGAGCGTCGCGATGTCGGCCATGACGGGGACACCCAGTGCGCGAACGCTCGCGAGCAGTCCGAGGTCGTCGCCCAGAGTCTCCGCGGTCGCTTCGACCGCGACGATGTCGGCCCCCGCATCCACCAGACTGCCCGCGAGCCCCGCATCGGGGGTGATGATGTCGCGACGCGTTCCGGGCACCTTGTGCAGGCCCACGATCGGGACCGACGTCGCGGCGGCGACGGCTCGGATGTCCTCCGGGCCGTTCACCCGGAGTCCCACCGCACCGCCGAGTTCGGCCGCGAGGGCGAGGTGCGCCATGATCGCCGGATCACGCAGTGGGCTGCGGCGCGGCGCCTGGCAGGAGACGATCAGGCCGCCCTCGATGGCGTCGAGCGCGTTCATTTGAGGGCCCCCGTGCTGATCCCGCCGATGAAGAACCGTTGCCCCAGCAGGAAAAGGAACAGCGCGGGGAGGGTGAAGAGCACGCACGCAGCCATGAGCGGTCCCCAGGCGACATCGTTCTCCCCGAAGAACGCGTACAGGCCGATCGAGAGCGTGTACTGCTCGGGGTTGCCGAGATAGATCAGCGGGTTCAGGAAGTCCGTCCAGGACCACACGAACTGGAAGACGGCCGCCGTCACGATCGCCGGGCGCGCGATCGGCAGCACGATCGACCAGTAGGTGCGGAACTCGGATGCCCCGTCGATGCGCGCCGCCTCGATGAGCTCGCCGGGCACGCTGACCAGGAACTGCCGGATCATGAAGATGAGGAACGGAGTGCCGAGGAAGGCTGGGACGACAAGCGGCAGATAGGTGCCCACGGCGCCCAGTCCGTTCCAGATCAGGAAGATCGGGATCATCGTGACCTGCGGCGGAAGCATCATCGTGAGCAGCACGATCATGAGCAGCGGTCGCGCGCCCGGCCACCGGATCTTGGCGAGCGCGTAGGCGACCAGGGGGCAGGACAGGATCGTGCCGAGCACGCTCAGTCCGCTGACGAAGAGCGTATTGGCCAGATACCGCCAGAACGGGATCTGATCGAAGGCTGCGACGAAGTTGTCGAGCGTCCAGGTGGTCGGGAGCAGGGTCGGGGGTGCCGAGAAGATGTCGCCGGTTTCCTTGAACGCCGTCGAGAGCATCACGAAGAACGGGAAGGAGAACACGAGCACCAGGCCGATCACCGGGATGATGCGCCAGCCGCGCACCCAGCGTGGCGCCCGGCGGCGCCGCACGATCTGGTCAGCGAGAGCCATCGTGTACCCACCTCCGCGACGAGACCAGGATCACTATCGTGATCGCGAGGGTGATAAGGAACAGAACCCAGGCCATGGCCGAGGCGTAGCCCATCTTGAGAAACGAGAAGGCGTTCTGGAACAGGTACATGGCGTAGGTGAGCATTGACTGGCCCGGGCCGGCCCCGACGTTGTTGAGTCGGGTCTGGGCAAGCAGGTACGGCTGAGTGAAGATCTGCAGGTAGGCGATCAGGTTGACGATCACCTGGAAGAGCGTCACGGGGGACAGGGTCGGCCAGGTGATGTGCCGGAAGCGCGTCCACCAGTTCGCGCCGTCGATGGCCGCCGCCTCGTAGAGATCGCGAGGAACGTCCTTGAGCGCGGCGAGGTAGATGATCATGGTGCCGCCCACGGTCCACAGGGACATGAGAACGATGGCGGGCTTCGTCCACTCCGGCTCCACCAGCCACCCCGGACCGTCGATGCCGACGAGGCTGAGGAAGTGGTTGATGAACCCGTACTCGGTGTTGAGCATCCACCGCCACAGGTAGCCGCCGACGACGACCGGCACGATCGAGGGCAGGTACACGAGCGCCCGGAACAAGGGCTGCCCGCGCACCGGCAGGTTGAGCAGGTGCGCACCCGCCATGGCGATCACGATCGACAGCGGCACACCGGTGACCGTGAGGAGGAGGGTGTTGGTCAGCGCGATCCAGAACCTCTCGTCGCCGGCCATGCGCGTGTAGTTGTCGACGCCGACGAAGTCGGGCGCCTGGAACAGGTTGAAATCGGTGAAGCTGTAGAAGCCCGACGCTGCGACCGGGTAGGCGATGAAGATGCCGAATCCGATCAGGAACGGAGCGGCGAACGCCAGGCCCGCGAGGGCCTGGCGCCGCCGGACGGTCATGCGATGCATCGAGCCGTCGTCACTCCGTTGCGTAGTTGGACGAGTTGCCAGCCACCTTCTGAAGGGCGGCCTCGGGAGTCGACGTCCCGGAGAGCACCTCGTCGAAGGCGAGCCCCAGATCCGTCGAGTACTCGGCACTGTACGGCGCGCTGCTCAGGGCGTGCACGTTGTCGCTCGCGAGCGCGTCGAGCCAGACCGAGAACTGCGGGATGCCGTCGTACGCCGAGCTGCCGACGAGCGACAGCTTGGCCGGCAGGTTGCCCAGCGCAAGGCTGAACGCCGTCGCGCCCTCATCGCTCACCAGGTAGGCGAGGAACTTGGCCGCGGCCTCCTTGTGCTTCGAGTTCGAGGGGATGAAGAGGGTGCTGACGGTGAGCTGGGTCGAGTCGGCCAGCGCACTGCTGACGGCGGGGATCGCAGTGACCCCCCAGTCGAGATCGGGCGCCGTGTTCGGGATGTTGACCGCGCGCCATTCGCCGTCGATCACCATCGCGTACTTGCCCGTGTAGAACGGGTCTTCCGGCGACATGTACTCGCCGACACCCGACTTGAAGGCCGCGAGCTTGCCGGAACCCACGGGAGCCACGACGTTGTCGTAGTACCACTGCAGGGCCTCCACGTTGGCAGCGTTGGTGGGGCTGGGTGCCCCGTCGGCATCCCAGTCGCCCCCGAAGGCGTAGCCGAGCGTCGTGATCGTCGTCGAGGGTGACGGATCCCCGAGACCGAGCTGCGTGATCGTGCCATCCGCCTCGACCTTGGTGAGCGCGGCGATCGCATCGGCGAGCTCGTCCATCGTGGTCGGCACCTCGACCCCGGCCTCGGCGAGCAGCGTCTTGTTGTAGAGGAGCTGGAAGGTGTGGACGGCGATGGGCAGCGAGTAGATCTTGCCGTCGTAGCTCAGCTGCTCGATCGACGCCGGCGCGAAGTCGGCCGGGTCGACCCCGTTCGCGGCGAGCAGGTCGTCGAGGGGGGCGATGATGCCCTTCGACGCCCACGAGCCCACCGCGTTGCCGAAGTGGTCGGAGATGTCGAACGACCCCTGGCTGGCCGAGAGCGAGGTGAGCTGCTTCTGGAAGTCGGGGCTGGAGATGCCGGTGACCTCGACCTCGTCCTGCGAGGCGTTGAAGTCGGCGATGATCGCCTCGATGGCGTCGGCTTCGGCGCCACCCCAGAGGTAGGAGAAGGTGATCTTCTCCGGACCGTCGGGCTCCGCTGCCGAACAGCCGGTGAGGACGAGAGCGGACGCTGCGAGAGCGCCCACGGCGACGCCGAGACGGCGACGCCCTGCGGACGTGAGATGCATGGTGTACTCCAATCGAGGGGCATGGGAGATCAGGTTGCCTGACAGTGTGGACCATCCGTGGATAGATGTCTACCAATTTCTTCCAGATTGCTCGAAATTCGGTCCCTCTCACCCGGAATTGCTGAAATGGTACTACCCAAATGCCCTAGGATGGCAGCATGAGCCCCCAGCCCGGAAAGATCACCAAGGCAGATGTCGTCCGCCGGCATCTCGAGGCGATCATCGACGGGGGCCTCGCGCCCCATGAGAAGCTTCCGACCGAACGCGAACTCGCCGACGAGTTCGACATCAGCCGGCTCACGGTTCGGCGCGCGCTCGACCAGCTCGAGAACGACGGGGTCGTCTACCGCGTGCAGGGCGCAGGAACGTTCGTCAGCGAGAAGTCGATCACCAAGTCGTTCGAACTCACCTCGTTCTCGGAGGACATGCGTGCCCGAGGGCTGGTCCCCGGATCGCACTCGGTGCGCGTCGAGGTCATCGCCGCGGGCGCGCGCATCGGCTACGCGCTCGGGCTCAGCCCCGCCGAGCAGGTGGTGCACATCCGCCGGGTGCGCACGGCCGACGACTCCCCCATGTGCGTCGAGGACTCCTACCTCCCCGAGTCCCTCGTGCCCAGCCTGGTGGAGCGACTGGGCAACGAGTCCCTGTACCGCGTGCTCGACGAGCAGTTCTCGCTGCGCATCGAGCGCGCGGACCAGGTGATCATGGTCACGGTCCTGGAGCCCGCGCTCGCCACCGAGCTGCAGGTCCCGGCATTCAGTCCCGCCTTCCTCGTCACCCGCACGAGCTTCGACGAGCGCGGACGCGCGGTGGAGTTCGCCGAGAGCCTCTACCGGGGCGACCGGTACTCGTACGAGATGTCGGTCGACCGACGTTCCCGGCAGGATCGCGAGTGACCCACGCTCCGCGCGTCGCGCTCATCCCGCTCGACGAGCGACCCGTCAACACCGGCCTGGTCCGCGATGTCGCGGCGATCGCCGGGACGCGGCTCCGGATCCCGCCGCAGGTGCTGCTCCCGAACTTCCGCGAGCCGGGCGATGTGGCCGGCCTCGCCGACTGGCTGACGACGGCGGCTCCCGAACTCGACGCCGCGATCGTGTCGATCGACACACTCGTGCACGGCGGGCTCATCCCGTCCCGCACTTCGGGCGACCTCCCCTCCGTGGTGGTCTCGCGACTCGACGTGCTCCGCGACCTCCACGTCGCCCATCCCGCACTGCGCATCGCTGCAGTGAACGTGGTCATGCGCGCGAGCGACTCGTACTCGGCGGTCGAGGAACCCGACTACTGGTCCACGACCGGCCGCGAGCTGCACGAGCTCGGCGGCGCGGTCCACCGGGCGTGGTGGGGGGCGGATGCGGGGGAGCCGACTCTCGACGACGGCATCCGTTTCGACTACGCGCGGCGCCGACTCCGCAATCATCTGGTCGGACTCACCAGCCTCGGGCTCTCCTGGGAGGGCGTTCTCGATCCGCTCATCATCACCGCCGACGACACGGCGACGTGGTCCGCGGGCTCGGCCGAGCAGTCCATCCTCGAGTACTGGCAGCGGCTGCGGGGCGGAACCCGGGTGCTGGTGTACCCGGGGGCGGACGAGACCGGAGCGGTCCTGGCCGCGCGAGTGCTCCTCGACGGCACGGGCTCCGCACCCCGCGTCGCGGTGATGCCGGGGGAGCCGGCAGGAATGGAGTTGGTCCCCGCGTACGAGAACGTGCCGCTGACGGAGTCGGTCTCCCGGCAGCTCTCCGCACTCGGAGCGTCCCAGGCCGACGGCGTCGACGACGCCGACCTCGTGCTCGTCGTGCACACCCCTGACCCCGACCGCGGGGATCACTTCGGCGCGGAGCCCACGCCGGATCCCGCGGCGGTGGACGCCACCAGGCGAGCCGTCGCCGCGGGGCTGGCGACGGGCCTGCCCGTCGCCCTCGCGGACCTCAGATACGGGAACGGGGGAGACATCGCGCTCGTGGACGCGCTCGCAGCGGAGGGCGTCCTCGGACGGCTCGAGGCGTACGCCGGATGGAACACCGCCGGGAACGCACTCGGCAGCGTGCTCGCGCTCGCGCTCGCGGCGACCTCCGGACGGCGAACCGGCCGCCTCGACGAGGCCGCGCGGGTGCGGGCCCTGCGGCGCCGCCTCGTGGACGACGCGCTGTACCAGGCGCGGCTCAGGTCCCGCTTCGCGCGGGAGCTGTTCGACGACCGGATCGAACCCGTCGAGGCGGATGCGCGCGCACGCGCCGAGATCGTGCTCACGGCCGAGCTCCGCTCCGCCGCGGCCGAGCTCCTGCCTGGCGAGGCCGTCGCCGCCGTCACTCTGCCGTGGGCGCGCAGCTTCGAGGTCGACGTCCGGTTCGAAAGCGAGACGGAATGACCGCACCGGGTGAGCTGATGCGGCGAGAGATCGCCGAACAGCCGGGCATGCTCCGTCGGCTGCTTGCGGAGGCTCCCGCCCCGGAGCTCGCCGACGCGATCCGCCGCCGGAGCCCGACGCACATGCAGATCGTCGCGCGGGGAACGAGCGGCCACGCGGCGCTACACGCCAAGTACCTCTCGGAGACGCTGCTCGGCATCCCGGTCGTCATCGTCACGCCGTCGGTGGTCACCGTGCTCGGCGGCTCACCCTGGCGTGGAGACGACGTCGTGATCGCTGTGAGCCAGAGCGGGGCGTCCCCGGACCTCGTCGCCTGCGTCGAGTCCGCACGCTCCGCCGGAGCACTGACGATCGCCTTCGTCAACGCACCCGGCTCGGCGCTCGGATCGGCTGCTCAGGTCGAGGTGCAACTCGACGCGGGGCCCGAGCTCGCGGTCGCCGCGACCAAGAGCTACACGGCGTCGGTGCTCGCACTCACCCGGCTGGTCGTCGCGCTCGCACCGACCGCGCCCGCGTGGGACTGGGCGAGCATCCCGAGCGCCGTCGAGCGTCTCGTGACCGATAGCGCCTGGCTGCCGTCGGCGCTGGCTGCCCTCGACGGCGCGACCTCGGCGGTCGTCCTCGGCAGGGCGTACGGCTACGCCACCGCCCGCGAAGCGGCGCTCAAGATCATGGAGACCTGCGCGGTCCCGACCCTGGCGTACAGCAGCGCGGAGTTCCGGCACGGGCCGCTCGCCGCCGTGGGGCGCGGGACCGCGGTTCTCGCGACGGGCGGCATCGACCCGGCCCTTCTCGACGCGTGCCGCGCAGCGGGCGCTCGCGTCGTGGAGGCTCCGACCGGCGGGCTCCGACCGGAGCTCGCGCCGATGTCGGACATCGTGCCCTTCCAGTCGCTCGCTCTCGAGTCCTCCCTCGCACGCGGCCTGGACCCGGATCGCCCCGCCGTTCTCGCCAAGGCGACACGCACGCTCTGAGGCGCCGATCTTCGTGTGCGGAATGGGTCGCTCCAATATCTGCGGTTCTCGACTCTGTACAAGCGGGGCTCCCGGGTTTTAGGGTGACTTCAACCCGCCACCGGTGACCGACGGCCTGCAGGTGAAGAACTAACGCCTGCTCGGGCTCTCGGTGAACGCACGCTACGTGCGCGTGACGGTCGACGGTGGTTCCGCCTGGACCATGCTCGACGAGATCCTCGTCAAGGGCTGATCCGCGGCCGGGGGCGGGCGTCGCCCGCCCCCGGCCACCTCCTCGGTCAGGTCAGGTCGACCGGCGCAGCCGCCTCGCCAGCCGCAGATCGCGGAGACCGAACCGCCCCTCGGGGAGGGCCGCGCGGATCAGCTCCTCGTCGAAACCGTGCGTCGGGCGGATGCCGGGCGGCGGCTCGGGGGCCGGAGGTGCCGGCTCGCTCACTCCCTCGCCGAGCATCATCGCCTGGGCCTTGGCGACGAGCGGGACGACCATGACCCACTCGGTCAGCTGCGCCAGCATCCGGATCACCCACAGCGGCGCGGGCACGTACAGCGGACTGCGGTCGGCGACCCGGGCGATCCTGCGCACGGCCGCGCCGAGTTCGAGCTCCTCGGCGCCCATGACCGCGACCGTCTGGTCCGGCATGCGCCCCTCGAGGGCCGCCACGAGCACGTCGACCGCGTCCTCGACCGCCACCGGTCGAACATGCCGCTCGCGGAACCCCACGGTCGCGAAGACCGGCCAGGTGCGCACGGCTTTCGTCACGTGGTCGACCATGTGATCGCCGGGCCCGAAGATCATGCCCGACTTGAGGATCGTGTACTCGAGCCCCGAGTGACGGATCAGCTCCTCCGCCGCCCACTTCGTCTCGTGGTACCCGGAGCCGCAGCCGGGTCGGGCTCGCAGGAAGCTGAGCATGACGATCCGGCGAACACCGGCCCGTCGCGCGGCCTCGATGACGGCGCGCGTCCCGTCGACGTGCACCCGCTGGAAGCTCTGATCCCCGATCTCGCGGTTGATGCCGGCGCAGTGCGCGACGGCGTCGCATCCGGCAAAGGCCTCCTCGAGGGCGTCCGCGTCCCAGATCGGGACGCCCGTGCGCCGCGACACCACGACGGTCTCGGCGGGATCCAGGCGCGCCGCCAGGTGCCGCCCGACGAATCCGGTTCCACCGGTGATCGCGATCCTCATCACGCGCCCCTTCGCCATATCGCTATTTCGCACCAGAGATCCGCCGCACGGTCAGCGCCTGATGGGCGACCCCGACGGCGCCGGCCTCGTCGTGCAGCACCGTCGCGGTGAGGCCCAGGCCGGTCGAGCCGAAGACCACCGAGGTGTCGAGCCCGACCCACGGCCCGGCGGGCTCGCGGTGCAAGTGGATGGTGAGGTCGACGTTCGGGAACATCCACTCCGTGGGGCGCTGCCGGGCCGCGATCCCGTTGGCGGTGTCGACGAGTGCGATGAACGAGGCGACCGGGTCGTGCTCGCCCTCCAGAAGGTCGACGGGCGAGCGCAGCCACGCGGTCGCCCGTCCGGGCTGCGGCTCCCCGATCGGGCGCACCTCGAGCGACCCCACGTACCGGCCCGGCCACACCCCGGACATCGGCCACGCCGCGAGCCCGTCCGGGTGGGGCAGGACCGCCGGCGCGCCCCCGGCGACCTCTCCCGTGGGGCCCGGCTGCAGCATCCAGGTCCGGGCGCGCGCCACCGTGCGCCCGCCCACCCTGGCGACCGCCTCGTAGAGCTCGATGGTCCGGCCCGGGCGCACGAGCTGCACGTCGACCTCGTAGTCCTCGCGCGAGAGCTTGCCCAGGATGTCGTAGCTCGCCCGCGCGAGCTGCAGGCCGGGGGTGCCGTGCGCAGCCGCGTAGCGCCGCACGGCGTGGGCGAACAGACCGCCCAGGGGGCTGAAGTGCAGTTCGTCCGGGTCCCACGCGCCCTGCGTCTCGATCGTCGGACGGTACGCGGCGTCGCCGAGACGCTCGAAGTAGAAGCGCGAGTCCATCGCGCCCCACGCTACGGCAGACCCGGCGCGTTTCTCAGGAGTCCCCCGCGGCCTTTGGCTCCCTGGACCGCCTGAGCAGGAACAACTCCTGAGAAACCGCCGCGCCCGAGTCGCTAGGGCACGGCGATAAAGTATCGTTGCCGCCGGTGTGCCGGGAAGCCTGGTCGGCGCGCGGCCACGACGGTCGCGCCGAACCGGGCGGGAGCGCGTCGTGATCCGGCAGGGCAGAAGAGGTACCCGGGCGAGCCCTTCTCGTGCGGCGAGACGGTCTCGCGCCTCGCACTGGATCGGCGACTTCGCGCGGCAGTCGTCGGCTCGAGCGGCGGTGCTGGTGTTCCTGCTGGCCGCCGCCGCGTTCACGGCCCTGCTGAGTCTGCCGGTCGCCCGGGCCGACAGCGGACGGGCCCCGCTGCACGATGCGATGTTCACCGCGGTGTCCGCCATGACCGTGACCGGCCTCACCACGGTCGACACCGCGACATTCTGGTCGCCGTTCGGTCAGGTGGTGATCCTGCTGGCGATCGAGGTCGGCGGGCTGGGCATTGTGACGCTGGCCCTCCTGCTGGCGCGGGCAGTGTCGCGGCAACTAGGTCTCGGCGGGAAACTGTTCGCGCAGCAGAGCATCGGGGCGACGGATTTGGGCGATGTCGGTCGGCTGCTGCGCATCGTGGTCCTCACGACGCTGTCGATCCAGGCGGTCCTGTTTGTATTCCTCGCTCCCGCCTTCATCGCGGCCGAGGGTTCCTGGCTCACCGGCCTGTGGCACAGCCTGTTCTACTCGGTGTCGTCCTTCAATAACGCGGGCTTCACCGTGCACACCGGCGGGCTCGCCGTATTCGACGGCCAATTGCCGGTCCTGCTCCCGGTGATGATCGGCGTCTTCGTCGGCAGCTTCGGGTTCCCCGTGTTCCTGAACCTGATCGCGGTGCGGTGGAACCGGAGGCGATGGAGCCTGCACACCAAACTGACCCTGGCGACGACGACGATCCTGCTCGGGCTCGGCGCCGCCGGGTGGGCGGCGACCGAGTGGTCCAACCCCGGAACGATCGGGGACGGGTCGATCCCGGACAAGCTGTTCCACGCCCTGTTCGCCTCGACGATGATGCGCTCCGGCGGCTTCAGCGTCGTCGAGCCCGCCGACTCGACTCCGACGACGTTGCTGTTGAGCGACGCGCTCATGTTCGTCGGCGGCGGTTCCGCCTCGACCGCGGGCGGCATCAAGGTGACCACCCTCGCCGTGCTCATGCTGGCGATCGTCGCGGAGGCGCGCGGCACCCGTAGCGTCACCGTGGCGTTTCGGGCGATCCCGGACGGAGTCCTCCGGGTGGCGATCAGCGTGACGTTCCTGGGCGCGACGCTGGTCCTGGTGTCGACGGCGCTGGTGATGCTGGTAAGCGACGCGGCACTGGATCGCATCCTCTTCGAGGTGATCTCCGCGTTCGCCACCTGCGGGCTGTCCGTGGGCTTATCGGCGGAGTTGGAGCCGTTCGGGAAGTACGTGCTCGCCGCGCTAATGCTCGCCGGCCGGATCGGCCCGATAGGTCTGGCGGCCGCGCTGGCGGTGCGTCAGCGGAACGTGCTGTTCAAGCTGCCGGAGGAGCGCCCGATCGTCGGCTGACGCCGATTGGGGGGCTGGCGGAACCGGATTGAATCTCCGTGAACAAGCGTTTACACTCTCCTACGGACAGCGTGAACGTGCGTTCACACGCCGGGACGAGGATGACTGACATGACGTGGTCGGCTGCCGACCCCCTGGTGCATGCGGCGATCATGCGGTTCGCGCGCGAGGGTTTCGGCGCCGCGCTGCGTGCCATCGCGGAGGACGCCGGGGTGAGTCCCGCGCTGCTGATCAAGCGCTTCGGGTCCAAGGCGGGCCTGCGAGAGACGTGCGACGATGTCGTGCTCGAGGCCATCCGTGCCATCAAGCACGAGAACATCAGCGCCACCGCCGCCGGGCAGTTGCTCCCGACGCTCACGAGCAGCGACGAGTACGCGCCGCTGCTCGGCTATGCGCTGCAGTCCGTGCTCAGCGGCGGCCCGCTCGGCCGGGCATTCATAGAACACATGATCGACGACGCCCACGAGTACACCGCGGATGCGGTCCAGCGGGGACTGGCGAGACCCAGCCGTGACGAGCACGCCCGGGTGCGGTACCTGGTGCTGAGCGGGGTCGGCGCGTTCCTGCTGACCATGCTGCTCGACCCGCCCGAAGACCCCTCCGACCTGCCCGGGCTCATGCGTCGCCTGCAATCCGAGACCGGCCTGCCGATGATCGAGCTGTTCACCGAAGGACTGTTCACCACCCGGCAGATGCTCGACGACTACCTCCTCTACGTATCGGATCCGCCCGCCGTCGACGCGCCCGGCGACTAGCCGCGCGTGCACTCCGAGCCGGATCCCGCCGATCCGGTCTGAACCGACCGATCTTCCGATACGTAAGGAACTCCTGGAATGAATCTCATCGACATCCGCGGACTGGACAAGTCATTCGGCTCCGCCAAGGCTCTGGACGGCCTCGACCTCGCGGTCGCACCCGGGGAGGTGCGTGGCTTCCTCGGCCCCAACGGTGCCGGCAAGTCCACCACCATCCGCGTACTGCTCGGGCTCCTCCGGCCGAATGCCGGACAGGTGCGCCTGTTCGGCGGCGACCCGTGGGCCGGCGCCGTGCGGCTGCACCGGCGCCTGGCGTATGTTCCCGGCGACGTCACGCTCTGGCCGAACCTGACCGGAGGCGAGGCGATCGACTACCTCACCCGCCTGCGGGGCGCACCGGACAAGAAGCGCAAGACCGAACTGCTGGAGCGCTTCGAACTCGACCCCACCAAGAAGGCCCGTACCTACTCGAAGGGCAACCGCCAGAAGGTCGCCCTCGTCGCCGCCTTCGCCGTAGACGCCGAGCTCTACATCCTCGACGAGCCCACGAGCGGGCTGGATCCGTTGATGGAGGCGGTGTTCACCGAGTGCGTGCGCGAGTTGAAGCGGCACGGCCGTTCGGTACTGCTCAGCAGCCACATCCTCAGCGAGGTCGAGAAGATCTGCGACACGGTGACGATCATCCGGGCCGGACGCGCGGTGGAGAGCGGGACCCTGCCGGAACTGCGGCACCTCACCCGATCGCGGGTGGTGGCCACAGTGCGCGGGGATGCCTCCGCAGTCCCGGCGCTGGCCGGCGTGCACGACGCGACGCTGAACACCTCGGACGGAGCCGTGACCGTCGCTTTCGATGTCGATGACAGCGCCATCGGCGCGGTCGTGTCGCGACTGGCGGCCCTGGAGGTGACGGCGATGACCGTGACACCGCCCTCGTTGGAGGAGCTGTTCCTGAGGCACTACGGCGATCCCGTCGCGTCCCCGGCCGAAGGTGCCGCGGTCCGATGAGCACCACGTTGACCGGAGTCGGGAGGATCGCCCGTCACATTCTGCGCCGGGACCGGGTGCGGATGCTCGTATGGACGCTGTCGCTCACGGCGTTCGGCCTGTATTTCATGGCGGCCCTGACCAACGTCTTCGATGAGGCCGCCCTCGCCGCACGTGCCGCGATCATGAGCACCCCTACCGGCATCGTCATGGGCGGCCCCGGTTACGGGCTGGACGACTACACTGCCGCCGTCGCCATGGCGAACGAGGGCACGCAGTGGGTCGTCCTCGCCCTGTCGATCATGAGCATCCTGCATGTGGTCCGGCACACCCGCACCGAGGAGGAGAACGGACTGTCCGAACTCGTGCGGGCCAGCGCCGTGGGCCGGCAGGCACCCGCGCTCGCGACCCTGCTAACCCTGAGTGGACTGCTGGTCGCGATCGCCGTGCTCACCGCGTGCGGCATGGTCGCCGTCGCACCCACGACGTCGCTGGTCGACGCACTCGCCATGATGCTCGGCTCGGCGCTGATCGCCCTGGTCTTCGGCGCGCTCGCGCTGGTGATGTGCCAGGTGACGGCGCACGCCCGTACCGCCGTCGGGTTGTCGATCGCCGCGTTCGGGCTCGCGACCGTCATCCGCGCCGCCGGCGACGTGCAGGAGCGGGGCGGGTCGCCGCTGTCCTGGTTCTCTCCGATCGCCTGGGCGCAGCAGACGCGCGCCTTCGTCGATCTGCGATGGTGGCCGCTGCTGCTGGCCGCGGGAGCCGTGGTCGTGCTGCTCGCCACCGCCGCCGCGCTCGCCACCCGACGCGACTTCGGGGCAGGTCTGATCGCGCCCAGACCCGGCCGCGCAGACGCCTCGGGGATGCTGCGGGGACCGTTCGCTCTCGCCTGGGTGCAGCAGCGCGGCGCGTTGCTCTGGACCGGCCTGGGCCTGGGGGCGATGTGGTTCGGGACCGGCACGCTGATGTCGACCCTGGACGAGATGGTCTCGGATCTCGTCGAGACGAACCCGGTGATCGGGCAGCTGTTCGGCACCGACCCGGGGATGTTCGCCGCGGGATTCCTGGACGTGATGATGATGTTCACCGGCGTCTGCTGCGCCGCCTATGCGGTGGTGATGGGGCAGCGTCCCCGTGCAGAGGAGAGCGGTGGCCGCCTCGAACTGACGCTCTCGGCGCCCCTCGGCCGTTCGCGCTGGCTCACCGCGCAGCTTGCCGTCGCGGGGTTGGGCTCGATCGCCCTGCTCGCGCTGTCCACCTACGCCATGTGGGCCGGTGCCGTCCTCGTCGGCGTGACCGACCCGGGGCTCGATCGCTACACGGCGGCCTTCGCGGGCTACGCTCCCGCAGTGCTCGCCTTCCTGGCGCTCACCGCCGCGCTGTTCGGGTGGGCACCGAGGCTCATCGGTCTGGCCTGGCTGCCGGTCGCCTTCGCGTTCGTCATCGGCATGTTCGGCTCGATCTTCGACCTACCCGACTGGGTGAGGGCGCTCTCGCCGCTGCACGGGGTCTCGGCCGTGTTCACGGACGGCGTGGACGGAGCAGGAGTCACCGTGCTCAGCATCGTCGTCACCGCGCTGGCGGGAGCCTCATTCCTCGGGTTCCGGAGGCGGCAGGTGATCGCTGGTTCGTAGATATGTTAGTTGCTAACATTCTGTCATGACGAAACCGAGCGGCCCCAAATCGGCGCGAACGCGTCAGCGGCTCGCCGACATCGCGCTCGGCCTGTTCGAGACGGCCGGATACGAGGCGACGACGACCGCGCAGATCGCCGCCGCTGCCGGAGTGAGCGAGATGACCCTGTTCCGTCATTTCGCATCCAAAGACCGGCTGCTCTTGAGCGACCCGTACGACCCGGTCATCGCCGACGCCGTCGCCCAGCAGCCGCACGACCTGCCCGTCCTCGCCCGGATCGCCGCCGGGGTGCGCGCGTCCTGGCGGGCGATCCCCGCCCCCGTGGAGGCCGACGTGCGGCGGAGGCTGCGGGTCGCGGCCACAACCCCAGCGCTGGCTGGCGCGATCCGTTCCCACACTCGTGCCACGGAGGCCGCGATCGCCCATGCACTCACCACCACCGGCACGGACCCGGGTGTCGCGCGCACCGCCGCCGCCGCCGCGCTCGGGGCGCTGACGGAGTCGCTCACCGAATGGGCCGCCGCGGAGGACGGCAGTACGATCGGCGACGCCATCCACCGCGCACTCGGTGTTCTCGATGAGGCGGGATCGCGATGACGACGGGTCTGGTCGCCGAGGGAGTGACCCGCGTCTTCCGCGGGGGAGCGGGCGTCCGCCGGGTCGACCTCGTAGTCCGCCCCGGCGAGATCCACGCGCTCGTCGGGCTCAATGGAGCGGGCAAGACCACGCTCATGAAGCTGCTGCTCGGGATGCTCCGGCCGGCAGCCGGGGAGATCCGGCTGGACGGCATCCCGCTCGCGGCACTGCCGGCCTCCGCGTGGGCCGGAGTCGGCCAGGTCATCGAGCATCCGCTCGCCTACGGCGATCTCACCGCCCGGCAGAACCTGCTGCTCGGCGCCCGGCTGCACGGCCTGTCCGCCTCGCGCGCTCCCGCGGCGGTGGATGCGGCGATCCGCGAGCTCGCGCTTGAGCCCTACACCGAGGTGCGCGCCCGCCGGCTGTCGGCAGGGAACCGGCAACGGGTCGGGCTCGCCTCCGCCCTGCAGCACCGCCCGCGTGTGCTCGTCCTGGACGAGCCGACCAGCACGCTCGACCCGGCCGGGGTGCTGCTGCTGCGGGACGCGCTCCGCCGCTCTTCCGCCGCGGGCGGCGCCGTCCTGGTCTCCAGCCATCACCTGGACGAGGTGGCCCGCATCGCGGACCGGATCACGGTACTCAACGCCGGCCGCGTCATCGGCACTCTCGACCCCGGGGATAGCGAGCTCGAGCGGGCGTTCTTCGACCAGGTGCTCGCCGACGACCGGGCGGAGGGGCGAGCATGAGCACGCTCAGGGCGGCGCTCACGACCGAGGCCCGTAAGGCGGTCACCTCGCGCGTCCTGCGCTGGACCACCGGGCTCCTGCTGGCGAGCATCGTCGCCCTCACCTCGGGCATCCTGGCCGCCAAAGAGCTGGGCGACCCCCAGCTGACCGCGAAACTGGGGCCGATCGTCGCGCTCGACGGGTGGCCGGCGCTGCTGGCCATCGCGGCGCAGATCACCGCTGCCGGCGTCATGCCGGCGCTCGGCATCGGGCTGAGCTGGATCGTCGGCCGCGAGTTCGCCGACGGCACCATCACAGGGCTCTTCGCACTGCCCGTTCCGCGCTGGGCGATCGCCCTCGGCAAGCTCGTCGTCTACCTGGTCTGGACGGTCGTGGTGGCGATCACGCTGTGCGCCGTGCTGCTGGCTCTGGGCCTGCTGCTCGGCCTCGGCGGGCCCGGCCCGAGCGATTGGCAGGCCCTCACCCGCGAGCTCTCGCTGACCATCCTCGTCGGCCTGGTCGCCATGCCCATCGCCTGGGCGGCCACCCTCGGCCGCGGTCTGCTGCCCGGCATCGCGACGGCGATCGGCCTCCTGGTGATCTCGCAGGTCATGGCCTTCACCGGATCGGGCGCATGGTTCCCGGTCGTCACCCCGGCTCTCTGGGCCATCGACCCCGATGCCGTGACCCTCCCCCAGCTGGCTCTGATCCCGAGCGTGCCGCTGGTCTTCGGTGCGCTCACTCTGCTCGCCTGGCACCGCCTCCAGCTGGATCGCTGAGACATCGACCACGGGTAGGCTGGTCACGGAGTGCCGGGAAGCCTGGTCGGCGACAATTCGACGACCGCCGCACACGACAGGACCCGCGATGATCCGCACCACCGCATCCGCTCTCGCCCGCAATTTCCTGGGCTCGGCGCCGCGCTGGTACAAGGTGACGATCCTGGTGTTCCTGATCGTGAACCCGTTCCTGCCGCTGCTCACCGGCCCGTTCGTCGCGGGCTGGCTGATCGTCGCCGAGTTCATCTTCACCCTGGCGATGGCACTGCAGTGCTACCCGCTGCAGCCCGGCGGCCTGATCGCGATCGAAGCCGTCGCGCTCGGATTGACAACGCCTAGCGGGGTCTACGAGGAGGCCCAGGCGAACTTCGCCGTGATCCTGCTGCTGATGTTCATGGTCGCGGGCATCTACTTCATGCGCGACCTGCTGCTGCTGGTGTTCACCAAGCTGATCGTCGGGGTCCGCAACAAGGTGCTGCTCTCGCTCACCTTCACCGGGGTTGCCGCGGTGCTCTCGGCCTTCCTCGACGCGCTGACCGTCGCCGCGGTGGTGATCGCGGTGGCCACCGGCCTCTACACGCTCTACCACCGCTTCGCGTCGGGGCGCGGCCGCGAGGACGACCACGACGACGACGACGACGCACTCGTCGAGGACACCTTCCGCGCTGACCTCGACCAATTCCGCGGATTCCTGCGCAGCCTGCTCATGCACGCGGTGGTGGGCACCGCGCTCGGGGGCCTCGCCACTCTGGTCGGCGAGCCGCAGAACCTACTGATCGGCGAGACCGTCGGCTGGGGGTTCGGCGAGTTCCTGGTGCGGATGCTGCCCGTGTCGGTGCCCGTCCTGCTGGTCGGGCTGTCGATCACGGCGCTGCTGGAGCGGACCCGCTGGTTCGGCTACGGAGCACAGCTGCCGGATTCCGTACGCGAGGTCATGGAGCGCTGGGACGCCGGTCAGTCGGCCGACCGCTCCCCGCGGATGCGGGCCCGCCTCATCGTCCAGGGCATCACCGCCGGCCTGCTCGTCGTAGGACTGGCGCTGCACGTCGCCGAGGTGGGGCTCATCGGGCTCTCGGTCATCGTGCTCGCCACCGCGTTCAACGGCGTGGTCAACGAGCATTCCCTCGGGCGGGCGTTCCAGGAGGCACTGCCGTTCACTGCATTGCTCGTTACCTTCTTCGCGATCGTCGCCGTCATCCACGACCAGCACCTGTTCGCGCCGGTCATCGACGCCGTGCTGGCCTCCGAGGGGCGGCAACAGCTCACCGGGCTGTTCGCCGCGTCGGGCGTGCTCTCCGCGATCAGCGACAACGTCTTCGTGGCGACCATCTACATCAGCGAGGTCGGTACGGCGTTCGACGCAGGGTCGCTCGACCGGAGCACCTTCGAGCAGCTCGCGATCGCCATCAACGCCGGAACGAACGTCACCAGCATGGCGACCCCGAACGGGCAGGCGGCGTTCCTCTTCCTGCTGACCTCGGGCATCGCGCCGCTCGTGCGGCTCGGCTACGTGCGGATGCTGTCGATGGCGCTGCCGTACACGGTCGTGCTGACCGCGGTCGCGCTCGCCGCCGTCACGTTCCTGATCTAGCCTCGCCGTGCGTCGGGCTAGAGCTGGCTCGCGCTCACGCTGAACGTGTCGCAGGCCGCGGCGCCCTGGCGGAAACCGGTCAGGAACCACTTCTGCCGCGACTCGCTGGCCCCGTGCGTCCAGGTCTCGGGCTGTACCTGACCCTGCGTGGCCTCCTGGATGTTGTCGTCGCCGACCGCCGCGGCCGCGCTCAGGGCGTCCCGGATCTGCGCGTCGGTGGGCTCCTCGAGGAAGGGCGCGTCGGCGATCCACGCCCCGGCGAAGCAGTCGGCCTGCAGCTCGAGGCGCACGCCGTCGGACGCCGGGCCCGTCGTGCCCAGGTTCGCCTGCGCCATGATGCCCGAGATGTTCTGGATGTGGTGGCCCCACTCGTGACCGACCACGTACAGCTGGGCGAGCGGGCCGGCGCTGGAGCCGAACTGCTGCAGCTGCTCGAAGAACGCGGTGTCGACGTAGATGGTCTGATCGCGCGGGCAGTAGAACGGCCCGACAGCGCTCGACGCGCCCCCGCAGCCGGTGCTGGTCGCGCCGCTGAACAGCACGATCTGGGTGGGGGTGGCGCCCTGGATGGTGGCGTCCCAGTACTCCTCGAGGGATGCGGCGGCCGCCTTCATGCGGCAGTCCAGGTTCTCGTTGGCGTCCTGTCCGGTCTGGCACTGCTCGAGCGACGAGTCCTCGCCCGTTCCGGTCGGGGCGCCGGTGCCCACCAGCCCGGTGAGGTCGACCCCGAGCAGCTGCGAGATCAGGAAGATGGCGAGGATGCCCAGCCCCCCGCCGCCGATCGCGATGCCCGCGTTGCGCCCGCGCCGGCTCGTGCGGCCGCCCGAGATGTCCGAGCCCTCGTTGAACGTCATGCGTCAACGCTAGCGCGGGGCCCGCTCGGGATAGTCTTCGCAGGCGTACCGATCCGGTACCGATGCGGCAGGAGACACGTGAGCACCACGACCGAGCACCCCGACCCGAAGCGCTGGATCGGGCTGGTCTTCATCAGCATCGCGGTCGCCCTGATCATCGTCGACTCGACCATCGTCAATGTCGCGATCCCCTCCGTCGTCGACGAGCTGGGCATCACCTCGACGCAGGTGCAATGGGTGCAAGAGAGCTACACCCTGGTGTTCGCGGCACTGCTGCTGGTCTTCGGGACGCTGGCCGACCGGTTCGGGCGACGCCGCATCCTGCTGATCGGCGTGGCGGTCTTCGCCATGTCCAGTGTCCTGGCGGCGCTCGCGCCCGACGGCGACCTGCTCATCGCCGCGCGCGTCGTGCAGGGTGTGGGCGGCGCGATGATCCTGCCTTCGACGCTGTCGCTCATCAACGCGACCTTCCAGGGCCGCGAGCGCGGCATCGCCTTCGCCGTGTGGGGTTCCACGATCGGCGGCATGGCGGCGGTCGGCCCGCTGCTGGGCGGCTGGCTCACCACGTACTTCTCCTGGCGCTGGGCGTTCGGCATCAACCTGCCGCTCGGGGTGATCATCGTCGTCGGGGCTCTGCTCTTCGTGCGCGCCTCGCGCGTCGCCGAACCCCAGCGGGTGGATGCGGTGGGCGCCGCGCTCTCGGTCGTCCTGTTCACCGCACTCGTCTTCGCCCTCATCGAGGGGCGCACCTACGGATGGTGGGCCAGCGACGCACCCCCGGAGTTCTGGACGCTGGAGGTCTCGCCCATCCCGTTCGCCTTCGCCCTGGCCGCGCTCGCCCTTGTGGCGTTCATCGCCTGGGGCGTGCATCGCGAGCGCGCCGGCAAGAGCACCATGATCGCGTTCGGGCTGCTGCGCATCCCGTCGTTCCGCAACGGCAACGTCGCCGCGCTCATCGTGTCGCTCGGCGAGTTCGGCATCATCCTGTCGCTGCCGCTGTGGCTGCAGAACGTGCTCGGCTACGACGCGCTGCAGACCGGCTTCGTGCTGCTCGCCCTCGCGGGCGGCTCGTTCCTGGCCTCGGGGGCGGTGGGCGGCACGAGCGGGCGGCTGAGCCCGATCGTGGTGGTGCGGGCCGGTCTGGTCTTCGAGATCGTGGGGCTCATCGTCGTGGGCCTCGTGGTCGCGGTCGACACGCCGTGGTGGTCGATCGCGGCCGGCCTCGCCGTGTACGGCTTCGGCGTGGGACTGGCGACGGCTCAGCTGACCTCGGTCGTGCTGGCCGACGTGCCGGTCGAGCGCAGCGGGCAGGCCTCGGGAACGCAGAGCACCGCGCGGCAGATCGGCTCGGCGCTGGGCATCGCGATCCTCGGCACGATCCTGTTCAGCTCGCTCGGAACCCAGCTCGAGCAGCGACTCCCCGACGAGATCCCCGCGAGTGTGCAGACCCAGATCGTCGACGTGGTGGTCGATTCGGCGGGCTCGGCCATTCCCGGCCTCGACGAGCGCTCGCCGGAGGCGGCCGACGCGGCGCGCGCGGCGTTCAGCGAGGCGACCAGCTACTCGGCGTACTCCGCCGCGGCATTCCTGGTGCTCGGGCTGCTCGCCACCCTGCGGCTGGGGCGCGCGGGCGACCCGGTTGACGTGCTGGACCCCGAGGACACCGAGGACTCGGAGTTCACCGGGCCCTGACCGCGGTCACAGGGCCTTGACCGCTCCGAGCACCTTGGTCAGCGAATCCTTGGCATCGCCGAACAGCAGCGTGGTCTGCGGTTCGAAGAGCAGCTCGTTCTCGATCCCGGCGAACCCGGGCCGCATCGAGCGCTTCAGGAACACGACCTGCTTGGCCGCCGCGACATCCAGGATGGGCATGCCGTAGATCGGCGAACCCGGCGTGGTCTTCGCGGCCGGGTTCACGACGTCGTTGGCACCCACCACGAGCGCCACGTCGGCGTTCTTGAACTCCGGGTTGATCGCGTCCATCTCGCGCAGCGACTCGGTGGGCACGTTGGCCTCGGCCAGTAGAACGTTCATGTGGCCGGGCATTCGACCGGCGACGGGGTGGATCGCGAACGACACCTCGATGCCCTTGGCCTCGAGCGCCGAGGCCAGCTCGGCCATGGTGTGCTGGGCCTGCGCGACCGCGAGCCCGTAGCCGGGGACGACGATGACGCGCTGGGCGTACCCGAGCAGGATCGCCACGTCCTCGGCGGACGCGGAGCGCACCGGCCGGTCGGACTGCGTCGTCGATCCGGCGGTCGAGCCGCCCTTGAAGGCGCCGAACATGATGCCGCCGACGCTGCGGCCCATCGCCCGCGCCATCTCGCGGGTCAGGATGGTTCCGCTCGCACCCACGAGCGTGCCGGCGACCAGCAGCAGCACGTTGCCCAGCACGAGACCGGATGCCGCGACCGTGAGGCCCGTGAAGGCGTTGAGCAGCGAGATCACGATGGGAACGTCCGCGCCGCCGACCGGCAGGACGAGCAGGACGCCGACGACCAGACCGAGCGCCATGAGCACGAGCGCCGCGACGAACGAGCCGCTCATCACGAGCCACGCCGCGGCGGCGAGCGCCCCGAGCACGACGAGCCCCATGGCCACGGGCAGGCCCGGGAAGGTCACCGGCCGGGTGGTCATGAGCTCCTGGAGCTTGGCGAACGTCACGCACGAGCCGGCGAACGACACCGACCCGACGAGGATCGTGAACGCGATCGCGAGCGCCGACCACCATTCCGAGGAGTGCTGCAGCTCGAGCAGCGCGACGAGCGCGGCAGCTGCGCCGCCCACGCCGTTGAAGAGCGCGACGAGTTGCGGCATCTGCGTCATCTGCACACGGCGCGAGACCGGCACGGCGATGGCCGAGCCGACCGCGATGGTGCCGAGGATCCACGGCAGGTTGTCGACGCGCATCGACAGGAACACTGTGACGAGCGCCACGAGCGCGCCGAACGCGCCCAGCAGGTTGCCCCGGCGCGCGGTCTTGGGGGAGCTGAGGCCCTTGAGCGCGAGGATGAAGCACACCGCCGCGAACAGGTACAGCCCGGCGGTCCACTCTGGGGTGAGCAGGCTCACTTCGCGGCTCCCTTCGCGACGGGCTGGGCGTCGGCGCGGGCGTCGGCCTTCGCGGGCGCCTTGCGGCCGGAGAACATGTGCAGCATCCGGTCGGTCACCACGAAGCCACCGACCAGGTTCACGGTCGCCAGCAGCACCGCGATGAGCGCCACGATGAGCACGAGTGGCTCCTCCGCCTGGCCGGCGACGATGATCGCCCCGACCAGCACGATGCCGTGGATCGCGTTCGCGCCCGACATGAGCGGGGTGTGCAGCGTGCTGGAAACCTTCGAGACCACCTCGAAGCCGACGAAGACGGCCAGCACGAAGACCGTCAGCAGCGACATCGCGTCCATCACTTCTTCCCCTTCGTCGGACCGGCCTTCGCCGCCGCCTTCTTCGGTGCCGTCTTCTTCGGTGCCGCCAGTGCCTCGGCGGTCGGCTCGTGCCGCACCGTCCCATCGTGGGTGAGGCAGGCACCCGCGACCACCTCGTCGTCGAAGTCCGGCGCGATCGTGCCGTCGTGCGCGATGAGCGCGATCAGGTTGGCCACGTTCTTGGAATACAACCGGGATGCGTCGTACGGCATGGTCGAGGCGGCATCCTTCATCCCGACCAGGGTCACGCTCCCGCCGGCGACCTTCACGGCCACGTCCTGTCCGGCCACGGCGCCCTCGACGTTCCCGCCGGTCTCGGCCGCCAGATCCACGATGACCGAGCCGGGCCGCATGCCCCTCAGCATGGACGCGGTGATGAGGCGGGGGGCAGGCCGGCCCGGGATCGCCGCCGTGGTGATGATGACGTCGGCCTCGTGCACGTGCGGGGTCAGCAAGTCGCGCTGCAACTGGGCGCGGTCGGCGCCGAGCTCCTTGGCGTAGCCGCCCGCCGCATCCGCCGCCGCGTCGAGGTCGAGGTGGATGAACGTGCCGCCCATCGACGCGACCTCGTCGGCGGATGCCGCGCGCACGTCGTTCGCGGACACCTTGGCCCCCAGCCGCTTGGCCGTCGCGATCGCCTGGAGGCCGGCCACCCCGGCGCCGAGCACGAGCACCTTGGCCGGGGGGATCGTCCCGGCGGCGGTCATGTAGAGGGGGAAGAACCGCGGCAGGCGCATCGCGGCCTCCAGCACGCAGCGGTAGCCGGCCACGAGCGCCTGGGAGGTGAGCGCGTCCATCGACTGCGCGCGCGAGATGCGCGGCACCAGCTCGAGGGCGAACGAGGTGACCTTCCCGTCGCGCAGGGCCTTCACGGTGGTGAGCTCGGAGGCGGGCGATGCGAGGCCGACCGTCACGGCGCCCGCGGGAAGCGCCTTCGCATCCGCGGCGTCGAGCGGCCGCACGTGGGCGAGGACCTGGACCTTGGGCAGGGCGATCGAGGCGACGAGCTTGGCGCCGGCCTCCTGGTACTCGGCGTCGGCGAACCCGGCCTCCGCGCCCGCGCCCTTCTCGACCTCGACGGCCAGGCCGATTCCGGTGAGCTGCTTGACGGTCTCGGGTGTCGCGGCGACCCGGCGCTCGCCCGGGACGCGCTCCCGGCGGACTGAGATCATCCGTGTGCACTCCTCTCGCCGCGGCATCGCGGCCTGTGCAGGCTATCGGCCCGGGGCGGGTCAAGGCACGGTGTGCGCCCGATCGATGCCGAAACTCCCGCGATTATTGCCCCGCGCGCAAATCCGGGCCTCCCACCACCTCCAGCACCGCCGCGCCGTACGCCTCGAGCTTCTTCTCGCCCACGCCCGAGATCGTGGCGAGTTCGTCGAGCGAGCCCGGCCGGGTGAGGGCGATTCCGCGCAGGGTCGCGTCGCCGAAGACGATGTACGCGGGAACCCCCTGCTCGCGCGCGACACCCGCGCGCCACTCGCGCAGCGCCTCGAAGAGCAGTCGGTCGGCCTCGGGCAGCTCGGCACCCGCCGTGCGCTTGGCCGCGCGCGTCGGCCGAGGGGCCTCGCGCCGCAGCGACACGGTGCGCGCACCCGAGAGCACCTCGGCCGACGCATAGGTCAGCACGAGCGTGCCGTACCCGTCGCTGTTGACCGCGAGCAGCCCCTGTGCGAGCAACTGGCGCACGACGCCGCGCCACTCCTGCTCGCTCAGCTCGCCGCCGATGCCGAAGGTGCTGAGCTCGTCGTGACGGAACTGCCGCACCCGGTCGTTCTCACGCCCGAGCAGGATGTCGATGAGGTGCCCGGCTCCGTAGCGCTGACCGCGCTCGCGCTGCAGCCGCACCACGGTCGACAGCAGCTTCTGCGCGGGGACCGTGCCGTCCCAGGACTCGGGGGGCGCGAGGCAGGTGTCGCAGTTGCCGCACGGCTGCGCGGCCTCCCCGAAGTAGTTCAGCAGCTGCACCCGGCGGCACTGGACGGTCTCGCAGAGCGCGAGCATGGCATCCAGGTGCTGGCTCTGCCGCCTCTTGTGGGCCGGGTCCCCCTCCCCGTCCTCGATCATGCGGCGCTGCTGCACCACATCCTGCAGGCCGTAGGCCAGCCACGCGGTCGACGGGAGGCCGTCGCGGCCCGCGCGCCCGGTCTCCTGGTAGTACCCCTCGACGCTCTTGGGCAAGTCGAGGTGCGCCACGAAGCGCACGTCGGGCTTGTCGATGCCCATGCCGAACGCGATGGTCGCGACCATGACGACGCCGTCCTCGCGCAGGAACCGCGCCTGATTGCGGCGGCGCACGTCGGCGCTGAGCCCAGCGTGGTACGGGAGCGCCTCGATGCCCTGCGCCACGAGCGCGTCGGCGGTCTTCTCGACGGATGCCCGCGACAGGCAGTAGACGATGCCCGCCTCCCCGGGGTGCTCGGCCCGGATGAGCGAGACGAGCTGACCGAGGGCCTGGTTCTTGGGTTCGATGCGGTACTGGATGTTGGGACGGTCGAAGCTCGCGACGAATTGCCGGGCCCCGCCCAGGTCGAGTCGCTGCACGATCTCGCCGCGGGTGGCGACGGTCGCGGTCGCGGTCAGCGCGATGCGGGGGACGCCCGACCAGCGCTCGTGCAGCATCGAGAGCTGTAGATAGTCGGGCCGGAAGTCGTGGCCCCACTGCGACACGCAATGCGCCTCGTCGATCGCGAAGAGCGCGATCTGTGCCCGGTCGAGCAGCGCGAGCGTGCCGGAGACGTTGAGCCGCTCGGGCGCCAGGTAGAGCAGGTCGAGTTCGCCGGCCAGGAGCGCGCGCTCCACCTCGGAGCGCTCGGCGGGGGTCTGGGTCGAGTTGAGGAACGCGGCCCGCACGCCGACACCCGACAGGGCGTCGACCTGGTCCTGCATGAGCGCGATGAGCGGGGAGATGACCACCCCGGTCCCCGGCCGGACGAGCGCGGGGATCTGATAGCACAGCGACTTGCCGCCGCCGGTGGGCATGAGCACGAGGGCGTCCCCGCCCGCCACGACGTGCTCGACGATTCGCTCCTGGTCGCCCCGGAACCCGTCGTACCCGAACACCCGGCGCAGAACGTCGAGCGCCGGGGCGGCGGGCGCGGTCGGGGTCATGGCGCCACCCTACGTGCCGCCCGTGACGCGCGGTGCCCGCACTCCCCAGGGCGGCATCGCCGCGGGGATGCCCGCCGTCGCGTAGCCGATCGCACCTGGTCTGCACAGGGCGGTTAGGTTAGGCTTGCCTCACCATGAGCAACGTCGTCGTCACCCACGCCCCGTCGGGATTGGTTCACGCGCACGTCCTGCGTCGCGTCGCCGTTACCCCGCACCTGGTGCGGGTCACGATCGGGGGCGACGACCTGCGGCGCTTCGAGTACCGCGGCTTCGACCAGTGGTTCCGGCTCGCGGTGCCGGTGCGCGACACACACCCCCGCTTCGACAACCTGCCCGACCGGTTCGACATGGGCGGGTACCTGCGCTACCTCGCCCTGCCCAAGCACACCCGCCCGGTCATCCGCAACTACACAGTGCGGGGCTTCCGCCCGGACGGTGCCCACGGGCCGGAACTCGACATCGACTTCGTCGTGCACGGCGCGGATGGCATCGCCGCACCGTGGGCCGCGTCCGCCGAGGCGGGCGACGAGGTCGCCTTCATCGATCAGGGCTGCGGCTGGCGCGGCGAGACCGCGGAGCCCGTGCTGCTCATCGGCGACGAGTCCGCGCTCCCGGCGATCGCCGGCATCCTGCGCGACCTGCCGCGCGGCGCCACCGGCACCGCGATCATCGAGCTCTTCGACGCCGCCGATCGCCAGGAGATCGAGGGCCCCGCGGGCGTCGAGGTGCTCTGGGTCACGCGCTCCCCCGAGGACGCCCCCGGCACGGAGGCGCTGGCCGTCCTGCGCGATCTGGTCTCGATCCCCGCAGACGTCACGGCCTTCGCCGCGGGCGAATCGGGACTCGCGACCGGCGCACGCCGTCATCTGGTAGGCGAGCGCGGCATCCCGAAGTCGCAGGTCACGTTCTGCGGGTACTGGAAGGTCGGCAAGGCGGCCGGCTGAACCGCCCTCAGCCGGCGGCGAGCTCCGCGATGATCTCGTCGCCGGGGCGGACCGGGGTCCACTCCGCGACGATCTCGGCGCGCTGCAAGAGCTCCTCGGTGCGGCGCCGCCGGTTGCGCGGCACGAGCGTCACGACGGTGCCCGAGCGGCCGGCGCGGCCGGTGCGGCCCGAGCGGTGCAGGTACGCCTTGTACTCGTCGGGCGCGTCGGCCTGGATCACGAGCGAGATGTCGTCGACATGGATGCCGCGGGCGGCCACATCGGTCGCCACCAGCACTCGCACCCGGCCGTTCGCGAACTTGTCGAGGGCCCGCTGGCGACGGGACTGCGTCAGATCGCCGTGGATGCTCTCGGCACGGATGCCCGCGTCGTCGAGCAGGTCGGCAAGCTGCTCCGCGAACGCCCGGGTGCGCGCGAACACGAGGGTCTTGTCGTCGCGCGAGGCGAGCTCGATGAGCACCTGCTGCTTGTCGCGCTGATCCAGGAGGAGCACGCGGTGCTCGATGCTCGAGCTGGCCTGGTCCTCCCCGGCCACCTCGTGGACGCTCGGCTCGACCAGGTACTTCTCGACGATCTCGGCGACGCCGCGGTCCAGTGTGGCGGAGAACAGCAAGCGCTGCCCGCCCGGTGCGGTGAGGTCGAGGATCTCCTGCACGGGCTCGGCGAAGCCCAGCTCGCACATGTGGTCGGCCTCGTCCAGCACCGTGATGACGACCTTCGAGAGGTCGAGACGCCCCTGTTGCGCGAGGTCCTGCACGCGGCCGGGGGTGCCGATCACGATGTCGACACCGCGCTGCAGCGCGCCGAGCTGGCGGGCGTAGGGGACGCCGCCGTAGACCTGGGTCGTGAAGAGGCCCACGCTGCGCGCGATGGGCTGCACCGTGCGGTCGATCTGCAGGGCCAGTTCGCGCGTCGGCGCGAGGATGAGCGCGCGCGGGGCGCGGCCGAACTCGCGGCGCTGACCGGGTGCCGCATCGGCCTGCATGCGCAGGAGCCGCTCGACCAGGGGCGCCCCGAAGGCGATGGTCTTGCCCGAGCCGGTGCGGCCGCGGCCGAGCACGTCGCGTCCCGCGAGCACCTCGGGGATGGTCGCGGCCTGGATCGGGAAGGGCTCCTCGGCGCCGAGCTCGGCGAGCTCGCGCACGATGTTCTGCCCGAGCCCGAGGTCGGCGAAGCCCAGGCCGTCGACCTCCTCGGCCGTGACGGCGGTGGCCTCGAGGCGCTCGAGCACGACGTCCTCGCGCGGGGCGCGCGCCTCGTGGTGCGCCTGGTCACGCGCCGGGGCCGGCCGCCTGGGCGGACGCTCGACATAGTGCTCGGCGCGCTCGCGCAGCTGTCGCGTGGGGCGCTCGGCATGCGCGCGGTACGGCTCGCGCTTGGCGCCTCGCGGCTCGCGCGACGTGCGGTCGCGGGCGTCACGACCTCCGTTCCGCGGGGTCCCGCGCGTCGCCCGGGCATCCTTGCCGCGCGGCTCCCAGTTGGGGCGGCCGTCGGCGGGGCGCTCGGTGCGATCGGAGCGCGTGGCGCGGTCGGTGCGATCCGTGCGCTGCTTCCCCGCGCGGCGATCCGCCGTTCTGCCCTGCGCCGAGCGCTCGTCCGCGCTCCAGCGCGGCTTCTTCGCGCGCGGCGTCGCGGCCGTTTCGTCGGGCCGGTACCCGCGGTGCTTGGGGCTCTTGCTGCCGGGCTTCACGCCCTGAGCTGACGCCGCGCGCGCGGACGTGGTGCGGGCGGACGTGCCGCGCTCGGACGCGGTGGTGCGGGCGCGCGGGACGCGCTTGTTCTGGGGCATGACTGATCTTCCGGGTCGAGGGCCGCACACGTTGCAGCCGAACCGGCCCGTTCGACGTACATGCGGCGACGCCGCGGTGTCGAGAGCCGACCCGGCGACGATACCGGATGAACCTGCGAACCGCATGTACCCCGCGCTCGCGGCGAACTAGTATTCCCAGATGCGTGCGGACCCGGGCATCGTGGCCCGCGCCGGCGCGCTCGCGATCATCGCCATGCTGGCCGGCTGCGCGCCCGCCGCGCAGACGGATGCGGTGCTCACTCCCGCGGTCGCAGACGACCACGGGCTCGACGCTCTGTCGCAGATCGAGGTGCTCGCCGACATCCCCTACGGGACCGACCCGCTGCAGCGCCTCGACGTGTGCCTCCCGCCCGCTTCGGGCCAGACCTCGCTCGCCGCGATGCTCGTCGTGCACGGCGGCAGTTGGGCACGCGGCGACAAGGCCGACCCGGCGTGGCGCTCGGTGTGTCAGTGGCTCGCCGCCGAGGGCTACCTTGCCGTCTCGGTGAACTACCGGCTGGCGCCCGCGGATGTCTTCCCGGCCGCATTCGACGACGTGCGTTCCGTGGTGGCCTGGCTTCGAGCACCCGAGCAGGCGCAGCGCTTCCTCATCGACCCGGAGCGCATCGGTGCCCTCGGCGGGTCGGCCGGCGGCAACCTGGTCGCACTGCTCGGCACGAGCGGCTCGGGCGATCTCGGGTCCGGGTCGCGTGTTGCGGCGGTGGTCGAGATCAGCGGGCCGATCGACCTGACCGGCCTCGCGGTGCGGGACGAGTTCGTCCCCGTGCAGCTCGCGTACCTGGGGTGTGCGGTGCCGCAGGGGTGCGCGAAGGCGGCCGAGGCATCCGCCACCTACGCGATCGACGCAACCGATCCGCCGTTCTTCATCGCGCATTCGACGGACGAGATGATCCCGATCGGTCAGGCCGAGTTGCTCGTCGCCGGACTGCGCGCGGCGGCGGTTCCGGTCGACTACGCGCGGGTCGAGGGGACGCAGCACTCGCTCGCGATGCTCGACGCGGAGCTCAAGGCGCGCATCGCCGCGTTCCTGGCGGAGCACCTCGCCGAGCCGACCACGCTGGGCGCCGGCTGAACCCGCACTTGTTTCGACGAGCGGGCCGAGCGGGCACGTGTAGCTAATCAGCCGCCCGCGAAACGACCATCTCTGCCCGTTCGGCAGGGTGCCCCGGCGGCGGGGGTTCAGGGGCGCGCAGGCGGCGGGAAGGCCGAGGGCGGCGCGGCCGCTGGAGGCGGCGGCGGGAATGCCGGGGGCGTCGCGGCGGGGTACGGCGGGGGAGCCGGCGCCGGGAATGGCGGCGGCGGCGACGCCGGGACCGGTCCCGGTGCGGGTGCGGGTGCGGCGGCAGGAGCCGGGGCAGGCGCAGGAGATGGCGCCGGGGCAGGCGCCGGGGCAGGAGCGACCGCCGGAGCGGGAGCCGTCACCGGAGCGGCAACCGGCGCGGGCACCTGAACCGGTGCGGCCGGAGCCTGAGGGCTCACCGGCGCAGGGCTCGTGGCGGGCGCCGCAGGCGCGGGCGCCGGGCTCGGCGTCGGCAGCGGGTGGTTCGAGGGCACGAGCGGCTCGGGCTGCGCGGTGGGCAGGTCCCGCGTCGGCGGCAACGACTCGGCCTGGGCCCACGCCGCGACCTCCGCCGACGTATCGCGGTCGGCCCCGCCGCGCGGCGCGCCCGGCCCGGCCCCCTCGCGCGACGTCTCCCGCCCGGCCTTGCCCCGTGGCGCCTTCCCGCCGCCGGCAACCTTGCGCGCCCGGCGCTCCTCGCGCCGCTCCTTCGCGCCTTCGACGAGCGCGTAGAGCGAGGGCAGCACGATCAGGGTCAGCACGGTCGAGGAGATGAGCCCGCCGATCACGATGATCGCGAGCGGCTGCGAGATGAAGCCCCCGTGCCCGGTGATGCCGAGCGCCATCGGCACGAGCGCGAAGATCGTGGCGAGCGCGGTCATGAGGATGGGCCGCAGCCTCCGCGCGGCACCGTGCGTCACAGCGTCGCCGACCTTCAATCCGCGGTCGCGGTACTGGTTGACCAGGTCGATGAGCACGATCGCGTTGGTCACGACGATGCCCACGAGCATGAGCAGGCCGATGATCGAGGCCACCCCGAGGGGAACCCCCGAGGCCAGCTGCAGCAGCACCGCACCGGTCGCCGCGAACGGAACCGACACGAGCAGCAGCAGCGGCTGCCGCAGGCTGCGGAACGTCGCGACCATGACCGTGTACACGATGAGGATCGCGGCCAGCAGCGCGAGCCCGAGCTGCGAGAAGGCGTTCTGCTGGTCCGCGGTGACCCCGCCCAGGGTGGCGCTCGCGCCGTCGGGCAGGTCGAGCGCCTCGACGGCCGCGGCGACGGTCGAGGATGCCGTCCCGACATCCTGCCCGTTGGGCGTCACCGTGATGGTCGCGCTGCGAACCCCGCGGATCGTGGTGATGCTGGAGGGTCCGTCGACCACCTCGACCGTGGCGAGCGCCGAGAGCTTCTTGATGCCCTTCGCCGTGGGGATCTCGAAGTTCCGCAACTCCTCGGCGGTGAGCGGTGCGTCCGGGTTGGTGATGTAGACGTTGAGGGTGTTCTCGTCGATCACGACGGTGCCGATCGAGGCGGGCAGCATGGCGTCCGCGACGATGCCGCCGACGGCGATCTCGCTCAGCCCGTACTCGGCCGCCTTGTCGCGGTCGACCTGGATCGCCAGGTAGGGCTGCACGACGGCCAGATCGCTCTCGGCCTGCGCCGTGACCGATAGCCCCTGCACCGCCTCGAGCACCTGGTCGGCCGCCCGCTCGAGCGTCTCCCCGCTAGGCGCCTCGACCTGGATCTCGATGTCGCTCGAGGCGAAGGAGGACCCGCCGGCCTCCAGGGTCACCTCGCCGACCTGATCCGGATCGAGCCCGTCGATGAGCGCGCGCACGTCGTCCTGGATGGTCTCCTGGTCGGCGTCCTCGTCGGTCGTGACCGAGTAGGTCACGCTCTGCCCACCGCCGAAGAACGCGCGGAACGAGTTGCCGCTCGACCCGATCGAGACCTGCACGATGTCGATGCCGTCGATCCCACGCAGGCCGTCCTCGACATCCGTCGACGCCTCGTCGGTCGCGGCGAGGCTCGTGCCGGCGGGCAGCTTCTGGGTGACGGTGAGCGTGTTCTGGCCGCTGTTGCCGATGAAGTTGGTCGGCAGCGTGGTGGCGAGCCCGAAGCTGCCGGCCATGACGATCAGCGCGAAGGCGAGGGTGATCGCGGGGAAGCGCACCGTCCAGCGCACGATCGGGAGGTACATGCGCTGCAGGAGGGTGGGGCGATCCAGTTCGTCGCCGCCCGCCTCCCGCTCCGCGCGCAGGCGCTCGATGGTCTCGGGCTTGGGCGACTTGAGGAACCAGTAGGCCAGCACCGGGACGATCGTCAGCGACACGAAGAGCGACGCGGCGAGCGCGATCGTGACGGTCAGGGCGAACGGCCGGAACAGCTCGCCGGTCAGGTCGCTGACCAGGGCCAGCGGCAGGAAGACGGCCACGGTCGTGACGGTGGAGGCGGTGACCGCGGTGGCGACCTCGCGCACCCCGGCCTTGATCGCATCCAGCTTGGACTCGCCGAGCCCCAGGTGTCTCTTGATGTTCTCGATGACGACGATCGAGTCGTCGACGACGCGGCCGATCGCGATGGTGAGCGCACCGAGGGTGATGACGTTGAGCGAGTACCCGGTCGCGAGCATCGCGAGGAACGTGATGAGCACCGAGAGCGGGATCGAGATCGCGGTCACCAGGGTCGAGCGGATCGACAGCAGGAAGATCAGGATGACGACCACGGCGAACGCGAGCCCGAGCAGTCCCTCGGTGGCGAGCGATTCGATCGACTGCTGGATGTAGGGCGCCTGGTCGAACACGATCGTGAACTTCGTGCCGTCGCCGATCGCGGCCTCGAGGTCCGGGATCGCATCCCGCACGTCCTTCGACACCTCGACCGTGTTGCCGTCCGGGGTCTTGGTGACCGAGATGGTCAGGGCCGGCTCGCCGTTGACGCGCGAGATGCCGGTGACCTCCTGGTCGACCACGGCGACGTCGGCGAGGTCGCCGATCGTGTAGTCCTTCGGTTTCACGACCGTTCCGTCGGGCAGGGTCACCGGGTCGCGGCCGCCGAGCAGGGGCAGGGCGGCGATGTCGTCGGCGCTGGTCAGCCGCTCACCGGATTGCACCGTGAGGGTCTGACCGTCCTCGGTGATCTGGCCGGTGGCCAGCAGCACGCCGTTGTTCTTGAGGGCGTCGCGGATGTCCTGGCTCGTGAACCCGGCCTCGGCCAGGTCGTCCAGGTCGGGCGTGATGGTGACGCGCTTGCCGGTGGTTCCGAGCAGAGCGGCCTCGCGCACCCCGTCGAGCTGCTGGATGTCGGTGATGGTCGATGCCTCGAGCCGGGCGGACAGCTCGTCGCTGTCGAGGTCGCTCGTGACCGCGATCTGGATGACCGGGAAGTCGTCGAGCGACCCGGTGAGCACATTGACCTGCGCGCCCTCGGGCAGCGTGGTGAGCCGGTTGATGGCCAGCTGGACCTTCTGCTCGGCCGTCGCGATGTTGGTGCCGTACTCGAACGATGCGGATACCGTGGAGGCCCCCGAGGTCGAGGTCGCCACCGTGCCGTCCAGGCCGGGCACGCCCTGGATGGCGGTCTCGATGGGCGTCGACACGTCGGTCTCGACCACGTCGGGGCTGGCCCCCGGATAGCTGGTGACCACGACGAGCTGCGGAATGGTGAGCTGCGGGAAGAGGTCCTGCTTGAGGGTGGTCAGTGCGAATGCGCCGAATCCGCCGACCACGAGGGTCAGCAGGGCGATCAGCGCGCGGTTGCGCAGGCTGAAGACGGACAGCAGGTGCACGGGACTCCTCGGTGGTCAAGCGGGACGGCACGCCGCTGTGCACTCTCTCAAGTATTCCTGTGCGCGCCCGCGCACCGTACTCCCGCGGGATGAAAGCGCGCTGGGGAGCCGGTCAGACCACCGCGGCGAGCTCGTCGTCGCCGACCGGCATGGGCGTGCGGACGATGTCGCCCCACGCGGCGGTGAGCGCGTCGACCGCGCGGTCGATGAGGTCGGCCGGGTGGCTGAACGGAATGCGGATGAACCGCTCGAAGACCCCGTCGATGCCGAACCGCGGCCCGGCCGCGACCACCAGGCCGTGCCCGCGCGCGGCGAGCGCGAGCTGCGAGCTCACCGGAGCGCCGAGGTTGGCCCAGACCGTGAGACCCCCGGGCGGATGCGGGACCGCCCACTGCGGGAAGTCCCGTCCCAGCCGGGCGACCAGGTGATCCCGCCCGGCGCGCAGGTACTCCCGGCGGTCGACGAGGATGCGGTCGTACTCGGGGAGCAGCTCGAGCAGGATGAGCTGCTCGAAGATCGGGGTGCCGAGGTCGAGGGCGAACCGGGCCCGCGAAGCGCGCTGGATGAGCTCGCGGTCGGCGCGGATCCACCCGAGCCGCAGGCCGCCCCAGATGGTCTTGCCCACCGAGCCGATCGTGACCGCGCGGCCGGATGCGGCGAACGGCGCCCGCTGCGGCTGCCCGTCGAGGCCCAACTCGGCCATGGTCTCGTCGACGATGAGCGTCGTCCCCTGGCGAGCCGCGAGCTCGATCGTGCGGGTGCGCAGCTCATCCGACATCGAGGTGCCGGTCGGGTTGTGGTGGTCGGGCATGAGGTAGCCAAGGGTCGGGCTCGTGCGCTGGAACGCCTGCTCGAGGGCGACCTCGTCCCAGCCCTCGTCCGAGGTGACCGGCACGGGCACGAGCCGGGCACCCGCCGTGCGCAGCGCGTCGAAGGCGTGCGGGTAGCTGGGCACCTCGACGAGCGCGCGGTCGCCGCGGGAGAGCAGGGTGCGCGAGAGCAGGCCGATGGCGTGCTGCGCGCCGATCGTGATCATGATCTCGTCGGCGTCGGTGGGGAGTCCCCGCGAGGTGTAGCGATCGGCGAGCGCCTGCCGCACCACGCGCAGGCCCAAGGCGTCGAACCCGGATTCGCCCAGGAACGAGGGCAGCAGCGCGGCGGCCCGTTCGCTCGCCGCGGCGACCGCGGGGACGGCCGGGAGGGTGGCCTTGCTGAAGTCGAGCAGGTCGGCGCTCACCGTCGGGTCGGGGGCCGCGGTCGACCCGCGCGATGGCAGCCGCACGACGCTGCCGGATCCGCGGATGCTGTCCAGATACCCGGATTCGCGCAGGTCGGCGTAACCGGCCGAGACGGTCGTGCGGCTGAGGCCCAGGTGCGCGGCGAGTTCGCGCTCGGCGGGCAGGCGCGTGCCGAGCGGCAGACGTCCGTCGAGCACGAGCAGCCGGATGCGGTCGGCGAGCGCCGAGTAGGCCGGCCCCGTGCCGGACGTGCGCCAGTTCTGCAGGAGGGCGCCGAGGGCGCGGGCGGACAGCGAACTCACACCGGCCACCCTACGCGGATTGGCCCCTTGTGAGAAGGCCAATCCAGCCCTTGGATACCAGGGTGACGAAATTGGCCCACTCGCCTCGCGAAGGCTCCCGCGCGCTCGATCCGCGGCTGCTCTGGACCCGTCGCATCGTCCAGCTGCTGCTGGGGCTCTTCCTCTACGGCATCGCGATCGCGCTCATGGTGCGTGCGGGCATCGGGGTCTCGCCGTGGGACGTGCTGACCCAGGGGCTCGTCGTGCAGACCGGGCTGGCGTTCGGGCTGCTCACCAACCTCATCGGCGTCGTCGTGCTGCTGCTGTGGATCCCGATCCGCCAGAAGCCGGGCGTGGGGACGGTGCTCAACGTCCTGCTCATCGGACCGAGCGCGCAGCTCGGTCTGTGGATCATCCCGCAGCAGCACACGCCGTGGCTGCAGGGGCTCGTATACACGGCCGGGCTCGTGCTGCTCGCGATCGCCACCGGGCTCTACATCGGCGCGCGTCTCGGACCGGGTCCGCGCGACGGGCTCATGACCGGGTTGCACGCGCGCACCGGCCTGCGCATCTGGATCGTGCGCTCGGGCCTCGAGATCACCGTGCTCGTCATCGGCTGGATCCTGGGCGGCCAGGTCGGGATCGGGACCCTCGCCTTCGCGCTGCTCATCGGTCCGATGGTGAACGTGACCCTGCCGGTGCTGCGCGTGCCGGACGGGGCGACCCCGGCATCCACCGAAGCCGCCCCGGCCGCGCAGCGCTAGAGGCTTTCGGCAAACCTCAGCATCGCGTCGCGCACGAAGGCCGCGCCCTCGGCACCGCCGTAGTTGGCGGCGAAGCGCTCGTCGGCGACGTACATCTCGGCCAGCCCCGTGAAGTACTCCTTCGTGGGCCCGGCCGCGCCGCCGCCGGGCGTGCCGGGGATGCCGCGCAGCCACTCGAACTGGCGCTTCGCGAGGGCCTGCGCCTCGTCGCCGGCCGGGTCGATGCCGCGCTGTGCGGCCTCGATCCAGTCGGACCCGAGGAGCTCCATCTTCGCCCGCCAGGCGCGCTTGTCCTCGTCGGACAGCGCCCGCCACCAGGCGTCGCTCTTCGCGTAGGCGTCCTTCCCCCAGCGCTGCTCGACCTCGTCCCGGTACTGCGTGTGGTCGAACCCGTCGAACATGTCCTCTGCCATCGGTTTCTCACCCCCTTCCAGTTCTGCGATGGTGCGCTCGACGCTGGCGTACTGCCTGGCCAGGCGCTCCCGTTCCTGGGACAGCCACTCCAGGTGCGTGCGCAGCGCGGCGGTGTCGTCGCGCTGGCCGGCGAGCACCTCGGCGATCGCCGGGATGCCGAGCCCGAGCTCGCGCAGCAGGAGCACGCGCTGCAGACGCACCAGGGCGTCCGCGTCGTAGTAGCGGTAC
Organism: Microbacteriaceae bacterium; assembly: GCA_019638805.1. Lineage (GTDB taxonomy): Bacteria > Actinomycetota > Actinomycetes > Actinomycetales > Microbacteriaceae > JBDSKH01. Next base: position 487,285 of record JAHBTA010000003.1, on the reverse strand, counting down.
CCATTGGCGCCGATCCGGCTGGGCGTCACGAGGCCGACGTCGTCGTAGTGACGCAGCGTGCGGCTCGTGGTGCCCGCCAGCCGGGCGATGTCCTGAATCGACCACTCGGGCTGTTCCAAGGTGGCTGTCCTCCTTCCGGATCCGACCGTACGAGTTGACGCTACGTCAACGTCAAGTCGCGGTCGGTTGACCAAATGCAGGAGATTTCGAGAGGTGGGCCTGCTGGGGGCCCGGTTTTGCTGGGGGGCGACCCCGGCATCCAGAGAATCTCCTGCATTTGGTCAAAGAGCCACGACTTGACCTAGGGAGAGTCGCGATATATCGTGAGTTCCGCAAGACGCGATATATCGCGTTCAAGGACGAAGGGAGGGCCCCGATGGCCCAGGAGAAGTGGCTCGTCGACGGCCCCAAGACGATCGACATCGAGAGCGCCCGCAGCCTCAAGGTCGGCCTCATCGGCGGCCAGATCGACATCGTCGCGCACGACGAGCCGGGCATCCGCGTCGAGGTGCACGAGGTGACCGGCAAGCCCCTCAAGGTGAGCGTCGACGGCGACCAGGTGGAGATCGATCACCCACAGCTCAGCTGGGACAACTGGATCGACGTGTTCCGCAGCTGGACCGGCGGCAAGGCCCGCGCCGACGTGAGCGTCATGGTTCCCCGCGGCCTGCGCGTCAAGCTCGGAGTGGTCTCGGCCAGCGCGCTGCTGAGCGGGACGACCGAGGACGCGAGCCTCAGCACCGTGAGCGGCGACATCGTCGTCGACGGCGTGCGCGGCGACCTCTCGCTCAACTCGGTCAGCGGTGAGCTCACCGTCCGCAACCACTACGGCAACATCGACGCGCACAGCGTCAGCGGCGACCTCACGGCGTCGGGCGAGATCGTGCGGCTGTCCTCGGACAACGTCAGCGGCGCGGTCATGATCGACGCGGCCGGCATCCCCGATGAGCTCAAGATCAACTCGGTCAGCGGCGCCGTCACGGTGCGCATGGATGCCGAGGTCCCCGCCTCCTACACGCTCAGCACCGTGGGCGGCAAGCTCCAACTCGGCGACGGGACGTTCTCCGGGGTCAAGGGCCGTATCGCGGGCAAGTGGGGCGACCTGGACAAGCACTGGACCGACCTACGCGTCAACACCGTGGGCGGCGACGTGAGCGTGCTGCGCACGGTGAAGGCATGAGCCCCGCCGTCTTCGCGCACGGACACCTGCGGCTGTACCTGCTGAGCCTGCTGGCCGAGGCGCCCATGCACGGCTACGAGCTCATCCAGGCTCTCTCCGACCGGTTCGGCGGCACCTACGTGCCGAGCGCGGGGACGATCTACCCGCGGCTGTCGAAGCTCGAGGAGGAGGGCCTGGTCACCAAGGAGGCGTCCGGCCGCAAGACCGTCTACGCCATCACCGACGCCGGCCGCGCCGAGCTCGGCGCGCGCGCCGGGGAGCTCGACGGCATCGAGTCCGAGCTGAGCGACTCGGTGCGGCGGCTCGCGGACGAGGTGCGGGCATCCGTCACCGACGCCATGAAGACCCTGCGCGCCGATCTGGCCGCAGCCGCACGCGAGGCGCGCGAGGAATCGGCATCTCGCCCGGCCGGCGACCCGGGGAACGCGCGCGCCGCATCACGCGCGCGCCTGCACGAGGCGGAGGCCGCGCTGAGCGAGTTCCGCGCGGACCTGCGCGCCGAACTGCGCATGTCCGCGGTCGAGGAGAAGCTCGATCAGCACGTGGTCGACGTTCTGGTGGCCGGGCTGCGCTCACTGCGGCGCGACGTGGTGGCGGCGCTGCGCGGCTAGTCCCGGCGTCCCGGGCGCTGCCGGGCCCACCGGCGCGTGCGCAGCTGAACTCGGCGCGCCGCTGCGCGGCTAGTCCCGGCGCTCGAGCACCCCGACCGCTGCAGTGCCGTCGAGCTCGTCGTCGTGCGCGCTGTGCGCGCGCAGGCCCGCCTCGACCATGAGGGCGACCGTCGCGGGCGCCTGCCGCACGCTGGTCTCCACGATCAGCACGCTCCCCGGCGCGAGCCACGCAGACGCCCCCGCGATCACGCGGCGCTGCACGTCGAGCCCGTCCGCGCCTCCGTCGAGCGCGACGGCGGGTTCGTGCTCGCGCGCCTCCGCGGGCATGTGCGCGAGCTCGGCGGTCGGCACGTAGGGCGCGTTGGCCAGGAGGATGCCGACCCGGCCGCGCAGGCGCGCGGGTAGCGCCTCGTACAGGTCGCCCTCGTGCACGCGGTCCGGGGGCAGAGTGCCGCGCGCCACCCGCACGGCGACCGGGTCGAGCTCGGCGGCATGCACCTCGGTGCCCGGAGCCTCGGCGAGCAGAGCCGCCGCCACGGCCGCCGCCCCGGCGCACAGCTCGACCGCCACGACCCCCGGCCCCGCGAACGGCAGCGCCTGATCGACCAGGACACCGGTGCGCGCCCGCGGCACGAAGACACCCGGTGCGACGGCGATGCGAAGACCGCGGAAGGCCGCCCAGCCGAGGATTGCCTCGAGAGGCTCCCCCGCGATCCGACGCCGCACGAGTCGCTCGAGCTCGTCGCCGGATGCCGCCTCGACGAGGAGGGCCGCCTCCTCCTCGGCGTACACGCACCCCGCGGCGCGCAGCCGCGCGACCAGGTTCACCCGGCGAAACCGACCGGCACGAAGAGGTCCTGCACCCGGTCGGCGGCCGCGGTGTGGTCGTTGCGCGTGTAGATGCCGCACGCGACCTCGCGGCAGTCGACGTGCTCATCGGCGGGCGCGGGCACCTCGAGGTAGGCCGTGAAGGTTCCGGCCTCCGGGTCGTCGTAGGAGCGTGCGCCGAAGAGCTTCCACGCCCAGTCGTCGTTGATCCAGTTGCTCGGCGCGTACTGCACCGTGCCCTCCACGACCTCCTCCGGCTCCTGGCTCGGCACTCCGCCCAGGCACGGGCCGGGCTTGATCGACGGGTCGTCGGGGATCGCGCAGATCGCCACGTAGATGCCCTGGCCCGCGTCGTAGCCGGCGCCCTCGACTACGAGCCGGTCGCCCTCGCGGAGAGCCGAGGTGTCCGGCGTCCCGCCGTCCTCGTCGGTCACCCGGATGCTGCGGTCGCGTCCGTCGTCGCCCGTCGCGCTCGCGGCGAGCGGCCACTCCTGCCCGGAGGGGTCCTGGTGCGAGAGCCCCTGGTCGTGGTGGGTGAGGATCGGGACGGCCACGAGCGCGACCAGCGCGACCAGCGCCGCGAGGAGTGCACCGAGCCCCCACAGCCACCAGCGCCGACGTGCTCCGCTCACCCCAAGATCCTAGATCTCACGCGACGCGCTCAGGTGTACAGTCGTCCCTCGTGACTGACGAGCCTCTGGCCGACGACACACCCCCGGAACGCACCGCGAAGCACTGGCTGATCGGCGATCCGCTCCCCTCCGACAGGCTCGACGAGCAGCTCCTGCCGAAGCATCTCGCGCTGCCGATCTTCGCCAGCGATCCGCTCTCGTCGGTGGCCTACGCCCCGCAGGAGCTGCTGATGATCCTGCTCGTCGGCGGCCTCGGGCTGCTGGCGTACGGACCGTGGGTCGCTCTCGCCGTCGTCGTCCTGTTGACCGTCGTCGTGCTCTCCTACCGGCAGCTGATCAAGGCGTACCCGTCCGGCGGCGGGGACTACGAGGTGGCCAGCAGGAACCTGGGCGAGAAGGCCGGCCTGGTCGTCGCCTCGGCCCTGCTCGTCGACTACGTGATGACCGTCGCGGTGTCGGTGGCCTCCGGGGTCGACAACATCATCTCAGCGGTGCCCGGCCTCAACCCGTTCCGGGTGGAGATCGCGGTCGGCTTCATCGTCGTGCTCGCGGCCATCAACCTGCGCGGCGTGCGCGAGTCGAGCACGGCGTTCGCGATCCCCACCTACCTGTTCATCGGAAGCATCGCGATCATGATCGTGGCCTTCCTGGTCCGCGCCGCACTCGGCGACGCTCCGGTGGCCGAGAGCGCGCGGTTCGGGGTGCAGGCCGAGAGCCTGACGCAGGCCGCGTTCGTGCTGCTCCTGCTGCGCGCCTTCGCGAGCGGGTGCGCGGCGCTCACCGGGGTCGAGGCCATCTCGAACGGGGTCCCGGCGTTCCGGCGGCCGAAGATCCGGAACGCGCAGAGGACCCTGATGGCGATGGGCGCGACCGCCATCGTGCTGTTCTCGGGTCTCGTGGTGGTCGCCCTGATGTCCGGCGTCCACTACGCCGAGGACGCCTGCCACCTGATCGGGTTCGCCGATTGCGAGAGCACCCCGCAGCGCAGCCTCATCGCCCAGATCGCCTCCGCCACGTTCGGCAACGACTCGATCCCGTTCTTCGTGGTGCAGGCCGCCACCGCCGCGGTGCTCCTACTCGCGGCCAACACCGCCTTCAACGGATTCCCGCTGCTGGGCTCCGTGCTCGCCACCGACCGCTACGCTCCGAAGTCGCTGGCCACGCGCGGCGACCGGCTGATCTTCAGCAACGGCGTCATCGCCCTGTCGATCACGGCCGCCGTGATCCTCGTGGCGTTCCGGGCCGACGTGACCGCCCTCATCCAGCTCTACATCATCGGGGTTTTCACCTCGTTCACGATCGGCCAGACCGGCATGGTGCGGCACTGGAGGCGGGAGCTGCGCGCCGGCGCCGGGGATCGTCCCGCCATCTTCCGCGGCCTCGCGATCAACGCCGTCGGCGCGATCATGACCATGACGGTGCTGCTCGTCGTGACGGTGACGAAGTTCACCCACGGCGCCTGGATCGTGTTCGTCGTGATGCCGGTCCTGTGGTTGCTGATGCTCGGGGTGAACCGCTATTACCGCGACGTCGACAAGGAGATCGAGGTCGACCCGCGTGAGAGATTCGGCTCACGGGGCGACCACGCGATCGTGCTCGTCGGGCGCATGCAGAAGCCCGTGCTGAAGGCGCTCGACTACGCGATCGCCGCACGCCACGACAGCATCGAGGCCGTGCACGTCTCGATCGACGACGACGCGACCACCCGGCTCGAATCGGAATGGTCGGCGATGAACATCAAGGTGCCGCTGCGGGTGCTCCAGTCGCCGTATCGGGACATCAGCCTGCCGCTGATCACCTACATCAAGCAGCGCCGCAGCGAGCACGGCTCCGAAGTGGTCACGGTCTACACCCCGCACTACATCGTGGGGCACTGGTGGGAGACCTTCCTGCACAACCACACGGCGAGCCGCATCCGGCACAAGCTGGCCCTGGTGCACGGCGTCGTGATCGCCCTCGTCCCCTGGCTGCTGGACTCCTCGACCCTCATCTACGGGCGCCGCTCACGACCGCTGCCCGGTCAGGACCGACGCGGAGAGCCCGTGCGCCCGGTCACGCGCAAGCCGATCGCGCCCGCGAAGCGCCGCACCCGGTCGAGGACGGGAGCGTGAACGCGGAGTACGGTGGGGCACCGTGACGCAGTCGACCGGACGCCCGTGACCGTCGTCGCGGTGCTCATCGGCGGGGTGCTCGGCACCGGCCTGAGGCTCGGGGTCGACGCGCTCCTGCCCCATGAGGGCACCGGCTTCCCGTGGTCGACCCTGCTGATCAACGTCACCGGGTCGTTCGTGCTCGGGTTCCTGGTCTCGCGCGTCTGGCCGGCCGCTCCGGCATGGCTGCGCGCCGGATTGGGGACCGGGCTGCTGGGATCGTTCACGACCTTCTCGGCCCTCGCGGCATCCCTCGTCGCGATATCCGCGGGCGGCGCGGCGCTCACGGCGCTCGCCTACCTCGCGGCGAGTCTCGTCGCGGGGTTCGGCGCAGCGTGGCTGGGCCTGCGCCTCGGCTCGGCGCGTCCCCCGGTCGTGCTGCGGGAGGACGAGTGACGCCCCTGGTCGTCGTCGCCGCGATCGCCGCGGGAGCCCTCGGCGCGCTCGCGCGCTTCGGGGTGACCCACGCCGTGCACCTCGCGTTCCCGCCCGAGAAGCTCACGCGCGCTGTGCTCATCGTCAACGTCGCGGGGTCGCTGCTCGCGGGGGTGCTCATCGGGCTGCCCGCCCCGACCGAGGTGCAGTACGTACTAATGGGCGGGTTCGCCGGCGGGCTCACCACCTTCAGCACCTGGAGCGTCGAGACGATCCAGCTCGCGCTCGACGGCCGGCGACGGGATGCGGCACTCACCGTGGTCGCGAACCTCGCGTGGGGCCTGCTGGCGGCTCTCATCGGCGCGCTCGGAGCCGGTGCGGTGACCGGATCCCTCGGGGCGGGCGGCCTGTTCGGCTAGCGCGCGAGGCGCCGCCGCGGCCGGGGCCGCAGCCGCACGGCGAGCGCCCCGAGCACGGCGGCGACGCCGAAGGCGACCACCGCGAGCACGAGGAGGCCGGGCTCACCGGTGGCGAGTAGCTGTGCGAAGGTCTCCATGTCATCCCGACGCACATGCCCCCCGAAATGGTTGACATTTCGCCCCGAATGGGGGCGCGCGTCGCCCGCGGGGCCGTTCCTAGTCTCGATTGCAGACACAACTGGGGGGACGAACGTGTCGACGACACTCGAGACGGCGGCGTCCGCGGGATGGTACGCGGACCCGGCGGACGACCGCGCCTGGCGCTGGTGGGACGGTTCCACCTGGACCGAGCACGTGCGCGAGCGCGCCGATGTCGTCCCGACCTGGACCGCGCCGGTCCTCGTCGAGCCGGAGCCCGTGTCGTACATGCCGGACCCGCCCTCGCATCAGCCCGCCGCTTACCTGCCGGAGCCGGAGCCTGTCGCGTTCCAGCCGGAGCCGACGCCGTTCCAGCCGGAGCCGACGCCGTACCAGCCCGAGCCGACGCCGTACCAGCCCGAGCCGACGCCGTACCAGCCGGAGCCGGAGCCCGCCGCGCACCAGCCCGAGCCGACGGCCGTGCAGCCCGACCCGCCCACCGCGGAACCCGCACCCGCCGTGATGTCGGCGCCCGCGATCCCGCAGCCGGGCGATGTCGCTGCCGCCCCCGCTCCTCGGCAGTCCGCGGGAGGCCAGGTGTCCTCGATCGCCGCGATCCCGGTCACCGATCAGCTCTACTGGCACTCGTCCGCGGCCGAGGTCATCGAGGTGCCGCGCCTTCACCACGGGAGCGTGTCCGGTGCCATGCCGCGCAAGCCTGTGCACATCCCGAGCTACGTGCGCGACTGGCAGGACCTGGGCTCACCCGACACCGCGGGCATCTGGCTGCTCGCCTCCCTGCCGCTCCTGAGCGGACCCATCGCGTTCGTCGTGGGACTGGCCGTCGGGCTCGTCGGCTTGCCCCAGTTCGTCGCGACACTGGCGTTCATCGGGGTCCTGTTGCTCCTGTGCTGGATCTTCGGATCCCTCGACCGGCGCGCGCTAACGATCCGCGGCTACCACGCGCCGAGCCTCGCCTGGATGCTGCTACTGCCGCCTTTCGTGTACTTCATCATGCGCGGGAAGGCGGTGCGGCGCGAGAACAAGCGAGCCTGGCCGCCGGAGCTGCTCTTCTTCGCGGGCTTCCTCCTGATCGTCGCTGGTGCCGTGCTGTCCGCGGTGGCCGCGATCTCCCTCGTGTCGGGGTTGAACTGACCGTGTCCGTCACCGTGCTGACCGATCCGGCACCCGGCTGGTACCGGGACCCGGCGGGAATCGCCGCGTACCGCTGGTGGAACGGCGCGACCTGGACCGAGGGCACGCACCCGGGGGAGACCGTCGAGCCGGTCGTGCTGGAACCGGTCGTGATCGAGCCGGTCCGGCCCGTCGCGGTGGCGCCGGAGCCGGTCGCGCCGGAACCGGTGGCGCTCCAACCCGCACCGGTTCATCCGGTCCGCCCGGTGCGCCGCGGCGTCTCGCCCGCGAAGACCCGGTGGTCGTCGCTGCTGACCGCCTACCCGGTGGTCTACCCGATCGTGGTCGGCATGATCACCGCGCTCGCCTACGCAGGCGGCGCCGCCGGGAGCACCACGACCCTCGTCGTCATCGCCGGCACGGTCGCGGTCGCCGGGCTCATCCCGGCCTGGGGCTTCGCGGCCAACGACCGCCGCGAGCTGCTCGAGCGCGGCTACCGGCCCGCCCCCGCGCTGGTCTGGATGCTCCTGCTGCCGCCCATCGCGTACCTTATCGCGCGGCGCCGCATCGTGGGCCCCGCGTCCTGAGCCCCGCATCCTGAGGCCCCACACCCTGAGCCCGCATCCTGAGCCGCTCAGGCGGGAGGCGGCTCCTCGCGCAGCCCGCTGAGCGTCGCGATCACCTGGCGCGCGATCGTGCGTCCCGCGCGGTTGGCACCGATGGTGGATGCGGTGGGCCCGTACCCGGCGAAGAAGACCCGCTGGTTGCGCCACGACGCGCCCTGCCCCACCGTGATCCCGCCCGCCTTCTCGCGCAACTTGAGGGGCGCCAGGTGGCGCAGCTCGGGGCGGAAGCCGGTGGCCCAGATGATCGCGTCGGCCGGGCGGAATGCGCCGTTGGACCAGCGCACCCCGTCGGGCGTCACCTCGTCGAAGACCGGAACGACCTGCAGGTAGCCGCGTTCGATCGCCCCCTGGATGCGGCGACTGCGCGGAACCCCGGTCGTCGACACGATCGAGGGCAGCGCCCGGCCCTCGCGTGCGGCGGCGTCCTGCAGTGCCACCGCGTTGACGCCCGCTTCGATGTCGAGTTCGCGGTCGTCAAGGTACTCGACCGGACGGCGCGCCACCCAGGTGATGCCCCGTGCCACGCCCTCGAGCTCGAGCAGGAAGCCGATCGCGCTCGTGCCCCCGCCCACGACGACGACATCCTGGTCGCGGAACTCCTCCGCCGACACGTAGTCGACCGTGTGCACGTGCCGACCACGGAACTCGCGCATGCCCGGGTACCAGGGCACGAAGGGCGAGCCCCAGGTGCCGGTCGCGTTCACAACCACCTCGGTCGTGACGGTGCGCTCACCGTGCTCGCCCCGGAACGTCACCGCGAAGTCGTCGAGCCCTTGCGTGACCGACGTGACGGTCGCCGGGCGCACGACCTGGAGCGCATAGTGCTCCTCATACCGCGCGTAGTAGTCGGCCACCACGTCACGCGCCGGCAACTGGCGGTCGGCCGTCGAGAAGCTCAGCCCGAGCTCGTCCATGCCCGGCAGGTCGTTGACCCGGTGGGCGAACCCGAGGCGCAGCGCCTCCCAGCGATGCTGCCACGCCCCGCCCGTTCCGGGGCCCCGATCCAGCACCACGAAATCGTTGCCAGGATCGAGCCCGAGCCTGCGCAGGTAGTACGCGACCGAAAGCCCGGCCTGCCCCGCGCCGATCACCACGACGGAGGTGTCGGTGGTGCGGTCGGTCACACGCACCAGGCTACCCGGCGAGTCCGGTGATAGACTTTGGGGAAGTCTGTTCCCGACCTGTCCACCGTCACGATCACGAGGGGGTCACGCATGGGGCGCGGCCGTCAGAAGGCGAAGCACACCAAGGTGGCTCGCGAACTGAAGTACTACAGCCCCGCGACGAACTACGGCGCCCTCGAAGAGGAACTCGCCGGAGGCACGCGGCTGGACGACGACCTCGACAAGTGGCCCGAGTACGCCGCCGGTGCGGAGGGCGAGGACTTCGAGGACGACTTCGACGACGAGGACGAGTCCCGCACGGCGTGACCCATTGCGCCAGCGCACGCCGTGATCGGCGGCGCCGTGGAGATCAGTCCGCGTACGCCCCGACCAGGCGCACCGCGCCGCCCGCGACGCCCTTTGCGCCCGTGATGTAGCCCTCCGGTTCGTGCTGCTCGGTCGATACGCGCCCCGCGACCCAGGCCGGGAGCCCCGCGGCCTCGAGCGCGTGCGTGACCGAGCTGGCGGCGTCCTGGGCGACGATCGCGATCATGCCGACGCCCAGATTCCAGGTTCCCTCGGTCTCCTCGAGCGCGATCTCGTCCCAGCCCGCCAGCACGCGGAAGACCTGCGGGGGACTCCACGTGGAGCGATCGAGGTCGACCCACGACCCGGCCGGGAGAACGCGCGCGAGGTTCGCCGCGATCCCACCGCCCGTGACGTGCGAGAGCGCGTGCACCGCGCCCGGGAGCTCGTCGATCAGCCGCAGCAGGGGCGCGGTGTAGAGACGGGTCGGCTCGAGCAGCGCCGCGCCCACCGGGCCGCCGAACTCGTCGGCGTGGTCGGTCAGCGCGAGACCACGCCGGGTCACGATGCGGCGCACGAGCGAGAACCCGTTGCTGTGCAACCCGCTCGACGCGATCGCGACCACCACGTCGCCGTGACGCACCTTGTCGGGGCCCAGCACGGCATCTGCCTCGACCGCTCCGATCGCCGCGCCCGCCAGGTCGTAGTCGTCGGGGGCCATGAGACCCGGGTGTTCGGCGGTCTCACCGCCGACGAGCGCGGTCCCGGTCTCGGCGCAGGAGCGCGCGATGCCCTCTACGATGCTCGCGATGCGTTCGGGCGCGACCTTGCCGCACGCGATGTAGTCGGTCATGAAGAGCGGCTTGGCGCCCACCACCACGATGTCGTCGACGACCATGCCGACCAGATCCTGGCCGATGGTGTCGTGCTTCTCGAGCGCGATCGCGATCGCGATCTTGGTGCCGACGCCGTCGGTGCTCGTCGCGAGCAGCGGCCGGCGGTACCCGCGCAGTGCGCTCGCGTCGAACAGCCCGGCGAACCCGCCCACGCCGCCCAGGACCTCCGGCCCGTGCGTGCGCGCGACCGCCTCGCGCATGAGCTCGACCGCCCGGTCGCCCGCCGCGGTGTCGACGCCCGCCTCGGCATAGGGATCGGTACCGGTCACGCGCTCCAGCGTATGGGAGGATTGGCCGTACCCTCTTCCGAGCATCTGGAGACCACCGCGTCATGTGCGGCATCGTCGGCATCGTCTCGTCGAGTCCGGTCAACCAGCAGATCTACGACGCGCTCGGCCTGCTGCAGCACCGGGGCCAGGATGCGACGGGCATCGCCACGAGCGACGGCTCGATCATCCACATGCAGAAGGCCCGCGGCCAGGTGCGCGAGGCGTACCGCACGCGCGACATGCGCAGCCTGCTCGGCACCATGGGCCTCGGCCACGTGCGCTACACGACGCGCGGCGACGCCCGCAAGGAGCAGGAGTCGCAGCCGTTCTACGTGAACGCGCCCTACGGCATCGTGCTCGTGCACAACGGCAACCTCACCAACACGCGCGAGCTCACGCAGCAGTTGTTCCGGGTGGACCGGCGGCACCTCAACACCGACTCCGACACCGAACTCCTGGTGAACGTGCTCGCCAACGAATTGCAGCAGCAGGTGCGCGGCGACGATCTGGACCCGGATCAGGTTTTCGACGCCATCCGCACCCTGCACGAGCGCGTCGAAGGCTCCTACGCGGCGATCGCGCTCATCGCGGGGCACGGGCTGCTGGCCTTCCGCGACCCGTACGGCATCCGCCCCCTCGTGCTGGGTCGCCGCTCGGCCGGCCTGGTGGGCGACGAGTGGATCGTGGCGAGCGAGTCGCTCGTGCTCGAATCGGCCGGGTACGAGCTGGTCCGCGACATCGCTCCTGGCGAGGCGGTCTACATCGACCGGTCCGGCCAGATGTCCTCGCGCCAGTGCGCGGCCGATCCGAGGCTCATCCCCTGCTCATTCGAGTACGTCTACCTGGCCAGGCCCGATTCGGTCATGAACGGGATCTCGGTCTACGAGGCCCGCCTGCGCCTCGGCGACCGGCTGGCCGACACGATCGCCGCCTACACGCCCTCGGGTGCGATCGACGTGGTCATGCCCATCCCGGACTCGTCCCGGCCCGCCGCCATGCAGGTCGCGCAGAAGCTCGGCATTCCCTACCGCGAGGGCTTCTACAAGAACCGCTACGTCGGCCGGACCTTCATCATGCCCGGCCAGGAGCAGCGCCAGCGCAGCGTCAAGCAGAAGCTCAACGCGATGAGCTCGGAGTTCCGCGGGAAGAACGTGCTCATCGTCGACGACTCGATCGTGCGCGGCACGACCTCGAAGGAGATCGTCGACATGGCCCGGACCGCCGGTGCGAACTCGGTCACGTTCACCTCCGCGGCCCCGCCCGTGCGGTTCCCGCACGTGTACGGCATCAACATGCCCAGTCGGCACGAGCTCGTCGCCGCGGGGCGCAAGATCCCCGAGATCACGATCGAGCTGGGCGCCGACGCCCTCATCTACCAGGAGGTCGCCGACATGGAGGCGGCCATCATCGAGGGCTCGGAGATCACGGCGCTCGAGATGAGCTGCTTCACCGGCGACTACATCACCGGCACGGTGACCGAGGAATACCTGTCCTGGGTCGAGCAGAACCAGCTCAGCTGAGGTCGGCGTCCTGCTCCGGGGGAGCGAGTTCCAGGGCCGCCGGCGACTCGGCGTCCCCGACCTCGCGCTCCGCGGTCACGGTGCGCGCGCGACGACGCGAGATCGCGTCGAGCACCAGGCCGACGACCGCACCGAGGGCCACGCCCGCCGGGATGCCGTAGAGCAGGAAGTAGCCGAAGGTCGCCGCGAAGCCGACCGCCTTGTCGGCCGGGTACAGGCTGGTCAGCACGAGGGTCGCGATCGCCCCGAGCGCCCCGCCGATCACGATGAAGACCCCGAGCTTGGGAGCCCTCCGGATGCGGACCTCGCTGCGTTCGTTCACGCTTCCATTGTCGTCCACGGCAGCGGAAGCCACGGCCGCAGATCGGCGCGCGACCCGGATGCGGCGACCCGCCCGTCCGCGACCGCCTCGTCCCACGGCTGGTCGCCCGTCGCGAGCGCGACGAAGGTCACGGCGTCCGCCTCCACCACGTTGGGCGGAGTGCCCCGCGTGTGCCGCGGCCCCTCGACCGCCTGCACCGCGCCGAAGGGCGGCACGCGCACCTCGACGGTGTGCCCCGGCGCGACGTCGGTGAGCACCTGCAGCAGGTAGCGCACGGCGAGCGCGCGGGTCTCGCGGGGCGCGCCGCCCGCGCGGGTCGCGGCCACGGCATCCGCCCCGGCGACCGGGTCGATGCGCGGCCTGCTCATCGCCTCAGGACCGTCTCGACCACCCGCCAGGGGACGATCTCGACGTCGAGGAAGCCGCCGATGACGGCCGGATCCGTCTCGCGCGCGAGCCGGGTGATCTCGCCCGTGGACACCCCGCGCACCAGGGTCTGACCCGCGCCCGCCCGGTCGGGCAGCGGCCCGGCGGCCACGAAGTACCCGGCCCGCTGGAGCTCGGCGTGGAAGCCCCGGTGGCCCGGGAACCACTCGGCCTGGAAGAAGGGAACCGCTGGGTCCGCGTTGGGACCGGGAGTGTGGATGAGCATGTGCCAGACGTCGGGATCGATGGCGGTGACTGAGTCTGCCATGGGGGAAACGCTACGCCCCACCCCCGCTAGCCTGAACAGGTGAGGATCCTCGTGCTCGGTTCGGGCGCGCGCGAGCACGCCATCGTGAGCGCGCTGCTCGGCGAGGGTGCCGGCCACCAGGTCGTGGCCGCGCCCGGCAACGCCGGCATCGCGGCCGTCGCCGAGACGGTCAGTCTGGATGCGTCCAACGGTGACCTGGTCGCCTCCTACGCGCGCGACACGGCCGTCGATCTCGTGGTCATCGGTCCGGAGGCCCCCCTGGTCGCCGGCGTGGCCGACCGGGTGCGCGCCGCGGGGATCCCGGTCTTCGGGCCGGACCGCGCCGCCGCCGCGCTCGAGGGGTCGAAGGCCTTCGCCAAGCGCGTCATGGATGCCGCCGCCGTCCCCACCGGACGCGCGATCCGCGCGGAGGACCTCGACGCCGTCGCCGACGCACTCGACGAACTGGGCGCCCCGCACGTCGTCAAGGCCGACGGGCTGGCCGCCGGCAAGGGCGTGCTCGTGACGAGCGACCGCGGCGCCGCGCTCGCCCACGCCGAGCACTACCTGCAGCAGGGCCCGGTGCTCGTCGAGGAGTTCCTCGACGGCCGCGAGATCTCGCTGTTCTTCCTCTCCGATGGCCACGACGTCCTGCCGTTGAGCCCCGCGCAGGACTTCAAGCGCGTCGGCGACGGCGACACCGGCCCGAACACCGGGGGCATGGGGGCCTACTCGCCGCTGCCCTGGCTCGCCCGCGGCTGGGCGGACGAGGACGCGTTCGTGACCGAGGTGCGCGACACCGTCGCCCTGCCGACCGTGCGCGCCCTCGAGGCCGAGGGGACGCCCTTCGTCGGGCTGCTGTACTGCGGGCTCATCGTGACCGAAGCGGGCGTGCGCGTCATCGAGTTCAACGCGCGCTTCGGCGACCCCGAGACCCAGGTCGTGCTGGCCCGGCTCGAGACCCCGCTCTCGGGCCTGCTGCTCGCCGCGGCGACCGGCGGGCTCGGCGGGATGCCCGACCCGGTTTTCCGCGACGAGTCCGCCGTCATCGTCGTGCTGGCCAGCGAGGGCTACCCCGAGGAGCCCATCACGGGCCGGCCGATCGGCGGCCTCGACGACGCCCTCGAGGTTCCCGGTGTCACGATCGCGCACGCGGCGACGGCCCTCGTCGAGGACCGCTTCGTCGCGACCGGGGGGCGCGTGCTGGGCGTCGTCGGGGTCGGAGGCGACCTCGCCGCTGCACGCGACGCGGCCTATGAGGCGATCGGCCGCATCCGTCTGCAGGGCTCGTTCTACCGGACCGACATCGCGCACGCCGCGATCGAGGAGGAGGCGGCATCGTGAGATTCGAGGACTGGACGCTCGTGTACTCGGGCAAGGTGCGCGATCTGTACACCTCCGACGTGCTGCCGGGTCGCATGCTCGTGGTGGCCAGCGACCGGGTCAGCGCCTTCGACCACATCCTGGAGCCGGCGATCCCCGGCAAGGGCGCACTGCTGACCCAGCTCTCGCTGTGGTGGTTCGCCCGGCTCGGGATGCCGCATCACCTCGCCGCCGCGCACCCGTCGCTGGGCGAGCACCTGCCGCCGGGGATCGCCGAGCGCGCCATGCTCGTGCACACGCTCGACATGTTCCCGCTGGAGTGCGTCGTGCGCGGCTACCTGGCCGGGTCGGGCTGGGCCGAGTACCGTGCCTCGGGGACCGTCTGCGGCATCCCGCTGCCCGCCGGTCTCACCGAGGGCGACGCGCTGCCCGAGCCGATCTACACACCCGCGACCAAGGCGCCCCTGGGTGAGCACGACGAGAACATCACCTACGAGCAGACCGTCGAGATCGTCGGCGAGACGGATGCGGCGGCGCTCCGCGAGGCATCGTTGCGCGCGTACGAAACGGCCTCCGAGATCGCCCGGGAGCGCGGCGTGATCCTGGCCGACACCAAGTTCGAGTTCGGGCGCGACCCGGAGACGGGCGAGCTCATGCTGGCCGACGAGGTGCTCACGAGCGACTCGAGCCGCTACTGGGACGCGACCACCTACGCCGCGGGCGGCGAGCACCGGCTCGACAGCTTCGACAAGCAGATCGTGCGCGACTGGCTCGCGGCCAACTGGGATCGGGCGGGCACGCCGCCCGCGCTCCCGGACGAGATCGTCGAGAAGACCGCGGCCCGCTACCGCGAGCTCATCGAGCGCATCACCGGGTCCGCACCGGCGGCGAAATAGCGCGGCCGCCCCGGGCGTTGCACCCGGTATGACCGACCTGCTCGCGGCCGACACCGCCATGGGCGCGGTGACGCTCAACGTCGCCGACCCCGACCGCATGACGCGGTACTACCGCGACGCCATCGGCCTCGAGGTGCTCGCGCAGGAGGGCCCGCGCACGACGCTCGGTCGCCCGGGTCGCCCCATCGTCATCCTGGAGCACAGCCCCGAGCTGCGCCACGCCGCCCCGCACGAGGCCGGGCTCTTCCACACCGCGATCCTGTTCGACACGCAGGAGGCGCTCGCCGCCGCCGTGTACTCGGTCGCGCAGGCGCACCCGGGCACGTTCACCGGGTCGAGCGACCACCTGGTGAGTCAGGCCTTCTACTTCGACGACCCGGAGGGCAACGGCGTCGAACTGTATTGGGATCGCGACCGCAGCGCGTGGTCGTGGGTGCACGGAAGCGTCGAGATGAGCACGCTCTACCTCGACCCCAACGCGTTCCTGAACGAGCACCTGAGCGAGCGCGCGGCCGAGGGCGCCGGGCTCGGCGACGCACGGGTCGGTCACGTGCACCTCTCGGTGGGCGATGTCCCCACGGCGCGCGAGTTCTACGTCGACCGGCTCGGGTTCGAGCGCACCTTCGAGTTCCCCGGCCAGGCGGTCTTCGTGAGTGCGGGCGGCTATCACCACCACATGGCCATGAACATCTGGAACTCGCGCGGCGCCGGTCGGCGGCAGCGCACCCTCGGGCTCGGCCGCGTCGACATCCTGGTGCCGGACGCCGACGACCTCGGTGCGCTGACCGAGCGGATGACGCACTTCGGCATCGAGACCCGGGACGACGGGCAGACGGTCGCCTTCGACGACCCGTGGGCGAACCTCATCCGCGTGACCACCCCCGGCCGGGAGTAGGCTCCCGGCTCGTGGACGAGCGCCGACCGGGACTGCAAAAGACCCGAGCTCAGGGCCCGAGGAGAGCGAGTGGGACGACGGCGATCCCGTCATGGCGACGGTACGCACCCGGACCAGAGTTGAGGACCACCGCGTCAGCAAGCCGAGACCCGAGTCGATCCTTGAGCCACTTGAGGTGCCTCACATCATCGTCTCCGATGCTATCCGAGAGCTTGACCTCCAACGCGAGTATCCTGCGATCGTTCGACTCCCTTATGGCTATTGAGCGGATGGGCGTGCTCCTATCGAGAAGATGGCGATCCTTCTTCTGGGCAAACAGGCGGATGAGTTCGGCTGCACAGGCGTGACCAAGCCCGGCCGGGAGTAGGCTCCCGGCTCGTGGACGAGCGCCGACCGGGACTGCTGCGCGCGAGCCGTTCGATCGCGGTGGCCCTCGGACCCGTGGTCTTCACGCAGGGGCGGCGGCTGCGCCGCGTGGTCCCGCGGCTGCCGGATGCGGCGCAGCCCTGGCACGGTTCGGTGGCGGGGCCGCGGCCGCTGCGGCTGCTCGTGCTGGGCGACTCGACGGCGGCCGGAGTGGGTGCGGCCACCCAGGAAGAGGCGCTGCCGGGACGGCTGGGGGCCGTACTGCGTGAGCGGGCCGGCCGCGGCATCCACTGGCGCGCGGTGGGTGAGAACGGCGCGACCGCGCGCGATCTCGTGACGCGCTATCTCGATGAGGCGCTGGCCGAGCCCGCCGACCTGCTGTTCCTGACCATCGGGGCCAACGACTCGCTCGCGCTGCGCGGGGCGGGTGCGTTCCGGCGGGACGTGGCGCGCGTCCTGGACGCCGTCGCCGAACGCAATCCCGGGGCGGCGACGCTCGTGTCATCGCTGCCGGTCTTCGGGCGCTTCGCCCTGCTGCCGCAGCCCCTGCGCCGCACCCTCTACCGGCACTCGCTCGCGCTCGAGGGAGCCGTGCGGGAGCTCGTGGCCCGGCGACCGCGCACCGTCATGTCGGTCGATCCGCCCGCCTACGCCGACGACTTCTTCGCGACGGACCTGTTCCACCCGAGCGCCTCCGGCTACCGAGACTGGGCCGAGTGGGCCATTGACGACGCGTGGGACCGGGGGCTTCGCGAGTGGCTCGGCTAGCGTGACCCCATGAGGGCGTTCGTGCTGGCGGGCATCATGCTCGCGCTGGTCGCCGTCGCGGTCGTGACCGTCATCGTCACCCAGCAGCAGCCGGACGACACCGAGGGCGGCATGGGTATCCCCACCGAGAACCTCATCGCCCGGCCCTACGAGGACCCCGTGCCGATCGGCGGCGAGCTGCACGTCGCCTCCAACGGATGCTTCCACCTGCGCACCGCCGACGAGCAGCTGTTCGTGGTCTGGCCGGATGGCTACCGGCAGGACGCCGACGTCGTGGTCGCCCCCGACGGCACCCGGATCGGCGAGGGGCAGCCGGTCGCGGGGACCGGGTGGATCCGGACCGCCGAGGATGTGGTCTTCGACGCCGACGGGCCGGACGGGTACCTGGACATGGTCCTGGACTACTGCGCGGACGACGAGCGGATCGGCGTGCTGCAGAGCATCGAATGACCCGCGCACTCGACTCCGTGGCAGCGCACGTGCGAGCCCTGCCCGGCGAGGGCCGAGGCGCTGCCCGGGCGAGCCTCGTGCTCGGCCTAGACTGACCGCATGCCCACCATCGTGGTCGACGTCATGCCCAAGGCCGAACTGCTCGACCCCGCCGGCAAGGCCGTCGCGGGAGCCCTGCACCGCCTCGGCGACACCGCCTTCAGCGGCGTCCGCATCGGCAAGCGCTTCGAGCTCACGGTCGACGGCGAGGTCACGGATGCCGTGCTCGCCCGGGCGCGCGAGCTCGCCTCCGAGATGCTCAGCAACTCGGTCATCGAGGACGTCATCGCGGTCTCGGTGGACGAGTAGTGCGCATCGGCGTCGTCACCTTCCCCGGCTCGCTCGACGACCGGGACGCGCAGCGCGCCGTCCGCCTGGCCGGCGGCGAGCCGGTCCCCCTGTGGCACGGCTCGCACGACCTCGAGGGCGTCGATGCCATCGTGCTGCCGGGCGGGTTCTCCTACGGCGACTACCTGCGCTGCGGCGCCATCGCCGCGCGCTCGCCCATCATGTCCGAGGTCATCGACGCCGCGAACGCGGGGCTGCCCGTCCTGGGCATCTGCAACGGCTTCCAGATCCTGGTCGAGGCGCATCTGCTGCCGGGCGGACTCATCCGCAACGACCACGGCTCGTTCGTGTGCCGCGACCAGGTGCTGCGGGTCGAGAACGCGTCGACCGCCTGGACCAACGGCTTCGCCGAGGGCCAGGAGATCACCATCCCCCTCAAGAACGGCGAGGGCGGTTTCATCGCCTCCGCCGAGGACCTCAAGCGTCTCGAGGGCGAGGGGCTGGTCGCCTTCCGCTACGTCGGCGTCAACCCCAATGGTTCGCTCGACGACATCGCCGGGCTCACCAACCCGCGCGGCAACGTCGTCGGGCTCATGCCGCACCCCGAGCACGCCTCCGAGCCCGGGTTCGGGCCCGACACCCCCGCGGCCATGCGCTCGGGTGTCGACGGGCTGACCTTCTTCACGAGCGTGCTCGCGCACCGGATGGCCGCCGCCTGAGATGAGCGTCCAGGCCCCCTCGGCCGTCGTGCTCATCCGGCCCCACCACTTCTCCCCGAACCCGGACACCGCGGCCGACAACGCGTTCCAGACCGTCGACGCCTCGCGCACCATCGCCCAGATCGAGGATGCGGCGCTCGCCGACGCGGACCGCCTCGCTGCCGCGCTCGAGAGCGTCGGCATCACGGTGCACGTCTTCGATGACGAGGAGGAGACCCGGCCGGACAGCGTCTTCCCCAACAACTGGTTCTCGACCCACGCCGGCGGACGCGTCGCCGTCTACCCGATGTACTCGCCCACCCGTCGCCTCGAACGGCGCACCGACGTGCTCGAGCTGCTCAAGGCGCGCTACCGCGTGCAGGAGATCGTCGACTACTCCGGGCTCGAGCCCGACGGGCTCTTCCTCGAGGGCACGGGCGCCATGGTCCTCGACAACCTCAACCGAACCGCCTACGTGGTGCGCTCGCACCGGGCCGACCCCATCGTGCTCGAGCGGTTCTGCACCGCCTTCGGCTACGAGCCCATGGTCTTCGACGCGCAACTGCGGGGCGTGCCGATCTACCACACCAACGTCATGATGTGCATCGGCACCGAGTTCGCCCTCGTCGGGCTCGACGCCATGACCTCGCGCCGCGACGAGGTCGCGGAGCGGCTGGCCGAGCAGGGCCGGGAGGTCATCGCCCTGACCGACGGGCAGCTCGAGGACTTCGCGGGCAACGCGATCGAGCTGCACGGCTCCCAGGGGCGGGTGCTCGCCATGTCGACCCGTGCGGATCGCAGCCTGACACCCGCCCAGCGCGAGGTCATCGAGCGCTCGGCGCGCATCCTGCCCATCGACGTGCCGACCATCGAGCTCGCGGGCGGGTCGGTGCGCTGCATGATCGCCGGAATCCACCTGGACCGGCGGCCCGAGCCCGCCGCGCCGACCGCGACGGCGGCCGCCGGAACGCCGGCCGCCACGACGCCGGCTGCCCCGACTACGTGACGTCGCGGCGCCAGAACGTCGCGGCGCCCGCCACCAGGAACGCGACCGCGTAGCCGGCGAGCACGAGGCCGCCCTGCCACCACTCGAGGGTCTGCGCGCTCGGCCCGAGGGCGGTGTAGAAGCTCGCGCCGACCAGGGCATCCCCCGCGGCGCCCGGCAGGAACTTCGCGACCCCGCCGAGCGGTTCGACGAACGCGGCCGCGGTGCGCACGATGGGCTCCACGAACTGGGTGAACGCGAGGATCGCCACGATCGAGCCGACCTGACTCGGCACCAGCACGCCCAGCCCGACGCCGAGCATGGCCCAGATGGCCATCGCGAGCACCATGCGCGCGATCATGGCCCAGGTGTCGGACTCGTCGAGCGCGGTCGGTTCGCCCGAGGAGCCCAGCACGAGCGCACCCAGCCCCACCGTCGCGAGGGATGCGGCCACCCCGTACCCGGCGCCCGCGACCGCCGCGACCACGACCTTGGCCGCCAGCACGGGGGCTCGGTGCGGCGTCGCCAGGAAGGTCGTGCTGAGCGTGCGGTGCCGCACCTCGCCCGTGACCGACATGGCGCCCAGGATGACCGGGAACACGAAACCGGAGGCCGTGGCCACCGAGTAGACCACCGCGGCGAGCGCTCCGGGCGGGATGGTCATGCCGGACTGCTCGGGCGCGAGGGTCAGCGCGAGCGCGATGCCCGCGGCGGCCAGGCCCACGTAGCCGACCAGGATGAGCAGGAGCAGCCACCACATCCGGGTGCTGAACAGCTTCACGAACTCGGACGCGACCGCCCGGCCGAACCCGGTCATCGCGGTGCCTCCCCCGGGATCGGGGTGCTGCCCGGCGGCGGGGGCGGCGGCAGCTCCTGCCCGACGAGCGCCAGGAACTCGTCCTCGAGCCCGCCGGAGCGCTGCCGCAGCTCTCGCAGGGCGACCCCGGCGGCCTGGGCGACGCGTCCCACGTCGGCGGGGTCGGCATCCACCACCAGATCGCCCGCGTCGACCCGGAGCGCGAAGCCCGCCCCCTGCAGTGCCGCCGCGAGCGCGGGTCGGTCGGGGGCGTCCACGATGGTCACCGGCCCGGTGCCGAGCCCGGCCAAGGGACCCGTGTAGCGCAAGCGGCCGCCGGCGATGACCACGACGTCGTCGACCGTCTGCTGCACCTCGCTCAGCAGGTGCGAGCTCAGCAGGACGGTGCGACCCTCGGCGGCGAGGGAGCGCAGCAGCCCGCGGATCCAGCGGATGCCCTCGGGGTCGAGCCCGTTGATGGGCTCGTCGAGCACGAGCACGCCGGGGTCGCCGAGAAGCGCGGTGGCCAGCGCGAGCCGCTGCCGCATCCCGAGCGAGTAGCCGCCCACCCGGCGGTCGGCGTACGGGGTGGCGCCCACGAGCTCGAGCACCTCGCCCACCCGCGCGCGCGGGATGCCCCCGGCCACCGCGACCGAGCTCAGATGCGCGCGAGCGCTGCGCCCCGGGTGGAAGGTCGCTTCGAGCGCTGCGCCCACCCGGCGGACCGGATCGCGCAGGGTCGCATAGCGGGCCCCGCCGATGGTGGCGGTTCCGGTCGAGGGGTTCACCAGCCCGAGCAGCACGCGCAGGCTCGTCGACTTGCCCGCGCCGTTGGGCCCGAGGAACCCGGTGACCCGGCCCGGCTCGACCGTGAAGGTCAGATCGCTCACGGCGTGCACCGCCCCGAAGCGCTTGCTCATGTCGTCGAAGACGATGGTCTCTCCGGCCGCCACCAGGCCTCCTCGCGTCGGGGGTCGGGGTCACGTAATGCCAGGCTACCCCGCGCGCTCCCAGGCCTGCCGGACGAGGCGCTCGAGCACGCCGAGGTCGACGCCGTCGAGCCGCTTGAGGTAGAGGCACCCCTTGCCCGTGGTGTGCGGGCCGAGTTCGTCCATAAGCGGGTCGGCGGGCCCGTACTCCGAGTAGACCCCGTACAGCGTGAGCGCGCCCTTGCGCGGCGAGAGCCCGACGACCGGCCACTCGCCCGAGCTCGAGCGCCCCTCGTAGTGCTGCGAGCCGAACCCCACGATCGCCGGGCCCCACATGACGGGCCGCACGCCGGTCACGCGCTCCATGAGCTCGCGCACCGCCTGCGCCTGCGAGCGCCGCGGCTCGTCGATGCCGGCGAGGAAGTCGTCGACCGACGCATCGGTCGGCTGCGTCTGGATGGCTGCCATCCCGGAAGGGTACGCCGTCGCAGGTAGGCTGAACATCATCCGGCCACACTCTGCCTAGGAGCCCTTTCCGCGTGAGCACGCCTGTCGTCGACTCCGTCAGCAACGCCGCCGCCACCCCCGGGAAGGAGCAGCCGTACGAGGCGCTCGGCCTCAAGCCCGACGAGTACGCGCGCATCCGCGAACTGCTCGGCCGGCGCCCCACGAGCGGCGAGCTCGCCATGTACTCGGTCATGTGGAGCGAGCACTGCTCGTACAAGTCCAGCAAGGTGCACCTGCGCCAGTTCGGGCAGAAGGTCAGCCCGGAGATGACCAAGAACCTCATGGTCGGCATGGGCGAGAACGCCGGCGTCGTCGACATCGGCGAGGGCTGGGCGGTCACCTTCAAGATCGAGAGCCACAACCACCCGAGCTACATCGAGCCCTTCCAGGGCGCCGCCACCGGGGTGGGGGGGATCGTCCGCGACATCATCTCAATGGGGGCCCGCCCGGTCGCGGTCATGGACGCGCTGCGCTTCGGCGCGCTGGGCGACCCCGACACGGCCCGCGTCGTGCACGGGGTCGTGGGCGGCATCAGCTTCTACGGCAACTGCCTGGGCCTGCCCAACATCGGCGGCGAGACCCGGTTCGATCCGGTGTACCAGGCGAACCCGCTCGTCAACGCGCTCGCGGTGGGGGTGCTCCGCCACGAGGATCTGCACCTGGCCAACGCGCGCGGCGTCGGCAACAAGGTCGTGCTGTTCGGGGCGCGGACGGGAGGCGACGGGATCGGCGGCGCCAGCATCCTGGCCAGCGACACGTTCTCCGAGGGCGGCCCCACCAAGCGCCCTGCCGTGCAGGTGGGTGACCCGTTCGCCGAGAAGGTGCTCATCGAGTGCTGCCTCGAGCTCTTCGCGGGCGGCCTGGTCGAGGGCATCCAAGACCTGGGTGCGGCCGGCATCTCCTGCGCGACGAGCGAGCTGGCCAGCAACGGCGACGGCGGCATGCGCATCTCGCTCGACGAGGTGCTGTTGCGCGACCCCACGCTCACGGCGGAGGAGATCCTCATGTCGGAGAGCCAGGAGCGCATGATGGCGATCGTGCAGCCGTCCAAGCTCGAAGGCTTCCTGGCCGTGACGAAGAAATGGGATGTCGAGACCAGCGTGCTGGGCGAGGTCACCGACACGGGGCGGCTGGTCATCGACTGGCGGGGGGAGACCATCGTCGACGTGGACCCGCGCACGGTCGCCGTCGACGGCCCGGTGTACGAGCGTCCCGTCGCCTACCCCGCCTGGCTCGACCAAATGCAGGAGAATTCCGCCGCGACCCTGCCCCGACCGGCCGATGGGGCCGGATTGCGCAAAGATCTCCTGCATTTGGTCAACAGCGCGAACATCGCGGACACGAGCTGGGTCACCAGCCAGTACGACAAGTACGTGCTGGGCAACACCGCACTGAGCTACCCCGACGACGGCGGGATGGTGCGCGTCGACGAGCGCAGCGGCCTCGGTTTCGCACTCGCCACCGACGCGAACGGGCGGTACTGCTACCTCGACCCGTACGCCGGCGCGCAGCTGGCCCTCGCCGAGGCGTACCGCAACGTCGCGGTCACCGGAGCGACCCCGGTCGCCGTGAGCGACTGCCTCAACTTCGGCAGCCCGGAGAACCCCGAGGTCATGTGGCAGTTCTCGCGTGCGGTCGAGGGTCTGGCCGACGGGTGCCTCGCGCTGGGCATCCCGGTCACCGGCGGCAATGTGAGCTTCTACAACCAGACCGGCGACGTGCCCATCCACCCCACCCCGGTCGTCGCCGTGCTCGGCACGATCGACGACGTCGGCCGCCGCGTCCCGTCGGGGTGGCAGGACGCCGGCGACAACCTCTACCTGCTGGGCGCGACCGCGCTCGAACTCGACGGCTCGGCGTGGGCCGGCGTCGTGCACGGGCACCTGGGCGGCCGCCCGCCCGCTGTCGACCTCGGGCGCGAGAAGGCGCTCGCCGGGTTGCTCGCCGCGGGAGCGCATGAGGGCCTGTTCAACGCCGCGCACGACCTGTCCGACGGCGGCCTCGGTGTCGCCCTGGTCGAGGGGTGCCTCCGGTTCGGCGTCGGCGCGCGCATTTTCCTGGACGAGCTGCTCGAGCGCGACGGCATCGACCTCGCGACGGCACTGTTCAGCGAGACCGGCGGCCGGGCGATCGTGGCCGTTCCGCGCGAGGAGGACGTCAAGTTCACCCGCCTGTGCGAGGGGCGCGGCTACCCCGTGCTGCGCATCGGGGTGACGGATGCCGGCCCGGCCTCCGGCGCCGCGCTCGACGTGCAGGGCGCGTTCTCGATCCCGTTGGACGAACTCGGAGCGGCGCACCGTGCGCCGCTGCGCGAGGCCTTCGGCGCCTGAGCCGCGCGCCCGCGCGCCTACACCTCGAACCGCACCCCGGTAAGCCGTTCGGCGAGCGACCACAGCTGCGCGCCGAAGACCGGCGAGGCGCTCGATACGACGGGCGCGAGCGGCACCGGGTGACCGGCGAGCACGCGCGAGGGTCCGTAGAACGTGCCGCTCTCCGCGTCGGGGTCGGCGACCGCGCGGACCACGGGCCAGGCGCCCGAGTCCTTCCCCTGGCCCACGAGCGAGAACAGCACGCGCTCGGTGGCGCGCTTGCCCGCCGGGAGGTCGGTCACGCCGGGCCTCCGCGCGGCCAGCCCGGTGACCGCGAAGCCGGGGTGCGCGAGAAGCGACGCCCGCCCGGAGCCCGTCGCGCGCAGCCGGCGGTCGAGCTCGAACGCGAAGCCGTGCACCAGATGCTTCGACATGGCGTAGGCGCGGAACGGCGCGTAGCGGCGCACCGACTGGAGATCCCCGGGGTCGAGCCGCGACATCCGCGTCGACATGCTGCCCAGCCCGACGACGCGGGCGTCCTCGGCGAGCGCCGGCCAGAGCAGTGCGGTGAGCGCGAAATGCCCGAAGAAGTTGCCGCCCGTGAGCAGCTCCAGCCCGTCGGCGGTGGTCTCCCGCCGGCGGGGGGAGACGACGAGTCCGGCGTTGTTGACCAGGGCGTGCAGCGGCCGGAGGGTGCGCAATTCGTCCGCGGCCCGCGCGACGCTCGCGAGCGCGGTCAGGTCCAGCGCGACCGTGTCGAGCGCGGCATCCGGCACCTGGCGACGGATCGCCGCCATCGCGGTGCGGGCGCGCTCCGGCGACCGGGCGGCCAGCACGACGCGGGCTCCCGCGCGCGCGAGCTGCTCCGCGGTGAAGTAGCCGATGCCCGCATTGCCGCCCGTGACGACGATCGTGCGTCCGTCCTGCGATGGGAGTGCGAGCGGATCCCAGCGATCGCTCATGCCTCGGAACTCATGCCTGACCGCTCATGCCTGACCGCTCATGCCTCGGCGGTCGGGACCGTCCCGGTGGCGAGCTGCTCGTGGTGGTGGATGACCTCGGCGACCACGAAGTTGAACCACTTCTCGGCGAAAGCCGGGTCCAGTTGCGCCTCCTCGGCGAGAGCGCGGAGCCGCGCCGTCTGAACGCGCTCGCGCTCGGGGTCGGAGGGCGGCATCCCGTGCGCGGCCTTGAGCCGGCCGACCTGCTGCGTGAATTTGAAGCGCTCGGCGAGCAAGTGGATGAGCGCCGCGTCGATGTTGTCGATGCTCAACCGCAGCGCGGAGAGCTCGGTCGCGACGGCGGGGTCCGGGGAGGCGTCGGCCATGCGCCGACACTACCGGAGGCGGCCAGGAGCGGCTCCGAGCGGGTTCGGACTGCCTGCCCCCCGAGTGGACCGTTCTGTCTGTCCCCACAAGAGGGGTGAGGAAAACTCTCCCTAGGGGGTTCCGCAACGGGTGAGCGCGCGGGTTAATGGAAGGGAAGTCGTACGCGCCGCGCCCTCTCAGCCGGCGACCCGCCGTACCGGCTGTCGGGGCTCTCGTGCCGGACCCTGGTCGGTCACCCCTACCCAGGAGACGCACCCCCCAATGCCCGAGTCTCTGCATCACGGCATCCCCCAGCCGCGAGGCCCGCTCGCCCCCACCGCGTTCCACGCACCGGCACCCGGAACCCGGCTCACCATCGTGCCCGACCTGCCGCTCGTCCCGGTGCGCGCGGTCGTGGCCGCCGCGCTGGCCCACGACCGGACCGCGCGCGACGTCGTGTGGGTCGAGGTGCCCGGAGGGCCTGACGAGGCGGCCTGGACGGCCCTGCGCGACGCGCTCGCCGCCGCTCACGGCACGCCCCTGCGGGGGTCCGATCCGGCCGAGGCGGTCGCGGACCGCCTCGAGGCGCTCGAGCGCCCGCTGCTGCTCGCGCTGGCCCTCGACCCCGCCGTGCCGCACGAGTTCGACGCGAGGCTGCTCGGCGTGCTCGGCAGCGCTCCCCTGCTGTCACTCCTGGCGATCAGCCCCGGGCGGCGCATGATCGAGATCATGGGCCGCGTCGAGCACGACGCCGACCTGGTAAGCCCCGCATCCCTCGTGGCCGACGCGGATGGCGTCCGCACCCTCGCCGGCAAGCTGGGCGTCCCGCTCGCCGGCGAGGACGCGATCGCCCTCGCGCACTCGCCCATGATGCTGCCCGACGTGCTGCCCGCGGTGCTCGCGAGCGCCAGCCTCGAAGAGCTCGAGACCCAGGGCGACGCGATCTCCTACCTGCTCGACGAGTGCGAGAACCTGCTCACCATGCGCTTCCGGGCGAGCTCGGACGACTCGGTGACCGGGCTGCTGCCGCTCGCCGTGCCCTCCACCCTGACGCCCGAGATCCTGGGCCTGGTGGCCCCCGCGATCGCCGAGCGCACGCAGCTGGAGCGCGCCGCGCAGGCGGGCATCGTGATCCGCGATGCGTCGGACGGCGCCACCGAGGGCGGCCCGCGCTACCGCATGGAGCCCATGCTGCGCCGCGTGCTGATCCTCGAGCTGCGCCTGCGCGACCCCGCGCTCTCCCGGCGCCTGAGCTCGTCGCTGGGCACGCACTTCCGGGAGCGCGGCGAGGTCTTCGAGTCGATCGCCCACTTCTCGGACGCCGAGGACTGGGATGCCGTGATCGCCACCCTGGACGGCGAGATGTTCCGTCTGCTGGAGGACGACCCGCTGCGGGTGCACGACGCGATCCTGGGCCTGCCGCGCAAGGTGCGCGACGAGAACCCGCGCTTCACCCTGTGCCTCGAGGTCGGCTGGCAGCCGCGCGAGGGGCTCGCGCAGGCCTACCTGACCATCGCGCGTCGGGCGGCCGGCATCTTCGGGCGACTCCCGCGCGAACTCGCCCCGTGGGACCTGTTGCACGTGCTGCTCATCAAGAGCATCGTGTTCCGGCTCAAGGGCGACTTCGCGACCGCGCTCGAGGCGGCGGACGAACTCGATGCCCTGCTGGACGGCGACGACGACATCGCCGGCCGGCCCATCGGCACGCTCGCCGAGGCGCACTACCAGTCCGGCATGACCCGGCTGCTCGGGCTGGATCTGGTGGGGGCGCGCGAGAGCTTCGCGCGCAGCTTCACGCTCACGCACAACCGGGGGGACGCGGCGGAGCGCCTGGCCGCGCGCGCGGCGGAGGCGACCGCGCTGGTGCGCGCGCTGGAGGGCGAGACCGATCACGCATCCACCTGGCTCGCCCAGGCGCCCACCGACGAGTCGGGGGCAGCCGGGCTCGTGGCGCGCGCGCTCATCGCGATGGGTCGCCTCGCGCCCGAGGAGGCGCGGCACTGGCTGGCGGCGCTCGGCGACCCCGCCGAGCACGACGAGCTGTGGCCCTTCGTCGTGCACGCCACCAACCGCTACGGCCTGTACTGGGGCGACCCGGTCGAGACCGACAGCGCCCTGGACCGCACCTGGGCCGACCACGGCGAGCAGCTCGCGCCCGGATCGACCGCACAGGTGCTGCTCACCTCGGACGCCGCGGATCTCGCCCTCCTGCTCGGTCAGCTCTCGCGCGCCGAGGCCGCCCTGGATGCGGTGCCCAGTCGCAACACCTGGATCGCCGTCCCGCGCGCGCGGCTGGCTCTGCTCGGCGGCAACCCCAAGCACGCGCTGCTGTTCATCCTGGAGGGTCAGCGCCGCGGCCGTGTGGAGCGCTACGGGCAACTCGAGCTGGCGGTGCTGCGGGCCGCGGCCGAGCTCGCACTGGGCCGCGAGGACGACGCGACCGCATCCCTGCTTCGCGCCATCAACCAGGCCGAGAAGTCGGGCGTCATCGTGCCCTTCCACCTGCTGCCGCACGACACGCTGCACCAGCTCGCGGGGCTCTCCACCGAGGCGGAGCGCTTCGTCGCGCGCTACGAGCTGCAGGGCACGAGCTACCTGGCGCCGTACACGGCCGTCGCGGGCGCGCTGAGCGAGCGGGAGCTCATCGTGCTGCGCTCGCTCGAGCCCGGGGCGACCGTGGACCAGATCGCGAAGAAGCTCTTCGTGGCGTCCAACACCGTCAAGGCGCAATTGCGCTCGATCTACCGCAAGCTCAACGTGTCGACGCGCACTGAGGCGCTCCTGGTGGCCGCCGAACTCGGGCTCCTCGACGCCGACTCCCGTTCGGCGTAGGGCGTATCCGACACGCCCTTGCTGTCACCCCCGCGGCGGAGCTGCTGAGATCCTGAGCTGCTGAGCACTCAGGGCTGCTGAGGCTCAGCCGCGGGGGCGCAGGACCGTGTCCTCGAGGCGGTTGTCGAGCACCGACTCGAGTTCGCGCTTGTCGTGGGCGAGCTGCTCGCGGATGCTGAGGGCCAGCCGCTGCTGCTCGCGCACGAGGCGCTCGTGGGCGACGCGCTCGAGCTCGCGGGCCCGCCGCTCGTAGGACTCGCGGGCGATGCGCTCCGGGTTGGGGGCGGTGTCCGTGATGGGCGAGGGCTGCGGCGTGCGAACCTCCACGCGCGGGAGTCCGCCGATCTCGCCGAGCAGGCTTCCGGCGATCGGGATGGCCACGGTCTCCAGCTCGGCCTCGGGCGCGGTCTCGGCCGTGGGGTCGTCGTCGACGGCCTCGGGCCGGGACGCCTCGACCTCCTTGGGCGGGATGGTCTGCGCGGTCGGCCGGGGCAGGATGTGCCGGATGGGCGGCGGGGCGGTCGCGAGTTCGACCGCCTCGCGGTCCCGCCGGATCGACACCGTGTTGACCACCGTGCCATCGACGGGGGAGGGCGGGAGGACGCCCGCCGTGCCGGGCTGCGGGGCGGGGGCCGCCGCGTAGGCGCCGCGGAGCTTCGCCGGGTCGGGGGCGAACCGCGACGGGCGCACCGGGTCGGGCTTGATGACGATAGGGCGCTCGATGAGCTGCGGGGAGAGGACCGGCGCCGGCTTGCGCGGGCGGACGGCGGGCTCGGCCTTGACGGGCTCGCGCTGTGCGGGCTCGGAGGCATCGACGGCTGCCTGCTTCCTGCGAGGGCGCTGGGTGGTCTCGCTCACCGGCTCCTCGCCCACCCGGGGCAGCGCCGCGACGGCCGAGTCGAGCGACCGCGCCGTCCCGAGCGTGTGCGAGACCCGGGTGACCTGGGTGTCCTCGTCGACCGGTTCGGCAGGCGTCGCCGCGACTGGCTCGACCGGCGCCTCCGCAACGGGTGCGGGTGAGGGCATCGGCACGGGATGCGGCGCGGGCCGCGTCGCTCGGCGCGACTTCGCGGGTGCCGGCTTCGATCCCGTGGCGGGGGCTTCTGTTCCGGGCTGCGCGTTCGCGGGAACCGACCTCGCGGAGGTGGCCGGCGCAGGGGTGGCCGGTGCGGACGCGGCCGGTGCGGACGAGGTCGTCGCCGGCTGGGTGACGCGGCGGTGTCCGGGACGGGACGCGGTGGAACGGGGTGCGGGGGTCTTCGCGGGCCTCTCCGAGCTCTCTGCCGACGGCAGTGCCTCGACCAGGTGCGCGGGCTCGGGCGCCCGGACGGCGAGCACGGTCGACTTGGAGGGAGTCTCGGCGGGCGGAGCGGGCGCGACCGGCGCCTCCTCCTCCGCCACCGGTGCAGCCGCCACCGCGGGCGCGACGGGCGCGGGAGCAGTGGCAGCCGCGTGAGCGACGGCCGCGGGAGCCGCCACCGCATCCGTGCCCTCCACCCCTGCCCACGGCGGCGCGAACGCGCCCTCCGGCGCCGCCGGGGCGCGCCCCGCGACGAGTCGCCGCGTACGGGTCAGCACGACGCCCACCGGCTCGCTGCCACCCGCCTCGAGGAGGGCGAGCGCGTCATCCAGCTTGGGTCGTGTCGTGGCGCCCTGCGCGACGACGAGCAATGTCGTGCCGGCGATCGCGCCGAGCACGGCGGCGTCGCTGGCGGAGACGATCGTCGGGGTGTCGACGATGACCGCGTCGAAGCGGCGAGCGAGCTCGGCGAGCAGGGATCGCATCCGGGGCGTGGCAAGGAGTTCGCCCGCGTTGGGGGGCGTCCCGCCCGCCGGAACCACCGTGAGGCCGGGGATCTCGGAGCCGTGCAGGATCTCCTCAACGTGGCCGATGCGGCCGGCGAGCAGGCCGGTCAGGCCCGTCGACTCCGACAGGCCGAAGATGCGCGAGAGCTCGGGGTGGCGGAGGTCGGCGTCGACCACGACGACCGAAGTGCCCGCGTTGGCGATGGCGACCGCCAGATTGGCGGCCACGGTCGTGGTGCCCTGGCCGGGGCCCGCCGCGGTGAGCACGACGATGCGCCGGCCGTCGCGCACCCGCAGGTGATCGACGTGCGCCCGCACGGCGCGGAAGGACTCGGCGCTGCGGCTGCGCGACCCGGCCCGCGCCGTGAGCGGGCTGCCCGGGACCCGCCGGTCGGACACGATCGAGCCCACGACCGGCACCTCGGTCACCGCCGCGACGTCCTTCGGCGTGCGGACCCGGCGATCCAGCGCCTCGCGCAGCGACGCCGCCAACAGCCCGAGCGCGAGACCGAGCACACCGCCGATGAGCAGCATGAGCGGTCCCATGGAGGGATTCGGCGCGGCCGGCAGCGCGGCCTCCTCGAGGTTGACCACGCGCACCGGAGCGGTCGGCAGGGCGACCGTGACGACGGTGCCGTC
Source organism: Microbacteriaceae bacterium (assembly GCA_019638805.1). GTDB lineage: Bacteria > Actinomycetota > Actinomycetes > Actinomycetales > Microbacteriaceae > JBDSKH01. The sequence continues at coordinate 456,270 of JAHBTA010000003.1, read as the reverse complement.
GGGCAGCCGGGTCTTGGTCGGTGTCGGTGCGGGCGCCGCGGCGGTCGCGCCGGGCGTCGGCTCGACCGCTCCGAGCGGCGTCGCGCCCGAGGTGGTCTCGAGCTGGTCGGCGACCACATCGGCGAAGACCCGGCTGATGGTGTTGGCGGTGTCGCGGGCCTCCTCGGGCGAGGACGCGGTGACCGTGGTCTCGATGACGACCGTGTTGGGCGGCGCGGCCACGTTGATCCGCTGGGCCAGCTCCTCGACCGTGGTGTCCAGTCCGAGCTCGTCGATGACGGGCTGCAGCACGAGACCGCTCGACGCGACCAGCACATACGAGGCGATCCGCCCCTGACTAATGGCGAGCTCGCCCGGCACCTTGTTGGTGAGCATGTCGCGCGTGGTCGCCGAGTAGCTCGGGCGCTCCATGGTCTGCGCCAGGTAGCCCCCGCCGAGTCCCGCGAGCACGCCGAGGACGATGAGAACGACACCGCGGCGCAGCACGCCGAGGTACTCGTGGACGTCCATTGGGGGGATGGCTCCGGGGGTGTGCGGGTTGATCCGGCGGGGGCCGGTGAGGGAGGCGGGGGGAGTCCTCCCTCACCCCTCAGCGTAGGGAAACACTGGCCCCGGGGGACCCGGCGGAGACGGTGATCGCTTCGGGGTTGTTCGGGGTTAAGTCGGGGGTTAACCCGGCCGGTGCGGCGAGCGCGCGGCGCAGTTCGACGGCCTGCCAGACGGTCATGAGCACGTTGCCGACAATGAGCGCCCAGACCGCCTGGTCGGGCGCGAGGGCCTCGACGACGAGCAGGGCGGCCAACGTGGAGAGCACGGCGACCACAACGCTCAGCGAGATCGTGCGCAGCCGGCCGAAGGTCATGAGCCCGAGGCTCGTGAGGTAGGGCGAGATCACGGTGAGGGTCATGTTGATGCCGAACGCGATGACCGCGGCGAGCGTGAAGTCGACCTGACCGTGAGTGAGCAGCTCGCTCGCGGGCGCGAGGAAGGCCGTGTAGAGCACGCCCGTGAGGAGCGCGATCCCGCCCATCACGCGGCCCGCGAGCATCATCCGGCGCCGCAGTTCGTGTCCGGATGCGGCGGGCACCCAGCCCTGGAACACCTGGTGCAGCGGCGACACGGCCTGCGCGACGAACTTGCCGACCCGGTCGGCGAGCACGAACATCGGCAGGAGCGCCGGCGAGAACAGGGCGATGATCGCGAGCGCAGCCGGAATGTAGGCGGCCAGCATCCCGGTCGCCACGACGCCGTGCCGCTGCTCGGCGAGGCTGTGCCGGATGCGGGCGAACCCGGCCGCCGCCCGGACGTCCAGGCGCGCACCCCGGAAGATGACCCGGCAGGACACCGCCAGAGCGACGATCGCACCCACCAGCTGCGCGACTCCGAAGAGCAGGAGCATGCCGCTCACGGAGGCCAGCACGACGCCCGCGATCGTTCCCGCGACGCGCGGGAGGGTGTCCAGCAGCAGGAAGCGGTCGGGTCGCGCCTCGCCCGTGAAGTACCAGTTCGCGGATGCCCCGGCGAGGGTCATCGCCGTCCCGGCCAGGAAGGCGACCGTCTTGGCGTGCGGCACGATCGCGAAGGTGACCGCCGCCTGCACGATCAGAAGCGGGATCAGCAGCACGCCGCGCGCGAAGAGCGAGTCCAGGAACATTGCGGGGCGGCTCGCGGGGTCGGCCATCGCGACACGCACGGGCCCGGTGAGCCCCCAGCCGAAGATGGTCAGCACGCCGAACGACGCACCGATCGACTGCCCGGTCGCCATCGAGGCCCAGGCGTCGGCGCCCGCGACCGCGACGAGCGCCGGGATCGTGATGAGGCTCACGACCCCGTTGATCAGGACGGAGAGGCCGAAGAGTCCCAGCCCGCCGCTGCGCTCCCGGAGGCCCGCGAGCAGCGCGGCGCGTGCGCTCATGACGGGATCCGGCTGGGTTCGCGCACCCCCGACGGCAGCAGCTCGGCGGTCAGCGCGAGCACGTCGCGCAGCATGGCCGCGCGCACCTGCGCACCGAAGAGCGAATGGTCGCCGAACGGATACGGCGTCACGCGCAGGTCGGCCCCGCGCTTGCGCAGCCGCGCGATCGCCTGCGGCCCGCGATGGTGCGCGAAGTTCTCGCTGTCCTCGGGCGTGAGCATGAGCGCGAGCGTCCCGCCGGGGGCGCTCGCGCGCCCGAGCAGGGTCTCCGGGTCGTGGAAGAGCTGCAGCCGGGCGCCGATGCGCCACGCCCAGCCGGGCGCGAGGCCCCGGATGCGCGCCTTGAGATCCCGGAACGGGATGCGGCCCGCCTGATCCAGGGCCGCGAGCTCGGAGTAGCCGCCCGCCGGCAGTCCGCGCAGCTTGAAGTAGGTGGGACTCAGCAGGATGGTCAGACGGGGCGGATGCCGATCGGCGATGCGCGCGGCCACCCAGGCGCCCGAGCACAGACCGACGTGCGCGGTCGGGGCGCCGCGGGTCAGCTCGGGAACGACGGCGTCCAGGTCCTCCGTCCACTCCTCGGCGAAGATCAGGTTCGGCTCGCCCACGCGCACCGGGGTGCTGTCCCCGGTGACCCGGCGGTCGAAGCGCACCGCGCGCAGACCCTGAGCGGCGAGCTCGCGCGCCGCGATGACCTGGAAGCGGCCGGGTCCGACCCGGTGCTCGGCGGCGCCGGGCTGCAGCACGACGACGCCCGTCGCGGCGTCGTCCGGGTCGACGTCGGCGCGCGCCGTCTCGATCACGAAGAGCTCCTGCTCGCCCACGCGCCGGAGGCGCTCGACGATCGGCGTTCCGTCCGGGGCCTCGGCCACCACGGCTTCGGTGCGCAGCCGCGGCCGCACGGGCGCGGGGTCGGCAGGCAGCAGTGCGTCCACCCAGGAGACGATCGTGCGGATGGCGGGAACGGGCAGCACCGCGAGCGCGCTCGCCGCCTCCAGCCACTCCGCCTGCCCGTCGATGGGCACGAAGGACGAGCCCTCGGGCAGCCCCGCGGCGAGGCGCTCGTGCGCGGGCGCGCCCGCCTCCTCCCGCCGCACCAGCGCGAGCGTCGGGACCGGCAGGGGCGCCAGCTCGAGCGCCTCGAGATCCTCCGCCGCACGCGGGTGCAGCGTGAGGGAGAGCAGCGTGATGCGCTCGGGGTCCGTCGCGGGCTCCCCGACCGTGAGGTCGAAGAGCGAGCGCTGCTTGCGCAGGAACCGCCGGCCGCCGAGCGGGGTGTCCCACAGCACCACCCCGTCGACGGGCGCGCCCGCGGACCCCAGGCGCCGGGCGGCCTCGGCCGCGAGCAGCCCGCCCGCCGCGAGACCGGCCAGCACGACATGCTCGATGCCCGAAGCGCGTAGGAAGCCGACCGCATCCTCGATGCTCGCCAGCCAGCCGGGCAGGGCGCCGGGTTGCGCTGTGTCGCCCGCCGCATCCCCCTCGCCGCGGTAGTCGAACCGCAGCGAGGCGACCCCGGCCGCTTCGAGCTCCTGGCTCAGCAGACGCATGCCGCGGTAGCCGAGCACCTGCTCGTAGCCCAGCGGCGGGCAGATCACGACGCCGCCGCGCGCCCCTCCGTCGGGCACGTGCAGGAAGCCCAGACTGGGCGCCCCCGAGTCCTCGCCGAACCAGGTCTCGTGCATCATGGGCGGCGCCGGTTCACAGCGCCAGCCGGGCGCGCACGTCGAGCGGCCAGTCGTTCACGTCGAGACCGTGCACGCGCAGCAGGGCGAGGACGGTGCGCTCCATCCCGAACGCGAGGCACGCACCGTGCGCCACCTCGCCGCCGGCGGTGCGGATGCCGAACGCCGCGGTCAGGTGATCGCGCTGGCAGTTCGCGCTCGCGATCGCAGTGCCCTCGTGCAGGTCTCCGTACATGGGGACGGTCAGCTCGACCTTGAGGTTGTCGCGCAGCTGCTCGCTCACCAGCATGCGGCCCGCGCGTCCGAAGAAGGGGTCGTTGGCCGCGACCGGCGTCACGGGCAGGCCGAGCCCGCTCAGAGCGTCGACGGCCTTGTCGAGCCAGGTGTCGCGGTACTCCTGCGCGGCATCGGGCTCGCCGACGTAGACGAACTCGTGCATGCGAAACGACTGCATGCGCATCGGGTCGGCGGACGGCTCGTGCCGGAATCCCCAGCCGAGGATGTCATACACCCCTCCCCCGGCCGGCATGCGTCCGCGCAGCGTGGCATACAAGGGGTGGCAGATGGCATTGGTCAGCACCACGTCGGCGGGCGTGAGGTAGCCGTCCCACCGCTCACCCGCCTCGCGCGCCGCGAGCAGCTCGCGGTGCTCGCGGTCGCCGCCCTCGAAGCTCGAGACCACCCCGGACAGGTCGGGGAACGAGGCGATGTAGTCGGTCAGCTCGAAGTCGGCGCGCGGGTAGACCGGCGGGAAGCGCAGCGCCGTGGCGTTCAGGGGCGCGGTGAGCTCGGTCAGCACCCGGTCGAGCCCGGTGAGGACGGCCTCGAACGTCGCCGAGCGCCCGTAGACGCCGGCCGACGCGCTCGCGATGAGAAGCCCGGCGTCGAGCAGCTCCCGGCGGAATCCGTGCCGCGCCTCCTCGAGCGGGGTGAGTCCGGTCTCCAGGATGTCGGTCATGCTCTCTCCTTCGGTTCGGTGCCCTTCTGCACGAGGAGCAACTGCGCGGTCTGCGCGGTGATGCGGTCGTTGTGCACCATGAGTGCGGCGCCCTGCGCGTCCCGGAAGACCCGCGCGACGCTGTACGGGCCGTCGTTGCGGAACCCCGCGATGCCCGTGATGCGCAGCGCCTCCGCGGCGATGCGGGCCACGGCCTCGGAGGCGGTGACCTTGAGCGTGTTCATGCGCACCCGGAAGCCCACGGCCTCCAGCGCGGCGGGGTCCTCCCGGTGCGCGTCGAAGTCGCGTGCGGCGTCGGCGACCGAGAGCTCGAGCGCCTCGAGCTGCGACACGAGCCCGACCAGCGCAGTGGCTCCGGCCGGCTGGGTGCCGATGCTGCGCTTGGCGGCGTCGCGCACGTAGCGGCGGGCGGTGTCGACGGCCGAGCGCGCCATGCCCAGCCAGGCGCCCGCCCACAGGATGTGCGAGGCGGGCAGCATGGTGTGCGTCGAGATCTCGTCGTAGGGCACCGGCAGGATGCGGTCGGCGTCGGTCTCGGCGCTCAGCAGGTAGCCGCGGCTCGCGGTGCCGCGCAGGCCGAGGGTGTCCCAGCCACCGGTGGGCTCGAGGTCGAGGTCGGCACGGTCGCAGGCCAGCAGCACCTGGTCGCCCGGTGCGGCGTCGGCGTCACGCCGCGCGGTCACCAGCACGAGGTCGGCGTGCTCGCCGTAGGAGATCACCGGGGCGTTCTTTTTGAGGCGCACCCGGTCGCCCTGGCATTCGACGTGGCAGGTGCTCGAGCGCACGTCGCCACCGATACCGGCCTCGGTGGTCGCCGAGGCGAGCAGCAGCTGCTCCCGGGCGATCCGGGATGCCAGCCGGGCCAGCGCGGGCGACCCGCCCAGGTGCCGGGTGAGGCTCAGCACCTGACCGTGATGCATCGCGAAGATCATGGCGGTGGAGGCGCACGCCGCGCCCAGCACGGCCGCGATGCCCACGAGGGCGGCCAGGGGCAGTCCCTCGCCGCCGAGCTCGATCGGGGCCGACACCCCGAGCAGGCGGGCCTGGGCGAGCGCGGCGATCGACTCCGCCGGGAAGCGGGCCGCGGCATCCACCTCGTCGGCGTGCGCGGCGGCGACGCGTGCCGCCTGGTCCGCACGCTCCAGCACCGGGGCCTCGGCCACGGTCGCCTGCGCGCTCACGCCGGTACCGCCGCGAGAGTCCCGATCGCGGCGGAGATCGCGGCGATCGTGCAGAAGGTCTGCTTGGTCAGTAGCTCGTCGGGGAACTCCACCTCGAAGGCGTCCTCGAGCGCGAGCATGACGTTGACGCTCGCGTGCGAGCTCATGCCCGCCGCGTAGAGGTCGGCGTCGGCGTCGAGCCCCGAGGCCGGAACGCGCAGCTTGCCGTGCGCGTCGAGGACGCGCCGGATGGTGTCGTCGGTCATGCTCCCTCGTCCTCCGTCGCCCCGCCTGCCGGCTCCACCACGGGCATGGCCGCCGCGACCGCCATGGCGATGCCGGCGTCGTGGCTGAGCGAGACGTCGATGCGCTCGATGCCCTGCGCGAGCGCGAGCTGCGCCGCCTGACCGGCGAGCACGACGAAGGGGACGCCGTTGCGTCCGGTGCGCACCTCGATGTCGTGCCACGGCACGGCAGCGGTCGGCGGAAGCTCGAGCACCTTCACGACCGCCTCCTTGGCGGCGAACCGCCCGGCCAGCCGGTCCAGCTGCGCGGGGCCCTCGCACTGCTCGCGCTCGAGCGGGGTGAAGACCCGGGCGAGGTAGCGCTCGCCGAACAGGTCGACGCTCTCGGCGAGCTCCGCGACCGGGTGCACGTCGCATCCCAGGCGCACGCGCGGAGCGTGGCGGGGGGCGTGAACGGCGGGGGTCGGCATGGGGGCTCCTGGGGGCGCCAGGGAAGGGGGTTCCGTGGTGCCCCGCTCCACGGTACGGACGCCCGCACCGGATGTCTCCGGGACCGCCGCCCGAAGCGGGGGCGTAGCCGGGGTCGCCCCGAGCGGGTTAACGACCGGGTTAAGAACGCCCTGTGTCAGGCTGGGCGCGTGGCCGGCGCCGAACCCGTTCTGAGCGTGCTCATGCCCGCGCGCAACGCCGCCGGCACGGTTCTCGCCGCCGTCCGCTCCACCCTGCGGGCCATGCCCGCCGAGGCCGAACTCCTGGTGCTCGACGACGCGTCCGACGACGGCACGGGCGAGCTCGTCCGCGGCGTCGGCGATGCGCGCGTGCGGGTCATCCGCTCCGACGAGAACGTGGGGATCGCGCGCGGGCTCACCCGACTGCTCGGTGAGGCGAGGGCGAGCGTCGTCGCCCGCATGGACGCCGACGACGTGTGCCTGCCCACGCGCTTCCGCGCCCAGCTCGCCGCGCTCGACCGCGGCGCGGATCTGGTTTTCACGACGTTCGGCGTGATCGGGGCCGGGATGCGGTTGCCCGCCCTCCCGGTGCCCTTCGGCCCGGTCGCTGGTCGCCTCGCGCTCCTGCTGGACTGCCCCTACCCGCACTCCACCGCCCTGGCCAGGACCGAGACCCTGCGGAGCCTGGGCGGCTACCGGCCCTCCGTCGCCGAGGACTACGACCTGTGGCTGCGGGCCGCCGCCTCCGGTGCGCGCATCGTGCGTCTGGGGAGGGCCGGGGTCCTGCTGCGCGTGAGCGCCGGGCAGGTCACGGCCGACCCGGGCTACCGGTCCCGCCTGGCCGCCGATCCGCTCGTCGCCGAGTCCTATCTCGCGCTCGCGCGAGAGCTCTGGGGCGTTGACGAGACCCCATGGCTTCGCGAGCTGTCGTTCCTGCGGCAGGGTGCCCTCACGCGGGAGGGGCAGGGTCTGCTCGAGCCTTTCGTCCATCGCTTCATCGCCTCACTCGGGGAGGCTGCCGCGGACGGCGGTATCGGGGCCGGGGAACGCTGGTACCTGAGCAGGCGTGCGCGGCAGGAGCTCGGCGTCAGGGCCCGTCGGGCCTGACGCGGCCGTCGCGCGGGCATCCGCACCGGTCATCGCCAGACATGCAGCGAGCGCGACCCAGATGACCGGGGTCGACAGGTCGGGCACCGCGACACCCGCGGCGGCCAGCACTCCCACCAGGGCCCACGCGGCCGGAGAGGTCCCGGGCACGCGCGAGGTGCGGCGCAGGACGGTCAGCACGACGAGGCCGAGCATCACGATGCCGATGACGCCGAGGCAGCTCAGCACGAGGAAGAACATGCTCGACGGCCGGTTGCCGCCCAAGCCCACCCCCAGGCCGCCCGTCTCGAGCAGCAGTTGCCAGGAGCGCTCGTTGGCGAGGCTGCGGGCGAAGTAGCTGAATGAGGAGGCCTTCCGCTCCGCCTGCCCGATCGTGAGCTCGTAGAGGGCGGGCAGCCGGGTCAGCCCGAGCGCGGTCACGGCGGCGGCCGCGACGACCCATCCGGGCCGCAGGCTCGATCGGCCGCGCGCGAGCCGGACGAGCCCGACGATGCCCGCGAGCGCGGTCACGATCCCCAGACCCGCGAGAGCGGTACCGGATGCGTTGGCGACGAACTCGATACCCACCAACCCCAGCCCGACCGCGGTCGCAACCCGGACGCGCGGCGTCTCCTGGGCGCGTAGGAGCCGAATCCCGAAGTAGCACGCCGCTGCGACCAGGTGCAGCCCCAGCACCGAGGGTTCGTAGAACGTCCCGGACAGCCGCTCGGGTCCCTGGTAGGAGTAGCCGGGCATGTTCTGCAGCAGCTCGCGCGGCCATACCGGCTCGGTCACGAGGCGCACCGCGGCGAGCGCGACGGCCGTCCAGAGCGCCGCGCCCAGCAGACGGGTGTCCGCGGGGAACAGCCGCCCGGCGGCCAGCACGAGCGCGACCCCCATCGCCAGGTAGCCCAGCTGCGCGAGGTTGCCGAGGCTCGGCGCCAGCTCGGCCAGGGCGCCCACCTGCGGGTCGACGCCCAGCGCGGGGTCGAAGACCGGCGTTCCGGCGAACAGCCGCGGCCCCGCGATCGTGATGGCCGCGGCCCAGGCCACGAGTCCCATGGCGAGCACCTCCGGCAGGAACCGCGCCCGGGCGGCGGCGCGCGTCGCGGAGTCGCGGGCGGGCCTGGCCAGCCCGAGCAGCATGCGCGGCGTCGCGAGCACGAGAAGCGTCGCCACGGCCAGGTAGAACAGCGGCAGGCCGTTGCCGTCCACCACGACGCCCGCGGTCTGCGGGAAGGCGACGCTCGCCCCGATCGCGTACTGGGTCCATTCGCGCCGCGCGAAGTAGGAGATCGCGACGGCGGCCACCGTCGCGACGCCCAGAACCGTGAGCGGCCCGATCATCGCCTCGCCCCGGCCGCCTCCGCCTCGCGGTCGCGCACGCCGACCCGGCGTGCGGGGATGCCCGCCCAGATCTCGTACGGGCCGGTCGAGCTGCGCAGCACGGCGTTGGCCCCAACGACGGTCCCCTCGGAGATCACGAGCTCCTGCCCGGAGGAGTACAGCACCTTCGCGCCCGCGCCGAGGGTCACGTGGTCGCCGATCACGACGCGACCGCCGGGATGCGGCACCCGCTCGGGCGGGATCCACGAGTCCGCTCGCCCCACCACCACCCCCGGGAGGAAGGTCACGTGCGCGCCCACCCGCGTGCTGCGGTGCACCACGAGCCCGACCGCGCCGTGCGCGAGCTCCACCGGCCCGGTGAGCTCGACCTCGCGGGGGAACTCGACCCCGAGCGCCTTGAGCGCGAGGTAGGCCAGGCGTCCGATCGCGGGCACCCGGCTGGCGCGCAGCAGGCGGTCGTGAACGCTCACGGCACCCTCACCGCCTCGCTCGCACCGGGCGCGCGCCCGCGCTCTCGCTCGCGTAGAGCTCGAGCACGCGCTCGCCGTGCAGGTCGAAGTCCAGGTCGGCGGCCCGCGCTCGGGATGCCGCCGCCATCCGGTCGCGCAGGTCGCCGTCCATGAGACGCACCATTCCCGCGCGGAGGGAGGAGGCATCCGCGGCCGTGAGAATGCCGTTCTCGCCGTCGTCGACGACCGGGGGCGCGGCGACCGTGGTCGACACCACGGGCAGCCCGGCGAGCACGCCCTCGGCGGCCGTGAGCACGAAGTTCTCGGGCCAGGTGGAGGGCAGCACGAGCGCCGAGGCCGCGGCCAGCGCCGTGCGCCGACCGGTCTCGTCGAGCCAGCCGAGCCGCCGCACACGGCCCGCGTCGGCCGCCTCCACGACCGCGGCGTCGAGTGGGCCGGCGCCCGCGATCCACAGCTCCGCACCCTCGATGCCCTCGCCCCAGGCGTCGAGCAGGAGCCCGACGCCCTTGGCGGGCAGCAGCTTGCCGAGGAACAGGAAGACCACCGGGCCGTCCTGCGGAGCGGGTGCGGGCGCCGCGGGTGCCGGCCCCAGGTCCCAGCCGTGCGGGATGACGCTCACGCGCTCCGGAAGGCGCAGACCCCAGGCGAGGTGGCGGGCGCGCAGGCGCTCGCGCGGGAACACCAGGTGCGCCCGCTCGATGCTGTGCGACACGACCCGGGTGCGCAGGCGCTGCACGAGGGGGGCGCGCTCGGCCTCGACGCCGCCGCGCAGGAGCGTGGTCGTGGTGTCGACGAGCGCGTAGTCGTGCACGGTGAGTACGACCGGCGCCGGGGTCGACCGCAACAGCGCGCTGCCCCAGCCCGCGACACGGTGCACGTGCACCACGTCGAACCCGGACCCCAGCGCCCGGCGCAGACCGGGCGCGGTCACGACGCTGCCGACCAGGTCGAGCAGGTGGAAGAGCGGCGCCGCGAGCCGCGGACCCTTGCGGTCCGGCGGGTAGGGCCGTCGGCCGGGCACGACCACGACCACGAAGCCCTCGGCGCGCAGGCCCGCCCCGATCGCCGGGTCGAGCCAGCCGGTCACGATCGTCACCTCGTGCCCGTGGTCGCGCAGCCAGCGGCTGAGCGCGAGGCAGTATTGCTCGGCACCGCCGAGCGGCCCGAGCAGTGAGCTGATGACCTGCGCGATCCTCACGGCGCACCCCACCACGGGTCGACCGCCTGCGCGTCGGCCACCGCGGGCAGCGGGGCGTCGGTCGCCAGCCCCAGCAGGATGAGCGCCGTGCGATCCCAAGAGTAGCGCGCGACGTTGCTGCGCCCGCTCTCGACGAGCCGCCGGCGCGCGGCCGCGTCCAGCTCGCGGACCCGGGCCACCGCATCCTGCGGGCGGCTCGGATCGAAGTACAGCGCGCCCTCGCCGGCCACCTCGGGGATCGACGCGCGATCCGAGGCGATGACCGGGCACTCGAGCGCCTGCGCCTCGACCAGCGGCAGGCCGAAGCCCTCGTACAGCGAGGGGAACACCAGGGCCCGCGCGTTCCGCAGCAGCAGCGCCAGTTCGCCGTCGCTCAGCCGGCCCGCGAGGTGGATGCCGGGGCCGTCCAGGTGCGTCTCGGACGCGAAAACGCGGCGGCTCGGATTCGCCCCGACCACCACGACCGGGATGCCGGCCGCGGCGAGCGCGCGGGTCACCGGGGCGAGGTTCTTGCTCGGCGTCAGGTTGCCGACGCACAGTACGTAGTCCTCGGTGGCGTGCGCCGCCAGGTCGGGGCGCAGGGTCACCTCGCCCGCCTGGGCGCGTGCGGCGAACGCGTGCTCGTGACCGTTGGGCGCGAGCGCGAACCGCGCAGGGTCGATGTGCAGCACCTCGGCGAGCTCGCCTCGGCTGAACTCCGAGACGGTAGCCAGGTGCCGCGCGCGCCGCGCGAGCACGCGGTACAGCACCGAGTACCACAGCACGAAGCGGCGCGAGAAGGTGCGCGGGTAGCGCGCCGGGGTGACGTCGTGCATGACCACGAGCTGCTCGCGCTTGAGCGCGGGAGCGGGCCCCGCCAGGTTGAGCAGCATGGCCCGGCGGGCGCGCCAGGGCAGCGCGAACTGCTCGAACGCGATGCCGCGAAGGCGCGAGCGCAGCACACGCCCCTCGGGCAGCCAGTCCGGAAGCTCCGCGTCCCGCGGCACCACCACGCGCGCCGCCGGGTCCAGGTCGAGCACACGGCGGGTGACCTCGCTCGCGTAGCGCTGCATACCGGAGGGCTGGGCGCTCAGCCACTTGCCGTTGACCATGACGGGCGTCCGGTCGGCGGGACGGTACGCGGCGGCCAGAGCGCGAGCCTGCTGCTGGGGCGTGTTCGCCGAGAGGCGGCGCTGCCAGGCGGCGAGGTTCTGGTGACGGGCGGTGTCACCCCCGGCCAGCAGTTCATCGACCGCCGCGGCCATCTGGGCGGGGGTGGTGATTCCCGGTGTCGCGATGGCGCCCGCCAGGGTGGGAACCTCGCGCGCGATGACCGGGATGCCGAGCTCGACGGCCTCGAGGATGGTCAGCGGGAATCCCTCCCAGCGAGCGGTGTGCAGGTAGACGCCGGCCTGCCCGAGGGCGCGGTGCGCGTCGAAGGACGACAGCCAGCCGGACGAGGGGATGCCAGAGCGCTCGAGACGCAGCCGCGACATCCGGTCGCCGTCGCCGATCCAGCGGGCGTCGAGCCAGGGGCGGCCGGCCTCGCGCAGCAGCTGCACGGTCGCGCGGAAGAAGTCCGGGTCCTTCTGCGGTCCCAGCCGTCCCGCTCCGACGACCCGATCCTGATCGCGGTGCTCGAGCATGGCCAGCGCGGGGACGCGGGCGAGGTTCGGCACGTACACGATGCGCCGGGCCCGCAGCCGGGATGCCGCGCGCGCCTCCCCGGGGGAGCACGCCGCGATGGTGTCGGTGTTGCGAGCGAGGAGACCCTCGATTGCGCGGACCGCGAGCCGGACGGGCGCGGGCAGGTCCCGGCGCTCGAACGCGAAGCAGTGCGGACTGTAGACGATGCGGCGCTCCGGCCGCCTGCGCAGGGCGGTGCGCACGTGCAGCCCCGCGTAGGACGAGTGCGCGTGCACCACATCGGGTCGCACGGCCGCGGCGGCGCGGCGGATGGCGCGGCGAGCGGCGAGTGCGCCCGTCGGGAGCACGCTCACACTCGCGAACCCGTGCTCGTCCTCCGCGCTGAACTCGGCGCGATCGACGCCGCGCAGCAGATGGTGCTCGTGCTCGGGTGTGGCGGACACGAACTGCAGCACCGCTCCGCGCACCCCGGCGCCCCAGCTCTCGGCCACGTGCAGGACCACCGTCCGGTCGGCCATCAGTACGCGCCGTCCGCCTGGATCACCGCTCGCGCGGTGCGCAGCAGGATGATGACGTCGTTCGTGATGGACCAGTTCTCGACGTAGTACAGGTCGAGCCGGATGGCGTCCTCCCAGGACAGGTTGGATCGCCCGCTCACCTGCCACAGGCCGCTCATGCCGGGCTTCACCACCAGCCGGCGTCCCGCCTTGGTGTCGTAGAGCCGCACCTCGCCATCGCGCTGCGGTCGCGGGCCGACCAGGCTCATGTCGCCCCTCACGACGTTGAGCAGCTGGGGCAGCTCGTCGATCGAGTAGCGGCGCAGGACACGGCCGACCGGCGTGATGCGCGGGTCGTCCTTGACCTTGAACAGGGGCCGGTCGCCCGTGCCCTGCGCGGCCAGCAGTGCGGGCAGGTGCGCATCGGCGTCCGTCACCATGCTGCGGAACTTGAGCATGGTGAACGGCTCGCCCGATAGCCCGATGCGCTCCTGCCCGTACAGCACGGGGCCGCGCGAGCCGAGCTTGACCAGCACGGCGACGACCAGGAAGAGCGGCGAGAGCACGAGCAGCAGGCCGCAGGCGCCGACCAGGTCGAACGCGCGCTTGGCGAACCGCCGGGGCCCGTCGTACGACGGCGTCTCGACATGGATGAGGGGCAGGCCCGAGACCGGGCGGGTGTGGATGCGCGAGCCGGCCACGCCGACCAGGTGCGGGGCCACGACCAGCTCCTGCCCCGGATCCAGCAGCCAGCTCAGCTCGTTGATGCGCTCCGACGAGGCCCCGGAGGCCGCGACGATGACGGTGTCCGGGTCGGCCGCGTCGAGCGCGTACCGCAGGTCGCCCGCCTCGCTGTAGACCGGCACGTCGTCCACGATCGACGGGTCGCCCTCGGTGACGACGCTCGCCACCACCCGGTAGCCCGCGTCCGTGCGGGTGGCGAGGGAGTCGATGAGCTCGCGCACCGCGGCGGCCCCGCCGATCACCAGCACCCGGAACGAGAGCTCGCCCCGCCGGCGGCGCGCGTGCAGGCGGCGCCGCCACAGCCAGCGCGAGAGCAGCAGCAGCACGAGCCCCATGGGCAGGGCGGTGGCCAGGTACCCGCGCGCGAAGTCGGTCTTGGTGATGACCGCGATCACCGCGATCGCGCCGAACAGTGCGAGGGTCGCGTTGATGATGCGGCGGTACTCGGTCGAATCGGTGCCCAGGATGCGCGCGTCGCGCGTTCCCGCGGCGGCCAGCGCCAGCATCCAGGCCAGCACGAGCGCCATCGAGAACGTGACGTAGTCGACCCCGAATCCGGCGTCCGTGCTCACCGAGACCCGATCGAACCCGAACCAGAGCGAGTGGGTGCTGACGGTCGCGAGCACGACCACACCGGCATCCGTGAGCGTCACGAGCCGCCGGAAGCGCGGGACCCAGCCCGTCGCGTGGGCCCGCACGCGCGCGAGCGACCAGCCCTGGGCTCCGGTGAGCTGCCAGGGGTAGCCGCGGTCTGCTGTGTGCGTCACGGGTCTCCTGACCCCACCGGCGACGCTGAGAGGACGCCGGTGGGGTTCTCGGGTTTCGGGGGAGGGCCGCGCTCCGGCGTCGGGGGATCGCCGGCGGGGGGACGCGACCTGGTGTCAGGCTAGGAAGCCGAGCGCTCCCCTGTCCCCCGTCCGGGGGCCGACTGCGCGGGCGAACCGGTGGGCACTCGGGGGGTTAAGTGCCGGGTTAACAAGCTCAGAAGCACCCTGCGATGCAGTCCGGGCGTGGCTCACTCCGCAAGCGCGGACGAGATCGCCGGAGCCGCCCCGGTCATCTCACCGAAGCTGGGTACCGGCTCGTCTTGACTTCATCGAGTCCCGGATGAGCGCGATCAGCCCGATGAGCAGCATTGGATAACCGCACGCCATGCATGCGACCAACCCGCCGTTCGCGGGCGGAGGAAACTTCATGGGGTCGGAGAACTCCATGAGCCCGACCATCGTGATCCACGATCCCGTCATCGCAGCAGCAGCCCAACCGATGGAAACCGCAATCGACCCGAACAGTAGCCCACCTGCGGGGCCATTGCGACGACCAACCAGGACTCCAAGCGCAGCGGTCACGACCGCAACGCTGGAGAACCACAGCGCGAGATGAATCAGGTACGTGTTGCGGACGCGCGAGTCCGCGCCGCCAACGGCCTCAGCGACAGGCCCCTCGAAGAACTGTGCAAGCACTCCGTACATCAACGAGACCTCAAGCACCATCGCTAATCCGGCGGACAGCACGACGCCAACAACTCGGATGATCCTTGTATTCATCACCAGTTGCAGACCGCCGATGGAGCCCAGCCGGCGTCCGAAACCCTGCCGAGCCAGTTTGTCGCCCACGCCGGATTGGAGGTACGACCCAGTTCTAGATCAAAGTTGGGATCTGACGAAGCCCAGTTGCCGAGAACATGACAGTCCCATTGCTGGCGCATGGCGGGTGAGTCAATGACGGGACCAAATGCATTCACAAGCTTCGACCAAGCACGCTCGGAGGAGAACGATAAGGGCGAGCCGTAGATTGACGGGTCAACAGTGATCGTCAATTGCCACCCTCCGTCGTACTTATAGTCGCCAGGCGGGTGGAGGCTTGCGCCTAGGATCGGATTCTGGGCGCTGTTGGGCTTGCTTCCCATCCACTTGACTTTAGACGCTCCCATCAGTCGTGCCCGCAGACCTCGAAGGTTGGACGAATTCCGACGGTCGGACTCCGAGTCAATTGCCAGACACTTTCGATGAATGGGGTCTCGCGGACTGACTAGTTTGCATACGTACTCGCCGGTGAGGTCGTATCCGTTGATGGGGTCTGAGGGGTAGTCGTAGGCGTTGGTGACGCCACCCTCGACCGGGTCGGTTTCGAGGAACCTGCCGAGGGCGGGGACGTATTGGCGGGCGCCCATCTCGATCGTCGCGATGCTGCCCTGGTGCTCATACAGCTTCGAGTGGGACCCCACCCAGGAGAAGTCCGCATCCCCCGGCAACGTGTCCGGCACCGCGTCATCAGCGCCCGTGGTGCCGATCTGCCCCGTGGTGGGGTCGATGACCTGCCCGAACGGGTCGTAGGAGGCCCGGTCCCCGGTGCGGTGGCCGTCCTGGTCGGTGGTGAGGATGACATCCCCGTGCAGGTTCGGGTAGGACCAGGACGTGCCCGCGGGGGTGATGAGCATGCTCGCCCCACCGGGCAGGGACACCGTGGCCTGCAGCACCGTGTTGTTCTCGTCCAGGACCAGGGTGCCGCTGTACCGGACCACCTCGTCCGGACCGGACGGGGGATCCAGAGTGCGTTGCACGATCTGCCCGGACGCATCCCACCGGTAGGTGATCTCGGTCCCATCCGCCAGAACCGTGCCCACATGCCGATCCGCCACGTCGTAGGTCAGGGTCTGGTCGGCCAGCACGGTGGTGTTCCCATGCGCGTCGTAGGCAAGCGATTCACCGGGGCCGGTGGTGGTCAAGTTCCCGCCCGCGACCGGGCTGGCACCCGTCAAGGCTCCGGTCACCGTAGTCCCGACCAGCCGGTCCGCGGTGTCATAGCAATAGTCGACCGTGGTGGTCACCCCGGCCGTGTTCGGGTCGGCGTCATCGTCGAACACATCCGAGAACATGGTGCGGTTCCCGTTCAGCCCCGCCGCGGTGACACCGCAGGCGGCGGTCCCGTACCCGTAGGTCAGCTCATGCTGCGGGATGGTCGCGGTGACCAGACGTCCGGCGGTGTCGAACCGGTAGGTCGAGACCTCCACCGTGCTGTCGTCGGTGAGAGTGTTCTGGATGATCCGCCCGGACTGGGACCTGACCACCGCATCCGACACCGTCGATGCCGGCGGATGCTGCACCCAGGCATCCTCGACCACCGTGATGTCATCCCAGTACAGCGTCGACTCGGCCACCCCGACCGGGGCGTCATAGGTGAGCTGCACATCGTGGCTGGTCGCGGTGGCGGTGAACCCGTAGGTCAACTGCGTGAACGAGGTGCCCGGGGTCGCCAGCGGGGCCGAGGCACCCACCCCCGCGACCCCGATCGCGGCATCAGTCACCGTGTTGCCGTCAGGATTGACCAGCCATGCGGACACCGTGTACTCCCGCCCCACCGTCAACCCGGTGACCGTGCGGGATGCAGTTACCGTCCCCGCCTCCGCGGCGGTGCTGTGAGTCTCAAGACCCCCGGTGCCGGTACGGGGATGACCCGTCGACTGCGACACCGCGGAATCCGCGCCCGCGGTCCAGGAGTCCTCATCGACCTCAAACCCCGACGCCGACACCTCCGCCGCGGGATGGTTCACATCCGCCTGCGGGAACGACCACGTCATGCCCAGCTGAGCACCGGTATACGGATCCCGGGTCAGATCCTCCAGTGTGACACCGGTGGGGTAGTCGATGTGGTCCAGCAGACCGGTGCCGGGATCGTAGACCGCGGTTGCCACCGTCTGCGAGTCGTAGCCGACGGTGAGGACCTTGCCATCCAGGTCGTAGCTGAACTCGCGGGTGTGGGCCGTCCCGGTTGGCGGGTCCATCTCCACGGTGTCGACCCGACCGATCTTCGGGAGGTAACTGGTCGTCGTGACGGTGCCCCACACATCCGTGCCCGATACCGCCCGCCCCAGCAGGTCGATCGTCGAGACGATCGTGCCGGCGGCATTGGTCACCGAGCTCACCCGCGGGTCGTTGCCCACCCGGAAGTCGCTGGTGACCGTGTCTCCGGCCACCGACCCGAACCCGGACATGGTCGACTGGATCGTTCTGCCCCTCGCGTCGTAGCTGACACAGGACCAGGTGGTGTCCCCGGAACGCTTGGTGCCCGCGACCCGGCCCCACGCGTCGTACACGAACGAGGTCACCACCGCGGCACCGGATGCCGGGCTCGCGCCCGTGTTGGTCTTCAGCATCCCCCACTGCCGCGACCCGGCCGGCACCCCGCAGGTTGCGGACGCCAGGGTCTCCTCCACCCCGTAGTACGCCGACACCGTCGACGCCGGGACACCCGAGGGCATCGTCCGGGTCAGGCGACGCAGGTAGCCGTCTGGATCGTCCGGCTGCTCATAGGTCGTCGTGGTGTTCAGTGCCAGACCATCCGGGTCGATCGTGGACGCGGTCACCGCACCCAGCCACGGGTGCTCGTAGGACAGTTCGGTCACCAGATCGGACACCTGATCCGGGTCGAACCCGGACGGGACCGAGTCCTCGACGACGGTGCGATTGGCCAGCCCGTAGTCAGGGATGAAGGTGTCGTCCCCGACGGTGGACCATGTGGAGCTGCCGGGGATGAGCCACTCGAGACGCACGAGCGCGGCGCCGGCATGGTTGGCGTACTCGAACGCGACGCGCTTCAGCGCAGGGGCGCCGGGTGCGGCATCGGTCACGGTGATCGCCCCGGGCTGGGAGGTGTCCTCTCCGGTGTTTCCCCAGAAGTCGAGAACCTTGGCCCCGTCGATGTACAGGCGGGCGCCGTCGTCGGCGAGGATGCGGAACTGGTAGGTGCCGTTGTCGGGCAGCACGAGGGCGCCCGTCATGCGCATGGACCACTTGTTTGCGGTGGTGTCCACCGGGTCGTCGGTGCCCCAGAATCCGCGCCGCGCCTCACTCCGAGGGCGTGCGGTACAGCACCGGCCGGTCGCCCCATTCGGCGAGCCGGCGCTCGAGGCCGGCGCGCACCGCGGGCCACTCGTCCACCAGGATCGAGTAGAGCGCGGTGTCCCGCCAGCTGCCGTCCGCCCGGCGGAGGTCGCGACGCACGACGCCCTCGAAGCTCGCGCCGACGCGTTCGATGGCGCGGCGCGAGCGCTCGTTGCGCTCGTCGGCCTGCAGCTTGACGCGACCGTAGCCGCGCGAGAACGCCAGGCCCAGCATGAGCAGCTTGGTCTCAGGGTTGACCTGGGTGCCCCACACGCGCGGGTCGTAGCCTGTCCAGCCGATGTGGGCGTGCTCGCGCTCCTCGTCCAGATCGCCCAGGGTGGAGGCTCCGACGATCTCGCCGGCGTGCGGCCCGGCGGAAACGCGCACGACGAACCGGATCGCGTCGGGGCCGACGCCGTACCGCAGCGCCCACGCGTCGAAGGCCTCCCGGTCCCGCGGCATGCCCGCGGGGCCTCCGCCGAAACCGCCCGCGAAGACCGCCGGGTGGTGCAGCGCGGCGAAGAGCCCGGGCAGGTGCGCGGGCTCGAGCGGCTCGAGCCGCACGAACCGCCCGGTCAGGATGGCGGGCTCGGGACGAACGGCGCTCACGCCGCCATCCTCGCATCCACTACCGTGGCGCCATGACACGACGCTTCGTCGGCCCTGGCTGGCGCATCGGGGGCGCGATCGGCGCCTGGCTGGTGTTCGCCTTCTGCTTCACGACGCTCTACCTGGCGGCGGCGGAACTGCAGGGCCTCGGCGGGTTCTGCGCCAGCGGCGGCCCCTACGTCATCGAGACCCAGTGCCCCGACGCGGTCGCGATCTTCATGCCCGTCAGCATGTGGGGCATCTTCCTCGCGGCGGGCATCGCGATCGTGTTCCAGCGCGGGTTCGCGACGCCCCTGCTCGTGTGGGGGTGGCCGATCCTGTTCATCGGGCTCGGCATCCAGTTCCTGATGTGGATCGGTCAGGGCGCGATCTTCGTGGGACTGCTGTGCGGCATCCTCTTCCTCATCATGGGGGCCGTGCCGCTGTTCATCGAGCTGCGTGCCGGACTGCAACGCCCGCTCCTGGGCCGTACCAGCGCTTTCGACGTGCGCTTCATCGAGCGCGAGGGCCTGCCGCGCACGTTCTACATGTTCGGGCGCGACGAGCAGGGCGAGGCGATCGCCCCCACCGCGGGCGACTGGGCGCTGAGCCTGGGCGTCTTCGTGGTCGCCGCGGGGGGAGGGGTGCTGCTCGGACTGCTCGCCTTCGCGGCGGCCGCGGGCGGGAGCGGCGCGTGAAGTTCTCGGGGCCGCTGTGGCGCGTGGCCGGGTCGTTCGCGAGCTGGTTCCTGTTCACGCTGTGCTTCACGCTGCTGTTCCTAGGCAGCAGCGTCGTCATGGGGCTCGGCGGCTACTGCGCCAGCGGCGGCCCCTACGTGATCGAGACCCAGTGCCCGGATGCCGTGGCGCTTTTCGTGCCGCTCTCGATCCCCGGTGGGATCGCGGCGGTCGTGGTCGGGGTGATCTTCGCGCGCGGGTTCGGGGTCCCGCTGCTGGCCTGGGCGTGGCCGATCCTGTTCCTCGGGCTCGGCGCCGCGTTCCTCATCGCGTCGGCGCAACCGGGCGGCATCTCGTTCCTGGTGTGCGGCATCCTGTTCGTGCTCATGGGCGGTTTCCCGCTGTACCTCGGGCTCAGGGCCGACGCGCGCGAACTGTTCCTCGGGTCGACCGACGCCTTCGACACCCCGTTCGCCGGGGTCGGTCCTCGACCAACGGTCACGCGCCTGCCGCGGCCGCGACGAATCCCGATCGTCGACGCCACGACGGTGTCCGGCATCTCCACGGTGTCCGGGGATGCCGCGGACGACCCGGCGAACCGCACGCCCGTGGTTCCCGCTCTCGGCCACTGGACCCTGAGCCTCGGCGTCATGGCCGCCGCGGTCGCCCTGGGCATCTACCTCGCGAACCTCTGGTTCGCGGCGGTCTGACACGGCCCGAACCGTCGTCGCGGAACGCCGCCCCTCAGCCGAGCAGGTCGTGTCGCACGACGATCGCGTCCCGCGCGGGACCGACGCCGATCGCGGACATGCGCGACCCCGACATCCCTTCGAGCGCCTCGACGTAGGCGCGCGCGGTGGCGGGCAGGTCCTCGAAAGTGCGCGCGCCGGTGATGTCCTCGTCCCACCCGGGCAGCTCCTCGTAGATCGGCACGGCGTGGTGGAAGTCGGTCTGGTTGACCGGCACCTCGTCGAAGCGCGTGCCATCGACGTCGTAGGCGACGCACACCGGGATCTTCTCGAGCCCGGTCAGCACATCGAGCTTCGTGAGCACGAAGTCGGTGACCCCGTTGATGCGCGCCGCGTAGCGCGCGATGGGTGCGTCGTACCAGCCGGTGCGGCGCGGGCGGCCGGTCGTGGTGCCGAACTCGAAGCCCGCGGTGCGCAGGAACTCGCCCGACTCGTCGAAGAGCTCGGTCGGGAACGGCCCGGCCCCGACGCGCGTGGTGTACGCCTTGACCACGGCGATGACCCGATCGAAGCGGTTCGGTGCCACGCCCGAGCCGGTCGCCGCGCCGCCCGAGGTCGCGTTCGAGGAGGTGACGAACGGGTAGGTGCCGTGGTCCACATCCAGCATGGTCGCCTGGCCGCCCTCGAACAGGACGATCCGGCCGTCGTCGAGCGCCTGGTTGAGCACGAGCCCGGTGTCGGCGACCATGGGTCGCAGCCGGTCGGCGTAGCCCAGCAGGTCGTCGACCACCTCGTTCACCGCGATGGCACGCCGGTTGTAGACCTTGACCAGCAGGTGGTTCTTCTGCTCGAGGGCGCCCTCGACCTTCTGCCGCAGGATGTTCTCGTCGAACAGGTCCTGGATGCGGATGCCGACCCGGTTGATCTTGTCGGCATAGGTCGGTCCGATGCCACGGCCCGTGGTGCCGATCTGCTTCTTGCCGAGGAAGCGCTCGGTCACCTTGTCGATCGTGCGGTGGTACTCGGTGATGACGTGCGCGTTGGCGCTGACCAGCAGTCGGCTCACGTCGACCCCGCGAGCGGAGAGGGCGTCGAGCTCGTCGAAGAGCACCTCCACATCGACCACGACGCCGTTCGCGATGACGGGCGTGACGCCGGGGCTCAGGATGCCGGAGGGCAGCAGATGCAGCGCATACTTCTCGTCGCCGACGACGACCGTGTGGCCGGCATTGTTGCCGCCGTTGAACTTGACGACGTAGTCGACGCGGCTGCCGAGCAGGTCGGTGGCCTTGCCCTTGCCCTCATCGCCCCACTGGGCGCCGATCAGGACGATGGCGGGCATGGCTTCTCCCCTTTGCGATGGCGGGTGGGATTACACCCCATGCTATCCGTATGGGTTATCTGTTCCTCGCGGCCGCGATCGTCAGCGAGGTGGTCGCCACCTCCTTCCTCAAGTTCACCTCGGGCGAGCGCGCCGTGTGGTGGGCGTACCCGATCGTCGTGGTCGGCTACCTGCTCTCGTTCTGGATGCTGTCGCTCACGCTCTCCGCGAAGGTGCCCCTGGGCATCGCCTACGCGATCTGGGCTGCGGTCGGTGTCGTGCTGGTGGCGATCGTCAGCTGGGTGGCGTTCAAGGAGTCGCTGACGCTCGTGCAGCTGATCGGCATGGGGCTTGTGATCGGCGGGGTGGTCATGCTCGAGCTCGGCGCCAAAACCGAGGCGGCCGGGTGATCGCTCCCGCCCTGGTCTCGGACCCCGGGGTGCCCGAACTCTTCGCCGCGGCCGATGCGTACGGGCTGTCGATCTACCCGCCGGAGGGATACCACGCGCTCGATGCGGCCGAGTTCACGCGCGACGACGTGACCCTGCTCGTGGCGCGCTCGGATTCGGGTGAGGCGCTCGGCATGGCGGCGCTCGTCGACCTGGGCGACGGAACGGGCGAGCTCAAGCGCATGTACGTGCACGACGCGGCGCGGGGGCTCGGGATCGGAGCGGCCCTGCTGGATGCGGTGGAGACTCTGGCGGGCGGGCGCGGCATCCGCACCCTGCTCCTCGAAACCGGGGAGCCGCAGCGCGCCGCGATCGCCATGTACGAGCGCGCCGGGTACGCGCGAGTGGAGCGGTTCGGGCCGTATGTCGACGACCCGACCTCGGTGTGCATGGCGAAGGCGCTCTAGGCCTCGCGTCGGGCGTGTCGGCGCACCCATTCGTGCATGACGATCGCGGCGGCGGCGGCCGCGTTGATGCTGCGGGTGCTGCCGTACTGACGGATGCCGACGGTGGTCGTCGCCGCGGCGAGCGCCTCGGGGGTGAGGCCCGGCCCCTCCTGGCCGAAGAGCAGGATCGCGTCCTCCGGGAGCTCGGCCTCGGTGACATCCACGCTGCCCTCGACGTTGTCGACCGCGACGATCGGGCGACCGCGCTCGCGCGCCCAGGCGACCAGGTCGGCGACGGTGTCGTGCTGCACGATGTGCTGGTACCGGTCGGTGACCATCGCGCCCCGGCGGTTCCATCGGCGGCGGCCGACGATGTGCACCGCGCCCGCGAGGAACGCGTTGGCCGTGCGCACGATGCTGCCGATGTTGAGGTCGTGCTGCCAGTTCTCGATCGCGACATCGAAGCCGTGCCGGCGGAGGTCGAGGTCGGCGACGATGGCCTCCATGCTCCAGTAGCGGTAGGCGTCGACGACGTTGCGGGCGTCGCCATGGGCGAGCAGCTCGGGGTCGTAGCGCGGGTCGTCCGGCCAGGCGTCCGGGTCGCCGGGCCAGGGGCCGACGCCGATCGGGGGGTTGTTCGGGTTGTTCGGGTTGTTCGGGTTGTTCGGCGCGTCTCGCGCGGCTCGCGCGTCGCCGGCGTTGTTCGGCGCGTCTCGCGCGCCGTTCAGGTCGCCTAGCGCGCCTCGCGCGCCACCGGGGGGCGGATGCTGCTCCACGTCGCCAGCGTACGAGGGCGCGGGTGCACCCCTCCTCAACAGGCGGGGGCCGGTGCAGATCATCCACAGGAAAAGGCTCTCTGATCTGGGGTTTTGTCGGTGGTTGGTGATGGAGTCGGAGCATGTCCGATGAGAACCCGTCCGAGCCCGCGGCGCTCGATCTGCGACTCGACGCCGCCCAGGCCGAGTTGCTGGACTCGATCCTGCAGCTCGATCAGGTCATGGCGTCGATGGCGGGTCTGCGCGCGCAGATGGTCGATCGGGCGCACGACATCATGGGCGCGGTGGTGGCATCCCGTTCGGACGCGCGAGGCGGACGGCACGACCGCGAGTTCGCACGCGACCTGCTCGTGTCAGAGCTCGCGGCGCTGCTGCGCGTCACGCCCGGCGCCGCCGCGCATCTCGTGGCGGAGAGCCGCATGCTGGTCGCCGATCTGCCCGCCACGCTCGAGGCGCTCTCCGCTGGTCGCATCTCCTACCGTCACGCGACCACGGTGATCGACAACTCGTACTCACTGCCCGAGCAGGCGCGCGGCGACTACGAGGCGGCGGCCCTGCCTCACGCCGAGCGACTCAATACGGCGAGGTTCCGCGACCGCGCGCGGCGCCTGCGTGAGCGCATGCACCCCGAGTCGATCGCCGCGCGACGAACCCGCCAGATGGACGAGCGCAACGTGGGCATCGAGCCCGGGCGAGATGGCATGGTGTGGCTCTCCGCGTACCTTCCGGCCGAACTCGGGCTCGCGATCGACGACCGGCTGGATCGCATCGCGGCATCGATGCGGTCGCCCGAGGACGGCCGCACGTTCCGCCAGCTGCGCGCCGACGCGTTCTGCGAGTTGCTCGTGCGGGGCGTGCTGCCCGCAGATGCGAGAAGGGGCGCGCCGAGCGGTGTCCTCGACGGCATTCGCGCTCACGTCTTCGTGACCGTCCCGGCGCTCGGCCTCCTCGGCCTCGATGACGAGCCCGCCTCCCTCGACGGGTACGGGCCGATCCCGATCGAGCTCGCGCGCGCCCTGGCGGCGCGGGCGCCGAGTTTCACCCGACTGCTCACCCACCCCGAAACCGGGGTCGTGCTCTCCGTCGGCCGTGATCGCTATGCCGTGCCCGCCGACTTGCGCGACTTCCTCCGGGTGCGCGACGAGACCTGCCGGTCGGTGGGCTGCGGGCGGCGTGCCGCCACCTGCGACGTCGACCACGGGCGGGCGTGGAGCGACGGTGGGCTCACCGCTGCCGACAACCTCGCCCACCTGTGCCGCGGCGATCACACCCGCAAGCACCGACTCGGCTGGCGCATGACGCACCTGCCGGGCGGGGTCATCCGCTGGACTTCGCCCTTCGGGCGAACCTACCTGACCGAACCGGCCGCGGTGATGCGCACGTGACCGCGCTATCGCTGCACCCCCTGTTAATCTCGCCCCATGCCCCGGTCGCGAGAGCCCGCAACCTGGAACGCAGCAGCATGGCGTGACTCCGCGCCCGAGATCGCGATCGTGCACGGCGACAACCTGGCGGTCACGCGGACGCTGCCCGACGCATCCGTGCGCCTCATCTATCTCGACCCGCCGTTCAACACCGGTCGCACGCAGCGATTGCAGACCATCCGCACCCGGCGGGCGGAGGATCCGGCCGCGGGCACGACAACGGGCGCGCGCGACACAACGGGCGGACGCGACGTGACGGGCGCGCGCACCGCGGCTCGCACCGGCATCCGCGCCGGCTTCAAAGGTCACAGCTACGAGACCGTCAAGGGCGCCCTCACGCGCTACGACGACCGCTTCGAGGACTACTGGGCGTTCCTCGAGCCGCGCCTCGCCGAGGCATGGCGTCTGCTCGATGACCGCGGCACCCTCTACCTGCACCTGGACTATCGCGAGTCCCACTACGCCAAGGTCGCGCTCGACGCACTCTTCGGCCGGGAGTGCTTCCTCAACGAGCTCATCTGGGCCTACGACTACGGCGCCCGCACGACCCGGCGCTGGCCGGCGAAGCACGACACGATCCTGGTCTACGTCAAGGACCCGGCGCGCTACCTGTTCGACAATGCCGCGGTCGACCGCGAGCCGTACATGGCGCCGGGCCTCGTCACCCCCGAGAAGGCCGCGCGCGGCAAACTCCCCACCGACGTCTGGTGGCACACCATCGTCTCGACCAACGGCGCTGAGCGCACGGGCTACCCGACCCAGAAACCGCTCGGCATTCTGCGGCGCATCGTGCAGGCCTCGAGCTCCCCTGGCGACCTCGTGCTCGACTTCTTCGCCGGATCCGGCACGACCGGAGCCGCCGCGCTCGCGCTCGGCAGGCGCGCCCTGCTGGTCGACGAGAGCGTGGATGCCGTGGCCGCCATGCGCAGGCGCCTCTCGACGGCGGCGGCGTACCGGGCCTAGACTCCCCGGAGCACTCGAGAGAGGGGAGAGAACCATGACCACGGTCTTCGTCGTGTCCGCAACCGACCACCTCTCCTCCGAGGTCGCTCCGCGCTAACGCTGGGGTGGCCTCCCTCTCGAAAGCCACCCATTGCACACTGCACTCGTCTTCTCCACCGTCGAACCCGGCGATGGTCAGCGCTGGTCCACGTGGCCGGCCATCACCCCCAGCCAGCGCGGCCCCGAGCCGTGGCCCGACTGGGTTGTCACCTCCTCCGGCGCCATCGACACCGAGCTCGGCGTCGTTAAGACCGGGAAGGAGGCCGACCTCCACCTCATCGAGCGATTCGACCCCGGTCTGACGCCCGCCGATCCGCCCGTCAAGCGCAGCATCCTCGCCGCCAAGCGGTACCGAACCCTCGAGCACCGCGACTTCCACCGCAGCGCCGAGTACCAGGAAGGGCGCCGCACCCGCCGCAGCCGCGACGAGCGCGCGGTCGCGAAGGGCACGGCGTACGGGCGGTCGTTCGCGGCCGGCATGTGGGCCTTTGCCGAGTTCGAGGCGCTGAGCGCCATGCACTCGGCGGGCGCCCCCGTCCCGTATCCGGTGCAGGTGGACGGCACCGAGCTGCTCATGGAGTTCATCGGCGCCGGTACGACCGCCGCACCCCGGCTCGCGCAATCGCGCGCGGAGCTCGCGGAGCTACGGTCCCTGCTGGATCAGGTGATCGACGCCATGCACCTCTTCGCTCGCGCCGGGTACGTGCACGGCGACCTCTCGGCGTACAACCTGCTCGTGCACGAGGGCCGCGTGGTCGTCATCGACCTGCCGCAGATCGTGGACGCCGTCGCCAACCCGAACGGCATCGGGATGCTGCACCGCGACTGCGTCAACATCGCCGAATGGTTCACCCGCAAACGCGTCGAGGTGGATGCCGAGGAACTCTTCGGGGAACTCCTCGCGGAGTTGTACTGAGCCGATCATGCTCGGTCGGCCAAACCGCGGGCGTCGGGACGCGGAGCTACGGGTGCGAGTGCGGAGCTCAGACGCGGGCGTCAGGGTGCGGGCGTCGGCGTGGGCGTCGGCTGCGGAAGCGCGATGTCGGCCGTGATCTGCTCCCCGGAGCTGCGCCACACGAAGCACGAGTACCTCCGGTCGCCGGCGTCCCACGCCTCCGCGCTCACCGGGTAGCTCACCCCGATCACCGCGTCCTTGAGCTTGCTCACCGCGGACGAGTAGATCCCGCTCCGCTGGCAGTAGGTCAGGGCGCGGGCCTGCAGGTCGTCCTCACCCGGGTAGGGTTCTGGGCCGGTTTCCGGGATGGGGTACTCGCCGACCCGGACCAGCTGCGCCGCATGGGGGACGTCGCAGTGGACGACCGTGAACCTGTCCTGCCACGGTGACTCGAACGGGTCCAGGCATTCGCCTCCGAGCAGCTCGTCGTAGCGGTAGTCGCCCGGAGCGACCGGGCCCACCGCGATGACCGCCGACGCTGACGGGGTCGGTGACGCGCTCGGGGCCGTGACGGCGGGCGCCGGGCCGAGGATGCCCGGCAGGCGCGTGCCGAGGAAGAACAGCACCACGAGCAGCAGTACCGCCAGCAGCGAGCCCAGAACGGTCAGCAGCACCTTCTGCACGCGCGAGACCCCGGGCCGCGGGGCGTCCTTGTCCACGGGGGCGTCGGACCCGCCGTCGGCACCGGGCGGCGGGGTCTCGCGGCGGGCAAACGGGTTCTCGCTCGGATCGGGTCGGGAGTCGTACTCGCGGAACTGTCCCTCGCCGAAGAGCACGTCCAGGGCCGAGAGCTCCCCGGTCTCCCCCCGAGGAGCTCCGGTCGCCGCCACCGAGTCGTCCGGCTGCTGCAGCAGCTCGGTCCCCTCGGGGAAGACCGAGCGCGAGAACGGCTGCTTCGGACCGGTGGGCGGCGGGGCGTCGTGCTGGAGCTCGGCCGCGTCGAGCATCTGGGTCGGCTCAGGCTCCCAGAACGGGGGAGCGTCCCGGGAGTCCGGTGCGACGTCGGGCAGTGCAGCCGTCTCGAACGGCATCGCGTCCGCCGGAGGGGCCCCCTCGGCAGGCGACCCCGCGATGGACGGGTCGACGGGTGCCGGAGGCTTGGGGGCGGCAGGCGGAACCGCGGGCTGAAGGGGCTGAACAGGTTGAACAGGTTGAACAGGTTGAACAGGCTGGGCAGCCGGGAACGCGGGGGGGCCAGGCTGGGTGGGCGCGACCAGAGGCTGGGCAGGTTGGGTGGGCTGGGCAGCCGGGAACGCGGGCTGGACAGGCTGGACGGGCTGCGCCGGCAGGACGGTCGGGAACGCCGGTTGGACCGGCTGCACGGAGGGCACGGGCGGCACATTAGGGTCCTGCGGAGCCGCAGGCGGGAAAGTCGGCTGCGCGGGCTGCGTCGGCTGCGCGGCCGGATGCTGCGGAGCGGCAGGCGGGAACGTCGGCTGCGCGGGCTGGACCGGCTGCACCGGCTGGACAGGCTGCACCGGCTGGAGAGGCTGCACCGGCTGGACAGGCTGCACCGGCTGGACAGGCTGCGCGGCGGGAGCGGCCGGAGCGGCAGGCGAAAAGCCCGGCTCCGCGGGCTGCGCCGGGTGCGGGGGGAGCGTCTCGAACCAGGTCGGGGGATCGATCGCGGTCCCCGCGGGCGGAGGTGCGGGCTCCGCGGGCGGAGGTGCGGGGCTCGCAGGGGGAGCCGGGGCCGCCGGAGCGGCGGGGGAAGCCGGCGGCTGTACTGGCGACGCGGGCGGCTGCGGCTGCGCGGGTACGGGCGACTGCGGCGCCGCGGGCTGAGCGGGCACCACCGGCGACGCTCCCTCCCCTTCCGCCTGCGCGAACTGCGCGGAGAACCATGCTCCGGGGTCGAACTCCTCGTCGCCCCCAGCGCCGTCCCCCGCACCGTCGCCCGACCCCCGCGGCCGCTCCGGACGATCCGTCATTGCGCCTCGAGACCCAGATCGGCCAGGTCGATCGCGGCCAGGTACGGGTACCCCGCGGCCTCGATCGCCTCGCGCGCGCCGGTGGCCCGGTCGACGACCACGGCGACGGCCGCGATCTCGGCTCCGACCTCACGCAACGCCTCGATGGCCTTGAGGGGCGACCCGCCCGTGGTGGATGTGTCCTCGAGCACGACGACCCGCTTGCCCGCGAGGTCGGGCCCCTCGACCTGCTTGCCGCGACCGTGGTCCTTGGGCTCCTTGCGCACGACGAACGCGTCGTAGGCGAGCCCGCGCGCCGCGCCCTGGTGCAGCACGGCCGCCGCGATCGGGTCGGCGCCCATCGTCAAGCCGCCCACCGCATCCACGCCGCGCCCGTCCGGATCGGGCACCCGCGCGATGAGGTCGACCATGACCTGCCCGATGAGCGGGGCGACGCGGTGGTCGAGGCTGACCTTGCGCAGGTCGATGTAGTACGTGGCCTTCTTGCCGCTCGTGAGCGTGAAGTCCCCGTGGAAAACGGCCTCGTCCGAGATGTGCTCGATGAGCCGGGCGCGCGCATCCGTCACCAGGGCCCCGTCCTCCACTAGGACAGAGTACCGATCGGAGGCTGCGGCTACTTTTGAGCCATGCGCATCGCGACCTACAACGTGAACTCGGTCCGCAGCCGGCAGGCTCGCATCCTGGACTGGATGGTGCGCGATGACATGGATGTCGTGGCGCTGCAGGAGATCAAGTGCACCGAGGCTCAGTTCCCCTTCGATGCGTTCGAGGCGGCCGGCTACGAGGTGGTGCTGCACGGCCTCAACCAGTGGAACGGCGTCGCCATCGCGAGCCGCGAGCCCATCACTGATGTCGAGATCGGGTTCGACGGGCAGCCCGGATTCCTCAAGGGGCATGAGGGACCGGACCAGCCCATCGAGGCGCGGGCCATCGGCGCGACCGTGGGCGGCATCCGCATCTGGAGCCTGTACGTGCCCAACGGGCGGGCGCTGGGCGACCCGCACTACGACTACAAGCTCGACTGGTACGCGCGGCTGGGGGCGGCGACCGCGGACTGGATGACGCGTCACCCCGGCGAGCCGATCGCCCTCATGGGCGACTTCAACGTCGCGCCGCTCGACGAGGACAACGGCGACCCGACCGTCGTCCCCGGGGTCTCGACGCACGTGAGCGAGCCCGAACGGGCCGCGTTCCGCGCGCTGGAGGGCATCGGCCTGACCGATGTCGTGCGCCCGCTGGTTCCCACCGGCTTCACCTACTGGGACTACAAGCAGCTGCGATTCCCGCGCAACGAGGGCATGCGCATCGACTTCATCCTGGGTTCGCGCGAGTTCGCCGACCGGGTCGCCGGCGCGCGCATCCACCGCGACGAGCGCAAGGGCGACGGGCCGAGCGATCACGTTCCGGTGAGCGTCGACCTGGACCTGGACGCCCCCGAGGACGACGACGACCGGCCCATGGTCTTCTAGGCCGCCGCGCCCGGGCCGCCACGCGCAGACCGCGCGCTCAGACCGTCCGGTAGTGCGCGCGCTGCTCCGGCGCGAGGTGCTCGGTCGCGTAGGAGAGCGCCGTGCGCCCCATGGCCCCGGCGTGCGCGTCGAGGAAGCCGAGCAGAGCGTCACGCGACACGCGCTTGCCCGCCTCGCGCAGCATCCACCCCACGGCCTTCTGGATGAGGTCATTCCGGTCGTGAAGCAGCGCCTCGGCCAGCCGCAGGGTGGGCGCGACATCGCCGTGCTTGATGAAGTCGAAGGTCGCGAGCACGCCCACCCGCCGCTCCCAGATCGTGGATGCCGCCGCCAGCGCGTCGAGCACGTCCAGCCCCGCGCGCCCGAGCCGCACATGCGAACCCACGACATGCTCGGCGGAGGCGTCGACCAGGTCCCAGTTGTTCACCCGCCCGCGCCGCACCGCGGCCAGGTACGCGGCGTACACCGCCTCCGGGTCGGCGGGATAGGCCTGCACGAGCAGCAGGAGGCCCGCCAGGCGATGCTCGTGCACCGGGTCGTCGAGGAGCGCATCGATCTCGTCCAGGGTGAGTCCCGCGGGCGGAGCGCCGCGGAAGCGCTTGACCACCGAGCGGGTCGCGGGAACCCGCACGCCGATGAAGACATCGCCCTCGCCGTACTCACCCGGACCGGTCTTGAAGAACCTCTGGAGGTGCACGGCGTCGTCCGGATCCGCGAGCTCGGCGAGGGCCGTACGCACGTCATCCGCGGTCGCCCTACCGAGAAGTGTAGAAACCGTGCACGATTCGTGCATCCACGCAACGAATCGTCGCGGATCGCAAAGCAACCCCGCGGCCCCGTTCCTAGGCTCGATGGGGAGAGGAGGCGCACCATGACGCTCGCAACCGCAACCCCGTCCATCATCGGAGAACCCGAGGTCGTCGAGGACGGCGCCTCGTTCACGGCGCGCACCGCCGAGACCTCCGCGGCCTGGCTCGACCTCAAGGCGGCCGTCGTCGAACTGCAGCCGCTTCAGGTGCAGGACGGCAGCATCCCGAAGAAGGCGGATCACGCCGCCGCGAAGAAGCTCGTCGCCCGGATCACGCGCGGCATCGCCACGCTCGCGCCCGCGTTCCCGCACGACGCCGCCTACCTGGAGGCCGCGATCGCCGACTTCGAGAAGTGGGTCGCCGGCGGCTTCGGCGTGCCCGACTTCTACGACGCCCTGGTCGCGTTCGACCCCGCGGCGCATCGCGTCGACCAGCTGCGCCACCTCGTGGTGTTCCCGATGTACACGCAGAACGGGTCGCCCGACCGCCACGTGGAGGCGCTCATCGTCGAGGTCATCTGGCCCGAGTTCATCGCCAAGTTGGAGGAGACCTACACCAACAAGCTCTTCCTCTCGCTGCGGCTGGTCGACTTCACGCCGGGGTACGACACCAACTCGGCCGTGCTGTTCCCCGAGACGGTGGCCATGCGCGAGATCCCGCCGTTCACCTGGGGCGCCATCTTCCAGGACCGCGAGGCCGCGCGCTACCGGGTCGTCGTGAAGGCCGCGGCCGACATCACGAAGCTCGACCTGCCCGCCTCCGACCTCGAGATGCTGGGCGACCAGTCGATCGCAGAGGAGACGTTCGTGATGTGGGACCTCATCCACGACCGCTCCCACATGCGCGGCGACCTGCCGTTCGACCCGTTCATGATCAAGCAGCGCATGCCGTACTTCCTCTACTCGCTGGAGGAGCTGCGCTGCGACCTGACGGCGTTCCGCGAGTGCGTCGCCCTCGAGCGTGCGAAGGGCACCGACCAGCACACCCGCACGATGGCGAAGCACGTGCAGCACGCGGTCATCTTCGACCGCATCTTCCGGTTCGTGCTCACCGGCAGCCGGGTGCGCAACTACGACGGACTCGGCGGCCAGCTGCTGTTCGCCTGGATGCACCAGCACCACGTGCTGCACTGGACCGACACCAGCCTCGCGATCGACTGGGAGAACGTGCCCGACGTGGTCGTGGCACTGTCCGACGCGATCAACGAGCTGTACTGGAAGAGCATCGACCGGCCCAAGACCGCGCACTGGCTCGCGGCCTACGAGCTGGTCCGGGGCACGCTCGAGCCGAACCCGGCCTCGGTCTGGGCGAAGGGCCTCCCGCAGGAGGTGCTCGCCGGCGCGCCCAAGGGCTACACCGACGCCGTGCTCGACGACGAGTTCCCGCTCTCGATGTTCTACGAGGCGCTCGCCAAGAAGATGGGCGATGTCATCGAGAGCACCAAGGGCATCCGCGGCACCGCTACCGCTCGCGCCTGAACGCACCCAGACTGGTCGTATGACGAGCCCCGCCCCCGCCCCCAACAACCGGCGCCGCACGATCGCGGCGGTCCTCATCGGGATCGCCGCGATCGTGTACGGCATCTCGCCGTTCGACCTCGCGCCCGAGGCGATCCTCGGGCCGCTCGGCCTGCTCGACGACGCGGGGGTGCTGATCGGGGCGGGCGTCGCGATCTGGAGGCTCATGGCGGGCCGGAAGCAGTGAGCACTCGTCGGTGAGCACTGTCCTCGTCACGGGCGCGACCGGCGCCACGGGTCGCGCCGTGTGCGCGCTGCTCACGGCACGCGGCGACACCGTGCTCGCCGTGGGCACCGACGCGTCCCGCCTCGAGGGGGTGGATGCCGCCGAGCGGCTAGTCGCGGATCTCACCGACCCCGCGGCTTGCGAGGCGATCGCCGCGGATGTCGCGACGCGCCACGGGAGTCTCGACGGCATCCTGCACCTGGTCGGCGGCTGGAAGCCGGGATGGGGCGACGAGGTGACCGACTGGCTCAACGCGCGCCTGGTCACGTCGCTGCGCAATGTGAGCGAGGCGTTCGAGGGGATGCTGCTGGCCGCCCCCGCCGGACGGCTCGCCATCGTGAGCTCCACGGTCGTGACGCACGACGGGCCCCCCACCTCGGCCTACGCGGCCGCCAAGCTGGGGGCCGAGGCGTGGGTCGCGCAGCTCAACGCGCGGTGGGCGGGGAAGAGCGCGGGCGCCGTGACCTTCGTGGTGCGTTCGATCGGCGAGGACGACGTGGATGCGGTGGCCGCGGCGCTCGCGGACGTCGCCTCCCGCGCACCCGGCGAGCGCGTGCTGCTCTGAGCCGACGCTACGACGCGACCGCGGCCTCCCGCCGCTCTGAATCCGATCGCTCTGAGAGACTGGTCTCTGTGACGACACTGCACGATCGCGGCCTTCGCGGCTTCGCGAGCGACAACTATGCGGGCGTGCATCCCGAGGTGCTGCGCGCGCTCGCCGATGCCAACGACGGGCATCAGATCAGCTACGGCGAGGACCAGTACACGGAGCGCCTTTCCGAGGTCATGCGTGAGCAATTCGGCGAGCGCGCCGAGACCTTCCCGGTGTTCAACGGCACGGGCGCCAACGTCACGGCGCTCACGAGCGTCGTGCCCCGCTGGGGTTCGGTGATCGCGACCGGCAACTCGCACATCCACGTCGACGAGGGCGGCGCGCCCGAGAAGGTGGGCGGGCTCAAGCTGCTCGTCGTCCCGACGCCCGACGGCAAGCTCACGCCCGACTTGGTCGCGACGCAGGCCTACGGGTTCGACGACGAGCATCGCGCCCGGCCGTCCGCGGTCAGTATCACGCAGAGCACCGAGGTGGGCACGCTGTACACCCCGGCGGAGATCCGCGCGCTGGCCGACTCGGCGCACGCCCACGACATGGCCGTGCACCTCGACGGTGCGCGAATCTGGAACGCGGCGGCGGCCCTCGGCGTTCCGTTCCGCGAGTTCACGACCGACGCCGGCGTCGACGTGCTGAGCTTCGGCGGCACCAAGAACGGGCTCATCGGGGCGGAGGCGGTCGTCGTGCTCGACCCGGACCGCGCCCCCGGACTCATCCGGCTGCGCAAGACCTTCATGCAGCTCGGCAGCAAGATGCGCTTCCAGAGCGCACAGCTGCTCGCCCTGTTCGAGGGCGGGCTCGGCCTCGCGAGCGCGGCGCACGCGAACGCCATGGCGTCCCGGCTGCGGGGCGCCCTCGACGAGCTCGCCCTGCCGGGGCTCTCGTTCGCCTACGAGACCCGGGCCAACGCGGTCTTCGCGGTGCTCCCGAACGACGCGGCCGACCGCATCCGCGAGCGCTACCGCTTCTACGACTGGGACCGCGCGGCCGGCCAGGTGCGCTGGATGACGAGCTTCGACACCACCGAGGCCGACATCGACGCCTTCGTCGAGGCGATCCGCGAGGAGCTCACTCGCTGAGCTGCCTGCACCCCGAATTTCTGACCCAATTGGCAGCAGGATCCGGGCGGGCGCTGCCAAATGCGTCAGAGATTTCGCCCGCATAGGCTGGTTCCATGGTCGGCACCGCAGACACCCCCTGGACCGCGTCGTACGCCGAGGGGGTGCCGGATGACATCGAACTCCCCGAGGGATCGCTCGCCGATCTGATCCAGTCCTCGATCTCGGAGTTCCCCGACAACGTCGCGCTCGAGTTCTTCGGTCGCGAGACCACCTACGCCGAACTCGGCGACCAGATCGCGCGCGCGGCTGAGGGGCTGCGTCGGCTCGGGGTGCGCAAGGGCGACCCGGTGGCGCTCATCCTGCCCAACTGCCCGCAGCACGTGGTCGCGTTCTACGCGATCCTGCGGCTCGGGGCGATCGTCATCGAGCACAACCCGCTCTACACCCCGCGCGAGCTGCGCCACCAGTTCGAAGACCACGGTGCCAAGGTCGTGATCGCCTGGGACAAGCTCGTCGGAGAGCTGCAGTCGTTCCCGAAGGACATCGCGGTGGACCGCATCGTGAGCATCGACCTCACGCGCGCCATGCCCCTGCGGTTGCGCGCCCTCCTGCGGTTGCCCATCACGCGCGCTCGCAGGCAGCGGGCCGACCTCACGGTCAAGGTCGCGGGCACGACGCCCTGGGAGGCACTGCTCGAGAACGAGCCGGTCGCGGCATCCGTCCCGGGGCCGACGGCGGCGGACATCGCGCTCATCCAGTACACGAGCGGAACGACCGGGCACCCCAAGGGCGCGACCCTGACCCACCTCAACCTCGGGGTCAACGCCGCGCAGGCGCGTGCCTGGGTGCCGACCATCCCGCGCGGGACGGCGAGCGTGCACGCGGTGCTGCCGCTCTTCCACGCGTACGGGCTGACGCTGTGCCTGACCTTCGCCATGAGCATGGGCGCGCGGCTCGTGCTGTTCCCGCGGTTCGATCCCGACCTCGTGCTGCCGGTGATCAAGAAGCGGCCGCCGACGTTCCTCCCCGCGGTGCCGCCGATCTACGAACGGCTCACCGCGGCGGCGAAGGCCAAGGGAGTGTCGTTGCGCGGCATCCAGATCGCGATCTCGGGAGCCATGCCGCTCTCCCAGGCGGTCATCACCCCGTGGGAGGAGCTGACCGGCGGCTACCTGGTCGAGGGCTACGGGCTCAGCGAGACCAGCCCGGTGCTCATGGCCAACCCGGTCGCCGACAATCGCCGCCAGGGCACGGTCGGGCTGCCGCTTCCCGGCACCGAGGTGCGGGTTGTGGACCCGGACGACCCGACGAAGGATGTCGCGCCGGGCGAGCGCGGCGAGCTCGTCGTGCGCGGACCCCAGGTCATGAGCGGGTACTGGAAGAAGCCCGACGAGACGGCCGATGTCTTCGTCGGCGACCCGAAGGACGGCGGTTGGTTCCGCACGGGCGACATCGTGACGATCGACGCCGAGGGGTTCGTGACGATCGTCGACCGCATCAAGGAACTCGTCATCACGGGCGGGTTCAACGTCGCGCCCAGCGAGGTCGAGGAGCACCTGCGGGCGTTCCCCGGCGTCGCGGATGCCGCCGTGGTCGGGCTGCCCAGCGCGCGCAACGGCGAGGAGGTCGTGGCGGTCGTCGTCGCCGAGCCCGGTCAAACCGTGGACGCCGAGGCGCTGCGGGCCTTCGCGCGCGAGCGACTCACCCCGTACAAGGTGCCCCGCCAGGTGTTCACGGCCGACGAGCTGCCCAAGTCGCTCATCGGCAAGGTCCTGCGCAAGAAGGTGCGCGACGGTTTGATCGAGAGCGGAGCGGAGGCATCGGAATGAGGTTCGGGATCTTCATTCCCCAGGGCTGGCGACATGACCTGGTCGGCATCGACCCGGCCGCGCATTGGGAGACCATGCGCGACCTCGCCCGGGCGGCCGACGCCGGGCCGTGGGAGTCGCTCTGGGTCTACGACCACTTCCACACCGTGCCCGAGCCGACCGACCAGGCCACGCACGAGGCGTGGACGCTCATGGCGGCCTTCGCGGCGAGCACGGCGCGCATCCGGCTCGGCCAGATGTGCACCTGCGTCGGGTACCGTAACCCCGCCTACCTGGCCAAGGTCGCGGCGACCGTCGACCACGTGTCGGGCGGCCGGGTGGAGATGGGCATCGGCGCGGGCTGGTACGAGCACGAGTGGCGCGCCTACGGGTACGGGTTCCCGGACGCGCCTGCGCGGCTGCGCGCCCTGCGCGAAGGCGTCGAGATCATGCACCGGGCCTGGACGACCGGGACGGCGAGCCTTGACGGCGAGTTCCACCGGGTGGACGGCGCGATCGTGCAGCCGCTCCCTGTACAGGATGGCGGCATCCCCATGTGGGTCGCCGGCGGCGGCGAGAAGGTGACTCTCAAGATCGCGGCGAAGTACGCGCGGTACACCAACTTCGGCGGCAGCCCGGAGACCTTCACGCGCAAGAGCGAGATCCTGCGCGGGCACTGCGACGCGCTCGGCACCGACTTCGACGCGATCGTGCGCTCGACCGACTTCGACACCGTCATCGCACCGACCGAGGCCGAGGCGCAGCGCAAGGTCGACGAACTCGAGGCGCGGCTGGCGCAGCACGTCGGCGACGCGGCGGCCGCCGAGGAGGTCGCCGACCTGCGGACCGGCGACGGCACCGCGCTGGTCGGCACCCCGCAGCAGATCGTGGACGCGCTCGCGGCGCGCGCCGAGCTGGGGCTCGGCTATGCCATCCACTACTTCCCCGAGGCGGCGTACGACCGCTCCGGCATCGAGCTCTTCGAGCGCGAGGTGCTGCCGGCGCTCGCCTGACTCGGCGCTCGCCCAGCTACTCGAACCCGATCACCTGGCAGCGGATGCCAGGGATGCGCACGAACTTCGCATCGCTGCTGACGAGAGCGCACCCCAGCTCCTCGGCGAGAGCGACGTACGCGGCATCGTACGCGTTGGCGTTGTCTGCCAATTGCTGCATCCGCGGGATGAGCGGCGCGGTAGGCCAGGGGTCGAGGTCGACCGTCATCAGCTGCGCTGCCGCCTCATCGAAAGTCGCCCTCGTGACCTTATGGCCCAGCCAGAGGCCTCGGATCGCGTTCATCGCCTCGGTGCGGAAGTGCTCGGGCACGACCCAATGACCGCTCGACCGGATGGCATCGACGAGCTGAGGCGTCGCGCCGTCGATCGCCAGGTCGACCCACGCACTCGTGTCGAGGACGATCATCGATGACGCTCGTCGAATGCGGTGAGAATCCGAGCGGTGTGCTCCTCGTTGAGCCGGCGGATCTCGTCGCGAGTCGTCGACGGCTCATTGGGCGGCCGCTGCGCGCTCCGCTTACTGAGGACCCACGCGATGTTGCGCGCCGACGCGGCCTCGCGCTCGAGGACGTCGTGCAGGAACATCTGCAACGACTGCCCCCGGCGTTCCGCCTCGGCTGCGAGGGCATCGCGCGACTCGTCGGAGATGTCACGAACCTGGATGGCGACCATGCATGCAGACTAGCAT
The DNA here is from genome assembly GCA_019638805.1 of Microbacteriaceae bacterium. Taxonomy (GTDB): domain Bacteria; phylum Actinomycetota; class Actinomycetes; order Actinomycetales; family Microbacteriaceae; genus JBDSKH01. The sequence continues at coordinate 418,608 of JAHBTA010000003.1, read as the reverse complement.
GCGCTGATGCATGCCCTGGCGCATGCGCACCTACTCCACCGGCGTCGCGGCGTCCTCGAATCGGGTGACGGTGAGCTCGTCGGCACCCGGCTCGACGGCCACCTTGACGGTGTCGCCGTCGCGCACCTCGCCCGAGAGCAGCGCCTTGGCGAGGCGGTCGTCGATCTCGTGCTGCATGAGCCGGCGCAGCGGACGCGCCCCGTAGATCGGGTCGAACCCGCGCTCGGCGAGCCAGGACCGCGCCTCGGGCGTGACCGCGAGCGACAGGCGCCGCTCGGCGAGGCGCTTCTCGAGCCGGTCGATGTAGAGCGACACGATCTGGCCGAGGTCGTCGGTCGTCAGAGGCGAGAACACCACGATGTCGTCGAGCCGGTTCACGAACTCCGGCTTGAACGCCTGGCGCACCAGGTCATTGACCGCGGCCTTCTTGGCGTCCCAGTCCAGGTTCTGATCGGTCAGGAACTGGCTGCCCAGGTTGCTGGTCAGGATCAGGATCGTGTTGCGGAAGTCGACCGTGCGCCCCTGCCCGTCGGTCAGCCGCCCGTCGTCGAGCACCTGCAGCAGCACGTCGAAGACCTCGGGGTGGGCCTTCTCGACCTCGTCGAGCAGGATCACCGAGTACGGCCGGCGACGCACCGCCTCGGTCAGCTGACCGCCCTGCTCGTAGCCGATGTATCCGGGAGGGGCACCCACCAGGCGCGACACCGAGAACTTCTCCCCGTACTCCGACATGTCGATGCGCACGAGCGCCTTCTCGTCGTCGAACAGGTAGGCGGCGAGCGCCTTCGCGAGCTCGGTCTTGCCGACGCCGGTCGGACCGAGGAACAGGAACGAGCCGGTGGGGCGGTCGGGATCGGAGATGCCGGCCCGCGTGCGCCGCACCGCCTCGGAGACGGCGCGTACCGCATCCTTCTGACCGATCAGGCGCTTGCCCAGCTCGGTCTCCAGGTGCAGCAGCTTCTCCTGCTCGCCCTGACGCAGCTTGTCCACCGGGATGCCGGTCCAGGCCGCGACGACCGAGGCGATGTCCTCGTCGGTCACCTGCTCGTTGACCATGCGCGGCCCGGACTGCTCGACCGCCTCGGCGGCCGCGAGCTGCTTCTCGATCTGCGGGATGACCTCGTAGTTGAGCTTCGAGGCGCGCTGGTACTCCTGCTCGCGCATGGCGCGATCCAGGTCGATGCGCGCGTCGTTGAGCTTGGACTTCAGGTCGCCCACCGAGTGCAGCGCGTTCTTCTCGGTCATCCAGCGCACCTGCAGCTGGTTGAGCTGCTCCTCCTTCGCGTGCAGATCGGTGCGCAGCTTCTCGAGGCGCTCCTTGGAGGCGGCGTCCTTCTCCTTCTTGAGCGCGAGCTCCTCGATCTTGAGGCGGTCGACGGCGCGCTTGAGCTCGTCGATCTCGACCGGGCTCGAGTCGATCTCCATCTTCAACCGCGACGCCGCCTCGTCGATCAGGTCGATCGCCTTGTCCGGCAGCTGCCGCGCGGTGATGTACCGATTCGACAGGGATGCGGCGGCCACCAGAGCGCTGTCGGCGATCGACACCTTGTGGTGGGCCTCGTAGCGCTCCTTGAGCCCGCGCAGGATCGCGATGGTGTCCTCGACGCTCGGCTCGCCGACGTACACCTGCTGGAAGCGCCGCTCGAGCGCGGCGTCCTTCTCGATGTACTCGCGGTACTCGTTGAGGGTCGTGGCACCGATGAGCCGCAGCTCGCCGCGCGCGAGCATGGGCTTGAGCATGTTGGCCGCGGCTACCGAGCCCTCGCCGCCGCCCGCCCCCATGAGCGTGTGCAGCTCGTCGATGAAGGTGATGACCTGGCCGTCGGACTCGTCGATCTCCTTGAGCACGGCCTTGAGGCGCTCCTCGAACTCGCCGCGGTACTTCGCGCCGGCGACGAGCGCCGCGAGGTCCAGCGCGACGAGCTGCTTGTCCTTGAGCGAGTCGGCGACGTCGCCCGCGACGATGCGCTGGGCGAGCCCCTCGACGACCGCCGTCTTGCCCACGCCGGGCTCGCCGATCAGAACCGGGTTGTTCTTGGTGCGCCGGGTCAGCACCTGGCTGATCCGGCGAATCTCGGCATCGCGCCCGATCACCGGGTCGAGCTTGCCGCTCTTGGCGATCTCGGTCAGGTTGATGCCGTACTGCTGGAGGGCGGTCTTCTGCTCCTCCTGCTGACCCGACGTGGGCGCACCCTGCATGTTCGCCATGCCTGTTCCTCCTACTTGTCGGCCGAGCGCGGCGCGAACGGCCGCCACACGACCAGCTGGTTCTGCTTCCTGACGCGCTCCCCGGCGCGCAGCGAGATGACGTCGCCCTCCGAGCCGGCCGCGAAGACCCGGCGACCCGGGCGGTTGAGCAGCTCGTCCGCGAGCGCGGACTCGAGCTCGCGCACCCGCAAAGCGAGTGCGGTGACCTGATTCTCGAGCTCGAGGATGCGGCGGATGCCCTCGAGGTTGAGGCCCTCCGCGCTCAGCCGGGCGATCTCGCGCAGCTGGGCGACATCCCGCATCGAGTAGCGCCGGGAGTGCCCCGCGGTGCGGCGCGGCGACACCAGCCCGAGCCGGTCGTACTGCCGCAGGGTCTGCGGGTGCAGCCCGCTCAGCTCGGCCGCGGTCGCGATCGGGAACAGCGGGCTGAACTCGTTCATCTCCGCCACGGTCATCACGCCCCCTTCTGTGCGGCGCGCGCGCGATCCAGGAGCTCGGCGCGCGGGTTGTCGTCTGGCATGGCGGCGACGAACGCGTCGAGCGCATCGCGCGCCGCCGCGGGCATGTGGTCGGGAACCGCGACGACCACCTCGGCCAGCAGGTCGCCGGTGCCCTTGGCCGTCGTGACGCCGCGGCCCTTGACCCGCAGCAGCCGGCCGCTGGGCGTGCCCGGCGCCACCCGCAGCTTGACGGGCGCGCCATCGAGCGTGGGTACCTCGATCGTCGCGCCGAGCGCGGCCTCGGCGAAGGTCAACGGCACGGCGACCCGGAGGTTGAGGCCGTCCCGCTCGAACACCGGGTGCTTGCGCACCGCGACGGTCAGCACCAGGTCGCCCGCCTCGCCTCCGTCGGGACTCGGCTGACCCTTGCCCTTGAGCCGGATCTTCTGCCCGTCGGCGACGCCGGCCGGGATCTTGACCTTGGTCTCGCGCCCGCTCTGCATGCTGAGCGTCACCGTGTCGCCGCGGATCGCGGTCAGGAAATCGAGGGTGGTCTTCGCGGTCACGTCGGCCCCGCGCGTCGGGCCGCCGTACCCGCGATAGCCTCCGCTGCTGGTACCGAAGTTGCCGCCGCCGAACATCCCGCCGAGCAGGTCCTCGAAGCCGCCCGACGCGTAGCTCGTGCGACCGCCCCGACCGCCACCGCCGAACATCCCGCCGAAGACGTCCTCGAATCCGCCCGCCCCGCCGCCTCCTGCGGTGAATCGCGCACCGGAGCCCATGGCGCGCACCTGGTCGTACTCGCGGCGCAGTTCGGCGTCGGAGAGCACCGAGTACGCCTCGCTGATCTCCTTGAAGCGCGCCTCGGCCTTCGCGTCGCCCGGATTGGAATCCGGGTGATACTGGCGCGCGAGCTTGCGGTACGCCTTCTTGAGCTCCGCGTCCGACACGTCCTTCTTCACGCCGAGCACGGCGTAGAAGTCCTTGTCGAACCAGTCCTGACTCGCCACGGGTCTCCTAGGAGGGCTCGGGCACGTGCACGGCCACCTTGGCGGGCCGCAGCAGGCGCTCGCCCATGATGTAGCCGACCTGGATGACGTCCGCCACGGTCTCGGACGTCACCTCCCGGCTGTACACCTGCGCGATCGCCTCGTGCAGCTTCGGGTCGAACGCGTCCCCGACCGCTCCCACGCGGGCCACCCCGTACCGCTCGAATGCGGCGCGGAGCTTCTGCGCGATGAGGGTCAGCGGGCTGCCCTCGACGAGGTCGCCGTGCTCCTCCGCCAGATCGAGATCATCGATCACCGGAAGAAGGCCGCGGATGACCTCGGCGATGACCGCCTCGCGGTTGGCGGCGCGGTCGCGCTCGACGCGCGTGCGGAAGTTCTTCAGCTCCGCCTCGGCCCGCGCGGCCCGGTCGCGGTACTCCGCCACCAGGTCGCGCTCGGCCTCGGCCAGGAGCGCCAGATCCTCCTCGGACAGCTCGCCGTCCCCCGGGCTCGCGTCCGGGGACGTCGGAGACGTGGGCTGAGCCGTCTCACGGGCTTCGCCCGACTGGGCCGTTTCGCGAGCCTCGCCCGACTGGGCCGTCTCACGGGCCTCGCCCGTCGTCGGATCGATCTTGCGCTTGTCGTGGACGGTCGGCGGCTCGCCGTGCTGCTCGGTGCCCTTCGGGTCGGCGCCCGCGGGCTCCGGCTTCTCGTCCTTCGGGTCCTTGCTCGCCATGACTACTTCTTCGGCTCCTCGTCCTCGTCCACGATCTCGGCGTCGACCACGTCCTCGTCGCTCCCGCCCTCGGCCGGCTCCTCCGGAGCCTCCTCCTTCTGCGCGGTCTGCGTCGAGTTGTAGATCGCCTCGCCCAGCTTGGTCTGCGACTCGGTGAGGGTGTCGAAGGCCTTCTTCACCGCGTCGTCGTCCTCGGACTGCAGGGCGGTCTTGAGGGCGTCGACATCGGCCTGCACCTCGGACTTGACGTCGTCGGGAATCTTGTCGTCGTTGTCCTTCATGAGGTTCTCGATGGCGTAGACCAGCTGCTCGGCGCTGTTGCGGGTCTCGGCCGACTCGCGCCGGGCCTTGTCCTCGGCCGCGTGCTCCTCCGCCTCGCGCACCATGCGCTCGATGTCCTCCTTGGGGAGGGACGAGCCGCCGGTGATCGTGATGGTCTGCTCCTTGCCGGTGCCCTTGTCCTTCGCGCTCACCTGCACGATGCCGTTGGCGTCGATGTCGAAGGTGACCTCGATCTGCGGCACTCCGCGCGGTGCGGGTGCGATGCCGGTCAGCTCGAACGTGCCCAGCGGCTTGTTGTCGCGCGTGAACTCGCGCTCGCCCTGGAAGACCTGGATCGCGACCGACGGCTGGTTGTCGTCGGCGGTCGTGAAGGTCTCGCTGCGCTTGGTCGGGATGGCCGTGTTGCGCTCGATGAGCTTGGTCATGATGCCGCCCTTGGTCTCGATGCCGAGGCTCAGGGGGGTCACGTCGATGAGCAGGACGTCCTTGCGCTCGCCCTTCAGCACGCCCGCCTGGAGGGCGGCGCCCACGGCCACCACCTCGTCCGGGTTGACGCCCTTGTTGGGCTCCTTGCCGCCGGTGAGCTTCTTGACCAGTTCGGTCACGGCCGGCATACGGGTCGACCCGCCGACCAGCACGACGTGCGCGATGTCGGCGACCTTGATGCCCGCCTCCTTGATGACGTCCTCGAAGGGCTTCTTGGTGCGATCCAGCAGGTCGCTGGTCATCTTCTCGAACTGGGCGCGCGTGAGCGTCTCGTCCAGGTTGGCCGGCCCGTTTTCGGTGAGCGAGAGGTACGGCAGCTGGATGCTGGCGCTGGTCGAGCTGGACAGCTCCTTCTTGGCCTGCTCCGCGGCCTCCTTGAGGCGCTGCAGGGCGATCTTGTCCTTGGAGACGTCGACGCCCGTGGTCTCCTTGAACCGCTTGATCAGGTGCTCGACGATGCGCTGATCCCAGTCGTCGCCGCCCAGGCGGTTATCGCCCGAGGTGGCCTTGACCTGGATGGTCGAGAAGTCGTCGTCCTTGCCCACCTCGAGCAGCGACACGTCGAAGGTGCCGCCCCCGAGGTCGAACACCAGGATGAGCTCGTCCTCCTTGCCCTTGTCCAGGCCGTAGGCGAGTGCCGCCGCGGTGGGCTCGTTGATGATGCGCAGCACGTTGAGGCCGGCGATCTCGCCCGCCTCCTTGGTGGCCTGGCGCTCGGCGTCGTTGAAGTACGCCGGGACGGTGATGACGGCATCCGTCACGTCCTCGCCGAGGTACTGCTCCGCATCCCGCTTGAGCTTCTGCAGGATGCGCGCCGAGATCTCCTGCGCGGTGTATTTCTTGGAGTCGATCTCCTGCTTCCAGTTCGTGCCCATGTGGCGCTTGACGGATGCGATGGTGCGATCGACGTTGGTGACTGCCTGGCGCTTGGCGGTCTCCCCGACCAGCGTCTCGGCGTCCTTGGTGAAGGCCACGACCGACGGGGTCGTGCGGAAGCCCTCGGCGTTGGCGATGACGGTGGGCTCGCCGCCCTCCAGGACGGCGACCACCGAGTTGGTGGTACCGAGGTCGATTCCTACGGCTCGAGCCATGAGTTCGGTGCTCCTTGATACGTGCGGTACGTGCGTGGGATCGCCCGACTTGAGCCGGGCCGTATCAAGTTTACGGGGTGTGGATAACTTGTCAAGCGAACCTGAGCCGGACAGGCTCAGGTCTGCGTGCCGTCCGCCCCGATCTGCCGTCCCCGCCGGACGCGGGCGATCGTGAGACCGCCGATGCCCAGGAGCAGCGCGCACAGCCCGATGAACAGGTTGGTGCGCGGGTCGTAGCCGGTGAGCGCGAGGGGTCGGTTCGTGATGCCCATGATGACGAACTCGACGCCGCCGGGCGGAAGCACCCGCGTGACGGAGCGCTCGGTGATGACCCGGTACCCCGCGGGAACCGTCGAGGTGACGATCTCCGAGACGTAGGTGCCCGGCGGCAGGGAGTCCAGGCTCCACTCGCCCAGCGCATCCGTCGTCACCACGATCGGGATGGGGCCGAACGGGCCGTTCCAGACGACCGTGATGTCGACGCCGGGCACACCCGGCTCGCCCGTGTCGCGGCGCCCGTCCGCGTCCCGGTCGTCGTACACGACCCCGTGCAGGCGCGCGTCGCCCACGATCGCGAAGTCGACGTCGTCGATCGCGTCCCCGGGCTGGAGCGTCAGGGTGCTCGACCAGGCGTCGCCGCCGTCACGATCGAACGACGGGACGTAGCCCGGGTCCAGCGCTGCCGGGTCGTAGCCCACCTCGACCGGTCCGGGCGGCAGCCCGGTCGCGAGGTAGATGCCCGAGGCGTCGGTCATCCGGGTGAGGACGATGTCATCGGCCGTTCCCAGCACCCCATCGGCACCGGCCAACCGCGCGGTCACCACGATCCCGGGCAGTCCGGGCTCGAGCGGGTCGCGCAGGCCGTCGTCGTCGAGGTCGAGCCACACCAGGTCGCCCAGCGAGGCGGTCCCCGCGTAGCCGAAGTCCTGATCGAGATCGCTCGCGCCCGCCGCCAGGGTGACCAGCGCGGTGTTCGCCGTGGCGGTGCCATCCGGGTCGGCCGTGGGCGCGACACCCGAAGGCAGACCGGCGAGAGCGACACGGAAGTCGCCGGCCGGGAGCCCGTCGAATCCGTACGCACCCGCGGCGTCGGTCGTGGTCGTCCAGGCCACGTCGTCAGCGGTGCCCTCGAGCCCGTCGACGCCGAACCAGGTGAGCGTCACCGTCACGCCGGGGATGCCGGGCTCGCCCGCGGCGTCCGTGCCGTTGCCGTCCAGATCGAGCCAGACCCGATCGCCGAGCTCGCCGCTGCCGGCGTAACCGAAGTCGCGCGTGAGATCCTGCGTGCCGACCGTCGCGCCGGGCAGGTCGAACTCGCTCACGCCGTCCGCCGAGGCGCCCACGCCGTCCGGGTCGGCGATCGGGTCGAGCCCGGCCGGGATCCCGGCGGTGACCGCGGCGCGGTATCCGCCCGTCGGCAGGTGCTCGACCAGGTACTCGCCGGACGCGTCCGTGGTCGCGGTCAGGACGATGTCGTCCGCCGTGCCCAGCGCGTCGTCCAGCCCGGCCCAGGTGACCGTCACGGTCGCGCCCGGCAGCCGCAGCTCGCCGGCGTCCACGACGCCGTCCTCGCTCTCGTCCCACCACACGGTGTCGCCCACGGCGTAGTCGCCGCGATAGCCGAAGTCGGCGGCGTCCTCGGTGCGATCGACGGGCGTGAGACTCACATCGGTCCGGTCGTCCATGGTCGCGTCGGGGTCGCCCGTCTGCGTCGCGCGGGTCGTGATGCCGTCGACGACCGTGACCCGGAACAGCCCGTCGGGGAGCCCGGTCACGCCCCAGGCGCCGTCCGCACCTGTCGTGGTCGTCCAGGTCTCGTCATCCGCCGTGCCGAGGGTGCCGTCGCGGCCCGCCCAGACGACGCGGACCTCCTGCCCGACGATCCCGGGTTCACCGGCATCCTGCGCGCCGTCCCCGTCGAGGTCGAACCAGACGCGGTCGCCGATCGAGCCCGTACCGCGGTAGCCGAAGTCGGCGGTCTCGTGCGCGTCACCCGCGGCGAGCGTCACGACGACGGACGCGTCGAGGACGCCGTCCTCCTCGAAGGTCGCATCGTCGAAACCGGACGGGAGGGTCGACAGGTCGACCTCGACGGTCCACTCGCCGACCGGGAGGCGATCGAACCCGTACGCCCCGTTCGCGTCGGTCGTCGTCGAGATGGTGACGTCGTCGGAGGTGCCGCTCACCGCATCCCGGCCCGCCCAGGTGGCCGTCACGGTCACGCCCGGGATGCCCGCCTCGTCGGCGTCGAGCACGCCGTCGGCGTCGCGGTCGTGCCAGACCAGGTCGCCCAGCGACGCGTCGCCGCGCACGCCGAAGTCGGCGTCGGTGCGGTCGGCGGTCAGGACCACGATCGCGGAGGCGTCATCCTGCGCCCCCTCGAGGTCGCTCACCGGGGTCAGGGAGGTCGAGGGCAGCGACGCCGTGAGCATCGTCACCGTGAAGGTCCCGGCCGGCAGCCCCTCGAAGCCGTACAGCCCCGAGGCGTCGGTGACCGCTCCGAGCGTGAAGGCGCCCCAGGTGAGCTGGACCGTGACGCCCGCGATCCCGGGCTCGCCCGCATCCTGCACGCCGTCCGCGTCGCGATCGAGGAAGACCAGGTCGCCCAGGCTGTAGGCGCCGCGGTAGCCGAAGTTCTGGGTGAGCACGGCGCCCGTGCCGAGCGCGGTCGTGCTGGTGTGCAGCGAACCGGCGCCGAGGCCGTCCGCGTCGAAGGTGGGCGAGAAGCCGGCCGGCAGATCCGTGGAGTCGACCGTCGTGCGGTAGGTCCCCTCCGGGAGGTCGCCGACGCTCCAGTACCCGGTCGCGTTCGTGACCGTCGAGAAGACCAGATCGTCGCCGTCGCCCTCGATGCCGTTCGGGCCGAAGTAGCGCACGGTCACGTCCACGCCGGGGAAGCCGGGCTCGTCCGCGTCCTGCACGCCGTCGCCGTCGCGATCCCACCAGACCCGCTCGCCCAGCGACGAGTCGCTCGAGTACCCGAAGTCGGCGTCGAGCACCGCGCCGCCGAGCGTCAGGCTCACCGGCGCGCTCGAGTCGAGGTCGCCGTCGCGGTCGAAGGTGTTGGTCGCCGCGGCGGGCAGCCCACCCGTCACGCGCACGGTGTACTCGCCCGGCACCAGGTTCTGGAACAGGTAGCCGCCCGAGCCGTCCGTCGTCGTCGTGAAACTGCCCACGACCGGGTCGCTCGTGCTTCCGGCCACGCCGTGCCAGTCGAGCACGACCGTCGCCCCGGCGATGCCCTGCTCGGGCGGGGTGCCGGCCGGCTCGTACGCGCCGTCCTCGTCGCGGTCGAGCCAGACCAGGTCGCCGATCGAGCCGGTGCCGGCGTAGCCGAAGTCCTGGTCGGTGCGGTTCTGGCCGGCCGTCAGGGTCGTGAGCGAGACGCCGTCGAGCGTTCCGTCGGGATCGCCCGTGACCCCGTACCCGGCGGGCATGCCCGAGACGCTCACGCGGTACGAACCGGCCGGGAGCCTGGTCACCGAATACGCCCCGGATGCCGAGGTCGTCACGTCGTACGTCACGTTGTCCGCGGTGGTCGACTCGTCGCCGTCGAAGCCGAACCACACGACCCGGACGTCACGTCCCGCGATGCCGGGCTCGCCCGCATCCTGCGCCCCGTCGGCGTCCTGGTCGTACCAGACCAGGTCGCCGATCGAGCCCGTCCCGGTGTAGCCGAAGTCGACGTCGCGCGGGGCGCCGGCCTCGGCGAGCGCGCCCGTCCAGACGTGCGGGGTCGCGATGCCGTTGAGGTCGTAGCTCGGGGTCAGGCCTCCCGGCAGGTCGCCCGCGGTGACGGTCACCCGGTACTGCCCACCGGGCAGGTACTCGGCCAGGTAGTAGCCGTTCGCGTTGGTGGTCAGCACGCGCGACTCGTCGTCGCCGTTGCCGAAGGTTCCGTTCGGGCCCGCGTACAGCACGGTCACCCGCACGCCGGGAATGCCGGGCTCGCCCGCGTCCTGGACGCCGTCACCGTCGGCGTCGAACCAGATGCGATCGCCCAGCGACGCCAGGTCGAGCTCGACCTGGGCCTGGTCGGCGGGCACGTCGTCGTACTCGTTGTAGCGCGACGGATCCAGGACGCGATCCGCTTCGGGCACGCCGAAGTAGCTCGGGACGTCGGCCGTGTTCACGAGTTCGGCGCCGACGATCTCATCCGTCTCATCGAGGGTCGCCGGAACCGTGAGGTCGTAGGCCAGCGTCACGGTCGCCCCGACCGCCACCGGGCCGGCGATCGTCCAGCTCAGGGTTCCGTCCGACGGGTCGGTGTCGACCGCGGTCGCCCCGGGCATCGACACGGGCGTGTAGCCGGCGAGTCGCGCGTCCGGGGTGTCGGTGACCGTCAGGTCGTAGGCGGGGGATGTCCCGTTGTTGGTAATCGCGACCGTGTAGTGCAGCACCTGCCCGGGCACGGCGCGCGTCGACTCGACGCCGTTCACCAGCTTGGTCAGGCTCAGCTGCGGGCGTTGCACGGTCGTGCTCGCGGTTGCGGTCGGGCCGGGGCGGGTGAACGACCCGGCCGCCGGGGGCGTCGTGGGCGTGCCCAGAGTGTCGGTGTCGTTGGAGTAGATGCGCGCCGAGTTGGTCTGCGTCCCGGTGGCCGCCGTCGTCAACACGATGCCCTGGAAGGTGATGGTCACCGTGCGGGCCTCGGTCGCCTCGGCCACGTCGCCCAGGAAGAACCCGATGACGCCGTCCGCGTCCGTCGGTGTGCCGATGATCTGCGCGGTCACGGCCGGCGAGCAGGCCCCGGCGCCCTGCTGGCAGGTCACCGAGACGGGAGCGTGGTATCGCACGCCCGCGGGCAGCGTGTCGAGGATCGTGACGTCGTAGCCGAAGACCCCGGCCGGGATCCCCGCCGTGAGGGTGTAGGTCACGAGCTCGCCCGCGGTGCGGGTCGCGGGTGTCGCCGCCTTGGCCAGCGTGAAGGGCGGGGCGGCCAGCGTGCGGGTGGCCGTCACGACGTAGCCGCTGCCGGTCCCGCCGTTGGGCGAGGTGCTGTCGCGCTCGCCCGTCGCCGCGCCGGTCAGGGAGCTCGTCACGGCGCGCGCCGTGTTCACGATCGGTCCGGACACCACGACCGGGTCGATGACGCGCACCCGGTAGGTGAAGGCCGAGCTTCCGTTGACCGCGATCGTCGCGACCTCGGGGAAGGTGATCACGCGCGTGCTCGCGTCCCAGACGCCCCCGCCGATGAGCGTGTCGCCGTCACCCGCCGGGACGTTGCCGGTCGTGAGCGGTTCGACCTGCACGGGCAGCGTGTCGGTGACCCGCACCTCGTGCGCCATCGACGAGCGGGTGCCCGAGTTGCCGACCGTGACCGTGTAGTTCACGATGTCGCCGGCGGCCGCGATGCCCGTGCCGTCGTGGTCGCTGGTCTTGGTCAGGCTCAGGTTCGGCTCGACGACGGTCACGTTCCGCGATGCGCTGACCGAGCGGGCGGTGCCCAGGCTGTTCTGCCAGCGCAGGGTCGCGGTGTTCGGGATGGCGGTGTTGATCGACCTCTTGTTGGTCGCGACGTCGAGCACGCGCGCCTGGACGGTGAGGACCACCACGTCGGCGCCCGAGCCGGCAGGGTTGACGTAGGTTGTGTCGTTCGCATCGCCGTCGAGGGGACCGAGCGGGACGGAGACCGTCGACCCGCTCACGACGGCCGGTGCGGCGGCGCTCGGGACGCCCGGACCCGATCCGTCGGTGTCGAGCGTGAAGGTCGGGGTCCCGACGATCGCGTACCGCGCGTTGATGGTGTCGGTCACATCGGGCGACCCGTACAGCGTCGTGCCGCTCGGGATGGTCGCCGTGATCGTGAAGGTCACGACCTCGCCGATGGTGGCCTGCGAGGCGGAGTTGTTCCCCGACTCCACCAGGCTGGACGCGACCTTGGTGATGGCTCCGCCGCCCACCGCCACGAGCTCCGTGTCGTCTGCCGGGTCGGTGTTGGGAGTGACCGTCGGGTCGATGTTGTCGCGCGGGTAGTAGGTGTGCGGACCTGAGTTGGTGTCGCCCTGATAGCTGCGCACGCCCGCGTGGTTCTCGTAGCTGTCGCCCGGCGCCGCGCTCGTGGGCGCGACGGCGTAGACATCGAGCACGACGCTCCCGCCGGCCGGGACGGTGAGTCCGGTCCAGACGACGGTGCCGCTCGTGCAGGAGTCCGCTGCGGGGGAGGTCGAGGTCACCTCGGCGCAGCTCCAGCCCGTGGGAAGCGCGTCGCGCACCTCAGCCGCCGTCGCATCCTGACCGCCGATGTTGGCGACCGTGATCGTGTAGTGGATCGGGTCGCCGGCCTCGACGGTGCCGCTCGCGGGCGTGACCAGGTCCTTGTCGAGCGTGAGCAGCGGCGCCGTGACCTCGGCAGCGGCCTGGTCGCGGAGCTGGAACGCGTCGCCGTCGGAGTTCTGGGTGCGCACCTTGAGCAGGTTCGCGGCGAGATCGGTCTTCTGCATCGTGCCGGTCGCGGCCACCTGCACCGTGAGGATGACCGAGAAGTAGGTGCCGACGTCCACGGCCTCCTTCGTCCAGGTCATGACCGTGCCGGCCGGGTTGCGCGTGTAAGACAGAGCCACGCTGTCGCCGAGGTCGTGCAGCGGCTCGTTGTAGTACGGATCCCCGACGATGCTGAAGCCCGGCGGCAGGTAGTCCGCGATGCGGGCGCGCTGGGTGTCGAGGTGATCGGGAAAGTCGACGTCGAGCCGGTAACAGACGACATCACCCGGGTGGATCGCCGCGGCGGAGTCATCGGTCCAGGCGGTCACGACCGTGCAGTCGCCGCCCACCGGGACGCCGATGGTCTTGTTCAGGTCGACGTCCTCGGCGATCTGGCCCGCCTCGGACACATCGACGACGTCGGCCACGGCGCGCGCGCCCGTGCCGTCCGCACCGGAGCGCAGCGTCGTCCCGGTGGCGAGCGCCACGTTGTTGGTCCAGGAGTCGTTGGCCGACACCGGCTCGCCCGTCGCGCGGTAGTCCGCGCGCGTCGTTGTCTGGAACGTCAGCTGGGTGGTGTCCTGCGTTCCGAGCGCGGGGAGGGTCCACTCGACCGTGAGCGTGCCGTCCGGGTTCGCGGTCGGGCCCGCGCTGAGCGGCACCGACGAGCCCGCCCAGTCCAGACCGTCGGGAATGGTGTCGGTCACCACGATCGGCTCGGTGGACTGCGTGTACTCGGAGGTCGCGATGTCGAGCGTCCAGGTGGTGGCCTGGCCCTGGTTGATCTCGCCGTCGCCCGCGGTCTTCCAGATGCGCACATCCTCCGCGGTGACGGTCGCGGTGGCGTCGACGACGAAGGTCGACGGTGCGGGCGCGCCGCCCTGGTAGTCGGCCGACACCGTGACGTAGTTCACGATGGGCTGTTCGTCGTCGGCCTCCGGGCCGGTGTTGTTGTCCAGGTTCGCGACGGCCTCGGTGACGAGCGGGTCGAGCACGTTGGCGTGCAGCGGGATGCCCACCGCGTAGCGCAGGGTGATCACGGCGCCGGCCGCCAGGTCAGCGAGCTGATCCCAGACCACGCGCGTGTATACCGCCGAGGGCATGGGCCCGGCGCCGTCCGGGTCCAGCTGCACGGTTTCGGCCGTATAGAGCGGATCGCATGAGGTCACCGAGGGGAAGCTCGCGTCGAGCGCGGGCGCGCCCGGGTACTCGGCGGCGCTCGAGTTGTCGGTCGCCGTGCAGCCCAGGAACTCCAGCGCGGCGGGGAGATAGTCGGTGACGACCGGTCCGGTCGTGGGCGCGACCGTGTTGTTGGTGACCGTGATGGTGTAGACCGTCTTGTTGTCGTGGATGCCGCGCAGCAGCTCGCCCTCGCGGCTCGGCTCGCTCTTGCTCACGATGAACGGCACGAGCTCGGTGCTGGAGGCGGCGTCCGCCCAGCCGGTGTAGTCCTCCCAGACCGAACCATCGACGGGCGTGTCCATCGGGTTCGGGATGAGGAACGGGTCGGTGCTCACGTAGGCGTGCGCGGTGCCCGCGAAGTCGGCCCCGACGTCGTACGGGTCGGTGTCTCCGAGGACCGGGTAGTCGAAGGTGTACGAGATGCTCACCGAGGTGTCGTCGAGCAGGTCGGCCACGTTCTCCCAGATGACGAGCGTCGTGCCGTCGATCTGAGGGATGGTGCGGCTGACCGGGAAGGTCGAGCTCGTGACGCTCGCCCCGACGGGCAGCACGTCGCTGAAGGTCAGGTTGTAGGCGTCGAGGTCGGGGGTGGAGTCGGGCGAGGTCGCGGTGAGGGTGACCGCGACATCCCGGCCGTAGAGGCTCTGCGCGGCGACCGAGCGCGACAACTGGATGTCCGGGGACCCGGCGGCGCTCGCCGCGGGCACGGGCAGGGCGGGCGCGATCGCGGGCGCCGTCACCAGGCCGACGACGAGCGCGATGACGGTGGACGCGGCCGCCGCGAAGCGGCGCGCGCGCGAGTCGGGCCTCGGCATGGTAGGTCCTCCGGGCGACTAGGTGCGCCCTGCGGTTCGGGTCTTGCGCGGGATCGGGTCGCCCCGCACCTCCGAGGCTATCGAGCCGGATCGCCTTCGCGCTCCCCCAGACCGGGTGTCGCGACGCTAGGGTCGTGCGCATGAGCGACGACGCCACCCCGGGCCCGGCCACCACCGGCTCGGCCGTCCCCGCGACCGCCAACACGGGCGCGATCCCCGCCCTCGGCCTTGACCGTCAGGAGGGCAAGGTCATCCCGCGCAAGCAGGTGTTCTCGTGGGCGCTCTGGGACTGGGCAACCCAGCCGTTCAACACGGTCATCCTGACCTTCATCTTCGTGGCGCTCTACCTCACGGGCGACGACTTCCTGCCCGCTGCCGCGATCCGGGCCGGCGAGGGCTCGACCGAGTACGAGCGCGCCGCGGCAGGGCTCACGAGCACGCTCGGCCTGGGGGTCGCCGCCGCCGGACTCTTCATCGGGCTCCTGGCACCCGTGCTCGGACGGCGTTCGGACACCGGGGGCGGCCGCAAGCGCTGGCTCGCCTTCTCGACGGGTCTGCTCGTGCTGCTCATGGCGGCCCTGTTCTTCGTGCGCGCCGACCCGGCGTACTTCCTCCTCGGCGTCGGACTCGTCGCGGTCGGGACCGTGGTGAGCGAGATCGCGGGCGTCAACTACAACGCCATGCTGGTCTCCGTCTCCACCCCGAAGACCGTGGGCAAGGTCAGCGGCACCGGGTGGGGCTTCGGGTACATCGGCGGCATCCTCGCGCTCGTCATCGTGGTGGTCGCGAACCAGATGGACTGGTTCGGGCTCTCCACCGACGACGGCCTGCCCTACCGCGTCATCGCCCTCGGCTGCGCGCTCTGGACGATCCTGTTCTCGATCCCCCTCTTCCTGAACGTCCCGGATGTGGTGCCCGAGCCGGGTGCGCAGCGTTCCGGTTTCCTGCGCAGCTACCTCGATCTCGGACGGGACCTCGTGCGTCTGCAGCGCGAGCTCAAGCCGACGTTCTGGTTCCTGCTGGCCAGCGCGGTGTTCCGCGACGGGCTCGCCGGGGTCTTCACCTTCGGTGCGGTCATCGCCGCACGCGTCTTCGGGTTCGAGTTCCTCGAGCTCGTGGTGTTCGGCATCGCCGCCAACCTCATCGCGGGGGTCTCCACGATCGTCTCCGGGCGGTTCGACGACCGCTTCGGGCCGCGGGCGGTCATCGTGACCTCCCTCATCGGGCTCGTGGCCGCCGGCCTCGCGGTCTTCCTGCTGCACGACGCCGGGGCGATCACGTTCTGGATCGGCGGGCTCATCCTGTGCGCGTTCGTCGGTCCGGCGCAGGCGGCCGCCCGTTCGTTCCTCGCCCGCGTGACCCCCGCCGGACGCGAGGGGGAGATCTTCGGGCTCTACGCCACGACCGGGCGGGCGGCGAGCTTCCTGTCGCCCCTGCTGTGGGCGGGATTCATCGTGGCTCTGGGCGCCACCTTCTGGGGGATCCTGGGCATCGTGCTCGTGCTGCTGGCCGGGCTCGTGCTCGTCCTGCTCATCGGGCGCACCGAGATCGTCCCGACCCCGGCCGACGGGCGCACCGACAGCGGCCTCGCCGGGCTCGCGGCGTTCCTGTCGGTCGTGCTGAGCTCGGGTGGCTGGATCGTGTACCTGGGGGTCGCGGGCGTGGTGGGCGCGTCCGTGCTCATCCCGCTCAGCCTCATCGGGCTCGCCCTCGGAGTCGCGGCGCTCATCCGCGTGCGGCGGCGCGGGGAGCACGGCCGGCCGTTCGCGCTGGCGGCGTCCGTCATCGGCGGGCTCTCCACGGTGGGCGCGATCGCGGCCGTGCTGCTCGGCCTGGGAGCACTACCCGCGGGCTGACCTGCGGTAGCGTTCGGGCATGGCCGAGCAGCCCCTCGCGTTCTGGCTCGCCCTCGTCGACCGGCTCGTCGAGGAGCGCTTCTCGGCGGCCCTGGAGGAGCACGGCGTGACGCGCACGCAGTGGCGCATCCTCGGGGTTCTCGGCTCGGGCCCGGCCTCCGCCGCCGGCCTCGAGGGCATGCTCGCGGAGGTTCCGACCGACGAACCCGGCAGCACCGCGACGGACGAGCTGTCCGAGCTGGTCGAGAGCGGCTGGGTGACCGCGGGCGAGAGCTACACGCTCACCGAACGGGGCGCGGCGGCGCACGATCGGATCGACGACGGCATCGACGCCCTGCGGGCGACACTCACCTCGGGACTGAGCGAGCAGGAGCAGGCGGCCACGGCATCCGCCCTCGAGCGCATGGCGCGCAACCTCGGCTGGACGGAGCAGTCCGCGTAGCGGGAGTGCTCAGACGGCCAGCGCGTGAGCGATGAGCAGCACCGTCACACCGAACCCGGTGAGGTAGTTGAGCCACAGGAAGCGCCGCCATCCGCGGTTCGCCGACGGGGAATCCTCGTCGGCGACGCCGCGCCAGGGCGCCGCGTTGAGCGCATAGGGCAACGGGAGCAGCGCGGCGACCGCCGCCGGCCACCCCCCGCCGAGACCCGCGCACACCACGAGCAGCACACTCGACGCCAGGTAGCAGCCGATCGCCAGCCGCACGGTGGCCCGCGCCCCGAAGGCAGTCGCGATCGAACGGATGCCCGCCTCGCGATCGGCCACGACATCCTGCACCGCGCCGAAGGCGTGCGACGCGGCGCCCCACAGGAAGAACGCCCCGAGCAGCGCGACCACGGGCGTCCCGAACGCGCCGGCGGCGAGCGCGATGCCGTACACGGCCGGGGAGACGAAATGCGTGCTCGAGGTGACCGAGTCGAGCACGGGCCGCTCCTTGAAGCGCAGCACGGGTACCGAATAGGCCAGCACCGCGAAGAGGCTCACGGCTAGGACCGCCCGGCTGATCGGGCCCCCCACGACCACCAGGTACACCACGAAGGGCGCGGCGAGCAGCGCTGCCGCCCACAGGGTCGCCCGGTGCATCCGCGGCGGCAGAAGTGCGCCCTCGGCCCCGCCCTTGCGCGGGTTGCGCGCATCGGAGGCGTAGTCGAAGACGTCGTTGACCCCGTACATGAGCAGGTTGTAAGGCACCAGGAAGAACAGCGCACCGACCACGAGCGGCGCATCGATCCGCCCTCCCGTCGCGAGCAGATACGCCGCGGCGAACGGGTACGCGGTGTTGACCCAGCTGAGCGGGCGGCTCGCCAGCAGCAGGTTCCGGATCACTTCTCGTCCCGTCTGCCGCGCAGCAACTCCCAGAGGGCGGGCAGCGCGATGACCGCGGCGAGCGTGTAGGCGAAGTCCTCCACCGGGGCATCCCCGAACCGCACGCCCGAGATGAGCGCCTCGTCGTAACCGACGACCCCGGTCACGACGAGCAGGTTGTCGAAGACCGCCGTCAGCACGAGCGCGCCCAGCGCGGTCAGTGCTACGGCCCACCACCGGGGTGAGCGCCGGGCCAGCACGGCCGCGAGCAGCACCGCCCCCGCGACCGCGAGGAACGGGATGCTGAGCGCGAGGTAGGTCACGGTCGCTCGACCCGCGGTCGCGCGAACCAGCCGTACAGGTTCATCGTGCTGTACACGAGCAGGGCGAGGAACAGCGGCTCCTCGAGCGGAAGCTCCGGGGCGAGCTGCACGCCGATCAGCAGGTCGCCATCCCCACGGAAGAAGACGCCCGCGCCGATGCCCACGACATCCCACACCAGGAAGAACGCGATACCCACCGCCATGACGATGCCGGCGCGCAGGGGCGCACGCGCGAAGAACAGGCGGAACCGCGCATCCAGGACCGCCATCCCGGTGAGCGAGACGAGCAGCGCCGCGAGGTACAGACCGGTCACGGGATCGGAGTCCTCATCGCGACCCGGCCCTCACCGCTACCCGGCCCTCACGACCGAGACGCCGCCACGCGCGCGGCCCGCAGCGACTCGGCCACGGGCGCACTCGAGGCGTCGCCCCGCACGCGCTTGAGCACGAGCTCGGCGCTGATGAGGCACATCGGCACTCCGATGCCGGGGAGGGTCGAGGCGCCCGCGTAGTACAGGTTCGCGACGTGCTTGCTGACGTTGCCCGAGCGGAAGAACGCGCTCTGCCGCAGGGTGTGCGCCGGCCCCAGGGCCGTGCCCTTCCAGGCGTTAAGGTCGGCCGCGAAGTCGCCGGGCGCGACCGTCCGGCGCACGACGATGCGCTTCGCGAGATCCGGGATGCCGGCCCACTCGGCCAGCTGGGCGATGACCCGGTCGGCCAGGGCCTCGACCCCGGCGTCGCCCTTCCCATCGACCCCGCCCTTGCCCAGGGACGGATCGGCGGGAACGGGGACGAGCACGAAAAGGGCCTCGGATCCCTCGGGAGCGAGGTCCGCATCCACGCCGCTGGGCTTGCTCACGTAGAAGGAGAGCGTCTCGGGCACCCGGGCGGGATCGCCGAAGATCGCGCGGAAGCCCTGGCCCCACTTGCGGGCGAACACCATGGTGTGGTGCTCGAGCTCGGGCAGCTCGCCCTCGACGCCCAGCATGAGCAGGAGCGCACCCGGCCCGGCCACGCGCTGGTCCCAGTACTCCTGCGGGTAGGTGCGCAACTCGGGACGATCGAGCAGAACGGTCTCAGTGTGGTGCAGGTCCGCGGTCGACACCACGACATCCGCCTCGAGCAGTTCGGTCGACCCCTTCGCGCCCTTCCCACCCGTGCGGACCTCGACGCCGGTGACCGCGCCGTCCTCGCCCACCACGATGCGCGTCGCACTGGTGCCCGTGCGCAGTTCGGCGCCCTGTTCGCGCGCGACGGCCTCGAGCACCTCGACGACGCGCGCGAACCCGCCCAGCGGGTACCGCACGCCGTCGGCCAGGTCGAGGTGGCTCATGAGCGAGAAGAGGCTCGGCGCGGTGTGCGGCGAGGCCCCCAGGAAGACCGCCGGGTAGGACAGGATCTGCCGCAGCCGGGTGTCGTGCACGGTGCGCCGCACGAGTGCGTCGAGCGGCTCGAGCAGCAGCCGCGCGAGACGGAATCCGTGTGCGAGCACCGCGCCGCCGAGCTGGCGCACCGGCCGCTGGAAGCTCGTGTAGAGGAACCCGCGCTTGGCCAGCTCGTAGGTGTCGCGCGCACGGTCCAGGTACTTCGCCAGGCGCAGGCCCGCGCCGTGCTGCACGCCCTCGAAGACCTCGAGAGTCTCCTCGACGCTGCCCGGGATATCCAGCGGTTCGGGGTGGCCCTCCCCGTACACGCGGTAGGCGGGGTCAAGCTGCACCAGGTCGAGCTGCTGCTCGGCGGTCGTCCCGAGCACGCGGAAGAAGTGGTCGTAGACCTCGGGCATGAGGTACCAGGACGGCCCGGTGTCGAACCGGAAGCCCATGTGCTCCCACACCCCGGCCCGCCCGCCGAGCCGCTCACCCTGCTCGACGAGCACCACGCGGTGGCCCTCGCGGGCGAGCAGCGCTGCCGTGGCGAGCCCGGCGACGCCTCCTCCGATGACGATGGTGCGGGTCATGCGTGCCTTCCTCGCCCGCTCGTGGCGAGCGCGATCCGGAGCTTCACGGGGTCGGGGACCCGCACACGCGTGCGGGGCAGAGCGGATGCGGGGGTCGCCTCGATGCGCCGCGCGAGTTCCGCGAACATCCGGTGCGCGACCGCGACGGCGCGGCGCGAGCCGGCGGGAAGCAGCGGGATCGCGGCGGCGGCCGCGGCCAGGTCGGCGTCGATCTCGTCGAGCACCACGCGCTTGGCCTCCTCGGTCGGGGCGGCCGGATCGAGGCCGGGCAGGTAGCGCCTGCCCAGCTCCTCCGCATCGGCACCCAGGTCGCGCAGGAAGTTGACCTTCTGGAACGCCGCGCCGAGCCGCTGCGCCCCCGCCTCGAGCTCGGCGAGTGCCGTCGGAGTGGGCGGGTGCTCTGCGCCCGTCAGGAAGACCCGGAGGCACATGAGCCCGACCACCTCGGCCGAGCCGTGCACATACCGCTCGAAACTCTCGCGGTCGTGCTCGACGGGGGTGAGGTCCATGCGCATGCTCGCGAAGAAGGGCTCGGTGAGCTCGGTCCCGAACCCGGCCGCGCGGGCGGTCCGGGCGAAAGCGTGCACCACCAGGTTCGCGCTGTAGCCCTCTTCGATCGCGCGCTCCACATCGCGCTCGAGCTCGTTGAGCAGGCGCGCCGCGACCTGGGGCTCGAGCCCCGCGCCCGCCGCGCCGCCGTCGACCACCTCGTCCGCCACGCGCACGAGCGCGTATACGTTGCGGATGTGCGGGCGCAGCTCCGGGGCGAGCAGCCGGCTCGCCTGGCCGAACGACGTCGAGTACCGGCGCATGACGAGCGCCGCGGCCTCATCGGCCAGCGCCGAGTAGAGGTCGAGCCGGGCAGCACTCACGTCGGCAGACTACCGGGGCCGCGTGTCGCGAGCCGACCGCGCCGGGACCGGGGGGTCAGGCGCCGGCGGCCCCCGCATCCGTCACGGTCACGTCGGTGCGGTGGAAGTTGAGGTGCGAGCGGCTCGCCGTCGGTCCGCGCTGGCCCTGGTAGCGGTTGCCGTAGAGGCCCGTGCCGTAGGGCGCGTCGACGGGCGAGCTCGTGCGGATGAAGCACAGCTGCCCGATCTTCATGCCCGGCCACAGCTTGATGGGCAGGGTCGCCACGTTGGAGAGCTCGAGCGTCACGTGGCCCGAGAACCCAGGGTCGACGAAGCCGGCGGTGGAGTGCGTGAGCAGGCCCAACCGGCCCAGGCTGGACTTGCCCTCCAGCCGCGCCGCGATGTCGTCGGGCAGGGTGACCAGCTCGAAGGTCGAGCCGAGCACGAACTCGCCCGGGTGCAGGATGAACGGTTCGTCCGGTTTCGTCTCGATGAGATGCGTGAGGTCGGGCTGGTCCTCGGCGGGATCGATGAACGGGTACTTGTGGTTGTCGAACAGCCGGAAGAACCGGTCGAGCCGCACGTCGATGCTCGAGGGCTGGATCATGTCGCGATCCAGGGGAGACAGTCCGATGCGGCCCGCGTCGAGCTCGGCCCGGATGTCGCGGTCGCTCAGCAGCATTGGGCCAGGATACTCATCCCGGTTAGACTCGACTCCGTCGCAGTAGCGATGCGCGGATGTAGTTCAATGGCAGAACTTCAGCTTCCCAAGCTGATAGCGCGGGTTCGATTCCCGTCATCCGCTCTCGTGTGAGAGCCCCGCGGGTTAGCCTTCTCAGCATGACCGCGTTCAGCTCCGAGGTCGTCGACGCCGTGCTCGCGCACATGAACGACGACCACCGCGACGACAACGTCCTCATCGTGCGGGCCTTCTCCGGCCGCGAGCCCGAACGGGCGGCCATGAGCGATCTCGACGGGCGCGGCGGCACCTGGCGCTACACCTTCGAGGGCGAGGAGCACGAGCTGCACGTGCCGTGGTCCTCGGGCGAGATCCGCGAGCGCCCCGAGATCCGGCGCGAGATCGTCGTGCTCTACGACGCGGCCTGCTCGCAACTCGGCGTCGAGCCGCGCCCGCACTGACCGGGACGCCACCCGTGCGCAGTCTCAATCGCGTCGTCGCCCTGATCGCGGGCGCGCTCCTGCTGGCGCTCGGCGTCGCCGGCTTCGTCGTGTCCGCCGGCATCGGGTTCAGCCAGGCGCCGGGGGTGCCGCTGCTCGGCGTGCTCAACACCAACCCCCTCCAGGCCGTCGTGCACGGGATCGTGGGCGCGGGCCTCGTGCTGACCGGCCTCCTGGGCATGAGGCCCGCGCGGGCGGGCAACACGGCCGCGGGCACGCTCTTCCTGCTGCTCGGACTCGCCGGCCTCTTCGTGGTCGGCACCCCCTACGACGTGCTCGCCCTGAGCGGGGCGGGCAACGTGCTGCACCTGGTCGCGGCGACCGTGCTGCTCGCCGTCGGCTTGGGGGCCGAGCGTCCGGGGTGAGACCCGGGCTCCCCGGCATCCACCTCGGCCGCTAGACTTAGGGTGACCTAACCTCCCCCGCCGCGCCCGAGGAGCCCCGCCATGTCCGTCATCCCGTTCTCGCAGGTCCTCCGCGAACGCACCTGGACCGATCACGGCGACAGCGAAGGCGCGTCGTTCATGTCCGACCTCATGACCGGCAAGGGCACGCGCGAGGATTACATCGCGCTCGTCGTGCAGCACTACTACGTGTACGAGGCGCTCGAGGCAGCGGCGGCGGAGTTCGTCGGCGACCCGGAGGCCGCACCGTTCCTGAGCGACCAGCTCACCCGTCTGCCGGCGTTGGAGGCCGACCTCGAGTACCTGATCGGCGCGGACTGGCGCGACCAGATCGCGCCGCTGCCCACGACCGTGCGCTACGTGCAGCGGATCCGCGAGATCGCCGCGCAGCACTGGGCCGGCGGGTTCGTCGCCCACCACTACACGCGGTACCTCGGCGACCTGTCCGGCGGACAGATGATCCGCAAGGTCATGCAGCGCCAGTTCGGGTTCGACACCAACGGGGTCGGGTTCTACCTGTTCGACCAGATCGCCAGCCCGAAGGAGTTCAAGACCACCTACCGCGAGCAGCTCGACGCGGCCGGCTGGGACGAGGCCGAACGCGAGCGGGTCATCGCCGAGGTGATCGAGGCCTACCGGCTCAACACCGAACTCTTCGTCGACCTCGCCGCGGCCAAGGCCGCCGCCTAGCGAGTACGTTCGCGACGAGCGAGCACGCCCGGCGATGCTCGCTCGGGTGCGAACGTGCACGGTCGATCAGGGCGCCGATGCCGAGATGGCCGGGATCGCGGTCGCGCGCTCCATGAAGCGGCGCACCGCGTCATCCACGATCACGTCGCTGGGTCGCAGCGGCCTTGTCAGGTAGAGCCCCTCGAGCGCGGTCAGGCGCGACAGTGCGACGTAGGTCTGCCCCGGAGCGAAGGTGCGCGGGCCGAGGTCGATGATGGCCCGGTCGTAGCTCTTGCCCTGCGACTTGTGGATGGTGACCGCCCAGGCCAGTCGCAGCGGGAACTGGATGAACTCGGCGACCACGTCCTTGCTGAGGGTCTTGGTCGCGGGCGAGTAGCTGTACCGGTAGCGCTCCCAGGTGGAGGGCAGCACCTCGTGGCGCTCGCCGTCGACCTCGACCGCGACGGTTTCGGCGATCTTGACCACCTCGCCGATCGTGCCGTTGACCCAGCGGCCGTCACCGCCCGTGTCGTTGCGCAGGAACATGACCTGCGCGCCCACCTTGAGCTCGAGACGCTCGTCCGCGGGGAAGGCGCGGCCGCCGAAGTCGCCGTTGATCTCGGCGACCGCGGTGCGCTTGGCCCCGGGCAGCCGCGCGAGCTCGCGGGTGTTGATGCGCGTGACCGTGCCGTTGGTCGTCGCGAGCGTGATGGCACCTTCCGCGGGTGGCGTGCGGCCCCCGACCTCGTTGAGCCGCCGCCCCATCTCGACCGTGACCTCGCCGTGGCGCACGGCGGTCAGCAGCTGCTTGAACTCCAGCTCGTGCTGGCGGTGGATCGTGCCGAGCTCGTAGATGCGCAGCTCGGTCTCGTCCCAGACGCGCGCGTCGAAGAACCACATCGAGGCGTAGCGGTCGGCGAAGTAGGCGCGCTCCTCCGGGTCGCCGGGTACGGGGGCGAGCTGAAACGGGTCGCCGAACAGCACGATCTGGACGCCCCCGAAGGCCTCGTCCTTGCGCTGGCGCGCCTGCCGCAGCGAGCGGTCGATGGCGTCGAGCAGGTCCGCGTTGACCATCGAGACCTCGTCGATCACGAGCGTGTCGATCGTGTTGAGCAGCTTGCGCACCGGGTCCGGCTGATCGAGCTCGTGGTCGGCGATGACCCCGATCGGCAGCCGGAACAGCGAGTGGATGGTCTGGCCGCCGACATTGAGGGCCGCGACGCCCGTGGGCGCGCACACCACGAGTTGCTTGGCCGTGTGCCAGGCCAGGTACTCGAGCAGGGTCGACTTGCCCGTACCCGCGCGCCCGGTCACGAAGATGTGCTCGCGCGTGCCCTCGATCGCCTGGAAGACCGCCGCCTGCTCGGGCGAGAGGTCGGGCGGCGCCCCGGGGATCGGCACCCCGCAATGCTAAATACAATCGGCAGCATGCGGGCTCTGGCGGCGTGGATCGGCGCGTTTCTGGTCGTCGCGCTCGCCGGTGGAGGGGCGGTCGTGGCGCTCAACGCCACGGTTTTCGGTCCGGGCGACTTCGTGCGGGTCTACCTCGACGCGATCGCGCGCGGCGACGCCGAGAGTGCGCTCGCCCTGCCCGGGGTCGATCCCGGGATCGCCGACGACCGCCTGCTGACGGATGCCGTGCTGGGCGGGCTGGACGACATCCGCCAGGTGCGTGACGAGCCCCAAGGCGGAGGGGTGCACCGGATCACGATGGCCTGGAGCACCGGGGCCGGCGACGGCCTGAGCACGCACGAGGGCCAGAGCACCTTCGAGGTCGAGCGCGTCGGCACGCGCCTCGGGCTCTTCCCCGAGTGGGGCTTCGCGGTGAGCCCCACCGCGACCATCGAGCTCGAGGTGTCCAACGACCAGCGCTTCACGGCGAACGGCGTGCAGCAGGTCACCGGGCGGCCCGAGGGCGGTGCGGCGGCTCTGGCCGTGCTCGTTCCCGGCGCGTACCTGCTGGGGCACGACAGCGCCTTCCTGGTCGCGGATCAGGTGACCGTGGTGGCCGACCAGCCCGGCGCCGCGATACCGGCGCGCATCGAGGTCGAGCCCGCGCCGGAGTTCGCGGCGGCCATCACGCGGGCGGTGCACGACCGCCTCGCCGAGTGCGTCCTGCAGACCGTGCTGTTCCCGACCGGCTGCCCGTTCGGCCACGCCATCGCCGACCGCGTGGTGAGCGACCCGGACTGGAGCATCGTCCGCGATCCCGCGTTCTCCGAGCCGGAGCCCGGCGCCTTCGGCGAGTGGATCGCGGGGCCGGCTCCCGGGACGGCGCACCTCACGGTCGAGGTACAGTCCCTCTTCGACGGCAGCGTCAGCACGCTGGATCAGGACGTCCCGTTCCAGGCGCGCTACCGCATCCGGATCGTCGGCGACGAGCTCGAGGCGACGGTCCTGGAGGACTGAACGGTCCTGGGCGACTGAGCCGGCCGCGGGACGAGGCTCACTCGCCCGAGCGTCGCGCGAGCATCTCGTTGTAGGCGCGCAGCTCGGCGTCGTCGTCCCGGTCGGCCGCGCGATCCCGGCGCTTCGCCTCGCGGGCGTCGGAGCGGCTCCAGGCGAGAACCACCAGGATCGCCAGGGCGAGGGTCGGCAGCTCGCCCACGCTCCAGGTGATGCCGCCGCCGGTCTGCTGGTCGGCGAGCGGGTCGTCGCCCCAGGTGCGCCCCATGGCGCCGTACCAGTCCGGCAGCAGGAGCGACTGACCCGTCACGAGCGAGAGCCCGAAGAACGCGTGGAACGCCATGGTGGCCAGCAGCAGGATGAGCCGCAGCGGGTAGGGCGGGCGACGCGGGATCGGGTCGATCCCGATGAGCACCTCGGCGAAGAGGAAGCCGCTCAGCAGGAAGTGGATGACCATCCAGGTGTGGCCCACGTGATCCTCGGTCGCCCAGCGGAACAGGGGGGTGTAGTAGAACGCCCACAGGGACAGGGCGAAGATCCCCGCCGCCACGAGCGGGTTCGTCAGCACCCCCGCGACGCGCGAGTGCACGAGCAGCAGGATCCACTCCCGCACGCCGCGCGAGCCGTCCTCGCGTCGGTGCACGGCGCGCAACGCGAGGGTGATCGGAGCCGCGAGCACGAGCAGCACCGGGATCGCCATGGCCAGCAGCATGTGGCCGAGCATGTGCACGCTGAACAGGTACCGCTCGTACACGTTGATGGGACCGTTGGTGACCCACACGATCGCGAGCATGCCCGCGATCCACAGCACGTCGCGGTACCACGGCCAGCGGTCGCCACGGCGTCGGAGGCGCCACGCACCCACGAGATAGAGCACGATGGCGAACCCCGCGATGAGCGACCAGAGCAGGTCCAGGTTCCACTGCGTGAACCACTCGGTGCCGGTCAGCTCGGGCGGAAGCTCACGATTCGTCAGGATGTACGCGGGGCTCGGATCGGTCAGCTCGCCCCCCGCGAGCTGGGCCTCGTCGACCGGAGTCGCGGTTCGCGCGAGCGCCGCCGCGACCCCGGAGGCCAGACCCATGAAGGCGAGCTCGGCCACGACCAGACCCCAGAAGTAGCGCGGCGGGGCGCCCGCCCGCACCCGGTCGATGAGCACGCGCCTCTGGATCGCGCCGAACACGCCCAGCGCCCCCAGCGCGGCCGCCTTGACGAGCACCAGGATGCCGTACGGCGTGAGCAGGGACGGCAGCTGCCCGACGCGCACGGCTGCGCTCACGAAGCCGGACGCCGCGACGACCACGAAGGCGATGAGTGCGATCGTCGAGTACCGCGGCAGCACCCCGGCCAGCCTCTTCCGCGAAAGGGTGCGGTTCAGCAGCACCACGGTCAGCAGGCCGCCCAGCCAGATGCCGCTCGCGCAGATGTGCAGCCAGATCGCGGTGACCGCGACGTCGTGGCTGGCCCGGTCACCCGCGTGGCCCTGTTGAGCGAGCGGCACCGCGGCGAGCACGGCGACCGCCGTCACGACCGCCACCGCGGTGTGGTTGCGCACCGCGAAGCACAGCACCGTGATGACCGCGCCGAGCAGAACGGTCGTCAGCCACGCGCGCCCGATCTCGTTGCCGGTCAGGTACTGGCCGAGCACCTGCCCGTAGGCGTCGTCGAGCGATGGCGCCTGGTAGGACAGGCTCGAGAACGTCAGAAGCGCCGCGAACCCGCCCGCGACCGTCCACACGCCGGCCCCGGCCGCCGCGACGTCGAGCGCGCGACCGTAGGCGTCCTCCCGGGCGGAGAGTGCGAAGACGGCGAGCACGAGGGCGCCCAGCGTGAGCGCGACGCCCAGGTTCATGAGCAGCTTGGCCACCGGGAGGCCGTAGCGCACGATCGCGCCCGGATCCAGCAGCGTGGGGGCGGCCCCGCCCCCGAACGCGAGCGCCGCGAGAAGCGCCGCCCCGGCCACCGCGACCAGCACGGCCGGGGCCGCCACGGCGATCCCACGTCTCACGACTCGATGCTATGCGGGACGGCGTGCGCGAGTGGCCGGGCGGTGAGTCTCCGCACAGCGCGAGCCCGCGCAGCGCGTGCCCGGACAGCGTGCGCCCGGGCAGCGCGAAGGGCGCCGGCCGTCCCTGGCCGACGCCCTTCGGAGGCGGCTACTTCGCGGCGGCCTTGAGCTTGCTGCCCGCGGAGACCTTCACGCCGTTGCTCGCGGCGATCTGGATGGTGGCGCCGGTCGCGGGGTTGCGGCCCGTGCGAGCGGCCCGGAAGGTGCGCTCGAACGAGATCCAGCCCGGGATGGCGACCTTCGTGCCACGCCCGACGGACGACGCGACGACGTCGAAGAACGAGTCGATCACGGCGCTGACGTCGCTCTGGCTCTTGCCGGAGGCGGCAGCGATCTGGGCGACGAGGTCGCTCTTGTTGAGGGTGTCAGCCATGGGTGTCCTCCTCGGACTTAGTGCATTCAGTTGACGCAGCGGTTGCCCGATGAGGCGGGACTGCGGTGGACTCCGGACGCCGGTCGGCCCCTGAGCCGACTTGAAAGTACCAGCACACCCCTGCA
The DNA here is from genome assembly GCA_019638805.1 of Microbacteriaceae bacterium. Lineage (GTDB taxonomy): Bacteria > Actinomycetota > Actinomycetes > Actinomycetales > Microbacteriaceae > JBDSKH01. Next base: position 390,439 of record JAHBTA010000003.1, on the reverse strand, counting down.
TTTCCGGGGAATGCTCCACGGTGAGCCGCGGGGCCGCGAAAACGCAGAAAACCCGGCCTTTCGACCGGGTTTCCTGACGAGAAGTGCTACCAGGAGCTCTTCGTGATGCCGGGCAGCTCGCCGCGGTGCGCCATGTCGCGGAACCGCACGCGCGAGATGCCGAACTTGCTCAGGACGCCGCGCGGGCGGCCATCGATCGAGTCACGGCTGCGCAGACGCACTGGCGACGCGTCGCGCGGCAGCTTCTGCAGCCCGAGGCGGGCCGCCTCACGGGTCTCGTCGGTGCCGTTCGGGTCGACGAGCGCCTTCTTCAGCTCGAGGCGCTTCGCGGCGTAGCGCTCCACGATGACGGCGCGCTGCTTGTTGCGCGCGATCTTGCTCTTCTTGGCCATGCTTACCGCTCCTCGCGGAACTCGACGTGCTTGCGCACGATGGGGTCGTACTTCTTGAGCACGATGCGATCGGGGTCGTTGCGCCGGTTCTTGCGGGTCACGTAGGTGTACCCGGTGCCCGCCGACGAACGGAGCTTGATGATGGGACGGACGTCCTGCTGCTTGGCCATCTCAGATCTTCTCCCCACGCGCCAGGATGTCCTGGACGACCGCCTCGATGCCGCGGGCGTCGATGACCTTGATGCCCTTGGCGGACACGTTCAGGGTCACGTTGCGCTTCAGCGACGGGACGTAATAGGTCTTCCTCTGCACGTTCGGGTCGAAGCGGCGCTTCGTCCGGCGGTGCGAGTGCGAGATGTTGTGTCCGAAGCCGGGAACGGCTCCGGTCACCTGGCACACGGCGGCCATGGTTCACTCCTGTTTCTGCCCGGTGTGGGCGGCTACCGTGGGGCGGCAGGATCTCTCCTCGCCGGCCCCACCCAAGATCACTTGTCGGCGTGCCGAGGGCCCTCGCGGACCGGCACACGGGAAGCTGCGCGCGAACGCACAACCTGGCAAGCATACCGGATGCCGCGGCAGCCGTGCTACGCGAGCTCGCGCGAGCAGGCGGCGCAGTATCCGAACACGTCGACGACGTGCTGCGGGGCCGTGAACCCGTGCTCGGCGGCGACGTCACGCGCCCAGGTCTCCACGGCATCCGCGGTGATCTCGACGGTGGCCCCGCAGTGCCTGCAGATCAGGTGATGGTGGTGGCTGCCCGGGGTGCACGCGCGGTACAGGTTCTCGCCGTCGCTTTGCAGCGAGTCGGCCTCGCCCGCGTCGGCGAGGTCGGCCAACGCCCGGTACACCGTGGCGAGGCCCACCTCGGAGCCCGCCTCGCGCAGCCCGGCGTGCAGGGTCTGGGCGCTCACGAAACCCTCGGTCCCGCCGAGCGCCTCGCGCACCGCCTCGCGCTGCCAGGTGTTGCGTCGCACCGTGCCGCCTTTCACGCCTCCACCGCCATTCTCGCGCTTCGCCTCCGCAGCAGCCGAGCCCGGCGGGAGGACGCTATCCGGCACACCAGGTAGATCAGGAACGAGATGGTCGTGACGTACGGGCTGATCGGCACGCTCGCGCCGAGCGCCAGCATGATGCCGCCCACGAGCGAGACGGTCGCGAAGACCACGCTCAGCACGGGGACCCACAGGGGCGAGGACGACACGCGCAGGGCGGCGGCGGCCGGTGTCACGAGCACCGAGAGCACCAGGAGGGCGCCGACCACCTGCACGCCGATCGCGACCGAGAGGCCCAGCACGACCATGAAGCCCAGCGACAGGGCGCGCACCGGAACACCGCGCGCCGCCGCGACCTCGGAGTCGACGCTCGCGAACGTCAGAGGCCGCCACACGATGAGCAGCGCCACGAGCACGACGGCGCCGATCACGGCGAGCGACCCGAGCCGCGGGTCGTCGACCGCGACGATCTGCCCGGTGAGCAGCCCGAACTTGTTCGACGCCCGCCCCGGATAGAGCGCCAGGCACAGGATGCCGAGGCCGAGACCGGCCGGCATCAGCACCGCGGTGATCGAGTTGCGATCCCGCGCCCGGACCCCGAGCACGCCGATGAGCAACGCCGCGACGAGCGATCCCGCGATCGAGCCCTCGACCACGCCTACCCCGAACAACAGGGCCGCCGCCGCGCCCGCGAACGAGAGCTCGCTGATGCCGTGCACCGCGAAGGCCAGGTCGCGCGACATGACGAAGACGCCGACCAGTCCCCCGATCAGCCCGAGCACGACGCCGGCCCAGATCGAGTTCTGCAACAGCACGACGAGCGCTCCGTAGTCGCTGAAGTCGAAGAGCTGCGACCACCAGTCCTGCATCAGCGGGCCCGTCCGTGGTCGTGGCCGTCGTGGTCGTGGCCGTCGTGGTCGTGGCCGTCGTGGCTGTGGCCGTGATCGTGCGCGTGCGACTCGTCGGGCGCCCCCACGATGACGACGCGCCCGCGCGTGCGGACGACGTCCACGGGGGAGGAGTACAACTCGCTGAGCACCTCGGAACGCAGCACCTCGTCGGGGGTGCCCGCCCGGAAGCGGCCCCCGGCGAGGTAGAGCACCCGGTCGACGTGCTCGAGCACCGGGTTGACGTCGTGCGTCACGAACAGCACGCCGAACCCGCGGTCGCGGCGGCGCCGGTCGATGAGGTCGCTGACCGCGCGCTGGGCGCGCAGGTCGAGGGAGGCGAGCGGTTCGTCGCACAGCAGCAGCCGCGGGTCCGCGGCGAGCGCCTGCCCCACGCGCAGTCGCTGCAACTCGCCGCCCGAGATCGCGCCGACCGGCACGCGCGCGAAGTGGCGTGCCCCGACCTCGTCGAGCAGTTCATCCACCCGCCGGCGCCGCGCACCGGGAAGACCCGGCCCCCATCGGTGGCCGTCGACCCCGAGACCGACCAGATCGCGCCCGCGCAGGGCGACCCCGTCATCCGGTCGCTGGTGCTGCGGGATGTACCCGATGCGCCGATCGCCGCGGCGCACCGGCGCCCCGAGGAAGCGCGCACTCCCCGCGGTCAGCTCGTGCTGACCGAGAACGGCCTTGAGCAGGCTGGTCTTGCCCGAGCCGTTGGCCCCGAGCACGACGACGAACTCGCCCGGCGCCACGTCGACGTCGAGATCGCTCCACAGCGTCCGGCCGCCCAGGGTCAGGGCGGCGCCGCGCAGGGCCAGGACGGGTTCGCTCACGCGACCGGATCCAGGCCGAGGGCCGCGGCCACCTGATTCAGGATGTCCGCCTGCCAGTCCAGGTAGCCCGTGCCGTCGGGAAGCGTCTCGGTCACCCCGATCACCGGCACCCGGTTCTCGGTCGCGATATCGATGACCGCGTCGGTCTGCGGGCCCCCGGTCTGCGCGTTGTAGACCACGAGCGCGGCCGAGCCGTCGCCGATGATGGTGAGCACGCTCTGCAGCAGTGCAGGGGGGACGTCCGAGTCCTCCTCGATCGCCTCGCTGAACTCGGGCGGAGTCAGGTTGTTGAGCCCGAGCCGGTCGAGCAGGTAGAGCGGAACCGGTTCGGTGACGATGACCCCCGCTCCCCCCGCGGCCGCGGCGATCGAGGCCGCCGACCCCGAGAGCGCGTCGAGCGCGGCGCGGGCGGCCACCGCATCCTGACGCGCCCCGTCTGCCGCCGCCGGATCGACGCGCCCGACCGCGTCGGCGACCGCGTCGAGCAGGCGACCCGTGGCGTCGTAGTCGTACCAGACGTGCTCGTTGAAGCCCTCGGCGCCGGCGTCGAGCCCGGAGACCGCCACCGCGTCCACCACGATCGCGTCGTCGTTGCCCGATGCCTCGAGCAGCCGGGTCATGAAGTCGTCGTATCCGCCGCCGTTGACGATCACGATGTCCGCCCGCGAGAGCTGCAGCTGCACGCGCCCGGTCGCCTCGTACTCGTGCGGGTCCTGGGCGCCGCTGATGACCGCGACCAGGTCGGCCTCGTCCGGGGCGACCATGCCCGCGAGGTCGGCGTAGACGTCGGTCGACGCCACGATGCGCAGCTCGCCGTCCGCCCGGTTGTCCGGCGCCGTCGTGCACCCGGCGAGCGGGAGCACCAGCGCGACAGCGAGAGCGGGAACGAGGGCAGCGGGACGCACCCGGCAACCCTAGGCGTTATTGAGAACGATTGTCAATCTCAGTCGGAGGCTCGCTCAGTCAAGCAGGAGCGCGGGCTCCTCCAGGACCGAGGCGACATCCGCGGTGAAGCGGCTCGCCACATCCCCGTCGACGATGCGGTGGTCGAAGCTCGCGCCGACGGTCGTGACGAAGGCCGGACGCACCTCGCCGTCCACGACCCAGGGCTTCTGCTTGATCGCGCCGAGCGCCACGATCCCGACCTCGCCGGGGTTGAGGATCGGGGTCCCGGTGTCCATGCCGTAGGAGCCGATGTTGGTGATCGTCACCGTGCCGTTCGCCATGTCGGCAGGCGGAGTCTTGCCGTCGCGCGCCGTGATCGTGAGCTGCTCGAGCGCCTTCGCGAGCTCGAGCAGGCTCAGGTCCTGCGCGTCCTTGACGTTGGGGACGATGAGTCCGCGCGGGGTGGCCGCCGCGATGCCGAGGTTCACGTAGTGGTGGACGATGATCTCCTTGTCCGTCCAGCTCGAGTTCACCGTCGGGTTGCGGCGCACCGCCCAGATGACGGCCTTCGCCATGACCAGGAGCGGGCTCACCCGCACGCCCGCGAACTCCGTCGACTCCTTGAGCCGCCGGACGAACTCCATCGTGCGCGTCGCGTTCACGTCGGTGAAGACGCTCACGTGCGGTGCGGTGAACGCGCTGCGCACCATGGCCGTCGCGATGGCCTTGCGCACCCCCTTGACCGGGATCTTCTCCTCGCGCGCCGCGCCCCACTCGGGCGTCTCGATGTTGCGGAACACGCTGGCCTGCTGCGCGTGGCGCACGACGTCGTCGCGCGTGATCTCCCCCGCGAGCCCGGTGGCGGTCACCTGGGAGAGGTCGACGTCGAGATCCTTGGCGAGCTTGCGGATGGGCGGCTTCGCGATGACCGGCACGGCAGCCGCGGCAGGCACGGACGCCGGCCGCGCCTTCGCCTGCTTGGCCGCGGCCTCCTGCGGCGCGTCCTTCGATCCGTCGGGGGCAACGGTCGGCCGTCGGCGCCGGGACGTGCCATGCCCCGACTTCGTGCCGTAGCCCACCAGCACGGCGCCATCGCCCTCGGGGGTCTGACCGCCCGAGGACGGGGCGGGCGTCGCGTGGGCCGGGGCGGCATCCAGCTCGGCCCGCTCCGCCCGCGGCGCGGTGTCGCCGATCTCGCCCGTGGTGTCGCCGTCGCCGGGGGCCTGCAGCTCGATGGTGCCGCCCGCCGAGTCGACGCGGATGATCGGCGTGCCCACCTCGACCGTGGTGCCCTCCTCGGCGAGCAGCTCGGTGACGGTGCCGGCGAACGGCGACGGCAGTTCGACGAGCGACTTCGCGGTCTCGATCTCGACCAGCACCTGGTTCACGGTGACCGCGTCGCCTGGCTTGACCTTCCAGCTGACGATCTCGGCCTCGGTCAGGCCCTCGCCCACATCCGGGAGCGGGAACTCGGATTGCGCCACAGGGGTCTCCTTAGTACGCCAGGGAGCGGTCGACGGCCTCGAGGACGCGGTCGGCGTCCGGGAGGTAGACGCCCTCGAGCTTCGCGGGCGGGAACGGGGTGTCGTACCCGCTCACCCGCAGGACCGGCGCCTCGAGCGAGTAGAACGCGCGCTCGGCGATCGTCGCGGCGACCTCGGAGCCGACGCTGACATTGCCGGGCGCCTCCTGCGCGACGACCAGGCGCCCGGTCTTCTGCACCGACGCGAGGATCGGCTCGTAGTCGATCGGCGAGAGCGAGCGCAGGTCGATGACCTCGACGCTCGTGCCCTCCTCGGCGGCGATGTCGGCCGCCTGCAGCAGCACGGCGACCATGGCGCCGTGACCGACCAGGGTGACCTCGGTGCCCTCGCGCACCACCCGGCTCTCGTGCATCGCGGCGCCGCGGTTCTCGAGATCGACCTCGCCGCGGCGCTGGTACCGGCTCTTCGGCTCGAAGTACATGACCGGGTCGTTGCTGGCGATCGCGTCCTGGATCATCCAGTACGCGTCGTGCGGGGTCGCCGGGCTGATGCTGCGCAGGCCCGCGGTGTGGGCGAAGTACGCCTCGGGGCTCTCCTGATGGTGCTCGACCGCGCCGATGTGCCCGCCGTACGGCACCCGGATCACGACCGGGAAGCTCTGCGACCCCTCGTGCCGGTAGGTCAGCTTCGCGAGCTGACTGGTGATCTGGTCGAAGCCCGGGTAGATGAACCCGTCGAACTGGACCTCGCACACGGGCCGGTAGCCGCGCATCGCCAGCCCGATCGCGGTGCCGACGATGCCGGACTCGGCGAGCGGGGTGTCGAGCACCCGGCCCTCGCCGAACTCGGCCTTCAGACCCTCGGTGACCCGGAAGACCCCGCCGAGCGTGCCGATGTCCTCGCCCATGAGCAGGACCTTCTCGTCCGCGGCGAGCGCGGCACGCAGCCCGGCGTTGATGGCCTTCGCCATCGTGAGCTCGGTCATGCGCTCTCCCCGTCGAACGATGCCTCGTACGCCGCCTGCCACGCGGCCTCCGCGTCGACGCCCGGGTGCGGATCGGTGTACACGTTCGCGAAGACCTTGGATGCCGGGGGCGCCTCGAGCGCGAACGTCCGGGCGCGGATGTCGGCGGCCAGGTCCTCCGCCTCGGCCGCCACCTCGGAGAAGAACGCGTCGTCGGCGCCCTTCGACTTCAGGTAGGTCTCGAAGCGCGCGATCGGGTCGCGCTCGCTCCAGAACTGCTCCTCCTCGCGCTCGCGGTACTTGGTCGGGTCATCGCTCGAGGTGTGGGCGCCCATGCGGTAGGTGAGCGCCTCGATGAAGCGCGGTCCCTGGCCGCTGCGGGCGGCATCCAGGTTCGCGGTCGTCACGGCGTATGCCGCGAGCACATCGTTGCCGTCGATCTGCACACCCGGGATGCCGAAACCGCTCGGGCGCAGGTAGAGCGGTGTGCGGGACTGCCGGTCGACCGGGACCGAGATCGCCCAGTGGTTGTTCTGCAGGAAGTAGACGATCGGCGCCTGGTAGCTGGCGCCGAAGACGAGCGCCTCGCTGACGTCGCCCTGGCTGGTCGCGCCATCGCCGAAGTAGACCATGGTGGCCTCGTCGGCACCTTCGAACTTCTGCCCCATCGCGTAGCCGGTGGCGTGCAGCGACTGCGATCCGATGACGAGCGTGTAGAGATGGAAGTTGCCGGTCTCGGCGGGGATCCATCCGCCGTGCGACTGCCCCCGCAGCATCTCGATGATCTTCATGACATCGAGACCCCGGATGCGCCCGACCACGTGCTCGCGGTAGGCGGGGAAGATGTGGTCCTGCGGCCGGGCGGCGAAGGCCGACCCCACCTGCGCGCCCTCCTGGCCGAGGCTCGGGATCCACAGGGCGAGCTGACCCTGGCGCTGCAGATTGCCCGCCTCGATGTCGAAGCGGCGGATGACGACCATGTGCCGGTGGAAGTCCTTCAGCGCGGCGTCGTCGAGCTTCTCGATGAGCGGCAGGTACGGCGCGCTGAGGTCGTTCTCGACGAGTGTGCCCTGGGGCGAGAGCAGCTGAACCGTCGCCTCGGTGTAGGACATGGGGACTACCCTAGCCCGGCGATTCAGGGCGTCTCTCGGAGGGTCGGCACAAGCCCGGCGGTGACCCGTAGGAGTTTTTCCACAGATTCCGGCTCGCCCACCGACACCCGGATGCCGTCCGGCGGGAACACCCGGGCGACGATCCCGCCGGCCTCCAGCGCCTCGCCCGCCGCGGCGGTCTGCTCGAGGGTGGGAAGCCAGACGAAGTTGCCCTGCGCGGGGGGAATCCGCCAGCCCTGCTCTGCGAGTGCGCGCTCGATCTCCTCGCGGCGTTCGACGAGCACGGCGACCCGCTGCATGAGCTCGTCCTCGTGGTCGAGAGCGGCGAGCGCCGCGCTCTGGGCGGGCTCGGTGACCGAGAGGGGGATCGCGGTCGACCGCGCCGCGTTGAGGATGGCCGCCGGCCCGACCGCCCATCCCACGCGCAGACCGGCCAGGCCGTACGCCTTGGAGAAGGTGCGCAGCACGACGAGGTTCGGGTAGCGCTCGATCATCGCCCGGCCGCCGTCGGCAAGGCCGTGCACAGCGTCCGGGACGGTCACGAACTCGGCGTACGCCTCGTCGAGCAGCACGAGGAGCGTCTGCGGCACGCGCGCCATGAACGCCTCGAACTCGGCGGTCGTGACCACGGTGCTCGTGGGGTTGTTCGGCGAGCACACGATGACCACGCGCGTGCGGTCGGTGATCGCGTCCGCCATGGCCTGCAGATCGTGCGTCGCGTCCTCGCGCAGCGGGACGGTCACGCTCGTCGCGCCACTCACCGTGACGAGCCCGGGGTAGGCCTCGAACGAGCGCCAGGCGTAGAGCACCTCGTCGCCCGGCCCCGCGGCAGCCTGGATGAGCTGCTGGAGGATCGCGACCGAACCGGAGCCGACGTGCACCTCGTCCGGCTCGACGCCCACGCGCTCGGCGAGGCGAGTGCGCAGGATCGTCGCCGCCGCATCCGGGTAGCGATTCAGGTGGGATGCCGCGACGGCTTCCAGCACCGCGGGCAGCGGAGGGAAGGGGCTCTCGTTCGACGACAGCTTGAACGCATCCGCCGCCGCGGGCCTGCCCTGGCGGTAGGGCTGGAGGGCGGCGATCTCCGGACGGAGTGTGACGACCATTGCCTCAGCCTAGGGGCGTAGACCGGGGGGCGGCCTGCCGTCACAATGGGTGCATGGGTCGACTCGTCCTCCGTCTGATCATCAACACGTTCGCGCTCTGGCTGACCACGCTCATCCTGACCGGGCACGTGGACATCCGCTCCTACGGGGAGAAGGGCGACACCGTCGCGTTCGTCGTGACGCTCGTGCTCGTCGCGCTCCTCTTCGGCGTGGTCAACGGGATCGTGGGCGGCATCGTGCGCGTCGTCGCCTTCCCCCTGTACGTGCTGACCCTCGGGCTCATCTCGTTCATCGTCAACGGGCTTCTGCTGCTGCTCGTGGCCTGGATCAGCGGCCTGCTGGGATTCGGGCTCACGGTCGAGAACTTCGGCTGGGGCATCCTCGGGGCGCTCGTGCTGGGCATCATCGCCTGGCTCATCGGCATCCTGCTGCGGCCCTTCACCGGCTCGACCCGCCGGCGCTGAGCGCGCGCTCCGCGCCCCGTTCGGCGCGGTAGACGGTGACGGTCGCGCGCGAGCCGTCCTCCGCGGTGTAGTCCGCGGTGAAGGCGTCCATGGCCGCGATCTGCTCGCGAACCGCGGCGGACTGCGCGGCGTCGACCGCGGCCGCCGTCGCGACGTAGGCACTGCGCTGGTGCGCGGGCGCGGCCACCGCATCCGGGATGGGGCTGCCCGGCGCGAACGCCTGCCGCTCGACCTGCAGCAGCCGGTCGTCGAGCTGCGGGCCGGCGAGTGCCGGGATGAAGTCGTCACTGTTGCGCACCGCCATGCCCGTCAGTCCCTCGGGCAGGGCGACGTTGCCGGTGGGCGCGCCGTAGGTCTCGAGCCCCGCCGCGTTCCAGTCCCCGCTGGCCGCGAGCCGGGCGGCGACCAGTCCGCCCTGGGAGAAGCCGACGAACTGCACCTGATCGGTGCTCGTGATGCCCGCGTCGCGCATGGCGGCCTCGGTCGCCCGCAACGAGCCCGCCGAGAGGCCGGTCACCCCGGTGACGTTGCTCGTCAGGTCCCATGGCTCGTCCGACGCAACGGGCGAGAACGTCTCGGTCGGTCCCACGTAGACGACGAACCGGGGTGGCGCGTCCGGCGCGTCGTAGCGCTCGATGCGCACCTGGTCGCCCTCGGGCACCCGGGCGAGGCGCCCGCTGGCACCGGCCGGGCCGTCCAGAAGCGGCAGCGTGCTCACCCGGTCGACGCGCACCGGCCCGTCGCGGAACAGCCCCAGCGGCGTCGCGATCCCCAGGAGCGCGATGCCCCCCGCCTGCACCCCCTCGAAACCCTGCGCGCCCGCGATGCCCGCGATCGTCTCGGGCGGTGCGCCCAGAGCGGTGCTCACCGCCTCGTCGGCGCCCATCGCGCCCGCGCGCACCGCCTCCACGAACGCGGGGCTCGTGATGAGCTCCGGGTGCTCGATGAGCCACCGCCGCACGGCGGCCAGCTGCTCGTTCCCCAGAAGCCCGGTCGCTCGCGCCGCCAGAACCGCGGGCAGGCCGAAGAGGACGATCGTGCGCAGCATCGGTCCCAGAGCGGATGCCACTCCCTGACCCAGCGCGAGCATACGGGCGCGCTGCTCCGACTCCACCTCCGAGTAGCGCGCGATCGCGATCCGCAGTGCGGTGCGCGCCCGGTCGGCCAGGCGTTCGGCGGCCCGCACGGTTTCGCGTGACGGAGCCTGGTCGCGCGCCGCGAGCAGGAAGGGGACTGACGCGGGCGCGAGGCCCGACACCGGATCCGGCGCCGCGGGAGGCAGCGCGGGGAGGCTCGCGAGCGCGTAGGCGTCGCCCGCGAGGTCTGCGCTCAGCAGCTCCAGGCGCTCGAGGTGGGCCTGGAGCGCGTCGGTCGCGACCACGACCACGCCGCCGGCGGTGGCCGCGCTGTCCATGCCTGCGGTGCGTGCGCCCGCGCCCGCGCTGCCCGTGTCGGCGCTGCCCGGCCCGCCCGGCACCCGTACACGCAGGGGCCCCCCGAGCGCCGGGTCGACCGGCGGGCCCACGGGTTCGTCGAGCGCCCACGGGTCCGGCGGCGGGTCGGGAATCGCCCGCGCGTGCTCAGTCATCGGCGCGCCCGGTGCGTGCTCAGTCGTCGGCGCACCCGGTGCGTGCTCAGCCATCGACGCGCCCCGCTGCGATCCGGGTGGCGTGCAGAAGCCCCGAGACTGTGTCGTCCGCCGCGGCGATCGAGGTCCGCAGCTCGTGCTCGAGCTCCGCGAAACCGCGGGCCGCGGGCCCGCCCCAGTCGTGCGGTGCGACGGGCGGGTGCACGACCGCGGCGTGCAGGCGGGCCGAGATCGGAGCGAGCACGGCGGCCTGGCGATCGAGGGCGGCGCGCAGGACGGGATCGGAGGGCATGACCCCAGGATCCGGGGTCGCGAGCCGGGGTGCGGGCGGCGGATGGCCGTCCGCGGAGACGGCGCGCGGCATCCCGGCTGTGGAGGAGCACCCCGGCACGGGAGAATGGAGGCATGAGCCTGCCGCCGCAGCCCATCAGTCCGCTCGATGGCCGCTACCGTCCCGCCGTCGAGGCGCTCGGTGAACACCTCTCGGAGGCAGGCCTCAACCGGGCGCGCGTGCACATCGAGGTCGAGTGGCTGCTCTTCCTCACCGAGCATCGGCTGTTCGGCACCGAACCCGTCGACGCGGAGCAGGCTCGCGCCCTTCGGCAGTGGGCGGACGACTTCGGCCAGCCCGAGATCGACCGGCTCGCCGACCTCGAGGCGACCACCCGGCACGACGTGAAGGCCGTCGAGTACCTGGTGCGCGAACGACTCGCCGCGCAGGGGCTGGGTGCCGTCGCCGAGCTCACGCACTTCGCCTGCACGAGCGAGGACGTCAACAACCTCGCCTACGCGCTCACCATCCGCGCCGCCGTGCACGAGGTGTGGCTCCCGCGCCTCCGGGACGTGCTCGACGGCCTGCGCGGGCTCGTCGCCGTCGGCCGCGACCTGCCGATGCTCGCCCGCACGCACGGGCAGCCCGCGACGCCGACGACGATCGGCAAGGAGTTCGCGGTCTTCGTCGCGCGCGCCGAGCGCGTGCGCGACCGCGTCCAGGGTGTCGTGCCGCTGGCCAAGTTCAGCGGGGCGACCGGAACCTTCGCCGCTCACCTCGCGGCCGACCCCGACGCGGACTGGCCCGCGCTGTCCCGCGAGTTCGTGACGCGGCTCGGGCTCGCCTGGAACCCGCTCACCACGCAGATCGAATCCCACGACTGGCAGGCCGAGCTGTTCCAGGCCATCGCGCACGAGAACCGCATCCTGCACAACCTGTGCACCGACGTCTGGACCTACATCTCGCTCGGCTATCTGACCCAGGTGCCGCAGGAGGGCGCGACCGGGTCATCGACCATGCCGCACAAGGTCAACCCGATCCGGTTCGAGAACGCCGAGGCGAACCTCGAGCTCTCGAGCGCGCTCCTGGACTCGCTCGCGGCCACGCTCGTCACCAGCCGCCTGCAGCGCGACCTCACCGACTCGACCACGCAGCGCAACATCGGCGTCGCGCTCGGGCACTCGCTGCTCGCGCTGGACAACCTCGCGCGCGGGCTCGGGGAGGTCGCGGTCGCGCCCGAGGTGCTCGCCGCCGACCTCGACGCCAACTGGGAGGTGCTGGCCGAGGCGATCCAGACCGTCATCCGGGCCGAGGTCACCGCGGGGCGCAGCTCGATCGCCGACCCGTACGCGCTGCTCAAAGAACTCACGCGCGGCAAGCGGGTCGGGCCGGACGAGCTGCGCGCCTTCGTGACCGGGCTCGACATCGGCGAGGACGCGAAGCGGCGCCTCCTCGAGCTCACGCCGTCCGGCTACACCGGACTCGCGGCCGAGCTGACCGGCTACCTGGACTGATCCGGGCCGGCGTCGTCGTCCCCGTCCTTGCGCTCGGGTGACACCGCGAGCAGCAGCATCGCGAAGACCACGAGCGCGACGATGAACGCGACACCCGCGAAGATGCCCGCGGTCGTCAGGTCGCGCGTCGAGAAGAACGCGACAACGCCGAACGCGATCGCGACGACCGCGGACAGCCCCAGAAGCTCGGCCGGCCGCGTGCGATCGCGCCGGCTCGGATCGGTCATCGGGTCCGCGCCGCGGACGGCGCGGCAACGGTCCGGCGGCGGGCGATGACGGGCGTCGCTGCACCGATCGCCTGCAGCACGCCCGTGATCACGGCCCAGCCGCCGAGCAGCCCGATGACGATGATGGGCGAGGTCAGCATGCCCAGCACCGACTCGTCCGGGGTCGCGAAGACGTCGGCGATGTCGGGCGGCAGCACGAGCGCGATCGCGCCGAGCGCGATCGTCAGAACACCTGTGACGACCCAGTCGGTCCATTCCGGCGCGCTGCCCCGGTAGCGGATGCCGGACACCGTCTCGAGTGCGCCCGTCACGATCGCCCACCCGCTCAGCACCCAGACGAAATAGGCCATGCCTCCCGCCGGCTGGACCAGGGCCGCGATCCCGGCGAGCACGGTCACCACGCCCTGAGCCTGGAACGCCGTGCGCGCTCTCTCCGGGGCGCGGGGGCCGAACCAGGCGAGGAGCAGGAACGCACCGGCGAGCACCGCGTACCCGCCGAAGACCACGAGGCCGAAGCCCGCGGTGTGCGCCTGGCTGAAGGTGATCACAAGCCCCAGGGCGATCGCGAGGACCGCGCGCCCGGCGGGGATCATCCAGGGAGGCAGCACGGCATCCAGTCTAGGTCGCGGCCGGAGCGCTCGCCCGCGCCCGCCGCGGTCAGATCCGGGCGACCTCGCCGAAGCGCGAGAACTGGCCCTGGAACGTCACATCGAGTGTGCCCGTGCGGCCATTGCGGTGCTTGGCCACGATGATCTCGGCGTCGGCGGCGCGCGGGTCGTCCCGCTCGAGGCCCAGGTCTCGGTGCAGCAGCAGCACGATGTCGGCGTCCTGTTCGAGCGATCCCGATTCGCGCAGGTCGGCGAGCGCGGGCTTCTTGTCGGCGCGTTGCTCGGCGTTGCGGTTGAGCTGGGAGAGCGCGACGACGGGGACGCCCAGTTCTTTGGCCAGGAGCTTGAGCGCCCGCGAGAACTCGCTGACCTCCTGTTGGCGGGACTCGACCTTCTTGCCCGAGGTCATGAGCTGCAGGTAGTCGATGACGACCATCTTGAGCCCCATGCGCTGGCTGAGCCTGCGGCACTTGGCCCGGATCTCGACGAGCGTGAGGTTCGGGCTGTCGTCGATGAAGAGGGGCGAATCGGCGATCGCACCGCGGACGTTGGCGATCCGCGTCCAGGCGTGCTCGTCGAGATCGCCCTTGCGCAGCTTGTGCATGAAGGTGCTCGACTCGGCGGACAGCAGCCGGGTCGCGATCTCGCTGCGCCCCATCTCGAGCGAGAAGAACAGCACGGGCATCTTGTGCTCGACCGCGGCCGAGCGCGCGAAGTCCAGCGCGAGCGTGGACTTTCCGAGTCCCGGGCGGGCCGCGACGATGATGAGCTGGCCCGAGTGCAGGCCGTTCGTGAGGTCGTCCAGCTCGGCGAAGCCGGTCGGCACGCCCGCGAGCTCGCCGCTGCGGCCGCGCGCCACGTCGATCTCGTCCATGGCGGTGTTGACCGCCTCCACGAGGGGGACGTAGTCCTCACCCTCGACGCCCCCGGTGACCGCGTACACCTCGGCCTGCGCGTTGTTGACGAGGTCGACGACCTCGCCCTCGCTCGCGAACCCCATCTGGACGATGCGGGTACCCGCCTCGACGAGCCGACGCAGGATCGCCTTCTCGGCGACGATCGAGGCGTAGTAGCCGGCGTTGGCCGCGGTCGGCACGATCCCGGTGATGGTGTGGAGGTAGTCCGCGCCGCCGGCCCGCTGCAACTGGCCCGACTTGGTGAGCTCGTCGGTCACCGCGATCACGTCGGTGGGCTCACCGTGCGCGTACAGGGTCAGGATCGCGTCGAAGATCACCTCGTGCTTGGGGATGTAGAAGTCGACGGCGCGCACGGTCTCGGCGACGTCGGCCAGGGCGTCCTTGCTCAGCAGCATGCCGCCCAGGGCGCTCTGCTCGGCGAGCAGATCATGCGGCGGCGTGCGCTCGACACCGCTCGGCTGCCGCGAGTCCTGCTGCCGAGGCTCCGCCGGAAGGCCGAGGTGGGCGATCGACACGTCGAATCCTTCCGGGTTGGGCGCGCGGATCGCGCGGTGGCTGATGGACGTCTTCCTGGGCACAGGGTAGGGGGGACGACCGACCTCGGCCCCTGCGGCACGCCCCCTGCCGTTTTCCCGGCCTCGCGCGCGGCTTCACGTTATGGTCGCGGGCCCGCCGCGACAAACACCCCCTGTGGATAACTCTGTGAACAACCGGCGCGAAACGCCGGAAGTGATGTGAAGAAGGTGTGGACAGTCCTGTGCGAAACGCAGGAAGTTGGTCCGCGGAACGCACTCTGACCAGGACTTTTCATGCTCACACGCTGTGTGTAGAAACATGTTTAGAGCGGCGCTTGAAAGTTGCCGGGCACGCACCCCGCCTGTGGACGGAACGACCCCCGGAAACGGGTGACGGCGCCCCCCGAGGGGAGCGCCGTCACGGTCGATTGCGATGCTCAGCGCGCCGCGACGACCTCGATCGCGAGGGTCGCGACCACGTCCTCCCGCAGGCGGACTGTCGCGTCGTAGCGCCCCGTGCTCTTGACCGCCGAGCCGAGCTCGATGGCCCGCTTGTCGATCGAGCCGAGGCCCGCCGCGGCCACCGCATCCGCGATGGCAGAGGTCTTGACCGAGCCGAACAGCCTGCCCTCGCGGCCAGCCTTGACGGTGAGCCGGATGGGGCTCTCCTCCAGCCGCGCCTTGAGCGCCTGGGCCTCCTCGAGCGTCGCGAGCTCGCGGGCCGCGCGGGCGGCCTTGATCGACTCGATCTGCTTCTCGCCGCCCCGGCTCCACGCCACGGCGAAGCCCTGCGGGATCAGGTAGTTGCGGGCGTAGCCGTTCTTGACCTCCACGACATCGCCCGCCGAGCCGAGGCCGCTGACCTCGGAGGTGAGGATGAGCTTCGACATGTCAGCCCCTCCCCGACCCGGAGTACGGGAGGAGCGCCATCTCGCGCGCGTTCTTGACCGCGAGCGCGATGAGCTTCTGCTCCTGCACCGAGACGCCGGTGATGCGACGGGCACGGATCTTGCCGCGCTCCGAAATGAACTTGCGAAGGGTCGCGACGTCCTTGTAGTCGATGATGCCGACGCGCACCGACTTCGCGGGGGCGGCGTTCTTGCCGCCCTTCGCACCCACTCGCTTGCGACGATCGCCGCCGCTGCTCTTTCCTGCCATTGCTCTGTGTCGTCCTTAGATTCAGAAAGGGGTCTCGTCGTTGTAGGCGCCCGGCGCGTTCCACACATCGTCGCCTCCGGATGCGGGCGCAGCCGCGCCCCAGGGCTCATCGGCGACCGCCTGGGGACGGTTGCCGCCCCCGCCGCCTCCGCCGCCCGAACCGCCGGAGGCGCGCGTCACCTGTGCGGTGGCGTAGCGCAGGCTCGGGCCGATCTCGTCGACTTCGAGCTCGATGGCGGTGCGCTTCTCGCCCTCCTTGGTCTCGTACGAGCGCTGCTTGAGACGCCCGGTCGCGACCACGCGCGAGCCCTTGGTGAGCGAGGACGCCACGTGCTCGGCGAACTCACGCCAGCACGAGGCGCGGAGGAACAGCGCTTCGCCGTCCTTCCAGTCGTTGGCCTGGCGGTCGAAGGTGCGCGGCGTCGAGGCGATCGTGAAGTTCGCGACCGCGAGCCCATTCTGCGTGTAGCGCAGCTCGGGGTCGGCCGTGAGGTTGCCGACGACCGTGATGATGGTCTCGCCCGCCACGGTCAGGCCTCCACGCTCTCGGGTGCAGCGGCCGGCTCGGCGGTCTTCTCGGCCTCGGCTTCTGCGGCCTTCGCCGCGGCCTTGGGCGACGCGGCCTTGCGGGCGGCGCGCTTCTCGTCCTCGGCGCGCACGCTCACCGCGCGGGCCATGGCCTCCTCGGCACGCAGCACCTTGGTGCGCAGCACGGCCTCCGAGAGGCGCAGCTGGCGGTCCAGCTCTTGCGTCGCCGCGGACGTCGCGGTGAAGTTCACGACGGCGTAGATGCCCTCGCTCTTCTTCTTGATCTCGTACGCCAGCCGGCGGCGCCCCCAGATGTCGACGTTGTCGATCGTGCCGCCATCGTTGCGGATGACGTTGAGGAACTTGTCCAGACTGGGTGCGACGGTGCGCTCGTCGATCTCGGGATCGAGGATCACCATCAACTCGTACTGGTGCGTCATTCACCCACCTCCTTCGGACTCATGCGGCTGCCGGACCGACTCCGGCAGCAGGAGGGTATTGACGTGGTGCCGACGCGAGCGCGGGCAACCTGCCGATCATAGCTCAGGCGCGCTCGGCCCACCACTTGAGGAGCCGGTCGCGCGCCAGGTCGTAGCCCAGCTCGCCCTCGTCGAGTCGCACCTCGAGCAGGTACCGGTACGCCTCGCCCACCTCGGGCCCCGGCCGGATGCCCAGCACCGCCATGATCTGCTCACCGTCGAGGTCGGGGCGGATGGCGGCCAGCTCCTCCTCCTCGGCCAGCACCGCGATGCGCCGCTCGAGATCGTCGTAGGCCGAGGCGAGCGTGGCCGCCTTGCGCCGGTTGCGGGTGGTGACATCCGCGCGGGACAGGATGTGCAGCCACTCGAGCAGATCGCCCGCGTCGCGCACGTAGCGTCGCACCGCCGAGTCGGTCCACTCGCCCGCGGCGTAGCCGAAGAAGCGCAGGTGCAGGCGGATGAGCTCGGCCACCGCCTTGACCGTGTCGTTGTCGAAGCGCAGCTCGCGCAGGCGGGCGCGCGCGAGCTTGGCCCCCAGCACATCGTGGTGGTGGAAGGTCACCGCGCCCCCCGGCTCGATGCGGCGCGTGGCCGGCTTGCCGATGTCGTGCAGCAGAACGGCCAGGCGCAGCACGAGCTCGGGCGCGTGCCCGCGCTCCTGCTCGAGAGCGATCGCCCGATCCAGGGCCGTGAGGCTGTGCTCGTAGACGTCCTTGTGACGGGCGTGCTCATCGATCTCCAGGCGCAGCGCCGGCACCTCGGGCAGCACGTGCTCCGCGATCCCGGTGTCCACCAGCACGCGCACACCCGCACTCGCACCGGGCGCCAGCATGAGCTTGCGCAGCTCCTCCGACACCCGTTCGGGCGAGACCATGCCGATCGTCGCGGCGAGCTCGCGCGCGGCGGAGTACGCGCCGCCCTCCAGCGCGAAGCCGAGCTGGGCGGTGAAACGCGCCGCCCGCATCATGCGCAGCGGGTCGTCCCCGAACGATTCCTCGGGCGGGCTCGGCGTACGCAGCACCCCGGCCAGCAGATCCTCGACACCGCCGGTCGGATCCACCAGGACACGACCGGGCAGCCGTAGAGCCATGGCATTGATCGTGAAGTCGCGACGGGTCAGATCGCCCTCGAGGCTCGTGCCGAAGCGCACCTGCGGCTTGCGGGTGGTGCGGTCGTAGGCGTCGCTGCGATAGGTGGTGATCTCGACCGTCGTGCCGCCCAGGCGCGCGCCGATGGTCCCGAACTCGCGGCCGATGTCCCAGTGCGCGTCGGCGAGCGGGACGACGAGCTCGAGGATGCGGTCGGGCTCGGCGTCGGTCGTGAGGTCGAGGTCCGACACCGGCCTGCCCAGGAAGGCGTCGCGCACCGGGCCGCCCACCAGGGCGAGCTCGTGCCCCGCGTCGGCGAAGACCGCGGCGAGCCGGACCAGCTCCGGCGCGTCCGCGAGCCGCTCCAGGCGCGCGAGGGCCTCCGCGACGCTCTCCATGCCATCCACCCTGGCATGATCGTGCGCACGGCACGGGCGTCTACACTCGGGTTCCATGCCGGCGCCGCGGGATCCCTGGGTGCGCTCGTGCCGTTGACCTGGGCCCGGGCGCTGGTGCCCGCGGCCCTTGTCGCGGGCCTGGTCGCGTCGGCGGCACCCGCGACGGCATCCCCTGCGGACCCGCTGGCCGTGCCCGCACCGGTCTCCGTCGCCGTCGTCGTCCCGCTCACCGTCCCTGTGGGCACCACCGGACTGCTCGACGCGGAGACCCTCACCGAGTACACGAGCGAGGGCGGGCTGCTGGACCGCGAACTGGATGCCGTGTCCGGCACGCTCGCGGCCGTCGCCCTCGACCCGATGATCCCGGTCTCGATCCGCGTGCTGGGCTCATCGGCACCGGCCGAGGCGGTCGCCTTCCTCGACCGGCTCCGGCTGATTCCCAACCAGCTCTTCCTGCTCGGCTACGCCGATGCCGACCCGGCGCTCGCCGCCGAGGCGGGCATCCCGCTGACGCCCCTGGGCTTCTCGTTCGCCATCGACCCCGCCGACTTCGGCCCCGCCCAGACCGCGACGCCCGTCCCCGAGGACACCCCTGGGCCCAGCGAAACCCCCGACCCGGGCGAGCCACCCCCGCTGCCCACCACGGAAGAGCTCCTCGACTGGGCCACGAGCCTGCCCGCCATCGCCTGGCCCGCCGAGGGCACGGTTGCGGCGGAAGGGCTCGCGGGCCTGGCCGCACAGGGCTACACCCACGTGCTGCTGGCCGAGTCCAACGCGTCGGCCTCGACGAGCGCGCGGGCGGCGCTCGGCGATCTCGAGGCGGTCATCGCGGACGACGAGCTGACCGCGGCCGTGCGCGCCGCTGCCTATGCCTCAAGCACGACCGGCTATGAGGCGGCAGCCCTCCAGCTGAGCGCGGTCCTGCGCGACGCGGCCGCCGCGGCGCCGGGACGCACGCTCGTGGCCACCCTCGACCGCGACTGGCCGGAGGCCGAGCCCCGGCTCGCGCAGGTGCTGGCGACCGTCTCGACGTCACCCGATGCGGCGATGACGACCCTCTCCGCCGTGCTCGCCGGGCCGCGCTCCTCGGTCACGCTGACCGAGCCGTCGACGGAGGACCCCCGGCCGGCTGCGCTCGCCCGGATCGGCGAGGCCGCTGCGGCCGAGACCACGTACCTGCGCATCGCCGACGACCCGGCCGCCCTCACTCAGCCCCGGCGGCTCTCGCTCCTCGCCCTCGCCGGGGCGGGATGGTCGGGAGACACCGCGGGCTGGAGCCGGGCTGCCGAAGAGCTCCTGACCGACACGCGGGCGACGCTCGACGCCGTGCAGATCGTGGCGGGAAGCGACCAGCTCGTGCTCTCGGACATCTCGAGCCTGCGCATCCAGGTGAGCAACGCCCTGCCCGCCGCGGTCACGGTCTCGCTCCAGGTGCGACCGCTGCGCCCTCTGCTGCACGTCGACGACCCGTCCGTGCAGGTCACCGTCGAGCCCGACTCGACGGCCACGGCCGCCGTGGGCGTCCAGGCCATCACCAACGGAGATGTCTCGGTGCGCGCCGAGCTGCGGGACTCCGTGGGCGCCGCGGTCGGTTCGCCGCGCGTGCTCAGGGTCATCCTGCAGGCGGGATGGGAGACCGCGGGCACGCTCATCGCGGGCGCCCTCGTCGTGATCGTGTTCGGTGCGGGCATCGTGCGGACGGTGCTGCGCCGACGCTCCGGGATCGCGAGCGGGGACGAAGCCGACGCGACGGACGCCGATGGCTGAGGCGGCATCCGCATCGGTGCGACGGGCGAGCGCGGCCCTCGCGACGGGCACCCTGGTCTCGCGCGTCCTGGGGTTCGCGAGCGCGGCCGTTCTGGCCTGGGCGATCGGGCCGCAGAACCCGGGCGCCAACGCCTTCGCCCTGGCCAACCAGTTGCCCAACAACATCTATGCGATCGTCGCCGCCGGGATCCTGAGCGCGGTGCTCGTCCCGCAGATCGTGCGAGCGGGTCTGCACGCCGACGGCGGCCAGGTCTTCGTCAACCGCCTCGTGACGCTGGGCGTCGTGGTGTTCCTCGCGGCGAGCGCACTGGCGACCCTGTGCGCACCTCTGCTCGTGGACCTGTACACCGTCGACGCGACCTCCACCGAGGGGGCGCTGGGCGGGGGGCGGGCTCTCGCCATCGCCTTCGCGTACTGGTGCCTGCCGCAGATCTTCTTCTACGCGGTCTACTCGCTCCTGGGCGAGGTGCTCAACGCCCGCGAGGTCTTCGGGCCGTTCACCTGGGCTCCCGCGCTCAACAACGTCGTGGTCATCGCGACCCTGCTGGTTTTCGCCTGGCTGTACGGCGTCGATCCGGCCCACCAGGACCCGGCGAGCTGGAGCGGGGATCAGATCGCACTCGTGGCCGGGGGCGCGACGCTCGGCATCGCCGCCCAGGCCCTCGTGCTGCTGCTGTTCTGGCGGCGCACCGGACTCGGCTTCCGCCCCGACTTCCGCTGGCGGGGCGTGGGCCTCGGCGGCACCGTGCGCGCCGCGGGGTGGACGTTCGCGATGATCGTCGTGACCCAGCTCGCCGGGATCGTGCAGAGCCGGGTCGCCTTCACGGCGGGCGCCGAGGATGCCTCGGTCGCCGTCCTCCGGATCGCCTGGCTCATCTTCATGCTGCCGCACTCGATCATCGCGGTCTCGATCGCGACGCCGTACTTCACCCGCATGAGCGCCGACGCGCGCGACGGCGATCTGGCCGGGGTGCGCGCCGACCTGTCCTCCTCGATGCGCACCGTGGGGATGCTGGTGGCCGGCAGCGCCGCCGCCCTCGCCGCCGCCGCGCTGCCCTTCGCGGCGGTCTTCGCCAACGCCCCGCACGAGGTCGTCGGGATCGGCGGCGTACTGCTCGCCTTCCTCATCGGGCTCGTGCCGTTCAGCATGGTGTTCCTCATGCAGCGCGCCTACTACGCCCTGGGCGACACGCGGACGCCCTTCCTGTTCCAGCTGGTGCACTCCGGGATCTTCGTCGCGGGCGCACTGGTCGTCGCCGCCGTTGCGCCCGGCCCCGTCGTCGCCGCCGGCATCGGGATCGTGACCTCGATCGCGAGCGCGGCGCAGGCGCTCGTGTGCGCGCTCCTGCTGCGCCGCCGGCTCGGGGGCGGTGGCGGGCGCCGCGTGCTCACCCGGCTCGGCGCCTACCTGCTCGCGACCATCCCCGCGTCGGCCGCTGGGGTCGGCATGCTCTGGCTGCTGGGCGGCCTGCCGGCCGACGGCGGCGGGTTCGCGGTGTCCGGGCGGGTGCCGGGGATGCTCTCGGTGGCGGCCATCGGGGTCGTCTCCTTCGCGGTCTATCTGGGTGTGCTCGCCCTCGCGCGCGTGCCCGAGGTGCGCGACGCGATCGCCCTGGTGCGGCGCCGGGGGCGTGGAATACCCCCCGCCTAGGATGGGTTGAACCTCACGAGGCTCAAGGAGGGCGGATGCGCCAGGTCATCATCGTCGGGTCGGGCCCGGCCGGGTACACCGCGGCGATCTATGCCGCGCGCGCGAACCTCCAGCCCCTCCTGATCGCGAGTTCGGTCGACTTCGGCGGCGAGCTCATGAAGACCACCGAGGTCGAGAACTTCCCCGGCTTCCCCGAGGCGATCATGGGGCCGGACCTCATGATGCGCATGCAGCAGCAGGCCGAGCGCTTCGGCACCGAGATCGTCTACGACGACGTCACGAAGCTCGAGCTCTCCGGCGACGTCAAGCGCGTGACCGTGGGCGAGGGCACGGTGCACGAGGCGCGCACCATCATCTACGCGACCGGTTCCGCCTACCGCAAGCTGGGGCTCGCCGACGAGGCGCGGCTCTCGGGCTACGGCGTCTCCTGGTGCGCCACCTGCGACGGCGCTTTCTTCAAGGAGAAGAAGGTCGCGGTCATCGGGGGCGGCGATTCCGCCCTGGAGGAGGCGACCTTCCTCACGCGCTTCGCCGACAAGGTCTATCTGGTGCACCGCCGCGACAGCCTCCGGGCGTCCGCGGCCATGCAGGACCGCGCGTTCGCCGATCCCAAGATCGAGTTCCTGTGGAACCAGGAGGTCGCGCACGTCTACGGAGACGAGCGGGTCGCCGGGATCGGGCTCGTGAGCACCGTGGACGGCACCGAGACCACGCTGGATGTGACGGGCATGTTCGTCGCGATCGGCGCGGACCCGCGCACCCACCTGGTGCACGGGCAGCTCGACCTCACCCCCGAGGGCACCATAGCGGTCGAGGGCCGCTCGTCGAGGACGAGCATCCCGGGCGTCTTCGCGGCGGGCGACGTCATCGACCCGACCTACAAGCAGGCGGCCACCGCGGCCGGCTCGGGCGTGGTCGCCGCGCTCGACGCCGAGCACTACCTCGCCGCCCAGGACGACCTCCAGGCGGCCGTACAGCCCGCCGCGGCCACCGCCTGACTCCGCTCAGACGCCCAACCAGACGCCCACCCAGAAAGAAGGAACCATGTCCGCCAGGGACGTCACCGACGCCAGCTTCCAGTCCGACGTGCTCGAGCACGACAAGCCGATTATGGTCGACTTCTGGGCGGAGTGGTGCGGACCGTGCCGGGCGGTCTCCCCGATCCTCGACCGGATCGCGGAGGAGAACCCGGACAAGCTCGACATCGTCAAGCTCAACGTCGACGACAATCCCGAGACCGCCATGAAGTACGGCATCACCTCGATCCCCGCCATGTACGTCTTCAAGGGCGGCGAGGTGGTCAAGCGCGTCATCGGCGCCAAGCCCAAGCCCGCGCTCGAGGCCGACCTCGCCGAGTTCCTCGTCTGAGCGGTACTACCCTGGTGCGATGACCGAGGTCAGGGGCAACAACCTCGACCCGTGGTACTCGCACTATGCGCAGCGCACCGCGGGCCTGAGCGCGTCCGAGGTGCGCGCGCTGTTCGCCGTCGCCAGCCGCCCCGAGGTGGTCTCGCTCGCCGGCGGCATGCCGTACGTGTCGGCACTGCCCGAGGAGCTCGTCGCCGGGGCCGCTGAGCGCGCCGTGCGCAAGCACGGCCCGGTCGCCCTGCAGTACGGCTCCGGGCAGGGCACCCCGCGCCTGCGGGAGCAGATCCTCGAGGTCATGGCGCTCGAGGGCATCCGGGCATCCGCGGACGACGTCGTGGTCACGACCGGGTCCCAGCACGCTCTCGAGCTCATGTCCAAGCTCTTCCTGGACCCGGGCGATGTGGTCATCGCCGAGGGGCCCTCCTACGTCACGGCGCTCACGGTCTTCCGGTCCTTCCAGGCGGAGGTCGCCCACACCGCCATGGACGAGCACGGCATGGTGCCGCAGGCCCTCCGCGACACCATCGCCCGGCTGCGCGAGGAGGGGCGCAGCATCAAGCTGCTGTACACCATCCCGTCCTTCCAGAACCCGATGGGCGTCACGATGCCCTGGGAGCGCCGTATGGAGGTGCTCGAGATCGCGCGCGAGAACGGGATTCTCGTGCTCGAGGACAACCCCTATGGACTCCTTTACTTCGACCAGGCGCCCCCGCAGGCCATGCGCTCGATCGAGGAGGCGGGCGTGGTCTACCTCGGGACCTTCTCGAAGACCCTCGCCCCCGGGCTGCGCGTCGGGTGGGCTGTCGCCCCACACGCTATTCGAGAGAAGCTCGTTTTGGCGAACGAGGCCGCAGTGTTGTCGCCGAGCTCCTTCGCGCAGACGCTGATCTCGGAGTACCTCTCGACCGCCGACTGGCGCGGGCAGATCGACACCTTCCGCGGGGTGTACCGCGAGCGGCGCGACGCCATGCTGGGCGCCCTCGCCGAGCACCTGCCCGGCCTCTCCTGGACGGTTCCCGCCGGGGGCTTCTACGTGTGGCTGCGGCTGCCCGCCGGCCTCGACGCGAAGGCCATGCTGCCGCGCGCGGTCAAGGAGTTGGTGGCCTACACTCCGGGTACCGCGTTCTACGCCGACGGCGGCGGACGGGACGCCATGCGCCTATCGTTCTGCTACCCGGAGCCCGACTTCATCCGCGAGGGCATCCGCAGGCTCGCCAACGTGGTGAGCGGCGAGCTCACGCTCCTCGGCGAGTTCACCAAGACCGGGCCGCTCACGCTCCCCGCCCCGGCACCCGACGGCGTCCTGCCCCCGAGCATCGGCTGAACCGTGGCCGCGCGCCTGGAACGCATCGTCGTGCTCGCGGGAGGGATCTCGCACGAGCGGGATGTGTCCCTGCGCTCGGGCAGGCGCGTCGCCGACAGCCTGCGCGCGCACGGCCTCGAGGTCGAGTTGCGCGACCCCGACGCGACCCTGCTCGCACACCTGCGTGAGACCCGGCCGGATGTCGTGTGGCCCGCGCTGCACGGCGCGAGCGGGGAGGACGGCGCCCTGCGCGGTCTCCTCGACTTCATCGGCATCCCCTTCGTCGGATCGCGCGCCGAGGCGGCTCGCCTGGCCTGGGACAAGCCCGCCGCCAAGACCCTGGTGAGCCGCGCGGGGGAGGCGACCCCGCGATCCATCACCCTGCCGCGCGACGCCTTCCGCGAGCTGGGCGCCGAGGCGGTCTTCGACGCGATCCACGACGAGTTGCCTCTCCCGGTCGTCGTCAAGCCGACCCAGGGCGGTTCGGCCCAGGGCGTGTCGATCGTGGAGGACGAGGCGGCGCTCCCGCGCGCCATGGTCGACGCCTACACCTACGGAGACGTCGCGATCGTCGAGCAGCGGATCTCGGGCACCGAGATCGCGGTCGGCATCATCGACACGGGCGACGGCCCGGTCGCCCTGCCCGCCGTCGAGATCGAGCCGCTCTCGGGCGTCTACAGCTTCGAGGCCAGGTACAACGCGGGGGAGACCCGCTTCTACGCGCCCGCCCGGCTGAGCGACGAGGTCGCGTCCCGTGCCGCGGATGCGGCGCTCACCGCCCACGCGACCCTGGGCCTTCGCCACATCTCGCGCGTCGATCTCATCGTGGACGGCGCCGGGACCCCGTGGTTCCTCGAGGCGAACGTGCTGCCCGGGCTCACCGAGACCTCCCTGCTGCCCCAGGCGCTCGAGGTCGCCGGACACGACCTGGGGTGGGTGTACGCGAAGCTCGCCGAGGCAGCGCTCGCCGGGTGACCGCCCCTACCCGAAGCCCTTCTCTCCCAGCAGCCCGAGGATGCGGTTGAGGTCCGCGACGTCGGCGAACTCGATCGAGACGGTCCCCTTCTTGGCCCCCAGCGCCACCGTGACGCGCGTGTCGAGCCGGTCGGACAGGCGTCCCGCGATCTCGTCGAGCTGCCCCTGGCGGCGCCCTGCGCGCGGCTTCGCGGTCGGACGGGATGGCTGACCCTTCGCGACTGCCGCCTCCGCCGCCCGCACCGAGAGCTCTTCCTTGACGATCTTGGCGGCGAGGCGCTCCATCTCATCGGCGGAACCGGCCGCCAGGATCGCACGCGCGTGCCCCGCGCTCAGAACCCCCGCGGCGACCCGGCGCTGCACCGACTCCGGCAGCTTGAGCAGCCGGAGCGTGTTGGTGATCTGCGGGCGGGAGCGGCCGATGCGGTCGGCGAGCTGCTCCTGGGTGATGCCGAAGTCCTCGAGCAGCTGCTGATAGGCCGAGGCCTCCTCCAGCGCGTTGAGGTTCGCGCGGTGCAGGTTCTCCAGCAGCGCGTCGCGCAGCATGACCTCGTCTGCGGTGCTGCGCACGACGGCGGGGATCGAATCCCGACCGGCGAGCCGCGTCGCCCGCAGCCGGCGCTCGCCCATGACGAGCTCGTACTGCGCTTCGCCGTTGGCGGCGCCGGTTCGCGGCCGGACCACCACGGGCTGGAGCACGCCGAACTCGCGCACCGAGACCACGAGCTCCTGCAGTTCCTCGTCGCGGAACTCGCGGCGCGGCTGCTGCGGGTTGGGGACGATGTCGTCCGGGTGCAGGTTCACCAGCCGCGCGCCGGGGACCGCCACCAGGCCGGGAGAGGGCTCGTCGCCCGAGAAGAACACGTCGACGGCGCGGTCGCCCTCCTCCGCGGTGGGGATGAGGGCGCCGATGCCTCTGCCCAGACCCGTGCGCTTGGTCGCCATCAGCGGGCGCCCCGCCGAGCGATCTCGCCCGCGGCCTCGCGATAGGACAGGGAGCCGGGCGAGTTGATGTCGTAGCTGATCACGCTCTGGCCGTAACTGGGTGCCTCCGAGATGCGCACCGATCGGGGGATTACGGTCTCCAGCACCTGCTTGGGGAAGTGCCGGCGAACCTCCTCGACGACCTGGTTGGCGAGGTTAGTGCGGCCGTCGTACATGGTCAGGAGGATCGTGGTCACCGCGAGCTTCGGGTTGAGATGGCGCTCGACCAGCTTGATGTTGTTGAGCAGCTGGCTGAGCCCCTCGAGCGCGTAGTACTCGCACTGAATCGGGATCAGCACCTCCTCGGCCGCGACGAAGGCGTTGACCGTGAGCAGCCCCAGCGACGGCGGGCAGTCGATGAAGACGTAGTGATACGGCTCGGGCGACTCGTCCAGGAAGGCCGACAACCCGGTGCGCAGCCGCTGCTCGCGCGCGACGAGGGAGACCAGCTCCACCTCGGCTCCCGCCAGGTGGATGGTCGCGGGCACGCAGGCGAGTCCCGCGAACTCCGGGCTGGACTGTACGACGTCCCGCATCGGGACGTCGTTGATGATGACGTCGTACACGCTCGGGGTCTCGGAGCGGTGCTCCACCCCGAGCGCTGTGGAGGCGTTGCCCTGGGGGTCGAGGTCGATGACCAGGACGCGGGCGCCGCTCTGCGCGAGCGCCGCGGCGAGGTTGACCGTGGTGGTGGTCTTGCCCACGCCGCCCTTCTGGTTCGCGACCGTGAAGACGCGGGTCCGCGACGGAAGCGGGAGCGTCGTGTCCGCGAGCGCCTGCTTGCGGCGCGCGGTGTCCGCGACCTCCTGCGCGAGCGGAGTGGTCTCGTCGTAGCTGCTCACCTGTGGGGGGTCCCTCTCGAATGTTTCACGTGAAACACGCACCGGTGCGCGCGGCCGGGGCGGAAATCAATGTCCCACTGTAGCCCGAAAGACCCGAGTGGCTTCAGGAACCGCCCCCTGCCCGAGGACGAGCACCTCCGGGTCCCGCAAACGGGCCGCGCGGACCACCTTCGCGGCTGCCGCGAGCTCGGCCTCGGCGCGCGCGCCCTTCATGAGCAGCAGCTCCCCGCCGTCCCGCACGAGCGGCGCGGCGATCGGGATCAGGGTCTTCAACGCCGAGACCGCGCGCGCGGTGACCTGGTCCAGCAGTGGCTCGAGCAGCGGATCGCGACGCGCGTCCTCGGCGCGCGCCCGCAGCACGCCGACGTTGCCCAGACCCAGCCGGGCGGACTCCGCGACGAGCCACTCCACGCGCCGCTCCATCGGCTCGATGAGCACAAAGTCCACGTCCGGGCGGGCGATCGCGAGCACGAGTCCGGGCAGCCCCGCGCCGCTCCCGATGTCGCCCACCCGTCCCGGCCGGAGCAGCGGCGCGACCAGCGCGCAGTTGACAATATGCCGCGACCACAGCCGGGTCGACTCCAGCGGACCGATCAACCCGAGCTCCTCGCCCCGCGCGCCGAGTTCGGCCGCAAACGAGCGGGCGAGCTCGATCCGCTCGCCGAAGAGTCCCGCGGCGTACTCCGGTTCGGGCTCGATCATCGATGTTTCACGTGAAACACTCGCGGCTCAGCCGCGCGTGATGACCGTGTGGCGGTCCCGACCCTCGCCCTCCGACGCCGAGTGGAAGCCGCGGTCGGCGACCAGATCGTGCACGAGTTTGCGCTCGTAGCTCGACATCGGTGGCAGGGATGCGGACGACGCGCCGTCCTCCAGGCGCGCGACCGCGTGATCCACGAGCGCCGCGAGCTCGGAGGCCCGCGCGTCCCGGGACCCGCCCACGTCCAGGATGAGCCGCGAGTACCGGCCGGTGCGGTTCTGCACCGCAAGCCTCGTCAGCTCCTGGAGAGCCGCGACGCTCTCCGGCTTGGAGAGTCGACCGAGTTCGCCCTCGTCCGATGCGGTGACCGAGACATAGGCGCGACCCGAGCGGGCGTCGATGTCGATGTCCCCGTCGAGGTCCGCGATGTCCAGGAGCTCCTCGATGTAGTCGGCCGCGAGGTCGCCCTCCTCGATCAGCTCCTGCTCGGTGGGCTCCGCGACGCCGGACTCGAACGTGCGCTCTGCAGTGCGCTCGAGCTCAGGCTCGTCCGCGGTGCTCTGAACGTCGTCGATCGCCTGCTCGCTCATCGCCTGCTCGCTCATCGCTTCTTGCTCCCGCTCTTCTTCGACCGGTTCTTGCCGACCGGCTGCTGGCGCTGCGTGGTGACCGGCTTCGCGGGCTCCTCGGCTTCGGCCGCCTCGGCCAGCGCCTCGGCGTCCTCGGTCATCCGCCGCCGCGAACGCTTGGCGAGCCGCGCCTCACGCGCCAGCGCGGCCTCCGAGCCCGGAGTCGGCATGTTCCGGATCACGATGAACTGCTGCACCATCGTCCACACGTTGGAGGTCAGCCAGTAGAACATCACGCCGATCGGGAAGGCGAAGCCCGAGAAGGCGAAGACCAGCGGGAGGATGTACAGCAGCATGCGCTGCTGACGGTACATCGGGCTCGCCTTCATCTCCGGCGACTGGTTCTTGGACATGATCTGCAGCTGGGTGATGAACTGCGTCGCCGTCATGATGACGACCATGACCGCCGCGATCACGATGACCACGACCTCGGGCGGGCTGGCCTCCATCGCGGACTGGATGCTATGGCGCAGGGGCGCGATCCCGAACAGCGACGAGCTGCCGAACTGCTCCGAGAGCTCCTGGGTCAGGAATCCGACGCCGGCCTTGAAGCTGCCGTCCGGCTGCGGTCGCGCCTCGTTGAGCACCGCGAACAGGCTGAAGAAGATCGGCATCTGCAGCAGCAGGGGGAGGCAGGAGCTGAACGGGTTCGTGCCCGCCTTGCGGTAGAGCTCCATGGTCTCGCGCTGCATGGCCTCGCGCGAGTACTGGTCCTTCTTCCCGCGGTACTTGTCCTGGATCTTCTTGAGCTGGGGTGCGACCTCGAGCATCTTCCGCTGGCTGCGGATCTGCCGGACGAAGACCGGGATGAGCGCCGCCCGCACCACGAGCACGAGACCGACGATCGAGAGCACCCAGGTCAAGCCGGCCGCCGGATCCATGCCGAGCGCCGTGAACAACCAGTGGAAGCCCACCAGGATCGCCTCGATGACCCACTTGATCGGGAGAAGAAGTCCGTTGAAGAAGCCGTAGATGTCCATGGGTCAGCCCTTTCCGTGGCCGGCCGCGACGACGAAGCCGAAGCGAGTGATCTGGTAGCGGGTGGTCCGAGAATCGGGCACGTCGTCGACGCCGCCCTTGGCCCAGGGGTGGCAGCGCGCGATGCGCCAGGCACCCAGGGCGATGCCCTTCACCACGCCGTGCCGCTGGATGGCGCCGAGCGTGTACGCGGAGCAGCTCGGGTAGTACCGGCACACGTCTCCGTAGAGCGGGGAGATCACCGCGCGGTATCCGCGCAGCACGGCGATGCAGATGTTCCGGGGGAGGAGCCAGACGAAGCGGGCCGCTGTGCCGATCATCGATTCACCAACTCGGGGTCGAGCATGGCGTGCACATCGGCAGAGAGAGCCGGCCACCCGGCCGCCGCAACCCCGGGAAGAGCACGCACCACGACATCCGCGCCCCGCGCACCGTTGTCGACCAGTTCTCGCCCGATCGCCCGAAGCCGGCGGCGCACCAGATTGCGCTCGACGGCACCGCCGACGGCGCGCGACACGATGAACCCGAACCGCACGGGATCCTGCTCCGAACGCGCGTGGCGGTAGTACACCGCGAGCGGGCTCGCCGAACGACGACCACGGCGCACCACGGTACGGAAGTCCTCGGGACGCACTACCCGGTTCGCCCTGGCCAGCACGAGTTCGTCGATGGGGATTGGCTCAGTGCGTCACGCGGAGAGCTCGGTGCGCCCCTTGCGGCGACGAGCCGCGATGATGGCGCGACCGGCTCGCGTGCGCATCCGCAGGCGGAAACCGTGGACCTTGGCGCGCCGACGGTTGTTCGGCTGGAAGGTTCGCTTGCTCATAGTGGTATCTCCAACGCCCGGAACGGATGAACTCCGGGAAAGAACGACGGGAGGCCGGCACGGCCGTCAACTGGTTAAAACTAGGCCCTCGCCCGCACCCGGTCAAACCGGCGAACGCCAACCCACCATTATCCACATCGGATGCCGCTGGGGTTATCGCCGACACGGCATCCCGAACTAAGGTGTTTCCACATCCCCCGAGCCGCCATCGGGCCGGTGGATAACCCTGTGTACAACCGCGATCCGACAAGGCCATCATGAGCGATTCCGACGCCGCCCCGGTGACCGACCCCATCCGGGAACTCTGGGACGCGGTGCTCGCCCAACTCGACGCCGACGAGAGGATCACGCCCCAGCTGAGCGGGTTCGTCAACCTCGTGGAGCCCAAGGGCATCCTGACCGGAACCCTCTACCTCGAGGTTCCGAACGACCTCACCCGCGACATGCTCGAGCAGCGCATCCGTGTCCCCCTTCTCAACGCACTCTCCACCGTCGATGAGGAACAGGGCATCAGCAACTTCGCGATCGTCGTCAACCCCGAGATCCAGCACCCCACCATCCCGGCGCCGCCAGATCCCGAAGCCGAGACCGTGCCGATCGACACCGTTGCGCCCAGCGGGAGCGCGCCTCTCCGGCCGGAGTCCGGCCGACACACCGACTCGCGGCTGAACCCGAAATACAACTTCGACAACTTCGTCATCGGCGGGTCGAACCGGTTCGCCCACGCAGCTGCGGTCGCGGTCGCCGAGGCGCCGGCGAAGGCGTACAACCCGCTCTTCATCTACGGTGACTCCGGCCTCGGAAAGACCCACCTCCTCCACGCCATCGGCCACTACGCCGAAAGCCTCTACCCCGGGCTCCGCGTGAGGTATGTGAGCTCCGAGGAGTTCACGAACGACTTCATCAACTCGATCGCAAGCAACCGCGCGTCCTCGTTCCAGTCCCGCTATCGCGAGATCGACATCCTGCTGATCGACGACATCCAGTTCCTGCAGGGGAAGGACAGCACGCAAGAGGCCTTCTTCCACACCTTCAACACGCTGCACGACCACAACAAGCAGGTGGTCATCACGAGCGACGTCGCCCCCAAGCACCTCACCGGGTTCGAGGATCGCATGCGCTCCCGGTTCGAGTGGGGCCTCATTACCGACGTTCAGGCGCCCGACCTCGAGACCCGCATCGCGATCCTCCGCAAGAAGGCCCAGAGCGAGAGACTGCAGGTTCCCGACGACATCCTCGAGTTCATGGCCACGAAGGTGTCGTCGAACATCCGGGAACTCGAGGGCACGCTCATCCGGGTCACCGCGTTCGCGAGTCTGAACCGCACACCCGTCGACCTGCAACTGGTCCAGACCGTGCTCAAGGACCTCATCACCCTCGACGAGGACAACGTCATCGCGCCGGCCGACATCATCAATCACACGGCCGACTACTTCAAGCTGACGATCGACGACCTGTACGGAACGAGTCGATCGCAGGCCGTCGCGACCGCGCGCCAGATCGCGATGTACCTGTGCCGAGAGCTCACGAGCCTGTCGCTGCCCAAGATCGGTCAGTTGTTCGGGGGCCGGGATCACACCACCGTCATGTACGCCAACAAGAAGATCAGCGAGCTCATGAAGGAGCGCCGCTCGATCTACAACCAGGTCACCGAACTCACGAGCCGCATCAAGCAGAACCAGCGGTACAGCAAGATCGGCTGACCTGATACCACCTGTCTACCCCTGTTCGGGGGACTGGACAGACCGCGTCGAGCATCACGATTGCACACGCTGTGGACAACCTGTGGAAAACCGTCCGGTTACGCCTCCAACTGTTGATAACTCGGTCGCCGCTGTGAACGCGCACCACCGCCGATCCGAGTCCATTCACATCCCGTCGACGCCCACCCCCAGCACGTCCACATCTCACATCGATGTAGTTCCCCGTCATCTCGGGGCTCGCCCGCCGTTGTCCACATCTCCACAGGCGTTATGACTGTTAACTCTTCTTATCTCCTCACCGCTGCTCCACAACCTTTGCCCTCGCTCTTCCTGTGCCAGGATCGGAATGACAGGATGGACGCCCTGCGACACCGACACTGAGGAGGGTGCGTGAAGTTCCACGTCAACCGCGACGTTTTCAGTGAGGCCGTGTCGTTCGCCGTCAAGCTGCTGCCGCAGCGCACCACGCAGCCCATCCTCAGCGGTGTTCTGCTCGAGGCGTCCGGCGGGGCGCTGACGCTCTCGTCGTTCGACTACGAGGTCTCGTCCCGTACCGAGATCGCGGCCGAGGTCGATGAGGACGGCACCGCTCTGGTCTCGGGCCGGCTTCTCGCGGAGATCGCGAGCCGTCTGCCCAACGCTCCGGTCGAGTTCTCGACCGACGAGGGGCGCATCGTCGTGTCGTGCGGATCCGCGAAGTTCACCCTTCTGAGCATGCCGGTCGAGGAGTACCCGACGCTGCCCCAGGTGGAGGACCGCACGGGTGTCATCCCGGCGGAGGAGTTCGCGGCCGCCGTCTCCCAGGTGGCGGTCGCCGCGTCGCGCGACGATGTCACGCCGGTCATCACGGGTGTCCAGCTCGAGGTCGGCGACAACAAGCTCTCGCTCATCGCGACCGACCGATACCGCGTGGCCGTGAGAGAGATCGATTGGGATTCCGGGGCCGCCAGCGCGGAAGGCACCGCCGCGCTCATCCCGGCTCGCACGCTGTCGGAGGTCGGTAAGACGTTCGCCGGTTCGGGTACGGTCGCGGTCTCGATCGTCCGCAGCGACGACCGCGAGCTCATCGCGTTCAGCGCGGATAAGCGCACCGTGACGTCCCTGCTCATCAAGGGCAACTTCCCCCCGGTCAAGCGACTGTTCCCCGATGACGTCGAGAACTACGCGGTGGTCAACACGGCGGATCTCATCGAGGCGACGCGTCGTGTCTCGCTCGTCCTGGAGCGGGAGGCCGCCCTGCGCTTCAGCTTCTCGATCGACGGGGTGACGCTCGAGGCCGCCGGATCCGAGCAGGCGCAAGCTTCGGAGACGATCGAGGCCCACCTGCACGGCGAGGATACCGTGGTGTCGCTCAAGCCTTCGTTCCTTCTGGACGGGCTCGGTGCCGTGCATTCCGAGTTCGTGCGGATGTCGTTCACCAAGACCGACAACCCCAACAAGCCCGGTCCGGTGCTCATCACGAGCCAGTCCTCCAAGGATCAGCCCGGGGCCGACGACTACAAGTACCTGCTGCAGCCCAACCTGCTGCTGCGCTGATCCGGGAGGCGGCGGTGGCGTCCGCGAAGAAGGTCCACGTCGGGATCATCGGCCTGGGGAGGATGGGCGGCAACATGCGCGAGCGCATGCGCCGCGCCGGCCTCACCGTCACCGGATACGATCCGAATCCCCAGGTCACCGATGTGCCCGACCTGCCCGCCCTCGTGGCCGCACTCCCCGAACCGAGGATCGTCTGGGTCATGGTTCCGTCGGGCCCGATCACGCACCAGGTGATCACCGACCTGGCGGGGGTGCTCTCGAAGGGTGACCTGGTCATCGACGGCGGGAACTCCCGCTTCACCGAGGATGGCGAGCACGCGGCGTTCCTCGCGGAGAAGGGCATCCGCTTCGCGGACTGCGGGGTGTCCGGTGGCATCTGGGGTCTCGACGAGGGCTATGCCCTCATGGCCGGCGGGGAGAAGTCGGACATCGCTCGAGCCATGCCGGTTTTCGACGCGCTCCGGCCCGAAGGGCCGAGGGCCGAGGGATTCGTGCACGCCGGACCGGTGGGGGCGGGCCACTACGCGAAGATGGTTCACAACGGCATCGAGTACGCCCAGATGCAGGCGCTCGCCGAAGGATACGAACTCTTGGGTGCGCGAGACGATCTGATCCACGATGTGCACGGTGTCTTCAAGGCCTGGCAACGCGGGACGGTGGTGCGCAGCTGGTTGCTCGAGCTCCTGGTGAAGGCGCTCGAGGAGGACCCCGAGCTGAACGACATCGAGGGCTACGTGGAGGATTCCGGCGAGGGGCGCTGGACCGTGATCGACGCCCTGGATCACGCGGTCCCGGTCCCGACGATCAGTGCTTCGATCTTCGCGCGCTTCGTCTCCCGTCAGGAGGACTCCCCCGCGATGAAGGCGGTCGCGGCGCTGCGCAAGCAATTCGGCGGTCACGCCGTGCGCAAGGCCTGATCGGGCCGTGATCGTCGCGCACCTGAGCCTTCACGACTTCCGCAACTACGAGTCCGCGGAGCTCGCGCTGTCCGCCGGGCCGAATGTGCTCGTCGGGTCGAACGGCCAGGGCAAGACCAACCTCGTCGAGGCGATCGGATACCTCGCCACGCTGGGATCGCACCGCGTTTCGGGGGATGCGGCCCTCATCCGCGCCGGCCGGGACACCGCGATCGTGCGCGCGCGACTGCAGCACGCGGGCCGCGAGATGCTGCTCGAGGCGCAGCTCAACCGTTCGGGGGCGAATCGCGCCCAGGTCAACCGGGCGCAGGCCAAGCCGCGCGATCTGCCTCGGCACATCGCGAGCGTGCTCTTCGCGCCGGAGGACCTGGCTCTCGTGCGCGGGGAGCCCTCGGGCCGGCGCCGATTCCTCGACCAACTGCTCGTGCAGCTCTCTCCCCGGCTCGCGGGGGTTCTGGCCGACTACGACCGCGTGCTGCGCCAACGCAACAGCCTGCTCAAATCCGCGCGGGCCGCGCGGGTGTCCGAGTCGCAGCTCTCGACGCTCGAGATCTGGGACGAGCGCCTCGTCGAGTTCGGGTCCGAGATCATCGGCGCGCGGCACGACCTGGTCGCGCGCCTGCGCCCGCACGTGGCCGAGGCCTACGAGCGGATCGCGGGGCCGGACCATGCGGCGGAGCTCGCGCTCCAGCTGAGCATCCTCGGTGTGCAACCGGAGGAGGACGGCGCGCAGGCGCCCACCCTCGCCGAGGATGTCGCGCCGGCGGATACCGTCACCGCATTCCGCGCGGCGCTCGCGAACGTGCGGCGCGCCGAGCTGGATCGGGGGATCACCCTGGTGGGTCCGCACCGCGACGACCTCCACCTCGTGCTCAACGCCCTGCCCGCGCGTGGCTATGCGAGCCACGGCGAGTCGTGGTCGTTCGCGCTCGCGCTCAAACTCGCGTCGGCCGCGCTGTTGCGCGCGGAGTCGCCGATCGGCGACCCGGTCGTGGTGCTCGACGACGTCTTCGCCGAACTCGACGAGTCAAGGCGTGCCCAGCTCGCACACGCCGTGGGCGACTACGAGCAGGTCATCATCACGGCGGCCGTTCTCGAGGACGTCCCGTCCGAGCTCACCGGCCGAACCGTGCGCATCGTCGCCGGGCGCATCGCGGAGGACGGGCAGTGACCGACGACGAGGCCGAGGGCTCCGGCATCCCCGAGCACATCGCGGTGTTCCAGCGCATCCGCCGGGTGTTCGGCGATCCCGCCCTGCGCTCGCGCGACGCGCGACGTCGGGCGCGTGCCGCGCGCGACACCTCGACGACGCCCTACGGGGTGGGCCGCGACCCGCGCGGCATCGGCGACGTGCTCGACGCGATGACCTCGGAGCTCGGCTGGGAGTCGCCCATCGCACGCGCCGAGGTCATCGCGCGGTGGCCCGAGATTGTGGGGGAGGAGACTGCCGCGCATACGGTGCCCGCCGGCATCGGCGACGGCGTGCTCCTGGTCCGCTGCGACTCCAACCCGTGGGCGACCCAGCTGCGCAGGATGTCGGCCGCGATCGTCACCGAACTCACCGCCCGCTTCCCGGCCGCGGGGGTCGAGTCGGTGCGGTTCCTGGGACCGGACGCCCCCTCCTGGAAACGCGGCCCCCGGGCGATTCCAGGGCGCGGTCCACGCGATACTTACGGGTGAGTGGGCAAATCTGGTCAAACCCGCCGCGAAAAGTCCCCAGAGAGGCGTTTTCCCCGGTCTTGAGGAGCCCTTCACGATAGAATCCAAGGGTCCGGAAGGGCCCGATCGGCCGCCGGCATCCGACCGGCAGGAGCCACCCTCGTCATGACCTCACCTTCCTCCCCCGCGGCCTCCGGCGGCTCGTACGGCGCGAGCGACATCCAGGTGCTCGAGGGCCTCGAGGCGGTCCGCAAGCGTCCGGGCATGTACATCGGATCGACCGGTCCGCGCGGGCTGCACCACCTGGTCTACGAGATCGTCGACAACTCGGTGGACGAGGCGCTCGCCGGGTTCTGCGACCACGTCGAGGTGACGATCCTGGCGGACGGCGGAATCCGCTGCGTCGACAACGGCCGCGGCATCCCGGTCGATCCGCACCCGGTCGAGAAGAAGTCCACCGTCGAGGTCGTGCTGACCATCCTGCACGCGGGCGGCAAGTTCGGCGGCGGCGGGTACGCGGTCTCGGGTGGCCTGCACGGCGTGGGGAGTTCAGTGGTCAACGCGCTCTCGCACCGGCTCGAGGTCGAGGTCAGGCGCCAGGGCAATGTCTACCGGCAGACCTACCACGACGGCGTCCCCGAGGCGCCGCTCAAGAAGGGCGAGAAGACCGACGAGACCGGGACCACCATCACGTTCTGGCCCAACGCCGACATCTTCGAGACCGTCGACTTCGACTACGAGACCCTGCGCACCCGCTTCCAGCAGATGGCGTTCCTCAACAAGGGGCTGCGCATCGCGCTGACCGACGAGCGCACGCACACGGATGCGGAGGGCGGCGACGAAAGCGGCCCGCGTTCCGACGTCTTCCTCTACGAGCGCGGGCTCGTGGACTACGTCGAGTACCTGAACTCGGCCAAGAAGTCCGAGGTGGTGCACGACGAGATCATCTCGTTCGAGTCGGAGGACACCGAGCGCACCATCGCGCTCGAGGTGGCGATGCAGTGGACCACCGGCTACTCGGAGAGCGTCCACACCTACGCCAACACCATCAACACGCACGAGGGCGGCACGCACGAGGAGGGCTTCCGCGCGGCGCTGACCACCCTGGTGAACAAGTACGCCAGAGACAAGGGCCTCCTCAAGGAGAAGGACGAGAACCTCACGGGCGACGACGTGCGCGAGGGGCTCACGGCCGTCATCTCGATCAAGCTGGGCGAGCCGCAGTTCGAGGGGCAGACCAAGACCAAGCTCGGCAACACCGAGGCCAAGTCGTTCGTGCAGCGCGTGGCGGGCGATCAGCTGGGCGACTGGTTCGATCGCAACCCGAACCAGGCGCGCGAGGTGATCCGCAAGGCCATCCAGGCGGCGGCCGCGCGCATGGCTGCGCGCAAGGCGCGCGAGCAGACCCGGCGCAAGGGGCTGCTCGAGGGCGGCGGGATGCCCGGCAAGCTCAGCGACTGCTCGAGCAAGGACCCGGCGCGCAGCGAGATCTTCCTGGTCGAGGGCGACTCGGCCGGCGGCTCGGCCAAGACCGGCCGCGACCCGGAGACCCAGGCGATCCTGCCGCTGCGCGGCAAGATCCTCAACGTCGAGAAGGCGCGGCTCGACCGCGCGCTCGGCAACGCCGAGATCCAGGCGATGATCACGGCGTTCGGCACGGGCATCGGCGAGGACTTCGACGGCGAGAAGGCCAGGTACCACAAGATCGTGCTGATGGCGGATGCCGACGTCGACGGTCAGCACATCACGACCCTGCTGCTCACCCTGCTGTTCCGCTACATGCGTCCGCTCATCGAGATGGGGTACGTGTACCTGGCGCAGCCTCCGCTGTACCGACTGAAGTGGACCAACGCCGAGCACGAGTACGTGTACTCGGACCGCGAGCGCGACGTGCTGCTCGAGGCCGGGCAGAAGGACGGCAAGCGCCTCCAGAAGGAGAACGGCGTCCAGCGCTACAAGGGCCTCGGCGAGATGAACCACCAGGAACTGTGGGACACCACCATGAACCCCGAGACCCGCACGCTCAAGCAGGTCACGCTGGATGACGCCGCCATAGCGGATGGCGTCTTCTCCACCCTCATGGGTGACGATGTCGACGCGCGCCGCACCTTCATCCAGCAGAACGCCAAAGACGTGAGGTTCCTGGACATCTGATGACGGACACCACCACGGGCGACGGGGCGCCGCAGGACAAGATCGAGCAGGTCGATCTCCAGCTGGAGATGCAGCGCAGCTACCTCGACTACGCCATGAGCGTCATCGTGGGCCGCGCGCTCCCGGACGTGCGCGACGGGCTCAAGCCGGTGCACCGCCGGGTCATCTACACCATGTACGACGGCGGGTACCGTCCGGATCGCGCGTTCAGCAAGTGCACGCGCATCATCGGCGACGTCATGGGGCAGTTCCACCCGCACGGCGACTCGTCCGTCTACGACGCGCTCGTGCGACTCGTTCAACCGTGGTCGCTGCGCTACCCGCTCGCGCTCGGGCAGGGCAACTTCGGCTCGCCGGGCAACGACGGGGCGGCGGCGCACCGGTACACCGAGACCAAGATGGCGCCGCTTGCCATGGAGATAGTCCGCGACATCGACGAAGACACCGTCGACATGCAGGACAACTACGACGGTCGCACCCAGGAGCCGACCGTGCTGCCGGCGCGGTTCCCGAACCTGTTGGTCAACGGTTCGGTGGGCATCGCGGTCGGCATGGCCACCAACATCCCGCCCCACAATCTGCGCGAGGTCGCGGAGGGCGCGCTCTGGGCGCTCGAGCACCCGGACGCGACCAAGGACGAGCTGCAGGCCGCGCTCATCGAGCGCATCAAGGGGCCGGACTTCCCGACCGGAGCGCAGATCCTCGGGGTCAAGGGCATCCAGGACGCGTACCGGACCGGCCGCGGGTCGATCACGATGCGCGCGGTCATCTCCGTCGAGGAGTCGCAGGGCCGCACGCAGCTCGTCGTGACCGAGCTTCCGTACCAGGTCAACCCCGACAACCTGGCGATCAAGATCGCCGAGCTGGTCAAGGACGGCAAGGTCGGCGGCATCGCGGACATCCGCGACGAGACCTCCGGGCGCACCGGGCAGCGGCTGGTCATCGTGCTCAAGCGCGACGCGGTTGCCAAGGTCGTGCTCAACAACCTGTACAAGCACACCCAGCTGCAGGAGAACTTCGGCGCCAACATGCTGGCGATCGTCGACGGCGTGCCGCGCACGCTCTCGATCGACGGGTTCGTCTCGCACTGGATCGATCACCAGATCGAGGTCATCGTCCGGCGCACCCGGTTCCGGCTGGCGAAGGCGGAGGCCGACGCGCACATCCAGCGGGGGTACGTCAAAGCGCTCGACGCGCTCGACGAGGTCATCGCGCTCATCCGCCGCTCGCCCGACGTGGAGGAGGCGCGCGCCGGCCTCATCAAGCTGCTCAAGGTGGACGAGCTGCAGGCCGACGCGATCCTCGCGCTGCAACTGCGTCGGCTCGCGGCGCTCGAGCGGCAGAAGATCCAGGACCGCCTCGCCGAGCTCGAGCTCGAGATCGCCGGCTACAAGAAGATCCTGGGCAGCGAGAAGCTGCAGCGCGGCATCATCGTCGACGAGCTCACCGAGATCGCGGCGAGGCACGGGGACGACCGGCGCACCGAGATCCTGCTCGGGTTCGACGGCGACATGAGCGTCGAGGACCTCATCCCCGAGGAGGAGATGGTCGTCACCATCACCCGGGGCGGCTACATCAAGCGCACGCGCAGCGACAACTACCGCTCGCAGCACCGCGGGGGTCGCGGGGTCAAGGGCGCCCAGTTGCGCGCCGACGACGTGGTCGAGCACTTCTTCGTCACCACGACGCACCACTGGCTGCTGTTCTTCACCGACCGCGGCCGGGTGTACCGCGCCAAGGCGTACGAGGTGCAGGAGGCCGGGCGCGACGCCAAGGGGCAGCACGTCGCGAACCTGCTCGCCCTGCAACCGGACGAGAAGATCGCACAGGTGCTCGACATCCGCGACTACGAGGCGGCGAAGTATCTCGCGCTGGCGACCCGGGGCGGACTCGTCAAGAAGACAGCGCTCACCGAGTACGACACCAACCGCACGGGCGGGATCATCGCGATCAACCTGCGGGAGGACGACGAGGTGGTCTCGGCCATGCTCGTCGAGGACGACAGCGAGATCCTGCTCGTGTCGCGGCAGGGGATGTCGTTGCGTTTCGTCGCGAACGAGGACTCCCTGCGCGCCATGGGGCGGTCCACCTCGGGGGTCATCGGCATGCACTTCCGCGAGGGCGACTCGTTGCTGACCGCGTCGGTGGTGTCCACGGCCGCGGACAGCGACGCGGGTGCCGCCGCCGTGTTCGTCGTGACGGAGGGCGGCTACGCCAAGCGCACCGCGGTCACGGAGTACCGCCCGCAGAACCGCGGCGGGCTCGGGATCAAGGTCGCGAAGCTGACAGAATCCCGTGGAGATCTGGCGGGTGCCCTGATAGTCGGGGACGACGACGAGGTCCTCGTGGTTCTCGCCAGCGGCAAGGTGGTACGGTCATCCGTGGCCGAGGTGCCCGCCAAGGGGCGGGATACCATGGGCGTGGTCTTCGCCCGGTTCGATGATGACGACAAGATCATCGCGCTGGCCCGCAACAGCGAGCGCAACCTCGACGGCCAGGCCGACGAGGATGCGGACGCGGATGCCGCGGACGACTCCGTGGATGAGCCGCAGGCGGATGAGCCGCAGGATCGAAAGGACACCCCCGAGCAATGACCAGCGTCGCCGAGAAGCTGCAGCGCAAGGAGCAGCGCCGGGTGGCCACCAAGCAGGTGCGCCTCAAGCTCGTGTACATCGACTTCTGGTCGGTGGTGAAGCTGTCCTTCCTGTTCTGGCTGTGCGCAGGCATCGCCCTGGTCGTGGCCATGGTGCTCGTGTGGTTCGTGCTGAACTCGACCGGCATCTTCGTCAAGCTCGACGACACGCTGCAGGACATCCTGACCGACGAGAACTTCCACGTGACCAACACCTTCGGGCTCGTGCAGGTCGGCGGGTTCTCGCTCGTGGTGGCCCTGCTCAACACGGTGGTCGGCACGGTTCTCGGGGCGATCGGCGCCCTGCTGTACAACCTGAGCGTGCGGCTCACCGGCGGCCTGCTCGTCGGGTTCCAGAACTCCTGAGGGCCGTCCCCGCGATTCGTCCGGGGCCGTGCCCGTCGGGTACAGTGATGCACGGCCTTCGGGCCGTTTCGGGGCTATAGCTCAGGCGGTTAGAGCGCTTCACTGATAATGAAGAGGTCCCAGGTTCAAGTCCTGGTAGCCCCACCGAAAAATGCGGGAAAATCAAGGGTATCCGTGATCATCACGGGAGCAAGACTTGATTGCCTCACGAAAAACTCACGATTTACTCGGCAAAAGAGCCCATTTTGGCTCCTGCCTGTGTGGATGTTTCGAGACATCTGGATACGGCGGTGGGAAGTCCGGGACACCTGTTTGGCATGACCAGACAGAACCCCATCGAACACCTTCAACCCCTTATCAGTTTGCAGGAGCTTGCCGAGTACCTCGGCGTCCCGGTCCAGCGCATCTACGACTGGCGGGCCGCTGGCACCGGACCCCGCGGCTATCGCTTTGGTCGGGAGTTGCGCTTCCGCGTCGCGGACGTGGAGCGATGGCTCGAAGAGCAGGCCGAGTCGTCCGATGGGCGGTGAGCCAGCATGGCTAGGCCACGTACCCCGATCGGGACTTTCGGCGAAATAACTGTCAAGAAATTCGGAGCCAGTTTCATTGCCCGAACACACATGCGCGACTGGGACGGGAAGCTGCGCCGCCTTGAAGCCAGCGCGGCGACCCGTTCCGCCGCGGCAACCCTGTTGAAAGAACGCATCTCCAAGCGTGGCGATCATCGGGCTGGCTCCGGGGTCCTGACCGGAGATACCACCTTCCCTGAATTGGTGGAGTTCTGGATCGACGACATGAAAGCCGACACCCGTCTGGCGCCGTCGACGAAGGACACGTACGAACGCAACATGCGCACTCTCGTCTTTGCCGCGTTCGAGCACTTCACGCTTCGAGAGATTAGTGTCAGCCGAGTCGATCAGTTCCTCAAGCGGGCCTCCACCGTCAGCTACAGTCGCGCCAAGCACGCAAAAGTCGTGCTCGGTCTGATGCTCGGTCTTGCCGCCAGGTATGACGCGATCCCCACCAATCCTGTGCTCTCCACCCGGCGCCTTCACAAGCCTAAGGTGCGGCCGTTGGCGCTCACGATCGAGCAGGTCGACGCGATCCGTCGTGCGGTCGCGAACTGGCGACGTGGACCGAAGCGGATGGGACCGAAACCAGACGGTCAACTGGAAGTCATCATTGAGACGATGCTGGGCACGTCCGCGAGGATCGGGGAGGTCCTTGCAATTCGTGCGTGCGATCTCGACCTGGATGCGCAGACACCCAGCGTGGAGATCACCGGCACGATCGTGCACTTCAAAGGTCAAGGACCAAAGCGACAAGAGTTCCCCAAGACAGACTCCTCGCATCGGCGAATCCCACTGCCTGCGTTCGCGGTGGCGTGCCTGCGGCAGCATCTGGAAGCGAAAGGAACCCCGGCGGGTGAGGTGCTCATATTCCGCACCAGGAATGGGACGCCGTTCAGCACGAACAATGTCCGCACTCGGCTACGGAAGATTCTTGAGGAAGCTGGAATCATGGGCGTCACTCCACATGCTTTTCGACGAACGGTCGCAACGACAATTCACCGTGAAGCCGGCATCAGGCTTGCATCGGAGACGCTCGGGCACAGCTCGGAGGAGGTCACTCGCGTGCACTACATTGAACCCGACGGGATGGTTGACCCGCGAGCCGCACAGATCCTCGAACAACATCTGGCGCCTACTGGTTTGCATGGTCGATGACCTCTGCCGCGTGGAGGTTCGGGTTGAAGCATCGATCCTCACCGTGCCGCCACTCGTGCGTGCTCACGGCACTTCTCCGGTACTCAGCACGAGACCTGCGATGAACTGATCCTCGGTATGGCGACGCGATTCAACATCGGCGTGCATGTGCTCCACGAAGTCTTCCTCACGGTTCGGGATTCGGATGTCTTCGACGGGATCGGGGTCAGGTTCGCCGGGCCAGGCAATGCGACGTGTCGGGCGGTCGGTGTTCAGCCGTGTGCCGCAGGCGGCGGTCCAGTGTCGGAGGCGTTCTTGGGCTTCGGTGAAGTCGCGGTGCCAGACGAGCATCGCGGAGCCTTTGGCTTCGGGGTGGATCGCGCATAGCCAGTGGATGTGCAGCGCGGACAGCTCCCACACCAGCTCCGGGTGGCGGTGCCAGAACGGAGGGATCACCGCGACCGGGAGGCCGTAGGTGTGTCGGAGCCAATGCACCCATTCGTTCAGCGCGAGCCATTCTTCTTCTGCGGCGTCGGCGGTGAGGAGGTTCCAGTTCACCGGCCCCGGAGGCCCCGACTCATCCTCGCCCTGGGTGCCGGGGGTGTCGGTGTCGGGGTCGTAGCTTTCATCGAACTCGTCCTCCGCCACCTCACCTGCATCGACTTCACTGGTGTCGGGCAGTTCATCGGCCATGATCCGTCCTCACCTCCCGATCGCGGCAGCAGCAGAGGTGCGGCGCGGCGTGCCAGGAGACAACGCCGAGTCTTCGAGCCCGGCATCCAGTGAGTCGGACTCCGGGGTGCGTCGGGGCCGGTCGACGGTGTAGCGGGTGCGGGCGAGGTCGTGTCCGATTTTCTTTGCGACGAATTCCTCGGCCATGACGGTCTGCCCGTTGTCGTCGGTGCGGTCGTAGTGGTGGGTGTAACCTTCGGCGACGAACTTGTCGCCTTTCGCGAATCGTTGGTGGGCGCGTTCGGCGGTCTTCCGGAACGCGACGAGGTCGTGGAAGGTGGTCTCGGTCTGCG
Organism: Microbacteriaceae bacterium; assembly: GCA_019638805.1. GTDB lineage: Bacteria > Actinomycetota > Actinomycetes > Actinomycetales > Microbacteriaceae > JBDSKH01. The sequence goes on along the minus strand of JAHBTA010000003.1, from coordinate 346,305 downwards.
TGAATGATCCGTCGTCTTCGCGACGGTAGTGCTCCTGCCCGATCTTCACGAACAGCCGTGCGTCACCTTTCTCGGTGAACGACAGGTGGGGTTCGGAAGCGATGAACCCGGACAGGGACTCTTGTGTGTGGATGGTCATTGGACTCTCCTGGTGATGTTCGGGACCCCACGGCTTGGGGTGCTCTGTCACTCAGGTGCGCCCACGGCCCCCTGCTTGCCGCTCTGTGCAGGGGTGTCGTGTTGCAGCAGCTTTTCCACATCACGGCGCTGCGTCTGTAGCTCGTCCGCGTTCTTGCGCCCCGTCCAGGCACGGAGCTTCGCGACGATGGGCGGTGCTGAGCGGAGGAGGATGAGGCCGGTGCCGAATGGGAGGGTGCGGATCACGTCGGGCGGCATGATCGCTACCCGGCGGATGGAGCGTTGTGCGGTGCGGGAGCCGTGGTCGCCGATCGTGGTGGAGTCGGTGATCTCGTCTCGCTCTCCGATCAACGTGGTGAGGTCTTGGAGGTCGCGGCTGTTGGATGCTCCGCCGAGGATGATCTTCACAATGCTGGCGTCCCAGATCGCGCCCGCGGCGTTGTCCGACCACTTCTCTCTAGCCTGGGCGAGGGATTGCAGCACGGGCATCGTCGTGATCCCCGTACCCCCGCCTTCTGCCATCAGTGTGGGGAGGGATGGGAGCGGGGCGAGGTTGCCGATCTCATCGAGGGCGAGGAGCAGTGGCGGGTCGAGTCTGGTCGCGGGTGAGCGTGCGGCGAGGCGGCGTGCGGCTTCGACGAGGTCTTCCACGAACGCCGACACCAGCGCTGCACTGTTGTTCGCCCCCGCCCCGGTCGCGAGGAGGTAGACGGTGCCGCGCTTGCGTAAGAACTCTTCCGGGTCGAACTGCTCGTGCGGTCCTGGGCTCACGGCGTCGAGCACTCGGGGGTCGGCGAGGGCTGCGAGGGAGAGCGAGACGCCTTGCCAGATCGAGTCCCGGGTGCGGGGGTCTGAGTCGATCATCGCCTGCAAAGAGTCTGCCCACCCGGTTGCAGCCTCTGGGTTGGCGGTGAGGATCGCGACGGCATCGGAGGCTGCTGCGGGGTCGAGGGTCCATCGGAACAGTTCGGCTGGGGTTCGGTGATCGAGCGCTGCGGCGTGGAGAAGGGCTTGAAGGGCGGTGCGGGTTTTCCCTTCCCAGAAGTCACCGCCCTCGACACCACCAGCGGACAGGCCGGTGCCGGCAGCAAGACCCGTGGCGCGGACCATCGCCGTCAACGGGTCCTCACACCCACGGATCGGCGACCACCGCAGCCCCGCCGGGACACCTTCGGCCAGGTGCTGCGGGTCAAACACCGCGACCGGCCGCCCGTCGGTGCTGCGGGCAGTGAGCGTGGCGGTGAGGTTATCGGGACGGGTGGAGGTGGTGACGACCGCGCCGGGGGCGTCGAGGATCGCGTTGATGACCACGTGCAGACCTTTGCCGGAACGGGGTGGCCCGATCAGCAGGATCGAGTCCTCCACGCTCGCCCACACGCTCACGCCGCGTGAGGCGCCAAGCAGATAGCCCACGTCCTGCGCTTCGGGCTTCGCCAAGGACGGGCGGAGCTGCCCGCCGCGGCGCAGCAGCGACTTCGCTGATGCCGCGGTGGCGACGTCGGTGCGAGTCGCGATCCCCACGATCCGATACGCGTCGACCTTCGTGCGCCGGTTGTGCTCCAGGAACGCTCGCCACACCCACAAACCCGCTGCACCGACAGCGACGATCAGGAGCCCCGCGACGAGCCAGTAAGCGACGGGGTTGAGACCGTCGGCACCGAGCGCGCTTCCTGGATCAGCAGGGCGCAGAAGCACACCGAGGCCTGCGTCGATGCCACCGGTCGGCTGTCCGATCCCGGTGACCCACGCGGCAATGGAGCCCGCGGCGCGAAGAATGACGGTCAGGACAGCGGCAGCGATCAGGGCGATGATGCCGAGGTTCGCCAGCTCATCACCGAGCGGCCCACCCTGCCTGGGTGTGCTCATGGCAGCCTGCTGATGGTGAGGGTGCCAGAGATACGGCCGAGGAGGATCACTTCACCCGTGGCGGCGACGGCGACCTGTTCGGCGGTGAGGAGGGCGCGGGCGGTGCCGTCGGGGCTGGCATCGGAGTGGACGTGGATGATCGCGATCGCGACATCCTCACCCGGCACAAACCCTGCCCCCTCCACCTGGTGCAGCACGGGCCGGGCCGCCGGCACCGGCAGCGCAACCTTCTCCGGTGCTGGCGGTTCCCACGGCTTGGGTGTGGGGCGTTCGCGTGGTGGGGTGATGATGTCGGTGAACATCGATCCGTCCGCTTCCCTAACCTGAACCCGCAGGGGCGTGCGGTATCGGGCAGCGAGAGCGTCGAGGATCGTGGGGAAGGATTCGCGCCGCCAGCCCGGTGCGAACGGCTCCGGCAGATGCGGCACACTGTCCACGGTGACGGTCATCGCCCCGTCCGCGTCGATGACGAACTCCACCACCGGAACTCTGACCGGCCCACTGCTCCCAGGCGTCGGCGCCTTCGGGGGTTGCGTGTCGGGGGTGGTGCGGCGGTAGCGGGGCTTCGGCGTCACAGGTTGGGTCCTCTCCGGAACGTGCAGGGGTGTCGCCATGCAGGTGTACCCGCGTCGTCCTGGGCGCAGAAAGGTGGGAGGGCACGAACCCGGGGGTGGTTCGTGCCCTCCCGTGCTGACCCGCCACTGGGGTGGGGTGCCGACAGGTCAGCAGCTTGTGATTAGTCCTCCTTTGCTCCCCCGAACTGGGCCGTGAACTCCTCGAACGACAGGTCTTCCTCACGGACGTACCCTGCGCGTTCGCGGGCGATCGCGAGTCGGCGCCCGAACAGAAGCACCGCGCCGGTCGCCGCGGCGATCAGACCGCCGGCGAGGCCGAGCGGCCACCAGCCACCGCCACCGGTCTGCGCGAGTTCGCCCGGGGTACCCGGCGTTCCGGGCTCCTCCGGGGTCTCGGGCACGGGGGTGACGGTGGTGGTTTCGTCCGGTGCACCGCACAGGCCACGGTGCAGGATGAGGCCGTCGGTATCGATGACGGTCTCAACCCAGTAATACGTGCCGACCTGATCGAGCACGACCTCGTCTGAGGTGTACTCGCCGGGACCGGTGAGGTCAATCATCGCGGAGGTGAACACGAGCTCGTCCGCGGTGCACAGCGCCTCATCGGTGTGCTGCCGCTACGACTCGAACACCAGGCGTGCCCCGTCAGGGACGGTGCCGGTGACGGTCGCGACATCGTGCGCCGGCTCACCCAGCATCACACTCGGGACCGCGTTCGTCTTCACGCCGAGCTCTTCGGGCTGCTCGGTGATGACGGTGGTCTCACCCGGCGCCCCGCAAGAGCCTTCGGCGAGCACATCGCCGTCGGCGTCATAGAGGCTTTCGATCCAGTACACGTTCCCTGGTGCAGAGACGGTGGTGGTGCCGGAGTGGTAGATGCCGGCCTAGGTGACGGGGATCTCGTCGCTGACGTAGAACGGTGTCTCACACACCGGCTCGGCCTCTGCTGGGTGCGGCCCGTACGCGCGGAACACCAGGTAGGCGCCGTCGGGAATCGCCGTTCCCTGCACGAGCGCGGTGTCCGAGAACGGTTCCCCGACGAGCGCTGCCGGTGTCGCCTGCGTGATCACCGATACCGGCACCTCAGTATTCGCCTGTGGGACGTAGAAGCGTTCCAGCACATCCGCCGGCGACGACTGGAACGGTTGCACACGGTCGTCGCCCTCGAACGTCGTCACGAGCACGTAGAACCCGGGCTCGGTCGGCACGATCTTGTCGTCATCGGTGTAACCGAGCTTGTAAACCCCGTTCCGTGCCGGCGTCGTAAGCTCCGCCAGCACCGGCGCGGTGATGAGGTCGAGATCATCCGTGAGCTCAGTGTCCATGGCGAACGGGCCGTACACGGTGTGACGGAGTTCATCGAGGTCGGCGTTCCAGTAGCCGTCGCCGGTGAAGTCGCCGTGGTTGGCGGGGAACCCGGTCACGGTGACGACATCGAAGGCGCGGCCGCCGGGGTGCACGTTGTACTCCCGCATCAGCGAGGTCACTGTGATCGGCCACCTGACCGAGGTCGTCTCCACCGTGATGCCGTAGTCGTCCTGCCAATCAGCGGCGAGGTAGTCGCGCACCCACTCCGGTTGTGTGGCCTTTTTGACTTCCCACACCCAGGTCACAAACCCGCCCGACGGAGCCACCACAGGCGGAGACGTGTAGACGCCGGGGCCATCCGCGGTGACCGTGATCGTGCCCAGCGGCACAGCGTTGCTGTCGATCGCCGCGCTCTGGGTTGGTGGCAGGGTGCCGGGGACTTGGTAGACGGTGCCCTCGAAGACCACCGGAATGTGTGCGCCGTCCTGCTTCAACCACGCACCGTTGCTACTGCTGACAGTGATGGTGTCGGTGAGGGCGTTGCCAGGGACGGCGAGCCGCTGATCGGCTTCCGAGATTGCGACGGGCTGGAACGGCACCACCGAGGTCTCTGCCACCTGCCCGAACCGGTCGGTGAACGACTCGGTGAGGTACTTCGCGTTCTGACCGTGGGCGTCCTTGTCGATCGCCCACACCCACGTATAAAACCCCGACTCCGGCGCGACGATCGTGCCCGGCGACGTGTACGACCCGGCACCCGTGAGCGTCACAGTCTCGGTGCCTACGACCGGGGCACCTGCCGGTGGGGTGTCGGCTTCGGCGGGCTGCTCATCGAACGGCCCATACAAGGTGCCGGTCGCGGTCACCTCGATCGGTGCACCATCGAGGTGAATCCACGTACCCTTCGACACCGTGACCGTCAGCCCATCCACGAAAGCGTCACCTTCGGCGACGTAGCGGGAGGCGACCTGGGTGGTGATCTCCGGCTGGAAGTCCAGATCGATCACCGGAGACTGCGCTAATGCCGACAAGCTCGTGGAGGAGCCTGCGACGGCGGCGATGAGGCGCTGCTTCCCGGGTGTCGCGTAGAGATCCAGTGCTGCACCGTACCCGGCGGCGGGCACGGTCATGGATGCCCCGATCCGGTATGACGGCACCCCATCGGCCGGGATTCCGGTGATCGGGTGTGTGCCGACCGCCAAGTTCCGCGTCGAGGCACCGTCAGCGAACAACGCACTGGTAAGCGCCGCGCTCCCGGTGAGTGAGGCCGGGTGAGCCGTGACGGTGAGAGTGCCGGTGTACTGATCCGCCATACTCACCGTAAGGGACAGCGACGGGTCCGTGACCGCGTTCACCGTGGCCTGCTGACGCATCGTCGCAAGATGAGCGAGGATCGTGCCCCGCTCAGACGCGGGCGCAATCGCGACATAATAGTCGTCGCCGGACATGCCGTGCGAGTTGTACATGCCGGGGCTTGCCACCGACCACACGTACAGTGCCACCGCGGCGGTGACATTCGCGTTGGAGGACTGCCCCCACCGATCCAGCACGTAGTTCATTTCCGCGAGCTGCTGACGGGACAGCGAATCCAGCGACGTGATCCGTTCCGGCCCCGCCGTGTTCCCGTAGGGAGGGTCAGCATGGAGGTCCGCACAGTACGCCTGCCGGCCATCGACGCCCGTGTCGTAGGCGCCGAGGAACGCACCGCCAGACCAATAGCCGATGCCCTCACTCGCGGCGTGCGCGGGTTGCGTGCCGAGCGCGAACGATCCGGCGAGGAGGAACAGGGCAAGAAGCACGGACAGCCATCGCCGAATGTTTGTCGGTGGTGGCGCGGCTTCTGGCTGCGGAATATGGGCGAGTGATCCTGACACGAGATGCCTCCCTGACGGTCTGCGAACAGCAACCCGGCACGGGCCGCCTGCACAGCAGGTGCGCCACCGCCCTCACAACACCGGCCCCCGAGGCGGCGCGCTCCGCCCGCCACTGTCCCGGTCGAGTGGACCGACCTCGAGCCCTGCACGCTCCCGCACCGCACGGTGCGCACCGTCACGCACCCCGTGCAGCAGTTCGCGTACGTCGTCGTAGCCGGTGATGATCGACCCGAGCCCGTCACGCAACAGCCGGTGACAGCCAGTGGATGCCGCGGACGTGAGCGGCCCAGGGATCGCCCCGACAGGGCGGCCGAGTTCGATCGCGCGGGCGGCGGTGTGGAGCGTGCCGGAACGGTATCCGGCCTCCACGATGATGACGGTGCCGGAGAGGGCGGCGAGGAGCCTGCTACGTTGCAGGAACCGCCACTTCGTCGGCGTCGCACCCGGCGGCAACTCGCTCACCAGCAGCCCGTCGTTCCCGACCCGTTCGAGCAGATCGGTATGCCCCGCGGGATACGGGCGGTCCAGACCACCGGCAAGCACCGCAATCGTGGAACCACCTGCTCCAAGCGCGGCGCGGTGCGCGGTACCATCGGTTCCGTACGCGCCACCGGAAAGCACCGTTCGAGAGTCTGCGACCGCCGACTGCACCAGCTCTGACGCGACGTGCGCACCATACCCGGTAGACGCACGCGCCCCGGTGACGGTGACGCGATCCCACACCGGTCCGGTCAACAGTCCGGTGTCACCTTTGGTCCACAGCGCGACCGGGACCCGGTCGCCGAGAACCTCGAGCCCGGCCGGCCATTCAGCATCCCCAGGAATCAGCACCCGCATCTCGTGCCGCTCAGTCTCCGCGAGCACCCGCTGGACCTGGGTCGCGTCGATGCGGGGCGCGAGGTGTCGCTGCCAGGTGTCCCCATCCGGTCCCGCCGGCACCTTGTCGGCGGTGGCGCGGGCGACCGTCTCGGATGCGCCAACGGTGCGGAGCATTCGCCCCGTCACCGCATCAGCCGGTTCGGACGCGAGAGCGAGGATAACCCGTGCCGTGCGCTCGTCTGCTGCCAGTTCATTGATCGTGGCCATCAGTGCGTCTCCCTCGGTCGTGGTGAGTCAATCGAGGGGTAGGTGCGACCCCGCACACCGAGGTGATCGTCGTGAGTGGGACCTGCGACTGCGGGAACGCACACTCGCACGCCCTGCGGCTCGGCGGAGGCTGCCGGGATGAGGCAGAGTCGGGCTTCAAGAGCCCTGAACTGTGTCGTTTGTCTCTAGACCCGCATCTTCTTGACTGAGTTTCATGCCCGCCAGGTGCGTCTTCCCAGCCCCCAGGCTGGACTCCACAGCCGTCACGATTCTCGACAATCCATCACAAAATCCTGACGAATTCGCTGTATTCTTGATGCATGGTCACGATTCGTGAAGCTGCGGGGCGATGAAGCTCGCCGCGGTGCGGAGCATCGGAACTGCCAGGGGTTGGCGGTCCGAGGAAGATGCTGCGGACTTCGAGCAGGAGATCATCGATCAGCACGCTCTCGCGATGGCTGCCGCTGGACTCAGTGACGGGTACATCGCGCAGTCCAGGGCGGTCGTCTTTGAGTTCCGTCACCATCTCGACGCCCCGGTCTGGCAGGCCAAGCCTTCTGACGCGGACGCTTTCCTGGCCGGGCTACGTCGAGCAGGGCTGGCCGTCACGACCAGAGCCGGCAAGGCGGGCGCGATCGCGCAGTTCTACGACTTCGCTATCGCCCGCTATCAAGGCGACATCCATGCGCTCACCGAGTGGGTGATCGAGCAGCCCGTCGACGAGTACAACCGGCAGTCCGGGTCGTCGCTCGGCAAGGTCAGGGTGCCGCCCTCGGACGCGGAGATTGAGCGGCTGTTCGGCGGCTGGGCGGCCTCACTTCAAGACGAGCGACGCTACCTGCCCGCTGCCCGGAACTACTTCGCTGCGTCGCTCTGGCGCAGGGTCGGGGTGCGCATCACCGAGGGCACGAAGCTCGACCTCCGTGATTGGCGGCCCGATCTCGGGGCGCTGGGCAAGCTGCATGTCCGGTTCGGCAAAGGCTCGCGCGGACGCGGGTCGAAGCAGCGCCTGGTGCCCGCGATCAACGGGGCGGACAAGCTCATCGACTGGTGGCTCGGCGATGTGCGACACCGGTTCGGACCCGATTGGGACAACCCGGATGCCCCGATGATCCCGTCGGAACGGTTCGATCACGAACTCGGCCGTTCCTGGCGGGCCAGCGATGACGTGCTCCGACGAGGCCTGGCCCGAGCCACTGAGCGGTTCCTGCCTGCCTGGGCCGACGGGCGAATGACGCCGCATGTGCTCCGGCACTACTGCGCGTCTTCTCTGTATCTGGCGGGTATGGATCTGAAGGCGCTGCAAGAGCTGCTGGGCCATCAGTGGCTCTCGACCACGACGCAGTACATCCACGTCCCGGGCGAGCACGTAGAGAACTCGTGGATGCAAGCGAACCAACGGCTGGAAGACCGATTCGAAGGGATGACCGCGCGATGAAATGGAACTTGCGAGTCCAGGCCGCCGAGCGCGGCATCTGGAAGTCGACGGAGCTACGGCGGATGCTCGCCGACGCCGGGCTAGAGATCAGCCAGGGCAAGATGTCGGGGCTGTGGACGGGCACCCCAACCACGATCCGGCTGGACGACCTCGACGTCATCTGCCATGTCCTCGGCTGCGAGCCGACCGATCTCCTCGTACCCGAACCCGAGAAGGTCCGCGCCCGCAAGCCCGGCGCCCGCGAACGGGAAGAAGCTAACGGGAACACGAGCATCGTCACGCCCCGGTTCGGCCCGAAGAACGATCGGCCCGCCCCGCCGCTATGAGCCCGGCACGCGGCCCGAACGGACCCCTGAGTCCGCCGCTGCCCTGCACCGCGTGCGGGGTCAAGCCGGCCGCGTGGCTCACACCCCGAATCGACTTCTGCTACGACTGCATCCCCGGCGGCCCGTTCACACCGCCGGCCTGTAGCAAGTGCGGATCGGCCGAGTATTACAGCCAAGGCCTCTGCGCTCACTGCCACCCCGGCAGCCCCGGCTTCATCGGCTCCTGCCGCGACTGCCTCGCCTGGGGCGTCTACCGCAGGCACAACTGGCGGTGCTGGAAGTGCCGCTGGTGGTTCACCCACTACCCGCAAGGTGAGTGCATCTCCTGCCACCGCGAGGTCACTATCGGTGAACAGGGCTACTGCCGGCTCTGCCTGGAAACCGCCCGCTACCACCAGAGACTCGGCGAACCGCTCGACCTCGACACGGCACGCAAGTACGGCCAGCAGCTCTTCCTCGCCTCGGTGAACGACTCCCGTCAGCCCGCGGAACTCCACCTGCCGATGGCGATGAGCATCCGCGAAGCGCTCAAGGTCATCAGCACCCCGCCGCCGGAACCGGCCAGCCACCAACCGGTGCTGTTCCATATCGACCCCGACCCCGAACGTCTCCGGCAGCGCTCCAACGAGATCAGGCTGCGCGACATCACCAGCCGCACCGACCACTTCCTCTACGCCCGAGCCCGAGAGTACGCATGGAGCAAGCGCCAGACCAACCAGGTCAGGCGCACCCTGAAAGTCCTGCAACTCGTGTTCCCCGGCGCGAATCTGCGCTTCCGCGCCTCCGACATCCTCTCGATGCGCCGCTACGACGACGGCAGCAACATCCGCTCCACCATCGAAGTCCTCGAAGACGCCGGGCTCCTCACTGACGACCGGGTGCCCTCGTTCACCAAGCTCTTCGAACGCAAGACCCACGCACTGCCCGAGCCGATGCGATCCCAGCTCGAGCTCTGGCGAGACATCATGGTCGACGGTTCCAAGACTCCGCCGCGCCGTCAGCCCCGCGACACGATGACCGTCAAGGGCCAGATGTACGGCATCCTCCCCGCGATCACTCGCTGGGTCGAAGAAGGCCGCACCAGCCTCGCCGGGATCAGCACCGAAGACATCCTCGCCGCCCTTCCTGACGACCCCTCGCGCCGTCACGCCATGATGCTCGGCTTCCGCAGCCTGTTCACGATCCTGCACGGTCGCAAGCTGGTCTTCACCGTCCCGACGAAAGCGATTCCGCTGCGCGGCCCCAGACGCAACCTCCCGCTGCCGATGGAACCCACCGCGATCCGCGACGCGCTCACCAATCCCGACCCCGCGATCGCGCTGGCCGTCTCCCTCGTCGCCTTCCACGCTCTGATGACTTCGCAAGTGCAGCACATCAAGCTCACCGACATCATCGACGGACGTCTGCGGATGCCCGATGGCCGCTTCATCCCGCTCGCCAAGCCCGTTCTTGTCCGCCTGGCCGCCGGGCTCGATCACCGAGCCAAACGCTGGCCCGAGACGAAGAACCCCTACATGCTCGTCACCACCCAGACCGCACCCCGTCTCTCACCGCCCAGCCGGAACTTCCCCTGGAAGAAAGCCGGCGTGGCCGCGCAAGCACTCCGCACCGACCGGATTCTCTACGAAGTCGAGCAGACCGGCGGCGACGTCAGGCGCATCTGTGACCTCTTCGGCATCAGCGTCGAGACCGCACTTCGCTACTCCCACACCAGCACGGGACCACAGAACATCATGGCCGACAGTGCGTAGGCGCCGCGGGAGATGAATCTTCGGCAAACACCCGCCCAGATGCGCTGCGCAGACTTGCCGCTTGCTTCGACATGCGTCAATATAGATGCATGTCTATTCAAGAGGTCGAACTACTCATCGTCGGGTCCGGTCCTGCGGGGTACACCGCGGCGGTCTACGCCGCCCGTGCGGGCCTCGCGCCGGTCGTGATCGCGGGCTCGGTGACCGCGGGCGGTGCGCTGATGACGACGACCGAGGTGGAGAACTTCCCGGGCTTCGTCGACGGCGTGCAGGGCCCGGAGCTGATGGAGTCGATGCGGGCACAGGCCGAGCGGTTCGGCGCCGAGATCGTCTACGACGACGCGGTCCGCCTCGAACTCGACGGCGACGTGAAGACCATCGAGACCGGTGCCGGGGCGACGTATCGGGCGCGGGCGGTGATCCTGACGATGGGTTCCGCGTACCGCAAGCTCGGCCTTCCCGAGGAGGAGCGCCTGTCCGGGCACGGTGTGTCGTGGTGCGCGACCTGCGACGGGTTCTTCTTCCGGGAGCAGGAGATCGTCGTGGTCGGCGGCGGGGACTCCGCGATGGAGGAGGCCCTGTTCCTCACCCGGTTCGCATCGAAGGTGACCGTGGTGCACCGCCGGGACGAGTTCCGCGCGTCGAGGATCATGGCGCAGCGCGTGCTCGACGACCCGAAGATCGAGGTCGCCTGGAACAGCGAGGTCGCCGCGATCCTCGGCGACGAGCAGGTCACCGGGCTCACGCTGCGCGACACCGTCACCGGGGCCGAGCGCACGCTCGACGCGACGGGGGTGTTCGTCGCGATCGGGCACGACCCGCGCTCCGAGCTCGTGACCGGGCAGGTCGACACCGACGCGGACGGGTACGTGCGGGTCGCGCACCCGTCGACGCGGACGAACCTGGCCGGGGTGTTCGCGGCCGGGGATCTCGTCGATCACACGTACCGGCAGGCGATCACCGCCGCGGGCACCGGCTGCGCGGCCGCGCAGGACGCCCAGCACTACCTGTCGAACCTCGCACCCGCCACCGTTTCCGAGCTTGCTTTGGAGGTCTCCGCATGAGCACCGTCATCCCTGTCACCGACGCTACTTTCCGGGCGGAGGTGCTCGAGTCCGAGCTGCCTGTCGTGGTCGACATTTGGGCGACCTGGTGCGGCCCGTGCAGGGCGATCGCCCCGATCCTGGACCAGCTCGCCGGCGAGTACGCGGGCCGGGTGAGGATCGTGAAGGTCGACGCCGACCAGAACCCCGAGACCGTGACCGCGGCCGGGGTGACCTCGATCCCGACCCTCGGCTTCTACCGGAACGGGGAGCGCGTGGACGTGCTGATCGGCGCGCACCCGAAGCCCGTCTACGCCGCGAAGATCGAGGAGCTGCTCGCATGACCGACACCCTGACCCGCACCGCCCCGAAGCGGCTCTCCACTCTCGACAAGTGGCTGCCGCTTTGGATCGGCCTCGCCATGGTCGCGGGCCTCCTGCTCGGACGCTTCGTGCCCGCGCTCTCGGACGCGCTCTCCGCGATGGAGGTCGGCGGAATCTCGATCCCCATCGGGCTGGGCCTGCTGGTGATGATGTACCCGGTGCTCGCGAAGGTCCGCTACGACAGGGTCGCCGCCGTCACCGGGGACAAGAAGCTGCTCCTCTCCTCGCTCGTGCTGAACTGGCTCGTGGGGCCCGCGGTGATGTTCGCGCTCGCCTGGATCTTCCTGCCGGACCTGCCGGAGTACCGGACCGGGCTGATCATCGTCGGACTCGCCCGCTGCATCGCGATGGTCGTGATCTGGAACGACCTCGCGTGCGGTGACCGGGAAGCGACCGCGGTGCTGGTCGCGATCAACTCCGTCTTCCAGGTCGTGATGTTCTCGGTGCTGGGCTGGTTCTACCTGACCGTGCTGCCGGGCTGGCTGGGACTGGACGCGCAGGGTCTGGATGTCTCGGTCTGGCAGATCGCGCTGAATGTGCTCGTGTTCCTCGGTATTCCGCTCGCCGCAGGCTTCGCGTCCCGTTTCGTCGGCGAGAAGCGCAAGGGGCGCGACTGGTACGAGGAGAAGTTCCTCCCCGTGATCGGGCCGTGGGCGTTGTACGGGCTGCTGTTCACGATCGTGCTGCTGTTCGCGCTGCAGGGCGAGCAGGTCACCTCGCGCCCGATGGACGTCGCCAGGATCGCGCTGCCGCTGCTGGTCTACTTCGCACTGATGTGGTTCGCCGGCATCCTGCTCGGCAAGGGGCTCGGCCTGGGGTATGCACGGTCGACGACGCTCGCGTTCACTGCGGCGGGCAACAACTTCGAGCTCGCGATCGCGGTCGCGATCGGCACCTTCGGCGCGGCATCCGGCCAGGCCTTGGCCGGGGTCGTCGGCCCGCTCATCGAGGTGCCGGTGCTCGTGGGCCTGGTCTACGTCTCGCTCTGGGCCGCGAAGGCCTGGTTCCACACCGACCCCTACGCCACCGAATCGAGGACGTCATGACCGACACGACCGTCATCTCTGACGCCGACGCGTGCGCGCCGTCCACGGCGCACGCCATCGGCACCGAGGCCGCCACGACCGTGGCCGGGGCGCTGAAGGCGCTCGCTGACCCGCTGCGGCTGCGGATGCTCTCCGCGATCGCGACCGACCCGCGCGGCGAGTCCTGCGTATGCGACCTCGCCGAGCTCGCCGACGTGTCCCAGCCGACCGTCTCCCACCACCTGAAGGTGCTGAAAGAGACCGGGATGCTGCTGTCCGAGCGGCGCGGCACCTGGGTGTACTACCGCATCGCGCCGGGCAAGCAGCGCGCCGTCGCGGCCCTCCTCGACGCGTTCGCCCCCGCCGCGGCCACAACGGACGAGCCCGAGGACACCGCAGCACGGGTCGCGGCCCTGCAGCAGATGGACGCCCGCGTGACGCGGCTCGCCGAAGAGCTCGCCGACGAGCTGACCGGGCTGAACCGAGAACTCGTGATCGCGATCGTCCGCGAGTCCTACGCCGGCCTGGTCCGTTCGGCCAAACTGACGGCGCACATGATCCCGCTGACCGAACGGTTCGCCCGGCAGCGCCTCACCGACCTGACGCGGGACCGCTCGGCCGGGGTGCCGCGGGTGTTGTTCGTGTGCGTGCAGAACGCGGGCCGCTCCCAACTCGCCGCCGCGATCGTCAACCAGCTCGCCGACGGCCGCGTGATCGCGCGCTCCGCGGGCTCCACCCCTGCCTCGGATGTGCACCCGCACGTGCGCTCCCTGCTCACCGAGATCGAAGGCGAGCAGGAGGCCGAGACGGCGTTCCCGAAGCCCCTCACCGACGACGCCGTACGCGCGGCCGACGTGGTGGTCACCATGGGCTGCGGCGACGTCTGCCCGATCATCCCCGGCGTCCGCTACGAGGACTGGGCCGTGGGCGACCCTGCGCTGGCCTCGCCCGAGGGGGTCGAAGCGATACGCCACGACATCGAGGGCCGCGTCCGCGGCCTCCTCGCCACCCTCACCGACTGAAAGATGCGAAAACCATGACCGACCAGAAGCCCTCCGTCCTCTTCGTCTGCGTCCACAACGCCGGCCGCTCCCAGATGGCCGCAGGCTGGCTCCGCGAGCTCGCGGGCGACCGCGTCGAGGTCCGCTCCGCCGGATCCATGCCCGCCGACCAGATCAACCCCGTCGCGGTCGAGGCGATGCGCGAAGAGAGCATCGACATCACCGCCGAACAGCCCAAGGTGCTCACCACCGAAGCGGTGCAGGACTCCGACGTGGTGATCACGATGGGCTGCGGCGATGCCTGCCCGTTCTTCCCGGGCAAGCGTTACGAAGACTGGAAGCTCGACGATCCCGCCGGTCAGGGCATCGAGTCGGTGCGGCCGATCCGCGACGACATCAAGGGCCGCGTCGAAACCCTCCTCGCCGAACTGCTCGTCTGAGGGACTGCGAGCAGCGGAGGGGGTAGAGGCCAGCGGCCCTACCCCCCTCCGCTTTGTTTCCGGGTTCTCGATCCACGCGGCGAACACCGCTTTGCCGTGAGGTGTGACCCAGTGATCGCGTCACCGGTCGTTCTCGCTCTACCGGGATGCGCCTCGCAGCGCTGCTTCGATCTGCTCCTGCGTGGGCGCTCCGGCGTACCCGCTTCCTGTCGCGTAGACCCGGCACGCGAGCGAGCGAACCGGGGCCGTGGGGAACAGGTCGACGCCGTCGACGAGGATCGTGGGCGAGCCTCCGAACGGAGCATCCGCCGCCTCGGCCTCGGTTCGAATCGTCACCAGCTCGACGGGCACGTCCGCGAGCCCGAGAGCGTCCAGGGCGGCGCGCGCGTGCTCCTCAGCGACAGCTGTGTTCGGGCAGTCGACGATGTGCAGCAGTTCGACCTTCATGCGGTCGGCTCCTTCCGAGTCCGGGCGGCGCGCAGGCCGTTGAGGATGACGACGACCTCGGCGATCTCGTGCACCAGGACCACCGCTGCGAGCCCCAGGACGCCGAACAGGGCGAGCGGGAGCAGGGCGGTGATGATCAGCAGCGACAGGATGATGTTCTGGTTGATGATGTGCCGCCCCCGACGGGCGTGGTCGAACGCGCGCGGCAGCAGCCGCAGGTCATGGCCGGTGAACGCCACGTCGGCCGACTCGATTGCGGCATCGGAGCCGGTCGCGCCCATCGCGATGCCGATGTCTGCGGCGGCCAGGGCGGGGGCGTCGTTGATGCCGTCGCCGATCATCGCGACCGAGCCGTTCTTCTTACCGAGTTCGCTGATCGCGGTGGCCTTGTCCTCGGGGCGCAGCTCGGCGCGGACGTCCTCGATCCCGGCCTCCGCAGCGAGGGCACGTGCGGTGCGGGCGTTGTCGCCGGTGAGCATCGTCATCCCGATGCCCTGGGTCGCGAGGGTGCGCACGACCTCGGGGACCTCGGGGCGCAGCTCGTCGCGGACGCCGATCGCGGCAACCGGGACGTCGTCGCGGTGGACGATCACGACCGTCATGCCCTGCTCTTCCAGGCCTGCCACCTGGTCGCCGAGCGACCCGGCGTCCAGCCAGCGGGGGCTGCCGACCGTGATCCGCGCGCCGTCGAGCTTGCCCTCGATGCCGTGCCCGGCCTGCTCCGCCACGCCCTCGGCCGCAGGGGCATCTGGAGCGGCCGCGGTAATCGCGGCCGCGAGCGGGTGGGTGCTGTGCTGCTCCAGCGCGGCCGCCCAGGCAAGCGCCCGCGCCTCGGTGATCCCGTCGGCGGTGAGGACGGCGGTGACGGCGGGCTCGTTGCGGGTCAGGGTGCCGGTCTTGTCGACGGCGACGTGGCGGATCACGCCGAATCGTTCGAACACGGCCCCGGACTTGATGATCACGCCGAACTTGCTCGCCGACCCGATCGCGGCGACCACTGTCAGTGGCACGGAGATCGCCAGCGCGCAGGGCGACGCCGCCACCAGCACCACGAGGGCGCGGGTGATCCACAGCTCCGGGTCGCCGAGCAGCGACCCGAGGGTTGCCACGAGCGCGGCGAGGATCAGCACGCCGGGCACCAATGGCCGGGCGATGCGGTCGGCGAGGCGGGCGCGGTCGCCCTTCTCGGCCTGCGCCTGCTCCACGAGCTCGACGATCGTGGTCAGCGAGTTGTCGGTGCCCGCCGCGGTCGTCTCGACCTCCAGCGCCCCGGCGGTGTTGATGGCACCCGCCGACACGGCGTCGCCGGGCTCGACCTCGACCGGGATCGACTCCCCGGTGATCGCGGAGGTGTCCAGGCTGGAGCGCCCCGTGCGGACGATCCCGTCGGTCGCGATCCGCTCGCCCGGCCGCACCAGCATCAGCTGACCTACATGGAGATCCTTCGCCGGGACTTCGACGGCTGTTCCGTCGTGGCGGATGGTCGCAGTCTCGGGGACGAGCTTGAGCAATGCCCGCAGCCCGCCGCGGGCGCGGTCCATCGCCTTGTCCTCCAGCGCCTCGGCGATCGAGTAGAGGAACGCCAAAGCTGCGGCTTCCTCGACATAGCCGAGGATCACCGCGCCGACCGCGCTGATCGTCATCAGCAGGCCGATGCCGAGCTTGCCCGTGAACAGCTTCCGGATCGCGCCCGGCGTGAACGTTGACGCCCCCAGCAGCAAACCGATCCAGAACGCCACCAGCGCCGGGATCTCGAGCCCGGACCACTCCAGGACCAGGCCGGTCAGGAAGGCGGTGCCGGAGAAGACTGGGACCATGATCCCGCGGTCCCGCCACCAAGGGCGCTCCGCCTCCTCGGCTTCTTCGGCGTCCGCGGTCTCGGGCTCGTCGTGCTCGCAGCCGCACGCAGTGCTCATGCGCCTGCTCCCGTCCCGCAGCAGCCCCGCACGGTGCACTGGGCATCCATGCAAGGCGCGTGCTCGTCCACCGCGAGCGTCACGTCCACCAAAGCGGTCAGCGCCGCCGCCAGGTGCGGGTCCGCGATCTCGTAACGCGTCTGCCGCCCCTCTGGCTCCGCGACCACGATCCCGCAGTCGCGCAGGCATGTCAGGTGGTTCGACACGTTCGAGCGGGTCAGTTCCAGCTCGCGCGAGAGCACGGCCGGGTAGCTCGGCCCGTCGAGCAGGGTCATCAGAATCCGGGAGCGCGTCGGGTCCGCCATGGCCCGGCCGAGCCGGTTCATGACGTCGAGGCGTGAAGCAATGGTCAGCATTCACTGATCATACAGCGAATGCTGACTATTTGGGTATCAGCGGACCAGGGGTGGTGCCCCCAGCTGGATGAGCTGCGGCGCAGGCGCGCAGCAGGGCCCGGCCGCGGACTGCTCGTCGGGCGCGTCGAAGAGGCCGGAGCCTCCGCACACGCCCGTGTCGGGCAGGGCGAGCTCCACGCGCTCGGCGGCTTCGCGGTCTCCGGCGATCGCGGCGACGACGCTGCGTACCTGCTCGAAGCCGGTCAGGGCGAGGAAGGTCGGCGCGCGTCCGTAGGACTTCGCGCCCACGATGTAGAACCCCGGCTCGGGCTGCTCGAGGTCGGCCGCGCCGGTGGCCCGGACGGAGCCGCAGGAGTGCACGTTTGGGTCGACCTCCGCGGCGATGCGCGTCGGGGCCTGCAGGCGCATGTCGAGGTCGAGACGGATCTCGGAGAGGAAGGATAGGTCGGGGCGGAACCCTGTGGCGACGAACACCCGCGCCGCAGGCGCGAGCTGTCGGCCGTCCTCTGCAACCAGTACTGCCTGGCCGCCGTCGATGACGACCTGTTCAGTGCGGAACCCGGTGACGAGGTCCACGAGGCCGTCTTCGACGGCCTTCTTCGCGCGCTGGCCCAGCGCGCCGCGCTCGGGCAGTTCGTCGGCGCTGCCGCCGCCGAAGGTGTTGCCGACCGTGCCGCGGCGCAGCACCCAGCTGATCCGTGTTCCGGGTTCGCGCTTGGCCACCCTGGACAGGATCCCGATCGTGGTCGCCGCTGAGTGCCCGTTGCCGACCACCACGACATGCTGACCCGCCAGCGCACTGGCATCCTCGATCGCGGGCATGCGGTGCTCCATGAGGCCTGCCTCGATCGCTGCACGCTCGCCGAGGGCGGGAAGCCCGTCGGCGCCGGCGGGACTGGGCGTCCGCCAGGTGCCCGAGGCGTCGATCACGGCGCGTGCTTCGATCCGCTCCTCGCTGCTGTCCGCGGGCTCGACGTGCACGATGAAGGGCTGCTCAGCGCGTCCCGCATCAACCGAGAGATCGCGGCCCTTGCGCCCCACGCCGATCACCCGCGCCCCATACCGGATGCGATGACCGAGGGTCTCCGCGAGCGGCGCGAGGTACTGCTCGATCCACTGCGCGCCGGTCGGATACCCCTGAGTGGGCGCCATCCAGCCGGTGGGTTCCAGCAGGCGTCGCGACGCCGCATCGGTGAGCTCCGTCCACGGCGAGAACAGCCGCACGTGCCCCCATTCGGCCACCGCCGAGGCCGGCCCAGTGCCGGCTTCCAGGATGAGCGGGTTCAGGCCGCGCTCGAGCAGGTGCGCGGCCGCCGCGAGTCCCTGCGGGCCCGCGCCGATGACGACGACGGAATCCATATCAACCTCCATGCATTGATGTTCTTCGATGTGACAAGCCTGCCGAACGCATCGACATCTGTCAATACGTGAGGCAGAATGGAAGCATGGCTGCTCTCCGCTCGACGATTGACACGACACCCGCGCAGGGGCCGTGCTGCGCCCCTGCGGCATATCCGATGGTCGATGACGCGACCGCGCAGCAGCTCGCGAAGGTGTTCAAAGCGCTCGGCGACCCGAACCGGATCAAGCTGTTCTCGCTCATCACCGCGAGTGCGAGCGGGGAGATGTGCGTGTGTGATCTCACCGAACCCGTCGGGCTGTCGCAGCCGACCGTGTCGCACCACATGAAGCTCCTTGTCGAGGCCGGGCTCGTCACCCGTGAGCAGCGCGGCAAGTGGGCGTACTACCAGCCCACGACCGGCACCCTTGTCGACGCAGCCCGAGCATTCACGGCCTGATGGAGTCGCTCCAATTCAGGCCGATGGTCGAGGCTGACTGGCCCGAGGTCGAGAACATCTACCGGGCCGGGATCGCGACCGGGCACGCCACCTTCGAAACCGCTCCACCCAACACCTGGGCCGCCTTCGCCACCGGCAAACGCCCGGAACTCAGCCTCGTCGCCGTCGACTCCGAGGGGCAGGTTCTCGGGTGGGCCGCCGCCTCACCCGTCTCGGCGCGGGCCGTGTACGCGGGCGTCGTCGAGCACTCCATCTACATCCACCCGGATGCTGCAGGGCACGGAGTCGGCTCAGCTCTCCTGACCGCGTTCCTCGAACTCGCGGACCAGGTGGGGGTCTGGACGGTCCAATCGTCGATCTTCCCCGAGAACACCGCAAGCTTGCGCCTCCATGAGCGGGCCGGGTTCCGCGTCGTCGGACGGAGAGAACGCATCGCCCGCATGGAAGCCGGGCCATACGCCGGACGCTGGCGTGACACCCTCCTCGTTGAACGCCGCACCACAGCTGACCCTGCAGAAGCACGAGGTGAGGGTGCATCTTCCACGAACATGCACCCTCACGCGCACTCCAGCGGCCCGTCGACCCGCATCTTCACGCTGAATCGCCTTCAGAAATCCTGAACTTACGGGGAACCCCTTTCATCCGCGCGGTAGTGTCAAATGCCGCAAGCTCTGCCGGGTGGAGTTGGTGTTGGACGACGAAGGATCTTTCCTTGATCCGCCAGAGTCCTTGCCCGGTGCCCAGGCCGGGGAGGAGTTTTTGTTCGGTGCCGGTCAGGCCGAGGGCAGCGGCGGTCGCTCCGAGCTGGTCGGGTTCTTGCCGGTAGATGATCCTCGTCTCCGCATTCGCCAGGAGCGAGTTCGCGAGGGCGCGCATGGCGGAACCTTGGTCGCCGACGTTGTCGAGGTCGGTGAGTTTGTGGAAGATCAGCATGTTCGCGATCCCGTAATGCCTGGCCAGCCGCCATTGCGCATCCATTCGCCTCAACAGGGACGGGTAGGCCATCAGGCGCCAGGCTTCGTCGTAGATCACCCACCGGTGACCGCCGTTCGGGTCCATGAGCGCTGACTCCATCCACGCCGACGAGCAAGTCATCAGCACAGAGATCAGCGTCGAGTTCTCTGCCACCCGCGACAGGTCCAGAGACACCATCGGCAGTGACGGGTCAAATCGCACCGTCGACGGCCCATCAAACAACCCCGCAAGATCGCCTGCGACAAGGCGGCGGAGGGCATGACCGACGAGCCGCCCATCTTCCGCAAGCCGCCCGTCCGAATCAACCTCGGGACTGGGGGTGAGGATGCGGTCGACGACCATCGGCAGGATCGGCACGTCGCTGGATCGGACAGCGTCTTGGAGGGCGAGGTCGATCGCCGTGTGTTCCAACGGCGACAACACCCGATCCAGCACCGTCTCTGCCAACGCACCGATCAGCTCTCGGCGTCGCGAGGCAACCTGCGCCTCCCATTCCGCATCCGACAGACCCTCAGGGCGGTGCCCTTCATCGAGCGGGTTGAGACGGTTTCGGAGCCCGTGCCCGAGAACGATCGCCCGCCCACCGACGGCTTCCGCGACAGCTGTGTGTTCGCCTTTCGGATCACCGGGGACGTACACGCGGCGGCCGAACGGAATCGAGCGGGTGTAGAGGGACTTGGCGAGTGAGGATTTGCCGGAGCCGACGATGCCGGCCAGGACGATGTTGGGGGCGGTGATGATGCCGCGAGCGTAGAGCGTCCAGGGATCGTAGACGAACGAGCCTCCGGAGTAGAGGTCCTGCCCGATGAACACCCCATCAGCCCCGAGGCCGCCTTCCGCGAGGAACGGGTACGCCCCGGCGAGTGTCGCAGAGGTGTCCTGATGGCGGGGCAGACGGAACCTGCCCGGAGTTCGCAAAGCCGCCGCCCCCGGTTCGCCCGCTGCGGGGAGGTAGTTGGTGTTGCGGCGTTCGGCACGCTCCGCCGCGATCCGCTCACGTTCCATTGCCTGTTCGCTTTTGCGGGCGTCGGTCTCGATCTTGGCCGCGGCGTGCTTGCGGGCCTTGCGGTGTTTGCGACGTTCCCCGGCGGGTTCGACCAGCGCGGCGGTGTGGAGTTTCTGCCGATCGCTCACAGCGCTCGCCCCCGCGACAGCGAGACCGAGCGGGAGGGAGGGAACGGATCATCGTCATCCTCGACCACCTCGACGTGCGGACGGGCGTGCGGGCGCGTCGATTCGGTCTGCGCTATCAGAAGATCAGTGCTCGACTGTCGAAGCTCGGCATGGGTGCGGAGCAGGGAGACATGCCCGTGGTCGTGGTTGTACGTCAGCGTGTACTCGCCGCTGCTGGTGGTGTGGTCAAGGAATCCGGTGGGGATGGCGTCGTAGACGTACCCGTTGACGAGCGCCGCCTGCGTGGTCTCCTCGCCCATGTCGAACCCGGCCAGGTGCTCGATTGCCGCATCCGTGCCGTCACGATCGATGATCGCCAGCACCTCGTCAGCATCCTGGCCTTGCAGGAACACCACGCTCACCCACCGCGAGATCGGAATGACGTCTGTGGGTTCGGGGTGCCAGGCGATCCGTCCAGATGCGGCCATTGCCGCATCCACCCGGTCAAGCACGCCATCTAGCAGCACGGCGGCCTGCTGCAACTCCGCGGTCGCGGCCAGCGCGCTCGTCGTACCGACTGTCTGATCACCGGCATCGTCGTGCGCGCGAACCCGGTGCGTGACGTGGGCGGCGGCGAGTTGGTCGAGCACCTGCCGGAGTGATCGCACCCCGGTGAGGAGATCGCCGAGCACCGTGTACGTGTCGGCGGGATCCTCGAACACGCGGGTCGCGTGTGCGAGGCCACGGAGCGCCTCGGATGCTTCTGCGGCGTCGGCGGTCGGGTTGTGGAAGGTGGGCATGGCTGCTCCTGTCAGACGGTGCGGCACAGCGGGAGTGCCGCGACGGTGAACGCTTGGGCTTGCTGGCCGACCAGGCGGCGGGTTTCGCAGGAGGCTTGGATCGCGGCTTGCTCGATCGCGGCGACCGCCGTGTCCAGTTCCTCCGGGGTGGGCGCGGAGACGCTGATGAGTCCGGTGTAGCGGAGGACGCCGTGGCCGGCGGTGAGGTCAGCTTCTTGTTGGAGTACATCGCCGTATTCGGCGGTTTGGGAGGCGTCTTCGATCTGCCCGATCTTCTGCCGTTGCGCCGCATCGGAGATCAGCTCGGTCTTCTTTCTCCGGATGTCGCGCGCCGCCTGGTCCGAACGGATCGGCGTACAGATCAATGAGAAGGCGCGTTGAATCCCGGACGACAGAAGCACCGGGGCGAGGAACCCCGGGTATACCTGTGACCTGGGCAATTCGCTGACCCACAGCACCGTATGAAACGCGGAGTCTGACCGCAGCCGATCCCACGACTCGGTCACCGCGACCGGCCCGGCCGTTGCGAGGCTGTGGCCGATGTCGCTGTGGCGTTCGAGAAGTGCGGCGGTGGCTGGGTCGTAGGCCGAGCGGAGGATCACGGCGACTTCTGCCGGAGTGAGCCAGCCGCCGACGGTGAGTTCCGCGGCTCGCAACGCGGTCACCAGCGTCGCCATCTCTTGCCGAAGCACCGCCGCCGCACCCTTGATCCCGCCACCATTCGTCCGCACCTGGCGGGCTGATGCACGCAGGTCGAGGGCGAGACTGATCGTGGTCGCGTGACGTTCCCCGGCGGGACCGGCACGGTCGATGAGTTCCCGGTATACGGTCGAGGCCCACGACCCGTCATCGTGGCCGTGCCGGTGCCACCATTCGACCAGGCCGGAGCCGCCGTCGGGAAGGGTGCGTTCGCAGACTTGGAGACGCGCAATCCTGCCGGATCGGCAGGTCGTCGCTAAGACGCGTCCCCAGGTCGCGACGCGACGTTCCTGCTCACCCGGGTCGAGGAGCACGAACGCCGGATGCGACACGCCGATGATCGCCGTGAGCGTCTGCGCGTGGGGGTCGTGGATCATCGCCGCCCCGGTCTCCGGGTCCTCCCACTCCCGAAGCGCCGCCGCATCACCTGGGAGTGCAAGCGTCCCCGCGGGCCGGAGTTTCACGATCCTGCGCCGGAACACCGTCTGCCGCGCCTGTGTACGCGCCATCCACTGGACGGTGACGGGTACCCACTCGATCAGCTTCCGACCCCCAACAGGCGTCCAGGCAAGCGCCGCGCAGAGAAGCCAGGCCGGGGCTGTCCAGGCCAACAGCATCCCGCCGCCGGCGTAGAGGGCACCGACGATGGAGAGCACGCCGATGGCAAGGACGATGAGTTGCGGGAGGGACAGGCCGAGGAGGATGCCGCGGCGGGTGAGGCGGGAGAACTGCACCGCCCGCAACCCGAACTCCACCGTGTTCTGTTGACCAGGCATCAGTTATCCCTTCCCGTCGGCTTCGGTGCCGGCGGCGGCGTTGGCTTCGTCGGTGGCGGCGGCTGCTTCGTCGGAGGCACCTGAGGCGACGCAGGCGGTGCGGTCGGGGTGTGGGTTGGTGCAGGCGGCGGTGCCGCCTGCACGCTCTCACCAGCACCTGCCGCGTGACCTTCCGCAGCACCACCGACCGCACCACCGAGTTTCGGCCCGGCAGTCGCAGCTGCCCCTGCGACCTGCGCGCCGATCACGACCGCGGCCGCAGGCCCCGCCGCCGCAGCTCCTGCCCCGGCACCTGCACCTGCCGCGCCGGCGCCGCCGCCCGCGGTGCCTGCGCCCGCTCCGGCGGCCGTGCCGCCGCTTGCTGCGGCTCCACTAGCGGCGGGCGTCGCGGACGGTGCGGGCGGGGTGCCTCCACCAGATGGTGCCGCGCCACCCGGAGCCCCGCTCTTGTCGCCAGCTCCGTCAAGCACCTTCTTGGCCCCGTCGGTCTTCGGTGCAGACGGGACGGGGACGGGGCGGTTGAGCGCGGATTTGGCTTCCTGTTCCGCGCTCATCGAGTGGTACATGTCGAAGCCGACGAAGGAGAGGAACTTGTACGTCATGTAGGGGGCGAACGCGGCGATGAACATCAACACAACGCCTGCGATGGGGTCGCTGATCGATGCGAGATCAAGCTCGATCGGGGCGCTGACTTGGGTGATGGCGACGAGGAAGATCACCACGAGCACGAGCTTGGACAGGATCAGGGCGATCACGAACGTCGCCCACTTGCCAAACCATCCCTTGGTCGCATCCCAGGAGAACCCCGCCAGGGCGATGGGTGCGAACACGATCGCTACCAGCAGCAGGGCTTTGCGGATCAGGAGGGAGAACCATACGATTGCAGCCGCCGAGATGGCGAGCCCGGCGAGGAAGATCGTGACGATCGCCCCGACTCCGGGGGCGGCGATGTTCAGGGCTCCGAAGCCTGCAGCGAGGAGGGTGATGCGGTCTCCGATGCCCTCCATCGTGTTGCCGCTGGCCTGCACGATCCCGATCGTGAGCTGGTCCGTGATTTCCAACACCAACCCGGTGAGGCCGATAGCGACGAACGATCCGAGGATGCTCTTCGCAGCTCCCAGGGCAGCGCGGGTGAGGGCGGTGGGGTCGCGGTGGATGAGGCCGGTGATCAGTTGCAGGCAGAAGAAGATCAGCACGACAAACACCGCGACCCCGAACAGGATGTTGTAGACCCCGATGTAGCCCTCGTCGGTGACATCGACGAGGGTGGTGGTGTCGAACACCATCCAGACCGCCTCGAACAGCCACGCCGCAGCCCCGCCCATGGCCTGGGCGAGCCAGTCGAACGGCGCCGCGATCAGGGTCGCAGCTCCTTCGCCGACGGTGTCGCACACGGCGGAGATCACCGGCACATCACACACACTCACCGTGCGCTCCCTTCCCTCATCAGTGCGGGGTTAGACGGCTTGGCCGACGCCCCAGAAGAAGTTGATGAGCGTCACACTGGCGCCGCAGATGATCGCCGCCCCGCACGAGACGAGAACCCCGACCTTCCCGCGCGACGCGAGATGCGGGTTAGAGCTGTTCGCGCCGAACCCCCACACGATTGCCGAGACGATCAGGGCGAGGACGGAGAGGATAAGGCCGACGGTCATCACCGCGCCGACGATGATGCGCAACTGCTCGATACCGGGAAGCCCAGTACCGTTCGGATCAATATCAATCACAGGGATGCTCCTTCAGCTCACAAACGCCACAGATGGCGAACTTGCCAGCCAGGTGCACCCTTGCTCACCGCGAACGGTGCGCGATGCCCACGGCACGGAAGCCCGGAGTGGTCGCTAGAGGTTTTCGCCGACGCCGAGGAGGAAGTTGATCCATGCCACCCCGGCGCCGGCGAGGGCGGTGGCACCGATGGCGACCCAGGCTCCGATCCTGGCTTTGGTCGCGGTGTGGGCGTTGCCGGTGGACGAGGCGATGGCCCAGATGATCGCGGAGATGATCAGCATGAGCACGGCGATGATGAGTACGAACATCAAGAGCGCACCCACGATGGTGCGGAGGTCGTCGGCGGCACCGACGCCGCCGAAGTCGGGGAACACCATCAGCGTCCACTCCCGCTCAGGGTGCAGGTTGCTCGTGCAGTGCCTCCGGTGATGCCTTCTGCGCCTTGGTCGGTGAGCCATTGGTCTGCGTCGATCGCGGGTTGGTCTTGGCCTCCGGGGCGGATTTCGAGGTGCAGGTGCGGGCCGGTGGATTTGCCTGAGGAGCCGACATCGCCGATGTGCTGTCCGGCGGTGACGGTCATTCCTTCGGTGACGTGGATGCCGTGCTCCCACATGTGCGCGTAGTACGAGGCGACCCGCTCACCGCCGACGGTGTGCTCGACAATGATGAGCCCACCCCAGTTGCCGGTGTATCCGGCATGGGTGACGATCCCGTCGGCGACGGCATAGACCGGGGTGCCGTCGGCGGCGCCGTAGTCGCTGCCGGAGTGGAACGCCTCCTCGAATGTGACCGGATCGATGCGCCACCCGAACGCGCTCGTGCGCACCCATGTGTCTTCCGGGAGGGGGAAGACGATCCTGGTGGTCTCCGGCACCACAACCTCTCCACTGCCGCCACCGCTCGGCGGTGCGGGGCGGGTGAGGGCGGTGAGGATCGCTTCGGCGACCGGCTGATAGTTCTGATACCGATCCGGGAACGCCGATACCTCAACGGCTTGGGCGGCTTCGCCGGGGTCAAGTTGCTGCCAGCCAGGAATATCGAGTAACCCACGCGGTGAGGGGTAGTTGGGTCCGGTGGGTCCGCCGTAGAACGCGCGAGCCTGATAATTCGGGTCCATGAGTTCGGCGACGGTGCCCCACCCGGCTTGCGGACGCATCTGAAACAGACCCAGCGAGTCGTGGTCGGAGGCATCCCCATCGTTGGGATAGTCAGCGGATTCAGGGTATGTGCCAGTGTTTGAGAGCATCCGCAGATGTGACTCCGTGAGCGCCGCCATCAACGCGATCACCACACCCCGCCGTCCGACCCCGGTGGTTTGCGAGCCTGTGGTGATGATCGTGGCGGCGTGGGTGAGCTGCTGCCGGTTCAATGTCACCGTTTCACCGTTGCGCGTGGTCGCGGTGAGCGAATCAGGGATCGACCCGACAATGAGCGACCCCGGTGCGCACGCGGCGATGGCAGGGTTGGCGAGGACCGCGACGGACACGAGCACCGTGGCGGGGCCGAAGCAGACGGCGGCGACAGCGAGGGTAGCGAGGAACTTCTTCAGCATGACCGATCACCGCAACGGGTTGTCGAGCTGCGACAGTCGCAACAGCCCGCACGTCTCCGTGAGCGGATCAGCAGGCGGCGGCGCGGCGGTTCGTTCTGGGGCGCAGACGAGAAACAGCGTGAACGCGACCGGGCGCGTGGTGGTGATGGGGTCGGTGCCCCAGTAACCGGTGCGGTGGCGGGTGCCGGTGATCGTGTACGCGATCGTGCCGTCAGGAATCTGTCCCGGTGCCGCCTGCGTCACCGCGTCCTCCCACATCGCCGGGATCTCGATCGTGTCGAGGGTGAGCCACTGCCTGGTTTGATGCGTGCGCAGTTGCGCCCACGCCTCCGGGGTTGGCAGATATGAGCGCACGTCGGATGCGGCGGCGTCGGCCTCCTGGTCGGCGGTGACATCGGCGATCATCTGCGCATAGTCGGCGGGACCGTAGCCGCTGGTGGTGTCCCAGGTGAACAATGCCTCCGCGACCGCCGCCGCGAACTCTTCCGGACCACCCACCGCGACCACCGGAACTGGCCTCGAAGGCACATGCGCGGGTCTCGTCGCTGCCGGGGCATCCGTCGCGAATACGTCTTGCGGGTCAGCGGGCTGTGGTCCGCGGAGGAGCCCGTAGACGCCGATGCCAATGAGAAGAAGCAGGATGAGACCGCCGGCGAGTGCGGCGATGGGCATGGTACGGCGGCGGCGAACGGTGGGGTCCATCCTGGTGTCCTTCCCGGCAATGTGCGGATCACCAGGCAGGTGCACCGACACACCCAAGAACAGCCAATCGGCGGGAAGGAGTTAGGCGGTGTCGCGGCGCGCGTCCCGCGCAGTGCGAGCAGCATCCAGGAACGCGATCGTCACCGTGACCGCATGCTCGAACATCGCCCACTGCTCGGTTGAGAGGGCGGGGCCGATGGCGTCGGGGTCGTAGCGTTCGGCCCAGGTGGAGAGTTCATCCCAGAGGTAGACGAACGACCGCACCGGCAGAAACTCACGCGGTTGCTCGTCGACCACACGTAACCGCGCTGCGGCGAGCTGGGAGGGGCGCCTCTTCGTCGCGGTCTTCGCGCGCTCGACCGCGAGCTCGGCCAGCCGCCGCAAATCTGCCGGCCTCGCGGTGTCTTCCAGTTCTCGAAGGCGTGCTGCCCCGGTGGCGGCGGTGTCGCGGATGCCCGCCGGTTGTGCCGAGTCGCCGGCGAGAGCGTCGAGTTCAGCGAGGGCTTGCGCGGCACGGATGCGGTGCTGTGCTCCGGTGATCGACTCTCCCGCGTCGATCCGGCGAAGCTCCTGGGAGGCTCGCTGCCGCATGTCCTCAGGTTGTGTGAGGTCAGCGGCAAGGTTCTGCAGTTCATTGATGCGTTCCAGTGACGTGTAGGCGTTGCGGCCGGTCACCATGAGCGCTGCCTGCTGCCGCGTCTCGCCCTTCTGCGGTGCCGCCACGGTGGCGGCACCATCTGACCTGGGGTTTTCTTGTTTCGAGGTGAACCGTGACGCTTCCTGACGGTCTGCGGCGTCCTCGGTCATGAGGGCTTTCAGCTCGGCATAGAGGGTCGCTTCCTCGGTGCGGGTGAGTGGCTTGTGGAGGAGGTTGTCGTCTTGCTCGGCGAGAAGCTGCCCGAGGGTCGTGGAGATGCCCGACCGCACCCACACGTTCACGGTCTTCCACCCAAGGCTGCGGATGGCGGCCAGGCGCCGGGCGCCGCAGATCAACATGCCGTCCGGGGTGATCGTGATCGGCTGCAACAACCCATCCCGGCTGATCGAATCCACCAGAGGGTTCAGGTCGCCAAAGTCTTCCCGGTGCCGGCGGCCGGCCCAGATCGACTCGACCGCCCGCTCCAGCTCGATATGCCCCGGCTCGCTCATGATCGGCCCCGCATGACGCCGGGTGCTGCGACCCGGATCGCTTCCCCCAGGGCGGTGTCATCCATGAGGCTCCAGAGGGCTTCGCCGATAAGCAGCCGTAACAGCACCCCACGTGCCGCGTTCGTCCCTACCAGGTGCGCGTCGGAGGAACCGAGGATGATGCGCAGCAGCCGGTACCAGGACGGAGCCGGGATGTCCAGGAGAGCGCGGGCGTGCCGGTCACGACGCAACGACTCATACGCGCCGGCCCGCGAGACCGATTCGGCCAGGCGTGCGCAGATGCACTCCACCGCAGCACGGGCGACCTCGGGCTCCCACCCGTGCCAGCACAACAGCGTGATCGTGTCCTCGACGGCGGACTCCACGCCCGTCGACCTCGAGAGTTCCGTCTCGTCGTCGGTGCCGTCATCGTCGTCGGTGAAGGGGCCGGTGCGGAACGCGGGGTGATAGTCGGTGAGAGGGTTCTCCCGGTCGGAAAAGCGTTCGGCGTCATGGAAATTCGAATACCTCGGCCTACGTGCCTGATGCACCGAACACAGCAGGCCGTTCGCACGGTTCTCCGCGATACAGGTGATCTGTACCGTGCGGGTGATGACCGCCCACGGATCATCCGCCCGGCGGACCGAGGCGGTGCGCATCGCCTCGAACGCCGCCGTTGCCGCCTCCCACGGGTCCAGCCCGTGCTTTCTGGCGAGGGCGGCGTATTTCTGCGCGGCGTGCTGCATGAGCGCCGCAACGTCTGGGTCTGTTCGCCAGGCGTCGGGCCCGTCATCGCTCAGACGGTTCAGAAGTTCGCGGAGTTGTTCTGAGTTCTCGAAACCCTGACCTCGACCGCGGCGGCCAGGGATGTGATGGTGTGGCATGGTGGCACCTCCTTCAAGGAAGGTGCGCACCCGCTCCCCACCGACGCCCCGCCACCGATCCGAGTACATAGCCGTTCACCCCAGCCCGATCCCCGACGGTCGCACCCACGAGGCGGAGCGGCGCCGATCCTGCGGCTCGAACACCTCGAACGGCTCGAACACCGACGCCTCATCAGTCGCTGCCCGTCCTGCACGGCGATCCCGGATTTCCCGAACGCCCGAGCGGGTAGCTCGATAGGCGTGGCCAGGGGCACGGCGGGCACGGTGCGCGAATTCGGTGTTGAGGGTGATGCCGCGGCCGGCGATGCGGGCGGTGCTCGAAGCGATCAGATCGGTGGGGCGCACCCACGCAATCCCACGCCCCACCCGCGAACCAGACCCACCAGCCGCAGGAGTAAGTGAGGGGTCTCGGTGCAGGGCGAACGCCGACCGCTCTGCCTCCGCTGCCTCACTCAGTTCGGTTCGTACCTCCGGTAGCTCAGGTCGGTTCGCCTCTGCGTCGTCGTTCACGATGACTCCTCCTTCGCCTCAGTGGCCGGAGTGAACCAGCGTCCGACGGTGGACGGATGCACCCCCAGGTGCCGGGCGATCCGCTTGTTCGACCACCCCTCCACATCCCGCAACTGCGCAGCCTCTGCACGCCGCTCACTCACCGACACCACCGCGACTAACGGCTCAGGTGCGTTCTCCGGGCCAGACGGGGCATCACTTACCGTCGGTTCAGCGTGTTCGATCGGTGTCGCCTCCGGCGCAGTCACGCTTGCATCAGCGACCGGCGTGAGGGGGCGTGTGAGGATCACGGTGAGGTGCGTGATCGACAGCAGCACCAGCGGCGGCACCGCCGCGACACTCGCAGCAAGCACGCTCGGCACATCGCTATCGGCGGCGATCACGGCATGGATCGCGTTCGCCGTCACCGACACCACCGCACCGGCGACGAGGAGCGTCCACGGATACCAGGTCGGGCGGTGCTGGCTGGCGAGGGCGACGACGGCGACGGTGGCGACGACGATGATGCCGTCCACGATCAGCGGCCACGCCCACGCCTGCCCGCTATCAATCCCAGACCGCCGAGCCAGATCAGCAAGGGCAGTGAACGACAGCCAGAACGCGCCGGCCGCGATGAACACCGTTCCCGTGATCGCGGTGACGACCGCGAGTCGGCGACCCCGCGGCAAGGAAGACTCGGCGGCACTCATAACAGCATCCGCCCAGGCGATTCGCGCACCAAACGCCGTTGATCCGCCAGGGGCTCTACAGCCGTGCGGCGTGTGGGGTGGGTGGTGCGGTAGGCGGAGCGAATGGTAGCAATGATCTCCCGTGACCCGAGCCCCGCCCGCTCTGCCGCAGGGCCCAGCGCGTCGAGAGTCGCATCGGGAGGGGTGCCGGCCTCGGCGAGACGGCAGGCGGCCCAGAACAGGCCCCGGTTCCGCTCACCCTCACCACGCCCCGCGACCCACCCCGCAAGCACCTTCGCATCCGACCCCCGCCGCGCAAACCGCGAAACACGGGCACGGTCGAGCGGGACAGGAGTGCGCGGGTCCAGGAACTCGCGCAGCCGCGCCGCATCCACCGGGGCCGGGGCGTCGCCTGTAGCGACGATCAGCCGATACGGTGCCCGCACGCCTCCGGGGCGCAGCACCCGGGAGGGTGGGGCAATGACGTAGCCGCCGTCACCACGGAAATCAACATGCGCCCGCGCCGCTTGCCACGACGCCTGCGCCCGATCAGGGTCTGTCGGATAGTAGGCGTGCAGCCCACCAGAGGGGGTGCGCACGAGCGCCGCCCACCCCGCCACATGGCCCTCGCGATGCGCAGCGCGGAACGCGGGAAACCCGGTGCCGGTGGCGTGCACATCGACATCGACGACCTCGCTCCCAGATGCAGCACCGGTGGGGATGCCGATATTCGCCGCCGGCCACCTCGCCCACCACGTTGAGACCCGCGCGGGATCAGTGGTGGCGTCGTGGAACCCGCGACGCACCAGCGGCCGCTTCTCGCCCGGCACGCACGGAAACACCGGCACCCCCGCCGCAGCGAACCGCGCCGCAGCCTCCGGAAGTGGCATCCCGCCGACTTCTGAGAACAGATCAACGGCACCCATCACAGACTCCTCACTGGTGACGCCATCGTGCGGCGCGGCTCCGATAACGCGTCGGCAGCAGCGGGCTCAACGGTCGGCTCGGTGCGCGTCTTGGCAGGGGTGTCGCGGGTGAGGCCGGGCGGGTCGCCGGTGCCGATCTGCACGGTCGGGAGCTGATCGAGAATCGCGGCGGCGGTCTTCCGCACACGTTCACCTGTCGCCTGGACGACTTCGACGGGCGTCTTCTCTGGCACTGTTGCCGCCCACCCCGACACATACGGGACCGTGTAGTCACTGGTGTCCATGCCGTGCGCGGCGGCAACCATCAACGCCACCGAATCCGCCTCCACCTCACCGATCCCGCGATGCCCCACCGCATCCGGATTGTCGGGCCCGTGCAGGAGCACGTGGGCGAGTTCATGCACGAGGGTCTTCACCTGTGCCGCCTCGGGCATGTTCTCCCGCACCGCCACCGTCTTCTCGGTGAAATCGGTGAGGCCGTTGGCGCCGTGGATCATGCCCTCATGCGGCACACGCATCACGGTGAACCCTTGCGCTTCGACTTGCGCGGCGATGCCCTCCCACAGCCCGTCAGGGGCTTCACCTTCGAGCAGGCGGGGTGACGGCGCGGTGGGGATCGGGTCGCCTGTGGTTTGGGAGACATCCCACACGTAGGCGGGACGGACGCCGACCATGCGTGAGCGCACCGTCTCACCGGGCTTCGGTTTCTCGAACCTGCCGAGCCGACGCCACGACTCCGCTACCTTCGGCGTGAACGTCGCGAACCGGCCTGTCACGGGGGCGAGGATCATGTACCCCGACTGGCCCTTCTCGACCTGCCGGCCGAGCGCCTTCCACTGCTTGAACCCGGCCACGTACGTCGGTACTGGCTCTGGCACCCGGCCCGCCTCGAACGCGGCCTGATGCTGCACGAAGATCAACAGGGTGTTGTTGAACGACCGAGCACGGAACCGGGCCGCGAACTCCAACGCCTGCTTCCAATCCTCGCCCGATACCAGCGACTCCACCGCGCCGGTGAGCTGTTCATGCAGGGCATCGAGCTTCGCATCCCGTGCCGCCCGCTGTTCTTCGCTGGTTGCCATCGTCGTCCTCCTCCCGCAGGTACCCGCACACGACGGGTGACCTCTGCGACCAGAAGGTGCGCGAAGGGACTCAGAGAAGACAATCGAGACGGACGACGGACAGAAGAGTGAGCGACCGCCAGGCGCAACACTGAACCCGACGTGGTCAGCCCACCTCTACCTCAGAAGGAGCAACCCCGGTAATCCGAGCATCGAATCATGCCCATTTCGCCCGGAAGCATGCCGTTTTACTCGGGATGTATCATCGGAAGAATCAGGGTGGGCTAGTACTGGCGCAAGGAGTTCTTGACCAGACTTGGACTTTTTGACTGAAGCGAAGCGCCGGCCTCTCTTCGGCGGGAGGTTGCACAACTCCACCCGCGAACCCATCCGCAGGTACTTCCAGCTCAAATGTCTCCTGATAGCACGCTTATGCGTGTGGGTTCGGACGGGTGGTGGTGATGTCAATTTCGAAGGCGGGATCATCGTCGGGCAGTGTGCATCGGTCCTCGATCTGCAAAGTGGAGAAGTAAATCTTGAACCGTTCGGCTAGCTCCTCGTTGGCCTGGGTGAGAATGCGGTCACCATCGCGAGCCGAATTCTCGGCCTGGACGTGAGCCGAAAAGACATCACGTCCGGAAGTTAAGGTCCAGGCGTGAACGTGGTGGACATTCCTGACGCCATCGATCCGTTCGAGGGCTTCGAGGGCGGCTCCGACGTCAACGGTATCGGGGGTGCCCTGAAGGAGGATGCGCAAGGACGAACGGATGATCGACCAGGAAGCCCAGAACAATACGAGACCGAACAGCATACCCAGCAAGGGGTCGATGGCCAGAAATCCGGTGAAGCGGATAACGAGCGCGGAAATGACGATGATTATGCTGCCGACGAACGTTTGTAGAATGTGCCAGAACGCGCCCTTCATGTTCAGGTTCGTCTTCTGCCTCTTATACATTAGGGCGAAGGCGACGATCTCGGTGACAATACCGCCAGCAGCGACCCACAGCATGACGGAGGTCGGCAGCTCGATGGGTTCACTGAGACGCATCGCGCCCATCCACAGGACGAAGACAGCCATGACGGCCAAGAAGAGCCCGTTGAATAGCGCCCCAATGATCTCCGCCCGAGCCCACCCAAAGGTATGACGTCCGGTCGCTGGGCGTCGACTCAGTTGTTGGGCGACGAGGGCAATGAGCACGCCTCCAACTGCGGAGAAGGTATGGAACGCGTCGGACAGCACCGCCACCGAACCAGTCCACAAACCTACTAGTAGTTCAATCACGAAGTAAACTCCGGTGAGCAAACCGGAGATGACCAGCGCGCGGGTGTCACCTGCGGCCGATGGATGTCCGCCATGAGCTTTCATTGCTGTCCCCATGTCCACGCCCTCTTTCTTTGCTTGTCAGACTCGAATGTGATGAGGAGCTGCACTGAATAGTACCCCCTTGGGGTATCAATTCGAGGATTCTGAACCGTCCGGATCTGGGGGCACCACGTATATGGCTGCGATACTCCTCGACCTGACGTTTAGTGCGTGCCGACCGGTGATATTTCGCGACACCAACTCCGAATCTGAGTGCAGGTCTGGGATGACGACGTTTACGACGGTGTAGTTGAACAGGACTGCAAGGAATTCGATGATCGCCAACCAGGCGAAATGTGTTCCGCGTCATGACGAGATCTAGTCGCTCTCTACCTGGGTCATCTTCACCCGGCCGGGCTTAGAACAGCACTGCCATTGGGAGTGACTTCGACGATGCCGCGATCGTCGACAAGGACGGTTCGATCGGCACTAATGGCAGCGAGAGCTTGAACGGGACCGACGAGGGAATCAAGCTTCGCCCAGGTGCCATCGGTTGCCTGACTCCAGAGCCCGCCATCGATACCAGCACCGACAAGTGTGCCGTCCGGGCGGGCGTCGAGAGAATAGAGAACGGGTGCGTCACTGACCAGTGTGAATGTCGTGCCTCGGTCTGTACTTACCTGGAGGCCTTCCTCAGTTGCGGCATAGACCCCGTCGTCGGTGGTGGCGAGGTCGGCGGCGGCGAGGGGCGCTCCGCGTGTCCATTCGGTTCCGTTGTCAGTACTGATGAGGAGATCGATGGTGCTGGAGCCGATTCCGTAGAGGGTGCGGTCGGGTCCGGCGGTGAGGACGTGGAAGTCTTCGATGCTAGTAAACGCAACCGGTGACCAGGATTCTCCGAAGTCGTCGCTGCGGATGATCCCGAGGTTGGGGGATCCCAGTTCTGTCGGGGTTTGCAGCCCCGGGTGGCCGGAAGCGAAGATCGTCTCGTCAGCGACGGTGAATCCCATCGCGTCAAAATCGTAGCCTCCGATGGGGCCGGAGACCTTCCCTGTCGGGGCGATGGTGAAGATGCCGTTGTGTGTGGCGATGAATAGCTCATCGCCACGTGGGTCAGCGGCGATCCCGTGAACGTGGTCAATGCTCGGGGGTACAGCTTCCTGGCTAGGTTCAGTTGCGGCGGCACATCCGGACGCCAAGAGGGTGAGCGCGGTGACGGATGCCACGATCAGTGAGTATTTCATGAAGACTCCAGAGGGCGGCGCAAGACGAGGTCGCAGTAGCTGTCGTTGCGCCAAGATGATTTCGAGATGGGAAGGATCCCGTGGGGCAGCGGTATGCCACCCCACAGGGTTGACCTAGTTACAGTTCGGCGAGAAGGTCCTGCATCGCGGCGATCTCCAGGGTCTGGTCGTCGATCACCTGCTGGGCCAGAGCGAGCACATCAGGGTTCTGAGCGTCTTCGAGAGCAGTCCGCGCCATGTCGATGGCGCCCTCGTGGTGTACGACCATCTGTTCAAGGAACAGCCTACTGGCTTCCGTGGCCTCGGCGTTTTCTAGCGCGGTCATATCCTCTTCGGACATCATCCCGTCGCTTCCGTCGGCACCCATCGAGCCGTGATCCATACCGACCATTGGGTCAGGATTATAATCGATACCCCAGTCGTCTAACCAGCCGAGCATACGATCGATCTCGGGCCCTTGGGCATCCTTGATCTGCTGAGCAAGTTCAGCGACTCGCGGGTCGAGTCCGTCTTTGGTGAGTACGATGTCGGCCATCTCGATGGCCTGCTGGTGGTGCGGGATCATCATCGTCACGAACATCTCATCACCCGCGTTCGCCTCGGCAGACGAGGCAGACGTCGATGGTGTGGTGGCATCGCCTGTAGGGGGCGTCGTCGCGGTGCAACCGGTGAGGACGAGGCCGAGGGCGAGCGCGCTCGTACCAAGCACGAGGGGAAGCTTCTTCATAATGGTATTCCTTCGATCTATCGCATATAAAAGGGTCAGCGCGTCGTACCGCAGGGGCGGACAACGTCGATTTGTCGGTGTCAAGGCCGACGATGACGCTTCAGGTGCGACTGATGGAAAGAGTGATCAGAGAGGGCTCCCGTGGAAGAATGCTCGTGGACATCAGAAGCCACAGACCTGCAGGGCGCCATAGAACCGAACCGAACCGATGCAAGAGCACGGGCGGGGCGAGCAGAAGTATCCCGACCAACAAGGCGAGCACGCAGGCGGTCACCATTTCCTGATGCTCGGGTGCGGGGGAGGTACTCGGCTGACAGGTGCCACTGCACTCTGCCGACGGGTCGGAGAGTGTTCCCGCCACTCCGGCCTCGGAATGATTGGAAGCCACTGCCGAGTGACTGACGGATGCTGTGCCGTGCCCAGCGGCCTCAGAGCTGAACGTATGCATTCCGAGCAGACCAACGATAATCAGGAGCACAGCGCCGCACAGAATAAAGAGGATTCGCGTCGAATGCTGACCACGCATTACGCTCTGCACGTTTTCCATGCCCGATCCTCCTGTCGGCAACTACGCTAGCACCCGCTCCTTGCAGTGCGCTGTGTGGTTGGTCTGGGCCGTGACCGACGGCATTCTGTGAACCATGACCCATCAACCCCGTTCTCGTCTCGCATTTAGTTGCCACGACGTCGGATCATCATCCGATATTGGCTCCGAGTGACGCCGATGCTGCGGCGAAACTGACGAGCCGCGAAATCAGGATCACCCCAGCCGACCGTGGCGGCAATGATGGCGATTGGCGTGTCCGTTGTTCGCAGTAGATCTGCCATCCGTTTCGCCCGCAACATCGTCAGGTAAGCAATCGGGGATCTTCCATATGCATTCACGAAAACTCTCCTCAATTGTGATGGTGAGAGATGAACGGCATTCGCGAGCTCTGAAAGAGACCATCGGCGCGCGAGGTCGCCACTGAGGAGGTTGGCCAGGTGCCGAGCCTCGGCGCGCAACGGGACGAAGCCACGAGGCCATGGGACTGTGCTCCGTTTGGTTGCCGGGGATCGAGGACCGGTGCCAGTCAGACACGGGAAAATGACATCGAGAACCGCGAACAGCAAGGACTGCGCACGATAGAACTGTTGAGGTGGGAAGCCGTCGAGACTTAAGGCCGCCAGTTCGTCCAACCACGGCATCAAAAGGCTGAGCCTGTCCTCGCCGATGCGAA
Source organism: Microbacteriaceae bacterium (assembly GCA_019638805.1). Taxonomy (GTDB): domain Bacteria; phylum Actinomycetota; class Actinomycetes; order Actinomycetales; family Microbacteriaceae; genus JBDSKH01. The sequence goes on along the minus strand of JAHBTA010000003.1, from coordinate 309,517 downwards.
TTACTCGGGCAGGCTCGACGTAGTATGACTCCAGAAACCGGTGTGCATCGAAGCGGTCGACAAACTGGGCGGCAAACTGCCAGAACACTTGATCGACAAGATAGTCCCCGTGCAGATACAACGTGGTGGTCGTTACCCAGTCCTCGGGTTCTGCGCTGCACAACGTGTTCGCTGCAAGGACGACAACGTCCCCGACGTTTACATGGCGAATGCCGAACTCACTGAACAGCAATGCACCACCCGCACGGACGACGATGATCTTCACGCAGTCATATGCGATCGGAGCTACTTCTGTGTACGCCGTACTTGTCCGGGCATTAATGGGTGAGAACGGTCGGTCGTACCGGGAGTTTGATATCGAAACCACCACCTTGTGCGGCAGCGCCAGATTGGCTGTAGACAGAAATGTGATTCTTCGACCAAGTGCCCTTGCTATTGAAGCTAATTGCAGCGTGAAGAAACGGCTCCGAATGTGCCTGAGACACCAAGGCATGCTTCAGATGCTTTTGGACGGCGGCAACCGTAGCCGTAAGAATTACCCGTCAGCGAAGTGCTGTCCTGTAGGTCAGGTTCTGCTGATGGAAAGCTCAATAAGTGACGGGCGGATCGAAAGTGACTGTTGGGAGGATGGGACTTTAACAAGCCCCCCAGAAGTGCGGGGAGTGCGGGTGCAGTTCAAGATTGGCCGCACAAGGAGAGCTCGGACGACGAGGGCGAGCAGGACAAACATGCAACTCACGCCTAAGACCGCGCACATCCAGCTGGATCTTGCTGAATCGGAAGGCTCCCGTGAGGTCGCGGGGTCCAAGGAGCCCGCAATGCTCTCAGTCGGGTGTGCGAGGGCATGAGGTGCAGCGAATGTTGCTGTGGAAGGGGGTGCGGACATTCCAGAATGCGGCTCTGGCTGGGGGTGGCACATCCAGTAGATGGTGAAGAGTAGGGCGAGGACGCCGAGAACAGCCACCAGTGCGAACAACACGCGATCACGGTGAGGTGCTCGCGTGCTCGTCAGCATACTTCCCACCTCCGTCACTCCTCGAACGCTCATACCCTTACAGGGTACCCCTGTTGACGTGCGCGACTTTGGCTTGCCAATCGACAGACAACTTGTGCTCGGTCAAGGCATGCGCAACGCATGCCAATCAGGAGTTACTGCGCACTGGCCGCACTTGTCGCGGACGACCCCATTCTCCAGGGCTCTGAGCTGCTGGACGTGCGTTAGCCGAAGTGCGTGAGCTGAAGTGCGGGTGGGAAACCCAGCCGGGCGGAAGATGACATGTCCCTGGTTTCGCGGAGTCGGTTTGCTTGGCTCTGGGCATCGATCACACCTGCCTAGCATGTCAGCGGAGGCCGGTGCCGATGCCCAGGGCGGTGTCAGTGCGTGTGATGGACTCATTCGCATCGCGCACGCCTGTGAGCGCGCGAATCGCGTCGATGTTGTCGGGGATGACAATTGCCTGGTTGTCGACCATATAGGCGTAGAACAGTTCATCGCCTTGCACTGTCAGCATGTCTTCCCACACCGCAACCTCATAGAGGCTGTCCCGGGGTCGCCCCAGGTCTCCCATGAACTCTTTGACGACGTTCGTCGCGGTGAGTCCGTCCGCCAAGTTGATCAGTGCGATGCGACTGGAAGCGCGGAACGCATCGAGAACCTCCTGCTTGGCCGCGGGGCGCGTGAGTTGGACGCTCCAGTAGTGTAGGTGAGCGATGGTAGTGGGTACCTTTACGGCCATGGTGACCACGTCGAGATCGGGGTCCACACTTTGCGCGTCGGGGCCTTGGTGGCTGGGGATTACCGGCTCCGGGACGATTGTGTTCATGACGCCGCCCCGCTCGCTTTCCCACGGGTCAGTGGCGCGGCGCAGCAGGGTGCCGCGCGCACGGCGCAACAATCCAGCAGTTTTCAGCGCGGTGAGCGTGCGCACAATCGAGGTCGTGTTGCACGACACCACGCGGGTCGCATCCCGACCTACGGCACCCGCGTAGGAGGATTCCGCGACGAACGAGTGCCCGGTGACCGCATGTTTCTCGCCTCCTTGGATCAGGAACCTTACTCCGCGAGAGCGATAGATCTTTACGTTTTCTGCGGCCACGTGCTTGGGAGTGCAGTCCACGACTACATCCACCTGGTCAAGCAGGTCGTCGAGTAGTCCGGCAGGAGCTAGACCCATCTCTCTCATCGCCGCGAGCCTGTCGGGACTGGTGGCAAAGACGGGAATGCTCTTCTCTGTGGCGGGCCAGACTCGCCAGTCGGCTGCGATATCTGCTACACCCACCAGCTGCATGTCTTCCTGATGCCGTAGTGCGTCGGCGACCCGCTTGCCGATCACGCCGTAGCCGTTGACGGCGACCCGGATGGTGCTCATAGTTCTGCCTTTCTCTCGGTACCGATTGGGGAGGGCGCCGTGACGGTGCTGCCACCCGCCAGCTCGTGCCGCAGAGGAAGGAAGCACACGCTCGGCATTTCGTATTGGTTAGGATCGGACGAGTCGGGTGATGGCGTCAGTGGCTTCCTGGATTTTCGCCTTAGCCGCCTCGTCGCTGAGCTTGGCGGCATCGAGTACGCAGTGCTTGAGGTGATCATCGAGAAGCCCTGTGGCCACGCCTTGGATTGCTCGGGTTAGGGCACTGATCTGAGTGAGGATGTCGATGCAGTATTTCTCTTCGTCGACCATGCGGGAGATTCCGCGGGCTTGCCCCTCGATGCGCTTCAAGCGGTTGAGATACTTGTCTTTGTCGGTGATGTAACCATGGTGGTGGACGGTGTCACTGAGGCTTGTTTCGGTCATGGGTTCAGTCTCTCTGTTGACGGTCGAGGACCGCTCGGGTGCTGTTGGCGGGGGTGAGGTCGAGACGGCGCAGTAGTTGTGCGTTGAGGGCCACGACGACGGTGGACAGCGACATCAGGATCGCACCGATGGACATGGGCAGGACGAAGCCGATGGGCGCGAGCACACCCGCGGCGAGGGGCACGGAGATGAGGTTGTACCCGGCGGCCCACCACAGGTTCTGCTTCATCTTGCGGTAGCTGGCACGGGACAGTTCTATCACGGATAGGACAGAGCGGGGGTCGGAACTGGCGAGGATCACCCCCGCGGAAGCAATCGCGACATCGGTACCGGCACCGATCGCGATGCCGACATCGGCTTGGGCGAGGGCGGGTGCGTCGTTGACGCCGTCGCCGACCATCGCGACCCTTTTGCCTTCGGCCTGCAGTTCGGCGATCTTCGCAGATTTATCTTCGGGGCGCACGCCAGCGAACACGCGATCGATGCCGAGCTCGTTGCCGACCGCTTGAGCGACGGCATCGGCGTCACCGGTGATCATGACGACTTCAACGCCGAGTTTGTGCAGTGCGTCGACCGCGTCGCGGGATTCAGGACGGATCTCGTCCGCGAGTTTGAGGCCACCGATGGCCGTGCCGTTTTGGATGACGTGGAGGATGATCGCACCCTCACTTCGCCATACTTCGGCCTCGTCGACTTCGGGGGCGTCTTCCTCTTGGAGGAGGTGGGGTCCGCCGACGCGGATCTCGGTCCCGTTGACGGTCGCGGTTACTCCGACGGCCGGTGAGGAGGAGAACTCGGTCGCTTTCGCGAGTGTGAGGTTGCGTTCCTGTGCGGCGCGGACAATCGCCTTTGCGAGCGGGTGCTCACTGTCGGTCTCGGCAGCGGCGGCGAACGCGAGAACGGCATCGGGGTCGTGGTCGCCGACGGTAGCGATCCCGGTGACGGTCGGTTCGCCTTTGGTAAGGGTGCCGGTCTTGTCGAACAGAACCGCATCGATCGTGCGCATGCTTTCGAGCGCCAGCCGGTCCTTGATGAGAACACCGCCGCGTGCGGCGCGCTCGGTGGCGATGGAAACCACGAGCGGGATCGCGAGTCCGAGTGCGTGGGGGCAGGCGATGACGAGGACGGTGATGGTACGGATGACAGCGGCGTCGGGGTTTCCGACAAGTGTCCACACGATTGCAGTGATAGCGGCCGCGGCGAGAGCGAACCAGAACAGCCATCCCGCGGCACGGTCGGCGATGCGCTGCGCGCGCGAAGTGGAGTTCTGCGCCTGGGTTACCAGTCGCTGGATGCCCGCGAGGGTTGTGTCATCACCGGTGGCGGTGACCTCGACCCGCAGCCCCGAGTCAGTTGCCACCGTGCCGGCGGTGACGGTGTCACCAATGCTGCGAGCAACTGTCCGAGATTCACCGGTGACCATCGACTCGTCCATGTCGGCGCGGCCATCGACGATCCTCCCGTCAGCGGGAACACTGCCACCTGGACGGACGACCACGACGTCGCCCACCTTGAGGTCTGCGGGTGCGACTTTAACGATCTGGTCGCCTTCGACACGTTCCGCTTCATCGGGTAGAAGCGCAGCAAGCGAATCCAACGCGGAGGTGGTCTGGGCGAGGGAACGCATCTCGATCCAGTGCCCGAGGAGCATAATCACGATCAACAGCGCAAGCTCCCACCAGAACTCGAGCTCGTGGTCAAGCACGCCGAGGCTTGCGCCCCAAGACGCGAAGAACGCTACCGTGATCGCGAGCCCGATGAGAAGCATCATTCCGGGCTTGCGAGCGCGCAACTCACTGATCGCGCCGGTGAGGAACGGCCAGCCACCCCACACGTACATCACAGTTCCCAGCACGGGTGCGATCAGGTTCGCTCCGGGGAACTCCGGGATGGAGTAGCCGAGCAGCATCGCGAACATGCTGGAGAACCCAACAACCGGGACCGCGATGATCAGGTTGATCCAGAACAACTTCCGGAACTGCTCGACATGGTCGGCACCGTGCCCGGCGTGACCACCGTGCCCGGCGTGATCGCTATGCCCGCTACCTGCACCCGTGTGCCCAGCGTGCTCCTCGTGCATCGCATGATCGTGCCCAGCGTGCTCCTCGTGCGTGGCATGATCGTGCCCAGCGTGCATCGCATGATCGTGCCCCACATGCTGGTCGGGCCCCTGTGTAGCAGAGTGTTTGTGGCCCGCGTGGGGGTCTGCCGCGGGCGGGTGATGTGCGTGCGGATCGGTCATGAGGGCCTCCTCGGGCAGGTCTGGTAGTTGGGGTTAGGCAGCGTGCGCGTACGCCGCAGGGTCGGCGTCGAACTTGGGTCCGCAGCCGGCGCAGCAGAGGTAGTAGCGCACGCCGTCGTAGTCGCGGACGAGTCCTGCGGCTTCGGCTTCAGTTCTGACGACGAGGTTGCCTGGCATGACGGGGCAGTCCGCGACCTGGTCGGAGGGCAGCTTGTCGGCTGCGGGGTTGTGACAGGCACCGCCCTGGTGGTGTTCGTGCGCGCCTTGGTTGTGGTGATCGTGCGTGGTCATAATTTGTCCTTTCGTCAGACGTGGTGTGGTTCGCGCACGGGCGCGGCAGGTGTTTGAGCTATTGGGGTGGTGACGTGGCGGCGGAAGCGGCGTAGTCGGAGACTATTGCCGACAACGAAGACGCTGGAGAACGCCATGGCAGCACCTGCGAGCATCGGGTTGAGCATGCCAAGAGCTGCGATCGGGATCGCGGCGGTGTTGTAGGCGAAGGCCCAGAACAGGTTCGTCTTGATCGTGCCCAGCGTCTTGCGAGAAAGCTGGATCGCATCGACCGCGCTCATCAGGTCACCTCGCACGAGGGTGATGTCTGATGCTTCGATGGCAACATCGGTACCCGTGCCCATCGCGAGACCCAGATCGGCCTGGGCGAGCGCAGGGGCGTCGTTGATACCGTCTCCGACCATTGCGACGATCTTCCCCTCCTTCTGGAGGCGGGCAACGACATTGACCTTGTCTTTGGGAAGGACCTCGGCGATTACTGTCTCGATACCCACCTCGGCTGCGATCTGCCGGGCGACAGCCTCATTGTCACCAGTCAGCAGAATCGGGGTAAGCCCGATGGCCTTCAAACCGGCGATCGCTTCGGCACTGGTGGGCTTTAGCGTGTCGGCCACGACGAGGATGCCACGTGCCGCACCATCCCAGCCGACAGCGACGACCGTCTTCCCCTCCGCCTCCGCGCGGGCCTTGCTCGACGCGAGTTCCGGGCTGAGCGTCTGGGACCATTCGGCGAGCAGAGATTCACGTCCGACGATGACGGCGTGTCCGTCGATAACACCTTGGACACCTTTTCCCTCGACGTTGGCAAAATCCTCTGGCACCGACAGCGCGCCGACTTCTTGGGTCGCACCCTTGGCAATCGCCTGCGCGATCGGATGCTCGGAGGCATCCTCCAACGCGCCCGCGAGTCGGAGCAGTTCGGCACGATCCACTCCGGGCTCGGTCATCACGTCGACGAGGGTCATCCTGCCGGTGGTGACCGTGCCGGTCTTGTCCAGCACGACGGTGTCGACCTTGCGGGTCGATTCGAGCACTTCCGGGCCCTTGATCAGGATGCCAATCTGGGCCCCACGACCGGTGCCAACCAGCAGCGCGGTGGGAGTCGCCAGACCCAAAGCGCACGGACAGGCGATGACGAGCACCGCGACTGCGGCGGTAAACGCCGCAGCGATGGGGAACCCGGCACCAAGCCAGGCGCCCAGCGCGACAACGGCGATCACGATCACGATCGGTACGAAGATTCCAGAGATCCGGTCTGCGAGGCGCTGCACTTCCGCTTTTCCGGTCTGCGCGTCCTCCACCATCTGCGCCATCTGAGCGAGCTGAGTATCCGAGCCGATCCGCGTCGCGCGTACGACCAGGCGGCCGCCCGCGTTCACCGTCGCTCCGGTGATGGTGTCGCCTTCGCCGACTTCGACGGGGACGGATTCACCGGTGAGCATGGAGGCGTCAACTGCTGAGGTGCCGGAGATAACGATGCCGTCGGTAGCGATCTTCTCACCAGGACGTACGATGAACTCGTCGCCCACCGCCAACTCCTCAGTCGGGATCTTGACCTCGACACCATCCCGGAGCACGGAAACTTCCTTAGCTCCGAGATCCAACAGGGCGCGCAGCGCCGCGCCGGCCTGACGCTTGGATCGCTTCTCGAAGTAGCGACCCATGAGGATGAACATGGTCACCCCGGCACCGACTTCGAGGTAAATGTTGGCCGCGCCATCTGAGGGGGCGATTGTGAACTCGAAGGGATGTGTCATACCGGGAATACCGGCGGTGCCGACGAACAATGCATACAGCGACCAGAGCAAAGCCGCTGATGTACCCATCGAGATGAGCGTGTCCATCGTCGCAGCACCGTGCTTGAGGTTTGTCCATGCTGCCTTGTGGAACGGCCACGCCGCCCAGATGATCACCGGTGCGGCGAGCGCCAGGGACGCCCACTGCCAGTACGTGAACTGCAAGGCTGGAATCATCGCCATCGCGATCACCGGAACTGTCAGCACGATAGAACCGACCAGCCTATGCCGAAGCAAAGTCAACTCCGGGTCTACGCCCTCATCCGTTTGGCTCGAGTTGTCAGCCTTCGCGCTCTTAGGTTTGGGAAGCACGGCAGTGTAACCGGTCTTCTCGACCTCGGTGATCAGCAACGCGGGGTCATAGCCATCGGGCACGGTAACCCGAGCTTTTTCGGTGGCGTAGTTCACGGTTGCTTCGACGCCTTCAAGCTTGTTCAGCTTCTTCTCGATGCGGTTCGCGCAGGAGGAGCAAGTCATCCCGCCGATTTCCAGTTCGATACCTGATCCCCGCACTGTGGGGGCTGATGTGCCCATCATCTTCCTTCTCTCAGTCCGCCGGCCAGCCCAACTACTTGCATTGAATCAGTGGCCGCCGGAATGCGACTCGTCGTTCCCCTGCGTTCCGTCTCCGTGCGTCGCATCGAGGATGAACTCGGCGGTGTGCACCTCACCATCTACTTGGAAGTCCAGGTACAGCAGATAACGGCCCGCCGTGGGCGCTTCCGCGGCGAAAGCGATGTCGGGCCCTGCGGTAGCACCCACCGTGGGGTCCTCACCCTCCGCATGAACGTGCAGATAAGCCAGATCGCCTTCACGCAGTGCGACCAGATGCCCGAACGCACCGAGGTAGGGCTCAAGGGTCCTCACGGGCTCACCGTCACGAGTGATCGAGATCGTAAGTTGGTTCGACGAACCCGCCACCAAGTCACCATGGAGTGCGACGGTGAAGCCGTCGACCTCGGTGGTCTGCCGCACAGTCTTCTCAACCGGCGCGAAGTCACCTGCTACTTCGACGGTGCGAGTGAGGGTGATGCTTGAAGCGCCCTCGGTGGTAGGCGTGAAATCGGCGTACACCCGGTAGGTGCCAGCCTCTCCCCACGCCCACGGAGCCGACCAAATCCCTGTGCTCTCGGTCAATTCGGGGTGCACGTGATGAAACTGCGCACCGTCAGTGCGTACCACGATCAGGTGCAGATCCTCGCCATGTGCCGTCGTGAACTCCGTCACCGGTTCGCCCAACTCGTCGAGAACTTGGAAGGTTATCTCACCCAGAACGCCAACCGCTCGGGGCGAATCCAGCGGCGACAGCACATAACCATCGGCGCTGAGCGAAAGTCCGTTGAGCACGTGCCCAACCACCCCCTGCTCAGCCTCGCTTTGGCCTACACCGTGACTGTTCGTTTCGCTCTCCTCGGCCCAGGCATCTACGAGGCTATTGGGGACGATGACGCCAGCGAGCCCGAAGGCCCCACCGAACGCCACCACCAATCCAGCTCCGTAAAGCGCGAGTCTCGCACCAGTCTTCATCAGACGCGTACAGCCGAGTAGCCAGCCTCTTCGACCGCGTCCAGAACCTTGGCATCGTCGATATCGCCCGAAGCGGTGACAACCAGCCTCCCCGTCCGAGCGCTGACTTGGATGTCCTCGACACCGGCGATCTCGCTGACCTCTTCACGAACAGACATCTCGCAGTGCCCGCACGTCATGCCTGTCACCTGGTACTCGTTCGCGGTCATCAGATTCCCTTTCATTACATTTAATACCCCTACCGGGTATGTTCTACGCCAACAATATACCCCGGTTAGGTATTCCACAAGAGGATGATTGATCGGTTCAATCCGCTTTGGCTGCAGGCAGGTCTCTGTTCAGGTGCCTCTGACGTTCGTAGTCGCCGACGGCCGCGCTCAGTCGTGATGATGACTACCTCTTCCTTTGTAGTCGCGCCCGCCTCTCGTATCAGAGAGATGTATGAGAACGCCGAGGCCCGCGTGCGCGGCCTGCTGGAACGCGGTCGCCGCGAAGGGGTTTTCCGGATCGACCTACCCGTGGAGTGGATGCTCGCCGTCACGCACGCCACACTGAACACCGCCGCCTAGGAGATCACCGCCGTAAGACTCGATCCGGCCGAGGCTGCCCCCTACATCAACGCGATCCTGCAACCCGCCTTCGCCGCCTAACGCTCGACGCAATTGTTGACGAACGTGTGAAACGAATCCCCCGTCAGAACCGGTTCTGCTGCGGCTCGCAGAACCCTCAATGCGTCCATGGCTTGAAGCGGAAGCACACCGTTTCCGAGAGCAGAAAGTTGCTGGTTCGCCGTGAGCTCATGACGGGAAGCAGTGACCCAGCCGACCGGTAGACCCATGAGCCATTCCACGAACGCGGGTGCGGGGCGCGGAGTGGTGTCGTCACTCAGAAGCGCAGGCGAGGGCGCAGCACGGCCAGTGATTTGCTCCCATCGAGTCACGGCTTCGGCGTATCGTCCCCATCGTTGAAGAATTGCCCGATCAATGACCACAGACTCTCGGGTTCCGCTGCCCGTGGATAGCCGTCCGGCCCGTGGAGGGCGAGGTCGATGATCTGGTGACTCAGCGCGATCGTGCCCCGACGCGCCCTCACTTGTTGCAGACTCTCCCCGCCACGGGATGCATCTGAGGCCAACGGGGTTCGGAAGAGTGCGGTGGGCGAGGATGAAGACCCGATATCGGGGGTGGGGTGCGCCGACGTGGGAAGCGGGTAGACCGATCCATTGCGCGTCATACCTGAGGTCGGCCAGGTCTCCCAGAACTGCTCCTGCTGCCCGAAGAGGTCGAGTTGTGATTTCTCCCAGATGCCACGGGTCGGGTTCCACGCCGCGAGGGGTTGCACCTCCGGGGGTTGCATGCTCGGGGTTGCGTTGCTCATTGTCGTCTCCTTCGAGGTGTGCGCGGATCGCGGGTGCGGAGAGCAGCCCGCGGACGTTCTCGATCACGACCCACTCAGGTCGCAGAGCGTCGATCGCTGCCGCCATGTGAGCCCAGAGGCCGGAGCGAGTGCCCGGTTTCAGGCCGGCCATCTTCCCGACCGTGCTCACGTCTTGGCAGGGAAACCCGCCACAGAGGATGTCTACCGGTGGGACGGTGCGCCAGTCGATGTTGGTGATGTCGCCGAGGTTCGGGGCGTCGGGCCAGTGGTGGGCGAAGACGCGGGCGACGGGTTCGTTGATCTCGGAGAACCAGACTGTTTCAGCGTTGAAGACTTCCTCAACGGCGAGGTCAAGTCCGCCGTAGCCAGAGAACAGCGAGCCGACACGCAGCGGGACAGCCGGATCGTTGAGGGGCTGGTCTGCCACGGGTGAACCTCCTGAACGGTGATCCCCGGAGCCGTCCTGCTGCTCCGAGCTGGTCACCTGCCAGGTACGCCGGCCATCCATGACTCGACGTTCAGCTGCCCGCCCGGTCACCACACACCGCCGTCGACGGTCAGCACCGTTCATCCCTTCGCGGTTCGCTCGAACGAGTTGTCACGCGTCTTGCAAGCGAGGTTCGAAGACCACCCGTCCTGCCGCATAGTTGTAGTTCTTCGGCGGGTCAGGGAAGACGGCGAGATTCTCTGCGTATCGTGTAACCGTGGAGTGCGATTCAGGTGCGATTAGTTGCCAGCTTGACCGCATCGCGAATCAGCTCACCGGGTTCGATCTCAACGCCTTTCTTGCGACGCTGATTGCCACATTGGTCGGTGCCGCTGTAGCCGGAGCCATAAGCATCGCTCTCTACCGGCATGAGCTTTCCAATAGCCGACGTGAGGACGTTGACGATGCTGTTGTTGTATTGATCCGAGAGGTTCAGATCTACGCGGACCAGATGAGGCGATGGCGCGCCGAGCTACAGGCGTACAGCGCGAATGCAGTCCAACGCATCGGAGTTCCTAGCCCCATAGAAAAGCCACCGATGGGGCCGGACCGCGCAGGGATTGATACTGCGGTGGAAACCCTCATCGTCCTCACCTCTGGCACCGAGCGGGACGTAGCGGAACGCGCAAGACAGGTGCTATACGAACTGACATTCATCGCCGATGATGCTCAAGCAGCCGAATACGCTGCGGTGAGGCGGGTGCTCGTTGCTTGGCGGGCGCGTAAACGGTCGAACGAGGAGATACTGTCTAGCCTGACGGTCATAGACGTTCGCCGAAAGGGTATCGAGGCTGGTAAGCCGACTGAAGAACTACCGCCTTCGCCTGAGCCGTACCGACGTATCGAAGGGTGACTGGCGACTGGCCCTCAATAGGCTAGCCGGAAACTCCCCATCTCCTATCGTGACGATAGTCGCGCCGATACCTAGTACTCACCTTCCGAGTATGACGGTTTCGATGCGGGTTATGTCCGCCGGCGACGGCTACAAGTACCTCCTGCGCACCGTCGCGTCAGGCGACGGCGCCCGCGAACTTTCCACTCCGCTGACCAGGTACTACACCGAAGAAGGAACCCCGCCGGGCCGCTGGATAGGGTCAGCGGTCTCCGCGCTCGGCGGTGGTGCGATCGCTGTCGGCGACGAGGTATCGGAGCAGCAGCTTCAACGCCTGCTCGGGCAGGGCCGCGACCCGGTGACCGACCGGGCACTCGGGAGCGCGTACCGGAAGTATCCGACCGTGACTGAGCGGATCGAGCGCCGCACCGGAAGGCTCGACGCAGGCCTTCCAGTGACGGAGCGCGCCCAGGCGGTCTCCGCAATCGAGGCGGAGGAGAGTGCACGCGGCACCCGGAAGGCGGTTGCGGGGTTCGACTTCACGTTCTCGATTCCGAAGTCCGCGTCGGTGCTGTGGGCGGTATCTGACGCGGGCACGCAATCACTGATTTCGGAGGCGCATCACGCGGCGGTTGCAGAGATGGTTGCGTTCATCGAACGCGAAGTTGCAGCAACCCGTGTCGGTGCAGCGGGACTGGGTGGGGCGGTTGCGCAAGCCGATGTCTCCGGCGTGATCGCGACCGCGTTCGATCACTACGACTCGCGCGCGGGCGATCCGCATCTGCATACGCACGTGGTGATCTCGAACAAGGTGCAGACCGTCCACGACGGTAAATGGCGATCCCTCGACGGCCGCCCCCTCCACGCCTCCACGGTCGCTCTCTCAGAACTCCATGAGGCCGTGTTCGCTGACCACCTCACTCGCGCGTTCGGTGTCCAGTGGGAGGCGCGCGACATGGGGCGCGACCGCAACCCGGCCTGGGCGATCGCCACGGTGCCGGAGGAACTGGTGACGGAGTTCTCGTCCAGGTCCCGGCAGATAGACGAGGAGAAGAACCGGCTCATCGCCGAGTACGTCGAACGTCACGGCAGGCAACCGTCGCGGGCGACGGTCATCAAGCTCCGCGCACAGGCAACGTTGGCGACCCGGCCGGAGAAGCAGGTTCGTTCCTTCGCGGACCTGACAGCGGAGTGGCGGGAGCGTGCGTCGCACCTGCTCGGTGAAGGTGCCACGCGCTGGGCACGCACTGCCACCGCGAACGGTGCACCGTTGCTGCTCCGCGCCGATGATGTGCCGTTGGACGTGATCGGGTCTCTGGGGCGCAGCGTGGTTGAGGCGGTCGGTGAGAAGCGGACGACCTGGCGGCGTTGGAACCTCACCGCAGAGGCAGCACGGCAAACGATGCCGTACCGGTTCGCCACCACGCAGGATCGTGAAGCGGTTGTCGGCATGGTCGTCCATGCCGCAGAGCGCGCCTCGCTCCGGCTCACACCGCCCGAACTCGCGTCCAGCCCGGCCCTGTTCCGACGCCCCGACGACACCAGCAGGTTCCGGCCGCTCGCCTCGACGGTGTACTCGTCACCCGACATCCTCGCGGCCGAAGACCGGCTCCTCGAGCGCGCCCGCAGCACCGCCGCGCCCACAGTGCCCGTCGAGGTGATCGAGAAGATCACTCGCCGCGCGGATCACGAAGGACGACTTCTCGCTGACGACCAGGCAAGGGCCCTGACGAGTGTTGCCGTCTCCGGTCGCGCCCTTGACGTGCTCATCGGCCCCGCTGGCGCAGGAAAGACGACGGCGATGCGCGCGTTGCGGACTGCGTGGGAGCGTGAGCAAGGGCGTGGCAGCATCGTCGGGCTCGCGCCGTCTGCGGTCGCCGCGGAAGTCCTCGCTGCTGATCTTGGCATTCGGACTGAGAACACTGCGAAGTGGTGGCAAAACCATCAGAGCGCTGGCGCATCGTTCCGGAAGGGGCAGCTCGTGATCGTGGACGAGGCCTCCCTCGCCGGCACCCTCTCCCTCGACCGGATCACGGAGCACGCCGTGGAGGTCGGCGCGAAGGTACTGCTGGTGGGTGACTGGGCGCAACTCCATTCGGTCGATGCCGGCGGTGCGTTCTCGCTGCTGGTGCATGACCGGGAGGATGCTCCCGAGTTGGTCGACGTGCACCGGTTTATCAACGTCTGGGAGAAGGCCGCCTCCCTCGACCTTCGCCACGGTCGCCCCGAAGCCATCGATACCTACGCTGAGCACGACCGCGTCACCGGCGGCAGTACCGAGGCGATGATCGACGCCGCCTACACCGCCTGGCGCACCGACACCCTCGCCGGAGCAGCGACGATGTTGATCGCGGACTCAAACGAAGCCGTCCATACGTTGAACCAGCGTGCGCGCGCCGAGCTGATCTTGGACGGCACGGTGGATGCCCGCCGTGAGGTCGCCCTCGAAGGAGACGCGCGTGCCGGGGTGGGTGACACGATCATCACCCGCAAAAACGACCGCAGGCTCCGCACCCCGCGAGGGTGGGTGCGAAATGGCGACCGCTGGACTGTCACCGACATTCGCGGCGATGGTTCACTTACCGCCCGCCGTGCCGACAGCCGCGGCACCGTGGTGCTCCCCGCCGATTACGTCGCAGACCATGTCGATCTGGGGTACGCGGTAACCGCGCATCGCGCGCAAGGCATCACCACCGATACCTCTCACGTTCTTGCGGAACCCTCTACGACGAGGGAGAACCTGTATGTTGCGATGACGCGCGGCCGCCACGCGAACCGCGTCTACGTCGCCACCGACCGGCCCGACGAAAACCACACCACACCGCACCCCGCAGACGACCCGGACGCGACCGCGCGGGATGTGCTCTACGGGGTACTGCAGCACGTCGGTGCCGAGCTCTCAGCGCACGAGACGATCACGGCTGAGCAGGAGGCGTGGGGGTCGGTGGCGCAGCTTGCGGCCGAGTATGAGACGATCGCACAGGCCGCCCAACACGACCGCTTCGCAACCCTCATCCGAGGCTCCGGCCTCACAGCAGACGATGCAGAAGACACGATCCAATCTGAGGCCTTCGGTGCGCTGTCGGCGGAACTGCGCCGTGCGGAAGCGAACCACCACAATATCGACACCTTGATGCCACGCCTTGTCGCGGCCCGCGGCTTCGGCGATGCGGACGACATCGCCTCTGTGCTCCACCACCGTCTTGCCCGCGCCACCGCGAAGCCCATCGGTTCTGGACGCACCCGCAAGGCACCCCGCCTGATTGCGGGCCTGATCCCCGAAGCAGCAGGGCCGATGAGTGCCGAGATGCGGACGGCACTCGCTGAACGTCACGAGCTCATTGAGCAACGCGCCGAAGCGACCCTCGATCGAGCCCTCACCGATCGTGAGGAATGGGCGCTCACGCTCGGCAAGCAGCCAGCGGAAAGGGGGGTCGCGGCAGTGTGGCGGCGGCAAGCACGGACGGTAGCGGCATACCGTGATCGCTACGGCATCACCACGAGAACTCCACTCGGCCCCGCTCCTGATGGCGACGCGCAGAAGATCGACGCCGCACGAGCGAAAGCAGCCATCACGCGAGTCCGCGACCTTGCCAGCGCCGAAGGGCACGACGATTCGTCGCGTTCGGTGCGGCGTGAAGGCACGAGCCGGGGTCTGTGACCAGTTGCACTTCCGAATGCCACTGGCACGTCGTACTCTGGTGATGAGGCGGAATTCTCCTTGATATGACGCTCCTCGGGGCAGGCCGCAAGGCCACACATAATTGTATTGCTGTGTGTCTAGAACGCTTTCAAGATGATCTGGATCGGACCAGCCAGCCTCATCCAGCTAGTCCGCACCCGAGCAGGGAAACGTTGGATGGCTATTGCTAACGACGCGTCGCACGAGGGCCGTCAACGAGTCAGTCCCAAGTAGTGTCCTGATCCGTAAATTCGATTCAGGTGTCGGTGAATTGGCCTGGTTTGAGTTCCGACCGGTTTTCCTGTCAGCCGGTTGGTGACAGAAGCGTCTCGGTCTCAGCGTAGTATGCCTGCTCGACTTCGGCCGGGGTGCGCATGTCGAGTTCCCCGTGAAGGCGTTCATGGTTCCACCACCACACGTATTCGAGGGTCGCGAGTTCGACCTGCTCAACCGTCCGCCAGGGGCCCTGCTGTCGGATCAGTTCGGTCTTGTAGAGGTTGTTGACCGCCTCAGCCATGGCATTGTCAAAACTGTCGCCGACCGTCCCGGTCGAGGGCACTGCTCCGAGTTCCGCAATGCGATCCGTATAGACCATGGCGGTGTAATTCGATCCGTGATCGGCGTGATGGATCAGCCCATCGAGCCTGCCGCCCGATTGCCACGCAGCCATATCGAGTGCCTGCATCGGCAGAACCTCAGATTTCAGCGTCGCAGCGACATTCCAGCCCACGATTCTGCGCGAGTACACGTCAGTGACGAACGCGACATAGGCGAACCCAGACCAGGTGACGACGTAGGTCACGTCGCACACCCAGAGCTTGCGCGGCCCGTCAGCGGCGAATCTCCGGTTGACGAGATCGGCAGGCAGTGCCGCCGTTTTGTTGGGGCGTGTGGTGAACACGCGCTTTGATTTCCGTACCCCGCGCACGCCGGCGAGCCGCATCAGACGCTCGGTCTGGTCGCGGCCGATCTTCCACCCCTCACGCTTCAGCAGGGCATGCATCTTCCGGCGCCCGTACACGCCATAGTGCTTCGCGTGGAGCCGCCGGATCTCAGGGAGGAGCTCTGGGAACCGAGACAGCACGAGGCTCCGACATCGGCGAGGCCTCAGAGTTAGGACTCCCGGCTCTAATTCGTCTCCTCTTTTGCTCTCACCCGCATAACGATCACCTGGCCGACGATAACGGCTGTCGCAACCGCTGCAGTGACAATTACGGTTTGAAGATCGCTTTGCACTTTAAGAATCGTGAAGGGAATCAGAATCGAGAAGTTGAGCAATATTGTGAGAAGCGGTGCCCACGGCTTTGCCTTGATTTTTGTCCGGAGGTGCCGAATCACGCCCCATTGCACCGCGATGTCCATTGCGAGGTAGAGGAACGCTCCCATCGATGCGATCTGAGTGAGGTCCAGGAAGGCTGTGGCGATAATCGCGAGCCCAGCCGTGATGATCAGCGGCTGTTGCGGGACGCGCGCAGGCAGTGACGGCGTCTGGCGCATGTCTTGGAGCATTCCGTAGAGGCGTGATACCGAATACAGACTGGCCAGCAGCCCGGACAGTGTTGCGACAACGGCGATCGCCACCGTGATTCCGATACCCCACGAGCCAAAGAGCGGTTCGGCTGCCGCAGCCAACGCATAATCACGCGCTTTTACCGCGCCTGCGGCCCCAATACTGGACTCTACCGAGACGGTGATCAGCATGTAGAGGACCATGCAGACCGCCAGGGAAATGACGATCGAGCGCGCAATGTTCTTTTTCGCGTCCTGAATGTCGTCACCTTGGTTGGTTATGGTGGTGAACCCTTTGTAGGCGAGCACACACAGGACCGTTCCGGCGAGCAGTCCGACGATATCGGGGGCCTCGCCTGAGCTTTGGGCGAAGAGTCCGGATCCTGATGCGACAGCACCGACGAGTCCCGCTATAGCGAGCAGTGCGATGCCCACGATCTTGATGATCGCAGTCGTGGTCGCGGATCCTTCAACGAGCTTATTACCGAGCAAGTTCACGATGGCTGCTGCCACGATCGCAAGCACGCCCAGGAGGGGGACGAGAATTGCAGAGTCTTGTAGGCCAAATGGGCGCAGCAGGTAAGTTCCGAAGGTGCGGGCGAGGAGACTTTCCGCGACCACCATTGAGACGTACATGAACAGGGTAAACGATCCCGCAGCGACCCCCGGTCCGTACGCATCTTTCAGTAGCATCGCAATACCACCCGCAGAGGGGTTCACGCTTGAATATCGCGTGTACGAGTAGGCGCTGACACCGGCGACAATCGCGCCGAGCAGAAACGCGAGCGGAAACCAGTCTCCGGCGAAGCCCGCGACCTGCCCGACGAGCGCAAAGATTCCCGCCCCGATCATCACTCCGGTGCCGAGCGAAACGGACCCGACGAGTGAAATCTTGCCCTTCGTTGCGACCATGTGAACCCCTCGCTCCTTCTCGTTCAATTTCGGTTTTCACGCCATGCTTACTAAGCAGGGAGCAGTACTTTGCACTTCCCCACGTTCTAGTTTGAAGTGCAACATCAGGGTGTGGGGATGGGACTCGTGCCGAGCCCCCGGCTCCAGTTCCGTCTTCGTAATCAGAGGGGCGTGACATAGCCGTCAATCATTGCTTGCATGCCGTACATCATCTTTGTCCAGAGCCCCGACACCATCACTAATCCGATGAGTACGAGGAGGCTGCCACCGATCAAATTTACCTTCCTAATGTGACGCTTCATGAAACTCGTGGCCTGAGTCATCCAGCTAAAGCCGAAGCCCGCCAGCACGAATGGGATTCCGAGTCCCAGACAATATGCGACGCCAAGAATCGCTGCGCGTCCGGCTGATTCGGCTTGCAAGCCAAGGGCCATAATTACTGCAAGCGTGGGTCCCATGCACGGGGTCCACCCCACCCCAAAAACGACGCCGAGTAATGGCGCTCCAGCAAGCCCTGTCCTCGGACTGAACTTTAACTTCGTGGTGCGCTGCATGGTGCGGATCATGCCGACGAACACGAACCCCATCACAATCATGACCGCCCCCATGACTCGGGTGATTACTTCTTCCCACTGCAGAAGCCAGACGCCTACGGTGCCAGCAAGCGCAGTCATTGAAACGAACACAGCTGAAAACCCGACAATAAACAGAAGGATGCCGAGCATCGTGCGTCGATGTACTCGCTTTGACCGGTGTCCCTGCTCCTGATCCGCACCAGCGGGAACGCCCGCAGTTGCGCCGACATAGCCTAAGTAGCCAGGAACCAGAGGGAGCACGCAAGGTGATAGGAACGAGAGTAGTCCTGCAGCTACCGCAATCAACGCTGCAAAGAGGAGCTGACCTTCTGAAACCAAAAACTGGAGATCCAACGGTCAACTCTCCGGTTCTTCGAGAGTCTCAGTGATCAACGTGCGAAGTTGGGAAACACCCGCCAGCTGACCAATCACCCGATGTGCAACGCACCCCTCGGTGTCGAGCACGAGCGTCGTTGGTACTGCATTCAGCGGGACCTGCCCGGAGAATGCTTGTTGCACGGCTCGCCCTGCTGCAACATCCATAATGGATGGGTATTGAATACCGTATTGCTCAGCGAACTGAATTGCTTGTGCTTCTTGGTCGCGTGTGTTTACCCCCAGAAATTGCACGCCTAGTGGCGCAAATTCATCATAGGCTTCCACGAGGTCTGGGGCTTCAGCACGACAAGGAGGACAGCCGGCGTACCAGAAATTGACGACTGTTACACTGCCGATCGTGTCGGCCGAGCTAAGCGTGTCTCCGAATTCTGTTTCTCCAGAAAACTGAACTGGCTCCGTGCGTTCCGACGGTGGAATACTCGAAACTGACCCATCGCCTGAGATGTATCCTTTTTCGTTACTCTCACTCCACTGATCACTGAGGTTGTCATTATTTGATACGCACCCGGTGAAGGATATTGCGGCGAAGATTGCACCACTTATTGTCGCCATGAGGCGACGCCGCCGTCGGTTCACGCTTGACGTCTTCCTGCGAGGATCGCACCGGCGATCAGAAGTAAGGCACCCATCGGGTAACCCGCTAACACTTCTGCCCAGCCCGGCGGCTGCGATGGTCCGAAAACCCCTACGTGCGCCAACCAATGAGTAAGGAGAACCAGAGCACCAAGCAGCAGGATGGCTTGCCCTGTCCTTACTAATCGTCGATGAAGTCTGTACCAGTTAGCTTCGTTATTTGACTTATTCTTCTCTGAAAATTCCACTATTAGCTCCTGTGCCGAATTAAGCGCATGGCTCGAACCTTTGGGGTCTGTGAAGACCAAAGTGCCGTGATTTAGCAGCAGTACGCTCTCGCAGACACCGACCCCGTCTGAGCGTGGTCAGAGCGTCATAATCTACGCAGTACTGTCTTTCGCCGGTTTACCAGCGGATACGCCATTGTTTTAGATGCGACCGAAGTTGCCTAGCACTCCGGCCCAAGCGAATGGGCGTAAACGGTTCTGACCTCTCATTGAGGAGTCAGTCAATCACAGCACATGAATGCCAGACAGCGATGATCTAGCGATCGAGAGTGTTAATCAGACTCGAATGACTGACAGCTTGAGTCGGTTAGTGGTAAACAATGGTGGAAAAAGCTGAAGTTGCCACGGCCAGTACTCGACCGGATCTTTCGTTCGTGGGAGAAGTCGAGGTGCACGAGAACTGTATGCAGCCCAAGAAATAAATCCTATGACTGCGAGAATCACACTACAAACAGTCAGGATGAGAGGACTACCGGATCCCTCTAAACAGTTTTCCTCACAGAGACTCAAACTCCCGGCAGTTACAGAATCTTGAACCCGGATTTGAGAATCAACTGAATCGGTCGAGCTAATCGCCACAGATGCTGCATTCGAGTTGTTCACCGCGGAATGCGTAGCGAGGAGACTCACCAACAGAACTATGAGCCCCAGTCCAGCTACCATCATGCGGGGCGCTCGTTCAGCGAATCTGGATTGCACGTGTCCGGTAATTCGAAACACATGCACCTCCAAACCATTTTTACGTGTATCGCAACCAAACCAAGTGCTGGGATACTGCAATTCACAGTATACGAGTGCAAGTTTTGCGATTCTTAGCATTCAGGGAGATGAGGTGTTCGGCAGGCGTCGGCTGCGCGTTTGTGCTCGCTGCCGCGAAGTTGCCGGACCGCGAGCAGAGATGTGCCGCACGGCGAACGTTCATGCGACAACTCAAAGCAGTGTTGACGTGATGCTGGCTGTTACGCAGGAGCACATGGTACTGTAACGAAACAATAACGAAAGGGGTTTGGGTGCGCAATATGCTGAATCGCGTTGCGACACATTCCCGACCCCGCAACATCTGGATAACGTACGCGATCGTGCTACTGCTCATTGTTGGCATAGTCGCAATGCATTCCTTCCCTGGCAATATGACCGCCCACGACGCGCTCCTGCCCGTGAGTGCGACCGCCGAGTCCGGTGGCAACGCGCATCCGACCGAAGAAGGTCCCCCAGCTGGTCCGGCGAGCGCGGCAACGGCCGACTGCGATGCGAGCTGCGCGCACGGCACAGCCCCCGACCACGGGCACCTGGGCATGCTCATGCTGTGCATGCTGGCCCTGTTGACCGGGCTGCTCTTCCTGATCCGGCCCGCCCTGTTCCGCCTCTCCCGCGCCGCCGCGCAGTCCGCCGGCTGGCTGACCCGCGCTCTCCCTGCGCCGCCGGCGGCGCGTCCGCCGTCGCTATTCGCACTGTCGATCAGCCGTACCTGAAGCCAGGCCCCCGGCACGAGCCCTGCACACGCACCCCGGCAGTGAGCCGCGGCGAGCGGTGCGGCAGATCGACTGACGCCCGGCCTCGTCCGGGCGGTCAACCCGCCGGACGCCGACCCTGCCCGAGGACCTGCACGCTGCGCGTGCTTCGCTCGTATCGCGGCCGAACGGCGTCCTAGGCCGTCCGGCCGGTGTGGGCAACTCGATCACACGCCCACCCCACCGGTGCGCGTTCACGTCACTCGTGTCGTCCGAGCAACTGCGGTGCTGCGTGCCGCTGCCTCGGACCTTTCGTATCCACTGGCCGCCGACCCACAGAACAGTTATGCATTCACGTCGAAACCCGTTCAAGAACCCAGCCGTCTTCATCCCCAGCGCCCTCGCCCTGAGTATCGCGGTCGCCATCGGCAACTACTACGTCATCGGGGGACTCTTCGCATGAACACTCCGCAGGTCTATCTCACCCCCATGCCGTCATTCGACTTCCTCTCGGACGGCACCGGCGGCGGCGTGCGCCACCGCCGGGCACGGCGCAGCCTCATCGCCACCGCGACAGCAGCGCTCAGCGTGGCCGGCCTGATGAGCCCCGTCGTCTTCCCCACCCCCTTCGCCCCGGTGCCGGGGGCCGCGGCCGCAGAGCTCCCCGCGCAGCAGCTCGTGAGCGGCCCCGCCGCATTCGAGGCCGCGGCCCTGGACGCGATCGGCGCCGTCGAAGTGCAGGCCGCCCCCGTCGCACCGCAGCGCGTGAACGCCGAGCAAGGCCTCGTCGATCCCTCGCAGCTGACCGATACGAAGCTGCGCTACCCCTTTGACCAGACCATGCCCCTCACCGACGGCTTCGGCTACCGCACCGTCCCTGTCGAGCAGTTCCACGATGCCCAAGACATCGCCGCCGGAGGCGGCACGCCGATTCGTATCATCGGCGACGGGGTGGTCGTTGAAGCGGGCTGGGCGAACGATGGCTGCGGCTTCTCGCTCAAGGTGCAGCACCTCGTGGACGGGCAAGACCTCACCAGCAGGTACTGCCACATGGAAGGCGAGTCGCACGCCTACCAGGTCGGCGACCGGGTGCGCATCGGCGACGAGGCGGGACGGGTGGGCAACACCGGGCTGTCCTTCGGGGCGCACCTGCACCTCGCACTGCGCCTGAACGGAAACCCCATTGACCCGCTCCCCTTCATCGAAGCCAACGCGCAGTAGCCGCCAGTCTCACGGCACGACCCCGACCCACGAAACCCGAAAGATTCCACCCTTATGAACGCATCGTTGAATCGTCGCCAGTTCTTCGCCGCTGGCACGCTGACGCTCGCCGCCCTTGGCCTGGCTGCCTGCACCCCCCGACAGAACTCCGCCTTCCTCGCGCCCACCGCCGATGCCGTTGACGCGGCCGAGGCGCGCCGCCTGACCACAGGGGTGACGATCGATCGAGCGCTCACCGCGGAACCCGTCACACTGGATTTCGGTGGACAGACCGCGAAGACCTGGGGGTATCGGGGAGCCTCGGCCACTGAGCCCATCCGCGGCAATGTGGGTGACTTGCTCCGAGTCACCTTCACCAACGATCTACCCGATCCGACCACAGTGCATTGGCACGGCCTCGCCCTGCGTAACGACATGGACGGAGTGCCGGGGCTGACGCAGCCCGCGATCGCGGCCGGCGACACGTTCACTTATGAGTTCGCACTGCCGCATGCGGGCACCTACTGGTTCCATCCGCACGTCGGTACGCAGCTCGACCGGGGCCTGTACGCGCCGCTCATCATCGACGACCCCCAAGAGCGGGCCGACTACGATCGGGAATGGATCATCGTGCTCGACGACTGGCTCGACGGCATCACAGCCACCCCCGACCAAGTGTTCGCAGAGCTCAGCAGGGGTATGGGCGGTATGGGTGGTATGGATCATGGAGGTATGCCGATGCGGATGGGCAACACCCTCATGGGCGCCACCTCCGACCTCCTCGGCGGCGACGCGGGCGATGTCTATTATCCGCTCTACCTCATCAACGGGCGCCCCGGAATCGACCCCGAGACCTTCACTGCGAAACCGGGAGAACGGATCCGACTGAGGATCATCAACGCCGGAGGCGACACTGCCTTCCGATTCGGGGTCACAGAACACCAGCTCACCCTCACCCACACCGACGGGTATCCCGTGGAACCTCACGAGGCGGAGAGCATTGTGATCGGCATGGGCGAACGATACGACGCGATCGTCACCGCCGGTGATGGGGTGTTCGCCGTCATCGCCGAAGCGCTTGGCAAGGGTGACCAGGCCCTCGCGATCCTCTCCACTGGGGTCGGCACCCTACCCGCAGCAGGCACCTCCCTCCCGCAGACGCGTACCCCCACAATCGCCGCCGATTTGCAGGCCACCGGGACCGTGGCGCTGCCCTTCAAGCGGGCCGACCGAACCCTCTCACTGGAACTTTCCGGCAGCATGGAACAGTACGACTGGGCCATCAACGGCACGCGCATGGACATGGAAGAACCTCTCCGTGATGCACTCGCAATCGCCGAGGGAGAACGCGTTGCGCTCACGATCACGAACTCGACGACGATGTGGCATCCCATGCATTTGCACGGGCACACATATCAGCATCCCGACGGCGGACCTCGCAAGGACACCTCGATCATCCTGCCTGGCCAGGCCCTCCGCCTCGAGTTCGATGCCGACAATCCCGGCCAATGGCTGACTCACTGCCACAACCTCTATCACGGCGAAGCCGGCATGATGGCGAGTATCGCCTACCAGCCGTAGCTCAACCGAAACAAGGAACTACACGCTCATGAACCCTTAGCCTCGGCCCATTGATGTGCTCGCGAGGTTAAGGCGCCTGAGGTTACGGAAATGCCCCTCTGGTCTGGGAGAATGGTGAATGTCTAGGTCCCTATTCAGCCGATCCGATAGGCATCTTTCAGATTCAGTTCAAACACACTCCCGCGATGGTATCCGGATCGTTTGATGATCCGAGTCTCGTGTCGGTCGTGGGTCTGGTCCCGATGCTCCGCCTCGCCCGTTCAGCGAGTCTGGACTAGCTAGAGGACCAGAAGGGGACCAGAATCAAACCTTCAGCAGACCCCTCCTCTGTCGCCGAGCAGAGAGCACGAAAAGGCCCGAACCCGCGAGATTTCACGGATTTGGGCCTCTGACTAGATTTTTCGGCCGGAGTGCCGGAGAACTCAGGTTTCGCCTCGCTCGCCTGCGGCGGGCTCGCTCAACCTTGATACGCCCGGGACTCAACGCCACTGCGCGGCATTGAGTCCCGTCGTATCAAAAGTCCCAATATTAGTCACCACCCGCGTGATTCCGCGGATTATCGGTAGTTATGGAGTTGTCGTGCCCCCAGCGTGCCACTGTGAAATGGGCTTCGCGTCCACGTCGCAATTGCGGTCGCTGGCACACTTTCAAGGGTAGTCGCGCGTCGTCCCCCGGGCAACGAAAACTCACTCAGGCGACGCGGGAACTCTGAAAGCCATCGTCGTGTCCGACTTCTCGATGGCAAGGTCAAAATCTGCTTCAGTCATTGTTACCAGCAGGCCTGTGGGGGCTCGCATCGACCCATCAGAAGCAGTTGGCAGATCGGTATTTGGTGTCTGCCACCAGTCCAGGAGTGCCTCTGCCGTCTCCGTAGAATCTCGTTTGGCAAGCCTGGGTGTCTCGCACTGAGGTAGAAAAAGAACAAGCTCGCGTCTCATCTAGAGAAGCGAGCCTGCCGTGTTACTTCAACAATACGTGGTGCATCCGGCAACATCAAGTAACGGAAACTACGCGGCAGCGGTGGGTTTTGGCCAGGCCGCAACGCCGCTGCAGCTGGTCAGCCGACATCGACGATGGCCATCATGCCAGCATCTTCATGATCAAGGATGTGGCAGTGGTATACTGTGCGCCCCGGGTGACGAACGAAGTCGATGAGCACCCGCACTCGACCTTGGGCAGGAACATTGACGACGTCACGCCAAACCTGTTCGCTGACCGGTTGCCCGTCCGTCTCGATCACCTGCATCGGCCATACGTGTAAATGGAAGGGGTGATCCATGGGTGTGGGGTTCGTGATGAGCCACTCTTCCACGGCTCCCGCAGCAACGCGTTGGTCAACTCGGTCGATGTCGAAAGTACGACCGTCGAATCCGAGATCCATCATGCTCCCGCCACCGCGCATCATCGACCCCATTCCCATGGTGAAGGCAATCTCCCGCCGCCGCGCAACAGGCTGCTCGCGTAGATCCCGAAGAACCGGCGAGCGAACTGGCACCGTATCTGGCGTAGAAGTCTCTTGCCCGGAGACAGTGAGCGTGGCAATGGCCTCAGCTCCGGAGAGGTTTCGACCTCCCATCATTCCCATTCCCATTCCACCACGGTCGTAGCCCAGTGTCTGAAACTCACCACTACCGGCGCTCATGCTCACGAGAAGGTCGGCGCGATTACCGGGAGCCAGGAGCACGTCCCGCACTTCCCGGGGAGCCTGTTCGTGACCCCCGTCGATCCCCAGCAACTCCAGGCGCTGCCCGGGCAAGGCCAAACGTAGGTAACGGGAAGTGCACGCATTGATCACTCGCCAGCGTTCCCGCTCCCCAGGTCGTGCCGACATGTGTGGGCGGTGCTGGCCGTTGACCAATAGGAGATCACCTTCACGGCCCATCATCACGTCCATCCCCGAGGCGGTCGCGATCTGTCCTCCAGCGGTGAGTGAAATGTCGGAGACGACGAGCACCCGCTCTCGACTGACCGGCATTTTTTCATCCTCGACAATAAGTGCACCGTACAAGCCGCCGAATAGCTGGTCAGCGACTGAGCCATGCCGATGAGGGTGATACCAGCACACACCAGACGGGTGATCCTCTGGCAAGGTAAACCGGTAACCAAAACTCTGCCCAGGGTCTATAGAGAGGAAGGGGTTGTCACTATTCCCCGAGGGAGAAACCTGTAGCCCGTGGGTATGCAGGTTGGTTGGGGTGTCCAGTTCGTTACGCAACTGCACCTCGATGGTGTCCCCCGGTCGCACCCACCAGGTTCTCCCCGGCAATGTGCCCCCGTAGGTCAAGGCTTGTACCTGTCGCCCGGCGATGGTCACCTCGCGACGAGCGGCGACAAGATCCACCTGCAGCAAACCACCGCTGCTGCGTAACACCTCTGGCTCAACCAGCAGATCACCATCAGCCACGCGCCCACCCCAGGGAAGACCTGTCTGAGAGAGACCGATCCCTCCAATAACGACACCGAGCCCTCCCACAGCCCCGAGCTGGAGCGCCTGTCGACGGGTGATCGGTTTCATGCGTCAGGTGCTCCGTCGAGTCGTTGACGTCGCTCGTCGTACTCACTGGTGTCAATTTCTCCACGGGCATAGCGCTCATCCAGCAACTCACGAGCCCCACTGGTCCCGATGCGATGAGGTGTCTGTCGAGGCCCACGTGCGGCGAAGACTCGAACAAGAACCACGATCAGTATGACAATTCCCACCACGAGCAGGATGAGGAAGACCCAACTCCAGCCCATACCCCACCAGCCCATGTGGCCCCCATTCGACCCCATTTCCATCACCTCCGAGGTGCTGTATCCAAAGACGGCGCGGCAACTGTTGAGATGATCTCGGCGAAACAGTAATTGTTCCAACAGTCATCGAGTCATTGGACTCAATTCTAGTCGAGACCCGATTCACCGACCGTGTGTAACTGCTGCGGGTGAATCAAGTGCCGGGACTGTCAGAAGAACGGTGGATCTGGGGCTGGCCTGACCGAAAGGAAAGGTAATGACCCAGTTCACCGAGATGATCGATCCTGTGACAGGAGAGATCATTGATGAGAAACAGATCGCGGAGCAGCTGCTCACGCAAGCGAAGGAGCAGGGTGTCAGCCTGGTCGGGCCGGGTGGCCTGCTGGGCGGGCTGACCAAGACCGTGCTGGAGACCGCGCTCGAGGCAGAGATCACCGAGCACCTCGGATACGAGAAACATCAGGTCACTGACAGTGAGAACGCGCGTAACGGCACAAGGTCAAAGACCGTGCTCACCGAGGTTGGCCCGGTCGAGATCGAGGTGCCGCGGGACCGGGACGGGTCGTTCGAACCGAAGATCGTCCGCAAGCGGCAGCGCCGCTTGGACGGGATCGACGAGATCGTCCTCTCGTTGACCGCGCGGGGGCTGACCACCGGTGAGGTCGCGGCGCACTTCGATGACGTCTATGGCGCATCGGTGTCGAAGGAGACGATCTCCAAGATCACCGACAAGGTGATCGAGGAGATGACTGAGTGGCAGAACCGGCCGCTGGATCGTGTCTACCCGGTGGTGTTCATCGACGCGATCGTGGTGAAGGTCCGTGATGGGCAGGTGCGTAACAAACCGTTCTATGTCGCTATCGGTGTCACCACTGCCGGAGAACGCGACATCCTCGGTATCTGGGCCGGCGACGGCGGCGAAGGGGCGAAGTTCTGGCTCGGCGTGCTCACCGAGCTGAAGAACCGTGGTGTCGAAGACGTCTGCATCGTGGTCTGCGACGGCCTGAAGGGACTGCCCGAGTCGATCACCACCACGTGGGAGTTCGCCGTGGTGCAGACATGCATCATCCATTTGATTCGCAACACGTTCAAGTTCGCGTCACGGAAGTATTGGGACCAGATCGCCCGCGACCTCCGGCCCGTCTATACGGCGCCCACCGAAGCGGCCTCGAGGGCAAGGTTCGAGGAGTTCGCGGAGAAGTGGTGCACCATGTATCCGGCGATCCGCAGGCTCTGGGAGAACGCGTGGAGTGAGTTCATCCCATTCCTGGACTACGACGTCGAGATCCGCCGCATCATCTGCTCGACGAACGCGATCGAGTCCCTCAACGCCCGCTACCGGCGGGCAGTGCGTGCTCGGGGCCACTTCCCCAACGACGCTGCCGCGCTGAAGTGCCTGTATCTCGTGACGCGCTCACTTGACCCCACCGGCCGGGGTCGGGCACGCTGGGTGACCAGGTGGAAGCCCGCACTCAACGCCTTCGCGATCACCTTCGAAGGCCGAATCAACTAAGAAAGCGCCAGGTCAGATCCACCGTTAATCTGACAGACCCCAAGTGCCACGAAACTGACCATGCGTCAGCATCTATTCGAGTTCTCGTATCGACACAGTGGCGCCCCCACGTCGAACGAATTCTCAGGTGGTACCCCTGGGAAGTATCGCCTCGACATGGTTGAATGGCAGGTAGGAGTTGAGTTGCGAAGCACAGGTCGGAGAGGTGACGGAATGTCAGTTCTACGTGCCCTCCCCTCGGCTCTGTTCGACCTGAAGCCTCGCCGGTTCATCGTCGCCATCTTCGCGATCGGCGCCATCAAACCATGCATCTGGTGATGTGCTCTGTATGATGTGATCCGCGGAATCCCGCAGTTTTCGGTGAGGTTCAAACCGTCTGGGCGCCTGGAGGTTTGCTCGCCGCCCAGCCCGGCACCAGGTAGCGACGTATAGGAGATCGATACCGCATGAGCGCAAGCAGCCATCACGCGAGTCCGCGACCTCGCCGGCACCGACGGGCACGACGACTCGTTCCGTTCGGTGCGGCGTGAAGGCACGAGCCGGGGTCTGTGACCAGTTGCACTTCCGAATGTCACTGGCACGTCGTACTCTGGTGATGAGGCGGATTTCTCCTTGATATGAGGCTCCTCGGGGCAGGCCGCAAGGCCACTCACACACGCACCGCCTCCGACACTCTGTCGTGCCTGTGAGAGGAACCCTCGTCATGATCCGCCAGCTCTGGACCCTCAGCGTCCACACCCGCGCATTCTTGCGCCGTTACATGCCCACCAACATCCTCCTCGACGCAATTCGCACCAGGCGAGGACTCAAGTGGGGCGTGCCTGCGATGCTCCTCGCCGTGCCCTACCTCCTGGCCGCGAGCACCTTCACCACACTCATCGAGGATGGCGGCCCCGGATGGCTCAACCTCATCCTCCTCCTGTGCCTGTGGAACACAACGAAGTTCGTCATCATGGGACCCGTCAGTCTTGTTCTTCTTGTGCGTGTGCGTCATCAGGAAGCACTCACCCGTCGGTGGACTCGCAACCACAGCCAAGCGATTGGCACGGCCCAAAGCTAGTCGGAATGCGTTCCACCAAGCACCTCCCGCACGTTTCCCTAGATGTTGCGCAGTCACCCGACAAGCTGTTCATGGAGATGGGCCGGTAGGTGCGGCTCCGATCGGGGGATCCGAGGGCCACGGTAAACTCCCGACATACCCATCGAGTTACGTCGAGATGTGCCCTCTCGAACTGGTATAGTAGTGAACACACCCTCGTGGTGTGAACCAAGAAAAACCCAGGATAACCGGCGTTTTTCTGCATCAGGGGCTCGTTTATCGAGGTAACCAAAACGGACGGAATCGTTCGAAGAGGTCCCAGGTTCAAGTCCTGGTAGCCCCACCCGATTCTCCCCGGGGCCTTAGCTCAGTTGGTAGAGCGCCTGCTTTGCAAGCAGGAAGTCAGGAGTTCGATTCTCCTAGGCTCCACCCAAAGTGTCTTACGGGAACACGCGACATGCGAAGGTTCGTCCTGTTCGTGTTCCGCACCCTTGCCGTCGTCGCTGCCGTGTTCGTGTGCTTGACGGATGATCGTGGCGAACGGTTCGGCGAGGCGTGCGCGTAGTTGTTCGTCGTCGGTGATGTCGAGCCTGGTGTAGAACGCTTGGTTCGCTACTCTGCGGTCGGCGTCGTGGGATCGGGCGTAGGCGTGGTGTGCGTCGGTGAGCAGCCGCAGCGAGTCGTGTAGGAACGCCCGCCCGCCGGTGTGGTGCTCGTCGTGCTCGGCAAGGCGCTGGTTCACGTCTGCGAGGCCCGCGCGGATGCGGTCTTGGTGCCGTTTCAGGGTGGACAGGTCGATCGCGTCGGCGAAGTGCGCGGCCAGCAGCTTGTCACTCTCCGACTCCAACTTGGCGCGGTTCGCCATGAGGTCGGCAATCTCTTGGTCACGGCCCGCCATGCGGCTATCGAACGCGGCATCGACCTCTGTGGCGAGGTGTCGGTAGGTCGCACCGTTGATCGTGATGCTCGCGTAGGAGTCTGCGACGAGGCGTTCAGCGACCGCGACGGGCACCGCACGCCGCGTGCAGCTCGTCTTCTTCGAGGCGCGGCCGGAGCAGACGAAGTAGGCGTAGGTCGTGCCCCTGGGATTGGTGGCGAAGTCGAGCAGCATCCGCGACCCGCAGGTGCCGCAGTGCAGGAGGCCCTTGAGGTGGTGGGCGTGCTGGACATGCCGAGTCATCTTTGCCGTCCGCGCCCGCAGCAGTGATTGCACGGTGTCGAACAGAGCCGGGTCGATGAGTGGTTCGTGCGCGCCAGGATACAGTGCACCCTTGTAGCGGATCACTCCCGCGTAGTAGGGGTTGGTGAGCAGCTTGTAGAGCGTGTTCTTCCCCAATGCCTTGCTCGGGCGCTTCGGTGTCGGCACGGTGAGCAGCCCGCGCGCGGTGAGGTCGCGCAGCAGCCCGGTCACGGAGGTCTCGCCTTTCGCGTAGTGCTCGAACGCCCAGGCGATGAGCGGCGCGCGTTCGGGATCGACCTCGACCGTGCGCACCTCGCGGCCTTGCTCGTCGGTGCGGCGGACGTTGAGGTAGCCGATGGGGGCGCGCATCGGGGTGCCGCCCTGGGCGACTTTCTGCGACAGCCCTTTGGTGACCTCGGTAGCGAGGTTGCGGCTGTAGAACTCGGCAATGCTCGACATGATGCCGTGGACGAGCATCCCGGACGGGGTCTGGTCGATGGACTCGGTAGCCGACACGAGAGTAACCCCCGCGGCGAGGAGGGATTCGTGAATCTTCACATCATCGGCACGGTTGCGGGCGAGCCGGTCGAGCTTGTGCACGAGGCAGAACTGCACCCGCGACGCGGCGAGGAACGCCAACATTTCTTTCAGTCCGTCACGGTCGGCAGACCTGGCGGACTCTCCCGCGTCTACGAACTCGCGCACGATTCGCGCGCCCAGCTCGTCGGCCTTGCGCTGGTTGGCTTCACGCTGCGCCGGGATCGAAAAGCCCTCGTCGGTGCCGCCACGCTCGGCCTGCTCCCGCGTCGAGACACGCAGGTAGGACACGGCCAGCAACACCGGCATGTCGTCTACTCGCTCGTCGGTGACGCCAGAGGATGCGCGTGTGAGGGTGGGAGCGGTGGTGGTGCTCATGCGATGCTCCGTTCGTTCGATGCTTCGGATTCCATTGTGTCTCGCCCGTCTGCGCTGTGGTCGTGAGATTCAGCGGTCAGCTCCTCTGGGGGTGGGAGGTCGTAGGGGTCGGGTTCCCCGGCGCGGTGAGCGTCGTAACGGGCTTGGGTGATGTTCAGCACCCACTCCACCAGCTTGCGCATATCCGGCTCCGCTCGCCGCACCACCCGTAGCCGCAACTGCCCCGGATCGCCCCTCGCGCCCGTGTCGAGCGCACCCCTGCCCCGCGCCGCGTGGTGCGGTCGCTCGGCATCGGTGGGTCGGGACGGGTCGCTCATCTCTATCTCGCGTCGTGGCAGATACGCCAGTAGATTGCAACCGTACCACGGACATGGCGTAACGGCCAGTGTTTGAGATGAATCGGTGGTTCCACTACGATCAGGGGTATGAGTCAAGACGTGGAGGATGTGCCGCTGCTGGTTCCCGAAGACCTGCCAGCGGGCTGGGTGCTGCCCGATCCCCCCGTGATCGACACGGCTGCCGACTCGGTCGCCATTGATGCGGCACTCAAGTACGACAAGCTGATCTACCCCACGCCGGGGCCGGATGGGGAGCTGAGCGGGTATAACGATGGGCGTGATGGGCGCTGGTTCCCCATCGAGCACGTCCAGTCCTACACCCGTGTGCTGCTGCGGTTGCAACGCCAGTACCTCATGCACCAGGAGCCGATGGGTGAGGTGCGTATCACGGGGATCGTCTACCTGCCCGGGCAGGCCGGTGACCCGGTGGCAAGCCCGATGCTGCGCAATCTGCCGACGTCGCGGATTGAGGCGGTGATCAACCGCCGTCAGTTCGCTGTCACCGGTGCCACACGCTTCGAGGGCGGCACCCTCACCATGCCCTCGGGCCGCGTCATGCGATCCGAGGACGTGATGAAGCCGCTCGGTAACCCGAAGCGCACCGCCGACTTCTACGAAGTCGTCGCCTTGCAGCACACGCGCCTCGTGGACGACGGCGAACCCAACCCCACCGCGCGCATGGCCGAAATCAGCCGGGTGCCGCTCTCGACCGCGCAGGGCTGGGTCGCTCGCGCCCGCCGCAAGGGATTGCTCCCGCCCGGACGCCGAGGACGCGCCGGATAGCCGGACGAGGACGCAGGGCATGACTGATGTTTCCTTGAGGGGCGCGACGGCGGCAGACCGTGGGCTGCTCGCGCGGGCGACGCTCGACAACCTGAACTGGAACGGCCCGCGCTTCACCATGAGCGAGGTCGAAGACACCGCAGAGTTTCGCCACTACTACGACGGGTGGCCGACCGGCGAAGACTTCGGCCTTGTCGCAGAGGACGCCGCAGGGGTAGCGGTCGCGGCGGTCTGGCTCCGCTACTTCACCGCAGACGACCCCGGCTATGGGTTCATCGCCGCGACCATCCCGGAGCTGAGCATCTGGGTCAGTGCCGAGCACCGAGGCCAAGGCATCGGTGGACTGCTCCTGCATCGAGTTACCGAGGTCGCCCGATCCCGTGGCGTCACCGCTATCAGCCTCTCGGTCGAGGACGGCAACCCCGCCGCAAGGCTATACGCCCGGCACAGCTTCCGACCCTCCCCGGACGGCGCACCTGGCTGCCTACTTCTGGAGCTCTGACGCAAACCTTCCGCCGCCCATCGGCGGGCTTCGCAGTCAGTCAATGACGGCGGCAACCGCTTCGATCTCAACCAACTGGTCGTCGTAGCCGAGCACGGTCACGCCCATCAACGTGCTCGGCACGTCGTGCTCCCCGAACGCGTCGCGCACGACCTCCCACGCCGTGACAAGATCGCTCTGCGACGAGGATGCAACCAGTACCCGGGTGCTGATGACATCTTGGATCTTTGCACCGGAAGCAGTGAGCGCGCACTTCATCGTCTCGATGCACGCGGCAGCTTGACCCGCGTAGTCACCGACAGCGACGGTGGCACCGTTCTCGTCCAACGGGCATGACCCGGCGAGGAAGATCAGTCGAGAGTCTTTCGGCGCTGTCGCCGCATACGCGTACTCGGCAACGTCTGAGAGGTCGGCGGCGCGGATCAACTGAACAGAACTCGGCATGCCTCCATTCTCTCAGGACGGCCGACGCCGTCGCATCTGCGCCAACCTGACCCGGCACCGCCCCCCGCCGCACACCTCACCGCGCACGCCCAGCACGCGACGCCGCTGCGCCCCTCCCGACAACTGCCTACCTACTCCCGGCATCACCGGACTTCTCGCCTCTTTCACAGTGAATGAACGTAATCTAAGTGCCGTAGTTGCTGATACGCTAGATGGTCAGTGAGGCAGACACACGGGTGGTGGTTGAGATGCAGGGCGGCGTACTGCCGTTCCGTGGCACCGGGGCTGATGCGCTGCGCTATGTCGAGGCCGACCGCGCCCGCGCTGACGACTACTACCTCGGTGGCGAGGCGACCGTCGCGCAGTTCGCTCAGCTCGACGGCACTGGCGAGGTGACCGCTGAGCTGGGTCTTGAACCGGCGGCGTATGCGGGGTGGGTGGACTGGACGCATCCGTTGACCGGGGAGCAGATGGGTAAGCCTCGTCGTGCGGGGTCGGATCGGCAGGCCTCGCCCCGGTTCATGGAAATGGTCATCAACACCCCTAAGAGCTTGTCGATCGCCGCCGCTCTGCACCCAGAGGTATCGGCCGCGCTGGATGCCGCCCAACAGGATGCCCTCAGCGAGATTCGACGCTGGCTCGCCCTCCACTCTGTAACTCGTGTCGGCTCGCTGGGGGCGCAGGAGGTCGTACCCATCGAGCAGATGCACGTCGTCGGGATCACGCACCGCACGTCGCGGGCGGGTGACCCGCACCGGCATATTCACATGCAGATCGGTATGAGGGTGTGGGCGGCGGGCAAGTGGCGGGGGTTGAACGGTGCGGCGTTGTTCCGGCAGCAGGACGCGATCCGCGCACTCGGTACTGCCGTGATCGCCGCCAGCCCGGAGCTTACCGTGGTGCTGGATCGGCACGGCCTGACCCTCGATCCGGCAACCGGCGAAGTGATCGAGTTGCAGCCGTTCAACGCGGTCATGTCGAAGCGGGGTGTGCAGGTGCGCCGTAACCTCGACCGCCTCGAAGCCGAATGGAACGCCACGCACCCCGGCGAGAGCCTCGGGCCGGTCGTCGCCTCGTGCCTGCGCGCCGAAGCATGGGCGCGCGAGCGGCCAGCGAAGAAGCCCGCCACGCTGGGCGACGAAGCCGCATGGGTGACGGAGCTACGCGAGGCCGGATACGACCCCGACACCTTGCAACGGCCAGCGCCACGCGCAGCAGTGTCGCTTGATGATCTGAGTGTGCAGGTGGTTGCGTCGCGCGCGCTGGATCGTTGCGCCGCAGGCAGCTCGGCGTGGACGACGCACACCGTGACCGAGCACGCGACCCGGATCATGACCGAATACGGCATACGCGCGACCCCTGCCGAGATACGCGACTTCATCACGGTCGTGTCGCGGCTGGCGTTGGAAGACTGCTTCACGATCCTCCCACCCGGCAAGCCTGCGCCGGAGTATGTGGCGCACTGGACGAGCGTGCGCGTCATGCAAGCCGAAACCGAACTCCGCGACCTCATCACCGCACGCATACCCGACGTGGAACCGGCGCTACCGGACGTGCGCCAGTTGGCGCAGACCGCCGGCCTCGACACGGGCCAGACGGAGGCCGCCGCAGCCCTCGCCTCCACCGACCCGCTCGTGATCGTTGAGGGCGCAGCGGGGAGCGGGAAGACGACGATGCTCGCCACCGCAATCACCGCGAGTAGTGAGCGGGGCAGGTTGTCGCGGGTGGTGACGCCGACGAAGAAGGCCGCTGATGTTGCGCAACAAGAACTCGGCACCCCCACCGCGTCCGTTGCGGCGCTCGTGCACGCGCACGGCTGGCGCTGGAACCGCGACGGCGTATGGACACGCCTCACACCCGGCGACACCGACCCCGAGACCGGACGCACCTACACCGGAGTGCCGACAGCCTCCCGGCTTGCACCGGGTGAGCGGGTGATCGTGGACGAGGCCGGGATGCTCGACCAAGACACCGCAATCGCACTATTCACCATCTGCGCCGAGACGGGCGCAACGCTCGCGCTCGTCGGTGATCGCGCGCAACTCCCCGCCGTCGGCAGAGGCGGCGTGCTCGACATGGCCGCGCAGATTCGCGGCCGCACCATCGACATGGCCGAAGTGCACAGGTTCACCGACCCCGCCTACGCGGAACTCTCAGTGCGGTTGCGCGACCGGGCCGACCCCGGCGCGATCTTTGACCAACTCGCAGCTCTCGGTCTGATCCGTTTCCACCCGGATGCCGAGAGTCTGCGCGAGCACATCGCCCAGCATCGAGAGGATGGGGAGGCGGTCACGGTTGCCACCAACGATGAGGCCGCACGCCTGAACGAGCGCATCCGCGACCACCGCACCCACCCCGGAGCCGTAGATGACGAGGCAACCGCGACCGGCAGCGACGGCCTCCCCATCGGGCGGGGCGACCTGATTCAGACGCGGAAGAACGACACCGGTCTGGGTGTGGCGAACCGGCAACTGTGGATCGTGCAACACGTCACCGACGACGGGGCGCTGTGGGCGGTCGAGGCTGGCAGCGGGCGGAAGCGAGAGCACACCGTGCAACTGCCTGCCGCCTACGTCACCGAGCACACCAACCTGGCCTACGCCTCGACCGCCTACGGGGTGCAGGGCGTCACCGCCACGGGGTCGCACACGATCCTCTCCGATGCCATGAGCGGAGCCGCCGTCTACGTCGGCATGACCCGAGGCAAGCACGAGAACCAGTTGCACATCATCGCCGAGAACACCGCCGACGCCCGAGCACAGTTCATCGACGCCGTAGAGCGCGACCGCGCAGACCGAGGACTCACCCACGCCATACAGCAGGCGACGGAAGCGGTGCGGGGGCTGGTCGACGACGGCCCCGTGAAGCGCGTCAACACCGAGATGGCCGCCCTCACCGCGCAGGCCGAACGAGCAGAACGGCGAGCGGCACTCTGGCAGCAAGCCGCCGTCGCGCTCACCGAACGGCACGATCAGCAGCGCCACGAACGCGACAATGCACGCCAGGCCAGCGATGCCGCGACCCAGCAACTCGAGCGCGTGCGTGCCGAGGCCGCAGCTCCGCTCATAGCGCAGGCATTGGGGGCGTTGGCCGAGTGGCAGGCCGCCGACACCGCACAGCAGACCGTCCGCGACCGGCTGTGCATGGTCGGCAGGTTCGGCAAGCGCCGCGCCACCAGAGAACACCACACCGCGCAGACCCTCGCCCACAACGCCGAGCAGCGGCTGACGAGCGCGTGGGGTGAGCCGCCGCGCTGGAACGAGAACAGCGGATCGTGGATCGAGCGCGTCACCCGGCCCCGGATCGCCGCCGACCCGCGCGTCATCGAAGCCGCCGAGCAGCAGGAGGCCGCAGCGAACGCGGTGCGCAAGGCACTGGAACCCGACGACCCGCCGCGCCTGCGCATCTACGCCCGCATCTTCGGCACCGACACGGTGGTGAAGAACCGGGGCTTCTACCTCGACGCTCGCCCCCGCGCCAACGCCGAGAATCAAACCCGCACCGCGCAGCAGGCGCGAGCCGAAGTCGCGGCGCTACGGGCGCTCACCCCCGCTGAGGCGGTGGAGCGGATCGAGCAGACCCGTGCCGCCGAGCAGACCGCGCGCGAGGCCGCTGGACGTGCTCTTGCGGAACGCCGTCGCCAACTCCACCACGAGCCGCACACACGCGACAGCAGCCCACACCATGACGGGCCGAGCATCGGCCGGTAACCGCATCTTAGGACGCTGGGCATTCGGGCTGAATCGGTCGTCAAGCCGTCCGGCACCGCTCGCCGTGGTCGCCTCCCTCATCGGTATCCGCGTCAACGCAGCGACGCGCGGAGCGATTTAGCGACCGCCTCAACCCTCAACCGGAGTGGGTTCAGTCGATCGGGCTTTGGAAGTACCACAGATGGCCCTCTAGATCGCGAGCGCCATACTCGCGCAGGCCGTAGGACTGGCTGACAGGGGATTCGATGATTTCGGCCCCCTGCTCGACCGCGCGGGCGTAGTGGGCATCGGCATCGTCCACGGCAATCACGATGATGCTGCTGGCCGCTCCCAACCGCGACGGCGGCTGATAACCATCACCAGCCGGATGGAGCCAGATGGCATGGTCACCGGCAAACAGCTCACCATGGACCGCCCGCCCTTCAACATCGAGTTCAAGAGGGCCAGCCCCCAACCCGAAGGTTTCACTGAGGTACGCGTGCGCAGCAGCAAGGTCGTCGTACACCAATAGGGTCTTAGTGTCGCGAATCGGGGTTTCCAACATGCTCATTTCCTCCATGATCGTGAACAATGTGTCTGCTTGAGTAATTTGAGAGCTACCAAGTTCGTCGAGAATCC
Source organism: Microbacteriaceae bacterium (assembly GCA_019638805.1). Lineage (GTDB taxonomy): Bacteria > Actinomycetota > Actinomycetes > Actinomycetales > Microbacteriaceae > JBDSKH01. The sequence continues at coordinate 272,229 of JAHBTA010000003.1, read as the reverse complement.
GCCGCAGGTGCGCAGAAAGTCGAGTCGCTGTCGCGATTGTGCGCTCGGTCTGCATCGCATGACGGGTCACCATCGCCCGCAAGTCCCAATCAGAATCATCCAAGAGCGATTCGACCTCAGACAGACTGAACCCCAGACGCCGTAGCGCCAGAATGCGATACAAGCGCGTCACGTTCTGCTGGTCATACAGTCGATGACCTCCGCTGGTCTGCCCTGATGGATGCAGAAGCCCGGTCTGGTCGTAATACCGAAGCGTGCGCACGGTGACTCCGCTCAGCTCGGCAAGCTGCCCTACTCGCCACTCTCGGGTGACATCTTCCGCGCCAGCAGGGGGTGTGTGCTCCATGACATCGACCCTAGAGGGTGACGTAGCGTCAGCTTCAAGCCTGCGGCGGAAGTTGGTGTGGACTACACCTCTTGCGCACGAAGTCAGCATGGAGATTTCGATCCTCAGCTGTCCTCACCATTGCCTGTGGTGATGAGCTATTGAGTCCTTTTACGGCGCAGCTAAGGGTCTGGTATCGGTGTTGCAAGATGCGGCGCATGTCACCGCGTCTTCGCCCACACGGTGCCACGGTGAACCCCAAACCTCCGCGCCAGCGCGTTCACGCTGACACCTTGCGCGCGGGCTGTTCGCATAGCGTCCACTTCACTGTCGGTGAGACGTGTTCGAGGTCGTTTATTTGGTTCCGCCGGCGCGCCGATCAGGGGGTCGTCCGGCTCTCCGACGGGGGCAGCGTCCTCGCGGATGCCTTGATTCCACGCGGAAACTAGCCTCTCAACCCGTGGTCGCCTGTTCCCGTAGCGCTCCATTGCGTCCACTCTCAGGACTCGTGCCGCGGCGGGGTCAGCCCGCGGCGACCGCCTTCCGCACGGTGAGCGCCGAGACCACGAGCAGCACGCCGAAGATCACCGCCCACACCCCCGCCGTCCAGATGAGGCTCAGCAGCGTGGCGCCGGGGCTCACGATGACGGCGATCGCGAGCACGAGCCCCAGCACGATGCTCAGGATGCCCGCCACGATCCCCCAGGTGCGCGCGCGTCCCTGCGACCCGCCCGCCGAACGCAGCGCCAAGACACCCGAGACGACGGCCCAGATCGCGATGGTCCAGAGCACGACGAGCCCACCGAGGGCGCCGACCAGGCCGGGCAGGATGAGCGCCGCGAGACCCGCGAGCACCGACACGACGCCTCCGGCGAGCAGCCATCCCCAGCGGGGGTTGCCGGTGCGCGACTGCAGCGCGTGCACGATGGCCGCGATGCCGTCGACCAGCGCATAGGCTCCGTAGACGATGGCGATCGCGGTGAGCGCGGCCGCCGGAGCCAGCAGCGCGATGACGCCGAAGACGATCGCCAGGATCCCGCGCAGCAGCACGAGCCACCACAGGCCCTTGGCGAACGACGTGAACGGATCGGATGCGGCGGAATCGGTCATGTCGTCAGGGTAGACCGCTCAGGCGAAGCCGAACAGCGGGGGCAGCGCGACCGCGACCGCCAGCACCCAGGCGGCGAAGACCGGGAGGTACCCGGTCTGCCAGCGCTCGACCCGGAACGGGCCTGCCCCGGTCGCGAGCTGTTGCGCCTCGAACCAGGCGGCCCCGGCGAGATTCGCCAGCAGCACCAGGTTCAGCCCGAGCGCCGCAACGCGATTGGGTGTCCAGCCGTACTCGCCCACCCGGGTGAACATCGAGACGAGCACCAGGATGTCCAGCACGATCGCGCAGACGACCGCGGCGAGCCGGATGGCGTCCATGATCCGCGCGCTGCGGGTCGCCTCGCGCGCCGAGATGCCGTACACGACGAGCGCCAGCACCACGAGCATGAGGACGTCGAAGACCGTCAGCAGCTCACGGTCGAATGCACGGCCGATCCCCGCGACGAGGTAGCCGACGGCGGCGACGACCAGCATGACGGCGAACAGCGGGGTGAAGATCGCGGTGAGCACCGGAGCGAGGTTCTCGACGATGCTCTTCTTCGCCTCGACCAGCCAGGCGGCGACGACCAGCCCGGCCGCGCCGCCGGACGGCAGCACCCAGGTGAGCACCTCGTCGATCGCTTGCGGGGCGATCGGAGCGAGCACCTGCACCGTGAGCACGGTCAGCACACCCCCGCCGAGCACGATGAGCGTGTAGTAGATCGCCCATTCCCCGGTGAACCGGAGGAAGTCCATGCGCCGGGCGCTCGACCTCACCTCCCCGGCGGCATAGGCCGCGCCGACCACGAACCACAGCACGACCGGCAGGTGCAGGGCGACGAGCATCTCGGTCGCGGAGCCGGGCGCGTACGGGAAGACGTTCACGGCGATCGCGAGCGCCGCGACCAGGGCGGCGAGCCAGGCGATGCGCCGCCACGGCATCCGCCGCACCACCGCCAGGTAGCCCGCCAGCACGGGCAGCACGAAGAGTCCCAGGTCGCGCACGAACCATCGTTCGGTGGGGTCGCCGAAGACCTGCATGGCCGAGCCCGGGGAGAACGCGGCGAGACGCGCGACCTGGATCGCAACGGCGGCCGCGATCGCGAAGACCAGCATCGTGATGAACGACGCCCGGCCTCCCTCCTCGGGCCGGGGGAGCGCGAGCCGCTTCCACAGCCGGTCGCTGTGCTCGCGGGCGAACTCGGCGGTGACGGCGTCCACCTCGCCGAGTCGTCCGACGGCGATGAGGAACGCCTCGCGCTCGCTCAGTCCTACGGCTCCGAGGTCGGCGATCTGCTCGCGCAGGTGCTCCTCGAGCTCGTCGGCATCCTGCGCGGTCACGGCGCGACCGCGCAGGACGGCGGTGCGCCATTCGCCGATCCGGGACTCCGTCTCGGCGCTCATGCCTCCGCCCCCGCCAGATTCCACAGGCCGCCGAGCGTGCGGTTCGCGGTCGCCCACTGGCGACGCTGCTCGGCCAGCTGCTCGCGGCCGGCCGGGGTGATCTCGTAGTAGCGCCGGGGCCGGCCGCTGTCGGAGGTTCCCCATTGGCTGCGGATGGACCCGAGCCGTTCGAGCCGGTGCAGCAGGGGGTACAGCATGCCGTCGGTCCACGCGAGCTCGCCCCCGGAGAGCTCGCGCACGCGCTTGAGGATCGCGTAGCCGTAGCTCGAGCCCTCCACGAGGATCGCGAGCACCAGCGGGGTCGCCATGGCGGCCACCAGGTCCTTGTCGATGTTCACGCCCGCATCGTATACCTCGAACTGCAAGGTATCTAGAAGATCTAGGTATTACGTGTGTGGACGACGCGTGATGGCCGTCGCCGAACTGCGGGAGCATGCCAGGCGCGACGAAGCGCGACGGTTGATATCCTAAGGAGGACAGATTGATATACGGAGGCAATGCCGTGACCAGAACGCTGATCGACATCGACGATGACGCACTGGCGCGTGCGGCGAAGGAGCTGGGCACATCGACCAAGGTCGAGACCGTCAACCGGGCTCTGAGAGACATCGCGTCCCGGAGCGCCCGACTGGCGTTCCTCGATCACCTGCGCGACACAGACGACGACCTGGGCGACCCCGAGGTCATGGCGTCCGCGTGGCGGTGAGCCTCTACCTCGTCGACAAATCGGCTTTCGAGCAGCAGCGGCACAGCAGGGCGGCAGACGAGCTGCTCAGGATCCTCGCGGCCGAGGGGCGGCTCGCCGTCTGCGAGATGGTCGCGCTCGAACTGCTGCATTCCACGCGCGGAGCCGAGGACTACGAGTCGCGCCGGGCCGGCCTGGAGTCCCTGATCTGGCTGCCGATGGATCACGACGTCGCCCGGATGGCGCTCGACATCCAGCGCCGTCTGGTGCACGCGGGACTGCACCGCCGGCCGATTCCCGATCTCCTGATCGCGGCCACCGCGCTCGTGCACGAGGCCACGGTGCTGCACTACGACAAGGACTTCGACTTGATCGCGTCCGTCACGGGGCAGCCCGCGCGCTGGATCATCCCGCGCGGGACCGGACACGGGTCATAGCGCGCCCGACATCGCCGCGGCGAGCTCCTCCTCGCCGAGCCCCGCCTCGCGCAGCGCGTCGAGCTCGTCCTGCTCGACCCCGCCCGAGCACGGCCCGTTGCCCATGTCGGTCCCGTACCGGATGCGACCCCCGGCCCCGTGGAAGCGCCGCACGTTGTCGAGCGCCCGCTCGCGATCCGCACCGGAGTGGATCCGCAGGGTGCTGATCCAGGTGACCCGCGTCGCGAGATCGGAGACCAGCGCGTCGGGAAGCCGCTCGGTCCAGGGGGCGTGGGCGAACGCATCTACGCCGGCCTGCCCGGCGCGCGCCGCCTGCCCGACGCCCTCCACGTGCGCGACCACCCGCCGGTCGGCGGCATGGGCCGCCGCGACCACCTCGCCGAGCACCGCGTCGTCCCACACCGGGCCGGCGTCCGCGTTGAGCGCGATCTTGATGAGCGCCGCGCCGTCCGCCACCTGCTCGGCGACCGCCTCCTTCGCCCCGACCGCCGCGACCTCGCGGAACAGCCCGGATGCCGCCCACGGCCGATCGCTCGGGTAGCCTCCCGGCGCGGTCAGCATGCGACCCGCGCGGATGACCTCGACCCCCGGAACCTCGACCGGGCGCGACGAGCCCAGGTCGACGACGCGCGTCAGGCCGCCCGCCGCCACGAGGGCAGGGTCGATCAGCTCGAGGTGAACGTGGAAGTCGGTGCTCACCCGGTGCTCACAGCGCCGAGATCCGGGTCCTGACCTCGAAGAGTTCCGGGAAGAACGTGATCGACAGGGCGCGCTCCAGGAACTTCACGCCACTCGACCCGCCCGTGCCCGTGCCCATGCCGATGGTGCGCTGCACGGTGCGCAGGTGGCGGAAGCGCCACAGCTGGAAGTTTTCCTCGACGTCGACAAGCTCCTCGCAGGTCTCGTAGACCGCCCAGTGCGCGTCAGGGTTCTCGTAGACCGACGCGAACACATCGATGAGGTCCTCGTCGAGCCGGTAGGCCTGCGTCACATCCCGCTCGAGCACCCGAGCGGGGATGAGCAGACCCTGCCGTGCGGCCCAGCGCAGGAACTGGTCGTAGAGGGTGGGGGAGTGCAGCGCGGCCTCGACCGCGGCGTGCGCGTCGGGCTGGCGCTCGAAGACCTGCAGCAGCGAAGCGTTCTTGTTGCCGAGCAGGAACTCAAGGACCCGGTATTGATACGACTGGAACCCCGATGAGGTGCCGAGCGACCCCCGGAACTCGGAGTACTCGGACGGCGTCAGGGTCGCCAGCACCGACCACTGGTGGGTCATGGTCTCCTGGATGTGCTTGACCCGCGCGAGGCGCTTGAGCGCCGTCGCCGGGTCGTCGGCCGCGAACCGCTCGCTGGCCGAACTCAGCTCGTGGATCATGAGCTTGATCCACAGCTCGGTGGTCTGGTGCTGCACGATGAACAGCAGCTCGTCGTGGTGCGCGGGCGAGCTCGCCGGATGCTGCGCGTTCAGGAGCTGGTCGAGGTGCAGGTACGAGCCGTAGTTGAGCTGCCCGGAGTCCAGCAGCGGTTCCGTCGTCATGGCTGAACCCTACGCTTCAGGACAGCTCGTCCAGCGCCCGCGCGCAGGCCTCGTCGGCCTCCCGGTGCCGCCCCAGCAGGGCGGTGCGCTGCTCGGCGTAGTGGCGGCGCATGGTCAGGGCTCCGGAGATGCGGCCCCGGTACAGCGCGAGTTCGCGGACGGTCTCGAAGTCGTCGATGGGGTGACCCGTGAGGTGCATCTCGAGCGACCGGATGCGGTCGCCCCACCAGCGCAATTGGTGCTCGATCTCGTGGTCGTGCTGGTCCAGCAGCACGGTGGCCTCGGCGATCTCGTCGAGCTCGTCCGCGTACCGGGAGAGTGCTCCGCGCTCATCGCCGCCGAGCTCGCGCCCACGGTGCGCGTGCAGGGCCGCGACCACCGCATCCGGCAGCAGGGCGTGCTCGTCGCAGGCGCGCCGAAGGTCCCGTGCGGCGTGCGCGATCATCGCGACCCCGACGGCATCGAGCACCACAACGCTGGACATCCGCCCCCCTCCGGCGGAGAGTATAGGAAACTTCACCTCATTGCCGGAGGAATGCACAACCCCGCGAACTGGTTGCACCCGGCATGACCTCAGACGTGGAGTTCGGGCTCGACACCTTCGGCGACGTGACGGTCGACGCGACCGGAGCCGCCGTGCCGTATGCCCGGGTGATCCGGGATGTCGTCGAGGAGGCCGTTCTGGCCGACCGGGTCGGCGTCGACTTCTTCGGCGTCGGCGAGCACCACCGCGACGACTTCGCCGTCTCGGCGCCGGAGATCGTCCTGGCCGCGATCGCGGGCCGCACCGAGCGCATCCGCCTCGGCACCGCCGTGACGGTGCTGAGCTCTGACGACCCGGTGCGCGTCTACGAACGCTTCGCGACCCTGGATGCCGTGTCCGGCGGCCGTGCGGAGATCATCCTGGGCAGGGGGTCGTTCACCGAGTCGTTTCCGCTGTTCGGCTACGACCTGGCCGACTACGAGAGGCTCTTCGAGGAGAAGATCGACCTGCTCAGCCACCTGCTGACCGAGGGTCCGGTGACCTGGCAGGGAAGCATCCGGCCGCCCCTGATCGACCAGCAGGTGTACCCGAAGACGGAGTCCGGGTCGATCCGGACCTGGGTGGGGGTGGGCGGAAGTCCCGAGTCCGTGGTGCGCGCCGCGCACTACGGCATGCCGCTCGTGCTCGCGATCATCGGAGGGGAGCCGGCGCGCTTCGCCCCGTACGTCGACCTGTACCACCGCGCTCTCGCGCAGCTCGGGCGCGACCCGTTGCCGGTCGCGGTGCACTCGCCCGGCTTCATCGCCGAGACCGACGAGGAGGCGGCCGAGCTCTACTGGCCGCACCACAAGAAGATGGTCGACCGCATCGGCGCCGAGCGCGGGTGGCCGCCCACGACCCCGGAGCGCTTCGCCGAGGACATCGAGCACGGCGCCTTGCACCTGGGCTCGCCGGAGACCGTGGCGCGCAAGATCGCCCGCACGGTGCGCGAGCTGGGGATCCAGCGCTTCGACCTGAAGTACTCCGCGGGCCGGTTGCCGCACGAGCACCTCATGACGGCCATCGAGCTGTACGGCACGCGCGTCATCCCGCGCGTGCGCGAACTGCTGGCGGAGGACCCGGTCCCGGCGGGGGCCGAGGCGCGCTGAGCCCACCCGGAGCGGTTCAGCCCTGCGCGCCGAGGTCGGCTGCCAGCAGAACCTGCTCGCCCGTCGCCGAGCGCACCTCGATCTCGGCGATGTCCGCGAGGGCGAGCGCCGTGCCCGCATCGACCCGCACGCTTCCGCCGGGGGATGCCGTCCAGGTGGAGAGCGCGGTCTCCGACCCGTCGCGTCCCACGACCCACATGGCGTAGGTCGGGTTCGCGTACCCCGCCTCCGGATCGGGTGCGGCGCCGTGGTAGGCGCAGTTCATCTCGATGCGCGTCCCCCATTCGGCGGAGGTCAGCCGCACGCTCGCCTCGACCGGGACGTCCGGGTCGGCGGGCTGCAGCTCTGCCGTGACCTCGGCAGCGGGCGCGGGGCTGAGGATCGTGGGAACGGCCAGGGTCAGCACCGTGGCGATCACGGCGGCCGCCGCGAGGCCCGCCGCCACGCGGATGCCGCGCACGATTCGCTGGGACCGGTCCCGCGCGCGTACCCGCGCCACGAGATCCTGGGTGGGCACCGCGTAGCCGGAGTCGTCCTCGCCGGGCGCGTCGAGCAGCGCGAACGCGCGCGCGTCGTCCAGCCGCCCCAGGAGCCCGGGCACGGCGCCGAGCTCGGCGACTGCCGACCGGCAGCGCGCGCAGTCCTCCAGGTGGTCCTCGAACTCGCGGCGCTCTCCGGGTGGGAGGGCCCCGAGAACGTAGGCGGCATCCCACTCGGCGTAGTGGGCGTGATCGGTCGCGGTCATCGCGTCACCCCCTTCTCCTGTAGGGCCAGTCGCAAGGCGCGGATGCCGTAGTGCAACCGTGACTTGACGGTGCCCTCGGGGATCGAGAGCTCCGTCGCGATCTCGGCGATGCTGCGACCGCCGTAGTAGCTGTGGACGATGACGGCCCGGTGCTCGATCGCCAGGCCGGCGAGTGCCTCCTCGACGAGCAGCGCCTCGAAGATCGCGTCCGTGCGATCCCGCTCCGCGCGCTCGGGAAGCGAGTCGGCCGTGATCTCGTGCCGCTTGCGCGCGCTGCGCGCCTCGTCGATGACCAGGTTGCGCGCGACCGTGAAGAGCCATGAGCGGGTGCTCCCGACCTCCTGGCTCAGGATTCCCGGCGTGCGCCACGCTCGCAGCAGCGTCTCCTGCACGATGTCGTCGGCTCCCGTCGGTGTTCCGGTGAGATGCACGACATAGCGCCAGATCGCGGTCGCGTGCGCGTCGGAGAGCACGCGCAGCGCCTCCGCCTCGCCCGTGCCCATGACGGCCTCCTCACCCCTCACTCTGAGAACGAGGTGCGCGCCCCGCGGGTTCACCATAGGCGCACAGGCGGGCGCGATTACGCTGGGAACCGCAATGTCAGAACCCTTCGACGACGTCGCGACCATCGCCCGGCTCCTCCCGGGCCGATGGGTCGTGAAGGCCACCAACCTCCCCGACCTGGTCTCGGGGGAGCGCCGCGACCCCGCGGTCTCGTTCGAGCTCGTGCGCGAGAATCCGCTCGCGCTGGCCGAGTACCGGACCTACCGCGACCCGGAGGGGCGAGAGCGCATGGTCGCGGGCGGCGACCGCTGGCACGGCGACGGCTTCACCTGGCGGGCGTCCGGCATCCGCGGTCTTCTCGTCCGCGGCCACTGGGAGGTCGCCGGCCTGCGCGACCCGGTCGCCGTACTGCGCTTCGCGCCGTCCCCGGTGACCGCGGGGGGAGTGGACGTCATGATCCGCGAGGGGGCGGATGCGGGCGAGCTGCGTCGCATCGTCGCCGCCGATCCGCGGGTGGTCGGCCTCCGACTCCACGAGTTCGCGAGCCTGACCTGGCTGGACCACCTGCCCCCGCACGACTGAGCGGAGCCGCGCAGTCGCCGCTATCAGGGCCGGGCGATGACCAGGCGCATTCCGACGTCGAAGGTCTCCAGCGTCCGGAACCGGCCCCACCGCTCGTCCCACGCGCCGGAGGCGAGATCCGCACCGAGTTCGGTCTCGTAGCGACGAACGACCTCGTCGTCGAGGAAGCTCCACGCCGACATCGCCCTGCGCACCTCCGGGTCGAGAGTGCGCTCGGGTCGGGCGAAGAACGCCTGACCGAAGCCGTCCACGCAGTCCGCCGGTACGGGGACGATCCGTACCTCCACCTCGCCGCCGAGGGCGTTCGCGACGCGGTCGATCGCGGGCATGCGCACCGCCTCGACCGCGTAGAGCTCGGGCACGTACTCGGGCTGCCACCAGGGCTCGGGCACCTCGGGCGAGAAGGTCAGGATCACGACGGGTCCGCGCGTCACCCGTCGAAGCTCGCCCAGACCCCGCTCGAGGTCGGGCCACTGGTGAATGGTCACGCTCGCCATCCCGGCGTCGAAGCTGTCGTCGGGGAAGGGCAGTGCGTCGGCGGTCGCATCGATCGCGGGCACCCGGTCGGCGGGACGTTCGGCCCGCATCGACGCGGAGGGCTCGACCGCGGTCACCTCGCGATCGCGAGGCTCATACGATCCGGCCCCCGCACCGACGTTGAGCACGCTGCGGGCATCCCCCAGCGCGTCCCAGACCATCGCCTCGATGCGCGGGTCGGGGCGCCGGATCTGCGCATACCCGTGCCCGATCCGGCCGTAATCGGCGTCTCCCGCGCTGCCGTCATCGAATCGCCCCACCGTTCCTCCTGCACCCACGCTATCCGGCGTTCCGGTTCATGACGTCGGGGCCGCGAGCCGCAGCGCTCCGCTCACTGTCCATCCGATCCCAGCAGTCCAGTGGTCTCGAGCCCGGCGCTGAGCCCGGCCCCGTCGGGTGCGTAGAGCCACGGGGTCTGATCACCGTGCACCTCCCTGCCGCTGCGGCCTCCCGCGAGCACCGCCTGGCCGCGCGTGAGCTGGCGGATGGCGACCGCGGCGACATTGCCGGGGTGCGCCGCGCTGAACTCCGCGTAGATGTGCTCGTCGTGCTGACCGTCGTCGCCCACGAGCAGCCAGCGCACCTGCGGGAACTCGGCCGCGAGGCGCTCCAGCTCGAGGCGCTTATGCGCAGCACCGTTGCGGAACCATCGGTCGTGCGTCGGGCCCCAGTCGGTCAGCAGAAGCGTGCCGCGCGGGTAGAGGTGCCGGCCGAGGAACCGCGTCAGGGTCGGCACCACGTTCCAGGCGCCGGTCGACAGGTACACGACGGGTGCGCCCGGGTGCGCCCGCACGAGCCGCTCGTAGAGCACGGCCATGCCGGCCACCGGCATGCGCGCGTGCTCGTCCAGCACGAACGAGTTCCACGCCGCGAGCAGGGGTCGCGGCAGTGCGGTGACCATGACGGTGTCGTCGACGTCGGACACGACACCGAAGCGCACGGACTCGTCGACGATGAAGACGGGTGCCTCCACCTCGCGGCCGTCCGCGATCGAAAGCCGGATGCGCTGCCAGCCGGGCGGGAGACTCGCCTCGATGCGCGCATCCAGTACGCCCCCGCGATCGGCGCGGATCGTGCGCCTGGTCCGCCCGACCGAGACCCGTACCTCGACCCCCGGCACATGGATGCTCGTGAAGCTGCGCCACCCGCGGATGCTTGTGAAGTCATCGGTGCCGGCGTGCTCGCCCGGGCGGCGCAGGACCACGCGTCCGAGGACGCGCAGCCACCCGGGACCGCCGTAGCCCGCGAACGGGACGATGACGGGCACGAGCCCGCGCCGACGTGCTCCGCGCTCTCGGAAGCGCTGCACCGCGTCCTCGATCCGTGCGCCGAGATGCGGTGCCGCTGCGGAGGTCATCCGCTCCAGTCTGACACGACCGCTCTACTGGGAGCGGTGCGCCCGCTCACGATAGACTCCCCGCAGATCAGGCCAGAGGAGACCTACCGTGCCCGACATCCAGTTGACCGAGCGGACCGACGCGATCACGCTCATCCGCAACGAGCCGATGCAGGCGCGCAGCACCGCGCGACTCGCCTCGTTGCTCGATGCCGCGGCCACGGTCGTGCACGAGATCGGCTACGAGCGACTCACGACCGCCATGGTGGCCGACGGCGCCGGGGCGTCCATCGGCACGGTCTACCGCTACTTCCCCGACCGGATCGCCGTGCTGCAGAGCCTCGCCGCGCGCAACGCGGAGCGCATGACGCACCGGATGCTCACCGAGCTCCGAGCCGAGCGCAACGGCGACTGGGACGCAGCGCTCAGCGCCGCATTCGGCGAGTACTCGGACGGCTTCAACGACGAGCGCGGTTTCGCCTCCCTGCGGTATGGCGACGTGCTGGATCTGCGGCCCGCGACCGAGGTCCCCGCCCTCACGGTGCTGGCAGGCACGCTCCACGACGAGCTGGTCGGCCGGTTCGGGGTCAGCGACTCCCCGGCGGCCCGGGCCGCGTTCGAGGCGGCGGTCGTCGCGGTGGACGCCATCACCGCCCACGCCTACGTTCTCGATCCGGCCGGATCGCCCACCCATCTGGACCTCGCGCGCACGACCTTCCGATCGCTGCTGAACGGGCATTTCCGCTAAGACGGCGTCCCGATGCTCCCCAGCGCGATGTCGGTGGGGGCACGTAGGGTTCTGCTCATGACGGAGCGGACCGCATGATCGAGTTCCGCTCGGTCTCGAAGCTCTTCCCCGACGGCACCCTCGCCGTCGACGGGGTGAGCATGGTCATCCCGGCGCGCAGCGTCACCGTCCTCGTCGGGTCCAGCGGGTCGGGCAAGACGACCCTGCTGCGCATGATCAACCGCATGGTCGACCCGACCTCGGGCGTCGTGGAGATCGACGGGGAGGACGTGGCGGGGGTCCCGCCCGTCGAACTGCGTCGGCGGATCGGCTACGTCATGCAGAACTCGGGGCTGCTGCCGCATCGCCGGGTCATCGACAACATCGCGACGGTCCCACGGCTGACCGGGGTGCCCGCCGCGCGGGCGCACGAGCGCGCGCTCGAGCTCATGGACGTCGTCGGACTCGATCGCGCACTGGCCCGCCGCTACCCGAGCCAGCTCTCCGGGGGCCAGCAGCAGCGCGTCGGGGTCGCGAGGGCGCTCGCGGTCGACCCCAACATCCTGCTCATGGACGAGCCCTTCGGCGCGGTCGATCCGATCGTGCGCTCCGACTTGCAACAAGAGGTGCTGCGTCTGCAGCGCGAGCTCGCCCGGACGATCGTCTTCGTCACGCACGACATCGACGAGGCCTTCCTCCTGGGCGATCAGGTCGTGATCCTCGAGACCGGCGGGCGCATCGTCCAGTCCGGGTCGCCCGAGCAGATCCTGGCGGCGCCCGCGAACGATTTTGTCGCGAGCTTCATCGGGGTGCAGCGCGGCAAGCGCTCGCTGACCCGCACGACGGTCGGCGGCCGCACCATCCTGATCGACGGGGACGGCAACCCGGCTGGGGTGCTCGAGCCGTGAACTGGCTGGCCAACAACTACGAGTCGATCCTGCCCCTGGTGCTCAACCACCTGAAGCTCAGCGTCATCCCCATCGCGATCGGCTTCGTCGCGTCGATCCCGCTCGGCTGGCTGGCCTGGCGCTTCCGTCTGACCCGGGGCATCCTGCTCACCCTCGCGGGGCTGCTCTACACGATCCCGTCGCTCGCGCTCTTCACGGCGCTGCCGTCGCTGCTCGGCCTGCCCTACATCAGCGAGGCGCCGGTGCTCATCGGTCTCACGATCTACGCGATCGCGATCATGGCGCGCTCCGCCTCCGACGCCTTCGGTTCGGTGGATGCCGGGGTGCGTCAGTCGGCGACCGCGGTCGGGTACTCGGGTTGGCAGCGATTCTGGCAGGTGGAGCTGCCGCTCGCCGGTCCCGTGCTGCTGGCCGGCCTGCGCGTGGTGGCGGTCTCGACCATCGCCCTGGTGACGGTGGGCGCCATCGTGGGGGCGAAGAGCCTCGGGTACTACTTCACCGACGGGTATCAGCGGCACCTCGTGTTCGAGGTGCTCACGGGTCTCGTGCTGACCATGGCGCTCGCACTCCTGGTCGACGCGCTGCTGGTGCTCCTCGGTCGGGTGGCGATGCCGTGGGCGCGCGGGCAGCGCGCTCGCCGGGCAGCGCTCCCGATGAAGCAGGTGCCGGCATGAACCTGATCGGCGACACCTGGGCGTGGATCGTGGCGCAGTCCGCGAACGGCGAGCTCTGGTTGCGCGTCGGCGAGCACCTGTTCTACACCGCGATCTCGGTGCTCATCGCCGCGGCCATCGCCATCCCGATCGGCTACGCGATCGGGCACACCGGCCGGGGCCGGGAGTGGGCGGTGGGCATCTCGGGGGCCGCGCGCGCCATCCCGTCGTTCGGTCTCATCCTGCTGCTCATCGGGCTGGTCGGCGTCGTTCAGCGTCCCATCGCGGCGTTCGCGGCCTTCGTGATCCTGGCCATCCCGTCGATCCTCGCCGGGGCGTATGCGGGCATCCAGGCGATCGACCGGTCGACCATCGACGCGGCCCGCGCGGTGGGCATGACCGAGTGGCAGATCCTCTGGAAGGTCGAGGCGCCGCTCGGGCTCCGGCTCCTGGTCAGCGGGCTCCGCAGTGCGACCCTCCAGGTGGTCGCGACCGTCACGCTCGCGGCGTACATCAATCTCGGGGCGCTGGGCTACGACATCCTGCAGGGCATCCCCCTGCGGCGCGACGATCAGGTGCTCGGCGCCGCGCTCGTCGTCATCGCGCTCGCGCTCCTGATCGACGCGCTCTTCGCGATCGCGACCTATGTCGTCGACCGCGCCATCCCGGACGGCGCCCCGGCGCCGAGCCGGCGCATTCTCCGCGTCCCGCCAACCGGGCGGGCCGCGGTGGTGGGGACCCCCACCGCAACCTAGAAGGATGAACATGTTCACAGCAAGGAACAAAGGCCGGCTCGCCATGACGGCGGTCGTGGTCGGGGCGGCATTGGCCCTGGCAGGGTGCGGATCGAGCAGCGGCGGCGGCTCCGGCGACGGGGATGCCGGCGGCTCGGGTCCGATCGTGGTCGGATCCCAGGCCTACTACTCGAACGAGATCATCGCCGAGATCTACGCCCAGGCGCTCGAGCACGCCGGGTTCGAGGTCACCCGCAGCTTCCAGATCGGGCAGCGCGATGCGTACATCCCGGCCCTCGAGTCCGGCGAGGTGCAGGTGTTCCCGGAGTACACGGGCAACCTCCTGCAGTTCTACGACCCCGACACCACGGCGACCCGGGCCGACGACGTGTACGCGGCACTCGCCGGCGCGCTGCCCGACAGCCTCGAGGTGCTCGACATGTCTCCGGCGACCGACCAGGACTCGTACAACGTGACGCAGGCCTTCGCCGGCCAGTACTCGCTGCACAGCATCGCCGACCTGGCGAACGTCACCGAGCCGATCATCCTCGGCGGTGCCCCCGAACTGGAGGAGCGCCCCTACGGCCCGAGCGGACTGGCGAGCGTGTACGGCGTGACCGTGCAGTTCCAGGCGACGGGCGACACCACGGTGGACTCGCTCACGCAGGGCGTCATCAACCTGGCCAACGTCTACAGCGCCGACCCGCGTATCGAATCCGCGGGCCTGGTGACCCTCGAGGATCCTGAGGGACTGTTCCTCGCCTCGAACGTCGTGCCCCTGGTGAGCGCCGATGTCGCGGACGAGGTCGCGGCCGTGCTCAACCCGATCAATGCCGCCTTGACCCCCGAGGGCCTGGTGGCGATGAACGTCGAGAGCGTCGACCAGGCCAAGTCCTCCGCGGAGATCGCCACGGAGTGGCTCGAGGGCAACGGTTTCCTCGGCTGACCCGTCCTAGGCGCCCGGCGGCGGCTCGTCGTACGTCTCGACGTCGCCGTCGCCGGGCGTCGACCAGTGACGGGCCTGACTGCGCTCGATGAGGCGCTTCACCACGACGACCGCGACCAGGAAGAGCACGATCGCGGCGACGAACAGATACCCCGCGAAATGCAATTGGCTGGACAGCGCCCGGTAACTGCCCGCCACGACCCACCCGACGGTCACGTAGGCGACCGCCCAGATGACGCAGGCCGGGACCGTCCAGGCCATGAAGCGCCGGTAGCGCATGGTGCTCATGCCGACCGTGACCGGCACGAGCGAATGCAGCACCGGCAGGAACCGCGAGATGAACACGGCGATCCCGCCGCGCCGGTCGACGTAGTACTCGGCACGATGCCAGTTCTCCACGCCGATCCGGGCTCCCAGCCGGGAATCGCGGATGCGCGGGCCGAAGAACCGCCCGAGGGCGAAGCCGATGCTCTCTCCCGTGAGGGCACCGACGATGACCGCGGCCAGCATCCCGGCGTACTGCGCGGGGGTGTCGATCGCGGTGCTGGCGACGAGCACGATGGTGTCACCCGGCACGATGAGCCCCACCAGCAGGGAGGTCTCGAGCATGATGCCGAGTCCGGCGAGTAGGGTCCGCGCGACCGGGTCGACCGATTGCACGAGGTCGAGCACCCAGAAAAGCGCCTGATCGATCCAGCTCATGCGCCCGCCGGGGGCAGCGGATGCCGCAGCGCGTCCAGCCGCGCCCGCCAGTCTGCGAGGCGGCCGGGCTCCTCGGCCGTGGCGGGGCCGTCGATCCACGAGGTCACGATGCGGATGCCGTGCAGGGCGTTGAGCGCCCACACCTCGAGTCCGTCGAGCTCCTCCGGCCGCACGGACTCGTAGAGCACATCGATGCCCAGCGCGGTCGCGAGCGCGACGACCGAGCGCAGGGTGACCCCGTCGATCCGCTCGATGTCCGCGGCCGGCACGCACAGCGCGTCGCCGCGCCACCACGCGATGCTCGTGGTCGACCCGTCGGCCACGTGCCCCTGCGGGCTCAGCTGCACGGCCTCGTCGGCGCCCCGCGCCTGAGCGCGCGTGCGCAGACGCACCATGGCCTCCAGGTCGGGCCCCTTGAACCGGGGCGCCGTGCGGGGGTCGCGCCCGGTGTGGGTGGCCAGCACGATCGAGCGCTTGAGCTCGGGCGCCTCGCGTACGCGCAACAGCAATTGCGGCCTCAGCAGCTGCGTGCGCAGTTCGACGCGCGGGAACCACGCGCCGGTACGCGGCAGGGCCGCCATGCTCGCGTCCCAGAACGCCCCCGGGTCGACCTGGCGGTAGCGGCCGCGGGGGATCGAGGTCATGAACCGGGTGCGGTGCAGCTCGAGCCCCCGGACGCGCCCGTCGGTCACGAGCCACGAGTCGGCGGCCTCGATCACGGCGGGCAGCACATCGCAGTCGTCGCGCGGTTCGAGCCGGTCCTCCCGCCAGAGGTACACCGTCGCCGCGCTCATAGGATCAGGCTATGCCGCACCGCCTGCTGCGCCATCCGCTCGGCGGCGGATTCTCCGCCGAGCGCGCCTTCGCGGCGCTGTGCGGGGATGCGACCGATGTGTTCTGGCTCGACAGCGGCGCCGACGGGACGAGCTACCTGGGTGTCGGGTCACCGTGGTATCCGGAGCCTCCCGTGCTGCCCGCGGTGCGCGCCGCACTGGCCGACCCCGAGCCCGAGGCGGATGCCGGCGCGCCCCCCTTCCGCCTCGGCCTGGTCGGGTGGCTGGGCTACGAGCTCCGCGGGGAGACCATGGGCGCCCCGGTGGGTCACGCCTCGCGCTACCCGGACGCGGCGTTCCTCCGGGTGGATCGCGCGCTCGCCGTCGACCCGGACGGCGTGGCCCAGCTGCTCGCGCTCGGCGACGCGTGGGAGGGCGAGCTCGCGGCCTGGCGGGACGAGACGATCGCCGCGCTGGGCGCGGCGGGGGACCCGCCTGCGCCCGTCGTGCCGGACCCGGGCCAGCCGCCCGCGCCTCGCGAGGTCCACTGGCGCGACACGGACGCCGAGTATGCGGCGAAGGTGCTCGCCTGCCAGGAGGCGATCCGCGAGGGCGAGGCCTACCAGTTGTGCCTCACGACCGAGGCCGAGGTCGAGGGCGTGTTCGACCCGGTCGAGGTGTACGGCAGGCTGCGGGCGAGTTCGCCCAGCCACCACGGGGCACTCCTGCGCATCGGCGGGGTCGACCTGCTGAGCTCGAGCCCGGAGCGCTTCCTCGAGGTCGAGCCCGGTGCCGGCGGGATCGTGCGCACCCACCCGATCAAGGGGACGCGCCCGCGGGACCCGGACGCGGCATCCGACGATCGCCTCAGGCAGGAGCTGCGCGAGGACGACAAGGAGCGCGCCGAGAACGTCATGATCGTCGACCTCATGCGTAACGACCTGCAGCGCGTGTGCGAACCGGGCACGGTCACGGTGCCGAGCCTGCTCGCGGTCGAGAGCTACGCCCAGGTGCATCAGCTGGTGAGCTCCATCGAGGGGCGCCTGCGCGAGGGGCTCGACGGCATCGACGCGATCGCGGCGTGCCTGCCCGCTGGATCGATGACCGGCGCGCCCAAGCTGCGGGCGACCGAGCTGCTCGACGGGCTCGAGCAGCGCGCTCGAGGCCTGTACGCGGGGGCGTTCGGCTACCTCGGTCTCGACGGCCGTGTCGACCTGGCCATGACGATCCGCAGCATCGTGCTCGACGAGCGCGGGGCGACCGTGGGAACAGGCGGTGGGATCACGGCGTTGTCCCGACCGGAGGCCGAGGTGGCGGAGGCCCGGCTCAAGGCGGCGGCGCTCCTGCGTGCGCTCGGGGTCGCTACGCTGGAGCACTGAGCCGCGACGCCAGCGCTGTCGTCGCCACGGCATCCACCCTTCGTTTCCGCACGGAAGTTGATCCCTTGACCGAGCACGACAGCGACACGCCCACCGACGAGGCGGCCGAGTACGACATCGCGCGCATCCAGGAGAGATGGATGGCGCGCTGGGAGCAGACCCGCCCCTTCGCGACCGACGACCCCTCCGACACGCGCCCGCGCAAGTACGTGCTCGACATGTTCCCGTACCCGTCGGGCGATCTGCACATGGGTCACGCCGAGGCGTACACCTTCGGCGACATCATCGCGCGCTATTGGCGTCAGCAGGGCTTCAACGTGCTGCACCCGATCGGCTGGGACTCGTTCGGTCTCCCCGCCGAGAACGCGGCCATCAAGCGCGGCACCGACCCGCGCGAGTGGACCTACGCCAACATCGACCAGCAGCTCGCCTCGATGAAGCGCCTGGCCGCGAGCTTCGACTGGGATCGCGTACTGCGCACCTCCGACCCCGAGTACTACACCTGGAACCAGTGGCTCTTCCTCAAGCTGTACGAGAAGGGCCTGGCCTACCGCAAGGCGAGCTGGGTCAACTGGTGCCCGCACGACCAGACGGTGCTGGCCAACGAGCAGGTGGTCGACGGCCGCTGCGAGCGCTGCGACAACCTGGTGACCAAGAAGAAGCTCACGCAGTGGTACTTCAAGATCACCGACTACGCGGACCGGCTGCTCGACGACCTCAACCAGCTCGAGGGGTCGTGGCCCAGCAAGGTCATCACGATGCAGCGCAACTGGATCGGGCGCTCGACCGGTGCGGACGTCGACTTCGTGATCGAGGGTCGCGACGAACCGGTCACGGTCTTCACCACCCGGCCCGACACGCTCTTCGGGGCGACCTTCATGGTGGTCGCCCCCGACTCCGAGCTGGCCGCCGAGCTCGCCGCGGGCTCGACCCCGGAGGTGCAGCAGGCGTTCGCCGGGTACCTGGCCGAGGTGCAGCGCTCGAACGAGATCGAGCGGCAGGACACCACGCGTGAGAAGACCGGCGTGTTCCTGGACCGCTTCGCGATCAACCCGGTCAACGGCGAGCGCCTGCCGATCTGGGCGGCCGACTACGTGCTGGCCGACTACGGGCACGGCGCGATCATGGCCGTGCCCGCGCACGACCAGCGCGACCTGGATTTCGCCCTGAAGTTCGACCTTCCCGTGCGGGTCGTGGTCGACACCAACGCCCCGGTGACCGGCGCCCTGCCCGTGATCACCGAGGAGATGCTGGATGCCGGGGCCGCCGAGGCCGCGGAGCTCGACCCCGTGGGCACCGGCACCGCGCTCTCGGGCGACGGTCGCATGATCAACTCGGGCCCGCTCGACGGGCTGAGCAAGGCCAACGCCATCACCCGCGTCATCGAATTGCTCGAGGGGGCAGGCACCGGCCGGGCCGCGAAGACCTTCCGGCTGCGCGACTGGCTCATCTCGCGCCAGCGGTACTGGGGCACTCCCATCCCGATCCTGCACGACGCAGAGGGCGGCGAGCACCCGGTGCCCGAGGACCAGCTGCCCGTGGTGCTGCCACCGACGGACGGCCTCGACCTGCAGCCCAAGGGCACCTCGCCGCTGGGTGCGGCGGTGGACTGGGTCAGCACGACCCTGCCCGACGGCACGCCCGTGACGCGCGACCCGGACACCATGGACACCTTCGTGGACTCGTCCTGGTACTTCCTGCGCTTCCTCGACCCGAACGACGACACCCAGGCTTTCGACCCGGCGGAGGCGGAGAAGTGGGCACCCGTCGACCAGTACGTCGGAGGGGTGACCCACGCGATCCTGCATCTTCTGTACGCCCGGTTCATCACCAAGGTGCTCTTCGACCTGGGCTACCTGACCTTCACCGAGCCCTTTACCGCCCTGCTCAACCAGGGCATGGTCATCATGAACGGCTCGGCCATGTCGAAGAGCCGGGGCAACCTGGTGCGCCTGTCCGATCAGCTGGACGAGCACGGGTCGGACGCGGTGCGGCTGACCATGGCCTTCGCGGGCCCGCCGGAGGACGACATCGACTGGGCGGATGTCTCGCCCACCGGGTCGGCGAAGTTCCTCGCGCGTGCCTGGCGCATCTCGGGCGAGGTGACCTCGTCGCCCGACGTGGAGTGGAAGACCGGTGACGTCGCCCTGCGCCGGCAGACCCACCATCTGCTGGCCGAGGCGCCCGGGCTCGTCGAGGCGTTCAAGTTCAACGTGGTGGTTGCCAGGCTCATGGAGCTCGTCAACGCCATCCGGAAGACCATCGACACGGGTCCGGGTGCCGGCGACGCGGCGGTGCGCGAGGCGATCGAGGTCGTCGCGGTGCTGCTCTCGCTCTTCGCGCCCTACACCGCCGCGGACATGTGGGAGCGCCTGGGCTACGAGAGCGAGGTCGCGTTCGCGGGCCTGCGCAAGCCGGATGCGACCCTCCTGGTCGAGGACTCGGTGACGGCGATCGTGCAGGTGGACGGCAAGGTGCGCGACAAGCTCGAGGTCTCGCCGACGATCTCGGCGGACGAGCTGGAGGCGCTGGCCCGCGCCACCGCGGGTGCCGTGCGCGCCGTGGGCGATCGCGAGATCGTCAATGTGATCGTGCGGGCGCCGCGTCTGGTCAACATCGCGACGCGGGGCTGAACTCCTCCCCAGGGCCGTCGTGACGGCGAGGCCCACCGATCGTCGCCGGGACCGTTGCGGGGAGCGCACCGCCGCGTAGCTTCGGCCGGTGAGCACCGCGCCATCGCCCGACCCCCGCCGGGCACGCGTGCGCACGGGGGCGGGCGCCGTGGTCGTCCTGGGCCTGGTGGCCGCGGCCGTCGGGGTCGGCGTCACGGCGCTCACGCCACACGGGCAGACCGACATCATCGCGCCGGGGCCCGGCACCTCGGCTGGTCCGACGACGCCAGGACCCGCCGAGATCTACGTGCACGTGCTGGGTCAGGTCGAGGCACCGGGTCTATACGTCCTGCGGGCGGGCGACCGCGCGGTGGACGCCGTGGCCGCGGCCGGCGGGTTCACCGCCGACGCCGACCCGGCGGGCGTCAATCTCGCCAGACAGATCTCCGACGGCGAGCAGCTCGTCATCCCCGCGGTGGGCGAGGCGACGGCGCCCTCCGCGACGACGAGCGACGGGCGGGTCAACCTCAACACCGCCGACGCCGCGGCGCTCGAGACCCTGCCGCGCATCGGCCCGGCCATGGCGCAGCGCATCCTCGACTGGCGGGAGCGGAACGGCCGATTCGCGAGCGTGGAGGACCTGCTCGACGTCGCCGGCATCGGCGCGGCGACCCTGGATCAGCTGCGCGACCTGGTCACCGTCTGATGCGGCGCGACCTCCGGCTGGCCGGCCCGGCGTGCGTCGCGTGGCTCGCGGCCGGTGTTGCGGTGGGATGCCGCGAGGGCCTCGCGCTCGCGGCCGCGGCCGGGTGGGTGGTGGCCCTCGGTGTCGTGGTCGCCGTCATCCTCGGCCACAGCGGCCGGGCCCGCGCCGGGGCGCTCGGCGCCGCGGCGGTGACCGCGGTGGTCGCGGCGCTCGTGCTCTCGGCGGCCGCGGCGGGGCAGCAGCGGCGCGAATCGTCAGAGCTGCTTTCGGCTGCCGAGTCGGGGCGATCGGTGAACCTCGTCCTCGAGATCGTGGGCCGGCCCGCCGGGGAGCGGGTGCGGGTCTCGGCGGGTGGGGCGCCCATCCTGCTGTTCGGGGCTCCCGGCGATGAGGTCCTGCGGTCGGCGGGCATCGGCGACCGGATCGCGGCGACGGGTGCTCTCCGGCGGGCGGAGGCCGGAGACCAGAGCGCGTTCCTGATGTACGCCCGCGACCGGGTGCGCCTGCTCGCGGAAGTCTCGGGGCCGCTCGGCGGCGCGCAGGAGATGCGAGACCGGTTCGCCCGGCTCGCGAGCGCCCTCCCCGGTCCGGGAGGGCGGCTGCTGCCCGGACTCGCGATCGGCGACACCTCGGCGGTCCCGGCCGCACTGGATTCGGACATGAAGGCGGCGTCGCTCAGCCATCTGACGGCGGTGTCGGGCTCCAACTGCGTGGTCGTGGTCGGGATCGCGTTCGTGCTGGCGGGCGCCTTGGGCGTTGGTCGCACGGGCCGCATCGTGCTCGCTCTCGCGGCGCTCGGCGGGTTCGTGGTGCTCGTGACCCCGGAGCCGAGCGTGCAGAGGGCGGCCGTCATGGCCGCTGTCGGGCTCATCGCGCTGGCGTCCTCGCGGGCGCGCAGCGGCATCCCGGTGCTCTGCCTGGCGGTGATCGGTCTGCTGGCGGCCGACCCGTGGCTCGCGCGCAGCTACGGCTTCGCGTTGAGCGTGCTCGCCACGGCCGGGTTGATCGTGCTCGCCCGACCGCTCGCGGAGCGCCTCGGGCGCCGACTTCCGCGGTGGCTGGCGCTCGTGATCGCGGTGCCCACGGCGGCGCAATTGGCGTGTCAGCCGGTGCTGCTCATGCTGGATCCCGCGCTCCCGCTCTACGGCGTACCCGCGAACCTGCTGGCCGAACCCGCCTCTCCGCTGGCGACCGTGGCGGGTCTGGCGGCGTGCCTGCTGACCGCGCTCCTGCCTCCGCTCGCGGCGCCGGTCGCGTGGATCGCCTGGCTGCCGGCGAGCTGGATCGCGGGCGTCGCATCCTTCTTCGCGGGTCTTCCGGGAGCGCGCAGTCCGTGGCCGACGGGTCCTCCGGGGGTGGTGCTCATGGGGGTCGTGACCGTGGTCGCAGCGGCGCTCATCCTCGGCGCGGGGTCGGAACGGCTGCGCGCCGGGCTGATGCGGGCGATGGTTCTCTCGCTCGCGATCTATCTCGCGGTGCTCGCTGGCGGCCGGGTCGCGACGCTCGCGGGGCGGCCCGGCGACTGGCAGATCGCGCTGTGCGATGTGGGCCAGGGCGACGCCGTCGTCATCCGCAGTGCGGGGCAGGTCGCGCTCATCGACACGGGTCCGGACCCGGCCCCGCTGGGCGCGTGCCTCGACGAGCTCGGGGTGGGCCGCATCCAGCTGCTCGTCCTGACCCACTACGACCTGGATCACGTGGGAGGCGTCGAGGCGGTTCTCGGAAGGGTGGATCGCACGATGGTCGGCCCGGTCTCCGATTCTGGAGACACAGCCATCGCCGACGCGCTCGCCCGTGGCGGGGCTCGCGTGGACCACGTCAGCACCGGGGAGAGCGGCACGCTGGGTGAGCTGTCCTGGAGGGTGCTCTGGCCGCCGCCGTCGGGGGTCGAGCCGGGCAACCCGGCCAGCGTGGCCCTGCTCGTGCAGCCGACCACGGCGTGCCGGTGTCTCAGCGGGATCTTCCTGGGCGACTTGGGGGAGGAGTCGCAGCGCCGGCTCCTGGGTGCGCTGCGCCAGTCGGGGGGTGTCCCGCGCGTCGACGTGGTCAAGGTTGCGCACCACGGGTCCGCCGATCAGGATGCCGGGCTCTACGACGAGCTGGATGCCGTGGTCGGCCTGATCGGAGTGGGCGCGGACAACGACTACGGGCATCCGAGCGACGCGCTGCTGGGCATTCTCGCTGCCGCGGGCACGACACCCGAGCGCAGCGATCTCGACGGACTCGTGCTCGTGGCGCCGGGGGATGAGCCCGGTCGGGTACGGGTGTGGACCGAGCGGGGTTGAGTGTTCCCGGGAGGGGCGCCTGGCGAGGCGCCGGACGTCGGCGCCGGGCGTCCGGGGCGCGCCCTAGGCTGGGGCGGGAAGGGAGACTCATGGCGGCACCGGCGAAGCGCGCACCCGCGAAGGCGGCGATCCCGCAGCTGAGCTGGGACGCCATCCGCCCCGCCCCCGTCGTCCTGGTCTCGGGCGGCGAGCAGGTGCTGGCCGACCGGGCGATCCGCCTGCTGCGCGACACCCTGCGCGCGGAGGATCCGACCCTCGAGGTCTCCGAGCTCGACGCCGCGGGGTACGCGCCGGGCGAACTGCTCACGCTGGCCAGCCCGAGCCTGTTCGGCGAGCCCCGTTTCATCCGGGTCGACGGCGTCGAGCGCAGCAGTGACGCCTTCCTCGACGATGCGCTGGCCTACCTGGATGCGGTGGCCGACGACACCTGCCTCGTCCTGCGGCACGCGGGTGGTGTGCGCGGCAAGAAGCTGCTCGACGCCGTGCGCGCAGGCTCCGGCGGCGGCATCGAGGTGGTGTGCGCCGAGCTCAAGCGCGACTCCGACAAGCTCGACTTCGTGCGCACCGAGTTCGCTGCGGCGAGGCGCCGGATCGCGCCGGGCGCGCAGCGCGCTCTCGTGAACGCGTTCTCGGAGGACCTGGCCGAGCTGGCCGCGGCCTGCCGTCAGCTGCTGGCCGACTCGGCGGAGGAGATCACCGAGCAGATCGTCGCGACCTACTACGGCGGCCGGGTCGAGACCAGTGCGTTCGCGGTCGCGGATGCCGCGATCGCCGGCCGGCATGGCGAGGCGCTGGGTCTGCTCCGGCACGCCCTGGCGTCGGGCGCCGACCCGGTGCCGATGATCGCCGCGATTGCGAGCAAGGTCCGCACCATGGCCAAGGTCGCGGGCGCACGGGGCAGCGCGGCCGAGCTGGCCAAGCGCTTCGGGCTGGCTCCGTGGCAGGTGGAGCGCGCGGCCCGCGATCTCCGGGGCTGGACCGACGAGGGGCTCGGGCGCGCGATCGAGGCTCTGGCGGAGACCGACGCCCAGGTCAAGGGCGGTGGCCGTGACCCGGTCTACGCCCTCGAGCGGCTCGTCGAGCAGCTCAGTCGTCGCGGCTGAGCCCAGAAGGTGCTGCGCCGTCGCGGCTGAGCACAAAGGGCACTGCGCCGTCGCGGCTGAGCACGCGCCTCTGGGTGCCTCGCCTCAGAGCGCGGCGACCTGCTTCGCGATCGCGCTCTTGCGGTTCGCGGCCTGGTTGGCGTGGATGACGCCCTTGCTGGTGGCCTTGTCGAGCTTCTTGGTGGCCAGCTGGAGGGCCGCGGCGGCCTTCTTCTTGTCGCCGGCCGCGATCGCCTCGCGCGTGGTGCGGATGGCGGTCTTGAGCTCGCTCTTGACGGCCTTGTTGCGCTCCTGCGCCTTCTTGTTGGTGCCGATGCGCTTGATCTGCGACTTGATGTTCGCCATGCGTGTGCCTTCTGTGTTGATCGAGTGGATGTCTGCGCAGGCGGTAGAGGGACGCCGACGCGAATCGCGTGGAGGGAACCACACGCAAACCGAGGGTCAACGATACCAGAGCGGCCCAGGCGGCGGCGAGTCACCGGGACGCGGGCCGCCGAGAGCCGGGACAGCGAGAGCCGGGATAGCCTGGCGGTATGGCTCCCCGTTGCATCGTGATCGCCGGGGCGCACGGCTTCATGGGCACCAGGTTCGCCGAGCTGTACCGCGCCGAGGGCGACACCGTCCAGACCGTTGGCCGACGCGACGCCGACGCGGTCTGGGGTGATGCGGCCGCGATCGCGCGACTGGTCGACGGCGCCGACGTGCTGGTCAACCTGGCCGGCAAGAGCGTCGACTGCCGCTACAACGACCGCAACAAGGCCGAGATCTTCCGCTCGCGCCTCGAGACCACCGCCGAACTGGGTCGCGCGGTGGCCCAGGTGGACGCTCCGCCGCCCGTGTGGCTCAACGCGAGCACCGCCACGATCTACCGGCACGCCGACGACGGGCCGCAGACCGAGGCCGACGGCGAACTCGGGCACGGCTTCTCGGTCGAGGTGGCGACGAGCTGGGAGCGCATGTTCTTCGACGCGGCGCGTGAGGGCGTGCGTCAGGTCGCGATGCGCACCGCGATCACCCTCGGGCGCGGATCGGCGCTCACCCCGCTCGCGATGCTCGCGCGATTCGGGCTGGGCGGACCGCAACTCGGAGGCCCGAGCAACCGCGGCGCCGGACTGCACGGCGGCCGGCAGCGCTTCAGCTGGGTGCACCTGGACGACGTCTACCGGGCCATGAGGTTCCTCGAGACGAGCGACCTCGACGGCCCGGTCAACATCGCGAGCCCCAACCCCTCGACGAATCGCGAGGTGATGGCCACGATCCGGCGCGTCCTCGGGGTGCCCGTCGGCATCCCGCTGCCCCGTTTCGCACTCGAGCTGGGCGCGCTGGCGATGCGCACCGAGACCGAGCTCATCCTCAAGAGCCGGTGGGTGCTGCCGAAGCGCCTGCTCGACGCGGGGTTCGAGTTCGCGTTCCCCGACCTCGAGGGCGCCCTGCGCGACATCCTCCGGCCGGAGCCCGCCCCCGCGAGATCCGGGGGGTAACCCCATGGGCGGGCCGGCCCGGGATTCCTAGCCTGGAGTCATGGCAACCACGACCTCCAACCCCACCGACACTCCCGCGATCGCGGCGCCCGCGCCGGCCGCGACCACCAACGGGTTCAGCATCACGGCGCTCGTCCTGGGCATCACCGGGATCGTCCTCGGCCAGTGGCTCCTCTCGGTCGTCGCCGTGGTCATCGGCTTCGTCGCCCGCAGCAAGGAACCCGCCGCCCGGCTCATGGCGAACTGGGGTCTCGTGCTCGGCTTCGTCGGAGTCTTCGGCGGCATCCTGCTGGGGATCATCGGCCTCACGCTGTTCGCCCCGCTCGCGTTCTGGGGGGTTGTCACGCCCTGGGACTTCGCGAACATCGGCCTCTGGGACGTCTGGAACCGCTGATCGCGCACGACTCCGACCGGGGAGGGCCCTCGTCCGCGTAGCGGGTTCGAGGGCCCTCTCGCGTCGGAATCCCGCGCACGCGCATGGGAGAATGGCACGACATGTCTCCGCGCGCCTCGCAGCCCCTCGCCCCGGCTGCCACCGACCCGTCGCGCATCCGCAATTTCTGCATCATCGCCCACATCGACCACGGCAAGTCGACCCTGGCCGACCGCATGCTGCAGATCACCGGCGTCGTGTCCGACCGCGACATGCGCGCGCAGTACCTCGACCGCATGGACATCGAGCGCGAGCGCGGCATCACGATCAAATCGCAGGCCGTGCGCATGCCGTGGGCGACCGCCGACGGCACGTATGCCCTCAACATGATCGACACCCCCGGCCACGTCGACTTCACCTACGAGGTCTCGCGCTCGCTCGCCGCCTGCGAGGGCGCGATCCTGCTCGTGGATGCCGCCCAGGGCATCGAGGCGCAGACCCTCGCCAATCTGTACCTGGCCCTCGACAACGACCTCGAGATCATCCCGGTGCTCAACAAGATCGACCTGCCCGCGGCCGACCCCGAGAAGTACAGCCGCGAGCTCGCGCAGCTCATCGGCGGCTCGCCCGACGACGTGCTGCGCGTGTCCGGCAAGACCGGCGAGGGCGTCGAGGCCCTGCTGGACCGCGTGGTCGAACGCATCCCTGCGCCGGTCGGCGACGCCGGCGCGCCCGCCCGCGCGATGATCTTCGACTCCGTGTACGACTCCTACCGCGGCGTGGTCACCTACGTGCGCATGGTCGACGGCAGATTGCAGCCGCGGGAGCGCATCCAGATGATGTCCACGAAGGCGACCCACGACATCCTCGAGATCGGGGTTTCGAGTCCCGAGCCGACCCCGTCGCAGGGGCTCGGCGTGGGCGAGGTCGGCTACCTGATCACGGGCGTCAAGGACGTCCGCCAGTCCAAGGTGGGCGACACCGTGACCACGGCGACGAAGCCGGCCGCCGACGCGCTGCCCGGCTACACCGAACCGCTGCCCATGGTGTTCTCGGGCATCTACCCGATCGACGGCAGCGACTACCCGGACCTGCGCGACGCGCTGGACAAGCTCAAGCTCTCGGATGCCGCCCTCAACTACGAACCGGAGACCTCGGTCGCGCTCGGGTTCGGCTTCCGCTGCGGATTCCTGGGCCTGCTGCACCTGGAGATCGTGACCGAGCGCCTCCAGCGCGAGTTCGACCTCGACCTCATCACGACCGCGCCCAGTGTGATCTACGAGGTCACGACCGAGGACCGCAAGCGGCACACCGTGACCAACCCGAGCGAGTTCCCGACCGGCACCAAGATCGCCGCGGTGGAGGAGCCCACCGTGAAGGCGTCGATCCTCGCCCCCAAGGACTACGTGGGCACGATCATGGAGCTGTGCCAGTCCCGCCGCGGCACCATGAACGGCATGGACTACCTCGGCGAGGACCGCGTCGAGCTGCACTACACGATGCCTCTGGGCGAGATCGTGTTCGACTTCTTCGATCAGCTGAAGTCCCGCACGCAGGGCTACGCGAGCCTGGACTACGAGCCCGCCGGAACGCAGGAGGCCGACCTGGTGAAGGTCGACATCCTGTTGCAGGGCGAGACGGTCGACGCGTTCAGCGCGATCGTGCACCGCGACAAGGCCTATGCGTACGGCACGATGATGACCGAGCGGCTCCGCAAGCTGATCCCCCGCCAGCAGTTCGAGGTTCCCATCCAGGCCGCGATCGGAGCGCGGATCATCGCCCGCGAGAACATCCGCGCCATGCGCAAGGATGTCCTCGCGAAGTGCTACGGCGGCGACATCACCCGCAAGCGCAAGCTGCTCGAGAAGCAGAAGGAGGGCAAGAAGCGCATGAAGATGGTCGGGCGCGTCGAGGTCCCCCAGGAGGCTTTCATCGCCGCGCTCTCGGGCGACGTCGAGTCCAAGAAGGACAAGAAATAGTGGATGCGGCGGCGCTCTGGCAGCAGCCCGTCACCTATGGCGCGGTGGGCGCCACGCAGGCACCCGACCTGATGAGCTTCCCCCCGCGGGGCTACCGTCCGACGGAGCGCCGCGCGCGCATCGGCCACGGCCGCGCGCGCTGGGAGCACGCCGCCCTCGAGGTCATGACCTGGTGCGTGCAGCGGCGCGCCGGCATCCGGGTGACGCCGCTCGAGGCCCCCGCAGAGGCGACGGACGCCCCCTACCGCCCGATCGCGTTCCAGCCGGACGGCACGCCCATTCCGCCCGACGGCAGCCAGGGGGAGGTCGCCTACGCACCCGACGGCGGCGCGCTCCTCGGTCCAGGGGACACCGTGCTCCTGGGGTTCCCCTGGTTCCCGCTCCGGCTCCCCGCGCGCGTGGTGTACGTGATCGACGAGCCGCTGCGCAAGGGCTTCGCGTACGGCACGCTCCCGGGGCACCCGGAGTCCGGCGAGGCGGCCTTCGCGGTGGAGTACCGGGACGACGACTCGGTGTGGCTGATCCAGCGGTCGTTCTCCCGGCCGTCGGCGTGGATCTACTGGGTGGGGTATCCGGTTCTGCGTTTCCTGCAGGAGGTGTACCAGAGCCGGTACGAGCGTTCGCTCGCGGGACCGATCGATGACGAGGACTCCACGGGGCCCGCGGCCTAGACTGACCGCGTGAGCGAGCAGAGCGGCCAGGCCGCACCCGGATGGTATCCCGACGCCAACGCCCCCGGCGGTCAGCGCTGGTGGGACGGCACCCGCTGGACGGAGCACACGGCGGTCTCCACGGCATCCGCCTATCAGCCCGTGCAGGCGGCGAAGGCTCCCGACGGCACGAAGACCGGCACGGTCTGGATCTGGCTCGTCGCGCTGCTGCCCCTTCTGAGCATCCCCGCGATCTTCCTGATCGACGTGAGCGGGTACGTAGAGAGTTCGCTGGCCAACCCCGGCTCACCCACCGCCATGGCGTCCCTGTTCACCCCCGGCTACCTGATCGCGACGGTCCTCGGCTGGGGAGTGACGATCGCCACCATCGTCTTCGGCTACCTCGACTGGCGCGCCCTCAAAGCCCGCGGGGTTCCTACGCCCTTCCACTGGGCGTTCGGGTTCTTCGTGCTCGCGGGTGCCGGCATCGTGTACCCGATCGGTCGCGGTGTGGTCGTGAAGCGGCGCACCGGAGGCGGGTTCCTGCCGACCGTCGTCGCGATCGTGGCATACGCCATCGTCATCGTGGCGTCGCTGGTGTGGACCGTCGTGCTCATGAATCAGATATTCGCCGCGATGCCGGGTTACGTGACCTCGTAGTGCCCTCCGCGCTGCCGATCGCCGATCCCGCACCGACCGACGGACTGCTCCCGGCGAGCGCGGTCGACGGCTGGGCGGATCGCGCATTCGGCGTCTACCTGCACGTCCCGTTCTGCCGGGTGCGCTGCGGGTACTGCGACTTCAACACCTACACGGCCGAGGAGATCCGGGGCGTCCGCCAGTCCGACTATGCGGGTCAGGCGCTCGCCGAGGTGGGCTTCGCGGCGCGCGTGCTCGAGCGCACCGGCGCACCTGCGCGCCCGGCGTCCACGGTCTTCTTCGGGGGCGGCACGCCGACGATCCTCCCCGCGGCGGACCTGGCCGAGATGCTGTCGGGGGTCCGTGGCACCTGGGGCATCGAGCCCGGTGCGGAGGTCACGACCGAGGCCAACCCCGACTCGGTCGACGAGGCCTCGCTCGCGGCTCTGGCCGACGCGGGATTCACCCGGGTGAGCTTCGGGATGCAGTCGGCCGTGCCGCGCGTGCTCGCGACACTCGAGCGCACGCACGACCCCGAGCGCATTCCGCTGGTCGTGCGGTGGGCGCGCGCGGCCGGGCTGCAGGTCAGCCTCGACCTCATCTACGGCACCCCGGGCGAGACCGCGGCCGACTGGCAGCGCAGCCTGGACCTGGCGCTGGAGCAGCAGCCCGATCACCTGAGCGCCTACGCCCTGATCGTCGAGCCCGGCACGAAGCTCGCACGCCAGATCGCCCGTGGCGAGGTGCCCACCCCCGACGACGATCTCGCCGCCGACCTGTACGAGCAGGCGGATGCGGTTCTCGCCTCCGCGGGCTTCTCCTGGTACGAGGTCAGCAACTGGGCTCGCGAGCCTGCGCATCGCTCGCGGCACAACCTGACGTACTGGACCGGACAGGACTGGTGGGGCATCGGCCCGGGCGCGCACAGTCACGTCGGGGGCGTGCGCTGGTGGAACGCGAAGCATCCCGCCGCGTATGCGGAGCGCCTCGCCCGCGGTGAGTCGCCCGCGGTGGGCCGCGAGACGCTGGACCCGGATACGCGACGGGTCGAGGACGTGCTGCTGCGGGTGCGCCTGGTGGAGGGGCTGCCGACGGGCGTGCTCGATGACGCGGGCCGTCTCGCCATTGCCGGGCTCATCGCCGATGGCCTGGTCGAGGGGGCGGCCGCCATCGCGGGGCGGGTGGTGCTGACCCTTCGCGGGCGGCTGCTGGCCGACGCCGTCGTGCGTCGGCTGCTCCCGGAGTGACCCGGCGCCGCTCAGCGCACGAAGCGAATGGCGATCGGGTAGGTGTACCACTCCCCGTTGTTGGCCTTGATCGTGGCGATGATGCCCAGCACGATCATGACGATCGGAACGGCGATGAGGACGATGAAGCCGATGAACACGATGGACAGAATCGCGCCCGCGATCGCCGCGATGATCATCGTGATCTGGAAGTTCAACTCGGTCGCGGTGTGGGCGCGAACGAACGGACCGCGATCCTTGTAGATCAGATAGAAGATCAGCGCCGAGACCCAGGATGCGCTGAGCACGATCGCGACGAGTGAGATCAGGTGCGACAGCATCGCGATGTTGCGCTCCTCGTCCGGACGGAGCGGCACGGCCATGGGTGTCGGGTACGGGCCGGGTCCTGCGGGCTGATCGCTCATGCGGCCATTAAACACGCACCCGTGAACACGCACCCGTGAAACGGAAAGCGCCGGGCACAGGGCCCGGCGCTCTCTCGTTCGTTCCGCTACTTGATGAAGCGGATGTTGATCGGGTAGCGGTAGCTTCCGCCGGCGTTGACCTTCTGGAAGCCCATGATCGACCAGACCAGCGAGAGGACCCAGATGCCCAGCGGGAGCACCCAGGAGATGAGGCCCCAGAACCCGAGGGTCACCGCGGTCAGGATGGCGTTGATGATGAACGCGGCGACCTGAGCGATGGCGACGGTGATCTGGAAGTTGAGGGCCTCCTTGCCCTCGACGTTGGTCTTGGCGCCGCGGTCCTTGAACACGAGCCAGATGATCAGAGCCGGGATGAAGCCGAGGATGCCGCCGAGGTGCGCGAACGAGGCCCACTGCTTGTCCTCGGCCTCGGTGAGCGGTGCGGCCGGCTGCGGAGCGGCCGGCTGCTGAGCGGGTTCGGTCATGGTGTGTCGTACCTTTCGGTGTCGGATGGTTCTCGAATCCGGGAACCCGGACGGCGCTCCGCGTACCCCGAAGGGGGAGCGCAAGCACATCCACAAGTTAGCGTCGGCCCGCGCCGCGTGCAACGGTCCGGTAACAGCGTGTCGCGCTAGACTTGGCAGTCCCGAGCGCCGAGTGCCAGCACTTCGGCCAGGCTCGATCTGCGGAAGGCGGTGTGGCGGATGGTGTCGGAACGCAGCCTCGCCGTGCTGCGCGTCATCGTGCAGGACTACGTCGCCTCGCGCGAGCCGGTGGGCTCGAAGACCATCGTCGAGCGCCATTCCTTCGGTGTTTCGGCGGCCACCATCCGCAACGACATGGCCCAGCTGGAGGAGGAGGAGCTGATCGCGGCCCCGCACACCTCGTCGGGCCGCGTGCCCACCGACAAGGGCTACCGGGTCTTCGTCGATCAGCTCGCCGATCAGCGACCGCTCTCGGCCGGCCAGCGCCAGGCGATCGAGACGTTCCTGGGCAAGGCGATCGACCTCGACGACGTCCTGATCCGCACCGTTCGGCACCTGTCGATCCTCACGAACCAGGTCGCTCTCGCGCAGTACCCGTCCTTCGGGAACGCACGCGTGCGCCACATCGAAGTCGTCGCCCTGGCGCCCACCCGGCTCATGACCGTGCTCATCACCGACACCGGGCGCGTGGACCAGCACCTGATCGACGGTCCGCACGGGCTGGACGACGCCGGGCTGGCGCTGCTTCGCGACACGTTCAACTCCGAACTCGACGGTCTCGCGCTCGCCGATGCGGCCATGGCTCTGCGCGGCGTGGCCGAGAAGCTGCCACCCGAGCGCCGCGCGGTGGCCGCCGAGGTCGCGCGCAGCCTCGGCGAGCAGGTGGCGGCGAATCGGCAGGACCGCCTCGTCATGGCCGGTGCGGCGAATCTCGCCCGCACCGAGGGCGACTTCTCCGGCAGCATCTACCCCGTCCTGGAGGCCATCGAAGAGCAGGTCACCCTGCTCAAGCTCTTCAGCGAGATGGAGATCGGCGACGACGAGGTCGAGGTGCGCATCGGGCGCGAGAACGAGGAGTTCGGTCTCGGCGAGACGAGCGTCCTCGCGGGGGGTTACACGGCATCCGGCGGCAGCGTCGCGCGGCTGGGAGTTCTCGGGCCGACCCGCATGGACTATTCGACCAACATGGCGGCCGTGCGCGCGGTGGCCCGGTACCTGACCCGCCTGCTGGCAGAGGAGTAGACCCCGCACGTGGCCGACCACTACGAGGTCCTCGGCATCGATCGCACCGCGACGCCCGAGGAGATCAAGAAGGCGTACCGCCGGCTCGCGCGCGAGCTGCACCCCGACGTGAACCCGAGCGCGGAGGCGGCCGAGCGCTTCAAGGCCGTGACGCACGCGTACGACGTGCTGAGCGATCCCGACCAGCGCGAGCGCTACGACCTGGGCCCGAACGCGGGCTTCGGCGGCGGGGGTGGCTCGTTCGGCTTCGGCGACATCTTCGAGACCTTCTTCGGCGCGGCGCAGAGTCGCACGGCCGGCCCCCGGTCGCGCACCGAGCGCGGCCAGGACGCCCTGCTGCGCATCGAGGTCGACCTCGACGAGGTGATCTTCGGCACGACGCGCGAGATCGAGGTCGACACCGCCGTGCTGTGCGAGGCGTGTGAGGGGTCGTGCTGCGCTCCCGGCACCCAGCCGGTGACCTGCGACATCTGTCACGGCACGGGGCAGGTGCAGCGCGCGATGCGCTCACTCTTGGGCAACGTCATGACCTCGAGCCCCTGCGGCACCTGCCGCGGCTACGGCACGGTCGTCCCCAACCCGTGTCCGGCATGCGCGGGCCAGGGTCGCGTGCGCGCCAAGCGCACGGTCAAGGTCGATGTGCCCGCGGGCGTCGACACCGGCATGCGGCTGCACCTGCCCGGTGAGGGCGAGGCGGGGCCGGCCGGGGGCTCGAACGGCGATTTGTACCTCGAGGTCAAGGTCAAGCACCACAAGGTCTTCAGCCGCAACGGCGACGACCTGCTCGCGACGCTCGAGGTGCAGATGACGGATGCCGTGCTCGGCACGGTCGCGACCCTCGCCGCCCTCGATGGCGATGTCGCGATCGAGATCAAGCCGGGAACCCAGAGCGCGGACATCGTCACGGTCAAGGACCGCGGGGTCACGCGTCTGCGCGGGGGCGGCCGCGGCGACCTCAAGATCGGCATCCAGGTCATCACCCCGGTGCGGCTCAACTCGAAGGAGACCGAGCTCATGACGCAGTTCGCCGCCACCCGCCGGCCCGTGCCCCCGGAGTTCGCGACGTTCCAGCAGGGTCTGTTCGCGAAGCTGCGCGACCGCTTCCTCGGCGTCTGACCCAGACCCCCGTTCTCGTGGGCGCCCCGCCCTCCGCCCGTCGGAAACTCAGGAGACTTCCCCGCGCAACGTCCGTGGGAGCGCGGCCACCGCATCCGAGCCGTCGACTTTCCTGAATTTTCAACGGCGCGGGGGATCCGGGAGAGTGGGGGGATGGCCTCGCTGTACCTGGACCCCGCGCTGAGCGAGGCGGATGCCGCGGCCGGCCGGGTGCGCATCACCGGTGACGAGGCGCGGCATGCGATCTCGGTCGCGCGCGTGCGCGTGGGCGAGCGCCTCGCGGTGGGCGACGGCGCCGGCCTGATCGTCGAGGGGACCGTCGCCGCCGTCGCGGACGGCGCGCTCGAGCTCGACCCGGAGCTGGTGCGGCGCGAGGAGCCCGCGATCCCGGAGCTGTGGCTGGCGCAGGCCCTCGCCAAGGGCGACCGCGACGAGTTGGCGGTGCAGGCGGCGACCGAGCTCGGCGTCGCGGGCGTGATCCCCTGGCAGGCCGAACGGTCGGTGAGCCGTTGGGAGGGCGTGAAGGCGCAGCGCGGCGAAGAGCGGTGGCGGAGCATCGTGCGGGAGGCGAGCAAGCAGTCGGTCCGCGCCTGGGTGCCGCGCGTGGAACCCGTCGCCACGGTTTCGCAATTGGCCGCGCTGGGGGGTGCGGTGCTCGTGCTGGAGCCCACGGCATCCGCCCCGCTCACCGGGTTCGACCCGGCGGGGCAGGAGCGCATCACGCTCGTCGTGGGGCCGGAGGGCGGCGTCTCACCGGCCGAACTCGAGCGCCTCGCGGCGGCGGGCGCTCAGCCGGTGCGGCTCGGGTCCGAGATCCTGCGCACCTCCACGGCGGGTCCGGCCGCGCTCGCCGTGCTCAACGCACGACTGGGTCGCTGGTGATCGCCGAGATCCCGCGCGGGCCGGTCGAGGTGCCCGTGCTGGTGCGGGCGGTGGCCGGCGGCGTCCCGGTCGACGCGGTCTGGCGCAACGAGCTCGGCGGCCTGACCTTCCGGTCGGCGGACCGGTTCTACAAGTGGAACCCCCGCGGATCGGGCATCGACCTCGAGGGGGAGCACCGGCGCCTCGACTGGGCGCGGCGGTTCGTGACCGTCCCGGAGGTGCTCGACCGCGTCCGGGACGACGCGGGGCAGGTGATGGTCACCCGTGCCCTCGACGCCGAGAGCGCTGTCAGCGCGGGATGGCGCGAGCGCCCGGCGGATGCGGTGCGCGCGATCGGCCGCGGGCTCCGGCTTCTGCACGACGCGCTTCCCGTCCCCGCCTGCCCGTTCGACTGGTCCGTCGAGTCCCGCGGTGGCGCCCGGCGCCTGCCCGGGCGCGATGTCCCGGACATCGACGTGCTCGTGGTCTGCCACGGCGACGCCTGCGCGCCCAACTTCCTGATCGGCGCGTACGGCAGCCCGGGCGGCTTCGTCGACCTCGGGTCGCTCGGCGTCGCGGATCGCTGGGCGGATCTCGCGGTGGCGAGCATGAGCCTGCACTGGAACTTCGATCCGCCGTGCGAGGACTACTTCTGGGACGCGTACGGCGTCGATCCGGACGCCGTACGCATCGCGTTCTACCGCGATCTGTGGAACGCCGAAGACGAGCCTTAAGCTAGAGACATGACGACCGAGCCCAGCGTCTTCGAGCGCATCATCGCGCGCGAGATCCCGGCCGACATCGTCTTCGAGAACGACCGGGTCATCGCGATCAAGGACATCGCCCCGCAGGCGCCCGTGCACCTGCTGGTCATCCCCAAGACCGCGGAGTACGCGAACGCGGGCGAACTCGCCGCCGCCGATCCGCAGCTGCTCGCCGAGATCGTCGGGATCGCGAACCGGCTCGCCGGGGAGCACGCTAACGGGCAGTTCCGGCTGGTCTTCAACACGGGCGCCGACGCCGGTCAGACCGTGTTCCACGTGCACGCCCACGTGCTGGCGGGCGGCACCCTCGAGGAAGGCTCCCTTGGCCGGCTCTGACGACAGCGCGCCCTCGGGCGCGGACGCCGGTGCCGCGCACGCCGAACTCCAGGTGGACGGCGTGGCGATGGTGCGCCTGCTCGGCCCGCAGGATCGCCTGCTGACCACGATCGAGCACCAGTACCCGGCGGTCTCGGTGCACGTGCGCGGCAACGTCGTGAACATCGACGGGCCCGCTGATCAGGTGCGCGCCGCCGAGCGACTGGTGGCCGAGCTCATCGAGCTCGTGCGCACCGGGGCCGACCTCGGTCCCTCCGACGTGACGAGTTCGGCACGCATCCTCGAGCGAGGGGAGGGCAGCCCGGCCGAGGTCCTGAGCCAGGCGATTCTCACGAGCCGCGGGCGCAGCATCCGGCCCAAGACGATGGGCCAGAAGGAGTACGTCGACGCGATCGACCACCACACGATCGTCTTCGGCATCGGTCCGGCCGGAACCGGCAAGACCTACCTCGCCATGGCCAAGGCCGTTCAGGCGCTGCAGCGCAAGGAAGTGGATCGCATCATCCTGACCCGCCCGGCGGTCGAGGCGGGCGAGCGGCTCGGGTTCCTGCCTGGCACGCTGACCGACAAGATCGACCCCTACCTGCGGCCGCTCTACGACGCCCTCAACGAGATGATGGATCCCGAGCTCGTGCCTAAGCTGCTCGCGACCGGAACGGTCGAGGTGGCGCCGCTCGCGTACATGCGCGGCCGCACGCTCAACAACGCTTTCGTGGTGCTCGACGAGGCGCAGAACACCACGCCCGAGCAGATGAAGATGTTCCTCACCCGGCTCGGGTTCGGCACCAAGATGGTCGTTACGGGCGACATCACCCAGATCGACCTCCCCAACGCCGCGAGCGGGCTGCAGCTCGTGACGAAGGTTCTCGACAAGATCGACGACATCCACTTCTCGCGTCTCACGAGCGACGACGTCGTGCGGCACACGCTCGTCGGCCGCATCGTGGACGCCTACACCGCCTACGACGCGAAGCAGCAGGCCAGGCGCACCGGCGCCGCCACCTACGAGCACGAGCACCCCGACCGCACCCCGCCCGGCCCGCAACGGCCGCGACGCCGGCAGGGCAGGTCATGAGCATCGAGCTCAACAACGAGTCCGGGGTCCAGGTCGACGATGCCGCCCTTCAGCGGCTCGCGATCTACGCCCTCGATCACCTGCGCGTGCACGCGGATGCCGACCTCGCGATCCTTCTCGTGGACGAGGCCGCCATGGAGCAGCTGCACGTGCAGTGGATGGACGAGCCGGGTCCGACGGATGTCCTCAGCTTCCCCATGGACGAGTTGCGACCGGGCAACGAGGAGGACATCACCCCGCCCGGTCTGCTCGGCGACATCGTGCTGTGCCCCCAGGTCGCGGTGGCCCAGGCCGAGCAGGCGGGCCACGGCGCGATGGACGAGCTGCTCTTGCTGACCGCGCACGGCATCCTGCACCTGCTCGGATTCGATCACGCCGAACCGGACGACGAGCGCGAGATGTTCGAGGTGCAGCGCGACATCCTGGTCGGCTTCACCCTGGCCGAGCGACGACGGTGACCCGGACGGTGGCGCAGTGACCGGGGTCTTCATCGCGGTGGCCGTGCTGCTGGTCGCGTTCGGCGGTCTGCTGGCCGCGGCCGACGCGGCCATGGCGGTGCTGTCCCGCGCCGACCTGACCGAACTGGCCGAGGGCAGCCGCGTGCGCCGGTCGCTTCTGGCGATCGCGGCTGACGTGCCCTCGCACGTCAACGCCGTCAACTTCCTGCGCGTCACCTCGGAGACGACGGCGGCCGTGCTGGTCACGCTCGCGCTCGGGCTGCTCATCGACCAGTGGTGGTGGGTCCTGCTGATCGCGGCGCTCATCATGACGGGCGTCTCGTTCGTGCTGGTGGGGTCGAGTCCACGTTCGGTCGGGCGCGCTCACGCGCGGGGCCTCATGCGCATCGCCGCGTTCCCGGTGCACGCCACCCGGGTGCTGCTGGGTCCGCTCGCGGCGGGCCTCGTGGCCCTGGGCGATCGGGTCACTCCGGGCCGTCCGGGCACGCAGACCTTCTCGAGCGAGGAGCAACTGCTGAGCATGGTCGACGAGGCCGCGGAGCAGGAGGTCCTCGAGGAGGACGACCGCGAGCTCATCCACTCGATCTTCGAGTGGGGCGACACCCTCGCGCGCGAGGTCATGATCCCGCGCACCGACATGATCACGGTCGACGACGACGAGACGGTGGCGGATGCCATGGGCATCTTCCTGCGCAGCGGCGTCTCGCGCATGCCCGTGGTCGGCAAGGATGCGGACGAGGTGCGCGGCATCCTGTATCTGCGCGACCTGGCCCGCCTGCTGCATGAGGAGCCCGCGACGGCCGGCTCCCGCCCGGTCGTCGAGCTCATGCGCGACGCCGAGTTCGTTCCGGAGTCGAAGAAGGCCGACGAACTGCTGCGTGAGATGCAGGCGCGCGCGAACCACCTGGCGGTCCTGGTGGACGAGTACGGCGGCATCGCGGGCCTGGTGACCCTGGAGGACCTCATCGAGGAACTCGTGGGCGACATCTCCGACGAGTACGACCAGGGCGCCCCCGAGGTCGCAGCGCTGGGCGGCGGCGTCTTCCGGGTGAGCGCCCGGTTGTCCAAGGACGAGCTCGGCGAGATCTTCGGCATCGAGATCGAGGACGACGACGTGGACTCGGCGGGCGGACTGCTCATCAAGGCCATCGGTCGTCCGCCGCGCACCGGGGATCGGGTGGAGGTGGAGGGGCTCGTGCTCCGCGCGGAGCGCGTCGAGCGCCGGGGGCGGCGCCTGCGCACCCTGATCGTGGAGCGCGCCGCATCGTGAGCACCTCGCCGCGGGAGCCGTACCGCTCGGGCTTCGTGACCTTCGTGGGCCGCCCGAACGTGGGCAAGTCCACCCTGACCAACGCGCTCGTCGGCGAGAAGGTCGCGATCACCTCGTCCAAGCCGCAGACCACGCGCCGTGCCATCCGCGGCGTGGTGAGCGCGCCGGGCGGTCAGCTGGTCATCGTCGACACTCCCGGAGTTCACCGGCCGCGCACGCTCCTCGGGCAGCGCCTCAACGACGTCGTCACCGCGACCCTGGGCGATGTCGACGTCATCGGGTTCTGCCTCCCCGCTGACGAGAAGCTCGGGCCGGGGGACCGCTTCATCGAGCGGCGGCTCGAGGACTTCCCGAAGGCGCGCAAACTGGCCATCCTCACGAAGATCGACGCCGTCCCGAAGCCCGTGGTCGCCGAACGCCTCCTGGCGGTGAGCGAGCTGCGCGACTGGGAGGCGATCGTCCCGGTGTCGGCGGCCGACCGCATCCAGCTCGACGTGCTGGTGGGCGAACTGCTGAGCCTGCTGCCCGAGGGCCCGCCCCTCTACCCGGAGGACGCGGTGACGGACGAGTCGGTCGAGTCGCGGATCGCCGAGCTGATCCGCGAGGCCGCGCTCGAGGGCGTCGACGACGAACTGCCGCATTCACTCGCCGTCACGATCGACGACACGGTCGAGCGCGAGGACGGGCTCCTGGAGATCTACGCGAACCTGTGGGTCGAGCGCGACAGCCAGAAGGGCATCGTGATCGGCCGCGGCGGCAGCCGCCTGCAGGACGTCGGCTCGCGCGCGCGAGCCGGGATCGAGGAACTCGTCGGCCGCAGGGTGTACCTGTCGCTGCACGTCAAGGTCGCGCGAGAATGGCAGCGCGACCCCAAACAGCTGGGTCGCCTCGGATTCTGAGCGCTACGCGCTCCAGGCGGTCGCGACCAGGTCGGGCAGCAGCGGCGCCGGGTCCACATTCGAGGTTCCGATGTAGATCCAGGTGTCGTCGCGCGTGAAGACCGTCTCGATGCTCGTGGTCCCGAACTCGGAGTTGGTGGTCTGCTTGTCGCAGCGCGTGCCCTCGAAGGCGGCGAGGCACGAGTAGCCGTTCGCCTCGACGACGCTCAGGTAGGACTGCGCGGCCGCGGCGGTCGTCTGGTAGTAGATGACGTCGCCGCCCGTCACATCGCCCGCGAACCATGAGCAGGTCAGCAGCTTGGTGGCGGATGCGGGGGCCGGCCGGGTGAGATCCGCCGGGTCGCGCTGGTCGACGCCTCCGAACACGGTGTTGAGCGTCGCCGTGGAGGCGATGTGATCGCAGTCCGCGGGCAGCGAGAACACGGGAGCGGGCGGCTCCTCGGGCGTGACGACGGTCTCGGTGGGCGTGGGCTCCGGCGAGTCCGAGGTCTCGGCGGGCGCGGTGGGCTGGCAGCCGGCGAGGGCCAGACCGGCGGCGATGAGCGGTACGACCAGCAGGATGCGGTTCATGCACTGAGAATAGGGCCGCGAGAGCATCCGTCGGAGGGATGATCCGGTCACGTCCCGGGAACGATTTCGGCCCGCCCGGGTAGGCTCTGCCCGCGTGGCCGCCTAGCGTTGAGCACATGTTCCGACGGCTGACACCCGTGCAGTATGCGGTCGACGTCGCCGTACCCCTGCTGCTCGTGCTGTTCGGGCTCTGGATCACGCGGGATTCCCTCGGCGGCATGCTCGTGACGGTCGGCATGGGGCTCGCGCTCGTCCCGCGCCGGTTCAGCCCGGGTCTGGCGCTCGCGATCGCGTGGGCGGTTTCGCTCGCCCAGGTCGCCGTCGACGTCCCTCCGCAGGTCTCGAACCTGGCGATCCTCGCCATCCTCTATGCGACCGCGGCCTACGGCACGCGGGTCGTGCGCTGGCTGGGATTCGCCTCGACCTTCGTGGGTGCGACCGTCATCACGCTGTCCGTCGTCCTGCCCGAGCTGGTCGAGCAGCTGGTCGGTCGCGACCTGTCGGCGCTGCTGAGCGTGCCGGGGGCGTTCGGGGGAGTCGTCATCGTGTTCGTCGCGGCGCTCGTGGCGTTCCTGCTGTCCTGGACGGCCGGGCTGCTCTGGAGCACGATCCGCCGCGCCCGCGCCAACCGCCGCGACGCGTTGGCCGCCGAGCAGGAGATCGCCGCCGAGCAGGAGCGCACCCGCATCGCGCGCGATATGCATGACGTGGTCGCCCACTCGCTCGCGGTCGTCGTCGCGCAGGCCGATGGTGCCAGGTACATCGCCCAGAAGGACCCGCAGGCCACCGAGGAGGCGCTCGTGACCATCTCGTCAAC
Organism: Microbacteriaceae bacterium; assembly: GCA_019638805.1. Classification (GTDB taxonomy): domain Bacteria; phylum Actinomycetota; class Actinomycetes; order Actinomycetales; family Microbacteriaceae; genus JBDSKH01. The sequence goes on along the minus strand of JAHBTA010000003.1, from coordinate 231,225 downwards.
CGCTCGCGAGGCACTCGCCGACGTGCGACTGCTGCTGGCCCAGTTGCGCCACGCGCAGGGCGACGGCCCCCAGCCGACCCTGGTCGACCTGGACCGGCTGTTCGAGCAGGTGCGCACCGCCGGGCTCGACATCGAGCGCGAGCAGTCGGGCTCGCCGCTCGCACTCGGCACGGCTCCGCAGCTCGCGGTGTACCGCATCGTGCAGGAGTCGCTCACCAACGCGCTGCGGCACGCCGACACCGCCCGGCCGGTGAGGGTCCGCTTCGACTGGACCCCGCATGGTCTCGACCTCACGATCGCCAGCGCACTGCGAGCGCCCACGGGCCGGACGGGCGCGATCAGGACCGGGGCGACATCCACCGGGCACGGAGTCGCGGGCATGACCGAGCGCGCGCTCCTGGCCGGAGGGCGGCTCACGGCCGGGCCTGTCGACGGGAGCTTCGTGGTGCGCGCCTGGCTGCCCGCCCACCCGACCGTCCCCGCGGATCCCGCGCCCGTCGAGGCGACCGCATGAGCGCCCCGATCCGCGTCGCCCTGGTCGACGATCAGGCGCTCTTCCGCACGGGCATCCGGATGCTCGTCGACTCCCAGCCCGACCTCGAGTTCGCGGGGGAGGCCGGCAACGGCCGCGAGGGGGTCGACCTGGTCGCGAGCACGCGCCCCGATGTCGTCCTCATGGACCTGCGCATGCCCGTCATGGACGGGATCGTCGCGACCGAGCGCATCGTGGCGGATGCCGTGGCCCGCGGCTCGCAGACCCCGCGCGTCATCGTGCTCACGACTTTCGATCTCGACGAGGCGGCCACGCGCGCCATCCGCGGCGGCGCGAGCGGGTTCCTGCTCAAGGACTCGGACCCGGAGTTCCTACTCGCCGCGATCCGCGCCGTTCACGCGGGAACGGCCGTGGTGGCACCCAGCGCGACGCGTGAGCTGTTCCGGCATTTCGACTCCCGCGCGGTCGGGGGCGAGGAGCCTGAGGCGTTCGGGAGCCTCACGGCGCGTGAGCGCGAGGTCTTCCTGCTGGCCGCCCGCGGCATGTCCAACGCCGAGATCGCGGCGGGGGAGTTCCTGAGCGAGGCGACCGTCAAGACGCACATCAGCCGCGTCCTGGCCAAGCTCGGGCTGCGCGACCGTGTGCAGCTCGTGGTGTATGCCTTCGAGCACCGGCTGGTGGACTGAGCCGTTCGGTGCTCGAGGATCATCCCGGGGGATGACCGCGTCGCGACCCGAGCCCGATCCCGGCCGGGGCGCCCGTCCGTAGCGTCGAGGGCATGCAGACCACCACGACCGAACCGGGCCTGGTCGCCCGGGTCAAGGACCTCAGCAAGAGCTACGGCAGGGAGGGCACGCGCGTCGACGCCCTGCGGGAGGTGAGCATCGGCATCCGCCGGGGGGAGTTCACCGCCATCATGGGCCCGTCGGGTTCGGGCAAGTCGACGCTCATGCACATCATGGCGGGGCTGGACGCCCCGACGAGCGGGCGGGTGTGGCTCGGGGAGGCGGAGATCTCGGGGATGTCGGATGCGCAGCTGACCGTGCTGCGCCGCCGCCGCGTGGGCTTCGTGTTCCAGTCGTTCAACCTGGTGCCCACGCTCGACGTCGAGGGCAACCTGCTGCTGCCCTTCGAGCTCGACGCCCGTCGCCCCACCCCCGCCGAGCGCGCCTGGATCGACGAGCTGGAGGCGTCGCTGGGCCTGTCCGGGCGCCTGCGCCACCGGCCGCACGAGCTCTCGGGCGGTCAGCAGCAGCGCGTCGCGATCGCCCGCGCGCTCGCCACGCGGCCCGAGCTGGTCTTCGCGGACGAGCCGACCGGCAACCTCGACTCCCGGACCGGACGCGAGGTGCTGGAGCTGCTGCGCAGCGCCAGCCGGCAGTACGGGCAGAGCATCGCCATGGTCACGCATGATCCCATCGCGGCGAGCTACGCGGACCGGGTGATCTTCCTGGCGGACGGCACGGTGGTCGAGGATCGCGCGCGCATGGATGCGGCCGAGATCGGAGCCTTCATGCTGGGGATGGAGGTGGCGGCGTGAGCCGGGCCCCCGCATCCGTTCGCACCCCCGTGCGCGAGCACGTGCCGAGCGTCCTGGTCGCCGCGCTCAGCGCGGCTTTCGGGGTCGGGCTGCTCCAGCTCACCGGCTTCATGGCCGCGGTCATCGTCGGCGACGACGTCACCGGATCCTCCGGGACGGTGCGCATCATGCTCTCGATCGTGGCGATCGTCTTCATCGTCATCGCGGTCTACGTGAGCGCCATCATCACGGCGAACACCTTCGCGACCATCGTCGCGGGACGTGCGCGCTCGATCGCCCTGCTGCGCCTGCTCGGCTCGAGTGCGGGCGCGCAGCGGCGCGGGATCGCGGTCGAGGGCCTCTTCGTGGGCGTCGCGGGTGCCGCGATCGGCGCCGCGGTGGGCACGGGCGCTGCGGTCGGCATGGCGCGCGCCGCGATCGCGATGGATGCGGTTCCCGACCCCGCCTACGGGTTCTGGGATCCGGTGCTCGTGCTGCCCGTCCTCGGGGTGGTCCTGACCACCTGGGCGGCGTCGTGGATCGGGTCGAAGCGCGTGCTCGACGTCACGCCCCTGCAGGCCCTCGGCGGGTCGGAGGAGCTCAGCCGGGAGGAGGTCGCCGCCCGGCCCGCGCGCAACGCGCTCTCGCTCGTGCTCGTGGTACTCGGATTCGGCTTCCTCGCGCTCGGGCTCCTGGTCGGACTGGCCAGCCCGCTCGGGGTTCTCATCGGACTTGTGGGCGGTATCGTCTCCTTCACGGGCATCGTGCTCGCCGCGGACCGGGTCATGCCGCCCGCTCTGCGTCTGGTCGGGCGGATGCTCGGTCGCGCCGCGCCCGCGCGACTGGCGGCCGAGAACGCACTGCGGCATCCGCAGCGCAGTTCGCGGGCGACCATCGGGCTCGTGATCGGCGTGACTCTGCTCATGACCTTCGGCGTCGCGATGACGACCTGGCAGCAGATCCTGCTTGCCGCGGGCGAGGCGAACCCGGAGCTGTACCGCGGGGTCGACCAGCTGGTGACCGCTCTCGTCACGGTGTTCTCCATCCTCATCGGGTTCAGCGGCGTCATCGCGGCGGTCGGACTGGTCAACAACCTGTCGCTCAGCGTGCTGCAGCGCACGCGCGAACTCGGTCTGCTTCGCGCGCTGGGGTTCTCGGTCGGGCAGCTGCGCCGGATGATCCTGTCCGAGAGCGCTCAGCTGACGCTGACCGCCGTGATCCTGGGCGTGGTGCTGGGCGGCTTCTACGGCTGGGCCGGCGCGCAGTCCATGCTGGGCTCGCTCAACGGTGCACCCGGCCTGGTGTTCCCGGCCGTTCCGTGGGTTATCCTGGCGGTGGTCGTGGGCGGCGGCGCGCTGCTCACCGCGATCGCGAGCTGGGCGCCGACGCGGCGAGCCACCCGGGTGTCGCCCGTCACGGCGCTGGCCGTCGAGTAGCCGGGCGTCGAGGAGTGCGGGGCAGCCCGCGCTACGCCTCCACGTCGCGCAGCGCGGGCCGGATCGCCACGACGTCGGGCAGGTAGCGCGCGTCGGCCCACGCCTGCAGGCGTCCGTCGTCGTAGAGCACGTCGACGAACAGGTAGCCGTTCATGACCGCCGAGCTCAGCACGACGAAGGGCGCCGACTCGGCGATCTCGGTCTGGATGCGCTCCAGTTCGGCGGGGTCGGCGTCACCCGCGTTCGCCTCGTCGAGCAGCGGATCCTCGAAGGGCATCGGGTCGTAGAGCGCCAGCATGATCGAGCTCGTGACGGTGAGGCGCTCGCCGTCCCATGCGCCCCAGATCGCGTAGGCGCCGAACGTCGTGTCACCGGCGGTCTCGTGGCCCTCCACGGCATCCCAGTCCCAGCCGATCAGTTCGGGGCCCGAGCATTGCGGCGGGTAGGACTCGGCGACCGGTCCCAGGCAGAACTGCGGCGCGGCATCCCCGGTCTGCAGGACGGTGCCCTGACCGACCACCTCGCCCGGGGCCGCGATGGTCGCTCCGATGCCGGCGGGGTCGCTCGTGTCGCCTCCGGTCGATCCGGGGCCGGATGCGGCTCCCGCGCATCCGGCGAGCATGAGGGCGCCGCCGAGGGCAGCGGCGAGGGCAAGGTGGCGCTTGGTCATGACTCCAGCCTGCGCGGGACCCCGAGCCGGCACCACCCAACGTTCGCCGCGATTCGTGCGTCAGCGCCATGGTGCTACCCTTGTGCCGTGCTCTTCGGTGCGCTCCTCCTTAGCCGCCGCGACGGGGTCTAGTTCAACGGCCTCCCTCGTCGCGGAGTTCGTCGTCGGCTGTTTCCGAGACTGAACAACGAAGGAAGCCAAGACCCATGAAGAACACCCAGCGTCCCTCCGGGATGCCCATCCATCGCTATACGCCGTACGCGCAGCAGTTCGAGGTCGCCCTGCCCGACCGCACCTGGCCCGATCGGGTCATCAGCGAGGCGCCCGTGTGGTGCGCGGTCGACCTTCGGGACGGCAACCAGGCGCTCATCGACCCGATGAGCCCGGAGCGCAAGCGCATCATGTTCGATCTGCTCGTGCGCATGGGCTACAAGCAGATCGAGGTCGGCTTCCCCTCGGCCAGCCAGACCGACTTCGACTTCGTGCGTCAGCTCATCGACGAGGACGTGATCCCCGACGATGTCACGATCCAGGTGCTGACCCAGGCGCGGGAGGAGCTGATCGCCCGCACCTACGAGTCGATCAAGGGCGCCAAGCAGGCCATCGTGCACCTGTACAACTCGACGAGCATCCTGCAGCGCGACGTGGTGTTCCGCACCGACAAGCAGGGCATCATCGACATCGCGGTGCAGGGCGCGAAGTGGTGCACGCAGTACGAGGAGACCGTGCCGGGCACGACCGTCTACTACGAGTACTCGCCCGAGAGCTACACCGGGACGGAGCTCGAGTTCGCGGTCGAGGTGTGCAACAAGGTCATGGAGGTCTTCGTCCCGACCCCGGAGCGCAAGGTCATCATCAACCTGCCCGCCACGGTCGAGATGGCCACCCCCAACGTCTACGCCGACTCGATCGAGTGGATGTCGCGGCACCTGAACCACCGCGAGAACGTCATCCTGTCGCTGCACCCGCACAACGACCGCGGCACCGCGATCGCCGCGGCCGAGCTGGGCTTCCAGGCCGGCGCCGACCGCATCGAGGGGTGCCTCTTCGGCAACGGCGAGCGCACGGGCAACGTCGACCTGGTGGCGCTCGGCATCAACCTGTTCACCCAGGGCATCGACCCGATGATCGACTTCAGCGACCTCGACGAGATCCGCCGCACCGCCGAGTACTGCAACCAGCTCAAGGTGCACGAGCGCTCCCCATGGGCGGGCGACCTGGTCTACACCGCGTTCTCCGGGTCGCACCAGGACGCCATCAAGAAGGGCTTCGAGGCCATGGATGCCGCGGCCGCCGAGAAGGGACGTCCCGTCTCCGAGCTGCAGTGGGCGGTCCCGTACCTGCCGGTCGACCCGAAGGATCTGGGCCGGGGCTACGAGGCCGTCGTGCGGGTCAACTCGCAGTCCGGCAAGGGCGGCGTGGCCTACCTGCTCAAGGCCGACCACGCCCTCGACCTGCCGCGTCGCCTCCAGATCGAGTTTTCGAGCGTCGTGCAGGCCAAGACCGATGCCGAGGGCGGCGAGGTCACCAGCGAGCAGATCTGGGACATCTTCCAGGACGAGTACCTGCCCGCCGCGGCGGACCGGCCCGACGAGAAGTGGGGGCGCTACGAACTGCTCTCCACGCGCACGGCCAGCGACATGTCGGGGTCGGTGCAACTCGACGTGCGGTTGCGCGTGAGCGACGGGGTCGACGAGGCGCAGGGCACCGGCAACGGCCCGGTCGCCGCGTTCCTCGCGATCATGGGCGCCCAGGGGCACGACATCAAGCTCTACGACTACGTCGAGCACACGCTCTCCGAGGGCGGCGATGCCCTGGCGGCGGCCTACGTCGAGCTGCAGGTCGGAGACAAGCGCCTGTGGGGCGTGGGGATCGATGGCGACATCTCCACGGCATCCCTCAAGGCGGTCGTCTCGGCGGTCAACCGCGCGATCCGCACCGAGGTCGGCGACCGCCAGCTGGTGAGCGCCGGAGGGTGACGGGCCGGAGCGTCGGCACGGAGGACGGGCTGCTGAGTTATCGGCCCGACCTCCCGGTGCCTCCCGACTTCGACGGGTTCTGGGCGGACACCCTGGCCATGTCGCGCGCCGCGGCCCGCCCGGCGGTGCTGGCGTCGGTCGACACTCCGGTGACCGAGCTCGATCTGTTCGACCTGACCTTCACCGGGTTCGCCGGGGAGCCGATCCGGGCGTGGGTCGCGGCGCCGCGGGGCGCGACGGCGGCACCCGCCGTCGTCGAGTACCGCGGGTACAGCTTCGGGCGCGGGGTTCCGGGGGAGCGGGTGCACTGGGCCGTCTGCGGATACGTGCACGTCGTCATGGACAATCGCGGTCAGGGGAGCCTGCTGGGCAATGGCGCGGACACCCCCGACCCGCACGGCTCGGGGCCGGCCGCGCCCGGATTCGTGACGCGCGGGCTGGGGGATCCGCGCGAGCACTTCTATCGGCGGCTCTTCACCGACGCCGCTCTGCTCGTCGACGCGGTGCGCGAGCTCCCGTTCGTCGACGCCGCGCGGGTCGCCGTGACGGGGATCAGCCAGGGCGGCGGCACGGCGATCGCCGCCGCCGCGCTCGCCGGGGACGGCGTCGCGGCCGTGATGCCCGACGTGCCCTTCCTCTGCGACATCCCGGGCAGCCTCCGGTACGCGACCGCGCAGCCGATGCTGGACCTCGTGCACTACCTCTCGGTGCATCGCGCGAACGCGGCGCAGGCGCTCGAGACGCTGTCCTACCTCGACGCCGCCACCTTGGCGACGCGTGCCGTGGCCCCCGCCCTCTTCTCGGTCGGGCTCCGCGACGAGGTCGTGCCCGCCGCGACGGTGTACGCCGCGTTCAATCGGTACGGGGGCGCGGATCGCGAACTGGCCGTCTACCCGTACAACGGGCACGAGGGCGGTATGGAGTACCACTGGCTCCGGCAGGCGGCGTGGCTCGCCCCGCGGCTCGCCGTGGACGCACTTCCGACCTAGGTACTAGTTGGGGGGCGTGGCCTAGACTGGACGCATGCTCACCAAGGACTTCGGAGCGCCGTACCTCGGGACGCAACTCGCGGATCAACTGGTCGATCACATCCGGACCGAAGGTCTCGTCGACGGCGACCCGCTGCCGTCCGAGCAGGAGATCGCCCGCACCTACGGGGCGAGCATGCGGGTCGTGCGCGATGCGCTCCGGATGCTGAGTCAGCTCGGCGTGATCCGCACGCAACAGGGCCGCCGCAGCGAGGTCGCGAACCTGCCGCCGGTGGCCGTCCGGCAGTACTTCCGTCTCCTGCTGGACAGTCGCGACGGCGGGCTGGGCGACCTGCTGGAGTTCCGCCGCATCCTCGAGGGCGCCTCCGCCGCGCTCGCCGCGAGCCGGATCTCCGATCGCAAGCTCGGCGAGCTCGAGGACCTGCTGGTCCGCATCGAGGGGGCCGACGGCGATCACGATGTCTCGCGCTCGGAGCTCGACGTCGAGTTCCACTCGGGCGTGGCGCGGGCGGCCGGCAACAGCTTCGTGAGCGCCATCGTCGACGCCCTCTTCGACGCCCTGACCCGTGAGCGCGAGCAGGGCCTCGCGGCGACCGAGTCGACGGGCGGGTCGCACTCCACCAGCGACACCGAGCACCGCGCGATCCTCGACGCCCTCGCCTCCCACGACGGGGATGCCGCGCAGCGCCTCATGATGGCGCACCTCGACCGCGTTCGCGCGAGCGTGGACGCCTCGCGTCGCAGCTAGACGACCTGAAGCCCCTTCGCCCAGACGGCCACGATGTCCGGCAGCTCGGACGACTCGGGGGTCAGGAGCCCGTCCAGGAGAACGGCATCCGCCTGCCTGCCCTCGGCGAGCTCGCCGACCACGTCGGCCAGGCCCAGCGCGCGCGCCGGGGCGGCGGTCGCCATGCCGATCGCCTCGACCGCCGTGATCCGAAGCGCCTCGATCCCGCAGCGCACCGAGTCGATGAAGCCGATGAACGGGGTGAAGCGCACGCCCGCGTCGCTGGCGATGACGAGTTCGCAGCCGCGTTCGCGGAGGGTTCGCGCCCACGCGAAGTCATCGGCGAGCCGTCCGGTGGCCGAGCTCTCGAGAGCGCTGCGGACCTGGTCGGCATCCGTCCCGCGGCCGGGCAGCATGACGCGGTGGATGCCGGCCATCGTGAGCACGACCGCGATGCCCTGGCGGGCGATCGAGTCGACGACGTCGAGCCGGACATCGGCCGACCCGTCGATCCCCTTCCAGCTGCAGTGCTCGACGGTGCTGACGCCGGCGGCGACGCTGAGCGCGATCGCGTCGGTGCTGTGCGCGTGCGCGGCGACCGGCAGGCCGCGCTCCCGTGCCCGCCGGACGAGAAGCTCGAGTCGCTCGCGCGAGAACTGCGGGTGGTGCGGGTCGGACTCCGCCGTCATCCCGCCTCCGCTGGCGAGCACCTTGACCAGGTCCGTTCCGGCGTCGCCGAGCCGGTCGACGGCGGCTTGGATGTCGTCCTCGGGGCCCACGGCGCCGCCGCACCAGTTGAGGTGTCCGCCGGGGGTGGTCACGGGCGGCCCGGCCGCGAGCATGACCGGGCCGGCGAGCTCGCCGCGACGGATCTCGTCGCGTACGGCGAGGGTGGCGAAGTCGCGGTCCCCGCAGTCGCGGATGGCGGTCACCCCGCCGGCGAGGCACTCGCCCGCGTGGCGCCGGATCTGATCGCGAAGCCCGGCGAGGTCGGCATCCTCGGCGATCCGGCGCACGGTCGCGTGGTCCTCGGCGTAGCCGAAGCTGAGGTGGCAGTGGGCGTCGACGAATCCGGGGATCAGGGTGGCGTTCGGGGCGTGGCGGGCATCGGCCGGCGCGGCGCCTCCCGCCGCGATCTCGGCGATCCGTCCGTCCTGGATGCGCACCGCCTGGTCATGCCGGAGCTCCCCGGCGACGACTGCCGCGCCGACCCGGAGCCAGCCCGCGCGCCCGCTCATCCGTAGAGCCGATCGAAGTTGCCGCTCCACACCAACTCGCGCTCGTCCGGGCGGTACGGCTCCAGAGCGGTGGCGATCGGCGCCAGCACCGCCGAGTAGTCGTGCGCCGTGACGCAGAGCGGCCAGTCGGAGCCCCAGGCGATCCGCGCCGGGCCGAAGGCCTCGAGCGCGGCGGCGAGGAAGGGAACGAGATCCTCGAAGGCGCCGCCCTCCGGGGTGAAGAACGGCACATCGGGCGTCTTGAGGTGCAGACCGGGGTGCGCTGCCATCCGCAGCACGCGCTGGAAGATGGGCTCGTCGACGCCGTCCGCCACGGACGGCCGGCCGAGGTGGTCGAGGAGCACCGGGTGCCCGGGGAGCGCGCGGAGGATCCCGTCGACGGCGTCGAGGTCGGCGGGGTATGCGTGCAGGGCGAGGGGGATCCCGGTCCGGCGCAGGACGGCGCGGACTCGCTCCGTGTCGTCGTCGAGCAGCCGGTCGAGGGGGCCGTCGTCCGCCGCGATCCGCACGCCGCGGGCGCCCGCGGCGATGGCCTCGCCCAGGCGCTCGGCGGCGTCGCCGGACTCGAGGTCGCAGCGGACCACGGCGACCAGTCGGTCGGGATGCGCGCGCGCCGCGTCGAGGGTGACCCCGTCGTCCCAGCCCATCGACCTCGGGGTGATGATCGCGGCGCGGGACACCTTCGCGGCGGTCATATCGGCCAGGAGCGCCTCGACGCTCCCGTCGACTCCCGGCGGGACGCGATCGGGGTGCCGGGGAGCGCGCCAGATGTGGGCGTGCATGTCATGTCGCACGACGGCCTCGGCGAGCGGCATCTAGATCCCTCCGGTTGCGGCGTTCGGTTTCGCCCAGCCTAGCAGGTAAGTCCTAGGTACTAGGTCAGGAGTTGGTGTCGGCACCGAGCACTCCCTCGAGCAGCGACTCCGGGAACCCCTGGTAGGCGACCGGACGCAGGAAGCGGTCGGCCGCCAGCGTTCCCACTGCCGTGAATCGGGCATCCGTCGTCGCCGGCGAGGGGCCGCCGTGCACCATCGCCGGGCTCACGGCGACACCGGTCGGCCAGCCGTTGGAGATCAGACGCCCGGCCTTCCGCTCGAGAACCGGCAGCAGTGCGCGCAGCGTCGCCTCGTCATCGGCGCCCTCGTGCCAGATCGTCGCGGTCAGCTGCCCGTCGAGCGCTTCCGCGGCGGCGACCAGCTGGGCGGCGCCAGGGTAGCGGACCACGAGGCCCGCCGCCCCGAACATCTCGTCCATCCAGCGGGCGTCCTCCTGGAAAGCCGCCAGGTCGATCTCGAGGAGGTGAGCGGCCGGCGCGTTGCGCGGCTCGGCGGCGATCCCGCTCGCGACCAGCTGCGCGCCCCGACGGCACGCATCCTCGACCGAGGACGAGTACGCCCTCGCGATCGCACCGGTCAGCATGGTCTGCGCGGCGGCATCCTCGACCAGCCTCGCCGATCGCGCCACGAAGGCGTCGCCCGCCGCCCCCGCGGGAACGAACACCAGACCGGGGTTGGTGCAGAACTGCCCGCCGCCGAGCGTCAGGGACGCGACGAAGCCATCGGCGACCGCCTCGGTCGCCGAGCCCGGCAGGACGAAGACCGGATTGACCGAGCTCATCTCGGCGAAGACGGGGATGGGATGCGGGCGCTCCGCCGCGACCCGGGCGAGTGCCTGCCCGCCGCCGCGCGAGCCGGTGAACCCGACGGCCCGGATCGCCGGATGGGCCACCAGCCCGGTTCCGATCTCCCGATCGCCGATCAGATGCCCGAACACGCCGCCGGGGAGCCCGGAGGCGCGGACCGCGTCGGCGATCGCCCGTGCCACGCGGACGCTCGTCGCGACGTGCGCGCTGTGCGCCTTCACGATGACCGGGCAGCCGGCGGCCAGCGCCGACGCCACGTCGCCGCCGGCCGTCGAGAACGCGAGGGGGAAGTTGCTGGCGGCGAACACCGCGACCGGGCCGACCGCGAGCGTCCGCAGCAGCAGAGGCACAGGGGTCGGACCACCCGTGGAGTCGGCGCGGCGGTGCCCGATGCCGCCCTCCTCCAGGGCGGCGGCGAACATGCGCAGCTGTCCGGTGGTCCGCCCGAGCTCCGAGACCATGCGCGCTCGTGAGAGGCCGGACTCCGCCACCGCCAGATCGACGATCTCGTCGCCGGCGTCCTCCATCCGCAGCGCGATGTCCTCGAGGAGGGCGGCCCGGACGGCAGCGCCGGTGTGTCGGAATCGGTCCTCCGCGTCGGCGGCCAGCCCCGCGATCCGATCGAGCTGGGAACGGGTCGCACCGCGGAACGCCCCGACGGTCGCCCCGGTGGACGGATCGACGGTCGTCGCGATCGCCGCCTCGCCGTCGATGAGCACGCCGTCGGCGATGAGACCCGCGGTCGTCGTCATCGGAGCTCCTCGATTCCCGCGATCAGGCGGCCGAGGTCGGCGACATCCCCCTCGGGCAGGTCGATCAGTGGCGGCCGCACGCTCCCAGCCGGGCGGCCGATGGCGCGCAAACCCCCCTTGACGATCGAGACGGCGGTCGCCGGGTGGCGGTCGCGGATGTCCAGATAGGGCAGCACGAAGGCGTCGAGCAGTCGAGCGACCGCGGCGGTGTCGAGTGCGCGGACGCTGTCGTAGAAGCGCAGCGCGAACTCCGGCACGAAGTTGAACATCGCGGAGGAGTAGGTGGTGACCCCGAGCTGCAGGTAGGGCAGCGCGAAAGTCTCCGCGGTGGGGAGCCCGCCGATGTAGACCAGCCGCGACCCGAGCCGCGTCACGATCCGGGTGATCAGCTCGACGCTGCCGACTCCGTCCTTGAACCCGATGAGGGTCGGGCACTCCTCGGCCAGGCGGACGACGGCCGGTGCCCCCAGGGTGCCGTTGCCTCGGTTGTAGTAGACGACCCCGAGGCCGGTGGCCGCGCAGACGGCGCGGGCGCGGGCGACCAGTCCCTCATCGGTCGATTCGGTGAGGTACGGGGGGAAGAGCAGGATGCCGTCGGCTCCGGCCGCTTCGGCGTCGCGCGCCTGGGCGACGGCATCGACGGTGGAGCCGCCGGCCGGAGCGAGGATCGGCACCCGCCCCGAGGTGGCGGCGATCGCGGTGCGCACCACCTGGGCGACCTCGGCGTGGCCGAGGGAGAAGTACTCGCCCGTGCCCCCCGCGGCGAACAGGCCCGCGACGGGATGGCCGGCCATCCAGGCGAGATGCTCCTCGTACCCGGCTCGATCGAAGGCCAGGTCGTCATCGAAGTGGGTGACGGGGAACGACAGCAGCCCGGTGCCGAGCTGCGCCGCGAGGGCGGTGGGGTCGAGGGGCATGGGAGAGGTCCTTTCGCTTACTAATGACCTAAGTCTTTAGTTCTGATACCGTAGCAGCATGTCGGAACTCGCATGGAAGGACATCCGCGGGCACTTCAGCTGGGACGGTCCCGGTGCCTACCTGAACACCTCCGCCGAGGGCCTGTGGCCCCGCGACGCCGACGTCGCCTTCGCCCGATACGCCGAGGCCAAGCAGCGCGGCGCGCTCGGTCGACCGGCGCTGGCGACGATCGAGGCGCAGGCGCGCGAGGCGGTCGCGCGCCTGCTCGGCGGCGATCCCGCCGATGTCGCGTTCGTCTCTTCCACTAGCCGCGCCCTCGATGCGGCGGTCGGGCTCGTCGACATCCCGGAGGGGAGCAACGTGGTGATGCTCGACAGCGAATTCCCCACGGCGATCGTGACCGGCCAGCGGCTGCGCGAAGCCGGGGCCGAGCTGCGACTGGTCCCGGCGATGGGGATCGCGACCGCCGGCGAGCGCGAGCTCGCGGAGCGCGTCGACGAGCGCACGGTCGTCGTCGTCGTGAGCTCGGTGAGCTTCATCACCGGGAGGCGGGTCGACATCGGGGAGCTCCGCCGCCTTCTCGGGCCGCGTCGCCCGGTGCTGATCGTCGATGCCATCCAGTCCGCCGGCCTCGTGGACCTGCCGCTGGACGACATCGACGTCCTCGTCTTCGGCACCTACAAGTGGCTCCTCGGCCCTCACGGTCTGGCGGTCATCCATCGCAACCCGCGGACCATGGCCGACCGCGTGCCGGCCTATCGCGGGTGGCGTGGCGTGGCGGATGCCTTCGACCCGGAGCGCCTGCGACGGCATCGCCTGCACGAGGACGCTCGCCGCCTGGAGGACGGGATGCCGAACTACCTCGGACTCGCGGTGCTGCTCGAGAGCCTGAGGTTCCTCGAGACCCTCGGGCTCGCGGCACGGGCGGAGCGCACGGCCGAACTGCTCGAGGTGCTCGTCGCCGGGCTGGCCGCCCGTGGCATCGCGTACGGCCCCGTCGAACCGGACCGTAGAGTCGGGATCGTGACCATTCCGACGCCCGACGCCGATGCCGTCGCGGCGCGTCTCGCCTCCGAGGGCATCCACGTCTGGGGGCGGGAGGGCGTGCTGCGGGTATCCCCGTACATCTACAACACGCCGGAGGAGCTCGAGCGCTTCGTCGAACGACTGGCCGTGCCGGACGGACACGCCGCGTGACGGCCGAGGAGCGTCTCGAGGCGGATCTGCTGATCCGCCATGGCTACCTGATCACGATGGACGACCGCGGCAGCGTCCTCCCGGACGGCGCGGTGGCGATCCGCGGTCGCGACATCGTCGCGATCGGGGACGACGCCGAGCTCTCGCGCCGCTTCGCCGCCGACCATGAGATCGACGCGGCGGGCGCGCCCGTGCACCCCGGGCTGGTCGAGACGCACGTGCATCCCGCCTACCACCTGTACCGCGGGATCTTCGCGGACGACGTCCCCGAGGACGAGGTCTTCCCCGGCTTCACCCGGGCCTATCTGGACACCGTCACCGAGGAGGAGGAGTTCCTCGCGGTCCAGCTGGCGGCGATCGAGATGGTGCGCAACGGCACCACCTGCTTCGTCGAGGCCGGTTCGGTCTTCGCACCCGATGCCGCCGCGCGGGCGGCCACGGGGGTGGGTATCCGTGCGGTCCTGGCCGACGCGTTCCTGATGGATCAGCCGGATGGATTCATCTGGGACATGCGCGCCGGATCGACCGTGAGCACCGCGCGCGCCTCCCGCGAGCCGCAGGACCTCGACCAGGCTCTGCAGGTGGCCGGCGGTCAGCTCTGGCGCAATGCCGACCCCGATGCGCTCGTGACCGGTCATATCGCTCTGCGGGGGCTGGGAACCGCGAGCCCGGAGCTCATCGGGCACTGTCATGAGCTCGCGGTGAGGCACGGGGCGATCCTCAACATGCACCACGCCTACGAGGAGTCGGATCACGAGGCGGTCTCCCGGATGTTCGGCACCGACCCGGTGCTCGGGCTCGAGGCGCTCGGCGTTCTGGACGAGTCGCTCCTGCTCAGCCATGCCAACGTGCTCTCGGATCGTGAGACGGATGCTCTGCTGACCACCGGGGCGGGGCTGTCCTGGGCGCCCGCCGCCTCGATGATCTGGGGTCACTCGGTCGTGCTGTCGAGCAGGCACGCGCGGTTCTGGCGGGCCGGCGGATCGGTCGGCCTCGGCTCGGACTCGAGCAACTGGTCGAACGTCTTCGATCTGTTCAGGCAGGCTCAGCTCGCGATCCTGCTGAGCCGCACCATCGAGGGGGATCGCGCGGCTCTCGGGGCCGTCGACGCCCTCCGGATCGCGACCATCGGCGGCGCGCGCGCCGCCGGGCTCGGCGATCGTATCGGCTCGCTGGAGCCGGGGAAGCGCGCCGATCTCGTGATCCACTCCGCGGATCGCCCCGAGTCGGCTCCCGCCTTCGACCCGGTGCGGAATCTGGTCTACGCGGCGGGCTCCCGGACGGTGCGCTCGGTGGTGATCGACGGGCGGGTCGTCCTGCGCGACGGTCGGCTCACGGGCGTCGACGAACCGGAGGCGCTCGCCGCCGTCGAGACGGCTGCACGGGCGATGGTCGCCCGGACCGGGTACCTCCCGCGCCGGGACGGGATGCTGCGTGCCTGACCGCTCCGGGCCGCTCCGGGTCGTCCTGGTGGGCGCCGGGAGGATCGCGGCCGACCATGTCCGGGCGATCGACGCGGTGCCCGATGTCGAGCTGGCGGCGGTCGCCGACCCCGATCTGGGCGCGGCGGCCGCGCTGGCGAGGGACCGGCCGGTCGTCGTCGCGCCCGACCTCGCCGCCGCCCTCGCCTCGGCGCCGGCCGACGCGGCGATCATCGCGACCCCGACCGCCACCCACACCCGGATCGGCGCGGAGGCCCTGGACGCCGGGCTGCACGCCATGATCGAGAAGCCGGTGGCCCCTTCGCGCCAGGAGCTGCGCTCTCTCGTGGCACGCGCGGAGGGCGTCGGCCGGGTGCTCGTCAGCGGACAGGTCGTGCGATTCCTCCCGACGGTGAGCGCGGCGAGGACCCTGCTGGACTCGGGCGCGATCGGCGAGGTCGAGCAGATCGTCGAGCGCCGGGTCGAGCATCGCGCGGCCGCCGCGCCCTGGTGGTCGGACACCGACGACTTCCTCCTGCACCACTGGGGCTCGCACTCGATCGATCTCGTCCTGGACCTGCTGGGGGTGCGCGTGACCCGGGTGCTGTGCCGCGGGGGATCGGGAGTCCCCGGATTCGACGGCCTCGACAGCATCAACCTGCTCGGGGACCTGTCGAACGGCGGCCGGATCGCGCTCAACCAGTCGTTCTCCAGTCGCGAGCCGCTGCACGATCTGCTCGTCGTCGGCCGAGCGGGAACGCTGCTGTTCTCCGGCTATCGGTCGCTCGCGCTCGACGGACGAAGCATCTACTCCGCGGACGAGAGCGCCGTGCTCGCGGAGGGCTTCCGTGCCCAGCTGGCCGACTTCGCGACGGCGGCACGGGGCGGAGCATCACCGCGTGCGGCCGCGCACACGGTCGACGGCTGCCTCGCGGTGATCGAGGCGGCATCGCGCTCCCTGCGTTCCGGTGCGGTCGAGGCCGTCGGATGAGCCGCCGCCGTGCTCGCGTTGACAGCTTAGTACTTAGGTCCTAGGCTCTGAGTAGCATCGTCCCCTTCACCCCAAGGAGAGTCAATGTCTCACCGTGTCATCCGCGGCGGCGCGATCGCCGCAGCACTCACCCTCACCACCGTCCTCGCCGGCTGCACCGGCGGTGGCGGCGGCGGAGAGACCCCGACGGGCTCCGGCCCGATCGATCCCACCGCCTGCGACGGCGTCACGCTCAGCTTCATCGGGCTCGATGGCGAGCAGGGCGACAAGGAGCTCGCCGACTGGCGGGCCGAGCACGACATGACGCTGCAGACGACGTCCACCGCGGACATGTCGCAGCTGATCGCCGCCATCAAGTCCGGTCAGCAGTTCGATCTGGCGACCATGACCAAGGACGACGCACAGCGCATGGTCGAGGGCGGGATCTTCCAGGCGCTTCCCACCGAGCGCCTCGGCAACTGGGCCGATATGGTGCCCGGCATGGCCGAGTCCTCCAACATCCGCGATGCCGATGGCGTGATCTACGGTGCGCCGATCGCCTGGGGTGACGGACCGTTCGTCTACCGCCCGGACAAGGCCGAGATCGTGGACGACCGCCTGTCGATCCTGGACCTGACCAAGCCGGAGTGGAAGGACCGCTTCGTGCTGTTCAACTCGCCCGGTCGCTCGTTCTACTTCATCGGCAACGCGCTCGGATTCGACTCGCCGAACCTCACGCCGGAGGAGCTCGAGGAGGTGGCCGCCACAGCGAAGACGCTGGTGCAGAACGCCGCCGCCTTCGCCACGAACTACCAGGACGCCACGGACCGCATGGTCTCTGGCGACGTCGACCTCGTGATCAACGGCTGGCAGGCGCAGGTCGCCGCGGCTGCGGAACGCGGAGTGACGCTCGACTGGGGCTACTTCGATGAGGGTCGCACGGGCTGGTGGGATGCGATCGCCATCCCGACCACCGCGCAGAACGCGGAGTGCGCGGCGCTCTACATCGACCAGATGATCGGCGTGGACGCTCAGGTGCAGATCGCCGAGAACCTCATCTCGGGTGTCGTCAACACCCAGGCGATCGAGGCGACGGCGGGTGGGCCCGCGGACGTGTACGACTACGAGTCCTCCGTCATGGACCCGACGACCAACGTCTTCGGGCCGATGATCCCGCAGGAGGATGTGCCGGATGGGATGACTAGCTACCAGGATTGGCTCGACGCCTGGGAGCAGATCACCTCCGGTAGCTGATCTCACCCCCGTTTGCGCACTGAGAAGAGGGCCGAGTGAAACCGAACCGAATCGTGGCTGCCCTGCAGCTGGCTCCGGCATCGGTGTACTACTCGGCCCTCTTCGGCGCGCCACTGCTGGTACTGGTCGCCTACAGCTTCTACACGACGGAGAACTTCGACTTCGTCCCCGAGTTCACGCTCGACAACTACGTCACGGCGTGGACGAGCGAGGTGTATCGCACCTACTTCATCCGCACCCTCCGGATCTCGGCGATCACCGCCGCGGTGATCGCCGTGGTCGCGTTCTTCTACTCGTACGTCATCACGTACACGCTTCGCGCCCACCGTTCCCTGCTGTACTTCTTCGTGCTGGTCAGCATGTTCGGCGGGTACCTGGTGCGCATCTACGCCTGGCGCAGCATCTTCGGCACCGAGGGCATCGCGAACTCGGCCCTCATGTCGACGGGGATCATCGCCGAGCCGCTCGATCTGCTGCGCAACGGGGAGTTCGCCATCATCATCGCCATGATCAACTTCTACCTCCCGCTCGGAATCCTGCCGATCTACGCCGCGATGCAGAACGTCGGGCCGGGTCAGATCGAGGCGGCGCAGGATCTCGGCTCCTCCCGGCTCGGGGCGGCGGGCAAGATCGTGCTGCCGCTGGCGCTGCGGGGGGTCACGGTGGCGTTCGTGTTCACCTTCATCGCGACGGCCGCCGAGTGGCTGACGCCGCAATTGCTGGGCGGCACCGAGGACCAGATGATCGGCAACCGGATCGCCTACCAGTTCGGCGCCGGATTCGACTGGCCGCTCGGGGCGGCGCTCGCGGTGACTCTGGTCGTGGTGCTGGCCGTCCTGCTCGGGGCGCTCTTCACCGTCGTGCGGAGGTGGGTGCGATGAGGCGGCTCGCGCGCTGGCGCCGCGTCCCGTGGCCGTCGATCCTCTACGTCGGCGCGGTGCTCCTCTTCCTGTTCGCCCCGCTGGCGATCGTCGTGCTCTTCTCGTTCCACTCCAGTCCGCGGATGGCCTTCCCGTTCCAGGGCTTCTCGCTCCGCTGGTACGAGGAGATCTTCACCGACGTCGAGGTGGTCCGCGCGATGGGACGGTCGGCCATCGCCGCCGTGACCACCGGTCTGGTGACCGCGATCCTCGGAACCCTCGCCGGCCTCGGCATCGTCGGGCTCAGTTCGCGCACCAAGGGCGCGGTGATGTTCTTCGCGATGATCCCGATGTCGTTCCCCGCCCTGCTGTTCGCCATCGGCCTCGCGGTGTACTACCGGGAGCTCGGGGTCGGATTCTCGTTGGGCGCCACCATCGCCGGGCAGATCATCCAGTCGCTGCCCTTCGTGCTGCTGGTGATCTCGGCAACCCTCGATCGGTTCAGATTCTCGCTCATCGAGGCGGCACGCGATCTCGGGGCGGGAGCTTTCCACGCCTTCCGCACCATCACCCTGCCGATCATCCTTCCGGCGGTGCTCGGATCGATGCTCCTGGCGATGGCCCTCTCGGCGGACGAGTTCATCGTGGCGTTCTTCACCGCGGGACAGGACAAGACGCTGCCGCTGATCATGTACGGGCGGATCAACATCAAGCTGGACCCGTCGATCAACGCCATCGGCACGGTTCTGCTCGTGGTCACCTCCGCCCTCGCCTTCATCTCCGCCCGTCGAACCTCGAAGGAATCCCTGTGAGTGCCACCCCGGACAGCACGAGCCCCGCGATCGAGCTCGTCGGAATCGAGAAGGCCTATGGGCAAGCGCCCGCGGTGCGCCACCTCGACCTGACGATCGCGCAGGGCGAGTTCTTCTCGCTGCTCGGCCCGTCGGGCTGCGGCAAGACCACGACGCTGCGAATGATGGCCGGGTTCGAGTTCCCCGACGCGGGGAGCATCCGGCTCGACGGCCACGATGTGACCGAGGTCCCGGCCCACCGGCGCCAGGTGAACCTGGTCTTCCAGAAGTACGAGCTCTTCCCGCATATGACGGTGCGCCGCAATGTCGGCTACGGGCTCAAGGTGAGGCGGGTGCCGCGCGCCGAGATCGACGACCGCGTCGACGAGATGCTCGAGACGGTCGGGGTCGGCGCCTTCGCCGACCGCCGGGCCGATCAGCTCTCGGGCGGACAGCAGCAGCGCGTCGCCCTCGCCCGCGCGCTGGTGAACCGTCCACGTGCGCTTCTGCTCGACGAGCCGCTGAGCGCTCTCGACGTCAAACTGCGCAAGCGCATGCAGCTCGAGCTGAAGTCGATCCAGGAGCGGCTCGGCACGACGTTCGTCTACGTCACCCACGACCAGGAGGAAGCGCTCTTGATGTCGGATCGCATCGGGATCATGAACGACGGCCGTCTGCTCCAGGTCGGAACGCCGCGCGAGATCTACGGCACCCCCGCCGATCCGTTCGTCGCCGACTTCGTCGGCGAGCTCAACGCGTTCGAGGTCGAGGTCCGGAAGGTCGGCGGGCGGGTGAGCGGCGTCGTCGACGGCAGTCCGGTGGACGTCCCCTCGAGCGCCTCGACGGGGAAGCGCTGGCGGATCGCCGTCCGGCCGGAGCGGATGGAGGTCGGACCGGCGGGCCGCAAGGACGCCCTGCACGGGAGGGTCACCGAGCTGAACTACCTGGGGCACACCCTTCAATACAGCGTCGAGACAGCGGTGGGCGAGCTGGTCGTGCGTGCGGGCGCGGGCGATGTCGAGCGCGAGCCCGGGAGCGCGGTATCGATCTGGTGGGCCGCCGACGCGGTCATCGACCTCGGAGAGGCGACCCCGTGATCCGCCCGGGTCCGCTCTCCGTCCCGGGCGCACGGGCGCCCGCTGCGCCCTACTCGCAGGGCTACTGGGCGCCGCCCTTCGTGTACGTCTCGGGATGCGTCCCGTTCGATCTCGAGACCGGGGAGACCGTTCCGGGCGGAATCCAGGAGCAGACGGCGCGCGTGATCGGCAACATCGAACGGGTGCTGATGCAAGCGGGAGCGTCGCTCTCGGACGTGGTCAAGACCACCGTCTATCTCACCGACATCACGCTCAGCGAGGGAATGAACACCGCCTATCGCGCGGCGTTCGGGGATCATCGTCCGGCGCGTGCGACCGTCCAGATCGGCCCGCTGTCACGCGCGGAGTTCATGGTCGAGATCGAGGCGGTCGCGTGGAAGGCCCATCCGTCGGACGCCGGGTGACCTGGCGGTCCTCGCCGGTGATCGGGATGTTCCCCGTGCCCGGCTCGATCGGGCGCGGCCGTCGCCGGCGCAGGGAGACCTGCTCGGGCAGCGTCCACTTGAACAACACGGCCAGCACCCGCACGACGAAGGTCAGCACGACGCATGCGGTGGCCGCGAGCAGGATGTCGCCGCCGAGCGCCACGATCACGACGAGGCTCGTCGCCCCCACCAGGGCGGCGACCGCGTAGAGCGACCCGACGCTCATGAGCGCGATGGGCACGTTGAGCAGCAGATCGCGCAGGATCGAGCCGCCCACGGCCGTGATCACGCCGAGGAAGATCGCCGGGATCTCGGGCAGTCCGAACGCGAGCGCCTTGGTCGTGCCGATCGCCCCGAACAGCCCGATCGTGAGGGCGTCGAGCACCGTGATGAGGTGCCGCAGCCGGTGGAACAGTCGCTCCAACAGCATGCCGATGAGGGCGGATGCGGTGGCGACCGGCAGATACCCGTTGCTGTCCAGCGCGGCGGGCACCTGCCCGAGCAGCACGTCGCGCACGATGCCGCCGCCGAAGCCGGTCGCGATGCCGATGAGCGCGACCCCCAGCAGGTCGAGCCGCCGGTCACGGAACTGCGCCGCGAAGAGCGCCCCCTGCAGGCTCCCGATGCCGACCGCGAGGAGGTCAGCCCACAGCGGGATGATGAGAGGCGCGCCGGTCACGGCTCATTCGTAGCACCCTCGACGAGGAACTCGCGGTAGGTGACCGTGCCGGCACCGGGCAGCCCGGACATGTGATGACCGGCTGCGAAGGCCGCGATCGCCTTGCCGGGCAGGTGCAGCGCCCAGATCGGGCGCTTGACCCCTCGCGCGGCCTGCCACTGCTGCGCGTATTCGCGCAGCGTGAGCTGCTCGGGGCCGCCGAGGTCGGCGACCCGCCCCGAAGGTCCCGCGTCGACGAGATCGGCCAGGCGCTCGGCCACCTCGGGCATGTGGATGGTCTGCGCCGAGACCGGAAGTACGAGCGTAACGGGCAGCCGGCGCTGTGCCTCGAGAACCTCGTGCACGAACCCGTGGAACTGGGTGACCCGGATGATCGTGTGCGGCACCCCGGACGCCTCGATCGCCTGCTCGCTCGACACCTTGTCGCGGTAGTAGCCGTACGGGATGCGGTCGACGCCGACGATCGAGATGAAGATCAGGTGCGCGGGGCTCTTCGATCCGGACCCGGCCATCGCATCCAGCAGATTCCGGGTCTGGCCGATGTCCTTCGAGCGCGAGGTCGCCAGGTGCACGACCGTGTCCACACCGTCGAGCGCGGCGGCGAGCCCCTCGCCGGTCGCGAGGTCACCCACCACGTGGTCGTCGCCGGGGCGGCGGCTCAGGACGCGGACGTCATGCCCGCGGGAACGCAGCGAATCGACGGCGTGACGGCCGAGCCGCCCCGTGCCGCCGGTGACGAGGACTGCGGCGCGCTCACCCATGACTCCACAGTACGGCGCCCATAATCGAACCGTGCCGACCTACCGTGACGAAGCCGTCGTGCTGCGCACCCACAAGCTGGGTGAGGCCGACCGCATCGTGACGATGATCGGGCGTCGGCACGGCAAGATCCGCGCGGTCGCCAAGGGTGTGCGCCGCACCGGTTCGCGATTCGGGGCGCGGCTGGAGCCGTTCATGGTGGTCGACGCGCAGTTCTATGTGGGTCGCACGCTCGACATCGTTCAACAGGTCGACTCGGCCGGTTCCTACGGGGCGGACATCGCCGCCGACTACGCCCGTTACACGGTCGCGCACGCCATGGTCGAGGCGGCCGACCGGCTGACCGAGCACGAGGCGG
Source organism: Microbacteriaceae bacterium (assembly GCA_019638805.1). Taxonomy (GTDB): domain Bacteria; phylum Actinomycetota; class Actinomycetes; order Actinomycetales; family Microbacteriaceae; genus JBDSKH01. The sequence goes on along the minus strand of JAHBTA010000003.1, from coordinate 209,051 downwards.
GCACGCCGCACTACCTGCTGCTGGTCGGGGCGCTACGCTCGCTCGCGCGCGCCGAGCACCCCGCGGGTTTGACGCGTGACTCCTACCTGTTGCGCGCGCTGTCGATCGCGGGGTGGGCTCCGTCGTTCGTGGACTGCGCCGTGACGGGGGCAGCCGGCCCGCACAGCGCGTTCGTGCCCCAACTCGGCGGCGTCGTGGCGGATGCGGTGGCGCCTCCCGGGGCGGTCCGGCTCGATGCCGCCACGCTCTCGCTGCTCGGGGCGCTTCTGGCCGGTGACTGGGAGGCCGCCGAGGACTCCGATGAGCGCACCCGCGATCAGGCGTCGGGTGTCACGGCAGCGTATGCGCAGTTCCACCTCGAGCGCGGGCTGCGTTCGCTCGAGCTGCAGGATCGGGAGACCGCGTGAGCCCGGTCGGCAAGACCCACAGGGATGCCGTCGACTTCAAGCCCATCGACTGGACCGGGCTGTACCCGCCGCCCCTGCCGGCCGGGGCCGTGCCCGAGCACGTCGCGATCGTCATGGACGGCAACGGCCGCTGGGCCAACCGGCAGGGCCTCACCCGGATCGAGGGCCACCGTGCCGGGGAGGCGGCGCTCCTGGACGTGGTGGCCGGGGCCATCCAGATCGGGGTCAAGCATCTCAGCGTCTACGCGTTCTCGACCGAGAACTGGAAGCGCAGCCCCGACGAGGTGCGCTTCCTCATGGGCTTCAATCGCGACGTGCTGCACCGCAGGCGCGACCAGCTCAACGATTGGGGGGTGCGCGTGCGCTGGGCCGGACGGAAGCCCCGGCTCTGGCGTTCGGTCATCGACGAGTTGCAGTTCGCCGAACGCCTCACGGCGCACAACGACGTGCTCACTCTGACCATGTGCGTCAACTACGGCGGGCGGCAGGAGCTCGTGGACGCCGTGCGCGCCATGGCCGATTCCGGGGCGCCGATCACGGAGAAGTCGATCCAGCGGCACCTCTACACGGCCGACCTGCCCGACGTCGACCTCTTCGTGCGCTCCTCGGGGGAGCAGCGCACCTCGAACTTCCTGCTCTGGCAGTCGGCCTATGCCGAGCTGGTGTTCCTCGACACCCTGTGGCCGGACTTCTCCCGCGTGCAGCTGTGGGAGGCCATCGAGACCTACGCGCGGCGCGCCCGGCGCTTCGGCGGGGCGGTCGACGCGCCGAACACCTGAGGCGCGGCGGGTTTGTGTCACTGCAACCTTTAGTGCTAGGCTCTGTTCTAGTCATTGTGACTCTTACTGATTCGCACGGATGGGCGGCGCACCATGGGCATCGACCTCGCGGTCTCGACGGTGATCTTCGCGATTCGTCCGGCGAGCGATCCCGCCGAGCGCGGCATCCTCTCGATCCCGCTCGTGCGTCGCACGCGCGAGCCGTTCGCGGGGCGATGGTCGCTCCCGGGCGGTGCCGCCGATGAGGCCGAGGGCCTCGCCGACACCGCCGCGCGCAAGCTCTACGAGACCACGCAGCTGGCCCCCGCCTACCTCGAGCAGCTCTACGCGTTCGGCGACACCGATCGCTCGTGGAGCGGCCGCGTCGTGAGCGTCGTGTACTGGGCACTCGTGCGTGCCGAACTCGCCGAGCAGGCGGCCGAGGGCGAGAACGTGCGCTGGTTCCCCGCCGACGAGCTGCCCGAGCTCGCCTTCGACCACAACCGCATCGTCGAGTACGCGCTCTGGCGCCTGCGCAACAAGCTCGAGTACTCGCGCATCGCGCAGGCCTTCCTCGGTGAGACCTTCACCCTCACGCAGCTGCGCCACGTGCACGAGATCGTGCGGCAGGTCTCGCTCGACCCGGCGAACTTCCGGCGGCAGATCGAGTCGAGCCCCGCGGTCGTCGCGACCGACGAGGTGGTCAGCGGCGGGCGGCATCGGCCCCCGCGGCTCTACCGCTACGACACGACCGTGCAGCTGGCCGACAACGGGCCGCTCGGCTGACTCGGCAGCGCCGAAGGAGAGAACATGCCCTCGATCAACCTGACCATCCAGGCCGCCCCCGCCGCCGCCTGCGCACCCGAGCTGGCCGACGGCCCCTGGGACTTCGACGCCGTGCCCGGCTACGGCCCGGGCTCGTCGATGACCGACGTCATCCCGGTCGGGTCGCCGCGCCAGGGCGAGCTGCCCGCCGAGTACCGCGAGGCCTCCGACGCCGAGCTGCACGACCGCATCCGCGCCGCTAAGCAGACCCTCGGCGACCGGGTCGTGATCCTCGGCCACTTCTACCAGCGCGACGAGGTCGTGCAGCACGCCGACTTCGTGGGGGACTCGTTCCAGCTCGCGAACGCCGCGCAGACCGTGCCCGACGCCGAGGCGATCGTGTTCTGCGGCGTGCACTTCATGGCCGAGACCGCCGACATCCTCGCGCGCGAGGGGCAGAGCGTGATCCTGCCCAACCTCGCGGCGGGATGCTCGATGGCCGACATGGCCGACGAGGACTCGGTGGAGGACTGCTGGGCCCAGCTCATGGCGCTCTACGGCGACGAGCCCGACGCGGAGGGCCGGGCGAGCATCATCCCGGTCACCTACATGAACAGCTCGGCCGCCCTCAAGGCGTTCTGCGGCCGTCACGGCGGTGTCGTGTGCACGAGCAGCAACGCCGAGACCGTGCTCGCCGACGCGTTCGAGCGCGGGCAGCGCGTGCTGTTCTTCCCCGATCAGCACCTGGGCCGCAACACCGCCAAACGCCTGGGCGTACCGCTGGAGAGCATGCCCATGTGGAACCCGCGCACGCCGCTCGGCGGCAACACGGCCGAGGAGCTGCGCGATGCACGCGTCATCCTCTGGCACGGGTTCTGCAGCGTGCACAAGCGCTTCACGACCGCGCAGATCGACCAGGCGCGGGCCGAGCACCCGGGCGTGCGCGTCATCGTGCACCCGGAATGCCCCATGGACGTGGTGGACGCCGCCGACGAGGCGGGTTCGACCGACTACATCCGCCGCGCCGTCGCCGCCGCGACCGAGCCGACCACCTTCGCGATCGGCACCGAGGTCAACATGGTCAACCGGCTCGCGGCCGAGCATCCGCAGCACACCATCTTCTGCCTCGACCCGGTGATCTGCCCGTGCTCGACCATGTACCGCATCCACCCCGGCTACCTGGCCTGGGTGCTCGAAGAGCTGGTCGCCGGCCGCGTCGTCAACCGCATCCGGGTGGATGACGCGGTCGCCTCCCACGCGCGCGTCGCCCTGGACCGCATGCTCGCCCTGCGACCCGTTCCGGCGGCCGTCTGATGCGCGTCGTCATCGTCGGCACCGGCATCGCCGGGCTCATCGCCGCGCACCGCGCCTCGGCGCGACACGAGGTCGTCCTCGTGACCAAGGCCGAGCTCGCCGAGAGCAGCACGCGCTATGCGCAGGGCGGGATCGCCGCTGCACTGTTCCCCGACGACTCGCCCGCCGCGCACGTCGCCGACACGCTCGCGGCGGGTGCCGGGCTGTGCGACCCGCACGCGGTCGAGGTTCTGTGCACGGAGGGGCCTGAGCGGGTGCGCGACCTCATCGCGCTGGGCGTCGCGTTCGACACCGACGCCTCGGGAGCACTCGCTCGCGGGCACGAGGCCGCGCACTCGGCCCGGCGGGTGCTGCACGCCGGAGGCGACGCAACCGGGCTGGCGATCGAGGTCGCGCTGCTGCGGGCGGTCAAGGCCATCGCCGTGGAGGTGCACGAGCACGCGTTCCTGCGCGACCTGGTGGTCGAGCCGGGGCCCGACGGGCCGCGGGTCACCGGGGTCGATCTGCTCGGGCCCGACGGCGCCGCCCTCCGCATCGCCGCCGACGCCGTGGTGCTCGCCACCGGGGGCGCGGGGCAGCTCTACGCCCACACCACCAACCCCGCCGTCACGACGGGCGACGGCATCGCCGCCGCCTGGCGCGCCGGCGCGGTGCTCAGCGACCTCGAGTTCTTCCAGTTCCACCCGACGGCGCTCGCGGTTCCGGGTAACCACCTGATCTCCGAGGCGGTGCGCGGCGACGGGGCGGTGCTGCGCGACGAGGCGGGCAGGCGCTTCATGCTCGACGTGCACCCGGATGCCGAGCTCGCCCCGCGCGACGTGGTGGCCCGCGGGATCGCGCGGGCCATGGCCGGTCAGGGCGGGCGGCCGGTCCTGCTCGACGCGACCTCGCTCGGCGCGGAGTACCTGGCCCGCCGGTTCCCGGGCATCGACGCCGTCGTGCGGGCGGCCGGCTTCGACTGGGGCACGGTCCCGGTGCCCGTGACGCCCGCCGCGCACTACTGGATGGGCGGGATCCGCACCGACGAGGACGGCCGCACGAGCGTCGAGGGCCTCTATGCGATCGGCGAGGCCGCGCGCACGGGGGTGCACGGTGCGAACCGGCTCGCGTCGAACTCGCTGCTGGAGTCGCTCGTGTTCGCCTGGCGGGCGGCCGATGCACTCGATGCTCCGTGGCGCGAGCCGGGGATCGCGGACGCGAGCGTGCCGGAGGAGTCGGCCGCGGCATCCGGTGCACCCCCGTTCACTCGTACGGCGCTGCGCGAGCTCATGTGGGAGCGCGCGGGCCTGGAGCGCGACGCGGAGGGTCTGCACGCCGCCGCCGCGACCCTGGCGGCCTGGTCGGCGGAGACTCCGGTGCCCGGCGGCGCGAGCGGGCCCACGGACGCGAGCGGGCCCGCGGACGCACGCGAGCCCACGGACGCACGCGAGCCCACGGACGCGAGCGGACACGAAGACGCCAACCTGCTCGCGCTCGCGCGGCTGCTGGTCGGCGCCGCCCTGCGCCGGGAGGAGTCGCGCGGCGCGCACTATCGCAGCGACTTCCCGGACACCAGCGCCGACGCGGCGCACTCGCAGAGCTGGAGGATTCGATGACGACGCAGCACGACGACTTGATCCGCCGCGCGCTGGAGGAGGACGCCCCGTGGGGCGACACCACGAGCGATGCGTTCCTGCCCGCCGACGCGGCCGCGAGCGCCGTGCTGGCCGCGCGCGAAGACGGGGTTCTCAGCGGCATCGGGGTCTTCGCGCGGGTCTTCGAGCTGGGCGGCGTCGAGACGGCGCTCGAGGTGGACGACGGCTCGCGGTTCGCTGCCGGCGACGTGCTCGCCCGCATCCAGGGCCCCGCGCGTGCCGTGCTGTGCGCCGAGCGCGTCGCCCTCAACCTGGTGCAGCGGATGTCGGGCATCGCCACCCAGACCGCCCGCTTCGTCGAGGCGGTCGCCGGCACCCCCGCACGTGTCGTCGACACGCGCAAGACCACACCGGGCCTGCGCGCCCTCGAGCGGCAGGCGGTCCGCGACGGAGGCGGCCACAACCACCGGTACTCGCTCTCGGATGCGGTGCTCGCCAAGGACAACCACCTGGCGGTGCTGGCCGCCGCGGGCATCCCGGTGGGTGAGGCGATCCGCCGGGCGCGCGAGCGTATCGGGCACACCGTGCACCTGGAGGTCGAGGTCGACCGGCTCGACCAGGTCGAGGAGGTCGTGGCCGCCGGGGTGGACACCATCATGCTCGACAACTTCACGCCCGACGAGCTGCGCGCCGGTGTGGCCCTCGTCGCCGGGCGCGCGCTCGTCGAGGCCAGCGGGGGCGTGAACCTGCAGACCGTGGGCGAGATCGCCCGCACCGGGGTGGACATCATCTCGGTGGGTGCGCTGACCCACAGCGTGCGGGCGCTCGACCTCGGGCTCGACATCGAGGTGTGCACCTGATGTACCTCGACACCGCCGCGACCGCACCGGTGCGCCGCGAGGTGCTGGAGGCCATGTGGCCCTACCTGGCGGGAGGCGAGCAGGGGGTCTTCGGCAACCCGTCGAGCACGCACGAAACCGGGCGCCGGGCGGCCGACGCGCTGGCCGCCGCGCGCGCGGAACTCGCGGAGCTGCTCGGCTGCCGGCCGGGCGAGGTCGTGCTGACCGCAGGGGGAACCGAGGCGGACAACCTCGCGATCAAGGGCATCGCGCTGGCGAGTACGCGCGGGCGCCACGTCATCACGACGGCGCTCGAGCACGAGGCCGTCGCCGAGAGCGTCGGGTTCCTCTCCCGCGCGCTAGGGTTCCGCAGCACGGTGCTGCCGAACACTAGCGACGGGCGCATCGACCCGGAGGCCCTCGCTGAGGCGCTCGCGGCCGCCCCGGACACCGCGCTCGTGAGCATCCAGCACGCGAGCAACGAGATCGGAACGGTGCAGCCCATCGCCGAACTCGCCGCAGTAGCGCGTGCCGCGGGCGTCCCGATCCACACCGACGCCGTGCAGACCGCGGGCTGGCTCGACGTGCGGCTGGGCGGGCCGGGCGGGCTCGGTGGGCCGGACGGGCTCGGCGTCGACGCGATCAGCATCGCCGGGCACAAGTTCGGCGCCCCCAAGGGCGTTGGCGCCCTCGTGGTGCGCGCGGGGACGCCGCTCGAGCCGCTGCTGCACGGCGGGGGACAGGAGCGCGGGCGACGCTCCGGGACGGAGAACGTCGCGGGGGCCGTGGCCCTCGCGACGGCGCTGCGGCTCGCGCGTGACGAGAGCCGGGATGTCGCCGCCGCGGCAGCGGCGCGCGACGCCCTCATCGACGGGATCGAAAGCCGGGTCGCTGGGGCGTTCCTGACCGGGTCGCGGGAGCACCGCATCCCGAATCACGCGTCCTTCTGCTTCCCGGGCACGGCGGGGGAGGCGGTCCTGCTCGAGCTGGAACGTCGCGGCGTCACCTGCTCATCCGGCTCGGCCTGCGCGGCGGGGCGCGACGAACCGTCACCCGTGCTGCTCGCGCTCGGCATCGCGCCCGAGGTCGCGCAGACCGCCGTGCGCTTCACGCTGCCGCACGGGTTCACCGTGGACGACGCCGCTCTCGTCGTCGACCGGGTCGTGGATGCCGTGGCCGCCCTCGCGCGCCGGTAGGCTCGGTGCTCATGGCAACGCCCAATCCGCTCGATTCGATCATCTCGCTGGCCAAGCGCCGCGGCTTCGTCTACCAGGCGGGGGAGATCTACGGCGGATCGCGTTCGGCGTGGGACTACGGCCCGCTCGGCACGGCGCTCAAGGAGAACATCAAGCGTCAGTGGTGGCGCTTCATGGTGCAGAGCCGGGACGACATCGTCGGCATCGACTCCTCCGTCATCCTGCCCAAGCAGGTGTGGGAGGCCAGCGGGCACGTCGAGGTGTTCTCCGACCCGCTCGTCGAATCGCTGCACACCCACAAGCGCTACCGCGCCGACCACCTCATCGAGGCCTACGAGTCCAAGCACGGCCACCCGCCCGCGAACGGCCTCGCCGATATCAACGACCCCGAGACCGGGCAGCCCGGCGCCTGGACCGAGCCGCGGAACTTCTCCGGCCTGCTCAAGACCTTCCTCGGCCCGGTCGACGACGAGGAGGGCCTGCACTACCTGCGGCCCGAGACCGCGCAGGGCATCTTCGTGAACTTCGCCAACGTCATGTCGTCGGCCCGGCTCAAGCCGCCTTTCGGCATCGCCCAGATCGGCAAGAGCTTCCGCAACGAGATCACGCCAGGCAACTTCATCTTCCGCACGCGCGAGTTCGAGCAGATGGAGATGGAGTTCTTCGTCGAGCCCGGCACCGACGACGAGTGGTTCGAGTACTGGATCGACGCGTGCGAGCGCTGGTACCTCGACCTGGGCATCACGCCCGAGAACCTGCGGCGCTACGAGCACCCGAAGGAGAAGCTCTCCCACTACTCCAAGAAGACGATCGACCTGGAGTATCGCTTCCGGTTCGCCGGCAGCGAGTGGGGCGAGCTCATGGGTGTCGCCAACCGCACCGACTTCGACCTCAGCACCCACTCGAAGCACTCGGGCGTCGACCTGTCCTACTTCGATCAGACCAAGGACGTGCGCTGGGTCCCCTACGTCATCGAGCCCGCGTTCGGGCTCACCCGGGCGCTCATGGCCTTCCTCATCGACGCCTACGCCGAGGACGAGGCGCCCAACACCAAGGGCGGCGTCGACAAGCGCACCGTCCTGCGGCTCGACCGGCGGCTCGCACCCGTCAAGGCGGCCGTGCTGCCGCTGTCGCGCAACGAGCAGCTCTCGCCCGTCGCGCGCGAACTGGCCGCGACGCTGCGGCAGCACTGGATGATCGAGTTCGACGACGCCGGAGCCATCGGCCGCCGCTACCGCCGCCAGGACGAGATCGGCACGCCCTTCGCCGTCACGGTCGATTTCGAGACGCTCGAGGATCGCGCGGTCACCGTGCGCGAGCGCGACACCATGGCGCAGGAGCGCGTCTCTCTCGACCGCCTGGAGGGCTACCTCGCGGAGCGGCTGATCGGGGCATGACCCTTCCCCGCGCCCAGCAGCCTCCCGCCGAGTACGGCGCGCTGCCCTATCACCGCCTGTTCAGGGGCCTCGCGGGGTTCCGCGCTTGGCGCCCGGTGGTCGCGATCGTGGTCGCGGCCGCGATCTACCTCGCCGCATCGACGATCTTCGTGCTCGTCATCGTCATGGTCGCGATGGCCACCGGCGAGCTGGATATGGGCACGACCATCGAGGAGGCGAACGAGGCGCTCCTCCGTTTCGTGGAACTCGACGCCGCATCGCCCCTCAAACTCGTCCTGGCGCTCGGATCGGTCATCCTCATGCTGCCGAGTGCACTCCTCGGCCAGCTCGCCGCCGGGCTGCGACCACTGGGGGTGCGGCACTCGGTCGCGTTCCGCATCCGCTGGCGCTGGTTCCTGGTCAGCATGGTGCCCGCGTTCGTGACCATCGGGCTGGGGCTGGCCATTCCGATCGTGCTGTCGCTCGCGTTCGGGGTGGTTCCCTTCGGGCCGTTCACGACGGATCCCGTGCTCTTCGCGGTGTGCGCGGTGCTCGTCCTGGTGCTCACGCCCTTCCAGGCCGCCGCCGAGGAGTACGTCTTCCGCGGGCTGTTCGCGCAGGCCATCGGGTCCTGGGTGCGCTACGCCTGGGTGGGCTGGATCGTCACCACAGCACTCTTCGTCGCCGGGCACGTCTACGACGCGTGGGGGTTGTTGAGTGTGGGCGCCTTCGGGCTGGGCGCCGCGATCGTGGCCTCGCGCACAGGCGGGCTGGAGGCCGGCATCGCGGTGCACACGGTTAACAACATCTCGGGCTTCCTCATCCTGGCATCGGGCGTGCAGGGCACCACGGTCAACCCGACCGACGCGGGGCCCGACGTCGCCGCGAACCTCTTCACGGTCGGCGTCGCCATCGCGACGACGGCGCTCTGGGTCTACTGGGTGGATCGCCTCGCGAAGCGCAGGGGCCTCATCACGACCGGCGGAATGCTGCCCCCGCCTACGGCGTTGGACCAGGTGTGACATCCCTCAAGGTCGACATCTGGTCGGACGTGCAGTGCCCCTGGTGCTACATCGGCAAGCGCAAGTTCGAGGCGGCGGTCGAGCAGACCGGGATCCCCGTCGAGGTCGAGTACCACTCCTTCGAGCTCTCCCCGGACACTCCCGTCGACTACGACGGAACCCCCGAGCAGTACCTCGCGGAGCGCAAGGGCCTGCCGGAGAGCACCGTCCGTCAGATGATCGACCGCGTGATCGGCATCGCCGCGAGCGTTGGACTCGACTACGACTACGCGCACATGCACCAGACCAACACGGTCATCGCCCACGAGCTGCTGCACTTCGCCAAGGCGCAGGGGCGCCAGCTCGAGATGAAGGAGGCCCTGCTCCGGGCGTACTTCATCGACGGCGGCCATGTCGGGCGCATCGACGACCTGGTGGAGCTCGCGGCGACCGTCGGCCTCGACCGGGACGAGGCCCGCGAGGCCCTCGAGATGCATCGGTACCTGCCCGACGTCAAGGCCGATGTCGCGCAGGCGGCCGCCTACGGCATCCACGGCGTGCCGTTCTTCGTGTTCGAGGGGCAGTACGGGGTGTCCGGTGCGCAGGAGACCGCCGTTTTCGCTAACGTGCTGGAACAGGTGCGTGACGCGAAGGAGCAGGCCGCATGACGGAGACACCCCCGCCGCTGAAGATCATGGGCGACGCGGCGGCGTCGTGCGAGGGCGAGGTCTGCGAGCTGCCCGAGCATCGCGAGCACGCCATCGTCAACCGCCGACTGGACGAGGACGCGGTCTAGACGTACCGGATCAAGCGCATCTACGACGCTCCCGACCCGTCCGACGGGTTCCGGGTGCTGGTGGATCGTCTGTGGCCCCGCGGGGTCAGCAAGGCGAAGGCGGATCTCGACCTCTGGCTCAAGGATGTCGCCCCGAGCACCGAGCTCCGCGCCTGGTTCGGGCACCGGCCGGAGCGCTTCGCCGGGTTCCGCGAGCGCTACCTGGCCGAGCTCGCCGACAACCCGGCGGTCGGGCAGCTCACCGGGCACGGCGACACGACCCTGCTCTACTCGGCGCACGACACCGAGCACAACCAGGCCGTCGTGCTGCGCGAGTTCCTCGAGAGCCTGCCGGAGTCGCGCTAATCGCTGATGTCGGCCACTGTGGCGCCGAGGCCCGCGACGAGCGCGTCGACCTCGACGAAGAGCGAGAGGCCGTGCTCGCCCGCCCCCATGGATACCCGCTTGCCGGCCAGCCGTAAGTCCACGTAGACCGGCCAGGCGGTGGTCGATCCGAGCGGCGTGATGGTGCCGCGCTCGTAGCCGGTCGCCTCCAGGGCGACGGATGCCTCGGGCAGCGAGAGCTTGTTGACCCCTACCAGCGCCCGCAGTTTCGACCAGGAGATCTGCCGGTCGCCCGGAACCTCGGCGAAGAGGAACGAGCCGTCGTGCCGCCTGACCACGAGCGACTTCACGATGTCGGCGGGCGTGATGCCCAGGATCTCGGCGGCCTCCTCGAGCGAGCGTGCCGCGGGTCGCTCCACGAACTCGACCGGGATGCCCCGCGCCGCCGCGTCGGCGGCCACCCGCTCCCGGCCTGTCGGCATGCGCACACCCCACGATGAGAGAATCGATCCGATGTCCACCGTATCGACTGTGACCGCGCCGGCGCCCGCTCTGCGCATCGGGAACCTCGACCTGAGCGTCCCGGTCGTGCTCGCGCCCATGGCGGGCATCACCAATACCGCGTTCCGGCGGCTGTGCCGCGAGTACGGCGCCGGGCTCTACGTGTCCGAGATGATCACGAGCCGCGCGCTGATCGAGCGCACGCCCGAGTCGATGCGGCTCATCCGGCACCACGAGTCCGAGACGCCGCGCAGCATCCAGCTCTACGGGGTCGACCCGAAGACCGTTGCGGAGGCGGTCACGATGCTGGTGGCGGAGGACCGCGCCGACCACATCGACCTCAACTTCGGCTGCCCCGTTCCCAAGGTCACCCGCAAGGGCGGGGGAGCGGCCCTGCCCTGGAAGTTGGGCCTGTTCCGCGACATCGTCGAGCGGGCGGCGCGCGCCGCAGGGAGCATCCCGCTCACCGTCAAGATGCGCACCGGTATCGACGCCGATCACCTGACCTACCTGGAGGCGGGCCGCGCGGCGGAGGGCGCGGGAGCCGCGTCGATCGCCCTGCACGCGCGGACTGCGGCCGAGTTCTACTCCGGAACCGCCGACTGGGCGACGATCGCGAAGCTCAAGGACGCGATCACGAGCGTGCCCGTTCTGGGCAACGGCGACATCTGGAGCGCCCAGGACGCCTTGCGCATGGTCGAGCAGACCGGATGCGACGGCGTGGTCGTCGGGCGCGGGTGCCTGGGCCGCCCGTGGCTGTTCGGCGATCTCGCGGCTGCGTTCCAGGGGGCAGAGCTCAAGGCGGAGCCGACCCTGGGCGAGGTGGCACAGGCCTTCCGCCGGCACGCCGAACTGCTCGTCGAGTTCTTCGACGACGAGGTGCGCGCCTGCCGCGACATCCGCAAGCACGTCGCCTGGTATTTCAAGGGCTATGCGGTGGGGGGCGAGCTGCGCGCGGCGCTGGCCATGGCATCCAGCCTGCAGGAGATCGACGATCTGCTGGGTCAGCTCGATGCCGCGCAGCCGTATCCCGGCGATGCGGCGGAGGGGCAGCGGGGTCGTGCGGGGACGCCCAAGACCCCGAGCCTGCCCGAGCGCTGGCTGGATTCCCGCGAGTTGCAGGAGGCCCACCGCGCCGAGCTCACCGAGGCCGAGCTGAGCACCAGTGGCGGGTGAGGCGCGTCCCGCGCTCACGCCCGGCTACGCCGAGCGCGACATCGAGCGCTGGTTGCCCGAGACCCACGCCAACCGGCGCAGCGATTTCGCCCGCGATCGGGGGCGGCTGCTGCATTCCAGCGCGCTGCGCCGGCTCGCTCAGAAGACCCAGGTGCTGAGCCCGACCGCGGGTGTCGACTTCGCCCGCAACCGCCTCACGCATTCGCTCGAGGTGGCGCAGGTGGGGCGCGAGCTGGCGACGAATCTCGGACTCGATCCGGATGTGGTCGACACCGCCTGCCTGGCGCACGACCTCGGGCACCCGCCGTTCGGGCACAACGGCGAGCGCGCCCTCAGCGCCTGGGCGGATGAGATCGGGGGCTTCGAGGGCAACGCGCAGACCCTGCGGCTGCTGACCCGTCTCGAGCCGAAGGTCTTCGCCCCCGACGGCACGAGTCGCGGCCTGAACCTCACGCGCGCCAGTCTCGACGCGAGTTGCAAGTACCCATGGCCGCAGTCGCGCGGTGTTCCCGACCCCAGCGGCCGCAGCAAGTTCGGCTTCTACGACGACGATGCCGGGGCGTTCGCCTGGCTGCGGCAGGATGCGCCCGAGGGCGTGCGCTGCATCGAGGCGCAGGTCATGGATCTCTCCGACGACATCGCCTATTCGGTGCACGACTTCGAGGACGCCATCGTGGGCGGCTACCTCGACGTACCGGCACTGAGCGCACGCGTCGACCACGACGAGCTCGTTGACAGCATGTTCGAATGGATCGGCGGCGAGATCGGTCACGACGAGCTCATCGCCGCGTTCGACCGGCTCGACAACCTCGGGTACTGGATCGACACCTGGGACGGCTCGCGGCGCGATCTCGCCCGGCTCAAGAACCTGACCAGTCAGCTCATCGGTCGTTTCGCCGGCGAGGCGGTGCGCGCGACCCGGGCCGCGCATCCGCAGGCCGCGCTCGCGCGCTTCGGGGCGGATGTCGTGGTCCCCTCCGAGACGCGCGCCGAGATCGCGGTGCTCAAGGGCATCGTCGCGGCGAACGTCATGTCCACGAACGCCCGCCAGCCGATCTACGCCGAGCAGCGCGAGCTCTTGACCCGGCTGCTCGACGCGTTCTGGTCCCGGCCGGCGCTTCTGGACATCGGGTTCTCCGCCGACTGGGCCGCGGCGCCGGACGACACGGCCCGCCGGCGCGTGGTCCTGGACCAGGTGGCCTCGCTGACCGACGTCTCGGCGCTCACCTGGCAGGAGCGGCTGCGGGCCTGAGGACTCCTGCGGCACCGGTGCGCCGCGAAACCTAGAATCGGGGCATGCCCGGCCTCATCCGCAGAAGCGACATCGACGAGGTCCGGGCTCGCGTCAACATCGCCGACGTGGTGGGCGACCACGTGACGCTCAAGAACGCGGGCGGCGGTTCGCTCAAGGGGCTCTGCCCGTTCCACGACGAACGCACCCCGAGCTTCCACGTGCGACCCCAGGCCGGCCACTACCACTGCTTCGGCTGCGGTGAGGGCGGTGACGTCTTCGACTTCCTGCAGAAGATGGAGCACGTCACCTTCCAGGAGGCGGTCGAGCGACTCGCCGCGCGGGTCGGCATCGAGCTGCACTACGAAGACGGCGGGCAGGCCAGCGACCACGGCCAGCGCAGTCGCCTGCTGGCCGCGAACGCGGCGGCGGAGGTGTTCTTCCGGTCCCGGCTCGCGACCGACGAGGCGCAGGTCGGCCGGGACTTCCTCGGTTCACGCGGATTCGATGCCGCCGCGGCCGAGCGATTCGGGGTGGGCTTCGCCCCGAACTCGTTCAACGCCCTGGGCGACGCGCTCAAGGCGCAGGGTTTCACCGAGGCAGAGCTCCAGGCCTCGGGGCTGCTGAGCACCAACGACCGGGGCCGCTCCTACGATCGGTTCAGGGGCCGCCTCATCTGGCCGATCCGCGATGTCACCGGGCAGACCATCGGCTTCGGTGCGCGCAAGCTGCTCGACGACGAGACCGATAAGGGGCCCAAGTACCTCAACACGCCCGAGACCCCGGTGTACCGGAAGAGCCAGGTGCTCTACGGGCTCGACCTGGCCCGTCGCGACATCGCGAAGGGCAAGCGGGTCGTGGTGGTCGAGGGCTACACGGATGTCATGGCCTGCCATCTCGCGGGCGTCACGACCGCGGTCGCCACCTGCGGCACGGCATTCGGTGTCGACCACATCAAGGTGATCCGCCGGGTCATGGGCGATGTCGACAACGCCGATGTCGCGGGCCTGGGCGAGGTGATCTTCACCTTCGACCCGGACGAGGCCGGCCAGAAGGCCGCCAGCCGGGCGTTCGCCGAGGAGCAGCGCTTCGCCGCGCAGACCTTCGTCGCGGTCGGGCCGGAGGGGCTCGACCCCTGCGATCTGCGGCTGAACCGCGGGGACGAGGCCGTGCGCTCGCTCGTCGCCTCCCGCAAGCCCATGTACGAGTTCGCCATCCGCCGTCGGATCGCGGGCCACGACCTCGAGACGGTCGAGGGTCGCGTCCAGGCGCTGCGCGCATCCGCGCCGGTCGTCGCGGGCATCCGGGATCGCGCCCTCGCCTCCGGCTACGCCCGCACGCTCGCGGGGTGGCTGGGCATGGATCCCGCGGAGGTGTCCGCGGCAGTTCGGGGTGCCACCGCCCTGCGCCCGTCGGCCGAGCCCGAGCGTCGGGCGCCGTCCGGCGCCGATGAGCCCGACGAGCCCCCGGCACCGCGCGGCGCGTCGCTCACCGAGCTTCCGACCGACCCGGTGACCCGCAGCGAACGCGACGCGCTCATGGCGGTGATCCAGCATCCGGCCGCCGTGGGGCTCGAGCTGACCGAGCGCATGCTCGCCGCGCGGTTCCAGAATTCGACCCTCGCGGTCGTGCGCGACGGCATCGCCGCGAGTCTGGACGAGTTCGCCGGCCCCGGATTCCTCGACCGGGTCGCCCGGGAGGTGCCCACCGGGTTCGCATCGCTCGTCGGGCAGCTCGCCGTCGCGCCGCTCCCCGAGCGCCCCGACCGCATCCCGGCGTATTGCGCGCTCGTGGTGACCGGCCTCGTGGATCGCGACCTCTTGCGGGAGAAGTTCGAGCTGGTCGGCGCGATGCAGCGGGCCAGCGCGGAGGGCGACACCGAGCGTTTCGGCGAGCTGAGCCGCCGATCCGCGGAGCTCGAGAGCGAGCGGCGACGCCTGCGCAAGGAATGAGCGTCGACGGTGGTATTCGCGCGTGGAATCGGCGTCAAATGCAGGATTCCGGCGTCCTGCCGCGCGAATACCGCGACAATCCGCAACCGGGCGTCCCTCGTATGGAGGTCCGGGGTCGCGCTGTGTTAGACCTGATTCCTGACGCCGTGGCGCAGGACCTGCACGCGCGCGCCTGATTCATGCAATTCTCTTGCACCCCAAACAGGAAGAGGTACACGGAATGATTTCCGTTTCCAAGAAGGCTCGAGTGCGCCTCGGCCTCGTCGCGGCCACCGCCGCTGCGGGTCTCGTGCTCTCCGGCTGCGCCGGCGGCGACGGCGGCACGGGCGGCGGCGACGAGGACAACGTCATCCTCGTCGGCACCACCGACAAGGTGACCACGCTCGACCCGGCGGGTTCGTACGACAACGGCTCGCTGTCCGTGCAGACGCAGGTGTTCCCGTACCTGGTCAACACCGACTACAACAGCACCGACGTGGTCCCCGACCTCGCTGAGAGCGCTGAGTTCACCAGCCCGTCCGAGTACACGGTCACGCTGCCCGCCGGCCTCAAGTGGGCCAACGGCAACGACCTGACCTCGTCCGACGTGAAGTTCTCGTTCGACCGCAACATCGCGATCGCGGACCCGAACGGCGCGTCCAGCCTGCTCTACAACCTCGACAGCGTGACGACGCCGGATGACACCACGGTCGTGTTCCACCTCAAGACGGACAACGACCAGATCTTCCCGCTCATCCTGACGAGCTTCCCGGGCGCGATCGTCGACGAGGAGTCCTTCTCGGCCGACGCCATCACGCCGGACGCGGACATCGTCGCGGCCAACGCCTTCGGCGGCCCGTACACGATCACGAGCTACGACTTCAACAAGACTGTCGAGTTCGCGCCCAACCCCAACTACAAGGGCCTGCTCGACGCTCCGGTCAACGACGGTGTGATCCTCTCGGTCTACGCCGACTCGTCGAACCTGAAGCTCGCCGTGCAGGAGGGCGAGGTCGACGTCGCCTACCGCAGCCTGTCGCCCACCGACATCGAGGACCTGCGCGGCAACGACGCGGTCAAGGTCGTGGACGGCCCCGGTGGTGAGATCCGCTACGTGGTGTTCAACTTCGACACCATGCCGTACGGCGCCAAGACCGACCAGGCCGACGCGAAGAAGGCCCTGGCCGTGCGCCAGGCGTTCGCCTCGCTGATCGACCGCGAGCCGATCGCGGAGCAGGTCTACAAGGGCACCTACACGCCGCTCTACTCCTTCGTGCCGGACGGCTTCGCCGGCGCCACGCAGATCCTGAAGGACCTGTACGGCGACGGCAACGGCGGCCCCGACGCCGACAAGGCCGCGCAGATCCTCGCGGACGCGGGCGTCGAGACCCCGGTGCAGCTGAGCCTGCAGTACAACTCGGACGACCACTACGGTCCGTCGTCGGGTGACGAGTACGCCATGCTCAAGGAGCAGCTGGAGTCCACTGGCCTGTTCTCGATCGACCTCAAGTCGACCGAGTGGGTCCAGTACTCGAAGGACCGCACGGCTGACGTGTACCCGGCCTACCAGCTCGGCTGGTTCCCGGACTACTCGGACGCCGACAACTACCTGACGCCGTTCTTCCTGACGAACAACTTCCTCGGGAACCACTTCAGCGACTCTCAGGTGGAGCAGCTCATCCTGCAGCAGGCGGTCGAGACCGACCCGGCCAAGCGCGTCCAGGAGATCGAGGACATCCAGGCCCGCATGGGCGAACTGCTGTCCACGGTTCCGTTCCTGCAGGGCGCCCAGGTGGCGGTCGCGGGAGCCGACGTGAACGGGGTCATCCTCGACGCGTCGTTCAAGTTCCGGTACGCGCCGGTCACCAAGTAGTCCGGCACGAGTAAGTGGTGGGGCGGTTCGCCTGGGCGGGCCGCCCCACCACTCTGACGACAGGTACCGAATGACGACGAGCGACGTCGCTCCCCCCACGACCCGGACCCGGCGCAGCTCGGGAGGGTCGCTCTGGCGCTACATCCTGGTGCGCTTCCTCCTGATCTTCCCGACCGTCTTCATCCTGGTCACCCTCGTGTTCCTGTTCATGCGGACCACGGGCGACCCGATCACCGCGGCCCTCGGCGGTCGCCTCCCCGCGGATCAGCTCGCCGAGCGCATCCACGAGGCCGGCTACGACCGGCCGCTCATCGTGCAGTACGTCGAATACCTCGGCCAGGTGTTCACGGGGAACTTCGGCCGGACCCTGAGCGACAACCAGCTCGTGACCGACGTCCTGCTGCGCTACGGCCCCGCGACGCTCGAGCTCGCGGTGTACTCGCTCATCGTCGCCTTCATCGTGGGCATCCCGCTCGGGATGCTCGCCGCCTACCTCCGCGACCGCTGGCCCGACGCCGTGCTGCGCGTGCTCGCCATCCTGTTCTACGCGACACCCGTGTTCTTCGCGGGGCTCGTGCTCAAGCTCATCTTCGCGGTCGGGCTGCACTGGCTGCCCGCCAACGGGCGTGCGGGGGCGCGCAACGAGGTCGCCCTCAACCGCCTCGACCACCCGACCGGCATTCACCTGATCGACGCCATCCGGCTCGGCAACGGCGCGATCATCGGCGACGTCCTCGCCCACGCCGTGCTCCCGGCGCTCGCGCTGGGCCTGCTGACCGCGGGCATCTTCCTGCGGCTGGTGCGCACCAACATGATCGGCACGCTCGGGCAGCCGTATGTGGATGCGGCCCGCTCGCGCGGTGTGAGCGAGTTCCGTCTGGTGCGGCATCACGCCTACAAGCCGGCGCTCATCCCGATCATCACGGTCATCGGCCTGCAGATCGCGCTCCTGCTGGGCGGTGCGGTGCTGACCGAGACCACGTTCGAGTGGAAGGGCCTGGGCTTCCAGCTCGTCCAGTACCTGCTCGCCCGAGACTTCGTGGCGGTCCAGGGCATCGTCGCGCTCCTGGCCGTGATCGTCGCGGTCACCAATTTCATCGTCGACATCCTCGCCGCGCTGATCGACCCGAGGGTGAGGTACTGATGAAGCTGCGCGCCTTCCTCGGGCGGCTCCCGGTCGTCCACCAGTTCCGGCAGAGCGTCGGGCTGCAGCGCGGCATGCTGCTCGCGGGCCTGATCATCACCGGGTTCTTCGCCGTCATGGCGATCTTCGCGCCGTGGCTGGCGCCGTTCGGCTACAACCAGTTGACCGGCGACGACGGCGAGACCTTCGGTGCGCAGGTGCCGCCAGGCGGCGAGCACCTGCTCGGCACGACCGTGGGCGGCTACGACGTGCTCTCGCGCGTGATCTGGGGATCGCGCACCGCCTTCATGGTCATCATCGTCGCGGTCCTGCTCTCGGTCTTCGTGGGCGTTCTGCTCGGGCTGATCTCCGGATACATCGGCGGCTGGGTCGACCGGGTTCTCGTCGTGATCGCGGATGCCGTGTACGCCTTCCCGACGCTCCTCCTGGCGATCGTGGCGGGCATCGTCATCAGCCGGGGGCAGTCGAACCTCCTGGGCGGTGTGTTCGCGGCGGCGATCTCGATCACCGTGGTTTTCATCCCGCAGTACTTCCGTGTGATCCGTGCGGAGGCGGTACGCGTCAAGGCCGAGGCCTTCGTCGAGTCGGCCAAGGTGGTCGGTGCGCCCGTCCCGCGCATCATGTTCCGGCACGTGCTGCGGAACTCGACGCGCACGCTGCCGCTCATCTTCACGCTCAATAGCTCGGAGGCGATCCTGACCCTGGCCGGGCTGGGGTTCCTGGGCTTCGGCATCGAGCCCACATCGGCGGCGGAATGGGGCTACGACCTCAACCGCTCGATCAGCGACGTGACGAGCGGGATCTGGTGGACCTCGATCTTCCCGGGCCTGGCGATCGTGCTCATCGTGCTCGGCGTGACGCTCATCGGCGAGAGCCTCAACGACCTCGCCGACCCGCGGCTGCGCACCAGGCGCCGCGCGGGCGCTGCGACCCCCGCGGATGCGGTGGCCGAGACGACGCCCGTCGCCCGCGAGGACATGGGAGAGGTGCACTGATGGCGACCACGCAACCCGCCGTCGACATCCGGGACCTGGATGTCACGTTCTCCACCGACGGCGGAGACGTGCACGCGGTTCGCGATGTGAGCCTGCAGGTGCAGCCGGGCGAGGTGCTCGCGATCGTGGGCGAATCCGGCAGCGGGAAGACCGTCACCGCCCGGACCATCCTCGGGCTCATTCCCGAGACCGCGACCGTGCGGGGTGCGCTCTACCTGGGCGGCGAGGATGTCGTGACGCTCAGCGCGGCGCGCATGCGCGAACTGCGCGGCACGCGGGCCGCCATGATCTTCCAGGAGCCCTCCACAGCGCTCAACCCGGTCTTCCCGGTCGGCTGGCAGCTCGCCGAGGGACTTCGCGCGCACGGGAAGGTGACCGCGCAGCAGGCCAGGCGTCGCGCGGTCGAGATGCTGCAGAAGGTCGGCATCCCGGACGCCGCCCGCCGGGTGAACGACTACCCGCATCAGTTCTCGGGCGGGCAGAAGCAGCGCATCGTCATCGCCATGGCGCTCGCGCTCGAACCGGATGTCATCATCGCCGACGAGCCGACGACGGCGCTCGACGTGACCGTGCAGGCCGAGATCCTGGAGCTGCTCCGGGAGCTGCGCGCCGAGTTCGGTACCGCGATCGTGCTCATCACCCACAACATGGGCGTGGTCGCCGACCTCGCCGACCGCGTCGCCGTCATGTTCGACGGCGAGCTGATCGAGACCGCGCCGGTGGGCGAGCTTTTCGCCTCCCCGAAGCACGAGTACACGAAGAAGCTGCTCGCGGCGGTGCCGCGCCTCGAGCTCACCGACCGGCCGCAGGTCGCGGCCTCGGACGAGCCCGCGGTCGTGGCGGCCGAGCACCTGGTCATCGAGTACCCGGGCAGGCTCGGCCGCAAGGCCTTCCGCGCGGTCGACGACGTGAGCTTCGAGATCCGGCCGGGCGAGGTGCTCGGCCTGGTGGGGGAGAGCGGTTCGGGCAAGACCACGATCGGCCGCGCCATCGCGGGGCTCACGCGGGTGAGCGACGGATCGCTGCGCGTGCTGGGCACCGAGATGCTGGGTGTGCGCGAGAGCTCCTTCCGCCCGAAGCGGCGCGACCTCGGCTTCGTCTTCCAGGACCCCGCCACGAGCTTCAACCCGCTGCTCACGATCGCTCAGTGCGTGGCCGAACCGCTCATCGTCCACGGCATCGCCCCGAACGCCGCGGCCGCCCGGGACCGGGTGGACGAGTTGCTCACCGCCGTGCAGTTGCTGGGCGAGTACGGAGACCGCTTCCCCCACGAGCTCAGCGGGGGTCAGCGTCAGCGGGCGTCGCTGGCGCGCGCGATCGCGCTCGACCCGAAGCTGCTCATCGCCGACGAACCGACCAGCGCGCTCGACGTGTCCGTGCAGGCGCGTGTGCTCGAACTGTTCGGCGAGGTGCAGGAGAGGTTCGGCTTCGCGACCCTGTTCATCACGCACGATCTGGCGGTTGTGGACCTGCTGGCCCACCGGGTCGTGGTGCTGCACCACGGCCGGATCGCCGAGCAGGGTCACACCAAGGACGTTCTCGGATCGCCCTCCGACCCCTACACGCAGCGGCTGCTGGACTCGCTTCCCGTGCCGGACCCGGTCGAGCAGGCCGCGCGCCGGTCGCGCAGCCGATCCGCCTCCTCCTGACCGGTACGGTTGAGGGGTGGCGGAGGCACCGGTAGCAGTTCTCGCGGACGATCTCACCCTGGGCTACGGGGACGACGACGTCGCGGTCGGTGGCGTGTCGTTCTCGATTCCGGTGGGCGGCATCCTCGGCATCGTCGGCGAGGCCGGCTCGGGCAAGAGCACGCTCGCGCGCGCGGTCGCCGCGCAGGTGCTGCACGGCGAGAAGCCGCTGCCGAAGATCTTCGGCGGGCAGCTCGAGATCTTCGGCCAGGACATGCGCGAGATCAGCGATCGCAAGCGAAGCCGCCTCGCGACGCGCATCGGTTACCTGCCGCAGGACGGCGGCTCGTCGCTCGAGCCGCACCTGACCGTGGGCGAGAACGTCTCCGAGCCGATCTACTCGCGCGATCGCAAGTTCGACCGCCACGAGGCCGGGGCGGCGGTCGCGGCCCTGATCGACGCCGTGCGCCTGCCGCTCGCGGTCATGAACAAGTTCCCGCACGAGCTCAGCCGCGGCCAGCGCCAGCGCGTCGCACTCGCGCGCGCCCTCATCCTCGAGCCATCGCTGCTCGTCGCGGACGACCCGACCATGGGTGTCGACGTGCTCGTGCGCGGCCGAATCCTGACGGTCATCGCGGACCTGCAGCGCGACCGCGCGTTCTCCGCCCTGGTGATCGGCCACGACATCCGTGAACTGCGCACCATGACCGAGCGCATCGCGATCATGCACGGCGGCATGTTCGTGGGGCTCGGGCAGGTGGATGACGTGCTCGCCAACCCCCTGCACCCGTACGTCGAGCGGTTGGCAGAGTCGATCAGCCTGGCGGGGCCCGCGGCCCGGCACCGGGCCTGAGCCCCCGCCCCGATGGTCCGGGCGGCGCGCGGGATTTGATAGTCTTGCGAGGCTGTTCGCGCAGCGATCCTCGGTAGCTCAATTGGCAGAGCAATCGGCTGTTAACCGATAGGTTCTTGGTTCGAGTCCAAGCCGGGGAGCTTCTTCCGGCCACCACCGCGACCTTTGTAGGTACAATACCCACAACGAAGGGCGGAGCGATGACCACGATGACCAGCCGTGAGTTGAACCACGATGTCAGCGCGGCCAAGCGCGCCGCGGAATCGGGGCCCGTGGAGATCACTGATCACGGTCGACGTTCCCATGTGCTTCTGACTGCCGATGACTACGACCGGCTCTCCCGCCAGTCAGAACCGGTTGGATCGCGGCTATTCGCCCCGACCGACCTGGACCTCGAGTTGCCCGAGCGCAGCCGGGAGTCCTCGTTGCGCGTGCCCGCGTTGTGAAGTATCTGCTCGATACCGATGCGGTGAGCCTCGCGCGCAAGGCCGAGGGGTCGCCTTTCGGCGACTGGATCGCGCGGCAGCCGATCGGGGATCTCGCGATCAGCGCGATCACCCTGCTGGAACTCGACATCGGGGTGAGGCGGGCCGAGCGAAAGGATGCCCGCGGCGGTGCACGACTCCGCCTCTGGTTGGACGGGGCGGTGATCCCGATGTTCGAAGGGCGCATCCTCCCCGTCGATGAGCGCGTGGCGCGAGCGGCAGCGGGCATGCACGTCCCCGACCCGGCACCGGATATGGATTCGCTCATCGCGGCGACCGCGCTCGCGTATGGTCTTACCCTCGTCACCGGCAACATCAAGGACATGCGCCGCACCGGCGTCGCTCTCTTGGACCCGTCCCAGATGTAAGACTGCCTTGGTGATCGCGGTCAGAAGCGGGAGGCGATGATGCGCCTGCTGCACACTTCGGACTGGCACATCGGTCGCACCTTTCACGGCTACTCCACCCTGGACGCGGTGCGCGCGGTCCTCGGGGTGATCCCCGGGATCGTTCGCGAGCACACGGTCGACGTCGTCGTGGTCGCCGGCGATGTCTACGACCTGACGAACCCGTCGGCCCACGCCGTGACCGTCCTGCAGGAGACCCTTGTCGGGATTCTCGATGCGGGCGCCAAGGTGGTCCTCACGAGCGGCAATCATGACTCGGCCGTCCGACTGGGGTTCGCCGGTCCATTCGCCGCCGCGGCGGGACTTCACCTGCGAACCGACGCGGCGGACATCGGAATGCCGACCGAGATCGCGGATGAGCACGGCGTGGTCGACTTCTACGGCATCCCGTATCTCCAACCCGAGCTGGTTCGGCACCTCTCCTGGGTGCCGAACGACGCGCGTTCCCAACATGAGGTGATCGAGGCGGCGATGCGTGTCGTGCGTGGATCCGTTGCCGAGCGAAAGGCGAAAGGACGGCGATCCGTCGTGGTCGCGCACACCTTCGTCGCCGGCGCGGAGAGCGAATCCTCCGATTCGGAGCGGGCGATCACGAAAGCTCCGCTCGTCGCGGGCGGGGTCGACGCGGTGCCGGTGAACGTCTTCGACGGCGTGGACTACGCCGCCCTCGGGCACATCCACGGCCGGGCAGAGCTCGCCGAGAACGTCCGCTACTCCGGCGCGGTCCTGCACTACTCCTTCTCCGAGGCGGGGAAGCCGCGCGGCGGATGGCTGGTCGACCTCGCAGAGGCGGGCGTCGCCCGCACCGAGTGGATCGACTTCCCCGTGCCGCGGCCCCTGAAAGAGATCCGTGGCGCCTTCGCCGAGCTGCTCGTGGATCCGCAGTGGGATCCCTACACGGATCATTACGTCCGCGCGGTGTACACCGACACGAACAAGCAACTCGAGCCTTTGCAGCAACTGCGCAGGCGGTTCCCGTTCTGCGCCGAGGTCGTCAACGATCCGGGTGAACGCCCGGCGGACTCGACATCGACCTACGCCGAGCGCGTCAAGGGAAAGACCGACCCCCAGGTGGTGGAGTCGTTTCTCATCGACGTGCGCAACGGGGAGGGCCCTGACGCGACCGAGACCGAGATCCTCGACGACGTGATCGCCGAAAGCGCGGCGGAGGCTCAGCTCGGATGAGGATCCGCACCGTCACGATCGAGGGATTCGGACCCTTCAAGCACCGGCAGCACGTCGACTTCAGCGCCTTCGACGCTGACGGGCTGTTCCTGATCGCCGGTCAGACCGGGGTCGGCAAGTCGAGCATCCTCGACGCCATCGCCTATGCGCTCTACAACAAGACGCCGCGGTGGGACAACGTGAGTGCGACGGGCGCGAGCAACGCGGTGCGGAGCGACTTCTGCGGTGTCGATGATCCGACCCAGGTCATCGTCGAGTTCGAGACGAACGGCAACGAATACCGGGTCAGCCGCTCTCCGGAGTACGACCGCCCGAAGGCTCGAGGCGAGGGCACGACGAAGCAGAGCGCGAAGATCCTCGTCGAGGCGCTCGAACACGGCGTGTGGGTCGGCAAGGCGACCAAGGAGCGCGAGGCCGCGGAACTCATCGAGGGGCTGATCAAGCTCAACAAGGACGAGTTCCTGCAGGTCATCATGCTCGCGCAGGGTCGCTTCCAGGAGTTCCTCCTGGCGAACAGCGAGCAGCGGCTCGACCTCCTCAGCAAGCTCTTTGGCACCGGGCGCTTCGCCGACTACCAGGCGCGCGTGGCCCAGCGCCGCTCCGCCCTGAGCAAGAAGGTGGAGCTGGCTCGTGAGCAGCGCACCATGCTGCTCGGTGGGATCGAAGCGCCCGAGGAAATCGGGGAGGCCCCGCCCGATGACGAGCTCGACTGGCTCGATCGGGTGATCGCGAGTGCCGCGGAGACGGCGGGGCGGGCCGCGCGCGCCGTCACGGCCGCGGAGAAGGCGGAGAAGGCCGCGCTCGACCGGCTGGAGGTGGCGCGGAAGCAGGCACGTGCCGAGGCGGCGAAGCAGGCGCTCGTCGCGCTCGAAGCCCGTCGTGAGGAGATCGAGCAAGCTAAGGCCGCCCTTCACCGAGCCGGACGCGCGGAGCGGGTTCGCCCCGTGCTCGACGATGCCAGGGACAGGCTCGCCGCGTGGGAGCGCGCCACGTCCGACGCCGACGACGCCCGGCGCGGGTACGACGGCGATGTGGCAGATGACGCGCTTGCCGCCGAGGTGTCGCGGCTCACGGAGGAGACCGGAACGCTCACCGAGGCGGTGCAGGACGAGCAGCGAGCCGACCAGCTCGAGCGCGACCATGCCGCTCAGAAGGACCTCGCGGACGGACTCGTCGTGGCGCTCGCGAAGACGACGGAGTCGATCAAGTCGCTGCAGGTGGAGCGGGCGGAGCTCGCACCGATCGCCGCGCAGTCGAAGCCAGCCCATGACGAGGTCGGGCGCGCGAAGGACCGCCTTGCCGCAGCGACCAAGGCGGCCGATATCGCCGGGCAGCTCAGCACGGCGCAGGAGGCGCAGCTCGCCGCGGACAGGCGAGTCACGGCCGCTCGAGCCGTCGCGGACGACGTGTTCGAGCGCTTCCTGCACGGCCAGGCGGCCGTGCTCGCCACACAGCTCGTCGCGGGCGGCCCATGCGCCGTGTGCGGCTCCACCGAGCACCCGTCGCCCGCGTCGTTCACCGGTGAGCCGGTCGCGCAGGACGATGTCGACGATGCGCGGGCGGAAGTCGCCCGTCTCGAGCCGGAGGCGAATACCGCGAAGGAGCGGGTCGAGGCGCTCAAGGTCGCAGCCGCCGGCCTCGTCGGTGCCGCAGGCGATGGTGATGTCGACACGCTCACGGCGGCGGTGGCACGGGCGCAGGCGGAGCTGAGATCGGCGACGGACGCAGAGCAACGGATCGGGGAGATCGACGAGGATCTGAATGGCGACGAGGGCCTCCTCGCCGAGCAGAAGCGACTCGAGGCGGCGGGCAAGGATGCCGCGGCCGAGGTGACGAAGTTGAAGACCGAGCGCGACTCCCTCGCCGCGAAGGTCGCGCGCCTCCGTGGCGACCATCCGACCGTCAAGGCCCGGCACGAAGCGCTCGTCGCCGAGCGCGAGGCCGCCAAGCGGCTCGCAGACGCGGTCGCCGCGCTCGGCACTGCGACGAAACAGCACGTCGACGCGGACGCGAGACTCGCGACGAAACTGGCGCAGGAGAAGTTCGAGTCCGCGGAGGACCTCGAGGAGGCTCTTCTCGGCGAAGCGGAACTCGGCGAGCTCACGGAGCGCATCGAGACGCACGCCGCAGCGGTCAGTGAGAACCAGGGCATCCTCAAGCAACCCGACCTGCAGGGGCTTCCGGACGAGATCATCGCGGTGGACGATGCGAGCACCGCCCACGGCGATGCGCAACGCGCCACCCGGGCGGCGACGACCGAGCGCGCGAACTCCGAATCGGCGCTCACGCAGCTCGAGTCGAAGCGGAAGGATCTCGCGGCGCTTCTGGCCGAGACGGAGGACCTCGTCGCCCGGTACGACGTGCTGCACCGGCTTTCCGAGACCGTGCACGGCCGCACCCCGAACACCAAGGGCATGTCGCTGGAGAGCTACTACATCGCCGCCGAGCTCGAAGACGTGCTCGCCGCTGCGAACGCCCGGCTGCGCACGCTGTCGCAGGGGCGGTTCGAACTCCGCCACACCGAGCGCGGGGTCCGTCGCGCCAACGCGTCGGCGGGCCTCGAGATCGAGGTGTTCGACGAGTTCACGGGCACCGCGCGGCCCGCGAACCAACTCTCGGGGGGCCAGCAGTTCCTCGCATCCCTCGCGCTCGCGCTCGGGCTGGCCGAGGTCGTGACGAGCCGCGCCGGCGGGATCGAGTTGAACACCCTGTTCGTCGACGAGGGTTTCGGCAGCCTCTCGACCGAGTATCTCGAGATCGCGATGGAGACCCTGGACTCGCTCAAGCAGGGCGGACGAACGGTCGGGGTCATCAGCCACGTCTCCTCGATGCAGGAGCAGATCGCCGCGCAGCTCCGGGTCGTCGCCGAGCCGGGCGGACCCTCCGAGATCCTGCAGGACCTCCCGGGTACTCCCGCGGGAGTACCGCGCCAGCGCCGCCGGGCCGACGACCGGGCCGAGACGCGCGCGTAGCATCGACGCATGCCGGCACCCGGGGACACGCACGCGACCCGGTGGCACGGCGGGCCGCCGTGGTGGGCGGGGGAGGCACCTCCCGACTGGCGCGCCCCGCGCTGGGCGACGCTGTGGATCCCGGTCATCGTCTCGTTCCTCATCCAGGTGCCCGCCGCGATCGCGATCGCGCGCTTCACGGGGCAGTCGCCGCGCGAGACCGCGATCGCGGTCGGCATCGCGCTGGTCGGGCCCCTCGCACTCATTGCGGCCCGGCGGTTTCCGGGACCGGTGGTCGCGGTCACGGCGGTGGCGTCATCCCTCGACCTCTTCGTCAACGAGCGCGGCGGGCCGCCGTATGTCGCGCTGGCTTTCGCGATCGTGAGCGCGATCGTGCGCGACGCACGCATCTGGGCCTGGGTCTCGATCGGGGTGTGCTGGATCGCCTCGATCACGATGGCGGCGGTCCTCGGCCGGGAGGAGTGGACGCCGTTCCGCATCGCGGGAACGACGCTGGGCATCCTCATCGTGTTCGGCATCGGCGAGGGGATGCGCACCAGGCGCGAGCGCGCCGCGGAGTTCCGCCGGCGCGCCGACGAGCGGCGGCAGGGCCTCGTGCAGGCCGAGCGGGTGCGCATCGCGCGCGAGCTGCACGACGTGCTCGCCCACTCGCTCAGCCAGATCAACGTGCAGGCGGGCGTCGGGCTGCACCTCATGGACAAGCAGCCCGACAAGGCGCGGGATGCGCTGGCCAGCATCAAAGACACGTCCAAGACCGCGCTCGACGAGGTTCGATCCGTACTGGGGACCCTGCGTTCCGAGGGCGCCGACGCGCCCCTGGTGCCCGAGCCCGGCCTCGATCGGCTGCCGCAACTCGTCGCCGGGGTCTCCGGGCTGCGCGTCGAGCTCGACGACCGGCTCGCGCACGCGGCCGTGCCCGCCCCGGTGCAGCTCGCGCTGTACCGGATCGTGCAGGAGTCGCTCACCAATATCGCCCGGCACGCGGACGGGGCCACGACGGCCCGCGTGCTGCTTCACCGCGACGACGACGGCTACCGGGTCGAGGTGCGCGACGACGGCGCTGGAACGTCGGCGACCGAATCGGGCGGGCGCGGCATCCTGGGCATGCGCGAGCGGGCCGAACTGCTGGGTGGCCGGCTGAGCGCCGGGCCGGCCGAGGGTGGGGGTTTCGCGGTGACCGCGACGATTCCGGTGACGAGGGGGAGCGCATGAGCGACCGCATCCGGGTGGCCCTGGCCGATGACCAGGTGCTCATCCGCGGGGGTTTCCGCAGTCTGCTCGAGGCCGAGCCCGACCTCGAGGTGGTGGGCGAGGCCGGGACCGGTCGCGACGCCGTGGCGCTCGTCACCCGCGAGAGGCCCGACGTGGTGCTCATGGATATCCGCATGCCCGACGGCGACGGGCTCTGGGCCACCGAGCAGATCGTGGCCGACCCGGCGCTGACCGGCACGCACGTCGTTGTGGTGACCACCTTCGAGCTCGACGAGTACGTCGCGCAGGCGATCCGCGCCGGCGCGAGCGGGTTCCTGGTGAAGGACACCGAGCCGGTCGAGCTCATCCGTGCGGTGCGCATCGTCGCGGGCGGGGACGCGCTGCTCAGCCCGCGCGTCACCAAGCGCCTGCTCGAGCGCGTCGCCGGCTCGCTGCGGGACGCCCCCGACACCGCCCGGCTCGAGGCCCTCACCGAGCGGGAGCGCGAGGTGCTGGCGCTCGTGGGTCAGGGGCTCAACAATGAGGAGATCGGCACCCGCCTGTTCCTCAGCCCGCTCACCGCCAAGACGCATGTGTCGCGCATCATGGCCAAGCTCCTGGCGCGCGACCGCGTGCAGCTGGTCGTCATCGCCTACGAGTCGGGTTTGGTGGCGCCCGGGCGCCAGGAATAGGCGCAGCGCCCCGGCCGGGCGGAGTAACCGGCCGGCCCGACCTGCTCCGCGGGGAGTACCGCGAGTGCGTCCGCCCGGCAGATTCGCGGATGCCGTGGCCGCGCGAGTCTGGGATCACCGGGTTCCGACCGGGCCCGGCCCGCGATTCGACAAGGACGACCATGTTCACCTCCCTCGCTCTCGCCGCCGCCGTCGTGCACCCGTTCGGGCACGGCTTCGGGTGGCTGTTCTTCCTCATCCCGCTGTTCTGGATCGGCGTGCTCGTGCTGATCTTCGCCCTCGCCGGACGTCGCTGGCGGCGCGCCGGCTGGGGTCCGGGCTTCGGCCCGGGTCACTACGGCCCCTGGGCCGCCGCGCAAGCCGCTCGCTCGGCCGAGTCGACCCTGGCGGAGCGCTTCGCCCAGGGCGACATCGACGAGAAGGAGTACCGCGCCCGCCTGGAGGTCCTCCGCGCGAGTGCGCCTCAGCCGCCCCAGCGCTAGCCGGGCAGGCCAATCCGGGGTCCGCGGCACCGCGGGCCCCGGATCGCGCGGCCGGCCCCCGCGCGCGCGATAGCGTGACAGCGTGGCGAGCTCCGATACCTCAGCGGCGGTGCGCGCCAGTCTCGCCGTCGGTCTCGCGGTGGCCGCCTACGGCGTGTCGTTCGGGGCGCTCGCCGTGGCATCCGGCCTGGATGTCTGGCAGACCTGCGTGCTCAGCCTCTTCATGTTCTCGGGCGGCTCCCAATTCGCCCTCATCGGCGTCCTCGCCTCCGGAGGCATCGCCGCGGCCCCCGCCGCGATCACGAGCGCGGCACTCCTGGGGGTTCGCAACGCGCTGTACTCGATGCGCATGGCCGCCATCATCGGCGGCCCGTGGTGGCGCCGGCTGCTGGCCGCGCAGTGGACCATCGACGAGAGCACCGCGGTCTCGACCGCGCAGCCCACCCTACGGGGGCAGCGCGTCGGCTTCTGGGTCACCGGGGCCGTCATCTACGTCGGCTGGAACCTCACGACCTTCATCGGCGCGATCCTCGGCGACCTGGTGGGCGACGTGCGCATGTACGGCCTCGACGCGGCGGCGGCCGCCGCCTTCCTGGGTCTGGTGTGGCCGCGGCTGCGCTCCCGCCAGCCGATCGCGGTGGCGGCCGGCGCTGCCGTGGTGGCCGCGGTGCTCATCCCGTGGCTGCCCCCCGGCGTCCCGGTGCTGGCCGCGGCCGTCGTGGCGCTCGTGGTCGGGATGACCAACTGGCTCGGATCGCGGGCCGCGACCGCGGGGGGCGGGCCGTCATGACGGTCTGGAACGTCATCCTGCTCGCCTCGCTGGCGGTGCTGGTGCTGAAGCTCGTGGGCTACCTCGTTCCGCCCTCGTTCATGGAGCGCCCCGCCCCGGCGCGCGTCGCCAACCTGCTCACGGTGGCGCTGCTGTCGGCCCTCGTCGTGACGCAGACCCTCGAACGCAGCCAGGAGATCGTGCTGGACGCGCGGGTGCCCGCGGTCCTGGTCGCGGCGGTTCTGCTGGCGCTGCGCGCGCCGTTCATCGTCGTGGTGCTCAGCGCCGCCCTCGTCGCGGCGGGGCTGCGTCTGCTCGGCTGGATGAGCTGACCCGGCGCCGGAAGATCGCCCAGGTGGCGATGGCCACCACGGCGAACACCGCGAACAGCGTGCCCCAGCCGAACATGGGCGCCGACATGGTGCCCCAGTTGTCGCTGAGCGGCAGCACCACGACCACGAAGACCAGCGCCGCCACCGCGTACGCCCCCGCCCACGCGAGCTTCGACCACCGGAAGATGGTGCGCCCGTCGAGGAACTCGATGGGAAGCAGCGCGACGAGCAGCGTTCCCAGGGCCTCGAGCGTGATGGCGGCGAGGGTCTCGATGATGAGGTTGTTGACGAACCCCTCACCCGACATGAGGGCGGTCGCGGCGCCGTAGCCGAGCCAGGCCAGAAGTCCCGCCGCGATCGTGAGTCCGACGCCGAGCAGTCCGAGCCTCGCATCGTCGCGCAGCCGCAGTTCGCGCGCGTAGGCGATGCCCAGGACGATTCCGAACAGGAACCCGGGGGAGATGCCCGCGAGCCGAGAGACCAGCACCGAGAGGACGACGATCGCGAGAGCGGCCGGCATGGGCTGCAGTACCGCGGTCACGTCGAAGGCGCGGCGGGCGACGCGCATGACGACGAGGGAGAGCCCGATGTTGATCGCGACGACCGAGACGACCATGGCCAGCACGAGTCGCAGCGATGCGCCCGTGAAGCCGAAGCCCGGGTCCGCGAACCCGAGGATCACGGCGGCGGCCAGCACGGTGATGGAGGTCCCGACCCAGGGGCGGGAGAGGGCGCGGGCGACGGGGGCCAGCATCCGACCGACCCACTCACGCAGCCGCCCGAGCCAGCCGAACGCGCGGTCGTAGTTGGAGCGGATCGTCGACTCCAGCAGCTCGGCCGGGAACCCGACCAGTAAGAGGAACGCGATCGCGATGGTTCCGCTCAGCACGAGCCCGGCGGGGCTCAGCACGAAGGACATCGCCGGGGCGTCGAACGGCGAGGTCAGCGAGGTCCCGAACACGGTCGGGTCGCCGAAGCCGCCCCCGCCGACGACGGCGCCCGCTGTTCCCGCGCCGGAGTGCTCGCCGGGAGCATCGCCCAACTGCTTGATCTCCTCGGGCGGCTCGGGCTGGTCGGGCGGGATCTGCTTGAGATCCCGCACCTGCACGGCCCGGGAGAGCGTCCTCGGGCTGTACCCGTCGGCCGAAGCGAGTACGACGATCTCGTGCTCGCCGATCACGGCATCGGCGGGAACGGTCGCCGTGAGACGGATGCGGCCATCCGCCCCCGCGACGGACTGACCCAGCACCACGGGTGTCGAGTGCAGCTCGGCGCTCACCACGGCTCCGGCCGGGAGCCCGGATGCTTCGATCGAGATGGCGTCTCCCGCACCCAGACCGCTCTCGCCCACCTCTGCTCCGTCGGGTCCGTACACGTGGAAGGTGAAGTCGAGCGTCTTGAGGACGGCCGCGACGGGCACGGGCACGGGCACAGGCGCAGGGGGCGGCGCAGGCGGCGGGAGGATGAGGATCGCGAACTCGTCGTCCGGGCTCCCGCTCGTGTTGCCCGCGAGGTCTTCGGCGTAGACGCTGATCTCCCAGTAGTGCCCGACGCTCATGGCCGCGCCCGTGCACGACCAGGCCCCGGTCGCCGACGCGTTCGCCGAGCACCAGGGGGTGCTCGCCCCGCCGTTGGGGTGGACCGGGGGCGCCGTGCCGAAGTCGTCGGCGAGCACGTGGACGGTCGCGTACGCCTCGGCGGTCCCCGCACCGCCCGAGATGGTCGGGGTGGGGTCGGTGCTCTGGATGTCGACCGGGGCCAGGGAGCTGTCGTACGGCGACTCGATGGCCGGGATGAACGTCGTCGTGTCCACCCGGTAGGTGGCGAGCGCCGGATCGCTCACCGCGGTGCCGACGTCCTGCTGGGCCACGATCGGGTAGTCGCCGTCCGGGCGGCTCGGGCCGGTGCAGGTCCAATTGCCCGCGCCATCCACCGGAGGACCCACGCAGGGCGCGCCGTCGATGGTCACGTTCATGGTCGCGGTCGGGAAGGCACCGGAGCCGGTGATGACGGTCGGGTCGACGTTGGAGATGACGATGCCGGGCAGTAGCTCGTCGAAGTCCGGGGGCAGCGAGACGTAGTACTCCCATCCCTCGGATTCCTGCGTGCCGGGGTTGCCGTCGTCGACGTCGCGGGAGGCGGTGACCACGGTGACGTCAGTGCTGTCGGTGAAGACGATGTCGCAGGACCACTCGCCGATGCCGTCGGCGATCGCGTGGCAGTCGTCGTTCACCGAGGAACTCACCGTGATCGCGTCGCCGGGGGAGGCCTCCCCGGTGAAGGTGAACGGGCTGTGCGTGACCTGGGTGTACTCGGGTGTCGTGATGGTCACATCGCCGGGCGCGGCGCTCGCGGGCCCGGCCGGGGCGGCCAGCGCGAGCGCGAGACCGGAGCCGAGCGCCAGTGCCGCCGCGATCGAAGCCGACAGGATGCGGTGCGCGCGTCCTCGCGGAGTCGCGGGAGACGCATCCATCGGGTTCCTCAGTCTTCGAGGTGGTCGATCCCCGGGCGCCAGCTGATGCCCGGAGTCCCCCAGCTCCTCTTGCGAATGACTTTAGTGATCGCGCGCGAATGCGGATACATCAAACGGTCGGAATAGAGAATCCCGTTCAGGTGGTCGAACTCGTGCTGGAAGATGCGGGCCAGCCACCCCGTGACGCGCACCTCGAACGGTTCGCCCTCGGCATCCGCCGCCTGCAGGATCGCGTTCTCGGCCCGCCGCAGGGGGAAGCGCTCGCCGGGGAGCGACAGGCACCCCTCCGACTCCGCCTCCTCGTCGGGTTCACCGGGCGGTGGCGGGCTGATCCACAGGACCGGGTTGACCGCGGTGCCCGCGTGCTCGACACCGGTGTCGTCGGTCCAGCGCCACACGAAGACCCGCAGCGGCACGCCCACCTGCGGTGCCGCCAGCCCGACCCCGGGCGCGGCCGCCATGGTCTCCTCCATGTCGTGCACCAGTTCGCGCAGGGTCGCATCGAATGCGGTGACCTCGGTGGCGGGCTGGTGCAGGACGCCCTCGCCGGTGATCACGATGGGTCGGACGGCCATTCGGCAAGGATATCCGGGCTCATCCGGGTAGATTCGACGGGTGCCCGACCTGAGCCTCGACAGCGTGATCGGGGGGATGGCGCCCGTCGGGATCGTCATCGCCCTGGTGGGCGGGGTGTTCCTCGCCCTGGGCGCCCAGTTCCAGCACCGCGGTGTCGGCGTGGTCGAGCGCCGACACGGCACGGGCGAGAAGTCCGGCCTGAGCGTGCGGCAGGTGCTGCACCTGGCCTCGAACGGCTGGTGGCTGCTGGGCAGCATCCTGCTGGGGCTGGCGATCGTCATGCAGCTCACCAGCCTGGGTTTCGCGCCGCTCATCGTGGTGCAGCCGCTGGGCGTGGTGGCTTTGGTGATCACCGCGATCCTCAACGCGCGGGTATCGCACGTGAAGCTCACCGGCCCGGCGATCCGTGCGATCGTGATGTGCGTGGCCGGGGTGGCGGTCTTCGTGACGCTCGCGGCGATCTTCGCCCGCGAGGCCGTGGTCGAGCGGCTGCAGCTCATCGTCATCATCATCGTGCTCGGCGTCGTGCTCGTGGCTCTCGGGTTCGCCTTCCTGCTGTTGCGCAAGCGTTCGAGCGCGATCTTCTACATCCTGTCGGCCGGGGTGTTGTACGGCTTCGTGGCGACGCTCGCGAAGGTCGTGATCAACCGGGTCGGCAACGAGATCGCGGGCGTGACGGAGGGGGGCAGTTTTGAGTGGCTCACCATCGTGTGCATCGTGGGTCTGCTGCTGGCGGTCGTGCTCGGCGCGTATTTCGTGCAGACCGCCTACTCGGTCGGGTCGCCCGACCTCGTGATCGCCGGACTGACGGTCGTGGACCCGCTGGTCGCGGTCGGGATCGCGATCGCGGTGCTGGGGGAGGCATCCCAGGTGCCGCTGTGGGTGCTGCTGGTGTGGATCGCCGCCGCCGGGGTGGCGGTGTACGGGGTCTTCCAGCTGGCCAAGCACCACCCGCAGACGCACCGCGGCGAGAACATCCGCGGCGAGAACATCGTCGAGGAGGCGATGGCCGGGGTCGTCGGTGAGGCGATCGAGCGCGCATCGCACGCGCGGGCGCGGGGCACGCACCCGGTCGTGCACCGCTCGGCGAAGGACGGCGCCGAGTGACTCCCGCCCCCCGTGAGCCGATGCGGATCCTCATCGGCGCCGACACCTTCGCGCCCGACGTGAACGGTTCGGCCACCTTCACGCGGGCCCTCGCGGCCGGGCTCGTGCAGCGCGGTCACGACGTTCACGTCATGGTCCCGGCGCACGGCAAATCGGGCACCTTTACCGAGGAGCACTCCGGGTCGAAGATGACGGTGCACCGCGTCTACAGCTGGCGCTGGTACCCGCACCCCTGGCTGCGCTTCATGCTGCCGTGGCGGGTGAAGGCCAACGCCGAGCGCATCGTGCGGGCGGTCCGGCCGGATGTCATCCACTTCCAGTCGCACATCGTGGTGGGCCGCGGGCTGGCCAACGCGGCGGAGCGCCACGGCATCCGCCTGGTGGGCACGAACCACACCATGCCGGAGAACATGACCCAGCACGTCCAGGTGCTGCCGCGGTTCATGCTCGGCTGGCTCACCCGGATCCAGTGGAACTCGGCTCGGCACTGGTTCGGCAAGGCCGACGAGCTCACCGCCCCGACCCGCCGGGCCGCGGACTACTTCGAGCGCAGCACCGGGCTGAGCGGGGTGCACGCCGTCTCGTGCGGCATCGACTCGAGCCTGTACACCGCCGACTTCTCGCCGCGCGAGCGCAACATCGTGACGTTCCTCGGCCGGCTCGACGAGGAGAAGCACGTCGACGAGCTGCTGGCCGCGGTCGCGCGGCTCGACCCGGAGCTGGATGTGCGACTGCAGATCGTCGGGGACGGCGAGGCCCGCCGGCACCTGGAGGTGGTCGCGCGCGAGCTGGGCATCGCGGATCGCACGGAGTTCATGGGCAAGGTCAGTTACGACGAACTGCGTGCCGCTCTGACCCGTACGACCGTCTTCGGCATGCCCTCGCGCGCCGAGCTGCAGAGCATCGCGACCATGGAGGCGCTGGCCTCCGGCCTGCCGGTCGTGGCCGCGAACGCCATGGCGCTCCCGCATCTGGTGCACGACGACGTCAACGGCTACCTGTACGAGCCGGGCGACGTGGATGCCATGGCCGGCCTCCTGACGAAGGTCCTGACCCTGCCGCAGAAGGAGCTCGACCACCTCAAGAAGGGGTCGCTCCGGATGATCGCGCCCCACGACATCCGTCGCACCCTCGACACCTTCGAGGCCATCTACCGCGGCGATCCGGTCACCGACCCGGTGACCGAGGATTCGGAGTAGCGCGCAGGGGTCCCGGGGTCTACTCTCGCGCCATGTCCGACCCGAACGGCGCGGCCGAGCGCATCCGGCGATTCTTCGATGCGGGTTTCAACCGGGGCGAGTTCCTCGCGTCCGAGTACGTGGCCGACGACTACGTCGACCACAGCCCCCTTCCCGCCCCCAAGCCCGGTGCCGAGGGGTTCGGCATGCGCATGCAGGCCCTCAGGACGGCGTTCGTCGACGAGGCGGTCTTCGGCGTGTTCGCCGCCGAGGGCGACCTCGTGGCGTTCACCTGGGAGTTCCGCGGAGTGCACCGCGGCGCCTTCGCCGGGGTGGAGCCGACGGGGCGAACGGTCTCGCTCGCGGGCATCAACGTCGAGCGCGTGCGCGACGGCCTCATCGTCGAGCACTGGAGCCAGTTCGACCTCGCGGGACTCATGCGACAGCTCACGTCCTGAGCGGCGCCACTGCTCCGCCTCGACCCGGCGCTAGGGTTTTGGTGCATGGCGACGTGCACGGGGCGGTAGCTCAGCTGGTTAGAGCAGCGGACTCATAATCCGTCGGTCACGGGTTCAAGTCCCGTCCGCCCTACGGGGTCCGAAATTTTCCTGGCGCGCTACCGCAGATCGCGCAGCCGCGCGGCGACGCTGTTGTCGGCGCCGCTTCGCCGCTCGTAGGTCACGGCGATGATGAGCAGCACCGCGCCGACGATCGCGAGCGTGATCCACCAGGGGATCGAGTCCTGCCCCCGCACGATCTGAGCCGCGAAGGCCACCACGTTCTCGGCGGGCAGCACGATGATGCCCAGCAGGAACGGCGCCGCGAGCTTGAGCTGCGCGCCGATCAGGATCGCCAGCAGCGCAGCCACGATGACGCCGATCGCGCGCCAGATCATCGGGTTGCCCGAGGCGATGACCGAGGCGGAGAACAGCACGAGGATGCCGGGCGCGAGCAGGTGCCATGACCCGCTGAAGCGCGCGGGCCAGCTGTTCAGGCTCCGGGCCGTCGGCTGCACCGCGTCGCTGGAGCCGTCCGCGGCGCTCGCCCTCATACCGATGATCCCGGCCAGCAGGAGGGCGAGGCCCATCGGCACCGAGAACCATTCGACCCACAGGTCGCGCGTGCTCCACCCGACGACGCCCAGGATGAACGCGAGGCCGAACACGAACCACACCGGCGGAAGCGCCGTGCGCCCCCGCGTGACGCGCCACGCGATGAGGATCACGAACAGCAGCCACGCCACGAAGAAGGCCCACTGGGTCCAGATCGCGGGCCAGTCGTAGTGACCGGGCCGCAGCGTCACGGCGGAGACCGCGACGTAGAGCACGGCAGGAGCGGTGATCCACCGCGTGCGCGCCAGCGCGCTCCCCGGCGCTGCGGACCGCAGGACACCCCACGCGCCCAGCGCGGCCGCGAGCGCCCCGACCGCCCCGATCCCGAGACACACCAGCATGCGCCCGTACGGCTCGACGTCGATCTGGTCGGCCCCGATCCCGTAGCGCACGGCCTGGATGGCACCCGCCGCCCCTGCGGCGATCGCACCCAGCAGCGTGGGCACTCGCAATGCCGTGAGGCGGGTCATCCACTCCCGCGACCCCCGCCCGAGCAGGGCCCCGATCAGCAGCAGCAGCCAGGCCGCGGCCAGCAGGGCGAACGCGCGCCACGGCACCACGGCATCCTCGCCGTTGCCGGTGATCGCGAGGATCCCGAGCACGGGCACGATGGCGGTGCCGAGACCCGTGGCGTACAGCGGCAGCCCGAGGGCGCCGCGCGCCGTGACGATGACCCCGATGAGCGCGAGGGCGAGCGCGGGAGGCAGCAGGTACGGCTCGATGAGCGTCACGCCCTGCAGCGCCCATACGCACCACAGCGCTCCCGTGAAGCTCGCGAAGGCGACCCACCATCCGTAGCGTCGTCGGCCCCAGATGGCGGCGGCGGTCGCACCGATGCCGATGATGACGAGCACGAGGAACGACGTGCCGAGCCCCGCGGCCGCGCGCACGAGCGCCAGAACGACCGCGATCGCACCGGTCAGCAGGGCGGTCGCCTCGATGGCCACGCGCGCCACGATCGCCTCGCGCTCGGGGAGTCCGTGGCGCACGAGCCCGGCGCGGATCAGGTGCGAACCCGCCAGCGCTCCCGCGACGATGACCGCAATGACCGGCAGCGCGATGGGGGAGCCGCTCTGGTCCAGGTACGCGGCCGCCAGGTTCGTCACCACGACGGCGAGCGTGGGCACCAGGAGTCCCGCCGCAATGGCCCGCATGACAACCCCGAGGCCCGGCCGGCGGGTGAGCGTCAGCGTGAGTGCGAGCAGGAAGATCACGCCACTGGCCAGGGCCGCCCACGAGCTGCGGCTGCTGACCACGATGCCCACGCCGATGAGGAACGGCACGGCGGTCACGATGAGCACCGCGTACCAGGCGGGCGCGCGCACCTTGCGCACCATGGTCGCGGCGATCGCGCCCGCGGCCCCAAGCACGGTGGTGAGCGAGAACAGCGCGTCGGTCGCGAACTGGTCGGTGAGGTCGAGGGCGCGCGCGAAGATCACGAGCGCGTACGCGTAGCCGGCGCCGACGTGCACGGGGCGGTCGGCCGTGCGCACGGTGTACGCGACCGGCACGAGCACCGCGATCGCGGCGATGCCGGCGGCAACCGTGAGCGTCTCGTCCGACCAGGACAGCAGGGCGCCCAGCACGAGAGCCGCGTGCGCGCCGACGATCGCGGGAACCCGCAGCGCGAGCGACGCCTCGCGCACGCGCGGCACGAACAGGACGATCAGCGACGTCGCCAGGGCGATTCCCAGGGCGACGGCGACGCGCGTGACCGGCAGCCAGGCGGTCCAGCAGGCGAAGGCCAGTGCGGCGAGCATGAGCGTGCCCACCGCGACCGCTCCGGCGACGCGGTGGCCCCCGGTGAAGGCGTTCGCGCGGCGGGTCAGCACCAGGCTGCGGGCGCCCAGGCCGGCGGCCGCGGCCAGGACACCCAGCACCACCGCGATACCGCCGCTCTGCCCGCCGATGAGATCCTGCGGGCCGTAGTCCTCCCCGCGCAGCACGCCCAGCATCGCGTTGAGCACGATCCCGATCGCGAAGAAGACCGTGATCACCGTCGCGACACCCGCCGTGACGAAGACTCCAGCGTCGAGCAGGGGCAGGGACACCCGCTCGGGCAGCCGCGGCAGCGCGCTCACCGCCACCACGATCGCCGCCGCGGCGGGCACGAGTGCGAGATACCACTCGGGATGCTCGAGGTCGAGTGCGAACGGCAGCGCGGTCAGGGCGGCGACGGCGAAACCGCCTGCGAGGAAGCTCCAGAACCCCCGGATGAGGTGGCGCGTCGACAGGTACGCCAGCAGCGTGATCGCCGCCAGGGCGCCCGCGATGCCGAGCCAGTGCAGGGTCGGGGTGGGGGCATCCGTTCGCGGCAGCTGGACGACCACGACCACGACGGCGAGCACCGTGAGCACCGTGAGCAGGACGTGTTCGGCCGTGAGCTTCGCGTCGAAGCGCGGGGCCAGCTTGCGCGCACCCTCGGCCAGTGCCAGTGCGCCGAAGCCCACACCCAGGTGGCCGAGCACGCTCGCCCACGTGCCGCCGCCCTGGTCGGCCCCCGCGTACCCGATCATCGCGGGCACGATCGCGAGCCCGCCGAGAGCCAGGAAGAGCCAGCTGCGGATGCGCGCGAGCCACGCCGCCGCGATCATGATGGTCGCGCTCACCAGGGTTCCGATCGCGGTGAAGACCCAGCCGCTGATGCCCACGGGCGCGAGCTCGGACACCGCGTAGATGTCGAGCGCGACGAAGACCATTCCGAGAGCGCCGACCGCCTCCGCCGAGAAGCGCAGACCCCGCCGCACGAGCAGCCAGGCGCCGCCCAGGAACACGAGCGTGACGACGCCGACGATGACGCTGCGCAGCACGTGGTCGTGCAGGTCGGGGTTGAAGAAGGTGAAGACGATGGCCGCGACCGCGAAGAGCCCGGCGCCCGCAACGGCCAGAACCGACTGGACGGTCGCGCTGGCCCGCTCGGGCACCGCCGCGGGTGCCGCGATGGATGCCGCAGCCGCCCCCGCGGCGGCCGGCACCGCCTGTCCACCGGCCGGCACCGCCTGCGCCCCGGCCGGCACCTGCTCGACGGGTGCGACCGGCACGAGGTCGAGAACCGCCTGCCGGTTCCGCAGCGCGTCGGCGGCGGCGACCGAGGCATCCCACAGTCGGGTCGCGATGTCGCCGCGCAGATCCGCGCCGCAATTCAGGCAGCGTCGGTCGTGGAGGCCATCGGTGTCGCAGCGG
The DNA here is from genome assembly GCA_019638805.1 of Microbacteriaceae bacterium. Taxonomy (GTDB): domain Bacteria; phylum Actinomycetota; class Actinomycetes; order Actinomycetales; family Microbacteriaceae; genus JBDSKH01. The sequence continues at coordinate 169,225 of JAHBTA010000003.1, read as the reverse complement.
GGGCAGGTGACCGAATCGGTCAGGTGGCGGATGGCGTCGTCACTCCAGGCCTTCGGCATGGCGTCAGTCTAGGCAGCGGCTCAGGGGCCGCCGTCATCACGGCGAATGACGTCAGCCGAGAGTCGGCTGTGGAGGAGATGTGCGGATGCTGTGGCTCAGGTGAGCCCGGGGATCGCCACCCAGCCGAGCGCCACGACCACCCAGAGCGCCAGCAGGACGAGCGCGATGACCGTGATCGCGACCCCGCCTCGCCGGCTCGAGCCGCGCAGCACGAGCTGCAGCACGAGCAGGATCAGAAGCACGACGGCCAGCGTCACGGTCGACACCAGCGTCGGCACCACGGCGGCGAGCGGGGGGATGAAGGCGATCAGGAAGAGCACCGCCACGATGATCTCGATGACGGCCAGAACGGCCGCACCGCGGCCGCGGACGCGGATGATGCCGTCCACCAGGGCGAGCACGCCGGCAACCAGGGCAATCAGGGTCAGGAGACTGATCATGCGCACACCCTACGCCGCGACCGTGCTGTGCGCCTCCGAGATGATGCGCCCGAAGGCGCGGTCCAGTGCGGTCGTGGCGGCCACCGGGTCGCCCGCGTAGCCCCCGGTCATGGCACCGTCGCGTGCCAGGGTGAGGTCGTCGGCGGCCTCGCCCGGCATGGGGTGGTGCAGGGCGCGAACGAGCCGCTCGAGCACGTCGACGAACCATTCGCGGTGCTCCTGGACCGCGACGCGGACCGGGTGGCGCGGGTCGGGGAACTCGGTCGCGGCATTGATGAAGGGGCACCCGCGGAAGCCTGGGGAGGAGATCTGCCGGGCGATCGCATCCCGGATCGCCTCGAGCATGCGCAGCGGGTCGTCATCACGCGCCGCCAACTCGGCCAGGTGCTCGGCCTCGCGACGGTGGCGGTGAGCGATGTAGTCGGTGATGAGGCGATCCTTCGACCCGTAGTGCTTGTAGAAGGTCGCCTTGGTGACGCTCGACTCGCCGATGAGACGGTCGACGCCCACGCTCCGGATGCCGTCCTCGTAGAACAGGCGGTCGGCCGTCTCCAGGATCCGCAGCTTGGCGGGTGCGCTGGGCAGCGGCGTCGACGGTTGGGGGATGTCGATCGGCACCGGGTTTCCTCTGTCTCTCTGAGGGATCGAATGTACCACATGAGGACAGACAGACTTGTCTGTTTGTCCTCATGTGCCGGGTGGGCTGTGCCCCGGCCGTGGGAGGGCCCGGTGACGTAGGCTCGACGGGATGAACGGCGCGGTGCAGCTTCCCCTCGATCTCGGCGAGTTGACGATCACCGCATCCGGGGGAACGCTCGTGCGCCGCAGCGTCCTGCCCTGCGGGGTGCGCGTCCTGAGCGAGCGCGTGCCGGGTTCGCAGAGCGCGACCGTCGGGTTCTGGCTCGCCGTGGGATCGCGCGACGAAGAGCCCGTGACCTACGGCTCGACCCATTTCCTCGAGCACCTGCTGTTCAAGGGCACCTCGCAGCGCAGCGCGCTCGACATCGCGGTGTCCTTCGACTCCGTCGGTGGCGAGCACAACGCGCTCACCGCCAAGGAGTACACCTGTTACTACGCGAAGGTGCGCGACCGCGACCTGCCGATGGCCGTCGAGGTGCTGGCCGACATGGTGACCTCGTCGGTGCTGGAGCCGGGCGAGTTCGATTCCGAGCGCGGCGTCATCCTGGAAGAGCTCGCCATGGCCGATGACGACCCGGGCGATGTGGCGAGCGAGCGGCTGTTCGAGGCGGTCTTCGGCGATCACCCGCTCGGCCGCCCGATCGGCGGGACCCCGGCATCCATCACCGCGGTCGGGCGCGACGCCGTGCACGCGCACTATCTGGCCAACTACCGGCCGGAGGAGCTCGTGATCACGGTCGCGGGCGCGGTCGACCACGACGTGCTGGTCACCGGGGTCATGGCGGCGCTGGCGGAGGCCGGCTGGGATCCGGACGCGACGGCTCCGCCCGCCGCACGTCGAGACACGACGCCCGGCCTGATCGGCGGGGTACGCGCTCGCACGATTGTCGAGCGCCCCCTCGAACAGGCGAACCTCATGCTGGGAGTCTCCGCGCTATCCGCCACCGACGAGCGCCGTCCCGCGCTCGTGGTGCTCAACGCGATCCTGGGCAGCGGGATGTCGTCGCGGCTCTTCCAGGAGGTGCGGGAGAGGCGCGGGCTGGCCTACTCGGTGTACTCGTTCTCGTCCGGGTACGCCGACGCCGGGATCCTGGGGCTCTACGCCGGGTGCTCGCCGCGCAACGCGGGCTCCGTGGCGGAGCTCATGCTCGGCGAACTGCGCCGACTCGCGGAGGAGCCGGTGAGCGCCGACGAGCTCGCCCGCGCACAGGGCCAGCTCGGGGGAGCGTCCGCGCTCGCGCTCGAGGACTCCGACACGCGCATGACGCGGCTGGGCCGCTCGGAGATCACGCACGGCGAGTTCGCCGATCTCGACGAGACCCTGCGGCGCATCGGTGCGGTGACCCGGGACGACATCCAGGCTCTCGCCGCCGACCTCGCCTCGCGGCCGCTCTCACTCTCCGCGGTGGGCGCGCTGGACGCCGACGCGTTCGCGCACCTCACCGGCGACACCGTGGCGGCCTGATGTCGCGCTACCTCTACCTCGTCCGTCACGGCGAGCAGCAGGACGCCGAGCACGGCCTGCCCGACGGCCCGCTGAGCCCGCGCGGGGTGCGCCAGGCGGAGGCCATCGCCGAGCGCCTCGGCGGTGTGCCGTTCGCGCAGGCCTGGACCTCACCGCTGCAGCGCGCGCAGGAGACCGCGCGCATCATGACCCAGCGCATGCCCGCGATCGAGCCGGAGCCCTCGGCGCTGCTCATGGACTGCATCCCGTCCGGTCCCGAGCCGGATCTGCCTCACGCGTTCGACTCGTTCTTCGGGGGCGTGACCCCCGAGGAGATCGCGGCGGGCGAGGCGCAGATGGCGGATGCGGTGGCCGAGTGGATGACCCCCTCGCGCGAGGACCGCCACGACTTGCTCATCACGCACAACTTCGTCATCGGGTGGTTCGTGCGCGAGGCGTTCGGGGCGCCGCGCTGGCGCTGGCTCGGGCTCAACCAGGCCAATTGCGGGTTGACCATCATCCGCGTGCGCTCGGCCAAGCCCCCCGTGCTCGTCGCCCACAACGACCTCGGGCACCTGCCGCCGGAGCTGCGCTCCGGGCTGCCCGTGGATCAGCCGTACTGACGCACACCTGAGAGCAGCCGGCCCTCGCGCTACAGCGCCTTCCGGAACCAGTGCGTCGCGTTCGGGTTGTCGTTGTAGGGCTCGATCTGCTCGTACCCGCTCGAGCGGTACAGCGACTGCGCCGCCTCCAGCGTCGCGTTGGTGTCGAGCACGACCTCGTTCGCGCCGAGCTCCGCGGCTCGCGCTTCGAGCTCGGTCAGCAGCGTGCGCCCCCAGCCGCGCCTGCGGGTCGACGGATCGAGCCAGAGGTGCTTGACCTCCGCGCGGTCGGGGGACAGCATCCGCACCCCGCCGCAGCCGACCGGGGCGCCCGCGTCGTCGTAGACGAGCAGGAAGACCCCGTCCGGCGGTGCGAAAGCGGCCGGGTCCGGGCTCGTGCGCCGGTAGACCCCGCCGACGAAGCCGAGCTCTCGGCTCGTGAAGTAGTCCTCGAGCAGGCGGGCGGCATCCGGTTCGTCGATCCGGGCCGGGACGAAGCGGGGCACGTGCCAAGGCTACGCTGGAGGCATGGTCACCCGGGTCGCGATCGTCGGCGCGACGGGGCGCATGGGCGCCCTCGTGCGCGGCATCGTCGAGCGCGAGGACGACCTCGCGCTGCACGCCGCGCTCGGTTCCGCCGACGACATCGACGGGATCACGGGGGCCGACGCCGTCGTGGACGTCACGGTCCCGGCGGTCTCGCCCTCGATCGTGGAGGCGGCCCTCGACCGCGGGATCCCCGTGCTCGTCGGCACCTCCGGCTGGAGCGCGGACCGCATCGCGGCCCTCCGTACCCGGGTGGGGGAGGGCAGCGCGCCCGGCGTCATCATCGTCCCCAACTTCTCCCTCGGCTCGGCCCTGGCGACCGCGTTCGCCGTGCTCGCCGCCCCGTGGTTCGATTCGATCGAGATCGTGGAGAGCCACCACGCGGGCAAGGTCGACTCGCCGTCGGGCACCGCGATCCGCACCGCCGAACTCATCGGGGCCGCGCGTGCCGAGGTCGGGCCCGTCGCCGCCCCGCACGCCGACCAGCGCGCGCGGGGCCAGCAGGTGGCGAGCGTGCCGATCCACAGCCTGCGCCACGACGGGCTCTCCGCCCGGCAGGAGGTCGTGCTCGGCGGCACCGGCGAGACCCTGCGCCTCCTGCACGACACCCACAGCGACGCCTCCTACGAGGCAGGCATCCTGCTCGGCGTGCGGGCCCTCCCCGGCGCCCGCGGTGTCCTCGTGGGGCTGGACAGCATCCTCGACCTGGGGCTGCCCGGGTGAGGACGCGCGTCGCCGTCGCGGTCATGGCGGCGCTGCTCGCGCTCTATCTGGTGTTCGCGGTGCGCTACGGCGTGCTGCTCATCTCCACCGGCAGCCCGATCGCGATCGCACTGGGCGTCGCGCTGCTCGTGCTTCCGGTCATGGCGGCGGGCGCCCTGGCCGCCGAGCTGGTCTTCACGGTGCGCGCCGAGCGCCTGGCCCGCCGGCTCGAGGAGGAGGGCGGCATGCCCTCGGACGAGCTCCCGCTGCTGCCCAGCGGCCGCATCGACCGCGATGCCGCCGACGCGGTCTTCCCGCGCTACCGCGAGGCGGTGGATGCCGCCCCCGACGACTGGCGCGCCTGGTACCGCCTGGGGCTGGCCTACGACGCGTCCGGCGACCGCCGCCGGGCGCGCTGGGCCATCCGCGAGGCGCTGCACCGCGCCGCGGACTGACGCGCGCTCACCCGATCGCGCGCACCGCGTCCTCGATGCGCGGATGCGCCCACACGAAGCCGTCCTCGCCGAGCTTGCCGGGCACCACTCGGGTGTCATCGAGCAGCAGGCGCGACCCCGCCTCGCCGAGCGCACGCACCGCGAGCGATGGCACGCGCAGCAGGTGCGGTCGGTGCTGCACGTGCGCGAACGCCTCGGTCACCTGGTCGGCGGTCGCCGGGGTAGGCCCGGCGAGGATGACCGGGCCGTCGAGTCGCCCGAACACGAGGTGCAGCAGGGCCGAGACCTCGTCCTGCAGGCTGATCCACGGCCAGTACTGTGAACCCCGACCGAAGCCGGCGCCGAGGCCGAACGCGGTCAGCAGCCGGATCGGCGTCATCCCGCCGCCGCGCGCGATGACAACGGCGGATCGCGCATGCACGACGCGCGTCGCGCCCGCGGCGATGGCCGCGGCGGTCTCCCACGCGGTGACCAGCTCGGGGAAGAACCCGGTCCCGGGCCCGGAGTTCTCGTCCAACTCTTCGCCCGGTCGATCGCCGTAGTACCCGGTGGCCGACGCGCTCACGAAGACACCCGGGGGATCAACCGCGGCGACGATCGCCTCGGCGAGCGCCACGGTGGGCCGCACGCGCGATTCCAGCAGCTCGCGACGGTACGCGGGGGTCCAGGGGATGCGGCCCACGCTGGCACCGGACAGACCGACGACGGCGTCCACGGCATCCATGACGCGCGGGTCGAGTTCCTGTGCGTCCCAGGTCACCTCACCGGGCTCGCGCGCCTCCCACCGTACGAGCCGGGTGACCTCGTCGCCGCGCGCGCGGAGCCGCTCGACGAGCGCGGTGCCGATGAGCCCCGAGGCTCCGGCGACGAGAACGCGCACCTCAGGCCACCCCGTCGGTCAGGCCAGGCTCGCCTCGAGCGTGATCGTGACGCCCGCGAGCGCCTGGGACACGGGGCAGTTCGCCTTGGCGTCCTCGGCCAGGCGCTGGAAGTCGTCCGCCGAGATGCCCGGCACCTTGGCGCTCACGACCAGGTGGCTTCCCGTGATGCCCTCGCCGGGCTGGAAGGTCACGGCCGCGGTCACCTGCAGGCTCTCGGGCGCGTGTCCCGCCTTGCCCAGCGCGGCGGAGAACGCCATCGAGTAGCAGGCCGAATGCGCCGCTCCGAGCAGCTCTTCCGGGTTGGATCGGCCGACCACGCCCTCCGAGCGGGCCTGCCAGGTCACGGGGAACTCCGCCGCGTCGGAGGAGTCCAGGGATGTGGTGCCGGAACCCGTCGTCAGGTCGCCGAACCAGAGCGTCGTCGCTTCACTCGTCAGGGCCATGGGCCCCAGCCTATGTCGAGCGGATCAGGCGCGCACGGGTCAGCAGCAGGTACAGCTGGCATCCCAGGCAGTAGTCGAAGACCGAGTTGAGGAACGCCGCGACGAAAGCGGCGGCGGCCGCGATGGGCAGCGCGAGGGGCACGCCCAGGAGGTGCAGCGCGAGGCCGACGACCGTCACGAGCAGGCCGACGCCCTGGGCGAAGGTCGGGGGACGCGGGTCCTCGAGCTCGAGCGGCGGCTTCAGTCGCGGGCGGACGAGCCGCTTGAAGACGATTCCGCAGGGGTGGCGCTGCACCCCGGCGAAGGCGCCGATCGCGAACACGAGGCCCTGGAGCGCGAACAGGATGGTCGCCGCGAAGGTGAGCCCGCCGAGCGCCAGGCCGATCACCACGAGCAGCACGACGGCGGTGATTCCCGCCGAGAAGCGCGGGCCTCGGGGGTCGATGCCCGGCCGCTGAATCACGCGACCTTCTCCAACTCGGCGGCCACGACATCCCGTCGCACCGCACCGCCGATGCGGGCGCGCACGACTCCGTCGCGATCGAGGATGAGCGTCGTCGGGGTCTGGAGGACGTTGAAGCGGTCCACCAGGTCGGGGCGGTGCGCGATGTCCACCTCGACGTGGCGCACATCGTGGGTGCTCAGCGCGCCCAGAACGCGAGCCGTCGCGCGGCACGGGGCGCACACCTCGGTCGAGAGCTGCAGCAGGGTCGCGCGTCCGCCCAGTTCGACACCCGTCACGGCACCGGCGGCGAGCCGGACCCGGCCCTGCGACGCTCGCCAGAGCATGCCGAGCAGCGTCGCGAGTGCGACGAGTCCGGCGAGGGCGAGAGCGACCATGCGGCCCACGATATGGGCGCGCGGCGTCCGGCGGGGCACTGTTGCCGACTGTTACGATCGGCGCGATGTCAGCCCCCGCCCACCCCTACGAAGACCTCCTGCGCGACACCTTCGAGCACGGCGTGCACAAGACGGATCGCACGGGCACCGGAACCCGCAGTGTGTTCGGCCGGCAGCTGCGCTACGACCTGGCGCAGGGTTTCCCGCTCATCACGACCAAGCGCGTGCATTTCCGCTCCATCGCGGTCGAGCTGCTGTGGTTCCTGCGCGGCGAGAGCAACGTCGCCTACCTCCATGAACACGGGGTCACCATCTGGGACGAGTGGGCGGATGCCGACGGCGACCTCGGTCCGGTCTACGGCGTGCAGTGGCGGTCATGGCCGACCCCCTCTGGCGAGCAGATCGACCAGATCTCGGATGTCGTGGAGCAGATCCGCGTCAACCCCGACTCCCGGCGGCTCATCGTGTCGGCCTGGAATCCGGCGGACATCCCGCGCATGGCGCTCGCACCGTGCCACGCGCTCTTCCAGTTCTACGTCGCTGACGGCCGGCTCTCGTGCCAGCTCTACCAGCGCAGCGCCGACATGTTCCTCGGGGTGCCGTTCAACATCGCCAGCTACGCGCTGCTCACCCACCTGATCGCGCAGCAGACCGGGCTCGAGCCCGGCGAGTTCGTGTGGACCGGGGGCGACGTTCACATCTACGACAACCACGTCGAGCAGGTGCGCGAACAGCTCTCGCGCGATCCGTTCCCGCTGCCGACGGTCCGGATCCGGAAGGCCCCGAGCATCTTCGACTACACGCTCGATGACGTCGAGGTGGTCGACTACGAGCACCATCCGGCGATCAAGGGCGCGGTCGCGGTCTGATGCCCGGGCACTCGGGGCTGTCGCTGATCTGGGCGCAGGCGCACGATCGCGTCATCGGCAAAGACGGCGGGATGCCGTGGCACGTCCCCGAGGATCTCGCGCATTTCAAAGAGCTCACCCTGGGCGACACGGTCGTCATGGGTCGCAAGACCTGGGACTCCCTGGACCCGCGGTTCAAGCCGCTGCCGGGCCGGCGCAACCTGGTGCTGACCCGCAACCCGGAGTGGTCGGCCGAGGGGGCGGAGGTCATCCGCGAGATCCCGTCCGAGGGATGGATCATCGGGGGAGCGGAGCTCTTCGCGGCCACCATCGACCGCGCCGAGCGCCTCGAGGTGACCGAGCTCGATCTCGACGTGGAGGGGGACACCTGGGCCCCGCCCATCGGGATCGAATGGCGAGTCGCCGGGGAGTCGGACTGGCAGACCTCGCGCACCGGCATCCCGTACCGCTTCCTCTCCTACGAGCGCACGAGCGGCTAGCGGGGCGGGTCGACGGGCGCGGCCCGGAAGCACGACACCGAGTACGGGAAATCCTGCGTCATGACGTAGTGGTAGCCGTTCACGGTCTGACGGTCGAGCTCGTACTCGCTCGTGATGCCGTGGCACTCGTCCAGATCCGCCGTGGTCAGGATGTTGCCATCCCCGACCGTCGGTCCGGTGATCGGGAAGCCGTCGAGCGCGAAGCCGATGACCGTGCGCACGCTGATGTCCTCAATGCACCGGCTGAGCGTGTGGTAGTGATACTCGCCCTTGTTCTGCGGATGTCCGTCGCAGTCGTCCTGGACCTCCCACGCCCCGGCGTCGCGGCCTCCGGCGTCGAAGGCGTTGAACAGGGCCACGCCCGTGAGCATGACGCCGGACTCCCCGCCCATGCAGTGCGGCTGGTCGCCGTACGCCGGGTCCGCGGTCAGGGAGTACTCGAGGTGCTGCTCCTGGATGCTGTTCGGATTGCGGTCCCATTGCCAGACCGGGTCGTTCTGCCCCACCGGGAACTCGCCCGTCGGGTGGTCGGGCAGATCGTTCGTGGTCAGGTGGCGGATGCCGCCCCCCACCTCGATCGTGAGCTGCGGGTCCCACGTGACCTCGCCTTGCACCGCGGGCTTGAGGTCGATGTCCCACTCGGTGTTGCCGTTGACGAACCAGGGGCCGCGCTGCTTCGCACCCGCCTGCGCGTCGGGCACGAACATGTCGCGGCAGAGGTAGACGGTGCCGACCGCCGGATCGGTGAGGCTCCAGTGCTCGTCCCCGACCGGGAGCACGCCGTCCGCGTAGCGGTTCCCGTAGTCACGGGAGGGATCGAGAACGAGCGGACCCTGTGCGGTCTGCACGACCCCGGACGTGGGACCGGGCGAGGCGTCATCGGAGGGTGACTCCGCCGGAGGGGGCGCCGCGGCGCAACCGCTCACAAGGAGGGCGAGGGCCGCGGCCCCCACGAAGATGCTGCGGACTCGGGCGATCGCGAGCATGCCGACACTGTAGAACCGCCGGGACCCTCCCGCACAGGGCGATAGCCTGTAGACCGTGTCGACGCCAGAGAATCCCTTCGGACAGGTGCTCGTCGCGCTCGTGACCCCGTTCACGGCCGAGGGCGAAGTGCATTGGGACGACGTCGAGAAGCACGTGGACGACCTCGTCACCCACGGAGCCGACGGCATCGTCGTGACCGGAACCACCGGTGAGACCAGCACGCTCACCGACCCCGAGAAGGTCAAGCTCGTCGAGGTCGCGAAGAAGGTCGCGAACGGCCGCGCCAAGGTCATCACGGGCGGCGGCTCGAACGAGACCGCGCACGCCATCGAGCTCTACAAGCACAGCCAGCAGGCCGGCGCGGACGGCGTGATGATCGTCACGCCGTACTACAACAAGCCCACGCAGGCCGGCATCCTGACGCACTTCCGGATGATCGCGGACGCGACCGATCTGCCCGTGATCCTGTACGACATCCCGGGCCGCACGGGAGTGCCGATCGGCTACGAGACGCTCCTGCGCGCCGCGAAGCACCCCAACATCCTCGCCGTGAAGGATGCCAAGGGCGACCTCAGCGAAGTGAGCCGGGTCATGAACCAGACCGACCTCATGTACTACGCGGGCGACGACGCCAACGCGCTGCCGACGCTCGCGATCGGCGGCACCGGACTCATCGGCGTGACCGCCAACATCGCCCCGCAGCCCTACCGCACCATGGTCGACGCCGTGAACGCGAACGATCTGGCGGCAGCGACCGCGGCGCACCGCGCGCTCGAGCCGCTCGTGCGCGCGACCATGACCCATGTGCCAGGCACGGTCGCGACCAAGTACATCCTTCACGGGCTCGGGCGCATCTCCAGTCCGCGCGTGCGCCTTCCGCTGGTCGGCCCGGAGGAGTCGGAGGCCGCACTCATTGAGGACGAGATCGCGCTCGTGCACGAGATCCCGGGGGTCGACTTCAGCAACTTCCGGCCGGACCGCAACGCCGCCGCCGGAGGTGCCCTCCCGAAGGTCGCCGGCACGACCCGCTGATGAGCGACGTCTTCGAACCGCCGGCACTCGCGCCGGGAACGCTCCGGATCATCCCCCTGGGAGGTCTGGGGGAGATCGGGCGCAACATGACGGTCTTCGAGTTCGAGGGTCGCCTGCTCATCGTGGATGCCGGGGTGCTCTTCCCCGAGGAGCACCAGCCGGGTGTCGACCTGATCCTCCCCGACTTCAGCCCCATCCGCGACCGGCTCGACGACATCGTGGGCGTCGTGCTCACGCACGGACACGAGGACCACATCGGTGCCGTCCCGTACCTGCTCAAGCTGCGTGCCGACATCCCCCTGCTGGGTTCGCAACTCACGCTCGCACTGGTCGAGGCCAAGCTCAAGGAGCACCGCATCTCGCCGTACACGCTCGCCGTGAAGGAGGGGCAGCGCGAGAAGCTGGGCGACTTCGACCTCGAGTTCATCGCCGTGAACCACTCCATCCCCGACGCGCTCGCGGTCGCGATCCGTACCCCGGCGGGTCTCGTGCTGCACACCGGCGACTTCAAGATGGATCAGTTGCCGCTGGACGACCGCATCACCGACCTGCGGGCCTTCGCCCGGTTGGGCGACGAGGGTGTCGACCTCTTCATGCCCGACTCGACCAACGCCGACGTGCCCGGATTCACGGCGCTCGAGCGCGACATCGGTCCGGTGCTCGAGAACGTCATCGCGAAGGCCAAACGCCGCGTCATCGTCGCCAGCTTCTCCTCGCACGTGCACCGGGTGCAGCAGGTCCTGGATGCGGCGGTCGCCAACGGCAGGCAGGTCGCCCTCGTGGGGCGCAGCATGGTCCGCAACATGGGGATCGCCGCCGACCTCGGGTACCTGAAGGTCCCCGAGGGCGTGCTCGTCGAGCTCAAGAAGGCGCTCGACCTGCCGGATGACCGGGTCGTCTACATGAGCACCGGCTCCCAGGGCGAGCCCATGGCGGTGCTCGCGCGCATGGCCAACCTCGAGCACCAGATCGAGGTCGGCGAGGGCGACACCGTGATCCTCGCGTCGAGCCTCATCCCCGGCAACGAGAACGCCGTCTACCGGGTCATCAACGGCCTCACCAAGCTGGGCGCGAAGGTCGTGCACAAGGGCAATGCGCGGGTGCACGTGTCGGGTCACGCGGCCGCCGGCGAACTGCTGTACTGCTACAACATCCTGCGTCCCCGCAACGTGCTCCCCGTGCACGGCGAGTACCGGCACCTGACCGCGAACGCCGCGCTCGCGGTCGAGACCGGTGTGCCCGAGGCGAGCACGATCATCGGCGACGACGGCATCGTCGTCGACCTGCGCGACGGGGTCGCGCGGGTCGCCGGGCAACTCGATCTAGGCTACGTGTACGTGGACGGTTCGACCGTGGGCGAGATCACCGACGCCGATCTCAAGGATCGCCGCATCCTGGCGGAGGAGGGTTTCATCTCTATCTTCGTCGCGATCGACAAGCAGACCGGGCGGGTCATCGTCGGGCCCGAGATCCAGGCGCGCGGCTTCGCCGAGGACGAGACCGTGTTCGATGACGTCCGCCCCCAGATCATCGCCGCGCTCGTGGATGCCGCCCAGAACGGCACGCGCGATCAGCACGGCTTCCAGCAGGTGATCAGGCGCACCGTGGGCCGCTGGGTCAACACGCAGCACCGCCGCCGCCCGATGATCATTCCGGTCGTGATCGAGGCCTAGCCTCGATCAGTGGGGGACCGAGCATCGAGGCCTAGCCTCGATCAGTGGGGAACTCAGTATCGAGGCGTAGCCGACTACATCCCGGGGCCGACGCCGGACGTCCCAAAGTCCGGAAGCGTTGGGTAGGACTCCCGCACCTTTGATGATTGGCTGGAATACGTGTCCTTCGCCCGCAAGTGGGTCTTCCCGATCCTGCGCATCCTGATCTTCGCGGCCATCGCGGTCGCCCTCGTCAAGCTCGCGTTCTTCGCCGACCCGGTCGAGCAGGGCGGTGAGGTGCCCACCGGCCAGATCGTCGACCCGACGATCCCCGTGATGATCGGCACGATCCAGAACGACGTCGTGCTCTCCGGAACGGTCAACTCGAACCCGGCGATCCCGGTGCGCGCCACCTTCGGGGGCGAGGTCATCGAGGTCTACGTCAAGGCGGGCAAGACGGTGAAGAAGGGCACCACGGTCATGAAGGTGCGCGCCGAGCTCGTCAACATGAACGGCACGCCTTACACCCGCACCGAGACCGTGAAGGCCGGCGCGAACGGCGTGCTGTCCTCGTTCACGGTGCTCAAGGGCCAGCAGGTCGGCATCGGCGACATCATCGGCCAGGTCGCCCCGCAGTCCTTCAACGTGACCGCGACGATCGCCCCCGAGCAGCTCTACCGGCTGACCGAGAAGCCCGCGGATGCGCAGGTCACCGTTCAGGGCGGCCCGGCGCCGTTCACTTGCACGAACCTCTCGATCATCACACCGCTGCCCGGTTCGGGTGGGAGCGATGGTTCCGAGGGCGAGGGTTCTGGCACGACCGTGCGCTGCTCGGTCCCGAGCGACGTGCGCGTGTTCGCGGGGCTCGTCGCGGACATCACGATCGCCGGCGGCATCGCCGAGAACGTCCTGGTGGTTCCCATGACCGCCGTGCTGGGCGCCGCCGACTCCGGCATCGTCTATGTCGTCGGCGCGGACGGCGAGCGCGAGGAGCGCCCGGTGACTCTGGGCCTCAACGACGGCGTGAACGTGGAGATCATCGACGGGCTGGCCGAGGGCGAGCTCATCTACCAATTCGTCCCCGGTGCCGCCGCGGGCGACGGGGGCGGGGTGATCATCGACCCCGGCATGGAGCCCATCCCGTTCGAGGACGGCGAGGTCAACGTCGAGGAGCCGCTCAAGTGAGCCTTCTGCGCTTGCGGGGCGTCACGCGCACGGTCGAGCTTCCCGATGCGGAGCCGCTGCACATCCTGCGCGGGATCGACCTGGAGGTCGAGGTCGGCGATCACCTGAGCGTGGTCGGCCGCTCGGGCAGCGGCAAGTCGACCCTGCTCAACCTGCTCGGTCTGCTCGATGTCCCCACCTCGGGGTCCCTCGAGTTCGACGGCGTGCCCCTCGACAAGCTCTCGGTCGCCGAGCGCGATCGCCGGCGCGGCGCCGACATCGGGTTCATCTTCCAGCAGTTCAACCTGCTGGGCGGCCGCACGGCGCTCGAGAACGTCATGACGCCCCTGCTCTACGCCTCCGGCAAGCAGTTCTGGCGGCGGGAGCGCCTCGCCGCCGAGATGCTGGACCGCGTCGGGCTGAGCGGCCGGCTGGCATCCATGCCCGAACAGCTCTCCGGAGGCGAGCAGCAGCGCGTCGCGATCGCGCGGGCGCTCGTGCGCGGCCCGCGACTGATCCTGGCGGACGAGCCGACCGGTGCGCTCGACGTCGACACCGGGGCCTCGGTCATGAAGCTGCTCGACGACGTCGCCGAGGCATCCGGTGCCGCACTCATCACGATCACGCACGACCCCAACGTCGCCGCGCTCGCCCGCCGCCACTACCGGCTCGACAGGGGCGTGCTGACCGAGGTGGACGTCTCGCGCGTGCTCACGCTGGCGCAGCAGGCGGGGTCGCTGTGAGGCTCTGGACCGGCCTGGTCGGTTCCGTCGTCGAGGCTTGGGCCGAACTGCGCATCCATCGCACGCGCGTCCTGCTGAGCCTCATCGGGGTCGCGGTCGCGGTCGCCGCGCTCACCGGGATCATGGCGCTCGGCGCGATCGCCGAGCAGTCCCAGGTGGAGACCATGGAGCGCCAGGCGGGTCGCCCCGCGACGCTGCAGATCTCCGTCTACAACCCGATGACCGGTGAGTCGGTGGATGCCGCGGAACTGGATGCGGCCTTCTCGGCCGCCATGGAGCGTTACGACATCAGGTGGCACAGTCGCAATGCGTACACGAGCCTCCTCGTGCAGTTCCCCGACGGGGTGCGCGACGTTCAGACCCAGGTGGTCGACCCGGAGTTCGGGGTCATGCACCGGGTGCAGCTGGCCGAGGGCGAGTGGTTCACGGCGGCCGACGCCGAGCGACTCGCGCCCGCCGTGATCGTGAACGAGAACCTCTGGAACCTGCTGGGCGCACCCGACCTGCGGACGCATCCCACCGTCCTGCTGCCGGGAACGCCCCGGGTGACCGCGGTCATCACGGCCGTCACGCCCTCCCCGGACTGGGACGAGTACCCGTCGATGCTCCTGCTGACCTCGGCGTGGGACCGCATCGCGACGCCCGAGCTCGCGGCCCAGCTCTACCCGAACTACGAGGCGTGGGTGCCGCTCGAGCTCGCGGACGAGCTGACCTCGCGCATCCAGGTGGACATCGCGGGTGCCCTGGGGACCGACTGGCAGACCGACGTCATGCGCAGCGACTACCTGGCCTACAGCGACGGCGACCCGCTGCTGTTCCTCAAGCTGCTCGTGACCGGCGTGGCGGTCCTGATCCTGCTGCTCGGGGCGCTGGGGCTGGTGAACATCTCGCTCGTGACGGTGCGGCACCGGATCCGCGAGATCGGCATCCGCCGCAGCTTCGGCGCGACCGCGGGCCGGGTGTTCTTCGCGGTCATGATGGAAAGCGTCGTGGCGACCGTGGTGGCCGGGGTCGTGGGAGTCGCCCTGGCGGTGCTCATCGTGAAGAACCCGTGGGTCACCGAGTTCGTGTCGCAGGGGATCGACGACGTGCCCGCCTTCCCGCTCGACGCGGCGCTCATCGGACTCGCCTCGGCGACGGGGGTGGGAGCGCTCGCGGGGCTGCTTCCCGCGCTGGTGGCGGTGCGCGTGAAGGTCATCGACGCGATCCGCTACTGATCCGCGTGGCAGCCCGGCGGCGCGGGAGGCCGCGGGTACCGTCGCTGCATGGCCACGAGCACCCGGTCTTCGAACACGCGCGCCCGCACCGGCTCGCGCGGCTCGTCGACGCGCTCGCAGGCCACGAAGAAGCTCCCGAAGAAGAACGCGCCCGTCGAGGAGCCCGGCCTGCTGACCAGCGCCTGGCTGGGCATGGCGCACATCGTGGGCGGCGCGGCTCGGCTGTTCGGCAAGGAGACCCTGGCCAAGGACGAGCGCCGCGACGGTGTGCCCTTCCTGCTCGTGGTCCTCGCGGTCGCGGGCGCCGTCGTCGAGTGGTTCGTACCGAACCAGGACGTCGCGATCGCCCTGGACAACTACACCTTCGGCGGGCTCTTCGGTCGGGTCGCGTTCGCGCTTCCGGTCATCATGCTGATCTTCGCGGTCTGGCTGTTCCGGCACCCCTCGACCGTGCACGACAACGGGCGGCTCGGCATCGGCGGGGCCATCATGCTCAGCAGCCTGAGCGTGCTGTGCCACGTGTTCGGCGGCCAACCCGAACCGGCCGACGGCGCGGGCGCGCTCGCGGCGGGCGGTGGCGTCATGGGCTGGATGCTGTCGTGGCCCTTCGCGTCGATCGGCGCGCTCTGGCTGGCGGTCATCCTCGCCGCCGGGATGCTGGTCCTCTCGCTCTTCATCATCACCAAGACCCCGCCCAACCGCATCGGCGCTCGGCTTCGCGAGCTCTACGCGTACCTGTTCGGGGCGGAGCTGCCCGAGCGCGCCCCGCGCGAGGCGTCCGCGGAGCAGACCGAGGCGTTCGGCTCGATCACCGACCTGGGCTTCGAGCCGGAGGACTCCACCTCGATGCCGTGGTGGCGCCGCGGCCGCAAGGGCGGCGAGCGCGCGTTCGACACGCCCGTCGTCGAAGCGACCGGCGCGATCCCGCCCGCCTCCGACGAGGGCCCGGTCGACCTGCTCGAGGAGCTGCTGCGGGCCGAGGAGGCGGTCAGGCGCTTCACGGGGGAGACCCCGTCGGCACCCGCGGTCGCACCCGGGCGGCCGGAGGCGCCCGAGTCCGCCCCTCCCGTGTGGGCGGACCCGGCCACCGGCCCGGCGCGCCGTCCCTACCGGCTGCCCGCGGCATCCCTTCTGGGCCAGGGCACCCCGCCGCGCGCCCGGACGGCCGCGAACGACGAGGTCATCGCCGCGATCACGAGCGTTCTGGGGCAGTTCCAGGTGGACGCCAAGGTCACGGGCTTCACCCGGGGCCCCTCAGTCACGCGCTACGAGGTCGAGCTCGGGCCCGGCGTCAAGGTCGAGCGCGTGACCGCGCTGGCCAAGAACCTCTCGTACGCGGTCGCCTCCAACGAGGTGCAGATCCTCTCGCCCATCCCCGGGAAGTCGGCGATCGGCATCGAGATCCCGAACAAGGATCGCGAGATCGTGACCCTGGGCGACGTGCTGCGCTCGGGCGCGGCGACTAAGAACCCGCACCCCATGACGATCGGGCTCGGGAAGGACGTCGAGGGCGGCTTCGTGGTGGCGAACCTGGCCAAGATGCCGCACCTGCTGGTCGCGGGTGCCACCGGGTCGGGCAAGTCGAGTTTCATCAACTCGGTTATCGCCTCGGTGCTCATGCGCGCCAAGCCCGCCGAGGTGCGCATGGTGCTGGTCGACCCCAAGCGCGTCGAGCTCGCCGCGTACCAGGGGGTCCCGCACCTCATCACGCCCATCATCACGAACCCCAAGAAGGCCGCCGAGGCGCTGCAGTGGGTCGTCAAGGAGATGGACATGCGGTACGACGACCTCGCGTCGTTCGGCTACCGCCACGTGGACGACTTCAACCGTGCCGTGCTCGAGAACGAGATCGTGCTGCCGCCGGGCTCGGAGCGTGTGCTCCAGCCCTACCCGTACCTGCTGGTCGTGGTCGACGAGCTCGCCGACCTCATGATGGTCGCCCCGCGGGATGTCGAGGACAGCATCGTGCGGATCACGCAGCTCGCGCGCGCGGCCGGCATCCACCTCGTCCTGGCGACGCAGCGTCCGAGCGTGGATGTCGTGACCGGTCTCATCAAGGCGAACGTCCCCTCCCGCCTGGCGTTCGCGGTCTCGAGCATGACCGACTCGCGCGTCATCCTGGATCAGCCCGGCGCCGACAAGCTCATCGGGCAGGGTGACGGTCTGTTCCTGCCCATGGGCGCCTCGAAGGCGATCCGCGTGCAGGGCGCGTGGATCAGCGAGGACGAGATCTCGTCGATCGTCGCGCACGTCACGGCGCAGGCCCGCCCGGAGTACCGCGCCGACGTCGAGGCCACGGCCGAGCGCCGCGAGATCGACGCCGACATCGGGGACGATCTCGAGCTGCTGCTGCAGGCGGCAGAGCTCGTGGTGAGCACGCAGTTCGGCTCGACCTCGATGCTGCAGCGCAAGCTCCGCGTCGGGTTCGCCAAGGCGGGACGGCTCATGGACCTGCTCGAGTCGCGCGAGATCGTCGGGCCCTCCGAGGGATCCAAGGCGCGCGACGTGCTCGTGACTCCCGAGCAGCTGCCCGAGGTGCTTGCGCGTCTGCGCGGGGGCGATGCTGCCGCACCGGGTGAGCGCGTGGAATATCCTGAGGTCGACGGCCCCTCGGACGAGGACGCCTGGAGTCTGACCGGCAGGGAGTGACATGAGCGCCACGCCCCCCGCCCACCCGGCGAGGGCGAACCCCATGCGGGGTCGCGTGGCCAGCCGCGGCGAGACGCCGGCCAGCGCGGGCAACGTCGCCAACATCGTCACGGTCGTGCGCATCCTCATGGCGCCGGTCTTCGTCTGGCTGCTTCTGACCGACGCGGGCGAGGGCGGGTGGCTGCGCTGGATCGCGACCGGACTCTTCGTGCTGGCGATCGTGACGGATGCCGTGGACGGCTTCCTGGCGCGCTCGCGCAACCTGATCACCGACCAGGGCAAGCTCCTGGACCCGATCGCCGACAAGATCCTCATCGGGGGTGCCCTCGTGGCCCTGTCGATCCTGGGCGAGCTGCCCTGGTGGGTCACCGTCGTCATCCTGGTGCGCGAACTGGGGATCACGGCCCTGCGCCTGGCGGTGCTGCGCGACCACGTGATCGCGGCCTCGATCCTGGGCAAGGTCAAGACCTGGGCGCAGGCGATCGCGGTGGGCTTCGCGCTCGGGCCGCTGCCCGCGGTGCTCGGTGAGTGGATGAACGTCGTCAACCTGGTGCTCATGTCGGTCGCCGTGATCCTCACGGTCGTGAGCGGCGTCGAGTACCTCTGGCAGGCGTGGCGGTCCGATCGCGCGAAGAAGGCCGCCGCCGCGTGAGCCCGGCTGCCGAGGTGCCGGCTGCCGAGGTGCCGGCCGCCCTGGTGCTCGACGCCCTGCGTTCTCGTGGCCTGACGCTCGCGGTCGCCGAGTCGCTCACCGGAGGGCTGCTCATCGCCGTGCTCGTCTCCGTGCCGGGGGCGTCCGATGTCGTGCGCGGGGGAGTGGTGGCCTACGCCACGGATGTGAAGGCCGCCATACTGGGGGTGGATGCGGGCCTGCTCGAGCGGGAGGGCGCGATCCACCCGGGCGTCGCCGAGCAGATGGCCGCGGGCGTTCGCTCGCGCCTGGGCGCCTCGATCGGGGTCGCGACGACCGGGGTCGCCGGCCCGGATCCGCAGGACGGGCATGCGCCCGGCGAGGTGTGGCTGGGCTTCGCGACGGATCGCGGATCGAGTTCCGTGGGCCTCTCACTGGGGGGTGATCGCGACGCGATCCGGCGCGAGACTGTGGGCGAGGGGCTGCGCCGGCTGCTCGAACTGGTGCAGGGAACCGACCGGGAATAGGGGCTGTTTCGATCACGTTACGGATCGTGTGTCTCAGGCATCACGCAGTGGGCACGATTTAGAGTGGGAGCACCGCGCGGGGTATCGTTTCTCCCCCGAGGTGAGAGAGGAAGGAGGCCATCATGGTCCTGGTCCGTCACGAGATCGGTGACGTCCTCCGCGACTTCCGCCTCCAGAAGGCGATGACTCTGCGGCAGGTCGCCAGCCGCG
The DNA here is from genome assembly GCA_019638805.1 of Microbacteriaceae bacterium. Classification (GTDB taxonomy): domain Bacteria; phylum Actinomycetota; class Actinomycetes; order Actinomycetales; family Microbacteriaceae; genus JBDSKH01. Next base: position 150,013 of record JAHBTA010000003.1, on the reverse strand, counting down.
CCAGTGTCGCGCTCGGGTACCTCAGCGAGGTCGAGCGGGGCCAGAAGGAGGCATCGAGCGAGATCCTCGCCTCGGTCGCCGAGGCCCTCGACCTGCCGCTCTCGGCCATCATGCACGAGGTCGGCGACCGGCTCGCCCTCATCGAGGGCGCCACCTTCGAACCCGCGGTCGTCCCCGACACGCTCCCCGACGAGCTGGTTGCGGAGTTCGACGGCGACCTGGTCTCGCACTGACGCACCGCTCTGTGCTTCCGGTGGAGTCGCCGTGAAGCTCAGCGAGTTCCAGTACGCCGTCGACGCCGAGTTCGGCGCTTTCGGGCGGGTCCTGCTGCGCGACACCGTGCTCGTCGAGCTCGGCGGGCGCACGGCGGAGGAGGCCCTCGTGGCGGGTGTTCCGGCGCGCGACGTGTGGCTCGCGCTGTGCCGCGACCAGGAGGTTCCGCCGGACCGTCGCCACGGTGCCGGCCTTCCGGATCCGCGCGACTGAGGCGCGACACGCCGGGCGTTCCGGGTATCGAAGATCCGTTCGATAGCGCGTAGGCTCCTCCACAAGGTCGTTCGAAGACGAGTTGTTCGCACTCGGGCCCGTCGCTCCGCGGAGTTGTCGGTGGCCGGGCGTAGCGTTCGACTCGTCGGGAACGACCAGCCCTGCCAGAGAGCGCGGTGACCCTGCTTCATCGGTCGCCGCGGGATCGGCAGCCTATGGGCGCATAACCGTGCCGAAGGGCACCGAACAGATCGGAAGTGCAATGCCATCACCCGCAGACCGCGAGAAGGCCCTCGAGACCGCGCTCGCACAGATCGACCGTCAGTTCGGCAAGGGCACCGTCATGCGGCTCGGCTCGGACGAGCGGGCGCCGGTCGCCGTCATCCCCACCGGTTCCATCGCGCTGGATGTGGCGCTCGGCATCGGCGGACTCCCGCGCGGTCGCGTGGTGGAGATCTACGGCCCCGAGTCCTCGGGCAAGACGACCCTGACCCTGCACGCCATCGCCAACGCGCAGCGCGCCGGCGGCATCGCGGCCTTCATCGACGCGGAGCACGCGCTCGACCCGGAGTACGCCAAGAAGCTCGGGGTCGACATCGACGCCCTTCTGGTGTCGCAGCCCGACACGGGGGAGCAGGCGCTCGAGATCGCCGACATGCTCGTGCGCTCGGGGTCGATCGACCTCATCGTGATCGACTCGGTCGCGGCGCTCGTGCCCAAGGCCGAGATCGACGGCGAGATGGGCGACAGCCACGTCGGCCTCCAGGCCCGCCTCATGTCGCAGGCGCTGCGCAAGCTGACCGGCGCCCTCAACTCGACGCAGACCACGATGATCTTCATCAACCAGCTGCGCGAGAAGATCGGCGTGTTCTTCGGCAGCCCCGAGACCACGGCCGGCGGCAAGGCGCTCAAGTTCTACGCCTCCGTGCGGCTCGACATCCGTCGCATCGAGACCCTCAAGGACGGCACCGATGCGGTCGGCAACCGCACGCGGGTCAAGGTCGTCAAGAACAAGATGGCTCCGCCTTTCAAGCAGGCCGAGTTCGACATCCTCTACGGCGTGGGCATCTCGCGCGAGGGCAGCCTCATCGACTACGGCGTCGAGCACGAGATCGTTCGCAAGTCCGGCGCCTGGTACACCTACGACGGCGACCAGCTCGGGCAGGGGAAGGAGAACGCGCGTACCTTCCTGGTCGAGAACCCGGAGACCGCCGACGAGATCGAGCGCAAGATCCTCGTCAAGCTCGGCATCGGTGCGGATGGCAAGGCCGCCGTGGCGGCTGCCGCCGACGCGGTCGCCCCGCTCGCGGTCCCGAACTTCGACGAGGACGAGACCGATCGCGACGAGTTCCCCGTCGCCGTCGCCTCGGGGGAGTGATCGTGGACCGGGCCGGCGGCCTCGCCAACGTCACCTACCTGCCGGGGGTGCGGCCGCCGGACCGGGTCGCCGAGACACCCGCTCCCGCCGACAGCGAAGAACTCACCCGCGCCGAGAACGTCTCGATGAACGCGCTCACCCGGCGCGGGCTATCCCGGCGCGAACTCGAACGCGTGCTGTCTTCGCGCGAACTCGCGGACGATGTCATCGCGCATGAGATCGAGCGGCTCGAGCGAGTGGGGCTCATCGACGACATCGCTCTCGCGCAGAACCTCGTCGGGATCCTCCAGGAGCGCAAGGGTCTGGGGCGCTCGGGCATAGCGGCCGAACTCACCCGGCGCCTGCTGGCACCCGCGGCGATTGAGTACGCCCTCGAGCTCGTGGACTCGAGCGACGAGCTCGCACGTGCCCATGAGCTCGCGGCCAAGCGCGTGGCATCGCTGGCGTCCTGCGACCGGGAGACCGCCGAGCGTCGGCTGTCGGCCTACCTCGCCCGACGCGGATACCCGGGCAGCACGGTGCGCGCAGCCGTCGCGCATGCGCTCGGGCCGCGGGCTGCCGTCGGCATGCGACACGCCGAGAGCCGCGTGCGATTCCGGTGACGTGCGAGGGTTCGCGCACGCGTACGCTTGCCGCATGACTACTTTGCACAAGGTCACTGTCCCGGTCCTCGGCCTCCTGGCCGCTGCGACCCTCGCCGGCTGCTCGCTGCTCACGCCCTCGACGCCCACGACGCCGACGGAGCCGACCGATCCGCCCGCTCCCACGGTCACCGTGGAGGACCTCAACGACACCTCGTGGGCCGGAACCGACTCGGAGGGCACGGAGACCACCTTCACCCTCCACTCGGGCGGCTCGACCGCCGTCAGCTTCAGCGGCAACGCGTACGACGACCCGGGCGACACCTGGGCGCTCTCGGGCACGACCCTCACCATCACGATCTACAACGTCGAGGGCGTGGGCGACGCCGTCTACACCGGCAACGTCGCTGACGCGGCCGGGCCGATCGACCTGGCCCTGTCGTTCACCGACGTGACCGACACGCGCACGCTGACGATCACCAAGCAGTAGCAACGACCCCGGCCGGCTCAGCCCGGCTCGCGCCGTCGCGGCGTCTACACTGGCGAATCATGACCATCTCGCCACCGGACGCCGCGGCGGCGCCGTCGTCTCCGGGCCCGGGACGCGGCACCGCGCCCCGCACCTACGAGGTGCGCACCTTCGGCTGCCAGATGAACGTGCACGACTCCGAGCGGCTCAGCGGCTCGCTCGAGGCGGCGGGCTACCTCCGCGCCGAGGGCGCCCCCGCCGATATCGTCGTCATCAACACCTGCGCGGTGCGCGAGAACGCCGACAACAAGCTCTACGGGACGCTCGGCCACCTCGCCGCCGCCAAGCGCGAGCACGAGGGCATGCAGATCGCCGTCGGCGGCTGCCTGGCGCAGAAGGACAAGGCCGTCATCCTGGAGAAGGCGCCCTGGGTCGATGTGGTCTTCGGCACCCACAACATGGGCTCCCTGCCCGTCCTGCTCGAGCGTGCGCGCCACAACGGCGAGGCGCAGCTGGAGATCCTCGAGTCGCTCGAGGTCTTCCCCTCGACCCTCCCGGCGCGGCGCGATTCCACCTCGAGCGGGTGGGTCTCGATCTCGGTCGGCTGCAACAACACCTGCACGTTCTGCATCGTGCCGTCGCTGCGCGGCAAGGAGAAGGATCGCCGCCCCGGCGACATCCTGAGCGAGATCGAGCTGCTCGTGGACGACGGCGTCATCGAGGTGACCCTCCTCGGGCAGAACGTGAACTCCTACGGGGTCGAGTTCGGCGACCGTCAGGCGTTCGGCAAGCTCCTCCGTGCCGCTGGCGAGATCGACGGGCTCGAGCGCATCCGCTTCACGAGCCCGCACCCCGCGGCCTTCACCGACGACGTCATCGACGCGATGGCCGAGACGCCGACGGTCATGCCCCAGCTGCACATGCCTCTGCAGTCGGGGTCGGACCGCATCCTGAAGGCCATGCGGCGCTCCTACCGCTCCGAGCGCTTCCTCGGCATCCTCGAGCGCGTGCGCGAGCGCATCCCGCACGCGGCCATCAGCACCGACATCATCGTGGGCTTCCCCGGCGAGACCGAGGAGGACTTCCAGGACACCCTGCGGGTGGTCGAGGAGGCGCGCTTCGCGTCGGCCTTCACCTTCCAGTACTCGATCCGGCCGGGCACTCCCGCCGCCGAGTTCGAGGATCAGGTGCCCAAGGCGGTGGTGCAGGAGCGCTACGAGCGTCTCACCGCGCTGCAGGATCGCATCTCCGGGGACGAGAACGATCGGCTCGTCGGCAGGCCCGTCGAGGTGCTCGTCGCCGCGGGCGAGGGACGCCGTGACGCGCAGACCGACCGCCTCTCGGGCCGGGCCGAGGACAACCGCCTGGTCCACTTCGACGTGCCCGCGGGCAGCGAGGCGCCGCGCCCCGGTGACGTCGTCTCGGTAGTCGTCACACGCGCGACCCCGCACTATCTCATCGCCGCGCCCGCCGGACCCGTGCTGCCGGTGCGCCGCACCCGGGCGGGCGACGCCTGGGATCGCGCCCAGGCCGAGTCCTGCGCCGTGCCCGCGCACGCCCCGGCATCCGCCCCCGGCGCCGTCAGCCTGGGTCTCCCGACCATCCGGGCGGGCGCCTGAGCCTCGTCGCGATCGTCGGCCCCACGGGAACCGGCAAATCCCAGCTCTCCCTGGACCTCGCGCGCGCGCTGGCCGGGCGGGGCCGCTCCGTCGAGATCGTCAACGCCGACGCCATGCAGCTGTACCGCGGCATGGACATCGGTACGGCCAAGCTCGCCCCCGCGGAGCGCGCGGGCGTTCCGCATCACCTTCTCGACGTGCTCTCGCCCCGCGAGGAGGCGAGCGTCGCGCGCTATCAGACGGATGCGCGCGCGGCCGTCGACGACATCCTCGCGCGGGGTGCGCTGCCGGTCCTCGTCGGCGGGAGCGGGCTCTATGTGTCGTCGGTGCTCTACGACTTCCGCTTTCCCGGGACCGACGCCGATATCCGCGCTCGCCTCGAGGCGAAACTCGAGCGCGACGGCCCCGGCATCCTCCACACGAGGCTGCGCGAGGTCGACCCGGCGGCTGCCGAGGCGATCGGACCCTCGAACGGTCGGCGGCTGGTGCGCGCGCTCGAGGTCATCGAGCTGACCGGGGGGCCGTTCGGCGTCGGGTTGCCCTCGGAGACGAGGATGTGGCGCTCCGCCGTGACCGTCGGGTTGCGGGCCGAGCGACCCGCGCTCGTCGAGCGCCTGGATCACCGGGTGCGGGAGATGTGGCGCGCGGGCATCGTCGACGAGGTCGCGGGCCTGCTCCCCGAGGGGCTCGGCACGACCGCGTCGCGCGCGATCGGCTACGCGCAGGCAATCGCCCAGCTGCGGGGCGAACTCGACGAGCGGCAGGCCATGGAGCAGACCGCGGGGCTCACCCGTCGCTATGCGCGCCGGCAGGTGAGCTGGTTCGGCCGGTACACGGGCACGCACTGGATCGACGCCGACGACCCGGGCCGTGTCGAGCGAGCCCTCGCGGCCGTCGATACGCTGAGCGGGTGAGCACGCTGCGGATCACCAAGGGGCACGGCACGGGCAACGACTTCGTGCTGTTCGCCGATCCCGAGGGCGAGCTCGCCCCCGGGGCCGATGAGCTCGCCCGCCTCGCCGACCGCCGCTTCGGCGTGGGCGGCGACGGCACGATCCGGGCCGTGCGCTCGGCGCATCTCCCGGAGGGCGCCGCGGCGCTGGCGGAGGATGCGGGCACCGAGTGGTTCATGGACTACCGCAACGCCGACGGAAGCCCCGCCGAGATGTGCGGCAACGGCATCCGGGTCTACGTCGATTACCTCATCCGCGAGGGACTGCTCGAGCTCGCGGTGGGCGAGACCGTCCCGATCGGAACCCGGGCGGGCGTCCGGCCGGTGACCCGCCTGGCCGACGGCTATGAGGTCGACCTGGGCGCGTACACCGTGGCCGACGGAGACGTCACCGTCGCGGCGGACGGTCTCGACGTGGATCGCCCCGGGCTCGGCGTCGACGTCGGCAACCCGCACATCGTCGTGGCGCTGGCCGACGAGGACGAGCTCACCGACCTCGACCTGCGCCGGGCACCGGGGCTGTCTCCGGCTCCCGCCGAGGGCGCCAACGTCGAGTTCGTCGTCCCCGCGGATCCGCTCGTCGAGGCGGGAACCGGTCGCATCCGCATGCGCGTGCACGAGCGAGGCGTGGGGGAGACCCTGTCCTGCGGAACGGGTGCGGCGGCGGCGGCGCTCGCCACGCGCGAGTGGGCGGGCGACGGCGCTCCGGACGCCTGGCGCGTGAGCGTTCCGGGCGGCGAGCTGGGCGTGCGGATCTCCGATGGCCACGTTCTCCTGAGCGGGCCCGCCGAGCTGGTCTTCGACGCTGACATCTGACCCGCGACGGGCGCCCTTCCGCCCGCTGCCGAACCGGGCTCGCTACGGCAGATCGATCGCCTGCGTCTCCCCCGTGCCGGAGCGGTGCCGCACGCGCAGCACGCGGTAGCCCTTGTGGGTCGCCGCGCGCAGCACGACGAAGTCCTCGGGCAGCGCACCCTGCAGCCAGCGGTGCAGGGAGTCCGAGCCGAGGTTCCGCTGGACCACCAGCCAGCCATCCGATCCCCTTTGCAGGCGCGGGAGCCAGTGGGCCAGCATCCCGTGCAGCTCGTTCTTGCCCACCCGAATCGGCGGGTTGGACCAGATCGCGGTGAACTCGGCGTCCGCGGGAACATCGTCGGGCGTGCACGCGTTGATGTTGGTGAGCCCGAGGTCGGCGGCGTTGCGACGCACCAGATCGAGGGCCCGCTCGTTGACGTCGACCGCCCACACGGTCGCCCGCGGCGAGAGCATGGCCATGGTCAGCGAGAGTGGACCCCAGCCGCACCCCAGGTCGAGCAGGTCACCGCCCGGCGGGGGAGCGGGCGTGTGTCCGAGCAGTACGCCCGTGCCGGCGTCGATGCGCTCCGGGCTGAAGACGCCGCCCGCGGTCGTCACGGTCACGGGCCGCCCGGCCAGGATGACGGAGAGGCTCCTGAGCTTCGGCTCGCCACCCGGGGTGGCCGAGAAGTAGTGCTCCGTCGCGGCCATGCACAGAACCTACCGAATCCCGGAACCTCCCGGACACCACGAACTAGGGTGAGACGATGACCACGGACGACCTCATACCGACCCTCGCCATCGGCGACGCGTCGCATGACGGCGACCAGCTCGACCGCGAGGAGCGCGCGGCGCTCCGCCGCGTCGGCGGCCTGCGCACCGAGCTCGCCGACGTCACCGAGGTCGAGTACCGGCAGCTCCGGCTCGAGAACGTCGTGCTCATCGGCGTCTACGATCGCGACCTCACCGAGGCCGAGAATTCGCTGCACGAGCTGGCCGCGCTGGCCGAGACCGCGGGCGCCGTCGTGCTCGACGGGCTCCTGCAGCGCCGTCCGCACCCCGACCCGAGCACCTACCTCGGGCGCGGCAAAGTGCAAGAGCTCGCGGATGCGGTCGCCGACCTGGGCGCCGACACCGTGATCGCCGACACCGAACTCGCACCGAGCCAGCGGCGCGCGCTGGAGGACCGGGTCAAGGTCAAGGTCATCGACCGGACGGCGGTCATCCTCGACATCTTTAGTCAGCACGCCAAGAGCCGCGAGGGCAAGGCCCAGGTCGAGCTCGCGCAGCTCGAGTACCTGCTCCCGCGGCTACGCGGCTGGGGTGAATCGATGTCCCGCCAGGCGGGTGGCCAGGTCGGTGCGGGGCAGGGCATGGGAAGCCGTGGACCGGGTGAGACCAAGATCGAGCTCGACCGCCGCCGCATCCACACGCGCATGGCCAAGCTGCGTCGCCAGATCAAGGGTTTCGCGCCTGCGCGCGAGGTCAAGCGCGCCAATCGCGACCGATTCCACATCCCGAGCGTCGCGATCGCCGGCTACACCAACGCGGGCAAGTCGAGCCTGCTCAATCGCCTGACGCGCGCCGGGGTGCTCGTCGAGAACGCCCTGTTCGCGACCCTGGACCCGACGGTCCGCCGCAGCCGGACGCCCGACGGCCGCGAGTTCACGCTCTCCGACACGGTCGGCTTCGTGCGCAACCTGCCCCACCAGCTCGTCGAGGCGTTCCGATCGACGCTCGAAGAGGTGGGCAACGCCGACGTGATCGTGCACGTCGTCGACGCGTCGCATCCCGACCCCGCGGCGCAGCTCGCGACCGTACGGGATGTCATCGGCGAGGTCGGCGCGCGTCACCTCCCCGAGATCGTGGCCTTCAACAAGGCCGACCTGGTCGACGCGGACCGCCGCCTCGAGCTGCGCGGGCTCGAACCCGGAGCGGTCTTCGTGTCCGCCCGCACGGGCGACGGCATCGACGAGCTCGTGGATCGGATCGCGGAGGCGCTGCCCTCGCCGGAGGTCGAGGTCACGCTGCTCGTGCCGTACGACCGCGGCGAGGTGATCTCCCGCCTGCACGTGAGCGGCCGGGTGCTCTCCACCGACTACGAGGAGGACGGCACGCGCGTGACCGCCCTCGTGCACCCCGAGCGCCTCGACGAGGTGCGCCCGTTCCTCACGTAACACGCCGCAATGGGGCGTCGCGGCGGGGTTAACCTGGATCGTCGCGAACCCGCGACGCGGAGCAAAGGCCGAGCCCGGCATCTGCCCAGGTGTTCTCGCGCGTGCGCGACCCTGGAGGAGGTGTAATCGGTGGCGACGTTCTCGTTCGAGCTGTATCCGCCGCGCGATGCGGCCGCGGATGCGGCGCTCGAGCGCGAGCTCGGGCCGCTCATCGCCGCCGGACCGGAGTTCGTCAGCGTCACCTACGGCGCGAACGGCTCATCGCGCGGAGTCTCGCTCGACGTGCTGCGCCGCCTGCTGGCCACCGAGGTGCGCCCCATGGCGCACCTGACCTGCGTCGGCTCGTCCTACGCGGAGGCATCGCGCCTCATCCGCGAGTTCCTCGACGCCGGGGTCACGAGCTTCCTGGCTCTGCGCGGCGACCCGCCCGCCGGGGTGCCCGAGTCGGAGATCGACCTGGGCGACCTGGGCAGCGCGGGCGAGCTCGTGCAGCTCATCCACCGCGTGCAGCTCGAACGCGAGCCCTACCGTCAGCACGCGCTGCCGGGGCTGCCGGGGGCGGCACGCCTGGGCAGCGGGCGGCCGGTGACGATCGCGGTCGCCGCCTTCCCGAACGGCCACCCGCGCTCGCGCTCCCGCGCCCAGGACCTCGACACGCTCCTGGCCAAGGAGGCCGCGGGCGCGAACCTCGCCATCAGCCAGCTGTTCTTCCACGCGGATGACTACCTGGGCTTCGTCGCCGACGCGCGTGCCGCGGGGGTCACCATGCGCATCCTGCCGGGACTCATGCCCGTCCTGAGCCGGGCGCGCCTGGACCGCGTGCTGCGGCTGTGCGGCGAGGCGCTGCCCGAGGGGCTGGCCCGCGAGCTCGAGGCGGCCGCCTCGCCCGAGGATGCCGCCCGGGTCGGGATCGAGCACGCGACCGGGCTGGCACGCGACCTGCTCGCGGGCGGCGCGGCCGGCATCCACCTGTACACCTTCAACCGGTCCGAGGCCCCCCTCGCCGTCCTGCGCGGCACGGGGCTCATCGAACCGGAACGTCACGACACCACGAGGATCCCCGCATGACCACCCCCCGCACCTTCCCCTCCGGCACGATCCTGGGTTACCCCCGCATCGGTCGCCGCCGTGAGCTCAAGCGCGCCGTCGAGGCGTTCTGGGCCGGACGCCTCACGGCCGCCGAGCTCGAGACCGAGTCCGCCGCCCTCCGCGCGGCCACGCGAGACCGGCTCGCCGCTCTGGGGCTCGGTCGCGACGACTCGTCGATCCCGGAGGCGTTCTCCTATTACGACCAGGTGCTGGATGCCGCGGTCGCCGTGGGCGCGATCCCCGCGCGTTTCGCCGATCTGGTCGGCGAGGACGGCACGGTGGATCTCGCCGGATACTTCACGATCGCCCGTGGCGAGGGCGATCGTGCGCCGCTCGAGATGACCAAATGGTTCGACTCGAACTACCACTATCTGGTGCCCGAGATCGGGCCGGACACCGCCTTCCGGCTCGCCGACGATCGGCGCGTGCGCGAGGTCGCCGAGGCGAAGGCGGCGGGCTTCACGACCCGCCCCGTGCTCGTCGGGCCGGTCACGCTCCTGCTCCTGAGCAAGGCGGCCGAGGGCGCGCCCGCCGGATTCGAGCCGCTGTCCCGGCTGGCCGACCTGCTGCCGGTCTATCGCGAGCTGCTCGGGCGTCTGGCCGCAGCGGGCGCCGAGTGGGTGCAGCTGGACGAGCCCGCCCTGGTGAGCGAGTCGTTCGACGTGCCGCGCGCCGAGATCCTGGCCGCCGCGCGCGAGGCGTACACCGCGCTCGGCGAGGACCGTCCGCTCGGCATCCTGGTGGCCGCGCCGTACGGCGATCTGGATGACGCCCTCCCGGTCCTGCTCGACGCACCCGTCGACGCGGTCGCCCTCGATCTCGTCAAGGGCGCTGTGCCCACCGGAGTCTCGACCGAGGCCACCCTGGTCGGAGGCGTCATCGACGGCCACAACATCTGGCGCGGCGACCTCGGTGCCGCGTTCGCGAAGCTGGAGGCGCTGCGCGAGGTCTCGCCGACCGTGTCGGCGGGCACCTCGACGAGCCTGTTCCACGTTCCGCACGACGTCGAGGACGAGCCCGAGCTGCCCGCGCGGTTGGCGAGCTGGCTCGCCTTCGCCGACCAGAAGGTGCGCCAGGTCGCGACGCTGGCTCGGGGGCTGCGCGAGGGGAAGGCGGCGATCCAGGACGAGCTGGATGCCGCATCCGCCGCCCTCGCGGACCGCGCGGGCGCGCCGGGCGTGCGCGACGGCGCCGTGCGCTCGCGTGCCGCCGCACTGGACGCCGCCGCGTTCCGCCGCAGCGAGTACGCAGTGCGACGGGCCGCGCAGGACGAGGCGTTCGATCTGCCGCCGCTTCCCACCACGACCATCGGGTCGTTCCCGCAGACCGGGGAGATCCGGCGCCAGCGTGCCCGGTTCGCGAAGGGCGAGATCGACCGGGCCGCCTACGAGGGCTTCCTCGAGCAGGAGATCCGCGACGTCGTCGCGCTGCAGGAGGACATCGGCCTCGACGTGATCGTGCACGGCGAGCCCGAGCGCAACGACATGGTGCAGTACTTCGCCGAGAACCTGGACGGCTTCGCGGTGACGCAGAACGGGTGGGTGCAGTCGTACGGATCCCGTGCGACGCGCCCGAGCATCCTGTGGGGCGACGTGTCGCGGCCCGAGCCCATCACGGTGCGCTGGTCGACGTTCACGCAGGGGCTCACCGAGAAGCCGGTCAAGGGCATGCTGACCGGCCCGGTGACGATTCTGGCCTGGTCGTTCGTGCGTGACGACCAGCCGCTCGGCGAGACGGCCGCACAGGTCGCTCTCGCGCTGCGCGACGAGATCGCCGACCTGGAGGCCGCGGGCATCGGCGTGATCCAGGTGGATGAGCCGGCGCTGCGCGAACTGCTTCCGCTCAAGACGGCGGACCAGCCGGGTTACCTCACCTGGTCGGTCGACGCGTTCCGCCTCGCCACCTCGGGAGTAGCCGACGCGACGCAGATCCACACGCATCTGTGCTACTCCGAGTTCGGCGTGGTTCTGGATGCGATCGACCGGCTCGACGCGGACGTCACCTCGATCGAGTCGGCGCGCTCCCGTGGCGAGGTGGTGCCCGAGCTGCAGCGCACGGGCTTCGGCCGCGGCATCGGGCCGGGGGTGTACGACATCCACTCGCCGCGTGTGCCGAGCGCGGCCGAGGTCCAGGAGCTCCTGGAGGCCGCGGTCGCCGCGATCCCGGAGCGTCAGGTGTGGGTCAACCCGGACTGCGGGTTGAAGACGCGCGGCTACGACGAGACCGTGGCGTCGCTGCGTAACGTGCTGGCGGCGACGCAGGCGGTGCGCGGGAGGCTCGGCGCATCGTGACGAAGCGGTGACCTGCCGCGCCCGCGCGACGGGAGCGGCTGGGTGACAATGGCCAGATGCGTGTTCGTGTTCCACTGATCCCGGTGGTCGCCGCAGGCGTGCTCGCCGCGGGCGCAGCGGTCGCCGCCTGGCGTCTGTCTCGCGTCGAGACCGAGGTCGCACCCGCGCCGCCGGGAACCCCCCGCCTCGACGCCCGGCTGCCTGCCGCGCTGTGGCCGCCGCGGGGTGACGAACCGGGGGTGGAGCGCGGCCCGCGCGGCTGGGCGGTCACGCTCGCCCACCTGGCGCACGCCGACACGACGCCCGATGTCGCCGAGCGGGCGCGGGCGGTCGCTTTCGCGAACCATTCGCGCCGCGAGCTCGACGCCCGGCGCACGGTCGCGCTCGAGGCGCACGTGCTGCGCGGCAGCTACGACCCGGATCTGGTCGCGGCGGCCTGGCTCTACCCGCTGCGCTCGACCTCGGCGGCCGCCTACCGTGACCTGAGAGACTTCGGCATCCCGGATGCCGTGCTCGACATCGTGCGCGCCTCCCACGAGCTGGGGCTCGACGACTCCCGCGTGGGCACCGCCCGTCGACGGCTGGGCGTGGACCCGCTGACCCCGGACTTCGGCGCCGACGCCTTCGCCGACCTCGACGCCGGGGATCGCGCGGCGCTCTCGGCGCTCGTGCTCGACGCCGCAGCCGCGCGCGTCGCGGCGCGCGTGCCGAGGTAGGTCAGGAGCAGCTCAGACCGAACGGCTCAGACCGAACGCAGCACCGCCACGACCTTGCCGAGCACCTCGGCGTCATCGCCCAGGATGGGCTCGAACGCGGAGTTGCGCGGCAACAGCCAGGTGTGGCCGTCGCGCTGCCGGAACACCTTGACCGTCGCCTCGCCGTCGAGCATGGCAGCGACGATCTCGCCGTTCTCGGCGTTGCGCTGCTGACGCACCACGACCCAGTCGCCGTCGCAGATGGCGGCGTCGATCATCGACTCGCCGACGACCTTGAGCATGAACAGGTCGCCCTTGCCGACGAGTTGGCGGGGGAGCGGGAAGACCTCGTCGACCTGCTGGTCGGCTGTGATCGGGACACCGGCCGCGATGCGGCCGACGAGCGGAACCATGGCCGCGTCCTGCACCTGCGGAGCGGAATCCGCCTGCCCCTCGTCGGAGCCGTAGGGCAGCTCGATGAGCACCTCGAGCGCGCGCGGGCGATTGGGGTCGCGCCGGAGGTAACCGCTCAGCTCGAGCTGATTGAGCTGATGGGTCACGCTCGACAGCGACGAGAGCCCGACGGCGTCGCCGATCTCCCGCATGCTCGGCGGGTACCCACGGCTGGACACCGAGCGCTGGATGACCTCAAGGATCGCCAGCTGCTTGTCGCTCAGGCTCGTGCGCCGGCGGGTGCGTGCCGTCTCGGGTGCGTCGCTCATGGTGCCCTCCCGGATGTCGGTGGTCGGTGGTCGGATGGTCCCGACCCTCGAAACTGTATCCGCTCACGGGCCTCTCGACAAACATTCGTTCGAGTGTGTTGAGAAATCCGGGCTGTGGAGGAGTGTCGGGGTTGAACATTGATTCGATCGAAGCTATGTTCGGAACACAGGTTCGCACCCGGCGCTCCGGCCGAGGTCGGGTGCGGAACCTGTCCAAACAGGATCACACCGAGGGGGATAGTGCGATGACCGCCATCACAGGACCCGCCGTCATCCAGCCGCGCCTGCGCATCACGCGCCGCGGTCGCGCCGTCGTTGCGTTCCTCGCCGCGGTGCCCCTCATCGTGGCCGCCTATCTCGGGTTGGGCCTCCCCGCCCAGGCAAGCGGTGCCCAGGCGACCGCTGCCCAGGCAAGCGCCGGCCTCGGCTCCGGTGCCGCGGCCTTCACCTACGTGAGCGTCGAGCCCGGCCAGTCCCTCTGGCAGCTCGCGAACGACATCGCGCCCGAGGCGGACCCGCGCGAGGTCGTGGCCGACATCCTCGCCCTCAACAACCTGCGTTCCGCCGACGTGCAGCCGGGACAGGAACTCGCCATCCCGATGGAATATGCACCGTAAACTCAGCCGGTGACCGAGCTCGGCGACCTCCCGATCCGCGACGACCTGCGCGGCAAGACCCCGTACGGCGCCCCGCAGAAGCCCGTGCGGTACGCCCTCAACGTCAACGAGAACACGCACGCGATCCCCGAGGGCGTCGCCCGTCACATCGTCGAGGCACTCGCCGGCGCCGTCCTGGGCGTCAACCGCTACCCGGACCGCGAGTTCACCGCCCTCCGCGAGGCCCTCGCCGGCTACCTCGGCCATGGCCTGACCGCCGCCGGCGTGTGGGCGGCCAACGGGTCGAACGAGATCATTCAGCAACTCCTCCAGGCCTTCGGGGGCCCGGGGCGCAGCGTGCTGGGCTTCCCACCCACCTACTCGATGCATCCGATCATCGCCTCGGGCACCGGTACCCGCTGGGTGACCGCCGAGCGCGACGCCGACTACGCGCTGAGCCCCGCGACCGTGGTCGCCGCGATCGAGAGCACCTCGCCCGACCTGGTCTTCCTGTGCGCACCCAACAACCCGACCGGCACCCCGGTGCCGCTCGAGACCATCGAGGCCGCCTATGCGGCGACGAGCGGCATCCTGTTCGTCGACGAGGCCTACGCCGAGTTCATGCCGGCCGGGACCCCGAGCGCCCTGAGCCTGCTGCCCGGCCGCGAGCGGCTCGTGGTCTCCCGCACCATGAGCAAAGCGTTCGCCTTCGCGGGCGCGCGGGTCGGGTACCTCGCGGCCGATCCCGCGGTGGCCGACGCCCTGCGTCTGGTGCGGCTGCCGTATCACCTGTCGGCGTTCACCCAGGCGGCCGCGGTCGCCGCGCTCGACCACGCCCCGGAGATGCTCGCCATGGTGGATGACATCGTCGCGCAGCGCGACCGGCTCCTGACCGAGCTGCCCGCACTGGGCTACCGCGCCTTCGAGAGCCACGCCAACTTCGTGCTGTTCGACGGGCTCGACGATCCGCAGGCGACCTTCCGCGCGCTGCTCGAGCGCGACATCCTCATCCGCGATGTCGGACTGCCGGGGGCGCTGCGGGTGACCGCGGGCACCGAGGAGGAGACCACGGCCTTCCTCACCGCCCTGGCAGACCTGGGCCCGGCCGGGGCGCGCTGAGCGGCCCGGTAGCATGGGCCGCATGAGCAGCCCGCGCACCGCGAGCATCACCCGTGAGACGAGCGAGTCCCGCGTCGAGCTCTCGCTCGACCTCGACGGCACCGGATCCTCGACGATCAGCACGACCGTCCCGTTCTTCGACCACCTGCTCACGGCACTGTCGAAGCACTCGCTCATCGACCTGACGGTGACCGCGTCGGGCGACACCGACATCGATGTGCACCACACGGTCGAGGACACCGCGATCGTGCTCGGGCAGGCGCTTCTGGAGGCACTGGGCGACAAGTCCGGGATCGGTCGCTACGGCGATGCCGTCGTGCCGCTCGACGAGGCGCTCGCGCAGGCCGTGGTCGATGTCTCCGGACGGCCCCACCTGGTGCATTCGGGCGAGCCCGCGGGCTACGCGCACCACCGCATCGGCGGGCACTTCACGGGGTCGCTCGTGCGCCACGTCTTCGAGTCGATCGCCTTCAACGCGCGCATGACGATGCACATCACGCTGCTGGCCGGCCGCGACCCGCACCACATCGCCGAGGCCGAGTTCAAGGCCTTCGCGCGGGCGCTCCGCCGTGCCGTCGAACCGGATCCCCGCGTCTCGGGCATCCCCTCGACCAAGGGCGCGCTCTAGTCGTGACCGCATCCCCGCGCGTGGTCGTGCTCGACTACGGCTCCGGCAATGTGCACTCGGCCGCCAAGGCGCTCGAGGCCGCCGGTGCGCGCGTCGAGCTGACCGCCGATCGGGATCGCGTGGCGAGCGCCGACGGACTGGTCGTCCCCGGGGTGGGGGCCTTCGCATCCGTCATGGAGGGTCTGCGCGCGGTGCGAGCGGCCGAGCCGATCGGTCGGCGGCTCGCCGGCGGGCGGCCTGTGCTGGGCATCTGCGTGGGCATGCAGGTGCTCTTCGAGCGCGGCATCGAGCGCGGGACGGACACCGAGGGCCTGGGGGAGTGGCCGGGCACGGTCGACGAGCTCACGGCGCCCGTTCTGCCGCACATCGGCTGGAACACGGTCGAGGCGCCCGAGGATTCGGCGCTCTTCGCGGGCATCCGGAACGAGCGCTTCTACTTCGTGCACTCCTACGCGGCCAGGTCGTGGACCCTCGAGGCCACGGGCGCCTTCCCCGCCCCGCGGGTCACCTGGGCGGAGCACGGCGAGCGTTTCGTCGCCGCCGCAGAGAACGGCCCGCTGTCGGGCACGCAGTTCCACCCCGAGAAGTCCGGGGCCGCCGGAATCCGCCTGCTGGGCAACTGGCTCGGCGGTCTGTAAGCAGCGGCGATCGCGATGTCGGCGCGCGACGCTCCGGCACGCGACTACTATCGGGTACTTGTGTGCGGGCGGACGCCCGCGGGAAGAGCAGCATGACCGAGTTCAACACGGGCCCGAGCCTGACCCTGCTCCCGGCCGTGGACGTCGCCGACGGCAAGGCCGTGCGGCTCACGCAGGGCGAGGCGGGCACCGAGACCAGCTACGGCGACCCGGTGGAGGCCGCCGACCAGTGGTCCTCGCAGGGCGCCGAATGGATCCACCTCGTCGACCTCGACGCGGCGTTCGGCCGGGGGGATAACCGGGGCGTCATCAAGAAGGTCGTCAAGAGCACGCCGCGCCGGGTCAACATCGAGCTCTCGGGCGGCATCCGCGACGACGCGAGCCTCGAGGCCGCGCTCGCGACCGGCGCCAAGCGCATCAACCTGGGCACCGCGGCGCTCGAGAACCCGGAGTGGGCGGCGCACGTCATCGCCGAGTACGGGGAGGCCATCGCGGTCGGGCTCGACGTGCGGGGCACGACGCTCGCGGCCCGCGGGTGGACGCGCGAGGGCGGCGACCTGTGGGGCGTCATGGACCGGCTCGAGGCCGCCGGGTGCGCGCGCTACGTCGTGACCGACGTCACCAAGGACGGCACGCTGCAGGGTCCGAACCTCGACCTGCTGCGCCAGGTCATGGAGCGCACGCCCAAGCCGGTCATCGCGTCGGGCGGCGTCGCGAGCCTCGACGACATCGCGGCCCTGCGCGAGCTCGTTCCGCTCGGTCTCGAGGGGGCGATCGTCGGCAAGGCGCTCTACGCGGGGGCGTTCACCCTCGCCGCGGCCCTCGACGTCGCGGGGGCGTGAGCGCGGATCAGCCCGGAGGGGAGACCGACAGCGCCGGGATCCCCTGGGAAGGTCGCGCCTTCCACGACAACCCCGACGCGGACGACAACGGCACAGCGCCCGCGCGCGTGATCGAGGCGATCCGCCGGTTCCGCGCATCCGAGGTCGGCACGCGCGAGGTGCTCGAGGCGCTGCGCGTCGAGCGGCTGCTGCTGCCGCTGCTCGCCGTCCGCGGGGACGAGGGCACCGGCCCCCACGGGCAGCTGGTCGATAAGACCCAGGAGCTCTCGATCGTCACGACCGCGGCGCCGGACGGCCGCGCGACCCTGGTCGCGTTCACCTCGGTGGATGCCATGCGGGCCTGGGATCCGTCGGCCCGCCCGATCCCGATCCAGGTTCCGCGCATCGCGCTCGCGGCCGCGGCGGAGGGAACGCCCCTCATCGTGGTGGACCCGGTGCCCATCCGCCCCGGCGAGGACACGATCTTCGCGATCCGCCGACCCGCCTTCCGCGCCCTCGCGACGGGGGAGCGCTGGACGCCCTCCTATGAGGACCCGGAGGTGCTCGACGCCTTCCTCGCGTCGTCGGGGCGCGAGCCCGTGCTCGTGGCCGTGCAACTCGCACCCGGTGACCCCCAGGCGCGCCTCGCGGGAGCCGAGCTGCTCGTGCAGCTCACGGTGCGCGACGGCCTGCCGGAGGAGGAGCTGCGGTCCCTCATCGCGCGGCTGGGCGAGCGCTGGGCGGCGGATGCCGTGATCGCCGAGCGCGTCGACTCGATCTCCGTGGTGGTCGAGCGGCTCTGATCGTGGCACCCTGACGGGATGACTCGCAGCGAGGGTGCGGACCCGCGCCCGGAACTCAGCGCGGCGTTCGCACACGCCCGGCGCTGGCTCGACGGCGTCGCCGAGCGGCCGATCCCGGCGTCCCGCGACGCGGCCCAGATCGCCGAGGCGTTCCCGGAGCGGCTGCCCGCACGCGGCACAGCGCCCGCCGAGGTCGTCGAGGACCTGGTCGCGGCCGCCGAGCCGGGTCTCATGGCCAGCCAGTCGCCCAGGTTCTACGGATGGGTCATGGGCGGCACGCTGCCCGCCTCGCTCGCGGCCGACTGGCTGGTGAGCGCCTGGGACCAGAACGCCGGCATGCGCGACGCGACACCGGGAGTCGTCGCCGCGGAGGACGCCGCGGCGCGCTGGCTGCTGCAGCTGCTCGGGTTGCCGGCGGATGCCGCGGTCGGCTTCACGACGGGCGCCACGATGGCCAACTTCACGGGTCTCGCCGCCGGACGGGATGCCGTGCTCGCCTCCCACGGCTGGGACACCGCCCACGACGGGCTGGCCGGCGCGCCGCGGATCCGGGTCATCGCGGGGCAGGAACGGCACAGCTCGGTCGACATGGCCCTTCGCTACCTCGGACTGGGCGAGCCCGAGTTGGTGCCCTCCGACGCCCAGGGCCGCATCGACCCCGCCGCACTGCGCGAGGTGCTCGCGGGTGTGGACGGTCCGGCGATCGTGTGCCTGCAGGCCGGCAACGTGCACTCGGGTGCCTTCGACCCCTTCGAGGACCCGATCGCGGCCGCGCACGAGGCCGGTGCGTGGGTGCACGTGGACGGCGCCTTCGGGCTGTGGGCCGCCGCGAGCCCCGAACTGCACCCGCTCGTGGCCGGTATGGCCGGCGCCGATTCATGGGCGACCGACGCGCACAAGACCCTCAACGTGCCCTACGACTGCGGCGTGGCGGTGGTGGCCGACCCGGTCGCCATGACGCGTGCTTTCGGTCATCGCGCCGAGTACCTCATCGACGCGGCGGTTCCCGACCCGCACGAGCACGTTCCGGAGCTCTCTCGCCGGGCGCGCGGGGTCCCCGTGTGGGCCGCGCTGGCATCCCTGGGCAGCGAGGGCGTGCGCGAACTCGTGGAGGGCATGGCCGCCGCGGCGCGCGGCATCGCGGCCGGGCTGGCCGCGCTGCCCGGCGCGAGCATCGTCAACGACGTGGTCTACACGCAGGTCTGCGTCGCGTTCGAGGACGACGCGACGACGACGCGCGTGCTCGAGCGCCTGCTCGCCGAGGGCGAGGTGCGCCCGAGCCCGAGCCGCTGGGCGGGCCGGGGCATCATCCGCATCTCGGTCAGCAATTGGCAGACCGGCGAGGACGACGTCGCCCGCACGGTCGCGGCGTTCGAGCGAGCGCTGGGCTGACGCCCGCCCCCAGCCGCCCAGCGCTAGCTGACCGGCGCTAGCTGACCGGCCCCGTCCACTTCTCGCCCGGGCCCTGGCCGGGTGCGTCGGGGAACGCGGACGCCTCCCGGAAGGCGAGCTGCAGCGTGCGGAGCCCGTCGCGCAGAGGCCGCGCGTGCGTGTCGGAGACCTCGGGCGCGGCCGCGGTCACGAGTCCGGCGAGCGAGGTGATGAGCTTGCGCGCCTCGTCCAGATCGAGCTCGGCCGCCGCATCCGGTCCGTCGCCGAGTCCCAGCTTGACGGCCGCCGCGCTCATGAGGTGCACGGCCACCGTGTTGATGAGTTCGACCGCGGGCACCTCGGCGATGTCGCGCACCGCGCCCTCGACGTCCACGAAGGCCTGCTCATCGCTCACGTGCTGTTCCTCTGCTAAACTCATCCGGGCTCCGGAGCCATCTCTCCGGAACGAAGTGGAGAAATCCCACCCGCCGGCCGTTTCTCAAGGCTAGACGGGTCAGTGTCCCTCCGCCGAACCCGGGTCACACCGGGGCGGTCGCCAGGGGGAAATTGGCGGCGACAGCCGTGGAACGCCTCTCCTTCGTGCAGTTCACACACGATTGTTTCGCAACAGAGTTTCGCAACCGCAACAAAGGAGACCCGCATCAGCGATCCCAGGACGAACGACCGCATCCGCGTCCCCGAGGTCCGCCTCGTCGGCCCCGGGGGAGAGCAGGTCGGCGTGGTCCGCATCGAAGACGCCCTGCGCCTGGCGCAGGAGGCCGACCTGGACCTGGTCGAGGTGGCCCCGGACAGCAAGCCCCCGGTCGTCAAGATCATGGACTACGGCAAGTTCAAGTACGAGCAGGCCCAGAAGCAGAAGGAGGCCCGCCGTAACCAGGCGAACACGATCCTCAAGGAGGTCCGGTTCCGCCTGAAGATCGACAAGCACGACTACGAGACCAAGATGAAGCGAGCCGTCGGCTTCCTGCAGGCCGGCGACAAGGTGAAGGCCATGATCCTGTTCCGCGGACGCGAGCAGTCCCGCCCCGAGCAGGGCGTGCGGCTGCTGCAGCGCTTCGCCGAGGACGTGAGCGAGTTCGGAACCGTCGAGTCCACCCCGACCATCGACGGCCGCAACATGGTCATGGTCATCGGACCGCTGAAGAACAAGGCCGACGCGAAGGCCGAGGCCAACGCGAAGAAGGACGCGCAGAAGCGCCCCAAGAGCGAGGGCACCGAGCCCGAAACCACGGGCACCGAGACCACGGGCACCGAGCCCAGCACAGAAGAGGACACCAGCAATGCCTAAGCAGAAGACCCACTCCGGCGCCAAGAAGCGCTTCCGGATCACCGGTTCCGGCAAGGTCGTGAAGCAGGGCTCCGGCATGCGCCACAACTTCGAGCACAAGTCGTCGCGGGTCACCCGCCGGCTCAACGCCGACGTCGTGCTGCCCAAGCAGGACGCCAAGGTCATCAAGAAGCTCCTGGGCAAGTAGACCCGGACCCGACTCAGAAGACGCAGGAAGAAGCAGAGAAATGGCACGTGTCAAGAGGGCGGTCAACGCCGCCAAGAAGCGCCGGGTCGTCCTGGAGCGCGCCGAGGGCTACCGCGGCCAGCGCTCCCGTCTGTACCGCAAGGCGAAGGAGCAGGTCACCCACTCGCTCGTCTACGCCTACCGCGACCGTCACGCCAAGAAGGGCGAGTTCCGCCGGCTGTGGATCCAGCGGATCAACGCCGCCGCCCGCCAGAACGGCCTCACCTACAACCGTCTGATCCAGGGCCTGGGCCTGGCGGGCATCGAGGTGGACCGCCGCATGCTGGCCGAGCTGGCGGTCAACGAGCCGACCGCGTTCGCGGGTCTCGTGGAGGCGGCCAAGGCCGCGCTCCCGAAGGACGTCAACGCGCCTGCCGCGTAACCGTTCGTTCACCTTCGCGTCCTAGCATCGAGGCGTGATCGACAACCCGCGCTCCCCGAGGGTGCGGGCCGTCGCCAAGCTGGCCAAGCGCAAGGGGCGTGCCGAGACCGGGCTCTTCCTGGCGGAGGGGCCGCAGGCCGTGGGCGAGGCGCTCGCGTACCGGCCGGACGGCGTGGTCGCGCTGTACGCGGTCGCGGAAGCGCTCGCGCTTCCGCTGGCACGGGCCGCGGTGGACGCGGGCATCGAGGTCACCGAGGTCACCGCCCCGGTGCTCGAGGCGATGTGCGACACCGTGACCCCGCAGGGGGTGCTCGCGGTGTGCCGCCAGCCGGCGACCACCCTGGACGAACTGCTCGCGGGGCGGCCCGCACTGGTCGCGATTCTCGACGAGGTGCGGGATCCCGGCAACGCGGGCACCGTGATCCGGGCGGCGGATGCGGCGGGCGCCGCCGGTGTGATCCTCACCGGCCCCAGCGTCGACGCCTTCAATCCGAAGGTGGTGCGCTCGACCACCGGGTCGATCTTCCACGTGCCGGTCGTCCAGGGGGTCGAGCTCGAACCCGCCCTCGACGCGGTGCGCGCGGCCGGGCTGCGCGTGCTCGCGGCCGACGTGACGGGGGAGGAGTTGCCCGTCGTCCAGGGGCTGCTGGCGGACCCGACGGCGTGGCTCTTCGGCAATGAGGCGCATGGCCTCAGCGACGCGCATCTGGCCATGGCGGACCGGGCGATTCGCGTGCCGATCTACGGGAAAGCCGAGTCGCTCAACCTGGCGACCGCCGCATCCGTGTGCCTCTACGCGAGCGCTTTCGCGCACCGCGGCTGACCCGCCGCCGCGGCGCCGGACCGTTGACCCCCGCATGCGGTCCATGTGAGGGTGGATCGATGGAGCCTCTCGTCGTCCTCGACCGGGTGAACAAGCACTACGGCGAGCTGCACGTTCTGAAGGACATCTCGACCACCATCGTCCGGGGCGAGGTCGTGGTCGTCATCGGGCCCTCCGGTTCGGGCAAATCCACGCTGTGCCGGGCCATCAACCGGCTCGAGACCATCGACTCCGGCACCATCACGATCGACGGCGAGGCGCTTCCCGCGGAGGGCTCCGAGCTCGCGCGGCTGCGGGCGGATGTGGGCATGGTCTTCCAGTCGTTCAACCTGTTCGCGCACAAGACGGTGCTCGAGAACGTCACGCTCGGGCCCATCAAGGTGCGCAAGCGCTCCAAGGCGGATGCGGAGAAGCGCGGCCTCGAACTGCTCGACCGGGTGGGCGTGGCCAACCAGGCCAGCAAACTTCCCTCGCAGCTGTCGGGCGGTCAGCAGCAGCGCGTGGCGATCGCGCGGGCGCTCGCCATGGACCCTAAGCTCATCCTGTTCGACGAGCCGACCTCGGCCCTCGACCCGGAGATGATCGCCGAGGTCCTGGATGTCATGGTCGGGCTGGCCGGGGACGGCATGACCATGGTCGTGGTCACCCACGAGATGGGGTTCGCGCGCAAGGCGGCGGACCGCGTGCTCTTCATGGCCGACGGCGAGATCGTCGAGGAGGACACGCCCGAGAACTTCTTCGAGAAGACCCGCACCGACCGTGCGAAGGACTTCCTGTCGAAGATCCTCGCCCACTGATCGGCGGGCGAGAACACCAAGGGGAGGAAACCATGAGATTCCGAACAGCAACCGCAGTGGCTGCCATCGCGGCGGCCGGCGCGCTCGTGCTCGCGGGCTGCACCGATTCGAGCGCTCCGGAGGGCGACGGCGGTGACAACCCGACCAGCGAGCAGGTCCCGTACGAGGACGGCACGACGATGGCCGAGCTCGCCGACGCGGGCAGCATCACGATCGGCACCAAGTTCGCGCAGCCGCTCTTCGGCCTCGCGGGGCCGGACGGCATCCCGCAGGGCTTCGACATCGAGATCGGCAAGATCATCGCGGGTCAGCTCGGCATCGCGCCCGAGGACATCAAGTGGGTCGAGACCGTGTCCGCCAACCGCGAGCCCTTCATCGAGAGCGGTCAGGTCGACATCGTCATCGCGACGTACACGATCAACGACAAGCGCAAGGAAGTCGTCTCGTTCGCCGGGCCGTACTACGAGGCCGGGCAGGACATCCTGGTTCCCTCCGGCAACCCGGAGGGCATCACGGGTCCGGAATGGTTCCAGGACAACCCGGACAAGACGGTCTGCACCGTGAGCGGCTCGACGTCGCTGGCGAACATCCAGGAGTACACCACCAACATCCTCGAGGCGGCCGACTACGCCGACTGCCTCGACCCGATCCGCAACGGCCAGGCGGTCGCGGTGACCACGGACAACGTGATCCTCGCGGGACTCGCCGACCAGAGCGACGGTGAGTTCGAGGTCGTCAACAACCCGTTCACCGCCGAGCCCTACGGCATCGGCCTGAACCACGACGACACCGACTTCCGGATGTGGATCAACGACGTCCTGGAGCAGTCCTACGAGGACGGCAGCTGGGCCGCAGCCTGGGAGGCCACCGCGGGCAAGGTCCTCGACCTGCCCACACCGCCGGCGGTCGACCGGTACTGAACCGGTTCTGAACCTGTACTGAACGCCTGAGACGAGCCGGACAGCGCGATGGATGCGGTGATCGAGAACTTCCCCCTCCTGTGGGGCGGGTTCCTGCGCACCCTCGCGCTGTTCGGCATCGGGGCGGTCGGCTCGCTCGTGCTGGGCACGCTGGTTGCCGCGATGCGTCTGTCGCCTGTGGCGCCCATGCGCGCGGTCGCGACGGTCTACACCGAGTGGCTGCGCAACACCCCGCTCACGCTCGTGCTGCTGGGCTTCGCGGTCGTCGTCCCGAACCTGGGTCTCGCGCCCAGGGGGGTCGACTCGCAGACGGCGTTCTTCATCCTCGCGGCGATCGGCCTGACGCTGTACACCTCGCCCTTCATCGCGGAGGGCATCCGATCGGGTGTCAACGCCATCCCGGTGGGGCAGGCCGAGGCGGCTCGCAGCATCGGGCTCGGGTTCGGGCAGACCCTGTCCGAGGTGATCCTGCCGCAGGCGATCCGGATGGTCATCCCGCCGATCGTCAACGTGCTCATCGCCCTGGTGAAGAACACCTCGGTCGCGGGCGGGTTCTTCGTGGTCGAGCTCATCGGCGCATCGCGCGCCGCGATCAACGCGCGCGGGGATCAGGTGCTCGCCATCCTGCTGTCCGTCGCGGTCTTCTACCTTGCGGTCACGATCCCGCTCGGACGCCTGCAGACCTACGTCGAGAAGCGCGTGGCGGTCCTGCGATGAGCACGAGCACCGTCCTCTACGACGTCCCCGGTCCGAAGGCACGGCGCCGGGCCCACATCGTCGGCGTCGTCATCGGCCTCGTGGTGGCCGCCGTCGTGGCGTGGGTCATCGTGTCGCTCGCCCTCCCGCGCGTGGGAGCCGACGGCTCGACCCGGCCGGGCTATTTCGACTGGAGCCGGTGGGACGTCGTGAACGATCGCGCCTTCTGGCGCGCGATCGGCAACGGCTACCTGGGGACGCTGCGGATGGCGGGCATCGCGGCCGTGCTCGCGATCGTCATCGGCATCGGGTTCTCGTTCCTGCGCACGGCGCGGACGGCGATCGTGCGCGTTCCGACGACGATCGTTCTCGAGTTCTTCCGCGGCATGCCCGTGCTGCTCATGATGCTGTTCATCCTGCTGGTGTTCTCGGCCGGGTCGTTCTGGGCCGGCGTCTGGGCGCTCGCGGTCTACAACGGGGCGCTCATCGGCGAGATCCTGCGCTCGGGGGTCGCGGCTCTGCCGCGCGGGCAGCGCGAGGCCGGGCTCACGGTCGGGTTGACGCCGCTGGCGACGCGTTTCCTGATCGAGTTCCCGCAGGCGGCGCGCAACATGCTGCCGATCATCATCGCCCAGCTCGTCGTGCTGCTGAAGGACACCGCGCTGGCGTACATCATCGGGTACGGCGAGCTGCTGCGTCAGGTCAGCAACCTGTCCAACTACTACGGCGAGCAGTACAAGCTCTCGGTGTTCCTCATCGTCCTGGTCATCTACCTGGCGACCAACCTGCTGCTGTCCTGGATCGCGCGCGTCGTCGCCCGGCGCACCGGTCCGGGTGCGGGCCGCCCCCGCATCCCCAGGCGAGGGAAGGTCTTCGCGACGCAGGCGCTCCCGACGACGGCGATCCGCACCCGGGAGTAGCCGCGCGCTCGCGCGGCAGGCCCCCGCCGCATCGGTAGGCTTGTGCCTCGTGTCAGACCCCACGCCCATCACCGAGAAGGCGGTCTCGGCCGCGGTGGATGCGGCGCTCGCCGCGATCTCCACGGCCGGCGACTCGGCCGCTCTGAAAGCCGCGCGCACCGCGCATGCCGGGGAGGCATCCCCGCTCGCGAAGCTCAACGCGACCCTGCGCGACGTGCCCGCCGACCAGAAGGCCGCGCTGGGCAAGCTGGTGGGCGAGGCCCGCGGGCGGGTGACCCAGGCGCTCGTGGCGCAAGAGGCCACGATCCTCGCCGCCGAGGAGACCGCCCGTCTGGAGAGCGAGACCGTGGACGTGACCGCGGTGCCGAGCCGCTGGCGAGCCGGGGCACGGCATCCTCTGTCCCTTCTCATGGAGCAGATGAGCGACCTGTTCATCTCGATGGGCTGGGAGATCGGCGAGGGCCCCGAACTCGAGCACGAGTGGTACAACTTCGACGCGCTCAACTTCGACGAGGATCACCCGGCGCGGGCGATGCAGGACACCTTCTATGTCGAGCCGGTCGAGCGCCACCTGGTCATGCGCACGCACACCAGCCCGGTGCAGATCCGCTCGCTGCTCACGCGCGAGCTGCCGGTGTACGTCGCCGCGGTCGGCCGGGTCTTCCGCACCGACGAGCTCGACGCGACGCACACCCCGGTGTTCCATCAGATCGAGGGCCTCGCGATCGATGAGGGCCTCACCATGGCGCACCTGCGCGGCACGCTGGAGCACATGGCGCGGAGCCTGTTCGGCGAGGGCGCGCAGATCCGCCTGCGTCCCAACTACTTCCCGTTCACCGAGCCGAGCGCCGAGATGGACGTCTGGCAGCCGAACGCCAAGGGCGGCGCGCGCTGGGTGGAGTGGGGCGGATGCGGCATGGTGAACCGCAATGTGCTGCGCTCCGCCGGCATCGACCCCGAGGTGTATCAGGGGTTCGCGTTCGGCATGGGGATCGAGCGCACCCTGCAGTTCCGCAACGACATGAACGACATGCGCGACATGGTCGAGGGCGATATCCGCTTCTCGCAGCAGTTCGGGATGGTGGTCTGATGCGCATCCCGATCAGCTGGCTGGGGGAGTGGGTCGACCTCCCCGACGACGTCACGCTCGAGCACCTGCACGCCGCCCTGGTGCGCGTCGGGCTCGAGGAGGAGGACGTGCACGCCTCCGAGATCCAGGGCCCGGTGGTCGTGGGGCAGGTTCTCGAGTTCGTCGACGAGCCGCAGAACAACGGCAAGACCATCCGCTGGTGCCAGGTCGATGTCGGCGAGGCCGAGCCGCGCGGCATCGTCTGCGGCGCGCACAACTTCCTGGCCGGCGACAAGGTCGTGGTCACCCTGCCCGGATCGGTGCTGCCCGGCCCGTTCCCGATCGCCGCCCGGAAGACCTACGGCCACGTGTCGGATGGCATGATCGCCTCCCAGCGCGAGCTCGGCCTGGGCGACGAGCACGACGGCATCCTGCGGCTGACCGAGCTCGGGCTCGATCCCGAGGTGGGCACGGATGCGATCGCCCTGCTGGGCCTGGACGACGCGGCCGTCGAGGTCAACGTCACGCCCGACCGCGGGTACGCGTTCTCGATCCGCGGCATCGCGCGGGAGTACTCGCATTCGACCGGTGCCGCGTTCCGCGACCCGGCCGAGCTGGCGATCGCCGAACCCGACGGCGCGTTCCCGGTCGTCGTCGACGACACGGCGCCTATCCGCGACCGGCAGGGGGCCTCGGTCTTCGTGACCCGCACGGTCCGTGGCGTCGACCGCAGCCGCCCGACCCCGCCCTGGATGGTCTCGCGCCTGCGCCTGGCCGGAGTGCGCTCCATCTCGCTGCCGGTCGACATCACGAACTACGTCATGTTCGAGCTGGGCCAGCCCATCCACGGCTACGACCTGCAGCGGCTGCGGGGCGGCATCACGGTGCGCCGCGCCGCGAAGGGTGAGAGGCTCACCACGCTCGACGGCCAGACCCGCACGCTCTCGCCCGAGGATCTGCTGATCACCGACGAGTCCGGTCCGATCGGCCTGGCCGGCGTCATGGGCGGTGCGACCACCGAGATCGAGGACGACACGACCGACATCCTCATCGAGGCGGCGAACTTCGACCCGGTGTCGATCGCCCGAACCGCACGTCGACACAAGCTGCCGAGCGAGGCGTCCAAGCGCTTCGAGCGCGGCGTCGACCCGGCGGTCGCGCGCGCGGCGGCGCAGCGCGTGGTGGATCTGCTCGTCGAGCTCGGCGGCGGCACCGCCGACCCGCTCGGGTCGGTCCTGGATGCCGCGCCGGCTCCCGAGCCGATCGTCATGCCGCTCGGGCTGCCGACCTCGCTCGTCGGCGTGGAGTACACCCGCGAGCAGGTGGTCGGAACGCTCGAGCTCATCGGTGCGGGCGTGGAGGTCGACGGCGACGTCGCCACGGTGACGCCGCCGACCTGGCGCCCCGACCTCATCGACGGCCCCACCCTCGTGGAGGAGATCGCGCGCATCGTGGGGTACCACGAGATCCCGTCGATCCTGCCGGTCGCCCCGCCCGGTCGCGGACTCACCCGTGCCCAGGCAGCCCGTCGCCGGGTCGCGCAGACCCTCGCCGCGGCCGGGGCCACCGAGGTGCTGAGCTACCCGTTCGTGTCCGAGGCGACGATCGAGCGCTTCGAGCCGGGCGCCGCTGCCGTGCGGCTGGCCAACGCGCTCGATCCGCAGGCCGCGCTGCTGCGCCGCACCCTGCTGCCCGGCCTGCTCGACACCGCGCGCCGCAACCTGTCACGCGGGCTGACCGACCTCGCGCTCTTCGAGGTCGGGACGGTCTTCCGTCCCGAGGGGTCGGCGGCGCCGGGAACCGACTTCATCCCGCTCGGAGCCGAGCGCCCCGATGACGTGACGCTCGCGCGGCTGGCCGACGGCATCCCGCCCCAGGGCTGGCGCGTGGCGGTGCTCTTCCTGGGCGACGCGCTGCCCAAGCAGCCGGGCGCCGCCGCGGTCCCCGCGGGTCTGACCGAAGCCCTGGATGCGGTGCGCCAGCTGAACCTGGCACTCGCGGTCCACGCGGAGCCGGTCGCGAGCACGCACCCGGCGATGCACCCGGGCCGCACCGCCCAGCTGCGAGTGGCCGACGGCGCCGGCGGTCATCGCGTGGTGGGCATCGCGGGCGAACTGCTGCCCTCGATCGCGGCCGAACTCGACCTGCCGCGTGTCGTGGCGCTGGCCGAGCTCGACCTGGACGCCCTCATCGAGCTCGGCGCCGCCGAGATCGCGGCGACCCCGATCGGAACGCTCCCGGCCGCGACGCAGGATCTCTCGCTCGTGGTTCCCGCGGAGACCCCGGCGGGCGAGGTGCTCGCCGCGGTGCGCGAGGGCGCCGGGGAGCTGCTCGAGCACGCGCGCCTGGTGGACGACTACCGCGGTCAGGGGGTGCCGGAGGGCAGCAAGTCGCTGACCTTCGCCCTGCGGTTCCGCGCCTTCGACCGCACGCTCACGGCCGCCGAGGCGACCGAGGCCAAGCTCGCCGGGGCCGCCCTCGCGGCCGAGCGCGTGGGCGCCACCGTCCGCGAGTAGCTGCCCGCTGGGAGCAAGCCTCCGCCCACGGACCCCGCCCCCACGGACCCCGCCCGCCCACGGACCCCTTAACGCCCTCAGGGACCCCCGCGCGCGAGGGTCCCTGAGGTCACGGAGGGAGCCGTGACGAAATGCTGGGCTAGCGCTTGCCGCCGCCGAGGAGGCCGCCGAGCAGGTCACCCGCGATCTCCTGGCCCTGCGGGCTGGAGAGCAGCCCGCCGAGCAGGTCGCCGATGCCGCCGCTCGAGCTCGAGGACTCGGCCGGCTCGGCCGCCGCGCTGGACGAGCTCGAGCTCGACCCGCCGCCCAGGAACTGGTTCGCGAGCCACGAGAGCACGATGGGCGCGACGATCGGCAGCACCTGCTTGATGATCTCGCCGGTGATGTCGCTGCCGCTCGAGGACGCCTTGTTCGCGAGCTTGTCGACTACCTTGTCGGTGTTGTCGCCGAACACGTTGCGGACGATCTTCTCGCCGTCCTCCGTGTCGACCTCGTCGACCGAGCGCGCGACCCCCGTGTTGTGGTGCTTGAGCACGTTGCCCAGCACCTCCTGCCCGCGGTCGTCGTGCGCGTTGGCCGCGAGGCCGCCCACGAGTCCGGGGAGCACCTGCTTGACCGCCAGCTCGGCGACGTTCTCGTCGATCCCGAGCTGCTTGGCGATGTCGCCGACCGGGATCACGTCGAGCAGCGCGTTGAGATCAGCCATGAATGGGGTCCTCTTTCGTTTCCGGCGGACCACTCGCGGGTCCGCAGCATCTCCCAGATTAGCGTCGCGCGGCCTCGTCCCGATAAGGTGGCGACGTGGATCTGACGCGGAACGACATCTCGGGCATGGTCGCCCGTCGTATCCGCCGTGCTCGCCGACTCGGGGCGACGCCGCTGCGCTGAACCGTCAGCACCTTCGCGACGTCGCCGTTGATCACACCCCGACCCGTCGAACCGAAGGCTGATCCATGCCCCTCTCCGTAGCAGTAGCCGGCGCCAGCGGCTACGCAGGCGGCGAACTGCTGCGCCTGCTCTCCGTGCACCCCGAGTTCGAGGTGACCGTCGTCACGGCGAACCAGAACGCCGGCCAGCCCCTCGCCGCGGTGCACCCGCACCTGACCGCGTACCGCGACCTGGTCCTGGCCGAGACCACGCCCGCCGTGCTGGCCGGTGCCGACCTGGTCTTCCTCGCGCTGCCGCACGGCGCGTCCGGCGCGATCACCGCGCAGCTTCCCGACGACGTGGTCGCCATCGACTGCGGCGCCGACCACCGGCTGAGCTCGCCCGAGGCGTGGGCCGCGTTCTACGGGGGCGAGTACCACGGCGCCTGGACGTACGGCCTGCCCGAATTGGTGGATGCCGCGGGCACCCGCCAGCGCGAGGCCCTGCGCGGCGCGACACGGGTCGCGGTCCCGGGGTGCAACGTGACCGCCATCACCCTCGGCCTGGCACCGGGCATCGCGGCCGGCGTCATCGAACCCCGCGACCTGGTGGCGGTGCTCTCCGTCGGGACGTCGGGTGCGGGCAAGAGCCTGCGCACCGATCTGCTGGCCAGCGAGATCGCGGGCTCGGCGTCCGCGTATCAGGTGGGCGGCATCCACCGGCACACGCCCGAGATCGTGCAGAACCTCGAGTACGCCGGGGGTGCGGGCGCCACCATCTCGTTCACGCCCGTGCTCGTGCCGATGGCGCGCGGCATCCTGGCCACCTCGACCGCGCGACTCGCGGCGGGTGTCACGCCCGAGCGGGTGCGCGCCGCGTGGACCGAGGCCTACGCGGACGAGCCTTTCGTGCACGTGCTGCCGACCGGTGCCTTCCCGCGCTCGGGCGACACCACGGGCGCGAACACCTGCCTCATCGGGCTCGCTGTCGACGAGAACGCGGGCCGGGTCGTCGCGGTGAGCGCGATCGACAACCTGGTCAAGGGCACGGCGGGCGCCGCCATCCAGTCCGCCAACCTCGCGCTCGGCTTCCCTGAGACGCTGGGCCTCCCCGTGAACGGAGTCGCACCATGAGCGGTTCGGCCGCCACCACCCACCCCGCGGGTTTCGAGGCGGCCGGGGTCGCCTGCGGTCTCAAGTCCAGCGGGGCGCCCGATCTCGCGCTCGTCGTCAACCGCGGGCCCCTGCAGAACGCGGCCGCGGTCTTCACGAGCAACCGCGCGCAGGCCAACCCGGTCATCTGGTCGAAGCAGGTCATCGCCGACGGCACGGTCGCCGCGATCGTGCTCAACTCGGGCGGGGCGAATTGCTTCACGGGCGCCGAGGGCTTCCAGACCACGCACCTCACGGCCGAGGCGGTGGCGGAGTCGCTCGGGGTGAGCGCGGGCGACGTGCTGGTGTGCTCGACCGGGCTCATCGGGGACCAGCTCGACCGCGAGAAGCTGCTGCCGGGCGTGGCCGCAGCGGCCGCGGCGCTCGACGCCGACGGCGGGGCGGATGCCGCGCGCGCCATCATGACGACCGACACCGTCCCGAAGACGGTCGCCCTCGATCGCGACGGGTGGCGCATCGGCGCCATGGCCAAGGGCGCGGGGATGCTCGCGCCCGGACTCGCGACCATGCTCGTGGTCATCACGACCGACGCGGTGCTCGACGCCGCGCAGCTCGACGCGGCGCTGCGCGCGGCGACGCGCGTGAGCTTCGACCGGCTCGACTCGGACGGCTGCATGTCGACCAACGACCAGGTCACGCTCCTGGCGAGCGGCGCATCCGGCATCGCCCCCGACGCGGAGGTCTTCGCGGCGGCGCTCGCCGAGGTGTGCGTCGATCTGGCCGGGCAGCTGCAGCGCGACGCCGAGGGCGCGAGCCACGACATCGTCATCGAGGTCGCGGGCGCCGCGACCGAGGACGACGCCGTCGAGGTCGGGCGGGCGATCGCCCGCAACAACCTGTTCAAGGCCGCGGTCTTCGGCAACGACCCCAACTGGGGCCGAGTGCTGGCCGCGATCGGCACGACGCGCGCCGCGTTCGACCCGTACGACGTGGACGTGTCGATGAACGGCGTGCGGGTGTGCGCGAAGGGTGCGCCCGACCGACCGCGCGAGGAGGTCGACCTGACCCCGCGCACCCTGCTGCTGCAGCTCGAGCTGCACGCCGGCAACGCCTCCGCGACCGTGTGGACCAACGACCTGACGCACGACTACGTGCACGAGAACTCGGCGTACAGCTCGTGAGCCCCGACGACAAGACGAGCATGCTCCTCGAGAGCCTCCCGTGGCTGCGCCGCTTCGCCGGCGAGGTCATGGTGGTCAAGTTCGGCGGCAACGCCATGGTCGACGACGACCTCAAGCGCGCCTTCGCGCAGGACATGGTGTACCTGCGCACGGTGGGCATCCTGCCGGTCGTCGTGCACGGGGGCGGGCCACAGATCTCGGCCATGCTCGACCGGCTGGGCATCCCCAGCGAGTTCGTGGGCGGCTACCGGGTCACGAGCCCGGAGGCCATGGACGTGGTGCGCATGGTGCTCACCGGTCAGGTGAGCCGCGAGCTGGTGTCGCTCATCAACGAGCACGGCCCGCTCGCCTCGGCGGTCTCGGGGGAGGACGCCGGGCTTTTCCGGGGCCGGCGCCGCGGTGCGACGGTCGACGGCGAGGTCGTCGACATCGGGCTCGTGGGCGAGGTCGTGGGTGTGGACCCGGCAGCCGTGCGGTCCGTGATCGCGGAGGGCCGCATCCCGGTGGTGTCCTCGATCGCGCCCGACGGCGACGTCCCCGGCCAGTCGCTCAACGTCAACGCCGACTCGGCCGCCGCTGCCCTCGCGATCGCGCTCGGGGCGGCCAAGCTCGTGGTGCTGACCGACGTCGAGGGCCTGTACCGCGACTGGCCGGATCGCGACTCGCTCGTCTCGGTCATCGGCACGCGCGAGCTCACGACCATGCTGCCGAAGCTCGAGAGCGGCATGATCCCCAAGATGACCGCGTGCCTGGAGGCGGTCGAGGGGGGCGTGCCCAAGGCCGCGATCATCGATGGCCGGCGTCCGCACGCGATCCTGCTCGAGGTCTTCACCGATTCGGGCATCGGCACGGAGGTGGTGCCCGGTGAGTGAGACGGCGACGCTGCAGGAGCGCTACGCCCGCGTCATGATGCGCACCTTCGGCACCCCGCAGGCGGTGCTGGTGCGCGGCGAGGGTGCCCGGGTGTGGGACGCCGACGGCCGCGAGTACGTGGACTTCCTGGCCGGCATCGCGGTCAACGCGCTCGGGCACGCGCATCCGGCGTTCGTGGATGCCGTGGCCGGCCAGGCCGCGACCCTCGCGCACGTCTCGAACTACTTCGCGACCCCCGCACAGGTCGTGCTTGCCGAGCGCCTCGTGCGCCTGACCGGGGGCGACCGGGTGTTCTTCGCCAACTCCGGCACCGAGGCGATCGAGGCCGGGGTCAAGCTGGCCAGGCTGCACGGTGCGGCGACCGGGCGTGCGCGCATCCTGTCGCTCAGCGGGTCGTTCCACGGCCGCACGATGGGGGCGCTCTCGATCACCGGGAAGCCCGCACTGCAGGAGCCCTTCGCACCCATGCTCGCGGGCACCGCCCAGGTGGCGCCCGATCTGGCCGCCGTCGAGGCGGAGCTTGCCGCGGGCGACGTCGCGGCGCTCTTCGTCGAGCCCATCCAGGGGGAGGCGGGGGTCGTCGACCTGCCGGACGGCTTCCTCGCCGGCGCCCGCGAGCTGACCGCCCGGCACGGCGCGCTGCTCGTCGTCGACGAGATCCAGACCGGTGCGGGGCGCACGGGGGACTGGTTCGCGTTCCAGCGCGACCTCGGGCACGGGCTCCCGGACGCCGTCGCGATGGCCAAGGGCATGGGCGGGGGCTTCCCGATCGGGGCGCTCGTCGCCTTCGGCGCCGCGGCCGAGCTGCTCGGTCCGGGCCATCACGGCTCGACGTTCGGGGGCAATCCGCTGGCCGCCGCCGCCGCGAACGCAGTGCTGGGCGAGATCGAGCGCGCGGGCCTCGTCGAGAACGCCCGCGTCCAGGGCGCTGCCCTGCGCGAGGCGGTCCTGGCGATCGGCTCGCCCCTCGTGACCGACGTCCAGGGCGCGGGGCTCCTGCTCGGGGTGGGGCTGGCCCGCCCGGTCGCCGCGCGAGTTGCTCGCGAGGCGCTGGAACGGGGACTCATCGTCAACGCGGCGGGCGAGTCCCGCATCCGGCTCGCGCCGCCCCTCATCATCGGCGAGGCGGAACTCGCCGCGTTCGTCCCCCTGTTCACCGCCGCGCTCGCGGCCGCCCAGAAGGACCCCGCATGACCCGCCACTTCCTCCGCGACGACGACCTGACCCAGGCCGAGCAGACCGAGATCCTCGACCTGGCCGAGACGCTCAAGGCCGATCGCTGGGGCACGAAGCCGCTCGCGGGCCCGCAGACGGTCGCGGTGATCTTCGACAAGTCCTCCACCCGCACGCGCGTGAGCTTCGCGGTGGGGATCGCCGATCTGGGCGGCAGCCCGCTCATCATCTCGACCGCGAACAGCCAGCTGGGCGGCAAGGAGACGCCGTCCGACACGGCGCGGGTGCTCGAGCGCATGGTCGCGGCGATCGTCTGGCGCACCTACGCGCAGGCCGGGCTCGAGGAGATGGCGGCGGGCACGACCGTCCCGGTCGTGAACGCGCTGTCCGACGACTTCCACCCGTGCCAGTTGCTGGCCGACCTGCTCACGATCCGCGAGCACAAGGGGCGCCTGGCCGGGCTCACGGTCGCGTTCCTGGGCGACGGCGCCTGCAACATGGCGCACAGCTACCTGCTGGCGGGCGCCACGGCGGGCCTGCACGTGCGCGTCGCCTCACCCGCCGAGTTCGCCCCGGTGGATGCCGTGGTCGCCGCCGCGGACGCGCGCGCCGCCGAGACGGGCGGTTCGATCTCGCTCTTCACCGATCCGCATGAGGCGGTGGCCGGTGCCGATGTCGTCGTGACCGACACCTGGGTGTCGATGGGCAAGGAGGACGAGAAGGCCCACCGGGTTGCGACCTTCGGCGGCTACCAGGTGACGTCCGAGCTCATGTCGCTCGCCGCATCCGACGCGATCTTCCTGCACTGCCTGCCGGCGGACCGGGGCTACGAGGTCGCGGCGGACGTCATCGACGGGCCGCAGAGCGTCATCTGGGACGAGTCGGAGAACCGGCTGCACGCCCAGAAGGCGCTCCTGGTGTGGCTGCTGGCACAGGGGACGGCGTCGTGAGCGCGTCAGTTGGTGGGCAGCACCCCGGGCGCGGATGCGATGACCGCGAAGAGTGTGCCCCAGAACACGATGGCCGCGATGACACCGCACGCCAGCGGTACCCAGAAAGCGACGCGCTTCGAGATGAGCAGGGGCAGCGAGCCGCCGATCGCGATGAGGTACAGGATCACGTGGCTCGCGATGAGCACGGCCGGCGCCGCGCCGGTGCCGCCCGTGATGGGTCCGTAGCCCTGCTGCTGCAGCGCCTGATTGAGCATGGCGGGGTCGGAGAAGACGAATCCGTAGAAGACCCCGATGAGCATTCCGAACAACCCCAGCACGTAGAGCACGACGGTCAGCACCAGATCCCACGTCTTGCGCGTGCGGCCCGGCTGCTGCGGGGCGACGCCGTAGGTCTGCGCGGGTGCGGCGGGCGGCGCGGCGGTGCCCGGAGCCGGCGGCACGTAGCCCGGGGCGTACTCCCCGTACTGCGGCTGGGCGACGGGCTGGGGCACGGGCGGCGGCACCGGCGGCACGGGGGGCTGGCTCTGATCGGACATGGACCAACTCTAAACTCGACAACGATCCCAAGGAGAAGCAACTGATGGCACAACGCGTCGTTCTCGCCTACTCGGGCGGCCTCGACACCTCGGTCGGCATCGGCTGGCTCAAGGACGCGACCGGCAAGGAGGTCGTGGCCCTCGCGGTCGACGTCGGGCAGGGCGGCGAGGACATGGAGGACATCCGCCAGCGCGCCCTGGCGTGCGGCGCCGTCGAGGCCGTTGTGGTCGACGCGAAGGACGAGTTCGCGAACGACTTCCTCATGCCCGCGCTCAAGGCCAACGCCATGTACCAGAAGCGCTACCCGCTGGTGTCGGCCCTCAGCCGGCCGGTCATCGCGAAGCACCTGGCGCGCGTGGCCAAGGAGCTCGGCGCCGACAGCGTCGCGCACGGCTGCACGGGCAAGGGCAATGACCAGGTGCGGTTCGAGGCCGCCGTCGCGGCGCTCGCGCCCGACCTCACGAGCATCGCGCCCATCCGCGACCTGGCGCTCACGCGCGACAAGGCCATCGTGTACGCGGAGGAGCACGGCCTGCCGATCCAGCAGAGCAAGAAGAACCCGTACTCGATCGACAAGAACGTCTGGGGTCGCGCCGTCGAGACCGGATTCCTCGAGGACCCGTGGAACGCGCCCATCGAGGACCTCTACGAGTACACCCAGGACCCGGCCGCGGACGGCGAGGCCGAGGAGGTCACGATCACCTTCACGAAGGGGGTGCCGACGGCGCTCGACGGCGAGACGGTGACCCCGCTGCAGGCGGTCGAACGGCTCAACGCGCTCGCCGGGAAGCACGGTGTCGGCCGCATCGACATCGTCGAGGACCGGCTCGTCGGCATCAAGAGTCGCGAGGTGTACGAGGCGCCGGCCGCGCTGGCCCTCATCGCGGCTCACGAGGAGCTGGAGAACCTCACGCTCGAACGCGACGTCGCCCGCTACAAGCGCGGGGTGGAGGCGGAGTGGTCCGGCCTGGTCTACGACGGGCTGTGGTTCTCGGGGCTCAAGCGCAGCCTGGACGCGTTCATCGACCACACCCAGGAGCACGTGTCCGGTGACATCCGGCTCTCGCTGCAGGGCGGACGGGCCACGGTCACCGGACGGCGCAGCGACGAGAGCCTGTACGACTTCTCACTGGCCACCTATGACACGGGCGACACCTTCGACCAGTCGCTGGCCAAGGGCTTCATCGAGCTGTGGTCGCTGCCCTCGAAGATCAGCGCCCGGCGGGACCTGGGCTGAGCATGTCGGACGCGAGCGCGGGCAGCGGCAAGCTGTGGGGCGGCCGGTTCGCCGACGGTCCCTCGCCCGAGCTCGCCGCGCTGTCGCGCTCGACGCATTTCGACTGGGAGCTCGCGCCCTACGACATCCGCGGCTCGCACGCGCACGCCCGTGCGCTGGCGGTAGCGGGGCTACTGAGCGACGAGGAGGAATCCGCCATGCACGCGGCCCTGGATGCCGTGCTGGCCCGCGTGGAATCCGGCGCCCTGGTCGCGACCGAGGCCGACGAGGACGTGCACGGCGCCCTGGAGGCCGCGCTCATCGCGGAGGCCGGGCCCGAGCTCGGGGGCCGGCTGCGCGCGGGACGCAGCCGCAACGACCAGATCGCCACGCTCATCCGGCTCTACCTGCTCGACCACGCGGCGACGATCGCCCACCAGGTGGTGCAGCTGGTCGACGCGATCGCCGCGCAGGCGGGCGCCCACCCGGACGCGGCCATGCCGGGCCGCACGC
Source organism: Microbacteriaceae bacterium (assembly GCA_019638805.1). Lineage (GTDB taxonomy): Bacteria > Actinomycetota > Actinomycetes > Actinomycetales > Microbacteriaceae > JBDSKH01. The sequence goes on along the minus strand of JAHBTA010000003.1, from coordinate 112,700 downwards.
ATCTGCAGCACGCGCAGCCGGTCCTGCTGGCGCATCATCTGCTGGCGCACGCCTGGCCGCTCGTGCGCGACCTGGAGCGCCTGCGCGACTGGCGCGGGCGCGCGCAGGCCTCGCCCTACGGGGCGGGGGCGCTGGCCGGCAACGCGCTCGGGCTCGACCCGTCGCTCGTCGCGGCCGAGCTCGGGCTGGGCGACCCGATGCCGAACTCGATCGATGCGACCGCGAGCCGGGATGTCGTGGCCGAGTTCGCCTACATCGCCGCGCAGCTGGGGGTGGACCTCTCGCGATTCGCCGAGGACGTCATCCTCTGGGCGACCCGCGAGTTCGGGTTCGTGCGGCTGCACGACGCCTACTCGACCGGGTCGAGCATCATGCCGCAGAAGAAGAACCCCGACATCGCCGAGCTCGCGCGCGGCAAGGCGGGGCGCCTGATCGGCGATCTGACCGGCCTGCTCACGACGCTCAAGGGGCTTCCGCTGGCGTACAACCGGGACCTGCAGGAGGACAAGGAGCCGGTCTTCGACGCGGTGCGCACGCTCGAGGTTCTGCTGCCCGCGTTCACGGGCATGGTCGCGACGCTGCACTTCGACACCGACCGGATGGCCGAGCTCGCCCCGCAGGGCTTCTCGCTCGCGACCGATGTGGCGGATCACCTCGTGCGCGAGGGCGTGCCGTTCCGCGAAGCGCACGAGATCGCCGGGGCGCTCGTGCGGTATTGCGAGGAGCGCGGGCTGGAGCTGGACGGGCCAACGGACGCGGAGTACGCATCCATCGACCCCCGTCTGACGCCCGAGGTGCGCGCGGTGCTGAGCGTCGCGGGCTCGCTCGCCGCGCGCTCCGGGATCGGCGGCACCGCACCGGAGCGCGTCGCCGAGCAGCTCGCGGCGCTCACGGCGGCGGTGCGCGCGCTGGCATGAGCCTCGGCATCGACCTCTCGCGTCCCTCGGTCGAGGTCGCGCCGGAGCTGCTCGGCGCGGTGCTTCACGGCCGGGGCGTGAGTGTGCGGATCACCGAGGTCGAGGCGTACCTGGGCGACCAGGATCCGGGGTCGCACGCGTTCCGCGGGCGCACCGCCCGCAACGCCGTCATGTTCGGGCCGGCCGGGCATCTGTACACCTACTTCACCTACGGCATGCACACCTGCGCCAACGTGGTGTGCGGGGTCGACGGCGTCGCGACCGGGGTGCTGCTGCGCGCGGGCGAGGTCATCGAGGGGCTCGACCTCGCGCGCAAGCGGCGCGCCTCGACCCGCACCGACGTCGACCTGGCCCGCGGGCCCGCGCGGCTCACCGTGGCGCTGGGCATCACGCTCGCCGACGGGGGCTGCGACCTGGAGAACGGGCCGATCCGGCTCGAGGCCGCGCCGCATCCGGTCGGGGAGTACGCGACAGGCCCGCGCACGGGCGTCGCGGGCGAGGGCGGTTCGGATGCCTTCCCCTGGCGCTTCTGGATCCCCGGCGACCCGACGGTGTCGCCCTACAAGCGCCACGTGCCCAAGCGTCGGAGCTGAACCTCGGATCCCTGACGCGAGATCCCTGACGCATTTTGCGGTCGGTCGCGCCTGATCTGTCCCAATTGGGTCAGAAATTTCCCGCGCGGGACGTCAGCGACCCCCGCCCCCGCCTCCGCCGCCTCCACCGCCCGAGAACCCGCCGCCGGAGGATCCGCCCGAGAAGCTGCTGCCGCCCGAGCTCGAGTACGAACCGCTCGAACTCGACGACACGGTCTGCGAGAAGCTCGTGGTCTGGATGCTCGTCGAGAAGGCGCCGAGCCCCGAGATCCCCGAGCTCAGCCGCACCGAATCGGTCGGAGCGATCTGCGTGCGCTCGTACCGGTCGCCGAGCACGTCGTTCCACTCCCGCTCGACGCCCCACACGATGGCCCAGGGCAGGAGCTTCTCGTAGAGCCGCACCACGGCCGCGTCATCGCGCGGGTCGACGCGCGAGCGCTGCGCCCCCTGCGGGCTCTGCAGCACGCGCAGCCGGTCCTCCTCGGCCAGCGCGAGGTAGTCGCGCAGGCCCTGCAGATGCTCGAGCACCTCGGACCCGAGCTGCGTGCGGCGCTCGGGCACGCCCCCGAAGCCGATGAGCACGAGCGAACCCACGATGATCGCGAGCAACTGAGCCGTCAGGATGCCGCTGGCCACGTTCTGCGCGCCCGCCCAGAACACGACGAACCACCCTCCGAGGAAGCACGCGAAGGCCGGCCAGCGCAACAGCTTCGTCACCGGGCTGGTCTTCTTCTCGAGGAGGCCACGCGCCTTCGGAACCGCACGGCTCATCGTGAGCAGCGACGCGATCCGGTCGCCCAGCTTGCGGTCGCCGCGGTAGAGCACGACGGTCTCACGCTTGGCACCCTTGCCGAAGATCTTCCGCGCCGCCGCGTCGTCGTCCCGGCCGTCGGCCTGCGCCAGGTCGAGCAGTTCGAGGCGGTAGCGGCGATCCTCCGGGGCGTTCGGATCCTCGATGAGCCGCGCAAGACCCGAGACCGCGAACTGCACGAACTGCGCCGCGAGGGCTCGCCCGCCCTGACCCAGGAACGCGGCCGCCGGCATCACGCCGATGACCTCGGGCCCCTCGTACTGCGGCACGACGATGCCGCGCCCGGGTGCGTGCCGCCACACGGCGCTGCGCAGGATCACGATGGCCACCGCGATGAGACCGAGCACGCCCAGCAGGATCCAGGGCAGCACGGTCACGATCGGGTGCTCCTCGACCCGCGTGCCCGGGGCGAAGGTGCCGGGCGCGAAGCCGATCGCGATCGTGACGTTCTGGTGCGCGGCGAGGTCGCGCTGCGTGACGGTGAACTGGTCGCCCGAGCGGTTCAGCTCGCACGGCTCGTCGTCGCCTTCGTAGCCCCAGTAGCAGGAGGTCTGGCCGTTGAGCGCGGAGGCGAGCCCGTCATCCAGGTGCACGGTGCCCGACACGCTGCCGAACGGCTGGCTCCACCCGGTGCCGTTGAGGTCCCAGTAGAACTCGTCGTCGTCGGTGTTCGCGAAGTACCTGGTGACATCGCGCTGCGTGTACTCGATGACGTAGGTGTGCCGACCGTGCTTGTAGGTGTCGTCGTCGATGGACACCCCGAGGAAACCGTACCCGTCGTCGAAGGTCTCGTAGACGACCGGGTCGCCGTTCTCGTCGGTGACGCTCGTCACGTGCACCTGCGTGTCGACGCGCTTCGGGTCCCACGGGTCGGCGCCGTACGACATCGGGATGTAGCGCACGATCCCGCGGTTCTGGTCGATGGCGGGGAAGACCGCGACGAGCGTCTCGACCGTCCGCAGGGTCGAGAGGCCCGAGTCGTCGACACCGAGGTAGTACTGCGCGTCGAATGAGTCGAACGCGAAGTCGTCGACCCCGGCCGGGCGCTCGGGCGCGGCGGCGGCGGGCGAGGCGGCGGGGACGGCGATGGCGGCGACCCCGAGGGACAGCACCAGGGCGGCGACGGCGGCGAGCGGGCGCGGGAGGCGTCGGGGCACGGTGCGAGCCTACCGGCGGGGCCCGGTACCCTGGAGGGATGCCGCAGCGGAACGACGCCTCCTTCGACGACGTCTGGGAGGAACTGAACTGGCGCGGCCTGGTTCACGTCTCCACCGACGCGGCCGAGCTCAAGGCGCTGCTCGCGGGGGAGCCCATCACCTTCTACTGCGGCTTCGATCCGACGGCTCCGAGCCTCCACCTCGGGAACCTGGTGCAGTTGCTCACGATGCGCCGCATCCAGCTCGCGGGCCATAAGCCGCTGGGTCTGGTGGGCGGCTCCACGGGCCTCATCGGCGATCCGCGCCCCTCGGCCGAGCGCACTCTCAACACCAAGGACACCGTGGCCGAGTGGGTGGGCTACCTGCGCGCCCAGATCGAGCGCTTCCTGTCGTTCGAGGGCGACGAGCAGTTCGGCGGCGCCAACGCGGCGCGCATGGTCAACAACCTGGACTGGACCGAGGGCCTCAGCGCCATCGACTTCCTGCGCGACGTCGGCAAGTTCTACCGCGTGGGCACCATGCTCAAGAAGGACGCGGTCGCGGCGCGACTGGCCTCCGACGCGGGCATCTCGTACACCGAGTTCAGCTACCAGATCCTGCAGGGCTTCGACTTCCTGGAGCTCTACCGCCAGTACGGCTGCGTGCTGCAGACCGGGGGCAGCGATCAGTGGGGCAACCTGACCAGTGGCACCGACCTCATCCACAAGGCCGAGGGCGCGACCGCGCACGCGATCGGGACGCCGCTCATCACCAACAGCGACGGCACCAAGTTCGGCAAGAGCGAGGGCAACGCGGTGTGGCTGGATGCGGCCCTCACCACCCCCTACGCGTTCTACCAGTTCTGGCTCAACACCGATGATGCGGACGTGATCGCCCGGCTCAAGATCTTTACCTTCCTGTCGCGCGCCGAGATCGAGGAGCTCGAGGCGCAGGTCGCGGCCGAGCCGTTCCGGCGGGAGGCGCAGCGCGTGCTCGCGCGCGATGTGACCACCCTGGTGCACGGGCAGGAGGCGACGGATTCTGTGATCGCCGCGTCGGAGGCGCTCTTCGGGCAGGGCGACCTGACCGCACTGGACGAGCAGACCCTGCGCGCCGCGATCGCCGAACTCCCCAGCGCCACGGCCGCCGGAGGCGAGACCATCGCGCAACTACTCGTGGATGCCGGGCTCACCTCGAGCCTGGGAGAGTCTCGTCGCGCGATCGAGCAGGGCGGCGTGTACCTGAACAATGTCCGCGTGGAGGACGCGGCGGCGACGCTCGGCGGTGCCGGGCTCGCCGGGGGAGTGTCCGTGCTGCGGCGCGGGAAGAAGACCCTGGCCGGGGTGCTTCCGGCCTGACGCAGTCGTCGGCGACGCTCGCGTGAGAGCCGAGCGTCCGTAGTCTTCGCCGTGCCGTGACTTAGGCTTGGCGGGTTAGGAGGAGTTGTGGAATCGACGTCAGGAGGCGACGCGAACGACGAGTTCGCGCGCTGGCTCGCCGAGACGGCGCGCGCCGAGCAGGCGCCGGCCGCCCCCGCGGCGAGCCCGGCACCCCCGGACCCGGCTCCGCCGACCATGCCGTACGAGGCGCCGCAGTTCCCTGACGCGCAGGCTCCTGTGCAGCCCCCGGTGCAGCAGGTCCCCGGTTCCCAGGTCCCCGGGCCCCAGGCTTCTGAGCCGCAGTTCCCCGGTCCTCAGGTGGCGCGGACCTCGTATCAGCCTCCCGCGCAGCCCGATGACCTGCCCGCCTTCCCGCCGGCCGCGCCGCCCGTTGCGTCTCCGACCGCGCCTCCCGTCGCGCCTCCGCCGACCGCGCCCATGGCGCCCCCGGCATTCGAGTCCGCGCCTCCGCCCGCTCCGACGTGGGCACCGGACTACACGGCGCCGGCGGACTCCGTTTCGCCTTCCGCGTTCCCTGCGCCGCCTGCATTCCCCGCGCCGCCGGCATTCCCGACGGCGGATGCGCCCGCTGCTCCGGCTGCCAGCGGGACGCCGTTCTTCCCTGCGCCTCCCTCATCGCACCCGTGGGAGTCCGCACCCGCGCCGTCAGCAGGGCCCCCGGCGGCTCCGGCGGCACCGACGTTCGACCCGTCCGCGTACTCGGCTCCGGGGGAGGCTCCGGCCGGGTTCCCGCCGCCGGCCGAGCCGACGTCTCCCGCGGCGGCTCCGGTGTTCGATGCCGCACCCGCGGCGCCCCCGGCATTCGAGACCCCGCTGCCGCCGTCGCACGAGGCACCCGCCGCTCCCGAACCACCGAGTGCTCCCTCAGCGCCCGAAGCTCCCGCGCCCGCCGCGTCGGCGGATGACCCGTATGCGGCGCTTTTCGTGCCCGACCCGGCGCCGCCGACGGCTGCGCCTCCCGCACCCGAGGCGCACCCTGCCGCACCCGCGTTCGAGGCCGCTCCGGCGCCCGATCCCGGGCTGGCGGCCTTCACCGCGTCGACCGAGGCGGACGAGGACCCGATGAAGGCGCTGTTCGGCCTCGAGACCGAGGAGCACCCAGCCGTATCGTCGGCGGACCTCGCGGCCGCTCCGCCGCCCGTACTCCCGGCGCAGGAGCCGGTCGCTCCGGTAGCGCAGCCCGCGCCGGCAGCTTCAGCGGCACCGGCCGCACCGCCAGCGCCGGAGCCGACCTTCCCGGCCGACTCGTTCCCCATGCAGTCCGCCGCGGCGGAGCCCTTCGCGGCATCGCCGGCGACCGCCCCGCCCGCGAGCCGCCCCGAGTACCCGGCCGCGGCATCCACCCGGCTGCCCGAGCCCCCACCCCCGGACGATCCGACCGCGGGAACCCAGTTCTTCGGGGGCGGCGAGGGCGAGGTGGACGAGACACCCAACCTCGACAAGTCCACGATCGTCGAGAAGATCGCGCTGGCCCTGGCCGTCCTGGTGCCGCCGGCCGGCCTTATCGCCTCGATCGTGGCGGCGGCGCAGAGCTCGCGCATGCGCGGCTGGGTGCACCGGCTGGTGCGCGTCGCGCTGGTCGTGTCGATCGTGTTGACGGGCGTCGTGGTCGTCGCCGGGATCGCCTTGTACCGACAGCTCGATCAGGACAGGCAGCACGACGAGATCGCGGCCTCCAGCGCGCAGTTCTGCGCGACCATCGCCGAGCACCCGGACATGATCCAGCCCCCGGCGTTCGGTTTCCCGCCGCCGGGGGCCTCGATCCCCGACACCATCGATGCCATCCAGGAGTACGTGGATCGCTGGGATGCCCTCGCGACCGTGTCGCCCAGCGGCATCCGCACCGATGTGACGCGCGTGGCGGATGCGGCGCGCGACATCCTCGACACCGTCACGACCTCGCGCCTGGTCGACAACGACCAGAATGTGTCGGTCATGAGCTCGGTGGCCGGATCGACCAACGTGGTCGGCTGGGCCGAGGAGTACTGCTGACGGAGTGTCGACGGACGAGTCGGCACCACGCGCGGCCGGTGCCCCACAGCGCGACACGCCCGGGAATCGCCCGTGATTTGGCGGGAAACCGGGGGAGCCGTAAGGTTGACCCTTGTCACCCCAAAGGTGCGAGCGGTGCGCGGAGCCTCGGCGCCGGCCCCTCGGCCTCAAGCGGGACGAATCCCTTCCGAAGTCGGATCCCTCCATGGCTATGCGCCGGGGCGGGTTTCGGGTTAGGATAGGGGGCCCACGCGGTCCGGATCCTCGATCCCCGGCGTGAGCAGAGCAGCCTTGAATCCCACCCGAGAGATCGTGTGCTTCAGGCGCGCCCGATCCTTGAGAACTCAACAGCGTGCACTATGTCAAATGCCAAACAACCTCGTGCACCGTTCGGCCTCGGCTGAGCGGAGCAGAGATTCCTTTGGATTGACGGATTGTCAGTAGACGATCCTTTCAGTCAGATCAACTCGCTCGAGCGTCCGCTTTCCCGGATGCGAGGGCAACGGATTTGGCGCTCGACCTTCGGGTCGGGTGCCTGCCAATCATTTACGGAGAGTTTGATCCTGGCTCAGGATGAACGCTGGCGGCGTGCTTAACACATGCAAGTCGAACGGTGAAACAGGAGCTTGCTCCTGCGGATCAGTGGCGAACGGGTGAGTAACACGTGAGGAATGTGCCCTGGACTCTGGGATAAGCGTTGGAAACGACGTCTAATACCGGATACGAGCTGCGAAGGCATCTTCAGCAGCTGGAAAGAACTTCGGTCCAGGATCATCTCGCGGCCTATCAGCTTGTTGGTGAGGTAACGGCTCACCAAGGCGACGACGGGTAGCCGGCCTGAGAGGGTGACCGGCCACACTGGGACTGAGACACGGCCCAGACTCCTACGGGAGGCAGCAGTGGGGAATATTGCACAATGGGCGCAAGCCTGATGCAGCAACGCCGCGTGAGGGACGACGGCCTTCGGGTTGTAAACCTCTTTTAGTAGGGAAGAAGCGAAAGTGACGGTACCTGCAGAAAAAGCACCGGCTAACTACGTGCCAGCAGCCGCGGTAATACGTAGGGTGCAAGCGTTATCCGGAATTATTGGGCGTAAAGAGCTCGTAGGCGGTTTGTCGCGTCTGCTGTGAAAACTGGAGGCTCAACCTCCAGCCTGCAGTGGGTACGGGCAAACTAGAGTGCGGTAGGGGAGATTGGAATTCCTGGTGTAGCGGTGGAATGCGCAGATATCAGGAGGAACACCGATGGCGAAGGCAGATCTCTGGGCCGTAACTGACGCTGAGGAGCGAAAGCATGGGGAGCGAACAGGATTAGATACCCTGGTAGTCCATGCCGTAAACGTTGGGCGCTAGATGTGGGGACCATTCCACGGTTTCCGTGTCGCAGCTAACGCATTAAGCGCCCCGCCTGGGGAGTACGGCCGCAAGGCTAAAACTCAAAGGAATTGACGGGGGCCCGCACAAGCGGCGGAGCATGCGGATTAATTCGATGCAACGCGAAGAACCTTACCAAGGCTTGACATATACGAGAACGCTGCAGAAATGTAGAACTCTTTGGACACTCGTATACAGGTGGTGCATGGTTGTCGTCAGCTCGTGTCGTGAGATGTTGGGTTAAGTCCCGCAACGAGCGCAACCCTCGTTCTATGTTGCCAGCGCGTTATGGCGGGAACTCATAGGAGACTGCCGGGGTCAACTCGGAGGAAGGTGGGGATGACGTCAAATCATCATGCCCCTTATGTCTTGGGCTTCACGCATGCTACAATGGCCGGTACAAAGGGCTGCAATACCGCAAGGTGGAGCGAATCCCAAAAAGCCGGTCTCAGTTCGGATTGAGGTCTGCAACTCGACCTCATGAAGTCGGAGTCGCTAGTAATCGTGGATCAGCAACGCCACGGTGAATACGTTCCCGGGCCTTGTACACACCGCCCGTCAAGTCATGAAAGTCGGTAACACCCGAAGCCAGTGGCCCAACCGCAAGGAGGGAGCTGTCGAAGGTGGGATCGGTGATTAGGACTAAGTCGTAACAAGGTAGCCGTACCGGAAGGTGCGGCTGGATCACCTCCTTTCTAAGGAGCATCTGGAGTCCTTCGGGGCTCCCAGAGCCACTTCCGAGACGAATGTTCTCGGGTGGTCAGCTCATGGGTGGAACATTTGACTAGGTGCTCGGAAGAGCCTCGAGATCCCAGTACGTCCCAGTGTCTAAACAACACAGTGGTGACAGGAACGGATCGGAAGGGGACGCCGGGCGCATGCACGCTGTTGGGTCCTGAGGGACCGGTCGTGAGACTGACTCTCTGGGCCCTTTCGTCGCACTGCGGAGCAGTGAAGCGGAGGGGCACCGCCCGCATTTTGAGAACTACACAGTGGACGCGAGCATCTTAGAGACAGAGCCTTCGGGTTCTGTGTCTACAAGATGATCGAGAAGAGCGTTCCTTCGGGAACGTTCCGATAGATCATTGGTCAATCTGCAGCTGACGGTCTCTGCCCTCGGGCACGAGCTCGCCGGCTGCCGATCGATTCGAAAAACTCATGTAGTCAAGTTTCTAAGAGCAGACGGTGGATGCCTTGGCATCTGGAGCCGAAGAAGGACGTAGCAATCTGCGATAAGCCTCGGGGAGTTGATAAGCGAACTTTGATCCGAGGATGTCCGAATGGGGAAACCCCGCTGGGCGTACTTGTGCGACCCAGTGACTCCCGCCTGAATATATAGGGCGGGTAGAGGGAACGTGGGGAAGTGAAACATCTCAGTACCCACAGGAAGAGAAAGCAACCGCGATTCCGTTAGTAGTGGCGAGCGAAACCGGAACAGGCCAAACCGATCATGTGTGATAGCCGGCAGGCGTTGCATGGTCGGGGTTGTGGGACCTTCACGTACTTCTGCCGAAGTACACGTCGACGTGCGCGGTATAGGTGAACGGCATTGAAAGGCCGACCATAGAGGGTGCCAGTCCCGTAACCGAAATGCCGCGCAGAGGCGGAAGGGATCCCAAGTAGCACGGGGCCCGAGAAATCCCGTGTGAATCTGCCAGGACCACCTGGTAAGCCTAAATACTCCCAGATGACCGATAGCGGACAAGTACCGTGAGGGAAAGGTGAAAAGTACCCCGGGAGGGGAGTGAAATAGTACCTGAAACCGTCTGCTTACAAACCGTTGGAGCCTCCCTAGCAGGGGTGACAGCGTGCCTTTTGAAGAATGAGCCTGCGAGTTAGCGGTATGTGGCGAGGTTAACCCGTGAGGGGTAGCCGTAGCGAAAGCGAGTTCGAATAGAGCGATTCAGTCGCATGCCCTAGACCCGAAGCGAAGTGATCTATCCATGGCCAGGCTGAAGCGACGGTAAGACGTCGTGGAGGGCCGAACCCACTTGGGTTGAAAACCGAGGGGATGAGCTGTGGATAGGGGTGAAAGGCCAATCAAACTTCGTGATAGCTGGTTCTCTCCGAAATGCATTTAGGTGCAGCGTTGCGTGCTTCTTGCCGGAGGTAGAGCTACTGGATGGCCGATGGGCCCTACAAGGTTACTGACGTCAGCCAAACTCCGAATGCCGGTAAGTGAGAGCGCAGCAGTGAGACGGTGGGGGATAAGCTTCATCGTCGAGAGGGAAACAACCCAGACTACCGACTAAGGCCCCTAAGCGTGTGCTAAGTGGGAAAGGATGTGGAGTTGCAGAGACAACCAGGAGGTTGGCTTAGAAGCAGCCACCCTTGAAAGAGTGCGTAATAGCTCACTGGTCAAGTGATTCCGCGCCGACAATGTAACGGGGCTCAAGCACACCGCCGAAGTCGTAGGATTCGCATATTTGGTAGGCCTTCGTGGTCCAGCCGTGCGGATCGGTAGGAGAGCGTCGTGTGGCGAGTGAAGCGGCGGAGTGATCCAGCCGTGGACGCCACACGAGTGAGAATGCAGGCATGAGTAGCGAAAGACGTGTGAGAAACACGTCCTCCGAAAGACCAAGGGTTCCAGGGTCAAGCTAATCTTCCCTGGGTAAGTCGGGACCTAAGGCGAGGCCGACAGGCGTAGTCGATGGACAACGGGTTGATATTCCCGTACCGGCGAAGAACCGCCCAAGCCAATCCAGTAGTGCTAAGAGTCCTAATCCGGCAGATGGATCCCTTCGGGGTGAAGCAGCCGGCCTAACGCTCGAACCCATGCTGGTGCGGCTAGCGTATTAACAGGTGTGACGCAGGAAGGTAGCTGAGCCAGGCGATGGTTGTCCTGGTGTAAGGATGTAGGGCGAGAGATAGGCAAATCCGTCTCTCACATAGCCTGAGATCCGATGCGTACCCCTCACGGGGGAAATCAGTGATCCTATGCTGCCGAGAAAAGCATCGACGCGAGGTTCCAGCCGCCCGTACCCCAAACCGACTCAGGTGGTCAGGTAGAGAATACCGAGGAGATCGAGAGAATCGTGGTTAAGGAACTCGGCAAAATGCCCCCGTAACTTCGGGAGAAGGGGGGCCGAATGGGTGAAGGGACTTGCTCCTGGAGCCTTGAAGGCCGCAGAGACCAGTGGGAAGCGACTGTTTACTAAAAACACAGGTCCGTGCGAAGTCGCAAGACGATGTATACGGACTGACGCCTGCCCGGTGCTGGAAGGTTAAGAGGAAGGGTTAGCTTCGGCGAAGCTCTGAATTTAAGCCCCAGTAAACGGCGGTGGTAACTATAACCATCCTAAGGTAGCGAAATTCCTTGTCGGGTAAGTTCCGACCTGCACGAATGGCGTAACGACTTCCCAGCTGTCTCAACCGCGAACTCGGCGAAATTGCACTACGAGTAAAGATGCTCGTTACGCGCAGCAGGACGGAAAGACCCCGTGACCTTTACTACAGCTTGGTATTGGTGTTCGGTGTGGCTTGTGTAGGATAGGTGGGAGACTTTGAAGCGGGCACGCCAGTGTTCGTGGAGTCATTGTTGAAATACCACTCTGGTCACTCTGGATGTCTAACCACGAACCGTAATCCGGTTCTGGGACAGTGCCTGGTGGGTAGTTTAACTGGGGCGGTTGCCTCCCAAAGAGTAACGGAGGCGCCCAAAGGTTCCCTCAACCTGGTTGGCAATCAGGTGTCGAGTGTAAGTGCACAAGGGAGCTTGACTGTGAGAGTGACGGCTCGAGCAGGGACGAAAGTCGGGACTAGTGATCCGGCAGTGGCTTGTGGAAGCGCTGTCGCTCAACGGATAAAAGGTACCTCGGGGATAACAGGCTGATCTTGCCCAAGAGTCCATATCGACGGCATGGTTTGGCACCTCGATGTCGGCTCGTCGCATCCTGGGGCTGGAGTAGGTCCCAAGGGTTGGGCTGTTCGCCCATTAAAGCGGTACGCGAGCTGGGTTTAGAACGTCGTGAGACAGTTCGGTCCCTATCCGCTGCGCGCGTAGGAAGTTTGAGAAGAGCTGTCCCTAGTACGAGAGGACCGGGACGGACGAACCTCTGGTGTGTCAGTTGTTCCGCCAGGAGCACCGCTGATTAGCTACGTTCGGAACGGATAACCGCTGAAAGCATCTAAGCGGGAAGCCGACTTCAAGATGAGACTTCCATCCCTTCGGGGGAGAGGCTCCCAGCTAGACGACTGGGTTGATAGGCAGGATGTGGAAGCGGGGACTAACGACCCGTGCAGCTGACCTGTACTAATAAGCCGACAACTTGATAACACATGAGTTTTTCGATCTGTTCGAATGACAGAGCGCTCGCGTCCACTTTGTAGTTCCCGATCTGCGGTCGGGGCTGCGCTTCGAGAGAAGCCAGAGACCACAAATCAATAGTGTTTCGGCGGCCATAGCGAAGGGGAAACGCCCGGTCACATTCCGAACCCGGAAGCTAAGACCTTCTGCGCCGATGGTACTGCGAGGGGGACCTCGTGGGAGAGTAGGACACCGCCGGACTTCTTTGTGAGATGGCCATCCGATCCGCCGAAAGGCGGGTGCGGGTGGCCATTTCGCGTTAACGAGCCGAATCGACGAGGAACGACATGGAGAAGCCGCCGCGACGTGGACCCGCGCAGGGTCGCGGACCCGCGCGAGGACGCGAATCCGCTCCGGGTGCACGCGGCGGAGCCGGTGCACGAGCCGGAGCCCGTCCGCGGCGAGACGATTCGCGGCGTGACGATCCGCGGCGCGACGACCCGCCCAAGCCCCGCCACGACGACCCGCCGCTGCCGGACGAGGTGCGCGCGAACGAACTCGATCGCGGGGCTCGCGCCGACCTGAAGACCCTCAGCAAGGACAACGCCGACGACGTCGCCCGGCACCTGGTCATGGTCGCCCGGCTCATCGACGAGGACCCGGCGCTCGCGCACCGGCACGCCCTCGCGGCCGCCCGACGCGCCGGCCGGGTCGGAGTCGTGCGCGAGACCCTCGCGATCACGGCCTACACCACGGGCGACTTCGCCCTCGCGCTGCGCGAGCTGCGCACGCACCGCCGCATCACCGGCAGCAACGACCAGCTGCCGCTCATGGTCGACAGCGAGCGCGGCATCGGCCGGCCCGATCGTGCTCTCGAGCTCGGCCGCTCGGTGCCGCGCGCCGAACTCCCGATTCCCGTCCAGGTCGAGCTCGCCGTCGCGATGTCGGGGGCCCGCCTGGACCTGGGGGACCCCGAGGCCGCCCTGCGCGAGCTGCAGATCCCGCAGTTGGACCCGGACCGCGCGTACTCCTGGAGCCCCGGCCTCTTCGACGCCTACGCGACCGTGCTCGAAGACCTCGGCCGCGCGGAGGAGGCCGCCACCTGGTTCGCGCGAGCCGACCGCGCGGCGGTGGCCCTCGCATCCGCTGCCGACCCGGACGGGGACGACGAGGTCGTGGTCATCGTCGAGGAGGGCCCGGATGCCTGAGCCGGGCAAGCCGCGCGCCGACACCGGCCCTTCTGGCGACGGCTCCGCCGACACCCCGCTCGAGGGCGTCGACCTACTGCTCGCCGATCTGGACGGAGTCATCTACACGGGGGCGCACGCCCTGCCGTTCGCGGTCGAGAGCATCAACCGCGCTCAGGCGACCATGCGCGTGGGCTACATCACGAACAACGCGTCCCGCACTGCCGCCTCGGTCGCGCAGCACTTGACCGAGTTGGGCCTGCGCGTGCGGCCGGACGACGTGGTGACCTCGCCGCAGGCGGCCATCGCGCTGCTGGCGGGCATGGTTCCACCGGGTTCCACGGTGCTCGTCGTGGGCGGCGAGGGCCTGACCTCGGTGGTCGAGGCGCACGGCTTCCGGGTCACCCGCAGCGCGCTCGATGCGCCCGCCGCGGTGGTGCAGGGCTTCCACCCGAGCGTCGCCTGGACCGATCTGGCCGAGGCCGCCTTCGCGCTGCGCGTCACGGATGCCGGCCCCGGCATCCCCTGGATCGCGACCAACACCGACTGGACCCTGCCCCAGGAACGCGGAACCGCACCCGGCAACGGCACCCTCGTGTCCGCCGTGCACACCGCGGTGGGCCGCCTCCCGGTCGTCGCGGGCAAGCCCGAGCGCGCCATCTTCGACGCCGCGATCGAGCGCTTCGGTGCGACCCGGCCCCTGTTCCTGGGCGACCGCCTCGACACCGACATCCTGGGCGCCCGCCGCGCGGGCATCGCGTCGGTGCTCGTGCTGACCGGCATCGACGGACCCAAGCAGGTGCTCGCTGCCCCTGCCGATTCGCGTCCGGATTTCCTGCTGGGCGATCTGCGCGAGCTCTTCGAGCCCTACACCCCGCCGGCCGAGACCATGGATGCCGAGGGTCGCCTCGTGCGTGCCGGCACGGCATCCGTGCGGGTGCGTGACAACACGGTCCGCATTGTCGACGCGGGGGAGAGCGAGATCGAGGCCCTGCGCGCCGGGACCGCGGCGGTCTGGGGGGCCGGGGTCCCCATCCACGCCCTGGACATCGACCCGGCGCTATATTCGTAGGGCCATGAGCCAGACCGACGACACCGTGCCCGACGAAACCGGGCCCGCGGAGGTTTCCGCCGACGAGGAGCCGGGCGCCCTCGTGACCCGGCTGCGCGTGATCGAGGACCAGCCCCTCGAGACGCGCGCGCAGGCTCTGGCGCAGGTGCACGACGAGCTCAAGGCCATGCTCGAGGCCGGGGATGCCCGGCCGGGTGCCTGACGAGCGCCTCGACGCGGCGACTCTACCTCACGAGCGCCTCGACGCGGCGACCCTACCTCTTGAGCGCCTCGACGCGGCGCTCGTGCGCCGCGGACTGGTGCGCTCCCGCGGTCTCGCGGCCGAGGCGATTTCGGCCGGACGGGTGCACGTGGACGGGCGCCCCGCGGGGAAGGCGTCCCAGCGGGTCCCGCAGGACTCCGAACTGACCGTCGAGGGCGACGACCCGACCGACCGCTGGGTGAGCCGCTCGGCAGGCAAGCTGGACGCCGCCCTCACCGGGTTCGAAATCGACCCCGCGGGCGTTCTGGCGCTGGACGTCGGAGCATCGACGGGCGGTTTCACGCAGGTCCTGCTCGAGCGGGGAGCGCGCGAGGTCATCGCCCTCGACGTGGGGCACGGGCAGCTCGCCCCGGCGATCCGCGACGACCCGCGCGTGCGCGTTGTCGAGGGGGTGAACGCGCGTGAGCTCACGCCGGAGCTGCTGGCGGGGGTGTCGGGAACGGCCGAGCGACCCAGCATCGTCGTGGCGGATCTGTCGTTCATCCCGCTCGGGCTCGTGCTGCCCGCACTCGCGGCGGTCGCAGCTGCGGGCGCACGGTTCGTGCTGCTGGTCAAACCGCAGTTCGAGGTGGGTCGGGTGCGGGAGGGCATCGTGCGGGATCGCACGACGCGGCACGCCGCCGTGCGCGGGGTGCTCGAGGCTGCCGCGAAAGCGGGCCTGCGGGCCACGGGCGTCATGTCCTCCCCAGTGGTGGGTGGATCCGGAAATCAGGAGTATCTGGTGGCTCTGTCGGCCGACGTCGGGGGTGATCCGACAGAATGGAGCGGGGCGATCGACGCCCTGCCGTGAGAGCGCCCTGCCGTGAGAGCGCCCTGAGGGCGCCGAGTACATGCCGACAGCGAGGAGTGCGATGAGCGAGCGCCACATCCTCGTGGTCGCGCACACCGGCCGCCCCGATTCGCTCGAGGCCGGCATCGAGGTGTGCCGGCGGCTCATCGAGGCCGGGCTCACGCCGGTGGTCTCCTCGGACGAGCACGAGCAATTGCTGGTGGCCGCTCCCGGCCTCGCCCCGCTCGCGCTCCTGGGCACGGATGTGCAGCTCGACGAGCTGGAACTGGTCATCGTGCTGGGCGGCGACGGCACCATCCTGCGCGCCGCGGAGATCGCGCGCGGCAGTGACGCTCCTCTTCTGGGCGTGAATCTGGGCCACGTCGGCTTCCTCGCCGAGGCCGAGCGCGAAGAGCTGCCAGCCACGGTCGCCCGCGCGCTCGACCGCGACTACGAGGTGGAAGAGCGCATGACCATCAGCGTGCGCGTCAAGCGCGGCGACCGCGTCGTGCACGAGACCTGGGCGCTCAACGAGGCCTCGGTCGAGAAGGCCTCGCGCGAGCGCTCGCTCGAGGTCGCCGTCGAGGTCGACGGCCGCCCGCTCTCGACGTTCGGCTGCGACGGCGTGGTCATGTCGACGCCGACCGGGTCGACCGCGTACTCGTTCTCGGCGGGCGGCCCCGTGGTGTGGCCGAGCGTCGACGCGCTGCTCATGGTGCCGCTCTCGGCGCACGCGCTTTTCGCCCGCCCGCTCGTGGTCGGGCCCGACTCGTCGCTCGCGGTCGAACTGCTCGAGCGCTCGGTCGGCGCGGGCGTGCTGTGGTGCGACGGCCGCCGCACCTTCGATCTCCCCAGCGGCGCGCGCGTCGTGGTGCGCCGCTCCGGCATTCCGGTGCGGCTGGCCCGCCTGCACCCGCGCCCGTTCACCGACCGGCTGGTCGGCAAGTTCCGCCTCCCGGTCACGGGCTGGCGCGGGCCGGGCGACGATCAGGGCTCCGGCGCGTGATCGAGGACATCACCATCCGCGACCTCGGCGTCATCGGTGAGGCGCGGCTGCCCCTGGGTCCGGGGTTCACGGCGCTCACGGGCGAGACCGGCGCGGGCAAGACCATGGTCGTGACGGCGCTCGGTCTCCTGCTGGGTGAGCGCGCCGACAGCGGTGCGATCCGCTCGGGCGCGGCGCAGACCGTGGTCGAGGGCCGGTGGGAGGTCGACGAGCACGGTCCGGTCGCGGATCGCGTGCGCGACGCCGGGGGTGAGCTGGATCCCGTGGGCGCGGGGCGCGCATCCCTCATTCTGGGCCGTTCGGTCACGGCCGAGGGCCGCAGCCGCGCCACGGTCGGCGGGCGCTCGGCGCCGGTCGGCGTGCTGGGCGAGATCGGTCAGCAGCTCGTGGTCGTGCACGGCCAGTCCGATCAGATCCGCCTGCGCTCGGCGACCGCGCAGCGCCAGGCGCTCGACCGCTTCGCCGGGCCGGAGTTCGAGGTTCTGCTGGGCGACTATCAGGACGTCTTCCGGCGCTGGCAGACCGCGCAGGGCGAGCTCGACGTGCTCGTGGCCGAGCGCGACCGGCGCGTGCGCGAGGCCGACGAGCTGCGCGCGGCCATGACCGAGATCGAGGCGGCGGCGCCGCGTCGCGGCGAGGACGCCGAGCTGGCCGAGCAGACCGAGCGCCTGAGCAACCTGGAAGATCTGCGGCTCGCGGCCGCCGAGGCGCAGGAGGCGGTGTCCAGCCAGTCGGTCGGCGACCGGGTGGATGCGTTGGCCCTCGTCGAGACCGCCCGTCGCGCGATCGAGCGGGTCGCCGGCCACGATCCGGCGCTCGGCCCCATCGCCGAGGCGCTCACGAACGCATCCGTCCAGGTGTCCGAGGCGTCGGCCCAGCTGGCGCGCTATCTCGGTTCGCTCGACGCCGACTCGGGCCGCGAACTCGAGGCCATGCACGAGCGCCGCGCGCAGTTGGCCGGGCTGGCCCGCCGGTACGGGCCGACGCTCGACGACGTCATCGACTACCTCGACCGCGGGTCGAGCCGCCTGGTCGAGCTCGACAGCGACTCCGACCGCATCGAGGCGCTCACGGCCGAGGTCGCGGCCGACCGCGCGCGGATCGACGAGCTCGCCGGTCGGCTCACCGCGCTTAGGCAGGATGCCGCGGCCCGCCTCTCCGGGGAGGTCACCTCCGAGCTCGCGGCGCTCGCGATGCCGGATGCGCGTCTCGCGATCGAGGTGTCGCCTGCGGATCTGGGTCTCTCCGGTGGCGACCAGGTCGCGATCCTGCTGCAGCCGCACGCCGGTGCCGAGCCGCGGCCGCTGTCGCGCGGCGCCTCCGGGGGTGAGCTCTCGCGCGTCATGCTCGCGATCGAGGTCGTTCTGGCCGCGAGCGATCCGGTTCCGACGTTCGTGTTCGACGAGGTCGACGCCGGGGTCGGCGGGGCGAGCGCGACCGAGATCGGTCGCCGGCTCGCGCGCCTCGCGCAGACCGCGCAGGTCATCGTGGTGACCCACCTGGCGCAGGTCGCGGCGTTCTCGACCAATCATCTCGTGGTGGAGAAGGGCAGCGACGGCGCGGTCACGACCAGCAGCGTGCGCCTGGTGCACGCCGACGAGCGCGCCCACGAGATGGCGCGGCTGCTGAGCGGCTCCCCGGAGTCGGAGTCCGCGCTCACGCACGCGAAGGAGTTGTTGGAGGCAGCTCACGGCCGCTGGTGATGGGCGCTGCGCCGCTCACGGCCGCTGGGACGCCCCCACGGCATCCACCCGGCAACGATTCCCGGCGCGTCCCGGCGCGCACCCATCCCGGGCCGATATGCTGAAACCCCGTGGTGGTCAATCCGGGAAGCAGCACTAAGCACATCTTCGTGACCGGGGGCGTCGTCAGCTCCCTCGGCAAGGGCCTCACGGCCGCGAGCCTGGGCAATCTGCTCACCGCCCGCGGGTTGCGGGTCGTCATGCAGAAGCTCGATCCGTACCTCAACGTGGATCCGGGCACCATGAACCCGTTCCAGCACGGCGAGGTCTTCGTGACCGACGACGGCGCCGAGACCGACCTCGACATCGGCCACTACGAGCGCTTCCTCGACATCAACCTGGACCAGGCCGCCAACGTCACCACCGGCCAGATCTACCAGCGCGTCATCGCGCGCGAACGCCACGGCGAGTACCTGGGCGACACCGTGCAGGTCATTCCGCACATCACGGACGAGATCAAGCGCCGCATGCGTCTGCAGGCCCAGCCCCCGCTGGATGGCGGCCCGGTTCCCGACGTCATCATCACCGAGATCGGCGGCACGGTCGGCGACATCGAGAGCCAGCCCTTCATCGAGGCGGCCCGCCAGGTGCGGCACGAACTCGGCCGGCGCAACGTGTTCTTCGTGCACGTGAGCCTGGTCCCGTACATGGGCGCCTCGGGCGAGCAGAAGACCAAGCCCACCCAGCACTCGGTCGCGGCGCTGCGCTCCATCGGCATCCAGCCGGATGCGTTGGTGCTCCGCAGCGACCGCATCGTCTCCGAGTCCAACAAGCGCAAGATCGCGCTCATGTGCGATGTCGACGAGCGCGCCGTCGTGAACGCGATCGACGTGCCGTCGATCTACGACATCCCCACCATGCTCAACGAGCAGGGTCTGGACGCCTACATCATCGAGCAGCTGGGCATCGATGCGGCGGGCGAGGTGGACTGGGCCGGCTGGCAGCGGCTGCTCAAGACCGTGCACGAGCCGGCGCACGAGATCACGATCGCGCTGGTCGGCAAGTACGTGGACCTGCCCGACGCCTACCTCTCGGTCACCGAGGCGCTCAAGGCGGGCGGCTTCGCGCACGAGACCCGGGTCGATGTCCGGTGGGTGCCCTCGGACGAGTGCGAGACCCCCGAGGGCGCGGCCAAGCACCTGGCCGACGTCGACGGCATCTGCGTGCCGGGCGGCTTCGGGGTGCGCGGTATCGAGGGCAAGCTCGGCGCTCTGCGCTTCGCGCGCGAGAACCGCATCCCGGTGCTCGGTCTGTGCCTGGGCCTGCAGTGCATGGTCATCGAGTACGCCCGCAACGTGGTCGGGCTGGCCGGCGCGAGCTCGTCCGAGTTCGACCCGGACACCGAGTTCCCGGTCATCGCGACCATGGCCGAGCAGGTCGACATCGTGGGCGGCGACGGCGACCTGGGCGGCACCATGCGCCTGGGTCTGTACGACGCGGCGCTCGCGCCCGGCACCATCGTCGAGGAGCTCTACGGCGCCCCGACCGCGTCCGAGCGGCACCGGCACCGGTACGAGGTCAACAACCACTACCGCGACCGGCTGGCCGAGGCGGGCCTGGTGTTCTCGGGCACCTCGCCCGACCGCGAGCTGGTCGAGTACGTCGAGCTGCCCCGCGAGGTGCACCCGTTCTACGTGGGCACCCAGGCCCACCCGGAGCTGCGCTCGCGCCCCAACCGCCCGCATCCGCTGTTCCGTGGGCTCATCGGCGCCGCGCGCGAGCGGCAGGAGGCCTCGCGGCTGTTCGAGGTCGCCGACGGCGAGAGCGGCGTGACGGATGCGGTGGCCGGCTCGCCCGCGGATGCGGCGCCTGCAGATGCGGCGCCCGCCGACGTCGCGCCCGCGACCGTCTCCGCCGAGGCCTGACCCGCCCGTGGATCTCGAGGCCCTGCGCACCGGCCCGCTGGCCGACGCGCGCGCGGAGGCCGAGCCGGTGGATGCCGCCACGCCCTACGAGGGAGCGATCTTCCAGGTGCGGCGCGACACCGTCCGGCTCGACGGCGCCACGTTCACGCGCGAGTACACGACGCACCACGGTGCGGTCGCGGTGCTGCCCGTGGACGAACTCGGCCGTGTGCTGCTCATCAACCAGTACCGTCACCCGACGAGGCGGCGCTCCTGGGAGATCCCGGCCGGGCTGCTCGACGTCGCGGGGGAGGACCCGCTGACCGCTGCGAAGCGGGAGCTCGCGGAGGAGACCGACCTGGTGGCCGCGACCTGGAGCGAGCCCCTCGAGTTCGACACTTCGCCCGGCCAGAGCGACGAGCGCATCGTGCTCTTCGAGGCGCGCGATCTCTCGCCCGCGCCCACCGCCCACGAGCGGACCGATGAGGAGGCCGGCATCGTGCTGCGCTGGGTCGAGCTGGACGAGGCGGTCGAGGCCGCCCTCGCGGGTCGCCTCGGCAACGCGATCCTGCTCGTCGCGATCCTGGCCGCGCATGCCCGGCGCTGAGCGGGTGTCCGGCGCTGAGCGGGTGGACGGCGCTGAGGGGGCCTCCGGCCCCGATCTGCACCGCCAGCTCGACCGCTACCTGCGTCACCTCGCGATCGAGCGGGGCCGCTCGCCGCACACCGTCGCGGCCTATCGCCGCGACATTGAGGCCATGCTCGGGGCCGGCACGACCCTGGACGCGGGATCGCTGGCCGGGTACGTGCGGGGGCTGCGCGAGCGCGAGGAGCCGCTCGCCGCATCCAGTGTCGCGCGCACCATCTCGTCGATCCGCGGGTTCTGCGCGTTCCTGGTCGACGAGGGGGTGCTGCAGGTCGACCCGTCCGAGGATCTGACCGCCCCCAAGCTGCCCGCGCGGCTGCCCAAGGCGCTCACCATCGAGCAGGTCGAGGCGCTGCTGGCCGCGACCGACGGCGAGGAACCCGCGGCGCTGCGCGACAAGGCGCTGCTCGAACTGCTCTACGCGACGGGCGCGCGTATCTCGGAGGCCGTCGCCCTCAACGTCGACGACCTCATCGGCGAGGACGGCACGGCCGAGGTGGTGCGGCTCTTCGGCAAGGGCGGCAAGCAGCGCATCGTGCCGGTCGGGTCCTACGCGCGCTCCGCGATCGACGCCTACCTGGTGCGGGCGCGCCCGGTGTTCTCGGTGCGCGGCACCTCGACGCCCGCGCTCTTCCTGGGGGTGCGCGGCGCGCGGCTGTCGCGCCAGAACGCCTGGCTTCTGCTGCGCGCGGCCGCCGAGCGCGCGCACCTGGACGTCGCGATCTCGCCCCACAGCATGCGGCACTCGTTCGCCACGCACCTGCTGCAGGGCGGGGCCGACGTGCGCGTCGTGCAGGAGCTGCTGGGCCACGCGAGCGTGGCCACCACCCAGATCTACACGCGCGTCACCGCCGACGCGCTACGGGATGTCTACGTCACCTCGCACCCGCGCGCCCGGTGATCGGGGTGGCATCGGCGGCGGCTCCCGCAACCTTCAACCGGTACTTGACGCGCGCCGCGGGAGACGCCCGGGAACCCGGACGTAAACTCGGCAGCATGTCAGCGCAGCGCGAGGGCGTCACCGAGCTGCCGGGGATGGAGAAGCCGGAACTCGGCCCGACCGGGCGCCCGGTCACCGAGTTCCCGATGCCCCCGATCCTGCGCGCGCACGGCCCCGCCCGCATCATCGCGCTGTGCAACCAGAAGGGCGGCGTGGGCAAGACCACGACCACGATCAACCTGGGCGCGTCGCTGGCCGAGTACGGGCGCAAGGTGCTCGCGATCGACTTCGACCCGCAGGGCGCGCTGAGCGCCGGGCTCGGGGTGCAGGCCCACGACGCGACCACCATCTACGAGCTTTTGCTGGGGTCGGAATCGGATGTCTCCTCCGCGATCCTGCACACATCCGCGGCGGGTCTGGATGTCATCCCGGCCAATATCGACCTGTCGGCGGCCGAGGTGCACCTGGTCAACGAGGTGGCGCGCGAGCAGATCCTGGCGCGCGTTCTGCGCGGCGTGAGAAATGACTACGACGTGATCCTCATCGACTGCCAGCCCTCGCTCGGGCTGCTCACGGTCAACGCGCTCACGGCCGCGCACGGCGTGCTCGTGCCGCTCGAGCTCGAGTTCTTCGCGCTCCGCGGGGTCGCGCTGCTGGTCGAGACCATCGAGAAGGTCCGCGACCGGCTGAACCCCGCCATCCAGCTCGACGGGATCCTGGCCACCATGTACGACGCGCGCACGCTGCACTCGCGCGAGGTGCTCGAGCGCGTGGTCGAGACCTTCGGCGACCAGGTGCTCGAGACCGTCATCAGCCGCACCGTGAAGTTCCCGGACGCGAGCGTGGCCGCAGCGCCCATCACGAGCTTCGCGCCTGAGCACAGCGCGGCCGACCAGTACCGCCAACTCGCCAGGGAGTTGATCGCGCGTGGCGCGATCGCCTGAGGGCGGCGCGGCGACGGAGGACGTGCTCGACCCCGCGCTGGACGCCGACGCCGTGGATGCCGCCCCCGGCTTCCGCCTGAGCCTCGCCAACTTCGACGGCCCCTTCGATCTGCTCGTGCAGCTCATCGCCAAGCACGACCTCGACATCACCGAGGTCGCGTTGAGCGTGGTGACCAACGAGTTCCTGTCCTATCTGCACGGGCTCGACTCGGAGGAGGAGCTCGAACAGGCCAGCGAGTTCCTGGTCGTGGCGGCGACCCTGCTCGACCTCAAGGTCGCCGGGCTTCTGCCGCAGGGCGAGCTCGTCGACGCTGAGGACGTCGCACTGCTCGAGGCGCGCGACCTGCTCTTCGCGCGGCTTCTGCAGTACCGAGCCTTCAAGGAGGCCGCGGGCTGGTTCGCCCAGCGCATCGAGACCGAGACCGGCCGGCACGTGCGCTCGGTGCGGCTCGAGGACAAGTTCCGCCGCCAGACGCCCGAGCTGGTGTGGACGCTCACGGCCGACGACTTCGCGGCGCTCGCGCTGCTGGCCTTCACGCCGCGCGAGATCCCGGTGGTCGGGCTGGATCACCTGCACGCGCCGCTGGTGAGCATCCGCGAGCAGGCCGCGCACGTCGTGGCGGCGCTGCGCGGCGGCGAACCGGTGAACTTCCGCACGCTCATCGCGGGCATCGAGCAGCGCGGGGTCATCGTGGCGCGTTTCCTCGCGGTGCTGGAGCTGTACCGGCACGCGGCCATCACCTTCGAGCAGCTCGAACCGCTGGGCGAGCTCACCCTGCGCTGGTCGGCGGCGCACTGGACCGACGATCAGCTGGCGAACCTGGGAGCCGACTATGACAACTGAGGCCGTCGAGACGGATGCCGTGGAGACCGAGGCGGCGGAGGCCGCCCCGCCGGAGGAGAGCCCCAAACCCGCCATCGCCGATCTCGAGCGCGCGCTCGAGGCGATCCTCATGGTGGCGGACGAGCCGCTCTCGCTCGTGGCGCTCGCGACCGGGCTCGGGGTTCCCGTGCCCGCGGTGCGCCAGTCGATCGAGCGCCTCGTGCACGACTACGACGGCGACGAGGGCACGCAGCGCCGCGGCTTCGAGCTGCGCGAGGTCGGCGGAGGCTGGCGCATCTACGTGCGGCCCGAGCACGACGCCGCGGTGCGCGAGTTCGTGCTGACCCAGAACCCCACCAAGCTCTCGCAGGCGGCGCTCGAGACCCTCGCGGTCATCGCCTACAAGCAGCCCATCTCGCGCGGGTCGATCGCGCAGATCCGCGCGGTCAACGTCGACTCGGTCGTGCGCACGCTGCTCGGCCGCGGGCTCATCACCGAGGCCTTCACCGACACCGAGACCGGGGCGATCCACTACGAGACCACCGACCTGCTGCTGACCCAGCTGGGCATCAACTCGATCGAGGAGCTGCCCAAGATCTCGCCGCTCCTGGAGGACGGCGCGGGCGGCTTCGAGGACCTCGGGGTGCGGTGAGCGAGCGCCTGCAGAAGGTCCTCGCGGCGGCCGGGGTCGCATCCCGCCGGGTGTGCGAGCAGTTCATCGCCGACGGGCGGGTGAGCGTCAACGGCGAGATCGTGACCGAACTGGGCTCGCGCGTCGACCCGTTGGTCGACAAGGTCGCGGTCGACGGCGTCGCGGTGCAGCTCAACCCCGATCTGCGCTACGTCATGCTCAACAAGCCCACGGGCGTCGTGAGCTCGCTGAGCGACGAGCACGGCCGGCGCGACCTCCGCGAGTTCACGCGCGACTACCCGGAGCGCCTGTTCAACGTGGGGCGACTGGATGCCGACACCAGCGGGCTGCTGCTGCTCACCAATGACGGTGAGCTGGCCCACGTTCTCGCGCATCCGTCGTTCGGCGTGACCAAGACCTACGTGGCGACCGTGCGGGGCGTGGCGATGCCCGCGGTCATGCGGCGGCTGGAGAAGGGCATCGAGCTGGACGACGGCCCGATCGCGGCCGACCGGGCGCGCATCGTGGGGGAGGCCTCGCGCGATCGGACCATGGTCGAACTCACTCTGCACTCGGGGCGCAACCGCATCGTGCGGCGCATGCTCGACCATGTCGGGCACCCGGTGCTCGAGCTCGTGCGGCGCCAGTTCGGCCCCCTGCACCTGGGCACCCTGGGCGTCGGGCGGGCGCGCGATCTCACTAAGGTGGAACTCGGCCAATTGCTGACCCTGAGCCGATCTGGATCCTGAGTCGATCCGACGCAGAGCCGATCCGACGGCGTCGAGGCACGAGAGGAACCCTGATGAACGACCGCCGACTCGCGGAGCAGGTCCGCATCGTCGGCAGCGGGCTCCTCGGGGCGAGCATCGGCCTGGGCCTGCGCGCCCACGGGGTCGACGTCATCGTGGAGGACACCTCGCCCTCGGCGCGCAAACTCGCGATCGCGTACGGCGCGGGCCGCGCGCCCGCGGGCGGGGATCGTCCCGGTCTCATCGTGGTGGCGGTGCCGCCGGATGTGACCGCCACCGTGGTCGCCGCAGAGCTCAAGCGCTACCCGGAGGCGCTCGTGACGGATGTCGCGAGCGTCAAGGTCGGGCCCCTGGAGGAGTTGCGTGAGGCGCGCGTCGACCTCAGCCGCTACATCGGCACGCACCCGATGGCCGGGCGCGAGCGCGGGGGAGCGGTCTCGGCGCGCGCGGACCTGTTCATCGGCCGGCCGTGGATCGTCGCCGGCCACGACGGCATCGGCTACCGCGACGCGGCGCCCATCGAGGACATGATCCTGGACCTGGGCGCCGTGCCCATCGAGATGGATGTGGCCGATCACGACCGCAGCGTCGCCCTCGTCTCGCACGCGCCCCAGTTGGTCGCGACCCTCATGGCCGCCCGGCTGCTCGACGGCTCGGCTGCGGCGCTCGGGCTCGCCGGGCAGGGGCTGCGCGACACGACCCGCATCGCCGAGAGCGACCCGGCGCTGTGGACGCAGATCCTGGGCGCCAACGCGGGGGCGGTGGCCGAGGTGCTGCGTCCGCTGCGCGGGGATCTGGACCGCCTGCTGACCGCACTCGACTCGCCGGACGAGCCGGCATCCCGTCGCGCCATCGCGGAACTGCTGACCGCGGGCAACGACGGGGTGGGGCGCATCCCGGGCAAGCACGGCACCGACAAGCGCTTTGCGAGCATCGTGGTCAAGATCGACGACAAGCCCGGCGAGCTGGCCCGCCTGCTGACCGAGATCGGCGAGGAGGGCGTCAACATGGAGGATCTGCGCCTCGAGCACAGCCCGGAGACGCGCGTGGGCTTCGCCGACATCTCGGTCGTGCCCGAGGCCGCGCACACGCTCGCGGCCGCGCTCGAGCATCGCGGGTGGACGCTCATGGAGGCCGAGCGGTGAGCGACGCGACGTCCGCGCGGCCCGAGGGGTCGTATCCGGTCGCGGGGCCGCGTCCGGTCGTCGTGGCGGTCGATGGCCCGGCCGGCAGCGGCAAGTCCAGCGTGAGCAAGGCCGCCGCGCGGCGCCTGGGCTACGCCTACCTCGACACCGGCGCCGCCTACCGCGCGCTGACCTGGGCCGCGCTCGAGGCGGGGGCCGAGACGACTGACGCGGAGCAGGTCATCGAACTGCTCGACGACTTCCCCTACGCGACCGAACCGGGTGAGGACGGCCGCACGATCGTGCGCATCGGCGAGCTCGATGTGACCGACGAGATCCGCGAACCGCGGGTGAGCGCGGTGGTGAGCGACGTGGCGCGCATCCCCGAGGTGCGTCTCGCGCTCAACGACGCGTTCCGCCGGGTCATCGCGGCGACCACGGCGCCCGGCATCGTGGCCGAGGGGCGCGACGTGACGACCGTGATCGCACCGGACGCTCCGGTGCGCATCCTGCTGACCGCCGATGAGGCGGTGCGTATCGCCCGGCGCTCGGCCCAGCTCGCACCGGCCGAGGCGGCGACCGCCGGGCAGCTGCTCGAGCGCGACCGGCGCGACGCGCAGGTGGTCGACTTCATGACCGCGGCGCCCGGCGTGACCACGATCGACTCGACCGACCTCGACTTCGACCAGACGGTGGATGCCGTGGTGCGGCTCGTGAAGGGAACCCCATGACCGCGCGCGACGACTTCGATCCCGACGACGAGGAGCTCGATCCGATCGACCCCGCCATCGGGGAGCGCCTGGCGGCGCTCGACGATGCGGAGGCCGAGCAGCGCGCCGCCTCGCTGCGCCAGGGGCTATCCGATTACGTGCTGGACGAGGAGGACCTCGACCTGCTCGAGGCGGCCGCGGAGGGTCCGGAGGGCATCACCTACCTGCCCGCGCTGCCGGTGCTCGCGATCGTGGGTCGGCCCAACGTGGGCAAATCTGCTCTCGTCAACCGCATCCTGGGTCGTCGCGAGGCGGTCGTCGAGGACGTCCCGGGCGTGACGCGCGACCGCGTCACCTACAAGGCGGAGTGGATGGGGCGGCGCTTCACGCTCGTCGACACCGGCGGGTGGGAACCCGACGCGAGCGGCATCAATGCGTCGGTCGCGGCGCAGGCCGAGGTCGCGGTCGACCTGGCCGACGCGGTGCTCTTCGTGGTCGACGTCAACGTGGGCGCGACCGCGACGGACGAGCA
The DNA here is from genome assembly GCA_019638805.1 of Microbacteriaceae bacterium. GTDB lineage: Bacteria > Actinomycetota > Actinomycetes > Actinomycetales > Microbacteriaceae > JBDSKH01. The sequence goes on along the minus strand of JAHBTA010000003.1, from coordinate 85,251 downwards.
CGTCGTGAAGATGCTGCGCACCTCGCGCAAACCGGTCGTGCTCGTGGCCAACAAGTCCGACGATGTGGTGAAGGATCCGCAGGCCGCCGAGCTGTGGAGCCTGGGGCTGGGGGAGCCGTGGCCGGTGTCCGCCCTGCACGGGCGCGGGGTGGCGGATCTGCTGGATCACGTCATGACCGTGCTGCCCGAGGTCTCGGCGGTCGCCAAGGAGGAGGTCGGCGGGCCGCGCCGGGTGGCCATCATCGGTCGGCCGAACGTGGGCAAGAGCTCGCTGCTCAACAAGGCGGCCGGCGAGGAACGCGTGGTCGTCAACGAGCTGGCCGGCACGACGCGCGACCCGGTCGACGAGAACGTCGAGCTGGGCGGCCGGGTGTGGACCTTCGTCGACACCGCGGGCATCCGCAAGCGCGTGCACCTGCAGCAGGGAGCCGACTTCTACGCGTCGCTGCGCACCTCGGCGGCGCTGGAGAAGGCCGAGGTCGCGGTCGTCGTGCTGGATGTGACCGAGCCCATCTCGGTGCAGGACCTGCGCATCGTCGATCTGGTGCTCGAGTCGGGGCGGGCCCTCGTGCTGGCCTACAACAAGTGGGACCTGCTCGACGACGAACGCCGTCGCTATCTGGAGCGCGAGATCGAGCAGGACCTCGCGCATGTGGCCTGGGCTCCGCGGGTCAACATCTCGGCGCGCACGGGGCGGCACCTGGAGAAGCTCGTGCCCGCGCTCGAGCTCGCGCTAGAGAGCTGGGATACCCGCATTCCGACCGGGAAGCTCAACGCCCTGGTCGCGGAGTTGACGGCCGAGCACCCGCACCCGGTGCGCGGCGGTAAGCAGCCGCGCATCCTTTTCGCGACGCAGGCGGCGACCCGCCCGCCAACCTTCGTGCTGTTCACGACCGGATTCCTCGACCCGCAGTACCGCCGGTTCATCCAGCGGCGGCTGCGCGAGATCTACGGTTTCGAGGGCACCCCCATCGTGGTCAACATGCGCGTGCGCGAGAAGCGCAAGCGCTAGGTCTGGCTTCCGGGCGCGGCCGGGCGGGCTCAGACCCCCGACCGGGTCAGGCGTGGGGCGGGGTCCAGTCCTGCAGGTCGGCCAGCTGCCGCCGCAGGACGGATGCCGGGGTCGCCCCGATCACGAGATCGCGGATGCGGGTGCGCACGGCGCCCCGGGTTTGCGCGAGGCGGCCCAGCATCCGGGCCCGGCGGGCGATGGGCTGGGTTCGGGCGCGACGCAGGGTGTTGTATCGGGCGAGGGCCGCGTCGATGTGGGCCGGGTCGATCTTGGTCGGATCGAGCGCGGTGCCCGCGGTGGTCGCCGGGCCGAGCAGCTGCACGAGCGTCGCGGCGTCCTCGAGCGCCTGGCCGCCGCCCTGGCCGAGGTCGGGCGTCATGGCGTGGGCGGCGTCCCCGAGCAGAGCGACGCGACCGCGGACGAAGGTGGGCACCGGACCCGCGAGGTCGTGGATGTCGTGGCGCGCGATCGCGTCCGGCTCGGTCGCGTCGATGAGGGCCGCGATCGGGTCGTGCCAGCCCTCGAACCGGCGCCGCAGTTCGCCGAGCTCGTCGTCGAACACGGTGCCCTCGGGCAGGGTCGCGACGCCGAACCAGTACACGCGACCGTCGGCCAGGGGCGCGAGCCCGAAGCGCAGGCCGTTGCCCCAGGTCTCGCCCGCCTCGCCGTGGAGGTCCACGGGTTCGCGCGTGACGCCGCGCCAGGTGGAGTAACCGGAGTAGCGCACTCCGGGGTCGCCCGGCCACGACGCGCGAGTGCGGCTGCGGATGCCGTCGGCCGCGACGACGAGGTCGAAGCCGCCGAGCTCGCCGGCCGGGGTGGCGAGGGTGACGCCGGCGTCGACCTCGGTGATCCCGGTGACCTCGGTGCCCACGCGGAGGGTGCCGCGGGGGAGCGAACCCAGCAGCACCTCGTGCAGTTCGGCGCGGTGCACGACGCGCAGGTGGGGCAACGCGTCGGGCGGGATCGTCGCGATCCAGCGGCCGTCGGGGCGGCGCTGGCCGGCGCGGAGGGTCGCGACGCTGCCGCCCGAGATTGCGCGGACGGCGTCGCCCAGCCCGAGGGCGTCGAGCGCCGTGACGGCGTTGCCGAAGAGCGAGAGTCCCGAACCGACGGGGGAGGTGCGCTCGACCCGCTCGAGTACCGTGACCCGGTGGCCGTTCGCCGCGAGGCCGGATGCCGTGGCAAGTCCGCCGATTCCTGCGCCGATGATCCCGACGTGCATGGGGGCTCTCCCGGTTCTGTCTCTACTTCTGTAGAGTGCGTGATCAGCGTACCCTACAGATGTAGAGGAAGGCGAGGGATGCCGTGGCCGAATCCCCGGACCGTCGCGATCTGATCGCCGACGCCGCGATCGCGATCATCGCCCGCGACGGGCTGCGCGCGCTCACGCACCGGGCCGTCGACCGGGAGGCGGGCCTGCCCGCGGGTTCGACCTCGTACTACGTGCGCACCCGGCGGCAGCTCATCGAGCTCGTCGTGCACCGGCTGGCCGGGCGCACGCGTGCCGACTTCGAGGCGGCGGGGTCGCGGGCCGGTGCCGCCCCTGCAGCCGACAGCCCTGCCGCGGCGACCGCTGAGGCGACTCCCGAGGCGACCGTCGAGACCACGGTCGCCGCCATGGTGGCCGTGCTGAATCGCATCACGGCACGCTCCGCCGATCAGCTGGCCCGCTTCGCGCTGGTCGTGGAGTTGCGGGACGACCCGGAGCTGCACGCCCTGCTCACGAGCGCCTCACCCATCCAGGCCGGCATGCTGGCCGCCGCCCGCCGCACCCTCGAGGCGCTCGGGGTCACCGACTCCGAGATCCACGCCCGCGGCCTGGTCGCCCTGGCCGACGGCATGGTGCATCACCTGCTCGCCGGCAGCGGCACCGAGCGCGGCTCCCGCGCCGACCCCGAGGCGGTGTTCCGCGCCTACCTGACCGGTCTGCCGAGGCTCTAGTCCGAATCGGGTGGGAGGTGCCTGGCACCCCTGGCGCACGGGGCGGAACAGGTGGACACTGTCCACATGACAGCGATCCTGAATGCGTACCTGAACTTCCGCGGCAACGCGCGCGAGGCGATGGAGTTCTATCACGCCGCACTCGGCGGCAAGCTCGACGTCATGACGTTCGCCGAGATGGGCCAGGAGGTCGGCCCCGGCGATGCCGACCTGGTGATGCACTCCTACCTGGAGACGCCGAGCGGCTTCGCCCTCATGGGCTCGGACGTGCCCTCGGAGATGGACTACCAGGTCGGCACCAACAACTTCTCGGTGTCGATCAGCGGCACCCACAGCGACGACGCCGAACTGCGGGGCTACTGGGACAAGCTCTCCCAGGGCGCGACCATCACGCAGCCGCTCGAGGCCGCGCCGTGGGGTGCCGCGTTCGGCATGTTCACCGACAGGTTCGGCGTCAACTGGCTGATCAACATCAGCGCCGAGGGCTGAGCGCGGGCGGGGCACCGAACGAACGGTAACTTCTGAACTGAGGCACTAGTGAGAGTCGCTCCGCCGGTGTCAGAATCGGAGCACCCCGTTCAAGGAGCGCTCATGTCCCCCTTCGGCACCGTCAAGTGGTTCAACCCGGAGAAGGGCTTCGGATTCATCACCCCCGATGACGGAAGCCAGGACCTCTTCTGTCACTACTCCGCGATCGAAGGATCAGGTTATCGATCTCTTGAAGAAGGCCAACGGACGCAGTACGAGGTCGTCGCAGGGCAGAAGGGCCCGCAGGCCGCGGCAATTCGTGTGTCGGACTTTGTCGAAGAGGCTTCTCCACCGGAGGTCCAGGACGACTTGGCCGCGACGGTCGCGATCGCCTGGATGGAGGGCCGACTGCGAGCAATCTCGGTTTCCGAAACCGGTCAGATCTCCCTCCTGGAGGGCTTCAAGGGGCTGCACCACCTTCTCTACATCGCGGATGCTCGCGCAGCGCTCCTGCAAGAGCAGATCGAGGAGTTCGAGGAACTCATCAACGATCGCGAGGTCAAGGAGACAGCGATCCAGGAGTTCCTCGAGCGGAATCCCGACTTCCTCACCGGGGATGAATATCGACGCGTGCATGGCCGGATTGTCCTCGAGCGGGAAGAAGGCGGCCCTCTCATCCCGGATTTCGTGCTCGAGCCCATCCACAAGGGCGGTCTGGCGGATCTCGCGGAGCTCAAACTGCCGTCTGCACGTCTGTTGATCGAGAAGAAGAATCGGATCCGGATGTCGAGTTCGATCTTCGAGGCATGCGCCCAGCTGCGGACGTACAGTGACTACTTCGAGTCGGCAGAACGGCGAATGTCGATCGAGGATCGGTATGGTCTGAGCATCTTCCGCCCCAATCTGTACGTTGTCATCGGTCGGCGAGGCGAGCACTCGCAGGTTGACTTTCGGGCCGCGGAACGAGACCTCGCGGGGGTCCGGATCCGGACCTACGACGACTTGCTCGACCGAGCACGCAAGCGGATGGGTCGCCCATAAGCCATCCACCCCGATGAAGGCCGGCGCCGAGGGCCGAGCGTGGGCGGGTCAGCCCCCGACGTACTGCGCGAGGTGCTGCCCGGTGAGGGTCGAGCGGTCCGCAACGAGCGCAGCCGGCGTGCCCTCGAACACCACGCGCCCGCCGTCGTGCCCGGCGCCCGGGCCGAGGTCGATGATCCAGTCGGCGTGGGCCATCACGGCCTGGTGGTGCTCGATGACGATGACGGTCTTGCCGGCGTCGACGAGCCGGTCCAGCAGCCCGAGCAGGTGCTCCACGTCGGCCAGGTGCAGGCCGGTGGTGGGCTCGTCGAGCACGTACACACCGCCCTTGTCGGCCATATGGATCGCCAGCTTGAGCCGCTGGCGCTCCCCGCCGGAGAGGGTGGTCAGCGGCTGACCGATCGTGAGGTAGCCGAGCCCGACGTCGACCATGCGGGATGCGACGGCGTGCGCCGCCTTGACCCCCGCGGTCTCGAAGTACGCGTCGGCCTCGGCCGCGCTCAGCGCGAGCACATCGGCGATGTTCCGGCCCGCCAGCTCGTACTCGAGCACGGATGCCTGGAAGCGTTTGCCGCCGCACTCCTCGCAGGTGGCGGCGACGCCGGCCATCATGACCAGGTCGGTGTAGATGACGCCGTTGCCGTTGCAGACCGGGCACGCACCCTCGGAGTTGGCGCTGAACAGCGCCGGCTTGACCCCGTTCGCCTTGGCGAACGCGCTGCGGATGGCGTCGAGCATACCGGTGTAGGTGGCGGGATTGGAGCGGCGGGAGCCCCGGATCGCGCCCTGGTCGACGACGACGACCCCGGAATCCGTCGGCAGGGAGCCGTGAATGAGCGAGCTCTTGCCCGACCCGGCGACCCCGGTGACGACGGTGAGGACGCCGAGCGGGATGTCGACATCGACGTCCTGCAGATTGTGCTCGTTCGCGCCGCGGATCTCGATGGCGCCGGATGCGGTGCGCACCGCATCCTTGAGCCTCGCCTTGTACCCGAGGTGCTTTCCGGTGAGCGTGTCGGAGGCCCGGAGCCCCGCGACGTCGCCCTGGTACTGCAGCTCGCCGCCCTGGGCCCCGGCGCGGGGACCGAGGTCGACGACGTGGTCGGCGATCGTGATGGTCTCGGGCTTGTGCTCGACCACGAGCACGGTGTTGCCCTTGTCGCGCAGCTGCAGCAGCAGTTCGTTCATGCGCTGGATGTCGTGCGGGTGCAGCCCGATGGTGGGCTCGTCGAACACGTAGGTCACGTCGGTGAGGGACGAGCCGAGGTGCCGGATCATCTTGGTGCGCTGCGCCTCACCGCCCGAGAGCGTACCGGCGGCGCGGTCGAGGGAGAGGTAGCCGAGCCCGATGCGCACGAACGAGTCGAGGATCTGCCGCAGGGTGCTGAGCACGGGTGCGACGGAGGGTTCGTCGAGGGCGCGCACCCACTCGGCGAGGTCGCTGATCTGCATGGCGCAGGCGTCGGCGATGGAGATGCCGCGGATCTTGGATGACCGGGCGCCGGCGTTGAGGCGGGTGCCGTCGCACTCGGGGCAGGTCTGGAAGGTGACGGCGCGTTCGACGAACGCGCGGATGTGCGGCTGAAGCGCGTCGATGTCTTTGGAGAGCATCGACTTCTGGATCTTGGGCACCAGGCCCTCGTAGGTGAGGTTGATGCCGTTAACCTTGACCTTGGTGGCCTCCTTGTGGAGGAAGTCCTGCAGCTGGCGCTTGCTGAAGTCTTTGATGGGCGTGTCGGCTGGGACGAAGCCGGACTCGGCGTAGATGCGCACCATCCAGCCGTCGGCGGTATAGCCGGGGACGGTGATGGCGCCCTCGGCGATCGACTTGGTCTCGTCGTAGATCTGGGTCAGGTCGATGTCGCTGACGTTGCCCATGCCCTCGCAGCGCGGGCACATGCCGCCGGTGACGCTGAACTCGCGGCGCTCTTTGGTGGTGACGCCGCCCTTCTCGAAGGTGACGGCGCCGGCGCCGGAGACCGAGGCGACGTTGAACGAGAACGCCTGCGCCGAGCCGATGTGCGGCTCGCCGAGGCGGCTGAACAGGATGCGCAGCATCGCGTTCGCGTCGGTGGCGGTGCCGACGGTGGAGCGCACGTTGGCGCCCATGCGCTCCTGGTCGACGATGATCGCGGTGGTGAGCCCCTCGAGGGTGTCGACGTCGGGACGGCCGAGGTTGGGCATGAAGCCCTGCACGAAGGCGCTGTAGGTCTCGTTGATCATGCGCTGCGACTCGGCCGCGATGGTGCCGAACACCAGGCTGGACTTGCCCGACCCGCTGACCCCGGTGAAGACGGTGAGCCGGCGCTTGGGCAGGTCGACGTCGACGTTCTTGAGGTTGTTCTCGCGGGCTCCGCGCACCCGGATCAGGTCGTGGCTGTCGGCGGCGTGCGCTGAGGCGGTCGGCATGGTTTCGAGCGTACTGGCGACGGCCGACGGGCTCTTCTCGATTCCTGCGCGGTCGGTCCTGCGGTCAGCGCGGGCGGCGGGCTCGGGTGATACTGAACCAATGGGTATCGGCAAGCTCCTCCTCCGCATCGTCCTCGGCACCGTGTTCGTCGCCCACGGAACCCAGAAGCTCTTCGGCTGGTTCGGCGGCGGAGGTCTCGAGGGCACCGAGAAGATGGTCGCCGCCCAGCGCATGAACCCGCCCCGCCGCAACGCCCTCGCGGTCGCCCTGGCCGAGACGCTCGGGGGAGTGGGCATCGCCCTCGGCGCCGCTACCCCGGTCGCCACGGCGGCAGTGACTGCCGCGATGGCGACCGCGTTCACGAAGGTGCACGGCAAGAACGGCTTCTTCAACTCGAACCGCGGCTACGAGTTCAACCTCACCCTGGTGGCCGGCGCCGCCGCCGTGACGATCGACGGTCCCGGCCCGCTCTCTGTGGATGCCGTGGCCGGCAAGTCACGCTGGGGCTTGTTCGCGGGGTTGGCGGCCCTCGGTGCCGGGTGGCTGGCCTCGTCGTTCGCGATCGAGCTCGGGGAGCTGGAGACGCAGCGGCTGGAGGCGTCTGGCAAGGCCGCGGGTTGAGGAGCGGCCGGCGAAGCCGGACGCGTCTCGAAACCCGGTAGAGTAGTCCCTCGGTGCTCCGCTTGCGGGGCATCAGCCACGGGCTGTGGCGCAGCTTGGTAGCGCACTTGACTGGGGGTCAAGGGGTCGCAGGTTCAAATCCTGTCAGCCCGACCGAGGTGGCGCGGAAACTCAAGGGTTTCCGCGACACCGAAGGCTCTGAGATTTGATCCGGTCATCACTTACTCATCACTTTGACCTCCTGACGGCCGGTTTCCGGCCTCCTTCGTCTGGTTGGCGCCGGTCCGTTCCGCTTGCCCGCGGGTGCGGTGGCGACGCCTCCGCACCTGTCTGGATGGACACCGAACACCACGAGAGCCCCTGGGGGCTTGACCCCCTGATCGACATCACCGAACTGGCCGCCTACCTCGGCGTGCCCGTCGGCACCGTCTACGACTGGCGCACCAGCGGGAAGGGGCCGCGCGCCCACCGCATCGGCAAGCACCTGAAGTTCGCCGTCTCCGACGTGCGCATCTGGGTCGAGCAGCAGCGCGAAGGGGAGGCCCGCTGATGGCCCGCCCGCGCCTGGACATCGGCACCTTCGGCGACATCTGGTTCGACACCGAGGCTGCCGGCCGCGTCGTCGCCCGCACCCGCTACCGCGACTGGGACGGCCGGCGCCGCCTCGTTCAGGCCAGCGGCACCACCGAGAAGACCGCCGAGCGGGCGCTGAAGAAGAAGCTCGCCGAGCGCAGCCTCTTCCAGCCCGCGACCGGCGTCCTCACCCCGGACAGCGGCTTCGGCGAGCTCGTCGACTACTGGCTCGAGCACCTCGACCTCGAGGGGCACCTGTCCACGACCACGCGGCAGCTCTACGAGCGCAACATGCGCACCCTGGTCATGCCCGTCTTCCGGGAGCTCACGCTGCGAGAGATCGGCGTGGCCCGCTGCGATCACTTCCTCAAGCAGCAGGCCAAGCGCAGCTACAACCGTGCCAAGCAGTCCCGCGTCGTCCTGCGCCTCGCGTTCGCGCTCGCGGTCCGGCACGAGATCCTGCCCCGGAACCCGATGGACGGCGTCTCTCGGCTGCGCCGCCCGCCGTCGACGCCGAGCGCCCTGTCGCCGACGGAGGTCAACGCGATCCGCGCCGCGATCCTCACCTGGGAAGCCGGGCGGCTGGGGGAGCCAGGGCCAAAGCCCGACGGGCAGCTCGGCGCGATCATCGAGGTGATGCTCGGCACCTCCGCCCGCATCGGCGAGGTTCTCGCCCTGCGGCGCTGCGATGTCGACGTAACCGGGGCACCGCCGTCGGTGCGGATCGCCGGCACGATCGTCAGCCATAGCGGCGAGCCGGTGCAGCGGCAGGATCACCCGAAGACGGCCAAGTCGCGCCGGTCGGTGGCGATCCCGTCGTTCGCGGCCGAGGCGATCCGCAAGCGACTCGTGCGGATGACCGACCACGCGCCCGACGCGCTGCTGTTCTCCACCCGCGAGGGCACACCGCTGACCACGAACAACGTGCGGAGGCAGCTGCGGCACGTCCTCCAGCTCGCCGGCATCACCGGGGTCACCCCGCACATGTTCCGCCGCACGGTCGCCACCGCGATCAACGCAGAGGCCGGCGTCGAACTCGCCGCCGAGCTGCTCGGCCACACGGACCCGAAAATCACCATCCAGCACTACATCCGGCGCAGCGAGATGGTGAACCCGGTGACGGCGGAGCTGCTGGACCGCGTGTTCACGCGGGAGCCGCAATGAGGAGCACTAGCATCCCCCTCAGCTATTGACAGAATACTTCCCAACTAGGAAGTTATCTGACATGGGTGATCTCACCGCCACCGAACTCGCCGAGCGCCTCGGCGTGACCCGCCGACGCGCCGTGGGCCTCTTGGCCTCCGGCGAGATCTCCGGCCGTCGGCTGGTGAACGGGACCTGGCTGGCCGACTCCGACGCAGTCGCGCGCTACGAGGTGCTGGGCGAGCGGGGGAGCGGCCGTACGCTCGACCGAGGCACCGCGTGGGGTTTGCTGTGGGAGCTCTCGGGTCTGGAGGCTGAATGGCTGAACGCTAGGACTCGAGCGCGGGTGCGACAGCGTATCCGCGAGTCGGCTGCTGAGGACCTCGTGAAGGCCGTCGTGAAGCGCACGGTCGCTCACCGCTATACCGCCGCGAACGCGGAGCGCGCGGCCGCCGAGCTGATCGCGACAGGGCGCGCGGCAGCCGACACGCTCAAGGGCGACCTCATCAATGACCGGCGTCGGGTGTCCGGCTACGTCCACGCCGGCGTTCCGGACGAGTATGCGGCGTCGCACTTCATGGTGCCGGATATCAATGGGCAGGACGTTGACGGCGCTCAGCGAATTTCCCCAGAGTTGCTCGTCGAAGTTCCCCAGGTCGCGTGGGTAGGTTAGCGCAGGTTTGTGCCGGTGGTGACGCGGCGGAGTTCGTCGGCTGCGGCGTGGTGGTTGCGGAGCCGGTAGGAGGCTCCGTCGAGGGTGACGACGACGGAGCGGTGCAGGAGCCGGTCGAGCATCGCGGCGGCGACGGTGGTGTCGCCGAGGATCTCTCCCCAGGCTCCGACGGGCCGGTTCGTGGTGAGCACGATCGAGGTCTTCAGGTGCTGGCTGATGACCTGGAACAGGGCTGAGGCAGGCTTCGCCGGGCAGCGGAGGTAGCTTGCTCGCCGATTATGAGAGCGTGGGTCCGCGAAGAACCGCATCATCGTCGACCATTTCCTCGACGCGGCGCGCGGTGGCAGCGGGCGGCGAGGTCCGCGGCGCTCGTAGCGGACCCGGTAGCCGGCGTTGACGGCGGCGTGCCCGGAGTCCGTCGCGATGTGTGTTTTCCGACGCCGGGCGGTCCGATCAGGAGCACGTTGGTGGCGGTGTCGATGTAGCGGCAGGTGCCGAAGTTCCCGCAGCAGCGATCGGTTCATGCCGCTGGCGGAATCAGGTCGAAGTCGTCGAGGGTTGCGCCGGCAGGAGGTTCGCGAACCGGAACCTGCCGGCGAGGCGGCGGGCTTCGGTCGCGGTGACCTCGACGCAGCAGGTGCTCGAGGGTGTGGGTGAGGGTCCAGTCCTCGGCTTGTGCCTGGTCGAGGACTCCGCGGGAGCGCGTCGGCAGCGTCGGCAGAGTTTCTGTGTCGAGGAGGTGGCCGTGCAACTGTTGGTAGACGGACGCGGCGCTGTTCGAGGTGGGGGCGGTGGTGGTCATCGGAGGGTGTTCCTTGTTCTTCGCGGCCTGCTCGTAAGCGGCCAGGCTGATCACGGCCGTGGTGGGCTGTTCGGTGCCGGCGAGGGTTGCGCAGCGCGGCGGCGGCAGCGCTGGTGGATGCGCTCCTGCGCCGGTGCGGGCGTCTCCGGCGGCGCCGAGGCCATCGCGATCGCTTCGGGAGCGGTGACGTGTCCGGTATCGATCGTGACCCCGGAGCCCGGTTGCGCGCGACCTGGTGCCGGGCGATGACCGCGCCGGAGACGGTGGCGATGTTGATGGTCGCCGCGCCGAGCCGCTGGTGGACGATCACCTTCGTCGCGGCCAGTTCCGGTGGGACGGAGTAGTGGTTCCCGCGCCAGTCGATCAGCGCTCGCCGGGTTGCGGTGGCGCTCCTCGGTCACTCTCACGACGGAAACACCAACGGCGGCAACGCCGCAAAGGCTCCGCGACGAGCATCGCCTTCGCGGTCGTCTTCCCGTCGCGGCCTCCCGTGGCCGACTGTCTTGCCCCTGGCGAACGCTTCGAAGCTGGCTTGCGCCTGCTCGGCGGTCAGTTCGTCGGGGACGGTCCGGGCCACCAGCGCTGCGCGGCGGTGTGGCTTGTTCTTCTCGACCACTCCCTCCGGTTCCCCGACCGCGGCCGGCATGCGATGACCGTGACGGCGTGGTGCTTGGCGAACGCGCGAACATCGGCGTCAGATCGCTGGTGCCCTGCTTGAGGACCGTGTCATCCGGTCGAACCGCCAGACGGTGAGCCCGCCAGCAACGCCAGCAGGGTCGTCATCGCGGCCAGCAGGTGCGGTGGTCCGTCGACGGGGGACAGCACGCCCCGCCAGATACCGGAGGGCAAGAGAGCCGACCAGGGCGTACGCCTTCTTGTGAGGGAAACCCCCCACGACGCGGGCGGGTCCGGCAGCTCGACCCAGTCGAACTGGGTCTCCTCGCCGGGCGGATGCGCGATGATCGCGTTCGGCCTTCGCCGTGACATGCGAACACGCCACGCACGCCGGCCGCAGCCCACGGTCACGGATCTGCCGCGTCAACGTGGGTACGAGCCCTTGCCGAGCGGACGGTGCCTATCGAGCAGCGTCATCGCCCCGGCAAGTGCGGGTCCTCGATCAGCCGTGCAGCGGCGTAGTCGACGAACCTGCCGAACGAGTCCGGCGCGGCGCGTTCACGCCGACCGGGGACGCGGTCACCGTTCAGGTAAGCCCGGATGGTCTTGCGGTCATGGTCGGTGCGGCGGGCGATCTCGCTGATCGTCATCCCCTGCCGTCTGAGCGCGTGGATATCCACGTCGTCCTCCTCTGAAAGCATGAGAACAGGGCCTCTCTCGAGCTGGTGCGTGGTCAGAGACCACCAGCATCGAGGGAGGCCCGCCTCACGCGGCGGAGCGACCCGGGGTGGGGAATTTCGATGAGCAGAACTGGGGAATTTCAGTGAGCGCCGTCAGTCGTCTACGAGAACACCCTGCCGGTGGAGTTCGCGGGGGATGTGATGCCGCGGGCCGTGGTCGCTGCGGATCTGGCCACGAGCACCGACACCCGTGAGCGGAGCGCCGGCCTTCGTGCGATCGAGGAACTGAGGCAGGGATGGCTGGTCGCACGCTGACCGTCGACATGCGAGCCTAGGGTCGGCGACGCAATTGGCGTTCTCAGGCTTTGGCTGTTCTGGAGGGCACTGGGTGACTTGGCGTCGCTGAGGCTCCCCTATCCCTCTGCTGCTGTCAGTTTCGCCTGGGTTCGCTGGGGCAAGAATCCATAGCGACCCATGCCGGGTTGCTTGGTGAAGTGGATGTCGACGCTCTCGGAATCGAGGGGAACGGTCGGGTCGAGATTCTCCATCACGATGACCTGGCCGTCGAACCGCGTCTGGAGGTCGCGGTAGAAGTCGGCGACGATTCCGGCGGGCAGTGACTCATCAACGATTGGAGATGCGTCCTCGTCTGGGGGACGGTAGGTGACGAGCGGCGAGTCGAGGACGACGAATCCAGGGTGCGGCGCGTCCCGGTCGAAGCAATACTGCGCCAGCCCGATCGTGAAACCTGCGTGGAGAATCGCTCGGACGCCCTTGCCGTGCGCGGATCGGAACTGATCGCCGGCCTGGATGTCCTGGACAGCTCGGTCGTAGCGGACGGAGGAAGCGTCCGGGTACCCCCATGCCCCGAGCCTCGTGGCGAGTTCGGTGGAGAACTCCCGGAGAGCCGTAAGGTTCAGCCCGTCACTGACGATGGCGGTGTCCGCGTCGCTGTCGTCGATGATCGAGGCTTTCAGGTGCACGAGCTCGGCGACTCTGGCGTAGAGCGAGAGCGACTGTTCGAGCTGGCTCCGGATCGCGATCAGCTCTCGCACTTCGCCGTGCTCCGGCTCCAGACGCTCGTCAAACTCGCGGAGGTCGCTACGCAGCTCCTCAGCTCGGGACGCCGCGTCCCGTCCGGCGCCCAGGGCATCCCCGTGCCGCGTCCGCAGTTCAGCCAGGGTTAGTCCGAGGTCCGCCCGCAGAGCGGTGGTCTTCGCGATCTCTGCGGCGACTGACTCATCGAAGGCGGTGCCGTGCTGGCCGTGCTCCCGGTTGTAGTGCTGGTCCTCAAGCTCGGCGCCGCAGAAGGGACACTTCCCCGGCGTGAAGAAGCCGAGGATCGCGCCGGCCTCTCGGATCGTTGCGAGCCGTTGGAGATCCGACTCGTACTGCTTGTCGAGGAGGTCGAACCGACCCAGCAGAGCCGCTACTTCGGCGACCTCCGTGCGGGTTCTCTGGATGACCTCTTGCTGAACCCGCACCTGCTCGGCGAGGCCAGCACGATCCGCGAGAAGGCCATCGACCGCCGTAGCGCGTTCCTCGATAGTCCGGTTGAGTCGTGCGAGCTGGTCGCGAAGGTCTGCTTCATCAGCGGTCTCGGCAAGCCTCGTCTGCGTGTCTTCGATGAGCCGGTCGATTACCTCGACTTTGGCACCGTTGGCCTTCGTGCGTTCCTGGGACCCGGTCGGCGCCACGAGTGCGGAGTCGTCCTCACCCTCGAGAAGCAGCTTGAGCGTAGACACCTCCTTTGTCTTGGTGATGAACTGACCGCTGAGGGCCGGGGGCACCTCCGACTGCATCTGCGTTTCGTCGACGATGCACAGGTGGGCCAGATTGCGAAAGCTCAGCGTGTCCGTCGCGCCCTGCGCGTTCTTTCGAATGCGTGAGTTGTCGAGGTCGATCTGCTTGAGGAGGAATCGCGAGATATTCGTCTCGCTGTTCGGATTGTGCTTCGGCGAAAGATCCTCGTCCGAAACCGGGAGCGGTCCTTCGCGGATGTCTGAGCGGTAGAGCGAGAAGGTTCCGCCTGCGACGCTCCGCGCCAGTGTCACAGTCTCTCCGCTAGGCAGCTCTACCCCGAGTAGCACGGTCGAGTAGCCTGCGCGTTCTGGGATCTCCTTTAGGGCGCTCGCCCCCAGCATGAAGTCGATGGCGTTCACGATGAAGGACTTGCCTGTGTCAGAGGGGCCGCGCACCAGGGTCAGCCCCGCACCGAACTCGACAGTCGCCACGGTTTTGTTCTGGCCCCATAGCGTCAAATGCACCAGCCGCAGTCGACTCATGCTGTCTGTCCTCCAACGCTGACCTGTTCGAACTCCTCGGCCCAGCGCCCGGACACTTCGCGGATCGTCGCGCGGAGCTCAGCAGGCGAGAGGCCACCGAATCGGCTGACCACCCAGCTCGCCCGTTCCGCGAGTGCTTGCGCGTAGGACGTTTCGAGCAGATTCAGGAACGGTTGTGCCCGTTCTGATGCAGTGAAGTGGATGCCGCCAGCGAGAGCTTCCACGTCGGCCAGGCCGACTCGTGTCAGCAGATCCAGCCCCTGGGTGAGCTGCAGGCGTTTGACGCTCAGCTCGCTCGACCGGATGGGAACAGCCGGATGCAGGCTCGAGGGACCTCCGAGATCGTCACTGTGGAGGAGACCGTGGTCGAGGAGAACCAGCTGGTTCAGGTCCAGACTCTGCGGGTACGCCTCGGCGAGGAGTGTCAGCACTCGGATCGCCGACTCCAACGGCCCGTTCAGGGGGCTCATCACGACTGCTCCCTCATCCAGGTCAGTCTGTCCTGGTTCGCGAGCTGGTGGCAGATGCCCTTGCGGTCTTCCAACCGGGAGATCGACGTCAGCGCGTGCATCGACAAGTCGACCTGGGTGGATGCCTGGAGTACCTCGATCAGTCGTGCCATCCCGGTCGGGTGTTCGGCGTCTGCCACCTCGATGACGCCCGCGTGCACATCATCCTGAAGGGCCTCGAAGGTCCCGGGCGGGACCGCATCGCGTGCATGGAGTCGCAGCGCCTCTGCGGAGTAGAACGACTCTCGCTGCCGCTGGAAGTGAGTCCCGAACCTCGCATGATGGGGGATGGTGTCGGGCGCAGTCTGTGTGCTGGGATCAGCCTCGCGGTAGACCTCCATCAGCTGCTCGACGTAGCGAGCCTCTGATGCGGCGATTGTCGCTGGCGCCCCTGCCACTGCCGGACGCGCGGGCAGTGGGCCTCCGAACCGCGCGACATGGTACGGCGTTGTCCGATGGGTCGCGATCGCGTCGACAAGCTCGACCGACCGGAACAGGGCGAAGTCGATTGAGTTCGCCAGGGCACGCACTTGGTCGCGGAGCGCAGCCTCGAGCTTCGAGCCAGGTCCGTCGGTGCGGTTGAGTTCGTCGAGGAACTGCTGTCGAAGGCTCGTGGGAGTGCTCAGCAGACGGTTGAGGCTCGTCCCGCACCCTTTCGGCGCCAGGAATGCGTAAGCGTCCGGCGTCGTGAAGTGTCCCTTCACGACGCCGAGGAGGATCTTGAGCATCTCGGGGAAAGCGTCGGACCAGGTAAGCGGGTCGGCGTAGTGCTTCCCCTGGAAGCAGTCCCACCCGCCCTCGAAGCCGTCCTCTGTCTTGAACCCGGCGATGTCCACGCCTCGGTCGCCCGTCCCGCCGAGGCGCTTGATCTGTGCATAGCCAGGGCGGAGCCCGGAGGCCCACTCCCGAATGAACATCTCCCAGTCGTCGGCCGAATAGAACGCGATCCGCTGCGCCGGTGTGACCGGAGGCCCGGCGAGGCTGACTGGAGCCGTTGGTAGCGCCGGGGAGTCGAGGTCGATGAGGGTGGGCGCATCGTCCGCTGACGAAACCTGGTAGAGGTCTGCCACGTTGCTCGTCACCCCGCCCAAGTGCGGGGAATCGCCGCCCGCCTACGGCCTCAGGGGCGTCGACGTCCCGAGTCGCACCAGCCTACTTGCGTGCCTCGACGGAGAATATGCGTTCACAGGGCGCGCCTCCACGTCGGCCGTTGCTCAGAGCCTGAGGGCTCGCGGCTCTGTGGGCAGCATGGCCGCGAACTTCTCGAGTTCCTTGATGGGGCGATCACCGGCTTCGTCCCGTGGAAGCGGACCGGCAGCATCCGCAGCCGGATGTAAGCGTTGATAAGGCTCTGGCTGCAGCCGAGCACCTGCGCGGCCACCTCCTTGGTGACGAACAGGGGACGCAGACCGACCACGACGCCGTCGATCACGACGAGGTGCGCGGGCGCGCGCGGTGAGTCGTGCTCCGTGCCGCTGACCACCGCGGTCGACCTGCTCGCCATACCGGAGAGGTGCCGCGCTGCTCCCCGGAGCACGCCGGGTCGGACAGACTGGAGACGAGGGGGTGACCCGTGGACGGCGACAAGGAGATGAATCTCCGCTACGCGGGCAAGTGCGCGCTGTGCGGCGAGGAGATCCCGCAGGGCGCAAGAGCGATCTACAACACGGCTTCGCGCAGTGTGCGTCACCTCGACTGCGATGCCGGAGTGGATCGCGGCGTCGCCGGCGGCTCCGCTCAGCGCGAGTACGAACGTCGCAGGGCCAAGGACGATGCGCGGGTGGCCGAGCAGAAGGCGAACGTCCAGTCGGTCTTCGGCACCGGATTCCTCGGTAGGGTCGCCACGTTCCTCGCCGTCGATGACAGTCCACGCCGCAGTACCCAAGTCTGGGCGCAAGGCGCCGCGGGAGAAGAGCGAGTCGCGGGTTGGCTCGACCGCCTCGCCGAGGTCGGAGTCGTCACGCTCCACGACCGGCGCATCCCCGGCACTCGGGCCAACATCGACCACATCGCGATCACTCCTTGGGGCGTGTGGGTGATCGACGCGAAACGCTACTTGAACAAGCGGCCCGACGTCATCACAGAAGGGGGTTTCCTCGGCTTCGGCGGGACCGCTCGCCTCACCGTCGGCGGCCGGAAGAAGGACCAACTCGTCGAGGGGGTCCTCTGGCAGGTCGAGCAGGTGAAGGCGGCAGTCGGCGAAGCGACTGCCGTTCGCGGAGCGCTCGCCTTCGTCGACGCGGACTGGCCGCTCATCGGCGGCGACTTCATGGTCAGGGGCGTCGCCGTGGTCTGGCCGAAGCGCCTCGCCAAGGTCATGCTCCGCCAGGAGTCGCCGACGGTCGATGTCGAAGTTCTCGCCCGGCAGATCGCGGCGAAGTTCCCGCCCGCGTAGACATCGGCACTCGCGGCCTCCGGACAATCTCAGCGGCTCGCCAGAATCCCGATCGCGCAATCGTCTTTCGTCGCCGGGCGCACTTGCGTGTCGATCACCCGCTTGACGCGCTTCTTATACTCGGGATTCTTCGACTGGCGTGCCGGGGCGCTCGCCACGATGGAGATCAGCTTGGCGCAGGCTGGCGCCAGCGTCCGGGCTCGTTGATCGAACAGACTCGCGCTCGCTCCGTCGCTCATCAGGATGAACCCGGACACCGCTTCTAGCGAGCCGCGGAACAGTCGCAGGGATGACGCGGCGGCGCTCGAGGTGACGAAGGTTGTCTCGTTGGCGAACTCGGCGTTGTCCGGCGCTGAGGCGACTTTCATCTCGCCGTTCTTGACGTATCCGATTACGCCGTCGCCGATGTGGGCAACGACGAATCGGTCGGCTGATGCTGCGACAGCGAGGAAGGTCGACGCGAGATCCAGTACTTCACACCCGACGCGCTGTGCTGTGTCCTCAAGCGCGGACACCAGGGTCCTGGTGATGATTTCGCGTGCATCTGCTGCGTCTTCCCCGGTCGAGAACTCCTCGAAACGATCGACGAGCAGCGCGCACCCGGCGTCCACAACTGTCTGGGCACCGTATTCGGCGTGGGACGCCGAGCCGGCCCCGTCCGCGAGGCAGAGCACCTGGACGCCTCGGTGATGCTTGTACGCAGTCCGGTCTTGGACATGGGTTCCTTCGGCAGCGTGCCCTCGCCCGCGCACCTGGTAGTGGAACTCGATGAATGCCAACTAGAGCTCCGCCCAGCCAGCGAGCCCTTCCAGGTCGAGCTTCACGGTGTCGCCCGGTGTCGACCGGGATACACGAGAGACCGACTTGGAGAGCCACTCGAAGAACTCCTTGAACTTGAGCCCTTGGAGTCGCAGAGGGGGGCGGTTCGGACTGAACCGAGCGAGGACCGCCATGTCGGCATCGCCGCCGATGCCGATCGGGAAGACGGTCAACTTCTTGGCGGCGACCAGCTCCGTGACGCGCTGGATGGCTCGCTCCAACTCGGCAGGGCTGCCGTTCGGTTGGCCGTCAGTCATGAGCACCAGCCAAGGCTGGTAGTAGAGGACTCCGCTGCCGGAGTAAACAGACTTGCGCTTCTCGAGCGTGTCGAGCGCGAGATTGACGCCTTCGCCGAGGAACGTCAGCCCGGACGGGTCTATTGCCTCGATTCGCTCCAGGCGTTCAATGCTCGCGTAGTCCTGGATCAGTGTCGCCTCGGAGTTGAACTCGACGATGCTGACCTCGGCGGCGTCGTGAGCGTCATCGTCTTCGTCGACCGCGTCGTAGAAGAGGTTTACGCCGTCGATGAGTTCACGGATCTTGTCGCCCAGCATCGACCCGCTCGTGTCGATGCAGAGCGACACAGGGACGCGCGGGGTCGGGTTCTCGACGAGGTCGTCGGCGCCGATCTTGAGTGCCATGTTGATGGTCCTTTCGGGTGGAAAACGTGGTGGGAGGTCAGGACTTGAACCAGTCCGCTAGGCGGGTCCAGAGGCTCTTCTCGGCGACCGGAGTCGTCGAAGCCGGTGTCGCTGCGCGGGGCGGTCGTGCAGTGGCCTGCGCCGTCGCTGGCCGCGGCGGGCACGACTGTTTGATGGCGGTGTGCGAGCGCGGCACGTCGAGGTACTTGCTCTGGAACCACCCGACATGGTCCCGAGTGATGAAGGGCTGCCGGCAGTCGATGCAGAGCCTGGTCGGGTCGAGCTCGGCGGCCTTCTTGACGCAGTCGGCGCAGCGCCCGTAGGTGAGCGCCGTCTTGGCGGTCAGGGTGCCGCAGTCCTTGCAGGCGACGAGTTGGCAGTTCGAGCAGCGTCCGTCGATGAGGTATTTCTTCGGCGTTTCCTTGCCGCAGTTCGAGCACGCTGCGTAGTTGAGCTTTCGGTTGCACTCCCAGCACCGGCCATCCTTGAGGGATTCGGCGGGCTTGTGCTTGCCGCATTCGCTGCACTTGGACTGATTCTGCCGGCAGTCGTCGCAGAGCTTCGGGGTCCAGTACGTCCCCTTGTCTTTCTGCCAGCGACCGATCATCGAGGCGCCGCATTGGGCGCAGGCGTAGATCGGTGTATCCGGTGCCATCGCCTTAAGCCTGGTCGGGTACACATCGTCCGACTGCGGATCAAAGTTCTCCGGGCTCGTGAGGTACCGCTTGTACTCCTGGAAGATCCGGAGCCAGTCGTCTGCGGTCGGTCGCTTGTCGTACCGATCGCCGTCGCCGTGGAAGGTGTGCCAGAACATCGTCTTCACTCTCGGGTGCAGGTGGCTCCACATGTACTTCCACTGGCCCTCGGGCTGATCGGCGCCCTTCCGCTCGCCGAGTTGGTAGGGGAAGATCTTCTCCTCGATGAGCCGGGTGATGTCGCCGTCCGTGCCTGCCC
The DNA here is from genome assembly GCA_019638805.1 of Microbacteriaceae bacterium. Lineage (GTDB taxonomy): Bacteria > Actinomycetota > Actinomycetes > Actinomycetales > Microbacteriaceae > JBDSKH01. Next base: position 65,666 of record JAHBTA010000003.1, on the reverse strand, counting down.
GGTTGTAGGGGTGCTGGCCGGTGATCAAGATCATGAAGAGCATTACCGCAACCGCGAAGAGCTCCTCCTCGGGCGTGCGGAGTCGATCGGCATATTCACCGTTCATGGTCGGAGCGGTGAACATCGGCGTGCCGACCGGGCACGGGTAGCCCTCGAGTTGCCAGGAGTCGGCGTCGATGATCCAGACATCCTTGTTCGCGTTGACCATGAGGTTCTTGGGGTTGATGTCGCCGAGCAGAATGTTCAGCGAATGCAGGTACGAGACCTTCTCGAGGAACGAGATGCAGACGTCGACGAGATCGCCCTTCGTCCAGTCGGGGTAGGTCGCTCGGAAACGGGCCGGTCGCATGACGGTCGCCTGAAGTTCCTTGCCGGACGCCCGTGGCATCGAGTAGCCGACGAACGCGCCGTCGGTGTTCGAGATGGTCGCCACGGGAAACCCGATGCCCTTCGCGATCAGCGGGCGGCTCGTCAGCAGCTTGATCTTCGCCTGCCGGTGTTCGGTTCGATGCTCAGCGTCGAGCACCTTGATCACGCGATTCGGCTGACCCAGGACTTCGTACACCCGGCCTTCACCGCCCTCTCCGAGGAGCTTGCCGAGGGTGACGCGGCTGTGATTGCGGGCAGAATCGACCTGAACCTCGTCGCCTTCGCCGGGCAGCGCAGTCTGGGGCAGCAACTGATCGGGTTCGCGTAACGGAGAGTTCGCCGAGAACGCATGTTCGGGCTGCGGCGCAGAGGCCCGCCGAGGCGGAGGTCCACCGGATGTGCTTGCGGCGCGCGGCGCTTGCTTCGTCCAGGGCTTGAGGCTAAACGTGGCCTGGAACTCGGGTAGCAGTGCCGTGAGCTCCTCGACATCCTGCCGATCTGCGAAGGTCGCTGTCCCGTCATCGACTTTCTGTTGCTTGGCGTCCAGCTTCCGAGCGCCTCGTCCATAGAGCACCTGGTCATCATCGATCGCCACGAGGCCGTCGCTGGTGAGCGTGCCGGCGGTGAGACGCCGGGCGAGCTGCGCCGAGCGGAGTCGGATGCGGAGTTGGAGCGTGATGTCGTCCGTGATGACGCACATCTCGTACCGGCCACCCGCCCATTCGACGACCTTGAGGAAGCTGTCGTCTGCATATCGAGCAGAGTCGTCGCCGAGATCCGTGCGGACGAGCCCTCTCGCCTCGGCGTCTTCGAGGAAGGTCAGGGCGACGCGGGATCGGCGGACGGCCTCCACCTGTTCCTCTGCCACCCGCGATGAGTGCTTGCCGGCGTACTTCTCCAGCTCCCGCACGACCTTCGTAGGCACGACGATAGGGTTCTTCTGCTCGACGATCGTTGCTGCGGTCCGCTCGAACAGCCGCTTGAGCCCGCCGCTCCAGCGCGAGCGATTGTCCATGAAGATGTTCGTATCGATGAACAGTCGCCGTCCGCTCTGCACGAACTCGGTTGGGTCCAAGTCGGTGGTGCTCAACGGCCTCCCTCCGCTCGACGTCGGAACGTCACGTTGCTTCGCTGGGTGGCACCCACGCGACTTGTGAACTCGGACATCGCCTCGGCCGCGCGGTCGCGGCTCACCTGGCGCGCGCGCTGGTAGGCGACGATTTCCTCCGCCGGAATCCGGTGGTGCGTGCCCACCATCTCCGCCTCGAGCTCGCCGGAATCAAGCAGCTTCATCAGTGTGGGACGCGAAACACCGAGCATTGCGGCGGCCTCCGTCGTGCTGTACAGGTCCTTGACCGGGACGACGACGGCACCGGAGACGCCCTCGGCCTGGAGGAGCGTCAGAATCTTCTCCGCGGTGCGCGCTGGGAGCCTGAGTGTGACTTCGAGAGTGTCGCCTCCGCCCTCGATGGCATCGCGAAGCACCTCGATCGCTTCGTCTGCTGATCCGTACACCCGCACTCCTGTTGCCGCAACTGAATCTAAGTGTTGTAAGTGTAAGCCAAGTGCAACAAACGAAGCAACTAGTCGGAGGAACAGGTTTCCGCGCCCGATTCGATCACCGATTCACGCGATCGCACGCCCCTCGGTCGGCGGTTCCCGCCGCGCTGATGGCGCGATTCGCGACACCTGCCGAGCACGATCCAGCACGACCTCCTGCGCCCGTCGTCGAGCCTCCGCATCGAGGCTTGGATACGGTTTGGCGCCGCGGAGGATGCGCGCGATGGCGTCAAGGCGCACGTCCTCGTGCAGCTGCCGACCCTCGCGCGTGCCGAGGAACTTCTCGACGGCCTTCGCGAGCTTCGCCGGGTACTCGAGTTGGGCTTCGATCCGACGCTCAAGCGCGGCACGCCACTGATCCTCGGATTGCCACCAGGTTTCGCCGCGGATGCCGCGCAGCTCGTCTTGGAGCGCGGCGATGTCAGCCTTCTTCCAGCGGCGTCGGTCGGCCGCTGCGAGCTCGCGCTCCATCTCCAGCCGCTCATCGATCGTCCAGCGGTGCTTCGGCCGCGGTGGGAGGCCGAGCTTATGCAGCCGGCGGTCGACCCGGCGGCGTGCGTTCTGCTCGGCGTTGTGCGCGGCCCGCCCTTCGGGCGTCGAACGCCGGCGATTCTGCTGTTCGTTCAGCACGTCTCGCCGGCCTGCCGCGTACTCGGCCTCCGCCTTCCGATACGCGGGGTCTTCGCGCCGACGAGCGTTCTGCGCGCGGGCCGCCTTCTGCCGCTCCTCCTTGTGCCGGTGGTAGTAGTTGCGGGCGTGCTCGCGCTGCCGCTCCCGATTCTCGGCGAGCCATGCGTCACGACGAGCCTTGACCCGCTCCGGGTTCGCCTCCGCCCACGCCTTCACTCGGGCGCGGTTCTTGACGGCGGCCTTCTCCTGCCGTTTGAGGCGCTCCCGCCGTTTCGCCTCGGCGTCGCGCTTCTGCTGGAGGAGCCGCTCCCGGTCCTCCTCGGCGCTCACAGCCCGAGATCCCTCCGGACTTCGTCCTCGACCTCGGCGATGATCCGCCGGGTGGCGATGTCGTCGGCGATGAACTGCTTGAAGTGGCGCCGGCGGTCGGTGATCGGGACGTCGCGGACTTCGGGCGCGGGGTCCTCACCGGGCCACGGGTAGATGCGGTCGGGGCGATCGGTGGTCAGCCGGGTGCCGATCTGGGCGACCGCTTCCTGGAGCTTCTTGCGGGCGTCCCAGAAGTCGTTGAACCAGCCGATCATCGACGATGCCTCCTGGCCCGGATGGAAGGCGTACTCGTGGTGCTTCCACAGTGCGGTGAGCCAGTCCCGCAGCAGCGGGTGGGCGTGCCAGTAGGGCGGGATCTCGGACGCCGGGATCGAGTACTCGAGGCGCAGCCAGTTGACCCAGGCGTTCAGGTCGAGCCACGTCCGCTCGGCCTCGTCGGGCGTCATCGTCAGCCAGAAGATCGACTTCGGGAGCTGCATCGTCTTCGTCGGGTCGTCGTTGCGGTAGGCGTTGAGCCACTCCGAGTAGTCGAAGTCGTTGTCCTCGAGGTCCTCCTCGGGGTTGGGCTCCTCCGGCTCATCGGAGGCGGGAATGAGGGTGTCGTCGGTCACGGAAGGCTCCATCGTCAGGAGCCGACGGTGGTCGCGGGGTGAAGGGAGCGCGACCGCCGTCGGCTGGTTCGGGGAAGTGGGCGAGGTCGGTCAGAACGGCACGTCGGCGCCGACCGGCTCCTTCGCCGTGGCGGCGCTGACGCCGCGCGACGGGATCGCCGTCGACTTCTTCGACCGCGGCGCAGCGACGGGTTCGGGCACGGAGTCCGCGACGTCCCGATGGGAGGCATCCGCGTCGGGCGAGTCGTGCTCGATCGGCTTCGCGGCCGTCTCCGCCTCGCGCTCGGTGCGCGGCGTGCGGTCGACGACGTAGCGGGTCCAGGCGGTGTCGTGGCCGATCTTCTTGACGACGAAGTCCTGCCCGGTCACCTGGCCGCCGTCGCGGCCGGTGAACTCGTAGTTCTTCGCGTAGCCTTCCGCGACGAAGCGGTCGCCGGGCTTGAACATGGCGTAGGTCGACTCGGCGGCTTTGCCGAACTGGACGAGGTTGAAGTAGTGGTTCTCGAGCTGGTTGAATCCTCCGCCGGGTGCGGCCTCGAACCGCTCCTGGCCGACGCGGAGGGTGAGCATGGGCTCTCCGGTCTTCGTCTGCTGGAGGCGCGCGTCGCCGACGATGAAGCCGGAGACCGACGCCTGGGTCTTGATGTCCATGTGCGGACCTCGTTCCTTCTGTCGCGGGGCTGGCTGCGGGCGTTCGCTCGCTCCCCGATCAGAAGGTGCAGATCAGTCCCACGGCTCGTCGGCCGCATCGTCTTCGGCGGCATGGGCGGCACGGATGAGCTCTTCGACTTCGGTCTGCTCGACGATGAGCTGCTGAGCCTCGGAGCGCGTCGGCCACGGGCGCAGGTCGGTGATGATGGGTCGCGCCGAGCGAAGCATGATGATGCCCATGCCTTCGGGAAGCGTGCGGATCTGATCCTCCGTGAGGACGGGCATCCGGCGGACTGAGCGCTGCACGGCGACGTTGCCGAAGTGGTCGGTCGTGGTGCTCTCGGTGACCTCGTCCCGCTCGCCGAACAGGGTCTTCAGATCGCTGAGCACTTTCGCGTCGGAGAGTCCGCCGAGCACGATCTTGGCGATGGCGGAGCCCCACATCGTGTCCGCCTGCGCCTCGCTCCAGTTCTGCTTCATCTGCGCGATGGACTGGACGACCGGCAGCACGGTGATGCCGGTGCCGCCGCCGTCGGACATCAGCTGCGGCAGCGTCGGCAGCGGGGCGAGGTTCCCGATCTCGTCGAGCGCAAGCAGGAGCGGTGGGTCGAGTCGTGCGCGGGTGCTGCGGAACGCCATCTGGCGGGCGACGCCGACGATGTCTTCGATGAGCGCGGCGACGAGCGGCCCGGAGGCGCTCGCGCCCTCGGCCGTGGCCAGCAGGTAGAGAGTGCCCTTGTCGCGGAGGAACTCGCGCGGGCTGAAGCGCTCGTTCGGTCCAGGGGTGACCGCGTCGAGCACCTTGGGGTCGGCGAGGGAGTCGAAGGCGAGACTGACGCCGGCCCAGATCGAGTCCCGGGTCTTCGCGTCCTGCTTGAGGGTGGACTGCAAGATCCAGGACCAGCCACGCGCGGCCTTGGGGTGGTTCTCCAGGATGAGCTGCGCCTCCTCGGCCGCGGTCGGGGACAGCGTCCACTCGAAGAGCGTCAGGGCGTCCCGCTTGTCGATCGCGGCCGCGTGCAGGAGCGTCGCGATCACGCTTCGGGTCTTGCCTTCCCAGAAGCCACCCGACTCGACGTCGCCGAAGCCGGTGGCCTGGGCGAAGCCGCGTGCCCGGATCATCGCCGTCAGTGGTCGCTCGCAGCCGCGCACCGGCGACCAGCGCAGTCCCGCGGCGAGCCCGGGGGCGAGATGCTGGGGATCGAAGACGGCGACGGGGCCGATCTCGGCGCGCCGCTTCATCGTGACCGCGAGACTGTCAGGCCTGGTCGAGGTCGCGACGACGGCGCCGGGGGCGTCGAGGATCGCGTTCACCATGATGTTGAGGCCCTTCCCGGATCGGGGCGGGCCGACGAGCAGCATGGAGTCTTCGACCGTCGCCCACACTTCCTGCCCGGTCGATCGGCCGAGCAGGAAGCCGACCGCCTCCGGCTCTGACTTCTCGCCTTGCAGGGACGGGCGCAGCACGCCGGCGCGCTGGATGAGGCGCTTGCGGGAGGCGATCTTCGCGACTTCGCGCGGTGTCGCCACGCCTTCGATCGTGTGCAGGTCGACGGGCTGCTTCTTGCGCGCTTTCAGGCGCACCCAGACCCAGACGATGAGGATGATCGGCCCGACCGTGATGATGCCGGCGATGAGCCAGTACAGGATGGCGTTGAGCCCCGGAGCGCCCAGTGCGGCACCGGGGTCCAGCGGCGTGGAGAACACCTTGAGGCCGGCGCCGATGCCTCCGGTCGGCTCCGGTTGCCCGCTCAGCCATGCGCTGATCGAGCCTGCCGCACGCAGTGCGGCGATGAGCACGACACCGCCTGCCAGAGCGAGCAGCGCCAGGTTGGTGAGCTGATCCTTCGAGCCCGCCGATCCGGGGACGGACATCAGAACCGCTCGACGTGGAGGGTGCCGGACACCGAGCCGATGAGCACGACTCCGCGTGCACCGGATGCCAGCTCGCGGCGATCGACCACGGTCCGAGCGCGGCCGCGACCATCCGCTGAACTGGAGCGCACGATGATCGCTACCTCGACGTCCTCGCCTTCGACGAAGCCGTCGGCCTCGACGGTCCACAGCATCGGCAGCGGCTCCGAGAGCTGGGGCGCGTCCGGCGCGGGCGGTGCGAAGCGCGAGGGGGCCTGATACATGACCTCGAAGCTCGCTTGGGAGCCGTCGGTCTCGGTGACGACGACGTCAAGGTGCGTTCGCAGCTCATCGCTGATCGCCTTCAGCATCCCGGGGACCGCGGAGCGGGTGATCGGCCCGGTGACGTACAGTCGCCCATCGACCTTGATCTCAATCTCATCGACGTCTCGGACCGTCACGGTGACGAATGCCTTGATCGGGCCGGTCTCGGGGGAAGCGTGTCGCATCATGCAGAGGAGGTGCCGGGCTCGCTACAACATCCGCGACCGAGTATCGAAGGCGGTGAGCTCGTCGGGGTGCAATTGGGCTTGCACGAGGAACGACATCTCCTTGACCTTCCAGAGGCCCTGGCCGGTGCCGAGGCTGGGGAGGAGTTTCCGCTCAGTGCCGGTGAGGCCGAGCATCTGGGCGGTGATGCCGAGCTGGTCGGACTCCTGCCGGTAGATGATCCGGGTCTCGGCATTCGCCAGGAGGGAGGAGGCGAGGGCACGCTGCTGGGTGCCCTGGTCGCCGACGTTGTCGAGGTCGGTGAGCTTGTGGAAGATGAGCAGGTTCGCGATGCCGAGGTGGCGGGCGAGGCGCCAGTGCGCGTCCATGCGCTTGAGGAGTGCGGGGTGGGACATGAGGCGCCAGGCTTCGTCGTAGACGACCCAGCGTTGTCCGCCGGCAGGGTCGAGGAGCGCGGACTCCATCCACGCCGAGGCGCAGGTCATGAGCACCGACATCAGCGCGTTGTTCTCCGCGACGCGGGACAGGTCGAGGGCGAGCATCGGCAGGGACGGGTCGAAGCGGACCGTGCTGGGCCCGTCGAAGAGCCCCGCGAGGTCCCCGGCGACGAGGCGCCGGAGGGCATGGCCGACGTGACGGCCGTCCTCCTCGAGCCGCTCGTCCGCATCCGGGCCTGGGGAGAGGAGTCGGTCGACGACGAGCGGGAGGACCGGCACCTCGGATTCGGACACGACTGCGCGGAGGGCCACGTCGACGGCGGTGTGCTCGACCGGGGACAGCGGCCGGGTGAGCATCGTCTCGGCGAGCGCGCCGATCAGGTCGCGGCGGCGGGAGGCGACCTGCGCCTTCCAGTCGATGTCGGAGATCCCGCCGGGTCGGTGGCCTTCGTCGAGGGGGTTGAGGCGGGCGGAGAGGCCGTGGCCGAGGCTGATGGCTTTGCCGCCGATCTGCTCGGCGATCTTCGCGTGCTCGCCTTTGGGGTCGCAGGGGATGTAGACGCGGCGCCCGAAGGCGATGGAGCGGCAGTAGAGCGACTTCGCCAGCGACGACTTCCCGGAGCCGACGATCCCGGCGAGCACCACATTCGGGGCGGTGATGACGCCGCGACGGTAGAGCTCCCACGGGTCGTAGACGAATGAGGAGCCGGAGTAGAGGTCCTGGCCGACGAACACACCCTCGGCCCCGAGCCCACCACCGGAGAGGAAGGGGTAGGCGCCTTGCAGCGTCGCCGAGGTGTCCTGGTGGGTGGGGATGTGCAGTCGCCGGTACTGCCGCAGTGATGCGGGGCCGGGTTCGCCGCCGTGGGGCAGGTAGTTCGCGTCGCGGGCCTCGGCGCGCTCGGCGTCGTAACGAGCCTGGACTTCGGCCTTCCTTGCGGCGGCCTCGTCAGCGTAGCGACGGCGAGTGGCCGCCTCGCGGGCCTTCCGGTCGCGGCGCTTCTCCTTCGCGGGGGTGACGAGGGCTGCGGCGTGCAGCTTCTTGTCGCTCATGCCGGCCTCGCCAACGGCAGGGCGGCGACGGCGAACGCCTGCGCCTGCTGCGCGACGAGCCGCCTCGTCTCCAGGGAGGCTTGCACGGCGGCCTGCTCGATCTTCGCGACCGCCGCCTCGAGCTCGTCCTCGGTCGCGGCGGAGATCGCGATGAGGCCGATGTCGCGCAGCACCCCGTGGCCGGAGGCGAGCTCGGACTCCTGTTGCAGGACGTCGTCGTATTCGGCTTTGTGCGTGATGTCGTCGATCTGCCCGATCTTTGCCCGCTGGGCCGCGTCGGAGAGGTGCTCGACCTTCTTCTTGCGGATGTCCTTCGCCGCCTCGTCGTGGCGGACGGGTCGGTAGAGGATCGTGAACGCGCGGCGCATCCCGCCGGTCAGCAGCACCGGGGCGAGGAAGCCCGGGTAGACGAGCGACTGCGGCCACTGGCTGATCCACAGCACCGCGTGCCAGGCGGAGTCAGTGTGGATCGTCGCCCAGCGCTCTTCGACGGCGACCGGGCCGGCCGTCGAGAGATCCCGGCCAAGTACCTTGGCCCGCTCCAGTGTGGCGCTGACCGCCGGGTCATAGGCCGTGCGGAGCATCACCGCGACCTCAGCGACGCTCAGCCATCCGTCCGGGCGGAGCTCCGCCGTGCGGAGCGCGCCGTCGAGCGTGGTCATCTCCTGCCGGAGCACCGCGGCAGCGCCCTTCAGTCCGCCACCGGAGGTGCGGATCGCTCGTGCGGCGGCCTTCATGTCCAGCGAGATCGAGATCGTCGTCGCGTGTCGCTCTCCGGCCGGCCCGGCGCGGTGGACGAGGTCGGCATAGGTGCGCGAAACCCACGAGTCGTTCTGCACCCCGCGCTGCTGCCACCAGTCCGCGAGCCCGGTGCCCGCATCCGGGAGGGTGCGCTCGAGGACCTGGAGGTGCTTGATCCGACCTGAGCGACAGACCGTCGAGAGCGCGCGGCCCCAGGCGGCGACGCGGCGCTCCTGCTCGACCGGGTCGAGAAGCACGAACGCGGGATCGGGCTGCCCGACCGACAGGACGGCGGTGAGCGTCAGCTCGTGCGGGTCATGGATGAGACACGCCCCGGTCTCCGGATCCTCATACTGGCGAAGCGACGCCGCATCACCAGGGAGCGCGAGCGTGCCCGCCGGGCGCGGCTTGGAGAGCTTCACCCGGTAGACGGTCTGCCCCGTTGCTCGGCGGATCGCCCAGTTCGCGAGGATCGGCAACCACTCCGCGGCCGAGCGGCCGGCGAACCGCAGCAGACCGATGAGCGCGGCGGGGAGCCAGATCGGCGCCGACCAGGGCAAAGTGTCGAAGCCCCATTCATACAGGGTGACGACGGCGATGAGGATCGCGACCCCGAGCGCGATGAGCTGCGGTGTCGTCAGGCCCATCAGCACCCCGCGGCGCGCGAGACGCGAGAACTTCACCGGGCGCAGCTCGTAGGGCTTCGCGGTGGCGTCGCTCATCCGTCAGCTTCCCTTCGGCGGTGTGGGCGGTGGGGGCGGTGTCTGAGCCGGTGGTTGCCGTGGTGCCGACGGGGGCGGCGCGGCCGCAGGCGCGGCGGCGGGCGTCGCGGGTGACCACGGGGCTGGGGCGGCTCCACCGGCACCGGCTGCTTGCCCGGCCTCGGCGTCTGCTGCGCCTCCGATCGCCGCGCCCGCCTTCGGACCGGCCGCGGCCGTCTCGGCGACGACCACGGCCCCGGCGGCGACAGCGGCGCCAACCGGTCCAGCGGCGGCTCCCGCTCCGGCCGCGCCAGCAGCACCGCCTCCCGCCGCCCCTCCGGCAGCAGCCCCGCCCTCAGCACCGGCGACGCCGGCCGCCTCGGCTTGCGGCGCGGCGGCCGCCGGAGCGCCGCCGTTGTCCCCGAGGACGCCCTTCGCCGTCGATCCCCCGCCCGGGAACGACGGCAGTGGGATCGGCCGGTTGAGGGCCTGCTTGCCCTCCTGCTCGACGGACATGGCCTGGTACATGTCGTAGCCGATGAAGGACACGAGCTTGTAGACCATGTATGGGGCGAACGCGGCGATGAACATCAGCACGATCCCGGAGATCGGGTCGGACACCGAGGCGAGGTCGAAGTCGATCGGGGCGGCGAGCTGGTTGACCGCGACGAGCATGATGACCACGACCACGAGCTTGGAGATGATGAGCGCGATCACGAAGCCGGCCCACTTCCCGAACCAGCCCTTCGTGTGCTCCCATACCGCCCCGGAGAAGGCGAGCGGCGCGAGGACGACCGCGACGAGGATGAGCGACTTGCGGATCAGGAGGCTGAACCACACGATCGCGGCCCCAGCTATCGCCATGAACGCGAGGAAGATCATCAGGATGACCCCGGCGCCGGGCGCGGCGATGGAGATCGCGGTGAGGCCGATCATCAAGCCGACGAGCTTGTCGCCGACCGTTCCCATCGTCTCGCCCGCGGCCTGGACGATGCCGACGGTGAGCTGGTCGGTGACCTCGAGCAGCAGCGCGATGACGGTGATCGCGACGAAGCTGCCGAGCACCGCTCTGCCCAGACCCAGGGTCGCGTACTTCCAGGCGCCGGGGTCGCGGCGGATGAGTCCGGTGAGGAGTTGGAGGAAGAAGAAGACGAGCATCACGAAGATCGCGATGCCGAAGAGCAGGTTGTAGACGCTGAGGTAGCCGGTCGTCGTGATGTCGACGATCGTCGTCGTCTCGAAGAGACCCCAGACCGCCTCGAAGAGCCACTGCGCGGCCGCGCCCGCCGCCTGGCCGAGCCACATGAATGGCGCGGAGACGACCGCGGCGGCGGTGTCGCCGATGACCCCGCAGATCGCGTCGATGACGGGGACGTCGCAGATGCCGGCCATCGCCAGCCTCCTTCCGGGTGCTAACGCGGGTCAGACGGTCTGGCCGACATTCCAGAAGAAGTTGATGAGCGTCACCGCTGCGCCGCAGAGGATCGCCGCAGCGCACGACATGAGCACGCCGAGCTTCCCCCGGCTCGCGAGGTGCGGGTTCGAGGAGTTCGCGCCGAAGCCCCACACGATCGCCGAGATGATGAGTGCGAGCACCGAGAGGATGAGGCCGACGGTCATCACCGCACCGACGATCGTCTTCAGCGCCGCGATCCCCGGCAGGCCGGAGTCGTTCGGCGGAATGTCGATGTCCATCGGCACGACGACGGACGCGACCTCCAGTGCGAGCTGGGTGAGCATCGGGACTCCTGTTCTGAGTCCCACGGATCAGGACCCACAGGAGAGGTGCAGACCCGGCCCGATGTCGCCGGCCAGCCCTACGCTGGAAGCCCAGCGTGAGAGGAGGGCGCGGCATGGGCGACGAGATCGAGCTGATCAGCGATGGCGACGGCCTGGCTGTCGTCGGTGAGAAGTCGGCCGTCGAGCGATTCCTCAGCGAACGAGGGCTCCTCGCGCTCTCCGAGGACCTTGGACTCCACAAGCTCGGGGCGCTCGCGCAGGTTGCCGACAGCGTGGTGACGGGAGCCTCGGAGGTCGCGGCGAACTCCGGTCGATGGCTCAAGCTGACGAAGGAGTCGGCTGCGGTCGTCAAGGAGTTCGGCCTCATGGAGACCAAGACCGCGGGGATCAGCCATGCGATGATCGGCGACCCGGGGTCGATCAGCAAGTGGCTACAGGTCGACACCGGCGCGGGAGCGCTGCTCACCAATCCGGCCATGCTGGCGGGAGCCGCCGGTGTCATGGCGCAGCTCGCTCGTCAGGCCGAGATCCGCGAGATCAAGGCGTACCTCGAACGGATCGATGAGAAGCTCGACGACGTTCGTCGCGGTCAGCGCGACGCGCAACTCGCCAAGATGGATGGCGTCGCCTTTACCATCAAAGAGGCGGCGAAAGTCCGCGAGGTCACCGGGCATGTCTCGGAGGTGAACTGGTCCAAGGTCCAGTCCGCGTCAACGACCATCGGGGAGACCCAGTCCTACGCGATCCGGCAGCTCCGCGGCCATGCTGAGAAGCTCGAGGCAGCCAAGAAGGTCGGGGACATCGCGAAGGCGGCACGCGAAGTCGAGGCCGACAGCGCCGTCTGGCTCGCGGTGCTCGCCCGGTGCTTCGAACTTCAGGAGAGCATCGCGGTGATCGAACTCGACCGTGTCCTCGAAGCCGCCCCCGCGGACCTGGATGGACACCGCGCCGCGCTCGACGAAGCACGCGAGGAACGCCGCTCGCTGATCCTCACGCAGACCGCGCAGCTCATGGAGCGCATGGTGAACGCCGCGGGCACAGCTCGACTCAACGTCCTGCTCCACCTCCCGTCGGCCAAGCGTGTGGTCGACGCAGTACAGATCGTGGGAGCCGCTGTCGATGACTTCCATCAGCCGCTCGGTATCGAGCCGACGACCACGGAGGTTCAGCCGGTTCGCTTCCAGGACGCACTCAAGGAATGGAAGCAGTGGAAGGCTGCAGGCAAGGAGGCCGGGCCCAAGGTCGCAGTCGGCGCCCTTGTCGTGGGTGGTGTCGTCCTCTACGCCCACCCCAAGACCCGCCCGATTGCCCAGGCCGCTTTGAGCGCCGCGGCGAAGGCCGTCGGCAAGTAGCTCGCCGACCAGCCCGGAGGCCGTCGCTCGAAGTCAGGCGCGGGAGAACACCGGATCGAGGATCGCGGCGACCTTCGCCATCTGGTCATCGAGCAGCGGCTCCGACACGTCGTCGAGTTCCTCGCTGAGACGCCAGGCCGCCCACTTCTTCTGACCGGTCTCGCCGTAGCCGATGATCAGGGGTGTGATCGGGCCGAGCGTGACGCTGCGGTAGGCAGCGACCGACTTCGCAGCGCGGAGCAACTCGTCTTCGTCGATGCCCTGTCCAGCGAGCGCGACGATGTCGATGTAGTCGCGCCAGCGCGTGCTGGTGCGGCCGCGCTCCAGGATGGTGACGCCCTTCTCGGCGATCGTTGTCTCCGGCGCGTAGCCGAGCAGGCGGATCGGGTCGCCGAGCAGCCGGGGCAGGTCGATCCAGCGCGGCGCCGGCACGATGGGGTCACCAGTCGAGACGTCCCAGGTGACCGAGCCCTTCCAGCTCGCGATGGCGACCGCGACCTTCACGCGAAGACCGGGATACTCGGCCTGCTCGCGGATCTCCCGGATGCTGATGGTCTCGATGTCGAAGACGACGCCATCGTCGATCTCGAGCGCGGCGACGTCACGGACGACCTCGGTCAGATGCTCGATCGTCAGCATGGTGTTCAGGGCCTCGGCGTCGGCATCCCGGGTCGGTCGGCGGGCGCCGTAGGCGGCGAGCAGGATGCCGCCTTTGAGCACGAAGTCGTCGGCGTGCGGCGTGCGGGTGAGGCGGTCGAGGAACGACTCCAGCGCGTGCCGGATCAGATACTCCTCGGTCGGAGGCTTCTTCCCGGTCTTCGCGCCCAATGACCTGGCCGCCGACTGGAGTCGCTTGTACGCCTCGGCGCCGTTCATGCGAGCAGCTCCAGTGCGGTGAGCATCGGCTGCTTCGCTCGCGGCAGCTCTTCGGCGAGCTCGAGCAGTGCCGCGGGCTTGCCCCCGCGTCGCAGCCATTCCTTCAGCGCGTCTCTCGCGATCTCGTAGCCGATCTCGCCGCGCAGGCGGAACGCATCGGCGATTGAGCGCTCCGCCGAGTATCGGCCGATGGTCAGGTCGGTGCCCTCGATCGGGATGATCTCCCTGCCGAGGGCGAAGGTCGCCCGGTCGAACTGGTGCCACTGGATCGCGCCGGCGGTCGCCGGGGTGCGCGACCGGCTGGGGATGGCGATGTGCAGCTGGGCTGGGATCGTGTCGATCAGGTCGTGCTGGGCGAGCGCCGAGGTCAGGCAGATCGTCGCGTCGGCGCGGCGGGTCGCCGCTTCGATCAGGTCATAGTCGGCCGGAGGCGCGTCGGGGGTGATGTAGATGCCGCGCGCGATCCGCTCGTAGTTCCCGGCTCGGGCAGCGCGATAGAAGGAGGCGCGCGACGTGCTCGCGCGCTCCGGCGTGATGGCGGTCGTCATGGCGTCACCTCCTGCTTGATACGAACTGTTGCTAGATAATGATAGCGAACAACGGTACGTCTCAGGATGTCGACCGGGCTCGACCCTTCGAGGCTACAGCGACCCACCGACGCCGATGAGGAAGTTGAGCCACGCCAGCCCGGCACCGGCGACGGCCGCGGTAAGCACCGAGACCAGGACGCCGACCTTGCCACGTTGGGCGCCCTGGTAGTTGCCGTGGGACTCGGACAGTGCCCAGGCGACGGCGGAGTAGACGAGCATGCAGACGGCGGCGATGAGCACGAAGGTCATGAGTGCGCCGATCGCCTCCCGCAGTCCGGTCGTGCCGTCGATGGCGTCGAAGTCAGGGGTCACGTCGGTCAGGCGCATGTCTTCACCGCCGGGAGGTAGTCGCTGATGCCCTCGGCGTCGTGATCCTGGAGCCACGTCAGCGAGTTGATCGTCGCGTCGCCCCAGTGGCCCGGCTCGATCTGGAAGTGCAGGTGCGGCCCGGTCGAGTGCCCGGTCGTGCCGATTTCGGCGATCTGCTGGCCGGCCTGGACGACCTGCCCGACCGCGACGAGCGTGCCGCCGTCGCGGATGTGCGCGTATCCGAGCGCGAGCGGTGCCCCGTCGACGGTGGACTCGACCACGACGAGGTTTCCGAAACCGCCGCTCGGTTCGGCGACCACGACGACGCCATCGGTCGCCGAGAGGATCGGGGCGCCGGCCGCGGCCGGGAAGTCGGTGCCGCCGTGGAATGCCCGCTCGCCGGTGATCGGGTCGTTCCGCCACCCGTACGTGTCCGAGATCGAGTAGGTGCCGGCTGGCAGCGGCATGACGATCCGGGTCGTCTCCGGGATCGACGGGTCGGCGCTCTCCGAGGACGTCGGGACCGGCGCCGGGGCGCAGTCTCCGGCGGGAACGACGATCAGGCCGATCCCCATCAGGGCGGCGACCGGTCCGCCGAGGATCGCGACCGCGAAGAACGCGAGGACAGCCTTCATCGGTGTGCCTCAGTGCAGCGCGGCGCCGAGCTGCGACAAGCGCAGCACGGAGCAGTGGCCGTCGTCGGGGCAGGAGACGAACATCGTGAACTCGACCGGGTACGTCTTCATCGACGCTTCTCCGTTCCACCCGCCGGTGCGGGTGCGCGTACCTGTGATCGTCACGGCCACGGTGCCGTCGACGATCTCGTTCGCGGGGTCAGCGGCGATGGCGGCCCACGAGGCCGGTACCTCGAGCGAGTCGATCGTGAGCGACTGGGCCGTATCGAACTGTCGCAGCACGCTCCACTGCTCCTTCGTCGGCAGGTACGAGGTGAGATCTTCACGGAAGCCGGGGGTCTCGAAGCCGGTCGGGTCCGCGACGGTCAGCGCGTGGTCGATCAGTTCGGCCGGCGTCACGTTGTCGGCGGTGTCCCAGTCGAAGATGGCGTGGGCGAGCGACTCGGCGAATGCCTCGGCGTCGCCGGTCGACGCGATCGGACGCAGGGGATCGGCGGCGAGTGGCGGAGCCGTCGTCGGCCGGGACGACGGCTCCGCCGCGGGAGGGGTGTGCGGCTGGCGCGGCCCGATGATCAGTCCGTAGATCCCTACCCCCGCAAGGACGACGAACACACCGCTCACGGCGGCGATGAGGATGATCGATCGGCGGTTCAGTCTCACGACGGAAAGGTGCCGGGCGACTCCGCGACTGTCATCTCCGGTGCGCCCGCGCCGCGTTTCGGAACGTGACCGCCTGGCCGACCCAGTCCTCGAACTGATCCCACTGGGCGTCGCTAAGACCTGCACCGATGTCCTGCGGGTCCACGCGGAGCCACCAGTAGTCGGTCTCGTTGAGGAGCGAGACGAAGGCGCGAGGCACCCATCGGCCGGGATTGATCGGCGGGTAGCGTCCGGCCGGCGCGTCGGCGGGAAGACCGGCGCCGGGACGGCGCTTCGCCTCGCGGGCGCGCTTCAGTGCCGCCTTCGCGAGGGCCATCATCTCCACGCCCGACTCAGCTTCCTCGAGCTCGCGCTGGCGGCGCTCGATCTCTTCCTGCATCGTCTCGGTGAGGTCGTCCTCGGCGAGTGCCTGCTGGAGTTCGTGAATCGCTTCGGCGCGCTTCACCAGGCCGTAGGCGAGCGCGACATTGTGCGACCGGGCCAGCACCTCGACCTGCTCAACCGCAATCGCCCGAACGGTATCGGGGACCTCGGGATCTCCCGCGATCCGTTCGACCTCGAGGACACGCTCCAGACTGACCTCTGAGCGCTTACCTGTCACCGCAAGCGCTGCCCGTTGATCCGATCTGCCCTGTGGCCCAACTTTTGTACCGCCGGTGATGCGGCCGAGTTCGTCTCGGTTCGGCAGTGATTTCGCGGCTTCTGCCTCGTCGGCATATGCCTTCTTCAGCGCCTCGTACATCCGCGCGAGTTCCAGCGGCGAGAAGTCCTGGCGAACGACGTTCTCGTCGTGCTCGGCGAGGAGCCGTTCCACGTCGGTGGAGATGCCGGATCGCACCCAGACCTTCACGGTGCGCCAGCCGAGGGCCTTCACCGCGCGCAGTCGGCGGAACCCGCAGATGAGCAGGCCGTCCGGTGTGATCGTGATCGGCTGCAGCAGCCCGAGCTTCGCGATGGAGTCGCACAGCGCGGTCAGGTCCCCGGGCTCGGTGCGGATGCGGATGCCTTCGTCGATCGTGTCGACGACCCGATCGAGTGCGACGTACCCGTCGGCGGCCATCAGAGGCTCCTGGCGGCTTTCATCGCGGCGATGAGCTCGCTGTCGTCGGCGAGCTCTTCGACGAGTTCGTCGAGGTCGCCGTTCGGATCGAGCAGGGCCACCCGGTGCAGCAGCCCGCGCCGGACGGGGCCGTTCGCCGTCGCGCGGGCATCGAAGAGGATACGGAGGAAGGCACGCCACCGGGCGGTGCTCATGTCGAGCTGCGCGGGCATCGACAGATCGCGTCGCAGGTGCTCGTGCGCGCGGCCAGGGTCGCCCGAGGCGAGCAGTCGGTTGAGGACGTAGGTGACGGCGAGGTCGATGACCCCGCGGTCCCACCGGAAGTCGGCGAACAGCTTGGTGAGCACGCGGTGGATGTGCGCCCAGGTAGGGGACTCCGGCTCGGCGCTGTCACGATCCGGCGCGAGCCCGAACAGGAACTCCTCGTGCTCTCCGGCGCGCACGGGGGAGTCCCAGTCGACCGTGTCGCCTTGCCGTGCCCGGTCCGGCGAGATGAGGAGCTTCTCGCTCTGCGCCTCGGAGATCACGGACGACCGCACCGCGACGGTGATGATCGCCCACGGGTCGTCGGCCCCGAGGATGTACTCGCCCTGCATCGCCTCGAATGCGGCGAGCGCAGCATCCGAAGGGTCGCGGTCCCACTTCCGGCACAGCTGCGCGTACCGGCGGACGATATACGCGAACAACGCCGCGGTCTCTCGGTCGAGTTCTGCCCGAGCGGCCAGCTCGGCGAGCGTCGCTCGCCGAGCCTCAGGCTCCATCGTCCTGCCGAGACTTGGTCGCGGTCCGTTCGCCTCGGTGTTGAGTCGCTGGATCAGTCGGCGAAGCCCGTCGCTCGTGGTGAACGACGGCTCCACCCCCTCGG
This sequence comes from Microbacteriaceae bacterium, assembly GCA_019638805.1. GTDB lineage: Bacteria > Actinomycetota > Actinomycetes > Actinomycetales > Microbacteriaceae > JBDSKH01. The sequence goes on along the minus strand of JAHBTA010000003.1, from coordinate 48,132 downwards.
TGTCGTCCATGTGGTGCTCCCTTCGCCAGGGAGGTGCGGATCGCACCCCACAGCCCTCATGCGCGGCGGAGGCGCACCTGGGCTCGTGGCGATGGGTGGGAGGCATGGCGTCTACATCGAGAGGCCCCTGCCCGGGTCGTCTCGCACGGGTGTGCGGCGACCGGAGGGTCGGTTGGGCGGGGGTGTGTCGTCGCCGGCGGCGGTCGGCGAAGCGGTGCGCTGGCCGCGCTGCTTCAGCCAGGCGCGGGCGCGCAGCGCCACGTCGGCCCCGGCGGACATCCCGCGGGCGACGAGGCGGTTGGCGATCTCGGACGGGTAGGTCCACTCGACCTGCACGCGATCGTTCCCGGCGTCGGTCGGCGCCCCGGCCCGACTCTTCGCGGCGAGCGAGGGGTCGCCGTGCGTCGCGAACTCGCTCGCGTGCACCTGCGAAGCAGCTTCGATCTTCGGCTGCTGCTGGAATGCCGCCGAGCGCGGCGTGATGCGAGGGTCACTCATCGGTGTCGTCCACTTCGGAGGTGCTGGGGAGGAACCAGCGGCCTACCGTCGACTTGTGCACCCCGAGTTCGCGTGCGATCTGCGAGTTGCTGTGGCCTTCCGCGCGGAGTTCTTCGGCCCGGCCGCGCAGATCGCTCGTCGCCGGTAGCGCTACCGGCTTCGATCGGCGTGGCCGCGGGTCGGGCGTCGGTGGTGACGGTTCGGTGAATGCCGAGCGCAGGAAGTCGGGCAGCTCGATCTCGGGCTCCTCGACTGGCAGACCGTCCGTGGCCGGCCGTGCATGCCGGACCACCACCACGGTGAGATGCGTCATGGCGAGGAGTACCAGTGGCGGGACGGCTGCGATCGCCCCGACGAGCAGGGCGTCGATCGTGCCGTCGGTGCTCAGAATCGCGTGGACGACGTTGGCGACGACGGAGACCACCGCGCTCAGCGCGAGCAGCAGCCACGCGAACCAGACCGCCCGCCACCCTGACTTGTCGAGTGCGACCGCGGCGACGGTGGAGGTGACGATGACCCCATCGACGATCGCAGCCCACACCCAGCCGAGCTCGCCGGGGATGCCCGCGCGGCCCGCAAGGTCGGACAACGCCCGGAAGGAGAGCCAGAAGGCGCCGATTCCGATCGCTGCGGTGCCGAGGATCGCGACGATCGCGACCCAGCTCCGGCCGGCTGCGCGGCTCACAGCCCGACCGACTCAAGGGCGGCCGAGTCGCGTCGGGCGGTCGGCGCGATTGAGACGGGCTTGCGCTCTTCGAGCCCTGGTGGCGTGCCGTCGTCGATGCCCGGAGTCGGCAGGTGGTCGAGCTCGGCGAGCACTGTGTATCGAACTCGCTCGCCGGTGTCTCGCATCACTGCGAGCGGCGTCTTGTCCTTCACGGTCTCGGCCCATCCGGCCACATACGGGACCGTGTAGCCGGTCGAGTCCATGCCGTAGCAGGCGCACATCATCGCGGCGAAGGACTCGGCCTCGACCTCGCTGATCCCGCGATGGCGGCTTGCGTCGGGGTTGTCGGGCGCGGTGAGCAGGACATGCCCGAGTTCATGAGCCAGCGTCTTCACTCGTGCCGCGTCGTCCATGTCGAGTCGGACGGACACGAGCTTCGTGGCGTAGTTGGTCTGCCCGTTCGCCCCGTTGATCTCGGCAGCATTCGCCACGTCTTCGAGCGCGTAGCCCAGCGCGGACAGCCGTGCAGCGATCCCATCCCAGAGGCCAGCGGGAGCTTCGCCTTCGAGGAGCGTCGGGGTTGGTCGGATCGGCACGGCGCCGTCGCCACCGGTCTGCGAGGCGTCCCACACATACGCGGGCTTCACTCCGACGAGCCGCCTGCTCAGGACCTCACCGGGCTTCGGGGCCTCGCCGCGCTCGAGTCGACGCCATTCGCCGGATCCCGGGTTGTCCGAGACAAAGGTCGCGGTCACCGGCGCGAGGATCGCGTACCCGGGCTGTCCCTTCTGCACGAAGCGGCCGAGCGACTGCCACTGCTTGAAGCCTGCGACGTAGGTCGGCTCCGGGCTCGGCACGAGCCCCTTCTCGTAGGCGTCCTGGTGCTGCACCCAGATCGCCATCGTGTTGAGGAACGACCGCGACCGGAACTTCGCGGCGAACGCGATCGCCTTGATCCAGTCGTCGCCGGTGACGAGATCCTCGACCGCCGACTCGATGCGCGCCTGGAGCTCGTCGAGCTTCTCCTGGCGCGCGGCCGCTGCGTCCTCTGGGTTGTAGTCCCTTGGCACGCGGTTCCCCTTTCGCCTGCCGCGGCGGGGAGTCCGACGCGGTCCTCGTCATCGAGGTGCTGGGGGTTCGCCCGGTCGGCGCCGGGCCGCCTGACTTGCCTAACCCGGGATCTCGCAGGCGCGCCGCGAAGCGGCCGAAGCTGACAGTCCACGCATGGTTTCTGGCTGATCACGCCTGGTGTGCCGCCACGATGCGGGCAAACAACGTGCAGCTTGGCCGGCTACGGGGCGTGCGAATTTGTCAGGGGCGGGGCGCCATTTCGGCCGTCGATCGTATCCCTGCGGTGCCGGCCGTCAAGGGCTTTCGCGGCATATCCTCCCGCGCTCCTTCGTCGCACGGTCCGGTATTCCACGGTCCCTTGACAGCCGTCCCCTCCGGGAAGGTTCGGCGGGTGCCGAAAGGCACAGGGGGTGAGGGGTTCACGGTTCCGAAGCCCAAGCCCTGACCGTATCCGATTCCTGAGAGGAAGCAGAAATGTCTGACCACATCACCATCACCGGGACCGTCGCCACGGACCCGAAGCACATCGTCACCGCCGAGGGCATGGCGATCACGTCGTTCCGGTTCGCGTCGACCCAGCGGTACTACAGCCGCCAGGCCCAGGCGTGGGTCGACGGCGAGACCAACTGGTACACCGTCGTCGCCTTCCGCGCCTTGGCGATCAATGCCGCCGCGTCGCTGAACAAGGGCGAGCGCGTCATCGTCAGCGGGCGGGTCCGCATCCGCGACTGGTCCGCTGGCGAGAAGTCGGGCCGCGTCGTCGAGGTCGAGGCGGAGGCCATCGGCCACGACCTCGGCTGGGGCATCAGCCGATTCACCCGCCAGCGCGAGCAGGCCGTCCCCGTCGAGGACGACGCGCCCGCCCCCGACACCGAGTCCGCCGACGCGCCGTCCGAGGCCGTCGCCGCATGAGACCCCGGCGGGCGGCTCCCGGCCGAGCCGCCCGCCGGACCCGCAACACCCAACCCAACGAAAAAAAGGAGACAGCAATGACCACCATCGACACCATTCAGCCCGAGGCCATCGATGAGCCGACCCCCGAGGTCGACGACGTGGAGGCCCTGGACACCGACGAGGACACCCCCGCTGACGCGCTCGACGGCATCGCCGTCGTCCAGGTCGACCCCGCCACCGTGAAGATCGAGGCGAACGTCCGCACCCAGGTCGCCCTGGACGCGGCGTTCGTCCGTACGATCAAGCGCCACGGCGTCCTCATCCCGGTCCTCGCCTACCAGGAGGACGACGGCACCATCGTCGTTCGCGACGGCCAGCGCCGCGTGCTCGCCGCCGTCCAGGCGGGCCGCACCGCCATCCCGGCGTATCTCGTCCCGGCCAGGGACGAGGCTCGGCTCCGCATCATCCAGCAGATGATCGCCAACGAGCAGCGTTCGGGGCTGACGGAGACCGAGGAGGCCGCCGCCCTGCACCAGCTCACGCTGGAAGGACTCACTCCGACCATGATCGCCAAGGAGTTGGCGGTCAAGCCGGCCCGGGTGAAGGCCGCGGTCGCGGTCGCGGCCAACGAGGCGGCGAAGGCCGCGGTCGCCAAGTTCGAGGTCACCTTCGAGCAGGCGCTCGTGATCGCCGAGTTCGAGGGCGACCCGGACGCGGTGAAGGCGCTCCGGCGTGCCGCCGAGTACGGCGACGGCGACTTCGCCCACGAGGCCCAGCGCCAGCGCGACCGCAAGGACGCGAAGGCGGAGGCCGAGGCGACCGTCAAGCGCCTCACCGAGCAGGGCTACCACCAGATCGCGTGGCCGTCCTACGACGACAAGGACACCCGCCCGTTCGCCGACCTCACCAAGACCGACGGCACCGCCATCACCGAGGCCAACTACCTCAGCGGCGACGGGCACCGCTTCGCCGTCCGGGAGTCCTGGCGCGGCATCGAGGTCGGCCACTTCGTCACCGACTGGAAGAAGTGGGGGCTGAAGAAGCGCAAGGCGGACGGCACCGCGAACACCCCGTGGACCGACGAGCAGAAAGCCGAGCGGAAGGAGCTGATCGCCAACAACAAGGCGTGGGACTCCGCCGAGAAGGTCCGCCGCGCGTGGCTGGCGACGCTCCTGTCCCGCAAGACGCTCCCGAAGGACGCGCTCGCCTTCGCCGCCCGCACCGCGGCGACCGGCGGCGGGCAGTTCTCCAAGGAGGTCACCGACCGGCACCGGCTCGCCCGGACCCTGCTCGGTATCGGCGACTTCTCCTGGGGAGGCCCGGACTCCCTGGTCGCCCTGATCGAGCACCAGCCCGGTCGGGTCGGCCACGTCCTGACCGCGCTCGCCCTGGCGGCCCATGAGGCCGCGACCGGCAAGCACACCTGGCGTCAGCCGTCGAAGGACGCACGCGCCTACTTCACCGCGCTCGCCGCCTGGGGCTACACCCTCAGCGACGTCGAGCAGATCGTGCTCAGCGAGCAGGTGGCCACCCCCACCGCCGACCTCGACCCCGTGACTCCCGACACGGACGAGGACGCTGAGCCGCAGGAGACCGAGGCGGACGAGGACGAGTTCTCGGACGCGGTCGACGAGGACGACCTCGCCGCCTGACCCTCACGGCCTCCCACGCAGGTGCCGCCCAGCGCAAGCCGGGCGGCACCTGTCGTGTGTCCGGCACGGTGCCGGACTACCGCCAAGGAGGTAACCCATGAACACCACGCACGACGCCGAGCGCGTCCGCCGGGTCACGCTGTCCTACGCCAGCGAACCCGGCGACGAGATCACCACCCAGATGATCGCCCGCTACGGCACCGCAGAGACCATCGAGTCGATCACCGCCAGCCGCCCGCCGGACTTGAGGAGCATCGACCACGACGCCGTCATCGACTGGCAGGACCGCGTCTCGGCACGGCTCCAGACGCGCACTCCGAGCGGGGTGATGAAGGCGGCGCTCCGCCACGGCATGAAGATCGTCATCCCCGGCGACCCGGATTGGCCGACGCAGCTCGACGACCTCTCCAATCCGCCCGTCGCCCTCTATGTGAAGGGCGATCTCTCGCCGCTCGGACGCGACACCAGCTCCATCGTCACGCTGGTCGGGTCGAGGGCCGCTACTGGCTACGGCGAGTTCGTCACCCAGGAGACCGTCCAGGGGCTCACCGCCGAAGGCTTCACGATCGTCTCCGGAGCCGCCTACGGCATCGAGGGGGCGGCGATGCGCTCGGCGCTGGCAGCGGGAGACTGCCCAGTAGCGTTCCTCGCGGGCGGACTGGACCGACCGTACCCGGCGGGCCACCAGGAGCTCGTCGACCGGATCGCGGAGAACGGCGCGGTTGCGAGCGAGGTCCCGCCCGGCATGACGCCGACGAAGTGGCGCCTCATGCAGCGCAACCGACTGCTCGCCGCCGCGTCCGGTGCAACCGTCGTCGTCGAGGCCGGCTCCCGCTCAGGGTCGTTGCACGTCGCGGCGAACGCGGCTCGCCTCGGTCGAGAGGTTGCGGCGTTCCCTGGTCCGGTGACGCCGGCGAACTCGGCAGGCACGCACCTGCTCATCGCCGATGGTGTTGCACAGCTCGTCACCAGCGCAACGGATATCCGCCAGCTGATCGACGGGGGCACGTCTGACGGACCGTCGCCGATCGGTGGCATCGGCAGCGTGCCCCGCATCGACCAGGTCCGCTCCAGGAACCTCGCCAGCCGGTCCGATGCCGCCGAGCGCTCCGGCATCGCGATCTGATCCGATCCACTCCACCGCTGACCCCGCCGGACTCGTCCGACGGGGTCAGCACCTTCTCAGCCGACGCCCTCCCGTGGCGTCCACACATCTGGCAGTTGTGGCTCGACCTGATCCGCGCGAGCCCGTGCGCGATGGTCTCGGGGGCTCGATCCGTAGATCGTTCGGAACGTCCGCCGCGCATGGTCGGGGGAGAGCCAGCCCACCATCGCGGACACCTGCGCGAAGTCGAGGTCGGTCATCGTCGCGAGCAGCTCGTACCGCGCGGCCCGAAGGATGACGTGGTACTCCTTCGGTCCCATGCCCAAGGCGCTCTTGAAGTCTCGGTGCAACTTGCTCGGCGACGTGAACACCGCTGCGGCGAGCTCGGCAACGGTCCACGGATGCGCCAGGTCGTGCTGCAACAGGTCGACTGCCTTCCGCATCTCGATGCTGATCGGTCGACGGATGGCGAAATCGCGCAACACATTGCCCTGCGCAACCAATGGGTCGACCAGCGCGCCCACCTTCCAGAGAAACTGCGTCGCTCCGACGACATGATCGGCCATGTGCATTTCGGGCGCGCTTCGCAGCAAGCCAGACACGACGCGCTCGAGCTCACGCCACGAAGCGTGGTTCGGTCGCAACCGGCGCACCGTGGGCGTGATGGTCCGGAAGTGCGCCAACGCCTGCCGACGACCTGGCGACGTGTCGTGCAGCGCGAGCTTGATCTGGTCGAGCACGAACATCAGATCGAAGGCTCCGCCGATCAGACTGCCGGGCTCGGTGATGATGCCCCCGTACTCGACGCGTGGCGGGATCAGGACCAGGTCGCCAGCGCCGACCGAGACGATGCCGAAGTCGCCGAGCAGCTCCGCGCGACCCGACTGGATGAGGACGACCTTGAGTCGCTCAAGGTCGTAGGACGAGACGCCGGAGGTGACCCGGGCCCCGAAATACGAAGCCGGATGCATCAGCGATGCACCCGGCACAAGGTTGGACAGAGAGGTCCCCAGTGATTCCCTCATGCTTCAGTCTTGTCCGAAACGAGCGCCGATCAGGTCAGAAACGGCGTCGTGTCGCGGCACCTGCTCGGCATGACCATGTCGATGCACATCCTCTCCGCAGGCGAAGGCGTCAAGTACCTCCTCAGCTCCGTCGTCGTCGGCGAAGGCGTGCGGGACGCGAGCGACGCGCTGATCCGCTACTACCGGGAGAAGGGCACGCCGCCCGGCCGCTGGTACGGCAAGGACCTCGGCGCATTTGGCGACGGCAGCCTCAAAGCGGGCGACCCCGTGCTCGAGCATCAGCTCCGCCTGCTGCTCGGGCATGCCTGCGACCCGCTGACGGCGCAGCCGCTCGGCCGCAGGTTCGCGAACTACGCGACACCGACGACTGCGGTGCGTGCGAAGGCGCCGAAGCTGCCCGGTGCCTTGCGGCTCATGGACAAGTCGGACGCGGTGACGGACATCTCGGACGCGGCCGCGGCAAAGCGGTCGCAGAACGCCGTGGCCGGCTTCGACCACACCTTCTCCGTCCCGAAGTCGGTCTCAGCGATCTGGGCGGTCGCCGATGCCGGGACCCAGGGCATCATCGCCCGAGCGCACCACGCCGCGATGCGCGAGGTGCTCGAGCTCCTCGAGCGGGATGTCGCCGCGACCCGAGTCGGAGCAGATGGCGGGAGCGGCTCGGTACGGCAGGTCGACGTCGCCGGTGTCGTCGCGACCGGCTACGACCACTACGACTCGCGCGCCGCCGATCCCCAGCTCCACACCCACCTCGTCATCGCCAACCGGGTTCGCAGCGCGGCCGATCCGGCGAAATGGCGGACCCTCGACAGCCGGCCGATCCACGCCGCCGTCGTCGCGCTGTCCGAGCACTACAACGGTGTGCTCGCGGACCACATCACCCGCAGCCTCGGACTCGGCTGGGAGCACCGCACCCGCGGTGCTGGACGGAACACCGGCTTCGAGCTCGAGGCCGTGCCGGAGACGCTCATCGCCGAGTTCTCGAGCCGCTCCCACGAGATCCAGGCAGAGTTCGAGCGGCTCGTCGCCCAGTGGCGCGACGAGCACCACGGCCACGCGCCGTCAGCGCGGCGCCTGATCCGACTGCGGCAGAAGGCCACGCTCTCGACCCGCCCAGACAAGACGCTGCACTCGCTGGCCGAGCTCACCGAGCAGTGGCGCTCGCGAGCGGCGCGCGTGCTCGGCACGGATGCGACCGCATGGGCGAACGAGCTGCTCCGAGAAACCAGACGTCACGCACTTCTCCGGGCGGACGACTTCGCCGTCGACTACCTCGAGGCGCTCGGTCGCTCGGTTGCTCAGTCCGTGGGGGACAAGCGTTCGACGTGGCGGCGCTGGAACCTGTATGCGGAAGCGGCCCGGCAGTTGATCGACCAGAGGTTCTGGTCGACCGCGGACCGCGAGGCCGTGATGGCCGTCGTCGTCGACGCGGCCGAACGCGCCTCCGTGACGATCACCCCAGGTGAGATCGCGTTCGTGCCCGCAGAGTTCCGTCGCGCGGACGGCAGCAGCGAGTTCCGCATGAAGCACGGCGCGCTCTACACCTCGCAGCAGAATCTCGACGCCGAGGCAGGCATCCTCGCGCTCGCGATGGACACTAGCGGGCCTACGGTCGGATTGGAATACGTCGGCCGCGCGGCGCAGAGGGCGAGAGATGGCATCGTGCTCGCGCAGGACCAGCGGCATGCCCTCGAGCAGCTCGCCGTCTCGGGGCGAGTGGTCGACGTCCTGGTCGGCCCCGCCGGCTCCGGGAAGACCAGCACGTTGAGTGCCCTCCGCGCCGCATGGGAGCTCGAGCACGGCAAGGGCAGTGTGATCGGACTTGCCCCGACGGCCGCTGCCGCCCAGGTGCTCGCCGACGAGCTCGGCATCCCGACCGAGAACACGACGAAGTGGGCCACCGAACACGGCCTCGGACGTTGGGACTTCATCGCCGGCCAGCTCGTCATCGTGGACGAGGCGAGCCTGTCGGGGACCTTCCTCCTCGACCGGCTCACCCAGCACGCCGCTGCGGTCGGAGCGAAGATGCTGCTCGTCGGTGACCGCCAGCAGCACGGCGCCGTCGATGCCTCCGGCGTCTTCGGATTCATCGCCGACAGCATCGAGGACCGACCGGAACTCACCGAGATCTGGCGATTCCGTGAGGAGTGGGAGCGGCACGCGAGCCTTCGCCTTCGCATCGGAGACAGCGACGTCTTCGAAGAGTACGACCTTCACGGTCGCATCGTCGGCGGCGAGCACGACCCCATGCTCGACGCGGCCTACACCGGATGGCTCGACGACACCGCACACCGGAAGACCAGCCTGATGATCGCCGAGACGAACGAGTCGGTCATTGCACTGAACGTCCGTGCCCGCCTCGACCGCATCGAGGCCGGTCTCGTCGATGACAGCACCACGGTCCGCCTCCATGACGGGTCCGAAGCGAGCCCCGGGGATCTCGTCGTCACTCGTCGGAACGACCGGCGCGTCCGGTACGGCAAGTCCTGGGTGAAGAACGGCGACCTCTGGACCGTCGTCGGCACGCATGCCGACGGCAGCGTCGACGTCCGCCCGATCGGCGCCGAGCGAGGCTCGGTCCGGCTGCAGGCGAACTACGTCGCCGAGCAGCTCGAGCTCGCCTAGCCGAGGTTCTGTAAACGCACCTACCTCTCACACAAGTAGGAAGGTGGGGCCGGAACATGGGCCACGACGATCAGCAGGAACAGACCACGGAGCCGTTGCGGGCGGTGGTGTACGTCCGCATCAGTGACGACCCCGAGGGCACCGCGCGCGGCGTTGACCGGCAGGAGGCGGACTGCCGCGCCTACGCCGCCGCCCACGGTTGGGAAGTCGCAGCGGTGTTTCGTGAGAATGACACGTCGGCGTTCAAACAGCGCACGATCACGCTCCCATCTGGCGAGCGTGTACGGCGGGTGATCCGCCCGCAGTTCCGCGCCATGCTGAAACACCTCACCGACAGTCAGGCGCAGGTGATGATTGCTTACGACTTGGATCGCGCGGTGCGCGACCCGCGTGACATGGAAGACCTCATCGACGCGAAGGTGTTGGGCGAGTTCGCCGTCCGCTCTGTCACCGGTTCGCTGCGGTTGGATACGGATTCTGATGTGGCGATGGCCAGGGTGCTGGTGGCGATGGCGAACAAGTCATCCGCTGACACTGCCCGCCGCGTGGCTCGGGCGGCGAAGCAGCAGGCCATCGAGGGTGCCTGGCACGGCGGACGGGTGCCATTCGGATACCGGGCAGAGGCAGGCGCGCTCGTGATCGATCCGGTGACCGGGCCGTTGGTGGTCGAGATGTACCAGCGGGTGCTCGCCGGTGACTCTCTGTATCGCATTCGGAAGGATTGGAACGCGCGCGGCATCCTCACCACCCACGGATGCGCCTGGTCAGATCGGACACTCAAGATAGTGCTCTACAACCCCTCCAACAAAGGCGTACGCGAGTACCGACCCGTCATGCCGGACGGGAGCCGCGCGAAGACCTCAAAAATGCAAATGAAGGCGGCATGGCCCGCGATTGTGGACGAGGACACCTGGCAGCGAGTCTCCGATGTGCTCGACGCGAGGAAGAAGGCCCGGAACTTCCACCAACCCGGCAGCGGTGCCGCAGTGCGGATGTACCCGTTCTCCGGGTTGATCCGCTGCTCCCTGTGTGGCACGTCGATGATCCATAGGGGCGGCGTGTACCAGTGCTTACAGCCGACCCCGGGCGGGTGTACCCGTTCGATCCGCTCTGCCGAAATCGAAAGGCTCGTCGAAGAGGCAGTGCTCGCGACGTTCGAGCAGATCACCCTCCACCCCACGAAACACCGAATCTCCGGCAGCGACCTTGCGGCACGTGTCGGGCTCGCAGCGACGCTCGACAAGGATCGGGAACGCTTGGCGCGGCTGGATGATGACTACTATGACGGGCTGATCGATAAGGCGATGTGGGTGCGGCAACGCGCGAGGATCGCGGAGCGGATCGAGGCGACCCGCCGCGAATACACCGCAACAATGCCCGAACAACCCGCCGGGCTGAACATCGATGTTACGACGGTCGCTGCTGAGTGGGAAGGGCGTACCCCGATGTGGCAGTACCAGGCGGCGAGCCTGATTCTGCAAGCGGTACTGGTACACGCTCATCCCGCAGACATGATGACCGCCGTGCCCAAGCGCCGTAACGAGAGCACCGAGGCGTTCCATGTGCGCCGTGATGCGCACCGCGCAGCGGTGCTCGCACGCCGCGTCGAATTCGTCTGGCGCGCATAACCCCGACGATTCGTGACCGGCCCGCGTTCCTGACTACGAAAGCACGTCAGGGGGCGGGGCCTTCGCGTTTCTCGGCGACGGGCGCGCGCATCGGGCGCGGAGCGGCACAGAGTCCGCGCAGCCGAGTCAGCACCGCAGGATCATCCACGACGGTGGTGAAGCCCTGCGCGCGCCGTGAGGCAGCGGCAAGCTGAGCGCCGAGCGTCGAAGCAGACGAGGGGGCAGGAAGAACCGGGGCGGTGGACGTGGCGGGGGTAACGGTGCGGGTGCTCATACCGTTAGGTGCGGAAGCTCATCCCCAAATCAAGGCGCGGTGCGCTGATCGGGGTTGACGGCACGGATCATCTTCATCAGAACCTCGTCGCAGCGCAGAGCGTCGAGCGTTTCACCGTTCAGCAATCGCAGCAACACACCATCACCTATCGGCGTGCCCGCGTGCTTCGGGTCGGGATGCCCGAGAACGATCCGCAACAGCGCAGACCACGAGCGGTGCGGTATGCCGAGCAGCGTCGGGATCGCGCGGTCACGGCGCAGTACCTCGACCCCACGCTGCCGAGAGGAGAAATCGGCAAGCCGATAGGCCACATGCTCCACGCACTCGACGACCATCGCAGCATCCCATCCCGCGGACTCGAATAGCGCGACCGTGGCAGACAGCAGAGTGACCACCCGTGTCTCATACTCGTTCTCGTCCGCGTCGCCGTCATCGTGGTGCGTGAACGCGGGGTGGTAGTCGGCCAAGCGCTCCCGCTCGGCGAACCGCACAGCATCATGAAACCCGACGATCCGAGACGTATGGCGCACCTTGCTGGCAGAAGTCAGCATCCCGGCGGCACGAGCCTCAGCGTGACAGGTGATCTGCACAGCACGAGTCACGACAGCCCACGGGTTGCCCGCGTTACGTGTCGAGGGGGCGAGCATCACCTCGAACGCGGCGGAGGCGACCGCCCAGGCGTCCACCCCGTGCCTACGAGCGAGTGGCCGGTACTTGATAGCGGTGTAGCGCATGAGTTCGGCTGCTTCACGGTCACCTCGCCATGCGCCCGGCCCGGCGTCGTGTAGCCGGATGAGTAGGGAGCGTAGACCTTCTGGGCTCTCGAAACTGCTGCTGGCCGAGCCAGTCGTTCCCGCACCAACGTTGATAGCGGGTGAGGTGTGTTCGTCCACGGTGACGCCTCCCAGAAGGGAGGTGCGTCACCGGAACCCAAACCAAAGCGTCAGAGCGCACGCGGCTGGGTGCGCCATCGACGGGCCCATCACGAGTGATCCGCAGTGGCGGGCGGTGGCTGTCTCGAGGCGTGGGAATCGGCTCGATGAAGCCTGGGCGTCCAAGCGCGGTTTTGTGCGGGGCCGGACTCTGCTCCGCTGTCTTGTCTGTTCACGCGCGGGCGAACGTCGCGACGTTAGTCACTCTCCGGCCAGCCCACGAGCATCGCCGTCGTGGGCGCGACAAGTCTTGCGGCGATTAGCTCGTCAGCTTCAACGGCATGGAGTAAGGAGGCTTCTACAGCCCGGGTGATGGCCGCGATTGCCGTACGGCCATCACCTAGCCGACGAAACGAGCTATGCCTCGGTCGCGGCCGTGATCGGCGGCGGGCATGGGCGGTCTTCGTATTTCGTGACGCGTTCGGTAGGGAGTTGTTGCGTAGGTATCTCAGGCGAGGTTTGCTTCGATCCAGGTTCGCATTGCTGCACGGATGATCTCGGCGTTTGCTTGACCACCGTAAGTGGCGGCGAAACGAACGTCCATGACGTACAGCTCGGACAACCCGATGTAGGCGTCACGGTCGGGTTTCCGTCCGCCCCAGTAGTCCGTGACCCAGGCGTAGTGATCGGCAACTAGCGCCTGGAAGGAGTCGGAGTCCGTGGCGATGCCCGATTCCGCTGCGCTGCGCAGCGCAGCGTTTACGTCGAGGCTCTTCGCGTCGTCTGCGTTTCGCTGGGCTTCGTTCATGCCCTCGCGCCGCTTCGCGCTGCGCTCCCAGGCATCGTCCCCCCAACGCTGCCTTACCTCGCCCTCGTACTGAGACTGGTCAACGCCAGCGAATACTTCATTGATGGTCATGTCTTGGCCTTTCTGTACCGCGTGCAGGGTTTGCTGCACCACGGTGATCTGCTGAATTGTGCGATCTCGCCGCTCCTCCAAGAGCGAGAGATGCGACTGGATCGCTTCCTCGAGAGACTCGTCATCATCGAGTGCGATCTGAATAGTTGCCAGGGGCAGTTCCAGTGCGCGCAGGGAGAGAATTCTGTACAGCCGGGAAAGCTCTGCCTCGCCATAGAATCTGTAGCCGTTGCTCGCAACCCGTGATGGATGCAGAAGCCCGATCTGCTCGTAGTGGCGAAGCGTTCGACTGGTCAGCCCGGTCGCACGCGCAACATCTCTGATCGCCCACTCCTGCATGTCGTCCTCCGGTGGTTACGGTCGGCCTGCGTCGGACGAAGATGCGGTCGGAATCTCGAAGTCACCGACGATATTGCTGCCAACCCACTCCTGCGCTTGCGCCTGGTCAGCGACTCTAGGCGCGGTCAGGATGATCCTGTTGCTGTCTGCATCGGTAAACGTGACGTCTGTCGAGAACCATGGGGTGTCATAGGGTCCGCTCACGTCAGCACCCGCAGCACGCAACTGCTCCGCGACTTCAGCGAGGTCCACGTCCCCGGCTGCGAACGACGCCGTCGTCGATCCGGAGACCGAGGTGCCTGGGGTGACGAGGATGTCCTGGTACTTCTCGCGCCGTAGATGCACGAGCGAGGGAGCGCCTCCTGGGCCTGGGATGGTCGCAAGCGTCACGAAACCCGCAGCGGCGTACAGGCTTTCCGTGGCCGTCAAGTCTTGGGAGACGAGGTTGACGAACATGGGCATTGGGTAGATTGACCGGTCGATTTCCGGTCCTGTTTTCTTTGTCATGTCTTCAACCATTTCAGTTGACGTTACGGCAGAGTCAAGCTCTACGTCCACGCTTCTGATCACAGTTGTCGCCACGCCACATCTCCACCACCTGCACCTGCACACGCTCAGCGCCAAGTAACACCTCTTCGCTCCGACGATGACCAACCGAGCCCTCAGACAGGAATATGCACGTATGCCACCGCGGGTGGGGCGTGCGCACCTCCTTCATGAGACGACTCATGAGGGAGGCCAGGATGAAGGGCGGGGTGATCCTGTTCCGCGGCACAGGTGCTGCCGCGCGCCGCTATGTCGAGGCCGACCGCTCCCGCGCCGACGAGTATTACCTGGGCGCGGACAACGCCTTGTCGGAGTACACGGTGCTCGATGCTAGCGGCGAGGTCACCGCCGCAATGTCACTGTCGGCGGTCGAGTACGAGGGGTGGGTGGACTGGCACGATCCCGTCACGGGTGAGTCGATGGGCACGCCACGTAATCCGGGTGAGGGGTCGAAGGGTTCGCCGTTGTTCGCGGAGATGACGATTAACGCACCCAAGAGCCTGTCGGTCGCCGCCGCCCTCCACCCCGAAGTATCTAGCGCCCTCGACCAAGCGCAGCAGGATGCACTTGGAGAGATTCGCCGCTGGCTCGGCCAACACTCCGTCATCAGGGTCGGGCCGCGTGACGCGCGGGAAGTGCTGCCTATCGAGCAGATGCAGGTCGTCGGCATCCGCCACAAGACCTCGCGGGCTGGTGATCCGCACCGGCATATTCACATGCAGATCGGCACTCGGGTGTTTGCGGCTGGGAAGTGGCGGGCACTGGATACGGCGGCGTTGTTCAAGCAGCAAGGCGCGATCCGCGCCCTCGGAACCGCGGTCATCGCCGCGCACCCACACCTCGCGCAAACCCTCGCAGAGCATGGCCTGACCCTCGATCCCGTCTCCGGCGAGGTAGTTGAGTTGCAGCCATTCAATGGGGTGATGTCGAAGCGGTCTGCGCAGATCAGACGCAACCTCGTCCGGCTCGAAGCCGAATGGGAAACAGAGCACCCCGGCGAAGCTCTCGGCCCGATCATGACCGCGAAGTTGCAGGGCATCGCCTGGACACACAAGCGGCCAGGGAAGAAGCCGACTGATTTGAAGAACGAGCAGTGGTGGGTGCAGGAACTCCGCGACGCCGGATACGACCCCGCTGCACCTCGACGCAGCACCGTGCAGCGCCCGGTGCAGTTGGATGAACTTGCGGTGCAGGAGGTTGCATCACGGGCACTGGATCGCTGCGCCGCCGCATCATCAGCATGGACGAAACACAGCATGCAGGAGCACGTCACCCGCATCACCACCGAACACGGAGTGCAAGCAACACCTGCCGAGCTGCGCGAGTTCATCAAGATAGCGACCGACCTTGCGGTCTCGGATTGCTTCTCCGTCCTGCCACCGGGTGCGGCGACGCCGGAACATGTCGCGCACCTGACCAGCCTCACCGTGATCGCCGCCGAAACCGCGCTCCGCGACCGCTTCGCCGCCACCACCCCAGAGCAAGAATCGAAGCACCCGGACATGACCGACGCCGCACAAGTAGCGGGGCTGAACAAAGGGCAGGCGGTCGCTGCTGCTGCGGTTGCATCATCTGACCCGTTGGTGATCGTGGAGGGTGCTGCGGGCAGCGGGAAGACGACGATGCTGCGCACCGCCATCGACGTCGCCGCCCAGCACAGCAGGGCGTCACGGGTGGTTGCACCGACGCTGCGCGCGGCGCAGGTCGCGCACGAAGAACTCGGCATCCCCGCAACGAGCGTTGCGGCGCTCGTACATGCGCACGGATGGCGATGGAACTCCGATGGCGTATGGACACGCCTACACCCTGGCGACGCTGACCCCGACACCGGGCGCACCTTCACCGGCCCGCCCGACGATGCTGTGCTGTCGCGGGGTGAACGGGTAATCGTGGACGAGGCCGGGATGCTCGACCAAGACACCGCCCACGCCCTCCTCACCATCACCACCGAAGCCGGAGCGACCGTCGCGCTTGTCGGCGACCGTGCCCAACTCCCCGCTGTCGGTCGGGGCGGGGTACTCGACATGGCCGCACAGATCAGGGGCCGTACATACGACATGACCGAGCTGCACCGGTTCGCCGACGCCGAGTACGCGACACTCACGCTGACGATGCGCGACCGGGAGAACCCCGGCGAGGTGTTCGACCGGCTCACTGCCATGGGCCTCGTGATACTGCACGCGGACGAGGAACAAGCCCAGCAGCACATCACAGAGCAAGCTACTGAGGGTGAGGCGATCACGGTCGCCTCGAACGACAAGGCAGCGGCGTTGAACGAGCGCATCCGCATGGGGCGGGTCGAGCGAGGCGAGGTTGATGACACGATCACGGCGACCGGCAGCGACGAGCTGCCTATCGGTCGGGGTGATCTGATCCAGACGAGGAGGAACGACCCCGCGCTTGGCGTGGCGAACCGGCAGCAATGGATCGTGCAGCACGTCGCTGGTAATGGCACCGTGTACGCCCGCGAGACCGGCAGCGGGCGCAGGAACCCCCGCACCGTCGCCCTCCCGCCTGAGTACGTGAGTGAACACGCGCACCTGTCCTACGCAGCAACCGCGTACGGCGTCCAGGGCGCAACCGTCAACGCCTCCCACACGATGCTGACTGAGGCGACGAGCGCGGCAGGCGTCTACGTTGGCATGACCCGAGGCCGCGAGCACAACTGGCTGCACGTTGTTGCCGAGGATATGGCGGAGGCTCGGGCGCAGTTCGTTGCAGCGACGGAGCGCGATCCCGCAGACCGGGGCCTCGACCACGCCACCGCACAAGCCGCCGAAGCCGTGCGTGGCATCGTCAAGGACGGCCCGATCCAGCGCGTCACCGAAGAACTCGCCAGACTCGACAGGGAAGCCGAACGTGCTGAGCGGCATGCGGATCGATGGGAGCAGGCCGCCAACCGGCTCGATGCCCAACGCGCTGCGCACCGGGCCGAGAGCGACGAGAGCACCGCCGCGCTTCGCCAGGCCGAGGAAGAGGCCGCGCGGGTGCGTGCCAAGGTCGCCGCGCCCCTCACCAAGCAAGCCGAACAAGACGGAGCGACGTACCTTGCCAGAGTAGAAGCAGAGAGGACAGCGAGCACACGCCTCGCCACTGTCGGGCGATTCGGGCGGCGTAAGGCCCGCGACGAGCACCGCGCCGCCAGCGAACAAGCAGCAACCATCCGAGTACACCTTCGCGATGAGTGGGACGCCGAACCGCCACGAACCCGCAGCGCACTACCCGAATGGGCTACACAGGTCGCGGAGCGGCGAGCAGAAGCCGATCCCCGCGTGAGCGAAGCCAACCAAGCTGTCGAAACCGCGCGCACCGAACGAACCACAACGGTTGACCGTCACCGCAACGAACGGCTGGCGCTCTTGGCAAGCGAGTACGGGGCTGAGAATGCCCGCGCTCACCAGTACGGGATGCGCGCCCTCAACCCTCGACGCAATGCCCGCGATGCTCGCACCCGCGCAGACTTCCTTCGCGTCGAGAGTGCAGAACTCCGCAGCCTCCCGACGAACGTCGCCGCCAAGCTCATCGAGACGAAGCGCGCCGAGCAGGAGCGTGGTCGGCAGCAGGCAACGGAACGGGCCAGGCAACTGCATAGTCCGTTTGCGAACGATCCCCAACGCTATGACCCGCGCCGCGAGGGACCAGCGCGCGGCCTGTGATCAGTCACGCAGTTCCTGTGGTCCACATGACCTATCCTGGCGTCGGGTATGATGCTTGGCATGGGTAACTTGATTTGCGTGTTCGCTGCGACGCACACGCTTGCTGTCCGCGACCGCCGCGCCTAACGGCGCGCCTCGCTGAACGCTTCGCGCGTCGTCCATCCGAGAGACCATTCGCGTCTCGGAACGGCGATCTTGCGCACCCATTTTTTCTCTGTGCTCTGCCCTGTTTCCGAGGCGCTCCATCCTTCTTTCTTGGAGCGCGAACATGCCTCGTTCATCCCACGGCGGCCGACACGAACTCGGCCAGAACTTCCTCACCCACACACCCACTATCAGCAAGATCACAGCCCTCGTTACGGCGACGAAGGGGCCGATCCTTGAACTCGGCGCTGGAGCCGGTGCACTCACGAGGCCTCTCGCGCAACTCGGCAGGCCAGTGACTGCGATCGACATCGACGAGCATCGGATCGCAAGCCTCCAAAGCGCACTGCCAGGCGTGACGATCAATCACGCCGACGCGCTCACCGTTCCTCTCGACCATCCCGTGATCGTAGGGAACATCCCTTTCCACCTCACCACTCCGATTCTGCGACGGCTTCTCCGGGGCGGCACCTGGACCGAGGCCGTGCTCCTCACTCAATGGGAGGTCGCACGCAAGCGCTGCGGGATCGGTGGCTCCACCATGCTGACTGCGCAGACTGCGCCCTGGTTTACCTTCGACCTCCACGGCCGGGTTCCCTCCTGGGGTTTTCGCCCACGCCCCAGCGTTGATGGGGGCATCATCCAGATCAGTAGACGCAACCATCCTCTCGTTCCCGGTTCACAGCGCAGCCGGTACGAACAGTTCGTACGCGCGGTGTTCACCGGTCGAGGCGGAACCCTCGAGCGCATCATCGCGAACGCGGGCCGCCTCGATCCTGGACAAGCCAAGCAACTCTTGAGGCAGAGTGGCATCGACACACGCGCGTTGCCGCGAGACCTGACACCAGAGCAGTGGGCCGGAGTCTGGAACGCGATGCCTGAGCAGCCACCACTCAAAACCCACCAAACACGACCACGGTCTAACGATTCATGATCTCGCTGCCCGCGATGATCAGTCGGTCGCGCGAGTGAACTCTCACCGACCGGTAAACTACAACCGCGCACACGCGCACGATCACAGGTGAGTGCGTTTAGGGCACCTCGGCTACGCGATCACCGCCTACCGAGCCCAGGGAATGACCGTCGACACGGCCCACGCGGTCGTCACATCGACCGCCATGACGCGGGAATCCCTCTACGTCGCGATGACCCGCGGCCGAGAGTCGAATCGCGTCTACGCCGCGACCGACCAGCCGGCACTCGAGGAGCATCAGCAGCCCGCCGACACCACGACTGCGACGGCAGTCCTACGAAGCGTGCTCGCGCATCGGGGCGCCGAGCTCTCGGCCCACGAGATGATCCGCGAGGAGCAGGCGACCTGGACCGGCATCGCGCAGCTCGCGGCCGAGTACGACACGATTGCGCAGGCGGCGCAGCAGGACCGCTGGGTCGGGATGCTCCGTCGGTCTGGGCTCGCCACTGCACTCGTCGAGGAGATCGCGGCCGACGACGCATTCGGTCCCCTCGCGGCAGAGCTGCGCCGCGCCGAGGCGAACCACCACAACGTCGAGCAGCTCGTCCGAACGGCGGTCGCCGAACGGCCCTTGGACGACGCCGAGGACGTCGCGGCCGTCCTCCGGTACCGCGTCCAGCGCCTCGCCGACAGGTCACCCGACCCGCGTCGCCGGTACGAGCCCATGCTCATCGCCGGCATCATTCCCGTCGCGGATGGCATCGACGATGAGGCGATGCAGCGCGCGCTCACGGAGCGTGCTGAGTTGATCGAGCAGCGGGCCGCGGCGCTGGTCGACGCCGCAGTGGCCGAACAGGCGCTGTGGCTCCGTGACCTCGGATCGATGCCGAGCGGGCTGGCGAGCGGCCGCTGGCGCGCCCAGGCGATCGTCGTGGCGGCGTATCGCGATCGCTGGGGAGTCACCAGCGATGCGGCGATCGGCATAGAACCGGACGGCACCAATCAGCGCATCGACCGAGCCCGCGCGGAGGCGGCTCTGCTCCGCGCGCGGGCCATCGCACTGCCGAACGCTCCCGGTCGACGCGGCCCGGAGCGAGCCGCTGGCCGCACCCTGTAGCCCGTCAATCGAACTACAAGAAGTCGCGCGTGGCGGTCGCCTCGCACCTACCCCTCTGACGGCCCTGCCGTCGGGGGGACACGGGCCCGTGTCTCCTCTCCCGAATCCAAGGAGAGGTCATGCAGACCATCGACCACGTCGCCGACAACGGCGACCCGGGCGGCACCCCGCCGGATAGCCGGCCCGGCAACAAGCCGCGCCAGCGCCTCACAAAGCTCATCGCGGCGATCGCTGCGGCGGCCGCGGCGTTCACCGGCAGCATCGTCATCGCCGAGCCTGCTCAGGCGGTGAGCGGAACCGCGGTCCTCGACACCGGCATCGGCGGCATCAGCGACGACACCTACTACTGGCTCGGCACCGTCCGTGTCGGCGGGACGAAGGTCTTCTGCATCGATCCCGGGTCGAACTCGCCGCTCTACGGCAACTACCAGGAAGGCGCGTGGACGAACTTCGGCTGGGGGCCGGACAAGACGGCGCGGGTGAACTACGTCGCCACGACCTACCGCAACACGGCCGACGTCAACACGGCGGCCGCGGCGCAGCAGGTGATCTGGCAGCTCATCAACCCGTGGGGCTGGAACATGCACGGCTACTCCGGATCGAACTTCCGCGACGCCGTCTACTACAACACCCAGCAGATCGGGTACTTGAGCGGGCAGGGGCCGTTCGCCACCTGGCGGCTGAACGAGGTCGCCGACAAGGCGGTGGCGATCATGGCCGAGGCGATGACGATCACGGCAGGCGCGGACAAGACCGTCTACGTCACTGGTGACCCGACCGCCTCGACCGGCGACATGGCGATCGACGTGACGCTCGCCCAGATCGAGCACACCGACCACTTCACGGTGACGATCGGCGACGGCATCGAGGCGGGCGGGTCGACGGGCACCCTGACATTGACGAACGCGACCTGGGATGTGACTGGCACGGCGACGCTCACCGGGACGATCCACTCCGGCGACGTCTACCCGATCACGGCGGACCAGGCTGGCCCGACGCCAATCACGGTGACGGGCACGACATCGACGGAGATCGTCACCCAGTCGACCGCGACGGTGGTCACGCAGGCGCAGATGTGGATTCCGCTCGTCACCGTGCTCTACAACCAGACCGACGCGAGCCGGCAGAACCTCTCCTGGGGTGCGGGCACCGCGCTCTACAACGTGACGACGATCGCGACGACGACGAATGTCGAGACCCGCAGCTACCACTTCGATGCGGCGATCGACTCGACCATCTGGTTCGCCCCGAAGGTGACTACCTCGGTCGAGTCGGAGTTCGTAACCGAGGGTGACCGGCTCGTCGACTTCGTCACGCCGGTCCTCTTCGACGGCTCTGCTCGTTGGGGAAAGACCGCCGACGGCGGCGCTTGGCTGCCGGTGACCTTCCAGGCGACGATCTACAAGACCGCCGGCCCGGTCGCCGACGGCGAGCCGATCCCGGACGATGCGGTCGTCGTCGGCACCGCTTCGATGACGACGAATGTCGCGGGCGACCCGACCGGGGTGACGGTGGAAGTCGGTGGACCGGTCGTCGCGGAGTCGGGCTTCTACGTCTGGGTCTGGCGGGCGACGCTCGGCGACCAGGCGACGGGCACCCGACCGTACCTGAACCCGGGCGTGTACCCGTGGACGGACGATGCGCGGGTGCCGGAGACGAGCGTCGCACCGTTCCAACCCTTCGCGATCTCGGCCGTGACTGAGCGGCTCGTCGTCCCTGGCGATGCGATCAGCGACCAGCTCACGGTGTCGTCGTCGAACGGCGTCTGGCTGGAGGGCCAGGGCGGCGAGTCGATCCCGGTGACCTTCACCGGCACCGCCTATCAGGTCGCCGGGGTACTCCCGCCGACGCAGGGTGCGGGCGTGCCGTCCTCCGCGGTCGTGCTCGGCACGGTGCAGATCACGGCGGCCGGCTCGGGCGTCTACACATCCCCGACGGTCGCGGTGCCGAACGCCGGGTTCGTCACCTGGAAGTGGGAGGCCCGCGTCGCACAGCAGCCCGCCGTCTACCGGCCGTACCTCGCCGGGGACTGGATCGACGACTTCGGCATCACCGTCGAGTCGACATCGGTGCGCCACCCGATCTCGATCACCAGCGAGGTCCGCGAGTACAACGTGCACTCCGGCGGCCGCGCCTTCGACCGGATCGTGGTGACCGGCTTCCCCGCCGACCATACGACCTTCGAGGGAGACGGCTACTGGGGTGCCGACATCGACGAGATCGTCCACACCGTCTACGGCCCGCTCGAGGAGGACCAGCTCGCCGACGACCTCGACCTGACGACCGCCCCGGTGCTGACGACCATCACCACCCCGGCACGGAACGGCACCTACCAGGTCGGCTACACGGCAGCGGACGAGATCCGCCCGACCGAGGCCGGCTACTACGTCGTCGTCAGCTCCTTCGCCGGCGACGACCGGGTGCAGCCGTTCGTCTCGTCCCCGGCGGACATCCTGGAACGGTTCTTCGTTCCTGGCCCGCCGCCTCCGCCGGCGCCGACTCCAGATGTCCGCGTGACGTCGTCGGCGACCGAGGCGGTCGAGGTCGGGCAGCCGTTCAGTGACACCGCGATGGTGCGCGGGTCGTGGATTCCGGTCGGCGCGACGCTCGTGTTCCGGGCCTACGGGCCGTTCGAGACGGAGCCGGGCGAAGGCGAGGTCGGCGACCCGTTCTACGAGTCAGAGCCGATCCCGGTCGACGGCGAAGGCGACTACACCTCGCTCGAGATCACCGCCGACACCGCCGGGTCGGTCTACTGGGTCGAGACGGTGTACGCGAGCGACGGCAGCGTGCTCGCCGCCGGCTACCTCGGCGCACCGGGTGAGGTGACGGTCGTGACCTCACCGACTCCGCCCCCCACCCCGGAGCCGACCCCGACGCCGACCGAGACGCCGACGCCCGAGCCGACTCCGACCCCGACGGACACGCCGACCCCGCCGCCGCCGACCATCCCGCCGACGGACAACCCGCCGCCCCTCGCCTACACGGGCACGCCGGACTGGCTGCTCCCAGTGGGGCTCGGCTCGGCGACCTTCCTGCTCGTGCTCGGCGGCATGCTGCTCTTCGGACGGCGCCTCGCGATGGCCCGCGCCGCGGCCGGCGAGGTCCGCGATGAGGACTGGCTGAGTGCCGAGCAGATCGAGGAGCTCCTCGGTCGACCGATGGAGGACGACGACATCGAGGCGGTGAGGCCACCGGACGACGAGCAGTAACTCATCGAGCGGAGGGTGTCGACCAGGGGGTCGGCGCCCTCCTTCGCGTGAGCGCGTCGGTGGTAGCCGCTAGCGTGGATCGGCATGGGCCACAAAGAGCCGATGACGATCGCCTCCACCCTGAAGCTGGTGCAGAAGAACGAGCTCGTGCTGCCTGCCATCCAGCGCGAGTTCGTGTGGAAGGCGTCGCAGGTCGTCAAGGTCTTCGACTCGATCATGCGCGGGTACCCGGTCGGCAGCTTCCTTTCATGGAAGGTCGAGCCGGAGAACCTCGTGAAGTTCAAGTTCTACGGCTTCATGAAGGACTACAGCGGCTACAACGCGAAGCACAATCCGGTCATCGACATCCCGACCGACCAGGCGCGGGTCGCCGTGCTCGACGGACAGCAGCGACTCACCTCGCTGAACATCGGCCTCCGCGGCACCTACGCCTACAAGACGAAGAACGCCTGGTCCAACAAGGCGTCGTCCTACCCGGTTCGGAAGCTGTATCTGAACCTCCTCGATGAGGCCCCGGACAACGACGCCGGGCTCAAGTACGATCTGCGCTTCCTGACCAACGACCAGTTGCGCGATGCGGCGGGCGACGCAACGAAGGTCTGGTTCCCGGTGGCGGAGATCTTCGATGCGGCCGAGCAGTTCCAGATCATGCAGCTCCCCGCGAAGTATGGCGTCGGCAATGACGCTCGCGCGGTCGAGATGCTCGGTCGCTTGTGGGAGGCGGTGCACAAGAACGCCAGCCTCCACTTCTATGAGGAGGACGACCAGGACATCGAGCGGGTCCTCGACATCTTCGTCCGTGTGAACTCCGGTGGCACCGTGCTCTCGTACTCCGACCTGCTCATGTCGATCGCGACAGCGCAGTGGAAGACCAAGGACGCTCGCGCAGAGGTGCACGGGCTGGTGGACGCGCTGAACGCGCTCGGCAACGGGTTCGACTTCTCCCAGGACACAGTGCTCAAGTCGGGACTCGTGCTCTCCGACATCGGCGACGTCGGCTTCAAGGTCAAGAACTTCGGCGCCGGCAACATGGCGCTGCTCGAGCAGAACTGGGACGCGATCAGCGGATCGCTGAAGCTCGCAGCGGGGCTCCTCAGCGACTTCGGGCTCTCCGGCGGACTGCTCACCGCGGACAGTGTGCTGATTCCCGTCGCCTACTACGTCCACTTCCGCAAGCTGACCGAGGCGTACCGCCACTCCGACAAGGCCGAGGACCGCAAGGACCGGTTCGCGCTGCGCTCATGGGTGCTCCGCTCGCTGATCGTCCGCGGGGTGTGGGGATCGGGCCTCGACACGCTCCTGCGTGACATCCGCGACGTCATCAAGCGAGACGGCGCCGCCGGCTTCCCCCTCGCGGCGATCGAGTACGCGATGGCCGCGCGCGGCAAGTCCCTCGCGGTCACTGACGAGCTCATCGACGACGTGCTCGGCCTCTCTTACGGTGGCGGGCGCACCTGGGCCGTGCTCGCGACCTTGTTCGACCACGTCGACACCCAGCAGCAGTATCACGTCGACCACGTCTTCCCGCAGGCGCAGCTCGACCCGAAGGTGCTGAAGGCGGTGAAGTCGGATGACGGCGTCCGCAAGTTTGACGACTTGCTCATCGAGGAGCTGGTCGGCAAGCGCGACCTATTGCCGAACCTCGAACTGCTCCCCGGCATGGTCAACATAGGCAAGTCCGACACCGAACCGGACACCTGGGTCATGTCGCGATACCCCGGTGACGACGAGCGCGCCGGTTTCGTCAAGGCGAACTCACTGCCGACGCCACTCCCGCACACCGCAGATGACTTCCTCGCCTTCTTCGACGCCCGGCGCGCCTTGTTGGTCGAGCGCATTAAGAACAAGCTGAAGACGCAGGCGACCGGAGCTCCTGTACCCGTGAGCGAGCCGCAGACCACGACCGAGAGCATCGAGGACGCCCTCGCAGAGGCGGAGAGCGCGGACTGATCCGCGATAGGCGGGCCAGCACCCCCAGGCCCTTCAGCGCAGGACGCGGTGCAGGAACTTGATGACGCCCTCGGCGCGGGCCTTGAAGACTTTCAGCTCGAAGGTGTCCAGGCGGCCGACCGGCCCGTGGGTGCCGTCGCTCGCCTCCTTCATGAGCGTGATCACTTCGTCGACGTCGACTTCGACGAACTCGGCCAGCTCGATCGAGGCATCGCCGCGCAAGGCAAGTCGGTGCATGATCCGCGCTCGGCGGCTGACACTGCCCTGGTCGGTCCTCGGCGCGCTCGGGTTTGCGACGAGGACCTCTGCGTCGGTTGCGCAGTGATCGACAAGGTCGGTCAGGAGCTCACGGGTGCTGGTGCAGAAGTGGCGCGCGGCGTCGGGGTTCCTCGGGCTCAGCGCGAAGAGTGCTCCTCTCCAGCGGGAGTCGAGGTCGCCGCCGAGATCCAGCAGTTCGTTCGTGATGGTCGTGTCCCGGAGTCGCGCCTCATCCTCCGCGATCTCGTCGGCTCGCTCTGTGAGCAGGGCGTTGAGAGTTTCGGCGCTCGCCGCAGCCTCGCCCTCGGCAAGGTCGAGCAGGTCGCGGTTGTCTGCCCAGGTGCCGGTGTCGGCAGCCGTCTCAAGGCGGATGAACGACTGCTGAACCGACTGCACGGAGGTCCGGTGAGTGACGAATCGAGTTGTCACGGTCGGTTGCGACTGGAGCTGCCGGAGCGCTTGCTGCAGCCGAGCACGGTTCGCTCGGACGCGGGCGTTGTGCGCGCGAGCCTCGCGGTTGTAGTTGTCCACCGCGCGGTTGTAGTCACGGGCCGCCTGCTTCGCCTTGCTCTCCGCCTGGCGAAGCTGCGACTGGATGCGGTTCATCTGGCTCCGGAACTGGGAGGCGTTGAACCGCGCCATCAGAGCTTCACCTTCTCCGGCTTGAGCACGATCCGCGTGCCGTCGTGCGTGAGCTGCGCCCAGTCGGCGATCTCGGACTCGCTGATCTTGCTGCCGTCCCAGCGGCGGACCATCGTGCGGATGGCGGCCTTGATTTCGTCGATCGATCGCCCGGCGTACTGCGCCAGCAGGCGGTCGAAGTCGCGGTTGCGGTCACGCGCGATCTGCTCGACGTGCGCGTTCACGTCCTTCTCGATGGCCCGCATCAGGGTCTTCTCGTCGAACTTGATCTGGATACCCATTGGTGCCTCCTCAAGGCTTCGGGGGTTGGGGGAAAGAGGAGGCAGATACACCGCGAGGGACGGAATGTCCAACTCGCGGAACGGCCGGAGGGCCGTTAGGGTTTGGGTGACCGACCAAAGTCAACCGGGCCCCGATCTGCCATATGACGAGCACCGCTCGCCAGGCGATCGGGGCTCGTTTTTGTCGGTACCCCACATCGTACATCGAGGCTCCGACACGGCCGTAGGACCCCGATTCGACATCTGTGGACAAGCCTGGGGATTTCGCGCGCCAGACGGCCTTCTAGGCCTGAAAACGGCCCATTCCGCGGCGATGTACCACCCCTACGAACTACACCGTTGTGATTTCGGTGGAGAACTCGTGGACAAACGTGTGCACAAGAACCGGGGCCACAGCTTGCGGCGACGGCGTGTCACGCGGTGGTCTGGCGCTGGTATCTCCGCTCGACGAGCTTCGCTCGTGCCAGCAGGATGAGCGACAGCGGCGCAAAGGTGGCGAACTTCACGGCGCTCACGAGAGCGACGCACGCGAAGACGCCGACCCACCCGGGAGCGGCTTGGTCGGCTACGAGCCAGGAGAGCCAGGTCGCGAGCGCGAAGTACGCGATGGCAAGCGCTGCTCCGATCGGCGCGCCCCACTTCAGGCCGCTTCGGGCGCGAAGGCACTCGATCGCGAGGTTGGACGGGTACCAGCGGGAGATGACGGCGTAGCCCGACGCCGCTCGCATGGCGAAGGAGAACATGGCGGACCTTTCGACGAATGATTCGAGAGATCCGATGACCAGTCGGTTTCGGCGGGTCGGTCCTGAAGGTATCCACCCGGTGGTGGTGGCCGGCTCGAACGGCAAGTGGGATTCCGCCTACTGATCCCGAGTGTACGCCTGGGCGGCGACAGCGTCATGGGTGCCGTGATGCTGACTGCGAGGACTACCGCCGGCGACACGCGCCCAGCCTGGGCCTCCGCTCTCAGTAGGCTGGATGGGCCGGGATCTCTGGCGAGTCCTCGAATCTGTGGTCGCGTCCAGCGCCCCGGGGGGCCGATCACCGGTACCAGCGGCGGGTGCGTCACCAATGTCGGTGGCCGACCGTACACTGGACGACTTTCCCGAGAGCAGACCGCATATGCGACGAGAGGGGGTAGCGATGGCGACGACAGACGCCTCGGAGCGCTACAAGCTGTCCTTCGGCGTGGGCGGCCTCTACCTGCAGGGTGCCCCGGTCGCCGCCCGGCTGTATCTCGAGCTCGATGACTGGACCGAGGTCCGCGCCGAGCTCGATGCCGACAACCTGCTCCAGGCGCGGACTGCGTCGAGTGCCAAGCGACTCGGCAGGGAGCTGGTGCAGCGACTCGAAGAGCTGACCGACGCCGAGTTGACCCTGCTTACCGACGCGACCGCGGACGAGCGCGCCCAGCTCATGTGGGTGGCCGCATGCCGCCGCTATGAGCTGATCGCCGAGTTCGCTGAGGAGGTGCTCCGTGAGCGATTCCTGCTCATGGCGCCTGACCTCACTACTGAGCATTTCGAGGCATTCGTTCGAGGCAAGACGCTGTGGCACCCCGAGCTCGCGGACCTGGAGGAGTCGACCCTGCGGAAGCTGAGGACGACCCTCTTCCTGATGATGCGGGAGGCCAACTTCGTAACAGCCGAGGGGCTCATCATCCCGACTGTCCTGTCGGTGCGAGTCCGCGACGAGCTCGCGAAGCGCGACCCCACCGATGTCCGCCTCTTCGCCACCAGGGAGGCCGCATGACGATCCAGCAGGTGCAGGTGCAGGAGCAGGAGCAGCACCTCCTTTCCGTACTCGGCAGCCGCCGCTTTCTCGAGATGGAAGGGCTCGGCAACGAGGTCCCGTTCTTCATCTACCCCTATGACCCGGAGGACTCCCTTGCGGTCGCTGCGGCGAAGAAGCGGATCAAGAACAAGCTCAAGAACGACCACGGCGTGACGGTCCTGGAGATCAACCTCTATGACCTCACTGTCGACATGCTCCATGAGCGGGGCGTCTGGGACCGCCTCCTCAAGCTGGAGGTGGAGCAGGGGAAGGATGCCTTCCTGAAGCCGCTTCAGAACATGCTCGATCCCGGCTCGAAGCTGATCCCGGCGATCAAGCAACGCCTCGACGCGGCCCCCTACGACATCATCTTTCTCACCGGCATCGGCGAGGTGTTTCCGTATATCCGCTCGCACAACGTGCTGAACAACCTGCAGTCAGTCGTGACGAACAAGCCGATGCTTATGTTCTTCCCCGGCGAGTACAAGCAGTCGGGAAGTTCCGGCTACTCGCTCAAACTCTTCAACAAGCTCCCGGACGACAACTACTACCGGGCATTCGACATCCGGGATCGGGAGGCCTGACCGTGAAGCTCCATGACATCTTCGAGAAGGACGTCACACGTCCTATCGATGGGGTGATCAAGGCCGACGACACCACCCACCTCGGCACGGAGGTCGAGGAGTACGTCCTCACGAACGAGGCGGAGAAGGCTCTCTCCAACCTCCTCGAGGAGTACACGAACTACACGAACGCGAACGGCGTCTGGATCTCGGGCTTCTTCGGCTCCGGTAAGTCGCACCTGCTCAAGATGCTGGCGCACCTGCTCGGCGACGTCGACGGTCAGGACTTCCCCTGCGCCCAGGTCTCCGAGAGCTTCAAGTCCAAGACCGGCGACGGCTTCCTCAAGGCTTCGCTGAAGAAAGCCGAAGGCATCCCCGCCCGCAGTCTGCTCTTTAACATCGACCAAGTCGCCGACGCCCAGGGCGGTGACAAGACCGACGCGATTCTCAAGGTCTTCATCAAGGTCTTCAACAACAGCCGCGGCTACTACGGCATGCAGCCGCATGTCGCCCGCTTCGAGCGGGACCTTGACACCAAGGGCGTCCTCGCCGAGTTCAAGCAGACCTACCAGCGCATCGCCGGCATGCCGTGGAGCGAGGGCCGCGAACTCGACGTGCTCGAGGAGCCGAACGTCGCGGCGGCATACGCGGAGATCACCGGGGCGGCGAACGGTGCGCCCGAGAACATTCTCGAGAAGTACCGCGACTCCTATCGCGTCGACATCGACGAGTTCGCCAGCGAGGTCGTCGCCTGGGTCGACAAGCAGGCCCCGGGCACTCGTCTCAACTTCTTCGTCGATGAGGTCGGGCAGTACATCGGCGACGACACCAAGCTCATGCTCAACCTCCAGACGATCGTTGAGTCGCTCAACACGAAGGCCAAGGGTCGCGCCTGGGTATTCGTCACGAGCCAGGAGGCGATCGACCGGATCATCGGCGACCCGACGAAGGCCGCCGCGCACGACTTCTCGAAGATCCAGGGCCGCTTCAAGACTCGCGTCAGCCTCTCCAGCGCCGATGTCGAGGAGGTCATCCGCAAGCGTCTCCTGGAGAAGAACGCCGCCGGCACCGCTGAGCTGAAGGCGATCCACGCGAAAGAGTCCGGCAACTTCAAGACCCTCTTCGACTTCGTCGGCGGGCGCACCTACCCGAACTACCCCGACGAGGCGCGCTTCATCTCGACCTACCCGTTCGTGAACTATCAGTTCCCGCTCTTCAGCGCGGCCCTCGTCGGCTTGTCCGAGCACAACGCCTTCACCGGCCGGCACGCATCGGTCGGTGAGCGGTCGATGCTCGGCGTCGTCCAGCAGGTCGCCAAGGAACTCGATGGCGCGGAGGTCGGTCAGATCGCCGCGTTCGACAACCTCTTCGCCGGCATCCGCGACACCGTGCAGGCGTCGACGAAGCGCTCCATCGACGTCGCCGAGAAGAACCTCCCCGATCAGGGATCGGACCTAACGACGCTCGCCGTCCGAGTGCTCAAGGCGCTGTTCCTAGTGAAGTACGTCGATGGCTTCCGGGCCACCGCGCGGAACCTCGCGGTCCTCGTCTATGACCGCTTCGGGCTCAACCCCCAGGAGCTCACCAAGCAGGTCGAGGACGCACTCGCCCTGCTCGAATCGCAGACGTACATCCAGCGTAACGGGGACCTGTACGAGTACCTGACCAACGAAGAGCAGGAGATCGAGAACGAGATCAAGGCCGTCGACCTCGACGTCTCCGAGGTCGGCAAGCGGCTCTTCGAGATGCTCCAGCAGGACGTGATCAAGACCCCGAAGTACCGGTACAAGACGCCGAAGGGCGACTTCCTCGACTACGGCTTCGGCTACAAGATCGACGACGTCGGCTACGGGCCGCAGCACGCGCTCACTGTCCACTTCTTCACGCCGGGATACCCGCATGACCTCCAGACGATCCGCGCGCACAGCACCGGCCTCGACGAGCTCCGCGTCGTGCTCGACGCTGACGCCGGCCTTTTCGGAGATCTGCGGCTCCTGCTGAAGACGGAGAAGTACGTCAAGCAGAAGCAGAACGGCTCGCTGACCGCGGTCCAGCAGCGCATCCTCGGCGCGAAGGCGCAGCAGAACCTCGAGCGGAAGAAGGAGCTGCTCGAGCGTCTCCGCCGCGCGATCGGGAGGTCGATGCTCATCGTCTACACGGTCGACATCGAGTCGAGCAGCGAGGCGGCCGACACTCGCGTCTTCGACGGACTCGGTGTGCTCGTGACGAAGGCGTACCCGCAGCTCTCGCTGCTCGGCGGCAAGGTCTACACCGAAGCGGACATCCAGAAGTTCGTGCAGGCGCAGGCCGACGGGCTGGTGAGCGTCGACACCACGCTGACCGAAGCCGCCAACGAGGTCTACAACGTCGGCATCCAGCAGCAGGTGAACATCGGCCAGCAGGTCACCGTGAAGGCGCTCATCGACAAGTTCACCGGCAAGCCGTACGGCTGGGACCAGACGTCCACGCTCGTCGTCGTCGCCTATCTCTTCGGCGCCTCCCGCATCACCATCGAGCACAACGGCAACGTGCTGAAGCGCACCGAGGTCCCGCCGCTGCTGAAGAACACCCAGCAGCTCACGAACCTCAAGGTGGGCGTCCAGAAGACCTTCGACGACAAGAAGGTCACCGCATTCCGCAAGTTCGTCACCGACTTCTTCGATGAAGGTCTGCTTCCGAAGGATGCGCTCGAGCTCGCCCGCTTCGGTGCGGACAAGCTGAGGGATCAGCTTGCGCGGCTCCAGGAGGCGCGCAATGCCTACGACTATCCGTTCATCGCCCAGCTCGACCCGGCGATCACGCTGCTGCAGGGTGTGGTCGGCAAGACCGACGAGTGGTACCTCACCGAGTTCGACAAGGCCGACGGACTGCTCGAGGCGAAGGAGTCGGTGCTCGACCCGATTCGCGCCTTCCTCATGGACAACCGCAAGGGCCTCTACGACGGCGTCCGCAAGTTCCTCCGGGACGCGAACGACAATCTCGGCTACCTCCCCAAGGGCGCATCGGCGCCGGTCCAGGCCCTCCTCGACGACCTCGCGGTCTTTCGCGGCAGCCGCATCGTCGACCTCCAGAACGAGGCCGATGCATTGCGCGAGCAGATCGATGCGATCGTCAAGGACGAGCAGGTGAAGGCGGCGGACTCGATTGAGCAGCGTCGCATCCAGCTCCAGCAGACGGCGGAATACAGCGAAGCACCGGAGGCGGCACAGGCGCGGGCGCTCGAGCGCGTTGACCGCGCCATCCAGCAGGCGTGGTCCGAGACGAGCATCCCGAAGCTCAAGGTCATCGCATCGGACTTTGCCGTCTCGACCTTCCCGTCGCTCGTAGCCGACCTCGCCGCCGCTCGGCCGGCCACGGCGCCCGCGCACTCGGGCGAGGAGGGCGGCGCGACGCATGGTGATGGTCCTGCGCCGACACCGCAGGCGAAGCCGGTCGTCGCACTCACGTCGATCCCGGTCTCGAGCGCCAAGCTCGTCCTCGCGTCGGCGGCCGATGTCGACGAGTACGTTGATGCGCTCCGCGCCGCACTGCAGGCCGCGATCGCCGAGGGAAAGCGGATCACGCGCTGATGGAGACTGCACCGCTCAAGTCCTTCGCCACCAAGGCGCGCACCGATCTCATCAAGGAGGTCGGCGCTCGTGTCACGGTCGTGCTCGCCGAGAACTCGCTCGCCCGAGTCGAGTCCGCGGCCACGGTCCGCGCGCTCGAGGAGGCGATCGCCAGCGACAGCCGTGAGCAGGTCATCGACCGGGTCGCCTATACCTGGTTCAACCGCATCATCGCACTCCGCTTCATGGACGCGAGCGGTTACACCCCGAGCGGAGTGGTCTCGCCCGAGGCAGGGCGGACGACCGGCCAGCCGGAGGTGCTCGCCGAGGCGAAGGCCGGCACCTTCGACAGCACGGTCGTCCCGGCGAAGACGCAGGAAACCATCACCGCGCTGCTGAACGGCACCCGTCCCAGCCCGGACGCGCAGGGCGAGGCTTACGGCTTGCTGCTGGAGGCGTACTCCCGTAGCTGGCACAAGGCGATGCCGTTCATGTTCGAGCGAGAAGGCGACTACACCGAGCTGCTCATCCCGACCGCGCTGCTCGCCGCCGATTCCGTCCGTGACCGCGCGGTGAAGACGCTCACCGCCGAGGTGTGCAGCGAAGTCGAGGTGATCGGCTGGCTTTACCAGTTCTACATCTCGGACCGGAAGGACGAGGTCTTCGACGGGTTCAAGAAGAACAGGAAGGCCGGCGCCGCGGAGATCCCTGCGGCCACGCAGCTTTTCACCCCGCACTGGATCGTCCGCTATCTGGTCGAGAACTCGCTCGGCCGGCTCTGGCTGCTCAACAACCCGTCGTCTCGCCTCGCCGAGCAGATGGACTACTACATCAAGCCCGTCGACGAGGAGACAGACTTCCTGCGGATCGCGAAGCCGGAGGAGCTCAAGATCATCGACCCGGCTGTCGGCTCGGGCCACATGCTCACCTACGCCTTCGACCTGCTCTACGCGATCTACACCGAGAAGGGCTACGACCCGGCCGAGATCCCCGGGCTGATCCTCCAGCACAACCTCTACGGCAC
Source organism: Microbacteriaceae bacterium (assembly GCA_019638805.1). GTDB lineage: Bacteria > Actinomycetota > Actinomycetes > Actinomycetales > Microbacteriaceae > JBDSKH01. Next base: position 14,936 of record JAHBTA010000003.1, on the reverse strand, counting down.
CGAGATCGACCCGCGTGCTGGCGCCCTCGCGGCGTTCGCCCTCACGATGAAGGCTGCCGCGAAGCGGAAGCTGTTCTTGAAGAACCCAGTCCAGCCGAACATCCGAGTGCTCGAGAACGTGCACTTCGACCCGGCCGAGCTCGACTACCTGTGGTCCCTCACGAAGGGCAACGGATTCGCGCGCGGTGACGCCGACGAGTTCTGGAACGCCTTCGAGCACGCCGACACCTTCGGCTCGCTTATCCAGCCGAAGGAGCAGCTCATCGCACCGCTCAAGGCGGCGATCGAGGGGGCGACGGGCGCAGTTGATCTCTTCAACACGCTCCCGAAGGCTGCCGAGGTGATCGAGCACGCTGAGTACCTGTCGCGCGACTACGCGGTCGTGGTTGCAAACCCGCCGTACATGGGCAGCAAGCAGATGAACGCTCTGCTTTCACAGTTCATGAAGGACGAGTACCCGGACACGAAGTCGGACCTATTCGCCGGGTTCATCGAGCGCTGCACTAAGCTCGCCGGGCAGCGCGGGGCCGTGGCAATGATCACGATGCAGTCCTGGATGTTTCTCAGCTCATACGAAAGGCTCCGCGCATCCCTCCTGGCGAAGCAGCGGATCGCCTCGATGCTGCACCTCGGCGCTCGCGCATTCGATTCGATCGGGGGCGAGGTCGTCTCTGCGACGGCGTTCGTCCTGGAGAACCTGCCTTCAGAAGGGGGCGGTGCTGCTCGCAGACGTGCCGGCACCTTCATCCGACTCGTCGACGGGATGTCCGAAGCAGAGAAGATCTCTGCGCTAACAGCCGCGCTTGAGGCCCAGACAGCGGGGTTTGGACTCCACCTCGCATCGGACGCCGACTTTGCCGCAATCCCCGGCTCGCCGATCGTCTACTGGCTCAGTGAAAAGATGCGGGGGTCCTTCGCCACAGGCCGGCCTCTGAGCGAAATCGCTAGCCGCCGCGGCGCTGGCCGTTGGCCTCCAGACCGGAGACAACAACCGCTTCCTTCGCCAGTGGTGGGAGGTCTCGACAACCCAGACCGCCTTTTCTTGCACATCGCGTGAAGATGCCGTCGCCAGCGGAGCCCGCTGGTTCCCGTACAACAAGGGCGGTGAGTTCCGGAAGTGGTACGGGAACCAGGAGCACGTCGTCAACTGGGAGCACGACGGCGCGGAGATCCGGACGTTCGGGACCGAGGACGGCGGGCGTCCGCGATCGAGGGCTCAGAATACGGAGACGTACTTTTCACCGTCCGTGTCATGGTCGAAGATCAGCAGCGGAGCCCCCTCGTTCCGGTCATACCCTCCGGGGTTCATCTACGACGTCGCGGGCACCTCGATCTTCGTGGCGAGCGTCCAAGAGCGACTTGGACTGCTCTCCTTCGCGAACTCGCAACTCGCCTTCGAGCAGCTGGCGGCCATCGCGCCGACTCTGAATTTCGAAGTGGGACAGGTCGCAGGTCTCCCAATCGCCGATGCAACAGCCGAGCGCGGCGTGGCCCTGGCGACACGAGCAGTTGAGATCGCGCAAGTGGACTGGAACACCCTAGAGACATCCTGGGACTTCGAGCGCAACCCGCTAATCGAGATCGCCGCCCGCAGATGACCTCAGAGCGACGAGGGGATTCTTCTCAAAATTCCAGGAGGTCTCAGCCCCGTCCCAGTCCTCCTGAGCTGTTTCGATGAGGCGATCTACGGTGTCAGTAGGGAGCACGCTGATTCCTTCGGCAACTGGGACGAGGCCCACGTACCCGATGTGGAAGTGAAGTGTTGGGGCGACCACCTTCATGACCTCCATCACGAACTTTGAGTTCAGGAGCAAGGTGATCTGGTCCAGCATCGTTGGATCGCCGAAGCCCGAGTGGCCAGTCGAGTCGTGTATGAATCCCTGTGGATAGCGGCGGAATGCGGCTTCACCGGACGAAATGTCCGACCATGACACGGACGGTGAAAAGTACGTGCCGGGGTTGCGGATCACCGAGCGCGGCTTGAAGGCGACGATCTCCGCGCCGTCGTGCTCCCAGTTGACGACGTGCTCCTGGTTTCCGTACCACTTCCGGAACTCACCGCCCTTGTTGTACGGGAACCAGCGGGCTCCGCTGGCGACGGCATCTTCACGCGATGTGCAACTGAACGCGGTGCGCGTGGCAGCGACCTCCCACCACTGGCGAAGGAATCGGTTGTTGTCAGCCGTGGCCAGTCCCTGGCGGAGGCTAGCGATTTCGCTCAGAGGCCGGCCTGTGGCGAAGGACCCCCGCATCTTTTCACTGAGCCAGTAGACGATCGGGGAGCCCGGAATGGACTCGAAGTCCTCGCCCGCGGCGAGGTGAAATCCTGACTCGCTCGTCCGGTCAGCCAACGCGACCCGGAGGTCATGCTCCTTTCGCTCCTGACCCAGTGGTTCGAGGCGGATGAACGGCGCATGTCGGGTTGGGCGCCCGGCCATCGACAGCACGAACGCGGTGTTCGCACCGAAGATGTCGGGGTGATTTGAGGTGTCGCGCATATGGACGAACGAGTCGAACGCGTGGCCGTCAAGTAGCCGTATCCTCAACGCCTCGAACGACTTGATCGACATCCAGGTATCGCCGATGACGATGGCGAGAAGTCCGCGCCGATCGGCGAGTTCGATCCCGCGAGAGACGAACGCACCGTAAAGGTCCTGCTTGACGTCCGGGTACTCGTCCTTCATGAACTGTGTTGCGATCGTCAGCGCCGTGGGCGGCAACCGCAGCGCTCCAAGGCGGTGGCGGTTGCCAGACACATCGGCGACCGCGCACTCTCGACTCGTCGTCCGGGGTCGATGGCTACCCCGACGGCTAGCCCCTGTCCGTAGCGAATGTGCCGGTCACCGTGCGGAATCTCGTTCGCCAGGGCTCACGGAGCCGACTGCTCAGCGGGCGATCGAATGGCTATCCCGATGGCTACCCGAACGGATGGCGCGCACAGTGTGGTCTGGAGCGATGGCACACAAACAGCGCAGAAAAAGCACCGGATCGATCTACCAGAACTCCCGCGGTCAGTGGGTGGCATCCATCGAGGCCGGCTGGACGGAGCGTGGGACGCGGCGCCGGCTGACGCTCAAAGCACGGACAGAGGCCGAGGTCAGGGCCAGGCTCACCGAGGCACGGCGACGGATCGCGTCCGAAGGGTTCGTCACGTCGTTCGCAAGTATCACGGTGAAGCGATGGGCCGATCAGTGGCTCGCGCAGCGGCAACGGATTGTGCGGCCCGGCACGTATGTCTCAGACCGCTCGGCGGTCAGCCGTTGGATCGTCCCGACGCTTGGGCATCTTCGGCTCGACGCCCTGGCGCCGGCAGACATTCGCAAGGTCGCATCAGCCCAAGAGGAGGCCGGACTGGCACTACCCACGATGCAGCGCACGCACGCAGTACTCGGCAAGATCCTCGCTGACGCTGTCGCGGAGGGATACCGGGTCCCGCAGCGGGCACGCGAAACATCGGGCCCTGGTGTCGGACCTTCGTCGCGGCAGGCGCTCAGCAGCGACGACGCGATGCGGATTCTTGCCGTGGTTGCAGCCCGCCCTGACGCCTCCCGCTGGGTCGCTGCGCTCGTGGAAGGGCTCCGCCCCTCGGAGGCGCTCGGACTCACCTGGGGCATGGTTGACATGGAAGCGGCGACGATGACGCTTGCTTGGCAACTGAAGGCCCTGCCATACGTGCAGCGTCGAAGTCCCGCAAGCGGCTTTCGTGTCCCGCGGGGGTTCGAGTCGCGGCATCTTGCAGGTGCCTACCATTTGGTCCGGCCGAAGACACGAGCAGGAGTCCGCGTCGTCCCGATGGTGCCCTGGCTGGCCGACGCGCTCGTGGCCTGGCGGACGCGCGCGCCGTCGTCGCCCTTTGACCTCGTGTGGCCGCGCGACGATGGCGCACCGCGCTCAGTCGAGTTCGACCGCGCGCAGTGGTACGAGATCGTCGACCGAGCCGGTGTCACCGTGACGCTCCCGGACGGCACCGCCCGTCGCCCGCTCCTATACGAGGCTCGGCACACCGCTGCCACACTGCTGCTTGCGAACGGGATCGATGAGACCACCATCAAGGCTGTCCTGGGGCATTCCTCCGTGTTGAGCACGCAGTCCTACCTGCACACGGATCGGACGCGGACCCGCGCGGCGCTCGCCGCGTCAGCAAGACTGCTTGGCCTTGGCTAGTAGCGTGGAGGAACTCATCGGCTATCCGATGGCTACCCTTCGGCGCTGGGCCGCGTTCGAGAGTGGGAATCGACGGCCGGCCCTCGCAATAGGTATCCAGTTGAAGACCCTTGAACAGATCGTCGCGCAGCATCGCGAAGGGTGGGCAGCGCGCTCACTCGCTCAACAGCGCCTGGAGATCGAGAACAACGAGGCCGTGGCGAAGCTGTACGGACTTGAGGATGAGGTCCCCTCCAACGTACCGCTCGAACGAGTCTCGCTCACGAACAATTCGGCGTTCCGATGGCCGAACAAGTCGCCCGAGGAGCGCGATGCGCTGTTCAGTCAGTCCGCCATCGTCGACCTCGTCTCGTATGCCGTCGGCTGCATGTTCGGGCGATACAGCCTCGACAAGCCGGGGTTGATCCTCGCGGATCAGGGGAGCACACTCCAGGACTACCTGGCACAGGTGCCCACACCGTCGTTCATGCCGGACAAGGACAACGTCATCCCCATCGTCGATGGTGACTGGTTCGAGGACGACATCGTGGCCCGGTTCCGGCAGTTCCTCCGGGTCGCGTTCGGTGAGGAGCACTTCGAGGAGAACCTGCACTTCGTCACCGAGTCGCTCGGCGTGAAGGATATCCGGGACTACTTCGTCAAGTCCTTTTACGACGATCACGTCCAGCGGTACAAGAAGCGTCCGATCTACTGGCTGTTCCGCAGCCCGAAGGGATCGTTCGGCGCGCTCATCTACCTGCACCGCTACAGCCCGTCGACCGCGTCGACCGTACTCACCGGCTATCTTCGCGAGTACATCGGCAAGCTCGAAGCGAACCTCGAGCACCAGGGCCGCGTCGCCGCCGGTCTGGGCGGTGCCTCCGCCCGCGACATCGCCAACGCGCAGAAGGAAGCCGACCGCATCCGCAAGGTTCTCGTCGAGCTCCGTGACTACGAGCACGACGTCCTCTTCCCGCTCGCTGGCCAGCAGATCGACCTCGACCTCGATGACGGCGTGCTCGTGAACTACCAGAAGCTCGGCCCAGCCCTGAAGGACATCGGCCTGAAGAAGGGCGGCGGGGATGAGTGAAAGGCCGGGGCGGTGGTCGGCCTACTGGGCTCGCTATGGAGCTCTCGGTACCGCGGCATGGTTGCTCCTAGGGGTGAGCCTGCTGGGACTCGTGCTGTGGGCGATCTTCTTCTGGCCGACAGATGGTGATGCATGGGCGGAGGCGATGTCGACCGCGATCCCGACCTGGCTGGCGAGCCTCGGAGGGGCAGCCGCGCTCCTAGCGGTCTTCGTGACCAACGTGCGTACTCGTCAGGTTGAGAAGTCGACGGCCGACATCGCAGAGGTACAGGACGCCGCTACTCGACCCCGCTCCGCCGAAGTCGTCTGGGACGTGGAAGCGACCGAGAAGAAGGGCCGGAGCCTTCTCGTCAATCGCGGCAGTCGTCGCGCAGAGAACGTGGTGATTGTGGACCTGACGAAGGAGCAAGACGGGCACAGCGGGTTTTCCGTCATGGGTGACGTCCCGGACTTCGTCGATGTGAACGACTCGATCCGCGTCGGGATGGATCGGTCGCTCGCCGATCCCTACATTTCGCGCATCAAGATCAGCTGGACCGAGGACGGTGAGGCATATGAAGCCTTCTACTCGATCATGACGGCGCTCACTGAAATTCCCCAGTTCTGCTCATCGAAATTCCCCACCCCGGGTCGCTCCGCCGCGTGAGGCGGGCCTCCCTCGATGCTGGTGGTCTCTGACCACGCACCAGCTCGAGAGAGGCCCTGTTCTCATGCTTTCAGAGGAGGACGACGTGGATATCCACGCGCTCAGACGGCAGGGGATGACGATCAGCGAGATCGCCCGCCGCACCGACCATGACCGCAAGACCATCCGGGCTTACCTGAACGGTGACCGCGTCCCCGGTCGGCGTGAACGCGCCGCGCCGGACTCGTTCGACGGGTTCGTCGACTACGCCGCTGCACGGCTGATCGAGGACCCGCACTTGTGGGCGATGACGCTGCTCGATGAGCTGCGTCCGCTCGGCTACGAGGGCTCGTACCCCACGTTGACGCGGCAGATCCGTGACCGTGGGCTGCGGCCGGCGTGCGTGGCGTGTTCGCATGTCACGGCGAGGCCGAACGCGATCATCGCGCATCCGCCCGGCGAGGAGACCCAGTTCGACTGGGTCGAGCTGCCGGACCCGCCCGCGTCGTGGGGGTTCCCTCACAAGAAGGCGTACGCCCTGGTCGGCTCTCTTGCCCACTCCGGTATCTGGCGGGGCGTGCTGTCCCCGTCGACGGACCTGCCGCACCTGCTGGCCGCGATGACGACCCTGCTGGCGTTGCTGGGCGGGCTCACCCGGGACTGGCGGTTCGACCGGATGACCACGGTCCTCAAGCAGGGCACCAGCGATCTGACGCCGATGTTCGCCGCGTTCGCCAAGCACCACGCCGTCACGGTCATCGCATGCCGGCCGCGGTCGGGGAACCGGAAGGGGGTGGTCGAGAAGAACAACCACACCGCCGCGCAGCGCTGGTGGCGGACCGTCCCCGACGAACTGACCGCCGAGCAGGCGCAAGCCAGCTTCGAAGCGTTCGCCAGGGGGCAAGACAGTCGGCCACGGGAGGCCGCGACGGGGAAGACGACCGCGAAGGCGATGCTCGTCGCGGAGCGGCTGCGGCCGTTGCCGCCGTTGGTGTTTCCCGTCGTGGTGACCGAGGAGCGCACCGCAACCCGGCAGGCGCTGATCGACTGGCGCGGGAACCGCTACTCCGTCCCACCGGAACTGGCCGCGACGAAGGTGATCGTCCACCAGCGGCTCGGCGCGGCGACCATCGACATCGCCACCGTCTCCGGCGCGGTCATCGCCCGGCACCGGGTCGCGCAACCGGGGCTCGGGGTCACGATCCGCGATACCGGACACGTCACCGCGCTCGAAGCGATCGCGATGGCCTCGGCGCCGCCGGGACGCCCGCACCGGCGCAAGGAGCGCATCCCACCCGGCGCTGCCGCCCGCCGCGCTGCCGCAACCCTCGCCGGCACCGAACAGCCCACCACGACCGTGATCAGCCTGGCCGCTTACGAGCAGGCCGCGAAGAACAGGAACACCCTCCGATGACCACCACCGCCCCCACCTCGAACAGCGCCGCGTCCGTCTACCAGCAGTTGCGCGGCCACCTCACCGACCTGAAACTCGCCGACGCTGCCGACGCGCTCCCGCAGGTCCTCGACCAGGCACAAGCCGAGGACTGGACCCTCACCCACACCCTCGAGCACCTGCTGCGCATCGAGGTCACCGCGACCGAAGCCCGCCGCCTCGCCGGCAGGTTCCGGTTCGCGAACCTCCCCACCGGCGCAACCCTCGACGACTTCGACCTAGATTCCGCCAGCGGCATAGACCGATCGCTGCTGCAGGAACTCGGCACCTGCCGCTACATCGACACCGCCACCAACGTGCTCCTGATCGGACCGCCCGGCGTCGGGAAAACACACATCGCGACCGGACTCGGGCACGCCGCCGTCAACGCCGGCTACCGGGTCTACTTCACGAGCGCCGCGGACCTCGCCGCCCGCTGCCACCGCGCCGCGATCGAGGGGAAATGGTCGACGATGATGCGGTTCTTCGCCGGACCCACGCTCCTCATAATCGACGAGCTCGGCTACCTCCCGCTGCCCGGCGAAGCCGCCTCAGCCCTGTTCCAGGTCATCAACCAGCGCTACCTGAAGACCTCGATCGTGCTCACCACGAACCGGCCCGTCGGAGCCTGGGGAGAGATCCTCGGCGACACCACCGTCGCCGCCGCGATGCTCGACCGGCTCCTGCACCGCTCCGTCGTCGTCACCCTCGACGGAGCCTCCTACCGGCTCCGCAACCACCACGCCGCAGCCGACGAACTCCGCCGCGTCACCACCGGCACAAACCTGCGCTAACCTACCCACGCGACCTGGGGAACTTCGACGAGCAACTCTGGGGAAATTCGCTGAGCGCCGTCACTGGTGACGAGGGCGGTGTCAGCGAGGAGGAACATCGTGGACTCAGACCCCCTCGGCCTGGTGACGGCGCGCGTAACGCCGCAGGTAGAGGTCGGGGGTGAAGGTGCCGCGGAGCAGTCCGAGCCCGCGATCGACGGAGCGGACCGTGTAGCTCCGCTCGGACCGCCAAGCGAGACGGTCGCGGACCGTCTCCACCGTCCACGGGTCGAGGCGCAGCCAGACGTGGATGCGGTCGATGGGGGTGTGCCGGGCAAGCTTGTCCATGCCGCGACCGATGCCTTCAGCGATGCCGATGCCGTGGTCGCCTTCGTGCCAGGCGAAGTCGCCGATCCAGACGGACCAGTCCTTCTGGATGCCGTCGAGCTGCCGAGCGGCGCGCTGGATCGCGTGCTCGTCCTCCGGCTGGCCGAGCAGCACGACGTGGTCGAAGAGGCGTGCGGCCTCGACGAGCCGCTCCCGCCAGTCGGCGAGGCCGACGAGGCCGAACTTGTGCTCCCAGCCACCGACTTCTTCGGCGACGCAATCCTGCCACAGATCCATCCGGTCGGTGGCGATCGCGAGTCCCGTGCGAGTGCCACCGACCGGACCGAAGCTGCTCGGCTCGTCGATCGCAAGACGCTCCTCCCACTGCCACTCACGCAACAGGATGGCGTCGATGTGGAGGACGAGGACGTCGATGCCCTCGGTGTCGCGGTTCGCTTCGCTGCTCATGCCGGCCCTTTCGCAAAGTAGGACAGACTACGACCAGCCACCGACATTGCTGTCCGCCTACGCGATCGGGGTTCCTCGCACCACCTGATTCAGGGGGTATGAGCGGACGTTCTCGTTGCCGCGAGTCGACTCGTGGCGGACCAGGATGTTGCCGGGGCGCTTCTCGTCAAGGCCGATGACGACGCCAGTCCAGTCGAGCCCGAGGCGGTCGACGACCACGATCTTCGCGCCCACGTTCGCCTGGCCCTTGACCGGCTTCGCTGCCGGCTTGGCGACCGGCGCTGGGGGCTTCTGACCGGCGGCGGCCGCTCGAGCAGACTGCTGGGCGGGCTGCGGGATCGGCACGAGCCGCGCGGAACCGGCGCGACCAGACGCCTTCGCGCTGCCTGCCGGCAGGAGGTCGCGCACCTGTTCCAGCGCCTTCGCGGCAGTGGGACGCTGATTCGGATCGAAGGCGAGCATCGGGGCGATCACCTCGCGCATTGCGGGCTTCACACCGGTCAGCCGCGCGCCCTTCTCCATCGCACGTCGAAGATCCGCGTCCTCGCTGCGAGGGTGGACGCCCCAGAGGTCGCCGAGGTTCACGCCGGTGGCGATGGCGAGCGTGACGCCCAGCTTGAAGATGTCGGCGGCCGGGGCGAAGTCCTTCTCCTCTACGACTTCATCGAGCTGCTCGGGCGTGAAGAAGCCGGGCGTGCCGCCGAGCAGCCCCGTCTCGTTCGCCTTGGTAACGAGTCCGAAGTCGATGAGGCGTGCTTTGCCGGGCTCGAGCATGACGTTGTCCGGCTTCAGGTCGAGGTGGACGAGACCAACATGGTGGATCGCGGCGAGCGCGGAGAGGATGTCGTGCGCGAGATCGAGGAGCTGATTCTGATCCATCGGCCCCTGGGTGTCGAGGTGCTCCGCAAGACTGCGGCCGCTGATCAGCTCTGTGGCGAACCACGGCACATCCCACCCCGCTTGCGTCGACTGCATCGCCGCCTCGAAGACGCCAGGGATGTACTCGCTGTCGATCTTGCTGAGGACGATCGACTCGGTGAGGAACCCGTGGGCCTGGTGTTTGAGCCAGGCGTCGAAGCGGGCCGGCGGGATGGGCACCTCGTCGGGTGCCGGCGGCAGCATGAGCTTGATGACACCGCGGTTCAGGCGGCCACCGGCAACGGCGACCTGGGTGAACGATTGATTCTCCTTCTGCCAGATCGCCCGCCACGTCGTCCCCTGGCCGCCCCGTCCCAGCGGTTCCGTGAGCTCCCAGTTGCCGACGCGGCGGGACTGGATCACCTCCTGGAGCGCGGCCTGCGCGGGATGCAGCCCGGCCATCGTCATTCCCCTTCGATCGGGGTGCGCGCGTAGGTGAAGGTGGTGTCGGACTTGATCCGACGGAACTCCTGGCGGGCCTCGGCGATCGCGTTGGTGGGCGGCTCCCAGATGTCCAGGCCCTTGCCGAGCAGGATGCGCCAGCCGTGGTTCGTGATGATCGAACGGTCGTGGATGTTGTCATCGAGACGCACGTTCAGGGCGATGCCGAAGCTCTGTGATGCCTCGCGCAGCGCGACGAGCCGCTCGAGCTGGTCTTTCTTGAACTGGTCCTTGTCAGTCTGGGAGGTCACGAGCTCGACGCCCACCTCGTCGGCCGGACCCTTGGCGAGCGCGACCAGGCCGAGCAGGTCACCGACGTTCCGCACCTGGTGGGGCATGCGGATATAGGGGTCGACAATCGTGATCTTGGTGGCGCCGACGAGGTAGGGCAGGAGGACGTTCTCGTAGGAGACCCCAGTCTGCCCAGCCTTGAAGTCGCGGATGCCCTCGAAGAGCGGCGTCGTCTCGTCCGGGACGACCGGCTCATCGCTGCCTTCGGGAACGATGGGCAGGGGTGGGGCGATCGAGACCACGCTGCGCGGTTCGGTCGTGGGCGATGGCGGGGTGTAGACGGGCAGGTCGCCACCCCCAGTCCCCGAGTCGGCCCCGTCGGAGTCCCAATTGCGACGGTAGAGCTGCGGGTACTGGTTCTCTTCGACAGTGACGACGTCGTGCCATGTGCCGAGGGAGTCCTGGTAGCCGAAGCGCGGCGGGTTGTCGCGCATCGTGGCATCGATGCGGAGGATCTGGTCCTTGACACGCTTACGCCCCTCGATCGCGTAGACGAGCAGCTCCTCCATCTCCTCCGGCGTGGCGGCGCCGGTCGGGTGGATCAGCTTCATGAGACCAGAGAACGTCTTGTGGATGCCGTCGCGGTCACGGGTGGAGATGTCGGACCCGAGGCTGAAGTGCGCCTGGTACTTGTCGGAGAAGTCCTCGCTGCGCTTGGAGTGCAGGACCTCGGCGAGGTAGTCGACGACGAAGCCGTAGCCGTTGGAGAACATCTCGGACCGGATCGGCGAGACCTCCCAACCCGGGATGTAGTGGTGGATGCGGTCCAGCCAGGCGGCGTCGCGATACGAGTCCGGCAACTCGTCGAAGAGGTCGGAGTGCTGGAGCATGTAGGGGACAGTGTGCGACGTGTTCCCGATGAAGACCATCGACGCTTCCGCCCCGAGCGGCTGGTTCCCCCGGTTGAACTGCTTGTTCGCCATGTAGTTCTTCATGATGTTGACCAGGTTCTGGTCGGTACGACGGTTCGCGGCGAACTCGTCGAAGGCGACGACGTCCCAATAGCCGACGAGGCCGAGCTTGCCGTTCGCGTTGTTCACGAAGAGCTTGGCGACGGTCACCTCGCCACCCGAGATGAGCGCGCCGTTCGGGGACAGCTCGCTGAACGTGTGCGACTTGCCGGTGCCCTTGGGGCCGAGCTCGACGAGGTTGTAGTTGCGCTCGACGAACGGGATGAGCCGCGTGAGGGCGATGAGCTTTCCACGCCGGCTGAACTGCTCGGGGTTCAGCCCGATCGACTGCACGAGGACGTCGATCCACTCGTCGGTCGTGAAGGCTGCTCGCGCCGAGTAGAACTGGTCGAAGTCGACACCGGCGATCTGGATCGGCTTGAGGCTCGCGAGGACCCAGGGCTCGGTCGGGCCCTCGCCCGGCTGGTACTCGATGTCGCAGATGCACCAGACACCGCCGACGAGCAGCTTCTGGTTATGCGTGACGGTGTTGGCGTCGATCGGCACGCCCTTGATGTCGAGGTTCTCGAAGGACGCCTCGTAGAAGTCCTGCTTCGTGTTGAGGTCGACGGTGACCCGGTCGATGATCCGGTGCTTGCCCTTCTCGCGGATGATCGACTGGACGAGTACCTTCTCGTTCCGGTTGACGTAGTGCTCGGCGAGGATGTTCCGCACCATGTCGATACCGTCCTGGATGGTCTCCTCGTCGTCGGAGGCGGCGTACTGACCGAGCAGGTATTCGAGGACGTACCCGGGCACGACAGCGTTGCCGCGTACCGCCTTGACGAGGTCTTTGCGGACGACGGAGCCCGCGAAGTGATCGTTGATCTTCTTGTCGAGGTCGGATTCGGCTTCGGTGAAGCCGGGCACATAGACCTCCTCCGCCTCGGCGGGGCCGAGATCGCTGAGCGCGTCGTCGAGGTTCGTCATGTGTCCTCCTTCCCTTAGAAGTCTGGCGTAGCCGTGACGCGGTTCGTGAACAGGTGCCGGTACGGCGTCTGCCACGAGTTGCTGTTCGGGCTGGGCTGCTCCAGGCGGAGCTCGACCTGGGCGCCGAGCGGCACACCGGCGTCGGGCCGGATCTGGAGCTTGACCTCCTGCAGTCGGTCGCGCTCGTCGCCGGTAGCCGCGAAGACGACGATGACCTGATCGGAGATGAGCGTGTCACCGTAGTAGAAGGCGGCTCGCAGCTCGCGCGCGTGGGCGCGTTCGCTGATCGGCTCGGCCTGGAGCAGGCTGATTCGCACGATGGCGTTCGTGAGGATGTCGCTCTTCGGCTTGATCTGCACCTCGACCGGCTTGACCTCGCTCTTGCCCTTGCGACTCACGGTGACGACGGGCACGACGATCTCCTGGAGGGTCGCGCCACCATGCACGAAGCGATCAGCGGCGCCTTGCAGCTTCTGCGTGAGGCGATAGATCGACTTCGGGATGTGGACCTGCCAGTCGCCGCTGAGCCCGAGCTGCGCGGACGTGAAGGTGTTGAAGGACGAGGTCTCCTTGAAGTCCTCGCCGAGCAGGAATCGGCGGTCCCGGTACTTGATCTCGCCGTGCGGTTCTTCGTCCAGCTTGCTACCGTCACCGATCTTCGACTCCTGGAAGAGGAAGCCGTGGTCGGCGGTGACGAGCACGTTTGCATCCGCGGAGGTGAGGTTGCCGACGAGCCGGGCGAGTTCGGCGATGGCGTCCCTCGCGGACTCCGGGGTGCCGGACTCGGCACCGAGCTTGTGGCTGCGCTTGTCGATCGTGTCGTGGTAGACGTACACGACCTTGTGCTGCTGAAGGTAGGGGCGTAGTTCGTCCTTGATCTTCTTCGCGAGCACATCTTCGGCGCTGATGGCGGTGCCGCCGACCGCTTCGAGGATCTTGGTGCGGTTCACGAGACCGCCCGCCGGCTTCCCGTCGACGACGACGTCGCTTTCCTTACCGGCGAAGCCGATGGTCGCGTGCGGCAACAGCGACGCCATCCCGAGCTGCGTGTAACTTGGCAGCGCGCCCAGGACCGCGTCGACCTTCGCGTCGTACGCGACCTTGGTGTCGCTTCGGAGGGTGGAGGCGAGCTCGTCGGCGACTTCGTAGCGGAGCGCGTCGGAGATCACGACGACGATCCGGCGTCCCTGGGATACGACGGGCTCGACGAACCACTTGTAGAAGGCCGCCTGGGATCGGAACGCCACCGACTTCCACGTCTCGACCGCATCGATGCGCTTCTGCCACTCGGTCGCCAGGGGGAAGACGTACTTGTTCGTGTAGAAGAGCTCGACCTGCTCGACAAGTGGCTCGAGCTGATCGGCGTGCTCCGTCGTGTGCGCGGCGAGCAGGAACTGCCGGTACCGCTGATCGATCCGGTACCAGTGGTCCTTGTACTTGGTGAGGCCGTCGTCGAAGTCGGCGATGGCGAAGCTCAGGGTGCTGATGTCGTGGAGCAGCTCGGCGGCGGAGCGGATCGCCGTGTACAGCGCACGGATCGACGGGTCGAGCGTGTACCAGAACGTCGTCTGCCGAGCCTTTTCAACGTCCTGCACGTCGCGGACGGTGAGCATCCGGCCGCTGACCCCGAGGGCGAGGTCGGCGATGATCTTCCAGTCGACGGACTCGAAGGCGTCGAGCCCGAGCAGGTCGCGGTAGTCCCGCGCGGCGATCTGCGCTTGGATGCCGAGGTCGGTCTCGGCGCGTCGCGCGAGGGCCGCCATCGCCTCGCGGCTGCGGACGTCGTTGCGCCACGCGCTGTAGTCGTGCCGCACACCGACCTTCACCGACTCGAAGTCCGTGTTCGAGTGCTTGAAGACCCATTCGGCGAAGTCGCCGACAGTGGGGGTCGGAGACTCGTAGCCGTAGATGACCTTCGCGCCCTCCCAGTAGAAGTCCGCGAGGCCGTAGCCGACCAGCGCGTCATAGCCACTCGTCGAGCCCGCGGCTTCCTCGATGAGGAGCGCGCGAGATAGCTCCCCGAAGCTGTGCTCCTTGATGCCGAGCGCGACGGCGCTCATCTTCGCGCGGAGCTTCGTGCGGTCGTCGTCGTTGCTCAGCAACGCTCTCAACTTGGCCTTGCGCTCGGCGCTGTTGAAGAACTTCTGGTGCTGGGCGACCACGGGCTGCAGTGCCGACGGGAGCCCGAGGTCCTGGGCATCCATCGAGGCGCGGTCGGCGGTGAAGGTCCCGTAGGCGAGCTCAAGGTCCCAGAGCCAGTTGCCGGTGCCGTCCGGGACGCCGCCCTTGCGGTAGACGATGAACGCCTGCTCGGGCTCCTCTTTCAGCAGCCGGTACTTGACGGCGTACTCGTCGCGGTCGACGCGGATGACCTTGACTCCGTCCAGCTCTGCCTCAAGCTGATCGAGGTCGGCCTCATACTCGCCCTCGGCGTCGTGCCAGAAGGCAATGTGGCGCTCCCCGGCCTTCCGGCCGTTCGCGAAGCGGTCAGCAAGACCACGCTTCAGGACGCCGAGATCACTCATCAGAAACGTCCCACCTAGCTGAT
>JAHBTA010000002.1 GCA_019638805.1 Microbacteriaceae bacterium | reverse complement strand
GACTTCGTGGCCGCTGAAGGCCGCATCGATGTGCGGGATGCCGTGGGCGTTTGACTCGTTTCAGTCCTGTCACGTCCGCGTGGAGAAACCAGGTCCGAGGCCTCCGCAACCAATGAAGCACCATCGCGCAGGAGCTGGTGAGGGCCGGGGCTCGTCGCGGACGTCACCGGACCAGGGACCGCTCCGACGGTGCGGCCGAGCTCGCGCGCACGCCGGGCGACGGTCATCGATCCAGAGCGAACGCCAGCCTCGACTACGACGGTTGCTGCGGAGAGTGCAGCCATTACCCGCGCCCGAGCAATGAAGCGATGGCGCGTCGGCGCTGCGCCCGGTGGCATCTCGCTGACCATGAGGCCCAGGTCGGCCACCCGCTCAAGCAGTTCACGGTGACCCATCGGGTACATGCGGTCTACGCCGTTCGCCATGACCGCGATCGTGCCGCCACCACACGCCAAGGCCGCTCGATGGGCAGCGCCCTCGATGCCGTACGCACCGCCGGCCACGACAAGCCGTTCAGCGTCGGCGAGGTCAGAGGCAAGCTGCTCGGCCACATGGTCGCCGTACGAGGTCGAAGCCCTCGCGCCCGTGATCGTGACCAAATCGCTGAGCGGTCGCGCGAGGAACGAGGTCGCCCCACGAGTCCACAAGAGGTACGGCCGCCGGTCGCCAAGATCGTCGAGCGCGGATGGCCATTCCTTGTCGCCGGGAATCAGCGTGCCGATACCAGCGCGCTCGGCTTCGACGACGTTCTGCTCAAGTGTCCGAGTGTCCGAGCGCTGGAACTGGGAACGCCACACCTGAGCGTCAACGGTACTGAGGCCCGGCACCGCGTCATCACGCTCGGCAAGCCGAAACAGCTCAAGCGTTCCCAGTTCGCCGAGGAGGCGGCCCGTCACGGCGTCGTCTGGGTCGACGATCATCGACAGCACCATCCGTGCTGTGCGCTCGTCCTGGACTACGTGGCTCAGGTTTGTCATCGTCGGGTCCTCTCGCTCCTACAGAGAGGTGCGCGCGGCGACGCGGAAGCCGGAGGGTTCCATGAACGCCGACCCCGGCGTACAGTGGACGGTGAGGCAGGTTCTCCTCATATTGCGGGTCCTCCGGGACGGCCTTCGGGCACTCACACACGTTCTGCCTCCTCGACGGAGTAACACGTGTGACGAGAGGCCCGTCATGTTCCGCCTTATCTGGACGCTTGGCGTTCGCACCCGCGACTACCTGCACCGCTACATGCCGAGCAACCGACTGCTCGCTGCCATCCGCACACGTCGCGGACTCAAGTGGGGGATACCAGCGATGCTGGTCGCGCTTCCGTACATCCTGATTGCCAGCATCTGCTCTGGCTTGGCAGCCGGCGGCGACCCAGGCTGGCTCCACCTCATCGTCCTGTGGGCATGCTGGAACGCGCTCAAGTTCATCATCATGGGACCCGTGAGCGTCGCTCTGCTCATCCGTGCGCGCCTGCGCGAGGCTGCGGTCCGTCGTCAGCAGCGCCACGACTCGCGCGGCGAGGCGAGCCTGCGTGAGCCAGCCCTTCGTGTCTAGGCTCAACCGCCCACGGCAGTGGATGCCGTGATGCGAGAACCACAGCGCCCGCCAGGCCGGATCACGACGCCGTGCGAAGCGAGCGCTCGCCGGACAGCCTGAGGCCCCGCCCCAACCTTCATGCCGACCTCTACCAGCGTCAACCCGCTGAGGTAGAGGTCGGCTGCTTCGTGGATGCGGGAGGGATCGAACCGTCCACGGCGGATCGTCACCTCCCGCCGGGTGAGGTGGGTGGCGACCGTGCGGCGGTTCACTCCGAACACGGATGCCAGCTCGACGAGCGTCGCGCCCCTGCGGTACTGGGCCACCAGATCGTCGACCTGCTCGGGGCGCAGCAGGGTTTGAGTCATCCCAAGTGATCGCACCACTCGACCCCTGGAATCGGAAACGGTAGGCTCGGAGGAGCGCTGGTCGCGGTTGTAGTAACCCCGCGACCTGCGCAAAGACAAGGTTTTCAGGGGTGGGCAGGGGTTCTCAAACTCTCTACGGAGGTCCACTCCTCGCAGGAGACTCTTGTGATGCACGAGAGGAGCAGGAGATGGTCGACGTCTCGCCCCGTGCGGTCCTCGACCGCGACCGCGACCGCGATGCGATCCGTGCTGCCCTCGCCGCGCACGGTGTCGAGCGCGCCGGCGTGTTCGGCTCCGTCGCACGGGGCGAGGACACGACTGAGTCCGATCTCGATCTCATCGTCGCCTTCCGGCCGGGTGTGCGTCGTGACCTGGTCGGCATCGCCGATGATCTGACCCGGCTCACCGGTCTGAACGTCGATGTGGTCGATCGGGACCGGGTGCTCGAGCGAGCCCGTCGCACCGGGGTCGGCTACCGGATCCTGCGCGACACCGTTCCGTTGTGACGCCTGACGAGGCCGAAGCAATCCTCGCCCTCGCGGACGAGGTGGCGGTCGGCGTCGAGCGCGCCGGTGTGGCGCCGACCGATCCGGGCTAATCGCGTGGTATCCGCGTGGCCGCCGGGGAACATCGCGATCTTCGAGTGCGAGTGTCACCGGCGCGTTAGGCCAACTTTGCACGTGCGTGATGCGCAACACGCTACACTGATGGCGTGATCAAGTCCTTCCGACACAAGGGCTTGCGCATGCTGTTCGAGTCGGGCAGCGCGGCAGGTGTGCAGCCGAATCACGCGAAGCGGTTGCGGATGCAGCTCGCGGCGCTCGATTCGGCGCAGGTGATCGATGACATGGACATCCCTGGTCTTCGGTTGCATCCGCTGAAGGGCGGGATGTCTGGCCGGTGGTCGATCTCGGTGAATGGCAACTGGAGGGTGACGTTCGAGTTCCGTGACGGGAACGCTTACGTCTTGGACTACGAGGACTACCACTGATGGACGAGCTGAAGCCGATGCACAACCCCCCGCACCCGGGGGAGTTCATCACCGAGGTGTACCTCGAGCCGTTCGGGGTGAGCGGTCGTGAGCTGGCAAAGCAGCTCGATGTTTCCGCGTCTACGTTGAGCCGCGTGCTCAGCGGAGCCAGTCGGGTCACACCGGAGATGGCGCTGCGGTTGTCGAAGGCGATCGGTCGCAGTGCCGAGAGCTGGCTCGCGATGCAGGACGCTCATGATCTGTGGGTGGCACGGCAGCGGCTCGACCTCGCGCGCGTGCAGCCGCTAGAGCTGGCCTCCGCGTAGATCGGCCATCGGCCAGCCGGGAATGCGTGCCACCCGGTGCCCGAAGCGCGTCAGACGACGTTCTCGATCAGATGCAGCTGCGTCCCCTCAGGATCGACGAGGAACCCTGCTCGTTGTCCCCAGGACTGCAACCGCACAGGATGCAGCCTTGGCATCCCGATGGACTTCTCGACGACACCGGCCTCCTTGATCTGCCGATAGAGATCGTCGACGTCATCGACGCGGACGCTGCACATGAAGGAACTCTCTTCGGGGACGAGATCGGGGAAGAGGAAGAACTCCAACTGAAGGTCCCCACGGCGAAGCACAAGCCAGCCATCGTCCCGAAAGGCGGGCTCGAATCCGAAACCTCCGTAGAACGCGACCGTGTTCTCGAAGTCGCGAGACGGCAGGTTCGGTACCGTGCGGTCGGTCATGCATCGCAAGCCTATCCACGGCGCGCACGGCACGTCGCCGGCGCGCAGTGCGAGGCTCTCGAAACCGCGGTCGACGACGTCGCGGACGGGGGTCCCCGCGCGGCGGGGGCGGCCATGTAGGCTGGTACCGTCCGCGACATCCGGAAGGAACGAGGCTCACCGTGGCACAACGACACATCGTCCAGCTCATCGACGACCTCGACGGCACCCCGCTCGACGACGGCGCCGGCTCCACGGTCGCGTTCGCGCTCGAGGGGCGCAACTACGAGATCGACCTCTCGCGCGAGAACCTCGACCGGCTGCGCTCGGCCCTGCAGCCCTACATCCGGGCGGCGCGGACGACCGCAACCGCCTCGCGCGGGCGCGGATCGGGCAAGCGGTCCTCGCGCAACAGCTCCGCCGAGCTCCAGGCGATCCGGGTTTGGGCCGCCGCCAACGGCTACCGCGTGGGCGACCGGGGGCGCATCCCCGAGACGATCCGAGAGGCGTACGCGGCCGCGCACTGACGACGGCATGCCGCCTGTTCGCGCCCCCCGCCCGCGTGCCACCCCGGCTGGGGACTATCCATCCGGGATGATGTCCCCGATGCTGGGGGAGGTCGCGGCCGTCGGTGGGACGGCCGCACTTCCCTGCGGAGGACACCGATGCGCCGGAGAATCGTCGCAGCCGTTGCCGGCCTGACGGCGCTCGTGCTCGCCCTGACCGGTTGCGCGTTCGGGGGCTCCGCCGGCTCCGACCCGAACAACCCGAACCAGGTCGAGGCCATCACCTGGTGGGCGTCGGGCGTCGAGAAGACAGCGCTGTACGACATGGTCGCGGTCTTCAAGACCCAGAACCCCGAACTCGAGTTCATCGACGCGTCCGTGCGCGGCGGGGGCGGAGCGAAGGCCCGCGCGGCCATTGCCGCCCGGCTCGACGCGGACAACCCGCCGGACACCTTCCAGGCCACCGCGGGCGCCGCGCTCAGCGACTACGTCGATGCCGGGTATCTGCAGGACCTCACCGGCTTCTTCGAGAAGCACGACCTTCGCGATGTGTACCGCGCGGGCCTGCTCGAGCTCATGAGCGTGGAGGGCAAGATCTACTCGGTGCCCTCCGATATTCACCGCGTCAACGTGCTGTGGAGCAACAACAAGGTGCTCGAGGCCGCCGGGATCGACCCGTCGGTCGAGCTCATGACGGTCGATGCCTGGCTCGTCAACCTCGAGAAGCTCCGGGCGTCCGGTATTCAGTACCCGCTCGCGCTGGGCAACGACTGGACCCAGGTGCAGCTCTTCGAGAACGTCCTCATCGCCGACCTCGGCCCCGTGCTGTACCGGAACCTGTGGACCAGCACGAAGAACTGGGAGGGCGCCGCCTTCCGCGCGGCGATCGACCACTACAGTCAGCTGCTGGAATACGTGGACCCGTCCAGCGGCTCGAAGGAGTGGACCGAGGTGACGCGCTCCGTCGTCGAGGGTGAGAAGGCGTACATCGTCATGGCGGACTTCGCCCTCTCCTCGTTCCAGCGCGCGGGCTTCATCACCGGAAAGCAGTACTCCGCCGCGCCGGCGCCCGGCACCGCCCGGGTCTTCGACTTCCTGGCCGACTCGTTCACGCTGCCCACGGGTGCCGTGCACGACGAGGCCGCCCAGGCCTGGCTGCTCACGGTCGCCTCGGCGGAGGGCCAGAAGGCCCTGAGTCTCACGAACGGATCCATCCCCGCCCGCACCGACACGGTCAAGGCCGACTACCCGCCGTACCAGCAGAGCGCCATCGAGTCGCTGCAGATGGACACCATCGTCCCGTCGGTCGCGCACGGCGTGGCCGCGGACCCGGCCTGGACCAAGGCCATCACGACGGCCGTGCTCGACTTCCGCAGCACGCGACGGCCGGATGCATTCGCCAACGCGCTGCTCAAGGCGGCCAAGGCCGCACTCGGCGACGCCTGATCGGGGCGTTCCGGCCTAGCGCTCGTCCTCCGGGTCGAAGTCCTCGAAGATGAGCCAGGTGCGCGTCGAGCGCACCGCCGGGATGGCCTGCAACTGCTCGAGCACGACCCGGCGCAGGTCGTGATTGTCGCGCGCCCGCACCAGCAGCAGGATGTCGACCTCGCCGCCGACCAGAGCGATGTGGGCGATCTCCGGGATCTGGATGAGCTGCGCCCGCAGCTCCTGCCAGGGCGACTGGTCGATGCTCAGCGCGACGTAGGCCGATGATCGCTGCCCCGCCCGCACCGGGTCGACGCGCGCACTGAAGCCCGTGATGACGCCCGCGTCCGTGAGGCGTGCGACCCGCGCGTAGGCACTCGCGCGCGAGATGTGCGTGGCCTGGGCGATGGCGGACATGGACGCCCGCCCGTCGCGCTTGAGCTCGCCGAGGATGGCGAGGTCGATGTCGTCCAGTTCCATGTCGAAGGCCGCCCTCCCGGGGAGGGATGCGCTGGACGAAAGGCGACCACGGCATCCTCACCGCGTCGATTCGTCTGATCATACTCGGGTTGGGCGCGACGAATGGCGACCCCGCGGACAATGGACGTGCAGACCGTCGATGGAGATCGTCCATGCCCCGAAACCCAACGCACCGACCGGCGCACCCGCGAGAGCACCCGCTCGCACCCGGCGACCTGCTGCCGCGCGATGAGCCCGTGCGGCTGCTCGACGAGACCGGTGCCTCGCACGCCGACGAGCGCTACGGGATGCCGCCCAAGGCCCGCCTGCTCGAGGGCTACCGCGCGCTCGTCCTCGGACGCCGGCTCAACGACCAGTGCACGGCGCTCGTACGGCAGGGCCGCCTCGCGGTGTACCCGTCGTCGCACGGGCAGGAGGCCTGCCAGGTCGCGGCCGCCATGGCGCTCGGCGAGGGCGACTGGATGTTTCCCACCTACCGCGACGTCGTCGCCATCGCCTCGCGCGGCGTGCCCCCCGCGGAGGCGCTCGTGCTGCTGCGCGGTGATTGGCACAGCGGCTACGACCCGGCGCGCTACGGCGTCGCCCCCCAGGCCACCCCGCTCGCGACCCAACTGCTGCACGCCGTTGGCTACGCGCACGCCGCCAAGCTGCGTGGCGAGAGCACGGTCGTGCTCGCCATGAGCGGCGACGGCGCAACGAGCGAGGGTGACTTCCACGAGGCGCTCAACTTCGCCGCCGTGTTCCACCTGCCCGTGGTGTTCTTCGTGCAGAACAACGGGTACGCGATCTCCGTCCCGCTCGCGCGGCAGACCGCCGCGCCGTCGCTCGCGCACAAGGCCATTGGCTACGGCATGCCGGGCCAGCGGGTCGACGGCAACGACCTGCCCGCCCTGCTCGCCGTGCTGGACGAGGCCGTCGAGCGCGCGCGCTCGGGCGGAGGACCGACGCTCGTCGAGGCGCACACCTACCGCATGCAGGCCCACACCAACGCCGACGACGACACGCGCTACCGCGAATCCGAGGAGGTGCAGACCTGGGTGGCCCGCGACCCGCTGACCCGGATGCGCGCGCTGCTGACCTCCAAGCGCTGGCTCACCCAGGCGCGCGAGCACGAGCTCGTCGCCGAGGCGGAGGCCATGGCCGCTGGCCTGCGCGTCGCGATGACCGACGAACCCGAGGCCGACCCGGAGGAGCTGTTCCGGCACGTGTATGCGACGCGCCCGCCGGCGCTGCAGGAGCAGTGGGAGCTGCTGGCGGACGAGTTGAGCCGCTCCGAGGCCTCGGCCGGGAGCAGGGAGGAAACGCCATGACGATCCTGCAGGATGCTCCGCCGGCCGCCGCCGCACCGGCCGTGCGTGAGACCATGACCATGGCGGCGGCGCTCAACCGTGCGCTCGCCGACGCGCTCGCCGAGGACGACCGCGTCGTGGTGTTCGGGGAGGACGTCGGCGCCCTCGGCGGCGTGTTCCGCATCACCGACGGCCTGCGAGCCCGCTTCGGCGAGGAGCGCTGCTTCGACACC
The DNA here is from genome assembly GCA_019638805.1 of Microbacteriaceae bacterium. Taxonomy (GTDB): domain Bacteria; phylum Actinomycetota; class Actinomycetes; order Actinomycetales; family Microbacteriaceae; genus JBDSKH01. The sequence goes on along the minus strand of JAHBTA010000002.1, from coordinate 713,458 downwards.
CCGCTGGCCGAGGCCGGCATCGTCGGAACCGCGGTCGGCATGGCCATGAACGGCCTGCGTCCCGTCGTCGAGATGCAATTCGACGCCTTCGCCTACCCCGCCCTCGAGCAGATCGTGTCCCACGTGGCCAAGATGGGCAACCGCACGCGCGGAGCGATGCGGCTGCCCATCGTCATCCGCGTGCCCTACGGCGGAGGCATCGGCGGGGTGGAGCACCACTGCGACTCCTCCGAGGCGTACTACGCGCACACGCCCGGGCTCACCGTGGTGTCGCCGGCCACGCCGCAGGATGCGTACGCGCTCCTGCGGGCGGCGATGCGGCATCCCGACCCGGTCGTGTTCCTCGAGCCGAAGAAGCTGTACTGGGCCAAGGGCGAGGTCGATACCTCGATCACCGCCGAGCTGGGGCGGGCCGTCGTCGTGCGGCCGGGGTCGGACGTGACGCTCATCGCCTACGGCACCTCGGTTCCGACGGCGCTCGCGGCGGCCGAGGCAGCCGGGGCCGAGGGGCGCAGCGTCGGCGTGGTCGACGTGCGCACGCTCGCGCCCTTCGACGACGCCACGGTAACGGATGCGGTGCGCGCCACTGGGCGGGCCGTGGTCGTCGCCGAGGCACCCGGCTTCGCGAGCGTCGCGGCGGAGATCGCGGCGCGGGTCGGCGAGCGGTGCTTCTCCTACCTCGAGGCGCCCGTGCGGCGGGTCACCGGGTTCGACGTGCCGTATGCGCCGCCCAAGCTCGAGCACCACTACCTGCCCGACGTCGACCGCATCCTGGATGCGATCGACACGCTCTACCCGGACGAGGCGTGAGCGTCTTCCGCCTTCCCGACCTCGGGGAGGGGCTGACCGAGGCGGCGCTGGTGAGCTGGCTGGTCGCGATCGGGGACGAGATCGCGATCGACCAGCCGGTCGCCGAGGTCGAGACCGCGAAGAGCCTCGTCGAGGTGCCCTCGCCCTTCGCGGGCGTGGTGACGGCGCTGCACGGTTCGCCCGGGGATGTGCTGCCAGTCGGGGCGGCGCTCATCGAGGTCGGGGGTGCGGACCCGGACGAACCGGGTGCGGGCGGCGCTGACCTCGGAGACTTCGAGGCGCACCGGGCGGAGGAACGTGCGGGTGCGACCGAGGGTTCGGCCACCGGCCACGCTGCGGATGCCGAGGGATCCGGCAACGTGCTCATCGGCTACGGCACCGGGGGCGACCGACCGAGTGGTCGCACGCGCCGCAAGCGCGGGGCCGCCGTACCCGCGCGGCGTGAGCACCTCACGGTGGTGCCGTCGAGCCCGGCGGCGGGGTTTGCGCCCGGCCCCAGCACCGCGGCTGGCCCCGTCGCCGTGCGCTCGCCCATCGTCCGGCGCCTCGCGCAGGAGCGTGGGGTCGATCTGCACGCCGTGACTCCGACCGGGCGCGACGGCGCGATCACGCGCTCGGACGTGGAGGCCGCCGCGCAGGGAGGCGCCGTGCCCGCGGGAGGCGTTGCGGCATCCAGCGGCGGCGTGGGCGGCGGGGTGGCCGACAGCGCGGGCAGGGGTGCAGACGTCGTGCGCACCGAGCCGCTCGGGATGCTGCGCAAGGCGGTCGCGGCGAAGATGTCGCGCAGCCGTGCCGAGATCCCCGAGGCGACCGTGTGGGTCGACGTCGACGTGACCGAGCTCTGGGAGCTGCGGCGCCGCGCGGCCGCGGCCGCGACCTCGTCCTCGGCCGGGGCGCCGTCGTTCAGCGCGATCCTCGCCCGGTTCGTGGTCGTGGCGCTCGCCGAGTACCCGGTGCTCGGGGCGCGGCTGAGCGCGAGCGGCGACGCGATCGAGTACCTCGACGGCGTGCACCTGGGCATCGCGACGAACACCGACCGGGGGCTGCTCGTGCCTGTCGTGCGGCACGCCGAGCGGCTCGGGGTGGCCGGGCTCGACGCCGCGATCCGTGCGGCGGGCGACGCGGCGCGCGCCGGGACGGCGACGCAGGCCGAGCTGTCCGGGTCGACCTTCACGCTCAACAATTACGGAACCCTGGGCGTCGACGGCTCTGCCGCCGTGATCAACCACCCCGAGGTCGCGATCCTGGGCGTCGGGCGCATGATCGAGCGGCCCTGGGTCGTCGAGGGGCAGATCGTCCCGCGGCGCATCTGCCAGGTGTCGCTCGTGTTCGACCACCGGGTGTGCGACGGGGGCTACGCCGCGGGGTTCCTCGCCCGCGTGGTCGACGCCATGGAGCACCCCGCGCTCTTCGCGCTCACCGGGGGTTGACCGAATGCAGGAGTTCCGGTGATGGGGGTTACCGCGTCGCCTGAGTTCGCGCGGGTCGAGGTGCGTGCGGGACGAGAATCTCCTGCATTCGGTCACACGCCGCCGGTGAACTTCGGCTCGCGCTTGGCCTGGAACGCCGCAAAGCCCTCGCGGTAGTCGTCGGTGTCGCAGAGGGCGGCCTGGGCGCGGTTCTCGGCATCCATCGACTCCCAGAGCCCGACGCGCTCGTCGCGCAGGGACCGCACGAGCGATTTGGATGCCAGGAAGGCCCGGGTGGGACCGCTTGCGGCGGTGCGCGCCGCATCCCGAATCGCATCGACGACCTCGTCGGCCGGCAGCGTGCGCGAGAACAGGCCCGCGGCGACCGCCTCCTCGCCCGACATGAGCCGGCCGGTGTAGATGAGGTCGAGCGTGCGGTGCGCACCGAGTCGCTCGAAGAACAGCGCGTGCCCGCCCGAGTCGAGCGTCGCGCCGAGGTTCTTGAAGGGCGAGCCGATCTTCGCCGAGTCGGCGACATAGACCACGTCGGTCGCGATGAGCAGCCCGAGCCCGACCCCCAGGCACGCACCGTGCGCCGCCGCGAAGGTCGGGGCGGGGAACGCCGCCATGCGCTGCAGCAGAGGCGTCACGAGGCCGCCGAGGTACCCGAGCACATCGTCGGTGCGCGGATCCACCCCCGAGATGTCGCGGCCCGCGCAGAACGCGCGGCCCTCCCCGCGCAGCACGAGCGCGCGGACCCCGGCCTCCTCGGCGGCGGCGTATGCCGCGGAGAGCTCACCGATGTCATCCGGGTTGAGCGCGTTGAGCCGCTCGGGGGCGTCGAGCACGATCTCGGCGACCCCGTCCTCGATCCCCAGCCGGATGGCCGTCCCTTTCGTCATACGTCGTAGTCCACCTTCACGCTCGGGGTCCTCGGGTGCGACTGGCAGGTCAGGATGTACCCGCGCTCGAGCTCGTCGGGTTCGAGCGCGTAGTTCTCGGTCATCTGCACCTTGCCGTCGATGAGCCGGGCGCGGCAGGTGCCGCACACGCCCCCGGCGCAGGCGAACGGCACATCCGAGCGGATGCGGAGCGCCGCGTTCAGGATCGACTCGTTCGCGCTCACCGGGCTCTCGACGCTCGCCGAGAGTCCGTCGAGCGTGAAGTCGATGCGGTAGGTCTCCTCGTCGGGGCGCACGATGACGGGCCGTCCGGCTTCGCCCTCGATGCGCTGGTTGTCGTTGACGAAGAGCTCGAACCGGATGCGGTCGCCGGGCACCCCGCGCTCGGCCAGCGTCGCGCGGCACAGTTCGACGAGCTCGAAGGGCCCGCACAGGAACCACTCCGTCACATGCTCGGGCGGCACGAGAACATCGAGCATGGTCGCGAGCTTCTCGCCGTCGATGCGCCCGGACAGCAGGGGCGCGGCGCGCTGCTCGCGCGAGAGCACGTGGTGCAGCGCCAGGCGCGCGGGGTAGCGGTCCTTGAGGTCGGCGAGCTCCTCGAGGAACATCACGTCGAGCGTGGACCTGTTCGTGTAGATGAGCGTGAACCGGCTCGTCTCGCTCCCGGCGAGCACCGACTGCGCGACCGCCATCATGGGCGTGATGCCCGATCCGGCGGCGATGCCGACGATGTGCGCCTCGCGCTGTTCACCCGGGTCCGGCAAGGATGACGTGAACCGCCCCTCGGGACTCATCACGTCGATCCGGTCCCCGGCCTTCAGTGACTCGTGGGCCCACGTCGAGAACCGGCCGCCGATATCGCGCTTGATCGCGACGGAGATCCGGCCCGGACCGGCTCCGTCCAGCTGCGGCGGTCGGCAGATCGAGTAGCTGCGGCGCAACTCGGTTTCCCCGCCACGCCCGTCAGGGACGCGCGCGCGCAGGGCCACGTACTGGCCGGGAAGGTAGGAGTAGTCGTCCGCGAGCCCGTCGGGCACCGCGAAGGTCACCTCGATCGCGTCGGCCGTGAGCGGGCGCACCTCGGCGACCTCGAGCTCGTGGAACCGCGCGCGGCGGCGCGGCGCGGTGGCCGTGGCTGCGACCTTGGCGGTGGCCGTGGCTGCGGCTTCGGCTTCGGCGCGCGGCACTAGAGCACCTTGAAGAAGTCGAAGGGCTCCAGGCACGCGTCGCACACGTAGAGCGCCTTGCACGAGGTCGACCCGAAGCGCGCGAGCTCGCGCGTGTCGAGGGAGTGGCAGCGCGGGCACTTGACCGCCATGCGCAGGGCGGTGCGGCCCTCGGTGCGGCTGTCCCCGGCACGCGCGTTGGGCGGCGCGATGCCGAACTCGCGCAGCTTGGCCTTGCCGGCATCGCTCATCCAGTCGGTGCTCCAGGCCGGCGAGAGCACCATGCGCACGTCGACCTCGCGGTAGCCGGCGCCCTGCAGAGCCGCCCGCACGTCGTCGCGCATGGCGTCGATCGCCGGGCATCCGCTGTAGGTCGGGGTGAGCTCGACGCGCACCCGGTCGCCGTCCTCCTCGACGCTGCGCAGCACACCCAGATCCTCGATGGTCAGCACCGGGATCTCCGGGTCGACCACCTGCGCGGCGATGGCCCAGGCGGCGGTGCGGTTCGCGGTGCGGTCGGCGGTGCGGTTCGCGGTGCCGCAGCGCCCGCTCACCAGCTCGCCCCCGGGTGTTTGCGGGCCAGCACCTGCATCTCGGCCAGCAGGTACCCCAGGTAACTCGAGTGCCGTCCCTCGCGACCGCCCCCCGCCGCGAAGGGAACGGTGGGCGCGTCCAGCTCGCACGCGCTCAGGATGCCGGCCACGGCATCCATGACCGGCTCGCGAAGGGCGCTGGGTCGCGCCGCGATCGCTCCCTCGGGGGCGGCGTCGAGCCGCTCGATGAGCTCGTCGTCGCGGAAGAGCTCGTCCAGGTAGGGCCAGAGGTCCGCGATCGCGACCGTGATGCGGCGGCGCGATTCGTCCGTTCCGAGGGCCAGGCGCAGCATCCACTGCTCGGCGTGATCGACGTGGTAGGCGACCTCCTTGACCGCCTTGGCGGCGATCGCGGTGAGGGTCTCGTCGGCGCTGTCGCGCAGTCGCGAGTACAGCGCCTCGAAGTACAGGGCGGCGAAGAGCTGGCGCGCGATGGTGTGCGCGAAGTCGCCATTGGGCTGCTCGAAGAGCCAGGCGCTGCGGAACTCCGGCTCGTCGCGCCAGTAGGCGAGGCCGTCCTCGGTGCGGCCGGATGCGGTGCCCGCGTAGTGCAGGAGCGAACGCGCGTGACCGAGGAGGTCGAGCGCGATGTTGCCGAGGGCGACGTCCTCTTCGAGCTCGGGGGCGCGGGAGATCCACCAGCCGAGCTGCTGGGCGAGGATAAGCGCGTCGTCGCCGAGGCGCAGGGCGTAGGCGGCGACGTCGTCGGACGCGGTCGCGTCGGCGGCTCCGAGCAGCTCCTCGGCGAGTTCGACCTCATCGACCGCGACGTCGCCGTGGAGGTCGTCGATCGAGCCGGTGGAGGCATCCCGTCCCGCGTAGCTCTTGGTCACAGGTGCCGCACCCCCTCGGCCTTGTCGTAGTACCGGGCGTGCCGGTAGTTCTTGCCGGCCGGGCTCTCGAAGAAGGCGTCGCGGGCGTCCGGGTCGCTCGTGGTGATGGCCTCGGCGGGCACGACCCAGATCGACACGCCCTCGTTGCGGCGGGTGTAGACGTCCCGCGCGTTGCGGATCGCCATCTCGGTGTCGGGGGCGTGCAGCGAGCCGACGTGCACGTGGCTGAGGCCGCGGTTGGCTCGGACGAAGACCTCCCAGAGCGGCCAGGGCTCGTCGGGCTCGGCGCCGGGGGTGCTCATGCGCTCACCCGGCGGGGGCTGCAGTCGTTCATGCCGCGCTCGTTCACGCCGCCACCTCCGATGCGCCGCGAGCGGATGCTCGCTTGGCCGCGTAGGCAGCCGCAGCCTCGCGCACCCAGGCGCCGTCCTCGTGGGCCTGGCGGCGATGCTGGATCCGCTGGGCGTTGCACGGGCCGTTGCCGGCGAGCACCTCGTGGAACTCGGTCCAGTCGATCTCGCTCATGTGGGCGACCTTGCCGTCGGTGTCGAGCGTGAGCTCGGGGTCGGGCAGGACGATGCCGAGCGCCTCGGCCTGCGGCACGAGCATCTCGACGAAACGGTTGCGCAGCTCGTCGTTGCTGAAGCGCTTGATGTTCCAGGCCATCGACTGCGCCGAGTTGGGGGAGTCGTCGTCGGGCGGCCCGAACATCATGAGCGACGGCCAGTACCAGCGGTCCACCGCATCCTGTGCCATCTCCCGCTGGGCAGGCGTGCCGTTCATGAGCTCGAGCAGGATCTCGAAGCCCTGCCGCTGGTGGAAGCTCTCCTCCTTGCAGATGCGCACCATCGCGCGTCCGTAGGGGCCGTAGCTTGCACGGCAGAGCGGCACCTGGTTGCAGATCGCGGCGCCGTCGACGAGCCAGCCGATCGCCCCCATGTCGGCCCAGGTCGGGGTGGGGTAGTTGAAGATCGACGAGTAGCGCGCCTTCCCGGCCAGCAGCGCGTCGGTCATGGCGTCGCGCGTGATGCCGAGGGTCTGCGCGGCGGAGTACAGGTAGAGCCCGTGGCCGGCCTCGTCCTGCACCTTGGCCATCAAGATCGCTTTGCGCTTGAGGCTGGGAGCGCGGGTGATCCAGTTGGCCTCGGGCTGCATGCCGATGATCTCGGAGTGCGCGTGCTGGCTGATCTGCCGGATGAGCGTCTTCCGGTAGGCCTCGGGCATCCAGTCACGGGGCTCGATGCGGGAGTCGGCGGCGATCACCTCGTCGAAGTGGCGCTGCTCGGGCGTGACGTCCATGTCGCATCCTTTACTTACCGATCGTTCAGTAAGTATATGCTCGGAGCAGACCATCAGGCAACCGATCGAGGGGCAGCATGCGCGAGATGATGCGGCGCGACCGGGCGTCGGCCATGCTCGGCATGGTCGTCGAGCGCGACGACATCGGCCACGCCGTGGTGTCGATGACCGTGCGCGAGGACATGCTCAACGGGCACGACATCACGCACGGGGGGCTCGTGTTCGCGCTCGCCGACACCGCGTTCGCGATCTCCTGCAACGACGACGTTGCCGTGACGGTGGCCGCGGGGGCCGAGATCTCGTTCCTCAAGGCGACGACGGCGGGCGCGGTGCTGCGCGCGACCGCGATCGAGCGCACGCGCTCCGGGCGGACCGGGATCTACGACGTGCGGGTGGTCGACGAGACCGGGGATGTCGTGGCCGAGTTCCGCGGACGGAGCTTCACGCGTGGGTGAGGGGCGCCGGGGTCGGCCGGACGCCGTGCCTGTGAGCCCTCGCCGGGGCAGGCCCGGCACCGTGCCCGTCAGCCCTCGCCGGGGCAGGCCCGGCACCGTGCCCGTCAGCCCTCGCCGGGGCAGGCCCGGCTACGACCGCGAAGAGGTGCTCGAGATCGCGGTGCGAGCCTTCAACGAGTTCGGCTACGACGCCACCTCGATGGGCACGCTCGCCGAGCGGCTCGGGCTGTCGAAGTCGGCGGTGTATCACCACTTCGCGTCGAAGGAGCAGTTGCTCGACGCGGCGCTCGATCAGGGACTCGGGGCGCTCGAGGGGGTGCTGACCGAGGCCGGCGCCCGCGAGGGAACGCCCGCGGCACGCCTGCGGTTCGTGCTGGATCGGGCGGTGCATGTGCTCGTCGAGCGGCTGCCCTACGTGACGCTGCTGCTGCGTCTGCGCGGCAACACCCCGGTCGAGCGGGCCGCGCTCGAGCGCCGTCGCGAGTTCGACCGCGCCGTGACCGCGCTGGTGCGCGAGGCGCAGGATGCGGGAGAGCTGCGTTCCGATATCGACGCGAGGGTCGCCGAGCGCCTGCTCTTCGGCATGATCAACTCGATCGTCGAGTGGTACCGCCCCGAGGGCCCGGAGGACGCTGGTGCCCTCGCGCGCGACGTCCTCGCCGTCGCCGCCGACGGCCTGTCCCTCTGACCCCGAGATTGCCCGATCCTCGCGAGCTTGCCACGAACTCGGAATGACCTCGGGACGAACGCGCAATCTCGGCGGGGGTTAGGCGGCGCGGGACTTGGCCACCAGCGTCAGGACGTCGTAGCTCGCCACGAGGGCGTCGTCCTGGTTGCGGAGGACGGCGTCCCAGCGGACCTCGCCGTAGTCCTCGGTCTCGCGCGGGGTGATCTGCTTGGCGGTGAGCTCCACGCGGATCGAGTCGCCCGGCGAGACCGGGGTCACGAAACGCAGGTTCTCCAGGCCCGAGTTCGCCAGCACCGGGCCGGGAGCCGCGTCGACGAAGAGCCCGGCGGCCCACGACACGAGGAGGTAGCCGTGCGCCACCCGGCCGGGGAAGAACGGGTTGGCGGCCGCCGCATCCTCGTCCATGTGGGCGTAGAACTCGTCCCCGGTGAAGTGCGCGAAGGTCTCGATGTCCTCGAGCGTGACCTCGCGGTAGCCCGAGACGAGCTGATCGCCGACCCGCAGCTCGGCGAGGCTCTTGCGGAACGGGTGCTCGCCGCCGGCCGATGCCGAGGAACCCGCGTGCCACACCCCGGTGAGCGCCGTGAGCATGTCGGGCGAGCCCTGGATCGCGGTGCGCCTCATGTGGTGCAGGACGGCGCGGATGCCGCCGAGCTCCTCGCCGCCGCCCGCCCGGCCGGGACCCCCGTGCACGAGGTGCGGCATGGGCGACCCGTGGCCGGTCGAGGTCTTCGCGTCGTCGCGATCGAGCAGCAGCACCCGCCCGTTGTAGGCCGAGATGCGCGTCGTGAGGTCGACCACGAAGGTGGCGTCGTGCGACGCCACCGAGGTCACGAGCGACCCGCCCCCGCGCGCCACCAGGTCGGCGGCCTGCTCCACGCCGTCGTAGGGCAGGATGCTCGACACCGGACCGAAGGCCTCCAGCTCGTGCACCGCCTCGACGCCGGGGTCGTCGAAGCGCAGAACCATGGGCTCGACGAACGCGCCGTCCGGGTCGGTCCCGTTCGGCGGCACGGTGCTGCCGATCACGAGTTCGCCCCCCGCTGAGACCAGCCGCCCGACCTGGGCCAGCACGTCGTCGCGCTGCTGCGTCGACACGAGCGGGCCCATGGTCACGCCCTCGGCACGGGGATCGCCGATCACCACCTTCGCGGCGATCCGGTCGCGCAGGGCGGCGACCACGGCATCCACCGACCCGGTCGGCACGATCGCGCGCCGGATCGCCGTGCACTTCTGCCCGGTCTTGGCGGTCAGCTCGGTCATGAGTCCGCGGATGTAGGCGTCGAACTCCGGGGTACCCTCGACCGCGTCGGGCCCGAGCACGGAGGCGTTGATCGAGTCGGTCTCCGAGGTGAAGAGCACACCCCCGGTCTGCACAGCGTCGTGCGCGCGCAGCCGCTCGGCCGTCGACGCCGACCCGGTGAAGGCGACCAGATCGCCCAGGCGCAGGTGCTCGAACAGGTCGGGGACCGGCCCGCTGACGAGCTGCAGCGACCCCTCGGGCAGCAGCCCCGACTCGACCATGATGCGCACCATCGCCTCGGCCAGATACCCGGATGGCGTGGCCGGCTTCACGAGTGTCGGCACCCCCGCGATGAACGCCGGCGCGAGCTTCTCGAGAGAGCCCCACACCGGGAAGTTGAAGGCGTTGATCTGCACGGCGACACCGGGCAGGCGCGTGTAGATGTGGCGGCCGAGGAACGAGCCGTCCGTGGAGAGCTGCTCGACCGGGCCGTCGACGTAGACCCGCGAGTTCGGCAGCTCGCGCCGGCCCTTGGACGAGTAGGTGAAGAGCACCCCGATGCCGCCGTCGATGTCGATCCAGGAATCGGTCTGCGTCGCCCCGGTCCGAGCGGAGAGGTCGTAGAGCTCCTGCTTGCGCTCGGTGAGCGCCTGCGCGAGCTGCTTGAGGATGAGCGCGCGCTGGTGGAAGGTCAGCTCACCGAGGGAGCGCTGCCCGACCGTGCGGGCGTAGTCCAGCGCGGCGCCGAGGTCGAGGCCCTCGGTGCTGACCGTGGTGACGACCTCGCCGGTCGAGGCGTCGCGCACCGGCGTGCCCTCGCCGGCGGGGGCCCACCACGCGCCCCGGACGTAGCTCGGAAGCACAGTGCTCGGCAGCACAGTGCTCGGCAGTGCCGTACCGGTCTTCGTCGGCATGTCAGTCCTCCCAGACGTAGAAGCCCTCGCCGCTCTTGCGGCCGAGCTTTCCCTCGGCGACCATGCGGCGCAGCAGGGCGGGCGGTTCGAAGCGGTCGCCGAGCTCCGCGTGCAGGTACTCGGCGATGCCGAGCCGCACATCCAGCCCGACCAGGTCGGTGAGCCGCAGTGGTCCCACCGGGTGCTTGTAGCCGAGGGTCATCGCGGCGTCGATGTCCGCGGCGGAGGCGACCCCCGCCTCCAGCATGCGGATCGCCTCGAGTCCGATCGCGACGCCCAACCGTGACGAGGCGAACCCCGGAGCGTCGCGCACGGTGACCGGCGTCTTGCCGATCGCCTCGACCCAGCCGCGGGCCTGCCCGGCCAGCGCGGGGTCGGTCGCCGAACCGAGCACGACCTCGACGAGTTGCGAGGCGGGAACCGGGTTGAAGAAGTGCATGCCCAGGAAGCGCTCGGGACGCGTCAGGTGCGCGGCGAGCGCGTCGATCGAGATCGACGAGGTGTTGGATGCCAGAGCCGCTCCCGGCGCGATCGCGGCTTCCACGCGTGCGAGGGCTTCGATCTTGAGGGCGAGATCCTCGGGCACCGCCTCGATCACGAGTCCGCAGTCCACGAAGGCCGCGACCTCCGTGCCGACGGCCAGCTGGACCGGGGGCACCTCGACCCCGCGCTCGATGCTCGTGGCGATGTTCGCGCGCACGCGGTCCTCGGCGGCGGCCGCCGCATCCGGGTCCCGTTCGACGACCGTCACGCGCGAGCCGGCCAGCAGGAACGCGTGGGCGATGCCCGCGCCCATGCGGCCGCCACCCAGCACGCCCACGTGCGACGGCGTGGTCATTTCTCGGCCCGCTTCTCGACGCCGCGCTTCTCCAGGAACTCGGTCATGCGGCGGTGCTTCTCCGGACTCTCGAAGAGCTCGGCCTGCGCCTCCAGGTCGACAGCGGGGTGCTGCTCGCGCGGAGCCGCCAACACGCGCTTGGTGAGCTGCGTCGCCCGCGGGTCCTTCTCGGCGATCCGGTCGGCGAGCACGTGCGCCGCGTCGAGCAGGTCGCCGGCGGGGTGCACCGACGACACGAGTCCGGCCGCGAGCGCCTCGGCGGCATCGAGCACCCGGCCGGTGAGCAGCAGCTCGGCCGCAAGCGCCTCCCCGACGATCTCCTTCAGGCGCCAGGTCGCGCCCGCCCCGGCGATGATGCCCAGCCCGGTTTCGGGGTTGCCGAACCGCGCGGTCGTGCTCGCGATGCGCAGGTCGGCTGCGTAGGCGAGCTCGGCTCCTCCGCCCAGTGCCCAGCCGTCGACGGCCGCGATGACCGGCATCGGCAGCTCGTGCACCCGGATGAAGGCGTGCGTGTTGATGCCCGCGCGTGCGTCGTCGGCGGTCCGCTCACGCAGCTGGGCGATGTCGGCGCCCGAGGCGAAGACCCCGTCGGCGCCGGTGAGGATCAGGATGCGCGGCTCGGCCTCCAGTTCGGCGCACAGCGCGTGCAGCTCGTCGATCGTCGCCTGGTCGATGGCGTTGCGCACCTCGGGGCGGTCGAGGGTGGCGACCACGCGATCCGCCTGGCGTTCGATGCGCACGCGCACTCCCTCGTGTTCAGCGGCCTCGTCCGAGCGGCCGTCGATTTTCTGACCGATCGGTCAGTAACATAGCAACATGTGGCAGATCGTCCTAGGCGAACTCGACGAGAAGATGGGCGTTCAGGTGCTCGAGCAGTCCGCCGAGCGCGTCGTCGCGACCATGCCCGTCGAGGGCAACCGTCAGTCGTTCGGGCTGCTGCACGGTGGGGCATCGGTGGCCTTCGCCGAGGCGCTCGGATCGTGGGCGGCGGTCATCCACGCCCGGTCGCTCGGCAAGAGCGCGGTCGGGCTCGACGTCAACGCCACGCATCATGCCTCTGCCGAGTCGGGCGTCGTGACCGGTGTCGCGACCGCCGTGCGACTCGGCAAGACCGTCACGAGCCACGAGATCGTGGTCACCGACGATCAGGGCAGGCGGCTCTGCACCGCCCGCATCACGAACCTGCTGGTGCCTGACCCTTCGTAGCGGCCGACACGATCTCGTCCATGTACGGGGCGACGATCTCGCGGGAGACGCGCAGATCGCACACGATGACGCCCTCGGCATCCGAGGCGAGCCACGACTCGAGCGCGTCCAGGTCCTCGAGCGCGTGCACCACCACTCCGCGCATGCCCACCGCCGTCGCGAGGGCGGCGAAGTCGACCTCCGGGATGAGCATGGGGCGCTCGTCGATGCCCCGCGATCCGTACTGGTGCACCTCCGCGCCATAGGCCGCGTCGTTGAAGACAAGCACGACCCCGCGGCGCACGGTGCGTGCCACGGTTTCGAGGTCGGCCAGCGCCATGAGCGCACCACCATCACCCGTGCACAGCACGATCGTGGAGTCCGGCCGCGCGCGCCCCGCGCCGACCGCGCTCGGGAACCCGAGTCCGATGGTCTGGAACGCGGTGCCCACCATGAGCAACCGGTCGGGAGACGGGATGCGCAGGTAGGTCGGCGCCCACCCGATGAAGTGACCGCCGTCCTGCACCACCACGCGGTCCTCGGGGAGCAGGGCGTCGATCCGGCGCATGATCGTGCGCGGGTCGAGGCGGCCGTCGGGGGCGAGCTCATCGCCATCGGGCCGGCGCGCGAGATCCGCGGGCGGCGGAGCATCCCAGGCGGCCGAGCGCTCGGGCGGGAGCGCCGCGGTCAGAGCGCGAGCCACCTCGCCCGCGTCGCCGCGGAGGAAGCGGTCGACCCGAGGGTGAGTCGCGCGCTCCGCCAGGTCGACCTGCACGACGACAGCGTCCGGGCCGAACGCCTGACCGAACCGGGTCGTGAAGGGCGTGAGGGATGCGCCCAGGACGAGCACGACATCCGCCCGCTCGATGAGCGCCGCGGAGACCTCGGTAGCGAACCCGCCGCACACCCCCAGCCGTGCCTCGGCGGGCAGGGCGTCGTCGAAGAGCCCCATCGCGAGGGCGCTCGTCGTGGTCAGCGCGCCGAGCTCGCGCGCGAGAGCCGCCGCGGCATCCCCCGCACCCGCGAGCCAGGCGCCGCGGCCGGCGAGGATCAGCGGGCGCTGCGCGCGGGCGAGGAGGTCGGCGGCCTCGGCGACCGCGTCGGCGGGCGGGGGAGCGAGCTCGAACGAGAGCACACGAGCGCCGGTCGCTTCCGGGTCGTCGTCGTCCGCGGGGTCTCCGCCGGGCTCGAGCGCGGCGGCCAGGTCGTAGGGGATCGCGAGTACGACCGGCATGCGCCCCCCGAGCGCGAGGTGCACTGCTGCCTCGGCCGTGCTCGCCGCGGCGCCCGGATCCGCGACCAGATATTCGGCTCCGGCGGCCTCGGCGAGCGCCCGCTGATCCACGTCGAAGCTGCGCGGCGTCGCGGGGGCGGCGCCGGCGACCAGCACGAGCGGGATGCGCGCCTGCGCCGCCTCGGCAAGCGGCGTGAGGGCGTTGGTGAAGCCCGGCCCGTAGGTCGTGGTCGCAACCGCGACGCGGCCGGGCGCGAGGTGCCCGCCCGAGCGGTACCAGGCATCCGCCGCCGCGACCGCACCGGCCTCATGCCGCACGGCCGTGAAACTCATCGTGGTCGAGGTCACGACGGCGTCGAGGAACCAGGCATTGCCGTTGCCCATGACGCCGAAGACGTCGGTGGCGTGGGCGGCGAGCGTCTCGGCGATGCGAGCGCTCAGGGTTCCGGAGGATGCGGGGACGTGAGAAGAGGCAGGAGGCACGACGAATCCTTCACGGGTGAGCTACATACGTTCCGTATGTGTCTCGATCGCGTCACGCGGTCTATCGCCCCTTTTGCAGGCGAGGGCGCGAACCGGATGCGCCCGACTGCCCTCATGCTAGCGTGCGCGACATGAGGGCGCTCATCAAGGAACGCGCCGCCGCCGGACTCACCCTGACCGAGCGGCCCGAGCCAGAACCGGGACCCGGTGAGGCGAAGGTGCGCGTGCTGCGCACGGGCATCTGCGGAACCGACCTGCACATCGACTCCTGGGATCACTGGGCGCAGGGCGCGATCCACCCGCCGCTCGTGCCCGGCCACGAGTTCTCGGGCGTCGTGGTCGAGCTGGGCGACGGGGTCGAATCGGTCAGAGTCGGCGACCTGGTGTCGGCCGAGGGGCACGTGGTGTGCGGCATGTGCCGCAACTGCCGGGCGGGGCGCCGGCATATGTGCATCCGCACCTCGAGCATCGGGGTGGATCGCGACGGCGCCTTCGCCGAGTACGTCGCGGTCCCGGCGGGGAACCTCTGGGTGCACCCGGAGGGCATGGACCCGGACCTGGCCGCGATCTTCGACCCGCTCGGCAACGCCGTGCACACCGCGCTGACCTTCCCGCTCGTGGGGGAGGACGTGCTCGTGACCGGAGCGGGTCCGATCGGGCTCATGGCCGCGCGCATCGCGCAGCACGTGGGCGCCCGGCACGTGATGGTCACGGATGTGAACCCGCAGCGCCTCGCGCTCGCCGAGTCGATGGGGGTCTTCGCCCTCAATGTCGCCGAGCACCGGATCGCGGACGCCTGGGACGAGTTGGGGCTCTCGGAGGGTTTCGACATCGGGCTCGAGATCTCGGGGCAGCCGTCGGCGCTGTCCGAGATGCTGACCAACATGAACCACGGCGGCAAGATCGCGTTGCTGGGGCTGCCCAGCGACGAGTTCGCCATCGACTGGTCGAAGGTCGTGACGCACATGATCACCATTCAGGGCATCTACGGCCGCCAGATGTTCGAGACCTGGTACCTCATGACGGCCATGCTCGGCTCCGGGCTCGACGTGTCGCCCGTCATAACCGACCGGTTCCCCGCCGATCGCTGGGACGAGGCGTTCGCCACGGCACGCGCGGGGTCGGGCGGCAAGGTGCTCATCGAGTGGGCGGAGCCGGAAGGGAAGGGCGCGTGATGTTCGACGCGACGAGCGCGGCGGCGTATGGCAGCATCCTGGACGATATCCGGGCGCAGGGACTGTTCAAGCAGGAGCGATCGCTCGGCTCGCCCCAGGGCCCGCGGGTGAGCATCGACGGCCGCGAGTATCTGAATCTGTGCACCAACGACTACCTGGGCCTCGCGGCGCACCCCGAGGTGATCGCGGCGGCGCGCGACGCGCTCGACGCGGACGGCTTCGGCATGGCCAGCGTGCGGTTCATCAGCGGCACGCACGAGCAGCACCGGGCGATCGAGCACGAGCTGACCTCGTGGCTGGGGACCGAGGACACCATCCTGTTCCCGTCCTGCTTCGACGCCAACGGGGGCGTGTTCGAGACCCTGCTCGACGCCGAGGACGCCGTGATCAGCGACGAGCTCAACCACGCCTCGATCATCGACGGGGTGCGGCTGAGCAAGGCGCAGCGGTATCGGTACAGGAACCGCGACATGCCGGACCTGAACGCGCAGCTGACCGAGGCATCCGCCGCCGGCGCTCGGCGCACGCTGGTGGTCACCGACGGGGTGTTCTCGATGGACGGCTACCTCGCGCCGCTCGAGGATCTGTGCGAGGTCGCCGAGGGGCACGGCGCCATGGTCATGGTCGACGACTCGCACGCGGCGGGCATTCTCGGTGCGACGGGTGCAGGGACGCCCGAGCTGTTCGGCGTGCGCGACCGGGTCGACCTGATCTCGGGCACGCTGGGCAAGGCGCTCGGCGGGGCATCCGGCGGGTACGTTTCGGGCCGCGGGCCGCTCATCGAGCTACTGCGCCAGCGCGCGCGGCCGTACCTGTTCAGCAACGCGGTGCCGCCCATGGTGGTGGCGGGGTCGCGCGCGGCGATCGCCATAGCCCGTGCCGGGGTCGATGCCCGGGCCGCGCTCGCCGCCAACGCCGCGCGCTTCCGCGGGCTCATGACCGACGCGGGCTTCGACCTGCTGCCGGGCGAGCACCCGATCGTTCCGGTCATGATCCCGGATGCGGAGGAGGCCGTGGCGATGGCCGCGCGGCTCGGCGAGCTCGGCGTCTACGTGCGCGCGTTCGCCTACCCCGTGGTGCCGATGGGGAAGGCGCGCCTGCGCGTGCAGCTCTCCGCCGCCCACACGCTCGACGACATGGTGTTCGCCGCCGAGCAGTTCAGCGCTGCAAGAGCGGGGTGAGGCGGAACGGGATGAGCTCGCCCATCGAGAGGCTCGTCTCGGTGCGCTCGACCCCGTCGATCGCGAGGATCTCGCCGTCGATGCGGAACAGGTCGTGCGCGTCGCGCGAGACCACCTGCACCATGAGGTCATTCGAGCCGCTGAGCCCGTGCGCCTGCAGCACCTCGGGAATGCGCCCGATCTGCTCCGCGATGCGGGTGAGCTCCTTCTGCCGCACCGAGACCGTGATGAAGGCCGTGAGTGGGTAGCCGAGCGGCTCCGGGTTGATGCTGCGGTCGAACGGCAGGAATGCGCCTGACGCCTCGAGCTGGGCCATATGCGCCTGCACGGTGTTGCGGGAGAGCCCCAGCCGCTCGGCCAGAGCGACGTATGAGGCACGCGGGTCCTCGGTCAGGGCGCGCAGCAGCGCCAGGTCGATGGCGTCGACGTCGACGCGGCGCGTGCCGGGCATGTTGTGCAGATTAGCACTGACCGTCGCGTCGACGACGTGCATTCTGCTCAGTATCCGAGCGAGCGATTGTGCCGATTGCCGCCCCGGCGTACCGTATCGGCATCCGATGACGGGAGGCGACGATGCCTGACGCGGCCAAGCCCGACGCGACGACACAGGACCCGGTGCGCCTGCTCGACGAGCACGGCGCACGCACCGCCTCGGACCGCTACGACCCGCTCATCGCCGACCTCGACGACCATGCGCTCGCCGGACTCTACGAGGACATGGTCCTCATCCGCCGCATCGACGCCGAGGGCATGGCCCTGCAGCGCCAGGGCGAGCTCGCGCTGTGGCCGCCGCTGCTGGGCCAGGAGGCCGCGCAGATCGGGCTCGGCCGGGCGCTGCGCTCCGACGACTTCGTGTTCTCCAGCTACCGCGAGCACGGCGTGGCCTACTGCCGCGGCGTCGCACCCGTGGACCTGCTGCGGGTATGGAGGGGCGTGTCGGTATCCGGGTGGGATCCCTTCGAAGCCGGCATGGCATCCCCGCAGGTCATCATCGGAGCCCAGGCGCTGCACGCGACCGGGTACGCGATGGGCATCCAGAACGACCGGGAGCGCGACCCGGCGACCCCCGACTCGGTCGCCGTCGCCTGCTTCGGCGACGGGGCCATGAGCGAGGGCGACGTCAACGAGGCCATGGTCTTCGCCGCGACCTACCAGGCGCCGGTCGTGTTCTTCTGCCAGAACAACCAGTACGCGATCTCCGAGCCGGTTTCTTTGCAGACCCGCGTGCCGCTGGCCGACCGCCCGGCCGGTTTCGGCATCCCGTCCGCCCGCGTGGACGGCAACGACGTGCTCGCGGTGACCGCGGTCGTGCGCGAGGCGCTCGAGCGCGCCCGCGGCGGCGGCGGCCCCGGCTTCATCGAGGCGGTCACCTATCGCATGGGACCGCACACCACGGCGGATGACCCCACCCGCTACCGCGATCCCGCCGAGCTCGAGCTGTGGTCGGCCCGCGATCCGATCCAGAGGCTCCGCGCGCACCTGGAGTCGCGCGGCGCGTTCGGCCCCGAGCTCGAGGAGTCCGTCGCGGCCAGGGCCGATCAGGTGGCCGCCGAGTTGCGCGCCGGGTGCATCGCGATGCCCGACCCGGACGCGCTCGAGGTCTTCGCCGACGTCTACGCCGAACCGCACGCCGAGCTCGACCGGCAGCGCGCGGACTACGCCCGCTACCTCGGGGGTTTCGTCTCATGACCACCATGACGATGGGCAAGGCCCTGAACGCCGGGCTCCGCCGTGCGATGACCGACGACGACCGGGTCGTGCTCATGGGCGAGGACATCGGAACCCTCGGCGGCGTGTACCGCATCACCGACGGGCTGCAGGCCGAGTTCGGCGAGCGCCGGGTCATGGACACCCCGCTGGCCGAGGCCGGGATCCTCGGCACCGCGATCGGGCTGGCCTACCGCGGCTACCGGCCGGTGTGCGAGATCCAGTTCGACGGCTTCGTCTACCCGGCCTTCGACCAGATCGTCTCCCAGGTGGCCAAGATGCACGCCCGCACGCACGGCCTCGTGCGCATGCCGATCACGGTGCGCATCCCGGTCGGCGGCGGCATCGGCGCGGCCGAGCACCACTCCGAGTCTCCCGAGGCGTACTTCGCGCACACGGCGGGCCTGCGGGTCGTGAGCGTCTCCAACCCGCAGGACGCCTGCACCATGCTGCGCCAGGCGATCGCGAGCGACGACCCGGTCATCTTCTTCGAGCCCAAACGGCGCTACCACGTCAAGGCCGAGGTCGACGACGCCGTCGCGCTGACCGAGGCGCCCGCGCTGGGCTCGGCGCGCATCGCCCGGCCGGGCGAGCACGTCACCCTGATCACCTGGGGCGGCCTGGTGGGCGTCGCCCTGGATGCCGCCCTCGCCGCCGAGGACGAGGGCACCTCCATCGAGGTGGTCGACCTCCGATCCCTCTCCCCGGTCGACTACGACACGGTCACCGCGTCGGTGCGCCGCACGGGCCGGGTGGTCATCGCGCAGGAGGGCCCGCGTGAGGCGAGCATCGCATCCGAGGTGGTCGCGGTGCTGACCGAGCGCTGCTTCGCGTTCCTGGAGGCCGCGCCCGTGCGCGTGACCGGCCATGACATCCCCTACCCCCCGGCGCGGCTCGAGAAGCACCACCTGCCCGACCTCGACCGCATCCTGTACGGGGTCGACCGGGTGCTGGGGCGCGTGCGCGAGACGGGTGTGGAGGTGTCGCCGTGATGCTCAAGGAGTTCCGCCTGCCCGATCTCGGGGAGGGTCTGACCGAGTCGGAGATCGTGGGCTGGCGCATCTCGGCCGGCGACCACGTGGTGCTCAACCAGATCATCGCCGATGTCGAGACCGCGAAGGCCGTGGTCGAACTGCCCTCGCCCGTCGACGGGGTCGTGCAGACCCTGCACGCGCAGCCCGGCGACACCGTCGAGGTGGGCGAGACCATCGTGACGTTCGAGCTCGAGGGGGATGGCGCGCCCGCGGCCGAGCCGGCAGTGCCCGTCGCGCCCGAAGCCGCTGCGGAGGCCGCTGCGCCCGCCTCCGGGGCGGCCCTCGCGCCCGCTGCCGGTGCCGCCGATGCCCCCGCCGCGGACGAGCCCCCCGCCCCCAACCTCGTTGGCTACGGCGCCGCCCCCGAGCGCGCCGGCCGTCCGGTCCGCCGGGCGCGGGCCGACCTCGTCGCCCCTGGACCGGTCCCAGCTCCGGTCCGCCGCGCACCGGAGAGCACACCGGATTCGCGCAGCGCGGAGCGCAGGTCGACCCCGCCCGTGCGTCATCTCGCCGAGACCCTCGGCGTCGACCTGGCCCGAGTGACCGGCACCGGCGCGGACGGCACGGTCACGCGCGCCGACGTGCTCGCCGCCGTCGACGGGTCCCGCAGCGAGGTCCCCGCGGTCGCGGGTCGCCCCGCTCCGGGCACCTTCACGACCTGGGACGCCGGTGGCGGCGCGGTGGCCGGCCTGGCCGCGGGCGCGCTCGGCCCCGAGGTGACCCGCACCCCGATCAAGGGCGTGCGCAAGCACACGGCCGCCGCGATGGTGCGCAGCGCCTTCACGGCGCCGCACGCCACCTGCTTCCTCACGGTCGACGTGACCCGCACGGTCGAGCTTCTCGGTCGCCTGACCGCGAGCCGGGGGGCGAGCGCTCCGAGAGTGGGAATGCTGGCGCTCATGGCGCGAGCGTTCCTGGTGGCGCTGCGGGCGCATCCCGAACTCAACAGCCGGTGGGATGACGCGGCCGGCGAGATCCTGACCTTCGGCCGGGTGCACCTGGGCATCGCCGCCGCGACGGAGCGCGGGCTCGTGGTGCCGCACATCCCGGATGCGCAGGCCATGACGCTCGACGAGCTCGCGGCGGCGCTGGCCGAGCTGACGGCCGCGGCGCGCGAGTCGCGCACTCCGCCCGAACTGCTGACCGGCAGCACCATCACGATCAGCAACCTCGGCGTCTTCGGGGTCGACGCGGGAACGCCCATCCTCAACCCGGGCGAGGCCGCGATCCTGGCGATCGGGGCGGTGCAGCGCCGTCCGTGGGAGTTCGAGGGCGAGCTGGCCCTGCGTCAGGTGGTGACGCTGAGCCTCTCGTTCGATCACCGCGTCATCGACGGCGCCGAGGCGTCGCGCTTCCTGGCCGACCTCGGCGCTCTGCTCGCCGACCCCGGCCTCGCCCTCCTGCGCTGACCCACGTCGCCGAACCGGCATTCCGCGCGGGTGTGCGCGCTCGGAACCCGCCCGGAATGCCGGTTCGGGGCCTCAGGCCCTTAGGGCGGCCAGCGCCATGCGGGAGAGCAGCGCGGGGGAGGCTGCGGTGCTGTGCGGCGTCGAGTTCATGAGCCCGAAGGCGGCGTGCGCGCGCGAGCGCAGCGCGGCGACCGGCTCCCCGGAGAGCCGCGCGAGCACCCCGACCCAGAGCTCGACGTAGGTGCGCTGCAGGGTGCGCACCTCGCGGCGGTCCGGGTCGGCGAGGCTGTCCAGGTCGCGGTCCTGCACGCGGATGACGGCGGCGTTCCCCACCGCGAATGACACGTGGAACGCGACGAGTTCGCGCAGGGCGGCCCCGGCATCCGGTTCGCCCTCGACCACGCGGCGGCCGCCCTCGAGCAGCCCGCGGCTCGCGTCGACCAGGATCGCGGCGAGCACCGCCTGCTTGCCGGCGAAGTGCCGGTACACGGCCGGACCGCTGATCCCGGCCGCGCCCCCGATCTCTTCGAGCGTCACGCGCTCGAACCCGCGCTCGGCGAAAAGTCGCGCCGCGGCGCCCAGCAGCGCCGCGCGCCGTTCCGCCTTGGCCCGCGCGCGCGAGGTGGTGGGGGTGGATGCCGCCATCGCCCCAGTCTAGACATTTCGGTTAATCCCCGCTAACCTACAACTCGGTGAATGACGATTCACCAGAACCGGCGAAGGAGCGGCGGCCCATGGCGGTCCTGACCAGCGCGGCGCACGATGCCGCCGCGAACGGCGACGCCCAGCGCTCCCTCGCCGCCGCTCTGCGCGAGACCCTGGCAAGAACGGCGCTCGGCGGCCCCGAATCCTCGCGCGAGCGCCATGTCTCGCGCGGGAAGCTCCTGCCCCGCGAGCGTGTCGAACACCTGCTCGATGACGGCAGCCCGTTCCTCGAGGTGGCCCCGCTCGCCGCGCACGACCTGTACGAGGGCGACGCGCCGGGCGCCGGCCTCATCGCGGGCATCGGCGTCGTCGAGGGCCGGCTGGTCATGGTCATCTGCAACGACGCGACCGTCAAGGGCGGCACCTATTACCCGATGACGGTCAAGAAGCACCTCCGCGCGCAGGAGATCGCGCTCGAGAACCGCCTGCCGGTCATCTCCCTCGTCGACTCGGGGGGCGCGTTCCTGCCGCTGCAGGGCGAGGTGTTCCCCGATCGCGAGCATTTCGGGCGCATCTTCTTCAACCAGGCGCGCATGTCGGCCGCGGGCATCCCGCAGCTCGCGGCCGTGCTGGGCTCGTGCACCGCGGGTGGCGCGTATGTGCCCGCCATGAGCGACGAGGTGGTGATCGTCCGCGGACAGGGGACCATCTTCCTGGGCGGGCCGCCCCTGGTGAAGGCCGCCATCGGCGAGGTCGTGACGCCCGAGGAGCTCGGCGGCGGCGAGTTGCACGCCCGCACGAGCGGCGTCGCCGATCACCTGGCCGAGAACGACGAGCACGCTCTGCAGCTCATGCGCGAGATCGTCGCGACCCTTCCCCCGGATCCGGCCCCGGCCTGGGACGTGCTCGACACCGTCGACCCGGCCGTCGACCCCGCCACGATCTACGACGTCGTCCCGGTGGACGTCGCCGCGCCCTACGACGTGCACGAGGTCATCTCGCGGCTGGTCGACGGCAGCGAGTTCCGCGAGTTCAAACCGCTCTACGGCGAAACCCTCGTGACCGGTTTCGCGCACATCCACGGGCACCCGGTGGGCATCGTCGCCAACAACGGCGTGCTGTTCTCCCCATCCAGCCAGAAGGGCGCGCACTTCATCGAGCTGTGCGATCAGCGGGGCATCCCGCTGCTGTTCCTGCAGAACATCTCGGGCTTCATGGTGGGCCGCGACGCCGAGTCCGGCGGCATCGCGAAGGACGGCGCCAAGATGGTCACCGCGGTCGCCACGACCCGGGTCCCGAAGCTCACGGTCATCATCGGCGGGTCGTTCGGCGCCGGCAACTACTCGATGTGCGGTCGGGCGTACTCGCCGCGCTTCCTGTGGACCTGGCCCGCCAGCCGCATCTCGGTCATGGGCGGCGCGCAGGCCGCGAGCGTGCTCGCGACGGTCAAGCGCGACCAGCTCGAGGCGAAGGGCCAGGACTGGTCGGCCGAGGACGAGGACGCCTTCCGCGCCCCGATCCTGGCCGACTACGAGGAGCAGGGCAGCCCGTACCACGCGACCGCCCGGCTCTGGGACGACGGCATCATCGACCCGGCCGACACGCGCCGCATGCTGGGCCTCGCGCTCGAGGTGTGCTCGCGCTCGCCGCTTCCCGAACCGCGCTTCGGCGTCTTCCGGATGTGACGATGTCCTCCACTCCCTTCGCCGACGGCGGCGTCCTGGTCGCGAACCGCGGCGAGATCGCCGTGCGGGTGATCCGCACCCTGCGCCGGCTCGGCATCCGCTCGGTCGCCATCTACACCGACGCGGATGCGGCGGCCCCGCACGTGAGGATGGCCGACGTCGCGCGCCGCGTGGCCTCCTATCTCGACGCGGACGAGGTCGCGGATGCCGCGACCTCCGAGGGCGCGCAGGCGGTGCATCCCGGCTACGGGTTCCTCAGCGAGGCTCCCTCCCTCGCCCGTGCGCTGACCGCGCGCGGGGTGGTCTTCATCGGCCCCGGGGTCGAGGCGCTCGAGGTCATGGGCGACAAGATCCGCGCGAAGGACGCCGTCATCGCTCGCGGGGTTCCCACGGTGCCGGGAAGCTCAGGCGCGGGCCTGGACGACGCGGCCCTGACCGCGGCCGCCGCCGAGGTGGGCTTCCCGCTGCTGGTCAAACCCTCGGCCGGCGGCGGGGGCAAGGGCATGCAGGTGGTGGCCTCGCGGGAGGAGCTCCCGGCCGCCCTCGCGTCGGCGCGCCGGGTTGCCGCGGCGGCGTTCGGCGACGACACCCTCCTGCTCGAGCGGCTCATCGAGCGCCCACGCCACATCGAGGTGCAGATCCTGGCCGACCGGGCCGGAACGACCATCCACCTGGGCGAGCGCGAGTGCTCGCTGCAGCGCCGGCACCAGAAGGTCATCGAGGAGGCACCGAGCCCGCTGCTCGACCCCCCGACGCGCGACCGCATCGGCGAGGCCGCCTGCGAGGTGGCGCGCAGCGTCGGGTACGAGGGCGCGGGGACGGTCGAGTTCCTGGTCGCGGACGCCGCGCCCGATGAGTTCTTCTTCATCGAGATGAACACCCGCCTGCAGGTCGAGCACCCGGTGACCGAGCAGGTGACCGGCATCGACCTGGTCGAGCAGCAACTGCGCATCGCGGCGGGGGAGCCGCTGGCGCTCGCGCAGGACGAGGTGCGCGCTCGGCTGGCAGGGGCGGGTGGCCACGCGATCGAGGCGCGCATCTACGCCGAATCGCCGTCGCGTGGGTTCCTGCCGGCGACCGGCACGGTGCTCGCGCTGTCGCCGATCCTCGACGCGTCGAGCGACGCCGAAGCGCAGCGATCGGGCTGGCGCGTCGACAGCGGGCTGACCGAGGGCTACGAGGTCGGCGGCGGCTACGACCCGATGCTGGCCAAGGCGATTGGGTTCGGCGCGACCCGCGAGGAGGCGCTCGACCGGCTCGACGCCCTGCTCGCCGAGACCGTCGTGCTCGGGGTGGAGACCAACGTCGACGAGCTGCGCGCGGTGCTCGCCGACCCGGACGTACGGGCGGGCCGGCTCGACACCGGGCTGCTCGACCGGCGCGGCACGCCCGCCCCGGCGGAGCCCACCGACGAGGACCTCGCGGTCGCGCAGGCGCTGCTCGCGAGCACGCACCCTCAGCAGACCGGGCCGTGGCGCCGGGACGGGTGGCGAAGCGGCGGCCGGACCCCGGCATCCACCCCGGTCACCGGGCTGGGGCCGCACCGCTACCGGGTCGGCGACGAGACCGTGTGGGCTGCGCGTGACGTGGCGAGCCTGTGGCTGCGCCGTGCCGGTCGCACGCTCGAGCTGCCCACCCCGAGCCGCGCCGAGCGCGTCGCCGCGATGCTCGCCACGCTCGAGCGCGAGCACGGGCCGGTGAGCCCCGAGCTGCGCGCGCAGATGCCCGGAACCGTCGTGGCCGCGGTGGCCGACGGGGCAGAGGTCGAGGCGGGCGACGTGGTCGTCAGCATCGAGGCCATGAAGATGGAGCACCCGCTCGTCGCCCCCACCGCGGGCGTCGTGCGGATCCAGGTGGCGGTCGGCGACCCCGTCCGCCGCGACCAGCTGGTCGCAACGATCGAGGCGCACGACCTTGCGCCCCCGGCACACGAGGAGACCCCATGACGTGGGACCTGACCCCCGAACAGCTCGAGCTGCAGCGCCGCGTGCGCGAGTTCGCCGACACCGTCGTCGCGCCCGCCGCGTACGACTACGACACGCAGCGGCGACTGCCGGTGGAGATCATCGCGCAGATGGGCGACATGGGGCTCTTCGCGCTGCCGTTCCCCGAGGAGAACGGCGGCCACAACAGTTACGTGAGCTTCTGCCTCGCGATCGAGGCGCTCGCCCGGGTCGACCAGTCGATCGCGGTGACGCTCGAGGCGGGCATCGGCCTGGGTGTCATGCCGATCTTCAAGTACGGCACCAAGGAGCAGAAGAAGCGCTGGCTGCCCGACCTGATCGCGGGCCGGGCGCTCGCCGGCTTCGGGCTCACCGAGGCCAACGCCGGGTCGGACGCCGGAGCCACCGAGACCACCGCGGTGCTGGACGGTGACGAGTGGGTCATCAACGGGTCGAAGCAGTTCATTACCAACTCGGGCACGCCGATCACGAGCGTCGTCATCATCACGGCCGTGACCGGCGAGGTCACCCGCAAGGACGGCTCGACGGGGCCCGAGCTCTCGACCATCATCGTGCCGAACGGCACCCCCGGCTTCACCGTCGAGGAGAGCTACGACAAGGTCGGCTGGCACACCTCCGACACGCACCCGCTCACCCTGAAGGACGTGCGCGTCCCGAAGGAGAACCTGCTCGGTGAGCGCGGCCGCGGGTATGCGAACTTCCTGCAGGCGCTCGACGAGGGGCGCGTCGCGTTCGCGGCGCTGTGCGCCGGGGCCGCCCAGGGCTGCTACGAGGAGGCCCTACGCTACGCCAAGGAGCGCGTCGTGTTCGGCCGGCCCATCGGCGACAACCAGTACGTCGCGTTCAAGATCGCCGCGATGCGGGCGCGCGCGCACAGTGCCCACCTGACGATGATGGATTCCGCGCACAGGATCGACGCGGGGCTCCCTTTCAAGGCGGAGGCATCCATGGCCAAGATGGTCACGAGCGACGCCGCGATGGTGAACGCGCGCGAGGCGACCCAGGTGTGGGGAGGCTACGGCTTCCTCAACCAGAACGCCGTCGCGCGGCACTACCGCGACTCGAAGATCCTGGAGATCGGCGAGGGCACCACCGAGGTGCAGCTCATGGTCATCGCGCGGGACCTGGGGTTGACTGCCTGAGGACACCGCCTGAGCACAGGGCCCGAAGACGGGGAGGCACGTATGCACGAGATCGAGCAGCGCGGACTGTACTTCGAGGAGTTCGATTCCGAGGCGACCTACCTGCACCGCCCCGGCCGCACGGTGACCGAGGCCGACAACGTGCTGTTCACGACCCTGACCATGAACACGCAGTCGCTGCACCTGGACGCCGCGTGGTCCGAGAAGCAGGAGTTCGGCCAGCGCCTGGTCAACTCGATGTTCACGCTCTCGACGCTCGTGGGCATGTCGGTGGCGCAGCTCACGCAGGGCACCATCGTGGCCAACCTCGGGTTCAGCGAGGTGGTCTTCCCGCACCCGCTGTACCACGGCGACACGCTCTACGCCGAGACGACCGTGCCCGAGAAGCGCCTGTCGGCGTCGCGGCCCGGCCAGGGCATCGTGACGCTCGCACATGTCGGCCGCAATCAGAACGGCGACGTCGTGGCCCGTGCCACGCGCACGACCCTGGTGTGGACGCGCGAGGGGTACGAGGCGCGATGAGCGGCGATTCGGGTGCGCCCTCGCGCGATGCCGGGCTCGGCCCCGCGCTGCTGTTCTGCCCCGCCGACCGGCCCGACCGCTACGACAAGGCGCTCGCCGCTGCCGACGCCGTGATCCTGGACCTCGAGGATGCGACCGCCCCCGAGCGCCGGCCGGCCGCGCGCGAGGCGCTCGCCGCGAGCGACCTCGACCCCGCGCGCGTCGTCGTGCGCGTGAACGAGGCCGGAACCGAGGACCACGAGCTCGACCTGGCCGCGCTCTCGGGCACCGCCTACCGCACGATCATGGTGCCCAAGGCCGACGCCCGGCTCGAGGTTCCCGCCGGCTACGAGGTCATCGCGCTGTGCGAGTCGGCGGCCGGGGTGGTCGCCGCGCCCGAGCTCGCGCGCCGGGTATCGGCGCTCATGTGGGGCGCCGAGGACCTGGTCGCCTCCCTCGGGGGCACCTCCTCGCGGTGGCCCTCCACCGATGGACGCAGCGGGGTCTACCGGGATGTCGCCCGCACCGCGCGCGCGAACGTCCTGCTCGCGGCGGGCGCGGCCGGGATCCCCGCCATCGACACCGTGCACCTCGACATCGCCGACCTGGACGGATTGCGGGACGAGGCGCTGGACGCCGCGGCGTCCGGGTTCGCGGCGACCGCCTGCATCCACCCCTCGCACGTTCCGGTCATCCGCGAGGCGTACGCGCCCGCGCCCGAACAGGTCGCCTGGGCACGCCGGGTGCTGGATGCCGCGGCCGCTCACGGGGGAGTGTTCCGCTTCGAGGGCGGCATGGTCGACGGCCCCGTGCTGCGCCACGCGGAGGCCGTACTGCGTCGCGCCGGCTACTGAAGCCTGGTTGTCATCACCAGCGTGAGGGCGCCCTCGGCGGGCTGGGTTTCGAGGGTGACCGTGACGCGGCCGAGCTCGGCGGTCGAGGTGACGTGCGTACCTCCGCACGGGATGCGCGCCTCGCCCTCGGGCAGCTCCGCGACCCAATACCTGCGATCGGTCAGGCTCTCGCCCTCGCACTCGATGCGTACGGGGGATGCGGCGGCGACCCACGCGGCGAGCGTCGCGTTCGCGCTCGCGGCCACCGCATCCGGGTCGTCGAGCGCCGTCGGGTCGAAGCCGGCCTTCCGCGCCGACTTGCCGATGCGGTAGGTGTCGACCGCTCCGAACTCGGTGATGGTCGAGGTCTCGTTCGCGGCGCCGTCGAAGTCGGGTGAGCCAAGCGAGTCCCGGCGCGGCTCCTTGGACCAAGCGTCCGCGAGCGCGAGGTTGAGGGCGAGCGCGGCCAGGTGGCAGGCGCTGTGGCCGGCCGAGAGCGCGGCGCGGTGGGCGGCATCCGCCTCGACGGTCACGGCGTCGCCCTCGGCGGGTGCGGTCGCGGTGTCGACGAGGTGCGCCACGACGAAGGCCCAGCCCTCGGTGCCCTTGCGCACCGGGATGTCGGCGCCGAGGTGCAGGACGGCGCCGTCGGTCGCGGCGACGACGCAGTCGAGCACCTCCACCGCGGCACCCTCGGCCTCGCCCACGCGCAGCACCGCCCGGTCCGGTCCCTGGTCGGGCCAACCCGCGTCGACCGGGTGGCACGCCGTGCGGTCCAGCAGCACGGCGGCGCGCCCGTCGCCGAGTGGCTCGACGTGCAACACGCGGGCCTCGGCGCTGGTGTCTCCGGCGGGGTAGGTGACGACGGTGTCCGTAGTGGGGAGGGTCACCCGTTCACGCTAGCTCGGTGACTGGCCGGCCGCCGCACGCCGACGCCGGGCCCGCACGATCCAGACGATCGCGACCGCGATGATCCCGAACGTGAGGATCCAGGGCAGCAGCACCCCGAGCACGACCAGCAGCCCGGACCAGAAGGCGACGAACCCGTCCCACCCGGCGCCCAGGCCGGTCAGGAAGGTGTCGGGGTCCTTCGGCGGCGCCGCCGCGTCGGAGCGCAGGTACAGCGAGATGGTCGACATCGAGACCTGGTCGGCCAGGTAGCGCTGCTGCGCCTCGAGGCTCTCCAGCTCGGCCTGCCGGTTGCTGATCTCGTTCTCGAGAGTGATGAGGTCGTCGATGTCCTTGGCCTGCGCGATGAGCGCGCTGATCCGCTCGATGGATGCCCGCAGCGCCGAGATGCGCGCGTCCAAATCCTGCACCTGCACCGTCACGTCGCTCGTGTGCAGGGCTACCTCGTCGGCCGAGCCGAGCTCTTCGAGCTTGTCGAGCACGGCCGTGAGCTTGTCGGCGGGGATGCGCAGCTCGAGTTGCGCGCTGCCGCGGTCGCCGTCGCTCGCGGCGTACTCGGTGCGGCCGTCGACGCGCCCACCGGCGGCCTCGACGATGCGCACCGCCTCGCGAGATGCCTTCAGCGGGTCCTCGGCGGTGATGGTCACATTGCCCGTGATGACGACCTGGCGGTCGGCGTCCGAGGCGGGCTCCTCCGCGTAGCCGCCCGAGTCCCCGGCGACCGCGCCGCCGTCCCCGGCGCTCTCCGGCGCGCTGACCCCTTGGTCGTAGGCGCCGCTCGCGCCCCCCATGGATGCCGCGCATCCGCTGAGCGTGAGCGCGGCCGCGAGCAGGACGGTGGATCCGATCAGTGTTCGCCTCATGCCGCCCACGCTAGGCAGCGGATGCCGCGGCCACCACCCAACGTTGGTCACGATTCGATCGTCCAGCGGTCACGATTCGGACACGGGGCATCGCCGCACCTCGTACCCTGGAGGCATGGGGTGGCTCGCCGATCTGATGCGCAAACCGCCCCTCCTGCACATCGCCGGGGATTCGGGCGAAGGTCCGCCGGTCGTCCTGCTGCACGGCATCGCGTCGTCGTCGGTGACCTTCGAGCTGCTGGTGCCGCTCATCGAGCCGAGCCACCGGGTCATCGCGATCGACCTGCTGGGCTTCGGCGAGTCGCCCGCCCCGGCGGATGCGACCTACACGATCGACGAGCACGTCGCCGCGCTGCGCCGCACGGTCAAGGAGCTGCGGCTGCGCGAACCCTTCGTGCTCGTGGGCCACTCGATGGGCGCGCTCATCGCCACGCGCTATGCGGCCATGGAGCGCCGGCGCGTGGGCAGGCTCGTGCTGGTGAGCCCTCCCGTGTATCTGCCGACCGCGACGATCGGCGGTCCGGTCGACCGGGCCGCGCAGGGACTGTACTTCCGCGCCTACGAGTACCTGCGCGAGAACAAGGACTTCACCATCCGAGCGGCCGCGACCCTCGCCCGGCTCTCGCCCATCAAGAACCTGCTCGAGGTCTCGGAGCGCAACTGGCGCGCGTTCGTGCTCTCATTGCAGAACTCGATCGAGACGCAGACCGCCGTCACCGACCTCGCCGCGGTCGATGCCCCGGTCGAGCTGGTCTACGGAAGCCTCGACCCCTTCCTCGCGCCGGCCGGCCTGCGGGTGGTCGAGCAGCTGCGCACCGTCACGACGCACCGGGTCGACGGGGTCGACCACGTCATCCGTCCCCGCATGGCCCGCGTCATCGCGACCGCCATAGGCTAGCCGCGGAATTGTGTACACAGTTACGTTATCCGCTACCATTGCCGGTATGGACACGGTGACCACAAGAATCTCCACGCGCGAACTGCGGAGCCAGCTCTCCGACGTCCTCGGTCGCACGATGTACGCGGGCGAGCGCATCGGCGTCACCCGCAACGGCAAGCTCGCCGCCGTGGTCGTGAGCGTGGCCGACCTGGAGGCGCTCGAAGAGTTCGAGATGGCCCAGGACGTCGCCGCCTATCGTGCGGCGAAGGAAGAGGATGACGGCACACGCGTGTCGCTCGATGAGCTGCGTGCCGACCTCGCCCCGTGAGCTCCGCGTCGAGTTCACCACGGCGGCGGCGCGCCAGGTGAAGAAGCTTCCACGTCCGGCGCGTGACCGCATCCTCGATGGGATCGAGGATCTGGCTGAGGATCCCAGACCGCACGGAGCGAAGAAGCTGACGGGCGAGAAGACGGCCTGGCGCATTCGGATCGGCGAGTACCGGGTGATCTACGACGTTTTCGACTCGGAGCTGATCGTGTCCGTTGTGAGGGCCGGGCATCGACGCGAGGTCTACGACCGATGACGACGGCAGCGCCGGTCGTCGCCCGAGGCGGGCCATAGGCTGACGCGATGGACACGCGCACCCTCGGCCCCACCGACCGCACCGTCACGGCCATCGGGCTCGGCACCTGGCAACTCGGTGCCGACTGGGGCGAGGTGAGCGAGGGCGACGCGCGCGCCGTGCTCGACGCCTCGCGGGATGCCGGGGTCACCTTCTTCGACACCGCCGACGTCTACGGCGACGGTCGCAGCGAGTCGATCATCGGCGCGTGGCGGCGGGAGCACCCGGGCGTCTTCGTCGCCACCAAGATGGGCCGCCGCGTCGAGCAGGTGCCTGAGAACTACACGGCAGAGAACTTCCGCGCCTGGACCGACCGCTCGCGCCGCAACCTCGGCATGGACACCCTCGACCTGGTGCAGCTGCACTGCCCGCCCACCCCGGTGTACGCAACCGACCGGGTCTTCGACGACCTCGACGCGCTCGTGGCCGACGGGACGATCGCCGCGTACGGGGTGAGCGTCGAGACCTGCGCCGAGGCGCTCATGGCGATCGCACGACCGAACGTCGCGAGCGTGCAGATCATCCTCAACGCCTTCCGGCTGAAGCCCCTCGACGAGGTGCTGCCCGCTGCCATGGATGCCGGGGTCGGCATCATCGCTCGCGTCCCGCTCGCGAGCGGCCTGCTCTCGGGCCGCTATGGGCACGACACCGCGTTCGGCCCGGACGATCACCGCAGCTTCAACCGGCACGGCGAGGCCTTCGACCGCGGGGAGACCTTCTCGGGCGTCGACTACGACGAGGGCGTGGATGCCGCGCGCGAGTTCGCCGCGCTCGCCGCGTCCCACGGGCTCCAGCCCTCGATCGCGGCGCTGGCCTGGGTCGCGCAGCTGCCCGGGGTCACGACGGTCATCCCGGGCGCCCGCACCCCGGAGCAGGCGCGCGCGAACGCCGCGGCGGGCGATGTGCCGCCGCTCGGCGAGGAGTTCACGGGCGCCGTGCGCGAGCTCTACGACCGCCGCTTCCGCGCGGCGGTGCACCCGCACTGGTGAGCGGCGCGGCTCAGCCGCGCGCGAGCCAGGCGCCGATCGCCTCGAGGGTCGCCTCGGGCTCGTCTCGATGCGGGGAGTGACCCGCGCCCTCGATCACCACGTAGTCGATGGCGCCGGACGCCTCCGCCGCCGCGTGCGCGTCGGCCGGTTCGAGCATGGTGTACACGGCCGGGTCACCGCCGAGCACCAGGGTCGGGGTGCGCAGGCGCGCGGCATCGGGGCGGATGTCCCAGGTTCGGGCCTCCGCGAACGTGCGAGCCACGGCATCCGGCTGCACCGAGCGGATCGCGGCGAGCTTGGCCTGCACGTCGCGTTCGTCCCAATGCGGCTTCGACTCCCGGAGGGAGGCCTCGTCGTTCGCGAGTTCGGCGACCTGCTCGGCGGCCACCGCGGGCAGCTCTGCCACAGGCACGTGCCAGACCGGGTCGAGCAGGATGAGGCGCTCGGCCACGTCCGGGTCGGCGGCGGCGAGCATGGTCGCGGCGGCTCCGCCGAGCGAGTGCCCGACGAGCAGGTCCGCGAGCAGGTCCGTGCGCAGCCCGCGCAGATCGTCGACGTAGTCCTCCAGCACGTAGCGCGGCGCGGGACCCCGCCCGCCGTGACCCAGCAGTGCGGGCGTCTCGACCTCCCACCCGCGCTCCTCGAGGAAGGCGCGCACACGCCACCAGCCGTCCGGGCTCGAGCTGAGTCCGTGCAGCAGCACCGCGCGCCGGCTCACGCCGGATCCCCGTCCAGGATCGCGGACACGCCGCGCAGGTAGGCCTCGCCGTCGAAGCCGGGCAGGAGGGCGGATTGCACGACATAGCCCTGGGCGATGCCGATGACCACCATGATCACGTCGTTCGCCCACACCTCGGCCGCCTCGCCGCCGAGCCCGCGCCGTTCGGTCGCCCACCTGTGCAGGTAGGGCCCGATGAGCCCGCGGACCCGCTGGAAGATCGGCCCGATCAGGCCGGACATCTCGGGGTCGGTCACCGCCTCACCCCAGAGCTGCAGCAGAACGCCGGTGTCGCGCAGCTCGCCGCGCAGACCCTCCATCATGAGCCGCAGCATGAAGCTGGGCGGGGGAAGCTCGCCCGTCTCGAGCCGGCTTCCGAACTCGGCCATCCGGTTGCCGAGGATGCGCTGGGCTACGGCGATCACGAGTTGCTGCTTGCTCTCGAAGTGCCCGTAGATCGCGCCGGCGGAGAGGCCGGACTCCGCGATGATGTCCGCCATCGAGGTGCGCTGGAAGCCGCGCGTGGAGAAGCAGCGCAGGGCGGCATCCACGATCTGATCGCGGCGCGCGGCGCGGTGCTTCTCGCTGACTTTGGGCATCGTTCCG
This sequence comes from Microbacteriaceae bacterium, assembly GCA_019638805.1. Taxonomy (GTDB): domain Bacteria; phylum Actinomycetota; class Actinomycetes; order Actinomycetales; family Microbacteriaceae; genus JBDSKH01. The sequence continues at coordinate 680,539 of JAHBTA010000002.1, read as the reverse complement.
ACTCTATGGGGTGGGGCCTTGACTCCCGGTTCCGGCGGGTCCATTATAAAGAACGAACATTCGTTTTGAAAGGGAAGGCCTGGCCATGTCCGCACACCCCTCGCCGTGGGTCCGCGTGTTCGCGGTGCCCGTCGTGCTCACCCTGGCGATCTCGCTGATCGTCCTCGCCTTCCTCTGGCCCGTGCTGACCTCCGAGCCCAAGGGGTTGCCCGTCGTCGCCGCTGGGCCCGCCGCTGCGGTCGAGCAGCTCGCCGCCGCGGTCGAGCAGAATGCCGACGGCGCCGTCGAGATCACCGCCGTCGACGACCGGGATGCCGCGGTCGCCGCCATCGAGCACCGCGAGGCCTACGGCGCCATCGTGCTGGGCACCGCGCCCGAGGTGCTGACCGCCTCCGCCGCGAGCCCGGTTGCCGCGCAGGCGCTCGGCGCGATCGCGACCGGGCTCCAGGCGCAGCTGCAGCAGGTCGCCGACGCGCAGGCCGCGCAAGCCGGCATCGACGCGCCGACCGTGACCGTGAAGGTCACCGACGTGGTCCCGCTCGCCGACACCGACGCGCGCGGCGCCGGGTTGGCCTCGGCCGTGCTGCCCGTCACGATCGGCGGGATCCTCGGCGGCGTGCTACTCTCACTCGCCGTGCCGGGGCGGATGCGGCGCCTCGTCGCGCTCCTGGTCTACGCGATCGTCGCCGGGCTTTCGCTCGCGGGCATCCTGCAGGGCTGGCTCGGGATCCTCCAGGGGTCGTACCTCGTCAACGCCGCCGCGATCGGGCTCGGCATCCTCGCGATCGGCGCGACCGTGGCAGGCCTCGGCAGCCTGCTCGGCCGGGCCGGCCTCGCGCTCGGCGCCGTGACGTTCGTGCTCTTCGCCATTCCGCTGGCCTCGGTCGCGACGCCCGTCGAGTTCCTGCCGGAGCCATGGGGCGCGGTGGGTCAGGCCTTCCCGCCCGGGGCGGGCGCGACCCTGCTGCGTGATCTGTCCTACTTCCCGTCGGCGGATGCCGGGGGACCCTGGCTCGTGCTGGTCATCTGGGCGATTGCGGGCCTCGCCCTGCTCGTCGTGGGTCGCGCGCGGGAGGTGGGTGCCGCATCCGCCCCCGCCGTCGAATCGGCGACCGCCTGACGCGGGTCAGGAGGGCGTCGTCGGGATCGCCTCGGTGTCGGGGATGGGACTCGCGTCCCGTCCCCGGAGGTCGGGCATCGACCGGGCGAAGATCGCCGAGACCGCGAGCGCGAGCAGGGCGAACCCGGCCGATGCCCAGAACGCCCCGGCCGAACCGGTCGTCGAGCCCGAGCGCAGCGCGTCGATGAGGAACCCGGCGATGGCCGAGCCGGCGGCCGCTCCGATGAGCTGCCCGGTGCCGACCCAGCCGTAGGCCTCGGCGGTGTCGCTGAACTTGACGCTCGCGGAGACCGCCGAGAACATCACGGCGAGCGCCGGAGCCAGGCAGACGCCCGCGATGACCAGGGTGAGCGAGAGCGTCCAGAACTCGAAGGCGAAGATCGCCAGGACCGCGCCGACGAAGACCACGAAGATGCGTCGCGCGAGCGCCCACGGCCCGATCGGCAGGTGGCCGAACGAGAGCCCGCCCACGAGGGACGCGATCGCCCAGATCGCCAGCACGATGCCCGATTCCGCCCCGCCGTCGCCGAAGGTGGCGACCACCCCGGCCTCGATGGCCGCGCAGGAGCCCACCACGAAGAATCCGACCGCGGTCGAGATGAGCACGGCCGGCCTGCCCAGCACCGCGCCGAACCGGCGCTTGCTGCGCGGGATGCGCACGCGCCCCACCTCGGGCGAGGACACGAACCACGCACCGCCGCCGACCAGGAAGACCACCGAGAGCAGGACGCCCGCGACCGTGGAGACCTGGGTGCCCACGAAGGTAACGATGACGGGGCCGGCGACCCAGATGATCTCCTGCGCGGAGGCGTCGAGCGAGAAGAGCGGCGTGAGCTGCCGGCCGTTGACCATCTTGGGGTAGATGGTGCGGACGGCGGGCTGAATGGGCGGGTAACTCAGGCCCGTGATCGCGCCGAGCACGACGTAAGCCCACAGCGGGAGCTCGGCCAGCGCGATCGCCGTGAGGGCGGATGCGCAGATCGCGATGGTCACGATGAGGACGCGCCGCATCCCCAGTACACCCATGAGCCGGCTCGTGAGCGGACCGGAGATCGCCTGCCCGATGCTCGTCGCGGCGAGCACGATGCCGGCCGCGCCGTAGGAGTCGAAGATGCGCTCGAGGTGCAGCAGGAAGCCGAGCGAGATCATGCCGCCGGGGAACCGCGCCGTCAGCTGCGCGGCGATGATCCGGGCGACTCCCGGCGTTCGCAGCAGGTCGGCGTAGGTGTTCACAGCCTTCCCACTCTAGGCGACCGCCGATGTCGGTGGCCCGGAGCATAGTGGGGGTCACGAGGGGTCCTCCGAGCGGCCGGATCCGAGCCCTCCGGGCTGTGGTTCCGGGCCCATTCGGGCTGTGGAAAGTGTGGAGAAGTCGGCGGACTTATCCACATTCTGTGCACGACACGCCCACAAGATGTAGTGGTTGTGCTGGTGTCAGCGCCCCGATATATAGTGGTCGAACCGCGCGGCAGGAACGGGCGCCGGCGGGGCTTCCCGGGGGCGATCTCTGCCCGCCGAGAAGGCGGGGGAGTCCGGTTTGTGAGCGTGCGCGCGGGCACGAGAAGGAGAGAGATCGAGTGAGCATCACGGTCGTCAAGCGCAACGGACAGCGCGAGCCCTACGACGCCAACAAGATCAATCTCGCGATCGAGCACGCCAGCCGCGGGCTCGATGAGAACATCACCTGGGTCACCCAGATCGCCTCGGAGCTCGAGCTCACGCTCTTCGACGGCATCACGACCCAGCAGCTCGACGAGGCCGTCATCCAGGTGGCGCTGCAGAACGTCAAGGACGACCCGCAGTTCGACACCGTGGCCGCGCGCCTGCTGCTCAAGACCATCTACAAGCGCGTGCTCGGCGACTACGAGACCGACGACGAGCTCAAGTCCCTCCACGCCCAGCACTTCCGCTCGACCATCGAGCGCGGCGTCGAAGAGAACCTCTTCGACTCCCGCTTCCTCAAGCTCTACGACCTCGATCGGCTCGCCGAGGCGCTCGAGCCCGCGCGCGACGGGCTGCTCAAGTACATCGGCGTCGTCACCCTCAACAACCGGTACGGCATCAAGGCGCGCAACAACGACCCGCTCGAGGTGCCGCAGTACTTCTGGATGCGCATCGCCATGGGCCTCGCGCTCAACGAGACCGACCCGACGGCGCACGCCCTCGAGTTCTACGAGAAGATGTCCAAGCTCGAGTACCTGGCCGCGGGTTCGACGCTCGTCAACGCCGGCACGGCGTACCCGCAGTTGTCGAACTGCTTCGTCATGGAGATGCACGACGACATCGAGCACATCGCCAAGAGCGTGCGCGACGTCATGTGGCTGACCAAGGGCACGGGCGGCATTGGCCTCTCGGTCACCAAGCTGCGCTCGCAGGGTTCGCCCATCCGCTCGAACAACACCACCTCGACCGGGCCGATCCCGTTCATGCACACCATCGACTCGGTGCTGCGCGCGGTGAGCCGCGGTGGCAAGAAGTTCGGCGCCCTGTGCTTCTACATGGAGAACTGGCACCTCGACTTCCCCGAGTTCCTCGACCTGCGACAGAACTCCGGCGACCCGTACCGCCGCACCCGCACCGCCAACACCGCGGTCTGGATCAGCGACGAGTTCATGAAGCGCGTGCAGAACGACGACGACTGGTACCTCTTCGACCCGCTCGAGGTCGCCGACCTCAACGAGCTGTACGGGGCCGCGTTCTCGGCGCGCTACGCGGAGTACATCGCCCAGGCCGAGGCGGGCGAGCTGCGGATGTTCCAGAAGATCTCCGCGCGGGCCCAGTTCAAGGACATCCTGATGAGCCTCCAGACCACCAGCCACCCGTGGCTGACCTGGAAGGACACCATCAACAACCGCGCCCTCAACAACAACACGGGCACGATCCACCTCTCCAACCTGTGCACCGAGATCTGCCTCCCGCAGGACGGCGAGAACATCTCGGTCTGCAACCTCGCCTCCATCAACCTCTCGACCCACCTCGTCGAGGGCACGGATGGCGTGCTCGGCTTCGACTGGACGCTCATGGAGGGCAGCGCCCGCAGCGCCGTCCGCCAGCTGGACAACCTCATCGACATCACCGAGAGCTCGGTGAAGGAGGCCGACCACGCCAACAAGGCCAACCGCGCGATCGGCCTGGGCGTCATGGGCTTCACCGATGTCGTCGAGCGCCTCGGGCTCTCCTACGAGAGCGAGGAGGCCTACGACCTCATGGACGAGATCATGGAGCACGTCTCCTACGCGGCCATCGACGAGTCGGCCGACCTCGCGCGCGAGCGGGGCACCTACGACAACTTCGCGGGCAGCCGGTGGTCGCAGGGGATGGTGCCCTTCGACTCGATCGCCCTGACCGAGGCCGACCGCGGCGTCGAGATCAAGGTCTCCCGCACGACCCGGCTCGACTGGGACGCCCTGCGCGCCAAGGTGAAGGGGGGCATGCGTAACGCGACCCTCATGGCGATCGCGCCCACGGCATCCATCGGGCTGGTCGCGGGGACCACGCCGGGTCTGGACCCGCAGTTCTCGCAGATCTTCAGCCGGGCCACCAGCAACGGCAAGTTCCTCGAGGTGAACCGCAATCTGGTGCACGACCTGCAGCGACTCGGGATCTGGGAGCAGGTGCGCGAGTCGATCCTGCGGTCGCAGGGCGACATCCAGGGCATCGAGGCGATCCCGGAGGAACTGAAGGCGGTCTACAAGACCAGCTTCCAGCTCTCGCCGTACGCGTTCCTGGAGGTGGCGGCGCGCGCCCAGAAGTGGATCGATCAGGCCATCAGCCGCAACATGTACCTCGAGACGCGCGACCTCGGCGACATGATGGACATCTACTACGCGGCCTGGGAGCGCGGGGTCAAGACCACCTACTACCTGCACATGAAGCCGCGCCACACCGCGGAGCAGACCAGCGTCAAGGTCAACAAGGCGGAGGAGATCTCCGCTGCCGCGGCCGGCGCGGGCGCGGCCGCCTCGCACGGCACCGCTCCGGCCGCCGCCCCGGCCCGCCGCGGGTTCGGGGGGCTGAGCCGATGAACGGCGAGAGCGTCGCGGTCGAGGAGACCGTGCTGGTCGGCGGCTATGGCGTACCGGTTGATCCGATGGAGGACCTGTACTGCGACAGCTGCCAGTAGGCGTCGCTCGAGCCAGGAGAAGCGCTCGGGCAGTGGAAAGAGGAAGAAGGCTGACGACATGCCGATTCTGGGCACCGGGGTTCAGGAAGGACTCCTGCTCAAGCCCGTGAAGTACCAGTGGGCGATGGACCTGTACGACCAGGCCGTCGCGAACACCTGGTTCCCGAACGAGATCCAGCTCGGCGAGGATCTCGCGGACTTCAAGCGCATGACCGACGAGGAGCGCCACGCCGTCACGTTCCTCGTGTCGTACTTCAACCCCAACGAGCTGCTCGTCAACAAGGCCCTCGCGTTCGGGGTCTACCCGTACGTGAACGCGCCCGAGGCGCACCTCTACCTCGCCAAGCAGATGTGGGAGGAGGCCAACCACTGCATGTCGTTCGAGTACGTGCTGGAGACCTTCCCCATCGACCGCAACGAGGCGTACAACTCGCACGTCGACGTGCCCTCGATGCTGCGCAAGGAGGAGTTCGAGGTCTCCTACATCCGCCGCATGACGGAGGAGCACCTGGACATCTCGACGACCGCGGGCAAGCAGGATTTCATCCGCAACCTGGTCGCGTACAACATCATCCTCGAGGGCATCTGGTTCTACTCGGGCTTCATGGTGGCGCTGTCGTTCCGGCAGCGGAACCTGCTGCGCAACTTCGGATCGCTCATGGACTGGATCGTGCGCGACGAGAGCCTGCACCTCAAGTTCGGCATCAACCTGATCCTCACGGTGCTGGATGAGAACCCCGATCTGCAGACCCCGGAGTTCGCGGACGAGATCAAGAAGATGATCACCGACGCGGTCGAGATGGAGGAGCAGTACAACAACGACCTGCTCCCGAACGGGATCCTCGGGCTCAACGCGAGCTACATCAACCAGTACGTCAAGTACCTGGCCGACCGTCGGCTGGAGGAGCTCGGCTTCGAGCCCGAGTACAACGTGGTCAACCCGGCCAAGTGGATGGCCACCGCGAACGACACCCTGCAGCTCGTGAACTTCTTCGAGAGCACCAACACGTCGTACGAGTCGAACGCGCAGGCCAGCTCGGCCAAGAAGGAGTAGCCGGCGTCACGCCGTCATTCGCGTCACGACAGCAGGCGTTCGACCGCGGCGGCAGCGTGCAGTTCGGTCGTGTCGAGCAGCGGGACGCTCGCGTCCGCGGCGCCGACGAGCATCGTGATCTCGGTACAGCCCAGGATGATGCCCTCGGCGCCGCGCTCGACCATCCGCCGCATGACCCCGCGGTAAAGCTCGCGCGACGCCTCGCTCACCACCCCGAGCACCAGCTCGTCGTAGATGATGCGGTGCACGGTGTCGCGGTCGGCGTCGCCGGGAACCAGCACCGTGAGTCCGCGCTCCTCGAGGCGCTCGCGGTAGAACCCCTTCTCCATCGTGAAACGCGTGCCGAGCAGCCCGACCGCGCCGATCCCGGCGGCGAGGGCGGCATCCGCGGTCGGGTCGGCGATGTGCAGCACCGGGATGCCGGCCGCGGCCCCGATCTGCGGCGCGACGATGTGCATGGTGTTGGTCGCGATCACGAGGAACTCCGCCCCCGCGGAGGCGAGGCCGCGCGCCGCGCCACCGAGGATGTTCGCGGCGGTCTCCCAGTCATCCGCCGTCTGCAGCTCGGCGATGGGCGCGAAGTCGACGCTGTGCAGCACAATCGGCGCCGAGTGCAGCCCGCCCACCCGGTCGCGCACTCCCTCATTGAGCACGCGGTAGTAGTGGGCGGTCGACTCCCAGCTCATCCCGCCGAGCACGCCGATCGTCTTCACGGTCCTACTCCGGGCGAGTAGCCCGACATGAACTGCCGGTACATCACTTGATTCGGGAACGCCTCGCGGACCTCGGTTCCGAGAACGTGTGCCAGCTCCGGGGCGGGACTGCCGTCGAAGCCCCAGCGGTTCTGGCCCTGATCCCAGGGCATCTGCGACGGGAACCAGCTGCCGGGTTCGATCCGGTACGCGCCGCGCACCACACCGTAAGCGATGCCCAGGCAGTACTTCGCGTGCGAACGCACCCGCGGGCCCACCTTCCAGTGACCTCGCGTCTTCTCATAGATCTCGTGGTCGTTCATGTCCGACCGCCATCCTTTCTGGATCTTGACCATGATCACCGGATCCGGGATGGCCGGGCACGGGACCGCACGGTGCCGGGCGACCACGACGGGCAAGGTCGCGAGGCCATCGGTTCCCGAGTGATGTCCACGAACGAGATTGGTGAGTTCGTGCTGGTCGGCCGCGAACGCGTCGATCACAGCTTGCTCGACGATGTAGGCGGTTTCCTCGTCGCGGATGCCGGTGCGCAGAAACAGAAGGTCGACCTGGAGGCGCTGAGCCTCGATCTCACGGATGCGTCGCAGCTTCGCCCGCTCGGAGATTGGGTCCTTCCCCGCCTCGATGACATGAGAGGCGATGCGCGACCCTGCGCCCTTGCCGACGTAGAAGACCTGCATGTCCCGCGGGTCCCGCAGCGCGTACACGTAGTACCGCAGCTGATCCGCGACTTCAGGCGGGATGCGGAGGTCGGCTGCCATGGGGGCACGCTAGCCGAGCAGCGCCTTCATCTGGTTGGCGATGAGCAGGGTCGCCCGGCGCGGGGCGAGCCGCGAGAGGCGGTCCATGAACGTGGCGTCCGATCCGATGCGCACGCGGTAGGAGCCCTTCTCGACCGCCTCGATGATCTGGCGCCCCGCGTCGGCCGGGCTCGTGGTCTTGGGCTGCTTGCCCGAGGTGAGCTGGTCCATGTTGGGGATCTCGACGCCCGAGTTCGCCGTGATGTTGGTGCCGACCCCGCCCGGGAAGACCACGGTCACCGCGACCGGGGTGCCCTGCAGCTCGGCGTAGAGCGCCTCGGTGAGCAGCTTGACCGCGGCCTTGCTCGCGCCGTAGGCGGCCTGGCCGGGGACGGGCAGGAACCCGCCCATGCTCGACACGTTGAGCAGGGCGGCCTCGGGGCGCTTGAGCAGCGTGGGCAGGAAGGCCTTGGTCGTGTTGACGACCCCCCAGAAGTTCACGTTCATGACGCGCTCGATGACGTCGAAGTCGAGGTCCTGGATCTTGACGAACGGCTGGATGATGCCCGCCACGTTCAGGAGCCCGTCGACCTGCCCGTGGGCCTTCTCGATCGCGGCGGGGAGGGCCAGCACGGCCTTCCGGTCGGTGACGTTGACGGCGTGCGTGGTGAGCCGGTCGGCGTCGGCGCCCGCGAGCTGCGCGGTCTCGGCGAGCCCGGCCTCGCTGAGGTCGAGCGCGGCGACGCGTGCCCCGCGCTGCAGGAGGCCGAGCACGACCTCGCGTCCCATGCCGTTGCCGCCGCCGGTGACGACGAAGACCTTGTCCCTGATCTGCATTCTGTGCTCCTCGGTTCGGGTGTAGGTGAATACTCGCAGAATGAGGTCTCCGCGTCAGTGCGAGTCGACGCCTCGGCGTCAGTGCGAGTGCTCGCCCGCGAGCTTGAAGGCGAGCCGCCCGTGCGCGAAGCCGCCCCCGGCGCGGATGGCCGTGGCGACCCACGCGGTCTCGGCCAGCTCGGTCTGCGAGGCCCCCGCCTTCACGGCGGCCTGGCTGTGCGACTCGATGCAGTAGACGCACTGGGTCGTCAGGGCGACCGCAAGCGCCATCAGCTGCCGGTACTTCACGGGGATCTCGCGCCCCTCCGTCGCGAACACCGTCGCGTCGAACGCCCGCCAGGCGTCGAGCACGTCGGGGGTGTGCGCCTTGTAGTCGGCGTTGTGCGCGCGGTCGGAATGGTCGTAGTACGAATCGCTCATACCGGTGACAACCACCCGGGAGCGCCCGGGCTTCCCGCCGGCGCGGCTCAGGCCGCGAGCGCCTTGCGGATGCGCTGCACGCTGACCGGTCCCGCGGCCCCGAGATGCTGCGCGAAGAGCGAGAGCCGCAGCTCCTCGAGCATCCAGCGCACCTCGGCGAGCCGCAGTTCGGTGTCCGAGGCCAGCGGGAGCACGCCGCCCGCCTCGCGGTAGAGCGCCGTCGCCTGCTCGACCTCGGTCTGCCACTGGCGGTCGCGCCCGGGGTTGTCCGGCAGCCGCTGCACCCGGTGCACGATGCCGCCGAGATACACCGGCAGCCTTCGCATCCGCGGCATCCCGGTGATGCGGACGAATCCCGGGAACACCAGCGCGTCGAGCTGCGCGCGGGCGTCCCCGAGCGGAGACAGGAACGCCATCGACGATGCGGCCGAGATCGTCCGATCGGCGTCGCGCGCGGCGGCGAGCACTTTCGCGACGTCCGCGACCAGGCCGAACAGCGCATCCATGAGACCCGCCGAGGCGCGCTCGCGCAGCGCCTCGAACCCGGCGCGCGTGAACGGCGCGGACTCGCCGATCGCCTCGTCGAGCACGGCCAGCAGCGCGTCGTCGAGCAGCGCGGCCGTCGAGCGGTACGGGCTCGCGGCCAGGACGAGCTTCTCGGTCTGCGTCAGGTGCTCGTCGACGTAGCCGAGCGGGCTCGGGACCATGAGGGCGAGCAGTCGGCGCACTCCGTGCCGGTGCTCGCGCGTCTGATCGGCCGCGGTGGCGAAGACCCGCACCGAGACGCTGCCAGTCCCGGCGGGGGACCCTCCGCCCCCGCCCGATCGCGCGTCGTCGACTAGGGCCGGGTACCCGCGCACCGTGCCGCGGTCCGCCCGGCCCTCGACCGCCTCGGGCAGGTCGCCGAGGTCCCACGACGTGATGCCGGCGCGCTCGAGCGATCGGTCGGGGCCGGATGCCGCGGTCGCCTTCGCGACGCTCGTGCGGGATCGCTCGGCGAACCGGCTCTGCAGGTCGGCGAGGTCCTTCGACGTGCCGAGCCGCTTGCCGCGGCCGTCGACCGCGGCGAAGGTCATGCGCAGGTGCGGGGGTACCCGGCCGAGGTCGAAGTCCTCGGGGGTCGTGGGGGTGTGGGTCTGCGCGCGGATCGCCTCGGCGAGCGCGGACTGCACGCTCCCCTCGCGCAGCTCCTCGGCCGCGGGCCGCAGTCGGCGCGCCCAGTCGGCGGCCGGCACCACGTTCTTGCGGATCGGCTTGGGCAGGGCCTTGAGCAGCGCCGTCACGAGGTCGTCGCGCAGCCCGGGCACGAGCCAGGTGAACGGCTCGGGCTCGACGCGCGGCAGCAGCGCGAGCGGGATCTCGACCGTGACGCCGTCGTCGTCCGCGCCGGGCTCGAAGCGGTAGCTCAGCCGCAGCCGCTGGTCGCCCTGCACCCATTCGGCCGGGTAGTCCTCCTCGCGGGTTCCGAGCCCGTCCAGGTCCGCATCGTCGAGCAGATCCGATCGAGTCATGACGAGCGCCTCGGGCCCGGCGTCCTTCGCCCACCGCTCGAAGGCGCGCACATCGGTCACCTGGGCGGGCAACCGGCGGTCGTAGAACTCGACCACCGCCTCGTCGTCGACGAGGATGTCGCGCCGCCTGGTCCGCTCCTCCACCTCGCCGAGTTCGGCGCGCAGCTCGCGGTTGCGCCGGACGAAGGCGTACAGCGGGTTCCTGTCGATCGCGTACGGCCAGTCGCCGTCGACCAGCGCGTGCCGGATGAACAGCTCGCGCGCCTGCTCCGGGTCGATGCGGCCGAGCTGCACGCGGCGCTTGGGCACGATGGGCACCCCGTAGAGCGTGACCTTCTCGTCGGCGACGGCCGAGCCCTGCTTCTTCTCCCAGCGCGGCTCGCCGTAGCTGCGCTTCACCAGGTCGCCCGCGAGCACCTCGGCCCAGGCCGGGTCGATGGATGCGACGGTGCGCGCGAAGAGCCGGCTCGTCTCGACCAGCTCCGCCGCCATGACGGCGGGCGGTGCCTTCTTCGCCAGACCCGAACCGGGGAAGATCGCGAACCGGGCGCCCCGCGCCCCTAGGTATTCCCGGCGCCCGGGACGGGCGTCGGTGTCGGCGTCGCGGCGGCGGCCAGAGGCGGCCCCCGCTTTCAGCCCCGGCGCGCGTTCATCGCGCAGCCCGATGCGCGACAGCAGCCCCGATAGCAGCGCCTTGTGGATGCCGTCGGCATCGATGCGCGGGGCTCCGGCCTTGAGGCCCCCGGCCCGCAGGATCTGCCGATAGAGGTCCTGCCATTCGCGCACCCGGAGGTAGTTCACGAACTCGGCCGTGCACATCCGCCGGAACGCGCTCGACGACAGCTCCTTCTGCCTCTCCTCGAGGTGGTTCCAGAGGTTGAGCAGGGCGAGGAAGTCGCTCGTCGGATCGGTGAAGCGCGCGTGCGCCTGATCGGCCTGCGGCCGCTTGTCGAGCGGTCGCTCGCGCGGGTCCTGGATGCTCAGCCCGGCGACGATGGCGACCACCTCGCGAACGACACCCGTGCGCCTGGCTTCCACCAGCATCCGCCCGAAACGCGGGTCGACCGGCAGGGTCGCGAGTTCCCGGCCGATCTTCGTGATGCGATCGCCGCCCGAGACCCGGTCGCGGGCGATCGCGCCGAGTTCGCGCAGCAGGTCGAGGCCGTCCTGGATGCCGCGGCGGTCGGGTGGCTGCAGGAACGGGAAGCCCTCGATGTCGCCCAACCCGATCGCCATCATCTGCAGGATGACGGCCGCCAGGTTGGTGCGGAGGATCTCGGGGTCGGTGAACTCGGGCCGGCGGGCGAAGTCCTCCTCGGAGTAGAGCCGGATCGCGATGCCGTCGCTCGTGCGGCCGGCGCGGCCGGAGCGCTGGTTGGCGCTGGCCTGGCTGATGGCCTCGATGGGGAGGCGCTGCACCTTGGCGCGGGAACTGTAGCGGGAGATGCGGGCCGTGCCGGCGTCGACGACGTACTTGATTCCGGGCACGGTGAGGCTCGTCTCGGCGACGTTGGTCGCGAGAACGATGCGACGACGGATGCCTGGCTTGCGTTTCGTCTCGAACACCCGATGCTGGTCCGCGGCGCTCAATCTCCCGTAAAGGGGTACCACCTCCGCCCCCGGCCGGGAGGAGAGCGCGTCCTGCGCGTCGCGGATCTCGGCCTCCCCGGAGAGGAAGACCAGCACATCCCCGGGCTCTTCGCGCTCGAGCTCGTCGAGCGCCGCGGTGATGCCCTCCAGCACATCGACCTCACCGTCACCCCCCGCCGACCCGCGTCGGAAATTCAGGAGACTCGGGCCCTGGTCGGCCGAGGTTGCGGCATCCTCGACCGAGTCACCCGGAGTCTCCTGAATTTCCGACGGCGATCGGCCCTCGGGGGCCAGGGGGCGATACCGGAGCTCGACGGGGTAGGTGCGGCCGCTGACCTCCACGATGGGGGCGGCCTCGCCCGAGGTGTCGGCGAAGTGCCGCGCGAAGCTCTCCGGGTCGATCGTCGCGGAGGTCACGATGACCTTGAGGTCGGGGCGCCGGGGGAGCAGCTGCTTCAGGTATCCGAGCAGGAAGTCGATCGTGAGGGAGCGCTCGTGCGCCTCGTCGATGATGATCGTGTCGTAGCGGCGGAGGTCCCGGTCGCGGTGCAGCTCGGCCAGGAGGACGCCGTCGGTCATGAGCTTGATGCGCGTCTCGGCCCGGCTGCGGTCGTCGAACCGCACCTGGTAGCCGACCAGGCCGCCCAGCTCGACCCCGAGCTCCTGCGCGATGCGCTCGGCCACACTGCGCGCGGCGATGCGTCGCGGCTGGGTGTGCCCGATGCGCTCCCGCCCGAGTTCGAGGCAGATCTTGGGCAGCTGGGTGGTCTTGCCCGAACCGGTCTCGCCCGCCACGATGACCACCTGGTTCTCGCGGATGATGCGCGCCAGTTGCTCCCGAGCCGCGCTGACCGGCAGCTCGGGAGGGTAGACGATGGGCGGAAGGGCGGACATGAGCCCTCCAGCCTAGGCGTCAGGCGACCGAGAGGATCTCCTTCTCGAGCCGCAGGTAACTGGTCTCCATGCCGTCGGTCATGCCGGCGGCGAGAATCATGTCCCGCTGCTCCTTGTCCGGGTAGGTGATGAGCAGGGTCATGAGCGTGACGCCGTCGACCTCGTCAAAGGTCAGGTCGTTGATGTTCGCAGGGAACGGCGCCCCCGTCATGCGCTCGGTCGTGACCATGCGGCGCTCGGGGTCGACGACGAGGTTCTCGCCCTCGAAGCCGAACGGCTCGCCCTTCGTGTCGCCGATCGGCTCCCACGCATTGCGGTAGGCGCCCCCGACCACGAGGTCGTTCTCGCAGACGGTCATCTCCCACCCGTCGGGCCCCAGCAGCCACCGCTTCATGAGCTCGGGTTCCGTGTGCGCCCGCCACAGCAGGTGCCGCGGCGCCTCGAACGCGCGCGTGATGCGCACGTGCGTGTCGTCGAGCAAGGTCGTGACCGTGCCCTTGCCGAGGGCGTACTCGCGCAGGTCGGCGAGCACCATGTCGAGCTGGTCGATCGCCTGCCGCATCCCCTCGGCCTGTCCCATGGCGAGCACCTGCTCGAGCGCTTCCGCGGTGGGGGATGCCGAGACCGCGGTGAAGCGCGACCCGGCGTCAGTGGCCTCGAACTCGAACGTCATGCGTCCCGTCGGCACCGAGTCGTCGATCTCGCCCTTCGCGTCCGCGAACGAGTCGCGAACGACGATGCGGTGCGGCTCCTCGATCGCCTCGAAGTCCCAGCGGCCGTAGAACCGCTCGCCCTCGGGCGAGGTCATCCAGTAGTGCGCGATGCCGCCGGGGCGGAAGTCGTAGGTGTCGAACGTCGCCGGGTAGCCAGGAGGGCCCCAGAAGCGCTCGAGCTGGCGCGGGTCGGCGAAGGCGGTCCACAGCCGCTCGACCGGGACGGGGAAGTCCCCGACGAGCGTCATCGTGAGAGCCTCGGGATCGGTGGTGACGGATGTCACGGGCATGGCGTGCTCCTTGTTCGGTGGTGTGGGCGGTCAGCTCTCGGCGAGCAGCTCGTCGAGTCGGTCGATGCGGCTTCGCCAGAGGTCGGCGTAGGCGTCGAGCAGGCGCTGGGCGCGGGCGATGGTGGCGGGGTCGGCACGCACCAGGCGCTCCCGCCCCCGGGGGCTCTTGGTCACGAGGCCGGCTCCCTCCAGGACGGCGACATGCTTCTGCACGGCCGCGAACGACATGTCGTACGCCTCGGCGAGCCGACTCACCGAGGCATCGCCCAGCGCCGTCCGGCGCAGGATGTCGCGGCGGGTCGCGTCGGCGAGCGCGTGGAAGATGCGGTCCACTTCCGCGTCGCTGAGCTCAGTTTCTACAACCATTTGGTTGCACGTTACGCATGAGCGTGCGTGTTGTCAAGCCGAGGTGGACAGCCACTCGCCCACAGAGATCACCTGTCGCGGTAGCGCACGAGTCGATACCTACACACCGACAGGGGGTGACGGGCGAACGAGAGTCGAAGTGTGGACAGGTCGTGGAAGCCAATCCAAGCGTCAATGATATGATGACGCGATGGCAGGTGCTCCCCGACGCGGTCAAGCACGGAATCCTCGTCGAGGACATCCTCCACGCCATCCGGAACGTGATGAGGTATCGCGAACACGAGTACGGCGGGGAAACCCGCGTGCTGATCATCGGACCCGCGCGGGACGGTCGGCTGCTTGAGGTCGTGGTCGTGCCGGCAGGTGATCCGGAGCGCGTGATCCATGCTGACGCTCTGCGCGGGAAGTTCTACGAGATGCTGAGGTGAACATGACGAAGGCGACCCTGACCAGCGAGACCGCTGCCGCACGGGAGTGGCTCGACGCGCTCGATCCCGGGGATCCGCGTGTTCGCGACGGTCGCCATCTTCGCGAGATCATGTCGGCGCGCGAGGGGCTGGCGGTCGCGGAGGCGCGGCTCCGCGACGCCGTGGCGGCGGCACGTCGGGCTGGGGACTCGTGGACCGCCATCGGGCTGGCTCTCGGTACGTCGAAGCAGAACGCCCACCGCAAGTACGGCTGAAGGGCCGCCAACTCCGTGACAGGCTGGAGACCATGACGAGCGTTCCCGCCATCCAGCTCAATGACGGCCACCGCATCCCGCAACTCGGATTCGGGGTCTTCAAGGTCGACCCGGACGAGACCGAGCGCATCGTGAGCGACGCCCTCGAGATCGGGTACCGGCACATCGACACCGCCGCGATCTATGGCAACGAGAAGGGGGTGGGTGCCGCGATCGCGAAGTCCGGCATCCCGCGCGACGAGCTCTTCGTCACGACCAAGCTGTGGAACTCCGATCAGGGCACGCAGTCGGCGATCGACGCCATGGACCTCAGCCTCGAGAAGCTCGGCCTCGACCAGGTCGACCTCTACCTCATCCACTGGCCGCGACCCGACCTGGACCGCTACGTCGAGAGCTGGTTGACCCTGGAGCAACTGCAGGCCGACGGGAGGACCCGCTCGATCGGGGTCAGCAACTTCCACCGCCCGCACCTCGAGCGCGTCCTCGCCGAGGGGTCGGTCGTCCCCGCGGTCGACCAGCTCGAGCTGCACCCGGCCTTCGCCCAGCGCGAGCTGCGAGCCTTCGGGGCCGAGCACGGCATCCACATCGAGGCGTGGGGGCCGCTCGGGCAGGGAAAGTATGACCTGTTCGGCGAGCAGGCGATCCAGGATGCCGCGGCGGCTCACGGCGCGACGCCCGCCCAGGTGGTCATCCGCTGGCACCTGCAGAACGGCATCATCGTGTTCCCGAAGTCCAACTCGCGGGCACGCATGGCCGAGAACTTCGAGGTCTTCGGGTTCGAGCTCAGCGCGGCCGAGATCGCGGCGATCGACGCCATCGACCGCGGCCAGCGCGTCGGGACGAACCCCGACGAGGCAACTTTCTAGCCGCGCCTGCCGCTACCCGAGCACGTTCGCGACAACCGAGGGTGTCCTGGCGTGCTCGCCTGACGCGAACGTACTCGCTCGGCGAAGGGGGCCCCTACAGGGTGACCGTCACGCCGCGCGGGGTGTCGACGAGCAGACCGGTGCCCGCGAAGGCGGCCTCCAGGTCCGCACGGCTCTCGCTGAAATGCCCCCAGTCCTCGCAGTGCACGCCGACCACCTGCGTGACGCCCAGGATGCGGGCGGCCTCCGCGGCATCCGTCGAGGTCAGCGTGAGCGGGGCGTCGATCGCGGGCACGCGTGCCGCGCCGGCGAACAGCACGGCGATGCCGACCGGCGCGTGCCGCGCGGCGATCTCGCGGACCAGGTCGAGCGACGCGTTGTCGCCGCTCACGTAGACGCTCGGCTCGCCCGCCGCCTTGAGCAGGTAGCCCGTGACCGGGCCGACCCACTCCTCGGATCCGGGCGGGCCGTGCAGCGCGGGCGTGCCCGTGACCGTCACCGGACCCACGGCGTGCGTCTGCCACGGCGCGAGCCCGACGACCAGGCCGCCCAGATCGGCTGCGGCCTCGGGCGTGCTCAGTACGAGGGGCGCCGCCATCGCGAGGTCCTTGCCCGCGATGTCCAGGTTGTCGGGGTGCTCGTGGTGCGAGGCGAGCACGACGTCGATGCTCCCGATCGCATCGGCCGCGAACGCCGGACCGCGGGTCTTGACCAGCGGGGTCGAC
Source organism: Microbacteriaceae bacterium (assembly GCA_019638805.1). Classification (GTDB taxonomy): domain Bacteria; phylum Actinomycetota; class Actinomycetes; order Actinomycetales; family Microbacteriaceae; genus JBDSKH01. The sequence goes on along the minus strand of JAHBTA010000002.1, from coordinate 663,895 downwards.
CCCGGATCCTCGTAGCTGCGCGGCTCGTCGAAGGTCGGGTCGATGAGGAACCGCAGGCCCCCGTACTCGAGCACGCCGGTCGGCCCCCCGACGTAGGTGAAGGTGATCGCCATAGCCCGAGACTATGACCGCGCGGACATGTCGATCGGATGATTCGTGCAATCGGTGGTTGTGCGGGCGGCTCAGGGCAGCTTGCTCAGCCTGCCGATCCAGTAGTCGGGCCGTCGCTTTCCATGCGCGACGGCCATGATCCAGACGATTCCATTCGCTGTGGTTCCCGCGTCACAGGCCAAAGCGCCTGCGGACCTCGGAATCCGGCACCCCTGCGATGGTCCCGTCGACGATGCCCTGAAGGCGTTGCCCGACTTCCGCGCCCCAGGCGGCCTCGACCTCAGTTGGGTCTTCGTAAGGACGGTCGGCCTCGACCCACAGGTCGTGGGCGAGCTTCATCTGTTCTTCGCGAGGAAGCTTGAGCGCCTGCTCCAGAAGTTCGGCAGCAGTCATTGTCACACCATAAGGGTGGCACGAGTTGCGGATGTGAAGTTGTGCACAAACATGGCATGGCGGACGCACAGGGCATGATGATGCAGGTGGAGACGTTCAAGCGGACACCGTTGCAGCTGTTCAATCTGCCGCAGCATTTCGTGATCCCGCTCTTCCAACGCCCTTACGTCTGGAAGGAGGACGAGCAATGGGAACCGCTGTGGAAGGACGTCCGGCGCATCGCCGAGCTTCGCCTCACCGAGCCGCACGAGAAGCCGAGCCACTTCCTCGGGGCGGTTGTCATCCAGTCCCACGAGGCGCAGAGCAAGCGACTCACCACCTGGAACGTGATCGACGGTCAGCAGCGCCTGACCACATTGCAGGTACTTGCTGATGCAGCCTGCGCACTACTCGCAGAAGCGGGAGATGCGCGGCTGGCAGGACAGCTCGAACGACTCACCCACAACGACGAGATCTACGTCGAGGAGGGCGAGAGCCGCCTCAAAGTTCGTCACCTCAACAAGGACCAGGTCGCCTTCGACGAGGTCATGTCCGCCGAGCCGCCCGTCGATCACAGCGACCTGGTTCACTCCGACTCGCAGATCGTCGCGGCTCACAGGTACTTCTCCACCGTCGTCGCGCAGTGGCTCGGCGCACCGGAATCCGATGAGTACGTCGAGAAGGCGAAGGAACTCACCAACGTTCTGCTCGACGGTCTCCAGCTTGTCTCCATCGAGTTGGAGGCGACAGAGAACTCCCAGGAGATCTTCGAGACCCTCAACGCGCGCGGCACGCCGCTGACCGCGGCAGATCTGGTCCGCAACTTCGTCTTCCAGCGTCTCGACGCACAGGGAGGCGACACCGCGAAGGCATACCGCGAGGATTGGCCCTTCGAGACCAAGTTCTGGATGAAGGAGGTCAGCGTCGGTCGCAACTTGGTGAGTCGCAGTTCCTTGTTCATCAACCAGTGGCTCGTGGCGCGAACGGGGGAAGAAATCAGCCCGCAGGCGACGTTCAACCGCTTCAAGTCGTACGTCGAGTTGGAGTCCGGCGTTGAGATGGCCGAACTGCTGCCGGTCATCAAGAAGCAGGCGCACCAGTACGAGGCGTGGACCGAGGCGGCTGCCCGGCCTGGCGGGAGCCTCGATGCATCGGAGATGGCTGTCTATCGCATGCAGGCGAGTGGTGTCGAGGTCCTCAAGCCCCTTCTCATCTGGCTCCACGAGCCTGCTCGCGGTCTATCCACCGATTCCATCGACCGGATCATCAGGGTCGCCGAGAGCTGGCTCGTGCGTCGCCAGTTGCTCCGTCTGACCGGCAGCGACCTCGGACGCATCGTGGCCGACGTGATCGCGGCAAGCTCGGCGGCCCCCGCCGCAGAGCTTGCCGAACGCGTCGCGGGGCACCTGGCCCGGCTGAACGTCACCAGCACCTACTGGCCGGGCGACGAGGAGTTGCGGATGACCCTCACGACCGAGGCCGCGTATTCACGCTTTCCCCCAAGGCGACTGCGCATGTTCCTGGAGGCCATCGAGAACCACTACCGCCTGGAGACCGGTCAACCCCAGATCGAGCGCAAGGGCTATCCGATCGAGCATCTTCTCCCGCGGTCGTGGAAGGAGACCTGGCCGGTGGCAACGCCCGAAGAGGCCGACGACCGCCAGGCTCATGTTCACCGCCTCGGCAACCTGACGCTTCTCACCACGTCGCTCAACTCGAAGGTCTCCAATGGCCCCTGGACAGTAAAGCGCGCGGCGCTTCTCGACCACAACACGATCACGCTCACGGGCAGAGTCATCAAGCGGACCGAAGGTCGGGCTTGGGACGAGGCGTTCATCGACCAGCGAACCTCCGAGATGATCGACGCGATCCTCGACGTCTGGCCGGTGCCGGATGGCCATCACGGCAAGGTCGTGGACCCTCAGACCAAGGCGGGCGATTGGGTGGAGCTCAAACACTTGATCGAGGCCGGATTCCTGGCGCCGGGCGACAAGCTGATGGCGACCCACCGCGACTTCAAGGGCAAGGTCGCCCTACTTACCGCGGACGGCTCCATCGAGTTGGACGGGAAGCGCTTCACGTCGCCATCCGCCGCCGCGCGCGCCCTTCGCATGCGAGCGACGAATGGATGGTACTTCTGGGCGGTGGCCGACGGTCGCCGGCTCCGTGACGTGCGCACCGAGTTCCAAAACGCGGTCCCGGTGGACGAATAGTCGGGCTGTGACGCCTGAGGAAGCTGGCTGAAGAGTATGGCCCAACGCCTCGCTGACTCCGTGAGCCCCTACCTGCGCTCCCACGCCGACAACCCGGTCGACTGGTGGCCGTGGGGCGAGGAGGCGTTCGCCGAGGCCGCCCGGCGCGACGTTCCCGTGCTGGTCTCGATCGGGTACGCGACCTGCCACTGGTGCCACGTCATGGCACGCGAGAGCTTCGGCGACCCGGATCTGGCCGCCCACCTCAACGAGAACCTCGTCGCGATCAAGGTCGACCGCGAGGAGCACCCCGAGGTGGACCAGAGCTTCCTCACCGCCGCCAGCGCCTTCACGCGCAATCTCGGCTGGCCGCTCACCGTCTTCACGACCCCGCAGGGCGCCGCGTTCTTCGCGGGCACCTACTTCCCGCCGCGTCCGGTGGCCGGAAGCGCCTCGTTCCGCCAGGTGGTCGATGCGGTGCTCGAGGCGTGGAGCGACCGGCGCGACGAGGTGCGCGCGACGGCGGATGCCGTGCGGGCCGCCGTCGTCGCCGCACGTCCCGTCGCGGCGGCGGGCGACGGCTCCGGCGAACCCGGCTCCGAGGGCCCGGGCGAGGACGCCCTCGTCGCCGCGGTCGCGCACCTGCTCGACCTCGAGGACCGCGAGCACGGCGGCATCGGCACCGCCCCCAAGTTCCCGAACGCCCCCGTCCTGACCCTCCTGCTCGAGCGCGGCGCGCACGGGGACACCGCCGCCGAAGCGTTCGCGCGCCGCTGGCTCGCGGCCATGGCGGACTCCGGCCTGCGCGACGCGGTCGAGGGTGGCTTCTTCCGTTACGCCACCATGCGCGACTGGTCGGTGCCGCACTACGAGCGCATGGCGACCGACAATGCGCAACTGCTCGCGGCCTACACCGCGGCGGGTGACGAGGACACCGCGGCGGGCATCGCGGGCTTCCTTCTCGACGTGCTGCGGCTGCCCTCGGGCGCTTTCGCCTCGGCGCAGGACAGCGAGAGCGAGCTCGACGGGGTCCGCAGCGAGGGCGGCTACTACGCGCTCACCGCTGCCGAGCGCGCGAGCCAGCCGCGCCCCGCGCTCGACGAGAAGGTGCTGACCGGCGTCAACGGCATGGTCGTCGGCGCGCTCGCCGAGGCGGGCGCGCGTTTCGGACGCGCCGAATGGGTGGATGCCGCGGCCGCCGCCGCCGACACCGTCCTGTCCCAGCACACCGGCCCGCAATCCGCAGGGGACCCGGCGGCGCCCCTGGCGCGCGCCTCCCTCGACGGTCGGGTCTCCGCGGCGCCCGCCACCCTGGAGGACTACGGCGGCCTCGCCGGGGGGCTCCTGCGGCTGGCGCTGGCCACGGGGGAGGTCCGGTTCGCGGTGACCGCTCGTGACCTCATCGAAGCCTGCCGCACCGCGGACGGGACGATCCGGGCGCCCGGGGGCGGCGATCCCGTACTGGTGGCGCAGGGTGTCGACGGGGAGACCGATCCGAGCGACGGCGCGCAGCCCTCGGGGCGCGCCCTGCTCGCCGACGCCGCGCTGCTGCTCGCCGCCATGACCGGCCGCGCGGAGCACCGCGAGCTCGCGACCGCCGCGATGGCCCCGGCGTTCGGGGTCGCCGCGTCGCAGCCGAGCGCGTTCGGCGCCGCGCTCGCGGTGGCGGCACGGCTTGCGGCGCCCGTCGAGCAGCTCGTGGTCGTGGCCGAGGGCGATGGCGGGGTTCTGGCCGAGGCCTCCGCCGGGTGGCGGGCCGGGGTGCGCGCGGTCGTGACGCCCGCGCAGGCGGCGGGGTTCGCATCCGCCGGTTTCGAGCTCTTCGAGGGCCGGGGCCTGCGCGACGGCGCGGCGACCGCCTACCTGTGCGAGGGCTTCGTGTGCCGGCTGCCGATCACGGACCCGGCCGCCCTGGCGGAGCTGCTGGGGCCCAAGGGGTCAGCGCCGCCTACCCCGTGACGAGCGCCGCGTCCGGATCGGCCGTCCACTCGTTGAGCGAACCGTCGTAGATCGCGACCGAGCGCTCGCCCAGCAGAGTCAGGGCGAAGGCGGCCGATGCGGCGGCGATGCCGCCCCCGCAGTAGGTCACGATGCGCGGCGCGCCGAGTACGGGCGCGAGGATGCCGGACAGCGCGTCGCGGTCCAGGTAGGTGCGGCGATCCCGGTCGACCAGGCGGGCGGCCGGCGCCGAACTGCTGCCCGGGATGCGCCCGGCGCGCGGGCGCGGCGAGGCCTCGCCGGTGAACTCGGCGGGCGGGGTCGCGCACACCAGTGCGGAGTCGTGGCGGCCCTCGACGACGCCCTCGACGTAGTCCTTGTCGACCCAGAGCTCCGGGCGCTCGTGCGGGGCGAAGGCGCGCGGGACGGGCTCGACGTGCCCGAGGTCGAGGGCGCGGCCCTCGGTGCGCCAGGTGGTGAGGCCGCCGTCGAGCAGCGCGACGTCGTCGAAGCCGAACGCGCGCAGCAGCCACCAGAATCGGGCGGCCCACTGCCCGTGCGCGGTGTCGTAGACCACCACGGTCGTGCCGTCGCCCACGCCCAGGGCTCCCGCCGCCGCGGCGAAGCGCCCCGCACCGGGCCGGGTGAAGGGGTGAGGGCCCTCCGGGTCGGAGAACTCGTCGATCAGGTCGGCGAAGACCGCGCCCGGGATGTGCCCCTCGAGCAGGTACTGCTCGTGCCCGCTGAGGTAGCCAGAACCGCCGTCGGGTCGGGCGAAGCCGACCACGGACGCGTCGACCACAAGCAGGCCGTCGGCGCCCAGGTGATCGGCGAGCCACTGGGCCGAGACGAGCGGGGAGGGGAGGGCGGGGCCGCGGGACATGCGCTCCACGGTAGGGCCGGCCGCGGCATCCACCCAGACGGGGCGAAACACGCGGTAACGCTCGCGCGGCTCGACGCTCGCGCGACACGAACGTAGTCTCGAAGGATGGCACGCATCGCACTCCTCGCCCCGGTCGCCGTCGCGGCCTCGTTCGCGCTGGCCGGATGCACCCCGGTGGGACTCTTCCTCGGTGACGGGCAGGCGGCGCCCCCGACCGCGAGCCCGACCCCCACCCCGACCGCGTCGGACGAGCCCACGCCCGAGCCGACCACGGGGGAGTGCGACGACGCCGTGCTGACCGAGCGCGGCGAGTACAACCTGCCGGACTGCATCCGGGTGACGATCGAGGGCAACGACATCGAGGTCAACGCGGGCTCGATCGAGGTGCTCGTGATCCGCGGCAACGCCAACGAGGTGGACGCCGGCGACGTGGGCACGGTCGTGATCGCCGGCAACGTCAACGACGTCGACACGCTCGATGCGGGGTCGATCGAGCTCAACGGCAACTACAACGACGTCGGCGTGCACGGCTCGCTCGGCCGCATCTCGATCGTGGGCGACCACAACGAGGTCGAGGTGGACGGCGTCATCGGCGCGGTGACCGACAACGGCGAGGACAACCAGGTCGGCCCGACCTGAGCGCAGTGCCCGCGCCTCAGCGCGCGGTCTTGCGCGCCGTGATCTGCCCGGTGTCGAAGCCCAGCAGGTACAGCCCGCCGTTGAAGCGGGCGTGCTCGACCTTGATGCAGCGGTCCATGACGACCGTGAGCCCCTTGGACTCGCCGTAGATCGCGGCGTCCTGGTTCCAGATGCCCAGCTGCACCCAGACCACGGGGGACCCGATCGCCACGACCTCGTCGATGACCGAGGGGATGTCGGAGGCGCGCCGGAAGACGTCGACGATGTCGGGCACGACGGGCAGGTCGGCCAGGCTCTTGTAGACCTTCTGCCCGAGGATCTCGTCGGCGTTCGGGTTGACGAAGTACAGGTCGTAGTCGCTGGACTGCGACAGGTAGGTCGCGACGAAGTAGCTCGAGCGGGCCGGGTTGGGCGAGGCGCCCACGATCGCGACGCTCTTGGCCCGGCGCAGGATCGCGTTGCGCTCCTTGGCGCTGGGGCCGACCCAGGTGCGCTGCGACTTGAGCAGCTTGGCCAGGGGCGAGCTCGCGGGGATGTCGCAGGTCAGTCCGTTGCTCAGGACGGCGGTCTCGGTCGCGGTCATGGTCCTATTCTCTCCCCGGGTCACTTCGCGGCGCCGGCTGCGAGCGCCTGGTCGAGGTCGTAGACGATGTCGTCCGGATCCTCGATCCCGACGGAGATGCGCACGAGCCCGGGCAGGACGCCCGCGTCCTGCAGCTGCTTCTCGGAGAGCTGCCCGTGCGTGGTCGACGCCGGGTGGATGACCAGGGTCTTGGCGTCGCCGATGTTGGCCAGGTGGGATGCGAGGTTCACGTTCTCGATGAACGCCTGGCCCGCCGCGCGCCCGCCCTTCACCCCGAACGAGAACACCGAGCCGGGCCCGAGGGGGAGGTACTTGGCGGCCCGCTCGTGGTGCGGGTGCGATGCCAGCCCCGCCCAGTTCACGAACTCCACGCGCGGGTCGGCCTCGAGGAACGACGCGACGACGCGCGCGTTGTCGACGTGGGCCTGCATGCGGAACGGCAGGGTCTCGACCCCCTGGGCCAGCAACCACGCCGAGTGGGGCGAGAGCACCGGGCCGATGTCGCGCAGCTGCTCGGCCCGCAGCCGGGTGAGGAAGGCGTACTCGCCGAAGTTGCCGTGCCAGTTGAGGCCCCCGTAGTGCGGGACCTCCTGGTCGAAGAGCGGGAAGCGCTCGTTGGCCCAGTGGAACCGGCCCGACTCCACGACGACACCGCCGAGCGTCGTGCCGTGCCCGCCGAGGAACTTGGTGGCCGAGTGGATCACCACGTCGGCGCCCCACTCGATGGGCCGGTTGAGGTACGGGGTCGCGACGGTCGAGTCGACGATGAGCGGAAGGTGGTGGGCATGCGCGACGTCGGCAAGCCCCTCCAGGTCGGCGATCTCGCCCGAGGGGTTCGCGATCGACTCGACGAAGATCAGCTTGGTCTTCTCGGTGATGGCGGCCGCGTAGTCGGCCGGGTCGGTTCCGGTGATGAAGGTCGTGTCGACCCCGAAGCGCCGCAGCGTCACGTCGAGCTGGGTGACCGATCCGCCGTAGAGCTGCGAGGAGGCCACGATGTGGTCGCCCGCGCCGGCGAGCGCGGCGAAGGTGATGAACTCCGCGCCGAGCCCGGATGCGGTGGCCACCGCCCCGAGGCCGCCCTCGAGCGAGGCGATGCGCTCCTCGAAACTCGCGACCGTGGGATTGCCGACCCGGCTGTAGATGTTGCCGTACTTCTGCAGGGCGAAGCGGGCCGCCGCATCCTTGGTGTCGTCGAAGACGAACGCGCTGGACTGGTAGATGGGCAGGGCGCGGGATCCGTGCACGGCGTCGGGGATATTGCCGGCGTGGATGGCGCGCGTGCGGAACCCCCACGCGCGGTCGTGCTCGGGCTCTGCGGGTCGGTCTGGCATCCTGCCAGGTTATCGGCGCCGGCTGGACGTGTTGCGGTCGGTTACGGTGTGCGCTCTCGCGGGCCGGCTCAGATCCAGCTGCGGAACCAGAAGTGCGCGTACATGAACCAGCGCGGGATCTCCATGCCGGTCCAGACCGGCAGGAAGAAGGCCGAGAGCACCAGGCACAGGGCGAGGAATGCCCCGACGAGGCGGATGCCCGTCACGCGTCGCGACTCCGGGTCGCCCCGAGAGCCCAGGATCCGCCGCAGCGCGGCGGTGAGCGCGAGGATGAGGTAGGGCTCGAAGGCGATCGTGTAGAACTGGAAGACCGTCCGGTTCAGGTACATGAGCCAGGGCAGGTAGCCCGCCGCGATCCCGACCAGGATGAAAGCGTCCACGCGGTTGGGGCGACGTAGCATGCGCACCGCGACGTAGACGAGCGCCGCCGCCCCCGCCCACCAGATGAGCGGGTTGGCGATGTCGAGGATCGTCGAGGCGTTGTTGCCGTCGGCGAGCCACCACATGCTCGTCGGGCGTACGAGCAGCAGCCAGGTCAAGGGGTTCGCCTGGTAGCTGTGCGGGGTGTGCTCGCCGATGTGGTAGCCGTAGATGGTCGCCTGGTAGTGCCACCAGTTCTGCAGGTCGTAGGGCACCCAGGCCAGCGCTCCGGTCCAGGGCTGCCCCTGGCCCGACTCGATCCAGTGGCGGTAATAGCCGCCGTCGGTCGCGAACCACCCGGTCCACGACACCAGGTACACGGTGAGCGCGACGGGCACGGTGAGCAGGAAGGTCGCGGGACCCTGCTTGAGCAGCGAACCGGCGAGCCAGGTGCGGATGCCGAGCCCGCGCCGCGCGAGCGCCTCGCTTCCCAGCGCATAGACCGCGAAGACGGCGAGGAAGTACAGCCCGCTCCACTTGACCCCCGAGGCGAGCCCGAACGCGACGCCGGCCATCACGAGCCACGGCCGCGCCCACAGGCTCGGACCCCACGCGGAGGGCAGCCCTGCGCCGCTTCGCCAGGACAGCCAGGCGCTGATCCGCTCGCGATTGCCGTCCCGGTCGCGCAGGATCGCATACGCCCCGGCGAGGGCGAAAAGCGCGAGCATGGTGTCCAGCAGCGCGACGCGGCTCATGACGATGGCGTTGCCGTCGATGGCGATGAGTCCCCCGGCGAGCACGGCGGGCAGGGTGCCGTCGAACAGCCGCTTCGCGACGAGCATGGTCAGCAGGACGAGCAGGATGCCCGCGATGGCGACCGAGACGCGCCAGCCGACCGCGTCATCCGCCCCGAAGACGGCGAGGCCGGCGGCGATGATCCACTTGCCCACGGGCGGGTGGGCGACGAAGGACGGGTCGGTCAGGTAGATGTCGGGGCTGCCGGCGTTGAACGCGGCGTTCGCGTCGGGCGGCCACGCAGCCTCGTACCCGAGGTGCATGAGTGTGTAGGAGTCCTTGACGTAGTACGTCTCGTCGAACACGAGCTCGTGCGGGTGCCCGAGGCCGGCCAGTCGCAGCACCGAGGCGACCGCCAGCACCGCGCCGGGCGCGCCGTACTCCCAGGCGGTGCGGGCGCCGGGCCGGGTCATGAGCCGGGTCCAGGCGTCGTCCAGACGCGAGCCCGTGCGCTCCATGACCGTCACCGGGACATGCTACGTGGCGCAGACGCGCGAAGCCCCGCGCGGCGGCGCTCGGGGGAGAATGGGGGCGTGCTCCTGCTCGCCGCGACGCCGATCGGCAACCTGGGCGACGCCTCGCGGCGGCTGATCGAGGCCCTCGAGGTCGCGACCGTGGTAGCCGCCGAGGACACCCGCGTCGCCACCCGACTTCTGCGCGGGCTCGGGGTGAGCAACCGGCCGCGGCTCGTGGCCCTGCACGAGCACAACGAGCGCGAACGCGCGGGCGAACTCGTCGCGCAGGCGCGCGAGCACGATGTGCTCGTGCTGACGGATGCCGGCATGCCCACCGTGAGCGACCCCGGCTTCCAGCTCGTGCGGGCCGCGATCGAGGAGGGGGTCGTGGTCTCGGCTCTGCCCGGACCGAGCGCGGTGCTCACCGCGCTCGCGGTGAGCGGTCTGCCGACCGACCGCTTCGCGTTCGAGGGGTTCCTGCCGCGGACGGGACGGCTCGCGTGGCTGCGACCTCTCGCGGCCGAGCCGCGCACGCTCGTCTTCTTCGAGTCGCCGCACCGGCTGGCGGCCTCGCTGGCCGACCTGGCCTCCGCCTTCGGGTCGGAGCGTCCGGCCGCCGTGTGCCGCGAGTTGACCAAGCTGCACGAGGAGATCGCCCGCGGAACCCTCGGCGAGCTGGCCGAGCGCTTCGCCGAGGGAGCGCGCGGAGAGATCGTTCTCGTCGTCGGGGGAGCGCCCGCCGCCGAGGTCCCGCTCGAGGACGCGGTCGCTCGCGTGCGCGAGCTGGTCGAGGGCGGTGCGGGTCTCAAGGCCGCGAGCGCGGAGGTCGCTGAGTACACCGGATTGTCACGACGGACCCTTTATCAGGCCGTTTTGCACAATGACGGCGGGGTTTCCTGAGAGTACGGTGTGTGCCGGCGTACGACGATGTGCGCCCGGAAAGGTCACCAATGTCCGATAAAACGCCCCCCGTGAGCGACACATCCGCCGCCGATACCGACCATCTCAAGGTGCTCGGCTACGACGAGGGATTCACGCGCTCGATGTCACTCTGGGCGAACTTCGCCCTCGGCTTCACCTATCTCTCGCCGCTGGTCGGCATCTACTCGCTCTTCGCCCTCGGCCTAGCCACCGGCGGTCCGCTCTCGATCTGGTGGATCTTCATCGTGGGTGCGGGTCAGCTTCTCGTCGCGCTCGTGTTCGGCGAGATCGTGTCGCAGTACCCGATCGCGGGCGGCATCTACCCCTGGGCCCGGCGCTTGTGGGGCAAGCGGTACGCCTGGATGGCGGCCTGGGTCTACATCTGGGCCCTCATCGTCACCATCACCGCCGTCGCCGAGTTCGGCAGCGGGTTCTTCGCGAGCCTGTTCGGCGTCGAGCTCACGCCCGCCGTCGGGCTGGCGCTCACCGCCGTCCTGCTCCTGGTGGCCCTCGCGATCAACCTGTCGGGCACCAAGAACCTCGCGCGGGTGGCGCGCATCGGCCTCGCCGCCGAGCTCGCCGGCGTCGTGCTGCTGGGTCTGTACCTGCTGATCTTCCAGCGCAAGAACGACTTCTCGGTGTTCTTCGACTCGATGGGCACCGAGGCCAACTTCGGCGGCAGCACGGGGGCGGCGTTCCTCGGGGCCGCGCTGGTGGGCCTGTTCCTCTTCTACGGATTCGAGGCGTGCGGCGATGTCGCGGAGGAGGTCAAGGATCCCAGCCGCCGCATCCCGCGCGCCATGATCATGACGATCCTGGTCGGCGGGATCTCTGCCCTGTTCTCGTTCGCGGGCTACGTGCTGGCGGCGCCGAACCTGGCCGACATCGTGGCGGGCACCGACCCGGATCCGATCCCCGGCATCCTGACCGCGACCCTCGGTCCGGTCGGGGAGAAGATCTTCCTGGTGGTCGCGCTCACCGCGTTCCTGTCCTGTGTGCTCAGCCTGCAGGCGGCGGCCAGTCGGCTGCTGTACTCCTTCGCGCGCGATGAGATGATCCCCGGCCACACCTGGCTCGCGCACGTGTCGCCCCGCACCCAGGTGCCGACGCGTGCACTCGTGGTCGCCTGCGTGATCCCGATCATCATCTCGGTTCTGGTGTTCTTCAACGCCGACCTGCTCGTTCAGGTCACCTCGTTCGCGGTGTTCGGCATCTACTTCTCGTTCCAGTCCGTGGTGCTCGCCGCGCTGCGGCAGCGGGTCAAGGGATGGAAGCCGGCCGGGCCGTTCAGCCTGGGCGCGCTGGGGTGGATCGTGAACATCCTCGCGCTGGCCTACGGACTCTTCGCGATGTACCTGCTGGTGCGTCCGGGCGAATCCGACGACCCGGTCGCGAACTGGATCGTGGCCATCGGCTTCGGCGTGGTGTTCGTGGTCGGCCTGCTCTACCTGCTGATCGCGCGCCCCGACAAGAAGTCGAACGCGGCGGAGGGCGACGCCATCGCGGTCGCCGAGAAGCTGCGCGCGGCGGCGAAGTAGCACACCGGTAACGTCCCGCGGGGCTCGGTAGACTGACGCATCATGCCGTCTCCGAGCCCCGCGGGCCGAGCCCCCGACGACCGGGCGTTCTACATCACGACGCCCATCTTCTACGTCAACGACGTCCCGCACATCGGCCACGCCTACACCGAGGTCGCCGCGGATGTGCTCGCACGCTGGCACCGGCAGGCCGGTGACGACACCTGGCTTCTAACAGGGACCGACGAGCACGGCCAGAAGATCCTGCGCACCGCGGTCGCGAACGAGACCACCCCGAAGGCCTGGGCCGACCAGCTGGTCGAGAACGCCTGGAAGCCCCTGCTCGCAACCATCGACATCGCCAACGACGACTTCATTCGCACGACCGACGAGCGGCACGAGATCGCCGTGGCGCGATTCCTGCAGAAGCTCTACGACGACGGCCACATCTACGCCGGCGAGTACGAGGGCTACTACTGCGTGGGCTGCGAGGAGTACAAGCAGGCCGACGAGCTCGTCGACGGCGAGGGCGAGTTCGAGGGCCAGAAGCTGTGCGCCATCCATTCCCGCCCGGTCGAGGTGCTCAAGGAGAAGAACTACTTCTTCCGCATGAGCGACTTCGCGAAGCCGCTGCTGGACCTGTACGAGTCCCAGCCCGACTTCGTGCAGCCCGAGAGCGTGCGCAACGAGATCGTGCAATTCGTCAAGCACGGGCTCGACGACCTGTCCATCTCGCGCTCCACCTTCGACTGGGGCATCAAGGTGCCGTGGGATCCGACCCACGTGGTCTACGTCTGGTTCGACGCGCTGCTGAATTACGTGAGCGCGATCGGGTACGGCATCGACTCCCCCGAGGAGCGCGCCGAGTTCGCTCGTCGCTGGCCCGCCCACCACCTGGTCGGGAAGGACATCGCGCGCTTCCACGCGGTCATCTGGCCGGCCATGCTCCTCGCGGCCGGCCTCCCCGTGCCGCACCGGGTCTTCGGACACGGCTGGCTGCTGGTCGGCGGCGAGAAGATGTCCAAGTCCAAGCTGACCGGCATCGCGCCCCAGCAGATCACCGAGGTCTTCGGCTCGGACGCGTTCCGCTACTACTTCCTGCGTGCGATCACCTTCGGGCAGGACGGCTCGTTCTCCTGGGAGGACCTCTCGGCCCGCTACCACGCCGAGCTCGCGAACGGCTTCGGCAACCTCGCCTCGCGCGTGGTCGCCATGGTCGAGCGCTACTTCGACGGCACCGTCCCGGCGGTGCCCGCCGACGGGTGGGCTCCGCGCGAGCAGGCGCTCGTGGATGCCGTGGCCCGCGCCGCCGCGGACGCCGACTCCGCGATGGGCCGGTTCGCGATCCACGAGGCGATCGCCTCGGTGTGGACCCTGGTCGACGACCTGAACGGCTACCTCACGGTCGCCGAGCCGTGGCAGCTGGCCAAGGACGACGCGCGCCGCGCCGAGCTCGAGGCCGTTCTCGCGGCCTCGGTGCACGTGCTCGGCGCCGTGACGGTTCTGCTGTCCCCGGTCATGCCCAAGGCCACCGCACGACTGTGGGATGCGCTGGGGGGCGAGGGCGACATCCGGGATCAGGATGTGCGCGACCCGGGCGCCTGGCGCGGGTCGGGCCGGGTGAGCGCGCTCGAGGGCACGCTCTTCCCCCGCATCGAAGAGGCCGACGCGGGAGCCGCGTGAGCGACGCGTCCGCAGCCGAGGAGGAGTGGCCGCCGCTCCCCGAGGCGCTGGTCGTCCCGGTCTACGACAACCACACGCACCTCGATCACGACCGCGATCACGGCGGTCCGCAGCTGGACCCGCGCGAGCAGCTCGACCGGGCATCCGCCGTCGGGGTGCGCGGGGTCGTGCAGGTGGGCACCGACCTCGAGACCTCGCGGTGGAGTGCGCGACTGGCCGCCCACGAACCGCGCGTGCTCGCGGCCGTGGCGCTGCATCCCAACGACGCGCCGGGGCTCGCGGCGAGCGGCGAGCTGGATGCCCACCTGGCCGGGATCGACGAGCTCGCCTCCCGGCCGCGCGTGCGCGCGATCGGGGAGACCGGGCTCGACTACTTCCGCACCGAGGACGACGCCGGTCGCGCGGCGCAGCTCGCCTCGTTCGAGGCTCACATCGAGATGGCCAAACGGTACGGGCTCGCGCTGCAGATCCATGACAGGGACGCGCACGAGGACGTCGTGGCGACCCTGCACCGGGTCGGCGCGCCCGAGCGGACGGTCTTCCACTGCTTCAGCGGCGACGCCGAGTTCGCCAGGCTCGTGGCCGACGAGGGGTGGTTCGTGTCGTTCGCCGGCACCGTGACCTTCTCGAACGCCAAGCCTCTGCGCGCCGCGCTCGAGGCGATCCCCCGGGCGAACATCCTCATCGAGACCGACGCCCCGTACCTGACGCCGACGCCTTTCCGCGGGCGCACCAACTCGTCCTACCTGCTGCCGCACACCCTGCGCGCGATGGCCGCGCAGCTGGGGACCGACCCATCGATGCTGGCCGCGCAGCTCTCGTCGAACACCGAACTGGTCTACGGCCGGTGGGATGACGAGCCGGTGACGCCCCCGCCCGGGCCCTTCGACCCGCACCCGGAGACCGGCGGCGCGGGCGATCCCGACTGGCGGGGCTGAAATGGCGCTGCTCGGCCCGGCCGAGGTGCGCGACCTCGCCGCCGGTCTCGACCTCGTGCCGACCAAGAAGCTCGGGCAGAACTTCGTGGTCGACGCGAACACGGTCAGGCGGATCGTGCGCACCGCGGGTGTCGAGGACGGCGACGAGGTGCTCGAGGTGGGGCCGGGCCTGGGGTCGCTCACACTCGGGCTGCTCGAGGCGGGCGCGCGGGTCACGGCCATCGAACTCGACGAGCGCCTGGCGCGGCTGCTGCCGAGCACGGTCGCGGAGCTCGACCCCGCGGGTGCGCCCCACCTGAGTGTCGTCGCGGGCGACGCGCTGCGGGTCGCGGTGCCGGGCGCCCCGAGGCGGCTCGTGGCCAACCTGCCGTACAACGTGTCGGTGCCCGTGCTGCTGCGGCTGCTGGCCGATGTGCCGACGCTCGAGACCGCGCTGGTCATGGTGCAGGCCGAGGTCGGGCAGCGCATCGCGGCGGCGCCGGGCTCGCGCGTGTACGGGGCGCCGAGCGTCAAGGCCGCCTGGTACGGGGAGTGGTCGGTCGCGGGCAGCGTGAGCCGGCAGGTGTTCTGGCCAGTTCCCAACGTCGACTCGATCCTGGTCGCCTACCGTCGCGCGCCCTCGCCGCTCGGCACGGAGGACGAGCGCGATGCCGTGTTCGCGCTGGTCGACGGGGCCTTCGGGCAGCGGCGAAAGATGCTGCGGCAAGCGCTCGCGGGCTCCCTCGGTTCTGCCGCCGCGGCATCCTCCCGTCTGGAGTCCGCGGGGGTGGATCCGACGCTGCGCGGGGAGCAGTTGACGGTGCACGACTTCCTGCGGATCGCGCGAACCTGAGGGGTCGGAGCCACTCAGGGGACCGTCAGGCGGCCCCATCGGGATTGTCTAGGGTAAGGGGATGACCTCCCCGTCCGGCCGCACGGTTCACGTGAAGGCCCCGGGCAAGGTCAACGTCTTCCTCAAGGTCGGGCAGGTGCTCGACGACGGCTACCACGATGTCGCGATCGCGTATCAGGCGGTATCGCTGTACGAGGACGTGCAGGTCAGCGAGGCCGACGACTTCTCCGTCGAGCTCACCGGGACGGTCGAGTTGAGCCGGGTGCCGACCGACGGCGCGAACCTGGCCATCACGGCCGCGCGCCTGCTCGCCGCCAAGACCGGGTACCGGGGCGGGGCGCGCATCCGCATCGACAAGCACGTTCCGGTGACCGGCGGGATGGGCGGCGGTTCGGCCGACGCCGCGGCCACCCTGCTGGCGTGCGACGCGCTCTGGGGCACCGAGCTCTCGCGCGATGAGTTGCACGAGCTGGCCCGGAAGCTCGGTGCCGACGTCCCGTTCGCGCTCACCGGCGGGACGGCGATCGGGACGGGGCGCGGCGACGAGCTCTCGCCCGCGCTCGCGCAGGGGTCGTTCTCGTGGGTGCTCGCGCTGGCCGACTTCGGGCTCTCGACGCCCGAGGTGTACCGCGAGCTCGACCTGCACCGCGAGCGGCACGCACAGGACATCTACCCGGCCGACCCGCGGCCCACGGTCGACTCCGACGTGCTGCAGGCGCTTCGAGCGGGCGACCCGCACATGCTCGCGGCGGTCATGCACAACGACCTGCAGGCCGCGGCGCTCAAGCTCGAACCCTCACTGGGTCAGGTGCTCGAGCTCGGCGAGCAGAACGGCGCGCTCGCCGGCATCGTCTCCGGTTCGGGGCCGACGGTCGCCTTCCTGGCCGCGGATGCCGACTCGGCACTCGAGCTGCAGGTCGCCCTGTCGGCGGCCCGCCTCAACGTCGTGCGGGCGACCGGTCCCGTGCACGGCGCGCGCATCGTGGGGGAGTGAGCGCGGGCGGGACCCAGCTCAGACAGTGATCACCTGGAGCCGGCTGACGGCGGCGATCGCGTCGAAATCCTCGTCCCGGGTGACCACCGGCAGGTCGTGGGCGATGGCGATCGCGGCGATCCAGAGGTCGTTGACGCGCACGCGGCGCCCCGCGGTCTCGAGGAGGTGGCGCAGCAGCGCCCACTCGCTCGCGACCTGCAGATCGGTGTCGAGCGGCTCGCACTCCGACGCCAGTGCCCAGGTGCGAGTGCGTGCCCGCCGCGCCGTCGCGTCGGGCGCCGTGTGGTTCCCGTGCTCGAGCTCGCCGAGCGTGAACGCCGAGACGTAGAGTTCGTCGGGCATGGTTTCCAGGTCGATGGGCCTGCCCTCGCACCAGGAGATAAGGGCGTTGGTGTCGAGGAGGCCGCGCGAGGTCACCGGCCGTCCCAGGGGTCGGCCCAGTCGGTCGTCGAGGCGAGTTCTGCGGCGCGCAGCGCACTGCGCTCCTCGAGCCAGCCGGTGTCGATCCGGCCGCCTCGCATCGTACTCAGCTCGTCGCGGGTGAGGAAAGGTCTCTTGCCTGTTCGCTCTCGCGCGATGGGCTCGATCCGGGCGATCGGCCGGCCGCGATTGGTCAGGACGACCTCCTCGCCGCCCTCGACGGCGGCGATTACCGCGGAGGTGTTGTTGCGGAGTTCGCGGATCGCGACCGACATGCTCATGCGACGACTGTAGCACTACGTCGCACTTATCGCGCGGCGCTCGACGCCTGGTCTCATGTCGCGTGATTCTCCGACCATCCCCCGCATCCCTACGCTGGGTTCGATGGCACATCTGCTCGGGGCCGAGTCCCTCCACCTCGAATACCCCTCGAAGGTTGTGTTCGAAGGCGTCACGCTCGGCGTCGAGGAGGGCGACCGGATCGGCGTGGTCGGGCGCAACGGGGACGGCAAGTCGACCCTGCTGCGGCTGCTGGCCGGGCGACAGGAGCCGGATGCCGGCCGGGTCACGCGCCGCGGCGGCATCACCGTCGGGATGCTCGATCAGGCCGATGACCTGCCGCACGGCGCCACGGTCTCGCAACTCGTGGTCGACGGACGCGCCGAGCACGAATGGGCCGGCGACGCGCGCATCCGCGATGTCATCGACGGGCTGATCGGCGGCGACGTCCCCTGGGACGCACCCGTCGAGCAGCTGAGCGGCGGGCAGCGGCGTCGCGTCGCGCTCGCCGCCTTGCTGACCCACGAGCGGGACGTGCTGTTCCTGGACGAGCCCACCAACCACCTCGACGTGGAGGGCGTCGCGTGGCTCGCGCGGCACCTGCGCTCACGCTGGCCGGTGAACCAGGGCGCACTCGTCGTCGTGACGCACGACCGGTGGTTCCTCGACGAGGTCTCGACGCGCACCTGGGAGGTGCACGACGGGATCGTCGAACCGTTCGAGGGCGGCTATGCCGCGTACATCCTGCAGCGCGTCGAGCGCGATCGTCAGGCCGCGTCCAGCGAGGTGCGGCGACGCAACCTGCTGCGCAAGGAGCTCGCCTGGCTGCGTCGAGGCGCCCCCGCCCGCACCTCCAAGCCCAAGTTCCGGCTGGATGCCGCGGCCGCCCTGATCTCGGACGTCCCGCCCCCGCGCGACAGCGTCGCCCTCGCCAAGCTCGCGGTCGCCCGGCTCGGCAAGGACGTGGTCGACCTGCTGGATGCCGGGGTCGCCTACCCCGATCCGGCCGGCGGCGAGCGCGTGGTGCTCCGCGATCTGGAGTGGCGCATCGCGCCGGGGGAGCGCACCGGGATCCTCGGGGTCAACGGCGCGGGCAAGTCGACGCTTCTGGGGCTCATCGCGGGCACCATCCCGCCGAGCACGGGCCGGGTCAAGCGCGGGAAGACCGTGCGGATCGCGGTGCTCGACCAGAGGCTCACCGGCCTGGACGAGATCCGCGACGACCGGGTCAGCGACGTGGTGGGTCGGCTCCGCACCTCCTACTCGAGTGGGGGCGTCGAGCTCACGCCCGGGCAGCTGCTCGAGCGCCTGGGCTTCCGCAGCGCGCAACTCTCGACGCCCGTGCGCGACCTGTCGGGCGGGCAGAAGCGGCGGCTGCAGCTTCTGCTCATCCTGCTCTCCGAGCCGAACGTGCTCATCCTGGACGAGCCCACCAACGACCTCGATACCGACATGCTCGCGGCCATGGAGGACCTGCTCGACTCCTGGCCCGGCACCCTGCTCGTGGTCTCGCACGACCGGTACCTCATCGAGCGCGTGACCGACCAGCAATACGCGATCCTGCCCGGCGCCGACGGCGCGGGTCGGCTGCGGCACCTGCCGGGCGGGGTGGAGGAGTACCTGCGGCTGCGGGCCGCGCGTGCGCCGGCAAGGCCCGGGCCGGCCGCCGCGCCGGGCGGGCCGCGATCAGCCGGGCCGGCCGGAGCCGAACAACCCGCCGGGCTGTCCGGGGCCGCGCGGCGCGAGGCGGAGAAGGAGCTCGCGTCGATCGATCGCCGGCTCGCGAAGTCGGCGGAGGCGATCCGCGCCAAGCACGTCGAACTCGCCGAACACGACCCGGCCGACTATGTCGGGCTCGGCGCACTGCACGGTGAGCTGGGTGCGCTCGAGGCGGACGCCGCCGCCCTCGAGGAGCGCTGGCTCGAGCTCAGCGAGTCGCTGGAGACCTGAGCACGGGCGACCCCGGGGCGGCTACCAGCCGCCGCCCCCGCCTCCGCCGCCGCCCCCGCCGGAGGACCCGCCGCCACCGGAGCCACCGCTGGAGGACGAGCTCGATGCGCCGGAGTAGGAGGCGGAGACGCTCGAGCTGATCGAGCCGACGGCGCCGGCGAACGCGCCGGCGTTGAAGGCGCTCACGCTGCTGCCCGAGTACCAGTCCGGCGGGGTCTCGTCGTAGTACTTGGCCAGCTCGCCCGCCCACTCCCTCTCGAGCCCGAAGAGCACGGCGTAGGGCAGCAGCTTCTCGTAGATCTTGACGATCTCGACCCCGGCGGTCGCCGCGCCCTTCAGGGGCGTGCGCTCCGCGCCGCTCACGCTCTGCAGCATCTGCAGCCGGTCGGCCTCGGCGAGGCGGATGTACTCCTTGAGCCCCAGCAGGTGCTCCCTGAGCTTCGCGCCCTCCTCGGTGAGCGGCTTGCGCGCCCCCACGATCGAGATGAGGCCGACGCCGATCCAGATGACCGCATTGACCCCGATGACCCCGACCGCGGTACCGGCCCCGCTCTGGTCGAAGATGCTGGTGAGGAGGAAGGCGCCCGCGGACGCGGCGATGAGCAGGGCGATGATGCCCGCCGCCGAGCCGCCGCCCTTGCGCCGCAGCTTCTTCTGCTGCGCCTCGGTCGCGGCCGCCTTGGTGAGAGCGACCACCTGGCGGCCCAGCACGGTGTCCTTCTTGGTGAGCCACCGCACCTCGGTGTCCGCGGTGGGCTCGGGCGTCGCAGAACCCAGGGTGATGAGGCCGGGCGCGCGCAACGAGAAGAACCGTCCGCCGGTGGGGGAGAACAGCGCGTTCATGACCGTGACCTCGGTCGGGTCGAGGTCCGCGGTGCCCGGATCGACCTGCTGGACGCCGAAGTCCTTGCCGCCGAAGAGGCCGCCGCCCTCGCGCTCGACGATGCGCAGCTTGCGCTTGACGGCGAGGTCCATGATCGAGGTGGCCATGCCGCGCCGGGTCGCCTTCACCAGGTTGGCCGCCAGGAAGCCGTCCATGCCCTCCGGCGGCTCGTACTGGGCGATCACGATGCCGGTGCCCTTGGCATCCCGCAGCGTGGTGAAGCGCATCACGAAAGCCGTGACGGCCGCGGCGAGGGCCGCGCCGATGCCGAGGATCCCGCCCAGCGGCAGATAGTCGAAGATGCTGAAGTCCGCCGGCTGGAAGGTGCCCGCCGGGAAGCCCAGCACGATCGTCATGTTCTGATACGGCTGCAGGTCGCGCACACTCGCACTCACGGTGCTGCCCGATGCCGAGATCTCGCAGGTGTCGGACGCGCCCTCGTAGCCGTAGTAGCAGTCGGTGCTCTGCAGCTTCCCGGCCAGGCCGTCCTCGAGCGTCACGGTCGCGCTGACCTCGCCGAACGGCTGCGGCCACATGGTGCCGTTGGTGTCCCAGAAGAACTCGTCGTCGTCGGTGTCCTCGAAGAACCGCGTGACGTTCTCCATGGTGTAGGTGATGACGAAGACCTGCCTGCCGTGCACGTACCGGTCGCCGTCGCCGATCCGCAGGGTCATGTTCTCGTCGTCGAAACTGGTCTCGTAGGTCCAGTCGGCGCCGCTCTCGGTCTTCACCGAGGTCACGTTCAGTCGAACCGGGTGCCCGTCGTAGACCGCGGGGATGACGCGCAGGATGCCGTGGTTCTGGTCGAAGTCCGGGAACTGCGCCACGAGCGTCTCGGTGACGCTCAGCGTGGAGCGTCCGTCGCCGGTCAGGCCGAGCGCGTAGTCGGCGTGGAACGAGTCGAAGGTGAAGTCGTTGGTCCCCCCGATCACCGAGACCGACCCCTGCGGGTCGTCGACGGGAGCGGCGGGGGATGCCGTGGCGGCCGCCGCGGGGAGCGCGGACAGCGCGAGGCCGAGGAACGCGACGGACACGAGGCGCAGGATGCGGACCGGGTTCTTCACGAGGCCGACCCTACCGACGGCGGCGCGGGGCGGCTATAGGCTCGCGCATATGCCGGTCTCCACACGCATCGCCGGAATCGGCGTGCACCTCCCGGAGACGACGCGCAGCACGGACCAGACGGAGGCCGCTCTGCGCGCCGGGAATCCGCGCGTCCGGCTCGCGACCGGGCTCATCTCCCGGATGACCGGCGTGCGCTCGGTGCACGTGCGCCCGGAGGGCTGGGACGCGTCGGATCTCGCGGTCGCGGCCGCGCGATCCGCCCTGGCCGAATCGCCGGGCGAGGTCGACCTGCTGATCTTTGCGAGCGCGAGCCAGGATCTGGTCGAACCCGCCACGAGCCACATCGTCGCGGCGAAGCTGGGCATCGACGCCCCGGTCATGGACGTCAAGAACGCCTGCAACTCGGTGGTCGACGCCATGCGCGTGGCGGATGCCTTCATCCGTGCAGGCACCTATCGGCGCGTGCTCATCGCGAGCGGCGAGGGGCCGAGCGTCGCGGTGCGCTGGAGCGTGCGCGACCACGACGAGTTCCTGCGCTCCTTCCCCGGCTACACCATGAGCGACGGAGGTGCGGCGCTGGTCCTGGAGTCTCGCGAGCCCGAGGGGGACGACCCGACGGATGCCGGCCCCGGCATCCTGGCGTCGCGAGCGATCGCGGTCTCCCGTCACTGGGACATCGGGACGCTGCCCGGCGGCGGCACCATGCGTCCGCACGATCCGGATGCCGCCTACTTCGACATGGACGGGCACGCCCTGCAGCGCGCCTTCCTCGAGCTGGGCCCGCAGCCCGTGCTGGACCTGCTGGACGACAACGGCTGGACCTGGGACGACTTCGACCTGGTCGCGATCCACCAGGTGGCGCTGCCCTACCTCCCGCCGATCTTCGAGCGCCTGGGGGTTCCCGACGACCGCACCATCATCACGATCGCCGAGCACGGCAACCTCGCCTCGGTGACCCTCCCCCTGCAGGTGCAGCTCGCGCGCGAGCGGGGCATGGTTGGGCCGGGCTCGCGCGTGCTGCTCATCGGACTGGCGGGGGGAATCTCGCTCACGCTCGTGGCGGTGCGGCTGTGACCTCGCTCGCGGTCGTCGTGCCCATGCTGAACGAGGCGGGTGGTGTGCACGCGACCCTGGAGGCGCTCGCGGCGCAGCGCGACTCCGACTTCGACGCGGTCTTCGTCGACAACGGCTCGACGGATGCCACGGTCGCGATCGTCGAGGATTTCGCGGCCGCACGCGGGCTGGGTCGCTGGCGCGTCATCCACGAGCCCGTCAAAGGGACGGGCGCGGCCGCGGACACCGGGATGCGCGCCGCGATCGCCGCGGGCGCCGTGCTGCTCGCGCGCACCGACGCGGACTGCCTTCCGCGCGAGGACTGGACCGCGGCGGTGCGCCGTTCGCTCACGCCGCGCGCCGAGGGCGGACTCGGGCTGCGGCTGGTGGGCGGGGAACTCGTGCCCCGGCGCGACGAGGGGCTCGGCCTGCCCACGCGCGCGGTGCTGCGCGGAGCCGTCCACCTCGCGGAGGCCTTCGGGCGCGTGCGCCCGGGCAACCGCGATCCCGGGTACCTCGGCCCCTACCTCATGGCGGCCGGCTGCAACGTGGGCATCACCGCGGAGCTGTATCTCGCGGCCGGGGGCTTCCCGCGCACCCGGATCGAGGACCTGCACGAGGACCGCGCCCTAGTCAACGCGGTGCGGCGCCTCACGCGCGACTACGCGAGACGCAGGGACGTCGTCGTGCACGGGTCGTCGCGCCGGGTGCGGGCCTGGGGGCTCGCGAAGACCCTGCTCTGGTACAAGGACCACGCTTACCGGCCCGAGCACGTGGACATCCGGTGAGCCGGGTCGAGGCGAGCGTCGCGCTGGCCCGCCGCAACGAGGAGCGCGTGCTGCGCGCCGCGCACCCGATCGCCTACCCGGCCGTGCGGGCGATCCCCGGGCCGGTGCGGCGCGTTCCGGGCCTGGGCGTGGTCGTCAAGGACGCGACCCTGCTGCGCGGGGTGCTCATGGACACCGCGTCGTTCACCAAGAACGGCCCGGGCGCGCCGAGCGATCTGTGGACCCCGGTGCTCGGCCCACGCGTACTGCTCAACATGGAGGGCGAGGAGCACCTCGCGCTGCGCCGCAAGCTCGGACCTCTCTTCGCCCCCGCGTTCGTGGAGGCGCTCGTCGCGGACTCGCTCGGAGAGGCGACCCGGGAGCTGGCCGATCGGCTGGGTCACGGCGAGCGCGTCGACCTGGTCGCCCATGCCCGCCGGGGCGCCTCGGCGGTGATCTCACGGCTGGTCGGGCTCGACTCCGACGTGGTGGACGACGAGCTGTTCGCCCGGGTCTCGGCGGTCACCGGTTTCGTGTCGCTGGCGCGCCCGCGCCTGACACCGCGTCAGTTGGGGGTCGCGCGCGGCATCCTGTCGGAACTGGGCGAGCACGCCGCGCGGGCCTACCACGGGGACGAGTCGACCGTGCCCGGCCGCATGCGGGCGCTCGGCCTCGACGAGCGCGAGGCCCTGGGGGCGGTGGGCGCCTTTGTCCTGACCGGCACCGAGACCATCGTGTCGTTCGTGCCGCGACTCGCCGCGATCCTGTGCGACAGCGGCTGGCTGCCGCGGCTTGCCGCCGATCGTTCGCTGGTGGATGCGGCGGTCGCCGAGGCCCTGCGCGTCACGACCCCTTCGCCCGTCATGCTCCGCTCCACGATCGCGGCCGCGCGTGTCGGGGACGTGACGGCCAGGCCGGGGGAGCGCGTCATCCTGGCCACGTTCGCGGCCAACCAGGCGCTGGGGGAGTTCGACCCGTCGGTCAACGCGGCGGCCCAGCTCAAGCAGCTGTGGTTCGGCGCGGGGGCGCACTACTGCCTGGGGGCGCCGCTCGCGATGGCGCAGATCCGGCTGACGCTCGACGCGCTGCTCGGGGTGGCCGGTGCCCGGGGCGGAGCGGGGCTGCGGGTGGCTGCGCGGCGTCCGGCGCGCGGGGTGCTCATCCCGTCGTATGCGTCGCTCGTGCTGGAGGCGGGGCGTGCCTAGCGACCTGCTCGGACTCGTGCTCGCGGCGGCCGACGCGCATCCCGGCGATCCCGCCCTCACGTACGGGCGCCGCACGCTGGGCTACGGCGAGCTGGCCGCGCGCATCCGCGCGACGGCCGCGGGCCTGCGCGCCGAGGGGCTCGTCCCGGGCGACCGCGTGCTGTTCTCGGTGCGACCCGGGGCGGGCGCCGTGGTGCTGGCCCTGGGGATCGTGCTCGCCGGCGGCGTGGTGGTCTTCGCGGACCCGGGCGCGGGGGAGGCGTTGTTCCGGGCGCGTGCGGCGCTGGCCGCCCCGCGGTTCGTCGCGGCGGAGTCGTTGCTGCACCTGGCGTCGTCCCGGCCGCTGCGCGGGGTCGCCCGGAGGCGCGGGCTCGAGCTGGCGCCGTACGGCCGGCTCGTGCCCGGCGCGACGCACCTGTATGCGGGGCCGTGGCTGCCCGGGGTGCCGCGCGGCGCGCTCCCCTTGCGCGCTCTGCGTTCGCGTGCGCGCGGCGAGAGTACGCGCATCGGCGAATCCGGGGCGGGCGCCGCTGCCGAAGCACGCACTCTCGGCGGCGCGGCTCTCGACGGCGCGGCTCTCGGCGGCGCGGCTCTTGGGGAGCCGGCGCTCATCGTGTTCACGTCCGGGACGACCGACTCCCCCAAGGGGGTCGTGCACTCGCGCGCGAGCCTGGGTGCGGGCCTGGCCGACTTCGCGGCGGGGGTCGGCATCCGCCGCGGTCAGCGCGTGCTGACCGACCAGCTCATGGTGGGCGTGCCCGCGCTCATCGCGGGTGCGCACTGGAGCATCCCCCCGGCCGGCATCGACCCGGGCGCGCGGCCCGAGCGCTACCTGCGGCTGCTCCCGGATGCGGAACTCCTTTTCGCGGTTCCCGCCGGTCTCGACGCGATCCTTCGCGAACTCGACGCACGACCTCAGCTCGCCCCCGAGCACCTCGACACCATCGTGCTCGGCGGAGCGCCCGTGCTGCGGCCCCTGCTGGAACGCGCGGCGGCGCGCTTTCCGCGGGCCCGCATCCGCGCCGTGTACGGCATGACCGAGATCCTGCCGGTGGCGATCGCGGACGGCGCCGAGAAGCTCGCCGCGCCGCCGGGCGAGGGCGACGACGTCGGACGCGTGGTGCCGAGCGTGCGGGCCCGCATCCGGGACGGCGAGCTCGTGCTGTCCGGCGACGGCCTGGCGCTGGGATACCTCGGGGGCGAGGGCACCGGGATCGACCCGCTTTCCGAGATCGCCACGGGCGACCTGGCTCGCCTCGACGGCGACCGGCTCACGCTGCTCGGTCGGCGCAAGGACATGTTCATCCGGGGAACCCAGAACGTGTACCCGGGGCTGTACGAACCGGTCATCGCGGGGCTGCCCGGCGTGGCCGAGGCCGCGATCACCGGGCTGCCCGACGCGATCGGGGACGATCGCATCGTGCTCGCGCTCGTCGCAGCGGGTGATCCGGCGGGGCTCGCCGAGCGCGTGCGGCGTTCGCTCCCGGGCCTCATCGACGCGGGGGTTCTGCCCGACGAGATCATCGTGCTCGACGAGTTGCCCCGTTCCGGTCGCGGCCGCAAGCTCGACCGGATCCGGCTGGCCGAGGTCGTCGGGGGCGCGCTGGGGGAGAGCGCGTGAGGATCGCGGTCACCGGGGCGAGCGGCTTCGTCGGGGGCGCGGTCGCGGCAGCGCTCGCCGACGACGGGCACAAGGTGACGGGGTTCGGGCGCCGGCCGGATGGCTGGTGCAACCCGCGCGGACGTTACCTGGTGTGGGACATCGCCGCCGGGTCGCCCGACCGCGGATCTTCCGAGGGCGCGGTCGACGCGGTCGTCCACTGCGCCGCCCTCGCCGACGACTGGGCCCCGCGTGCCGAGGCCATGCGCGCCAACCGCGACGGCACGCGGCACGTCGTGCGGAGCTTCCCCGGCGCGCGCATCGTGCACATCTCGACCTCGAGCGTGTACGACGCGTTCGTCCCCACGATCGACGCGCGCGAGGATACCCCGCCCGCCCGCCGATACCTCAGCGCGTACTCGGAGACCAAGGCGCTCGCCGAGCGCGAGCTCGCCGGGACGGACGCCGTCATCCTGCGGCCGCACGCCGTGTACGGGCCGGGCGACACGACGCTGCTGCCGCGCGTGCTCGCCGGGGTGCGCCGCGGCCGGCTCGTGCTCCCCGAGGCAGCGGAGGTGCCGCACAGCCTCACGCACATCGACACCCTGGTGCACGCGGTGCGGCGCGGGCTCGATCCCGCGTCACCGCCCGGCACCTACAACGTCGCCGACGCCGAACCCGTGCTGCTGTCGGCGGTGCTGCGGGAGTTCCTGGAACGCCGCGGTGTGCGCGCGACGCTCACCGGCATCCCGTACCGCGCGGCGTACGCACTGGCCGGGGCGCTGGAGGCGGCGGCGCACGTCGCGCGCACGCGCCCGCGGCTCACCCGGTACGCGGTCTCGCAGCTCGGGATGCAGCGCACCCTCGATCTGACCCGCGCGCGCGAGCGCCTCGGCTTCGATCCCGCCCCCACCTCTCTCGAGGGCGCCGAGTACTGGTGAGGCTCAGGGCTGCTTCTGCACGACCAGCTCGGCGTAGGCGGGGATGAGCACCTTGCGGCCATAGCGGCGCGACACCACCCGGAACGGGCGGCCGTCGCCCAGCAGCAGGTCCACGATCGCGCCCAGCTCGGCGCGCGCGAGCGGGCCGCCCAGGCATAGGTGCCGGCCTGCGCCGAACCAGAGCTGCCGATTCTGCGGCAGGTACGGCCGGTCGATGCGGAACCCGCCCGGGAGGTTGTTGGCCGTCCAGGTCAGCACCACGACGCGCTCGCCCGCGCGCAGGGTCCGCCCCGCCATGGTGAAGTCGGCCATGACCGAGCGGCCGATGATGGGCGCGGGGGAGGTGACCCGCAGCGCCTCGCGCACCGCGTCGTCCCGGTGCTCGGGCGCGGTCAGCAGCCGGTGCTGCTCGCCCGAATCGTGCAGCAGCGCCGCCGTACGCGCCATGGCGGATGCGGCGGTCTCGGTCCCGGCGACCATGAGCAGGGTGGAGAGCCCCTTGGTCTCGCGCAGGGTGAGTCCGAGCTCGCGGCAGCGCCCGATGACGGTGTCCGGGTGCGCCGTGGGGAACACCTGGTCGATATGCCCGGTGAGGCGCTCCACGATCGCGCGGGCGCTCTCGACCTTGGCAGGCGGCAGCATGGTGTCGGCGGTCGTCCCGAGCGCGGTCGCGGCCAGCTCCTCCCCGGTGGCGAAGATCTCGCGGTAGGGGTCGTCCGGGTCCTCGCCTGTGCTCTCGTCGCCGGGCGCCACCGGCATCCCGAGCAGGGTCATGACCATGCGGCCCACGAGCACGCGGGACAGGTCGGCCAGGTCCAGCGGTTCGCCGGCCTCGAAGGATGCGCGCGCGGCTTCCAGCCGATCGCCCCAGGCGCGCTGCACGAAGGCAGCGCTCGTGCGCTCGGTGAACAGCTCGCGGCTGCGGGTGCGCAGGTCGTGGTGGCCGGGGCCGTCGAACAGGTCGTAGACCCAGTCGCCCAGGATCTGCGCCCAGAGGTGCCCGACGCCGCCCTCGCTCAGAAGCGTGAGGTGCTCGGCGTCGTTGAGCAGGGCGCGCGCGGTGAGCGGGTCGGCGGTGATCCAGCCGAGCTTCGGCACGCGCATGAGCGGGTTCGCGAACTGGCCCAGCCAGTTGAGCACGGGGAGGGCCGGGCGGGCGGCGCGCAGCAGCCGGTGCTCGTGCGCCGCGGCGCCCGTACCCCAGCCGTCGCGCACGAGCCGCAACCGGCGCTCGCGGACGGGAGCCTGGAAGTCTTCGGCGACGGGCACGCGGCGACCCTACTCCGTGGCCTGTTCGTCGAAGTCGAGGCTCAGCTTGCGCAGCAGCGTCGCGAGGCGATCCTGGTCGGCGCGCGAGAGGCCCTCGAGCAGCTCGGCCTCGCCCGCGAGCAGCTCGCTGATGGCGTCGTCGACCGCCTCGGCGCCGCGGCTCGTCATGACCACGAGCACACCGCGTCCGTCGTGCGGGTCGGTGCGGCGCTCCACGAGGCGGCGCTCCACGAGCCGGTCGATGCGGTTGGTCATGGTGCCCGAACTCACGAGCGTCTGCTGCAGCAGCGACTTGGGACTCAGCTGGTAGGGCGCCCCGGCGCGGCGCAGTGCGGCGAGCACGTCGAACTCCCAGGGCTCGAGTCCGGAGGCCGAGAAGGCGCGGCGGCGCGCGCGGTCCAGGTGCTTGGCGAGGCGCCCGACCCGGGAGAGCACGTGCATCGGGGCGAAGTCGACGTCGGGGCGCTCGCGTGTCCAGTCCTCGACGATCCTGTCGACCTCGTCCGCCCCGGTCATAGGGCCATTGTTCCAGTCCTGGCAGACTGGTCGCGGTCGTCGCGTCATCGCACGACCGATCCGCTGTGGTGTAACGGCAGCACGACGGCCTTTGGAGCCGTGAGGTCCAGGTTCGAATCCTGGCGGCGGAGCAGATCGCACTGCGATGATGCAACCGTGAGCGACGAGATTCAACTGATCAGCGATGGTGATGGCCTAGCGGTCATCGGTAATCCGACGGTGGTCGAGCGGTTTCTGCGTTCGGAGGGGCTCGCGTCGAAGGACCTAGACCTTAGTCGCCTCGGCGCCGCGTTGAGCTTGGGCTCCGGGCTGGCGCTGGCGGGTTCCGAGATCGCTGCGAACTCGGGACGGTGGGTTCAGATGACCAAGGAGTCCGCGGAACTCGCCCAGAAGTACACGGCCATGTCCAAGACGGGCCGCGAACTGAGCACCGGGGTCTTGCGCGGCGATAAAGGGCAGTTCGTGCACCTCGTCGAGTTCGTCAAGGGTCCGGGCTCGATGCTCTCCAACCCCGCGGTTCTCGCCGGTGCTGCCGGCATCATGGCGCAGATCGCCATGGAGCAGGCGATGGACGAGGTCACCGACTACCTCGCCGCGATCGACGAGAAGGTCGACGACATCCTGCGTGCACAGAAGGATGCGGTGCTCGCTGACCTGATCGGAGTCGCCTTCGCGATCGATGAGGCGATGACTCTTCGTCAGCAGGTCGGCCGTGTCTCCGATGTCACCTGGTCGAAGGTTCAGGCGACGCCGCAGACGATCGCCCGCACACAGGGGTACGTGCTGCGGCAACTCGATGCCATCGCCGAAAAGCTGGAGAAGAAGACGCAAATCGTAGACGTGGCTCGATTGGCGAAGGATGCCGAGGCGACCGCACAGGAGTGGCTCGCCGTGCTGGCGCGTTGTTCCCAACTGCAGGACGCGGTCGCCGTGCTGGAGTTGGATCGGGTACTTGACGCGTCTCCCGGTGACCTGGACCAGCATCGGTTGGCGCTCAAGGCAGCGCGAAAGAAGCGGTTGGAGGCCATCGCCCACAGCACCTCACGGCTTGCCGAACGTATGGCGATGGCTGCGTCTGCCACCAGTCCGACCGTCGCGCTGCATCCGCTCGCGACGCGCGGAGTCGTTGCCTCGAGCAATTACATTGGGTCGGCGGTCTCCAGTTTTCAGGTGGCCCTTGGCGTCGAGAGCGAGCATGTAGCGCTCGGAGCCAAACCATGGCGAGAGGCCGTCGTGGAGACGAAGGACCAAGTGATCAGCGCCGGAGCTGACGGCGTCGAGTTTGCACGGGAACTCGGTGACGAGGCGTTGACTCGAGCATGGCAGACGGGCGCGAAGGTTGGTTCCGACCTCGGCGAACTCGTGGACCGGGCCTCTCGGCGTCTCCGCGGTAAGGGCGGGGACTGAGTCCGGTGGACGTGTCGTCTGCGACTGATCCGTCGCCAAGGGAAGCCTTCACTGACACTTGATGCGTTATCTGTCAGTCCTGGAACACTCGAACATGTTGGAGGAAGCACGTCCCATGTGGCTCGCACTGCACATCACGCAATCGATCGACCGGCCGCCGTCGGAGGTCGCCGGGTACGCGGGGGATCCGCGTAACCTCCCCGCCTGGGCCGCGGGCCTCGCCTCGGGGATCCGCGAGGTCGACGGCACCTGGATCTCGGACTCGCCCATGGGCCCGGTCACGGTGGCATTCGCGCCGGGCCGCGAGCTCGGCATCCTCGATCACGACGTGACGCTGCCCGACGGCACGACCTTCCACAACCCGCTGCGCGTGCTCGCCAACGACGCGGGCAGCGAGGTGGTCTTCACGCTCTACCGTCGCGACGGGATGACCGACGCCGAGTTCGAGGCGGACGCCGCGGCGATCCGCGCGGACCTCGAGAGGCTGGCCGGCATCCTGGAGGGTTAGCGTCATATCTGATGCGTCAGCCTTTGTGCACCTTTCTGCCTCATATCAGATGCATTGTGTGTAGAGCTTTGATATGCTCCATATCTGACGCTAGGGAGCATCCATGGCCGACTGGTACCGGACACGCAGCGCTCGAGACCTGGGTGGCGCGCTGCGCGCGATCCGCAAGGTTCGATCCCGGACGCAGACGGCGTTCGCCGACGATGCGGCGCTCTCGCGCTCCACGGTTCAGCGGATGGAGCGGGGCTCCGACGTGGCGATCTCGGCCGTGCTCACCGCGGTGAACGAGCTGGGGTACGAGCTCATCCTCGTGCCCCAGGGGTCCCGGATCGACATCGGATCCCGATGAGGCTCGATCGCCTGCACCTCTGGCTCCGGGGGGAGGCCCTCGGCGAGATCGAGGTGCGCCGCGACGGGCGCCCAACGCTCCGGTTCACCGGTGACGCGACGACCCGTTACGGGGTCGGTGCTCGCCCACTGAGCCTGTCCCTCCCGTTGCAGCACGGACGGATCGAGGGTCGTTCCGTCGAGAGCTTTCTCGACGGGCTGCTGCCCGAGGGCGCGGTCCGCGAGCAACTCGACGACATGTACGGCACGCGGACGGCTTTCGAGCTGCTCGCGTACATCGGTGCCGAGTGTGCCGGCGCGGTGCAGTTCACCCGCGACGACTCTCCGCCTGGAACGGGCAGTCTGATGCCGTTGACCGACGCCGAGGTCGCCGACCTCGTGGTCGCCCTTCCGACGCTCGATCCTCCCGGCGGCCAGCCACTGACGGCGTCTCTGGGCGGGGTCCAGGCCAAGCTGCTGCTGGCACGTACCCCCGACGGCTGGGCCTGGCCCGCGGACGGCGCCGTGTCGACCCACATCGTCAAACCGCAGCCGTACGACACCACCGGGGTCCAGCACCTGGTGCACGCCGAGCACTGGGCGATGTCCGTCGCGACGGCGGTCGGACTGTCGGCCGCGGTCACCGAGCTCGCCGAGTTCGCGGGCCGACCCGCGATCGTGGTGGAGCGATTCGATCGCCGACACGGCATCCGCACCCACCAGGAGGACTTCGCCCAGGCGCTGGGGCTGGCCCCGAGCGCGAAGTACGAGGGCGCGCTCGCCGCCGAGCCTCGACTTCGACGCGTCGCCTCATCGGCGGCACCGCTGGCGGCGAGCGCCCAGGCGTTCCGGGTCCGGCTGGCGGAGCAGGTGACCTTCAACGCGATCATCGGGAACGGCGATGCGCATTCCAAGAATTACTCGCTGACCATCGACGAGAACGCCTTCTACGGGATCACCCCGCTGTACGACGTCGCGCCCGTGCTGCACATGGGCCCCTATCATCACGCGGGGCACGCGATCGACGGCCTGGTCGATCTGCGGCTGATCACTCGGCCGCGGCTGATCCGCGAGGCCGAGGCACTCGGGCTGCCGGCGCGCCGGGCCGCCCAGGTGGTCGGCGACGTGATCGATCGGACCGTGATGGCGATCGACCGAGTGCCGGTCCCGAACGAGATCGACTGGCTCCCGGAGCGCGTGCGATCCCGGCTCAGCGCATTCGCGGGAGAATGAACCCATGACCGACCCCCGTCAGCCTGATCCGCGTCTGGCCGTCATCGTGCTCGCCGCCGGCCAGGGAACGCGCATGAAGTCCCGCCGCGCCAAGGTTCTGCACCCGCTGGCCGGGGTCCCGCTCATCGGGCACGTCCTGGCGACCGCACGCGAGCTGTCGGCAGCGCACGTCGTCACGGTCGTGCGACACGAACGGGATGCGGTGGCCGCCGCGATCGCCGACCTCATGCCCGAGGCGGTCGTCGTCGATCAGGACGAGGTGCCCGGCACGGGGCGCGCCGTCGAGCTGGGCCTGGGCGCGCTGCCCGCGGACTTCGACGGCGACATCGTCGTGGTGAGCGGCGACGTGCCGCTGCTGGACGCCGCGACGCTCGCCCGGCTGCTCGATGAGCACCGTTCGGCCGCCGCCGCCGCGACGCTGCTGAGCGCCATCGTCGACGACGCGACGGGCTACGGGCGCATCGTGCGCGACGCGGCGGGCGCCATGCAGCGCATCGTCGAGCAGAAGGACGCCACCCCCGACGAGCTGAGCATCACCGAGATCAACTCCGGCACCTACGTCTTCGGCGTGGCCGGCCTTCGCACCCAGCTGGGCCGGGTCGGAACGAGCAACGCACAGGGCGAGAAGTACCTGACCGACGTCATCGCGCTGCTGCACGACGCGGGGCAGGCGGTCACCGCCGTGCCAGTGAATGAGCCGTGGGTCATCGAGGGGGTCAACGACCGTGTGCAGCTGGCGCGCACGGCGGCCAGGCTCAACGCCATGATCGTGCGCGGCTGGCAGCTCGCCGGGGTCACCGTGCAGGACCCGGCCACCACCTGGATCGACCTGCGTGCCACCCTCGCCGAGGACGTCGAACTGCTGCCCGGAACCCACATCGCCGGCGCGACCACCATCGCCCGTGGGGCGCGCATCGGTCCGCAGACCACCCTGCTCGACTGCGAGGTGGGCGAGGATGCCGTGGTCACCCGCAGCGACGCGACCCTCGCCGTCATCGGGTCGGGTTCCACCGTCGGGCCCTTCGCGTACCTGCGCCCCGGCACCGAGCTCGCGGCCGACGGGAAGATCGGCACCTTCGTCGAGACCAAGAACGCCAAGATCGGGGCGGGCAGCAAGGTGCCGCACCTCAGCTACATCGGCGACACGACCGTGGGGGAGGGCTCGAACATCGGCGCGGGCACCATCACGGCCAACTACGACGGGGTCAACAAGCACAGCACGACGGTCGGCTCGCACGTGCGGACCGGGTCGCACAATGTGTTCGTCGCACCCGTCACGATCGGCGACGGCGCCTACTCGGGGGCGGGCACGGTCATCCGCAAGGATGTGCCCGCCGGGGCCCTCGCGGTCAACGTCGCACCGCAGCGCAACCTTGCGGGGTGGGTGCAGGCCAACCGCGCCGGGACGAGGGCGGCCGACGCGGCTGCCGCGGCATCCGGGTCTGTCGAAGGGGCCGAGGGGTCTGTCGAAGGGGCCGAGGGCACGGACTAGGCTGGGGCCGTAGGAGCCCGAGTACCGACCCCACGGAAGGCGGAGCGTGTCGGCCATCAAGATCACCGGCCAGAAAAGACTCGTGCTCGTCTCGGGCAGAGCGCATATGCAGCTCGCCGAGGACATCGCCGCGGAGCTCGGCTCCGAGCTCGTCCACACCGACGCCCGCACCTTCGCCAACGGCGAGATCTACACGCGCTTCGACGAGAGCATCCGCGGTTGCGACATGTTCGTCATCCAGTCGCACACCTCGCCCATCAACGAGTGGCTCATGGAGCAGCTCATCATGATCGACGCGGCCAAGCGCGCGAGCGCCAAGCGCATCACCGTGGTGGCGCCCTTCTACCCGTACGCGCGGCAGGACAAGAAGGGCCGCGGCCGTGAGCCCATCTCGGCCCGGCTCATCGCCGACCTGTTCAAGGCGGCGGGAGCCGACCGCATCATGAGCGTGGACCTGCACGCCGCGCAGATCCAGGGCTTCTTCGACGGACCGGTGGACCACCTCTTTGCCATGCCCGTGCTGCTCGAGCACTTCCGCTCCCAGCTCGATCCGGCCAACCTCACGGTCGTGAGCCCCGACATGGGCCGGGTGCGGGTGGCGGACGTCTGGAGCGACAAGCTCGGTGCGCCGCTGGCCATCATCCACAAGCGCCGGGATCCGCTGGTGCCCAACCAGGTGAGCGTGCACGAGATCGTGGGGGAGGTCGAGGGGCGCGTCTGCCTCCTCGTCGATGACCTCATCGACACCGGCCGCACGATCGCCAAGGCGGCCGAGGCCCTCAAGGCGTACGGGGCGACCGGGGTCGTGGTCGCGGCGACGCACGCGGTGTTCTCCGACCCGGCGACCGAGATCCTGCAGAGCGACTTCATCGACCGCGTCGTGGTGACCGACACCCTGCCGGTCCCGGAGGAGAAGCGCTGGGACCGCCTGACCGTGCTGCCGATCGCCCCGCTCATCGCGCGCGCGATCCGCGAGGTCTTCGACGACGGGTCGGTCACCTCGCTCTTCGACGGCGCGGCGTAGGCGCGCGGCGCGGCCCCGCGGGGAATCAGCCCAGGGTCTCCCGATAGGCGCGGGCCGCGCCCATGAGCTCTTCGACGCGGGAGCGGTCCACCGGGTTGACGAAGACCCCGTCCTGCTTGAAGTAGGTGCCCACGATCGCGCCGTCGGCCACCGCGAGCTGATCGGCCACGTTGGCGGCCTTGACGCCCGTGTTGACGAAGACCGGGACCTCACCGGCCGCGCCCTTGACGATCGTGAGCGATTGCAGGTCGGTGGGGGCGCCCGCCGTGAGCCCGGATACGCAGATGCCGTCGGGGAGGGTGGCGAAAACCGTGGAGCGCGTGATCGACTCCAGTTCCCGACCGCCGAGATAGACGGCCGACTCGGGGACGATGTTGAACAGCAGCTTGACGCCGGCCGCGCCGAGACGGGCGCGATGCCGGGCGACCTCACCAACGTTGGTGTCCCACAGCCCGAAGTCGCTGGCGTAGACCCCCGTGAAGATCTCGCGCACGAAGCTCGCTCCGGTGGCCATGGCGAGGTCGATCGAGGCGCGGCCATCCCACAGCACGTTGACCCCGAACGGCACCGAGATGCGCGGGAGCAGTTCGCCGATGACGCGGGCCATGGAGATGGCGGTGATCGGTTCGGTCGCGGTCAGGTACGGGAGGCTGAACTCGTTCGAGATGAGCACGCCGTCCACCCCGCCGGCCTGCAAGTCGTCGAGCTCGCGCGCGGCGCGCTCGACGATCGCCGCGATTCCCGCGCCGTGGTCATAGCCCGGGTCTCCGGGCAGTGCCAAGAGATGCAGCATCCCGATGACCGGTTTGGTCACGGAGAACGTCTCGTCGAGCCAGGTGGGCATCCCGACCTCCATGTGATCGAGTAACAGGCTTTCCAGCCGGAGTGTGAATCTGCATCGTAACCTACTCCCCGCTTGTGAATCTGTAACAGTCTTCTCTAAACTGGCGGGCGTGCCGGCGAAGAAGCGCAGGGAGCTCATCGAGCAGCGCATCCGTACGCGGGGGGAGATCGACTTCGCGTCGCTGGCCAGCGAGTTCGCCGTGTCGGAGATGACGATCCGCCGGGATGTCGACGCCCTCGAGAACAAGGGCGTGCTGCGCCGGGTGCTGGGCGGCGCGATCTCGATGGTGGGCAAATCCACCGAGCCGACCTTCGAGGCTCGTGCCGCGCAGGCCGCGACCGAGAAGGCGCACATGGCGGATGCCGTGATCGCCCTCCTGCAGCCCAACGAGACCGTGATCCTCGACTCGGGCAGCACTGTCCTGGCGGTCGCCCGCGAGTTGCGGGGCCGGGAGCTGGGCCTCACCGTGGTGACCCCGAGCCTGCTGGTCGCCACCGAACTCGCCGACGACCTCGGCACCACCGTGCTGCTCGCGGGCGGTCAGGTGCGCGCCGGCGAGTTGAGCCTCATCGGCACCGAGACCGAGTCGGCGTTCGCCCTGTACAACTGCGACGCCTACGTCATGGGCATCGCGGGGGTCGACGCGCGCCGCGGCATCACCGAGTACCACCGCGAAGAGGCGAACGTGAAGAAGGCGGCGATGGCCGCATCCGATCGGGTCATCGTGGTCGCCGACATGAGCAAGCTCGGTCGCGTCCAGTTGATGAACGTCGCGAGCTTCGAGCAGATCACGGCGCTCGTCACCGACGGACCGCCCGAGCACCCCGCGGTGCGCGCCGCCCGGAAGGCCGGCGTCGACGTGGTCCACGTCCCGCACGCGAGTCAGGAGCGGCGCGCGTGAACGACTCGAGGAGGTTCCCCGCATGAAGAAGGTCTGGGTGGTCTGCGCCACCGGCATCGCGACATCGACCATGGTGCGCCTGCGGATCGAGCAGTATCTGGCCGACCACGGCATCCCCGTCGAGGTCTCGCAGTTCCGGGTCTCCGAGCTCTCCGCCGACCGCGTCGACGCCGACGCCATCGTGACGACCACCGGGATGCCCGACGAGTTCGCCAAGGTCGTCCCCGTCGTCAACGGGGTCGCCCTGTTGACCGGGATCGGCGACGAGGCGGTCCTGGACGAGCTCAAGGAGGTACTCACCGACTGAGCGGCAGGACCGCACCCCAACCCGCAGCACCAAACCCCTAGAGAGAGAAGGAAATGGATTTCGAGTCGATACTCGCCAGTGTCGGTGAGTTCCTGAACGGACTGGGCCCGACCATCGTGCTCCCGGTCATCATCATCCTGCTGGGGCTGATCCTCCGCATGAAGTTCGGCGCCGCGGTGCGCTCGGGCCTCGTGGTGGCGGTCGGTTTCGTGGGCATCTTCCTCACGGTCGGACTGCTCGGCTCGACCGTGACCGAGATCGGCGAGGCGTTCGCCAAGAACACCGGCACCGGCCTGAGCATCATCGACATCGGCTGGCCGGCCGCGTCCTCGCTCGCCTTCGGATCCCCGATCGGCTACCTGATCATCCCGCTCGGGATCGTGCTCAACGTCATCCTGCTGCTGGTGCGCGCCACCAAGACGCTGGATGTCGACCTGTGGAACTTCTGGCACATCGCCTTCGTCGGCGCCATCGTGCAATTCGTCACGGGGAGCTTCTGGATCGCGCTGTTCGCGGCCGTCATCGCGTTCGTGATCGCGCTGTTCCTGGCCGACTGGTCGGCGCCGCTCGTGCACAAGTACTTCAACCTGCCGGGCATCTCCATCCCGCACCTGCAGTCGGCGGGCTACATGATGCTGGCCGTGCCGTTCGCGTGGGTGCTGCGCAAGATCCCGGGGCTTCGCAACATGAGGCTCAACCCGGACACCACGCGCAAGCGCCTCGGCCTGCTGGGCGAGCCCATGGTGCTCGGGTTCGTGATCGGTCTGATCCTGGCGCTGGTGGCCGGGCAGGACATCGCCAAGGCGCTGGGCACCGCGATCACCCTGGCCGCGGTCATGCTGCTCATCCCGCGCATGGTCGCGATCCTGATGGAGGGCCTCACGCCGCTCGCGGTGGCCGCCCGCACCTTCATGAACGAGCGCTTCAAGGGGCGCGAGGTCTACATCGGCCTCGACGCCGCGGTGCTGGTCGGAAGCCCGGCGGTCATCGCCGCGGGCCTGCTCATGGTGCCGGTCGAGATCCTGCTGGCCATCGGTCTGGCGCCGCTGGGCAACCAGACGCTGCCCTTCGTCGACCTCGCGGATGGCGTCTTCGTGGCGGCGCTCCTGGCGCCCCTCGTGGGTGGTGACCTGGTCATGACGGTCATCCTCGGAGCGATCGTCATGGGCATCGGTCTGTGGTTCTGCACCCAGATCGCCCCGGCGGTCAGCTCGATGGTGCAGGCCTCGACCAACATCGACATCCCGGAGGGCTACAGCGTGTTCACGGTCATGAGCGATGGCTCGGTGCCGATCAGCTACGGGTTCTACTACCTGGCCCAGACGCCGGTGGTCGTGATGATCATCGTCGCACTGGCCTTCGTCGTGGGGCTGTACTTCCTCAAGACGCGGTTCCCGCTCGGCGAGAAGCTGCTGCCGTTCGTGCCGGCGGGGGAGGCCGCGATCGCGGCTGACGCGCCCGCCGCAGAGGCGGGAGCCGCTGCGACCAAGACGCCCGCGAAGAAGCCGCGCTCGGGCGACAAGGAGGGCTGATCGCCTCCCCTGACCGCCCCGGTGCTCACCTGACCGTGAGCGCCTCGATCGTGGCCGCCCGGCTCCTCGACCTGCGCGAGGAGCTGGGGCGGCTGCGGTCGGCGGGGGTGGACGGCATCCACGTCGACATCGAGGACGGCGTCTTCGTGCCGGCCATGGGGCTCGGCCTGAACGCACTGGACGCCGTTGCCGAGTGGGGCGGGCTGCCGATCGACGTCCACCTCATGGTCTCCGATCCGGAGCGCGTGCTCGCGCTCATGGGGGATGTCCCGGTTGACGCGGTCGCGGTGCACCTGGAGTCGACCCCGTACCCGCGCCGCGTGCTCGCCATGGTGCGGGAGTCCGGCCGCCGCGCCGGGCTCGCCCTCAACCCGGCCACCCCGGTCCCCGAACTCGGGGTCCTGACCGATCACCTGGACTATCTGCTCATGCTCACGACCGAACCCGAGATCTCTGACCCCGCGTTCCTGGAGGGGCGTCTGCCCGCGATCCGGGAGCTCGCCGAGGGCTCCGGCATTCCGGTCATCGTGGACGGCGGGGTCACACCCGACCTGGCTCCCCGCATCGCGGAGGCGGGCGCCTCCGGCGTGGTTGTGGGCCGCGCGCTGTTCGGCGAGGGCGATCCTGCGGATGCCGTGCGCCGCATCCAGGGACGGGTCGCCTGATGGCCGCCGCGGCACCCGATGCGCCCGGGGGCCTCGCCGCGTTGGTGCGGCCGGACGCCGTGCTTCTCCGGCCGACCGCCCCGGACGCCGAACAACTCATCCGCGCGCTCGCGATGCCGCTCGTGCGGGCGGGGGACGCCCGGCCGAGCATGCCCGCGGCCGCGATCGAGCGCGAGCGCGAGCACCCCACCGGGTTGCTCCTGTCACCGGACGGACCGAACGCGGCGATCCCGCACGCCGACCGCGAGCATGTCGTGCGCTCGGCCGTCGCCATCGCGGTGCTCGACGATCCGGTCGGGTTCCACCGCATGGACGCTCCCGCCGAGCGGATTCCCGTGCGTCTGGTCATCCTGCTCGCGCTCGCCGACGCCGATTCGCAGCTGGCCGCGCTGCGCGAGGTGGGTGCGATCCTGCAGGACCCCGATCGGGTGGCCGGTATTCTGGCCGCGCGCGACACGTCGGGCGTGCTGGCCGCGCTGAGGGGAGCCGCCGAGTGATCGATTGGTTCATCGACACCTTCCTCGGTGTCTGGGGGCGCGCCGCGGTCGACTTCTACGCCGCGAACGCGCTGCCGATCAACGTCGTCGTGGTCGCCTACGGGGCCGTTCTGGTGTTCTGGCACCGGCGTCTGCGGCCCTATCGCGAGGCGGCGCTGGAACAGGTGCGCCGCATCCTGGGCCGGGAGAAGGGCGGAAGACCCGGCGAGCTGCATGAGCGGGTCGCCTCCCGCATCGACTGGGAGCAGATCGCCGCGGTCGGACCGGGACGCCTCGTGGCCGGGCGGTGGCGGCTGTGGCCGGTCCGAGCCAGTGCCGCAAGCCTGCCGCGCCTGCTCCCGGTATCCGAGCTGTGCCGGGACGCACGGGCCGGCTGAGCCCTACCCCCAGGCGCTTGCCGGGGCTTCGACCACCTCGACCGGGGTGTAGTGCCAGTGCGCGCCGTTGTTGTAGTGGCCGGTCGCCCAGGGGGATGCCCAGATGGCGGCCTCGATCTTCTCGGCCGGCAGCGCGTTCGCGAAGCCGTCGCGGATGCCCGCGTAGCCGGGGTTGCTGTTGAGCGCGTCGGCGCTCCAGCGGGCCGCCTCGACCAGGTTCGGGTAGCCGCTCATGAAGGTGCCGCCCGTCGTGCCCCAGCCGTTGTTGAGCGGGTTGTTGCGGTTCCACCAGTCCGGCGGGCCGTTCTCCTGCCGCATCCACCGCGTGAAGACCGTGATGTTGTCGTCGGTGATGGGCCAGCCGCCGAACAGCATGACCATCTTGGCCCAGGCGTAGTTGGTGCCCTCCGCCTTGAGGGTCGGGATGCCGGGCGTCGCGTCGAAGTCGTCGCGCTCGGCGAGGGCGGGTGCGGCCGTGCCGGTCTCGGCCACGAAGGTCTGGGCGTGCTCGTCCAGGTAGGCCTGCAGTTCCTCCGCCCCGGTCGGACGCGACGGCGGTGCGATCGAGGCGATGGCGACGAGCGCGAAGGCCGCGGCCGCGGCGCCCAGGGCGTGCACCCGGCGCTCGCGCAGGAGCCGCAGCCCGAGCGCTCCGGCGGGCACGAGCACGCGCGCACGCAGAAGCGCCCCCGCACGCTGCGCGCCGCGGCGCAGTGCGGAGGCGAGGGAGGCCAGACCGGAACTCACGACCCGGAGAGGGTATCAGCGCCCCCTGGGCACCGGCTCAGGAGCGGCTCGGCGTGCGCTCGGACGCTGCTCGGACGCTGCTCGGACGCCGCCCGGGCGTAGGCTCGAACGCCGCTCAGCCCCGGCTGCCGAGCCCCGGGATGATGCCGAGCGCGCGCACCATGATCTCGTCGCCGCCGAAGCGCTGCGCGTAGCAGTACCAGCCCGGTCCGGCCGCCCCGGCGAGCTCGAAGCGCGCCTCCCAGCCGACCGAGTCCGGGGCGGTCGCAGCCACGACGATGCGGCAGGCGTCGTCGGCGGTCGACACCTGCACGACGACCGTGGAGAGCAGCCCGGGCAGCACGAGGCACGCCAGCGCGATCGTCACCACGATGCGCATGACCCGCTGGCGCCTGGCCGAGACCGGCCGGCGCGCGTCGCCCTGGTCGCCCTCGGCGAGCTCGCGGGGGATCTCGTCGGTCATGACCGGTCCAGTCTGGCACGCGCGGCCCTGACGGTCGCGGGGCGCCCGGCGTAGCGTGAGCGCATGGATGCGGAGGCGGCCCTCCAGCGCGAAGCGGCGGTCGCGCTCGGGCTGGGATCCGATGACGTCCCCCGCGTCGTCGGGGCGGGGGCGCTGGAATCGGGGTATCCCGTCGCGGAACTGGCCACGGCATCCGTCGCGAGTGCGGCACGGGCGACCGCGGGGGTGATGCGCGCGGCGGGACTGGAGCCGGGCGAACCCGTCGTCGATCGCGGTCTCGCGGGTGCCTGGTTCGGGTTCGCGGTGCGGCCGGACGGGTGGGAGCTCCCCTCGCCGTGGGACCCGATCGCGGGCGACTACCGCGCGGCGGACGGCTGGATCCGCCTGCACACCAACGCACCGCACCACCGCGCGGCCGCCCTGCGCGTGTTGGGTGTCGAGGGCGAGCGGGACGGGGTCGCTCGCGCGGTGGCGCGCTGGCACGCGCAGGAGCTCGAGGACGCGGTGGTCGCCGAGGACGGATGCGCGGCCGTGCTGCGCGACCCCGCGGACTGGGCCGCGCATCCGCAGGGGACGGCCGTGGCTGCCGAGCCGCTCGTGGCCCGCGAGCCGCTCGGGTCCGGGGATCCGGGTGCCGCCTGGCGGCCGAGCACGGGGCGCCCACTGGCCGGGCTTCGGGTGCTCGATCTGACACGCGTTCTGGCCGGTCCGGTCGCGACGCGGCTGCTGGCCGGGCTCGGGGCGGATGTCCTGCGCATCGACCCGCCCGGGTGGGACGAGCCCGCGGTCGTGCCCGACATGATGCTCGGCAAGCGCTCGGCGCGGCTCGACGCGCGCGACCCGGCGGGACGAGCGCGCCTGGCGGATCTGCTGGTGACATCCGACGTGGTCGTGCACGGGTACCGCCCCGGCGCGCTCGAGCGCCTGGGGCTCGGCGACGACGAGCGGGCGGCCCTGCGTCCGGGACTCGTCGACGTGAGCCTCGACGCCTACGGGTGGTCGGGGCCGTGGTCGGGGCGCCGCGGCTTCGACAGCCTCGTGCAGATGTCGACGGGCATCGTGGGCTGGGGCATGCGGGCCGGCACACACGATGTCCCGACCCCGCTGCCCGTGCAGGCGCTCGATCACGCCACCGGGTACCTCATGGCGGCGGCCGCGCTGAGCGGCCTCGCCGCGCTGCTGCGGGACGGCACCGGATCGCGGTGGCGGCTCTCGCTGGCCCGCACGGCGTCTGCGCTCGAGGGCGTGCGAGACCGGGAACGGGATCCGTCGGGACTCGGGTCATCGAGCCCCGGGTCATCGAGCCCCGGGTCGTCGAACCCCGGTGGCGAGCCCGCGCGCACCCCGATCGACACCGCCTGGGGACCGGCGACCCTGCTCGAGGCCCCGTTCGCGCTCGAGGTGGACGGGCGCGCGGTCACGAGCCTGCGCTGGGAGCGGGCGTCGCATCCGCTCGGGGGCGACGCGCCCGCCTGGTGAGGCGGGTGGCTACGCCTCGACCTCGCTGCGGTCGCCCGACCACAGGGTGTGGAACACGCCCTCGCGGTCGATGCGGCGATAGGTGTGCGCTCCGAAGAAGTCGCGCTGGCCCTGCACGAGCGCGGCGGGCAGGCGCTCGGCGCGCAGTCCGTCGTAGTACGCGAGCGAGGACGAGAAGGCCGGACTCGGGATGCCGGCCCGCGCCGCCGCGACCACGACGCGGCGCCAGGACTCCTGGGACTGCGCGAGCGCCTCGGCGAAGTACGGCGCGGTCAGCAGCGCGACCAGACCGGGGTCGGCGGCATAGGCCTCCGTGATGCGGTTGAGGAACTGCGCGCGGATGATGCAGCCGCCGCGCCAGATCTTCGCGATCTCCCCCTTGCGGATGTCCCAGCCGTACTCCTCGGCCCCCGCGACGATCTCGTCGAAGCCCTGCGAATACGCCACGATCTTGGAGGCGTAGAGCGCCCGCCGCACGTCCTCGACGAAGGCGTCGGCGTCATCCACCGCCCAGGTCTCGGCGGGCCCCGGCAGGCTCGCGGCGGCGGCGCGCTGGGCGGGCTTGGAGGACAGCGAGCGGGCGAAGACCGCCTCGGCGATGCCCGAGACCGGGATGCCCAGGTCGAGGGCGCTCTTGACCGTCCAGGCGCCGGTGCCCTTGGCCCCGGCCTGATCGAGGATCACGTCCACGAGCGGCTTCCCGCTCGCGGCGTCGACCTGGCGCAGCACCTCGGCAGTGATCTCGATGAGGTAGCTCTCCAGCTCGCCGCGGTTCCACTCGGCGAAGACCTCGGCGATCTCGGCGGGGGTCTTGCCGGTGCCGCGGCGGATGAGGTCGTAGGCCTCGGCGATGAGCTGCATGTCGGCGTACTCGATGCCGTTGTGGATCATCTTGACGAAGTGGCCGGCGCCGTCGTGGCCGACGTGCGTGACGCAGGGCTCGCCCTCGGCGATGGCGGCGATCGAACGCAGGATCGGGCCGAGCGTGACCCAGGCCTCGTCGGATCCGCCCGGCATGATCGAGGGCCCGTGCAGCGCCCCCTCCTCACCGCCCGAGATGCCCGCGCCCACGAAGTTGATGCCCGTCTCGCGCACCGCCTTCTCGCGGCGGATGGTGTCGGTGAAGAGCGCATTCCCGCCGTCGACGATGATGTCGCCGGGCTCGAAGACCTTCACCAGCTCGTCGATGACGGCGTCGGTGCCTGCGCCGGCCTGCACCATGATGATGGCCGTGCGGGGGGTCGAGAGCGCCGCGGCGAACCCGGCGTAGTCGCGCGCGGGCACGAAACCGGCCTCGGGGTGCTCGTCGAGCAGGGTCTGCGTCTTCTCGTACGAACGGTTGAGGATCGCCACGGTGTTGCCCTCGCGGCTGGCCAGGTTGCGGGCCAGGTTCGATCCCATGACCGCCAGGCCGACCACGCCGATGTTGGCGGCTCCGGCGCCGGAGGATCCGGTGGTTGCGGCGTCGTGGGGGGCGGGGGAGGCACTCGCATCCGGCATTGCTTCAGGCTACCGGTACCGTGGAAGGGTGGATTCCGTCGCCGCATCGGTCGCGGTCTGCGGTGTGTCCGGCTCCGGCAAGACCACCGTGGGGGAATCGCTGGCCGCGCGGCTGGGGTGGGAGTTCACGGACGGCGACGACCTGCATCCGCC
Organism: Microbacteriaceae bacterium; assembly: GCA_019638805.1. Taxonomy (GTDB): domain Bacteria; phylum Actinomycetota; class Actinomycetes; order Actinomycetales; family Microbacteriaceae; genus JBDSKH01. Next base: position 619,944 of record JAHBTA010000002.1, on the reverse strand, counting down.
CGCCAATGTGCGCAAGATGAGCGCGGGCATCCCGCTCACCGACGAGGACCGTCGGCCGTGGCTGGATGCCGTGGGCGCCGCGCTCGCGCGCGGTGCGCGGGTGGTGGCCTGTTCCGCGCTGCGCCGGGAGTACCGCGACCGGCTCCGGTCCGCGGCGCCGGGGGCCTCGTTCGTCATGCTCGACGCCCCGCGCGAGGTGCTCGCGGAGCGCATGGCCGCGCGGCCCGGACACTTCATGCCCGTTGCACTGCTCGACTCGCAGTTGGCGACGCTCGAGCGGCCCGGCGCGGACGAGGGGGTCCTGGTCGTCGACGCGACCGAGCCGGTGACCGGCATCGTCGACCGGATCGCGGCATGGCTGGGGCAGAGGTGACCGGGCGACTGCGCGTCGTGGTCGCGACCCCGCTGGCCCCCGAGGACGCCGAGATGGTGCGCGAGCTGGAGCCGCGCATCGAGCTGATCCACGACCCCGAGCTGGCCGGCCCGCCCAATGAGAACTGGATGGAGCGCTACGACCGCCCGCCGCACCTCCAGGCGGCCTTCGAGGAGTACGTCGACTCGGCCGAGGTGCTCTACGGGGTGCCCGACCAGTCGGGCCGGGCGCTGGCCCGCACGGTCGCGGCCAACCCGGGGCTGCGCTGGGTGCACACCATCCCGGCCGGCGGTGGGCAGCAGGTGCGCGCCGCGCGGCTGGCGCGCGCCGACCTGGAGCGCATCGTCTTCACCACCTCGGCGGGCGTGCACGCCGAGCCGCTGGCCGAGTTCGCGGTTTTCGGCGTGCTCGCGGGCGCCAAGCGGCTGCCCTGGCTGCTGACCGAGAAGGCCGCGCACCGCTGGGCTCCGCGCCGGGTCATGCCCATCGCGCGGGACCTCACGGTCGCCATCGTCGGGCTGGGCGGCATCGGGCGCGCGACCGCCGCCAGGCTCTCGGCTCTGGGGTACACCGTGGTGGGGGTGCACCGACGCGAGGTGGAGGTCCCGGGTGTGACGCGCATCCACCCGGTCGAGGACCTGGCGCGCGTCGTGGCCGAGGTCGACGCCGTCGTGCTCGCGCTGCCCGGGACCGAGGCCACGCGCGGCATGCTCAGCCGCGAGGTGCTCGCTGCCGTCAAGCCGGGCATCACGGTCGTCAACGTCGGCCGGGGCACCACGGTCGACGAGGAGGCGCTCATCGAGGCGCTGCGCGACGAGCGCGTGGGGCTCGCGGTGCTCGACGTGACCGCCGTCGAACCGCTCGCGGAGGACAGCCCGCTGTGGGACCTGCCCAACGTCGTGCTCGCGCCGCACACCGCAGCCATCAGCCCGCACGAGCCGCGGCTCATCGCCGAGCTGTTCGCCGAGAACGCGCGGCGCTTCCTCGACGGCGAGGAGATGCTCAACCGGGTGGACATCGACGAGTTCTACTGAGCCGAGTTCTCCTGACGGCCCCTGACGTGCTGGCACTCGCTGGCTTGATGCCCGAGATTCCGCGGAACTCCGCGGTTCTCGTGGGTCAGTGTGCTGTGAGCTACGGAGCAGTACGGACTGATTCCAGTCTCACTGAGAATCGAGCACCGCTGCCGCCTCCGAGAACAACGGCGCGAGCGCCATCGCCCACGCCGGGAGCGAAACGGAGAGCGTCTGCCAGGTCACCTCGCGGTCGGTGATCGAGTAGTGGTGGGCGAGCTTCTCACGGTTCTTCGCGGCGTAGCTCCAGCTCACCCCGGCCGGGGCGTCGAGCCCTCGTCCCGCGAGAGTCTTCGCCGCTTCGCCGATCTTGATCATCAGCGAGTCCCCCGCCTCCTGCGCAACCTCATCGGCGGCGTAGGCGTCCTTGCCCCTGGCGACGATCGACGCGGCGACCTCCAACCAATGCTGGATGTGCAACAGCTCCTTCGCGATGCGGGTCTCCATCACAGCAGCACCTTGTCACGGAGGACGTCGCGGTCGAGCTTGGTGTCGAGCCCCCGGTAGCTCACGAGGTCGACTCCCCGACCGAGGATCGCCTCCAGTGCTTCCTCCAGGCGGAGCATGTCGAAAAGGTCGGCACCGGCCGGGGGCTGCACGAGCAGGTCGATGTCGGAATCCGGTCGGTCGTCTCCACGTGCGGCGGAGCCGAAGACCGCGAGGTCGGTGAATCCTCGCCGCTCGGCGACCTGCCGGAGCACGGAGTCCCCGGCGGCGATCAGCTCGCTCGGCCGCACTCCGTCCGTGCGCTCGCTGGCGACCTGGTAGCTGATCGCCGGCTGCGTGACCCCGAGGCGCTTCGCGACTTCGCGCTGCGACTCCCCCTCGACGAGCATTGCCCGCACGGCGAGCACGCGGCGCAGCCGCGCCAGCTCGGCGTCGCGGGTCGCCTGCTCGTACTCCAGGACCAGGTTCATAAAGGGAGTTTATCAAGTGTGACCCACAGACGCGTAGCCGCCCAAACTAGTCCGGGTGGCGTCACCGAATCCGTACCGCGCGGGTCACGTCAGCGCTCGCGCGTCGTCGCCTGGAGCACTGGTGGGGTGCGCCAGGTCTCGGGGTTGATGATCGCCTCCCACAAGGACTCCATCTCGGCACGGAGGTCGTCGGGCCACTCGACGATCGGGGCCGCCCGATGGGGCTCAGCCCACGCGGTGCCATGTAGACTGACCCACTGAACTTCGGCGAGGGGTGCCATCCGGTGCCCGTGATCGACGCGGTGAGCTGCTCCCGTGTGCGTTCACGTCGACACTCGCAACGACAACCAGACAACGAGGAGTACAGCAGATGGCTGACGACAACAAGCTGGTCGCGGAGATCCGCGAGCAGTTCGGCAAGGGCTTCGCGCGGCGTCTCCGCGCCGCCGGCCGCATCCCCGCCGTGATCTACGGTCACGGAACCGACCCGCAGCACGTCAGCCTCCCGGGCCACGAGGTCTCGCTCATCCTGCGCAAGGCGAACGCGGTGCTCGAGCTCGACATCCAGGGCAAGGCGCAGCTCGCGCTCGTGAAGGACGTGCAGAAGGACCCGGTGCGCCAGATCATCGAGCACCTCGACCTGGTCGTCGTCCGCAAGGGCGAGAAGGTCACCGTCGACGTGCCCGTGCACCTGGAGGGCGAGTCGTTCTCCGGCACCATCGCCGCGCTCGACGCCACGACCCTGTCGGTCGAGGCCGAGGCCACGCACATTCCGGAGCGCATCATCGTCGACATCGAGGGCGCCGAGGAGGGCACCCAGATCCTGGCGAAGGACGTCGTGCTGCCCGAGGGCACCACCCTGGTGTCCGACCCCGAGACGCTTGTGGTCAACGTCACGGTGCCCGCCGCGGTCGACCTGGGCGAGACCCCCGAGCCCGCCGAGGGCGAGGCCGGTGAGGGTGCCGAGGGTGAGGCCGGCGAGGCCGCCGAGGGCGGCGACGCCGCGGAGGGCGGCGAGGAGCCGGCCGCCGAGGCCGCGGAGTAGCGATCTCCGACACCTGGCTCGTGGCCGGGCTCGGCAACCCCGGGCCCGGCTACGCCGCGCACCGGCACAACGTCGGGCGCATGGCGCTGGCCGAGCTGGCGCAGCGCATCGGTACCGGGTTCACCAACCACAAGGCCAACGCGTCGGTGGCCGAGGGGCGGCTCGTTCCGGGCGGTCCCAAGCTCGTGCTGGCCGCCCCGCACACCTTCATGAACCTGTCGGGCGGCCCGGTCGCCGCGCTGCTGCGGTTCTACTCGCTCGAACCGGAGCGGCTCATCGTGCTGCACGACGAGCTCGACATCCCCTTCGACACGATCCGGCTGAAGTCCGGGGGCGGTCACGGGGGTCACAACGGGGTGCGCGACATCGCGGCAGCGATCGGCACGGGCGAGTTCACGCGCGTGCGCATCGGCATCGGACGCCCGCCCGGCCGGCAAGACGCCGCCGACTTCGTGCTCACGCCCTTCACGAAGGCCGAGCGCGAGGTGCTGCCCAACCTGCTCGCGGACGCCGCCGACGCGACCGAGCTCGTCATCACCGACGGCCTCCTCGAGGCGCAGCAGCGCTTCCACGCCCCGCGCGAGTGAGGGTCGGCCGCGCCGCGTAGGCTCGTGCGAGTGGGACTGCACGCGCTGATTCCGGAGCTGGCGCGCGCCCGCGCCCTGGAACCCGCCCTCCGCAGGGCGTCCTCCGACGCCGACTTCTCCCTCGTCGAGGGCATGCGCGTGCCTCTGCTCGCGACGCTCCTTCGGGAGCGGGGCGCCGCATCCACCCTGCTCGCGATCGTCGCGACCGGACGCGAGGCGGATGCCGTGCGAGCCGCCTTCGCGTCCTACCTTCCCGAGGCGGCCGTCCTGCACCTCCCGGCGTGGGAGACCCTGCCGCACGAACGGCTGAGCCCCAGCGCCGAGACCGTGGGCACCCGGCTGACGACCCTGCGCGCGCTCGCCGAATCCGGCCGCGAGACGCCGCTCGTGGTGGTCGCGAGCGTCCGGGCGGCGCTGCAGCCGCTCGCGCCCGGGCTGGATGCGGTGCGCCCCCTCGAGCTGGTCGCCGGCGCCCGCGGCTACGATCTCTCCGATCTCGCGACGAGGCTCGTCGAACTCGCCTACGTGCGGGCCGACCTGGTCACCCGACGGGGCGAGTTCGCGGTGCGCGGCGGCATCCTCGACGTCTTCCCGCCGAACGCCGAGCACCCGGTGCGGGCGGACTTCTTCGGCGACGAGCTCGAGCAGCTGCGCGCGTTCGGGGTCGCGGATCAGCGCTCCGTGCCGGGCGAGATCGCGAGCGTCGACCTCGTGCCCAGCCGCGAGCTTCTGCTGACCGACGCCGTGCGGGCCCGCGCCCGCGAGCTGGAGGCCGAGCTGCCGGCCCTCTCGGGCATGCTCGCCAAGGTCGCCGAGGGCATCCCGGTCGAGGGCATGGAGTCGTTGGCGCCCGCGCTGCTGCCCGAGCTGGTGCCGCTGACCGACTACCTGCCCGCCGACGCCGCCATCGCGGTGCTCGGACCCGAGCGCGTCGCCACCCGGGCGCTCAATCTGGCCGAGACCAACCGCGAGTTCCTGGAGGCGGCCTGGAGCGCGGCCACCGCGGGGGCGCAGACGCCCGTCGATCTGGGCAGGGGCGATTTCCTGACCGTCAACGCGCTGCGCTCGGCCGCGGGATCGCGGACCTGGTGGACGCTCAGTCCGTTCGACGCGGGCGACGACGACGGCATCCGCATCGAGGCGAGCGCCGTTCCGAGCTTCGCCGGCCAGGTCGAGGGCGCGCTCGACCATGTGCAGGCGCTGGCGCGCGACGGCTGGCGGGTCACGGTGACCGCCAGCGGACCCGGTCTGGTGGAGCGCGCGACCGAGGTGCTGGCCGAGCGGGGCGTCGTCGCGAACGTCGAGCAGGGCGCGATCGAGGCCGGGTTCCAGCTGCCGGAGGACCGGGTCGCGGTGCTCTCCGAGGCCGAGTTCTACGGCCGCTCGGCCGGGGTCGACTCGCGTCAGGTCAAGCGGCTGGCCAGCAGGCGCAAGAACGTGGTCGACCCGCTGCAACTGCGCGCGGGCGACCACGTCGTGCACCAGACGCACGGCATCGGCCGCTTCGTCGAGCTCGTGCAGCGCGAGGTGGCATCCGGGACGCGCACCGCGCGCGGTCCGCTCGGCACCACGGCGGCCAAGGTCACGCGCGAGTACCTCGTGCTCGAATACGCCCCCAGCAAGCGCGGCCACCCGGGCGATCGGCTGTTCGTTCCGACCGATCAGCTCGACCTGCTCACGCGCTACGTCGGCGGCGAGTCGCCCGCGCTGTCCAAGATGGGCGGATCGGACTGGGCGGCCGCCAAGGGCAAGGCGCGCAAGGCGGTGCGCGACATCGCGGTCGAGCTGGTCAAGCTCTACTCGGCCCGCATGGCCAGCCGTGGCCACGCCTTCGCCGCCGACACCCCGTGGCAGCGCGAGCTGGAGGAGGCCTTCCCGTTCGCCGAGACCCCCGACCAGCTGGTGACCATCGACGAGGTCAAGGCCGACATGGAGCGGCCCATCCCGATGGACCGGCTCATCTCGGGCGACGTCGGCTACGGCAAGACCGAGATCGCCGTGCGCGCCGCGTTCAAGGCCGTCCAGGACGGCAAGCAGGTCGCCATCCTGGTGCCCACGACGCTCCTGGTCCGGCAGCACATGGAGACCTTCGCCGAGCGCTTCGCGGGCTTCCCGGTGCATCTGCGCGCGCTGTCCCGGTTCCAGTCCGACGCGGAGGCGCGCGACACCATCGAGGGCCTGGCCGCCGGAACGGTCGATGTCGTGATCGGCACGCACCGCATCCTGAGCGCGGGCGTGCGCTTCAAGGAGCTGGGCCTCGTCGTCATCGACGAGGAGCAGCGCTTCGGGGTGGAGCACAAGGACGCGTTGAAGAAGCTCAAGACCAATGTCGACATCCTCGCGATGTCGGCTACGCCCATCCCGCGCACGCTCGAGATGGCGGTGACCGGCATCCGGGAGATGTCGACGCTCGCGACCCCGCCCGAGGACCGCCACCCGATCCTCACCTACGTGGGACCGCGTAACGATCGGCAGGTGGCCGCCGCGATCCGCCGCGAGCTCTTACGGGAGGGTCAGGTCTTCTACGTGCACAACCGGGTGAAGTCGATAGGCCGGGTGGCGGCCGAGCTGGCCGAGCTGGTGCCCGAGGCGCGCATCGCGGTCGCGCACGGGCAGCTGCCCGAGGGCGTACTCGAGCAGGTCGTCGTCGACTTCTGGGAGGGGCGGTTCGACGTGCTGGTCACCACGACCATCATCGAGACCGGCATCGACATCGCCAACGCCAACACCCTCATCATCGACCGGGCCGACAAGTACGGGCTGAGTCAGCTGCATCAGATCCGGGGCCGGGTGGGGCGCGGCCGGGAGCGCGCCTACGCCTACTTCCTCTACGACGACGACCAGCCGCTCAGCGAGACCGCGCAGGACCGCCTGGAGACGATCGCGGCCAACAACGAGCTCGGCGGGGGCATGCAGATCGCCCTGAAGGACCTCGAGATCCGGGGCGCGGGCAATCTGCTCGGCGGCGAGCAGTCCGGTCACATCGCCGGGGTCGGGTTCGATCTGTACCTGCGCATGATCGGCGAGGCGGTCAGCGCCTTCCGGGGCGACGCGGCCGAGGGGCCGACCGAGCTGCGGCTCGAGCTGCCCGTCGACGCGCACATCCCCGAGGAGTACATCGAGAGCGAGCGCCTGCGGCTGGAGGCGTATCAGAAGCTGTCCACGGCATCCGCCGCCACCGGCCCGGATGACGCGATCGACCGCGTGCTCGAGGAGCTCACCGACCGCTACGGCGAGCCGCCCCTGTCGGTGCAGAACCTGATCGCGGTGTCGCGGCTGCGCCGACGCGCGCAGCAGGCGGGGCTCTCGGATGTCGTGGCCATGGGCGGGAACCTGCGGGTCGCGCCCGCCGAGCTTCCCGATTCGATCCAGGTGCGTCTTCAGCGCCTGTACCCGGGCGCGCGGGTCTTCGCCGCGCAGAAGGCGATCAGTGTTCCGATGCCTCCGGATCCGGAGGACGCGGAGCTGATCGAGTGGGCGACCCGGCTGCTGGAGGCGGTGTTTCCGCCGCCCGCCCCAGAACCACCGGGATGAGCACGAGCGAGCGCAGGTCGATGAGCGCGTGCGCCAGGATGGGCACGACGATCGTGCCGGTGGCGACGTAGAGGGCCGTGAACACGAGCCCCAGCACGAACGCGAAGAGCATGCCGAGCGGCCCCTGGTACACGTGCAGCACGCCGAACACCACGGCGGCACCCAGGAAGGCGACGAGTGCGTCCTGCGTGATGCCGAACAGCAGCGCGGGCAGCGCCAGCCGGAAGAGCACCTCCTCGACGATGCCGGCGGTGACGGCGAGCCCCGCGCCGTAGGGCAGCTCGCCGCGGTTGCGCGGCAGCAGTGCGCGGATGTCGCCGACCGCCGGAACCTCCTCGACGCTGTGGCGCAGCAGCAGGATGGGCAGCGTGCCTCCGGCGAGTCCGGCGAGCAGAACCACGGCTATGGTCAGGGCCACGGTCGGGCTCGCGAAGTCGATGCCCGCGAACGGACCCCAGGAGCGGATGGCGACCAGGGCATCCGCGACGAAGGGCCAGGTCGCGAGCAGGAGCACCGCGCCCAGCCCGCCCAGCACGAGCCAGGACTCGCGGATCCAGCGGGCGAACACCCGGCGACGCAGCTGGGTCGAGCGCAGGCGCTTGAAGCGCGCGTAGTCGTGCCGATCGCGCACCACGGCCCGCCAGATCAGCACCGCCAGCGCGAGGATGAGCAGTGCCGGCAGCGCGAGGGTCACGTGCACCAGTATGGATCGGGTGAGCCCATCCCCTCCGCGCGGTGCGACCGCCACCGCGATCGGGTTCCGCTCCGAACGCGGTCCCGTGCTGCTGGCCATCATGCTCACGAGCGGCCTGGTCGCGATCGACAGCACCATCCTGGCCACGGCGGTGCCCTCGATCGTCGGTGACATCGGGGGGTTCACGCAGTTCCCCTGGCTCTTCTCGATCTACCTGCTGGCGCAGGCCGTGACCGTCCCGGTGTACGCCAAGCTCGCCGACATGATGGGGCGCAAGCCCCTCCTCCTGGCGGGCATCGGGATCTTCCTGCTCGGCTCGGTGCTCTGCGGGCTCGCCTGGAGCATGCCCGCGCTCATCGCGTTCCGCGCGGTGCAGGGCATCGGCGCCGGAGCCGTGCAACCCATCGCCATGACCATCGCGGGCGACATCTACACGGTCGAGGAGCGGGCGCGCGTGCAGGGCTACCTGGCCAGCGTGTGGGCGATCTCGGCGGTCGTCGGGCCGACCCTGGGCGGGCTCTTCGCGCAGTTCACCGGATGGCCGTGGATCTTCTTCGTCAACCTGCCGATCGGCCTGCTCGCCGCCTGGCTCATCATCCGCCGCTTCCACGAGGGCATCGAGCGGCACCGGCACCGGGTCGACTACGCGGGCGCTGCGCTGCTCATGGGCTCGCTCTCGCTCGTCATCCTCGGCCTGCTCGAGGGCGGTCAGGCCTGGGAGTGGGGCTCGGTCACGAGCATCGCGATCTTCGTCGCGGGCGCGGTGCTGTTCGCCGCGTTCCTGTTCGTGGAGCGCCGCGCGGCGGAGCCGATCCTGCCCTCCTGGCCGTTCACGCGGCGCCTGCTGCTCACGACGACGCTCCTGTCGTTCGCGATCGGCGCGCTGCTCATCGGGCTCACCGGCTACATCCCGACCTATCTCGAGAGATCGCTCGGCGTTCCGCCCATCGTCGCCGGACTCGCGCTGGCCTCGCTCACGATCGGGTGGCCCGTCGCGGCGACCCTATCCGGGCGGTTCTACCTGCGCATCGGGTTCCGCTCGACCGTGCTCATCGGCATGGCTATCACGATCCTGAGCGCGGCCGCCTTCGCCCTCACGGCATCGCGGCCCTCGGTCGTGACCGTGGCGATCATCTGCTTCTGCATGGGGCTCGGGATGGGCCTCAGCGCCTCGCCCTCGGTCGTGGCGGCGCAGGCCAGCGTCGGCTGGGGAGAGCGCGGGGTGGTGACGGGCACCAACATGTTCGCCCGGTCGGTGGGCAGCGCGGTCGGGGTCGCGGTGCTCGGCGCGATCGCCAACGCGATCATCGCGGGCTACCCGGGCGCCGATCGGAACCCGGATGCCGTGGTCGCCGCGACCGGCGCCGTTTTCGTCGCCGCGCTGGTCGCCTCCGTCCTCGCGGGCGTCGCGGCGTTCGCGATGCCGCGAACACCCGTTCCGCGCACCGAGCCGACCACCGGGAGCATCAGCACCGCGGCCGGCGACGTCGGGTGATTCGGGCCCGGGCCGCGGGGCGCTTCGCTCAGCCGGGGGCGTCCAGGCCCCTCGCTCAGCCGGGGGCGTCCAGCCAGGCCCGCACCGCATCCCCCTGCTCGTCCAGCGCGGGCGGCGCGGTGGGGGGAACCGGCTCGAAAGCCGAGTAGCGCACCGGGTGCCGGACCTGCCGCGGGTGGCCGGGACCGACATCCGCGAGCGGCTCCAGGCCGAACGACTCGGCGAGCTCCAGCGCCTCGCCCACGTCGTTGACCCGGCCGGCGGGCACCCCCGCGGCGCGCAGGCGTTCGCTCCACTGGGCGACATCGCCGGCGGCGAGTCCCTCCTCGAGCGCCTCCGCCATGGCCGCGTGGTTCTCGACCCGGGCGCCGTTGGTCGCGAAGCGCGGATCCTGGGCGAGCTCGGGTCGCCCGATGATGGCGGCGACCTGCGCGAACTGCGGGTCGTTGCCGGTCGCGATCGCGACGTACCCGTCGCGGCAGCGCAGGGTCTCGTAGGGCGCGATCGAGGGATGACGGTTCCCCAGTCGCCGCGGGACGACCCCGGTCGCGAGATAGGACGACGCCTGGTTCGCGAGGGAGGCGATCGAACTCGACAGCAGGTTGACCTCGACGTGCTGACCCCGGCCGGTGCGGTCGCGGTGCACGAGAGCGGCCAGGATGCCCATGACCAGGTCCTTCGCGGCGAACAGGTCGATGACCGCGACGCCCACCTTGGTGGGTTCGCCGTCCTCCGGTCCGGTGATGCTCATGAAGCCGCCCACCGCCTGCACCATGAAGTCGTAGCCCGCCTCGGCGGCGCCCGCGCCGCTGCCGAAGCCGGTGACCGAGGCGTAGACCGCGCGCGGGTTGCGGGCCAGGACGCTCGCCGCGTCCAGCCCGAACCGGTCGAGCGAGCCGGTGCGGTAGTTCTCGACCACGATGTCAGCGCGGTCCACGAGCTCGTGCGCGCGGCGCAGGTCGGCCTCGTCGCCGAAGTCGAGGGCGACGGACTCCTTGCCGCGGTTCGCGCACTCGAAGTACGCGCTCGACGACCCGGCCCAGGGCGGACCGAAGCGACGGGTGTCATCGCCGAGTCCGGGGCGCTCCACCTTGACGACCCGCGCGCCCAGATCGGAGAGCATCATGGTCGCGGTCGGCCCGGCCAGCACACGCGTCAGGTCGGCGACGAGCATGCCCTCGAGCGGACGGGAGACCGGGTCCTCGTTCACGGACTCGACGCTAGCCCAGCGCTGTCCGCGCGCGGTTGTGCGGTGCGCACATGGCTGCGGGGCGGCGATGTCGGCCGGCCCCACGCGGGTCTCGGCGCGCGCGGCTCATCCCACGTGCGGCTCAGCCCACGCGCGACCGCAGGGCGATCCACAACTCGGCGCCCAGATCCGGGTCGTCCAGGTCGATGCCGAGCTCGTCCCGGATGACGCGCACCCGGTTGCGGATGGTGTTGCGGTGCACGCCCAGCTCGCGCGCGGCCGCCTCCCATGACCCGCGGTGCCGCAGGAAGCTGCGCGTGGTCTCGATGAGCGGTGCGCGCGTGTAGCCGGCGAGCCGCTCGGCGGCCAGCTCGCCCTCGTCGAGGCCGCCGGCCGGCCGGGTCGGCACGATCTCGCCCTCGCCCGCGTCGCGCGCCCGGCGGATCGCGATGGTGACCGCCCCGCCGAGCTCGGCGGGACGCACCACCTCGCTGAGCGCCCCGGTCAGGGTCGTTCCCCCCGCACCGGTGGCGGCCTCCGCGGGCGGGTCCGACGCCTGCGGGCCGCTCAGCAAGAGGATCCCGACGCCGCTCACGGTGCTCGCCCGGGCGGGCCGGGAGCGCTCGGCGGCCGCGGCCGAGATGATCCCGCGGTGGGCCAGCTCGGAGATCATGGCCTCGAGTCGCGTCGCGGGCACCTGCTGGCGGTGATCGCCCGGCAGGGGGAACGCGAAGACCCGCACCGTGGCGGGCAGCGAGCTCCCGCCCGTGGTCTCGATGAGGGCCTGCGCGGCGGTCACCTCGCCCGCCAGCAGCAGGTTCACGACCGCCTCGCCGATCGCCCGGCCGATGGATGCCGCATCGCCCTGGGCGCGCTCGCGCAGCCCCAGCACCGCGGTCGCGGTCAGGATGAGCTGCCGGTCGGCTGCCGCCGGGCGCCTGCCCACGCCGACCGCGAGGGCGCCGCGCACCTGGGCGCCCGACCCCACGGGATGGGCGATGACGTCGAACCCGTGCAACGGGAAGGTGGCCGCGCCGACGTTGCCCCGCTCCGCGAAGCGCCGCACCTCGGTCTGCAACCCGGGCAGGACCCCGGCCTGGGTCGCGGGCCAGATGACCGGCTCGCCGCCGTGCAGCGGGATGTATGCCGCCCATCCCCCGACGGCCTGCGCCACGAGGCTCACCACGCCCGCGATCCCGTCGGGTTTGGCCGCCTCGCGGGCGAGGGCGGTCTGCGTGCCGAGCTGGGCCACCAGGGTCGCCCGCCCGGTCGCGGCGACCAGGTCCCAGTATTTGCGGGTCACGCGCACGAAGAGCTGGTCGGCGGGAACGACCAGCAACGGCATCCCCGCCTCGGTGCACCGCTGGATGAGTGCATCCGGCACCTCGTCGAGCTGCGGGCCCAGCCCGATCACGAGCGCGACCACGCCGTGCTCGAGCAGGCGCGCCACGTAGTCGGCCGCGTCGGCGACGGCACCGGGTCCGGCGAACGGGAAGCCGGTGGTCAGCAGGGCCTCGCCGCCCTCCAGATACGGGGTCGGGTCGGCGAGTTCGGAGATATGGATGCCGCCCACCTCGACGGGATGACGCGCGGCGTCGTTGACAGGCACGAGCGCGGGGCCGAGCGCCGCGACGAGCTGCACGAGTGTGACCACAGTGCACATTATGGGGCACTCCCTGTGCGCATCGTCCCCCGGGTGGCGGGTCGCGCTCGCAGGCGGGTTCGTAGAGTGGGCCCATGGCCCGTCGAGAGAGCCCCGACCCCCACGACCTCCTGTCCATCGACTCGCTGCTGAGTGAGGACGAGCTGGCGCTGCGCTCCCGGGTGCGCGCCTTCGTCGACGAGGCGGTGCGACCGCGCATCGCCGAGTGGTACGAGGGCGCCGTCTTCCCGGTCGAGCTGATCCCGCGCTTCGCCGAGCTCGGGCTCCTGGGCATGCACCTGACCGGGTACGGCTGCGCGGGCCGCAGCGCCGTCGAGTACGGCATCGCCGCGGCCGAGCTCGAGGCGGGCGACTCCGGGCTGCGCACCTTTGTCTCCGTGCAGGGCTCGCTCGCGATGAGCGCCATCCACAAGCACGGCTCCGAGGAGCAGAAGGTCCGCTGGCTGCCTGGCATGGCATCCGGCGAGATCATCGGATGCTTCGGCCTGACCGAACCGGGCTCCGGATCCGACCCGGGCAGCATGACGACGTTCGCGCGCCGGGACGGATCGGACTGGGTCATCAACGGGGCCAAGCGCTGGATCGGGCTGGCCAGCATCGCGCAGGTGGCGATCATCTGGGCACAGACCGACGACGGCATCCGGGGGTTCGCGGTGCCGACCGACACGAAGGGCTTCACCGCGACGCCGATCGAGCCCAAGCTCTCGATGCGGGCGAGCATCCAGTGCGACATCGAGCTGGTCGACGTGCGGGTCCCCGCCGACGCCCTGCTGCCCGGCGCCGAGGGTCTGCGCGGGCCCTTCGCCTGCCTCAACGAGGCGCGGTATGGCATCGTGTGGGGCGTCCTGGGCGCCGCCCGCGACAGCTACCGCGCCGCTCTGGAGTACGCGCAGCAGCGTCTGCAGTTCGACCGGCCGCTCGCGGCGTATCAGCTCACCCAGAGGAAGCTCGCCGATATGGCCGTCGAGATCGAGAAGGGCCAGCTGCTAGCGCTGCACCTCGGTCGGCTCAAAGACCAGGGCAGGCTCGAGCCCCACCAGATCTCGATGGGCAAGCTCAACAACACCCGGATCGCGATCGAGATCGCCCGCGAGGCGCGCGCCATGCTCGGGGGCAACGGCATCACGCTCGACCATTCGCCCCTGCGGCACGCGAACAACCTGGAGTCGGTGCGCACCTACGAGGGCACCGACGAGGTGCACACCCTCGTGCTCGGCCAGGCGATCACGGGCATGCCGGCGTTCCGCTGATCCGCCCGGTTCGGCCCGCTCCCCGCATGCGGGGACTTGTCGACTGCGCCCGGTTCGGCATGCCTCCCCACATGCCGGGGCCTGTCGACTGCGCCCGGCTCAGCACGCTCCCCACATGCCGAGGCTGGCCGACTGCGCCCGGTCCTCAGCCGCTTCGAGCTCGTCGGCCCACAGCACGTTGGGCTTCAGTACCACGGCCTCCGCGGCGCCCGCCTCGATGAGGTCGAGGTTGACCAGGCTGCCGTCGTCGAGGAATAGGAAGAGCAGCGAGCGTCCGTACTGGTCGAAAGGTTGCACGTCGGCCACGACGTGCACGCGGGTGCCCTCGGGAAGCCATTCGCGCAGCAGGTCGCGGGCTTCGATGCCGTAGCACTCGGCGTGCTCACCGATCTCGGGGGTGTCCACCCCGAGCAGGCGCACCTTGATTCGGTCCCCGGTGCCGGCCCCGGTGCCGCCCCCGGTGGTGGGTCTGAGGAACAGCGTGTCGCCGTCGTGCACGTAGTCGACGATCTCGATCACGGCGTCGGGTGGCATCTGGGGGTCGGCGCTGTTCCCAGTGCCGGTGCCCGTGCCCGTGCCCGTGCCCATGCCAGCGCCGGTTCCGGTATTGGACCCGGGGTCCCCGCCCGACTCCGGCGCCTGGCCGTCCGTCGACCGCCCACCGGAAATGAAGAGCCACGCGGCGAGCACGAAGATCACGATGGCCGCGAGCACGGCGAGCACCGCGAGGATGCGCACCCAACGAGGAGGGATCACTCCGACAGTGTCGCACCGGTGGCACGTTGTATCGGCGACACTGGGACTCATGCTGGATGCCCCGCCCCCGGATGCCCCGGCCCACCCCGAGCTCGACGCCCTGATCGCCACCCTCGAAAGGCTGCGCGCGCCGGGCGGGTGCGCGTGGGACCGCGAGCAGACCCACGCCTCACTCGTGCAGTACCTGGTGGAGGAGACCTACGAACTGGTCGAGGCCATCGAGTCGGGCACCCGCGAGGAACTCATCGAGGAGCTCGGCGACGTGCTCTATCAGGTGCTCTTCCATGCCGACATCGCGTCGGAGGCCGGGTCGTTCACGCTCGAGGACGTCGCCTCGCACATGCGCCTCAAGATGATCGCGCGGCACCCGCACGTTTTCGGGGATGCCGTGGCCGAGACCGCAGACGACGTCGTCGCGACCTGGGATCGCATCAAGGCCGTCGAGAAGGCTCATCGCGAGAGCGTGCTGGATGGCATCCCGGACGGCATGCCCGCGCTCGCGCTCGCGGACAAGCTGCTGGGGCGCGCCGCGAAGGTGGGCGTTACCCGTGATCCAGTGACCGTGTCCGCTGCGCCCGTGTCCGCTGCGTCCGTGCCCGCTGCGCCCGTGCCTGCCACGTCCGCGCCTGCCACGCCCGTGCCTGCCACGGTCGCTTCGACCGAGGGCCCGCTGGGCGAGCAGCTCTTGAGCGATCAGCTCTTGAGCGAGCAGCTCCTAGGCGAGCAACTCCTAGGCATGGTCGCCGCCGCGCGGGACTCGGGACTGGATGCCGAGCGCGCCCTCCGCGGTGCCCTGCGGTCCCTGCGCGCGGACGTGCGATCCGCGGAGGCGGGTGGTCAGCCCACGCCCTAGGCCACCCGACTCCCGGGTGCGAGACGTCGCGCCGGTGCGTGGGTCACCGCAATGGCGCCCGCGAGTGCCGCGACCGCGAGCGCGAGATGGATCAGCAGCCCGACGAGCCACCCGGGGGTCGTGCGATCGATGATCTCTTTCGCGCTCTCGTAGCGGTCGTCTCCGGCGGCGAGCGCCGCGCACTCGTCGTAGCCGGTCAGGTACGTCGGCGGGAGCTGAGCAGAGCGGACCCCGACCTTGATCGAGCCGAACATGTCGGTGATGCCGCCGTTCGAGGTGTACGTGGTGGGAACCGCGTCGGCGAGCACCACGTACGGGTTGGCCGCCAGCATCCACCACACGGCATCCCAGCGGGGGACCGTGGTGTCGTAGGTCTGCTCGATGCACTCCGGGTCGATGGGGTTGCCCTGCGCATCGAACTCGAGATCCGGGTCGGAGTAGTCCACGTAGTTGTCGGTGACGGTCACGTGCTGCTGCAGCAGCAACCCACCCAGGGAGTAGAAGATGAGCGTGCCGATGCTGAGCATGGCCACGAGCAGGTACGTCACGGCGACCGAGAACAGCGGTCGTCGCATGAGCCCGGAGAGCCCGACCCCGATAGCCGACACGACGGCCAGTTCGGCGGCCAGCACGATGATCGAGACCACGACCACTTCGGGTTTGGTCCCGCCGAGTGCGAACGACCACAGGATGAAGGGCACGGCCGCGATCAGGAACACGAGCGACGAGATCCAGGCCGCCAGGAACTTCCCGAGCACGAGCTGGGGCGTGCTGACCAGCGTCACCTGCGTCGTCGCGAGGGTGCCATTGTCGCGGTCCCCGTTGATCGAGTTGCCGCTGAGCGCCGGTGTCACGAGCGTGGCCAGCAGCAGAACGAAGTAGATGATGACCGAGTAGATGGCGCCGCCGCTGCCCTCGTCGTCGGTCCACGCGCCGAACGCGTAGGTGAGGATCGCGGTCACGAGGAGGATGAGCCCCACGAAGACGCCCAGCAGGATCCACCATGCCGTGCCGCGCACGCGCTGGCGCAGCTCGATCTCGGTGATGGTCCACAGTCCGCCGAAGAAGCTCATCGGGCGCCCTCCTGGCCGCTCAGGTCGAGGAAGGTGTGCTCGAGATCGCCCACCGCGGGGGCGAACGAGGAGATGGGAACCTTCTTGCGCACAAGGGCGGCGAGCAGCTTGGCGGCCGCCTCCTCGCCGGGGAGCGCGACGAGCACGCCCGCGCCCTCCATGCGCTGCTCGTTGGCGGGGAATCCCGCGCTGACGAGCGCGCCGCGGAGCGCATCCGGGTCGAGTGAGCGGACGCGCCAGTCGCGCATGCTGGTGCGGGTTGCGGCGATCTCGTCGGCCGATGCGCTCACCCCCGCCTCGAGGTAGACCGCGTCGTCAGCCATCTCGTCGAGCTCGGCGAGCACATGGCTGGAGACGATGATCGTCCGCCCCTCGCTCGCCAGCCGGCGGACCAGGACGCGCAGCGCGACACGGGCGCCCGGGTCGAGCCCCGACGCGGGCTCGTCCAGGAGGAGGACACGCGGGTCGTGCACGAGCGCGCGGGCCAGAGACAGCCGCTGCTTCTGCCCGCGGGACAGCACCCGGGTGGGCTGGTCGGCCTGCTCCGCCAGATCGACCAGGTCGATGAGCTCGGTCGCTCTCGCTGCGGCCCGCGCCCGATCGAAGCGGTACAGGCGCCCGGTGAGCTCGAGCGTCGCGCGCACCGTCAGGGCGGACCAGGACCCGAGCACGTCGGGCATCCATCCCATCGCCGCGCGTACGGCGGACGGCTCGGCCACCGGGTCGTGCCCGGCGACGCTGATCGACCCGCGGTCGGGAACCAGCAGGGTCGCGAGCATGAGCAGCAGGGTCGTCTTGCCGGACCCGTTCGGACCGATGAGCCCGGTGACGCGCCCCTCGGGTGCGCTGAAGGTCACATCGCGCACCGCATGCACGGTGCCGAAAGACCGGGCGACGCCGTTCACGACGATTCCGGAGCCGGTGGTCGACGCCCGGGACGTTGCGCCCGACGCGGTGCTCGACGTTGACATGGTCTGACCCTAGCCCGCCTTCCGCAGCGGGCACTTCGACACCAGCGGCGTCACGGCGCCGTCCGGGGTGACCAGTTCGAATACGACCCCGGGTCGGGGCACGGCGGTACGCCGTATTCGCGCCCCGGTGTTGTGCGCCCACATGTGATGGTGGCGGCAGAGGAGCACTCCGTTGTCGGCATCGGTGCGGCCGCCCCTGCCCCATTCATCGGGATGATGCACTTCGCACCAGGAGGGCGGTCGATCGCACCCGGGTATGAGGCACCCGCCGTCGCGCGCGGCGATCGCGATGCGTTGAGCCCTGGTATGCGTCCGCTGCGATCGCCCGAGCCGGAGGGGCTCGCCCCGCTCGTCCAGCACGACCGGAAGGACTCCGACCGTGCACAACTGCCGCCGAGCGACCGTGACCGGCAGGATCGCGTCCTGGCCCTCGATCCACACCCGCCCGGCACCGCGCTCCAGGTCGGCCACGTCCACGTGAACACGAACCTCCGGTCCGCGCTCGCCGAACACCGCGCCATCGTCGACGAACCCGGCGAGCCGGATCATCTCGACGAGGGCATCGAGTGCGAGCTGCTCGGTCGTGCGCGCGTCGCCCATGATGCGCTCCACGCGCTCCCGCTCGGCGGGGTCGACGAACCGGACGCCCCCACGCCGGGGCGAGGTGACCCGGTCGATCGCATCGGTGACCAGGGCGGCGTTCTCGGGGTCCAGGACCGCCGTCATCCGGGTCATGCCGTCCGGCAGGCGAGTGATGCGCAGCGACCTGCGCTGCCGCATCCGCTCGGCGCGATCCTCGATGCCGGCCTCATCCAGCTCGTCGCGAGCCACGCGGGCGAGTTTCGTCGCCTGCTCCGGCGTGCTGCCCACCGCATCCCGCGCCACCCGCTCGGCCGCCCGTGCCAACTCATCGGCATCCACGTCCGCGCTCGGTTCGCCCAGTCCGGCGCGGATCCCCGCGGCCGCTCCCACCGTGAGATCGCCTGAGGCGAGCCCCTCCGCCACGGGCGTCAGCCAGGCGCCGGTGCCGTCGAGCACCTCGCCCGCCGAGAGCATGGCCCGCGCCTCCGGCACGGAGAGCCCCGACACCCGGGCGATCATGCGCTCCGGAGTGCGGTCGCCGGAGCGCTGCGCGAGCCCCGCGTACCCGAGCTCGCGCGCCGACCGGCGCCCGATCTCGTTCGCCACCACGGCCATGTCGCGGTCGGCCGCCCGGCGCACCGCCGCGATCTGCTTCTGCAGCCCGAGCACCTCGTCGTCGGAGAGCGCCTCGATGCCGCGCAGATCGGGCAGCTCGAGTCGTTCGGCGGAGGCGGAGGTCATGCATCCAGTCTTGCCCATCTCGAACGCAATTGCTAGTCACAAGTAGCAATCTGTGGACGAGATTCGAACAAGAATGCGGTGGGCGAGCGCTCCCCCCGCCCACCGCGCTGACACAATCCACCACGCTGACACAATGGACCGGTGGCCAGCCAGGTGAACCCCCCGCGCGGCATGCGCGACTTCCTCCCCGCCGACAAGGCCCGCCGCGAGCGCGTGCTCGGTGTCATCCGATCGACCTACCGCGCCCACGGCTTCGACGAGATCGAGACCCCGGTCATGGAGGACAGCTCGCGCCTGCACGCGGGCCTCGGCGGCGACAACGAGAAGCTCGCGTTCGGCGTCATGAAGCGCGGCCTCACCGCGATGGACATCCAGAACGCCCGCACCCCCCTCGACCTGGTCGACCTGGGCCTGCGCTATGACCTCACCGTCCCGCTCGCGAGGTTCTACGCGACCCACCGCAGCGAGCTCCCCGCGGTCTTCCGCAGCATCCAGCTCGCCCCCGTCTGGCGTGCCGAGCGCCCGCAGAAGGGCCGCTTCCGCCAGTTCGTGCAGTGCGACATCGACATCATCGGCGAGCCGGGCATCACGGCCGAGGCCGAGCTGCTGACGGCGACGCTCGCGACGGTCGACGCGCTCGGGCTCGAGGGCGCGACCGTGCGCGTCAACGACCGACGACTCCTGATCGGGATGCTGACCGGCTTCGGCTTCGACCCCTCCGTTCACGAGGCGGTCCTCATCGTCGTCGACAAGCTGGACAAGATCGGCCAGGACGGCGTCGTCGCCGAGCTGCGCGAGAAGGGGTACGACGCCGCACCGGTCGACGCGCTCGAGGCCTTCTTCCGCCGCCCGCAGACGATGGAGTGGAACCCGTACGGCGAGCGCGCCATCCGCAAGGCCTTGCCCGACGGGGCCGACGACGAGGTCGTCGCGCGACTGGTCGAACTGGGTGAGGCGGTGGGTGTCGAGCGGCTCGTGTTCGACCCGTTCCTGGTGCGCGGCATGGGCTACTACACGGGCCCGATCTTCGAGCTCGCCCACCCGAGCGTCGACTACTCGCTCGGCGGGGGCGGCCGCTATGACGGCATGATCGGCCGGTTCCTCGGCAGCGATGTCCCCGCCACCGGGTTCTCGCTCGGCTTCGAGCGGCTCGTCGAGCTGGTCGAGCTCGAGGATGCCGGGGCCGGCGAATCGGTCGCCCTCGTCTACGAGGCGGATGCTCCGCAGGCGGCGCTGCTCGTCATCCAGCGCGGGTTGATCGCCGAGGGGTCCCGCGTGCGCCTGGTCAGGCGGCCGAAGAACCTCAAGCCAGCGCTCGACGCGCTCGCCGCGGAAGGTTTCACGCGCTTCGCTCTCGTCGACGCCGGCACCACGCGCGAGAGCCTCGAGCTGCGCTCGCTAGGCTGACTGCGTCGCCAACGTCGCACGACACCATCACACCGTCCCTCGACAAGGAGCGAACATGTCTGCCATCGAAGCCGTCGGAGCCCGCGAGATCCTCGATTCGCGCGGCAACCCCACCGTCGAGGTGGAGGTACTGCTGGAGGACGGCACGGTCTCCCGCGCCGCCGTCCCGTCGGGCGCCAGCACGGGTGCGTTCGAGGCGTACGAGCTGCGCGACGGCGACAAGGGCCGCTACGGCGGCAAGGGCGTGCAGAAGGCGGTGGCCGGCGTGCTCGACGTGCTCGGCCCCGCCATCGAGGACTTCGACGCCGCCGACCAGCGCCTCGTCGACGCCGAGTTGATCGCCGCCGACGGAACCGACAACAAGAGCAAGATCGGCGCGAACGCGATCCTGGGCGTGAGCCTCGCGGTCGCGAAGGCCGCCGCCGACTCGGCCGATCTGCCGCTGTTCCGCTACCTGGGCGGCCCGAACGCGCACACCCTCCCGGTGCCGCTCATGAACATCATCAACGGGGGCGCGCACGCCGACACCGAGCTCGACATCCAGGAGTTCATGGTCCTGCCCATCGGCGCCGAGACGTTCGCCGACGCCCTGCGCTGGGGTGCCGAGGTGTACCACGCGCTCAAGGGCGAGCTCAAGAAGGCGGGCCAGAACACCGGGCTGGGCGATGAGGGCGGCTTCGCGCCCGAGCTGCCGGGTGCTCGCGCGGCACTGGACTTCATCGTGAAGGCCATCGAGACGGCCGGATTCACGCCGGGCAAGGACTTCGCGCTCGGCCTCGACGTCGCCGCGACCGAGTTCTTCGCCGACGGGAAGTACGCCTTCGAGAAGAAGCAGTACACCGGCGAGGAGCTCACGAAGTTCTGGGTGGATCTGGTCAAGGACTACCCGCTCGCCACCATCGAGGACCCGCTCGCCGAGGACGACTGGGACGGATACGCGCACCTCACGCAGGCGCTCGGCGACAAGGTGCAGATCGTCGGCGACGACCTGTTCGTCACCAACCCGGTACGCCTGCGCAAGGGCATCGACCTGGGCGTCGCCAACTCGATTCTGGTCAAGGTCAACCAGATCGGCACGCTGACCGAGACCCTGGATGCCGTGGCCATGGCCCAGCGCGCCGGCTACACCGCGATCATCAGCCACCGATCCGGTGAGACCGAGGACACCACGATCGCCGACCTCGCGGTGGCGACCGACTCCGGGCAGATCAAGACCGGCGCCCCCGCGCGATCGGACCGGGTCGCCAAGTACAACCAGCTGCTGCGCATCGAGGAGGAGCTGGGCGACGCCGCGAGCTACGCGGGCCGTGCCGCCTTCCCGAGGTTCACGGGCTGACCAGGCGCCGCCACGTACCCTGGTCGCATGGTTCGTGAGCGCACCGCGGAGTCGCGCCCCGCGGAGTCCCGCCCGGCGGAGTGGCTGCGCAACTTCCGGCTCTCGGGGTTCGCGCTGTCGATGCTCGCGCTCGTGGTGGCCGCCCTGCTCGTGCTCGCCGCACCGCTCAAGACCCTCATCGAGCAGCGCCAGCAGATCGCCCAGCTCGAGCAGTCGCTCGCCGACGCGCAGGATGCCGTGGACGACTTGAACGCGCAGGTCGCGCGCTGGTCCGACCCGGCCTACATCCAGGCGCAGGCGCGCGAGCGGCTCTACTACGTCATGCCCGGCGACATCTCGTACCTCATCGTGGGCAGCGCGGGGGAGTCCGGGGGTTCGGGCGAACTGCCGATCAGCGATCAGATCCAGACGACGCAGACCGACTGGCTCGGCGGCCTCCTGGCGAGCACTTTCACCGCCGGTCTGACCACGGCACCCCCCGAGCAGCTGGAGAGCCCGCAGCAACTCGACTCGCCCGAGCAGCAATGAGCGCGGTGGCGGGCGCGGCGGCACGGGCGGTGAGCAGGCCATGACCCGCCCGCCCTTCGAGCCGCCGACCGAGGAGGATATCGCCGAGGTCTCCCGTCAGCTCGGGCGCCCGGCGCGCGGGGTCATCGGCATCGCGGCGCGCTGCGCATGCGGCCGTCCGACTGTGGTCGCGACGAGCCCCCGCCTTCCGGATGGCACGCCCTTCCCCACTCTCTATTACCTGTCGCACCCGGCCGCCACGGCATCCCTCTCGACGCTGGAGGCGACCGGGGTCATGGCCGAGCTGGCCGGCGAGCTCGACGACCCGGAGCTGGCCGCCGCCTACCGCGCGGCGCACGAGAGCTACCTGGCCGACCGGGAGGGCATCCTGGCGGTGCCCGAGATCGCCGGGTACTCGGCGGGTGGGATGCCCGACCGGGTCAAATGCCTGCACGCACTGGTGGCGCACGCCCTCGCGGCCGGCCCGGGGGTGAACCCGATCGGCGATCGCGCGCTCGCGCGGGCGTCCTGGTCGCCGGAGCGCTGCGAATGCGTCTGACCCGGGCAGACACGGCGGCGGGCGCGGCGGTCGCGGTGCTCGCGGTCGCCCTGCTGGGGATGCCGCCCGCCGTCGCCGCCGTCCCCGCGATTCCAGCACCCCCGCCCGCGATCCCGGCGCACCCGGTTTCGATCCCGGCGCCCACCGCCCTCACCACCGGGCTCGCCCCCGCCGACGCCGTCCGCGACGCCGAGTACTGGCTCGACGACTACGGCATACGCGACGCCTGGGCGACGACGCGCGGCGAGGGCGTGGTCATCGCGATCATCGACACCGGCATCGACTCGGGCGTGCGCGACCTGGCCGGCGCCGTGATCGGCGGCGCCGACTTCTCCGGTCTGGGCTACGCGAACGGGCAGAAGCCCGTGGGCCGGCAGTCCTCCGAGCACGCGACGATGGTCGCGGCGCTGGCAGCCGGACGCGGCACGGGGGCGGGCTCCGGCATCCTGGGCGCCGCGCCGGAGGCGTCGCTGCTCTCGCTCTCGATCGGCTTCGGCGAGGGCGACGACGACTCGGACACGCAGATCGCCGAGGCGGTGCGCTGGGCGGTCGACAACGGCGCCGACGTCATCAACATGTCGCTCACGCGCAACACCCTGGACTGGCCCGAGTCCTGGGACGACGCCTTCCTCTATGCCATGGAGCACGACGTGGTCGTCGTCGCGGCGGCGGGCAACCGGGCCAGCGGCACGACCGAGGTGGGCGCCCCCGCGACCATGCCGGGCGTCCTGACTGTCTCGGGTGTGGACCGCTCGGGCGCCGCGAGCTTCGACGCGTCGAGCCAGGGCATCACGATCGGGGTGGCCGCGCCCAGCGAGCAGCTCGTGGGGGTCATCCCGGGCGGGCAGTACGTGACCTGGTCGGGCACGAGCGGGGCGACCCCCATCGTGGCCGGAATCGTCGCGCTCGTGCGGGCCGCGCATCCCGACCTCGACGCGGCGAACGTCATCAACCGCATCATCCGCACGGCGCACGATCGCGGGCCCTCGGGCGCGGACTTCACCTACGGGTACGGCCTGGTGGATGCCGCGGCCGCCGTGACCGCGGATGTCGCCCTCGTCGACGCGAACCCGGTGGGCGACCTGGCGGAGTGGATCCGGCTCAACCGGCGCGCGGAGGCGACCCCGTCGCCGACGACGGTCGCTCTGCCGGAGCCGGTTCCGGACGCCGAGCCCGGCTTCCCGGACCCCACCGGCACGCTGCTTCCGTCGATCACGACGCTCCAGCTCGTGGGTCTTCCGGCGCTCGTCGTGGGGATGCTGGCGTTCGTCGCCGGGGGCATGGTCACGGGCGCGGTGCGCGCGTACGGGAGCCGTCGCCGGGCGCGGTAGATTGGAGTCGGTTTTTCCCCAGCGAGGAGACGTCCCATCGTGCGTAGGATCCTGATCGTCGGCGGCGGATACGCCGGCTTCTACACGGCCAAGCGGCTCGAGAAGTGGCTCGGCCGCCGCGAGGCCGAGGTCACGATGGTCGACCCCCTGCCCTACATGACCTATCAACCGTTCCTGCCGGAGGTCGCGGCGGGGTCGATGGACCCGCGTCACGCACTGGTGAACCACCGCCGACACCTCAAGCGCACCAAGGTGGTGACGGCACGCGTCTCGGAGATCCGGCACGCCGACCGCCAGGCCACCATCACTCCCGCCGTGGGCGAGCCGTGGGACTTCGAGTACGACCAGATCGTGGTGACCGCAGGCGCGGTGTCGCGCACCTTCCCGATCCCCGGGGTGGCCGATCAGGCGATCGGCCTCAAGAACATCGAGGAGGCCGTCGCCATCCGCGACCGGATGACCGACAACTTCGCGAAGGCGTCGAACCTCCCGGCGGGGCCCGAGCGCGATCGGCTGCTGACCACCGTCGTGGTGGGCGGCGGGTTCGCGGGCGTCGAGGTGTTCGGCGAGCTGCGCAGCTTCGCGAGCGCGCTGGTCGGGCAGTACCCCCAGCTCACGATGGCGGACACGCGCTTCCACCTGGTGGAGGCGATGGGCCGCATCATGCCCGAGGTCTCCGAGCGCACCGCGCGCTGGGTGGTGCGCAACCTGGAGCAGCGCGACGCGATCGTGCACCTCGACACGCAGCTCGCGAGCGCGGTGGACGGCAAGATCGAGCTGTCGACGGGCGACAACTTCGAGGCCGACCTGGTCATCTGGACGGCGGGCGTCATGGCGAACCCGGTCCTGCGCAACACCGACCTCCCGGTGGAGGAGCGCGGGCGGCTTCGCGTGCAGGCCGACCTGCGCGTCATCGACGACAACGGCGTCGTCGATGACGCGTGGGGCGCCGGCGACGTGTGCGCGGTGCCGGATCTCATCGACGGGCAGGGCGTGCAGGGCTTCACGGTCCCGAACGCGCAGCACGCGGTGCGTCAGGGAAAGCTGCTGGCCAAGAACATCGTGGCGGTCCTTCGCGACGAGCGCACCCGCGAGTACTCGCACCGCAACCTGGGCGCGGTCGCCGGGATCGGCCTGTACGAGGGCGTCTTCCAGAGCGGCCCGCTCGCGATCAAGGGCTTCATCGCCTGGATCATGCACCGCGGCTACCACGGGCTCGCGATGCCCATGTGGGAGCGCAAGATCCGGGTCTTCGGCGAGTGGATCATCAACTTCCTCACCCGCCGCGACCTGGTCGGCATCGCCTCGCGCGAGGCCCCGCGCGCCGCGTTCGTGGAGTTCGCCGCCCGGCCCAAGGGCTGAGCGCCCGGCTACCTCGCTACGGTAGGAGCGTGGTCGCGGAGTCGAGTGATGCGCTGCTTCCCGAGCAGCGTGCCCGCGCCCGGATCGACGACCAACTCGAGCGAGCCGGTTGGGTCGTCGTCAGGCGCAAACAGGACCTCAACCTCTTCGCGGGGCAGGGCGTCGCCCTCTATGAGAAGGTCATGGCTCCCGGTCACGGCGAGGCGGACTACATCCTGTATGTCGACCGTCGCGTGGTCGGCGTGATCGAGGCGAAGAAGGAGGGAACCCCGCTCGCCGGGGTCGAGTGGCAGTCCGCGATGTATGCCACGGGGCTTCCCGAGGCAGACCAGACGCGTGCCGAGCTGATCAAGGATCGCCTCCCGTTCGTCTTCGAGGCGAACGGCGCAGAGACCTACTTCACGAACGGGTACGACCCGGACCCGCGCTCGCGGAAGCTCTTCCACTTTCCGAGGCCGGAGTCGCTCGCCAGGATCGTGGCGGACTTCCATCGGACTCCGCCGTGGCCGACCTGGCGGGCAGCCATCCAGCTCATGCCGCCACTCATTACCGAGGGTCTTCGCCCGGCTCAGATTGAAGCGGTCACGGGGCTGGAACAGAGCCTGAGTGCGCAGCACTACGACCGCTCTCTGATCCAGATGGCGACCGGTGCGGGCAAGACCTACACCGCGATCACCAGCGCGTACCGGCTGCTGAAGTACGGGGGCTTCAAGCGGGTGCTCTTCCTCGTCGACCGGAACAATCTGGGTGATCAGACCCTCGGCGAGTTCTCGAACTATCAGCTTCCCGATGACGGCCGCCGCTTCACCGAGGTCTACGGTGTCGACAAGCTCACCCGAGCCGGACTGAGCAACAGCACCAGTGTGCTGATCTCGACGATCCAGCGCGTGTACTCGGTGCTCCGCGGCCAAGAGGTTTCGACCGAGGACGATCCCGGGGTCGACGACTTCACGCCCGACCAGCCGGTCACCGTCGAGTACAACCCAGACTTGCCGCCAGAGGCGTTCGACCTGGTGATCGTCGACGAGGCTCATCGCTCGATCTACGGCGTCTGGCGCGGCGTTCTCGACTACTTCGACGCCCACGTCGTCGGGTTGACCGCGACTCCGGGCAAGCAGACATTCGCCTACTTCCAGCAGAACCTCGTGTCCGAGTACACCTACCCGCAGTCGGTCGCCGACGGGGTGAACGTCGACTTCGACATCTACCGGATCGCCACCGAGATCACCGCGCAGGGCTCTCGGATCGAGGCGGGCACGATCGTCCCGGTCGTCGACCGGCGCACCCGAGCCCAGCGCCTCATGGCGCTCGCGGACGACGTCGACTACGCGCCGGGGCAACTCGACCGGGCGGTCACCTCGACGAGTCAGATCCGTCTCGTGCTGGAGACCTTCCGCGACCGCCTCTTCACCGAGATCTTCCCCGGTCGCTCGGTGGTGCCGAAGACCCTGATCTTCGCGAAGGATGACGCGCACGCCGAGGAGATCGTGCGCCAGGTGCGCCAGGTCTTCGGCAAGGGGAATGACTTCGCCGCGAAGATCACCTACACCGCGAAGGACGCGAAGACGCAGCTTCAGGTGTTCAGGCAGTCGCCGACGCTCCGCGTCGCGGTGACCGTCGACATGATCGCGACCGGCACGGATGTGAAGCCGCTCGAGTGCGTGTTCTTCATGCGCGATGTTCGCAGTGCTCAGTACTTCGAGCAGATGAAGGGCCGCGGCGCCCGGACGATCGCCGACGCGGACTTTCAGGCGGTGACTCCGGACTCGTCGACCAAGACCCGGTTCGTGATCGTCGACGCGGTCGGCGTCACCGAGCACGCCTTCGTCGAGCCCCCGCTGAACCGCGCGGCCGAGCGCGGCATCTCTCTGGAGCGGTTGCTCGAGAAGGTCGCGAACCTGACCATCGCCGAGGACGAGGTGGCAACGCTCGCATCGCGGCTCGCCGCCCTGGGGAGGCAGATCACGGCGGACGAGCGGCGTGAGCTCGACGACATCCCTTCCCCTCCCGAGGCGGGTGGCGTTGCGATCCCGTTGCGTCGGATCATTCGCGGGCTGGTCGACGCGGTTGATCCGGATGAGCAGGCGAGGGCGATCGACGCCGCACCGGGATCGGACGCTGCCGAGGTGGTTAGGACGCTCCTCGAAGACGCGGTGAAACCGCTCGCGGCGAACCCGGTGCTCCGTGATCGGATCCTGGAGTTGCGGAGGGCGCGCGACCAGATCGTCGATGAGGTGTCGGTGGATGTGCTGCTCGACGCTCACGGCGTGGTCGACCCCGGACGTGCTCGTTCGATCGTCGAGTCCTGGGCCCAGTACCTCGCCGACCACCGCGACGAGATCACCGCGATCCAGGTCATTCAGCAGGCGCATGGCCATGTCACGTTCGTCGACATCAAGGAGCTCGCCGACCGCGTCGCGCGGCCGCCCCACAACTGGACGCCTGAGCTGCTCTGGGCCGCTTACGAGGCGGTGGAAGCATCCAAGGTGAAGGGGCCGGCGACCAAGACCCTCACGAACCTGGTGTCGCTGCTGCGCTTCACTCTGGGGGTCGACGCCGAGTTGGTGCCCTACGCGGACCAGGTGCACACCCGCTACGCGGAGTGGCTGCATCAGCAGGAGGCCGCCGGCGCCAACTTCACCCCCGAGCAGCGGTGGTGGCTGGACACGATCGTCGAGGTCATCACGAAGTCCGCCGGCATCACCGACGCCGACCTCGACAACAGCCCCTTCGCCGAGCGTGGTGGCGTCGATGGGATCGTCGGGGCTTTCGGTGACCGGGCGGGCCAGGTGCTCGCGGAGCTGAACGAGAGGCTGACCGCGTGAGCGGGTTGCCGGCCGGGTGGTCAGCAGCGACGCTCGCAGAGGTCACTAAGGCACCCAAGAAGGTCAACCCGGTCACGACCGGACGGCAGTCGATCCGGTACCTGGAGATCAGCGGCATTGATGGGGAACGTCACGTCGTGACGAGTGCAGACCCGGTTGAGTCAGCGGCTGCGCCGTCCAGGTGTCGTCAGCCGATCCGCGCGGGTGACACCGTTTTCTCAACTGTCCGCCCCTATCTGGAACGCATCGCGTACATCGACGACTCCCTCGACAATGAGTTCGCTTCGACAGGCTTCTGTGTGCTTCGCCCGACGTCTGACCTCGATCCGCGCTACTTGTTCCATTTCGCGTCGTCGCCCCTCTTGCTTGACCAGGTTCTGCCGTTGCAGAAGGGGGTGTCCTACCCAGCAGTGTTGGACAGGGAGGTCCGCGGCGCGAGAATTCCAGTCCCGCCCCTCGACGAGCAGCGCCGAATCGTCGCGATCCTCGAGGACCACCTCTCCCGCCTCGCCGCAGCCTCTTCCTCGCTCATCGCTTCAAAGTCCAAGGCCGCCGCTCTCCTGCAGAGCGCGCTAACCAGTGGTTTCGGCGTGGGCAGCGACGGTGTTCCGCTCTTTGACTTGGTGGATGGGATCACAGCCGGCAAGTCGTTCGCGACTTTCGGAAGACGCGCTGCTGATGGCGAGTGGGGGATCATCAAGGTGAGCGCCATGACCTGGGGCGAGTTCGACCCAGGCGAGAACAAGGCCGTTGATGCCGGTCGTGCGGATCCGCGATTCGAGATCACGGAGGGTGACCTCCTTGTTAGCCGCGCGAACACCGAGGGACTCGTCGGAGCCTCTGTCATGGTTGGTGAGGTCCGCCCGATGCTGTTGCTCAGCGACAAAAGCCTTCGCGTTTCGCCCAAGCCCGGGGTGTCCACCGAATGGTTGTGGCGCTCTCTCCAGACCCCATCAGCCCGGCGTCAGATGTCGCGCCTTGCCACTGGCACGAAGGACTCAATGCGAAACATCTCGCAGTCATCACTTCTGAAGGTTCGTCTCCGTCACGCGTCTCCCGACCAGCAGGACGCCGCCGTTGACGAGTTCCGGGTAATTTCTGACGAGGTCCGAAGGCTGGAAGCACTTGCTTCGCTGCAATCCAGTCGCGTGACCGCCCTCCGCCGCTCGCTCCTCTCCGCTGCGTTCCGCGGCGACCTGACGGGTAGCGCTCAATCCGCCGCATAGTCGACGGCGACCCTGGGCGGACCGGTCTTCGTTCGATCGACCGACGTCGGTGGCGGAGAATATCGTGAGCGCCATGCAGGTTCGTTCCGAAACGGCCCGGGTGCTCATCACGGTGAAGGCGTCGCCCCAGCCCTCGGCGAAGTACGGCGACACCGTGTGCGTTGCAGGCATCCGGGTCGACAAAGGGCGCGCGGACTGGATTCGGCTGTACCCGCTGCCTTTCAGATGGATGGGCGTCGAGCAGCAGTTCAGGAAGTTCGACCTGATCGATCTCGAGGTGCGCCGCGAAACCAAGGACACGCGCCCGGAGAGCTTCCGCCCCGACATCGACACGATCAAGATCGTCGGGCACCTCGACGATTGGAAGGATCGCCAGCCGATCATGAGCAGGGTGCCGCGGACATCTACATGCGTCCTGAGCGCGGCGGGCTCGGATCACCATGACGCGCCCTCGCTCGGGATGGTCGCAGTGCGGTCTCTGAACCGGGTGGTGATCGAGTCGTTCGCGGGGTGGTCGGACGCTCAGAAGGTGCGGATCGCGGCGGCCGCGAATTTGGCGCCTCTCGACCTGTTCGGCGACGCGGCACAAACGCCGCCGGAGCTCAAGCCGCCGAGGTTCGTCGTTCGATACGAATACCGCTGCGATGCCGACAGTTGTCCCGGTCACACCGGTCAGGTGCTCGACTGGGAGCTCACCGCGCTCCAGGGTCGCATGCATCGCGACTCCGATGAGGTGGTCAGAACCTCGATCGAAGAGAGGTTTCACGCACGGATGTTCGCGCCCGGCAGGCAGACGTCGTTCTTCATGGGGAACTTCGAGGATGCTCGAAAACGGGGGAGCTTCAGTGTGCTCGGGGTCTACTACCCGCCGGAGGCCGTGGCGAGTGCGGTGAGCCTGTTCGATCTAGACATAGGCGGGTGACTTCCGCGCCTCGAGCACGGCTCCGATGACCTGCTCGCGATGGCAGTTGCGCTCGTCGGCCTCGAAGCAGAGCACGGCAACTGTGTGGTCGTCGAGACAGCGAGCGAGCCGGTTGACTGCGTCCGAGCCTTCGTCCGCGCCGAGGATCTCACGGAATCGATCGCGGGCCGCGATGCCGGCATTGGTTCCGACCTCCGAGTAGCCGGCACGGTTGTCCTTCGGATTTCCGAGCTGCGGGTCGTGGATGTACTCGATACCAGCGTTGGCGAGGGCGGCAGAGAGGGCGCGTTTCGAGAAGCCGGCCTTGCGGGAGATCGCATTCAGCCTGACATCGACGAGGACATCGACCCCCTCGGCGAGGAGACATTCGATCAGACGCCCGACGGTCAATCCCTCGTAACCGATGCCGATCATCCGAGTTCCCTTCTGATTCATCGCGGTCCGGGCGCGCATCGCGCGCACCCGGCAGGTGGTTGAGCAGGTACGGGCACCCGCACGGGCGACGAACTCCTGGCCGCAGGCCACGCAGCGGTGGATGCTTCCACGGCGCCTGAGGCGTTCGGTGCGCACGTCACGGGCAAGCCTGCTCAGCGCTTCGTCGCTTCGCTGGGTGAGACGCATGCAACGAATATAAGTGTTTCAGACTGTGAGCGCCTCGCGCCACCGCCGGTAGGCTCAAGCCGTGACTGACGTCCGTCGCCTCGTCGACAAGCTCATGGGCTACCGCGACGTCCTCCGCGATGACGGGGTCGGTGTCGTCGACTACACCGAGCAGCTCACTTACCTGCTGTTCCTGAAGATGGCGCACGAGCGAGCGACCCGTCAGCTTCGCCCAGAACGGATCGTGCCGGAGGAGTATGATTGGTCGCTGCTCGTAGCGGCGCAGGGCGCCGAGCTGGAGGATCTCTACTCGGACATGCTCCGCGGGCTCGCCAGCCAGCCCGGGGTCGTCGGCACGATCTTTCGGAAGGCGCAGAACCGCATCCAGGACCCGGCGAAGCTCCGACGCCTCATCGCAGACCTCATCGGCAAGGAGCACTGGTCCGCCGCGGGCACCGACCTGATGGGCGACGCCTATGAGGAGATCCTCTCCAAGGGCGCGAGCGATCAGGGCTCCGGCGCCGGGCAATACTTCACCCCGCGCGTGATCGTGCAGGCGATGGTCGATTGCGTGCAGCCGACCATCGACGACACCATCGTCGACCCAGCCTGCGGCACGGGCGGGTTCCTGCTCAAGGCGCACGACTACGTGGCCCGCGGCTCGGAGGAGATGATGCCGACCGAGCGAGACCATCTTCAGAACGGCCTGGTCCACGGCTTCGAACTGCACGACGGCACGGCCCGCCTCGCGGCGATGAACCTCTTGCTGCACGGCATCGGGACAGCGGGTGGCGACTCGCTCATCGAGGTGAGGGACTCGCTGATCTCGGACCCCGGTGGCCGTTGGTCGGTCGTACTCGCGAACCCGCCGTTCGGTACGAAGTCGACTCTCACCACCGTGGGTGCCGACGGGAAGGTAGTTCGCGACGGTCTCGCGATCGAGCGGCAGGATTTCACCGTCTCCACCTCGAACAAGCAGTTGAACTTCATCCAGCACATCGCGACGATCCTCGACGTCAACGGACGTGCCGCCGTGGTGCTGCCGGACAACGTGCTGTTCGAGGGCGGGGCCGGTGAAGCGATCCGACGCCGGCTGCTGCAGGACTTCGACCTGCACACCGTCCTACGTCTGCCGACCGGAATCTGGTACGCGACCGGGGTGAAGGCAAACGTTCTGTTCTTCGACAAGAAGCCCGCGAATCCGGATGCACCCTGGACGACGAAGACCTGGGTCTACGACCTCCGGACGAACAAGCACTTCACCCTGAAGCAGAACCCGATCCGGGACGCCGACCTCGCCGACTTCGTGTCTGCCTACAAGCCGGGGCGACCTCGTGATGAGCGAGTCGAGTCGGAGCGCTGGCGCTCGTTCGCCTATGACGAGCTCGTCACGCGAGACAAGGCGAATCTCGACATCACCTGGCTGAAAGACGAATCCCTCGAGGACTTCGACAATCTGCCCGAGCCCTCCGTCATCGCTCGCGAGATCATCGACGACCTCTCGGCCGCGCTTGCAGAGTTCGAAGCGGTCGCCTCCGCGCTCGAAAGCCGGCGCGACGACTGATCGCAACCAGCGGCCCGGTACGGCGACCCGGGTACCCTGTCAACAGGCTCCCGTAGCCCAATTGGCAGAGGCGGGCGACTTAAAATCGCCGAAGTCTGAGTTCGAATCTCAGCGGGAGCACGGCCTCAGGCCCTTGAATAACGGCCTCGCGAGCAAGATCGAAGGGGCCGTTCTGCGGAGCCCCCGCCAGTGCCCTGTGGACGCCCCTTGTTGCCCGCAGGAATCGCTTATATCCCGGGCTATCATCGGCGCCATGCCGTCGGCTCGGGAATGCGTGCGCTGACGTGGCTGTTTTCCCTTCTAAGAAGGCGACGGAGATGCTGCGGATTCTCTTGCGCCATGGGTACGCGATTAGTCGGCAGAACGGTTCTCACCGGCACCTAAAAGGGGATGGGCTACCGGACGTGCTGTTCTCATACCATGATGGAGTGACACTCGCACCTGGCGCTGTGCGGAAGATGCTCGTGAAAGACGTTGGGCTATCGGAAGACGAGGCGTTGAAGTGGCTGTAACTGGAGGAGATCGCATGAGGCAGATTCGTGTGACCTACCATCGCGAGGATGGGTCGTGGTGGGCCGACTCCGATGAGATCGCAGGGTTCACGGCTGCGGCAGGTACGCTCGCGAAGCTGCGGGAGTTGACGGCGGAAGCCGCAAACTTCTATCTCGACGAGCCCGTCGCTCTCGACGAATACCTTGACTCCGGCGCTCGCCTGGACGCCCCGTGGCGTGCCTTCTTCTCCGGGCTCCCTAGTGCGATTGTGGATAACAAGGCGCCCCAGGCGACCGTACAGGCCGGCACCAGGGTTCTGGTCGGCGCGGCGGTCTATGCGTGAGTCAGATCGCAGAGCAAGCCACCGTTGCGATTACGTTTGCTGACTTCGGGAACGTCGATTCCACGGGCAAGATCAACATCGTCGGCGGCGGCGTTGCTGTCTCGGGTTTTGATCCGGGTGCGGGGCTGACATCGAGGTTCAGCCTCTGGGTGCAGATCTGGCTACCCGCGGTTCTGACTCCCGCGGAGTTCGCCGTCGAGGTCGCATTGGTCGATCCGGCGGGGACCCTTGTAATGGTGCCTGGCCCGTCCGGTGCTCAGCCTATTCGGATCGCACAGGTTGTGACTGCAGAGAAGCCAACCGTGCAGTTGGCATCGTCGATCAAGGACCACATCGGGTCACGTCTCAACTTGATGTTTGAGTTCGGAAGCGGAATTCCGCTCGCTCCGGGAGCCAATTATGTGTGGCGCGTGATGATCGATGGAGACGAGGCCCGGGTCTGGGAGTACCCCTGGTCGGTGGCTGGCCCACCTCCAGGCCCTGTTATTGGTTAGGCTCCCGTGACTGCCCGGTCGCGCGCGACGGTTAGACTCCTCGCCACTGCATCGAGGTTGTCGTCGAACAGGTCGGCGTAGACGTCGAGAGTCATCGCCGCTGAGGCCTGTCCAAGCATCCGCTGCACCGCCTTGACGTTCGCGCCGGTGCTAATCGCGGGGCTTGTCGCGGTGTGCCGGAGGTCGTGCACGGTGATGGCCAGCAGCTCTCGGTCGGTCTCCTGTGCTCGTCTGATAGCGGCTGAGAACCATCCGCTTTCGAGGGAGGTCGCCGATCCTGCGCGCTCAGGCGGCTCGAGGATCAGGGCTCGACACCGGATACGGTGGGAGAACTACCGCCCCGAGCCGAGTGCGGGAGCACCGCCTCCGCACCCCTGCCCGGAGCCCGCGGTCCCGCGCCGCAATCCCCGCCCGCCGACCCGAGGAGCGACGATGCTCGTAGGAAACACCGATCTGCCCAACGTCATGCTGCTGCTGGCCGGGCTCGTACTGGTCGTGGCGGGCGCCGCGGCGATCCGTTTCCGCGAAGAGATCTCCGACTACCTGCGCGATCTGCGCGATCAGTTCTTCGGTTCGCCCCTGGGGCGCGATCGCAAGAAGCAGCCGGGCCCGCCCATCGTGCCGATCGTCGCGGGCGTCATCCTCATCGCGCTCGGCGTCGTGGGGGCGTACGGCGGCCTGTTCGCCGAGTTGCCCCCTCCGGGAGCGCCCCGGGTCTGAGGAGCGCCCCGAGTCCGAGCGGGCATCCGGACCCGAGTGGCGCCGGGTCTAAGAGGGCGCCACGATTCCGCCCTCCCCCTTGCGAACTGGGGCGCTCGTCTGGGACGCTTGACCCACTTGCGCCGACCGGCGCACCGCAGCGCCGCGATGGAGGGGGTCACCGCATGCCGCGCATCCCCGCATCCGAGCGCCGCGCCGCACTGGCCCGCGCCGCGCTCACGGTCATCGCCCGCGACGGGCTCGCCGCCGCCACCACGCGCGCCATCGTCGCCGAGGCGGGGATGCCGCTGGCCAGCTTCCACTACGCCGTCGCCTCCCGCGACGAGCTGCTGCGCGACGTCATCGAACTCGTCGTCGCGGCCGAAGGCGTCGCGGCCGGCGGGCTTCTCGCCCAGGCCGAGACGCCGCGCGACGCCATCCGCGGGGCGCTGAACGGCTACCTCGATCACGTGCGCAGCGACCCGGGCGCCGAGCAGGCCATGTTCGAACTCACCCAGTACGCCCTCCGCACGCCCGAGCTCGCCGACCTCCCGGCCGAGCAGTACCGCCGCTACCACGAACTCGTCGCCGACCTGCTGGAGGCCGGCGCATCCTCCCTGAACATCGAATGGAGCATTCCCGTGCCCGACCTCGCCCGGCTCATGGTGACCCTCACCGACGGCCTCACGCTCGCCTGGCTCGCCGACCGCGATGACGCGGCCGCCGGGGTCGCGATCGACCACGCGGCCGACGCGATCTCCGCGTTCGCACGCGCGCCTCGCATCCCGGCGGTGATCGCATGAACGCGCCCGCGCCCGGGGCGCCGCAGCCCCATGCCGAGGTCGTCCCGGTCTTCGCCGAGCCGCGGCAGGCGATCCCCGCGCTGTGGATCGCCGCGTTCGCGACCGCCTGGCTCGGCATTTGGATGGCGCAGCTTGCCCCCGTGCAGCTCCTGCTGCCCGTTCAGGTCGACGAGGTGCGCGGCACGGGCGACGACTGGCAGCAGTCGGTCATCGCCTTCGGCATCATCTCCGGCATCGCCGGGGTGTGCGCGCTCATCGCCTACCCGCTGACCGGCGCGCTCTCGGACCGTACCACCTCGCGCTTCGGTCGTCGTCGCCCGTGGATCCTCGGCGGCGCGCTGCTGTTCGCGGTCTCGCTCGTCGTGCTCGGCCTGCAGAACAGCTACGTGGGGCTCGGCGTGTGGTGGTCGCTCGCGCTCACCGGATTCTGCGTCATGACGGCCGCACTCACCGCGACCATCTCCGACCAGGTGCCGGTGCGCCAGCGCGGGTTCATCTCGGGCTGGATCTCCGCCCCGCAGGCCATCGGCCTGATCCTCGGTCTGCTGCTGGTGACCGAGCTCATCCTGAGCCGGGTCTTCGGCTACCTCGCTCTGGCGGTGCTGCTGCTCGTGCTGGCCGTGCCGTTCCTCCTGGTGAGCAAGGAGGCCGTGCTCACCACGGCGCAGCGACCCGCGTTCAGCCTGCGGGCCATCGTCGCCGGCATGTGGGTCAGCCCGGTCAAGCACCCCGACTTCGCCTGGACCCTCGCCAGCCGCATCCTGGTCAACCTGGGCAACGCGCTCGGCACGACCCTGCTGCTGTACTTCCTGATGTTCCACCTGAACATGTCGGCGGGCGAGGCGGAGGAGAACCTGCTGCTGCTGACGCTGGTCTACATGATCTTCGTGATCATCGCCTCGCTGCTGGGCGGGCGGCTGTCCGACTACCTGGGCCGCCGCAAGCCCTTCGTCACGTTCGCGGCGATCCTGCAGGCCATCGCGGCGATCATGCTCGCGCTCATCCCGAGCTTCTCGGTCGCTCTCGTCGCCGGCGCGCTGCTGGGCCTCGGCTACGGGGCCTTCCTCTCGGTCGACCAGGCGCTCGCCACCCAGGTGCTGCCCGATCCGGCCGATCGCGGCAAGGACTTGGGTGTCATGAACATCGCCTCGGCGGTGCCGCAGGCGGTCGCGCCGCTGCTGGGCGCGTGGGTGGTCGCCTACCTGGGCGGGTTCACCGGGCTGTTCCTGGTCTCCGGCCTCATCGCGATCCTCGGCGCCGCCACGATCGCGCCGATCCGCCGCGTGCAGTGAGCCGGAGCGAGCCCGGCATGACCGCCTCGACCACGACCCTGACCCGGCCGGAGTCCGCGCCCTGGCGCGACGACCCGGCCGGGTACTGGGGCGCGCTCACGGCCGCAACCGCGCACCTCGACGCCCCGGTCGGCGTCCTGAGCGCGGAGGCACTCGCGGCCAACGCCTTCGACATGCAGGATCGGGCGCAGGGCACGCCCATCCGGGTGGCCAGCAAGTCGGTTCGCGTGCGGGGGGTGCTCGATGCCGTGCTCGCCCTGCCCGGGTACCGCGGCATCCTGGCGTATGCGCTCCCCGAGGCGCTCTGGCTGGCCTCCGACGCTGGAGGCGGGCACGAGGATGTCGTGGTCGGCTACCCGAGCGCGAA
This sequence comes from Microbacteriaceae bacterium, assembly GCA_019638805.1. GTDB lineage: Bacteria > Actinomycetota > Actinomycetes > Actinomycetales > Microbacteriaceae > JBDSKH01. The sequence continues at coordinate 583,019 of JAHBTA010000002.1, read as the reverse complement.
CCGCGCCGCGCTCGCGGCCCTCGCCCGCGACGAGCGGCTCGCCGCGCGCGTGACGATCATGGTCGACGACCCCGCCCAGCTCGACCTGGTGGATGCCGTGGTCGCCCCCGCCGGGCGCGCCCCGATCCGCGTGTGCCTCGAACTCGATGCCTCCTACCGCGCCCCCGTGCTCGGTCACCTCGGAGTGCGCCGCAGCCCCGTCCACGAGCCCGCGCAGGCCCGCGCCCTCGCCGAGGAGATCGTCCGCCGCCCCGGCTTCGCGCTCGTGGGGGTCATGGCCTATGAGGCCCAGATCGCGGGCGTGGTCAACCGGGGCAAACCCCTTGTGCAGGCCATGCAGCGCGCCTCGGCCGCCGAACTGCGCGAGCGCCGCGGCGAGGCGGTGCGGAGCATCCGCGAGGTCGCCGACCTGGAGTTCGTCAACGGGGGAGGGACCGGGTCGCTCGAGTCCACGCACGCCGACCCGGCGGTCACCGAGATCGCCGCGGGCTCGGGGCTTTTCGGTCCGCACCTGTTCGACGGGTACACGGCCTTCACGCCGGCGCCCGCGGCCGCCTTCGCTCTCGACGTGGTGCGCCGTCCCACGGATCGCATCGCGACCCTGCTGGGGGGCGGCTGGATCGCGTCGGGGCCGCCCGCATCCGATCGCCTGCCGCGACTCGCCTGGCCCGCGGGTCTGCGCATGCTGCCGCGCGAGGCGGCGGGCGAGGTGCAGACCCCGGTGACCGGGGAGGCCGCCCGCGACCTGCGGGTGGGCGATCGCGTGTGGCTGCGTCACACCAAGGCGGGCGAGCTGAGCGAGCACCTGAACGCGCTCGCGCTCGTGCGCGACGGGCAGGTCGTCGCCGAACTGCCCACCTACCGGGGCGAGGGAAAGGCCTATCTATGAGACGGCGGAGCCTGTGATCCACCCCGACCTCCTCGTGGACCCGGTCACCCCCTGGCAGAACTGGGGCAGGGTCGAGTCCTCCACCCCCGCGTTCCGCGCCCGCCCGGCGAGCGTCGACGAGGTGGTCGCCGTGGTGCGCGCGGCCCGCGAGCGCGGCCTCGGCGTCAAAGCCGTCGGCGCGGGGCACAGCTTCACCGACATCGCCGCGACCATCGGCGTCATGGTCGACATCGGCGCCCTCGACGGGCTGCTGCACGTCGACCACGAGACGCACCGCGTGACCCTCGGCGCCGGCACCAACCTGTACCAGTTGCCCGCGCTGCTGAACCCGCACGGGCTGGCACTGGAGAACATGGGCGACATCGACCGGCAGACCATCGCCGGGGCGACCAGCACGGGCACCCACGGCACCGGGGCGCGCTTCCGCGGGCTCGCCGCCCAGATCGTCGGGCTCACGCTCGTCACGGCCGCGGGCGAGGTGCTCACCATCAGCGAGACCGAGAACGCCGAACTGCTGCCCGCGGCCCGGCTCGGCCTCGGCGCGCTCGGCATCGTGGTCGAGGTCACCCTGCAGTGCGTGCCCGCGTTCCTGCTCAAGGCGGTTGAGCACCCGGAGCCGCTCGATGACGTGCTCGACACCTTCGAGCAGCGCGCCGTCGAGGCCGACCATTTCGAGTTCTACTGGTGGCCGCACACCGACAAGGTCATGACCAAGACCAATACGCGCCTGCCGCTCGAGGCCGGCGCGCACCCGGTCGGTCCGATCGCCAACTGGGTCGAGGAGAGCCTGCTCGGCAACACCGCGCTCGGCCTGCTCTCGGTCGTGGGCATGGCCATCCCGCGGGCGGTCCGCCCGCTCAACCGGTTCGCGACAAAGGTCTACGGCGACCGGGAATACACCGACCGCTCCTACGAGGTCTTCACCGCGCCCCGGCGCGTGCGCTTCCGCGAGTCCGAGTACGCACTGCCGCGCGCCGCCGTCCCGCAGGCCCTGCGCGACATCCACGGGCTCATCGAGCGTCAGGGCTGGGACATCGGCTTCCCGATCGAGGTGCGCGTCGCGGCGCCCGACGACAACTGGCTCTCGACCGCGTACCAGCGCGAGACCGGCTACATCGCGGTGCACCAGTACTTCCGTAAGGACCACCTGCCGTACTTCCGCGCCGTCGATGCGCTGCTGCGCAGCTACGACGGCCGGCCGCACTGGGGCAAGATCCACTTCCAGGATGCGGCGGAGCTCGCCACGCGCTACCCGCGTTTCGACGACTTCCGCGCCCTGCGAACCCGTCTGGACCCCGACCGGGTCTTCGGCAACGCGTACCTGGAACGGGTGCTCGGGAGATGACCCCGGAGGAACTGGCCGCACTGCTGCCCCCGGACTTCGAGCTGGGCGTCGCGGCCGCGGCCTTCCAGATCGAGGGCGCCGCCGACGAGGACGGCCGCGGGGTCTCCACCTGGGACGAGTTCGTGGCGCGCCCCGGCACCATCCTGGACGGCTCGGATGCCCGGGTCGCCACCGATCACTACCACCGGTTCCGCGAGGACGTGGCCCTCATGGCCGACTTGGGCGTCTCCACGTACCGGTTCTCGATCGCCTGGCCCCGCATCCACCCGGACGGCACGGGCCCCGCCAACCCGGCGGGCATCGCGTTCTACGACCGGCTCATCGACGAACTGCTGGCCGCGGGCATCAGACCCATGGCCACGCTCTTCCACTGGGACACCCCGCTGCCGCTCGAGCGCCGCGGGGGATGGCGCCGCCGTGAGACGGCCGAGCGCTTCGGCGAGTTCGCCCGCACCGCGGGCGAGGCGTTCGGCGACCGGGTGGACGCCTGGGTCACCGTCAACGAGGCGTGCACCGTCACGCTCGAGGGCTACGGTCTCGATGTGCACGCCCCCGGCCTCGCCTCGGAGCTGCTCATCCCGCGCGTCGCGCGCAACCTGCTGCTCGGGCACGGGCTCGCCGTGCAGGCGCTGCGCGCGGTCCCGGTGGCGGGGCGCATCGGCATCACCAATGTGCACACCGCGAGCGTTCCCGCGACCGATTCCCGGCGCGACGCCGCCTACGCCGACCTGTTCGACTTCCTGCACAACCGGCTGTTCGCCGACCCGGTCCTCCTGGGTCGGAACCCGGCCCCGCCGCGCGGTGTGGGCGCGCTGGGGACGGTGCTCGGCATCCTGTCGCGCAGCAGCCGCCGCGACCTCGCGCTCATGTCGCAGCCGCTGGATTTCTACGGGCTCAACTACTACTTCCCGAGCCGCATCGCCGCCGGACCGCCCCCGCCCGGGAGCGGCAACCCGGACGGCATCTCGGAGGCCATGGACTCCGCGCCCTTCCACCTGACCGACTGGCCGCCGATCGACGGGAGACCCGTCGAGCAGACCGGGTTCGGCTGGCCCGTCGCGCCGGACTACCTGCGCGTCGTGCTCGAGGACCTGGTCGAGCGCTACGGCGAGCGCCTCCCGCCCATCGTCATCACCGAGGGCGGAGCGAGCTTCCCGGATGCCGTGGACGCCTCGGGCGCGGTCGACGACCCCCGGCGCATCGACTACCTGACCCGGCACATCGCGGTCGCGGCGCGCGGGGTCCCCGGCGCGGACGTGCGCGGATACCTGGTCTGGACCATCCTGGACAACTTCGAGTGGGCCGCCGGATACACGCAGCGATTCGGCCTCGTGCACGTCGACTTCGACACCCTGGTGCGCACGCCCAAGGCCTCGTTCCACTGGCTCAGGAGGGTGATTTCAGCGCGTCGCACCCTATGATGTGCGCATGGAACTCCTGATCGTCATCCTCGTCATCGTCGCGCTGGTGGTCATCATCGGCATCTACCTGTGGGCGACGTACAACGGCCTGGTCCGTCTCAACGTCCGGGTCGATGAGGCCTGGAGCGACATCACCGTCCAGATGAAGCGCCGTGCCGACCTCATCCCGAACCTCATCGAAGCGGTCAAGGGCTACGCCGCACACGAGAAGCAGGTCTTCGAGAACGTGACCGCCGCGCGCGCCGCGACCGTCAACGCGAGTTCGCCCGCCGAGGCCGGCAAGGCCGAGAACATGATGCAGCAGGCGCTCAAGAGCATCTTCGCGGTGGCCGAGGCCTACCCGCAGCTGCAGGCCAACCAGAACTACCTGCAGCTGCAGGGCGAGCTGGTCGACACCGAGGACAAGATCCAGGCATCGCGCCGGTTCTACAACGGCGGTGTCCGCGAGCTCAACACCAAGATCAAGGTCTTCCCGAACACGCTGTTCGTGCGCAGCCTGGGCTTCAAGGAGCGCGAGTTCTTCGAGGTGGACGAGCCGGCGGCCATCGCCGAGCCGCCGCGCGTGCAGTTCTGACGCCGTCCTGACCTACCCGTCGCGCGAAGAGCCCGCCTCACAGCGGGCTCTTCGTCTCCCTCAGGGATAATCACCTCATGTACAGCGCGATCGCCCGGAACAAGCGCAACACCGTGTTCATCATCGCGATCTTCTTGGTCGTCATCGGCGGCCTCGGGGCCATCGTGGCCTGGTACTTCAACGACTGGTCGATCGCGATCATCGTTTTCGTGATCGCGGGCGTCTACGCGGTCTTCCAGTACTTCATGGCCACCCGGCAGACCCTCGCGCTGTCCGGCGCGCGCGAGATCCAGAAGGCAGACCACCCGCGGCTGTACCGCGTCGTCGAGAATCTCGCGATCACCGAGGGGATGCCGACCCCGCGCGTCTACATCATCACCGACCCGGCACCCAACGCCTTCGCCACCGGCCGCGACCCCGAGCACGCCGTGGTGGCCGCGACCACCGGTCTGCTCGAGATCATGGACGACCGCGAGCTCGCGGGTGTCATGGCGCACGAGATGGGGCACGTCAAGAACTACGACATCCGGGTCTCGCTCATCGTTTTCGGGCTCGTGGTCGCGATCGGCCTCATCGCCGACATCATCTTCCGGATGATCTTCTGGGGCGGGCGCAGCCGCAACTCCAACCTGGGCGGTCCGGCCTTCCTCGTGGTCATCGCGATCGGGCTGATCGCGGCCGTGCTCGCGCCCATCGTGGCCGCGGTCGTGCAGGCCGCGGTCTCGCGGCAGCGCGAGTACCTGGCCGACGCCACGAGCTCGCTGACCACGCGCGACCCGGAGGCGCTCGCCAGTGCCCTGGAGAAGCTCGGGGCGCACGCCCAGCCGGTCAAGCGCACCAACACCTCGATGTCGCACCTGTGGATCGCCGACCCGAACCGGCCCGGTTTCCTCTCGCGCCTGTTCAGCACGCACCCGCCGCTGGCCGACCGCATCGCGCGCCTGCGGAACAACGCGACCCGGATGTAGCCCGCCACCGAGCACGTTCGCGTCGACCGAGCGTCGTGGAACATGCTCGGCGGGCGCAAACGTGCTCGCTGGTTAGGCCCCCGCCGCGATCTCGGTCGCGATCGCGACGAGCGCGTCCGGGGATGACATCCCGCCCGTGTCGGAACCGTTGCCGATCGCGATCTTGATCCACGTTCCGCCGAGCACGACATCCATGGCCCAGGAGTCCACGTGCTGGTACAGAGCGGTCCCGCCCGCCGGGACGCCGGGAACCGCGGGCTCGGGCACCGTGCCGCCGACCGCGAGCATGGCCGCCTTCGCCTCGGCCTGGGCCCAGGCTCCGCCCGGCAGTACCTGGATGAAGGCGATGTCCCAGCCGTCGGTCGCGCGCGCCCAGCGGCAGTCGGACCCGCCGAGCGTGAGCGTCGCGGCGTATGCCGGGCGCGGGTAGCCGAGCTCCTCGACCGCGAGGGTGCCGCTCAGGCCCAGGGCCGAGGCCAGCCGGGCGCCCGTGATCGGACCCGTGCAGCCGCCGCCGAAGGCGAGCTCCGGGGTGGGCGGCGCCCACAGCGGCGTGGGCTCGGGCAGGGCGCCGACCCGCGCGGCGATCGCCTCGAAGACCGGAGAGGTGAGGGTGCGCAGGGCCGCGGCCGTCGGCGACGCCAGCGCGTCGATGTTGTAGGCGCTGATGCGCAGCCACCAGCCGGTGGTCCAGTACTGGTCGAGGTCGCATCCGCCGTAGTCGTTGCACTCGTACCGGCGCAGGGTGCCGTCCCCGGCGGCGTCCGAGAACTCCTGCCACTGCGGGCCGGATGCCGGCAGCAGCCAGACCTGGATGCCCGCGTGGTAGCGGCCCTCCGAGGTCGTGATCCCCTCGGGGTCGCTCCACTCGCACGCCACGCCGCCGGCCTGCCGGATCGCCCACTCGTCGGCGATGGCCGCGCCGATGTACTCGGCGGTGCGCGTGGGCGGGGCCAGGTCGACGGGGACCGTGAAGATCGGGTCGAGCTCTGCCGCGCTGGTCAGGTCATCGCAGGTCGCGTCGGTCGCGGCGACCGGCCGCTCGCCGGGGCCGGGCTGCTCCACGACGGGCACGTCGGTGGGCGTCGGCTCCACGGGCTCGGGCGATTCCAGGGGTGCGGTCGGACCGCACGCGGCGAGGCCCAGCGCGAGGCCCAGCGCGAGAAGCATGGCGGCGGGCGCGGCGAGGGTGCGTCGGAGCGTCATGCCCCTCACTCTGACGGGCGCGCCGCTGCCGTGTCCAGACCCGGGCTCAGGCCCCGGATGCCGCGATGACCCCGAGCGCACCCGCCAGTTCGCGGGCGAGGTCGCCGCGATCCGCGACCGCGATGCTCTCGCAGCCCTGCCAGGACGCCATCTCGTGCAGCACCGGCACGATGCGCTCGACGTCGAAGACGGCGCCGTCCTCGCGCCACGCCGACTGCACGCGCAGCACCTTCGCCTGGCGGTCGTTCTTGAGGTCGATGCGCCCGACGAGGGCGTCGTCGATGAGCACCGGGAGCGTGTAGTACCCGTACACGCGCTTCGGGGCGGGGGTGTAGATCTCGATGCGGTAGTGGAACCCGAACATGCGCAGCGCCCGGTCGCGCTCCCACACGACGGGATCGAAGGGGGAGAGCAGGGCCGCTGTCTCCATGCGGCGGGGGATGCGCGCATCCTTGTGCAGGTAGGCGGGCCGGTTCCACCCCGGCACCGTGACGGGCAGGACCTCGCCCTCGTCGACGAGTCGCTGCAGGGCGTCCTTGGCGCGCGTGGGCTTGATGCGAAAGTAGTCGGCGAGATCGTTCAGGGTGCCGATGCCGTGCGCGATCGCGGCGCGGCGCATGAGCTCGTACTTGGCGTCGCCCTCGGGCACCTCGTGCTCGATGAGATCGGCCGGCAGCACCTGCTCGGGCAGCGCGTAGACGCGCTCGAAGTTCTTGCGGCCGCCCGAGACCACCTCGCCCAGGCGGAACATGCGCTCGAGCCCGCGCTTGACGTGATCCCAGTCCCACCACGGACCGCGGGCGCGTTCGGCCTCGCGCTCGAAGGCGCTCGCGGGCATCGGGCCGTTCGCCGCGAGCTCGGAGCGCAGCCGGGAGAGCACGCGCGGCTCGGCGTGGTGCCACTCGGCGTCCGGGTGCGCGGCGTACCAATCGCGGTACTCCCGCATCCGGAACCGGAAGAGCGGCCAGTCCTCGACCGGGATGAGCGCGGCCTCGTGCGCCCAGTACTCGCGATACGGTCCCCTCCGCGCGAAGGTGAGTCGGTCGAGCATGGTCTTGTCGTAGGAGCCGAGCCGCGCGAAGAGGGGGAGGTAGTGGCTGCGCTCGAGCACGTTGACCGAGTCGAGCTGCAGCACCGCGAGCCGCCGCAGGGCGAGATTGAGCTGACGCGTGCCCACGGCCGGTGCGCCAGGACCGAGCCCGCCCGAACCGGACCCACCCGCACCGGCCGACCGCGGCCTCCCGAACCCCTGGGCGGCCAGCGCGATGCGCCGCGCCGCGGCGGGGGAGACCTTGTCGACCACCCTTCGACCTTAGGGGCGGCGTCCGACGGCCGCCCCGAGCCTCCCTAGACTTGAGCGCATGGCGATCCGCGCGAAGAAGATCACGCCGCTCACCGCTGCCGAGGTCGACGAGAAGGTGGCGCCCGGCATGCGCATCGCGGCCGCGTGGGGCTGGCGGGTGCTCGTGGTCATCGCGCTCGTCGCCGTCATCTGCTTCCTCATCGTGCAGCTGCGCTTCGTGGCCATCCCGGTGGCCGTCGCGATCCTGCTCTCGGCGCTTCTCGTGCCGTTCTCGCATCTGCTGCAGGAGCGCCTTCGGTTCCCGCGCTGGCTCGCGGTCGTGACCTGTCTCGTCGCGCTCGTCGTCGTGGTCGGCGGGCTCGTGACGCTCGTGGTCTTCCAGGTGCGCGCGGGCCTTCCCGATCTGCTGCAGCAGACCTCGCTCAAGCTCGACGAGCTCAAGCAGTATCTGCTCGCCTCGCCCCTGCACCTGACCGACGCCGATATCGACCGCTACCTCGACCTGGACACCATCCTCGAGACCCTGGGCGCCGACACCGGATGGCTGCTCACCGGGGCCCTCGAGGTGGGCTCCGACCTCGGCCACGTCGTCGCGGGCGCGCTCATCGCGATCTTCACGACCGTCTTCATCCTCATCGACGGCCGCGGAATGTGGCAGTGGTTCGTCAAGCTCTTCCCGCAGAACGCGCGCGCCGCCATCGTCGGGGCGGGCGAGGCCGGATGGATCACGCTCACCTCGTTCGTGACCGTGCAGGTTCTGGTGGCCGCGGTCGACGCGGTGTTCATCGGCCTCGGTGCCTTCATCCTCGGCATGGTCGTCGGCACGCCGTTCCCGCTCGTCATCCCGATCGCGATCCTGGTGTTCCTCGCGTCGTTCATCCCGGTGGTCGGCGCGGTGCTGAGCGGGGCCATCGCCGTCTTCGTCGCCCTCATCTACCTCGGCCCGGTGCCCGCGCTCGTCATGCTGGGCATCGTCATCCTGGTGCAGCAGGTCGAAGGGCACGTCCTGCAGCCCTTCCTGGTCGGGCACGCGGTCAAGATCCACCCGGTCGCCATCGTGCTGGCCGTCGCGGTCGGCGGCTTCGTGGGCGGCATCGCGGGCGCCCTGTTCGCTGTGCCGCTCACCGCGGTGCTCAACGTGGTGATCGGCTATATCGCGCGCGGCGAGTGGCGCACCAACCCGCACCCGACGGTGGCGGATGTGGTGCCCCCGACGAGAGGACGCGTCCGTGCCGAATAGGAAGCCCTCGCCCTCGAAACCGGGTCTCGCTGGGCCGACGCTGGCCGACATCCGCGTCGCTCGCGAGCGGGTGTCCGCCGTGGTCGACACGACGCCCATGGAGAAGTCTCGCTTCCTGCGCGAACTGCTCGGGCAGGACGTCTACCTCAAGGCCGAGAACCTGCAGCGCACCGGGTCGTACAAGATCCGCGGCGCCTACAACCTGCTCGCGCAGCTCTCCTCGGAGCAGCGCGCCGCCGGCGTGGTGGCCGCCTCCGCGGGCAACCACGCGCAGGGCGTCGCGCTCGCCGCACGCGAACTGGGCATCGCGGCCACGATCTTCATGCCGCTGGGCGTTGCTCTGCCCAAGCTGCAGGCCACCCGCAACTACGGCGCCGAGGTCGTGCTGCACGGCCACGTGGTCGACGAGACCCTGCGCGCGGCGGCCGAGTTCGCCGAGCGCACCGGCGCCACCCTCATCCCGCCCTTCGATCACGCGGACATCGTGGCCGGTCAGGGCACGCTCGCCCTCGAGATCCTGGAGCAGGTTCCCGACGTGACCAACGTCGTCGTGCCGATCGGGGGCGGCGGGCTCATCTCGGGGATCGCGTCCACCTTCGCCCAGCTCGAGCCCGAACTGGGCCGTCGGGTGCGGGTCATCGGCGTGCAGGCCGAGAACGCCGCGGCCTACCCGCCCTCGATCGCGGCGGGCGAGCCGGTGTCGATCGCGACCACCGCGACCATCGCGGACGGCATCATGGTCGGCCGGCCCGGCGATCTGAACTTCGGCATCGTGCGCGACGCCGTCGACGAGATCGTCACGGTGTCCGACGACGAGACCGCGCAGGCCCTGGTCGTGCTGCTCGAGCGCGCCAAGCTCGTGGTCGAGCCGGCCGGCGCCGTCGGGGTGGCCGCCGCGCTCGCCGGCCGGTACGCGGTCGACGGGCCAACCGTTGTGGTGCTCTCGGGCGGCAACATCGACCCCATGCTGCTCGAGCGCGTCATCAGCCGCGGTCTCATCGCGTCCGAACGCTACCTGCGGCTGCGCATCCCGCTGCCCGACCGACCGGGCCAGCTCGCGCGCACGGCCGAGCTCGTGGCCGAGGCCAACGCCAACGTGGTCGAGGTTCTGCACACCCGCCACGGGAGCGGGCTGCAGATCAGCGAGGTCGAACTCGAGCTGCACATCGAGACGCGCGGACCCGAGCACGCCGAACTCGTGCTCACGAAGCTGCGCGATGCGGGGTACCGGCCGCGGGTCGACTTCTGAGTCGTCTGGCGCGCCGCCGCTCCTGCGGCGCGCGGCTCAGCCGCGGTAGGTCTCGACCTTGGTGATCTCGACCGAGATCTCCTTGCCGGAGGGCGCGGTGTAGCCGGCCTTCTCGCCCACCTTCAGGCCGAGGATCGCCTGGCCGAGCGGGCTCGTGGCCGGGTAGACCTCGATGTCGCTGACGTCGTCCGCGATCTCGCGGCTGCCCAGCAGGAAGCGCGTGGAGTCGCCGGCGATCTTGGCCGTCACGACCGTGCCGACCTCGACCACGCCGCGGCTCTCCGGGGCCTCGCCCACGGTCGCGGTGCGCAGCAGGTCGGTCAGTTGACGGATGCGGGCCTCCATCTTGCCCTGCTCGTCCTTGGCCGCGTGGTATCCGCCGTTCTCCTTGAGGTCGCCCTCCTCGCGCGCCGCCTCGATCTTCTTGGCGATGTCCGCGCGTCCCGGGCCGGACAGCTCCTCGAGCTCCGCGCTGAGGCGGTCGAAGGACTCCTGGGTCAGCCAGGTGGTGCCGGTGGTGTCGGACATGGGTGCTCCTAACAAACGGGAGAGACCGGCCGCCGGCCGGTCTCCTTTTCGCAAGCCTAGGTCAGCCAGCAGCGGTAGATCAAGCCGGTCACTGCCGGCTCGGTCGTGCGGAGGACCTCCGTGAGAGAGCGCGTGCGCTGCTCGGATGCGGGGAGCTCGACGATCCTCCACCCCACGGTCTCGAACGACGAGTTCAGGGCCTGGACGGCGCAGGAGACGGTGCGGCCGGCATCCACGGTGACCTCGTAGCGCACCTCGACCGTGCTGTCGTCCACGACGACGTATCCGGTCGTGCGCGACTCGAGGCTCGCCGCCGGACCGAGCAGACCGACCCAGATCGCCCAGGCGATCGCCACCACGAGCACACCGGCGCCGGCGGCGACGGCCAGCAGCCGCGCGAGTCCCCGGCGGACCGGGGTGCGCCCGTACCGGGACTCCAGCCGCGGCGCGGGTGCCTGGCTCACCGTGCCTCCTCCGTCCGGTTACGCTGGTCTCAGGCTAACCGGCTGAGGAGGGCGCCCCGTGCACTGGATCCTGGCGGCCGTGCCCGTTCCGAGCCCGAGTGGCGGCCCCGATGCCGACCAGGTGACGCCGGGCGTGTGGGGCTTCGTCGTGACGTTCGCCCTCGCGGTCGCGGTGGTGCTGCTCATCGTCGACATGGTGCGCCGCATCCGTCGCGTGACGTACCGCGCCGAGATCCGCGAGCGCCTTGCCCAGGAGGGCCAGAGTCCCGCCCAGGAGGGCGAGGGCTCCGCCCAGGAGGACCGGGGCTAGGCGATCGGGTTCAGTGCCACCAGCAGGATCGCGGTCCAGTGGCACAGGAAAGCGATGACGGTGCACGAGTGGAAGAGCTCGTGGAACCCGAAAACCCCCGGCACCGGGTTGGGGCGCTTGAACGCGTAGAACATCGCTCCCGTCGTGTAGGCCACGCCCCCGACCAGAACGAGCACCATGGTGGCCACGTTCGCGTTGACCAGATCGACGATGTAGATCATGGCCGCCCACCCGAGCAGCACGTACAGCACGACGTAGGACCACCGCGGCGCCCGCAGCCAGAACACCCGGAACAGGATCCCCAAGATCGCCCCGCTCCAGATGATGGAGAGCAGGATCGCGTTCTTGGGGAACGGCAGGGCGTCCACCGCGAGCGGGGTGTAGGTGCCCGCGATGAGCAGGAAGATGTTGCTGTGATCCAGGCGCCGGAAAACCGCCTTGGTCGAGGGCTTCCAGTTGAACCGGTGGTACACGGCCGAGATGCCGAACAGCAGGAGCGAACTGGCCATGAAGACCGCCGAGGCGATCTTGGCCGGCGCACCGTTCGAGAGCGCGATGAGCACGATGCCGGCGGCGATCGCGAGCGGGAACGTCCCGGCGTGGATCCAGCCGCGCCAGGTCGGCTTGCGCTCCAGGGCGGCGTGATCGTCGGCATCCTGCAGCAGCGGGATGCTGGGCAGATCCGCGCCCGGATCCTCGGCAGGCGTGGGGGCGGCATCCGGCTGGGTCGCGGCGGTCATACGGAAACAGTACGGCGCACGGCCAGGGGCCTCCCTGTGAGGCGGGTAACGTTGTCGCGTGCGTGAACGCGGGCGCCTCCCGGGGTCGGGGATTCTGTATGGTCTCTACTCCGCGCGCCTGCGCCGTGCGCTCGCCGACGCGCCGCGGCCGCGGCACGTGGCCATGATCATCGACGGCAACCGTCGCTGGGCCCGTGACCGGGCGCTCGAGACCGAGGCGCACGGCCACCGCGCGGGCGCCGAGCGCATGCGCGAGTTCCTCCGCTGGTGCGACGAACTCGGCATCGGGGTCGTCACCATCTACCTGCTGTCCGCCGACAACCTCTCCGGTCGATCCGAGACCGAGCTCGGGCAGCTCTTCGAGATCATCGCCGACCTGGCCGACGACCTCTCACGCGCGGCCGACTGGCGCATCCAGCACGTCGGGACGGCCGAGACCCTCCCCGAGCAACTCGTGCAGGTGCTGCGCGGCGCCGAGGCGCGCACCGCGGGCAACACCGGCCTGCACGTCAATCTCGCGGTCGGCTATGGAGGCCGACGTGAGATCGCGGACGCCATGCGCAGCATCGTGCGCGCCCACGGCAAGGGCGGCGGCTCGATCGACGACCTGGCCGAGATCCTCACCCCCGAGCTCATCGGCGACCACCTCTACACGCAGGGGCAGCCGGATCCCGACCTCATCATCCGCACCTCGGGCGAGCAGCGGCTGTCCGACTTCATGCTCTGGCAGAGCGCGCACAGCGAGTTCTACTTCGTCGAGGCGCTCGGGCCGGACCTGCGCGAGGTCGACTTCCTGCGGGCGCTGCGCGACTACGCGAGCCGTGAGAGGCGCTGGGGGCGCTGAGCACCGTGCTCTCGATCGAGGACTACGCGGCGCGCTTCGACGAGGAGCCCGGCTACCTCGACTTCGCCCGCTTCGGCCCGGTCGGCGCGGCGGTCGTCGAGGAGGAGGCGGCGCTTCTGCCCCTGCTCGCGCGCGCCCGATTCGGTTCGCTGGATGCCGTCCTCGGCCCCGCCCCGCACGATCGCGTTCGCGCCGCCGTCGCGGCGCTCACCGGGTTCTCACCCCCCCATATCGTCTTCCAGCCCAACACCAGCCAGGGGCTCATGCACGTGATGTTCGGCATCACCGGCGGTGTCGCGTACTCGCCCGCGGAGTTCCCGAGTGTCACGTTCGCCGCCCGTCGCGCTCAGCAGGCCCTCGGGGTGCTCGAACCCGTGCCGCTCACGACCGAATCCGGGCGGGTGAGCCCGGGCGGCATCCTCGATCAGGGTCTGCCGCCCTCGGTCGTCGCGGTCGCGCTCAGCCTCGTCGACTTCCGTACCGGGTATCTCGCGGACCTGGAGGGCATTCGCCAGGTCATCGGCGACCGCCTGCTCGTGGTCGACGCGACGCAGGGCTTCGGCGTGGTCGACGCCCCGTACGCGCTCGCGGACGTGGTCGTCGCGGGCGGTCAGAAGTGGCCGCGCGCCGGGTGGGGCACCGGGTTCCTCGCCCTGAGCGACCGCGCGCTCGAGCACCTCACGCCCGTGTGGTCCGGGTTCAACGCCACCGACGTCGAGGGCACCCCGATGGACGAGGTGCCCGAGCCGACGCGCGGGCCGGCCAAGTTCCAGGTGAGCAACCCGGACCCGGTCGCGCAGGCGCGCCTGGCCGCGGCGCTCGAGGAGCTCGCGCGGGTCGGCGTGCCCGCCGTGAACGCCCGCATGGCGGAGCGGGTCGCGCAGATCATCGACCTCGCGGACGAGTTCGCCATCCCGGTGACCTCCCCGCGCGCGCCGGCGGAACGCGCGGGCATCGTCGTGCTCGAACCCGAGCCCGACCGGCTCACGGTGCTCTCGGCGTCGCTGCACAATCACGGCGTCGCGGCCACGACCCGGGCCGGCCACCTGCGGCTGAGCGCCCACGCCTCCACCGGGATCGAGACTCTGGACATGCTGCGGGCGGCGTTCCTGGCGTATCGCAGCGCGGCATCCTGAGCGCTCGTCTCAGGGCCCGTCTGAGCGCCCGTCTCGGAGCCCGCCGGGGGCTGCGGACTTGGGGCGTGTCGATCCCGGCCACGCCACACCGCGGGCTTACGTTCGGGTCATCGGGCAGGGCGCCCGATCGGAGCGGCCGCAACGTTCGCCCCGCGAGAGTTCACCGGCCGTTCCGTCCAACGGATGGAGCAGCAGTGCCTCAGCCCACGTCGAAACCCGCATCCGGTACCGCGCCCAGGCAACGGCAGAAGCAGGTCGAGCGCACCTATGTGCTCGACACCTCGGTGCTGCTGAGCGACCCGTCGGCGATCTTCCGGTTCGCCGAGCACGCGGTCGTTCTGCCCGTGGTGGTGGTGCAGGAGCTCGAATCCAAGCGCCACGACCCCGACCTGGGGTTCTTCGCGCGCAAGGCTCTGCGCACCCTCGACGAGCTGCGCGTCGAGCACGAGCGGCTCGACTTCCCGATCGCGGTGGGCGACGCGGGCGGCTCCCTGCGGGTCGAGCTCAACCACACCAACACGGCCGTGCTGCCCTCGGGTCTGCAGCTGGGCGACAACGATTCGCGCATCCTCGCGGTGGCCATGAACCTGGCCAACGACGGCCTGGATGTCGTGGTGGTCAGCAAGGATCTGCCGCTTCGCGTGAAGGCCGCCTCGGTCGGCCTCGCCGCGGAGGAGTACCGCGCCGAGCTCGCTGTCGACTCGGGCTACACCGGGCTGGCCGAGATCGACGTGTCGGCCGAGCAGATGAGCGACCTCTACGACGACGCGGTCATCTCCAGTCGGCTGGTGCAGGACCTCCCGGTCAACACGAGTCTCGTCATCCACTCGGACCGCGGTTCGGCCCTGGGCCGGGTGGTCGCGAAGGGCGAGCTCAAGGTGGTGCGCGGCGACCGGGACGTCTTCGGCCTGCACGGCCGCAGCGCCGAGCAGCGCCTCGCGATCGACCTGCTGCTCGACCCCGAGATCGGCATCGTGTCGCTCGGCGGGCGCGCCGGCACCGGTAAGAGCGCGCTGGCGCTGTGCGCGGGTCTGGAGGCGGTGCTCGAGCGGCAGCAGCACCGCAGGATCATGGTCTTCCGGCCGCTGTACGCGGTCGGCGGGCAGGAGCTCGGGTACCTGCCCGGTGACCAGGGCGAGAAGATGAACCCCTGGGGCCAGGCGGTCTTCGACACCCTCGGAGCCCTGGTGAGCGAGAACGTGCTGGAGGAGGTCGTCGAGCGCGGCATCCTCGAGGTCCTTCCGCTCACGCACATCCGCGGGCGCTCGCTGCACGACGCCTTCGTGATCGTCGACGAGGCGCAGTCGCTCGAGCGCAACGTGCTGCTCACGGTGCTCTCGCGCATCGGGCAGAACTCGCGCGTGGTGCTCACGCACGATGTCGCTCAGCGCGACAACCTGCGGGTGGGCCGCCACGACGGCATCGCGTCCGTCATCGAGAGCCTCAAGGGGCACCCGCTGTTCGCGCACATCACCCTGACCCGGTCCGAGCGCTCGGCCATCGCCGCACTCGTGACCGAGCTGCTGGAGGGTCCGCCCGCCTGACCCGCCGCGTCGGCGCTGCCGTTTGTGGTCAGCGCGCGTTTTCGTAGGCGCGCGCTGATCACAAACGCGTGCGCCGTTGGTTCGCCGGGCGGCCGTGCGCCGCCGCTGCGGGAAACTCAGGAGACTTCGGCCTGGGGCCGCCGTGGAGTCAGGGTGCAGGCGGAACCGGCAGGGAACATTCCTGAATTTCCGACCTGTGGATGCCGCTGACGCCGGCCCGCGCGAGACCGGTAGCGTCCGCGCGTGGTGGCTCGCGATCTCGTGGCGGTGGTGCTTGCGGCTCTCGTTGTCGCGGTGCTCGGCCTGCACCCCTCGACACTGGCGGGCGTGTGCCTCGCGGCCGTGACCCCCGAGCTCGCCCGCGTCGACCTGCGCGAGCACCGGCTGCCCAACCGCATGACCGTGCCGGGCATCGTCGTGGGGCTCGTGGCCTCCGGGTTGGGCGTTGCGCTGAGTGCAACTCCGGGCACCGGACTCGCGGGCGCGGTCCTCGGGGCCACGAGGGGGGATGCGCTCGTGCCCCTCGTCGCCGCCCTCGCCTTCGGCGGGGCGCTCGGGGTCATGGCGCTGGCGGGCGGCATCGGCATGGGCGACGCGAAGCTCGCCGCATTCATCGGGCTGGCCTCGCCCGCACCCGGCATCGCGCTGGCGGCGCCCGTGCTCGCCTTCCTGATCGGGGGCGTCGCGGCGCTCGTCGTGCTGGTGCGCGCGGGGCGCGGGGCGCGCATCCCGTTCGGTCCCGCGCTGCTCGCGGGCTACTGGGCCGCGGTCGCGCTGGCCGGGCTCGGGTCGGGCTGGACCGGGTTGCCGTAGGTCGCGGTGACCAGGATCGGCATGTGGTCGGACCCGCCCTTGGGGAGGGTCTCGACCGACTGGATGGCCATACCCATCGACGTGGCGAAGTCGAAGTGGCCGCGCAGGAACTTGTAGCGCGTGTAGGTGCGCCCGTCGCTGAAGGTCAGGTCGTGCCCGGTTCTCGTCACGCTGCGCCCCAGACCCCGGCGGAAAAGCGGGTAGTTGTAGTCGCCGACCATGAGGTGCGGCAGCCCGGGGCCGATGCCGCTCAGGCATTCGTGAGCGGAGGCGATCTGCGCGCGGCGCAGCGAGTTGAGGGCGGTCAGGGGCGAGGCGTGGAAGGACGCCACGACGAGCTCGTGGTCGGTCGCCCGGTCCACCAGGCGGGTCGCGAGCAGACGCTCGTGGGCGGGTTTGGCGATGCGGTCGTGCAGCGACTTCTTGAGTGCGAACGCCGAGGTGCGCCGGGCGGTGTAGCGGTCGCTGCGGTGGTAGATGGCGAGCCCGAGGCGGTTCGCGGTCGTGCGGTCGACCAGGTGCATGGAGCCGAGCTCGCCGGGGAGAGCGGCGGCATCCACCTCCTGCAGGCACAGCAGATCGAGGTCGTGGCGGTCGATGAGTTCGAGGAGCTCACCGGCCGCCTTGTTCTTCTCGAGGTTGTAACTGAGGACGCGCACCGCCCTCACGTTACGCCTGTCCGTCAGGACGGGTAGGGCATTCGCCGTCCGTCAGGACGGGTGAGTCATGCTGAGCACGTCGAGCGCCGCGTCGAGCTGCTGCTCGGTGAGCTCGCCGCGCTCGACGAACCCCAGGTCGACCGCCGCCTCGCGCACCGTCATGCCCTTCGCGACCGAGTGCTTGGCGATCTTGGCCGCGCTCTCGTAGCCGATGAGCTTGTTGAGCGGGGTCACGATCGATGGGGAGGACTCCGCCAGCGCACGGGCCCGGTCGAGGTTGGCCTCGAGCCCGGCGACCGTCTTGTCGGCCAGCACCCGGCTCGAGTTGGCCAGCAGTCGGATCGACTCGAGCAGGGCGGTGCCCATGACCGGGATCGCGACGTTGAGCTCGAATGCGCCGGTCGCACCCGCCCAGGCGATGGTCGCGTCGTTGCCGACCACCCGGGCGGCGACCATGATGACCGCCTCGGGGATGACCGGGTTGACCTTGCCCGGCATGATCGACGACCCGGGCTGCAGGTCGGGGATGTGCAGCTCGGCGATCCCGGTGTTGGGCCCGGAGCCCATCCAGCGCAGGTCGTTGCAGATCTTGGTGAGCGAGACCGCGATGGTCCGCAGCGCCCCGGATGCCTCCACGAGCCCGTCGCGCGCGCCCTGCGCCTCGAAGTGGTCCTTCGCCTCCGTGATGGGAAGTCCGGCGGACTCGGCCAGGATCGCGATGACCTTCTGCGAGAAGCCGGCGGGCGTGTTGATGCCGGTTCCGACGGCGGTGCCGCCCAGCGGCACCTCGGCCACGCGGGTGATGGTGGATTGGACGCGCTCGACGCCCAGGCGGATCTGGCGTGCGTAGCCGCCGAACTCCTGGCCGAGGGTCACCGGCGTGGCGTCCATGAGGTGCGTGCGCCCGGGCTTGACCGCGCCCGCCCACAGCCGGGCCTTCTCCTCCAGGGCGGCGGCCAGGTGCTCGAGCGCGGGAACCAGATCGCTCAGCAGCGCCCCGGTGACGGCGACGTGCACCGAGGTGGGGAAGACGTCGTTGGAGGATTGCGAGGCGTTGACGTGGTCGTTGGGGTGCACGGGCGAGCCGAGCGAACGCGTCGCCAGGGTCGCGAGCACCTCGTTGATGTTCATGTTCGAGCTCGTGCCCGACCCGGTCTGGTAGGTGTCGACCGGGAACTGGTCGTGGTGCTCGCCCGCGATGAGCGCATCGGCGGCGCCGACGATGGCGTCCGCGATGGGAGCGTCCACGATGCCCAGCTCTTTGTTGACCAGGGCGGCCGCGCGCTTGATGCGTGCCAGCGCCACGATCTGGGCGGGCTCGAGCCCCGAGCCCGAGATCGGGAAGTTCTCGACGGCGCGCTGGGTCTGCGCCCCGTACAGGGCCGCCGCGGGGACCCGCACCTCGCCCATGGTGTCGTGCTCGATGCGCCAGTTCTCGTCGGGTGTGCTCACGCGCGCGTGCCTTTCAGGTGACTGCCGGTCAGGTGACCGTGCCGAGGATGACGTCGGGGACGACACGGCCCTCGCTGAGGCGGTAGTTCGCTCCGATCACTGCCAGCGTACCCGCGGCGACGGCCGCGCCGATGAGCTCGGAGGTCTCGAGCAGCTCGGCCACGGTGTCCCGGAGATGCTCCCGGCCCACCTCCTGGGCGTCGACCACGCCGTCCACGGCGGGCACGCGCCGCACGGCCGGTGCGATGGGCGCGATGAGCGACGCGATGTGCGGGGGCAGCGGCGACGCATCCGGCCCGGCGGAGTCGATGGCCGCGCGCACGGCGCCGCACTCGTCGTGCCCGAGGACCAGGATGAGCGGCACCTCGAGCACCGCGACCGCGTACTCGAGCGAACCGACGACCGAGTCGGAGATGACCTGCCCGGCGTTGCGCACCACGAAGAGGTCGCCGAGCCCCTTGTCGAAGATGATCTCGGCCGCCAGCCGGGAGTCGCTGCACCCGAACAGCGCGGCGTGCGGGGCCTGGGTGTGGGCGAGCTCGGTGCGCCGCTCGACGTCCTGGCGCGGATGCCGCGGCTCGCCCGCGACGAACCTCTCGTTGCCGCGCATCATCTCCCGCCACACCTGCGTGGGCGTCCGTTCGTGCGTCATGACTTCCCTTCCAACGATGCCGCGACGGCCGCCGCGAGGGTCTCGAACTCGTCATCGCTCGCCGTGCCGCCCAGCACGACGATCGAGTCGCCCAGGCTCGCGCTGAGGGCGTAGGCGAGGTTGCCGGTGTCGCGCTCGTCGCGGCGGTCGTAGACCTGCCAGGCGACGCCGCCCGCGCGGAGGCTGCCGGTGGCCGTCTCACCCTCGACGTGCGCTGCCGTCCACCTCGCGTCCGCCTCGAGGCCCTGCTCCAGCCCGATGTACTGCTCCGACGGCGTCAGGAAACCGACACTCCAGACCGGGATGCCGTCGGCACCCTCCACGAGCTCTGCCCGGTTCGCGCTCCACCCGGCCGGCAATTCCGGGACGGCGAGCACCTGGCCGGTCTGATCCTCGAGGTCGGCGGCCACGGCGGCGTAGTCCACGCTCTCGCGCTCGATGTCGGCGGGGCGGACCACGACGAGGAGGATCAGCAGCACGACGCCGAGGGACGCGACGAGGGCCGCGACCAGGTTGAAGGAGGTCTGATTGCGCCGGCGCTCTGCGCTCGCGGCGGCCTTGCGATCGGCGGTCTCGTCCGGGGTCTCGGCGCGGCCGAGTTCGGCCACGATGGGCCGTCCCGTGTCGTCGGTCACCGGCTCCCGGGTCACGACTCGCCCGTGGCGGGCGCTGCATCGCCCGCTGCGGCGCGCGCGGCGTCGAGCCGGGCCTTCGCGCCGATGAGCCACTCTTCGCAGCGGCGCGCGAGCGCCTCGCCGCGCTCCCAGAGTGCCAGCGACTGCTCGAGCGTCGCGGCGCCCTGCTCGAGCTCGGTGACCACGCGTACGAGTTCGTCGCGGGCCTGCTCGTAGCTCAGGTCGGCGACGGGGGTCTCGGCTGCCACGCCTCCCACTCTAGCCGCGCGGCTCCGCGCCCGGCCCTGGCCCGTCCACCGTGGTGGAGACCCGGCCGTCGGCGAGGGTGAGGAGGAGCGGGGAGCCGGGTGCGGCATCCGCCGCCTGTCGCACGACGCGGCCGTCCGCGCCCTGCGCGATCGCGTAGCCCCGCTCCAGGGTGCGCTGGGGCGACAGCGCGCGCAGCTGCCCGGTGAGCTCGGCCAGCCGGCGCTCGGCGCGTTCCACGATGTGAGCCGCGAGCTCGGAACCGCGGGCCACCCAGCGGGTCAGCTCGTCCTGACGCTGCGTGACGAGCCAGCCCGGGTCGGCGAGGGCCGGCCGCGAGCGCAGCGACGCGAGGCGGTCGATCTCGTGCGTGATCATGCCGGTCACGCGCAGCCGGATGCGGGAGCGCGCCTGCTCGACGCGCGCCAGTTCCTCCGCGACGTCGGGCACCACGCGCTTGGCGGCGTCGGTCGGGGTCGACGCGCGCAGGTCGGCCACCTCGTCGAGCAGCGGCCGGTCGGCCTCGTGCCCGATCGCGCTCACCAGCGGGGTCGTGCAGGCGGCGGCGGCGCGCACCAGGGTCTCGTCGCTGAAGGTCAGCAGGTTCTGAAAGTCACCGCCCCCACGCGCGACGATGATGACATCCACCTCGGGGTCGGCGTCGAGTTCGCGGATCGCGGCCGTGACATCCGCCGCCGCCTTGTCGCCCTGCACCATGGCGTGCCGCACCCGGAAGGCGACCTGCGGCCAGCGCAGTTGGGCGTTGCGCAGGACGTCCTTCTCGGCGTCGCTGTCCTTGCCGGTGACGAGTCCGATGCGGTTCGGCAGGAACGGGAGCGGCTTCTTGCGGGCGGGGTCGAAGAGCCCCTCCTCGGCGAGCTGCCGGCGCAGGCGTTCGAGGCGCTCGAGCAGCTCGCCCAGCCCGACGTGGCGCAACTGCAGGAGCTGCATCGACAGGGTTCCGCCCTTGACCCAGAACTCCGTTTTGGCCAGCGCGATGACGTGGTCGCCCTGCGCGAACTCCTCGGTCAGCCGCGCGCGCGTCGATGACCACAGCTGGAAGGACAGGGTGACGTCGCTCTCGAGGTCCTTGAGCTTGCCGTAGACGTTGCCATTGCGCTCGTTCCACTGCGCGAGCTCGCCCTCGACCCAGACCGTGCCGAGCCGTTCGACCCAGCCCTTGATCTTGCCCGCGACGACGGCGACCGGCCACGGCGCCTCCGCCGTCGAGGGGTGGTCGCCGGGCACCGTGGTGGTCACGCCCACACGTTACGCGACCCTCCCGACCACGCGCCCACCGCATCCCCACCCCAGGATGCCTCCGTAGAATCGGGGCGTGATCACGAACGGGCAGGTGCCGCTCGCGACGCCTCATGTCCCGAGGCAGCGCGGCCGGCTCGCCGACCTGCCCGTGGGCGGCGCCAAGCGCGTGCTCCTCGCCTCGCCGCGCGGCTACTGCGCCGGAGTGGATCGCGCGGTCATCGCCGTCGAGAAGGCCCTCGATCGCTTCGGCAGCCCGGTCTACGTCCGCAAGCAGATCGTGCACAACGTCCACGTGGTCTCCGAGCTCGAGAAGCGCGGCGCGATCTTCGTCGACGACGTCGATCAGGTGCCCACCGGATCCCACCTGGTGTTCAGCGCCCACGGGGTGAGTCCCGCGGTCGTGCGCGCGGCATCGGACCGCGGCCTGGATGCGATCGACGCGACCTGCCCGCTCGTCACCAAGGTGCACCGCGAGGCGCAGCGCTTCGCGAAGCAGGACGCGACGATCCTGCTCATCGGCCACGCGGGCCACGAGGAGGTCGAGGGCACCATGGGCCATGCGCCCGACCGGACGATCCTGGTCAACGGCCCCGGCGACGCGGACACCATCGAGGTGCCCGAGACCGACGATCTGGTCTGGATCTCGCAGACCACGCTGAGCGTGGACGAGACCATGGAGACCGTGCGGCGTCTGCGCGAGCGCTTCCCGCACCTGCAGGACCCGCCCTCCGACGACATCTGCTACGCCACCCAGAACCGTCAGGTCGCCATCAAGAAGGTCGCCCCCCAGGCCGATCTGGTCATCGTGGTCGGCTCGGCCAACAGCTCCAACAGCGTGCGCCTCGTCGAGGTCGCGCTCGAGCACGGGGCGACCGCCGCGCACCGGGTGGACTACGCGGGGGAGATCCGCCAGGAGTGGCTCGACGGCGTCGCGACCGTGGGCGTCACGAGCGGGGCGAGCGTTCCCGAGGTGCTCGTGCAGGAGGTGCTGGCCGACCTGGCCGACGCCGGCTACACGAGCGTGGATGAGGTGACCACCGCCCACGAGGACCTCATGTTCTCCCTGCCCAAGGAGCTGCGAACCGACCGGGAGGGCAACCCGGACGAGCGCGCCCTCGGGGGCAGGGACCGCGCCCGCGGCTAGCATTTCCGGCGAGGAGGTGCTCCGATGCGCGTTCGCGTCCTCCCGCGCGACCTGGCCGCGCGCATCACCAACGCGACGGTCGCGACCATCGGGTGGGCGGTCGGCGCGATCACGGTCGTAACGGCGATCCCGGTGCTCGTCGAGACCATGATCCGACGGGACCGGGCCGACGAGATCCCGGTCGCGCTCATGCTGCTGCTCATCGTGCTGTTCGGCATCATCGCGGTCTGGCGCTGGCGGCGCGTCGAGGTGGTGCTCATCTACCTCGCGGTGGGCGGGGTCACCACCCTGGGGTACGAGCTCGTGCTGCTGGGCGGCGACCCCGGCATCCTCGCCGACAACCTCTATCTGGTGAACCGGCCGACCCTCGCGCTCGTGGCGGTCGGGGTCACCGCCACCACGGCCGTGACCGGGATCCTGTGGAGCGCGTTCGGTCTCGCCATCGCGACCGCGGTCCCGCTCGCCGCGTCGGTCATCGCCGGTGTGCCCTTCCGGCCCGGCTACGGCCCGCTCATGGTCTTCTTCGTCGCGACCCTGGGGTATCTGACGTTCGCGGTGATCCAGCGCTCCATCCGGCGCAAGGTGCCCAACTTCGACGCGCTCGAGGCCGAGACCCAGCGCCTGGCTCGCGGCGAGGACCTGTCCCGCCGCACCACGGCGGCCGTCCACGACACCGTCCTCAACGACCTCTCGATCATCCTCAACACGACCGGCGAGCTGAGCGAGCGCACGATCGCCCGCCTGCGGGAGGACATCGAGCAGCTGCGCGGCGCCGAGTGGATCTCGCAGACCACCTCGATCCCGACCGCCGACGACGAGGACGCCGCTTTGCGCAACGACCTCATGCGCATGGTCAGCGATTTTCAGTGGCGCGGCCTGTCGATCCACGTCACGGGCTCGGGCAGCGGGGTCTACAAGCTGGCGCCCGAGGTCGCGCAGGCGGCGGTGCAGGCGACGCGCGCGGCGTTCGAGAACGTGCTGCGGCACTCGGGCGCCTCGGTGGCCGAGCTCGAGCTCATCTACAACGACCTCGACGTGACGATCATGATCACCGATCAGGGCACGGGCTTCGATCCGGCGGCCATCCCGGACGACCGGCTCGGCCTGCGCGGATCCATCGTGCGTCGCATGGAGGACGTCGGGGGCGCCGCGCGGGTGTGGTCCAGCCCGGGGAGCGGAACCTCGGTCGTGCTCACCGTGCCGGTCCTGCGCGTCGTCGCGCCGCAGCCCGAGTCGAGGCACCGGGAGGTGCACCGGTGAGCGCGCCCGCCCCGCGCTGGCCGGGCGCCCTGTCGGCCTACGACGTCGACCCGCTCAGCTGGTTCACCGGACCGCTCGTGCCGCTGGTCTTCGCGGCGGTCAACCTGCTCTACGGCATCACCCTGGCGGCCGCCACCTGGACGGGAACCCCCCGACTGCAGTTCATCGGCGTGCTGCTGTGCTCGCTGGCCTGCCTGCTCGTGCATGTTCTGACGCGTCCCATGCGGGGGCCGATCACGTGGCGGGGTGCCGCGCTCGCCGTCGGCATCTCCTGCGTCGGCTTCCTCCTGTCGTCACTGGGCTATCGCAACATCGAGTTCGTGCTCGAGCTGTGGTGGGCGCCGTTCGGCGTCGCGCTGACGCTCGCGGCTCTTGCGCCCTACCAGCCGGCGCGCAACCTCATCGCCCTGGGGCTGGCGGCGATCGTGGTGACCGCCCCCGTCGGGTACCTGATCGTGCATCCGCAGGTGCCCGACTGGGGTCCGGTCGCGACCGTGCTCATCATCGTGTCGCCCATCATCAGCGGGATCGCCGCGACGGCCACGTTCTCGTACTCGATCGTGCGACGCATGCAGCCGCTCATCGAGCGGCGCTCGCAGGCTCTGGTGTCCCCGGTCGCGGCGCGCAGCGACGAGGTGGAGTCTGCCGAGCGCGTACGACTGGCCGAGCTGACCGCGCGGGCGGTTCCGTTCCTGGAGTCGCTCATCGCGACCGGAAGCGTCACGGCGACCGACCGGGCGCTCGCGGGTCAGCTCGCGAGGCGACTGCGTGACGACCTGGTCACGCAGTCCAACGTCACCTGGCTCGACTCGGTCGCGGCGGACAGCCGGCTCGTGGTGATCGACCCGGAGCGCCGGGCCGACACGATGCGCGGTCCGCAGCGCACGGCTCTCCGCGCGCTCCTGCAGGCGATTCTGGATACCCCGGGCACCGACGCGGGATCGCTCCTGGTCGAGTTGCGCGGCGCTCCGGACGGTTCCACCGCGGTGGGCGTGAGCCTGGATATGGAGCTGCCGGAGGGCCGGCGGATCCTGCACCTCGCGCCGTACTACCTGACGCTCGCGACCGCCGTGAAGGACCTCCAGTGGAGCCGGGACCGCTTCATCCGGCTGAGCTTCAACCTGCCCGACGAGGACTGACCGCCGGGCCGGGCCTGAGCACCACGGGGCAGCGCGGACTACGCCGAGATCGAGTGCCCCTTCGAGCCGAGCTGCGCGGCGGCCTCGACCACGCGCGCGGCCATGGCGCTCTCCGCGGCCTTGCCCCAGGAGCGCGGGTCGTAGACCTTCTTGTTGCCGACCTCGCCGTCGACCTTGAGCACGCCGTCGTAACCGCGGAACATCGAATCGGCCACCGAACGGGTGAACGCGTACTGGGTGTCGGTGTCGACGTTCATCTTGACCACCCCGTTGCGCACGGCCGTCGCGATCTCCTCGTCGCTCGAACCCGATCCGCCGTGGAACACCAGGTCCAGCGGCAGGGGGCCGGTGCCGTACTTGGCCTGCAGGCCGTCCTGGATCTCCTTGAGCAGCTCGGGCCGCAGCACGACGTTGCCCGGCTTGTAGACGCCGTGCACATTGCCGAAGGTGAGGGCGGCCATGTAACGCCCCTGCTCGCCCAGGCCGAGCGCCTCGACCGTGGCGACCGCGTCATCCAGGGTCGTGTACAGGTGCTCGTTGATCTCGTGAGAGACGCCGTCCTCCTCACCGCCGACCACGCCGATCTCGACCTCGAGGATCGAGTGGATGGCCTTCATGCGGGGCAGCAGCTGCTTCGCGATCTCGAGGTTCTCGGTCAGCGGCACGGCCGAGCCGTCCCACATGTGCGACTGGAAGATCGGCTCGCCGCCGGCCTTGACCGCGGCCTCGGACGCCTCGATGAGCGGGATCACGAAGCCGTCGAGCGCGTCCTTGGGGCAGTGGTCGGTGTGCAGGGCGACCGTCACCGGGTAGTTCTTGGCGACCTCGGTGGCGAAGGCCGCGAAGGCCAGCGCACCCGAGGCGCGCGCCTTGACGCTCTGCCCGGCGAAGTAGTCCGCGCCCCCGGTCGAAACCTGGATGATGCCGTCGGATCCGGCCTCGGTCAGGCCCTGCAGGACGGCGTTCACGGTGGCCGACGACGACACGTTGATGGCCGGGAACGCGAAGGCGCTCTTCTTGGCGGTGTCGAGCATCTCGGCATACTGATCGGGGGTCGCGATGGGCATGCGGTCAGTCTACTGAGGGCGGGGGGCGGCTAGACTCGGGCCCAAGCGCCGATGCCACCGAGGCGCGTCCCACTCCGCATCGCACGAAGATCGCGCGAAACATCGCACGTTACGAGGACGCCTTGGTGAGAACCGAACCTCCCGCCCCGCAGCTCCATCCCGACCGCAACCTCGCCCTTGAGCTGGTCAGGGCCACCGAGGCGGCCGCCATCCGCGCGGTCCCCTTCATCGGCAAGGGCGACAAGAACGCCGCCGACGGCGCCGCGGTGGATGCCATGCGCAGCTTCCTGGCGACCGTCAACTTCGCCGGGACGGTCGTCATCGGCGAGGGGGAGAAGGACAACGCCCCCATGCTCTACAACGGCGAGGTGGTCGGCACGGGGCGCGGGCCGGAGTGCGACATCGCGGTCGACCCGATCGACGGCACGTCGCTCACCGCGGCCGGCCGACGCAACGCGATCTCGATGATTGCTGCCTCCGACCGCGGCACGATGCTCGACGCGTCGAGCGTCTTCTACATGGACAAGCTGGTCACCGGGCCGGACGGCGTGGGCGTGGTCGACATCCGCAAGCCGGTCGCCGAGAACATCCGCGCGCTCGCCAAGGCCAAGCGCAAAGACGTCTCCGAGCTCTCGATCGGCGTGCTCGACCGGCCCAGGCACGAGGGTCTCATCGACGAGATCCGCGCGGCGGGCGCCGGGACCCGCCTGCTGCTGGACGGTGATGTCGCGGGCGGCATCGACGCGGCCAGCTACGAGGGGCGCATCGACATGTGCGTGGGCATCGGCGGCAGTCCGGAGGGTGTCGCGACGGCCTGCGCGATCAAGGCGCTTGGCGGTTTCATCCAGACCCGGCTGGCGCCGAAGGACGACGACGAGAAGCAGCGCGGCATCGACGCCGGGCTCACGTTCGATCACGTCTACGAGGCGGACGAGTTGGTGCGGGGGGACAACACCTTCTTCGTCGCCACCGGGGTCACCGACGGCAATCTGGTGACCGGGGTGCGGCGCAAGGGACCGGTCATCGTGACCGAGAGCATCGTGCTGCGGGCGCGCTCGGGCACCATCCGCCGGGTCATCGCGCACCATCCGATCGAGAAGTGGCACTGAACCCTTCCGAGTACGTTTGCGACACGCGAGCATCTAGCAACGTGCTCGCGTGTCGCAAACGTCATCGGTCGGCGCGCGCCTTGCGGAGTGAGTACTCACTCACTTAGTATCGGCCGGTGATCTCCGCGTCGGACTCTGTCAAGAGCACGGACTCCGTCAAGAGCACGGACGCCTTCGTCGACACCGAGGCCTTCTCGCGCGCCCGCGCCCGGCCGCTCTCGCCCGACGAGCGCCGCGCTGCGATCGTCGACGCCGTCATCCCGCTGCTGCGCGAGCGCGGGCGCGACATCACGACGCGCCAGATCGCCGAGGCGGCGGGCGTGGCCGAGGGCACCATCTTCCGCGCCTTCGGCGACAAGGAGAGCATCATCGATGCCGCCATCGCACGCGTCCTCGACCCGGAGCCGCTGCGCTCCCGGCTGCGCGGCATCGACCCGGACGAGCCCACCGAGGACAAGGTGCGCCAAGTGCTGCACCTGCTGCGCGAGCGCTTCACGGGGTTCATCGTCTTCATGACCGCCCTCGGGATGCAGGGGCCGCCCCCCGGACGGCGCGCGCCGGACTCGGAGTGGCTCGAGACGGTGCGCCGCGTCTTCCGCGAGGACGAGCTGGCCGTGCCGCTGGCCGACTTCGCCTTCTTCCTGCGCCTCCTCGCCTTCGGAAGCTCCATCCCGCCGTTCAACGCCGCCCACCAGTTCTCGGACGAGACGCTCGCCCGGCTCGTCGTGGAAGGCGCCATCGTCCATCGGAAGGACACCTGACCATGCTCGGTCGCATCCTGGTCCGCTTCCTGCGACCGTACTGGCCGCTTCTCATCGCGGTCGTCGTGTTCCAGGCCGGTCAGTCGATCGCCGCCCTCTCGCTGCCCAACCTCAACGCCGACATCATCGACAAGGGCATCGTCACGGGCGACATCGAGTTCATCCTGACCACGGGTGGCATCATGCTCGCCATCACCCTGGTGCAGATCGCCTGCTCCATCACCGCCGTGTACTTCGGCGCGCGGACCGCCATGGGGCTGGGACGCGATCTGCGATCCGCCATCTTCGTCCGGGTGGGCGAGTTCAGCGAGCGCGAGGTGTCGAAGTTCGGCGCCCCCTCGCTGATCACCCGCACCACGAACGACGTGCAGCAGGTGCAGATGCTCGTCCTGATGACCTGCACGATGCTCGTCGCCACCCCGATCCAGAGCATCGGCGGCGTCATCTTCGCCCTGCGCGAAGACCTGCAGCTGTCCTGGATCCTGGTCGTCGCCGTCCCGGTGCTGCTCATCGGGGTCGGCGCGATCATCGTGCGCATGGTGCCGCAGTTCCGGCGCATGCAGAAGCGCATCGACGCCGTGAACCGCGTGATGCGCGAGCAGTTGACCGGGATGCGCGTGGTCCGCGCGTTCGTGCGCGAGCCGGTCGAGCGCGCCCGGTTCGCGGTCGCGAACGACGAGCTCACCGACACCGCCCTGCGGGCGGGACGCCTCTTCGCGCTGATGTTCCCGTTCGTGATGCTCGTGCTCAATCTGTCGAGCGTCGCGGTCCTGTGGTTCGGCGCATTCCGGGTCGAAGCAGGGCCCGAGAACGGCGGGATCGAGATCGGGTCGCTGACGGCGTTCCTCAGCTACCTCATCCAGATCTTGATGGCCGTCATGATGGCGACCTTCATGGCCGTACTGCTGCCGCGCGCCGCGGTCTCGGCGGACCGGATCGGCGAGGTGCTGAGCACCGAGTCCACCGTCCGTCCTCCGGTCGCGCCGGTCACCGAGCTGACGCTCACCGGCCAGGTGGAGCTGCGCCACGCGACGTTCGCCTACCCGGGGGCCGAGCAACCGGTGCTGCGCGGCCTGAGCTTCACGGCCAGGCGCGGGCAGACCACGGCGATCATCGGCAGCACCGGGTCGGGCAAGACCACCCTGGTCAACCTGCTGCCCCGCCTGTTCGATGTCACCGGCGGCGCCGTGCTGGTGGACGGGGTCGACGTGCGCGAGCTGGATCCGGACCTGCTGTGGAGCCGCATCGGCCTCGTGCCGCAGCGGGCGTACCTGTTCTCCGGGACCATCGCGAGCAACCTGCGCTACGGCAACCCGGATGCCACCGACGAGGAGCTCTGGGCCGCGCTCGAGATCGCCCAGGGGCGGGATTTCGTCGAGGCGATGCCCGAGCGGCTCGAGGCGCCGATCGCGCAGGGCGGTACCAACGTCTCGGGGGGCCAGCGCCAGCGCCTGGCGATCGCCCGCGCCCTGGTGAAACGTCCGGAGATCTACGTGTTCGACGACTCGTTCTCGGCGTTGGACACTGCCACGGACCGAAGACTGCGAGCCGCGCTGGCCCGCGAGGTGGGCGACGCGACCGTGATCGTCGTCGCGCAGCGGGTGTCGACCATCATCGACGCCGACCAGATCGTGGTGATCGAGGACGGCGCGGTCGTCGGCATCGGCACCCACGACGAGCTGTTGGAGACCTCGAGCGAGTACGCCGAGATCGTCGCCAGCCAGCTGAGCGCGGAGGAGGCAGCCTGATGAGCGAGACCCAGAAGGCCCCCGAGCGTCCCGCCGTCTCCGCTCCCCGCCGGGGACCTGGAGGCGGGGGCGGCCCGTTCGGCGGCATGGGCATGCCCGCCGAGAAGTCCATGAACTTCGGCCCATCGGCCCGCCGCCTGCTGCGCCGACTCGCGCCCGAGCGCGTCGGGCTGGTCTTCGTGATCCTGCTCGGCGTCCTGAGCGTGGTGCTGGCGGTGCTCGGGCCCAAGATCCTGGGTCAGGCGACCGACATCATCTTCGAGGGCGCCATCTCGAGCTCCATCCCGGCCGGGGTGACCCAGGAGCAGATCATCGCCCAGCTCGAGGCGAGCGGCGACCAGCAGCAGGCCGACTTCCTCCGCGGGCTCACGCTCACCCCCGGTCAGGGCATCGACTTCGATGCGCTCGCGCTGGTGCTGGGGATCGTGCTGCTGCTGTACGTGCTGTCGTCGGTCTTCAGCTGGTTGCAGGCGTACATCCTCAACGGGGTCACCCAGCGCACGGTCTTCCGGCTGCGCGAGGAGGTCGAGAACAAGCTGCACCGCCTGCCACTGAGCTACTTCGACAGGATGCAGCGCGGCGAGCTGCTCAGCCGCGTGACCAACGACATCGACAACGTGTCGCAGAGCCTGCAGCAGACCCTCAGCCAGTTGCTGATCTCACTGCTCACCGTGGTCGGCGTGCTGATCATCATGTTCGTGATCTCGCCGCTGCTGGCCGTGGTCGCGATCGTCGCGGTGCCGCTCACCCTGCTCATCGTGACCCTCATCGCGAAGCGGTCGCAGAGGCTCTTCGTGGCCCAGTGGACGCACACCGGCGCCCTGAACGGCCAGATCGAGGAGGGCTACACCGGCCACGCCCTCGTCAAGGTCTTCGGCCGCCACCGCGAGGTGCTGGCGCAGTTCGCGGAGAAGAACGAGGAGCTCTACCGCGCCAGCTTCGGCGCCCAGTTCATCAGCGGCCTGATCATGCCCGCCACGATGTTCGTGGGCAACCTGGTCTACGTGCTCATCGCGGTCGTCGGCGGCGTTATGGTCACGGGCGGATCGCTCAGCCTGGGCAGCGTGCAGGCCTTCATCCAGTACTCGCGCCAGTTCACCCAGCCGCTGTCCACGCTCGGTTCGATGGCCAACCTGCTGCAGTCCGGGGTGGCCAGCGCCGAGCGCGTCTTCGAGCTGCTCGACGCCGAGGAGCAGACCCCGGATGCCGACCCCGCTTCCAGCCCGGAGTCCGCGACCGGGCGGCTGGCCTTCGAGCACGTGGCCTTCCGGTACGACCCCGAGACGCCTCTGATCGACGACCTGTCGCTCGTGGCCGAGCCCGGCTCGACCGTGGCGATCGTCGGCCCGACCGGAGCGGGCAAGACGACCCTGGTCAACCTGGTCATGCGCTTCTACGAGCTCGACGGCGGGCGCATCACGCTCGACGGCGTCGACACCGCGTCGATGACGCGCGACGACCTCCGGTCGCGCACCGGAATGGTGTTGCAGGACACCTGGCTGTTCGAGGGCTCGATCCGCGACAACATCGCGTACGGGCGGCCCGATGCGACCGAGGAGGAGATCCACGCGGCGGCCGAGGCCGCCTACGTCGACCGGTTCGTGCACTCGCTGCCGGACGGCTACGACACGAGGCTCGACGACGAGGGCGGCAACGTCAGCGCCGGTGAGAAGCAGCTCATCACGATCGCGCGCGCGTTCCTCGCGAAACCGAGCGTGCTCATCCTGGACGAGGCGACCAGCTCGGTCGACACCCGTACCGAGCTGCTCGTCCAACGCGCCATGAGCGCGCTGCGCAAGGATCGCACCTCGTTCGTCATCGCGCACCGGCTGTCGACGATCCGCGACGCCGACCTCATCCTCGTGATGGAGTCCGGCTCGATCGTCGAGCAGGGCACGCACGACGAGCTGCTGGCCGCCGACGGCGCCTACGCTCGGCTCTATGAGGCGCAGTTCGCTGCGCCGCTCGCGGAGGAGGAGCCGATGACGGCCGATCCGCGTCCGGCGATGGCGATGGCCGCCGCTGCGCCTGCGCAGCCGCCGACCACGGCCGAGATCGCCACCGAGGCGCTCGCCGAGGACGGGGACCCGGAGGGGTAGCGCGGGTACCATGACGGCATGGAGCCCGACGGCCCCGTGCCCGCGGACCGCATGGGCCGCCGCAAGGCGGCGACCCGCGCCCGGATCGCCGCCGCCGCGAACGAGCTCTTCGAACGGCGCGGCTACGCGGCTACCTCGATGGAAGACATCGCGAACCAGGCCGACGTCGGCATCCGCACCATCTATCTGCACTTCGATTCGAAGGCGGCGATCTTCCTCGCGCACTTCGACGCCTGGCTGACCGCGTTCGTCGACGGGATCCTGGAGCGTCCGCCCGGCGAACCGGTGGGGGATGCCGTGGCCGCCGCGGTCGCCCGGCTCGCCGAGCAAGGGTGGAGCGACCCAACCATGGCCGAGACGGCCGGCCCGCCTCCCATGCTCGAGTTCATCGGCGACGGGCCGCCGGACATCGCCGGGCACGTGCTGCACAGCTGGGTCGCGGCGCAGGACCGCATCGCGGCCGAGACGGCGCGGCAGGGCGGGCTGCCCGAGGGGGACCCGGCCGCGTACGCGCGGGCCGCCGCTGTCTACGCCGCCTGGACCGCGACCATCCTGATCTTCCGGGCCGGGCACCGGGGCAGCGGTCTTGCGCGCGATGTGACGGGCAATCAGGTGGGCGCCCGGATCGCGTGGCAGTTCGGCGATCACCGCATCTGACGCGCGCCCGGGTTGCAATCTGCCCTCCGTGCAGTTATGCCATGATGGCATTCGTGACCCGACTCGTTCGCACTCGAGTGCTTTTCGCCGCCCTGCTCGCCTCTGCGCTTGCCCTGATCGGACTGCCGGGTGTCGCGCAGGCTCTGCCCCCGACCGCCGACCCGCAATTCGTCCAGGTCGACGCCGGGCGATTCTCCTACGCGGTCGCGGGGGTCACCGACGACGGCACCGTGTACACCTGGGGCTCCGCCATCTACGGCGAGCTCGGGGAGGGGTCCGCGGTCACCTGGAAGGGCACGCCCACCGCGATCGCGCTGCCGGCCCTCGCGGCGGGCGACCGCGTCATCCAGGTCTCGGTCGGATCCAACCACGTGCTCGCCGTCACGGCGCAGGGGACCGTCCTGGTCTGGGGTAGGAACGGCTCCGGGCAGCTGGGTCTCGGTGACACCACGACGCGCTACACCCCCGTGATCCTGCCGTCCTCGTCGTTCCCGGGCCTGTCGGGCACCATCGTGGAGGTCTCGGCGAGCGGCGCGGACCACTCGATGGCGCGCAGCTCGAGCGGGCAGGTCTTCGCCTGGGGCTGGAACTACTTCGGTCAGGTCGGCGACAACACCTTCGTCGACCGCAGCGCTCCGGTGCGCGTGGTCGACTCGGGGTCGGTGGGCATCTCGGCGGGCAACGGGTGCTCGTTCTCCGTCTCCTCCTCCGGAGTGGTCGCCGCCTGGGGCTTCAACAACGACGGTCGGCTCGGGATCGGGTCGTACAGCGATCGCCGGGTGCCGACCACGACATCCGCGTTCCCGGGTCTCGCTGCCGGCGACCGCATCGTCCAGGTGTCGGGCGGGGACGGCCACGCCCTCGCGGTGAGCTCGCTCGGCCGGGTGTACGCCTGGGGATCGGACGGGGACGGACAGCTCGGTTCGCCCACGGACACCTCCGGCAACGCTCCGCTCGAGGTGTCGGTCCCCGGCCTCGGCTCGGGGGAGACCGTGGTTCAGGTCGAGGCGGGCGACTACTTCTCGGTCGCGCGGACCACGTCCGGGCGGGTCTACACCTGGGGCGGGAACGACTATGGCCAGCTCGGACTGAACGACACGAGCGACCGGGACATCCCCGTCGCGGTCACCTCCTACCCGACCGTTCTCGACGGCGCGCCGATCGCGGCGGCCTCCGCCGGGCAGACCGGGATCGTGGTCGTGTCGTCGACCGGCGGCGTCTACGGCTCGGGTGAGTACGGGGGCAACGTCGGTGACGACACGAATCCCCTGTGGCCGGTGTCGACGTTCACGAACATCCGCCTCGGCGCGCTGAGCGGGACGGCGAGCCTCTCGGCTGCCCCGGTCGGCGGCGTGGCCCTCGCCGCGAATACCTCGGGGTGGAACGCGGGTGCGGTGCTGAGCTACCGGTGGCAGCGCGACGGATCCGATATCGGCGGCGCGACCTCGTCGAGCTACACGCCGGTCACGGCCGACATCGGGCACCAGCTGCGCGTCGTGGTCACGGCGACGGCCGAGAACCTCAGCATCGGATCCGCCACGGCGGCGGCGGCCACCGTCACCGGGGCGGCGCCCGACATCCAGACCCTCTCGCTGCCGCCGGCCACGGCCGGTGTCACGTTCTCGCTCCCGGTCGTCACGACCGGGAGCGGCACGCTCACCTACTCGGGCGTGACGATGCCGCCGGGAGTCTCGATCGATCCGTCCACCGGTGTCATCTCGGGCACGCTCACGGGCGCGGGAGGCTACCCGGTGCAGCTCAAGGTGAGCAGCGACTACGGCGAGGACACCGGGTACTTCACGCTCAACGTGCTGCCCGGACCGGTGAGCACCCTCGCACTGACCCCGTCCGACTCGACTCCGACTCAGGGCGACACGATCTCGATGACGGTCATCGGCGCCGACGCCTACGGCAACACGCTGGGCAACCTCACGTCGTTCTCGACCTTCACGAGCGATGTCCCGACGGATGTCATCGTGGGCAACCAGGTCACCTTCCCGCACGCGAGCCCGCACACCATCACGGCGACGACCGGCGGAGTGAGCCAGTCGGTCGTGATCCAGGTGACGGCTCTGGCGGTGGCCGGAGGCGGTGGTCTGCTCGCGCTGACCGGCGCCGCGACCGCGGTGGGGGTCGGGTACTTCGGGTTCTCACTGCTCGCGGCCGGGCTGGTGCTGGTGGTCGCGCGGCTGCGGATGCGGCGCGCATCTCGGTAGGCGCGTCGCGGGGTCCGTTCGGGCGTCCTCCCGCTCGGGCGCCCTTCGCGGGAGACGCGTCTCCCCGCTCAGGCGCCCTTCGCCGGGCGCTTCGCGGGAGGCGGAGGAGCGACCAGACCGAGGTCGAACTCGGCCCGGCCGGCACCGACCCCATCGAGAGAGGCGAGTTCGCCCTCGATCGCGGCGGTGAGGTCGGATGAGCTGACCTCGCGCGTATCCTCCTCGATCTCGCTGAGGGCGGGGAGCACCTTCGACTCGTCAAGCTGGCTGAGCCGCCGCGCCGACGGCAGCACCTGGCGTTCGAGCGACCCGACGAAGGTGTTGTAGTCCTTGACGCTGCGCTCGATCGACCGCCCCAGCTTGTCGACGTGGGTCGCGAGTGTGGTGAGCCGGCCGTACAGCTCGCGACTCACGTCGAACAGGGCCTTGGCCTCGCTCGTGACGGCCTCGTGCCGCCAGCTCACCGCGACCGCCTTGAGCACCGAGAACAGCGTGACGGGGGAGGCCAGCGCGACGTGCTTGCCGAAGGCGAAGTCCATGACCGAAGCGTCGGCCTCGAGCGCGGCGGAGAGCAGCGACTCGCTCGGGATGAACGCGACCACCATCTCGGGGCTCGAGTCCAGGCCGTCCCAGTAGCTGCGGGCGCCAAGCGCGGTGATGTGATCGCGCACCGCCTTGACGTGCTTCTTCATGAGCTCGTCGCGCCTCGCCAGCTCGGCCGGCGTTCCGGTGAGCGGGATCTCGGACGCCTCGAGGTACGAGGTGAACGGCACCTTGGCGTCGACCGCGATGCTCTTGCCGCCGGGCAGGTGCACGATCATGTCGGGTCGCGCGGACCGCCCGTCGACCTGGATGCTGGTCTGCACGTCGAAGTTGACGTGCTCGAGCATGCCCGCCGATTCGACCACGGCGCGCAGCTGGGTCTCGCCCCACACCCCGCGCGTCGAGTTGTTCCGCAGCGCGGCCGAGAGGGTCTCGGCTGTCGCACGCAGGCGCTCCTCGGATTCGGCGGCCGCCTTGAGCTGCTGGGCGAGCTCACCGTGCTGACGGCTGCGCTGGGATTCGAGTTCGGTGACCTTGCTCTGCATGTTGCGCAGGCTCTCCTGCACGGGAGTCAGCGCCTTGAGCACCTCGCTCTCGTTCCGCGCCTCCAGCCGGACGCGTTCGTCGAGGGCGGCGTACTGCTCTTGCGTGGCCGCGAGCTGCTCGCGCAGCCCGGCGACGGCGGCCTCAGCCGCGGCCAGTTGCGCCGTGACCTCCGCGCGCGCCTCGGCCTCCTGCGCGCGCAACTCGGCCACGAGCCGCGCCTGCCGCGCCTCGGCCAGGGCGGGGTCGCTCGCGCCGCGCAGCCGGAGCCGCACAACGAGCGCCCCGAGTGCGAAGCCGACCGCCAGCCCGGCGCCGATTCCGATGAGCAGAGCCACAGCATCCATGCGCCCAGTGTGGCAAGCGCCCCGGACATCCCGCGGCGCCGCGGCGCCCGTTTGCGAAAACTGAGGAAAGTAGACCCGCTACCTCCTGCTCGCGCCCACAACCGGCGGGATGCGCTCGAAAGTCCTCAGTTTTCGTCACCCGCCGCCGAATGCGCTCGCCCGACGGACGGGTAGCGTGGCGACATGGCCGCTGCGGACGACCTCCACGTCGACGACCTGCGCGTGCTGCTCGCCGTCGCCCGCGCCGGGCGCCTGGTGTCCGCGGCGGCGGCCCTCGGACTCGACCACACGACGGTGCGCCGCCGGCTCGACCGGCTCGAGCGCGACCTCGGCGCACGGTTGCTCGACCGCGGGGTCGACGGCTGGGAGCTCACCGAGATCGGTCGGCAGGTGGTGGCCGAGGCGTCCGGGATCGAGGGCGTCGTCGAGCAGGTGCTGCGGGTGTCCTCGGGAGGCGGGGACAGCATCCGCGGATCGGTGCGCGTCGTGAGCCCCGAGGGCTTCGGGGTCGCGTTCGCGACGCCCGCGCTCGCGCGCGTGTGCGGGGCGCACCCCGACGTCTCGGTCGAGCTCGTCACCTCGACCCGCCCGCTGAGCCTGCGCGGGGCGGGCTACGACCTCGCCGTGACGGTCGGCGCCGCCGAGGGCTCGCGCCTGCTCTCCGAGCCCCTCGCCCCTTATGTGCTGCGGCTCTACGCCTCGCCGGGCTACCTGGACCAGCACGCCCCGATCCGCACGGTCGACGACCTGCGCGATCACGCCCTCGTCTTCT
Organism: Microbacteriaceae bacterium; assembly: GCA_019638805.1. Lineage (GTDB taxonomy): Bacteria > Actinomycetota > Actinomycetes > Actinomycetales > Microbacteriaceae > JBDSKH01. Next base: position 546,133 of record JAHBTA010000002.1, on the reverse strand, counting down.
ACGTGGACGCCCTGCTGAGCGTGCGCGAGCTCGATCTCGCGCCCCTGCTCGGCGGCATGCGGGTCTCCTTCGGCTCGACCAACGTCGCGGCGCAGCTCGAGGCGACCCGGCGCGGCGCGGGCATCGGCCTGCTGCACGCCTTCGTCGCACACGGTGACTCCGGGCTCGTGCCGGTACTTCCCGACCAGGTCGAGTTCCGGCTGCAGTTCTCACTCTCGATGCGGCCCGAGAGCCGCGACACCGCGGCGGTCGGGGCCGTGCGCGCGGCGCTGCTCGACGAGGTGCGCACGCGCGCGGACGAGTTCATCCCGTAGTACGCCCGCCCACGCCGGCCGCCGGTGTCTGCGTTTTCGCACATCCGTAGCGCGCGACTAGCCCTTGATCGCAGATCGCGCGGCGGCGACCATGGAGCCATGGCTACTGAGATCCTCGACCACTGGGTCGCCGGCAAGACGTTCAAGGGCGCGTCGACGCGCACCGCACCCGTGTACAACCCCGCGCAGGGCGTCGTGCAGAAGGAGGTACGCCTGGCATCCACCAAGGACGTGGATGCGGCGGTCGCCGCCGCGAAGGCCGCAGCACCCGGCTGGGCCGACACCTCCTGGGCCAAGCGCACCGCGATCATGTTCGCGTTCCGCGAGATCCTGAACGCCCGCAAGGACGAGCTCGCCGCGATCCTCACCTCTGAGCACGGCAAGGTGCTGAGCGACGCGGGCGGCGAGATCGCGCGCGGCCTCGAGGTCGTCGAGTTCGCCTGCAACATCGCGCACCTCGCTAAGGGCGAGTACGCCGAGCAGGTCTCCACCGGTGTCGACGTCTACTCGCTGCGCCAGCCGCTCGGGGTGGTCGGCATCATCAGCCCGTTCAACTTCCCGGCCATGGTGCCCATGTGGTTCTTCCCCATCGCGATCGCGGCGGGCAACACCGTCGTGCTCAAGCCCAGCGAGAAGGACCCGACCGCGGCGAACTGGATGGCCAAGGCGTTCACCGAGGCCGGGCTCCCGGACGGCGTCTTCAACGTCGTGCACGGCGACAAGGAGTCGGTGGATGCGATCCTCGACCACCCGGACATCGCATCCGTCTCGTTCGTCGGCTCGACGCCGATCGCCAAGTACGTGTACGAGCGCGGCACGGCCGCGGGCAAGCGCGTGCAGGCCCTCGGCGGAGCGAAGAACCACATGCTCGTGCTGCCCGACGCCGACCTCGACCTGGTCGCCGACTCGGCCGTCAACGCGGGCTTCGGCTCGGCGGGCGAGCGCTGCATGGCGATCTCGGTGCTCGTCGCGGTCGAGCCCGTCGCCGACGAGCTGATCGGCAAGATCAAGGACCGCATGGCGACCCTCAAGGTCGGCGACGGCACGCGTGGCTGCGACATGGGCCCGCTCATCACGAAGGAGCACCGCGACAAGGTCGCCGGCTACCTCGACCTCGCGGTCAAGGACGGCGCGGACCTCGTGGTCGACGGCCGCGGGATCTCGGTCGACGGCGCGGGCGACGGGTTCTGGCTCGGGCCGACTCTCATCGACAAGGTGCCCACGTCATCCGACGTCTACACGCACGAGATCTTCGGCCCGGTGCTGTCGATCGTGCGCGTCGAGTCCTACGACGAGGGGCTCGAGCTCATCAACGCGAGCCAGTACGGCAACGGCACCGCCATCTTCACCAACGACGGCGGCGCCGCGCGGCGCTTCCAGCGCGAGGTCACGGTGGGCATGATCGGCATCAACGTGCCGATCCCGGTGCCGGTCGGCTACTTCTCGTTCGGCGGCTGGAAGGATTCGGCCTTCGGCGACACCAAGGCCTACGGGCCGCACGCCGTGCACTTCTTCACCCGCGAGAAGGCGATCACGTCGCGCTGGCTCGACCCGAGCCACGGCGGCCTGAACCTGGGCTTCCCGCAGAACTAGTAGTCCTCCGGTGGAGGTCACGGCTCCCTCCGTGACCTCCCGGACGGGCGCGCGCAGCCGTCCGCGACGGTGGGAGTGCGTCCGTCAACTGGCGGCGGCCGCCGCGGGCGGGACGGTCGCGCCCACGCGCACTCCGGCGAGCGTCGCCAGCTCCGGCAGGTCGATCGCCCCGAGCCGGTCGGCGGCGTGGATCATGATGGCCGCGCAGGCCTCGGCGTCGGCGACGGCGTCGTGGTGGGGGAAGTCCTCGAACCCGGCCGCCATCGCCACGACGGGCAGCCGGTACGAATCCAGGTGGTAGGTCTTGCGGGCCACCTGCAGACTGCACACGTAGTGGTACTCCGGCACCTCGACGAAGGTGGCGGCGCAGGCCGACTTGAGCACGCCCATGTCGAAGCCCGCGTTGTGGGCGACCAGCAGGTCGTCACCCGCGTAGGCGACGAGTTCCTCGAGCTGCTCGACCCATCCTGGCGCGTCGGCGACCATCTCGGGCCGGATGCCGTGGATGCGGATGTTCCAGTCGACGAAGTGGTCGTGCCCGAGCGGCGGCCGGATGTACCAGCCGATGCGATCGACGACCTGGCCGTCGCGCACCTTCACGAGCCCGACCGAGCAGGCACTGGCCGGGGAGCCGTTGGCCGTCTCGAAGTCGATGGCGGTGAAGTCGAGCGGCACGTGATCCACTTTTGCACGCGCCCCCGACGCCGGGCGGGTGCCGCGCCGTGATGGCGCGGCACGCCCGCCCGGGTCAGTGGATGCGCGCGACCGCGAGGCGCTCGCGGTTGCGGTCCTGCTCGATCGCGTCGAGCATCGCCCGGTGGTTTCGCGCCAGGAGCGCGAGCTCGTGCCGGTTTGCCAGGCGTTCGTGCCTGGCCAGCTCGCGGCCGGGACGCCGGCCCCAGCGGATCAGGGCGATCCCCAGGTGCAGCGCCACGCGATCCACGAGCCCCAGCCGACGCGCGGGCAGCGCGTCGCGGGTGGGACGACCATGGGTCGTCAGCGTGGTGTTCATGGGTGTGGTCCTTCGTCATGAGACGTGAACGGCGGGCACGCCGGTGGCGGCGTGCGGGCAGCCCCACAGGGGGCGGATGGGACTTCGTTCGAGCGTCGCCACCGTGTGAGACGGCGGCGCGAGGACGCTCAGCCGTTCCGGACGGAGGCGACGCCGACGAAGCCGGCGGCGGGGATCGTAGACGGGGTCATCGCAGCTCAGCTCCTTTCGTTTTCGGCGTGCCGGGCCACGTTACTGAAGCGCTCGGTCCGCCGCAACATCCCGGGCGTGTCGCGGCGGGATGTGATCGGATCGTGACGCTTCCGGGACGACCGGGCGCCGCCGGTAGGCTCGATGCCCGTGGCACTCACCATCGGCATCGTCGGACTCCCCAACGTCGGCAAGTCCACCCTCTTCAACGCGCTGACCAAGAACGACGTGCTGGCGGCGAACTACCCGTTCGCGACGATCGAGCCCAACGTCGGCGTCGTGAACCTGCCCGACCCTCGGCTCGAGACCCTTGCCGGAGTGTTCGGCAGCGAGCGCATCGTGCCCGCCACGGTGTCGTTCGTCGACATCGCCGGCATCGTGAAGGGCGCGAGCGAGGGGGAGGGGCTCGGCAACCAGTTCCTGGCCAACATCCGAGAGGCCGACGCCATCGCCCAGGTGGTGCGCGGATTCGACGACGGCGACGTCGTGCACGTCGCGGGCGCCGTCGACCCGGCCTCCGATCTCGCCGTCATCACGACAGAGCTCGCGCTCGCCGACCTGCAGACCCTCGACAAGGCGATCGCGCGGTACGAGAAGGAGGTCAAGGGCAAGAAGCTCGACCCCTCCGTGTTGGGGGCCGCGCTCGCCGCGAAGGCCTGGCTCGACACCGGGAAGCCGTTGTCCGCATCCGCCCTGGATCTCGCTCCGATCCGCGAACTGGGACTGCTCACCGCGAAGCCCATCATCTACGTCTTCAACGTGGATGAGGCGGTGCTGTCCTCGACGCAGCGTCGCGCCGATCTCGCCGCGCTCGTCGCCCCGGCGAAGGCGGTGTTCTTGGACGCGAAGATCGAGTCCGAGCTGATCGACCTCTCGCCGGAGGATGCCGCCGAGCTGCTCGCGTCGACCGGTCAGACCGAGTCGGGTCTCGACCAGCTCGCGCGCATCGGGTTCGACACCCTCGGCCTGCAGACCTACCTCACGGCCGGGCCGAAGGAGGCTCGGGCCTGGACGATCGGCAAGGGCTGGAAGGCGCCGCAGGCGGCGGGGGTCATCCACACCGACTTCGAGCGCGGGTTCATCAAGGCCGAGGTGGTGTCGTTCGACGATCTGGTCGCGGCCGGTTCGATCGCCGAGGCCCGCGCCAAGGGCAAGGCTCGCATCGAGGGCAAGGACTACGTCATGCAGGACGGCGACGTGGTCGAGTTCCGCTTCAACGTGTAGAACTCAGTCGGTGGCGATCGATGGGATTCTGCTGGTAACATAATCCCATGGAGGCGACGATCGATTCCGGGGGACGGCTTCTGCTGCCGAAGAGCATTCGCGACTCGCTGGGACTCGTGCCCGGTTCCAAGGTGGACGTCTCGCCTTATGGCGGTGGTGTGCAGATCACGCCAGGCGGTCGAACCGCTCGATTGGAGCGAGACGCTGGTGGTCGCCTGGTCTCCCGTGCGGAGACCATCGTCACCGACGAGCACGTGTTCGCGTTGATCGATTCGGGACGGCGTTGACCGACGATTCGCGGTGTGCCGTCGACACGAGTGTCGCCGTACCCCTGCTCGTCGCGTCGCATGAGGCGCATGAAGCGGTCAGGCTTTGGGCGACCCAACGCTCCCTGGTTCTCAGTGGGCATTCCCTTGCCGAGACGTACTCCGTGCTGACTCGTCTGCCGGGAGACGCGCGCGTGAGCCCCTCGGATGCCGTCGTGCTGATCGACGACAACTTCGCCCAGGCCGTTTCGCTCACACCAGACGCGGCTTCTGGGGCGCATCGAGACCTCGCTCGCCGTGGAGTCTCGGGTGGTGCCACGTACGACGGTCTGGTCGCGTTGGCCGCTCACCAGCACGGTCTCCTGCTCGCGACGCGGGATGCGCGAGCCCGCTCCACCTATGAAGCCGTCGGTGTGCGTGTTGAGGTGATCGCCAGCGGCCCGGAGTGAACGGCGGTGGGGTCTGGACTCTGCAGAGAGAACCAGTCACAAGTCGGAATACCTGGCCGAGTAGTACTCGTCGTCCAATGATCCCCGAGGGTACTTCTCGACCAACTCGACGAGTTGCTCGCGGCTGCAGATTCGCGCGTCGCCTCCAATGCCCCCCAGGCTGCGCTTGTCCACAGATCGAGCATGAGCACTCCGCGCCCCCGCCTCGGGCTGCACGGTGGCCTGATGGGTATCAGGTATTACGCGTACGCGTTCGACGCCGACATGACCGAGCAGGCCTTGGCAAATCCGCGATCCGTCATCGGCGCAGATCCGCTCGCCGATGCCTGGGGGCTCCCGCCCGGATTCTCATCGGGTGTCACCAATTTTACGCAGTCGCTTCCGGAGCGCGACCTTCTCTACCTCGACAAGGCCTGGCCGCACCTTCAAGAGTTGACGGCGCCGATCCATCGTGACAGTCCGCCGCGACCCGCCTTCAGCATGTTCGCTGGGTCGGTGCGGCACGCGGACTGCGGCTGGATTCCATGGACCTGCGCGGTCGCGCCAGCGGACGTCGGCAGGATCGCCGAAGACCTTCGCACGCTGGATCGCCTCGACGTGGAATCGATGCTGCGTGGTGGCCACGCAAGCCATTCCGATGAACGGTCAGAAGTCGACTACGTGATGTCCCACCTTGACGCAGCGAAGCGGTTCGCCGACCAGCTCGTGCTCGACGGGCGAGGTTTCGCCTACCTGATCGGATGAGCCCGGCCGCCGATACCAATACTTGGTACTTAGGCCGCATGGCACAGAACACGTCGATCAGCCTTGACGACCACTTTGCGGACTTTCTCGCGCGCGAGGTCGCATCCGGCCGCTACCGGTCGGCGAGCGAAGTGATCAGGACGGGCCTGCGCTTGCTGGAGGAGCGAGAGACCGAGCTCGCGGCGCTGCGTTCCGCGTTGGCGGAGGGCGAGGCGAGCGGTGCGCCGGAGCCGTTCGACTTCGGCGAGTTCGTCGCGTCGCAGCGAGCGTGAGACAGCTCCGGTCCACGCCCGCGGCGCGGCGCGACCTCTTGGAGATCTGGGACTACACAGCGGGACTGTGGGGTGTGGCGCGCGCCGAGAGCTACATCGGTGAGATCGGGGCGGCATTGGAGCGTATCGCGGTCGACCCGGCCCGAGGTCGAACGTGTGACGAGATCCGCCCTGGGTACCGGCGCTACGGAATCGGCAGTCACGTGGTCTTCTATCTCGAGACCGAGGACACGGTCGACATCGTCCGCGTTCTTCATCAGCGCCTGGACCCAGGTCGACATCTCTTTTGAGGGGCGGGTCGGACGACGAGACCGTGGGTTCAGGCCTTCGGCGACGGCTCGGTGGTGACCGTTCGAAGATCGAGTCCGTCGATGCCGACGAAGTCAGAGGGATTGCAGGTGAACAGGGGCAGGTCGTTCGCCAGTGCAGTCGCAGCGATCAATGCGTCATACGCACGGGCGGCCGGCTTGCGTCCCGACGCGCGCAGCGAGGCGGCGACACGGCCGAACGCTCGCGCCGCGGCGGCGTCGAACGGGATGACGCCGAAATCCGCCTCGGCTTGCTGAAGATGGGCTTGCCGGGCCGCTCGCTCAGCATCGGATGACGCGACATGCGGCCCGACGGACAACTCCGCCAAGGTGATCGCGCTGATGGCGCAGTCGTCGGGGAGCTGGGCGGGGTCGGTCACCCGACCGAGGAGGATCACGGTGGAGGTGTCCAGTACACCGCGGGAAGCGCTCACAGCGACGGGTCCATCACGTCGTCGATGTCGCGGCGAAGCTGTGCGGGGTCGACCGCGGGGAGTGCGCGTCGGCGAGCGATCAACTCGGTGGTCGGAGCGCTGCGGCGGCGCAGCGGCGACAACTCGGCCACCGGGGCGCCGTCACGGGTTACGACGAAGGACTCGCCGTGCACCACCCGGTCGAGGACCTCTCCGCCGCTGTTACGCAACTCGCGAACCGTAACCGTTGCCATGATCCCGAGTGTATCACCCGTGATACAGCGGCGCGTCAGCGGGCGATGGTGCGTTAGACCCCGCTCGAGCGGGAGGCCTTGCCGCCCTTGTCCTCGTCGTCGCTCGCGCCGGTGAGTTGCGCGAACGCCTTGGATGCGGCGAGAAGCGACTCGAGGGCCACCAGGATGTCGCGGGACACGCCGCCATCGGCCCGGATGCGCTCGACGGCGGACTCGGCGTCGGCGAGGTTCTGCTTCGCGACCTCGCGCTGATCGATCCACACCATGCGCCGACCCTACTGCCCGGGCGCCGCGCTGCGCGACGTTCCGTTGTTCGTGGCTTACGGTGGGGCGATGATCCACGCATCGGTCGCGCTGCCCATCCCGGTGGGCGGCGACGTGCCCCCGATCCTCACCGTGCTCCTGGGCATCGCCGCGGTCGCGGTCTTCGCGGTCATCGTCTGGCAGGCCGTGCGCTACTTCCGAAACGGAGGAGGCGACGATGAGTGAGGTGACCCCCGACGGCCCGCCGCAGCCCGCCTTCCCGACCGTTGTCGCCCCGCGCCCGGTGACCTGGCACAGCCGGGCCGTGCTCATCGGGATGGCCGGGTTCGCCCTCGTCGCCGCGATCCTGACCCTGGTCGGCGGTGCGGGGTTCCCGTACAACGCACCCGTGGAGCAGATCTACTGCATCGGGCTCGCAGTAGACCTGGCCGCCGTGGTGATCACGCTCGGCGTGCTCACGGCGCAAGAGCTCACGCGTCGCAGGAGCCCCGAGCGCCGTGCCGCGCCCGTCAACGGTGCTCCCAGCGTTCTCGCGCTCGTCGGGATCGCGCTGAGCGCGGCCACCCTCGTCGCCTGGGCGGCCCTGGGCGGTGTCGAGCAACTCGGGTTCCTCCTCACCGGCATCCGCGGCCGGTACATGTACCACACGGGCGGGATCTTCATCGCGGGCATCCCGTGGGCACTGGGCATGATCTTCGGGGCGTGGGGCTTCCGCCCGGGCGGCGGCCATCGCGTCACGAACGTGCTCGCACTCGTGTCGATCGGCATCGGCGTGTTCCTCGCGGTGGTGTCGGTGATCGCGGCGCTCGTGTACGGGGCGGACCTGAGCGACTGAGCCACCGCATCCGCACCACACGGATCGCACCCTGCGCACGCTAGGCTGTCCGCACAACCGAACACCGGGCCGCACGCGATGCGGGAGAGCCGGGACAACGCCCCAGGGCACCCCGGCACCGAAGGAGCAAGCCTCCCCGCCAATCTCTCAGGTACGTGTACCGCATCGCACAGGCCACTCTGAAAAGTGCTCGACGGCGCCGTCCGCCGGGCCGCCGAAGGTGAAAGCCCCCGCGACCGAACGCCCGCGGAGGCGAAGCTCTCAGGTACCGATGACAGAGGGGGAGTCCACCATTCACGTGAGGACTCACTCGTGCCCAACAGCCCCCTCCACGACCGGCATGTCGCCGCCGGTGCCGCGTTCACCGACTTCGCCGGCTGGCAGATGCCGGTGCGCTACAGCTCCGACCTCGCCGAGCACGCGGCCGTGCGCACGGCGGCGGGGCTCTTCGATCTGAGCCATATGGCCGAGATCGTGGTGCTGGGCGCCGAGGCCGGGGCCGCCCTGGACTACGCCCTGGCCGGCAAGCTCTCCGCGATCGAGGAGGGGCAGGCCAAGTACTCGCTGCTGCTGGCCCCGGACGGCGGCATCCTCGACGACCTGGTCGTCTACCGCACCGGCCCGGACCGCTTCCTGGTGGTCGCCAACGCGGCCAATCACGACGTCGCCGTGCGCGAGCTGCGCGAGCGCGCCGAGGGCTTCGACTGCATGGTCGAGGACGAATCCGACGACATCGCGCTCATTGCCCTGCAGGGTCCGCTCTCGGAGGAGATCCTGCGCAATGTCGAGGGCTTCGACGCGCCCGGCCTCGACGACCTGCGCTACTACCGCGCCATCCCGTGCACATACCTCGATCGGCACGGCCGCGACCACAACGTGCTCGTCGCGCGCACCGGCTACACGGGCGAGGACGGCTTCGAGTTCTACCTCGCACCGGATGCCGCCCCGGCCCTCTGGGACGCCCTCCTCGAGACGGGGGCCGGGTCCGGTCTCGTGCCGGCGGGTCTCGCCGCACGCGACACCCTGCGCCTGGAGGCCGGCATGCCGCTGTACGGCCACGAGTTGAGCACCGGCACCTTCCCGGTGCAGGCGGGCCTCGGCCGCGTCGTCGCGCTGAAGGCCAAGGAGGGCGACTTCGTCGGGCGCTCCGCCGTGGAGGCCGGGCCGCCCGCGGGGGCGCGCGTGCTCGTCGGCCTGCGCTCGGAGGGCAAGCGCGCCGGCCGCGCCGGGTACCCGGTGGTCCGCGGCGACGACGTGGTCGGCGAGGTCACCTCGGGCGCGCTCTCGCCCACCCTCGGCTACCCGATCGCCATGGCCTACCTCGACCCCGGGGTCGCCGAGGCGACCGACCTCGAACTCGACGTCCGCGGCTCGCGTATCGCCGCATCCATCACCGCCCTGCCGTTCTACACGAAGCCTGTATCACGACCAGAAGGAGACGCACATGACTGAGCCCAGCCCTGACCTCGGGTACACCGCCGAGCACGAGTGGGTCGCCGTCGACGGCGACGTCGCCACGATCGGCATCACCGCCTACGCCGCCGAGAAGCTGGGCGACGTGGTCTACGTCGACCTGCCCAAGCCGGGCTCGAACGTCGCCAGCGGCAAGGTCGTGGGCGAGATCGAGTCGACCAAGTCGGTGGGCGAGCTGTTCGCCCCGGTCGACGGCGAGGTCGTGGAGTCCAACCAGGCCGTCGTCGACGACCCGACCCTGGTCAACTCCGACCCGTTCGGCGACGGCTGGCTCATCAAGGTGCGCTTCGCCGCGCTGCCCGAGCTGCTGAGCGCCGACGACTACGCGAAGCTGACCGGCGAGTGACAGAGCTCTTCGCCGACCGCCACATCGGCACCGACTCCGTCGCGCAGTTGGCCATGCTCGACGCGGTGGGTTACGACACGATCGATGCCCTCATGGATGCGGCGGTCCCCGCCGCGATCCGGCTCGACCCAGCATCCACCTCTTCGCTCCCGCCCGCGGCGTCCGAGCGCGAGGCGCTCGCCGAGCTGCGCGCCCTGGCCGGCCGCAACCGCGTGCGCCGGTCGATGATCGGGCTCGGGTACCACGACACGATCACGCCCGCGGTCATCCAGCGCAATGTGCTCGAGAACCCGAGCTGGTACACCGCTTACACGCCCTACCAGCCCGAGATCTCGCAGGGCCGGCTCGAGGCGCTCATCAACTTCCAGACCATGGTCGCGGACCTGACCGGACTCGCGACCGCGAACGCGTCGATGCTCGACGAGGCCACCGCGGTGGTCGAGGGCATGCTGCTCGCGCGGCGTGCCTCGGGCTCGGCCTCGAACGTGTTCCTGGTCGATGCGGACGCCCTGCCGCAGACCAAGGCACTGCTCGCACACCGCGCGGAGGCGCTCGGCATCGAGCTGCACGAGACCGCGTACGACGAGAGCCCGCCGCCCGCGGACCTCGACGTGTTCGGCGCCTTCATCCAGTACCCGGGGGCCTCGGGCCGGGTGTGGGACCCGAGCGAGGTTATCGCCGCGGTGTCCGCGCAGGGCGGGCTCACCGTGGTCGCCGCCGACCTGCTGGGGCTGACCCTGCTCAAGCCGCCGGGCGAGCTCGGCGCCGACATCGCGGTCGGGACGAGCCAGCGCTTTGGGGTTCCCATGGGCTTCGGCGGTCCGCACGCTGGCTACCTGGCCGTGCGCGAGGGTCTCGAGCGCCAGATGCCGGGTCGCCTGGTCGGGGTCTCGCAGGACGCCGAGGGCTACCCCGCCTACCGCCTGAGCCTGCAGACGCGCGAACAGCACATCCGCCGTGAGAAGGCCACCTCCAACATCTGCACCGCGCAGGTGCTGCTGGCCGTCATGGCGAGCATGTACGCGGTGTACCACGGGCCGGGCGGGCTCAAACGCATCGCCCACCAGGTCAACCGGCTCACCGCGCTCATGGCCGACGCGCTGGGCGACCGGGTCGTGAACGGCACGTTCTTCGACACCCTCACCGTGAGAGTCGACGACGCGGATGCCGCACTCGCCGCGGCCGCGGACGCCGGCTACCTCTTGTGGCGGGTCGACGACACGCACGTGCAGTTCTCCCTCGACGAGACGACCACGCCGGAGGACGCCACCGCGGTGCTGCGCGCCCTCGGGGTGGACGCCGTGCTGGGGTTCAAGCCCGTCACGCAGGGCATCGGCCAGGCACTGGCCCGCACGAGCGCGTACCTCACGCACGAGGTCTTCCAGACCCACCGCTCCGAGACCTCGATGATGCGGTACCTGAAGTACCTCGCCGACAAGGACTACGCGCTGGACCGGGGCATGATCCCGCTCGGCTCGTGCACCATGAAGCTGAATGCCGCCACGGAGATGGCGGCCGTGACCTGGCCGGAGTTCGCAGGGCTCCACCCCTTCGCCCCCGAGGGGGATGTCGCTGGCTACCTCGAGCTCATCGAGCAGCTCGAGGGGTGGCTAGCCGACGTGACCGGCTACGACGCGGTGTCGCTGCAGCCCAACGCGGGATCGCAGGGCGAGCTCGCGGGGCTGCTCGCGATCCGCGGGTACCACCGCTCGCGCGGCGACGCGCACCGCGTGGTGTGCCTCATCCCGTCGAGCGCGCACGGCACCAATGCGGCGAGCGCCGTGCTGGCGGGCATGCGCGTCGTGGTGGTCGCCTGCGACGACCTCGGCAACGTCGACCTGGCCGATCTGCGTGCCAAGGTGGCCGAGCACGCCGCCGACCTGGCCGCGCTCATGGTGACCTACCCGTCGACGCACGGGGTGTACGAGCACGACATCCGCGAGATCACGGCGGCCGTGCACGAGGCGGGCGGCCAGGTGTACATCGACGGCGCGAACCTCAACGCGCTTCTGGGCTATGCGCGGTTCGGCGACATCGGAGGCGACGTCTCGCACCTCAACCTGCACAAGACGTTCTGCATCCCGCACGGCGGCGGCGGACCGGGCGTAGGCCCGGTGGCGGCGAAGGCGCACCTGGCCGAGTTCCTGCCCGGGCATCCGCTCGCGCAGCGCGGCCGCACCGGCAACATCGTGAGCGCCGCCCCGTATGGCAGCCCCAGCATCCTGCCGATCACCTGGTCGTACGTGCGCATGATGGGCGCCGAGGGCCTCAAGCGCGCCACGGGCGCGGCGGTGCTGGCGGCGAACTACGTCGCGGCGCGGCTGCGCGGGCACTACCCGGTGCTGTACGCGGGCGAGAACGGGCTGGTCGCGCACGAGTGCATCCTCGACCTGCGGCCGCTCAGGGAGGCCACCGGCATCACGGTCGACGACGTCGCGAAGCGGCTCATCGACTACGGGTTCCACGCGCCGACCATGTCGTTCCCGGTGGCCGGCACGCTCATGGTCGAGCCGACCGAGAGCGAGGACCTGGCCGAGCTGGACCGCTTCGTCGAGGCGATGGTCGCGATCAAGGCCGAGGCGGATGCCGTGGCCGCGGGCCGCTGGACGGCCGACGACAACCCGCTGGTCGCCGCGCCCCACACAGCGCAGAGCGTCATCGTGGGGGAGTGGACCCACGCCTACTCGCGGGAGGAGGCGGTCTACCCGGTGCGCGGCCTCGTGCACCGCAAGTACTGGCCGCCGGTGCGCCGCATCGACCAGGCCTACGGCGACCGCAACCTGGTATGCGCGTGCCCCCCGGTGGAGGCGTTCGCCGGTTAAGAGTGCCGCCGAGATTGCATGTTCCTCCCGAAACTCCCCCGAACTCCGGGCAACCTCGACAGGAGCGCGCAATCTCGGCGAGGGGTTAGCCCGGCAGCCCGAAGAGCGCGGGCCACGTCGCGGCCGCCCACGGGTACCCGACGAAGATGGCGGCGTCGATGAGCGTGTGGGCGATCACGAACGGCAGCACGCGCTTCCACCGAGCGTAGAGCCAGCCGAAGATCAGCCCCATGACGACGTTGCCGACGAACCCGCCGAGCCCCTGGTAGAGGTGATAGGTGCCGCGCAGCAGGGCCGAGCCCACGATGATGTGCCAGGTGCCCCATCCCACGTCGCGCAGCCGCGTGAACAGGTAGCCGACGACCACGAGCTCCTCCTGCAGCCCGGCGCGCACGGCCGCGAGCAGCAGAACCGGCACCGTCCACCAGTGCGCGTCGAGCCCCGCCGGGTTGACCGCGACGCCGAGACCCGTCGCGCGCGCGGCCAGGTAGACCGCGATGCCGCCCGCTCCGATCACGAGGGCCAGCCCCGCACCGCGCGCGAGATCGGATGCGGGACGCGCCCCCGCGATCCCCAGGCGTCGCAGATGCGGCCGCTCGCGATCCCACAGCAGGAAGCACACGAGCAGAACCGGGGCGAGGGAGAAGGCGATCCCGAGCAGCTGGTAGATGAGGTCGAAGACCTCGCGGTCGCTCAGCGACGGATTCAGGGTCGCCGTCTGCGACGAGAGCGGCTGATCCCGGGTCGCCCGGTTCGCGATCGCGACGATGGCGTACACCGCGCTCTGGCCGAGTCCGAGGGCCAGCACGATCGCGATCTCCCACCACAGGCGGGCGCGCAGGGGACTCGCCGCCTCGGACGCATCGCTCACCCGCCGATCCTACGCATCGGCGGAGAAAACCTGCGGTGCATCGCCCGTCGCGCCGAATTATTGCGTGACGCGCAAGGATCCTGACGATTTGCTTCGGCCGTGTAACGATCCCTACGAAAGATTTGCCAGCTATTTCCCCCCGTCCTAGGGTCTTCGGTATCAGAGCGGCGCATCGACGATCTCGCGTGCGCCGCCAATTTCTGCACAGGAGGAACATTGCGTATTCCACGAATCGCAGCACTCGTGGCGGGGGTCGCGGCAGCGTCCCTCGCTCTCGCCGGCTGCGCGTCGAGTGACAACGGCGGTGGCGGTGGCTCATCGTCCGGCGTCGTCAACGTCGCATGGGGCGAGCCCGAGAACCCGCTCATCCCGGCCAACACGAACGAGGTCAACGGCGGTCAGATTCTCACGAACATCTTCGCCGGTCTCGTCTACTACAAGGCCGACGGCTCGTGGGACTACGACGCCGCCGAGTCGATCGAGTCGGACGACTACAAGACCTGGACCATCAAGCTGAAGCCCGGACAGACCTTCTCGGACGGCACGCCCGTCACGTCGGACTCGTTCGTCAAGGCGTGGCAGTGGGCCGCGGCCGACCCGGAGCTGCTCAACCAGTGGTGGTTCATCGACGCCATCGCGTTCGAGGGCGGCACCTATGACGGCGGCGAGAACACCCTCGCCCTGAACGTGGTGGACGACACGACCTTCACGGTCGAGCTCGCCGCCCCGCGTGCCGACTTCCCGGTCGCGCTCGGCTACTCGGTGTTCGTCCCGCTGCCCGAGTCGTTCTTCGACGACCCCGACGCGTTCGGCGACAACCCGGTCGGCAACGGTCCCTACAAGATCGCCGAGGACGGCTGGGTGCACGGCGAGAGCCTCAAGCTCGTGCCGAACGAGAGCTACAACGGCCCGCGCAAGGCGGAGAACGGCGGACTCAACTTCGTCGTGTACGCCTCGCAGGACGCGGCCTACGCCGACCTGCTGTCGGACAACGTCGACGTGATCGACACCGTCCCGGTCAGCGCGCTCGCGACCTTCAAGGACGACCTGGGCGACCGGGCCGTCGAGCAGGCCACCGCGGTGTTCCAGTCGTTCACGATGAACTACAACCTCGCGCACTTCGGTGACGACGAGGAGGGGCAGCTGCGCCGCGCCGCGATCTCGCACGCGATCAACCGCCAGGAGATCACCGACGTGATCTTCAACGGGACCCGCACGCCGGCCGAGGACTTCACCTCGCCCGTCATCGCGGGCTTCGACCCGGCGAGCATCGAGGGATCCGACGTCCTGAAGTACGACCCGGATCTGGCCGTCGACCTGTGGAACCAGGCCAACGCCATCAGCCCGTGGGACGGCCAGTTCCAGATCGCGTACAACGCGGACGGCGGCCACCAGGAGTGGGTCGACGCCACGGCGAACTCGATCAAGAACACGCTCGGCATCGACGCGGTGGGCCTGCCCTACCCCGACTTCGCCGGGCTCCGGACCGAGGTCAACGACCGCACGATCAAGTCCGCGTTCCGCACCGGATGGCAGTTCGACTTCCCGTCGCAGGCCAACATCCTCGGTGCGCTGTACGTGACCGGTTCGGGCTCGAACGATGCCGACTACTCCAACCCGGAGTTCGACGACCTGTTCCGTCAGGGACTGGCCTCGCCGACCCTGGAGGAGCAGAACGAGTACTTCAACCAGGCCCAGGGAGTTCTCTTCAAGGACCTGCCGGCGATCCCGCTCTGGTACGGCGCGGTGACCACCGGGTACTCGACTCTCGTCGACAACGTGGAGTTCGGCTGGGACAGCTGGCCGATCCTCTACCAGATCACCAAGGCGGAGTAGGACAGGTTCCGAAACGCGCACAGTGGGGCGGCGTCAGCAGGCGCCGCCCCACTGGGTGTCCGGTACGGTCTGACACTGAGGTCACATGTTCTGGTACATCGTCCGAAGGATCCTCCAGGGGATCCCGGTCTTCTTCGGCTCCACGCTCATCATCTTCGCGATGGTCTTCGCGATGCCGGGCAACCCCGTCCTGCGGATGTTCGGCGAGCGCACCCCCAACCCGGCTCAGGTGGCGGCCCTCGAGGCCATGTACCACCTCGACCAGCCGTTCTTCGTGCGCTACTTCCTCTACCTGGGGGACGTCGTCCAGGGCAACCTGGGCTATACCTTCGCGGGCCAGTCGGTCAACGAGATCCTCGCCCGAACCTTCCCCACCACCCTGCGGCTGGCGCTCCTCGCGGTGATCATCCAGCTCGGCATCGGCGTCACCGTTGGCCTCATCTCGGGTCTGCGCAAGGGCAGCGTCTTCGACGGCACGGCCCTGGTGATCTCGCTGCTGCTCATCTCGATGCCGGTCTTCGTGCTCGGCTTCGTCATGCAGTGGTTCTTCGGCATCCAGCTCGGAATCTTCCGCCCCACGGTCGGGGCCGGGGCTCCATGGGCCGACCTGATACTCCCGGCCATAGTCCTGGCCGCACTCAATATGGCCTACGTCATCCGGCTGACGCGCGCGTCCGTCCTCGAGACCGCCCAGCAGGACTTCGTCCGAATGGCCTACGGCAAGGGCCTGACGCGACGGCGCGTCATCCCGGTGCACATCCTGCGCAACTCACTCATCCCGGTGACCACCAATCTCGCGGCCGACTTCGGCATCCTGATCGTCGGCGCGACCGTGACCGAGGGCATCTTCAACGTCCCCGGCGTCGGCAATGAGCTCTTCAAGGCGATCAACCGGCACGACACCCCGGAGATCGTCTCCATCGTGACGATCCTGGTGATCGTCTACGTCCTGGTCAACCTGTTCATCGACCTCCTCTACGGAGTGCTCGACCCGAGGATCCGCTATGTCAAGTAAGAACCCGGTGCGCCGGGCACCCCGCTATGTCGCCGAAGTCGACGAGGGCGGCCTCGGTGCGGTCGACGCCGTCCGCGTGTCGGAGCGCAAGTCCAACCTGTGGCTGGACGCGTGGCGCGATCTGCGCAGTCGCTGGCTGTTCTGGGTGACGTCGGTCCTCATCCTGTTCATCATCTTCGTGGCCCTGTTCCCCGGGGTCTTCACGAACGAGCCTCCGAACGACAACTGCCAGCTCTCGGTCTCCAACGCCGGCCCCTCGCCCGGGCACCCGCTGGGCTTCACGAAGCTGGGCTGCGACATCTTCTCGCGCATCGTGCACGGCACGGGCACATCGCTCTCGGTCGGCATCATCGTGACCGTCATGGTGGCCGTCATGGGCATCGTGCTGGGCGCCTTCGCCGGGTACTTCGGAGGCTGGCTCGACTCGTTCCTCATGCGCATCGGCGACATCTTCTTCGCGATCCCGTACATCCTGGCCGCCGTGGTGATCATGTCGATGTTCCTGCATGACCGGAACATCTGGGTCATCTCGCTGGCGATCGGGTTCTTCAGCTGGCCGGCGACCGCCCGCATCCTCAGATCCGAGGTGCTGCGCGTCAAACAGCTGGACTATGTCATGGCATCCGAGGCGATCGGTCTGACCAAGCTGCGCACGATGTTCACGCACGTCATGCCCAACTCGCTGGCACCCGTCATCGTCATCTCGACGGTCGGGCTCGCCGGTGCGATCGTGGCGGAGGCCACGCTGTCCTTCCTCGGCGTCGGCCTCCCCAACAACCTCTTCATGTCGTGGGGCAATGACATCTCGGCCGCGCAGACCTCGTTGCGAACGGCGCCGCAGACGCTCATCTACCCGTCGATCGCCCTGTCCCTGACGGTGCTCGCGTTCATCCTGCTCGGAGAGCTCGTTCGCGACGCCCTCGACCCGAGGACGAGGGCCAGCCGGTGAGCGCGCTTCCGCTGCTCGAGGTCAAGGATCTCGAGGTCGCCTTCAAGACCGCCGACGGCATCGTCTCCGCGGTGCGCGGCGTCAGCTTCGACGTCTACCCGGGCGAGACGCTCGCGATCGTGGGCGAGTCCGGGTCCGGCAAGTCGACGACCGCGCACGCCATCATCGACCTGCTGCCAGGCAGCGGCACGGTGACCGGCGGCCAGGTGCTCTTCGGGGGACGCGACCTGACGAAGCTGCGCAGCACCGAGATGGAGGACATCCGCGGCCGGCTCATCGGGCTGGTGCCGCAGGACCCGATGCAGAGTCTCAACCCGGTCTGGAGCATCGGCTTCCAGGTCGAGGAGGCGATCCGCGCCAACGGCGTCG
Source organism: Microbacteriaceae bacterium (assembly GCA_019638805.1). GTDB lineage: Bacteria > Actinomycetota > Actinomycetes > Actinomycetales > Microbacteriaceae > JBDSKH01. The sequence goes on along the minus strand of JAHBTA010000002.1, from coordinate 528,315 downwards.
CGACCGGTAAGCGCGAGGTGCGCAAGCAGGCTCTCAAGGTGCTCAAGGAGGCGGGTCTGGAGGACGCCGATCGGCGGCTCAAGCAGTTCCCGCACCAATTCTCGGGCGGGATGCGGCAGCGCGTTCTCATCAGCATCGGCCTGTCCGCGCACCCCCAGCTGCTCATCGCCGACGAGCCCACCTCGGCGCTCGACGTGACCGTGCAGCGTCGCATTCTCGATCACCTCGAGTCGCTCACCGAGAGTTCGGGCACCGCGGTCATCTTCATCACGCACGACCTGGGGCTCGCCGCCGAGCGCGCCGAGAACCTCGTGGTCATGCACCGCGGCAAGATCGTCGAGTCCGGGCCTGCTCTGGACATCCTCCAGGACCCGCAGCACCCGTACACGCAGCGGCTGGTCGCGGCGGCGCCGAGCCTGGCGTCCAAGCGCATCCAGGCCGCCGTCAAGGCCGACAAACCGCTCGAGACCGCCGAGGTCGGCGGCGAGGGTGCCGGGTTCGACCTGGCCACCGTCGCGGAGAGGACCGCGGCGAGCGCGGGCGAGTCCACGCCGGTCATCGAGTTCCGCGAGGCCACCAAGGTCTTCAAGATCCGCACCGGCGGGCTCACGTCGGTGGCCTTCACCGCAGTGGACCATGCGTCGTTCCAGGTGGCGAAGGGCTCGACCCTCGCACTCGTCGGCGAGTCGGGCTCCGGCAAGTCGACCGCGGCGAAGATGCTGCTGGGCCTGGAGAGCATCACCTCCGGGTCGATCCTGGTCAACGGCCAGGACGTCAGCACGATGAACCGGCGCGACCTGCTGGCCCTGCGCCGGCAGATGCAACCGGTCTTCCAGGACCCGTACGGCTCGCTCGACCCGCTGCACAACATCGGCAACACGATCGCCGAGCCGCTGCGCGTTCACCATGCCGGCGATGTCGCGTCGCGCAAGGCTCGCGTGCTCGAGGTGCTGGACCAGGTGGCGCTGCCGCAGAGCGTGCTCACCCGGTACCCGAGCGAGCTCTCGGGCGGCCAGCGCCAGCGCGTCGCCATCGCGCGGGCGCTCGCGCTCAAACCCGAGATCGTGGTGCTCGACGAGGCGGTCTCGGCGCTCGACGTGCTCGTGCAGGCGCAGGTGCTCAACCTGTTGGCCGAGCTGCAGGCCGAGCTCAGCCTGACCTACCTGTTCATCACGCACGACCTGGCAGTGGTGCGCGTCATCGCCGATTACGTGTGCGTCATGGAGAAGGGCAGGATCGTCGAGCAGTCCACGGTCGACGAGGTGTTCGCGAATCCGCGCGAGGACTACACCAGGGAGCTGCTCGACGCGATCCCCGGGGCGCACATCCGCCTCGGCACCTGAGGGGCATCGGTCGCGCACTCGGCATCGGTCGCGCACTCGGCGCCGGTCGCGCACTCGGCACCGGTCGGAGTGCGACGCGCGACGCGCTAGGGTCGTGAGGGAGTGTCCGTCGGGGATCCCAGAGGAGGCAGGATGCGCGTCCCCCGGTTCGCGACGGCCGCGATCGGCCTGGTGGCCGTCGCGTCGTTGCTGCTGAGCGGCTGCACCGCGTCGGACGACGGCGACCAGCGCGCGATCGTGACGGTCAACGGGACCGAGCCGCAGAATCCGCTGACGCCGGGTGACACGACCGAGCTGGGCGGGTATCGCATCATGAACGCCCTGTTCGCGGGCCTGGTCTTCTACGACGCCTCGGGCACCGCCGTCGACGATCTTGCCGAGTCGATCGCTCCCAACGCCGACAACACGGTGTACACCATCTCGATCTCCGACGACTCGACCTTCACCGACGGCGAGGAGGTCACGGCCGAGTCGTTCGTGAACGCCTGGGACTGGGCGGCCCTTGCCAAGCACTCGGCGCTGAACAGGAAGTACTTCTCCGAGATCCTCGGCTACTCCGACGAGCCGAAGAAGGAGGAGTCGCTCATCGAGGCAGGCGGGCTCGTGGTGGTCGACGACCACACCTTCGAGGTGCATCTCAAGACCCCGCAGTCCGACTTCCCCGACCGCCTCGGGCACATCGCGTTCGCGCCGCTGCCCAGCGCGTTCTACGCCGACCCCGAGGGCTTCGCCGCGCACCCGATCGGCAACGGGCCGTACATGTTCGACGGTGCCGACGCCTGGACGCACGGCAAGCGCCTCGAACTGGTGGTCAACCCGGGCTACGAGGGCAAGCGCGAACCTGCCAACGACGGCATCACCATGCGCTTCTACGACTCGCTCGACATCGCCTACGCCGACCTGCTCTCCGGTCACCTCGACGTGCTCGACACCATCCCGGCCAGCGCGCTGCCCACCTTCAAGGAGGAGCTCGGACGCCGCTGGATCGACCAGCCCACCGCCACCCTCGAGGCCATCACGATTCCGGCGCGGCTGGCCCACTTCGCCGGCCAGGAGGGTCTGCTGCGTCGGGTGGCGATCTCGCAGGCCATCGACCGCCAGAAGATCGTCGATTCGCTCTTCGGCGTGACCAAGCGCGCCGCCAAGGACTTCACCTCGCCCGCGCTGGACGGCTGGTCCGACAACGTGGTGGGCAACGAGGTGCTCGTCTACAACAGCGGGAACGCCAAGGCGAACTGGGCCAAGGCCGACGAGATGTCGCCGTGGGAGGGCACCTTCGAGATCGCCTACAACGCCGACGGCGACCACGGCGAATGGGCCGAGGCGGTCGCCGCGAGCCTGCGCGCCGAACTCGGCATCGATGCTGCCGCGGTGGCCTATCCGACGTTGGCCGACCTGAGGGCCGCGATCGAGGACGGCAGCATCCCGACCGCGTATCGCACGAACTGGCGCGCCGACTACCCCGGGGTCGTGGACTTCATCGTGCCGCTGTACTCGGCCAAGGGCATCGCCAACTTCCAGAAGTTCTCCAGCCCGGCGTTCGAGGTGCTCCTCAAGAAGGGCGCCTCGGCCAAGAGCCAGACGGATGCCGCGGCCGCCTACAAGGACGCTCAGGAGGTCCTGCTGGCCGAACTGCCCGCGCTGCCGCTGTGGAACTCGTCGAGGCAGGCCGGCTACGGCGAGTCCGTGACGGATGTGGCTCTCGACTGGCAGGGCGTCCCGCAGTACTACCTGATCACCAAGCACACCGGGTGACCATGGCCCGCCGAGCCGCCGGTGCCGGCCTCGCGGCCGCCCTCGCGCTCGCGGGGCTGGCCGGATGCTCGGCGCCCCCGACGACCGTGGAGGGCAGCACGGTCGCGGTCGCCGTCGCGACCCCCTTCACCTCCGCCAATGCGAGCACCTCGTACGGTCGGTCATCGCCTACGAACGCGGATGTCGCATACCTGACCGGCACGGGCTTCGGCTATTACGACGACCACTACGCCCTCGTCGAGGACGAATCCTTCGGCACGACCGAGGTCGTCTCCGAGAGCCCGTTCACGGTGCGCTACACGGTTGCCGACGGTGTGACCTGGTCGGATGGCGTCCCCGTGGACGCCGCGGATCTGCTGCTGGCCTGGGCGGGTAACTCGGGCGTGCTCAACGCGCCCGGCTTCGACGACACGGACTACGTCGACCCGTCCACCGGGGGGTACACCGACGACTTCCCTCGCGACGTGGTGTTCTTCGACGGCGCGATCGGCAACGGCCTGCAGCTCGCGACCGGCACGCCGCGCATCGTGTCGGATCGGGCGGTCGAGGTGACCTACGACGATTTCCTCCCGACCTGGCGACTGGCCCTGCAGCCGGGTGTCGCCGCGCACGTGGTCGCGCAGCACGCACTCGGGCTGCCCGCCGGCGACCCCGACGACCCGGCATCCGCCCTGGATGCCGCCATGACCGCCAAGGCCGCTCTCGTCGCCGCCGTGGTCGGCCGCGATGCCGCGGAGCTGCCCGCCGTGTCCCGGTTCTGGAACAGCGCCTACAACTTCGCCGCGATGCCCGACGACCCGTCGCTGCTGGTGGCATCCGGCCCCTACCGGGTGACCGCGCTCGTGCCCAACGAATCCGTCACGCTCACGGCCAACCCGGCCTATCACGGCGACCGCGAACCCGCCTTCGAGACCATGACCCTGCGCGTGTCGCCCGACCCGCTCGAGACCGTGCAGCTGCTGGCCTCCGGCGCGGTCGACATCGTAACCCCGCAGCCCGGAGGCGACGTCCTCAGGGCGCTCGCCGCGGTATCCGGGGTCGAGGTGGTCACCGGGTCCGAGGGCACCTTCGAGCATCTGGACCTGCAGTTCGCCGAGTCGCGCTCGGGCCTGTTCGACGACCCGCTCATCCGCGAGGCCTTCCTCAAGGCCGTGCCGCGGCAGCAGATCCTGGACGAGCTCATCGTGCCGCTCCAGGAGGATGCCGAACTGCTCGACTCCTTCACGCTGCGACCCGGCGCCGACGGTTATGCCGACACGATCGCGGCCAACGGCTCGGGCGACTACGCGCGCGTCGACATTCCCGGCGCCATCGCCCTGCTCGACGAGGCGGGTGCCAGGGAGCCGCGCGTGTGCATCCTGTACGACCCGGCGAACCCGCGGCGAGTCGCCGAGTTCACGCTCATCCGCGACAGCGCCGCGCTCGCCGGTTTCCGGGTCACCGACTGCTCGAACACCGAGTGGGACGGCCTGCTGGGCATCGCCGGCCAGTACGACGCCGCCCTGTTCGCGTGGGACACCACGCGGCTCGGCCCGACAGCGGCCAGCGCGGTGTTCCACAGCGATTCCCCTCTGGCCAACTTCTCGCGCTACTCCAGCCCCGCGGTCGACCGCCTCATCGATCAGGTGGATGCCAGTGACGACCCGGCGGAGGTCACCCGCCTGCTCGCCGAGATCGACGAGCGCCTGTGGTCCGACGCGTACGGGGTTCCGCTCTTCGCCTACCCGACCGTGACGGCGGTGTCCGACAGGGTGACCGGCGTCACGCGCTCGCCCCTGGGGCGCGGAGTGTTCTGGAACGCCTGGGAGTGGGCCCCCGCGGTCGAGACGGCGCCGCCCGGGTAGACTGGGCCGGTTATGCCCACAGCCACTCGTACCGATCTGCGCAATGTCGCGATCGTCGCCCACGTCGACCACGGCAAGACCACCCTCGTCGACGCCATGCTGCGTCAGACCGGGGCCTTCGGCGCCCACGAGCATCTCGAGGAGCGCGCGCTCGACTCGGGCGACCTGGAGCGCGAGAAGGGCATCACGATCCTCGCGAAGAACACCGCGATCGAGTACTCGGGGGCGCACGCCGCCGGCGGCGCGGTGACCATCAACGTCATCGATACCCCCGGGCACGCCGACTTCGGGGGCGAGGTCGAGCGCGGGCTGTCCATGGTGGACGGCGTCGTGCTGCTCGTCGACGCGAGCGAGGGCCCGCTGCCGCAGACCCGGTTCGTGCTGCGCAAGGCGCTCGAGTCGAAGCTTCCCGTCATCCTTCTGGTCAACAAGACGGACCGCCCGGATGCGCGCATCGACCAGGTGGTGGAGGAGAGCCACGACCTGCTGCTCAACCTGGCGAGCGACCTGCACGACGACATGCCAGACCTCGATGTCGACTCGTTGCTCGACCTCCCGGTGGTCTACGCCTCCGGACGCAACGGCGCCGCGAGCTGGAACAAGCCCGACAACGGGTCGCTGCCCGACAACGGCGATCTCGAGCCGCTCTTCGAGGCGATCCTGCGGCACATCCCCGCGCCCACCTACGACGACGAGGCGCCGCTGCAGGCGTGGGTGACCAACCTGGACGCGAGCCCGTTCCTCGGGCGCATCGCGCTGCTGCGGGTTTTCGCCGGGACCGTCCGCAAGGGCCAGACGGTTGCCTGGGTACGCCACGACGGCACGCATTCCAACGTGCGCATCACCGAGTTGCTGCGCACCCGGGCCCTCGAGCGCGTTCCGGCCGAACAGGCTTCCGCGGGCGACATCGTCGCGGTCGCCGGCATCGAGGAGATCACGATCGGCGAGACCATCGCCGACCCGGACGACATCCGGCCGCTGCCCGCGATCACGGTCGACGAGCCCGCGATCTCGATGACCGTCGGCACCAACACGAGCCCGATCGTCGGCAAGGTCAAGGGCCACAAGCTCACGGCGCGCATGGTCAAGGACCGCCTCGACCGCGAACTGGTCGGCAACGTGTCGATCCGCGTCGTCGAGATCGGACGCCCGGATGCGTGGGAGGTGCAGGGCCGCGGCGAACTGGCCCTCGCCATCCTGGTCGAGAACATGCGCCGAGAGGGCTTCGAGCTCACGGTGGGCAAGCCCCAGGTGGTGACCCGGCAGGTCGACGGCAAGGTGCACGAGCCCTACGAGCACCTGACCATCGACGCGCCCGAGGAGCACCTGGGCGCGATCACGCAGCTGCTCGCGGCGCGCAAGGGCCGCATGGAGACCATGACCAACCACGGCACCGGCTGGGTGCGCATGGAGTTCGTGGTGCCCTCGCGCGGGCTCATCGGGTTCCGCACCGAGTTCCTCACCATCACGCGCGGGACGGGCATCGCCAACGCCATCGCGCACGGCTACGAGCCGTGGGCGGGCACCATCACCACCCGGGTCAACGGGTCCATCGTGGCCGACCGGGCGGGTACGGCGACGCCGTTCGCCATGCTCGCGCTGCAGGAACGCATGAGCTTCTTCATCCAGCCGGGCGACGAGGTGTACGAGGGCATGGTCGTGGGCGAGAACGCGCGCTCGGAGGACATGGACGTCAACGTCACGAAGGAGAAGCAGCTCACCAACATGCGCTCCTCGACGGCGGACACCTTCGAGAAGCTCGACTCGCCCCGCAGCCTGACGCTCGAGGAGTGCCTCGAGTTCGCGCGCGAGGACGAGTGCGTCGAGGTGACGCCCGACGTGGTGCGCATCCGCAAGGTCATCCTGGATCAGACCGAGCGCGGGCGTGCCGCATCGCGCCTCAAGCGCCAGGGCGCCTGAGCGGGCGGGCCGCCCCCGCGCTGTACGCTCGGGTGTCATGAGCACCCTTCGACGCACCCGGAACACGCCCCTCGCGCTCGCTCTCGCGGGCGCCATGCTGGTGACCGCGCCTCTGCTGGGCGGCTGCAGCATCATCAACCAGTTCCTCCCCGGCGGGGGCGGCGGCATCGGCGGGGTCATCCCGGGCACGGGCGTGCCCTCCGACTTCCCGAGCGAGGTGCCGCTCATCGACGGCGAGGTGCTGCTGGGGCTCTCGGTGCCCGGCGACGACGGCGAGAAGGCCTGGAACGTGACCATCAAGGTCTCCGGCGCCGATGCCTTCGACACGATCAAGGACCAGCTCACGGGCGCGGGCTTCGAGTACCAGGAGCTCGGCACGACCGGCGACGGGGCCAGTGGCGGTTTCACCAAGGAGCCGTACGCCGTCATCGTCGTGGTCGCGCAGGCCGACGGCGACTGGACCGCCAACTACACGGTCACCAACGCCGCGACCAACAACTGACGCCTCGCGGGTAGGGGTCAGGCGAAGAGCGGGTCGCCGATCGAGGCGCCCTCGGCCGGGACGCCGGGCGGGACGGCGAAGACCGCCGAGCCCACGTGGCGGATGTACTCGTTGAGCGCGTCGTGCCCGGCGAGTGAGCGCTGCACGGCCACGAACTGTTCCGGGTCGCGCTGGAACGACAGGAAGAAGAGCCCGGCGTCGAGCCGGCCGAGCGCGTCGTTGCCGTCCACGTAGTTGTAGCCGCGGCGCAGCAGCCGCGCGCCACCGACGACGGACGGATGCGCCAGGCGCACGTGGGAGTCGTCCGGGATGCGCGGCGACCCGTCGTCGTCGGGACGGGAGAAGTCGGGCTCGGTGAACTCGGTACCGCCCGAGAGCGGTGCGCCCGCGCCCTTGTCGCGCCCGATGATGCGCTCCTGCTCGCCCAGCTGGACGCGATCCCAGCTCTCGATGATCATGCGGATGCGGCGGGCCACCAGATACGTCCCTCCGGCCATCCAGGCGGTCCCGTCCGACTCCCGCGCCCAGACGTACTCGGCCACCGCATCCGATTCCTCCGCCTTGATGTTGGCGGTGCCGTCCTTGAAGCCGAACAGGTTGCGCGGGGTGATCTGGCTCGTCGAGGTGGACGATGTCCGGCCGAAGCCGAGCTGCGACCAGCGGATCGCCGCGCGCCCGAACGCGATACGGCTCAGGTTGCGGATGGCGTGCACGGCGACCTGGGGGTCATCCGCGCATGCTTGCACGCACAGGTCGCCGCCCGTCCATCCCGGGGCCAGGGCATCGCCCGAGAACCGGGGGAGGGGTTCGAGCAGCGCGGGGCGGCGCTCGGCGAGACCCAGGCGCTCGGCGAAGAGGCCGGGACCGAACCCGAAGGTGATGGTGAGCCCGCTCGGGGGAAGGTCGAGGGCCTCCCCGGTGTCGTCGGGGGGCGCGAGCGGCGAACCGCCGACCGCACCCGACTCGCTGACCTCGAGGCCGCGGGTCATGCGCTCGGCCGCGTAGGTCCAGTCGGAGAGGAGCTCGCGGAGGTCGTCGCGCGTGGTGGATGCCGCCAGGTCGAACGCCGCGAAGTGCAGGCGGTCCTGCGCCGGGGTCACGATCCCGGCCTGGTGCTCTCCGTGGAAGGGGTAACTGGGCGACCCGGAGGAGCCCGACCCGGAGCCGGTCTGGGCGGCGATGGCCGTCGCGACGGCGGCCCCGCCCGCCCCGCCCAGGGCGAGACCGGCAGCGCCCGCCCCGGCGAGGCCGAGAAGGCCCCGTCGGGACAGGCGCTGCGGTTCGGTCATGCGGGAAACGCTAGCCCAGCGGCTAGCCGAGAACCGCCGCGGTGAGCTGCGAGAGCGGCTCGGCGAGGGCGTTGACGCCGTCGGAGAGCTCGCCCCGCTGCTCGTCGGTGACCTGGTCGTAGGGCGTGAAGCCGCCCTCGATCGAGCCGTACTGCGCCAGCAGCGCCTCGAGCGCGTCGAACTGCTCCTGGATCTCGGCCACCAGGTCGCCCTGGCCCTTGGCCTCGGCGATCGCGGTCACGTTGCCGAAGGCCACCTCGGCGCCCTGCACGTTCGCGGCGAAGTCGGTGAGATCGGTGTGCGACCACCAGTCCTCCTCACCCGAGATCTTGCCCGTGGCGACCTCGTCCAGCAGCCCGATGGCGCCGTTGGAGATGTCCGCGAGGGTGACCGTGAAGTCGTCCGCGTAGACCAGGTCGTAGAGCTGCTGCACGTCGGCCTCGAGCTGGTCGGCGAACTGCGCGCGCTGCTCGGGGGTCGAGGGCGCCCAGTCGAGCAGGGCGCTCGTGCCGTCCGAGTTCAGATCGCCCTCGGCCGGTGCCCAGAGGTCCTTCTCCATGCGGTGGAAGCCGGTCCAGTCAAGGTCCTCCGCGAGGGCGTCGACCTCGCGGTAGTCGATCTTCGGGTCGAGGTCGCCGAACGCCTCGGCGGTCGGCTCGATGCGCTCGTAGAACACGCGCGTGCTCGCGAACAGGTCGCGCGCGGTGTCGTCGTCGCCCGAGCGGTACGCCTCGGCGAACTCGGCGACCGCGGGGATGAGCTCTCCGGCCTGCGACTTGATGTAGGCCACGTAGTCGGCGACCGCCTCGTCGACGAGCTCCTGCTCGTCGGCGTCGATCGCGACCGCCCCACCCGTGACGGTGAACTCGGCCAGACCGATCGGGGCCCCCACGAGCCGGAACTTGCACGCCGTGTAGTAGGTCCCGGGGTTCAGCTGCAGCGTGTAGTTCACGCTCTGGCCGGGCGTGACATTCTCCTTCTCGCCCACGATGCGCAGCTGGTCCTCGGCGAGGATCTCGAACTCGTTGACGTCGGTTCCGCTGTTGGTCAGGGCGAACGTGACGGTGCCCGCCGTGGCGGTGCTCGTGGCGACGTCGCAGGCGTCGTCGGTGATGGCGACCGCGATGGCTTCGCCACCGGGGTTGTTGGGCACGCACCCGGAGAGGGCGAGTGCGGCGATCGCACCGGTCGCGACGATCAGGGGACGGATGTGCATGAGACTCCTTGCTGTGAGTGGTTGTGCCGGGGATGAGAGGGGTCAGGTGGTGACGCCGTCGGCGCCGGCGGCGCTGGCGGTGGCGGGCACCGGGGCGACCTCGCGCCGGCTGACGCGGAGGAACACGAGGAGGGTGACGACGAGATAGCCGGCCCACGCGATGACCTGCAGCCAGGTCGGCTCGGGCGTGAAATTGAAGATGCCGCCCAGGAGGGTGCCGTACCAGCTCGTGGCGGGGATCGCATCCGCGAGGCTGAAGGCGGGGACCCCCCACCCGGGCAGGACGCTCGCCTCCTGCAGATCGCCGACGCCGTAGGCGAGGACGCCGGCGACCACGACGATGAGGAAGACGCCGGTCCAGAAGAAGAAGCGCGAGAGGTTGATGCGCACGAATCCGCGGTAGATCAGGTACGCGAGGGCGACGGCGACCAGGATGCCGAGCACGGCTCCCGCGGTGGCGAGCGCCGCATCCGTCCCGGCGTTCACACCGGCCGCCGCGTTCACGTTGGCCCAGACGAAGAGCGCGGTCTCCACGCCCTCGCGGCCCACGCTGACCGCGCCGAGCACGACCAGCCCGACGGCGGAGCCGCCGAGCGCGCGGTCCACGTCGGCGCGCAGTTCGCCCGAGAGGCGCCGGGCGTGGCGTGCCATCCAGAAGATCATCCAGGTGACCAGCCCGGCGGCGAGGATCGAGAGGCCGCCGCCCAGGATCTCCTGCGCCTGGAAGCTCAGGCCGTAGGGACCCCAGGTCAGGATCGCGCCGACCCCGAGCGAGACCACGACCGCGGCGGCGACCCCGAGCCACAGGCGGGGCAGGACGTCCTCGCGCCGGATCTTGTGGAGGTATGCCACCAGGATGCCGACGACCAGGCCGGCCTCGAGGCCCTCGCGCAGGCCGATGAGGAAGGTGGAGAGCACGCTGCGCTTTCGGTCGGGGGTAGGGAGTGAACTTCGGTAAGGCTACCCTTACCCGACGACTCTAGACCCGCGGGGCTATCGTGTCCAGGTGACCCCCGCCCCCGCACGCGAACCCGCGGATCGCGCGACGGTCATCACGCTGGGCGTCGCCGCCGTCTTCGCCGCCGGCGTCGCCTTCGCCGTGGCGTTCATCACCTCGTTCACGCACCGCGAGCTGCCGCCGTGGGGGCTGCTCGGCGGCATCGCGGTCGTGCTCGCGCTCGTCGCGGCCTTCCGCCTGGTGTTCGACAGCCGAGTCATCGCGGCGGCCGGGGTCGTGGGCGTCGTCGCGGCGATCGCCCTGCTCATGCTGCCGGGAGCCGGCGGGTCGCTCGTGGTCCTCGACGACGCGTTCGGGTGGGTCTGGGCACTCGTGCCGACCCTCGGCGGTGCGACGATCGCGGCCTGGCCGCGCCGTAGGATGGAGTCGTGACCTACGTCATCGCCCTCCCATGCGTGGACTTGAAGGACCGCGCCTGCGTCGACGAGTGCCCGGTCGACTGCATCTACGAGGGCGACCGGATGCTCTACATCCACCCCGACGAATGCGTGGACTGCGGCGCGTGCGAACCGGTCTGCCCGGTCGAGGCCATCTACTACGAGGACGACCTGCCCGAGGCGTGGTCGGACTACTACAAGGCCAACGTCGAGTTCTTCGACGAGGTCGGCGTCGGGTCGCCGGGTGGCGCGTCCAAGGTCGGCGTCATCGCGGGGGACCACCCGATCGTCGCCGCGCTGCCCCCGCAGCAGCACTGAGCGGGGTCCCGTGCCGCTCCAGCTGCCCGACTTCCCCTGGGACTCCCTGCTGCCGCACCGCGCGCGGGCGAACGAGCACCCGGACGGCATCGTCGACCTCGCCATCGGGTCGCCCGTCGACCCGACGCCCGCCGTGATCCGGGACGCCCTGGCCGCCGCGGCCGAGGCCCCGGGCTACCCGCAGACCTCCGGGTCCCCCGCGCTGCGTGAGGCGATCGTGGGGTGGTACGCGCGGCGACGCGGGGTTCCGCTGGGGGTGGACAACGTCATCCCCACGGTCGGATCGAAGGAGTTCGTCGCCCTGCTGCCGACCATGCTCGGGCTCGGCGCGGGCGACGTGGTCGTGCAGCCCACCCTGGCGTACCCGAGCTACGCGGTCGGGGCGGTCGCCGCGGGCGCGACCGTGGTCACCTCGGACGACCCGGACGACTGGCCCGACGCGACCCGGCTGGTCTGGCTCAACAGCCCCGGCAATCCCGACGGACGCGTGTGGGACGTCGCGCACCTGCGCCGCGCCGTGCTGCGCGCGCGGGAGCTCGGCGCCGTCATCGCGAACGACGAGTGCTACGCCGAGCTCAACTGGGAATCCGACGAGCCCACGCCCTCGATCCTGCATCCCGACGTCGTGGGCGACTCGCGCCGGCTCACGCTCTCGGTCGGCTCGCTCAGCAAGAGCTCCAACCTGGCCGGCTACCGCGCCGGGTTCGTGGCCGGATGCAGTGACCTGGTGGGCGAGCTGCTCCAGGTCCGCAAGCACCTGGGTCTCAATCCGCCCGACCCGGTTCAGGCGGCCATGGTGGCCGCGCTCGGGGACGACGCGCACGTCGCGGCGCAGCGCGAGCTCTACCGGGCGAGGCGGGAGTCCCTGCGCATCGCGCTCGAGGGCGCGGGGTACCGCATCGACGAGAGTCGCGCCGGCCTGTACCTGTGGGCCACGCGCGGCGACGACGGGGACGCCTGGGCGAGCGTGGCCGAGTTGGCCGAGCACGGGATACTGGCCACTCCGGGCACGTTCTATGGGGATGCGGGGGCCCGCCACGTGCGATTCGCACTGACCGCGAGCGACGCGACCATCGCATCCGCGGTGCGTCGTTTGGAGGAGATCTCTCAGCGCTGAGGCTATTCCTTGGCGATTCGTCCAGTGGTGGTGGGCTACCCATAGGCTGTAGGGGTGACTGCAGCCGAACCCGACGCGCCCGACTCTGTGGCCACCTTCAGCTATCGCGGCGAGAGCCAGGAGTTCCCGGTCGTGCACGCGATCGAGGGCCGCGACGCGGTCGACATCGCCGGTTTCATGAACCGGACGGGTCTCACGACGCTCGATCAGGGCTGGGTCAACACGGCATCCACCAAGAGCGCCATCACCTACATCGACGGCGACGCGGGCATCCTGCGCTACCGCGGGTACGCGATCGAAGACCTGGCGGCGCACTCCACCTATCTCGAGGTCGCCTGGCTGCTCATCCACGGCGAGCTGCCGACCCCGGCCGAGCTCGAGGACTTCAGCGAGAAGGTCAAGCGGCACACCCTGCTGCACGAGGACCTCAAGCGGTTCTTCTCGGCGCTGCCGCACACGGCGCACCCGATGTCGGTGCTGTCGTCGGCGGTTTCGGCGCTCTCGACCTACTACGAGGACTCGCTCGACCCGCACGACCCCGAGGCGGTCGAGATCTCGACCATCCGGCTGCTGGCCAAGCTGCCGGTCATCGCGGCCTACGCGCACAAGAAGGCGCTCGGGCAGGCCTTCCTCTACCCGGACAACTCGCTCAGCTTCATCGAGAACTTCCTCAAGCTGAACTTCGGCAACCTGGCCGAGATCTACGAGGTCAACCCGGTGCTCGTGAAGGCGCTCGACCGGCTGCTCATCCTGCACGAGGACCACGAGCAGAACGCCTCGACCTCGACCGTGCGGCTCGTCGGGTCGACCGAGGCGAACATCTTCGCCTCGATCTCGGCCGGCATCAACGCGCTCTACGGGCCGCTGCACGGCGGCGCCAACGAGGCGGTGCTGAACATGCTCGGCCGCATCCGGGACTCGGGCGAGAGCGTGCGGCATTTCGTGGACCGGGTGAAGAACAAGGAAGACGGCGTGAAGCTCATGGGCTTCGGGCACCGGGTCTACAAGAACTTCGACCCGCGGGCGCGCGTCGTGAAAGAGAGCGCCGACGAGGTGCTCGCCTCGCTCGGGGTCAGCGACCCGCTGCTGGACATCGCGCGCGAGCTCGAGCAGGTCGCGCTCGCCGACGACTACTTCATCGAGCGCAAGCTCTATCCGAACATCGACTTTTACACGGGCGTCATCTACAAGGCCATGGGCTTCCCCACGCGTATGTTCACCGTGCTCTTCGCCATCGGGCGGCTGCCCGGCTGGATCGCGCACTGGCGTGAGGCCAACGCCGACCCCTCGACCAAGATCGGGCGGCCGCAGCAGCTCTACATCGGGGAGCCCGCGCGCGCCTGGCCGTCCGGGCGCTGAGCCGAACCCCGTCCTCCGTCGGACGTGGGTACCGGATAGCGTTGGCAGCGTGTTCCGCAAGCTCCGTCGTCGTGTCGGGCGCGGGCGTGTCGACGTGGGGAAGTACGAGGCGCCCGAGCCCGTCGCGCCCCTGCCCGTCGAGGAGATCGCCGAGGAGGGGCTGCTCATCGCGGCCTCCGCGGTGCGCATGGCAGTCAAGAACCGGCAGATCGTGCGGGCTCTGCGCGATCGCGACGACTACAGCGAGAACGCCGCGATGAAGGCCGCACGCGAGGTGTTCCGGCAGCTCGCGCGCGAGAAGCGCGACGAGGTGGCGCGCCTCGACGACATCATCGAGTACGCACGGGACCGTCCGGGTCGCGCGCTGCACCAGACCGACTACCGCCGCGGCGACGCCGAGCGACTGGAGCGCCGCGAGCAGGTCTCCGACATCCTGGCCGACCGGCTGGACGACCTGGCCGAGGACGACGAGTACGTGCGCGGGATCGTTGTCGCGGCGCGCGATTCCGCGTGGGACGAGATCGGCGCATCCATCACGGCCCAGCTGGCGAGGCGTCCCGAGCTCGAGGCGGACACCGAGGAGTACCGCGCCGAGCGCGACCGCCGCCTCAAGCAGCTCGTCGCCGTCGACCTGGCCCTCCTCCAGGCCAGCGCCGAGCCCGAGTACTGACCCCGGGCCCGCCGCCGGACCCACCCCCACCCCGCCGCTGGCCCCGCCGACCGAGTACGTTCGCGACAGGCGTGCACGGTGCACGGTGCTCGCGTGACGCGAACGTACTCGGTGGGGTGCTACGCGTGCAGCGCCGCGTTGAGGGACACCGAGGCGGTGCGGGGGAGGACCTCGACGGCGCCGGACTGCGAGTTGCGTCGGAACAGCAGCCCCGCGATTCCGCTCAGCTCGACGGCCTTGGTCACGCGCGGTTCCTCGCCGGGCGCGAGCACGGTAACCTTGGTGCCCGCGGTGACGTAGAGCCCGGCCTCGACGACCGAGTCGTTCCCGATCGAGATCCCGACCCCCGAGTTCGCCCCGAGCAGGGCCCGCTGCCCGATCTCGACGCGCTGCGTGCCGCCCCCGGAGAGCGTGCCCATGATGGATGCGCCGCCCCCGATGTCGGACCCGTCGCCCACCACGACCCCCTGCGAGATGCGCCCCTCCACCATGGACGAGCCGAGCGTGCCCGCGTTGTAGTTGACGAAGCCCTCGTGCATGACGGTCGTGCCGGGCGCCAGGTGCGCGCCCAGCCGCACGCGCGAGGCGTCGGCGATGCGCACGCGCTCTGGCACGACGTAGTCCAGTAGTCGGGGGAACTTGTCGATGCCGGTGACCGAGACCCCGGCGCGCTGCAGCGCGGGGCGCAGGCGCGCGAGCGCCTCCGGGTGCATCGGGCCCGCGGTCGTCCAGGCCACGATCGGGAGCACCCCGAAGATCCCGTCCAGGTTGAGCCCGTTCGGCTTCACGAGGAGATGGGAGAGCAGGTGCAAGCGCAGGTAGGCGTCCGAGGTCGAGGTGGGAGCGGCATCCAGGTCGATGGCGCAGGTGGCGAACTCGACCCGCACGTCCCGCCGGGCGTCCGGTCCGGTCTGGTCGGCCAGCTCGGGGGGAGCGGGTCGCAGTGCGAGGCCCTCGGGGGCGTCGTCGAGCACGGGCGCGGGGTACCAGGTGTCGAGCACCGTGCCGTCAGCGGCGATCGTGGCCAGGCCCTGGCCCCAGGCTGAGGTCATGCCCCTAGGCTATCGGGGTGCCCGCGCTCGACCCGTCCCGCCCCGTCGCGGCGCTGACCGCCGATCTGGTCGACATCTTCTCGGTGTCCGGCTCCGAGACCGCGCTCGCGGATGCCGTGGAGGCCGCCCTGCGTCCGCTCGCCCACCTGCGCGTCGACCGCGATGGCGACGCCGTCGTCGCTCGCACCGAGCTCGGCCGGGAGCGCCGGGTCGTCATCGCGGGCCACCTCGACACCGTGCCGGTCAACGGGAATCTACCCTCGCGGCTCGAGACCGGCGAGGACGGCGCCGTGCTGTGGGGGAGGGGCACGGTCGACATGAAGGGCGGTTGCGCGGTCCTGCTCAAGCTCGCGGCCGAGCTGACCGACCCGTCCGTCGACGTGACCTGGGTCTGGTACGACAATGAGGAGGTCGCCGCCTCGCTCAACGGCCTCGGCCGGGTTTCTCGCGAGCACCCGGACTGGCTCATCGCCGACTTCGCGATCCTCGCCGAGCCGACCGGTGCCGAGATCGAGGGCGGTTGCAACGGAACGCTGCGCGCCGAGATCCGCACCACCGGGCGGCGCGCGCACTCGGCCCGCGCCTGGGCCGGGGACAACGCGATCCACAAGGCGGCGCCGATCCTGACGCTTCTGGCCGGGCACGAGGCGGCGACGGTGAGCGTCGACGGCCTGGACTACCGGGAGGGGCTGAGCGCCGTCGGCATCGGCGGCGGGGTCGCCGGCAACGTCGTGCCCGACGAGGCCGTGGTGACCGTCAACTACCGCTTCGCCCCGGACAAGTCCGGTGCCGAGGCGGAGGCCCGCATCCGCGAGCTCTTCGCGGGGTACGACGTGACGATCACCGACCTGGCCGACGGGGCGCGCCCCGGCTTGGACGATCCGCTGGCCCGCGCCTTCGTCGATGCCATCGGCACGGAAGCGAAACCCAAGTACGGCTGGACGGATGTCGCGCGCTTCGCGGCCCTCGGCATCCCGGCGGTCAACTACGGACCGGGGGACCCGTCCCTCGCGCATGCCGACGACGAGCGCGTGCCGGTCGAGCAGATCGAGCGGTGCGAGGCCGGGTTGCGGGCGTGGCTGACGGCGTGAGCCCGGCCGCGCCTCGCACGGCGCCTCAGGGCGGTGGTCGAGACGGCGGCGAGCCCGCCGACGGCCGGTCCGCGGCTGGCCGCACCACAGGAGGCACAGCGCTGCGGGAGGGCTGGCGCCGGCTGGCCTGGTGGCAGCAGGTGCTGCTGATCTTCCTCGCCTCGCGCATCGTGACGACCGCGATCTTCGCGGTCTTCGCCGCCCGGCAGCCGGTGAGCTACCGGGGCGGCGCGTCGCCAGACCTCTTCACCTTCGCGACCTACTGGGACGGCCAGTGGTATTGGCTCATCAGCCTGAGCGGCTACCCCGCCGAGCTGCCCTACAACGAGCTCGGGCAGGTGGCCGAGAACGCCTGGGCCTTCCTGCCGGGCTACCCGCTCGTCATGTGGGTCGTGACCCTGGGGCACCACCTGCCGTTCCCGGCGCTCGCGCCTCTGGTCTCGACCGCGTTTGCGGCCGGGGCGGCGCTCCTGTTCTACCGGCTCATGGCAAGGCGGCTGCCGGGATCGAACGCGATGTTCGCGGTCGTGCTGTTCTGCGTCGCACCGCTCTCGCCCATCCTGCAGGTGTCCTACGCGGAGTCGATGGCGCTCTTCCTGCTGTTCGGAGCGCTCATCCTGCTGCTCGACCGGCGCTACCTGCTGCTCATCCCGGTCGCGGTCGCCATGGCGCTGACCCGGCCCAGCGGGCTCGCGTTCGCGCTGCTGCTCCTGCTGCACCTGATCCACCGGCTCGCGACGAGGCGACGGGATGTCTTCCCGCCTCGCGAGTTCGCTCGCGTCTGCGCGGCCGGGCTCGCGATCGCGCTGGCCGGGGTGCTCTGGCCTCTCGTGGCGTGGGCGGTGACCGGCGTGCCGACGGCGTACACCGACACCGAGCTGGTCTGGCGGCGCGCCTACATCGGCGAGCAGGAGCTCGTGCCGTTCACCTCGTGGTTCCAGGGCGCGCACTGGTGGCTGGGCTGGTGGGGCGTGCCGGAGGAGGTGACCTGGCCGCTGGCGATCGCGGGGGTGCTCGTGCTCGTCGCGGGTTTCGCGGTGTTCCTGCTCTCGCCATGGGCGCGCCGGCTCGGCGTGGACCTGCGCCTGTGGATGGCGAGCTATGCGCTCTACCTGCTCGCGGTCTTCTTCCCGCAGTCGAGCACCTTCCGCCTGCTGGTGCCCATGGCGCCCGGTCTGGGCGCGCTCGCGGTGCCGGAATCCCGGATCTGGCGTGCGGTGCTCGTCGTGCTGGGGGTCGCCGGGCAGGTGGCCTGGCTCCACATCGCGTGGTGGGTGGACGGGCAGGACTTCACTCCGCCGTAACCCTCCGGTTGCGGTCCGGCCTCCTCCCGTTCCGGCCCCGGTTCCGGCCCGGATTCTGCCCACGTCGGGGGATGCGGGATAATGGGAGGCAGGTTCCACGAACAACCGCAAAGGAGACCACATGGCAGCCATGAAGCCGAGGACCGGTGACGGACCGATGGAGGCTGTGAAAGAGGGTCGCCTCATCATCGTCCGCGTGCCGCTCGAGGGCGGAGGCCGTCTGGTCGTCTCGGTCAATGACGCCGAGGCCAAGGAGTTGCACGACGCGCTGGCGGCGGCGATCGCGGCTTAGCGTCAGCGCGGGCTGATGCCCCGGTGAGAACCGGGTCAGTCCGACACCTTCACGAGCTGCAGGAGCCCGTCGCCGGCCACGCTGAGCGCGCTCAGCACGGCGCCGGACTCCTGCACGGTTCCCAGGAGCGCGCGGAAATCCGCGACGGTCTGATCCCGCTGGGCGGGGTCGGCCACGCGTCCTTTCCACAGGGCGTGGGCGACGAGCACGAGCCCGCCGCGGCGCGCCATGCGCAGCCCGTGCTGCACGTGGTCGAGCACCGAGCCGGCGTCCGCGTCGACGAGCACGAGGTCGTACGCCCCGTCGTTCATGCGCGGCAGCACCTCCTGGGCGCTGCCCGTGATGAGCCGGATGCGGTTGGCCGGCACGTTCGCGTCGGCGAACGCCGTGCGGGCCGCCTGCTGGTGGTCGTACTCGATGTCGATGGAGGTGAGGGTCGCCTCGGGAGCGCCCGTCAGCATCCACAGGCCGCTCACTCCCGCGCCCGTGCCGATCTCCAGGATCGAGTGCACGGTCGCGGCGGCGGCGAGCACCGCGAGCTGCGCGCCGACCGCGGGGGAGACCGGGTCGATGCCGAGCTCGAGCGAGTGCGCCCGCGCCGTGCGGATGGCGGCGGGCTCGTCGACGAAGTCCTCCGCGTACTTCCAGCTGAGTTCCTGCTTCGACACCTGCGCCCCTCTGGTACTCCCGGTCGGCGGGGTCCGGTCCATACGATAGGCCAACCGCCTGCGTCATGCTCTGGGGACGCTCTGGGGATGCTCGAGGGACGCTCTGGGGATGCCCTGGGGGCCGCCGTGGAGGCGGGCGTAGGCTGGGGCGGTGTCCTTCGGGTTGACGTTCGACAAGCTGCTGGTGATCGGCGTCATCGCGCTCTTCCTGATCGGACCCGACCGCCTTCCCGGCTACGCCGCGCAGCTCGCGCGCCTGGTGCGCTCGTTGCGCTCGATGGCCGACGGGGCGAAGGACCGCATGCGCGATGAGCTCGGACCCGAGTTCGACGATGTCGACTGGCGCAAGCTCGACCCGCGGCAGTACGACCCCCGGCGCATCATCCGCGAGGCCCTGCTCGAGGACCCGGCGCCCGGTGCCGCCGCTGCCGGGAGCGCTGCAGCCGGTGCCGCCGCCGGTGCCGCCGCAGCCGGGACCGCCGCCGCGCGGGCGAAGCCGGCCACGAGATCGTCCCCGCGCCGCGGCCACATCGAGTCGGCCTACGACCAGCGCCGCCGCAAGGCGGGCAACCCGCGCCCGGCCCCCTTCGATCCCGAGGCCACCTGACCCTCGCCCGCAGGCAGCCGGCGGCTCAGCGTCGAAGGCTCAGCGTCGAAGGCTCAGCGTCGACGGATGAGCTTGAGCGTCCGCAGCAGCAGTTCCATCGCCGGGACGAGCCGCGGGAACTCCGAGCCGAGCGTGGGCAGGCGCATGAGACCGGTCGACTCGGCGATCGTCGTGGACTCGACGAAGCGCTGCAGACCCTCGACGCCGTTGCGGCGCCCCACGCCCGAGGCCCGCACGCCGCCCATGGGCGCATCGACGCTCGAGAACGTCGCCCGGTACCCCTCGTTGACGTTGACGCTGCCCGCCGAGATCCGGGATGCCACGGCCCGCGCCCGCGCCCGCGAGCGTCCCAGCACCGAGGCGTTCAATCCGAACTCGGACGCGTTGGCGGCGGCGACGGCATCGTCCACCGAGTCGACCACGGTCACACCGACGACCGGGCCGAAGGTCTCCTCGCCCGAGCACCTCATCTCCGGGGTCAAGTCGGTGAGCACGGTCGGCTCCACCACGAAGGGGCCCAGGTCGGGACGGGCGCTGCCTCCCGCGAGCACGGTGGCCCCCTTGGCCTTCGCGTCGTCGATGTGGGCCATGACGCGCTCGAGCTGGGCGGACGTCGCGAGCGAGCCGACATCCGTCGTGTAGTCCATGGCGGTGCCCACACGCAGCGAGCGCACGCGCTCGGCGAAGGCGGGGATGAAGGCGTCCGCGACCCCGCGCAGAACGTAGATGCGCTCCATCGAGACGCACAGCTGCCCGGCCGCTGAGAAGCAGGCGTAGGCGGCGGTGGCCGCGGCGCGCTGCGGGTCGACGTCGTCGAGCACGATGAGCGGGTTCTTGCCGCCGAGCTCCATCGACGACCCGACGAGCCGGGCGGCGGCGCGCTGCGCGACCGTGCGTCCGGTCGCGGTCGAGCCCGTGAAGCACACGTAGTCGCCCGCGTCGACGACCGCGTTGCCGATGGTCGCGCCGTCGCCGGCCACGACGGCCCACAGGGCGGCGGGCACGCCCGCGTCGATGAATGCGCGCCGCACCGCGAGGATCGACAGGGCGCCCTGGTTGTCGGCCTTCTGCACGACGCCGTTGCCCGTCGCGAGGGCGGGGGCGATGTCCATGACGGCGAGCGAGAGCGGGTAGTTCCAGGGCGTGATCACGCCCACCACGCCCTTGGGGTGGTACCCGACGCGCGTGGCGACCACGAGGGGGATGCCGCCGCGGCGGCGCCGCCCGGCCAGCACCCGCCGCGCCGTAAGCGCGGCGTAGCGCAGCGAGTTGGCCGAGTTGAAGACCTCCTCGAACGCCTGCCCTCGGGTCTTCCCGGTCTCGGTCTGCACGAGATCCAGCAGAAGTTCGCGGCGCTGCATGAGCAGGTCGTGCGCGCGGAGCAGCACCTGCCGGCGGTGTCGCCATCCGGATGCCCACCAGGCCGCCTGCGCGACGCGGGCCGCCGCGGCGGCGTCCTCGACATCCCGCGGCGAGCTCAGGGGAAGGGAGTGCAGCACATCCCCGGTGAACGGCGCGACGATGTCGGCCGTGTCTACCGAGGTGGCGGTGAGGTCGCGCACCAGGTCGGCGGCATCCGCCCGTTGCGTCGTCGAACCGGACATGGGCCCAGTGTAGGCGCGTCGCTATGCTGCGAGGATGCCAGCTGCGAAGGTGCCTGCTGCGGGGACGCCAGCGCCGGAACCCGTGCCCGGCCGCTCGACGTCGGGCCGCTCGACGTCGGGCTCCTCGACGCCGGGTCCCTCGGCGCCCAGCCGCTCGACCCTCAGCCGCTCGACCCTGGTCCGTTACGCGACCGGCTCGATCGGCACGGGCGGCTTCGGCACCCTGCCCGGGCTCGTGCTGCTCATCTTCCTGACCGACACGCTCGGCGTCGCGGCCTTCTGGGCGGGCGTGGTCATCACGGCGGCCAAGGTGTGGGACGTGGTGATCGACCCGGTCATCGGCGCCCGAAGCGACCACAGCCTCGCGGCGACCGGCTCGCGGCGGCGCTTCATGCTCATCGGGGCGCTCGCGCTCCCGGTGTTCTTCGTGCTCACCTTCGCGGTACCGGCCGGCATCGGCCCGGTCGCGGCGGGACTCTGGGTGCTCGTCGCGTTCGTGCTCACGGCGACCGCGTTCAGCCTGTTCCAGGTGCCGTACATCGCCCTGCCGGCCGAGCTCGTCGACGACTATGACGCCAGGACGCGCCTGCTGTCCGCGCGCGTCGTGGTGCTGGCCTTCGCGATCCTGCTGTTCGGCGCGGGCGGCCCGGAGATCCGGGACGCCTTCCCGGCGGACCCGCGGCTCGGGTACCTGGTGCTCGCCATCGTCGCGGGCCTGGTGATCGGGGGCGGGATGCTGGTGGCCGTGTTCTCGGCGCCCACCGGGGTGCGAGGGGCGGGCATCGCCTCCACCTCGATCGCGGAGAACTACCGGCTCGGGTTCGCGGCCCTGAAGCGCAGCCGGGCGTTCCGGGCTCTGCTCGGGACCTTCGTGCTGCAGGGACTGGCCACCGGCATGATGCTCGCGGGCGCCTCGTATGTGGCGAAGTGGGTGCTCGACACCGGGGTCGCTCTCCTGTTCGTGGCGCTCATCGCGCCCGCGCTGCTGTGCGCTCCGCTGTGGAGCGCGGTGTCGGCCCGCATCGGCAAGGAGCGCGCCTTCGTGATCGCCTCGGCGCTCTTCGGGGTCGCTGCGCTCTCGCTGCTCGGGCTCATCTGGGCGCCGGGGGAGTGGCTGTACGCCCCGGTCGCGCTCGCGGGTGCGGCGTACGCGGGCATGCAGTCGCTTCCCATGGCCATGCTGCCCGACGTCATCTCGCACGATGCGCGCGAGCACGGCGAGGGTCGCGCGGGGACGTTCGGCGGGGCGTGGACGGCGGGCGAGACGGCGGGCATGGCGCTCGGAACCACCCTGCTCGCGCTCGTGCTGGCGGTCTCCGGATACATCGAGTCGGTCGCCGGCCAGGAGGTCGCGCAGGCGCCGTCGGCTATCACGGGCATCGTGTTGAGCTTCAGCGTCGTGCCCGCGGTTCTCATGGGGATCAGCCTGCTGACCTTCGCGCGATACCCGCTGCGCAAGGGGGACATCGACGGTTCGGGCGCGCGGTCGGGGGATACCGGCGCGGGGGTCGGCGCGTGAGGTTCCAGGAACCCGCCGCGGACATCCTCGCGCGCCTCGACGAGCTGCGCGCGGCCGATGCCCCCACGCACGGCGGGCGCGTCCTGAGCTACGTCTACGACACCGGGCTGGCCGAGCTCGACGAGCTGGCGGCCGCGGCGATCCGCGCGGTGCAGCCGGTCAACGGGCTCGACCCGACCACCTTCACCTCGGTCGCGACCCTCGAACGCGAGCTCATCGCCTTCGTCCGTGAGCTTCTGCACGGCGACGCGGATGTCGTGGGCACCGTGACGACGGGCGGCACCGAGAGCTGCCTGCTGGCCGTCAAGACCGCGCGGGACGCATGGCTCGCGGCGCGGGGCCTTGAGCCCGGGGCCGGGCGGCCACGGCTCGTCGCCCCCGTGACGGTGCACGCGGCGTTCCAGAAGGCGGCGCACTACTTCGGGCTCGAGCTGGACCTCGTCCCGGTGGGGCCGTCGGGCGGCGTCGCCGCGGACGCGATCGCCGCGCGGCTCGGGGATGACGTGGCCCTCGTGGTCGTGTCGGCACCGTCGTATCCGTTCGCGGCCCTCGACCCGATCGAGGCGGTCGCGGCGCTGGGAGCCGAGCGCGGCATCCCGGTGCATGTCGACGCATGCATCGGCGGCCTGGTACTTCCGTTCTGGCCGGGGCTTGCGCCGTGGGACTTCCGGGTGCCGGGTGTCACGAGCGTGAGCGCCGATCTGCACAAGTTCGGCTACGCGCCCAAGGGGGTCTCGGTGCTGCTGCAGCGCGGGCGCGACCGGCAACGCCGGCAGTTCTTCGCGACCACGCGCTGGCCGGGGTACCCGGTCGTGAACCCGACGATCCTGGGGTCGAAGTCGGCGGGCCCGCTCGCGGCGGCCTGGGCGATCGTGCGGGCGCTCGGGCGCGAGGGTTTCCAGGATCTCGCCGACTCCTGCCGGCGCTCGACCGAGGCGCTGCGTGCGGCCGTCGAGGGCATCGAGGGGCTGCGCGTCGTGGGATCTCCGGTCGGACCGCTGCTGGCGGTCGCGGCCGATGACGCGGCGGCTCCCGAGCGCCGCGTCGATCCGCACCACTGGGCGGATGCCGTGCGGACTCGCGGCTGGGTCCTGCAGCTCCAGCCGGGCGCGCAGCAATCCGACGAGACCGCGCTGCCGCCGACCACGCACTTGACGATCACGCCCGTGACCGAGGCGGGTCTGCCCGAACTCGTGCCCGCGCTGGTCGCGGCGGCGGACGAGGTGCGCGGTGTGCCGCACGTGGACGGGGCGGAGCTGCTGGCTCTGCTGCCGACGCTGGACTCCGTGCCGGACTCGGAGACCGCGTGGGTGCTCCTTCAGGGTGTCGGCCTGGGCGGGGGCGCGGAGCTACCCGCCCAGCAGGCCCCCCTGCTGGCGCTGATCGAGACTCTCCCCCCGCCCGTGGCGGAGCGGCTTCTCATCGAACTCATCGCGCGCCTGGCCGAGTAGCCCGGCGCCCCACACTCATCCGTGCAGCAGCAGGAACTCGTGCGCCTCGTCGCGCAGGGCCTGGATGACCAGGCGCACGGAGGGGCGCACCGCGACCTCGGGCCGCTCGAGCGCCCAGATGACCCGCTCGGACCGGATGCCCGCGAGCGGTCGCGTGACGAGCCCGTTCTCGTGCACGCGCGTGGTGTACCGCGGCAGGATCGCGATGCCGTGGCCCGCCGCGACCATCGCCTCGGCGATGCCGTTGTCGCCGAAGCGCTGCGCGATGTCCGCCTGCTGCCCGGTGATCGCCTCGATGCGCTGCAGGATGCGGTCGAACGGCAGATCGCGCGGCACCCCGATCCAGCGCTCTCCGATCACATCGGACGGGGCGAGCTCGGCCTTCGCCGCGAGCGGGTGCCCTTCGGGCATCGCGATGTCGAGCGGCTCGTGCATGAGCTCGGTGATGACCAGTCCGCGCTCGCGCCAGCTCGGCAGAACCCCGGGCGCGTCGGCGACGACCACGTCATGATCGGGCGTGAGGTCGGCGAAGTCCGGCAGCAGCGGGTCCTGGTCGCTGCACACCACGCGCAGGCCCGCGACATCCGCGAGGCGGTGCAGTACCCCCGGCATGAGCATCTCGCCCACGCTCGGGAAGACGGTCACGGTCACCTCGCCCCGCGGTTGCTCGACGAACTCGGACCACACGGCCTCGGCGCGCTCGATCGCGACCGCGACATCCTTGGCCGTCTCGGCGAGGATGCGGCCCGGCGCCGTCAGCGCGAGCCCGCGTCCCGAGCGCTGTGTGAGCGCGACTCCCGCCTCGCGCTCGAGCGCCTTGAGCTGCTGCGAGACGGCCGACGGCGTGAGGTGGAGAGCCTTCGCCACGGCGGTGACGGTGCCACGCTGGGCCAGTTCGCGCAGGAGTCCGAGGCGGCGCACATCCATGCGCTCATCCTACAATTCGTGTAGTTCAACTACATCTAGAGTGCAGCAATATTCGCTTGTGCTACAAGATCGGGCGACCGACACTGGATGCATGTTCGAGATCGTCCCCATCCTGGTGGTGTCCCTGGTCGTGTCCCTGGTCGCGATCGTCGCGACGGTCGTGGTGACCGCGCGCGACGGCTACCGCCGCATCCCGCGCCGCCACTAGTCGCAGCCAGGCCTCAGGTCAGCGACCCATGTAGAGGTCAGCGACCCATGTAGAGGTCAGCGACCCATGTAGACGTTGTCGGGGTCGTGGGGGTCCACCCAGGCGTCGACCGTCCCGCCTGGCCGCCAGTGCCGCGCGAACGCCGGACCGAAGATGTGCTCGTACACGATCGTCCGGGGCGAGGCATCGCCGTCCTCGAGCTCGAACTCGCCGACCACGATCTGCACGCCCCGGTAGCGCCGCTCGCTCGTCTCGCGCCGGAGGAGCGTCGCGCGCGCGAGCCGGCCCTCGGCGATGAGCCGCGCGGCATCCCGGAAGCGCGCGTCGAACCGCGCCTGCTCGGCCTCGCTCAGCTGCCCGTCTGACCCGCTCAGTTCAGCCGGCTCGCTCAGCCGCCCGCCCAGACCAACACCGCCCAGACCAACACCGCCCAGACCAACACCGCCCATGGGATCACCCCTGCACCGATCATCCCCCACTTAGCGGGGCTGCACCGGCAACGAGCGCCCGGCGAGTCCCCGCCCGCGCTTCGCCAGCGCGTCCGCGAGTGCGGAGATCGCCTGAGCCGCCGGGTCGTCCGGATGCCCGATCACCACGGGCGCGCCCGTGTCGCCTCCCGCGCGCAGCGGCACGCTCAGCGGGATGCGGGCCAGCACGGGCACCGGCTCGTCGGCCGTGGACAGCCGTGCGGCCAGGGCGTCCCCGCCGCCGGTGCCGAACAGCTCGCCCGTCATGTTCTCGACCACCCCGATGACCCGCTGCCCGGTCTGCCGCGCGACCGCACCGCTGCGCTCGGCCACCTCGGCCGCGGCCGGCTGCGGCGTCGTCACGACGAGCACCTCGGCGTGCGGCAGCAACTGCCCGAGCGAGATCGCGACGTCACCCGTCCCGGGCGGCAGGTCCAGCAGCAGCACGTCGAGGTCGCCGAAGTACACATCGGTGAGGAACTGCTCCATGGTCCGGTGCAGCAGGGGCCCGCGCCAGGACACCGCGGTCGGTCCGTCGCCCGGCGGCAGGAACATGCCGATCGAGATGACCTTCACCCCGTGCGCTACCGGCGGCAGGATGAGCTCGCCCACGCGCGTGGGCACCGCTCCCGAAACACCCAGGATGCCGGGGATCGAGAACCCGAAGACGTCGGCATCCACGAGCCCCACCCGCAATCCCCGCGCCGCGAGGGCGACCGCGAGGTTGGCGGTCACGGTCGACTTGCCGACTCCGCCCTTGCCGCTCGTGACCGCCACGATCCGGGTGAGGGAGTCCGGGCCGAACGGCATCCGGCGCGTGCCGCGCAGCCGCGTCGTGAGGGCCTCCCGCTCCGCCGGGGTCATGACGCCGATGTCGAGGGCGACCGCCTCGATTCCGGGGACGGCGGCGGCGGCCGCGCGGACATCCCGTTCGATGGTGTCGGCGGCGGGGCAGCCGACGATCGTCAGTCGCAGGTCGATGCGCGCGGTGCCGTCCTCGACGCGCACCTCGCGCACCATGTCGAGTTCGGTGATGGGGCGGCGGATCTCCGGGTCGAGCACGCGCGCGAGCGCGGCGCGCACGGCGGCGGCCGGGTCGGACGAAACCCCGGCCCCGCCGGAGGCCTCGCCCGCCGTCACTTCTCGGCGCTCCCCCTCGTGGCGTCCTCGTCGGCCTCCAACTCCTCCAGGAGGGCGCGCAGCTCGGCACGGATGAAGTCCTTGGTCGCCATGTCGCGCATCGCCAGCCGCAGCGCGACCACCTCGCGCGCGAGGTACTCGGTGTCGGCCAGGTTGCGCTCGGCGCGCTGCCGGTCCTGCTCGATCTGCACGCGGTCGCGGTCGTCCTGCCGGTTCTGGGCCAGCAGGATGAGCGGCGCGGCGTACGAGGCCTGCAGCGACAGGATGAGCGTCAGGGTCGTGAACCCGAGCGCGATCGAGTCGAAGCGGAGGTTGGCCGGCCCGAACGTGTTGTACAGCATCCAGACGATGACGAAGAGCGACAGCACGAACAGGAACCACGGCGTGCCCATCGCGCGGGCGATCGCCTCGGTGAACCGGCCGAACCGGTCGCGGCGCTCGAAGCGGAAGCCGAGGGACGAGCGCAGGCCCTTGGGGTCGTCGAACCGGCTATCGGCGCGTGCCATGACTCGTCCTCCTTCCTGATCCTGCGCTCCCGCTCCTGGTCGGGATCGCCGCGGTGGATGTGCTCACCGGTTCGGGTTCGTCCGCCGCGGTACTTCGCCAGTCGTCGGGCAGCAGATAGTCGAGGACGTCGTCAATGGTCACCACCCCGACGAGCCGGTGGTTCTCGTCCACGACGGGGAGCGAGACCAGGTTGTACGAGGCGAGCGTTCGCGAGACCTCCGCGGCGCTCGTACTCGCGTGCACGGGTTCGAGGCTCGTGTCGAGCAGGGTGCCCAGGCGCTCATGCGGCGGGTAGCGCAGCATCCGCTGGAAATGCACCACCCCGAGGAAGCGCCCGGTGGGCGGCTCGTAGGGCGGAAGGGTCACGCAGACCGCGGCGCCCAGAGCGGGCGCCAGCTCGTGACGGCGGATGAGCGCGAGACCCTCGGCGACCGTCGCGTCCGCCGAGACGATGATGGGCTCGGTCGTCATGAGTCCGCCCGCCGTGTCGGGGGCATAGGCCAGGAGCATGCGGACGTCGTCCGCCTCCTCCGGCTGCATGAGGTCGAGCAGCTCCTCGCCGCGGTCCTCGGGAAGCTGGGCGATGAGGTCCGCCGCGTCGTCGGGCTGCATCTGGTCGAGAACGTCTGCCGCGCGTTCCGCGCCGAGCCGGGTGATGAGCTCGACCTGCTCCTGCTCTGGCATCTCCTCCAGCGCGTCGGCGAGGCGCTCGTCGGGCAGCTCGCCCGCGACCTCGAGCCGGCGCTCCTCGGGCAGGTCGAGCAGTGTGCTGGCCAGGTCGGCGGGCCGCAGATCGGAGTAGGTCGCGATGAGCTGCTCGGCCGACTGCGCCTCGCCCTTCGCGGACTTCTCGCGCGTCTGGTTCCACGAGGCGAAGAGTGTCGCTCCCTTGCCGAACGGCGCGGCGCCCGTGCGCGGGCGGCGCAGGAACAGGTCGCCCACGGCCCACTCACCGGGTGCGACCTCCTCGATCGCGACGTCCTCGATGACGGCGTCGCCGGAACCGTCGCGCAGTCCCACCTTGCGGCCCAGCAGTTCGGCGATCACGCGCACCTCGCCGCCCCGCTGTTCGAAGCGGCGCAGGTTGATGAGGCCGGTCGTGATGATCTGGCCGGAGCCGATGCTCGTGACCCGCCCGATCGACAGGAACACCCGGCGCTTTCCGGGCACCTCGACGACGAGGCCGACCACCGTGGGGCTCTCGTCCTTGCGGTAGACGACCAGGACATCCCGCGCCCTGCCGACCCGGTCGCCGGCGGGGTCGAAGACGGAGCACCCGGCCAGTCGGGCGACGAAGACTCTGGTCGCGCTCACGATTCAAACCCTAGCCCTCGTGCACCGGGTATCGGGGTGGGCGGTGCACCGGGATAGGGGTGGGTGGTGGGTCGGGTATCGGTGCGGGTGGTGGGTCGGGTATCGGCGTGGGTGGTGGGTCCGGGAGGCGGCGTGGGAGGATGGCCGCGTGAGCACACCTGCGCAGGGCCGCGGCGGCCGACCGGTCAACTTCCAGACCGTCCCCAAGGGCGAGGTGCTCGGCACCTACGACACCTACCTCGAGGCGCAGGAGCGCGTCGACCACCTGGCCAAGGCCGACTTCCCGGTCGGCAAGGTCTCCATCGTCGGCAACGACCTCAAGAGTGTCGAGCGCGTGACCCGCAAGCTGTCCTGGAGCCGTGCGGCGCTCGAGGGCGCCCTCTCGGGTGCTTGGTTCGGTCTGTTCATCGGGCTGCTGTTCTCGTTCTTCACGCCCGTCGATCAGTTCAACTGGAGCATCTTCCTGGCCGCGATCCTGATCGGCGCGGCATTCGGGATGCTGTTCCGCCTGGTCTCGTACGGCATCTCCCGGCGCTCCCGCGACTTCGATTCCATGACCCAGGTGCTCGCCAGCAACTACCAGGTGCTGTTGTCCGACCCGGATCTCGTCGAGCAGGCCAGGGATGCCCTGGCGCGCCCCAAGCAGGACTAGCCGCCCTCACCGGGACGCACCCCTGTGTGCGACCCGAACCCGACAGGATTCAGCTCGCGAGCAGCGCCGCGGCTCGCCACTCGCTCGGCGAGCACTCGTAGCTGCGGCGGAAGGCGCGCTCGAAGGTGCGCAGGTCGTCGAAACCCGTGCCGTAGGCGATCTGCTCGATCGTGCGGGCCTCACCGTCGCGCTGCGACAGAAGTTCGGTGGCGGCGCGCAGGCGCTCCTGCCGCAGGAAGCGCGCGGGGGAGATCCCGGCCTGCTCGAAGACCTGGTACAGCCGACGACGCGACACGAAGTGAATCCGGGCCACCTGATCCATGTCGATTCCCCGCGTGGTCGCGTTCGACCGGAGGTACTCCTGCACGGCATAGCGGAGCCCGGATGAGGTGCGCGGCACGGTCGAGCCTTCGCCGAACGACGCGCGCAGCATGGTCGCCATGAGGTCGCGGGTCGTGGCCGCCACGTCGGCCGGGTCGTTCGCCTCCCATTCGAGCCGGTCGGAGAGAAGCGGCCGCGCCAGGTAGGAGAACAGGTTGCGGGTCGCCGTCACCTCCACCCCGCCCGGGACGTTGATGCGCCACATGGCGGCTTCCATCGTCTTCTCGGGCAGGGGCAACGAGGAGCGCGAGACCTGGATCACGAGCTGCCGCTGCCCGCAGCGCGAGTAGTCGAGGTAGTACGGCCGGTCGGTCGCGTAGACCGTGACGGATCCCGGGCGGACCGCGGTCGCCCGGCCGCACTGCGAGACCGTCCCCGACGAGGCGCGCTGGAGGGTGACGTGGATGTCGTCGCTGTCGGCCCGTGCCGCGAGGCGCTCGGTACGGTCGGCGATGTCGCCCGAAGTCGTCACATAGGAGACCGACAGACAATCGTCGATCGCCGTGTGCTCCATGCGCCCGGTGAAGGTGTCCTTGAGGCCCGTGAAGCGCAGCGGAACGAAGCAGCCGCTGAGAATCGACTCCCAGCCCTCTGCGCTCTCCGCCTCGAGAACAACCACGCTCGCCTCCACGCGTGTTCGGGTACCTCCAGTTTCGACGATCCGGGGCGGGACGGAAAGAGCCGTGCACGAAATGCCGGGTCGCTCGCCACGGTGATTGGGATGGTTGCTCCCGGACGACGACGCCCGAGGGGAGTGACGATGACCTTCTTCGCCGACAAGGTTTGGGACGGCCGAGGCTACATCGGTGGCTGGACGGAACTGTCCGCCACCTCGCCGGTGGTCTCGCCGGCGACCGGCGCGACGCTCGGCACCGTGGGCTACGGCGGCACGCTGGACATCGCGGCTGCCGTCGAACGCGCGCGGGCCGCGCAGGGCGACTGGGCGGCGCGCCCGGCGCAGGAGCGCGCCGAGATCATGCGCCGTGCGGCTGCGGTGCTCGAGAAGCAGCGTGCGGTTGTGGAGCGCTGGCTCGTCGACGAGGCCGGCTCGTCCCACGGCAAGGCGGCCTTCGAGGTGGGGCTCGTGATGAGCGAGTTCCACCACGCGGCGGCCACCGCGATGATGCCCTACGGCCAACTGCTGCGCACCTCGCGGCCCCGGCTCAGCCTCGTGCGGCATCGCCCGGTCGGCGTGGTCGGCGTCATCGCTCCCTTCAACTTCCCGGCGATCCTCGCCTCCCGGTCGGTCTTCCCGGCGCTCGCGCTCGGCAACGCGGTCGTGCTCAAGCCGGACCCGCGCACGGCCGTGTGCGGAGGGCTCGTGCTCGCGGCGGTGCTGGAGGAGGCGGGGCTCCCCTCCGGATTGCTGGCCGTGGTGCCGGGAGGTGCGGATGCGGGGGCGGCTCTGGTGGAGCATCCCCAGGTGCCCGTGATCTCGTTCACCGGATCGACCGAGGCGGGTCGCGCGATCGCCGAACGCGGCGGGCGGGTGCCCAAGCGCGTGCACCTGGAGCTCGGCGGCAACAACGCCATGATCGTCATGCCCGACGTCGACGTCCCGGCCGCCGCGGCCGCGGGGGCGTGGGGTTCGTTCCTGCACCAGGGTCAGATCTGCATGACCACGGGCCGGCACCTGGTGCACGCCGACATCTACGACGAGTACACCGCGCTGCTGGCAGAGAAGGCCAAGGCCCTGGTCGCGGGCGACCCGGCATCGGGGGCGCCGCTCGGCCCCATCATCGACGAGCGCCAGCGCGACCGCGTGCACGGGATCGTGACGCAGACCGCGGATGCGGGGGCGCGCCTGCTCGCGGGCGGCACCTACACCGACCTCTTCTATCAGCCGACCGTGCTGGCCGACGTCGAGCACGGGCATCCCGCGTTCGCCGAGGAGATCTTCGGTCCGGTCGCGCCCGTCCTGCGCTTCGAGGACGTCGACCACGCGGTCGAGCTGGTCGAGTCCAGCGAGTTCGGGCTCTCGGTGTCGATCCTGTCGCGCGACGCCTACCGGGCGTTCGAGCTGGGGGACCGGATCTCGTCCGGGATCCTCCACATCAACGATCAGACAGTCGACGACGAGGCCGAGGCGCCGTTCGGCGGCACCGGCTACTCGGGAACGGGCGCCCGGTTCGGCGGCCACGAGGCCAACATCGAGGCCTTCACCGATGCGCAGTGGGTCACCATCCAGTCGCGCATCGAGCCGTACCCGTTCTGACCCGTTCTGAGTCGCGGCCCGATCCCACGAACCACCACAACCAGCGAGACGCAATACCTGAGATGCAGTACCTGAGATGCAACACCTGAGACGCAACACAGCAACACCCCGAGGAAAGGAAGTGCAAGCGATGCATCGACGAACCCTGCGCCTTGGCGCCGTCGCGATGACGGCGGTCGCGGCGATGACCCTCGCGGCCTGCTCCGCCGAGGCCCCCTTCGGTGACGACGAGGCCACCGCGGATGTCGCGGCGGCCGAGGAGTTCCTCCAGCCCTGGCTGGGTGGAGGCGACAAGAACCTGCTCATCGACGAGCCGCTCGCCGCCCCGGTCGCACCCGGCACCCACGTGGTCTACCTCGACGTGGGCACCCCGGTCAGCGCGGTGATGTGGGCCAACCTGCAGGCGCCCGCCGAACTGCTCGGGCTCCAGCTCGAGCGGGTCGAGGTCGGTCGCGACGCGCAGAGCATCAACACGGCCATGAACTCGGTGGTCGAGCTCGCGCCCGACGGCATCATCAACATCACGCTCGACCCGATCTTCTTCGAGCCGCAGATCGCGCAGTTGGATGCCGCGGGCATCCCGCTCGTGAGCGGCTCGGTCATGAACACGGTCGAGTTCGGTCTGCCCGAGGCGTTCAACGGCCCCGAGTGGATGAAGGCCAACGGTGCCGCCCTGGCTGCCGCGGCCGTGCTGCGCTCGGACGGAGCCACGGAGTACGTGTTCTACAACATTCCGGAGTTCCCGTTCTCGCCGCTCGAGCTCGAGGGCGCGAAGGCGAAGCTCGCCGAGCTGTGCCCGGATTGCACGCTGCGCGAGGTCGACATCCCGGTGGCCGAGCTCGGCTCGACCGCGGCCGACCGCGTGGTGAGCGATCTGCAGGCCAACCCGCAGACGCAGTACTTCATCTCCGCGGTCGACGAGGTGCAGATCGGGCTCCCGCAGAAGCTGAGCCTGGCCGGCATCGACGTCAAGGGCATCGGGATGTGGACGGCTCCGCCGAACTACGAGCAGATCGGCGCGGGCGAGGAGGACGCGACCCTGTCGGTCGACCTGAGCCTCATGATGTGGACGGTCCTGGACCAGCTGCTGCGTGAGATGCAGGACCAGCCGTACCAGTGGCCGGACCCCTCGACCGGCGCGTCGACGCTCACCCGGATCATCGACTCGAGCAATGTGCCCGCGGATCCGGTGGTCGGCTACGTCGCGATCCCGGACTACCAGGACCGGTTCGCCGCGAACTGGCTGGCGGGCTGAGCGTGAGCCGGGGAGTCCCGTCCGCCGGGCCTCCCCGGCCACCGCTGCTCCGCGTCTCGGGGATCGTCAAGTCGTTCCCCGACCTCGTGGCGCTGGATGACGTGAGCCTCGACGTGCACGCGGGCGAGATCGTCGCGGTCGTCGGGCACAACGGCTCGGGGAAGTCGACGCTGGTCAAGATCCTCTCCGGCGCCTACACGGCGGATGCCGGCACGGTCGAGCTCGAGCCCGGCACCGGGCTGCACATCATCCATCAGGACCTCGCGCTCATCGGCGAGCTCTCCGCCGCCGAGAACCTCATGCTCGTCACGGCGGGTGGCGCCGGCTCATTCGCCCCCGTACACACCCGCGACGAACGCGATCGCGCGCGGGAGCTCGCCGAGCGGTTCGGTGAGGCCTTCGACATCGACGCGCCCGTGCGCGACCTGACCCCGGCCCAGCGCGCCATCGTCGCGATCAGCCGCGCGCTCGACGGATGGACCGGCACCTCGAACGTGCTCGTGCTGGACGAGTCGACCGAGTCGCTGCACCGCACCGAGGTGGATGTGCTCTTCGAGGCGGTCCGCCGGCTCGCGGCGGATGGTGCGGGCGTCGTCTTCGTCTCGCACCGACTCGACGAGGTGCTCGGGCTCGCCGACCGCGTCGTCGTCCTGCGCGACGGCCGCAAGGTAGCCGACGAGCCCGCCGCCGGCATCGACCACGGGCGCCTGGTCGAGCTCATCACCGGCAGCGCGGCGGCCGCGCAGCGCGAGCGGATGTCCGCGACCGTCGCCGACGCCGAGCCGGTTCTCGAGGTGCGCGGCCTGCGAGGCGGGACCGTGGAGCACCTCGACCTCGCGTTGCGCCCCGGCGAGATCGTCGGGGTCGCCGGCGTGCTCGGCTCCGGCCGTGAGGCGGTCCCCGCCCTGCTCTACGGAGCCGTGCCGTCCACCGCCGACCGGTTCGAGGTGGCGGGCCGCGCCTACGCGCGGCCCGCGCCGGCCGAGAGCCTGCGCCGCGGGGTTGCATTCGTCCCGGGCGACCGGGCTCGGCTCGGCGCCGTGCGCGAGCTGGTCGCCCGCGAGAACGTCACGCTGCCGCAACTGCGA
Organism: Microbacteriaceae bacterium; assembly: GCA_019638805.1. GTDB lineage: Bacteria > Actinomycetota > Actinomycetes > Actinomycetales > Microbacteriaceae > JBDSKH01. The sequence goes on along the minus strand of JAHBTA010000002.1, from coordinate 493,845 downwards.
ACCCTGACCGGGTGGCTGGGCGGGATCTCCCGGCGCCGGGAGCGGGCCGAGGTCGCCGGACTCATGCGCGACCACGACGTCCGGCCGCAGCGGCCCGAGCAGGGGTTCGGCCTGTTCAGCGGGGGGAACCAGCAGAAGATCGTGATGGCGCGGTCTCTGCGCGACGGCCCCGGCATCCTGTTGCTGGACGAGCCCACGCAGGGCGTCGACATCGGCGCGAAGGTGGCGATCTACGACCGCATCGAGGACGCCGCGGCGGAGGGGGCGGCCGTGCTGGTCAGCTCGTCGGATGCCAAGGAGCTGCTGCGACTGTGCCATCGCGTCGTCGTCATGCGTCACGGGCGGGCCGCCGCGACGCTCGCCGGATCCGATCTGACCGAGCCCCGCCTGGTCGCCGAGGGCTACGGCCTGGACGCGCCGGACTCGCCGAACCGGTCCGGGAAGCCCTCCGGTCCAGCAGCCCCGAGCCACGAACTCGAGGAGCAGCCATGAGCACCACGCGCGACGACGTCTTGCGCGCCCTGTCGTTCCGCAACATCAGTGCGATCTACATCTTCGTGGTGATGTTCGTGATCTTCTCGCTGTGGATCCCGCAGAAGTTCCTGCAGGTCGGGGTGTGGCGCTCGCTGCTGGATGCGGAGGCGCTCACCGGGCTCGCCGCGCTTGCGGCGCTCATCCCGCTCATCGCCGGGTCGCTCAACCTGGCGATCGGCGCCCAGGTGGGGTTCGCGGCGATCGTGTCGGCGTGGCTGCTGGGCAAGGCGGGACTTCCGATCCTGGTGCAGCTTCCGGCAGTGGTCCTGTCGGGGGCGCTCATCGGCTTGGTGACCGGGCTGGTGATCACCCGACTACGGGTGGAACCGATCATCGCGACGCTCGGCATCAGTTCGATCCTGCTCGCCGGGATGGCGTGGGTCTCGGGCAGTCAGCAGATCCTGGGGCTGGGCGACGAGTACAAGCTCATCGCGACGACCCAGTTCGGCGGGGTCACGATCCCGGTGTACGTGTTGTTGGCCGTCGCGCTGCTGAGCTGGTATGTGCTCGAGCGCACGCCCGTGGGACGCCGCGCCTACGCCGCCGGGTACAACCCGGAGGCGGCCCGCCTCGCGGGCGTGCATGTGGAGCGCCTGCGCATCTGGACGCTGGTGGCGGGGGGCGCGATCGCCGCCCTCGCGGGCGCTCTGCTCACGAGCCGCATCAACGCGGGGGATCCGACCGTGGGGCCGAGCTTCCTGCTGCCCGCGCTGACCGCGGTGTTCCTCGGGTCGACCCAGTTCCGCGGGGGCCGGTTCAACGTGTGGGGCACGATCGTGGCGATGTACGTGCTGGCGGTGGGAATCAAGGGCCTGCAACTGGCGGGCTCGCCCCGCTGGGTCAACGATCTGTTCTACGGGGTCGCGCTCGTGCTCGCGGTGGCGCTCTCGCAGTGGGAGGTCACGTCGCGACGCGCCTCCGCGATCGGTCGCCTCGTGGACCGGGTGCTGCCCCGCAAGCGCTGAGCTGTCACCCGGCCAGCCGCGCTGTCACCCCGCCAGCCACGCCTCCACCTCGTCGACCGTGCGCGGGATGCCCGCCGAGAGGTTCTCGCAACCGTCCGAGGTGACGAGCACGTCGTCCTCGATGCGCACCCCGATACCGCGGTACTCCTCGGGAACGGTCAGGTCGTCGGGCTGGAAGTACAGTCCCGGCTCGATCGTGAAGACCATTCCCTCCTTCACCTCACCGTCGAGGTAGAGCTCGCGCCGCGCCTGGGCGCAGTCATGCACGTCGATGCCGAGATGGTGACTCGTGCCGTGCACCATGTAGCGACGGTGGTACTGCAGATCGGCGTGGAGCGACTCCTCCGCGCCGACCGGCAGGAATCCCCACTCGGCCGTCTTGCGCGCGATGACCGCCATGGCGGCGGCATGCACCTCGCGGAACACGATGCCCGGCTTGACGACCGCGCGTGCGGCATCGGCCGCTTCGAGCACCGCCTCGTAGACGCGCCGCTGCACCTCGGTGAAGCGGCCGTTCACGGGCAGCGTGCGGGTGATGTCGGCCGTGTACAGGGAATCGAGTTCGATCCCCGCGTCCAGCAGGATGAGATCGCCCGGGACCACGGGGCCGTCGTTGCGCGTCCAGTGCAGCGTGCAGGCGTGCGGCCCGCTCGCGGCGATCGTGTCGTACCCCACGGTGTTGCCTTCGGCCCGCGCGCGTCGGTAGAAGGTGCCCTCGACGAGACGCTCGCCGCGCGGGTGCGCGACGATCTGCGGCAGGTCGGCGATGACATCGTCGAACCCCTGCTTGGTCGCGTCGACCGCTGCGCGCATCTCGGAGATCTCGAACTCGTCCTTGACCAGCCGCAGCTCGCTGAGGTCGCGCAGCAGCACGCTGTCGCCGTCCTCGTCGATGGTCTCCGACGCGTCCGCGTCGAGTTCGGCCGCGAGCAGGCGCCGACCGTCGACCTGGTCGGTGAGCCCGGGGTCGGCTTCCCGCACGATCCGGGTGGATGCGTCGGTCGCGTCGAGCACGCCCGCCAACTCGTCGAGGTTCCGGGTCTCGATTCCGAGGTCCGCGGCGACGTGTGCCAGGCTCGGCCGCGGGCCGGTCCAGAACTCACCGATCGCGGGGTTGGCGTAGAACTCGTCCGAGTCGCGTCCGGCGGTCGGCATGAGGTAGAGCACCGCGTCGTGCCCGGCGCCACTTGAGTCGCCAGCGCCAGCGCCCGCAGCGCTGCCGCTTGAGTCACCAACGCCCACGCCAGTGCCGCGAGCGCCCGCGCCCGCAGCGCTAGCGCCCGTCTGCCGGGGCTCCAGCACGAGCACGGAGCCCGGAACTGTATCGGAACCCCACCCGGTGAGGTACGAGAACGCCGAGTGCGCCCGGAACGGATAGTCGGTGTCGTTCGCGCGAGTCTTGGCCGGCCCGGCCGGGACGATCAGACGCTCACCGGCGTGCATCGCCGAGATGAGCTCTCGCCGTCGCGCGGCGTAGGGCGCCTGGGCACGCGGTGGCGGCGCCACATCGGTTCGGTCGGCCCATCCCGAGGAGATGAAGTCCTTGAAGGTGGCCGACTGCGGCGTGGTCGACCGGTTCTCGTTGCCCATGGCGTTCATTGTCCCACCGCCGGGCTCGCATGGTGTGCCCGGTTCTCCGGAGGTGCAATGGCACCACGGGACGCAACGCCCTCACGGGACGCAACGCCCTCACGGGACGCAACGCTCTCACGGGACGCAACGCTCTCACGGGACGCAACGCTCTCACGGGACGCAACGCCCCCGCGTGGTTCACGGGCTTGCTGCAGGAGCCGTCGCAACACCGGACTCTTGCTCGGTGCGAGGATCGGGGTACGCGTCGGGTCGACCGTCGATGGGGGGACGACGTAGTACTGCCCACCCCGTCGAGTCACTTCCCACCCGTTGTTGTGGACGAGCATGTGATGGTGCCGGCACAGGAGCACCCCGTTCTCGACCGAGGTTCTGCCGCCTCGAAGCCATGTCTCGGGATGGTGCACTTCACACCAAGATGGTGGTCGGTCGCAGCCGGGGAAGATGCACCCGCCGTCCCGGGCGGAGATTGCGATGCGCTGAGCGGTGGTGTGCAGCCGGGCGGTGCGGCCGAGATCGATCGCCTGTCCTGTGCGATCGAACATGATCGGGATGCCGCCCGCGGTGCAGACGTGACGCTTCACGGTGTCGATCCCGACCGGGGTGGTCTGGCCTTCGATCACTCCGTGCCCTGTCCCGTCGGTCAGGTCGCGGGCGGTGACCAGGATCCGCACAGCGGGGCGGCGCGCCCCCAGGATCGTGGAGGCATCCGCGTTGCCGGCGATGCGGATGAGCTCGACCAGGCTGTCCAGAGCGATCTGCTCGATGCTACGGGGGTCCCGGGTGAGTTCCTCGGCGCGGTTCTGCTCGTCGGGATCGACGAAGCGCGGCCCGCCCCGCCGCGGCGATGTGGCCGCGTCGATCGCGGAACCCACCAGAGCTGCGGACTCCGGGTCCAGCAGCCCGGTGATCCGGGTCATGCCGTCCGCCTGGGGAATCAGGTGAAGATACCGGCGCTCTCGCAGGAGACGCTCATTCGCGGCAACCGCTGAGGCGTCCAACTCGGCCCGCAGGAACCTCGCCCGCGCCGCCAGCCGCTCGACCGTCAGGCTGGGCGATTCGCGCAGCAGCGTTGCAGCGGCTTCGGTCAATCGGCCGGTCAGGTCGGCGGGAGAGTGCTCGTCCACGACCCCGAGACCGGCTCGGATCGCCTCGGCCCGTTCGATCGAAAGCCGACCCGCTGCCACCGCCGTCGCGACATCTCGCAGCCACGGAGCGGCATCCGCCTCGCACCCGCGCGAAGGGTCCGGCGACCCGTCTGCAGTCGTGTCATCGCCCGCGTCGCCGGCCTGCTCCATGAGCTTTCCCACCCGCACCAGCGACCGTGCCTCACCCGCCGAGGTCTCGGTAATCTGCTGCACCAGCCGCTCCGGGGTGCGCGCGCCTCGCTTCTGTGCCAGGCCGTCGTACCCGAGCTCTGGCCGCGACCGATGCGCGACCTCCGCGGCGAAACGTGCCTGGGTCGCGTCGACGCGGCGCCCCACCTCGGCCAGCGTGCGCTGCATGCTCAGCAGTGCGTCGTCGTCGAGCCCGGACGGGTCCGGGGGAGCGAACCCGACCGACACGTCGCCGATCGCGGCGAGCACATCAGCCAAGGAGGAGGTCATACATCGATCATGACACCCACCAGAGACATTTTCGACTGGAATTCTAATAATGGGGAAAGATCGTCGAATTCAGATCCATGAGGGAGGGGACGCAGGGGGCAGTGCAAGGGCGCGCGCGAGCGGAAGGCCCATCGGCGCCCGCGAAGCTCCGAGCCGAAGAGCCCGACCCCCTTACCCCGCCGGCCGCAGCTGCGCCAGCACGGGTCGGTGGTCGCTCCCGTCGCCGTCGCGCGACCCCACGACGCGGAAGCCGATGATCTCCCACTCTGGGGTCGCCATGACATGGTCGATGGGTGCCCCCAGCAGCGGCGGCAGCGAGGTGGGCCAGGTGCCGACCGCGCCGTTGCCGGTCGCTCGTGCGGCATCTCGGCATCGCCCGAGGTCGCCGACGGACCCGCCCGCCTCGCCCGAGGTCCCCAGCCCGGTGTAGTGATCCAGCGTCGAGTTCAGATCCCCCGCGAGGATCACCCCGCCGCCCGCCCCAGCCCCGGCCCCAGCCCCGGCCCCAGCCCCCAGCCCAGCCCCAGCCCCAGCCCCCGACCCCCCGCACTGCAGCGCGAGCCACTCCAGCCCCGAGCGCCAGGCCGCCATCTCGCCCGGCACCGGGGCGACCGGATGCGCCGCGACGATGACCGGACCACTCCCGTCCACGGGTCGCAGCACGAGGCTGGGCAGGGTGGGCGTCGTCCCGGCCTCCGCGTCTCGCGCGTACTCCCCGAGGGCGGTACTGATCAGCACCGACGTCGTGCGCGCCTTGGAGATCTCGTCCAGGCTCAGGTGCAGCGCCTGCATCGGGTGACCCGCCGATCCCATGATCGCGGCCGCGATGTCGGCGGTCTCGGCGCTCGTCTCGGGAAGCACCACGACATCCGCCTCGGTCTCGATCGCGAGTTCCGCGATCGCCTCGGCCCCCGGCGCGTCGCCCAGGGTGTTCCAGCTGAGAACGGCGATATCCGCGGGCGCACGGGTCTGCATGGCCGGGTCGCCGAACCCGCGCGTGGCGAGCACCGCGACCGTCACGGCCGCGAACACCAGCAGCATCATGGCCACCGCGCCCGCGAAGCGCCGGGCGACCGGGGACAGCAGCGAGTACAGCGTGAACAGGATCACGAGCGCCGCCGCCACGAGCACCGCGAGCCCGCGCAGCGAGACCACCTGCGCGATGACCGGGAGCCGCTCCAGCCCCAGCAGCTGCGGCCATCCCGCGACCACGAGCGCGCCCGCGAGCGCGAGCAGCGCGACGGCGGCGAGGATGCGGCGGAACATGGCAGGGCGAGCCTACGATGACCAGATGCCGCGGATCGACCTGCACACGCACTCGAGCGTGTCCGACGGCACCGAGTCGCCGGCCGAGCTGGTGAGCGCGGCCGTGACCGCGGAGCTCGACGTGGTCGCCCTGACCGACCACGATTCGACGGCGGGCTGGGGCGAGGCCTTCGAGGCCGCGCGGGGCACGGGCCTGACGGTGCTCCCCGGGATCGAGCTCAGCACCCAGCTGGATTACGCGAGCGTGCACATCCTCGGCTATCTGGTCGACCCCGCCGACGCTTCCCTGGTCGCGGTGACCGAGCGCATCCGCGCCGAGCGCTTGCACCGGGCGGAGGCCATGGTGGAACGCATCTCGGCCGACTACGCGCTCGACTGGGAGGACGTGCTCGCCCAGACCACGCCCGGTGCGACCGTCGGCCGGCCGCACATCGCCGACGCGCTCGTCGCGCGCGGCCACGTGCCGGACCGCTCGGCGGCGTTCCAGAGCATCCTGCACTGGCGTGGCGGCTACTACCGGCCGCACAAGGCGCCCCTGCCGGTCGACGGCGTGCGCGTCATCGCCGAGGCCGGCGGCGTCGCGGTCATCGCGCATCCGGGCGGTCGCGGACCGGACCGGCTGCTCACCGACACGCGCGTCCGCACGCTCGTCGACGCGGGACTCTTCGGCCTCGAGGTCGAGCACCGCGACAACCCCGCGTCGACGCATGAGCGCTGGGTCGACCTGGCCACCCGCTTCGGACTCGTCATGACGGGCGCGAGCGACTACCACGGCTCGGGCAAGCCGAACCGGCTGGGCGAGAACCTCACGAGCCCGGAGGCCTACGCGGCGATCCTCGCCCGCGGTTCCGGCTCGGCTCCCTTCGCGGGCTGACCCGGGAGACGACGGGATGCGGCCCTCAGCCCGTGCGCGTCCAGACCGTCCCGAACGGGGAGCCGTCGCCCTGGACGGAGAGGAAGTCGCCGTCGCAGACGACGAAGGCGCGCGGGTTGCTCTCGAAGTCGAAGAGCGGGAGGGGGAGGCTCTCGTCTCCGGAGCTGGTCTCCTCGGTGGCGTTCTCGATGTCGATCACGTCGACGTCGGCGTCCGGGCGCGACCAGGTTCCGCTCGCGTTGTAGTTCGACGGCACCGAGATGGGCACGGCGACATCGTCCCCGTGCAGGACGCCCGTGGTCGTCACGTCGATGTTGACCGCCATGGCTCCGTCGGCGCCGAAGGTCAGGATGCCGCCCCCGTCCATGGCGTAGTCGGTGATCGGGATGCTCAGCCCGACGAGGTAGTCGCCGGACTGGCGCGCGAGGTCCTCGACGTCGAGCAGCCAGTCGCCGACGAGGCAGTCCTCGGCGGCGATCGGGTCGTCGGGCTGGCCCTCGACGCCGTCGTCGACGAGTTCCTCCTGGGTGCCGGACCCGGCGCCTCCGCAGGCGGTGAGGAGGAGGAGAAGAAGGGCGGCGGCGGGTGCCGCGGCACGGGCGGATGCGGTCATGCTCTGACTCCGATCGCTCGGTCGCGGGGGCGCGGTTCGCGATCCCCGTGAATGAGCGTCGCACGAAGCACCGTCCCGGCACCAGAGCCGGGTTCGGATCCCGCCTCGTGCGTCAGGCGGCGGGTGGCGCGGTCGCCGCACCGCCCGTGCCGCCCCCGCGGCGCCGCCGGGTGCGCTTGCGCCGGGCCGGGGTCGCGCCGTCGTGCGTTCCGCCGCCCTCGGCGCGCGCCTTCTCGCCGCCGCCAGAGCCGGAGCCGCCCGTGCGCGAGCCGGACCCGCCCGAGCCCGACCCACCGGAGCCCGACCCACCGGAACCCGACCCACCCGAACCACCGGACGAACCCGAGCGCGTCCGCCGGCGCGGCCCGCGGTCGCCACGCGACTCGCCCTCGGACCGCGGCCCCCGGTCGGACCGCGGCGCCTTCTCGGTGTGCGGCGCCGCGGGCGACGGCTTGAGCCGCCCCTTCGCGCCCTCCGGGATGTCGAGATCCTCGAACAGGTGCGGCGACGACGAGTAGGTCTCGACGGGCTCCGGCTGGCCGAAGTCCAGCCCCTTGTTGATGAGCGACCACTTGTGCAGGTCGGCCCAGTCGACGAAGGTGACCGCGATCCCGGTCTTGCCGGCCCGCCCCGTGCGGCCCGCACGGTGCAGATAGGTGTCCGGGTCATCCGGGACCGTGTGGTTGATCACGTGGGTCACATCGGTCACGTCGATGCCGCGCGCGGCGACGTCGGTCGCGATCAGGATGTCCTTCTTGCCGGCCTTGAACGCGGCCATGGCGCGCTCGCGCTGCTCCTGGTTGAGGTCGCCGTGCACGGCCGCGGCGTTGAAGCCGCGGTCGTTCAGCTCTTCGACCAGCTTCGCGGCGGCGCGCTTGGTGCGCGTGAAGATCACGGTGCGTCCGCGGCCCTCGGCCTGCAGGATGCGGGCGACCACCTCATCCTTGTCGAGCGCGTGCGCGCGGTAGATGACGTGCTTGATGTTGGCCTGCGTGAGCCCCTCGTCCGGGTCGTTGGCCCGGATGTGGATGGGCTTGTTCATGAACCGCCGCGCGAGCGCGACGACCGGCCCGGGCATGGTGGCCGAGAACAGCATGGTGTGCCTCGTCGGCGAGGTCTTCGCGAAGAGCTTCTCGACGTCGGGGAGGAACCCCAGGTCGAGCATCTTGTCGGCCTCGTCGAGCACCATGACCTTCACGTCTTTGAGCGAGAGGAGGCGCTGCCCGGCGAGGTCGAGCAGGCGGCCGGGGGTGCCGACCACGATCTGCGCGCCCGCCTTGAGCTGCTCCACCTGGCCCTCGTAGGCCTTGCCGCCGTAGATGGCGACCACGGTGGTGGCGCGGTTCGAGGCGGCCAGTTCGAGATCCTCGGCGACCTGCACGCACAGCTCGCGCGTGGGCACGACGACGAGCGCCTGCACGCCGGGCCCGGGCTCGAGGCCCAGCCGCTGGATGAGCGGCAGGCCGAATCCGAAGGTCTTGCCGGTGCCGGTTTTGGCCTGGCCGATGATGTCCTGCCCGGAGAGGGCGAGGGGGATGGTCTGGGCCTGGATCGGGAAGGGCTCGACGATGCCCTTAGCCGCCAGGGCGTCGACCATGTCCTGGTCGATCTGGAGGTCGCTGAAAGTCAAGGATTGCCCGTCTGGAATATGAGTACGTGCCATTCTACCGGGCCGGATCGGGCGCCGCCCCGCGCGGGAGGCCAAGGGCCCGGCGGCTAGGCTGTTCCACGTGCTGAGCTTCTTCCGGCGCCGCCGGCGCTCGCGCCCCCGCCCGGGCGCCGCGCCCGTGCTGCCCCCCCGGTCGGATGCCGTGGCGATCGCCCGGGTCGAGCTCGCCGACCTGACGCCCCCGCAGGATGCCTACCTGGGTCGCGTCGGATATCTCACCATCGTGCTGTTCGAGAACCTCAGTCGCGCCGTGGCCTCCGCGCCGACCACCTCGGCGAAGACCCGGCTCAGCCGGGCTGCCGCCCAGCTGCTCGCGGCGCACGAGGCGATCGTGCGGGAGATGGAGCGCGCGGGCATCGACCCGGTCGAGGCCATGGACCCGTCCCGCGTCGAGCTGGACGACTTCCAGCGCCGCACGCAGGGCGCCGACTGGCACGAGATCCTGGTCACCTGTTACCTGACGGCGGGCTTCCTGACCGACTTCTTCGACGGTCTCGCCGCTGGTCTGCCCGCGAGCCTGTCCGAGCGGGTCTCCGCCGCGCTCGACATCGGCGAGGGCGAGGGCCTGCTCGTCGAGGAGCTGCGCGAGGCGATCGATCAGAGCCCGCGGCTCGCGTCGCGCTTGGCGATGTGGGGCAGGCGCCTCGTCGGGGACACCATGCTCGTGGCACGGTCGTCGCTCGCGCTCGGGCGCGAGGCTCCCGGCGAGGACCGCATCGAGCCCGTTTTCACCGAGCTCATCGCGGCGCACACCCGGCGCATGGATGCGCTGGGCCTGACCGCCTGACCCTCCCGCCAGCGAGTACGTTGCGTGCCGAGCGAGCACGTTTCACCGTGCTCACCTGTCGCGAACGTACTCGGTGGCGGAGACTAGAGCGTCGCGAGCTTCATGTCGAAGGCCGCGGCGACACCCGCGTTGTACACCTTGCCGGCGTGCGCGTTGAGGCCGAGGGCCAGCGCCGGGTCGGCGGCCAGCGCCTTCTCCCACCCCTTGTCGGCGAGCGCCACCACGTAGGGCAGTGTCGCGTTGGTGAGAGCGCGGGTCGAGGTTCCGGGCACCGCGCCGGGCATGTTGGCGACGCAGTAGTAGATGGAGTCGTGCACCCCGAAGGTCGGGTCGTCGTGCGTGGTCGGGCGCGAGCCCTCGAAGCATCCGCCCTGATCGATGGCGATGTCGACGAGGACGGAACCGGGGCGCATGGCGGCGACCATGTCATCCGTCACCAGCTTGGGCGCCTTCTCACCGGGGATGAGCACCGAGCCCACCACCAGATCGGAGTCGGCGATGAGCGCCGCGATCTCGTAGGCGTTGGACGGCCGAGTCTGCACGGCGCCCTGGAAGCGGACCTCGAGCTGGCGCAGGCGCGGGATGGAGATGTCGACGATCGTGACGTCGGCGCCCATGCCGAGGGCGTTGGCGGCGGCGTGCTCGCCGGCCACGCCGCCGCCGATGACGGTCACCTTGGCGCGCGGGGTTCCGGGGACGCCGCCCAGCAGCATCCCCGCACCGCCGTTGGCGGCCATCAGGTGGTAAGCGCCGACGAGCGGCGCGAGCCGCCCGGCCACCTCGCTCATGGGCTGCAGGAGCGGCAGCGAGCGGTCGGCCAGCTGCACGGTCTCGTAGGCGATGGCGGTCGTGCCGGCCTTCAGTAGCGCGTCGGTGCACGGCCGCGATGCGGCCAGGTGCAGGTAGGTGAAGAGCACCTGTCCGTCGCGCAGGCGCGGGTACTCGGCCTCGATGGGCTCCTTGACCTTGAGCAGCAGCTCGGCCTCGGCCCAGACCTTCTCGACGTCCTTCTCGATGCGGGCCCCGGCGTCGCGGTACGCGTCGTCGCCGATGCCCGTGCCCGTGCCCGCTCCGGCCTGGACCACGACATCGTGGCCGCGACGGGTGAGCTCGTGCACGCCCGCGGGCGTGATGGCCACGCGGTTCTCGTTGTTCTTGATCTCGGTGGGGATTCCGACCAGCATGCGGATATTGTGCTGAATGGCCGACGATCACGGGAGATTTCCGTAGATCATTCGGCAGAATGGATGCCATGGCGCACCAGATTCGGGACGAACCGCTGGATGACGTGGACCGCCGCATCGTCGAGGCCCTGCGCGATGACGCCCGGCTTCCGAACAATCGGATCGCCGAGCTCGCGGGGGTCGCGCCCTCCACGAGCCTGGCGCGGGTGCGCTCGCTCGTGGAGCGCGGCGTGATCGCCGGGTTCCACGCGATCGTGAGCCCCGCGGCGCTGGGACTGGGGCTCGAGGCGCTCATCAGCGTCAGCATCCGAACGGGCGCCCGCCAGCGCATCACCGAGTTCCGCGACGACCTCGAGAGCCGGCCCGAGGTGCGCCAGCTGTTCTTCCTGGGCGGCGCGGAGGACTTCGTGCTGCACGTGGCCGTGCACGACACCGACGCGCTGCGCGAGTTCGTGGTCGAGCAGCTCTCCGCCCACCCGGCGGTCGCCTCGACGCGCACGAGCGTGGTGTTCCAGCACCACGAGAACCGGGCGCTGCCGCGGTAGCTGCCCCTTAGGCTTTCCCGCCGGTGAGCCGGTGCAGCATCCGGTCGTCGGACTGCGCGCGCACGCGCACCAGCAGGAGCGCCCCGACGGCCGCGGCGACGATGGCGGCGCCGATCGACACGAGCCAGATCCAGCCGCCGTCGAAGGTCCAGCCCAGCCAGGTCAGCCCGGCCCACAGCACCGCGGCGACGACGGCGGCGATACCGGGCAGCAGCAGGATGCCGTAGGCGCCGCGGCCCGGCACGATGTAGCGCACGAGCGCGCCGAGCGCCGCAGCGATCACCGTGACGAAGAGCAGTTCCATGCCGGGGAGGCTATCAGGGTCGTGGGGGCCGTCAGGCGACGAAGCCGACCCGGCGCGACTCCTCGCTGCCGACCTCGAGGTAGGTCAGGGCCGCGGTGGGAACCAGGTAGACGCGGTCCTTGTCGTCGGTCAGGCGGATGAGCTTCGCGTCGGACTCGAGAGCGGCCGACACGATCTTCTCCACCTCGGCGGCGGTCTGCGACGACTCGAAGGCGAGCTCGCGCGGGGTGTTGGCGATACCGATGCGAATGTCCACGTAGGCGAGCGTACGGGATGCGGCCGGCGCCGGCGCCCGGATTCACTGAGGGCAGAACCGCCCGCCCGCGGTGTCGGGCGGCGTCGCTAGCGTGGTGCCGTGACCGACCCGACGACGCCCTCCGCGGCGCAGGACCCGGTATCGGGCGCCGCGCTCGGCCGTGCGCTCGGCCCCGCGCTCGATGCCGGCCAGCGCCGCGTGCTCGCGCTGCCGGTGGGCGCGTGCGCGACCGTCGTGGGCGCCCCCGGCTCCGGCAAGACGCACGCGCTCGTCGAACTCGCCGCGCACCGTGTCGAGTCCGACGGCTTCGCACCGGACGAGCTCGTGGCCCTGGCCGCCGGCCGGCACGCCGCCGCGGCCCTGCGCGACCGCATGGGCGTGCGGATCGGCCGGGTCAGCACCGGTCCGCTGGCACGCACCGCGGCATCCATCGCCTTCGAGGCGGTCACGGCGCGCGCGGTGGCCGAGGGCGCGCCCGCACCCGCCCTGCTGTCCGGCGGCGACCACGACCTGGTCATCCGCGAGCTGCTCGACGGCCACCTCGAGTCGGGCACCGGCCCGCGCTGGCCCGACCCGCTGGATGCCGAGGTGCGCCGCCTGCGCACCTTCCGCACCGAGCTGCGCGAGCTGCTCATGCGCGCCACCGAGCACGGCATCGATGCGGACGGGATGCGGCGCCTCGCCGCGCAGGAGTCTCGCCCCGCGTGGGCGGCGGCCGCCGATTTCGCGGACGAGTACCGCGAGATCATCGCCTCGGCGCGCACCGAGCGCCTCGACCCGGCGGAGCTGACCGCGTTCGCCGAGGCGGCCGTGCGCGACGGTCTCGCGGGTGAGCGCCTCGGGCGCCTGCGCCTCATCCTGGTCGACGACGTGCAGCAGCTCGGCGAGGGCACCCTGCGGATGCTCGCCGCATTCGCCCGGCGCGGCGTCGCGATCGTGGGCTTCGGCGACCCCGACCTGGCGGGCGATGTCTTCCGCGGGGGCGACGCCGGCACGGTCGCGGCCTTCTCCGCGCGCATGGGGTCACCCGACGCCGAGCGCATCGTTCTGGAGGGCGTGCACCGGCACGGCCCCGCACTGCGCGCCGCGGTCGCGGGCGTCACGGGCCGCATCGGAGCCGCGGGCCTGGGTGTGCAGCGCCGCGCCGAGAGCACGCGCGAGGACGCCCCCGACCCGATCCGCGCGATCCTCGCGCCGAGCACGGCGGCGCTGCACCGCGCGATCGCCCGGCAGCTGCGCGAGCGCCACCTGCTCGAGGGCGTGCCCTGGTCGCGCCTGGCGGTCGTCGTGCGCAGCGGTGCGGCGATCCCCGGGATCGCCCGCGCGCTCGCGGCGGCGCAGGTGCCCACGCGGACCCTCCTGGGCGGTCGCACGCTGCGCGACGAGGCCGCGGCGGGCGCCCTGCTCGAGCTCGTGTCGGCCGGCGTCGGGCGCGAACCGCTCGACGCCTCGCTCGCCACCCGGCTGCTGCGCGGCCCGTTCGGGCGACTGGATGCCGTGGGACTCCGCCGCCTGCGTCGCGCCCTGCGCGCGGCCGAGTTCGATGCCGGCGGGACGCGCGGTGCGGACGAGCTGCTCGTCGAGGCGCTCACCGCGCCCGGCGCTCTCGCCATGCTCGACCATGCGGTGGGGCGCGACGCGCGCCGCACGGCCGAGGTGCTCGCCGCCGTGCGCGCCGCCCACGACGCGGGCGCCACCGCGGAGGAGGTGCTCTGGGCGGCCTGGGAGGGCTCGCGCGTGGCCGACGACTGGAAGCGGCTCGCGCTCGGGGGCGGAATCGCGGCCGACGAGGCGGGGCGTGCCCTCGACGGCGTCGTGGCCCTGTTCACGGCCGCCCGGCGCTTCGTCGAGCGGCGGCCGGACGAGGCCACCGCCGAGGTCTTCCTCGCCGAGGTGCTCGACGCCGAGGTGCCCGACGACACGCTCGCGCCGCAGCCCGAGGGCGAGTCCGTGCTCGTCGCGACGCCCTCGGGCACGATCGGGTTCGAGTTCGACACGGTCGTCGTCGCGGGCCTGCAGGAGGGGCGCTGGCCCGACCTGCGCGTGCGCGGGTCGCTGCTGGGTGCGCCCGAGTTCGTGGCCGCCGCGACCGGCCGCCCGACCGAGGGCGTCGACGCCAGGCGCGAGGTGCTCTCCGATGAGCTGCGGATGCTCGCGCTGGCCGCCTCGCGTGCTGCCGAGCGGCTCATCGTGGCGGCCGTGCGCAGCGACGATGAGGCCCCGAGCCCGTTCTTCGGGCTCCTGGCGGGCGAGGTCGAGCCGGTTTCGGATGACGACCCGCCTCTCACGGTGCGCGGGCTCACGGGGCGGTTGCGTCGCATCCTGACCGCCGAGTCCGGCCGCGGCGACGCGGTCATTGCCGCGCGCGGCGAGCGCACCGTCACCGAGGAGGACCGCGCGGCCGCCGCCTCCGGCCTGGCCGCGCTTGCCGCCGCGGAGGTGCCCGGTGCGGATCCGGAGAGCTGGCACGGGCTTCGGGGGCCGTCGACCGAGCGCCCCATCTTCGACCTCGAGGTGGAGGGGCGGCGCGTCCCGGTCTCGCCCTCGCGCATCGAGACGGTCGAGCGCTCGCCCATGGAGTGGTTCGTCTCGGTCATGGCCGGGGGCGGATCGGGGCTCTCGGCCAACGTGGGCACACTCGTGCACGACGTCATGGAGCACGCGCGATCCGCCGACGTCGAGGTGCTCTGGGAGGCGATGCTGGAGCGCTTCGACGAGCTGGAGTTCGAATCCGACTGGCACGCCGAGGCGCAGCGGCGCATCGCGCGCACGCATATCGAGGCGCTCGCCGGGTACCTCCGCGATTTCGCGCGGGACGGCGGCGAACTCGTGGGGGCCGAGGACGACTTCGAGCTGGACATCGCGCCCGCGCGCCTGACAGGCAAGATCGACCGCGTCGAGGTGCGCGACGGGAAGATCGTGATCGTCGACCTCAAGACCGGGACGGTGGCGACCGGACCGGAGGCGGCCACGCACCCCCAGCTCGGCGCGTATCAGGTGGCCTACGCCGGCGGGGCCATCAAGGGTTTGCCCGAGGGGCATCGCCCGGGCGGTGCGGCTCTGCTGTTCACCAAGAAGGGGAGCGGCAGGGGCGCGGCGCGCGTGCCCTACACCGTCCGGACCCAGGACGCCTTCGACGAGGAGGCGCTCGAGGGGTTCCGGCAGCGCGTGCGCGATGTCGCCGACGACATGATCGGTCCCGTCCTGGGCGCCGCGGTCATCGACGACCCGTTCGCGTTCGGCGGCGACATCCGCCGGGTGCACCTCCCGGGGGAGGTGTCCGGTGACTGAGCCGACGCGCATCGGCGCGCGCGCGCTCGCCGAGCGACTGGGGCTGGATCCTCCCACCGACGAGCAGTGCGCCATCGTCGAGTCCGCCCTGCAGCCCGCGCTCGTGGTCGCGGGCGCCGGGAGCGGCAAGACCGAGACCATGGCCCTCCGTGTGCTCTGGCTCGTGGCGAACGGGCTGGTCCGCCCCGAGCAGGTGCTCGGGCTCACCTTCACGCGCAAGGCGGCCGGCGAACTGGGCGAGCGCATGCGCCGCCGGATCGGGATGCTGCGCGGCGCGGGGCTCGTGCCCGAACCCGCCGAGGGCAGCGGTTCGGCCGACCCCGCCGCCGACCTGCTCGACGCGCCCGTCGTGTCGACCTACAACTCGTTCGCGGGCGCCGTGTTCCGCGAGAACGCCGCTCTGCTGGGCCAGGACGGCGACGGCGTGGTGCTGAGCGAGGCATCCGCCTGGCTCCTCGCGCGCGAGGTCGTGCTCGGAAGCGACGACGCCCGCCTCGCCGACCTCGGCAAACGCGTCGACGACATCGCCTCGGCGGTCGTGCGGGTGGCGTCCGCCATCGCCGAGAACGTGGCCGATCCGGCGGCCGTCACGCGCATGGCGGGAGAGTTCGCCGGGCTCGCGCGGCTCGAGGACGGCCCCTCGGTGGATGACCTGGTGGGCCGCCTCGCCTCGCTCCCGGTCGTGGTCGATCTCGCGGTCCGGTTCGACGCGCTCAAGCGCGAGCGCGGCTACCAGCAGTTCAGCGATCAGCTCGCGACCGCCCTGCGCGTCATCCAGCGCCACCCGCGCGTGGGGGAGGCTCTGCGCGACCGGTACCGGGTCGTGATCCTGGACGAGTACCAGGACACCAGCGTCGTGCAGAGCCGGGTGCTCTCCCTCCTGTTCCGCGACCACCCGGTCATGGCCGTGGGGGATCCGCATCAGGCGATCTACGGCTGGCGCGGCGCGAGCGCGTCGAATCTGCGGGACTTCCCCGAGTGGTTCGGCGGCTCGACCCGGTTCGCGCTGTCCGTCAGCTGGCGCAACGGCGAGCGCATCCTGGAGGCCGCCAACCGCGTGATCGAACCGCTGGCCGTCTCGGAACAGGGGGTCGCCCGACTCCGCGCGCGCCCGGGCGCGGATGCGGTCGATGTCGACCTCGCCTACCCGCAGACCGTCGCCGATGAGGCGCGCGAGGTCGCGGAATGGTTCAAGGCCCGGTTGGAGGACCGCGGCGAGTGGCGCTCGGACGAGCCTCCCAGCGCCGCGCTCCTGCTGCGGGCGCGATCGACCCTGGAGCACTTCACCAAGGCACTCGCGCAGGCCGACGTTCCCTACCACGTGCTCGGGGTCGGCGGGCTGCTCGCCCAGCCCGCGATCGCCGATCTGGTGGCCGCGCTCGCGGTGGTGGACGATCCCGGCGCGGGCTCCGAACTGATCCGCCTGCTGGTCGGGTCGCGGTGGCGCATCGGTCTCGCCGACATCGCGGGGCTGCGGGAGGTCGCGCGCTGGCTCGAGCGGCGCGACCTGGCCCAGCGGGAACTGCCCGAACCCGTGCGGGAGGCCCTCCGGGCCTCGGTGGTCGACGAGGAGTCGGCGTCCATCGTCGACGCCCTCGACTTCCTCGCGCACACCCGCGAGGGGCACCTCGTGCGCGGTTTCGTCAGCGAGGAGGGGCTCGCGCGGCTGGTGGACGCCGGGCGGCTCTTCGCCATGCTGCGCTCGCGGGCCCGGCTCGACCTGGCCGACCTCGTGACGGTCGTGATCGAGGCGCTCGAACTCGACATCGAGGTGGAGGCCAATGACGCGCACCGGGGTGGTGACCGCGCCTTCGAGGCGTTCTTCGAGGCGCTCCAGGGCTTTCAGGCGCTCGGCCAGGGCGCATCCCTGCGTGCCTTCCTGGGGTGGCTGCGGGTGGCCGAGGCGCGCGATCGCCTCACCCCGCGATCGGATCCGCCCGAGGCGGGCTGCGTGCAGATCGTCACGATCCACGGCGCGAAGGGTCTCGAATGGGATCTGGTGGCGGTGCCGCGCATGGTCACCGGCGAGCTGCCCCGGTCCAACCGGGACTCGATGGGCTGGGTCGCCTTCGGGCAGCTGCCCTACGAGTTCCGCGGCGACGCGGGGTCGCTGCCGGTCTTCGCGTGGCGAGGCGCGGCCACGCGCCGCGAACTCAAGGACCGCCTCTCGACGTTCACGGCGGAGGTGCACGAGGAACGGGTGCGCGAGGATCGCCGCCTGGCCTACGTCGCGATGACGCGCGCGCGCCGCCGGCTCCTGCTGAGCGGGTCCTTCTGGTCCTCCCAGAAGGCCGCGCGGATGCCCAGCCCGTTCCTCACGGAGCTCGCCGAGGCGGGCATCGTGCACGGACTGCCCGAGGCTCCGGATTCGGAGGAGAATCCGCTGGTTCGCACGCCGGATGTCGTGCTCTGGCCGCGTGATCCCCTCGGCGCCCGCCGGGCCCGCGTCGAGGCCGCGGCGCAGCGGGTCCGCGCGGCCGAACCGGTTCCGGCGGGGGAGTGGGCCGAGGATCTCGAGCTGCTCATCGCCGAGCGCCGGGATGCTCTGGCCGGCCGGGTCGCGCCCGTCCCCCCGGCGCGCATCCCGGCGTCGCGGTTCTCCGAGTTCGTCACCGAGCCGGAGGCGGTCGCCGAGCGGCTGCTGCGGCCCATGCCCGAGAAGCCCTATCGGGCCACCCGGCTCGGCACCCTCTTCCACGCCTGGGTCGAGCACCGTGCGCTCGGCTCCGCGGCCTCGATCGCCGACCTGGATCTGCTGCCGACCGAATCGGACGACGAGCTCGTGGGGGTCGACGCCGAGCGGCTGGCGGCGCTGCAGGCCACCTTCGAGGCCTCGCCCTGGGCGGACCGGCAGCCCGTGGAGGTGGAGCGCGAGATCCACCTGCCCTTCGACGGCCGCATCGTGATCTGCAAGATCGATGCGGTGTACGCCGACGGCGACGGCGGGTTCGAGGTGGTCGACTGGAAGACCGGGAAGGCGCCAAGGGACGAGGCCGACCTGAACCGCAAGCAGTTGCAGCTCGCGCTGTACCGGCTCGCCTATGCGCGCTGGGCGGAGGTGCCGGTCGAGCGCATCGGAGCGGCGTTCTACTTCGTCGCGGACGACACGATCGTCCGGCCCGAGCACATCGACGACGAGGCCGAGCTGCTGGCGCGCTGGCGGGCGGCGTTCCCGGACGGCTGAGCCGGGCCGGCCGCGCCGGATCAGCCCGCCGCGACGCCCCTCCCGACGATGGCGCCGATGAGCGCTTCGACCGGCTCGCGCGGGGCGCGCGGGTTGGACAGGAGCGCGAAGTCGATCTCGCCCAGCATGGGCAGCCCGAGCGCGGGGGGCACCGACACCAGATCGGCCGGGATCATGCTCTGCGGCAGCACCCCGACGCCGATCCCGGCACGCAGAGCCGCGAGCACGCCGTTGACATCCTTGACGTTGCAGGTGATGCGCCAGGTGAGGCCCGCATCCTCGAGAACCCGGATCGCCGCATCCCGCGTGACACTCGGCGCGGAGTAGGCGATGAGCGGAACGTGCGAGGCCGGGTCGAGTTCGAGCGAGCGGTGCGCGACCCAGACCAGGCGCTCCCGGCGCACCACCCGACCGTCGGGCAGGTCGGGCTCCTGCTTGATGAACACCAGATCGAGCTGCCCGGCGCGCAAGCGCCGCGCGAGCACCCCGCTCTGGCTGACGGTGAGCTCGAGGTTGAGCTGCGGGTGCAACTGCCGGAAGTCGCGCAGGATCTGCGGCAGCTGCGTCTGGGCGAGGTCGTCGGCGGATCCGAACCGGATCCGGCCGCGCATGGCGGTGCCCGTGAAGTAGGCGGCGGCCTGGTCATGGGCGGCCAGGATGCTGCGCGCGAACCCCAGCATCGCCTCGCCGTTGTCGGTGAGGGCGACCGCTCGCGTGTCGCGCGTCACCAGACTGCGACCCGCGGCGACCTCGAGCTTGCGGATCTGCTGGCTCACGGTCGGCTGGCTGAGCCCGAGCAGCTCTGCCGCCCGCGTGAAGCTCAGCGTCTCGGCGACGGCGACGAAGGTGCGCAGGAGTGCGGGGTCGAACACGGCGATCCATTCGATAATCGGATGGTACTTATAGCCCTCATTCTGCCAGCGAATGACGAGGACGAGCGTAGCGTGGACGCCGATGAGTACCGTTACCACCGTCGACCCGACGGTGACGGCACCCATCCCGGTGCTCGAGTCCCGGCCCACCTGGCGTGACACGTTCGCGGCCCTGCGCGCTCACAACTACCGGCTCTACATCGTGTCGCAGCTCTTCGCGAACACGGGGGGCTGGATGGCGCGCATCGCGATCGACTGGCTCGTGCTCGAGCTCACCGGCAACATCGCGCTCGTCGGGCTCGTGGTCACGCTGCAGTTCGCCCCGACGCTCGTGCTCGGACCATGGGCCGGCGTCATCTCGGACCGCTTCGACCGGCGGCGCGTGCTGCTTATCACGCAGACCGTGGGCACCGTGTGCAACGGGCTGCTCGCCGCGCTCGTGCTCACCGGGGCCGTGCACGCGTGGCACGTCTTCCTGGTCGCGACCGTCACGGGGACGGCCATGGCGATCGACGGCCCGTCGCGGTCGGCGTTCGTCGGCGAGATGGTCGGAACCGCGCAATTGCGCAACGCGGTGGGCCTCAACTCGGCGATCTTCCACCTGGGCGGGCTCCTCGGGCCCGCGATCTCGAGCGTGCTCATCGTGCTCATCGGGTCGGGCTGGTCGATCGCCGCGAACGCGTTCACGAGCGCGGTCGCGGTGCTCGCCCTTGCCGTCATGCGTCGGCGCGAGCTCGTCCCCTCGCCGCGTGTGGATGCGCGCCGCGGCCAGATCCGGGAGGCGCTGCGCTACATCATGGGCAAACCCGCGATCGCGTGGCCCATGGTGCTGCTCGGGTTCAACGCGGTGTTCGGCATGAACCTGCCGGTTCTCTTCACCTCGGCGGCGACCGAGACCTATCACACGGGCGCGGGCGGCTACGGCCTGTACAGCTCGCTCGCGGCCGTGGGTGCGCTCTGCGGTGCGCTGCTGTCGTCGACCCGACGCGGCATCCGGCTCCGCTCGCTCGTCATCGCCGTCATCGTCTACGGGGCGGTGACCGCGTTCGCGGGCGTCGCGCCCTGGTACCCGCTCTTCCTCGGGGCCATCGTCGGCATCGGCCTGACGCGCCTGCTGTTCGGCACGGCCGCCGAGGCCATGACGCAGCTCTCCACGAACGCCGCGATCCGCGGCCGGGTCATGTCGTTCTACATCATGGTGCTGGTCGGCGGGCAGGCCGTGGGCGGGGTGCTCATGGGGTGGATCGCCGAGCACCTGGGCACCACGATCGCCTTCCTGGTGGCGGGTTCGGTGCCGGCCCTCGCGGGCGTCGTGGTCGCGGCGATCCTGGCGCACCGCCACGAGCTGCGCATCCGGGTGAGCCTGCGGACGCCTCGCCGCATGGTGCGGATCGTCAGGCGCAGTTCCTGACGCGGCGGTGACAGGCGCGGGGCACGGGCCGCGACGCAGGGCACGGGCCGCGGCGCGCGTCAGCGCACGTGCTCGGTGCGCTCCAGCAGGCGCTCGACCTCGTCGACGCCGAGCACGGGCATGGTCTGCGGCCCGATCGGGTTCATGATGTCCTTCTGCACCTCGTCGACCAGGGCGCTCAGCATCTGGACGGCGTCGTCGACGATCTCGGTCGAGCGCACGTCGGTCCCGTGCAGCAGCCACCGGGCGACCTCGAGCTCGCTCAGCAGGGTCGCGCGTTGGCGCAGCTGCCGGTCGACGGTGCCGCGCACGCGCGAGTAGGCGGCGAACGCCGCGTCGAAGACCGCGTCCCCGCCCGCGACCAGCCAGCCCAGATCGCGCGCCGGGTCGCCCACCCGCAGAGCGTGCCAGCCGAGCACGCCCGTGACCCGCTCGTCGGCGCCCAGGAACGAATCCGAGCCGAGCGCGCCGTTGACCACGGCGGGCGTGAACTGCCAGAGTGCCGACTCCTCGGTGGCGACCTGCCACCTCCGCAGCAGCGCGGCCGGGATGAGTCCCGTCGCGGCGGCCCGGTCCACGAGATCGACGGTTCCGCGCAGGGTGTCGACGGAACTGTGGGCGGGGAGCCCGGCATCCACGACCACGGAGGTGGGCAGGGCGTGGATGGCAGCGATCGCCTCGCCGATGGACGCCGCGTACTCGGCGCCGAACGATGCAAGAGGGTGCTTGGAGCCGTACACGAACTCGTACACGACGGCGCGGGTGCCGTCGACCGGCACCTGGCCTGCATAGGTCGAGACGGCGAACGGGAGGCGCGTGCGCACCCCGGCGCTGAGCGCGCGAAGCGCGACCAGGTCGGCGGACTGCTCGGCCTCGGCGCGCTCGCTGCGCGGTACGCGGATGGTCCAGTGCCGGCCGTCCGCGCCGGTCAGCAGGGCGGCGTCGAAGTCGCCGCCTGGCGAACCGAACGGCTGCGATGCGGCGACCTCCAGGCTCTCCACGGCCGACGTGGCGAGCGCGGCTAGAGTGAGGTGGGATCTGGCCATGACGACAGGGTAGGTCGCGCGGTGCCCGCGGCGGCCGACCGCCACGCCCCGGGCCGGACCCCGCTGACGCACCCCCGGAAGGCTCCCGGTTGACCCATCCGTTCCACTCGCGGCTGCCGCTCTCGCGGTCGGAGATCGACCGCGACCACCTCGGGCGGACCGCCGACGTCGAGGCGTTGCTCGCGGACCCGGGCACCCGCGCCGTCGTGCTGCACGAGGGGCGGGCTCTGCTCGCCGGGCCGACCGAGCTCGCGGTGCTGCCCGCGGCGGGCGTTCCGCACATCGCGGCGCTGTACCTGGGCAGGGCGCTGACCGACAGCCCCGACCTGCCGGCGGGCTCCCCGGTGGTCGCCCTGATCGTGGACGACGCGCAGTCGGCCGAACTCACCGGACCGGCGCCCATCGACGACGCCTGGGGCGACCTGCGCCGACTCGGGCACCGGCTGGGCGTCCGGGACGCGGGCATCTTCACGCAGGCGCTCGCCCTGGCCAATTGGCACGCCCGCTACGGGTTCTCGCCGGCGACCGGCACGGCGACCCGCATCGCCGCGGCGGGCTGGACGCGCGTCGACGACACGGGGGAGGAGGTCTTCCCGCGCACGGATGCGGCCATCATCGTGGGTGTCGTGGACGCCGACGACCGGATGCTGCTCGGGTCGAACGTGCGCTGGGAGCCCAACCGGTTCTCGCTGCTGGCCGGCTTCGTCGAACCGGGGGAGTCGCTCGAGGCCGCCGTCATCCGGGAGGTGCACGAGGAGTCGGGGCTCACGGTCGTCGACCCGGTCTACCTGGGCAGCCAGCCCTGGCCCTTCCCGGCCTCGCTCATGGTCGGCTTCCGGGCGCAGGTGCCCGAGGGGTCGCCGACCGAGGGGACCCCCGACGGCGAGGAGATCCTGGCGCTGCGCTGGTTCACGCGCGACGAACTGCGTTCCGCGTCGGCCTCACGGGAGATCCTGCTGCCCGGCCCGGCCTCGATCGCGCGGGCGATCGTCGAGGACTGGCTCGGCGACGAGCTCGACGACGGCAGCCGGGCGTGAGCGCGGCGGCACCCGCCGGGGATCTGCTCGCGGGCCTCGACGACGAGCAGCGCGTCGCGGCCGAGGCACTGCTCGGTCCGGTGTGCATCCTGGCCGGCGCCGGAACCGGGAAGACCCGCGTGCTGACCCACCGCATCGCGCACGGGGTGGCCACGGGCGTCTACGATCCGGCGCGCGTGCTCGCCCTCACCTTCACCACGCGCGCAGCGGGCGAGCTGCGCGGACGCCTCCGGGCGCTCGGCGCCTCCGGGGTGAGCGCGCGCACCTTCCACTCCGCCGCGCTCGCGCAACTGGGCCACTTCTGGCCGCAGGTCATCGGCGGAACGGCTCCGCGCATCCTGGAGGGCAAGGCCCGTCTGCTGGTTCAGGCGGCCGAGCAGTTGCGGCTGAAGGTGGACACAGCGGCACTGCGCGACGCCGCCGCCGAGATCGAGTGGCGCAAGGTGCGCCGACTCACGCTCGGCGAATACGCGCGGCTGGCCCCGGAGCGCTCGCTGCCGCCCGGGATCGGTGCGGATGCCATGGTCGCCCTGCAGGACGCCTACGAACAGATCAAGGACTCCCGCCGCCGGCTCGACTTCGAGGACGTGCTGCTCGTCACCGCGGGCATGCTCGATGCGGAGCCCGCGATCGCCGAGCAGGTGCGCGCGCAGTACCGCTTCTTCGTGGTGGACGAGTACCAGGACGTCTCGCCCCTGCAGCAGGAGCTGCTCGAGCTGTGGCTCGGCGAGCGCACCGACGTGTGCGTCGTGGGCGATGCCAGCCAGACCATCTACTCGTTCGCGGGCGCGACGAGCGCCTACCTGCTCGGCTTCGGGGCTCGCTACCCGGACGCTCGCGTCGTCCGGCTCGAGACCAACCACCGTTCGGCCGAGCCCGTGCTGCACGCCGCGAACCGGCTCATGCGCGGGCACGCGGGTGCCCTGGAACTGGTGAGCGCCGACCGCAGGCCGGGGCCGCCCGTCGAGGCGCCCGCCGCCTACGACGACGACCGCGCGGAGGCGGAGGCGGTAGCGGCCGCCGTGGTGGCCGACATCCGCGCCGGAGTCCGGCCCGCGGACATCGCCGTGCTCTACCGCGTCAACGCGCAGGCCCCGCAGTTCGAGAAGGCGCTCGCGGATGCGGGGGTCGCCGCGCGCGTGGCCGGTGCGACCCCCTTCTTCGAGCTCGACGTCATCAAGCGGGCCATGCTCGAGCTGCGCAGCGTCGCGCGCACGCGTGCGACGGGTGAGCCCGCCCCCCTGTGGCAGGCGGTGAGCGATGTGCTGCGCGGGGCCGGCTGGACCCAGCAGGCGCCCGAGAGCGGGGGCGCCGTGCGGGAGCGCTGGGAGGCGCTGAGCGCCCTGCTCGAGCTCGCCGAGCACGCTCCGGCCGGCACCGCCCTTCCGGCCTTCGTGGACGAGCTCTTCGACCGGCAGGCCGCGCAGCACGAGCCCGTGGTCGCCGCGGTCACCCTCTCGACGCTGCACAGCGCGAAGGGCCTGGAGTGGGACGTCGTGCACATCGCGGGCCTCAGCGAGGGTCTTCTGCCGATCTCCTACGCGCGCGACGCCGCGGGGCTTGACGAGGAGCGTCGGCTGCTCTACGTCGGCATCACGCGGGCGCGGCGGCGGCTGCGTCTCTCGTGGGCGCGGAGGGGCTTGCGCGGTCAGGATCGGGCGCCCAGTCGCTTCCTGGCGGAGCTGAGCACAGGCATTCCGGATGCGTCCACGCCGTCCAGGCGCTGACCGTCCCGCCCTCGTCCGCGAGTCGCCAGGCGCGCCCGGGTTCTCCCGGTCCCTGCTCGAACCGGTGCACGATCCGCCGGACCGCGAAGACCGCCGCGCTCAGCGCGCCGAGCCGGCTGAGCGGCGGCGGCGCGCTGCCCCAGAGCTGGCTCGCGATCGCCTGCCACGCCGGGTCGGCGTCGCGGCGGGCTAGCTGCAGGCAGAGCACGCACGGCCCGCGGCCGGGTTCGACGAACGGACCGACCGCGATGGTGCGATCGGATGCCACCACCGGCAGGTGCGGGACGTCGCGTCGCAGCCAGGTCGCCGCCGCATCCGGCGCCAGCACCCAGCCGGCGACGAGTACCGCGAGCGCCGGCCGGTCCTCGGCGGCCGGGGCCAGCAGGTCGCGCTCGCGCAGCAGGTCGGAGATCGCCGTCGCGATCGGCCCGGTGCCGGCGACAAGCACTCGGTCGCCCGCGGGTGCTGAAGGGCGTGCGGGGCGCTCGGGGTGCTCGGGGTGCTCGGCGTGCTCGGGTCGCAGCGCGGGGGCGAGCCGCGCCAGCAGCTCCCGGGCGGCGGGTTCGTCCAGCCCGGCATCGCGCGCGAGCATGGCCCATCCGCTGCGCGAGACCCCGGCCCGGAGTGCCGCCAGGACCCGTTCCACCGCGGCGGTGACCCCGTCCAGCACGATGGGTTCGTCGACGCCCAGTTGCAGCGAGGTGGGCGTGCGCCACACCATCACGACATCGTCCGCCAGCCGGAGCACCATCCCCACAGGGTGCCCCGGCCCGCGCGATCCGCGCGCGGACCGTCCACAGCGCGCGCCCGCTACTCCTCGTGCGGCCGGTCGCCGGACTCGTCGTCGAGGAGGTCCTGCAGCGCCTGATCCACATCGTCGGGCTCGGGCTCGCCCGCCTGCAGCCGCGCGACCAGAGCGGCCGGGTCGTCGATGTCCGCGTCCCCGGGGACGATGTCGGGGTGCGCCCAGAGCGCGTCGCGCGCCTCGGGCCCCACGGCATCCTGCACCGCCTGCCACATGGCGGCGGCCTCGCGCAGTCTGCGCGGTCGCAACTCGAGACCGACCAGGGTGCCGAAAGCCTGCTCGGCCGGGCCCCCCGCCGCTCGGCGCCTGCGCACGGTCTCGGCGATCGCGCCGCTGCGGGGCAGACGCGTCGTCGCGGCGGCGGTCACGACATCCACCCAGCCCTCGATGAGGGCGAGCATGGTCTCGAGGCGCGCGAGCGCCGCGAGCTGCTCGTCGGACTTGGGCGGGATGAGGGCGCCGCTCGAGACCGCGGCCCGCAGCTCCTCCGGGTTGGCCGGGTCGAAGTCGGCGGCCAGCTCCTCCAGCCGCGCGGTGTCGATGCGGATGCCGCGCGCGAAGTCGGTGATCTGGGTCATGAGGTGCAGCCGCAACCACTTGGCGTGCCGGAACAGTCGCGCGTGCGCGAGCTCGCGCACCGCCAGGTAGAGCCGCACCTCGGAGGCGTCGATGTCGAGCCCGGCGCCGAAGGCCTGGACGTTCTGCGGGACCAGTGCGGCCTGGCGCTGCTCGCCGTCCAGCAGCGGGATGCCGACATCGCCCCCCGAGACCACCTCGCCCGCGAGCTGTCCCACCACCTGGCCCAGTTGCATGGCGAAGAGCGTCCCGCCCACATTGCGCATGAGTCGGCCGGCGTCGCCCAGCATGCCGGAGAGCTCCTCGGGGGCGTGCTCCTCCAGGACGTTGGTGAGCGCCGCCGCGATCGAGTTCGCGACCGGCTCCGCCAGCTGCGTCCACACCGGCATGGTGGTCTCGGTCCAGCCCGCGCGCGTGAGCAGCACGGGCTCGGTCGTGAGGGCCGCGATGCCGGTGATCTCGTCGAGCCACAGCGCCGCGACGTGGAAGGCATCCTCGAGGGCGGTCTGCTCGTCCGGGGTCGAGGCCACCGCGGAGCGCTGGGCGAGCCCGCGCGCCTGCTCGAGGGCCAGCCCCCAGTTGATGCCGTCCCCGCTGTTCTGCAGCGCCTGCTGCAGCTGCCCGATGAGCCGCTGCACGAGTTCCGGGTCGTTCGGCAGCCCGGCCGCGCTCGCGAGCTGCGCGGGGTCCAGATCCGAGTTGCCCGAGAGGAACTCGCGCAGCATGTCGCGGAAGTCCTCCTCGGAGGGGCCGTCCTGCGGTTCGTCCGCCATGCGATCTACGCTAAACCCGTGCGTCCCTCCTCCGCTGCCGCGATCGGCTGGGTGCTCATGATCGGGGCCATCGCGGGGACGGTCGTGCTGGGCACGCTTCCCACGCCATGGGTGATCGAGAGCCCCGGTCCGGTGTACGACACTCTCGGCGAGGTCGAGCTCGAGGGCGAGGAGACTCCGCTCATCGAGATCGACGGAGCCGAGACCTACCCCACCTCGGGTTCGCTCGACATGCTCACCGTGACGCTGCGGGGCAGCCGGGAGTACCCGGTCAGCTACCTCGACCTGGCGATGACCTGGTTCGACCCGTCACGGGCGCTCGCGCCCATCGACCTCGTCTACCCGGACGGGCAGACCCAGGACGAGTCGAGCGAGCAGGACGCCCAGATGATGGCCGACTCTCAGGAGGAGGCGGTGGCCGCCGCGCTCACGGAGCTGGACATCGACTACACGAGCATCGTCACCGTGAGTTCGACGATCGAGGGCTACCCGGCGGATGGTGTGCTGGAAACCGGGGACCGCATCCTCACCGTCGACGGCGACCCGATCAACGGGGTCACCGAGCTGAGCTCGACGCTCGCGGCGCGGCCGGTCGGTTCGAGCTTCCAGGTGGGCATCGAGCGCGAGGGCGAGCCCATGACCGTCACCCTCACGACCGCGGCGTCGGAGCAGGACCCGACGCGCGTCATCATCGGCATCCAGGCGGGGGCCGACTACGAGTTCCCGTTCGACGTCGACATCAACCTGGGCGATGTCGGCGGACCGAGCGCCGGAACCATGCTCGCGCTGGGCATCTACGACAAGCTGACCCCGGGCGAGCTGACCGGGGGAGAGCGCATCGCCGGCACGGGAACCATCACGGCGGACGGCGAGGTCGGGGCGATCGGCGGCATCCGGCAGAAGATGTACGGCGCGATCGCGGCGGGCGCGGACTGGTTCCTCGCGCCCGCGTCGAACTGCGACGAGGTCGCCGGTCACATCCCCGGCGGGCTCGAGGTCTTCGCCGTCACCACCCTCGATGAGGCGCTGGATGCCGTGGAGACGATCGCGGACGGCGGCGACCTCGGCACCCTCGCCCGGTGCCCGGCGGGCTGACTCCCAGCCGCTCCGCCTAGGATCAGGGGGTGTCCACTGCCTCCGCACGTCCTGCCCCTCGCAGCCGAACGCGCGCCGCGCTGGCGATCACCGCCGCCATCCTCGCGGTCATCGTGATCGGCTTCTTCATCTTCTCCGGCCTGTACGCCGACGTCCTCTGGTACGACCAGCTCGGGTTCCTCGAGGTGCTCACCACCCAGTGGGCCGCGCTCGGTGCCATGTTCGGCATCGGCTTCGTCGCCATGGCCGTCGTGGTCTGGGCGAGCATCGCGATCGCCTACCGCGCCCGCCCGGTGTACGTGAAGCTCAACTCCCAGCTCGACCGCTACCAGCAGGTGGTCGAGCCGTTGCGGCGCCTGGCCATGTACGGCATCCCGGTCGTGCTGGGCATCTTCCTGGGGGTCTCGACGGCGACCCGCTGGAGCACCGTGCTGCAGTACCTGCATCGCACGCCGTTCGGGGTCGCCGACCCGCAGTTCGGCATGGATGTCTCGTTCTACGTGTACGAGCTGCCGTTCTACCGGGGCGTGCTGGCCTACGCCTCCGCGATCCTGCTGGTCGCGGGCTTCGCGGCGCTCGCCACCTGCTATCTGTACGGCGGCATCCGGGTCACCGGGCGCGAGGTACGGGTGAGCCGGCCCGCGCGCATCCAGTTGGCCGTCATGGCGGCGGTCTACCTCGCGCTGCAGGCCGTGAGCATCTGGCTGGACCAGTACGCGACACTCACCGAGGACGGCTCGCTCATCACGGGTGCGGCCTACACCGAGGTCAACGCGGTCATCCCGAGCCGGGTCATCCTGGCCGGCATCGCGGCGATCGTCGCGGTGCTCGCGCTCATCACGGCGGCGATCGGCCGCTGGCGGCTTCCGCTCATCGGTGCGGCCCTGCTCATCGTCTCGAGCCTCGTGATCGGCTCGATCTACCCGTCGCTCGTGCAGCGCTTCCAGGTGGAGCCGAGCGCCCGCACGCTCGAGGCGGAGTACATCTCGCGGGCCATCGACGCCACGCGGGAGGCGTACGGGGTCGACGCCGAGCACGTCACGGTGCGCCCCTACGCCGCCACGACGGATGCCGAACCCGGCGCCCTGCGCGAGGACGCGGAGACGACGGCCAACATCCGCATCCTGGACCCGGCGATCGTGACCGACACGTTCTCGCAGCTGGAGCGCGTCAAGCAGTACTACCGCTTCCCGCGCCACCTGGACGTCGACCGCTACGACATCGACGGGAAGACCCAGGACACCGTCATCGCGGTGCGCGAGCTCAACCAGGCCGGCCAGAACGCGAACGACTGGTTCAACAACACGCTTGTCTACACGCACGGTTTCGGCGTCGTGGCCGCCTACGGCAACCAGCGCTCGCCCGACGGGCAGCCCAAGTTCCTCGAGTCGGGCATCCCGTCCGCGGGAGAGCTGGGCGACTTCGAGCCGCGCATCTACTTCGGCGAGAACTCGCCGCGGTACTCGATCGTGGGCGGGCTCTCGCCCTCGGGCGAACCGGCCGAGCTGGACTACCCCGCGGGCGACGACGAGGGCAACGACCCGGTCACCACCTTCGACGGCGACGGCGGGCCCAAGCTCGACAGCGTCTTCAAGCGCCTGGTCTACGCGATCAAGTTCCAGTCCGAGCAGGTCGTGCTCTCGACCAACGTGACCGACGACTCGCAGATCCTCTACGACCGCAACCCGCTCGTGCGCGTGCAGAAGGTGGCGCCGTACCTGACGCTCGACTCCGACACCTACCCGGCGATCGTCGACGGCCGCGTGGTGTGGGTCGTCGACGGGTACACGACGACGGATGCCTACCCGTACTCCAAGATCGTGCAGCTCTCGAGCGCGATTGCAGACACCTACACGCCCACGCCGGCGTACGCGCTCGACGACATCAACTACATCCGCAACTCGGTCAAGGCGACGGTCGACGCGTACTCGGGCGAGGTCACGCTCTACGCCTGGGATCCGGATGACCCGATCCTGCAGACCTGGCAGAAGATCTTCCCCGCGACGGTCGTGCCCGCCTCCGAGATGAGCGACGAGCTCACGGCGCACGTGCGCTACCCGGCCGACCTGTTCAAGGTGCAGCGGCAGATCCTCGAGACCTACCACGTGACCGACGCCGGAACCTTCTTCTCGGCGAACGACGCGTGGATCACGCCCAAGGACCCGACCCAGGGCTCCAACGCGAAGCTGCAGCCGCCGTACTACCTGACGATGCAGATTCCCGGGACGGACGAGCCGGCGTTCACGCTGTACTCGACCTACATCCCGCGCACCGGGTCGGACGACCAGGCGCAGAGCGTACTCACCGGGTACCTCGCGGTGAACTCCGATCCGGGACCCGACTACGGCCAGTTCACGCTGCTGACCCTGCCCAAGTCGGACACCGTCCAGGGGCCGGGTCAGGCGCAGAACCAGTTCACCTCGGACGCCGAGGTGGCGCGCGAGCTGAACATCCTGGCGCAGGGCGACACCAACGTGATCCGGGGCAACCTGCTGACCCTGCCGGTCGGCGGGGGCCTGCTCTACGTGCAGCCGGTGTACGTCAAGTCGACCGGCGAGACCAGTTACCCGCTGCTGCGGAAGATCCTGGTCGCGTTCGGCGAGAAGGTGGCCTTCGAGGACACCCTGGACACCGCGCTCGACGTGTTGTTCGGCGGCGACAGCGGTGCGGACGCCGGCGACGGCACCGTGCCCGACGAGCCCACGGAGCCGACCGAGCCCACCGACCCGAATGGGCCGACCGAGCCGACCGAGCCCTCGGGCACGGTCGACGAGGCCGCACTGCAGCAGGCTCTGGCGGACTACCAGGCCGCGCTCAAGGACCGCCAGGCGGCCTACGCCAAGGGCGATCTGGTTGCGGCGGCCGAGGCCGACCAGCGCATGCAGGAGGCCGTGGAGGCCGCGATCGCGGCCTCCGGCGGCTGACCGGCGCCGCCGGGTGCCCGGTGCCCGGTGCCCGGTGCCCGGTGCCCGGTGCCCGGTGCCCGTGCGCCGGCGCGCCGGAGCTGTGGTGCTGCGGTGCCGGAAATTCAGGAAACTCGGCCGCCCGTGGCGGATGCTTCGGCGCAGTGACGTCTCCCCGAGGTGGAGTTTCCTGAATTTCCGACGCGGGCACGCGACAGCGGAGGCCGCGAAAGCCTGTTACCCTGGTACACGCATCGCGGGGTGGAGCAGTTCGGTAGCTCGCTGGGCTCATAACCCAGAGGTCGCAGGTTCAAATCCTGTCCCCGCAACAAAACCCCGAAGGCCCCCGTCTCAGTGCGGGGGCCTTCGTTTTTCGCGTCCGCGGCGGGTTTCTCAGGAGCCATCGAGGCCGGGGCGCCCTGGATTCCGGTGGTTCGGGCTGCGCGGGGAAGCAACTCCTGAGAAGCCCGCGCCGCCAGGGCTCAGATGACCCCGAGCGCGAGCATCGCGTCGGCGACCTGGGTGAACCCGGCGATGTTCGCCCCGACCACGTAGTCGCCCGGCGACCCGTATTCCTCGGCCGTCTCGAGGCAGCGGTCGTGGATGGAGCGCATGATCTCGGCCAGGCGCTCCTCGGTGTACTCGAACGTCCACGAGTCGCGCGAAGCGTTCTGCTGCATCTCCAGGGCGCTCGTCGCGACACCGCCCGCGTTGACCGCCTTGCCGGGCGCGAACGCCACCCCGCCCTCGCGCAGCGCGCGGATCGCGGCCGGGGTGGTCGGCATGTTGGCACCCTCGGCGACCATGCGGCATCCATTCGCGATGAGGGATGCGGCCCCCGCCTCGTCGAGCTCGTTCTGCGTCGCGCACGGCAGTGCGATCTCGCCGGGGACGTCCCAGATCGAGCCGCCCGCGACGTACCGGGCGGTCCCGCCGCGGCGCGAGGCGTAGTCGGACACCCGGCCGCGGTGTCCGTTCTTGATCTCCTTGAGCAGGTCCAGATCGATGCCGGCGTCGTCGACCACGTAGCCGTCGGAGTCCGAGCACGCGACGACGAGCGCGCCGAGGGACTGCGCCTTCTCGATGGCGTAGATCGCGACGTTGCCCGAGCCCGAGACCACGACCCGCCGCCCCTCGAGCGACTCGCCCGCGGCGCCGAGCGCCTCGCTCACGAAGAACACCGTGCCGTAGCCGGTGGCCTCGGTGCGCACCTGCGACCCGCCCCAGCTGAGCCCTTTGCCGGTGAGGGTGCCGGACTCGTAGCGGTTGGTGATGCGCTTGTACTGCCCGAACAGGTAGCCGATCTCGCGACCGCCGACCCCGATGTCGCCCGCGGGCACGTCGGTGTATTCGCCGAGGTGCCGGTACAGCTCCGTCATGAACGACTGGCAGAACCGCATGACCTCGGCGTCGGAGCGGCCCTTGGGGTCGAAGTCCGATCCGCCCTTGGCGCCGCCGATCGGCAGCCCGGTGAGGGCGTTCTTGAAGATCTGCTCGAAGCCCAGGAACTTCACGATCCCGAGATACACGCTCGGGTGGAATCGCAGGCCGCCCTTGTAGGGGCCGAGCGCCGAGTTGAACTCGACCCGGAATCCGCGGTTCAGGTTCACGCGCCCGGCGTCGTCGGTCCATGGCACGCGGAAGATGATCTGCCGCTCCGGCTCGCACAGCCGGCGGATGACCTCGGCGTCGGCGTACTCCGGGTGCTTGGCCACGACCGGGCCGAGGCTCTCGAGCACCTCCTGCACGGCCTGGTGAAACTCGGTCTCGCCGGGGTTGCGGGCCACCACCTCGTCGAACACGGGAATGAGGCTGGGATCGAGAAGAGGCATCATTCGACGCTATCCCACGGCACGGATCATGACGGACGCAGCGGGTGCGCCGCCACGAGCGGGGTGTCCGCGGGAATCGGCCCGATCTTCGCGGCGCCTCCGGGAGCACCCACGGGCTCGTCGCGACCGGGCAGGGTCTCGGAGAAGAAGCGCGCGTTGTCCTCGCGGAACTTCACCCACTCCGGCGGCAGGTCGTCGTCGTAGAAGATCGCCTGCACCGGGCACACCGGTTCGCAGGCGCCGCAGTCGATGCACTCATCGGGCTGGATGTAGAGCGAGCGCTCGCCCTCGTAGATGCAGTCGACCGGGCACTCGTCGACGCAGGCGCGGTCCTTCACGTCGATGCACGGCTCGGCGATGACGTAGGTCACGTTCCGTCCCCTTCTCTGATAAAAAGGACACTACTCCTGTTTATTGCAGATCGGAGATTCGGATGGATGCGGTGCCCGCCGTGCAGGCCGCGATCGCCTTCGTGTGGCTGGGCATGGTCCTCGGCATCTCGTTCCTCGAGGCGCCGCTCAAGTTCCGGGCGCCGGGCGTCACGGTCGCCCTCGGGGTGGGGATCGGCCGCCTGGTGTTCCGGGCGCTCAACATCGTCGAGGCGGTCTTCGCCCTCGTCCTGCTCGTGACGGTCGCGATCGCGCTGCCTGCGGTGCCGTGGCCCGGCACCGCCGCGATCGCGGCCGTCACCGTGGTCCTGGCGATCGGCGCGGGCGTGCTCCGGCGGCGGATGGACGCGCGGGTGCTGCGTGGAAACGTGTCCGACGGGCAGCCCCGGCACGCGTTGCACATCGGATATGTCGTGCTGGAGTGCGTCAAGGCGGTCCTGCTGCTCGCGATCGGCATTATCGCGCTGCTGGGCCGCCCAATGTGACCAGGCACAGCCCGGGCTCGGCGAACGGGATGAGCTGCGGCCGCGCGTCCGAGCCCTCGAGCAGGCGCTCGACGAGGCCGCGGTGCACATTGCAGACGATCTCGGGATGCTCGCGCGCCGCCGAGCGGAACGGGCAGTCGTGCAGGCGGATGACCCCGGTGTCCGGCTGAGGGTCCGGACCGAAGCCGAGACGATCGAGTGCGCCGACCAGTCCCGAGACGGGCTCGCCGGACTTCCCGGCGTCGGCGCCCCCGAGCCCATCGGCCCAGCGCCGGCCGGCGCGCAGCGACTCCTGGACGCCGTCCGCGTTGTCGGCCATGGCGGAGGCGAGCACCTCGATGAGCTTTTCGCGCGAGTCGCCTTGTCGTGCGGCGCCGGCCGCCGCGAACAGCACTCGCGGCCGGCCCCTGCGCCCTTCCGGGCCCGAGCTGCGCCGCGCGAGCCCGGCATCGACGAGCTGATCCAGGTGGAACCGCGCCGTTGTCACGTGAAGCCCGAGCCGGGCGGCGACAGTCGCCGCGTCGAGCGGCTCCGACGCCTCGACGAGCGCGTCGAGCACCTGGCGGCGCGCGGGGGAGGCCAGGGCGGCGTGGTAGCCCCGCTCGCGCCCCGCGTCGTCGCGAGCCCTCACGCGCGGCTCGCGTCCCAGGCCGGCTCCCCTGTACGGAGCGTCTCGAACTCGCTGCCCGAGCGACCCTCGAGCCGGCGCTGCATCGACCCCGCGATCCGGGTGGCCTGCAGCTTCGCCCGCTCGGCGACCGGTCCGGCGTGCCGGCCGTCAACCGTCGCGATCCACAGCGAAAGCCAGCGGCCGAAGTGCTCGGCGGTCAGCGGGTGGCGAGCGTTGAGCACGAAATGCACCTGCAGCGCGTTGCGGTGGTAGAGCCCGGCGGCGAACAGCACGGTCTCCCAGAAGTCGCACATGATCGGCAGGTGATACGCGAGGTCCATCTTCGCGACGTCGGTGAAGATGTGCCCGATGAGCGGGTCGGCGAAGGCGGAGGTGTAGAACTCCGTCACGAGCGCCTCGATGTCGGCGCGGCCGGCGATGTCGTTCACGGGATTCAGCCTAGCCGGATAAACCGGATGGTGATACGTTTTATTCGTGAATCTCGCACCCGTTGTCACCGATCACGCCCTTCTCGTCGCGGACTCCGCGGCCCTCGTCGCGGCTCTCCCCATCGAACCCGGCCGCGTGCGCTCGCATCGCCTCTTCAAGAGCGAGGACGTGACCGTGCTGGGCGTGGCCATGGATGCCGGGGCCGCCATGCGCGAGCATGTCGCCGCCGTGCCGATCCTTCTCCATGGCGTCGAGGGGGATGCGGTGCTCGAGGTCTCGGGAGCGCGCCATCCCCTGCGGGCCGGCACCATCATCCACGTGGACGCGAGCGTCCCGCACGCCGTCGAGGCGATCGAGCCGACGCGGTTCGTGCTCGTCTTGCTCGGGAAGCACTGACTGCTCGGCAAGCACCGACTGCTCGGCAAGCACTGACCGCTCGGCAAGCACCGCCTAGTCTCACGGTTGATTTCGACCCCTGAAACGCACTCACGCGACGGAATCGGTTGTCCGGACCCCGTCATCCTGCGGTATCGTGACCCCCAGTGCCCACGGCATCGCCCCGAGGCACCGAGTCCCCTCGACGTGGAAGGAACCCGATCGTGAAGATCCTGCTCATCGGCGCCGGAGGGGTGGGGTCGGCCTTCTGCTCGATCGCCGCCCGACGCGACTTCTTCGAGAGCGTGGTGGTCGCGGACTATGCCCTGGCCAGTGCCGAGCGCGCGGTCGCCGCCGTGAACGACAAGCGTTTCACCGCGGCGCAGGTCGACGCGAGCAGCGCCGACTCCGTCGCCGAGCTCGCCAAGAGCACCGGCGCGACCCACGTGATGAACGCCGTCGACCCGCGCTTCGTCATCCCGATCTTCGACGGCGCGTTCGCGGCCGGC
Organism: Microbacteriaceae bacterium; assembly: GCA_019638805.1. Taxonomy (GTDB): domain Bacteria; phylum Actinomycetota; class Actinomycetes; order Actinomycetales; family Microbacteriaceae; genus JBDSKH01. The sequence continues at coordinate 458,281 of JAHBTA010000002.1, read as the reverse complement.
GCCGACTATCTCGACATGGCCATGAGCCTGTCGCACCCGCACCCGACAGACCCGTACAGCAAGACGGGCGAGAAGCTCGGTGACTACCAGTTCGCCAAGAGCGAGGAGTGGGAGAAGGCCGGCCGCCTGGCGCTCGTCGGCATCGGCGTCGAGCCGGGGCTCAGCAACGTCTTCGCGCGCTACGCCTCCGATCACCTGTTCAGCGAGATCGACGAGCTCGGCACGCGTGACGGCGCCAACCTGACGGTCGACGGTTACGACTTCGCGCCGAGCTTCAGCATCTGGACCACCATCGAGGAGTGCCTGAACCCCCCGGTGATCTGGGAGAAGGACAAGGGCTGGTACACGACCGAGCCGTTCAGCGAGCCCGAGGTGTTCGACTTCCCGGAGGGCATCGGCCCGGTCGAGTGCGTCAACGTCGAGCACGAGGAGGTGCTCATGATGCCGCGGTGGATCGAGGCCAAGCGCGCGACCTTCAAGTACGGGCTGGGCGACGAGTTCATCGACGTGCTGAAGACGCTGCACAAGCTGGGGCTCGACTCGACCGAGAAGGTGAAGGTCGGCGGCGTCGAGGTGAGCCCGCGGGATGTCGTGGCCGCCTGCCTGCCCAACCCCGCGACCCTGGGCGACAAGATGCATGGCAAGACCTGCGCCGGGCTGTGGGTGACCGGCACGGGCAAGGACGGCGCGCCGCGGTCCACGTACCTGTACCACGTGGTGGACAACCAGTGGTCGATGAAGGAGTACGGCCACCAGTGCGTCGTCTGGCAGACCGCGATCAACCCGGTCGTCGCGCTCGAGCTGCTGGCCAAGGGCACCTGGACGGGCGCCGGGGTGCTCGGACCGGAGGCGTTCGACGCGGTGCCCTTCCTCGACGCTCTGACGGACGAGTACGGATCGCCGTGGGGCGTGCAGGAGGTCGCCGCGGGGTAGCCCGCCGCCGGCGCAGCGCGGTCGGCGCAGCGCGGAGCCGTACGACAGGACGGCCTGCGCGGCACCGTGGCCCGGCTCCGCGGCGCCGGGCCGCGCGGAGTCGCCCGCCGGGTAGGCTCGCGGCGTGCGCCACCTCGCCGTCGACGCGGGTCAGACCGGGATCCGCACGCTGCTCATCGTCGACGGCGTGCGCGGCGAGCGGGCCGAGTATCCGGGACTCCTGACCTCCGAGCCGATCATCCCGCAGCTCGGCCGGCTCATCGGAACCGCTGCGGCGGGCAGCCCGCCCGATGTCGTGAGCATCGGCACGACCGGGCTGACGCCGGAGGACACCGACCCCGGCGAGCTTCGCCGCCTCACGAGTGCGGGTCAGGTGCTGCTCGCGCACGACTCGGTCACCTCCTACCTGGGCGCGCTCGGCGACGCGCGCGGCGCGGTGGTCGCCGCGGGCACCGGGGTGGTCACGCTCGCGGTCGGCGCCGCCGCGGTCGCCCGCGTCGACGGCTGGGGGTACCTCATCGGCGACGCCGGCTCGGGGTACTGGATCGGCCGCGCCGCCCTCGATGCGGTCATGCGCGCCCACGACGGCCGCGGCCCTGCGACGGCTCTCACCGCGCGCGCACGGGCCGAGTTCCCCGATCTCGAGGCCGCCTACATCGAGCTGCAGGGCGACCCCGGCAAGGTGCGCCGCATCGCCGGGTATGCGCGAGCGGTGACCGAGCTGGCCGCGACGGATGCGGTGGCCGCCTCGATCTGCGACGCCGCGTCGCGCGAACTCGCCGCCTCGATCGCCGCGGGGCTGGAGCGCGTCGGCGAGGCCGAGCGCCCCGACCCGGTGGTGTGCGGGACCGGGGGCGTGCTGCGCGCGCCCGCCATCGCCACGAGGTTCGCCGCCGCCCTGCGCTCGCGGTGGCCGCAGGCGGATCTGCGGGAGGCCCTCGGCTCCGGGATCGAGGGCGCTGCGCTGCTGCCGGAGGTTCCTGCGGGCAGCGCGCTGCATCCCCTCATCGCCCGCGCCTGACCTGCCTCGCGCCCGTGTCACTTCTCAGGAGAAATGTGCGCGGCTGCGCGCCTATGGCCGCACGACGCCGGAATCTCCTGAGATACGCAGATCGCGGCGCCGAACATCGCGCCGAACCCCCGGGCCCGCGCCGGCGCTACTCGAAGGTCAGCGCGCCCTCGTCGAGCGCGATGAAGACGCGGGTGATCTGCCCGCCGTCGATCGCGAACGACACCACGGCGCGGTCGGAGGAGCGCCCCACGAGCGCGCCCTCGGGGAAGTCGTCCGAATACGCGGGGTAGTGGCCCGGGTTGTTCGCGTAGTTGTCGAGCGTCGCCGCCGGCAGGTTGAAGTCCCAGGTGATGCCCGGCCCGGTCAGCGCGCTCACGTTCTGGATGACGAGCGCCGGGTCGGTGACGTCCCCCTCGTACTCGCTGGCGGCGTAGGTCACGTGCACCGACGCGGCGAGATACCCCTCGATCGCGGCGGTGTTGCCCGAGTTCATGGCGTCGACGACGTTGGCGCGCAGCTCCGCGTCGGATGCGCCGGTTCCGCCATCGGTCTCGACGGGCAGCGGGGTCTCCGAGGGCACGACGACCGTCGGTGTCGGTGAAGCGGGGTCGCTCGACGGCACGCCCGGGGTGCACGCGGCGAGCGCCAAGCCGGCAGCCGCGAGCCCTGCGGTGAGAGCGACGAGCGATGCTGAGATGCGGGGTGCTGAGATGCGGGGAACGGTCATGATGGCCTCCTCGGTGACACCACTATGGCGTATTTCCCGGCCCGGTTGGTGCACCCTCTGCGTAGGCTCGTGTCATGGAGGCTCAGGAGGATCGCTCCGCGGTCGCGGTGGCGCAGTTCGCGCCGGGCGACGACACCGCGCGCAACCTGGACGAGATGGCCCGCCTGGCGGGCGAGGCGGCCAACCGCGGTGCCCTCCTGGTGGTCTTCCCCGAGTACTCGTCGTACTTCACGCCCGAGATGGGCCCGGACTGGGTCGAGCACGCACAGGGATTGCGGGGCGCGTTCACGCGGACGCTCGCCGAGCTGGCGGGTGAGCTCGGCATCCACATCGTCGCGGGCATGATCGAGAAGGTGCCCGACGACGAGAAGCGGGTCGCGAACACGCTCGTCGCGCTCTCCGACGAGGGCGACCTGGTGGCGCACTACCGCAAGATGCACCTCTACGACGCGTTCGGCATGCGCGAGAGCGACTGGGTCGTCGCGGGGCCGCTCGACCAGACGCCGGTCTTCCCGTGGCGCGGTTTCACGGTCGGGTTGCAGACCTGTTACGACGTGCGGTTCCCCGAGGTGACACGCCGTCTGGTGGATGCCGGGGCCGACCTGGTCGTGCTGCCCGCCGAGTGGGTGCGCGGCCCGCTCAAGGAGGCGCACTGGCGCACACTCGTGACCGCGCGCGCGATCGAGAACACCGTCTACGTCGCGGCCGCCGGGCAGGCGCCGCCGGTGGGCGCGGGCAACAGCATGGTCGTCGACCCGATGGGGGTCGAGCTGGTCACCGTGGGCGAGGCGACGGATGTCGGGGTCGCCTGGGTCGCGCCCGCCCGCGTCGCCGAGGTGCGCCGCGTCAATCCCGCGCTGCGGCTCCGGCGGTTCGGGGTGGCCGGACTCTAGGGCGCCTGCTCGTCCTGGCGCGCGGCGAGCTCGTCGGCGTAGGCGATGAGCGCCGCCTTGCCGCGGGAGGTGTCGGTGTCGTCGGTGTCGGCGCAGCGCTCCAGCAGGTGCACCATGCCGTCGACCACGTCGCCCAGCCGGGGCTTCGGGGCCAGCAGCGCCGCGCCCGCGCTGGTCGCGGAGACCACCGCCGCGAGCGCCGTCGAGCTCACGTCGCGCCGGACCGTGCCCGCGGCCTTCATCCGATCGATGAGGTCGGGGCCGATGCTGAGCTGCGGGTCGAAGGCGTAGCCGCGGGTCAGCCGCAGGATCCGGCTGAGGTCGGAGCGCTCCATGAGGTACATCGATCGCGCCAGGGGCCGCTCGTGCACGGCCGAGAGCACGTAGCGGTAGATGCGCGAGAGCCGCCCGCCGAGCGGGTCGCGCTCCATCTGCTCGACGATGGCGTGGAACATGCCCAGGTACTCGCGCTCGAGCATCGCGGCCAGCACGTCCTCCACGGAGCGGAACAACTCGGTGATCGCGCGGTCGGCGACCCCGAGCCGGCCCGCGATGCGCCGGAAGGTGAGCGCATCGAGTCCGTCGTTCACGAACGCGTCGGCGGCCGCGTCGAGCACGTCTTCCGCGTCGATCGCGGCCGGTGAACCGGATTCGGGTTCTGCGGTCACAGCGAGGCCATGCTAGCGGGCAGACGGGTCTGTCGACCCCCTTTACCGAATCGTTGTGGATGCGGTGGCCGGTCGGCCGCGCGCGTCACGCCGAGAGGCGCCCCAGGTGCGCGATCGCCTCGTCGAGCACGTCGTCCCGCTTGCAGAAGGCGAAGCGCACGAGCGACCCGTAGGTCGCGGCGTGCTCGGGCCGCACGAAGGCCGAGAGCGGCACCCCGACGACGCCCGCCAGCTCGGGCAGCCGGCGGCAGAACGCGGCACCGTCGTCGTAGCCGAGCGGGGCCGCGTCGCCGATCACGAAGTAGCCGCCGTCGGGCGCCGAGACCCCGAATCCCGCGTGTCGAAGGCCCTCCGAGAGGCGGTCGCAGCGGCGTGCGAGGGTCTGGGCGGCATCCGTGAAGTAGGTGTCGGGCAGGTCCAGGCCGGCGGCGATCGCGGGCTGGAAGGGCGCCCCGTTCACGAAGGTGAGGAACTGCTTGACGGCGAGCACGGCATCCCGCAGCTCGGGTCGGGCGATGAGCCAGCCGATCTTCCAGCCGGTCGCGTTGAAGGTCTTGCCCCCGCTGCCGATCGTGAGGGTGCGCTCGGAGGCTCCGGGCAGGGTCGCGACCGGCACGTGCGGGCGCTCGAAGGTGAGGTGCTCGTAGACCTCGTCGCTCACGATCCAGGCGTCGTGCGCGTTCGCGAGCTCGACCACGAGGCGCAGGGTCGCGTCGTCGAGGATGCGCCCGGTCGGGTTGTGCGGGGTGTTCAGCAGGATGACGCGCGTGCGATCCGTGACCGCGTCGCGCAGCGCGTCCAGGTCGGGGTCGAAGGCCGGCGGAAGCAGCGGGACCGTGACCAGGCGCGCGCCCGCGAGAGCGGTGACCGCGGCGTAGGAGTCGTAGAAGGGCTCGAACACGACGACGTCGTCGCCCGGTTCGAGCAGGGCGAGCAGGCTCGCGGCGAGGGCCTCGGTGGCTCCCGCGGTCACGAGGACCTCGCGATCCGGGTCGACGGCGCGGCCGTAGAACCGCTCGTGGTGGCGGGCGATCGCCTCCCGAAGCACGGGCATGCCCAGGCCCGGCGGGTACTGGTTGAGCCCGTCGCGGATGGCGCGCTGCGCCGCCTCGGTGACCTCGGCGGGCGGGTCGTAGTCGGGGAAGCCCTGACCCAGGTTGACCGCGCCGGTGGCCGCGGCCAGCGCGGACATCTCGGCGAAGATCGTGGGGCGCTGCTCGCCGTCCTCGCCGAGCAGCATGGCTCCGCGGGCCGCGCGGGACCAGGCGCCGGGGACGTGGGTGCTGGATGCGGGGGTGTCGGATGCGGGGGTCGCCACGTTCGCAACGCTAGCCGGGTCGCGGGGCTGTGGACAGTTCGCGCGGAGGTGCGGTGTCGTGCCTAGCGTCGGGGGATGCGAAATGCGGCAGCGGTGAGATCGACCTGGTCGGCGAGCGTCATGCTCCTCGGAGCGATGCTGGCCTCGTGCACGGGGCCGGGGTCGCCACCGGTCACACCGCCCCCGGCACCGAGCAGCACGCCCGTGTACGCGTCAGACGAGGAGGCGCTCGCGGCGGCGGAGGAGGCGTACCAGCGGTACCTGGATGTGTCGAACGCCGTAGGTGCGGGTGGATGGGTCGATACCGATGGGTTGTCCGAGGTTCTTCGAGGAGAGGCTCTGGACGAAAGTCTCGATGCAACAGCAGACCTACATGACAAGGGGTATCGCCAGATCGGCGACTCCACGTTCGATTCGGCCGTGCTCCAGCAGTACGCCGCGGGCACTCCAGGCACAGTCAGCATCACGACCTACCTCTGCTTGGACGTCAGCGCAGTGGACGTGGTGGACAGCGAAGGGCAGTCGATTGTTACTGAAGGTCGCGCAGACCGACAGTCGCTTGAGGTCGGGTTCGACGACCTAGATGGAGTTCTCAAGGTGAATAGGAGCGAAGCATGGTCTGGCGCTTCGTTCTGCTGATAGCTCTCGTTGCAAACCATGCGGGCTTCGAGCTGGGCGGCGGTTGCAACAACGAGGCCGCCATCACCGGGTGCATCAACGGGCCTCAGGTCGACGTCATCGGGACGGTCGACACACCGGGTGGTGGAGGCGGCGGTGGCGGGGGAGGTGGCGGCGGAGGCGGCGACGGCACGTCCGGGCCGCCCGTCATCTGGAAGTGCATGGAGGTGTCCTGCTCATCCGACACACCCGGCGCCGTCCCCATCACGCTGACCGACATAGCGTCGTTCCGCCCCACCCCGGGTGTGCAGCACATGCAGCCCGACGGGTGGACCGTCCCCGGTCTGCACACCAACTTCTACGCGCTCACCTCCGTGCACATCGTCGAGGGCACGCTCCTCGGGCAGCCCGCGTCCGTGCGATTCACTCCGGTGAGCTATCACTGGGCCTACGGCGACGGGAAGTCCGCGACGCGCTCCACCAAGGGCTCCACCTGGAAGAAGCTCGGCCTCCGCGAGTTCGACCGCACGCCCACGAGCCACGTCTACGACCGGGACGGCTCCTACACGATCCGTCTCACCATCGACTTCCGGGCCGAGTACCGGTTCGCGGGAGGTCCGTTCACACCGATCGACGGCATCCTGCCCGTTCCGGCGAACGAGCTGCATGTCGTCGCGGACGGCGCGAAGACCGTCCTGGTCGAGCGCGACTGCGCCGTCGACCCGTCCGGTCCAGGCTGCTGACGGGGATGCTGAGCCGGGTCATGGAATACGGGAAGTAGGCTCGCAGTTTCGCCATATAGAACGCCCAGCTTCGAGCGGGAGGCTGACCCCGCTTGAGAGGAGCGAGACCCGAGATGACCGAGTCGACCGAGACCACCCCCACCCCCGAGAACACAGACGGCTCCAAGAGGGGCAAGGCGGCGCCCGCCGCATCGCAGGCCCAGCCGCAGGTGGCGCCGAGCGCGCCGTCGCCGCGCGCGAAGCTCGCGGCCGGACCGCTGGCGGCCGCACTCGCCGTCGGTGCGGTGCTCGGCGGAGCATCCGGTGCCGGCGTCGCGGCCCTCGCGATCAATGCGTCGCCCTCCGTGCAGTCCACAGAGCAGACGCCCCAGAACATCACCATCAACGACACCGACGACGTCAACGTCGTCACCGCGGTGGCGGCGAAGGCATCCCCCTCGGTCGTGACGGTCTCGGTCGCCGCGCAGTCCGCAGGCGGCACCGGATCCGGGGTCGTGCTCAGCGCCGACGGCTACGTGCTCACCAACAACCACGTCGTGACGCTCGACGGCACCACCTCGGACGGCAAGATCGAGGTCACGACCTCCGACGGCCGGCTCTACACCGCGACCATCGTCGGGACCGATCCGATCGTCGACCTCGCCGTCATCAAGCTCGACGACGCCTCCGGGCTCCAGCCCATCGAGTTCGCCGACTCGAGCGACCTGAACGTCGGCGACCAGGTCATCGCGATCGGTGCGCCGCTCGGGCTGTCCAACACCGTGACGGACGGAATCGTGAGTGCGCTCAACCGCAGCATCCAGATCGCCTCGTCCGCGGTTCCCGACGACACGGCCGAGCAGGACGGCGGCAGCGGCGACGGCGAGCAGGGCAACGGTGAGGGCGGCCCGTTCGACTTCTGGAACTTCGGCCAGGGGCAGGGCTCCCCGACCACCCAGTCGGCGAGCATCTCGCTCCCGGTCGTGCAGACCGACGCCGCCATCAACCCCGGCAACTCGGGCGGCGCACTGGTGAACACGCAGGGCGAGCTCATCGGCATCAACGTGGCCATCGCCAGCGCGGGCAACTCCGGCAATGGCGGCCAGTCCGGCTCGATCGGTGTCGGGTTCGCGATCCCGTCCAACCTCGCGCAGCGCGTCGCGAACGAGATCATCAAGAACGGCAGCGCCACCCACGGCCTGCTCGGCGCGACCGTGCGCGACGCCTCGAGCGACGACGGCGACACCGTCGGCGCGCTGGTCGACTCGACGACAGCCGGCGGCGCGGCCGCGACCGCGGGCGTCAAGCCGGGGGACATCATCACCGGGTTCAACGGCCTCCCGATCACCGGCAGCACCGACCTCACCGCGCAGGTGCGGGCGCTCGCCGCGGGCGACTCGACGACCCTCACCTATGTGCGGGGCGGCACGTCGACCACGATCGACGTCACGCTCGGCACGCTCGAGTAGCCGGAGCCTCCGCAGGGGCGGAGGGGGACGGCGCCCGACCGGGGTGCCGTCCCCCTTCTGTTGCTAACGTGTGCCCATGGCCACGCCGCGGATGGACGCCACCGGCGACCACCCCGGCGTCACCTACGTGATGCCCGTGCTGAACGAGGCCGCGTACCTGGAGGCGGCGGTCGCCTCGATCCTGAGCCAGGACTATCCGGGTGAGGTCGAACTCGTGCTCGCCCTCGGTCCGTCGACGGACGGCACCGACGCGATCGTCGAGCGGCTCGCGAAACGCGACCCCCGCATCCGCGTCGTGCAGAACCCGGGCATGGACATCCCGATCGGCCTCAACCTGGCGATCGCCGCGGGCCGATTCCCGATCATCGTGCGGGTCGATGCCCACACCGAGCTCGCCCCTGGCTACACGGCGCGCGGCGTCGGCGAGTTGCAGCGCACGGGTGCCGCGAGCCTCGGGGGCATCATGGTCGCGACCGGCCACCCGGGGTTCCAGGCGGCGGTCGCGCAGGCCTACAACTCCCGCTTCGGGCTCGGCGGTGGCGCGTACCACGGCGAGAGCGCACACGCGGGGCCGGCCGAGTCGGCCTACATGGGCATCTTCCGGCGTGACGTCCTGAGCGAGGTCGGCGGCTTCGACGAGACGCTCCGCCGCGGTGAGGACTGGGAGCTCAACTACCGGCTCCGCACAGCCGGACACACGGTGTGGCTCGACCCGCAGTTACGCGTCACCTACTGGCCGCGCAGCACTCCCGGGAAGCTCGCCCGCCAGTTCCGGGCGACGGGCATCTGGCGCGGCGAACTCGTGCGACGCCTGGGCCGCGGCAACTCGCTCCGCTTCTTCGCGCCGCCGCTGCTCGTGGTGAACATCGCGGTCGCGATCGTCGTTCTGGTGCTGCACCTCACGGGAGTGCTGGGCGGCTGGCTCGGCTGGCTCGGCTGGGTCGCGGCCCTGGTCTACCTGGGCCCGCTCGCCTACCTGGGACTCCTCGTCCTCGCCATGATCACCGGTCACGGCGGTCTGGCCGACCGGCTGCGCTTCGCGGGTGTGCTCGCGATCATGCACCTCAGCTGGGGAGCGGGCTTCCTCGTAGGGCTCGTGCGCGGCGCGCGGGATGCGGTGGACACCTCTCGCACGGAGAGCTGAGCGCCGTCCGGGCCTACAGCCAGCCGAGGTCGAGCATGCGCCGCACGACGCGCTCGCCCGCTCGCCCGTCGTCGTGGGGCGTGAAGCGCTCGCGCCACGCGTGGTGCGCGCTGGCGTCGCGCGCGTCATTGCCATGCGCGCGATTCCCGTGCACGCGATTGCCCAGCGCGTCATCCGCACGCGCGGTGAGGATCGCATCCAGCAGGGCATCGCGGTCGTGCACGACGGGGCCGGGAGCCTCCGCGAGCAGGTCGAAGTAGAACCCGCGCAGATCAGCGGAGTAGTGCGCGAGGTCGGGTGTGAAGAACACCACGGGTTTGCCGGTGCCCGCGAAGTCGAACATCGATGACGAATAGTCGGTCACGAGCACGTCGGCCAGCAGCAGCAGCTCGGTCATGTCCGGATAACTCGTGACGTCGATGAGGCCGGCGCCCTCGAGGTCCTGCCCGTAGCGCAGGGTGCGGGAGTGCCCGCGCACGAGCAGCACGTAGTCGTCCCCGAGCTCGCGGGCGAACCCGATGAGGTCCAGATAATCGACCATCTCGGTGCGGTCATCGCGCCAGGTCGGGGCGTAGAGCACCGCGCGCGCGTCGTGCGGTGCCCCCACGGCGGCGCGCACGGCATCCCGCCGGGTCGCACGCTCGGCTTGGGGGAGGGCCAGGATGTCGTTGCGCGGGTAGCCGTCGACCCAGATCGGTCCGCGCATGGCGTAGGCCGAACGGAAGATCCGCTCGCTGTAGGCGTTCTGCGCCAGCAGCGCGTCCCAGCGGGAGCGCTCGCGCAGGACGGCGATGCGCGTGCGCAGGCCGGGCGAGCGATCCAGCGCGAGGCGCTTGAGCATGGTGCCGTGCCAGGTCTGCAGCACGTGCTGGCCGCGCCGGCGGCGGAAGCGCTTGCGCAACCAGTCGTTGACGATGAGCACGCGTGCGGCGCCGCGGACCCGCCACCACTCGCGGCTGCCCTCGACGATACGGATGCCACCCTCCGGGATCGCGACCGACCCGTCCGCGACGCTCCAGTACCGATTCGTCGCGGGGCTCAGCTCGCCGAGCGCCCGGTGGATGCCGAGCGGGTTGTCGGAGGCGGACTGCCCGTAGAAGCTCTCGAGGAAGACCGCGTCCTCGCGGGGCCCGCGCGACCGGCGGTAGGCGCGCTCGAGTCGGCGCTGGGCGCGGGCGCCGCGCTCGTCGTCTGCCAGCGGAGGCGAGATCCGCAGCACGAGGCCCCCGGCCTCGGCGTGCACCGCGGCGTGGAAGAGCTCATGCTCGACGCGCGGCGGCAACGCGGTGTCGACCCGCATGCGCGTCGACGGCGGCGCGCCCCCGATCGTCAGACGGTACGCGCCCGAAGGCAGGGCGAGGCCGCTCGCGCCCCACCGGGTGGTGAGCAGGGGGAACACCGCGGTCGTGGTTCCGGGCACGAGCGACCCCTCGATGCGGCCGTCGACCCGGGCGCGGGCACCCTCGAGACTCACGGCGTCCGCCTTGGCCGAGAGCGTCACCCGGACGGCCGTGGGCGTCGCCTCCACCCGCGTCACGACCGGGCGGGGGATGCCGGGCTGGCTGTCGGCAGGCGCGGCCCCGGTGCCCGACCCCCCGGCGTGCGCGGATCCGGCGCCCGACTCTCCGGCGGTGCGGGCCAACACCTCGTCGAGCACCCGCGCGGTGGCCCGCCCGTCGAGGTGATCGAAGTGCTCGGTGCGCAGCCAGGTCTCGTGCGGTCCCTGCCGCGCATCGATGCGCGCCCCGAGTCGCTCGTCGAGCACGCGCAGCACATGCGGCCAGCTCGTGACGTGCCGGCCGCCGGAGAAATCACGGTACGACTCGTACAGCCCGCGCGCCCGCGCGTAGGCCTCGACATCCGGGGCGAGGAAGACGATGGGAGCGCCGACCAGGGAGAAGTCGTAGGCGATGGAGGAGTAGTCCGTCACGAGGGCGTCGAAGGCGGGGAGCAGGGGCGTGACGGCGGGGAAATCGGCGGGGCTCAGCATCCGCACCCGGTCCGAACGGGCGGGACCGGCCGCGTAGTCGCCCTTGCCGAGCGGGTGCACGCGCACCCAGAGCTCGGCGTCGTGGGACTCGAGCCAGGCCACGATCTCGGTCCAGTCGTCCTCGTCGGGGATCGACGGATCGGCCGCGCCGTCGCGCCACGTGGGGGCGTACAGGATGCGGCGCGCGCTGCCCGCCGCGCTGCCGACCGCACCGCCGGCCGCACCCCCTGCCACAACGTCCGCCTCGCCGCCGACCCCCAGCGCCTCCAGCGCGGAGTCCCGCCGCTCGGTCGCGGTGCCCCGCAGCAGCTCGTCGTCGCGCGGGTCGCCGGTCACGACGATCCGCCCGCGCGGCACCCCGAACGCGCTCGCGATGCGCGGGACGACGAGCTCGGAGGCGACCGGGAACAGCGAGATGCCGCGTCCGGCCGCCCGGTAGGCCCGGGCGACGAGCCCGCGCACGAGCCGGTGGTTCGGCAGGAACGACACGCGCAGGGCCGCGGGGGAGTCCAGGTGCAGCTTCTTGAGTGGGATGCCGTGCCACAGCTGCACGACGAACCCGCCGCGGGTGCCGAACCGGTTCACGTCGCCGAAGCCGTGGGTCACCACCAGCACGCGGGCCCGGGCGGTGAGCCAGAACCCGCCCCAGCCATCGCGGCGGCGGGTCTCGAGACCGAGCGTGCGCGCGCGGGCGAGTTCGGCATCCGTCGCCGCCAGCCAGACGAGCCGGGTTCCCTCGCCCAGCCGCTCACGAGCCTCGCGGTAGAGGGAGAGCGCGCCCTCGCCCGGCCCGATGCCGGACCCGAGCACCCAGAGCCGCGGGGTGCGCGGGATGAGGAACGTCGCGAGCGCCCCGAGCGCGTAGAGCGGGAGGCGCAGCACCTTGCGGGCGTTGCCGGCTCCGAAGGTGAAGCTGGCCATGGTCGTAGGGCGATTCTGGCACGATGGAGCGATGTCGGTCATCAGCGACCTGAACGCCGCGCGCAAGGTGGTGCGCAACGCGATCCGGTCGCGCCGGAACCGCCGGATCGTCGAGCAGCACATGGCCGAGCACCCGGCCGAGCCGGGCTCGGTGCGCATCGCGGTGTACTTCGCCGACACGCGCGTGAACCTGTACCAGATCCGGCAGTGGTACGCGCCGCTGGCCGAGCTCGCGAAGATCCATCCGGTCGCGATCGTGACCCGCAGCCCCGGTGCGACGCTGACGCTGCTGGAGGAGTCGCCGGTCCCGGTGCACTACAAGCGGCGGGTCACCGACCTCGAGCAGTACGTCGACGAGCAGGATCTGCGCATCGTCTTCTACGTCAACCAGAACCAGAAGAACTTCCAGATGTTCCGGTACGGGCGCATGTGGCACGTGTTCATCAACCACGGCGAGTCCGACAAGATGTACATGACCACGAACCAGTTCAAGGCGTACGACTATTCGCTGGTCGCGGGGCAGGCGGCGCTGGACCGGCTCTCGCGGAAGCTCTGGGATTTCGACCTGCAGCGCAAGGCGATCCCGATCGGGCGGCCCCAGGCCGATCACTTCGCGGGTGAGCTGCCCTACACCCCGGACGACCGCGTCGTGGTGCTGTACGCGCCCACCTGGGAGGGCGACCGCCCGGCCGCGGCATACGGCTCGATCGCCTCGCACGGGGTGGCGCTGGCGGATGCGGTGCTCGCCTCGCCCGCGCACCGCCTGATCTACCGCCCCCACCCGCGCAGCGGTGTCATCGACGCGGCGTATCGCGACGCCAACCGGCGGATCATCGACGCGATCGCCGCGGCGAACCGGCGCGATCCGTCGGCCCAGCACGTCTACGACGACGGCCCGGCGCTCGGCTGGCAGCTGGCCGCCGCCGATGTGGCGATCACCGACATCTCGGCGATGATCTACGACCGGCTCGCGACCGGCAAGCCGCTCATTGTCGCGCGCCCGCTGAGTGAGGATGCCGAGGTCGACGAGTCCGGATACCTCGGCTCGGCAGCGTGGCTGACCTCCGATCGCGCGGGCGAGGTGCTCTCGCTCGTGGAGGAGGTGCGCGGTGACGCGGCGGCGCTGGCGAACCTCGCCCACTGGTCGGAGCGGCACTTCGGCGAAACCACCCCGGGCGCCGCCACCGCGCGCTTTCACGCCGCGGTCGAGAAGCTCATGGGGGAGTGGGACCGCCACGCCGCCATCCACGCCGGCGACCGTCACTCGAGCGAGTCGGACCCCCTCGACGACGAGGATGACGAGGAGGGCCTGCCGCCGACGGAGGACTGAACGACATCCCGACCACGAGTGAGCGTGCGGGCGTGACTAGTCGCGACGGTCGCAACCGGTTACGGGTGCACTCTCACCGGCCAGGGGGCCAGGCGTACCTACGTCTCGGGACCGGCGCTCGGCGGCGCGGGGGGAAGCTGCCGCCGCTTCGGCGCCACGATCCGGATGCCCCTCCGCTCGCGCACCTCGCGCGGTGCGCGCGGCACCCCGCGCGGCCGGTCATCGAGCGACGCCGGGAAAGCCACGGGCGCCGGGCCGAACGCCTCACGCGCCGAGGCGATGACCTTGCGGCCCATGAGGTGGTTGCCGGTGCCCCCGATGACCGCGCCGATCCCGAACGGGAGCAGACGGCCCACCACCGACCCGCCCTGGGTCGCCGCGAAGCGCTTGATGAACGCCAGGCGGATGCGCTCCGCCACGAAGCGGAACGAGGGCCCGGGCAGGCTCCTGGTCACGAACTCGCCCCAGTACGCCGTGCGCGACCCCTGACCGGCCGCCTGGATCGCGAGCTGCTGGAGCAGATCCTGGCCCGCGCTGCCGAGCATGAGGGCCATGACCAGGGTCCGGGCGCGCTCCGGTTCGACCACCGCGATCCCGTGCAGCTCGGTGACCGACTGGGCGAACAGCGCGCTCGCCTCGAGGAACCCGGCGGTCTCGACCCCGGACAGGATGAGCGCCGTGCCGGTCCCGACCGCGGGGATGGCCGAACTCGCGCCGACCGCGGCTCCGCCGCTCGTGACCGCCGTGAGGTAGCGGCGCTCGAGGATCGCGACCACCTCGTCCGGGGTGGCATGCGGCCGCCGGGCGCGGATCCGCCGGATGTGGGCCAGCACGAGCGGGCGCTGCACCGACATCAGCCGGTCGAGCGCCGCCGCGCCTCGCGGGTTCTGGCCGTGCGGCTCCACCTCATCCACCGTAATCGGCGTTGTAGCGCTTCACGACCTCGGCGATCGGAGCATCCAGCACGAGGGCGCCCTTGTCGAGGTAGAGCCCGCGCGTGCAGAACCGCAGCAGGTCGCGCTCGTTGTGGCTCACGAAGAACAGCGTGCGCCCGCCCGCCAGCAGCTCCTCGATGCGCGTGTAGCACTTGTCGCGGAACGCCTTGTCGCCCACGGCCAGCACCTCGTCGACGAGCATGATCGGCTCCTCGAGCCGCGAGATGACGGCGAACGCCAGCCGCACCTTCATGCCGCTGGACAGGTGCTTGTACGGGGTCTGGGTGAACTCCTCCAGCTCGGCGAACTCGATGATCTCGTCGTAGCGCTGGTCGATCTCGCGGTGCGACATCCCGTGCAGGCCCGCCGTGAGGTACACGTTCTCGCGCACGGTCAGGTCGTTGACGAATCCGCCCGTGATCTCGATGAGCGGGGCGACGCCGCCATCCACGGTCACGGCGCCCTCGTCGGGCAGCAGCACCTGCGCGACGAGCTTGAGCAGTGTCGACTTGCCCTGGCCGTTCCGGCCGACCACACCGATCGCCTCGCCCGGCTGCACCTGGAACGACACGTTGCGCAGCGCCCAGAACTCGCCGGGCCGCGTGCGGCGGTTGCGCCCGGCGAACAGATCCTTGAAGTTGCGGCGCGACAGCCGGTTGCGCTTGAAGCGCACCCCGAGCCCCTCGACGGAGATCGACCCGATCATCAGATCTCCTTCAGCACGGCGCGGATGGTGCGCCGGAACACCAGGATGCCGAGCACGAGCGCGAGCGCCGCCATGCCCGCACTCACGGCGACCGCGAACCAGTCCAGCTGCTCGGGGAAGAACCCGGAGCGGTACAGCGAGAAGATCCCGGCCAGCGGATTGAACGCGCCCACGCGCTCCAGCCCCAGCGGAGCCAGGTCGTGCAGCCCGTAGATGATGGGCGAGGCGTAGAACACGAACCGCAGGGCCAGCCGGATGGCGCGCTCCAGATCGCGGAAGAACACCACGAGCGGCGCGACGATGAGCCCGATCCCGAGCGTGAGCACCGTCTGAATCAGGATGGCGGGGACGAAATACACGAGCTGCCAGTTCACGCTCGCCCCATTCACGATCGCGAAGACGGCGAGCACGGGCAGAGCCGCCACGAACTCGATGCCCTTGCTCAGCACGAGCCGCGCGACCCAGATGGTGCGCGGGATGGTGGTGGAGCGCACGAGCTTCGCCTCACGGGTGAAGGCGACCGTCGCATCCGAGACCGAACCGGTGAACCACATCCACGGCAGCAGCCCGCACAGCAGGAAGACGATGTAGGGCTCGGTGCCGACCGGGCGGGTGAAGACCTGCGTGAAGACGAACCAGTAGATGGCCGCCATGACCAGCGGGTCGAGGATCGACCACAGGTAACCCAGGAACGAGGTCGAGTAGCGCACGCGCAGGTCGCGCGTGGTCAGAAGCCACAGCGAGCGCCGGTACCGCGCGAACGGGGACCACGCGCGGGTGGTCAGCGCGGGCGAGGTCACGCGAACAATCTACTGGGGGCCCTGGGAAGCACGGCGGAATAAGATTCGCCGGCGCGGGGCCCTGTGGCAGCCCGCGCCGGCGAAAGACTCAGACGAAGAGGTTGGCCCGCTCGAGATCCTCGGCGAAGTCGACCTCGACCGCGTACAGGTCGGAGATGTCGACCGGCTCGAAGCGGACTCCGTCGTTCTCGATCGCGAGCTCGATGCCGCGCTCGAAGTAGTCCTGATCGTTGACCTTGGACAGGTGCCGCACGAGCGCCGCCTTGTCGCGACCGGACACGTAGTTGATGCCGACGGCCTCACCGAGCCCGCCGACGACCGTCTTCGACAGCTCCTTGATGAACCCCTCGGCGTCGGTCGTGTACTTGACCTCCTCGTCGGAGACCTTGGCGGTGTTGACGCTCACGAAGCTGCGGTCCGCGGCGACCAGGTCGCCCGCCCGCACCAGAGCCTCGGGGTCGAAGACCACGTCGCCGTTCATCCAGAGCACACCGCCGTCCTTCGTGGACTGCAGCGCGCGCAGCAGGCTCTTGGAGGTGTTGGTCTGGTCGTACTGCTCGTTGTAGACGTAGTCGGCGTTCGGGAAGGCCTCGATGATGTGCTCGAGCTTGTAACCGACGACGATCGTCACGTTCACGTCGCGGCCGAACGCCTGGTGGATGTTGTCGAACTGCTGCTGCATGATGCTGCGGCCGTCGCTGAGCTCGGTCAGGGGCTTGGGGAGGGAGCGCCCGAGGCGGCTGCCCATGCCTGCGGCGAGGATCACGATCTGAGTGGTCATCGCTGATGTCTCCTTGTTCTTGCGTGGAGGCGCGAGCCGCGGGAATTCACCCGTTGTTAACGCGCGCGCCGACTAAAGGACACACCTTTGTGCTTGTGTCATTCTACGGACCGGTCTGCGCGGTTCAGGGGATGCCCGGGCATCCGTTCTCGTATCGTGACATCGACCGTCGTGAGTGTCTCTCAGGCGGATGCGCCTTGATACGGTTGTCCGGTGGAATCCGAGCGCGACAACCCCTCCTCGGCGCGCCGCGGACCCCAGAAGGGCTCGAACGCGTCACGCGGCGGTTCGGGCGGCAAGAAGCCGGGCAAACCGGCGGGCTCCAAGAAGCCGTCGTCGGGGCGCACGGGCAAGTCCGGGTCGGGTTCGAAACCCGCGAAGGCGGTCGCCGCAGCGGAGCCGGCCGTCGAGGACCTCGGTCCCGACCCCATGGACGACATGAAGACGACCCCCGCGAAGGGGCCGTCGTTCCGGCTGGAGTTCTCTCCGATCACCAAGCCGAGCCTTGGCCGCTTCTCCGACGACCGCAAGCATCAGACCGTCGCCG
Source organism: Microbacteriaceae bacterium (assembly GCA_019638805.1). GTDB lineage: Bacteria > Actinomycetota > Actinomycetes > Actinomycetales > Microbacteriaceae > JBDSKH01. The sequence continues at coordinate 440,767 of JAHBTA010000002.1, read as the reverse complement.
AGGTCGCCGAGGCGGATGCTCCCGTGGTCGTCGCCGAGGTCGAGGTCGTCGACGAAGCCGAGGATGCGGCCGTCGCCGAAGCCGAGGATGCGGCCGTCGCCGAACTCGAGGACGTGGCCGTCGCCGAGGCGGAGGATTCGATCGCCGTCGAGGAGGAGGTCGAGCCCGACGTCGAGTCGGAGCCCGAGTCGGAGCCCGAGCCGGAACCCGAGCCGGAACCCGAGCCCGAGCCGGAGCCGGAGCCCGAGCCGGAGCCCGAGCCGGAGCCGGAGCCGGAGCCGGAGCCGGAGCCAGAGCCAGAGCCAGAGCCGGAACCCGAACCGGAGCCGGAGCCCGAGCCCGAGCCGGAACCGGAGCCCGAGCCCGAGCCGGAACCCGTCGACGAGATCGACGACACGGAGGACGAGCCGAGCCGGTTCGCGCCGCGCACCACGCGATCCGCCCCCCGCTTCGGACTGTCGAAGGCTCCCAAGGCGCTCGCGTCGGATGTCGCCCTCTCGGTCCGCAACCTGACCAAGCGCTTCGGCCGCATGGTCGCCGTCGACTCGGCCGACCTCGAGATCAAGACCGGTGCGTTCTACGGCTTCGTCGGGCCCAACGGGGCCGGCAAGACCACGACCCTGTCGATGGTCACCGGCCTGCTGCGTCCCGACTCGGGCGTCGTCAAGGTGTACGGCGCCGACGTGTGGCGCAACGCATCCGTCGCCAAGCGCATGATGGGCGTCCTGCCCGACCACCTACGGCTCTTCGACCGGCTCACCGGTGCCGAGTACCTGCACTACGCCGCCGGGCTGCGGGGCCTCGACCGCGACACCACGTTGCGCCGCACCGCCGACCTGGTGAACGCCTTCGGCCTCGAGCACTCGCTGCACCGCCGGGTCTCGGACTACTCGGCCGGCATGGTCAAGAAGATCGCGATCGCGGCGGCCATGATCCACTCGCCTCGGCTGCTCGTGCTCGACGAGCCGTTCGAGTCGGTCGACCCGGTGTCGGCGCAGCTCGTCATCGACATCCTGACGAAGTTCACGGCCGCGGGGGGAACGGTGCTGCTGTCCAGCCACAGCATGCACCTCATCCAGCGCATCTGCGACTCGGTCGCGATCATCGTCGACGGGCGCATCCTGGCCAGCGGCACCCTGGACGAGGTGCTGGGCGGCAGGAGCCTCGAGGACCGCTTCGTCGAGCTGGCCGGAGGGGCCTCGGCAGTGGAGGGCATGGAGTGGTTGCACAGCTACTCCGACTGAAGCTGCGGCTCTTCGCCAACGGCTTCCGTCGTCCGCTCGGGCATGTGATCGCGAGCGGCATCGGCCTCGCGTTCGCGGTCGTCGTCGTGCTCGTCATCGCCATCGGCGCGCGCACTTTGCACGGGATGGACGACGAGTACGTGCGGCGGGTCGTCATCAACACCGGGTCGTTCCTGAGCCTCGCGGCATTCCTGGTGCCGTTCATGGTCGTGCGGCAGGAGCTACTGGACCCGCGCGGCCTGCGAGGGTTCCGCATCCGGTGGGGCAGCGTCGCCATCGTCCTGCTGGTCTTCACGCTCGTCGGGCCGACCCTGCTCTTCGCGCCCATCGCCTGGGCGCCGACCTGGGCGTGGAGCGATCCCGAGTCGGTGCGGCTCGCGCAGCTCGCGGCGCCCCTCCTGTTCCTGCAGGGTGTGCTCTCGATCCGGCTGGGGGTGGCCGCGGGGTCCGCGCTCGCGAAGTGGGAGCGGTGGAGCCGGCGCGTGCGCGTCGTCGGCGTGCCCGTGCTGCTGATCGGCGCGCTCGTGGTCGCGGCGACGCTCGTCCCCCGCATCGCGGCCGAGCCTCCCGAGCGCTTCCGGACGTTCGCCGTCGGCCTGCTCAAACTCTCGGGTTTCGTGCACACCGAGGAGGTCTCGCAGGTGCTGCAGTGGACACCGCTGGGCGCACTGTGGGCGGCCCCGTCGTTCACGCTGTTCCGACAGGAGCCGCTCGGCCCGCAGGCGATCATCGTGGGCGCGATCGTCGCGGCCGTGCTGCTGATCCTCTGGTTCATCGCCGTGCGCATGGCGTTCCGCCCGACGCGGCGCATCCCGGTCGAGCGACGCGGTGGTGTCCCCGGCTGGTTCCGCCGCCTGCCCTCGACCCCGACCGGGTCGATCGCGGCGCGCAGCCTCACCTACTGGGTGCGCGACCCCCGCTACCGTGCGGTGCTCGGGTTCCTGCCCTTCATCCCGATCGTCATCGCATTGGCGGGGCTGCTCAGCGGGATGCCCATCGCGTGGTGGTCGCTGCTGCCGCTGCCCATCATGCTCGTGCTGGTCGCCGCGTCGACCACGCACAACGACATCGCCTACGACCACACCGCGATGTGGTCGCACGTCGCCGCGCAGACCCGCGGATCGCACGACCGCACCGGGCGCATCGTTCCGCCGCTCGCGCTCGGCGCGATATTGCTGGTCGTGGGAGCGCCACTGACGGCGTGGGCGCATGGCGACCCCCGCATCCTGCCCGCCGTCGTGGGGGTGGGGCTGGCGCTGCTCCTGGGAGGCGTGGGCGTGAGCAGCGGGATCTCCTCCCGCTTCCCGTACGCCGCGCCGCGCCCCGGCGACCCCGCCTTCCAGCAGCCGCAGGTGCAGGGCAGCACGGGGTCGGGCGCGCAGGCCCTCGCGCTTCTGGCGACTCTGGTGGTCGGCGCGCCCGCCGGGTTCGCCGCGGTCATGTGGCTGCTCGACCAGAGCGCGCCATGGAACTGGATCTCGCTGCTGCTGGGCATTCAGGCCGGGCTCATCGCGCTCTTCATCGGGATCCGCGTGGGCGGCACCTCCTTCGATCGCCGGGCCCCGGAGCTGCTGGCCTTCACCATGCGACACTGAGGTATGAGCACCCCGTCCATGAGCGAACCCACGGCCCCCGGCGACCCCGGTTCCGGCGGCGGCGCGGGCACCGACGTGCTCGAGCGCGAGCTGCAGGAGCTGCTGGAGAAGGAGCAGCTCGAAGACGGCGACCACGATCGCTTCGCGCACTACGTGCAGAAGGACAAGATCGTCGAGAGCGCCGTCACCGGCAAGCCCGTGCGCGCCCTGTGCGGCAAGGTGTGGGTGCCCGGTCGCGACCCGGAGAAGTTCCCGGTCTGCCCGGAGTGCAAGAAGATCTACGAGCGCCTGCGCCCCTGAGTACCCGGGGTCGGGAAGATCCGGAGGTCGGGCGCCCCCGCTCAGAGGTAGCGCGTCGGCAGGACCGGCTCGCCGCGGGAGAGGGCGAACGCTTCGGGGGGAAGCTCCGCGATCGCGGCGGCGTGATGCGCGCGCGCGGCCTCGACGCCCGCGGCCCCGGTGTGACCGGGGACGAGCTCGCCGTCGACCATGAGGTCGGCGAGCAGCGGCCGGCCCGCCGAGGAATCGACGGGCGGGTCCTCGACCCAGATGTCCTCGGATCGGGCGACCCCGGCATCCAGGGCGCGCACGGGCTGCTTGCGGCCGCCCACATTGGTCTTCCCGTCGGACTTCTTGCCGACCGCGCGCCAGGTGCCGTCGTCGTCGATGTGCGCGACCAGCTTGTAGACCATGCCGGCGGCGGGCGCGCCCGACCCGGTCACGAGCGAGGTGCCCACCCCGTACGAGTCCACGGGCGCCGACCGCAGCGCCGCGATGGCGTGCTCGTCGAGGTCGTTGGTGACCGTGATGCGGGTGCCGGTCGCGCCCAGGGAGTCCAGCTGCGCGCGCACCTCGCGCACGACGACCGCCAGGTCGCCCGAGTCGATGCGCACCGCGCCGAGCTCGGGTCCCGCCACGCGCACGGCGGTCGCGACCCCCTCGGCGATGTCGTAGGTGTCGACCAGCAGGGTCGTGCCCGGGCCCATCGCGGCCACCTGGGCGGCGAACGCCTCCTCCTCGGTGTCATGCAGCAGCGTGAACGAGTGCGCGGCGGTGCCCATGGTCGGCACGCCCCAGGTGCGGCCGGCCTCCAGGTTCGAGGATGCCGCGAACCCGGCGATGTAGGCCGCGCGCGCGGCGGCGACGGCCGAGCGCTCGCCCGTGCGGCGCGATCCCATCTCGGCCAGCGGCCGCCCCTCGGCCGCCGAGACCATGCGGGCGGCGGCCGACGCGACGGCCGAGTCGTAGTTGAGCACGCTCAGCGCGATGGTCTCCAGCACGACGGCTTCGGCGAAGGTGCCCTCGACCACGAGCAACGGCGAGCCGGGGAAGTACAGCTCGCCCTCGCGGTACCCGCGGATCGTCCCCGAGAAGCGATACGTCTCGAGCCAGTCGAGGGTCTCGGCCGAGACCACCTTCTCGCGCTTCAGCCAGCTCAGCTCGTCCGGACCGAAGCGGAAGTCCTGCAGCAGCTCGAGCAGTCGCCCCGTCCCCGCCACGACGCCGTAGCGCCGCCCGGTCGGCAGGCGCCTCGCGAAGAGCTCGAACACGCTGCGGCGGTCACCGCGCCCGTCGCGCAGGGTCGCGTCCACCATGGTCAGCTCGTAGCGATCGGTGAGCAGCCCGGTCGGCGGGTGGGGTGCGGATGCGGTCGGCGCGGTCGGCATGGCAACGAGCCTATGACCCGGCGTCGAGCCCGGACCGCGCGGGTAGGCTCGGACCCGTGGATGCCGCCCCGACGAACGCCCCCATCGGCGTCTTCGACAGCGGGGTCGGCGGCCTCACCGTGGCGCGGGCCATCCTGGATCAGCTCCCCAACGAGGCGATCCTCTACGTGGGCGACACCGCCAACGGGCCCTACGGTCCCCTCCCCATCGCGCAGGTGCGTGCGCACGCGCTCGCGGTGCTCGACGACCTCGTCGCGCAGGGGGTCAAGGCGCTCGTGATCGCCTGCAACACGGCCAGCGCGGCCATGCTGCGCGATGCCCGCGAGCGCTACACGGCCGCCAGCGGCATCCCGGTCGTCGAGGTCATCCAGCCCGCCGTGCGTGCCGCGGTGCGCACGACCCGGAACGGCCGGGTCGGCGTGATCGGAACGGCCGGCACGATCCAGAGTCGCGCCTACGAGGATGCCTTCGCCGCCGCCGACGGACTGTCCCTGTTCACGCGCCCCTGCCCGCGATTCGTGGAGTTCGTCGAGGCGGGCGTGACGAGCGGCCCCGAACTGCTCTCGGTCGCCGACGAGTACCTCGCACCGCTGCGCGACGCCGACATCGACACCCTCGTGCTGGGCTGCACGCACTACCCGCTCATGTCGGCGGCCATCCAGTACGTCATCGGGCCCGACGTGCGGCTCGTGTCGAGCGCCGACGAGACCGCGGCCGACGTCTACCGCACGCTGGTCTCGCACGGCCTCGAGCGCATCGCGGCGACGCCGCCCGCGCACCGATTCGAGTCGACGGGCGACGACGCGGACGCCTTCCGCACCCTCGCGCACCGCTTCCTCGGGCCGGAGGTGCGGCACGTCGAGGCGTTCCCGACCGGCGCGCTGACCATCCCCACCCCCACCGAGAGGACCCCATGAGCACCCGAGCCGACGGACGCGCCCCCGACCAGCTGCGTCCGGTGACCATCGAACGCGGCTGGAGCGCCCAGGCCGAGGGCAGCGCGCTCGTCTCGTTCGGCGGCACGAAGGTGCTGTGCACGGCGAGCTTCACCAATGGGGTACCGCGCTGGCTGACCGGCAAGGGCAAGGGCTGGGTCACGGCCGAATACGCCATGCTGCCGCGCTCGACCAACGAGCGCATGGACCGCGAGAGCGTCAAGGGCCGCATCGGCGGCCGCACGCACGAGATCTCGCGCCTGGTCGGCCGGAGCCTGCGGGCCGTCATCGACACCAAGGCGCTGGGTGAGAACACCATTGTGATCGACTGCGACGTTCTGCAGGCCGACGGCGGAACGCGCACCGCCGCGATCACCGGCGCCTACGTCGCGCTCGCCGACGCGATCGAGTGGGGCCGCGACAAGGGCTTCATCGGGAAGAAGGCCACCGCGCTCATCGACTCGGTCGCCGCGGTGAGCGTCGGCATCATCGACGGCGAGCCGCTGCTGGATCTCATGTACACGGAGGACGTGCGCGCCGAGACCGACATGAACGTCGTGGTCACGGGACGCGGTCTGTTCGTCGAGGTGCAGGGCACCGCGGAGGGCGCGCCCTTCGACCGGCGCGAGCTCGACGCGCTCCTGGACCTGGCACTGGGCGGCACGACCGAACTGGCGCGCATCCAGGCCGAGGTGCTCGCCGTCCCTGCGCCGGAGACCGCGTGAGCACCTTCGTGCTCGCGACCCACAACGCGCACAAGGTCCAGGAGCTGCGCGCGATCCTCGGCGACCGCCTCGGCCCGCACGAGCTCATCGGCTACGACGGCCCTGAACCGGTGGAGGACGGCACGACGTTCGCCGAGAACGCGCTCATCAAGGCGCGGGCGGCGGCCGAGCACACCGGGCTCCCCGCGATCGCGGACGACTCCGGGATCTCGGTGGGGGCGCTGGGGGGTGCCCCCGGCATCCACTCGGCACGCTACGCGGGCACCCGCGTCGACGCCGACAATGTCGCCCACCTGCTGGAGCAGTTGCAGGGCGTGACGGATCGCGCGGCCGACTTCCAGTGCGCCGCCGCGCTCGTGGACGGCGGCTTCGAACACGTGGAGCTGGGCATCTGGCCCGGAAGCGTCCTCACGGCGCCCGCCGGCGCGGGGGGTTTCGGCTATGACCCGGTCTTCCGTCCGGAGGGGCTCGAGGTGGCCAGCGCCGAGCTCACGGCCGAGCAGAAGAACGCGATCAGCCACCGCGCTCGCGCATTCGGGGCGCTCATCGGGGTTCTGCGCGAGCGCTACGGCTGAGGCCCACTAAGGAGGTGAGCCGGGGCCTCAGGCGCGACCCGCCCGTCTAAGGCGGTCTAAGGAGGGTCCTTAGGCGCGCTCGCGCACGCCCGCGCGCCCCGGATTCAGGGCATCCGACCGATCCCGCGACCCCGCCTCAGACGGGAGCGTATATCTCGCCGGCAGACAGCCGGATCACGAGAAGGGACACCGCAATGTTCACCACCGACTACGCCCTGAACCTCTACCGCGACGATGTCCGCGAGGCGACCGCCCGCATCGAGCAGCTCCGCGAGGTCGCGGAGCGCGCGCAGACCACTCCGGCCGGGACGACCGCCCCCGTCGCCCCCCGCCACGGCATCCTCGCCGCCGTGACTCGCCGGAGCGCTCGAATCGCGGGATGATCGAGTGACCCGCCCGGAGGGAGCGCCCGTGCCATCGATCGTCAGCGAGGTCCTGGTGGGCAGGGATGCCGAGCTCGACGTGCTCCGCGAGGAGTTCGCCCAGGCCGCCCAGGGCGGCCAGCGGGCGGTCCTCATCAGCGGGGAGGCCGGCATCGGCAAGTCCCGTCTCATCGCCGAGTTCATCGCGGAACTCGGCGATCGCGCCCACGTCGTCGTGGGCAACTGCCTCGAATCGCGCGGCATGACCGCGTACGGGCCCATCCGCCAGATCCTCCGCGAACTGCCTCAGGTCATCGGCGAGGACGCCTTCGCCGCCGCCGTCGAACCCGTGTCGCACTCGCTGGCGGGCCTGCTGCCCGGGCCGGGCGGCGCATCCGACGACCTGTCGGCCGAGCGCGTGCACGAGGCCGTCGACCTGGTGTTCGACAGCGTGTCCGCCGAGGTCCCGCTCGTCGTCGTCATCGAGGATCTGCACTGGGTCGACACGTCGACTCTCGGCCTCATCGGCGCCCTCCTGCACTATCGGACGGCGGGCAGGCGCCTCCTGCTCCTGAGCTATCGCACCGAGGACGTCGGGCGCGGTCACCCGCTGCGGTCGTTCCTGGGCGACCTCGACCGGGGGCGACTCGCGACCCGCATCGAGCCCGCGCGTCTGCCCCGCGAGGCCATCGCGAGCCTGGCCGAGGCTATCCGGGACCGGCCGCTCAGCTCCGACGAGCTGGACGCGATCGTGGATCGCGGCGACGGCATCCCGTTCTTCGTCGAGGAGCTCGTCGCGCTCGCCGACGGGCAGTTGCCGGGGAGCCTGCGCGAGGTCGTGCTCGCGCGCTACGACCGGATGCCGGAGCGCACCCAGCGGATCGCGCGCATCCTGGCCACGGGCGGCGACGTCGAGCACCGCACCCTCTCCGCGGTGGCCGAGCGGCTGGGCATCGACTCTGCCGAGCTCGAGGAGTGCCTGCGCGAAGCGGTGCAGGGCGGCCTGCTCGTGATCGCCGGGGACTCCTACGCGTTCCGGCACGCGCTCAGCCGCGAGGCGGTCGCCGACGAGGTGCTCCCGGGCGAGCGCGACCGCATCCACGCCGCCTATGCGGAGGCGATCGAGGCCGACCGCGATCCACGGCTCGCCGCTGCCGCTGCCGGCCATTGGCTCGCGATCCATGAGATCGGACGTGCTTTCGACGCCTACCTGATCGCGCTCGAGGATGCGCGGGCCGCGTACGCCTACGACTCCCAGGCCCGCATCCTGGAGCAGCTGGTCGAGCTGTGGCCGCGCGTTCCCGACGCCGCCGAGCGGACCGGCATGACCCGGGCGCGAACCCTGCTGGCGGCGGCCCGGGCGTGGCACCATGCCAGCGCCGTGGCCCGTCAGATCACCCTGCTCGACGTGGCCGAGACCCTGCTGGAGCCGGACGACCGGCGCAGTCGCGGCGAGCTGCTGATCGCGCGAACCGGCGTCGCCTTGAACAACAGGCGCAACGTCGACGGGATCGCTTCCGGGACGGAAGCGGCGGCGATCATGGGCGAGTTCGATGACCCGGAGGCGCTGGAACTGCGGGCAGCCCTGCACGCCAACCTCGCGGTGGTGAACCGCTCGGACCTGACCGTGAACGCGGAGCACGCCGCGGAGGCGGTGCGCCTGGCCGAGCTCCTGGGCGACCCGGGGGTCGTGGCGTACGTGCGCGTCACGCTGGCCATCTCCCGCATCGAGTTCGGCGATGACCGGGCGGCTCGCGAACTCCTGGACTGGATGCGGCAGCGGCGGGTCACCGCGCCCGAGAACGATCTGCGGGCGGCTCTCAACACCGTCGACGCGTTGCACCGCAGCGGATGGTTCGCGGATGCGGTCGATTTCGGCCGCGAGAGCCTGGAGCGCGCGAAGGAGCTCGGACACCCGGCGTGGGGCAGCCTCCTCGCGGCCAACGTCGCGGACTCGGCCGCTGCGGTGGGCGAGCTCGCCGAGGCGGACCGGCTCGCGCAGCACGCGATCGCGAACGCGAAGGACCCCGACTTCGTCTGCTACGCGGTGCGGCAGGCGATGCGGCTGCACTTACTGGGCGACCGGTCGGTCGCGGCGCGTGAGCTCGAGCAGCGGCACGGCGAGCTCATCGCGTCAGTCGTGGCGGACTCCCTGGAGGAGACGGCGGGGCACGCGGTGATCCGAGCGGAGCTGGCCGCGAGCGAAGGCGATCACGTCGGGGCGCTCCGGGCGCTCTCGACGATCCGCGATCGGTTCGACGATCTCCCGACCTCCGAGCAGCTCTTCCAGGTCTTCGCGACCTCCGAGGTCATCGAGGCGACGCGCGCCGCCGGTGGCGACACCTCGGGCGCCGCCGAGTACCTGACCGCGTCGGTCGACCGCCTCACCCCGTCGCCGCGGCACGACCGCTGGCGCGCACTCGCGGCCGCCGCTCTCTCGGGCGGCGATCCGGTCGCCTGGGCGGCGGCCGCCGAGGCGATGGATGACCCGGAGGTTCAGAGGTGGATGCTCGCGCCCGTCCTGCGCCACCTGGCCGAGGCGCGCGCGGAGACCGGCGATCGGGACGGGGCGCGCGAGGCCGTCACCCGGTCGATCGAGGCGGCGCGCTCGATCGGTGCGGTGCGCGACGTGCGGCTGGGGCAGGCGCTGGCCCAGCGTCTGGGTGCAGCGGGTGCCGGCGGCGAGGGTGCTGGGGCGACCGGTGCGGCCGCGGCGGGTCTGACCGCGCGCGAGATCGAGGTGCTCGAACTCGTCGCGCAGGGCCTGTCCAACCGTCAGATCGGCGAGCGGCTCTACATGAGCCCGAAGACCGTGAGCGTGCACGTCTCGGCGATCCTGCGCAAGCTCGGGGTCAGCGGGCGCACCGAGGCGGCGGTCCGGGCGGCGCAACTGCTTCCCCCGGCGCCTACCCTGGAGGCATGACCCACGACCACGTGCACGGCTCGAACCGGGCGCGTCTGGCGATCGCGTTCGCGATCGTGGTCGTGGTGCTGGTCGCCGAGGTCGTCGGTGCCGTGCTCTCCGGATCGCTCGCACTGCTGGCCGACGCCGGGCACATGTCCAGTGACGCGATCGGGCTGCTGGTCGCGCTCATCGCGACACTCGTCGCCGCGCGACCCGCGACCGATCGTCACACCTTCGGCTTCCAGCGCGTCGAGGTGCTGGCCGCGCTCGTGAACGGCATCCTCCTGTCGGTGGTCGCCGCGATCGTCGCTGTGGAGGCCGTCCGGCGGTTGCTCGAACCGGCCGAGCCCGAGGTGCTGCCGGTGCCCATGCTCGTCATCGCCGCGGTCGGTCTGGTCGCCAACCTGGTGGCCATGGTCATCCTGCGCGGGGGGGATCGCCGGTCGCTCAATATGCGCGGCGCCTACCTGGAGGTGCTGGGCGATCTGCTGGGATCGATCGCGGCGCTGGTGGCCGGGGGCGTCATCCTGCTCACCGGATTCGCGAAGGCCGACGCGATCGCCTCGCTGCTCATCGCGGCGCTCATCGTGCCGCGCGCGGCGCTGCTGCTACGCGACGTGGTGCGCGTCCTGACCGAGTCGGCGCCGCGCGACACCGACGTCGCCGAGATCCGCCGCCACCTGCTCGAAACCCCCGGGGTTCTCGCGGTGCACGATGTGCACGTCTGGGCCATCACCTCGGGCCAGCCGGTCTTCACGGCGCATGTCGAATGCGAGGCGGCGGTCTTCGAGCGCGGCGAAACGGGCACCATGCTCGACAGCCTGGGGGAGTGCCTGCGCGGCCACTTCGACGTCGAGCACTCGACCTTCCAGCTCGAGCCCGCGGGTCGCTCCGGAACGGAGGAGCATGCCCACCGCTGACCGCCGTGCCGCGGAGGACTACCTCAAGGCGATCTACGGCCACACCGAGTGGCAGCCCGACCCGATCGCGCCCTCGCAGCTCGCCACCCGACTGGGTCTCGCGCCCAGCACCGTGACCGAGATGGTCAAGAAGCTCGTGGCCTCCGGGCTCGTCGAGCACGCGCCGTACGGTGCCGTCGTGCTGACCGGGGAGGGGCGCACGGAGGCGTTGCGCATGGTGCGCAGGCACCGGCTCGTGGAGACCTGGCTGGTGTCCGAGTTCGGGTACTCCTGGGACGAAGTGCACGACGAGGCCGAGGTGCTCGAACACGCCCTCAGCGACCGACTGCTGGATGCGATCGACGAGCGGCTGGGACGTCCAGGGCGCGACCCGCACGGCGACCCGATCCCGGCCGCGGACGGCGTCGTGCGGCGCCCGGATGCGGTGCCCCTGTCGACCCTGGAGCCCGGCGTCCGCGGCCGCGTGGTGCGCGTGAGCGACCGGGATGCCGCGGTGCTTCGCGAGGTCGAGGCGGCCGGCGTCGCGCTGGACTCCGACGTCGTTGCTGGGGATCTGCCGGAGGCCGCCGCCGGGGCGGTGTGGGTCACCCCGGTGTCCGTTACGCTCGGGTGATGCTCACCCTTCCGGCCGCCGTGGGCGGGCTCATCCCGTGGCTGGATCCGCACGCCATCATCGAGGCGGCGGGGCCCTGGGCGCTGCTCGTGGTGTGCTTCATCGTGTTCGCCGAGACGGGGCTCCTGGTCGGGTTCATCCTGCCCGGCGACACCCTGCTGATCATCACCGGGCTGCTGGCCTTCACGGGCACCATGCACCCGGATCAGAACGGCATCCAGATCCCGATCTACTGGGTGTGCCTGGCGATCGCGGTGGCGGCGTTCCTCGGGGGTGAGGTGGGCTATCTCATCGGGCACAAGTCGGGGCCGCGCATCTTCGAGCGGCGCGAGAGCGGCCTGTTCTCGCGGGAGAACGTCATCCGCACCAACCGGTTCTTCGAGCGCTTCGGCCCGTTCGCGATCATCGCGGCGCGTTTCGTGCCGATCGTGCGCACCTTCGCCCCGGTCGCCGCGGGCGTCGGGCACATGAGCTACCGCCGGTATTCGCTGTACAACGCGATCGGCGCGCTCATCTGGGGCGCGGGGCTGACGTTCGCGGGCTTCCTGCTGGGGTTCATCCCGCCGCTGGCCGAGTTCGTGAGCGAGTACATCGACCTGATCCTGCTCGGGGCGATCTGCATCGCGGTCATCCCGACCGTCTTCCATCTGGTGCGCCAGTCGCTCAAGGCGCGCCGGCTGGCGCGCGAGGGGGCGGCGGCACCGCTCACCGACGAGCAGGTCGTGCTGGACAAGGACGTGTTCCGGGCGGGCGCGACGGCGGCCGAGCGCACCGACGGGCGCTGAGCCGAACGCGGCGGGTCACCGCGATTCCGAGCGCGGCCCGATCGCGCGAAGCGCGCCGAGGATGGCGACCAGGTCGACCCCCTCCTGCAGCCACGCGCCGAACAGAGCCGGCAGGTGACCGAAGGCCGCGACCAGCATGAGCGCGAGGCTGATGGCGATCCCGAGCCAGATGCTCTGCAGGGCGATCCGCACCGTGTCCTTCCCGATCCGCACCGCGAGGGGAAGGTTCGACAGGTCGTCGTAACGGTTCACGATGCCGGCCGACTCGCTCGCCGCCGTGGCTCCGCGGGCGCCCATCGCGAAGCCGATGTCGGCGGCCGCGAGCACGGGCGCGTCGTTGAGGCCGTCGCCCACCATGATGAGCGGCCGCGGTTGCACGCGGCCGACGATCTCGACCTTGTCGGCGGGCCGGCACTCGGCGTGCACCTCGGTGATGCCGAGCGCCGCCGCGACCGGACGGGCCGTGGCTTCCAGATCGCCGGTGATCAGGAGCATGCGCTCGATCCCGAGCCCGCGCAGCTCGCCCAGGGCTTTCGCGGCGTCCTCCCGCACCTGATCCCGCATGACGATGACACCCGCGAATCGGTCGTCGGCGGCCACGTAGATCGCCAGCTCACCGGGTTCGAGGTGCGGCGTCGTGAGAGCCGGCGCGTGCTCCCGTATCCAGGCCGGCTTGCCGACCCGCACCCGCACGTCCCGGTCGTCGACCGACAGCGTCGCGGCCACGCCGTTGGTGGCGATCTCCTCGGCGTCTCGCGCCTCCAGCAGCGCGTGCTCGGTGTCGCGGGCGGCCGCGATCACCGAGCCGGCCAGGACGTGCGACGAGTACACCTCGGCGGATGCCGCCAGCCGCAGGACCTCCTCGTCGGTGAAGCCCGGCTCGGGCACGATCCGCTGGATGGTGGAGCGTCCGGTCGTGATCGTGCCCGTCTTGTCGAACGCCGCGGACCGCGCCCGCGAGAGCTGTTCGAGCGTGCTGCCGCCCTTCACGATGAGGCCGGACCGCGCTGCCCGGCTCATCCCGCCGAGGAAGGCGACCGGGGCGGCGATGAGCAGGGGGCAGGGCGTCGCGACCACGAGCACCTCGGCGAAGCGCACCGGCTCGCCGCTCACGATCCAGGCGACGGCCGCGATCGCGAGGGAGACCGCGGTGAACGGCACCGCGTAGCGATCGGCGAGTCTCACGACGCGCGCCTTGCTTCCGGCCGCCTGCTCCACCAGGCGAACGATCTGCTGGTATTCGCTGTCGGCGGCGATCGCCGCGGCCCGTACGGTGATGGCCGCCGCTCCGTTGGTCGCGCCGCTGGAGATCCGCTCGCCCGCGGTGCGTTCCACGGGGAGGCTCTCCCCGGTCAGCGAGGACTCGTCGAGCACCGCGTGGTCGGATATCAGGATCGAATCCACCGGGACCAGTGACCCCGGCCGCACCAGCAGGAGGTCGCCGACGTCGACGGCGTCGACCGGGACCTCCTCGGCGGCCGGTGCGCCGCGTACTCCGCCCGCACCCGGGTCGGGGATCCGCGTCGCGCGCTGCGGGGCCTTCTGCAGCAGCGCGGTCAGTTCGCGCCGGGAACGACTTTCGGCGAAGTCCTCCAGCGCAGCACCGCCGGTGAGCATGAGCACCACCACGAGTGCCGCCCATGCCTCGCCGACGAGAACCGCCGCGACGATGGCGGTGACGGCGAGAATGTCCAGTCCTGCACGACCGGTCACGAGCGCGCGGACCATGCCGATCGCCTCCCAGCCGGCGACCAGGAGCGCGTAGCCGCCCACGATCCACGGCGCCGCGTCATGGGCCGGTGTCATCAGCAGGATCAGGCCGGCGGCCCCGACGAGCAGCGTCGCGACCACCAGCGGGTACCGCGCGATCGCGGTGCGCACACGCCTCATGAGCACAGCCTGACAGGTGCGCCGCCCGGTTCTCGCCGTCACCGCGATGCGGCGAGTCCGCGCTCAGCCGCCGGTGATGACCAGCACCAGCAGCGTCGCGTTGAGCGCGATCAGCAGAACGACCGCCACCGCGGCCAGAGCCGTGGTCCACCACCGGTTCACGGCGTCGCCGAGCAGCTCGCCTCGCGCGGTGAGCCGCACGAGGGGCACGAGGGCGAACGGGATGCCGAAGCTCAGCACCACCTGGCTGAGCACGAGCGCGAGCGTCGGGTCGAAGCCGATGACGAGGATCACGAGCGCGGGGATGAGCGTCACGAGCCGCCGGGCGATGAGCGGGATGCGCACGTGCAGCAGCCCGCGCATGATCTCGGCCCCGGCGTAGGCGCCCACGCTCGTCGACGCGAGCCCCGACGCCAGCAGCCCGACCGCGAAGAGCGTCGCGACGACCGGTCCGAGTGCCGACTGGATGGCCGCGTGGGCGCCCTCGAGCGTGTTGGTGCCCTCGACCCCCTGCAACGTGGCGGCCGCGAGCAGCAGGATCACGACATTCACGGTGCCGGCGATCGCGAGCGCGACGGTCACGTCGACGCGCGTGGCGCGCAGCACCCGCCGCCGTTGCGGGCCGGGGGCGACGTACCCGAACCGGTCGCGCGTGAGTGCCGAGTGGGCGTAGATCGCGTGCGGCATGACGGTCGCGCCCATGATGGATGCCGCGAGCAGTACCGAGCCCGTGTCGGCGAAGCGGGGCGCGAGCCCTCCGATCGCCTGGACGGGGTCGAGCGGAGCGAACAGGATCCCGGCGCAGAACCCGATCGTGATGACCGCGACGAGTCCGATGATCACGAACTCGAAGGGCCGCGAGCCGCGGCGGCTGTGCAGCGCGAGCAGGAGCATCGAGACCGCGCCCGTGATGACGCCCCCGACGATGAGCGGCAGACCGAAAAGCAGGTGTAGCGCGATGGCTCCGCCGAGGATCTCGGCCACATCGGTCGCCATGGCGACGAGCTCCGCCTGCAGCCAGTACGCGTAGCGCGTGCCCCGGCGCCGGAACCTGGCCCCGAGGAGGCCGGGCAGGCTGTTGCCCGTGGTCACGCCGAGCTTCGCGGAGAGGTACTGGATGAGCCAGGCCATCGCGTTGGCGAGCACCACGACCCAGACCAGCAGGTAGCCGTACGCGGCCCCGGCGCTCGCGTTGCTCGCGACATTGCCGGGGTCGAGGTAGGCCACACCGGCGACCATGGCCGGGCCGAGCAGGGGCAGCAGGCTGCGGCCGCGGGGAGCCGCGGGTGCCGCGGCGGGCGGTTTCGTCGAGGTGGTCACGGCTGCCTTCGGTCGACCGAATCTTTCGGTGTGCCGAAACTAGCAGATGCCGCGAGTCGCGGGGAAGTGCGGGAGGGGGGACTCGAACCCCCACGCCTCTCGGCACAGGAACCTAAATCCTGCGTGTCTACCGGTTTCACCACTCCCGCGGGCGGGGCAAGTCTAGGTGGCGGGCGAGCCTCCCGGTGTGCCGGCCACGGCATCCCGACGCGGTCGAATGACCACCAGATACGCGACGAGCAGGACCAACAGGATGAGGTCCGCGACGATGTAGACCACGTGCAGGGCGGACTCGCCGGGGTCACCGCCGGCCAGGATGATGTCGGTGCGGGCGTTGAGCAGGGGGCGCACGATCGCGACCTGTGCGAGCAGCACGACCCAGAGGGCTCCCAGCGCGATGAGCCCGGCGCGCGGCACCCGGGGCCGCAGCAGCGACACGATCGTGATGGCGATGAGCAGTGCGACGCCGAGGAGGTCTGCCGCGGTCAGCACGAGCCGTCCGATCCCGAGGGCGATGGGCGTCGTCACGCCGGGTGCCAGGAACTTCAGGGGAGTCTCGATGAAGCCCAGGGCGCCGATGACGCCGATCCAGACGCCGGGGAGTGCTGCTCGGAGGGTGTGCATGACTCCATTCAACCCCCGATTCTCCGACCCTGTGGACAACCCGCGCCCACCGCGAGAAGGGCTGACACCATGACCGGGTGCAGAGCCCGGTCACCCTCATCGCCGACGCCGTGCGCGAGCGCGTCCGCGGCGACGGCGTCGATCTGGCGGGCGACCTCCCCATGGTGGAGCATCTCGTGCGCGACGAGGTGGGTCGGTACAGCGAGCGGGCACTGAGCGGTCTCCAGCCGATGCTCGCCGACGAGACCGTCGTCGCCCGCCAGGTCGTCGCGGTGCTCACCGGGTTCGGTGCACTGCAGCCGCTGCTCGACGACCCCGGGATCGAGGAGCTCTGGATCAACGCCCCCGACCGCATCTTCGTCGCGCGCGACGGCGTCTCCGAGTGCGTGGAGCTCGAGCTCACCGAGCAGCAGGTGCGCGACCTGGTCGAGCGCATGCTGCAGTCCACCGGCCGCCGGGTCGACCTGTCGACCCCCTTCGTGGACGCCTCGCTTCCCGACGGCTCGCGGCTGCACGTGGCGATCCCCGACATCACGCGCCGGCACTGGGCCGTCAACATCCGCAAGTTCCGCGACGGGATGCGCGGGCTGGCCGACCTGGTCCGGCTCGGTTCGCTGACCCCGCTCGCCGCCGAGTTCCTCGAGCTGTGCGTCCGCAGCGGTCAGAACATCCTGGTCTCCGGCGCGACGCAGAGCGGCAAGACCACCATGCTGGGGGCGCTGCTGGGGGCCGCGCCGGCATCCGAGCGGGTCGTGACGGTCGAGGAGACCTTCGAGCTGGCCCTCGCCGCGCCCGACTGGGTCGCCCTGCAGTGCCGTCAGCCGAGCCTCGAGGGCACGGGCGAGGTGACGCTGCGGCGGCTCATCAAGGAGGCCCTGCGCATGCGCCCCGACCGGCTCGTGGTGGGGGAGGTGCGCGAGGCCGAGTCCCTCGATCTGCTCATCGCGCTCAACTCGGGGTTGCCGGGCATGTGTTCCATCCACGCCAACAGCGCGGGGGATGCGCTGGCCAAGCTCTGCACCCTGCCGCTGCTCGCCGGGCGCAACATCGACTCGTCGTTCGTGCTGCCGACCGTGGCCTCGAGCATCGACCTGGTCGTTCACGCGCGGCTCGAGCGCTCGGGACGACGGCGGGTGGTCGAGATCGCGGCTCCGACGGGGGAGGTCTCGGGCGGCGCCGTGCAGGTGACCCGGCTCTTCGAGTTGCGCGACGACGTGCTGCAGGCGACCGGGCTGCGTCCGGTGCGGACGCACCGGTTCCGCGCGGGTGGCCAAGATGCGTCGGCCGCCATGCACGCGGCTGCTGCTCATCCGGCTGCTCCGCGTTCGGCTGCTGCGCATCCGACCGAGATGGGCGCGCCCGAGGTGGGCGCTGCCGAGGAGGGCGCCGCATGACGCTCGCGCTGGGCGTCCTGCTGGGCACGGGGGTGTGCCTGGTCGCCTCGCCGTGGCTGTGGCCCACCGCCGCCGGCCGGGCCGGCTCTCCCGGACCCGCCGAGCGGGTGCGCGGCTGGCTCGCGCGCGCCGGGTTCGAGCGCGTACCCGTCGCGGTCTTCGTCGTCCTGTGCACGGCGCTCGGGGTCGCGGCCGGGTCGGTGGTCGCGGCGCTGCTGCCGGTGCCTGCCCTGGCCGTGCTGGCCGCCGGCGTCGGCGCTCTCGTCCCGGTCGCCGTCGTGTCCTCCCGCGGCCGTGCCCGCCGCCGGATGCTGCGCGCCGCTTGGCCCGACCTGGTCGATCACCTGGTGTCCGCGATCCGGTCGGGCAGATCGCTGGGGGATGCCGTGGCCGGCCTCGCCGAGGTCGGTCCGGCTGAGCTGCGCACGGCCTTCGCCGACCTGGGTCGGGCGGTCGAGAGCACCGGCCTGCTCGACCCGGCGTTCGACGATCTCAAGCGTCGACTGGGCGACCCGGTCGCGGATCGCATCGTCGAGACCCTGCGCCTGGCTCGCGAGGTGGGCGGCACCGAGCTGCCTTCCGTGCTGCGCGCGCTCGCCGCTGCGCTGCGCCAGGATGCCGCGGTGCGCTCCGAGGTCGAGGCGCGTCAGTCGTGGGTCGTCAACGCCGCGCGCCTCGGGGTGGCCGCGCCGTGGGTCGTGCTCCTGCTGCTCTCCGCCCGCTCCGAGGCGGCCGCCGCCTACAACTCGCCGGCCGGGCTCGCCCTGCTCGGGGTGGGCGCCGTCGTGAGTGTCGTCGCGTACCGGATCATGGTGGCGCTCGGGCGGCTCCCCGACGAGCGGCGGTGGTTCGCGTGAGTCCGGTCGTCGCGGGGGCGATTCCGCTGGGCATCGGGCTCGGGCTCGGCCTGTGGACTCTGGTGGCCCTCATCCCGCGGTTTGGCGCACCGCGCCTCGGCGTTCGGGTCGCGCACGCCCTCACCGACGTTTCGGCCGAGGCGCGCGAGCTCGTGGCGCGGCGACCGGCCGAGCCCGCCTCGGCGCTGCTGGCTCTCGCGGCTCCCGCCATCGCGGCCGCGCAGCGCCTCCTGGCGCGGGTGCTGGGGGGTGACGACGAGGTGGCCCGCCGCCTGCGACGGGCGGGGTCGGCGTCGAGCGTCGCCGCGTACCGCTCGCGACAGCTCGTGACCTCGGGTGCGGGATCGGCGGCGGGCGTCGCGGTGGCGGCCGTTCTCGCGCACGCGACCGCGGCATCCGGTCTGGTGCTGGGCGCGGTCATCGCGATCGGGCTGGTCGCGGGCGCCCTCGCGCCCGATCAGCTGCTCACGAGTGCCGGGCGATCGCGCCAGCGCCGCATCGCGGCCGAGCTGCCCACGGTGCTCGAGTTCCTGGCGCTCGCGCTGTCCGCGGGCGAGGGCGTGCTCGATGCCCTGCGCCGGGTCGCGCGGACCGGCAACGGCGAGCTGGCGCACGAGCTCGGTCGGACCGTGGCGGAGGTCAACGCGGGCACGCCGCTTCCCGAGGCGCTGACCCGTAGCGCGGCGGCGCTCGACCTGCCCGCCCTGACCCGCACGGTCGATCAGCTCATCGCCGCGCTCGACCGCGGCACGCCGCTCGTGGGAGTGCTGCGAGCTCAGGCGCAGGATGCGCGCGAGGACGCCAAGCGCCGGCTGCTCGAATCCGCCGGCCGCAAGGAGGTGGCCATGCTCGTGCCGCTGGTATTCGGCGTGTTGCCGGTCACGATCGCCTTCGCGATCTTCCCGGGGCTGCTCGTCCTGCGGGCGGGGTTCTGACGCGCGGCCCCCGACGGCGGGTTTCCGGAGACCAGGTCAGCTCACGATAGCCGGGTCAGTTCACGACCGTGACCTGGACGAAGTCGTCCGGGTTGTAGCCCATGGCGATGAGGTCCTGTTCGCCGAAGTTGATGTCGCCGCCGGTGTAGGCGCCGGTGGTCGGGTTGACGTAGTAGTTCGTGGCGCCCGTGGTGACCTGCCAGGTCTGGCCGTCCGGCCCGGCGACGGTGTGCTCCTCGTTGACGTAGTTGAGGAACTGCTGCTGGCTGGTGTCCATGGATGCCATGTTGTTGTAGTACGCGTTCATGCTCGCGTCGTTGGCCGCCCACACGGCCTGCATGTGCGCCTGGTGGTTGGCGGCGCTTTGCTGGATCCAGGCCATGTTCGCGTTGTGCTGCGCCGTCATCTGCTGGGCGAACGCCTCCATCTGCGCCATGGTCTGCTGGTGGCTCGCCTGCCGTGCCGCCAGCCACTCCTGGCTGGTCTTCTTGGAGGTCGACATGTGGCTCATCATGTCGAGGTAGTCGTCGGCGGCGCGGTTGGTGGCGATGCCGCCGACCTCGGTGACCCACAACTTGCCGCCGTCCATCGTGTAGCCGTACACGAGGCCGTCGATCGTCTCGCCCTTCGAGCTCTGGTAGCTGAACCGGATCTTCGCGACGTGGATCTGCCGCATGTACACGCCGGCCTGGGTGAAGCGCTGCATCAGGTCGGATGCGGCCTGCTTGTCCTCCTCGACGCCCACGAAGCGGTAGCCGGAGAGGGAGCCGAACCGGCCCTCGACCCAGTTCGTGAAGTAGCTGGGTGCGGGCTCGTAGCGACGCAGGTCGATGAACTCGAGCGCGTCGGCGAACTGCTTCTCCAGATCGGTGGCGAGGTCGGGATCCCAGAAGTTGGGAGCCTTGGGATCGCCGAGGAAGATGACGGTGCCGCCGTCCGGGCTGACCGTGCTGACCACTTCGCGGTGCACGTCGAACCCGCCGTTCGAGTAGGCGATGCTGTTCCACCCCTTCGGCACGTCGACCGTGAACGACTGCGCGACCGGGTCGGTCATCGACACGAACTCCGTCGTGGGCGCCGAGGCCGAGATGAGCGCGTCATCCGTGGAGATGCCGCCCTGCACATCCGTGCCGCCTCCCGATCCCTGGTCACCCCCCGCCACGGGGAAGCACGCGGCCAGCGCGAGAACCAGCGGGGTGATGACGGCGAGGCTCAGGGCCCGCGCCCGGGTCAGCGGGGTCATGCCGCCAATCTATCCATCAAATGACGTAAAAAGGGCGGCTCCCAGGCCGGCGGGCTGTGGAGAACCCGCTCGGCTTCGGTTCCGGTTCCGGGATACTCGCCGGATGCGACAGGGGTGGATGCGGCGGCTGGCCGCCGAGGAACGCGGCGACGTTCCCGGTTGGGTCTTGATCACGTTGATGACAGCTGGCCTGGTGATCCTGATCTGGGGGCTCGCGGGCCCCGCGCTCAGCCAGATCTTCGCGGAGGCGATCTCGAAGGTCACCGGGCTGTGAGGTGCCGGGCCTTGAGGTCCGAGCGCGGGTCGGCGGTCGCGGAGTTCGTGCTGGTCGGGGCGCTGCTCACCGCCTTGACCCTGGCGGTCCTGCAGCTGGGGCTCGCGCTACACGTGCGCAATACCGTGCTGGACGCCGCGGCCGAGGGCGCACGATTCGCGGCGCTGGCCGACAACACCCCTGCGGACGGCGTGGCCAGGTGCCGCGAACTCATCGCCGCCGCGATCGGAGACGGGTACGCAGGCGACGTGGGGGCGTCCCTCGGGGACTGGCGCGGGCATCCCGCCGTCACGATCACGGTTCGCACCACGCTCCCGGTCATCGGACTGCTGGGTATCGCCGAGGCTCTGGAGGTCTCCGGTCATGCGGCGATCGAGACGCTGGACTGACCCCGTGCGCGGGCTGCTTCGCGCCGTGAACCGCGGCGGGTTCGCGCGCCGCAGGCTGCGTGCCGACACCGGCTCGGCCTCGCTCGAGTTCCTGACCGCCGGGCTCGTGCTGCTCGTGCCGCTGGTGTACCTGGTGCTCGCCCTGGCCGCGCTGCAAGGAGCGACGCTCGCGGCCGACGGCGCCGTGCGGCAGGCCACGCGGGTCTACGTGCAATCCCGCACCCCGGCCGAGGCGAGCGCCGCCGCGGCTCGCGCGATCGACGTCGCGCTCGCCGACTACGGGCTGGATGCGGGGGCCGCCACCGTGCGGATCACCTGTCGCCCGCGCCCCACCGCCTGTCTCACACGGCAGGGGTTCGTGACGGTGAGCATCCGCATCGTTGTGCCCCTTCCGCTGGCGCCGCCCGTGCTCGGCACCGGGCCTCCGACGGGTCTGCCAGTCGAAGCCACGGCGACCGAGCAGGTGTCGCGGTTCTGGGGTGCACGGTGAGGGAGCGCCAGGGGACGTCCCGGGGGAGGGGTCCCCGCGGCACGGGAACCCGACGAACAGGGGCTCGCGGCACGGGCGCCCGGGGGCCGAGCGACGGCGGCTCGATCCTGCCGCTCGTGTGCGGGTACGCGGCGCTCGCCCTCGCCCTCGTGCTGGTGGTCGCCGCCGCGACCTCGCTCTACCTCGAGCGCAAGCGGCTCTTCACGCTGGCCGACGGTGCCGCCCTGGTCGGAGCCGAGGCGTTCGAGCTGGAGGATGTCCGGGTCACGCCCGAGGGCCCGCGCGTGCGGCTGCGGCCCGCGGAGGTCCGCGAGGCGGTGAGCGACTACCTCGCGGACAATCCGATCGGCGTGTTCGAGGGTCTCGTGCTCGAGGAGGCGACGAGCCCCGACGGTGCGAGCGCCCGGGTCACGGTCTCCGCGATCTGGCGCCCGCCCGTGGTCACGGTCTTCGTGCCGGACGGCCTGCGGGTCGAGGCGACCGCGGTCTCGAGGACGGTCTTCGGGTGAGCGGGGCGCTCAGCGCGTTCGCGGCAGGTGCTTCGGGATGTGCACCCGCAGCATCGCGGCACCCGCCAGGCCGAGCACCCCGAGGGCGCCGACCGCGACCGACAGGCTCGCGAGCACGGTGAGCCCCGACACGATGAGTGGAGCCAGCGCCCCGCCCACGTCGTTGGTGAATCGCCACGCTCCGAGGAACGGAGCCGGGTTGCGCCGGTCCGCGAGATCCGCGCCGAGTGTCATCAGGATCCCCGAGCCGATGCCGTTGGCCAGCGACAGGAAGATTGCGACCGCGGTGAACCAGAGCCCCGCGTGCGGGAGATCGTGCGTGAACGCCAGCAGCAGGTGACCGACGCCGAGCCCGATCATGGACGGCACGGCGGTCCACAACCGACCGAAGCGGTCCATGATCCAGCCGCCGGCGAAGAACAGCGAGAAGTCGACGACGCCGGCGAACCCGATGATGAGCGAGGTCGTGGTCTCGTTCAGCCCGATGCTGAGCGCCCACAGCGGCAGCACCACGGCGCGGGATGCGCGTAGCGCCGCCACCATCATCGACCCGAGCCCCAGGGTGAGCAGGACGTCACGGCGCTCCCAGAGCGTCGGGAACAGTCCGCGCGCCTCGGCCGCGACCTCGATGCCGCCCGTCGCGGGGATCGGCTCGGTGACACCGAAGGCCTGCTCCGGGTCGCCGAGCACGAGCAGGGCGACGACCACCAGGGCGCACATGACGATGAGCACCACGAAGACGCTCGCGGCCCAACCGGTGAGTTGGATCGCGGCCGCGCCGAGGAAGGGCCCGATGAGCAGTCCGAGCCGGTGTGCGCCTCCCAGGGTCGAGAGCGCCCGGGCACGGTGACTCAGCGGCACGTAGGTGGTGAGCAGGGCGTGACGCGCCAGCGAGAACACCGCGGCGCCCAGCCCGATGACGAGGATGCCGGCGCCCAGCACCAGCGGATGCGGCGCGAGCAGACACCCGATCGCGGCCACGACGGTGAGCACGGCGGCTCCCGTCATGGCGGCGCGCTCGCCGATGCGCGCCACGACGACACCGCTCGGGATGTCGCCGAGCAGCTGGCCGACCAGGAGCGCGGCGCCGATGAGCCCGGCGACGGCGATGGATGCCCCGAGGTTGCCCGCGATGGCCGGGAGGACCGGGATCACCGCGCCCTCGCCGATCGAGAACAGCAGGCTCGGCAGGAGTGCGACCAGGACGACCGCGCGCCAGCGGAAGGGGCGCTGGTCGCTGGACATCGCATCCACGCTACTCCGCGGAGCAGGCATCAATTGCTCGATCGGGTCCGCGGTGCCGTTCCGACGCCCGGTCAGTGGACGACCACGGGGATCGTCCAGTACGACGCCCCGTAGGCGTAGGTCGTCAGGCCGTTCGCGGTGATGACCGCGCGGTAGTACGCCCACCGGGTGAGGCTCGAACCGGGGGTGAACGTGTGCACCCGGCATTTGGCGTCGCCGGCGCTGCCCGTCGGCGTGCTGCAGCCGTAGGAGGCCCACGATCCGTTCGGGTTCATCGCCGTGCCGCTGCTCACGACCTGCACCTGCACGTCGACGAAGGCGGCCTGCGGCTGGTAGGTGACGATGAAGTCCGACTCGTTGGCGACCTCGTCCCCGAGGCGCTGGATGCGGCCGACCGGCGGGGTGGCGGCCGGCGGCTGCGGGGCGGTCGTCGGCGGTACCGGATCGGGGTCCACCGGGCCGGGATCGGGCTGGTCCGGATCCTCCGGATACTCAGGATCTTCCGGATCGTCCGGGAAGGGCTCCTCGGTCTCCTCGGGGAACGGCTCCTCGGTGTATTCGGGTTCCGGCTCGAACCACGGCTCGTCCACGGGGGCGCCCTCCACCGCGACCACGGTGAGCGCGACGGGCTCGCCCTCGAGCCACGCGCCATCGCTCAGTGCGTAGGGACGCAGGATGTACGAACCGGCGCCGGCGCCCTTCCACAGCACCGCGCCCGCGGCGAGCACGGGCGGGCCGCCGGGCGAGACGTCGAGGCTCGTGTCGGTGAGCGTGGTGAGTTCGGCGCCGTCCTGGGTGATCTGGATGCGCAGCTGGGTCACCGACTGCGCCCCGGTCCCGTGCAGGTCGAAGCGCAGGTCCCCCGCGAGCATCACCGCCGCGCCGGCCGGCTGGTCCATCCAGACCCGCGGCTGCGGTGGCGGCACGGGCGGCAGGACGAGCGCGGCCGTGAGCGCTCCGACGCCGAGCAGCGCCGCCGCGCTGGCGGCGATCGGGGCGACGGGCACGGGCATGGCGGCGTTCCTCAGGCGTAGTAGCGCACGGGCCGTGCGTCGGTCTGGTAGGCGGCCCATCCCGAGCCGTCGAAGTACGTGCTGGCGGTGAGCGCGAGCGTCTCGTCGAAGCAGGGCGAGTCGACCGTGATCTCCAGGTGGGGGCGGCTCGGGTCGGGATCGGTGTCGACGGTCTTCAGGAAGGCGGCCTGGTTGCCGTTCCAGTCCCACACCCTCGGCAGCACGGGCAGCGAGAGCTTCGCGATCCAGGAGTCGGCGACCAGCCCGTGTGCCGCCGTCGCGACCAGGTTCGTGGTGATCGGCTGGAACACGATGCTGCGCAGCACGTCGTGCTTCCCGTAGGTTCCGTTGGCGTCCCCCGCAACGTTCGGGACGCTGGCCGGTGTGTTCGCCGTCAGGTTGACGATGGCCGGACAGGTCTGGCCGATCACGGTGACGCCCGGCTGGAACAGCTGCCCGCCGGTGGAGCCGCCGCGGATGATCAGCACGGGCGGGCTATCGGCGACCGGCGTCATGATCATGCCGTCGGGCAGCCGCAGTTCGAGGATCTGGCTCATGGTCGCGTTGTAGTAGGCGCCGATCTCCTGTCGCACCTTGCTCGCGACGACGTTGCCGACGGCCCCGCACAGCGAGTAGCCGCCGTCAGCCATGCGCGCGGTCTCCAGCACGCGGGAGGTCTCGGCGTTGCCGACGGTCTTGTTGCCGACCTCGATGAACTCGGTCGCCGTGCCGCCCTTGATGCGCACGGCGTCGCAACTGAGGCCGATCTTCGACAGCGCGGCGTCCATCCCGACTTCGATCAAGGCGGCCAGCTGGCCCTCCGCGACGTCCACGAGGGCGCTGCTGGGAGGCAGCGACGTGGGCAGGCCCGTGGTGTAGGTGACCGCGGCCGCCACGACGGTCTTGGTCACCGACTCGCAGACGTCCTTCACCGCGTCCGTGCCGCCCGCGGCATCTTCGATCGCGCCGGCGCCCAGGCAGACCGGGTTGAGCTTGGCGGCCAGCGTGAGCACCGCCTGGAAGGCGGAGTTGTAGACCGCGACGAGGCCGTCGTAGAACTCCTGCAGCGCCTTCAGCGCGGCCTTGGCGGCGCCGGGCGCGGCGAAGGCGAGCGCGCCGCCGGCCAGCGCGCCGACGAGCGCCCCGATCGGGCCGCCCGCCGCGAACCCGATCGCGGCGCCGAGCACCACGCCCAGCAGGACGCAGCCCCAGCCGCAGTCCTCCGCCTCCGCCTTCGCGCGCGCCTCCCGGATCGCGGGGGCGTTCGGGTCGAGGCAGTAGACGGCCGACGGGTCGGGAAAGAGCTTGTGGGCGATCTTGTAGTTGTTCCAGGCGAAGCCCCACCCGGTCCAGTCCCCGTCGACCACGGTCTGCGCCGGCTTGGCGGGATAGGCGTCCACCGCGGCGCATCGCCCGCCGTATGCGCCGTCGGGTGCGGTCGTGTCGAGACCCGGCTCGAGGGTCAGGGTCGGGGAGACGACCGTGAACTGCGAGGATGCCGGCGGCATCGCCACGAGCACGTTGCGCGACGCGGGCCCCGACACGGCCGGCGCCTGGTAGAGCTGCTCGACCGGCAGGGCGCGCACGTAGACGTTCTCGATCAGACCGAGGCCCTGTTCGAGCCGCTGCTGGGCGAGCGCGTAGGCCAGCTCGTCATCGAGAGAGAGGGACTCGCCGCCCGCGTCGAAGGCCGAGGTGTCGGTCAGATCGGGCCGGCTGTCCTTCCACAGCCACGGGTGCACGACCCGGGTGGCGCTCAGCGAACCGTCGGGGCCCTTCGTCGCCGGGACGTGGATGCTGGCGAAGACCCCGGGCGGGTGCTGCGTGGCCGACTGCGGGCTGAGCGGGAAGAACGAGAACTGCAGCTCGAACCAGTCGGTGTCGGGTGCGCCCGTGACGCGCATGCTGAAGGTCACGGGGCGATCCGTGTCGAGGCTGAGCCGCTGCGAGACCGCGGGGTCGTCGACGTAGGAGAGGCTCGCGGCGGCGTCCTGGGCCTCCGTGAGCTGCTGCTGGACGAGGGCCACCGGGTCGGGGGTGCCGAACGGACCGGTGTTCACCGGGGCGTTCTCGGCCTGTGCCGTGAGGGTCGTCACGGGGGCGCCAGGCGAGCCCGGCAGGTTCTGCGGCGCGGGCAGGGGACTGCACGCGGAGCCCGCTCCGGAGCCGTCCGCGACCGTCGCCCCGGGCACGTCCTTGAGGCAGAAGTGTCCCTCGGCGAGCTTCTGCGCCATCCCGTCGACGCTCCGCCAGATCTCGACGTCCGCGCGGTCGAAGCGGATCCGGTCGAGCCAGGCCCGGATGTCGTTGAGCTGGGCGTTCTCCAGGGTCTGCGTGGTGGGCCCAGGCACGCGCACCCACGGTGCGGCGTCGATGGAGACGTACGCGTAGCCGCCCTCCATCGACACGCTGGAGACGAGCACGCCGTTGATGATGCTCGCATCGCCCGTCCAGCCCCGGCCGAGACAGTCGTCGGGGATGACGACCTGGAGGGGCGGGGTGGGACCCGTGTCGAGGCCGAGCCCCTGGGGCGTGGTCCCCACCCGGTACGCGACGAGCACGGTCGGCCCGAGCGGGAGGCTGCCCAGTTGCAGTGGCGCGCCGGGCGCCACGTCGCCGACCCGCAGCAGCCCAGGGCGCAGCGGCGTGGAGGCGTAGAGCGCCCACTTCTTCCCCGAGTTCTCGATGCCGACACTCGCGACGCAGTCCTCGACCGTGGCGTTCAGCAGCGGGATGCCGACATGCGGGAGCGTCGGGCCGAAGCCGGTCATCGCGAGCGCGGCGGCACGGCTGATGACGGGCGAGAGGATCGCGGTCCCGGGCTCGAGCGGTTCGTCCGGTGGCGGCGCGCCCGGCTCCTCGTCGGCGGCGAGCTGGAGCGCGCCGGGTTCGACGCCCAGCCGTTCGGCGACGATCGCCGGGGTGTCGCCGGGTCCGGAGTGCACGACGACCGCGTCGAGGTAGGCGCCGGCGTCGGGATCGAGGTCGGGACCGACGGTCCAGGCGGCGGGCGGGCGGTCGTCGACGGCGAGCTGGAGAGGAGCCGACAGGGATGTCGCGTCCGGCCCGACCGTGGCGCGTGCGGTCAGTACGTGGACGCCCGCGAGCATGGGGACGTAGTCCAGCTCGACGCTCCCGCCCGGGTCGTCGACCTGGTAGTACAGCCGGTCGCCGTCCCACAGTTCGAGATGCGCAACCGGCTCGGGCGACTCGGTCTCGATGCGCAGCGCGAGCGCGTCGCCGCGGGTCAGCAGCGGGGGACCGAGCGGCACGATCGCGACGCCGAAGGCGCTCGGAGCCTGCTCGGCCAGGTTCTGGGAGTCCGCCCGCGGCCAGAACCGGATGGCCGCGACGACACCCGCGGTGATGAGCAGCGCCCCGGCGACCGAGAACGCGACGATCGCGAAAAGACGCGAGCGCCGCATCCGGCTCGCACCGGTCTCGGGTGCACTCGGGCCGGACATGGACGAATCCTTGCACCGGGCGGGTCGTCGCACTATGCGGGAAACGGTCTATTCGTGGCGCGGACCATGGACGGTATCTGACGCTCTGCGCCGAGCTGTGTGCCGCCGCCGCGGGCGGGGCCCACCGGTCCCGTAGGCTGGGACGGCCATGATCGAGCTCGACCTGTCCGACCAGATCGCATCCCTGCGCAGCACCTTCGGCGACATCCGGGCCGTGGTCGGGGTCGACCGTCTCGAGCGGGAGATCGCCGAGCTGAGCGAGAAGGCCGGGGCACCCGACCTGTGGGACGACCCGGAGGCCGCGCAGAAGGTCACCAGCTCGCTGAGCCACCGGCAGAGCGAACTCGCGCGCATCACCGGCATCGAGCGCCGGCTCGACGACCTCGAGGTTCTCGTGCAGCTGGCCGTCGAGGCGCAGGACGAGGAGAGCGCGGCCGAGGCCCGCGCGGAGGCCGTCGCCCTGGAGAAGACCATCGGCGACCTCGAGGTGCAGACGCTGCTCGACGGCGAGTACGACGACCGCGGGGCCGTGGTCACCATCCGCTCGGGCGCCGGTGGTGACGACGCTACCGACTTCGCCGAGATGCTCATGCGCATGTACCTGCGCTGGGCCGAGAAGCACAAGTACCCGGTCACCGTCATGGACACCAGCTACGCGGAGGGCGCCGGGATCAAATCGGCCACCTTCGAGGTGGATGCGCCCTACGCCTTCGGCACACTGGGAGTCGAGGCGGGCACTCACCGCCTTGCGCGCATCAGCCCGTTCGGATCGGCGGATAAGCGCCAGACCAGCTTCGCGGCGGTCGAGGTCATTCCGGTCATGGAGGAGGCGGCGGAGGTCGAGGTGCCGGAGGGCGACATCCGCGTGGATGTCTTCCGGTCATCCGGCCCGGGCGGGCAGAGCGTCAACACGACCGACTCGGCCGTGCGCATCACGCACCTCCCGACCGGGATCGTGGTGTCGATGCAGAACGAGAAGTCCCAGATCCAGAACCGTGCAGCCGCCATGCGCGTGCTGCAGACCCGGCTGCTGCTGCTCAAGCGCGAGGAGGAGGCGGCCAAGAAGAAGGAGCTCGCCGGCACCATCACGGCGAGCTGGGGCGACCAGATGCGGTCGTACTTCCTCTACGGCCAGCAGCTCGTCAAGGATCTGCGCACCGGTTACGAGGTCGGCAACCCGGCCACGGTCTTCGACGGCGAGCTCGACGGCTTCATCGCGGCCGGCATCCGCTGGCGCAAGCAGCAGGGCGAGAGCTCCCGCGAGCAGTAGTGCCCCGGTGCCGCCCCCGCGCACGCACCGCTCGATGCCATGCCGATCGGTGAACGTGAGCGTGAGGGCGCTACCAGGTGACGTCGTCGACCATGCCGGTGACCGGCGAATCTGGGAAATCCGCTCGCACGGGTGTCGCAACGGCGTTCCCGAGGGCTCGTGCCTAGCCTTGAGGCGCCATGATTCGCTTCGACCAGGTCACCAAGACGTATGCGGGCACGACGCGACCGGCCCTCAACGACGTGAGCCTGGAGATCCTCAAGGGCGAGTTCGTGTTCCTGGTCGGTGCGTCCGGCTCGGGCAAGTCGAGCTTCCTGCGCCTCATCCTCAAGGAGGAGCGGCCGACCAAGGGCCGGATCCACGTACTGGGGCAGGAGCTCACGACCCTCGCGAGCCGCAAGGTGCCGTACTTCCGGCGCAACCTCGGCGTGGTCTTCCAGGACTTCCGGCTTCTGCCCAACAAGACCGTTTTCGACAACGTGGCGTTCGCGCTGCAGGTGATCGGGAAGAGCAAGGGCTTCATCCAGGAGGCCGTGCCCGACGTGCTCAAGATGGTCGGGCTGGCGGGCAAGCAGCAGCGATTCCCGCACGAGCTCTCGGGCGGCGAGCAGCAGCGCGTCGCGATGGCGCGTGCCGTCGTCAACAAGCCGGCGATCCTGCTCGCCGACGAGCCCACCGGAAACCTCGACCCGAACACGAGCGCAGGCATCATGCAATTGCTGTCGGCGATCAACGCCAACGGCACGACCGTGCTCATGGCCACGCACGACGTCGGCATCGTCGATCAGATGCAGCGCCGCGTGATCGAGCTGGTGAGCGGCCAGGTCGTGCGCGACGAGCGCGGCGGTGGCTACCAGACGCAGGCGGTCCCGGTCATGCGGCAGCCCGCCACGGCGCAGACTTCCGTCGCGGAGGCTCCCGTGGTGCAGGCTCCGGCCGCACAGGCTCCGGCCACCCCGGTCGTCGCACCGGCCGCACCTCCCGCGGCCGACGCCCCGGTCACGGGCACCATCACCGAGGTCGAACCCGAGGTCGTCCGTGCCGCGACGGCGCCTCCGGTTCAGCAGCCGGTCGCCCGCGTCGTCCCCCGCACCGATGAGGCGCTCCCCGACGTCGAGCCCACCCCCCTCGCACCCACCCCGCTGGTGCCGCCCCCGCTCAACGAGCCCGGGAGGAGCCGATGAGGCTCGGGCTCATCCTCAGCGAGGTGGGCCAGGGATTCCGGCGTAACCTCTCGATGGTCGTGTCGGTGATCCTGGTCACCTTCATCTCGCTCACCTTCTTCGGTGCCGCGATGCTCCTGCAGGGGCAGATCCAGCAGACCAAGGGCTACTGGTACGACCGCGCACAGGTGGCGGTCTACCTGTGCTCGGACTACGACACCGAGTCCAACTGCAACGAGACCGAGGCGACCGAGTCGCAGAAGAAGGCCGTGCAGGACGAGCTCGAGGGTCCCACCCTGAGCCCCTACATCAAGAAGGTCGAGTTCGAGGACCGCGACCAGGCGTACCAGAACTTCCTCGACCAGTTCGAGGGCACGACCGCCGCGCAGCTGGTCACACCCGACATCCTCAACGAGTCGTTCCGCATCAACCTGGTCGACCCGAATCAGGCTGAGATCATCATCGACCAGATCACCGGGATGCCGGGGGTCGAGTCGGTCTCGGATCAGCGCGGCCTGCTCGAACCCATTTTCGCGATCATGAACGCGGCCACCTTCACGGCCATCTGCATCGCGGCGCTCATGCTCGTCGCCGCCGTTCTGCTCATCGCGACGACGATCCGGTTGAGCGCCTTCTCGCGCCGACGAGAACTCGGGATCATGCGGCTGGTCGGGGCGTCGAACCGCTTCATCCAGACGCCGTTCATCCTCGAGGGCGTGCTCGCCGCGCTCATCGGGGCACTCCTGGCGGGCGGACTCATCGTCGTGCTCGTGCAGTTCTTCGTGCAGGGCTACCTGTCGTCGGCGCTCCCCGGAACGGCGCTCATCGACCTCAAGGACGCCCTCATCGTGGTGCCCGTGCTGCTCCTGGCCGGGGCCCTGCTCGCCGCGGTGTCGGCGGGCGTGGCGATCCGGCGGTATCTCAAGGTCTGAGCAGAGCCGGGATCGGGAGCCGCACCCTGCGGTTAGACTGGTGCGCTGCCCAGCCGGGCACCGCATCCATTCTTCACCGTGCGTCGTCGTGCGCACCCATCACCCCAGGAGTCCGCCGTGCCTCGCGAGAAGGGCCAGAAGGTCGTCGCCACGAACCGCAAGGCCCGTCACGACTACACGATCGAGGACACCTACGAGGCCGGGATCGTGCTGCAGGGCACCGAGGTGAAGTCCCTGCGCGAGGGGCGCGCATCGCTCGTCGACGGGTACGCGTACATCGACGGCGGCGAGCTCTGGCTGGATGCCGTGCACATCCCCGAGTACACCGAGGGCACCTGGAACAACCACGCCCCGCGGCGCAAGCGCAAGCTGCTGCTGCACAAGGCGCAGATCATCAAGATCTCGCACAAGACCAAGGAGGGCGGCTACACCCTCGTGCCGCTCAGCATCTACTTCAGTGACGGCCGGGCCAAGGTCGAGCTCGCCGTGGCCAAGGGCAAGCGCGACTACGACAAGCGCCAGGCGCTGCGGGAGAGACAGGACACCCGGGAGGCGCAGCGCGCCATGGCCTCGCGCCGGCACCTGGGGGAGTAGCGCCCGCCAGCCGCCCCGATCGGGACGTGGCGCCCGCTGCTCGGGATGCGGCGCCCGCTACTGCGGGATGGGTCGGTACAGGTCGCCCGTGAGGTCTTGTGCGCCTCCGCCGGCTTCGGGGCGGTCCGGGTCGTCCGAGATCGAGCACAGGGTCGAGGCGTCGCCGGCGTTGTACTGCTCGAGCGTGGGGGGCGACAGGGCCGTCATGACGTAGTCGGGTTTGACGAGTTCGCGCGGCAGGAACAGCCGGTACTCCAGGAGCCGGTCGCAGGTGTAGCCCGCGTAGATCGCGAGCGACTGGTCGGCCGTGTAGGTCACGTCGGGGAAGGTGAGGTCGACTTCGGCCACCACCTGCTGCTGGTGCGGGGTCGAGCAGGTCACGACCGTGTAGGTCTCGGCGACCCCGCCCTCGAGCAGGCACGCCCCGGGTACGAGGTCCTCCGCGGCGGTCGGGCCGGTCGGGATGATCGGGGTCTGCAGCACGATCCGGATGATCACCGCGATGATGAGCGCGACCACCGCGGTGGCAGCCGCGATCACGCCGATGCGCAGCCACGCCGGAAGCTGATTGAATCCGCGCGCAGGGGCGGCATCCACCGGAGATTCGGGTGGCGCCGCGGTCGCCGGGGTGTCGCTCACAGCGCTACCGTATCGGATGTGAGCGACGCGGATGCGAGCGAAGTGCCGACGGCGGAACCGGCGGCTCCTGCCCCCGTCCGGTCGGTCGCACTGGGAGTCCTGACGGCGATCCTGCTGGGCATCGTGTCACTCACGACCGCACTGGGTGCCTGGCAGGCGAGCACCTGGAGCAGGCAGGCGGCCTGGTACGGCGACTCGTCCTCCGACGCGCGGGATGCGGCCATCATCCGGGGCGTCGCCTGGCAGTACGACTCGCGGCTCGACACCGAATCGATCCTGGAGGCGAGGCGCTACGCCCTGCTGCAGGATGAGGCCACCGCATCCGACGACTACCTGGCCGCCGCCTACTACGAGACCATGGTCAGCAACCAGCTTGGGCGCATCGTCTCCGATGCGGGCCTCCAATCGTCGTTCCAGACCTGGCGCAAGGACGGCTTCCCGGCCGACGAGAATCCGACCAGCAACCCGCTCTACCTGGTGCAGCTGCGGGGCGACGCCGACGCCTACACGATCGCGTCGGCCGTGGCCGGGTCGTTCAAGGACGCGCTCGAGGCCAAGGCCACCGTCTTCACGCAGGCCTCGCTCATCAACGCGCTCGCCCTGTTCCTCCTCGGCGTCGCGGGCATCAACCGGTTGCGCACCGCACGCTTCGTGTGCCTGGCGATGGGAACCTTCGCATTCCTCGTCACGCTCGTCATGATGGCGACGGCGTACTGATGGCCGCCACGACCACCCGACGCGGATCGCGCACCCGCGACGAGCGGGCACGCGGCGTCATCGAGGTGGTCACCGCCGTCCTGCTGGGCCTGGTCTCGGTCGCGACCGCGGCCGGGGCGTATCAGGCGTCCCAGTGGAGCCAGCAGGCCGGGGACCTGGCCTCGATCTCGCAGCAGGCGCGCGACCGCAACCTGTCGCTGTACCTGGAGACCGAGATCGTCTCGGGCGACGACTTCCAGAGGCTCTTCGACGCCATCGCGCTCTACGCCGAGATGTCGTTCTACCCGGAGCGCACCGAAGAGCTGGAGGCGGAGCAGGACCTCATCGTCGCGGCCGCGTCCCAGCCGCTCGCGGAGGGCTTCGCCGCGTGGCGCGAGGCGGGGTATCCGCTGGACGCCGTCCCGTTCAACACCCCCGAGTACGAGTCGCTCACCTACGCCCCGTCCCAGTCGTACAACCAGGTGTCGGCGCTCGCGTATCGCTCATCCCAGGCGCTGGACGAGCGGGCCTACACCATGACGATCGTCTCGGTCATCTTCGCCGTGGCGCTTCTGCTGCTAGGGGTCGCGAGCGCGACCGCGCGCCTGCGCGTCATGGCGCTCACCGCCGGTGGGGGCGCGGTCGCGTTCCTGGTCGGAGTCGCGACCGTGATCTTCGGGGTGTACTGACGCCGTCGCGCAGGCCTCGCGCGCGTCGCGTTCGTCCCGCGCGCTACGCCGTGAAGCGTGCGTCCACGCTGCAGGACAACTGGATCTGTTCGGGCGTGAGGGTCAGGGGCGCACCCCCGGAATCCGCGGCCCCTCGCGCGGCGAACATGGCACGCTCATACTGGGGTGCGCTGTCCCCCGAGGAGCTGTCGCCCAGCATCCCCGGATCGGCGACGGCCGTGACCGCGGGGCTGCCGAGTCCCGCCGCCTGGGCGTACGCGCCGGCCTTGCGCACCGCGTCCGCGACGGCCGCCACGCGCACCTCCTCGGTCAGCTCGTCCCGGCGTGCCCGGGTGAGATCCCAGTCGATGCCGCCGATCGTGACCCCCTCCACGACCGCGAGCTGCTCGATCACGCGACCGAGCACGTCGAAGTCGCTGAACTCGGCGCGGGCCCCGAGCGAGGCGTGGTACACGAGCGGGAGGCGCTTGCCCTCGGTGTTCCACGGGCGCTCCGACCACACGTGCACCCGGTCGGCCGCCCAGCGGGTCACCGGGCCGGCGTCGGCGTCGAGGTGCGGCGTGATGAGCGCCGCGATCTCGGCGGCGAGGCTCGTCGCCCGGGCGAAGACGTCCTTGCGATCGGGTCCCTGGAACCCGGCGGAGAGGCTGAGAGTGGCGCGCTCCGCGTCGAACAATGCGGTGTGCGAACCCCGGACGGTGATGGTGGCAGTCATGATGACATTGTCACAGGCCGCGGGGTAAACTGGTCTGCTGGACTGGTTCACTCACCCGTCCGGCTTGGCAACTCCACAGCGCGTGATGACGGCCCTCGCCGTTCCGTCTCGAGACGTTCCGTCCTCGAGACCGGGAACGAGCGGACCATGGGGATGATCGGTTTCGACATCGCCTGCGAAACTGCGAGAAGCGGGCCGAGGATGCAGGGTTATCTCGTAAACGATCTCTGCAAACCATAGGTGCCAATTACAAGCGCACCGACGTTGCCCTCGCTGCGTAAGCGCGAGCGCATATAACGTCCGTCAGCCCGGGGTCGTCCTCGACCCGGATCCTGGCGTCATCCAGAGGACTCGCTGCGCGGTCGCGTCTCAGGGCCGCGCGGGACTTGCACTGAGACTGGGCTCGTCGACCTAGATGCTCGTGGCAAAGGTCGGAGCCGAGTAGAACGCCTTTACGAGCTGCGCCCGGAGAAGGCGCAGGATCACAGCGATGGACGGGGGTTCAATTCCCCCCATCTCCACCATCGGGCTCATCACGCGCTGTGGGGTGCCGACACGAAACGGCGCCGAACCCCCTTGGGGATCCGGCGCCGTTTCGTGTCGGTGTACTACTTGTTGGCGCCCTTGATGGAGCCGGTGATCATGCTCTCGTCATCCGCGAAGGCGAGGCACAGGATCTCGCGGTCCTGCAGGGTGGGGTCGTTCCAGGTGTCCTCGGTCGGGTAGTAGAAGCTGTAGTCGTAGATCGACTCGTCCCAGCCCAGACCCACGTAGGCGGTGAACGGGTCGTTGCACGCGTCGTCCGCCTGGGCCTGGGTCGTCTCCTCGCCGGGGTACGTCGCGTCGTTCATGATGATCGACTCGAAGGCCTCCCACTTGTGCGGAACGCTGCACTCGACGATGTCGACCGTCGAGATCGTGTCGGCGTTGGTCTCCTCGTTGAAGCAGTCCCCGGGGACGAGCGAGAAGACGTCGTCCTCGGTGCCCTCCGAGGTGTCGTCGTTGCCGGTGCCGGCCGCGCCGCCCCCGGTCACCTGCGAGAGCAGGCTGCAGCCCGAGAGCACGAGGCCCGCGGCGGCGATGGCGGTGACGCTGAGTGCGCGCACCCAGAACTTCGAGTCGGTCGAGATCATGCGAGCCTCCAGTGTCTGCGCGAAGGGTGCCCGGCTGCGGCTGGGCGGCCACAAGCCTATAGGTCGGGAAGCGAATCCAGAACCTGGTTGTGCAGGACGCCGTTGGTCGCGATGACGCTTCCCGCGTCCAGGCGTTCGCCTCCGTCGACGTTCGTGACGGTCCCGCCGGCCTCGCGGACGATCGGGATGAGGGCGGCCAGATCCCACGGCTTGAGGTCGAACTCCCCGGCGATGTCGATCGCGCCCTCGGCAAGCAGCATGTACGACCACAGGTCCCCGAACGCGCGCGTGCGGCCCACCCGCCTGCTCAGCGCGACGAGCTGGTCGAGCCGGCCCGCCCCATCCCACTGCTGAATGCTGTTGTAGCTGAGCGTGGCATCCGCGAGTTCCGAGACGGCGCTGACCCGGATGCGACGGGCGGGTCCGCCGGATTCCTCCACCCAGGCGCCGTGCCCGGTCGCCGCCCACCAGCGCCGCCCGAGCGCAGGCGCGCTCACGACGCCGACCTGCGGGACGCCGTCGATCGCCAGGGCGAGCAGCAGACCCCAGATCGGGACACCCCGCACGAAGTTGCTGGTGCCGTCGATGGGGTCGACGATCCACTGGCGGCCCGGCGCGTGCGCGTCTCCGCCGCCCAGTTCCTCGCCCAGGACGGCGTCGGCGGGCCGGGCCTGCGCCAGGTGCTCGCGGATCGT
This sequence comes from Microbacteriaceae bacterium, assembly GCA_019638805.1. Classification (GTDB taxonomy): domain Bacteria; phylum Actinomycetota; class Actinomycetes; order Actinomycetales; family Microbacteriaceae; genus JBDSKH01. Next base: position 404,268 of record JAHBTA010000002.1, on the reverse strand, counting down.
CCGCTCGACGCGCGTGTCGGCGTCGGTCACCTGAGTGCGGTCCGGCTTGAGCTGCACGTCCAGGTCCTGCGCGCGGTATCGGTCGATCGCGATGAGATCCGCCTCGTGCGCGAGGGTGAGGGCGACCGCGAGGTCGTCGGCGAGGGTGGGCTGGTCGCCCGGGCGGGCAGCGGGGGCGCCGGTGTCAGGGGGTGGGGTCACGATGCCAGGCTATCCAGCCAGGCTGTCCAGCAGGCGCCGCAGCGAGTCCACGCGGTCCGCGTCGAGCCGGCCGTCGGCGACCGCATCGTCGAGTGCGCAGTCCGGGGCGTCCTCCCGGTGCGAGCAGTCGCGCGGACACTCCTGGGCGACCTCGGCCAGATCGGTGAAGGCCTTGAGAACGTTCGCCGGGTCGACGTGCCCGAGCCCGAACGAGCGCACGCCCGGGGTGTCGATGATCCAGCCGCCGGTCGGAACGCGCAGCGAAACCGTCGAGGACGAGGTGTGCCGCCCGCGCCCGGTCACCTCGTTGACGTCGCCCACGGCCCGGTCGGTGCCCGGCACGAGCGCGTTCACGAGCGTCGACTTGCCCACGCCGGAGTGCCCGACCGCGACGGTCGTGCGCCCGGCCAGCAGGGGAGCGAGGGTCCCTACGGGAACCGAGTCGCGCGCGCTCGTCACGACCGGGATGTCGAGCCCCGCGAAACCGGCCAGGAACTCGGCCGGGTCGGCCAGGTCGGTCTTGGTCACCACGAGCAGCGGGTCGATCCCGGCGTCGTAGGCCGCCACCAGGTAGCGGTCCACGAGCCGGGGCCTGGGCTCCGGGTTCGCGGCCGCGATGACGATCATGAGCTGATCGGCGTTGGCCACGATGACGCGCTCGACCGCGTCGGTGTCGTCCGCACTGCGCCGCAGCAGGGTGACCCGCGGACGGATGCGGACGATGCGCGCCAGGGAGCCCTCGGCGCCGCTCGTGTCGCCCACGACATCCACCCGGTCGCCCGTCACGATCGCCTGATCGCGCAGCTCGCGCGCCCGGGTGCAGACGACGACGCGCTCGCCGGGCTCGTCCTCAGCCGACGCGACACCGGCGGGGCTGTTCTCCGCGGGAGCGCGCTCGGCGAGCTCGACCTCGCCCAGCAGCACGGTGTAGCGCCCGCGATCGACCGAGAGCACCCTGCCGACGACCGCGTCCTCGTGCTCGGGTCGCGTCTTGGTGCGCGGGCGGTTGCCCTTGGGGTTGGGCCGGACGCGGGCGTCCTGCTCGTCCCATTCGCCGAACTCGCGCTCGTCGTCGTCGCCGGGCGGCAGCCAGCTCATGCCCGGCGCCTCACGGAACGCGCCTCACGCCGGGTCCCACCCGGGTCTCGCGCGCCTCCACGCGTCTCACAGCGCGATCCAGCTCGTCTCGGGCCCGCGCAGCATGGCCGCCCACAGCTGCGGGAACTCGGGCAGGGTCTTGCCGGTCGTGGCGATGTCGTCGATCTCGACACCCGGGACGGCGAGCCCGACCAGCGCCCCCGTGGTCGCCATGCGGTGATCCGCGTAGCTGCGCCACGGCCCGCCGTGCAGCGAGGACGGGTCGACCGGCTCGAACGCCAGCCCGTCCTCGAGTTCGGTCACGTGAGCACCGATCGCGGTGAGCTCGGCCGCGAGTGCGGCGAGCCGGTCGGTCTCGTGCCCGCGCAGGTGGGCGATGCCCGTGATGCGTCCCGGGGATGCCGCGAGGGCCCCCAGCGCCGCGAACGTGGGGGCGAGCTCGCCCGCATCCCCGAGATCGAGGTCGACCCCCGGAATGCGTTCGCCGCCCAGGAGGCCGGCCCCGCCATCCACGGTCAGCGCCCCCGCCGAGCCGTCCCGGCCGGGTGAGGGGGGCTCTCGGCGGATGCTCGCGCCATAGCGGGGGAGCAGTTCGGCCAGCCGCGCGCCCACCTGCGTCGTGGCGTCGGGCCAGTCCTCGACGGTGACGGTCCCACCCGCGATGAGCGCGGCGGCCAGGAAGGGCGCGGCGTTGGACAGGTCCGGCTCGATGCGAAGACCCGCCCCCGCGATGGGCGCGTGCGGGACGACCCAGATTCCGGGCTCGGGGGTCTGCACGACGACCCCGCGCCTGGCGAGCGCCGCCGTCGTCATCTCGATGTGCGGCATGCTCGGCAGGCGCTCGCCCGTGTGACGCAGGGTCAGACCGCGTTCGAACCGCGGTGCCGCGAGCAGCAGGCCCGAGACGAATTGGCTGGACGCGGACGCGTCGATCGCGAGCTCGCCGCCCTCGACCCGTCCCGTCCCGTGCACCGTGAACGGCATGGTCCGGCGCCCGTCGTCGGCGACCTCGACCCCGAGATCGCGCAGCGCCTGGATCGTCGTACGCATGGGACGCGCGCGTGCGTGCGGGTCTCCGTCGATCGCGACCGGTCCGAGCGCGAGCGCGGCGACCGGGGGGATGAAGCGCATGACCGTGCCGGCCAGACCGGCCTCGATGGACGCCCCGCCGGTGAGCTCGCCGGGCTCGATGACCCAGGCGGGACCGTCCTCGGTGTTCTGCTCGACGATGCCGGTTCCGAGGGCGCGCAGTGCCTCGGCGCAGAGGTCGGTGTCGCGGGCACGCAGCGGGCGGTGCAGAACGGATGGCCGCTCGGCCAGTGCGGACAGCACCAGCTCGCGATTCGTCATGCTCTTCGACCCCGGAAGCGCGAGCCGCGCGGCCAGGGGGCCGCCTGCGACGGGCGCCACCCAGGCGCCGGGGTCGGTCGGGCCGGGCGTTTCGCGATCGCCCAGGATGTCCGCGTCGCGGTCGGAATAGCGTGAGAGCCCCATCGGTTGTCAAGGGTATGCCAGCCGCCCTGCTCGAGCGCCCCCGCGTGCTCCCGCTCGCCGTCCCGCCCGCCGGTCGAGGCGTCCGGCCGCTCCTCGGCAGGGGTGCCCAACTAGACTCGTCGGCGATGACTGACAAGCCCGCCGGAGACCTCCGGGCCCTCTTCGAGGAACAGGCGATCCCCTTCATGGATCAGCTCTACGCGGCCGCCATGCGCATGACGCGCAACCCGTCGGACGCCGGAGACCTCGTGCAGGAGACCTATGCGAAGGCCTATGCGGCGTTCGGCGGGTTCGAGCAGGGCACCAACCTCAAGGCGTGGCTGTACCGCATCCTCACCAACACGTTCATCAACAGCTACCGCAAGAACCAGCGTCAGCCCTACCAGGGCGCGATCGACGACCTCGAGGACTGGCAGCTCGGTTCGGCCGAGTCGCTGACGCTGGGCCGGACGACGCAGTCGGCCGAGGCGGAGGCGATCGACCACCTACCGGACAGCGACGTCAAGGAGGCGCTGCAGTCCATCCCCGAGGACTTCCGCCTCGCGGTCTACCTGGCCGATGTGGAGGGCTTCTCCTACCAGGAGATCGCGGACATCATGAAGACACCCGTCGGGACCGTCATGAGCCGGCTGCACCGCGGTCGCCGGCTGTTGCGCGGCCTCCTCGCCGAATACGCACGGGAGCGGGGCATCGTCGCCCCGGAGCCCGCCACACCCGGGAGCACGAAATGACCGATCAGCGATGAGCGACTGCGGCTGCGAGAAGGCCAAGGCCGAGCTCGAGGAGTATCTGCACCGCGAGCTCAGCCACGAGGACTTCCGCGACATCACCGAGCACCTCGAGAACTGCGAGGACTGCACGAGCGAGCACCTCGTCGGGCTCACCCTCACCCAGAAGGTGCAGCGCGCCTGCCAGGAGACCGCGCCGCCCGAACTGCGCGCCGCGATTCTCCAGATTCTCGGATAGCCGGGGCTACAGCGCCAGCGCCTCGGCCAGCAGCGTGACCTGCTGCGCGTTGCTGACCTTCGTCGAACCGGCGGCGGGCGACGCGGATGCCGGGCGCGACACCACGCGGATCGTGCGTCCCGACAGGTGCTTGACGAACTCCTGGTTGACGAACGGCCACGCGCCCTGGTTCTCCGGCTCGTCCTGCACCCAGACCAGCTCGGCCTGCGGGTAGCGGGCCAGCGCCGCGTTCAGTCCGTCGACCGGCAGCGGGTAGTACTGCTCGACCCGCACGAGCGCGAACGCGTTCGCGTCGTCGCGTTTCTCGAGTTCGGTCAGCAGGTCGTAGTGCAGCTTGCCCGAGTGCAGCAGCACGCGCCGCACCGTGGCGGGGTCCTGGATGCGCGCGTCGTCGAGCACGGGCTCGAAACGTCCGCTCGTGAAGTCTGCGACCTCGCTCGTGGCGCCCTTGAGACGCAGCATCGACTTGGGGGTGAACACGATGAGCGGTCGTCGCGGTCGCGCGTAGGCCTGCCGGCGCAGCAGATGCGCGTAGGAGGCCGGGGTCGACGGCCGGGCGATCGTCATGTTGTCCTCGGCGGCGAGCTGCAGGTAGCGCTCGATGCGCGCCGAGGAGTGGTCGGGTCCCTGGCCCTCGTAGCCGTGCGGCAGCAGCATGACCACGCTCGAGCGCTGGCCCCACTTCTGCTCGGCGCTGGAGATGAACTCGTCGATGACGGTCTGGGCGCCGTTGGCGAAGTCGCCGAACTGGGCCTCCCAGAGCACGAGCGCGTCGGGGCGCTCGACCGAGTAGCCGTACTCGAAAGCGAGTGCCGCGTACTCGCTCAGCAGCGAGTCGTAGATCGCGAAGCGCGCCTGGCTCTCGGACAGGTTCGCCAGGGGCAGCCACTCCTGGCCGTTCTCGCGGTCGTGGAAGACGGCGTGCCGCGACACGAAGGTCCCGCGCCGCGAGTCCTGGCCCGCCATGCGCACGGGTGTGCCCTCCAGCAGAAGCGAGCCGAGGGCGAGCAGCTCGCCCATGCCCCAGTCGATCGAGCCGTTGCGCGTCATCTCGAAGCGCTTGCGGATGAGCTGCTGCAGCTTCGGGTGCACCGTGAACCCGGCCGGCGGGTTGTCGTGCGCGTCGCCGATGAGCGCGACGACGCTCGGGTCGATGGCGGTGGACTCCGGCTCCCCGCTCACCGCGGTGGCGTCGGCCTGCTGGGCCGCGGGCTTGTCGAGCGAGGCGACCGAGACCGCTTCGCCCTTGTCGTCGGCGGAGCCCTCGGAGACGATCGGCATGGCGCCGGTCTGCGCGGCGTGCGTCTCGGCGAAGGCGCGCTCCAGGCGCTCCTGGAAGTCCTTGTGCGCGGCCTCGTACTCCTCCTGGGTGAGGTCGCCGCGACCGACCAGGGCCTCCGTGTACAGGGTGCGGACGCTGCGCTTGGCCTCGATGAGGTTGTACATGAGCGGCTGCGTCATCGACGGATCGTCGCCCTCGTTGTGTCCACGGCGCCGGTAGCAGACCAGGTCGATCACGACATCCCGCTTGAACTGCTGGCGGTAGGCGAACGCGTGCTCGGCCACCCGGGTGACCGCCTCGGGGTCGTCCCCGTTGACGTGGAAGACCGGTGCCTGGATGGTCTTGGCCACGTCGGTCGCGTACACCGAGGAGTGCGCCTCGGACGGCGGCGTGGTGAAGCCCACCTGGTTGTTGATGACGACGTGCACGGTGCCGCCGGTCTTGTAGGCGCGCAGCTGAGACATCTGGATGGTCTCGACGACCACACCCTGACCCGAGAACGACGCATCGCCGTGCACCAGGATCGGCATGACGCCGTACTCGCCGTCACCGGTGCGGTCCTGCTTGGCGCGCACGATGCCCTCGAGCACGCCGTTGACCGCCTCCAGGTGCGAGGGGTTCGCGGCCAGGTACACCGGGATCTGCTTGCCGGACATCGAGGTGAAGGTGCCCTCGGTGCCCAGGTGGTACTTGACGTCGCCCGATCCCTGCACGGTCTTCGGGTCCTGGGTGCCCTCGAACTCGCGGAAGATCTGACCGTAGGTCTTGCCGGCGATGTTGGTCAGCACGTTGAGCCGGCCGCGGTGGGCCATGCCGATCGCGACCTCGGCGAGGCCGTTCTCGGCGGCGCCCTGGAGGATCTCGTCCAGCAGCGCGATCGTGGACTCGCCGCCCTCGAGGCTGAAGCGCTTCTGGCCGACGTACTTGGTCTGCAGGAAGGTCTCGAACGCCTCGGCCTCGTTGAGCTTGGAGAGGATGCGCAGTTGCTCGGCCTTGGTGGGCTTCTCGTAGGGCTGCTCGAGTCGCTCCTGGAACCAGGCGCGCTGCGCCGGGTCCTGGATGTGCATGTACTCGATGCCGACCGTGCGGCAGTACGAGTCGCGCAGCACACCGAGGACCTCGCGCAGCAGCGCGGTGCGCTTGCCGGCGAAGCCGCCGACCACGAACTCGCGGTCCAGGTCCCAGAAGGTGAGGCCGTGGCTGGCGATGTCGAGGTCGGGGTGGGAGCGCTGCACGTACTCGAGCGGGTCGATGTCGGCCATGAGGTGCCCGCGCACGCGGAACGCGTTGATGAGCTCTTGCACGCGCGCGGTCTTGTCGATGCGCGACGAGATGTCGACGTTGATGTCCTCGGCCCAGTGGATCGGGTCGTAGGGGATGCGCAGGGCCGCGAAGATGCCCTCGTAGAACGCGTTCTCGCCGGTGAGCAGCTCGTGCACGCGCTTGAGGAACTCGCCCGAGCCCGCGCCCTGGATGACACGGTGGTCGTAGGTGCTCGTGAGGGTGATGGTCTTGCCGATGCCCAGCTCGGCGAGCGTCTTGGGGCTCGCGCCTTGGAACGCCGCCGGGTACTCGAGCGCGCCCGCGCCGATGATGCAGCCCTGGCCCTTCATGAGCCGCGGGACCGAGTGCTCGGTGCCGATGCCGCCCGGGTTGGTGAGCGAGATCGTGATGCCCTGGAAGTCGGCGGCCGTGAGCTTGTTCGCGCGGGCGCGGGCCACCACGTCCTCGTAGGCGGTCAGGAACTCGCCGAAGGTCATGGTGTCGGCGCGCTTGATGCCGGGCACCATGAGCGAGCGCGTGCCGTCCGGCTTGGGCAGGTCGATCGCGATGCCCAGATTGATGTGCGCGGGCGCGACCACGCTGGGCTTGCCGTCGGGCTCGTCATAGTAGACGTTCTGGCTCGGGAAGTCCTTGAGCACCTGCACCATGGCCCACGCGATGAGGTGCGTGAACGACACCTTGCCGCCGCGGGCGCGCTTGAGGTGGTTGTTGATGACGATGCGGTTGTCGATCATGAGCTTGGCCGGGATGGTCCGCACGCTGGTCGCGGTCGGGACGGTCAGGCTCGCGTCCATGTTGGTCGCCAGGGTCTTGCTCATGCCCTTGAGGGCCGTCACGACGTCCTCGTCGGGGGCCGGCTCCTCGCCCTCCACGACGGGCATGCTCGCGGTCTGCGGCGCCTGCGCCGGGATGGGCTGGGGCTTGGCCGGAGCGGACGTGGTGCGCGCGATCGGGGTCGCGCCGGTCGTGGTGGGCGGCTCGGTCGCGGCCGGAGCCTCGGGGGCCTGCGTCACTGGGGCCTGTGCTTCGGGGGCGGGAGCCTCGGTCGCTGCCGGAGCCTCGGCCGCTGCGGGAGCCTCGGCTGCCGCGGGAACGGCTGCAGGCGCCTCGGCCGCCGCCGCCTCGCCCGGCGTCTGCTCCGTCACCGGGCGATACGCCTCGAGGACGGGCCACCAGCTCTGATCGACCGAGTTCTTGTCGACCAGGTAGCGCTCGTACATCTCGTCGACGAGCCACTCGTTGGCGCCGAACTCGCCGGAGTTCCCGTCGTCGGGAACCGTTCCGGTCACGGGATTGGACACGGCTGTATCGCCCACTCTCTGATCCACTGGTGCTGGGTGCTGTGCACTGGCTCCAAGCTTATGCACTCAGCCTGAGAGGAGCGGGCATGCCCGCGGCGCCCGAGCCGGAAAAACCCCCGTTCTTGCCCGTACCGTGGAGGCATGCGCTTCTCCACGCCCGTGCCACCGCACGATCTGACCTACTCCGATGTGTTCCTGGTCCCGGGGCGCTCCGGGGTCACGAGCCGGCTCGATGTGGACCTGACCCCGGGCGACGGCACGGGTGCGACCATTCCCATCGTCGCGGCGAACATGAACTCGGTCACCGGCCCCCGCCTGGCCGCGACCCTCGCGCGCCGCGGCGGGCTGGGCGTCCTGCCTCAGGATCTCTCGACCGATGACGCGATCGCCGCCATCGAACACGTCAAGAGATCGTCGCCGGTCTGGGACGACGAGCCCGCCCCCGGCGACCCGCGGCTGGCAGGGGTGGATGCCGGGGCACTGCCGGTCCTGGACGTCCTGGACGCGCGCGACGCCTTCGATGCCCTGGTCGCGGGCGGCCACGAGTACGCGCGTGTCGCCGCGGGTGGCTTCACGAGCCGCACGAGCGCGCTCCGGGGAACGATCTACGCTCCCGCGCTCGACGGGGCAGGGCGGTTGCAGGTCGCGGTCGCGGTCGGCATCAACGGCGACCCGGCGGCGCGTGCCCGGGCGCTGGCCGATGCGGGTGCGGACGTCATCGTCCTGGACACCGCGCACGGTCACCAGGAGGGCATGCTCCGCGCGCTCGAGGCCGTGTCCGGGCTGCAGCTGGGGCTGCCGCTCGTGGCCGGCAACGTCGTGACGCCGGAGGGCGTGCACGACCTCGCGGGAGCCGGCGCGAGCATCGTGAAAGTCGGAGTCGGGCCGGGCGCCATGTGCACGACCCGCATGATGACAGCCGTGGGCCGCCCGCAGTTCTCGGCCGTGCTCGACGCCGCCAACGCCGCCCGCGAGGAGGGCGTGCACGTCTGGGCGGATGGCGGGGTCCGCTACCCCAGGGACGTCGCTCTCGCGCTCGCGGCGGGTGCCGCATCCGTCATGATCGGTTCCTGGTTCGCCGGGACCATCGAGGCGCCGGGCGAACTGGAGACCGACGAGGACGGGCGGGTCTTCAAGCAGAGCTGGGGCATGGCCTCCACCAAGGCGGTGCATGCGCGGTTCGGCGGGCTCGACCCGTACGAGCTGGCGCGGCGCGAGCTGTTTGCCGAGGGCATCTCCAGTTCGCGCATCTACCTGGACCCGCTGCGGCCCTCGCTCGAGGATCTGCTCGACATGATCACCGCCGGGGTGCGCAGCTCGTTCACCTACGCAGGCGCCGACACGCTCGAGGCGTTCCACGAGCGTGCCACGGTGGGGGTGCAGAGCGCGGCGGGCTACGAGGAGGGCAAGGCGCTTCCAGTGAGCTGGTGACGGGTTGTTTCTGCGACCATGAGCGCATGCACTGGACCTATGTTCACAGGCCGGGTCGTGGCATCGACGTTGATCTAGGCGTCGATTGTCCGGGCTGGAACGAAGCACTCTCGGACAGCATCTCCTCCATGCCGCCACGAAACTCTCCGGATCACGAACTATCGACGTATTGGATCGATCGTGCACTCTCCGCGCTGCAGTCGGAGGCAGCCGAGGGGGAGGCCCTCGCTTCGGGCAACGCGACGCAGATCGTCAGCAGCAGCGGCCGAGTGGTCGCGCGATCGTTGTACGACCTGTTCGAGGAGGAAGCGATGGACTCGGACGAGTTCGAGCGTCTCCTCACCGAGTGGCGCGCTGAAGTAGTTACCCACCAGCACGACTTTCACATCGAGGAGACCTACCGTCGCAACGGTTACGACGGATAACGCCCTTGGTGTGCCCTAATTCGACAACAGCCCTGCCGGTTTCCTGGTGAGGCGCGTCCCGGTGAGGCGCGGGCTCGTACCGTTCGGTCGCCGACATCGTGGATCGCGAGTCGCTCGCACGCGTGCGCGAGGCCAAGAAGGCGGCTAAGGCGGCCGCGAAGGCGGCGGGGTAGCCGCGCCCGATGGCCGGGGTCGGCAGGCAGCCGAGTAGTCACGCCGACCGGAAACGCCCGCTAGAATCGGCGGACATATGGACGACCCTCCGTCTGCCGAGCTTCTGCTGCTCATCGCCGGCCTGCTCCTGACCGTCGGCACCGGACTCTTCGTGGCGAGCGAGTTCTCGCTGGTCAACCTCGACCGCGCCGACCTCGAGGCGCGGCGCGGCCGCGGCGAGACCATGCTCGGGCCCACCATCCGGGCGCTCAAGACCACCGCAACCCATCTGTCGAGCGCGCAGTTGGGCATCACTCTCACGACCCTGCTCGCCGGGTTCACCCTTGAACCCGCCTTCAGCGGCTACCTCGCCCCGCCGCTCGCCTCGCTCGGGTTGCCGCGCGCGGCGGTTCCCGTCGTGTCGACGGTGCTCGCGGTGGCCATCGCGACCCTGCTCTCGATGATCATCGGCGAACTCGTGCCCAAGAACTTCGCGCTCGCGCTTCCCCGGCAGATCGCCAAGATCGTCATGCCGTTCCAGATCGCGTTCACGACGGTGTTCCGGCCGTTCGTGTGGCTGCTCAACAGCACGGCCAACCTGATCCTGCGGGCGGTCGGGATCGAGCCTAAGGAGGAGTTGAGCTCGGCGCGCACGGCCGACGAGCTCAAGAGCCTCCTGCGCCACTCCGCCACGCGCGAATCGCTCGCGCGCGAGACTGCGACGCTCCTGGGGCGGACGCTCGCGTTCTCGGATCACAGCGCGGCCGACGTCATGACGCCGCGTCCGCGCGTCACGGCGGTCGAACGGACCGCGACGGCCGAGGACGTCATCGCCCTCGCCCGGCGCACAGGCTTCTCGCGCTTCCCGGTCATGGACGAGGACATCGACGACCTCACCGGAATCGTCCACGTCAAGCAGGCCGTGAGCGTTCCCGTCGAGCGGCGCGCCGCCGTGCCGGTCACCTCGCTGCAGTCCGAGCTCATCGAAGTGCCGGAGAGCATCCGGCTGGATCAGCTCCTGGGCAAGCTGCGCGGGCGCGGATACCAGCTCGCGCGCGTGTTCGACGAGTACGGGGGCACGGCGGGGGTCGTGACGCTCGAGGACCTGGTCGAGGAGCTGGTCGGCGAGGTCGACGACGAGCACGACCGGCCGCGCGCGGGCATCGGGCGGGACACGCGCGACGGGTCCTGGGTGTTCCCGGGCACCCTGCGCCCCGACGAACTGCTCGACCGGGCCCGCATCCAGATTCCGGAGGACGGGCCCTACGAGACCGTCGCCGGCTGGGTCATGACCGAGCTGGGCCGCATCGCCGAGCCGGGCGACACGGTCGAGGTGGACGGCGGCGTCTTCCGGGTGGAGCGCATGGACGGCCGGCGCATCGACCGGGTGCGCTTCACGCCGGCGCCCGAGCCGGACGCCGATGCCGCGAGACCCGATGCCGCGAGGCCCGATGCCGCGAGACCCGGCACGCGGCCCGACCGGGAGCGCGACCGGGAGCGCGACGCGGACGGGGGCGCGTCGTGAGCGACTGGGCGGGACTGGCGTGGCTGGCCGGGCTCCTGGTGGCCAACGCGTTCTTCGTGGGCGCGGAGTTCGCGGTGCTCGCGGCGCGTCGCTCGCAGATCGAGCCGCGTGCGGAGGCCGGATCCCGCGCCGCGCGGACCGCCCTGTGGGCCATGGAGCACGCCACGCTCATGCTCGCGACCTGCCAATTGGGGATCACCGTCTGCTCGCTGCTGATCCTCAACGTGAGCGAGCCCGCCATCCATCACCTGCTGCAGGGTCCGCTCGAGCTCACCGGCATTCCCGTCGGGGCGGTCGACGCCGTGGCGTTCGCGATCACGCTCGTGGTCGTGTCGTTCCTGCATGTCGTCCTGGGCGAGATGGTGCCCAAGAACCTCTCGTTCTCGCTGCCGGACCGGGCGGTCCTGATCCTGGCGACCCCGCTCGTCGCTCTGGCGACCGTGCTGCGGCCCATCGTGGTGGCGCTCAACGCCACGGCGAACGGGGTTCTGCGGCTGTTCCGCGTCGAGCCCAAGAGCGAGGCGACGAGCGCCTTCACCTACGAGGAGGTCGCGACGATCGTCGCCACCTCGACGCGTGAGGGCGTCATCACCGATTCGACCGGAACGCTGTCCAACGCTTTCGAGTTCACCGAGAAGGAGGTGAGCGACGTCATGGTTCCGCTGGGCTCGCTCGTGACCCTCCCTCCGGAGGCGACGCCGGCCGACCTCGAGGCCGCGGTCGCCGCGCACGGCTTCAGCCGGTATCCGATCGCCGACGAGCCGGGCGAGATCGTCGGCTATGTGCACCTCAAGGATGTCCTCGGGCTTACCGGGGCGGCGCGCTCCAAGCGCATCCCGCGCCGGCTCATCCGCTCGCTCGTGCCGCTCACTCCGGGCACGCAGGTCGAGGATGCGCTGGCCGTCATGCGCAACCTCCCCTTCCGGCGCGAGAGCTCCGATGCCGAGGCGGCGGCTGCGGCGGGCCAGGCTGCGGCGGGCCAGGCTGCGGCGGGGCAGGCGGTGCCGTCGAACACGCCGGCATCCGACGATCGCCGCATGAAGGAGCCCAGCCACGTCGCGCGGGTGCGCAACGCGACGACGGGGGAGACCCTCGGGCTGCTGTTCCTCGAGGACGTCGTCGAGATCCTGGTCGGGGAGGTGGAGGATGCCACGCGGCGAAAGCCCTGACCTCGGGTCGGCCTCGCCGCGCGCCTTCGGCCCCTCCGATGCCCGGGACCGGATCGCCGTCCCCGCCCCCGAGGACGACAAGTACTCGCGCGGTGTGCTGGGCTTCATCACCGGATCGGAGCGCTACCCGGGTGCCGCGGTGCTGGGCGTCGAGGCGGCCCTCCGCACCGGGGTCGGCATGGTGCGCTACCTCGGCCCCGGCCGGCCGGCACGCCTCGTGCTGCAGCGCCGCCCCGAGGCGGTGACCGCGACCGGGCGGGTGCAGGCGTGGGTCCTGGGATCGGGTCAGGACGCCGCCGAGCGCGACGCCGCGACGGCCGATCTGCTCGCCGCCGCGCTCGCTGAGCCGGTTCCCGTCGTCATCGACGGCGGTGCTCTCGACCTCGCCGCGGACGCGACCGGACCCGCCGTGCTGACCCCGCATGCCGGGGAGCTGGCCCGCGTGCTGGGCGGCGAGCGCGACGAGGTGCTCGCCGATCCGGCCGGGGCGGCCGTGCGTGCCGCACGCGAGACGGGTGCCGTGGTGCTGCTCAAGGGGCATCGCACCCTGGTGGCGACGCCGGACGGCGTTCGTCACGAGATCGTGGCCCCGACCACCTGGCTCGCGACGGCCGGGAGCGGCGACGCGCTCGCCGGCATCCTGGGTGCCCTGCTCGCCACCCATCACACGCGCATCGACGCCGAGCCGGATGCCGTGGCCGGCCTGGCCGCGACCGCGTGCGTCCTGCACGGCCTGGCGGGTGAGCGCGCAGGCGGGGGTGGACCGTTCACGGTCCTGGACCTGTGCGCGGCTCTCCCCGCGGTCATCGCGGACCTGCTGCGCGGCTGACCCGGCTCGTGCTGACCCGGCGCGCCGACCCGGCCGGCGCCGCCGACCCCGCTCAGCCCGCGCTGAGCCGGGCGAGGAACTCGCGCGTGCGCTCCTCGCGCGGTGCCCCGAAGAGCTGCGCGGGCGGGCCCTCCTCGACGATGCGGCCTGCGTCGAGGAAGAGCACGCGGTGCGCGACGTCGCGCGCGAAGGCCATCTCGTGCGTCGCCATCAGGATGGTCGCGCCCTCGGAACCCAGCTCGCGCACGAGCCCGAGCACCTCGCCCACGAGCTCGGGGTCGAGGGCGCTCGTGATCTCGTCGAAGAGCAGCACCTCGGGGTCGGGCGCGATGGCGCGCACGATCGCCACGCGCTGCTGCTGCCCGCCGGACAGCTGGTCGGGATGCCGGCGCGCGAGGTCGGCGAGCCCGATGCGCTCCAGGAGGGTGAGCCCGCGCTCCTCGGCCGTGCGCCGGGGCATGCGGTGCACCTTGCGAAGCCCAAGGGTCACGTTGTCAAGAACCGTGAGGTGCGGGAACAGGTTGTAGTGCTGGAAGACCACCCCGAACCGCGCACGCACCGCATCCGCGTCGACGCGTGGGTCGGAGATGTCGGCGCCGCCCAGCACGATGCGCCCGTCGTCGATGCGCTCGAGCAGGGTCAGGCAGCGCAGCAGGGTGGACTTGCCCGAACCGGAGGCGCCGATGAGGGCCACGACCTCGTGCGCGGCCAGGTCGAGCGAGATGCCGTCGAGCACGGTGCGATCGCCGTAGCTCTTGCGCAGGTCCGTGGCGGACAGGACGACCGGGCGCATCGAACCCGGGCTCTCCGCCTCGGCCGCCCGCGCGCCCGTGTTCACAGCACCTCCCCGATCTGCTCGCGGCGCCGGAGGCGCGCCGTGTACCAGTCGATGAACCGGATCATCGGCAGCGCGAGCAGCACGAAGAGCAGCCCGGCCACGACGAAGGGCGTGAAGCTCGCGTAGTGCGACTGCTCGATCTGGGCGGCCCGCACGGCGTCCACCGCACCGAGCACCGAGATGAGGCCGACGTCCTTCTGCATGGCCACGAAATCGTTCATGAGCGCGGGCGTGACCTTGCGCAGTGCCTGGGGCAGCACCACGAGCCGCAGCGCCTGCCCGTGCCGCAAGCCGAGCGAGCGGGCTGCGAGGCGCTGCGAGGGGTGCACCGCCTCGATGCCGGCCCGCCACACCTCGGACACATAGGCCGAGTAGGTGAGCACGAGGGCGATCGTCCCCAGCAGCTCGAGGGGGATGCGCCCCTCGGTGAATCGAAGACCGGGCACCCCGAAACCGACCAGGTACAGGACGATGATGAGCGGCATCCCCCGGAACAGATCGGTGTAGCCGGCGGCGAGGGCGCGCAGCGGGAAGAAGACGGGGCCGCGCAGCGTGCGGATGCCCGCGATCGCGAGGCTCAGCACGAGCACACCGATCGCGGCGAACAGCAGGACGCGGATGTTGAGCAGGAAGCCGTCCCACACGCGCGGCAGTGCGGCGAGCGCGACCTCCGGGTCGAAGAAGCTGGCCTGCACGCGCTCCCAGCCGGGGGCGTTGACGATCAGGAACCACGCCAGCACGGCGAACACGACCGTGCTGAGGGCTGCGATCAGAACCGACCGGGTGTTCTGGCGACGCCGGAAGGCCCGGCGTTCGAGCTCGAGGGAGCTCGGGGCCGGGCCTTCCATGGTCATGCCGCGAGGCTAGCCGGTTACGGCGGGTCGGCCTATTTCAGGACGGGTGCGCTCCCCGCGTCGGCCAGCCACTCGTCGGCGATGGCCTGCAGGGTGCCGTTCTCGCGCAGCGCGTCGACCGCGGCCGTGACGTCGGCGGTCAGCGGGCTGTCCTTGCCGAGCACCAGGCCGAACTGGTCGCCGCCGCCGGTGACCGGCAGCTGACCCACGAGCTTGCCGCCCGTGAGCTCGACGCCCGTCAGGTAGAACGCGGTCGGCAGGTCGACCACGATGGCGTCCACCTGGCCCGACTCGAGGGCCAGCTTGGCGTCGTCGTTGGTGTTGAAGGCCTGCGCGCCCTGGTCGGGTGCGATCTGGCTCTCGATGGCCTGGAAGCTCGTCGTGCCGACCTGGGCGCCGATGAGCAGGGGCTTGAGGTCGGCGATGCTGCTCGCGCCGGCCGCGGGGGAGGACTCGACCGTCACGACGACCTGGGTGGTCTCGTAGTAGGGCGAGCTGAAGTCGATGTTCTCGGCGCGCTCGGGCGTGATCGAGAACTGCTGCAGGTTGAAGTCGAAGTCCTTCGGGCCCGGCGCGATGGCCTCGTCGAAGGTGGTGCGCACCCAGACGACGTCGTCCTTGTCGAAACCGAGTTGCTCGGCCACCGCGTAGGCGATGGCGGCCTCGAAGCCCTCGCCGGTCTCGGGGGCGTCGTCGATGACCCAGGGGTAGTACGCGGGCTCGCCCGTTCCGATGGTGATCTTGCCGGGGGTGACGTAGCCGTCGCCGCCCCCGGAGCCGGAGTCGGACGGGGTCTGGCAGCCGGTGAGGGCGAGCGCGAGTGCTGCGGCGGCCGCGACGGAGGCGGCGGCGGTGCGGCGGAGCAGGGAACGTGTCATGTCCCCATTCTGATGCGTGCCCGCGACACCGGCGGTCCGGGTTGCGTTTCGTGACGCCGTACGCTGGAGCAATGACGGATGCTGCGCCGCCTTCGGCCGGCACCCGGCGGTCGGCGATGGCGTGGGCGAGCCATCCGGTGCCGCTGTGGAGCGCTTTCGTCCTCGTGCACTTCTGGCTCGGGATGCTCGGGCTGTACGGGCCGGGCCTCCCGCTGGGCGATGTCACGCTCATCTACCGCTACTGGGTGCAGAACGGACTCGATGCCGGGCTCTGGGTCGGGATCGACCTGGACTGGGTGTACCCGATCCTGGCGCTCGTGCCCATGCTGGCGGCGCATGTGCTCGGTCCGGACCTGTACGCGAGCACCTGGCTGAGCATGGTCATGCTGGTGGATGCCGTGGCCTTCGCCGCCCTGACCGGTGCGTCCCGCGACCGCCGGCTGGCGATCGCGGGGTGGTGGTGGCTCGGGTTCCTGCTCCTGCTCGGACCGGTGGCCCTCGGGCGCATCGACTCGATCACGGTTCCGGTCGCCATCATGGGGGTTCTGGCGCTCGCCTCGGCCCCGCGTCTGGCCGCCGTGCTCCTGACGGTCGCCACCTGGATCAAGGTGTGGCCGGCCGCGCTCATCGCGGCGGCCATGGTGGCCCTCCGCAGCCGGTGGCGGATCGCGCTCGCCGCGGCGATCGCGTCGCTAGCGATCGCGGTCGTGCCGCTCGCGCTGGGGGCCGGGCCGCGCATCCTGAGCTTCATCGGGCAGCAGACCGGACGCGGCCTGCAGGTCGAATCGATCGTGGGGACGTTCTGGATGTGGGACGCGTTCGCGTCGCACTCCACGCGCAGCCTGGTGTACTACGACCAGGCGATCCTGACCTTCCAGGTGATCGGCCCGGGAACGGTCGCGGCGGCGGGCATCACGACGCCCCTGCTGGCGATCGCGGCGGCGGCGCTGCTCGCGCTCGGGTGGTTCGCGACCCGGCGCGGGGTGCCGGCGACCGAGCTGCTGCCGCCTCTCATGCTCGCGCTCACGACCGCGCTCATCGTGTTCAACAAGGTGGGGTCGCCGCAGTTCGTGACCTGGCTCGCGGTGCCCATCGTCCTGGGGCTCGTGACCCGGCTGACCGGGCGGGGGCGCTCGTTCCGCACACCGGCCGTGCTGGCGCTTGTGATCGCGGGCATGACCCAGCTCATCTATCCGTATCTGTACGACCAGCTGCTGGGGCTCGATTTCACGCTCCTGCTCGTGCTGAGCGCCCGCAACGTTCTGTACATCGCGCTTCTCGCCTGGGCGGTCGTCGCGGTCGTGGATGAGATCCGGGAACGCGGGGACATCGCAGCCGGGCGCATGGCGAGCTCGAGGGAGACGCCGGTATGACCGAACTGCCCGTCGCCCGTCGGCGGCTCGCCCTGCTCGCCCTGGCGATCGGCGGCTTCGGCATCGGAGCGACCGAGTTCATCGCCATGGGCCTGCTGCCCGAGATCGCCCGCGAGCTGCTCGGGCCCGTGTACGCGGCATCCCCGGAGGAGGGGATCGGCCAGGCCGGCTGGATGATCTCGGCCTACGCAGCCGGGGTCGTCGTGGGGGCACCGACCATCGCGGCCTTCGCGGCACGGCTCCCGCGCCGCCGACTGCTGCTGGCGCTCGCACTTGCCTTCACCCTCGGGACGCTCGCCTCGGCGCTCATGCCGAGCTTCGAGCTCGTGGTCGCCGCGCGGTTCGTCGCGGGACTCCCGCATGGCGCGTACTTTGGGGTCGCGGCACTCGTCGCGGCCGACCTCATGGGGCCGGGCAACCGGGGGCGCGGGGTGGCCTTCGTGCTGCTCGGGCTCACCATCGCCAACGTGGTGGGCGTTCCGGTCATCACGCTGCTGGGCCAGAACGCGGGCTGGCGGGCCTCGTACCTCGTGGTCGCCGGGATCTTCGCGCTCACCTTCGTCGCAATCCTCGCCTTCGTGCCCGCACAGCCGGGGGACCCGGAGGCGACCTTCCGGCGCGAGCTGGGGGTCTTCGCGCGCATCCCGGTGTGGTTCGCGCTTCTGACCGGTGCGATCGGGTTCGGCGGCTTCTTCGCGGTGTACAGCTACGTCGCGCCGCTCACGACCGAGGTCACCGGTCTGGATGCGGCGGCCGTGCCCTTCGTGCTCGTCGCCATGGGGCTCGGCATGACCGTGGGCAATCTGCTGGGCGGTCGGCTCGCCGACGGCGGGACGGTTCGCGCGATGTTCGTCTGCTTCGCGGTCTTCGCCGCGTCGCTCACCGTGCTGGCGCTCACCGCCGCGTCGCCCGTGGGCCTGTTCGCCGGGATCTTCCTGGTGGGCGCCTCGGCGGCCGCTCTCAACCCGGTCGTGCAGACCCGGCTCATGGATGTCGCGGGCGACGCCCAGACGATCGCCGCGGCCGTCAACCACTCGGCCCTCAACATCGGCAACAGCCTGGGCGCGTTCCTGGGCGGCGTCGTGATCGCGGCCGGTCTCGGCTACGTCGCCCCCACCTGGCTGGGGCTCGCGATGTGCGTGCCCGGCGTGCTCTTCGCGCTCGCGGGCGCCCTCACGGAGCGGGCCGTGCGCGCCCGAACGCCCGGCGCCTAGAAGCTCTGCGTCTAGAAGCCCGGCGCTCAGAAGCTCTGCGTCGGAGCGTCCTGGATGAGGATGCCGTCCTGGATCGCGCGCTTGCGCAGCGCCACCTTGGTGCCCACGTCGATCCCGGCCACGCGGTACTTCTCCCGGATGCGCTTGAGGTAGCTTTTCGCGGTCTCCTCGGAGATGCCCAGCTCGTAGGCCACCGACTTGACCGGCTCGCCGCCGCCGTACAGCGCCATGACACGGCGCTCCTGGGCGCTGAGCTTGGGGGCCCCGCCGATGTCGGCCGCGTTGATCGCGAGGTCGAGCTCGGCCGAGATGAAGCTCTCGCCCTGAGCGGCCGCGCGGATCGCCTCGACGATCATGTCGACGGGCTCGCTCTTGACGAGGTAGCCGAGGGCGCCGGCGGCGAGCGCCTCGCGCACGATGTTGGGCTCGGAGTAAGTGCTCATGAGCACGACGCGGACGCCCGTCGTCTTGAGCGTCGAGATCTTGAGAGCGACCGGGATGTTGTCCTTGAGGTCGACGTCGAGCAGCACGACGTCCACCGGGAACTCGGGGCTGGTGAGCAGCTCGGGCCAACTGCTGACGGCCGCGACCATCGCAATGTCGTCAGCCGCGCTGCGGATCCATTCGGTCAGTGCGCCCAGCAGCATCTTGTGATCGTCGACGAGGGCGAGGCGGATGGGAGCCATGTGTCATGTCCTTCCGGTTGGGGAGCTGTGCGGGCGACTGGTCATGAGTCCGTCACTGGTCCGCGGGGTTGTCCACGATGCATTCGATGTCGACGCGCAGGCTGCCCTCCTGGGTGGAGTCAGCGTATCGCCCGACCATGCCGATCGCGTCCCAGATGCTCGGATCGACACGGTTGCGAGGGATGCCCGTCGTGGTGATCGCGATCGGGATGAGCAGCTTGTTGCTGGGGAGCTCCGACTCGCCCGGCTCGACCGGTCCGATCTGCACCGTGACCGTGCGGCTCTGCGCCCCCTTGGTCACGTCGCTCACCAGGAGCCACGCGGTCGAGAGCAGACCGTCGCGCTGGGACGGGTCGAGCAGGCCCGCGAGCGAGGACTTGTCGATGAGGGTCACCGATTTCCCCAGGAGCTCGGACTCGGAGATCGCGTGGTAGAGCCAGGTCTCGCGCCTGCCCTCGATGAGGTGCAGGCGCAGCTCGGTGGCCAGGGATGCGGCGATCGAGGCCATCTTGGGGGACAGCGGCAGGGCGGTCTTGCGGGTCGCGATCGAGTCGAGCAGTTCCTCGGCAGCGAGGTCCAGGCGCGCGAGCTCTTCGGAGGCGAGCATGCCGACCGCGAAGCGCGGGGCCGACACCGCGCTCTGCGTCAGGACGCGGTCCAGCTCGACCTGCACCATGCGCCGGAACGCCTCGACGATGATGACGCCGATGATGACCGGCAGCACGGCGGCGCCCAGCGCGGTCACCTGGGGCGCGATCCAGTCGGCGGTGAGTCCGCCCGCGGGCGCATCCAGGAACATGACGATGGCAAGGGCGAGTCCGAGGCCGCCCGTCGCGACCAGGATCTCGATGGGTCCGCGCACGGTGACGATCGCCAGGAGCGTGGTGGCGGCGGCGACCGCCGCTGTCGCGTAGTGGCCGATGTCCTGCAGCCCCCAGATCGACACCACGTCCAGCGCGGTTGCAACGGCGATGCCCGTGATGATGAGCGCGAACACCCAGTCGGGCAGCCGGTCGTTGACCACGCGGGCCGCGATGATGGCTCCGGCGATGACGGCGGCCAGCACGATCCAGGCGGCCAGGGCCGCGAGGGGCCGGGCGTACTCGCCCACACCCCACAGCGCGATGAACCAGCTCGAGCCGTAGACGGCGCGCAGTACGACCAGGATCGCCGCGCCCAGCCCGATGAAGGCCAGGCCCAGGCTCGAGTGGTGGGCGCTGTTCGCGGCGCGACCCGAGCGCCGCGGCTGTTTGACGCGCTTGCGGCCGCCGGTGATGACGACCCCGAGGGTGTTCTCCTCCGGCGCCGAGAACGTGGAGGCGCTCACCTGGGAACCTCCAGCACGACGGTCGTCCCCGATCCCGGCGCGGAGAACAGCCGTGCGTTGCCGCCGACGTCCCGGAGGCGGGCGACCACCGACTCGGTGAAGCCCAGCTTGGCGTCGTCGATGTCGTTGATGTCGAACCCGACCCCCGAGTCGGTGACCAGTGCGCGCACGATCGTTTCGTCCTCGGTGATGGTCACGTGCGCCTCGGTGACCCCGGAGTGCCTCCGC
This sequence comes from Microbacteriaceae bacterium, assembly GCA_019638805.1. Classification (GTDB taxonomy): domain Bacteria; phylum Actinomycetota; class Actinomycetes; order Actinomycetales; family Microbacteriaceae; genus JBDSKH01. The sequence continues at coordinate 383,712 of JAHBTA010000002.1, read as the reverse complement.
ACGTTCTCCAGGCATTCCGCGAGCGCGAGCAGGAAGGCGTCGAGCACCTCGCTCGGCAGCAGCACCTGACCCGTGCCGTGCCAGCTCACCTGCAGGCCCATCCGGCTGAAGCGCTGCTGCACCGACTCCAGCGTGGTCCCGAGCACGGGCTCCTCCATGACGGGGAGGGGCGAGGTCTGGGTGGAGACGAGATCCTCGCCCTCCGGCGGGGTCACCGGCGCCGAGCCGAGCCGGAGTTGGCGCAGCAGTCGGGCATCGTCGCCCGCCTGCTCGCGCAGTGCGCCGGGCTTGACCCCGACGCCGGAGTGCGCGAGGAGTGTCAGCGTCGCCAGAACCGTGTCGTGCAGCAGGCGAGCGGACTGCCGGCGCTGCGCCTCGAGCTCACTGGCCTGGCGCTCGGCGCGGTGCGCCCGGCCGATGCTCGCGATGCGCTTCTCGACCTGGGGGACCCCCGCGCTGATCCAGATCGCGATCGCGGTGGGGACGATCCAGCCCAGCACGACGAGTCCGCCGGTGCGCAGCATGTGGGCGTCCCCGTCCGAAGTCAGCACCGTGAGCGCGCCCACGCCGAGGAAGGCGACCACGAGCAGCGCGATGCGCAGTGCTCCCGAGGTGAGCACGATCGCGCAGGCCGCCAGAGACGCCGCGCCCAGTTCGGTGATGGCGGCGTAGCCCGCCTCAGGGGAGGGCCCGACTCCGACGTAGCGGTAGACCGCGATGATCGCGGCGCCCGCCACGAGGGCCAGCACGACCCACCCGAGCGAGCGCCCCATCCCCATGCGGATCTGGGCGAGCACCAGGACCGCGAAGAGCGGGAGGGAGATCGCCAGTGCGAGCGGGTCGACCGCGCCAGGGAGGATCGCGCAGATCAGAGCAACTCCGCTGAATCCCAGACCGTAGGCGCGCGCGGCCCGTTGGAGCAGGCGTTCCCGCTCCTTCGCGATCAGGTCCATGCGGGTCTCTCCGGGTCGCTGACATGCCGACCATGTCGCTGACATGCTGGCACAGGCCGTCACACGAACGGGGGGTGCCACGCGGGCCGGATCGCCCAGCGGTCGGCTGGTGGGTGGGCCGGTGGTGGGGCCGGTGGTCGGGCCGGTGGCGGTGCCACCGGAGCGTCAGAGCCCGCAGTAGGCCCGGTAGAACGCGTACATCTGCGCGCGCAGGTCGTTGTCGGCAGCGAGCACGAGTCGACCCTCGGTTCCGTCCGGCCCGGTCACATAGAGCGGGATGCGGGTCCCCACCTTGTCCTCGGCCAGCGCGTGGGCGTCGCACCGGTTCGGGACGATCGGGATGTGCACCTCGTCCGGGCCCGCCGCGGAGACCTCGATGCCGAGCGGCAGTTCGGACACCCCGACGCCGTCGGGCCCGGCCGGGTTCAGGAGGGTCGTGCTGTGCACGGCGTCGATCGTGAACGACCCCTGTGACGACGGGTGAGGGAACGCCGTGATCAGGAGGTCGGCGGGCCCCGGCATGAGGGCCGGGGGCGTGAGGGTCCGGGCCGTCAGCGTGGCGACGCCGTCAACGGATTCCACGAGGCACGCTGCGTCATGAAGCAGATCCAGGACGTGGAACGGATCGTCGGGAACCTCGTCCCACGCCCCGGACGCGTCGCCCTGCGTCCAGGTGAACGACACCGAGTGCTCGGCCGGCCGGCCGTCGCAGACCGCATCGAGCGGGATGTCGACCCGGAGATCGATCGCGTATCCCGGCGGCACCGTCGCCGTTCCCGGTTCCCAGACGAACGGGTCGGAGAAGTAGCTCGAGTTCAGTCGGGCACTCGTGATGGTGATCGGTTCGGATCCGTCGTTGTGGATCTGAATGGCGATGCGGTTCTTCGCGACGTCTGGCCGGGGTTGGTAGACCGAGACCCGGACATCATCGGGTTCCTCGTGGGGGATCGCGTTGAGGTCGCATGCACTTAGCCCGAGTCCGACCGCAGCGGTCACCAGGAGCATGGCGACGACGCGACGGGTCATGTCAGTGTTCTAGCAGCCGCCGCAGCTGGGCGCCTACGAGTTCGTCCTCGATGAGGAACGCGTCGTGCCCGAAGGGTGAGGTGATCACGATCGGGTCGTCGCCGTCGATGTTGCCGGGCAAGTGCCGCGCGATCTCCTGCTGACCGGGTACCGGGAAGAGCCGGTCGCTGTCGATGCCGAGCACGAGCGCGTGCGGGGTGGCCGCCTCGAGCGCGGCGGCGACGCCTCCGCGATCCCGTCCGACGTCGTGCGAGCTCATCGCGTCGACCAGCACGAGATAGCTGTTCGCGTCGAATCGCCGGGTGAACTTGTTACCGTGGAAGTCCAGGTAGCTCTCCACGGCGAAGCGTCCGCTGTCGCCGAGCGGACTCACGCCGCTCTGCCAACTGCGCTCGAAGCGGTCGTTGAGCTCGGTGGGGGAGCGGTAGTTGAGCAGCGCCATCCGACGCGCGAGCGCGAGCCCGCGGTGCGGACCGGCGCCGTCCGGGGCGTCGTAGTACTCACCACCCGCGAAGGCCGGGTCGAAGCGGATCGCCTCGCTCTGCACCGAGTTCAGGGCGATCTGATCCGCGGTCGAGACCGGTGGTGCCGCCAGGATCGCGACCCGTTCGACCCGCTCGGGTGAACCGGCCGCCCACTCGAGCGCCTGCATCCCACCCATCGAGCCGCCGGTCACGAGGGCGAAGCGCTCGATCCCCAGCGCGGTGGCGAATCGGCGCTGAGCCTCCACCTGATCCCGGATCGTGAGGTACGGGAAGCGCGGCCCCCACTCGTGACCATCCGGGGCGATCGATGCGGGTCCGGTGGAGCCCTGGCATCCGCCGACCATGTTCGGCGCGATGACGAACCATTCGTCCGGATCGAGCACCCTGCCCTCGCCCACCAGGCCGGGCCACCAGCCCGCGGTGGGGTGCCCGGGACCTGCCCGACCCGTGACGTGGCTGTCGCCCGTGAGCGCGTGCAGAACGAGGACGGCGTTGCTGCCCGAGGGGTTCAGGGTGCCCCAGGTCTCGTAGGCGATCGTGACGCCGGGGAGCACACCGCCGAACTCCAGCGGAAGTTCGCCGATGGATACGAACCGCCGGTCGCCCGGGGCATCCCCGGCCCGCCACGCACCCGACGCGGGTGGCGCGCCGACGAGGGAACGGCGGTTGGACTCCGTGACGAAGGCCGACGGCACGGCGTCTTCCGGGGTCTGCCAGTCCATCGGCCCATTCTCCCGTGGGCGTGCTGCGTGTTACGCACGGCTCCCTCCGTGACCTCGCGGAGCCCGGTGCGCGGGTGTTCGTCGGGTCACGGAGGGAGCCGTGACAACAGCAGGCTAGGCGGCGGTCGACGTGCGGGCGGCGGCGAAACCCGCCTCCAGGTCGGCGATCAGGTCGTCGACGTTCTCCAGCCCGACCGAGAGCCGCACGAGCCCCGGCGTGACCCCGGTCGTGAGCTGCTGCTCGGGGGTGAGCTGGCTGTGCGTCGTCGACGCCGGATGGATGATGAGGCTGCGCACGTCGCCGATGTTGGCCAGGTGGCTGAAGAGCGTGACGTTCTCGACCAGGGCGCGCCCGGCATCCACCCCGCCCTTGAGCTCGAAGCTGACCACGGCGCCGACACCTTTGGGCGCGTACTTGACCGCATTGGCGTACCACGGGCTCGACGGCAGACCCGCGTAGCTGACGCCCGCGACGTCGTCGTGCGCCTCGAGCCACTCGGCGATGGTCTGCGCGTTCTGGTTGTGGCGCTCGACGCGCAGCGACAGGGTCTCGATGCCCTGGAGGAGCGAGAACGCGCTATCGGGCGAGAGCGCCGCGCCCGTGTCGCGCAAGAGCTGCACGCGAGTCTTGACGATGTAGGCGATGCCGTCGCCCAGAACCCCGGTGTAGCTCGCGCCGTGGTACGACGGGTCGGGTTCGGTCAGCCCCGGGAATCTGTCGGCGTGGCGCGACCACGGGAAGCTCCCGCCGTCCACGATGACGCCCGCGATGACCGTGCCGTGGCCGCCCAGGAACTTGGTGGCGGAGTGCACGACGATGTCCGCACCGAACTCGAAGGGCCGGATGAGGTACGGCGTCGCGATGGTGTTGTCGACGATGAGGGGCACATCGTGCTCGTGCGCGATGCCCGCCACGGCCTCGATGTCGAGCACGTTGATGCGCGGGTTGCCGATGGTCTCGGCGAAGAGCGCCTTGGTGTTCGGCCGGATGGCGGCCCGCCACTCGTCCGGATCGTCCTGGTTCTCGACGAAGGTCACCTCGATGCCCAGGCGCGCGAGCGTGTACTTGAAAAGGTTGTAGGTGCCGCCGTAGATCGAGCTCGACGACACGATGTGGTCGCCCGCGATCGCGATGTTCAGGATCGCGTAGGTGATGGCGCTGGAGCCCGATGCGACCGCGAGTGCCGCGGTGCCGCCCTCGAGCGCGGCGACGCGCTTCTCGAGCACGTCCGTGGTCGGGTTCATGAGACGCGTGTAGATGTTGCCGAACTCGGCCAGCGCGAACAGGTTCCTGGCGTGGTCGCTGCTGTCGAAAACGTACGACGTCGTCTTGTAGATGGGCGTCGCGCGGGCGTTGGTGGTCGGATCCGGGGCCGCGCCGGCGTGGATCTGCTGGGTCTCGAACTTCCAGTCGGGCATGGAGGAGACGCTAGGCGAGTGGGAGGCGGATGTCGAAAGGGGCGAGCAACCGGGCGTAACCCGCGAGCCGAGCCGAGTCGAGCCGGCCGGGGCCGGGCGGGGTCGGCCGGGGCCGGGGTGGGTGGGGTGGGGTGGGGCGGTACGTGGTCGGGGCACGGGCCCGCGCCGGGGTGCGCCCTACCGGCGTCGCGATCCGGTTGGGTCGACGCGGGATGCCGTGGCCCGGGTGCGCGGAATGGTCGTCACCGAGCCGGTCACCGGGTCCCGGGTCGCGAACAGCCACCACGGCTTGGGCTCGATGAGCGGCCGGAAGACCCTGCGCACGAGCGGGCTCGAGAGGGCGATCGAGATGGCGGTTGAGGCGAAGACCATGGTCAGCAGCCACACCGCCGAGGAGTGGTCGTCGCGCAGGATGCCGGACTGCCGGATCGGGTACAGCACGAACGAGTGCAGCAGGTAGACGTACATCGTGGCCTGACCGAAGACCGTGACGATCGTCTCGCGCCGCGGCACGAGCGCGTAGAACGCGGTGCTCAGCACGACGGCCAGGCAGATGAGCCCCAGGCGGATGAGCCCCGCCGTCCAGGCGTCGTCGCCCAGACGTTCGTAGCCCTCGTCGTAGAAGAACCAGCCCTGCAGGTGGATGGAGCGGAAGAACTCGATGTTGGTCAGGATCACCGCGAGCCACCCGCCGAAGACGGCGAGTGCGACCGCGCGGATCGCCCACACGGCGAGTGTTCCCAGCGCGCGCCACCACTCCACGGTGCGCCACCTGCGCAGGTACCAGCCCAACAGGAAGAACGGCAGGATGCCGATGGTGCGCGACAGCGAGAACGTCGAGTCCACGTTGTGCGCGTAACCGACCGCGACGGATGCCACGACCGCCCACAGCATGGGCCAGCGCAGCATCGCGAGGTAGGGCAGCGCGACCCGGAAGATCGCGAGCGCCAGCAGGAACCACAGGGTCCAGTGCGGTTCGGTCAGGTTGAGGCCGGGGTCGCCCTCGACGACCCACTGCACGGCCGACCAGATGAACTGCATGATCAGGTACGGCAGCAGGATGTCGGTGATGACCTTGCGCATCTGCCGCGTCCCCGGCGGGTCGGCCTTCGAGAAGAACCCGGAGATGATCGCGAACGCGGGCATGTGGAACGCGTAGATGAACAGGTACAGGGTCAGCGCGTTGTTGGAGTCGCTCGTCTGACGCTGGATCGCGTGGCCGATGACCACGAGCACGATGGTGCCGAAGCGGGCGTTGTCCCAGAACGGGATGCGGGTGGCCACCTGCTTCATGGCGCGTCAGCCTTCATCGCGCGCCAGCATAGGGCGCGATACTGGGAGCCATGGGCAAACGCGCTGTCGTGACGGGGGCCAGTTCGGGGATCGGGCAGGCGACGGCTATCCTGCTGGCCGCGCACGGGTGGGACGTGATCGCGGTGGCGCGGCGCGCGGACCGGTTGGCGGCGCTGGAGGCCGGCCACGGCATCCACGCGGTCGTCGGGGACGTGACCGACCCGGATGACGTGAGGCGCATCGCCGACGAGGTGTCGGCGCTCGGTCCGCTGCACGCTCTCGTCAACAACGCGGGTGGTGCGTTCGGCTCGGCGACGGTCGAGGACGGCGACCCCGAGGACTGGCGGGCGATGTACGAGGTCAACGTCCTGGGGACGCTGCGCATGATCCAGGCGCTGCTGCCCGCGTTGCGGGCGGGGGCGCGCGAGGTGCCGGGCGACGGGCCCGGCGACGGCTCCGGCGACGGCCCCGGCGACGGCCCGGGCCACGCCGACATCCTGAGCATCACCTCGGTGGCCGGGCACGAGGTCTACGAGAAGGGCGCTGGCTACAACGCCGCGAAGTTCGCCCAGCACGCCCTCATGGGCGTCCTACGGCTCGAACTCGCCGGGGAGCCGCTGCGGGTCATCGAGATCGCTCCGGGCATGGTGCGCACCGAGGGTTTCGCCATCACCCGGTTTGGCGGTGACCGGGATGCCGCGGACGCGGTGTACGCGGGTGTCGAGCACCCGCTCGTGGCCGAGGACATCGCCGAAGTGGTCGTGCACGCGCTCGAGCTGCCCGGACATGTGAACCTCGATCTGGTGACGCTCCGGCCGGTGGCTCAGGCCGCGGCGACCAAGGTCATTCGCCGTCCGCTGAAGCCGCGCTGACCGAGTCACCGGGAACGTCCCCGGCCGGGCTCGGGGCTGCCTCGTCCGGCTCGACGTCGGCGAACGCGAGCTTCGGCACGAAGAACAGCACGATCGCGCAGATCAGTGCCGTGACCCCGCAGATGACCCAGGTGGTCACGTACCCCGCGTAGCTCGCGATCGCACCGACTCCCGCCACCGCGCCCGTGGCGAGCACGACGCCGAAGACGGCCGAGGCGAACGATCCGCCGATGGTCTTGGTCGTGTTGGTGAGGCCGGTCGCGACCCCGGTCTGCCCGCGCGGGGCGGCCGCGGCGGCGGCCGCCGGGAGGGCGGCGACCAGTGCGCCCGAGCCGATGCCCGCGATGACCATGTTGGTGAGCACCTGCCACACCTCGTGATGCAACGGGATGAACAGCAGGTAGCCGACCGCGACGAACGACGCGGCCACGATGAGCGCGATGCGCGGCGAGGCGCGCCGGGAGAGCAGCGGGAACAGCAGCGCCCCGATGATCATCGACACCAGGTACACGCCGATGAGGTAGGAGATGACGTCCTCATCTAGCCCCAGGCCGTAGCCCGCGTCGCGCGGGGTGCTGGCGTAGGTGGAGAGCGGGATCTGCGCCCCGAGCACGCTGATGCCGAAAAGCCCCGCCGTGAGGATGACGGGCCACATGGTGGGCCGGGCGAGCACGCGCAGGTCGATGAACGGGTCGGGGTGCGCGAGTTCGCGCCGCCCGAAGGGGATGAGCAGCGCGAGGCCGAGTGCGATGAGCCCGACGGTGATCCACGGCGACGCCTCGAGGCGCAGGTAGGCGAGACCCGAGGTGATGAACAGCAGGGAGAGCGAGAGCAGGATGACGCCACCGAGGTCGAGTCGGCGACCTGGGATCGGTTCCGACTCGGGTACCCCGAACAGCACGGCGAAGAACACCAGGGTCACGGCGATGGCCGGTCCGAAGAGCGTGAGCATGACGTTGTCGCCTGTGGCCGCATAGACGCGGCTGCCGGAGAGCGCCCCGATGATCGCCCCGACCTCGAGGGCGACGACGAGGAACCCGGCCGCTCGGCGGGTCTGCGATGCACCGGTGGCGGTGCGGCGCCCGCGGTCGAAGATGAGCGCGACCTCGAGCGGGAGCCACGCACTGTACACGCCCTGGATGGCCCAGGCGATGAGGAAGCTCCAGAACTCGCCCGTGAAGGCCAGCCACCAGCTCGCCGCGGCGGTGATCGCGGTAGAGATGACGAGCATCCGCTTGTGCCCGTACATGTCGCCGAGCTTGGCGAAGATCGGGACGGCGATGGCGGAGAGCAGCAACTGGGCCGCCTCGAACCAGTTGAACTCCGCGTCGGAGATGCCTAGGTGGACGACGAGCTCGTGGATGAGCGGCAGGTAATAGCCCTGCAGGATGCCCGAACTGAGCTCGACCAGGAAGAGGAAGCCCACGAGGCTGAAGGTGATGGCTCCGAGCGAGCGCCGGTCGGTCATCCTCGGATGCTAGTGGGTAGCCTGGTCCGCGTGGCGGACGACGCGACCGGGGGTGCGGGGCCGCGCCGGCTCGCCGAGCTCGTCGACCCGGGCTGGGCGCGCGTGCTCGAGCCGGTGGCTCCCGTGGTGGCGCGCATGGGCGATTTCCTGCGCGCGGAGACCGCGGCGGGCCGTCGCTACCTCCCGGCCGGCGACAAGGTTCTGCGCGCCTTCCAGGCGCCCTTCGACGACGTGCGCGTGCTCATCGTGGGCCAGGACCCGTATCCGACCCCCGGTCACCCGATCGGCCTGTCGTTCGCCGTGGATCGCGGCGTCCGGCCGATTCCCCGGAGCCTGCAGAACATCTACCGCGAGCTGCACGACGATCTGGGCATCGCTCCGCCGCCGCACGGCGACCTGACCGCGTGGACGGGGCAGGGCGTCATGCTGCTCAACCGCGTGCTGACCGTTCGGGCGGGAGCCTCGGGGTCGCATCGCGACAAGGGCTGGGAGGAGGTGACCGAGCTCGCGATCCGTGCGCTGGTCGCCCGCGGCACCCCGCTCGTGGCGATCCTGTGGGGGCGCGACGCCGGGACCCTGCGGCCCCTGCTGGGGGGGACCCCGGTGATCGCTTCGGCGCATCCGAGCCCGTTGTCGGCCTCGAGCGGGTTCTTCGGCTCCCGTCCGTTCAGCCGCGCGAACGAGCTGCTCGCGGAGGCGGGGGCGGCGCCCGTGCGGTGGGAACTGCCCGCGTAGAACTGCCCGCGTAGACTCGCCCGCATGCTGGAGGAGGAGTACAACCCCCGCCGCCGGCTGCCCGCGCACCTGCGACCCGCACGGGCCCCCGAACCGTCGTTCGAGTTCCGGATCCGGGATGCGGTCGCCACGGATCTTCCGCATGTGCGCGAGATCTACAACCACTACGTGGCGAACTCCACCGTGACCTTTGACGAGGAGGCCACCACCCTGGCCGAGTTGCGCGCCAAGTTCCGCCAGGTCGAGAAGCTCGGTTACCCGTGGCTCATCGCGGAGAGCCCCGGGGGACAGGTGCTCGGCTATGCCTACGTGACGCCGTGGCGGCAACGCGCTGCGTACCGCTTCACGGTCGAGAACGCGATCTACCTGGGGCCGGCCTCGACCGGCAAGGGTCTGGGCGCGGCGCTCATGTCCGAGTTGCTCGCGCGCTCGAAGGCGGCGGGTATCAAGGAGGTCATCGCGGTCATCGCCGATAAGGGTGCCGAGGCGTCCATCCGCATGCACGAGCGGTTCGGCTTCCGCCAGATCGGCCACATGGGCCGCGTGGGCTTCAAGTTCGGCCGCTGGCTGGGCACGGTGCTCCTGCAGAAGAGCCTGAAGTAGAAGCGCCCGAAGGTGCAGAACCCGAGGTAGCGCGGGACCGCGTCAGCGCACGCAGGTGGGTCGGATTCTTGGGTTTCAACCGCACACTCCGATTCAGCGCGTCTCCCGGCGGCGGGTCAAGCGTGTAGTCGGTCCCGCGCCTCCGGATGCGCCACCCATTGTTATGGACGAGCATGTGGTGGTGCCGGCACAACAGGATGCCGTCTGCCACGTCGGTCTTCCCGCCCTCCGAGCACGGCGTGGTGTGATGAGCCTCGGTCCAAGACGGGGGCCGGTCGCATCCGGGCACCGCGCAACCGCCCCAGATCGCCGCGAGCACATCGCGCTGGCCACGGGAGAACAGCCGCTGGGACCGGCCGAGCCGCAGCGGCTCGCCGTCCTCGAAAAGGATGGGCAGGTAACCGTCTGCGCACCCGAGGCGCTCCGCGGTGGCGATCGACACACTCGCGGTCTGCCCCTCGATCGATGCTGCCCCGGCTCGCCTGTCGAGGTCGCCCTGCGTGACGTGCACGCGAACCGACGGGCGCCGGGTGCCGAAGACCCGGCCGGGGTCCGCCGCCCCGGCGATACGGACCATGTCGACGAGTGCATCGAGCGCGACCTGCTCGGTCGTGCGCGGATCCCCGACGATCGCCTCGGCGCGCGCCTTCTGGGCCGGGTCGACGAAGCGCGGCCCGCCGCGTCGCGGCGCAGTCACCTGATCGATCGCGTCGGTCACGAGTGCGGCCGATTCGGGATCGAGCAAGCCGTTGAGGCGCGTCATGCCGTCGGGCAGAAGCGTCAGCCGCAGGTAGCGCTTGGCCCGCAGGGCCGCTTCGCGATCGGCGACGCCCGCCTCGTCGAGCTCGTCACGCGCCTCCCGTGCGCGCCGCGCGACCTTCTCGGGCGGCAGGTCGCGCGCCTCGGTGGCGAGACGCTCGGCCGCATCGGTGAGGTCATCGGCGGCGACGTCCGCGGTCGGCGTGCCCAGCCCGGACTGGATGGCGCCGGCGGCACCGACGGAGATCCGCCCGGCGCGCACCTCGGACGCGACGGGCGCGAGCCACGGTGCCGGATCCTCGAGGAGCGTGCCCACGGCCACGAGGGTGCGCGCCTCGGGGCCGGACGCGCCTGTGATGCGGGTGACCAGCGCATCCGGCGTCCGCGCACCCGAGCGCTGCGCGAGCCCGTCGTACCCGAGTTCGAGCGAGGACCGCACCTGCACCTCGGCCGCGAGCCGCGCGAGTCCCGTGTCGATGGTGCGCCGCGCACCGGCCCACTGGCGCATCATCTCGATGAGCTCGGCGTCGGACGCGCGCGCCACCCCGCCGAGGTCGGGAACCTCGACGGAGACGGTGGTCGCGGTGGTCATGCCTCCATCGTGGTCGGCGAGCGGACGCCGTGGGCGCGATCCCGCGGATCTCCGGAGAACATCTCGAGCGGTGTGGCTGTGGGGGAGGACTCGCCCGACGCGATAGCACCCAGCACACCCCGGCACCCCACCGCCCCCGCGACGTAGGCTCCCGACATGACCGTCTCCCAGCTCCGCCTCGTGCTCGAAACCGATGACCTCGACGCCGCACTCGCGTTCTACCGCGACGTGCTCGGCCTGCGCGAGCGCGAGGCGTTCGCCGAGGAGGACGGCGCGCGCGTGCACATCCTCGAGGTGCCGTCGGCGACGCTCGAGCTGGCCAACCCGCAGCAGGTGCGTTACATCGATCGGGTCGAGACCGGGCGCGAGGGCGTCGCACACGCCTACCCGCTGACCGTGCGCGTGGCGTTCGAGGTCGCGGATGCCGCCACGGCATCCAGCGAATGGGTCGCCGGGGGTGCGCAGCAGGTCGCGCCTCCCGTGCAGACCCCGTGGCGCTCGCTCAACGCGCGTCTGGAGGCCCCGGGCGGGATGCAGGTGACCGCTTTCCAGGAGCTCCGGCCCGACCAGGTCTAGGTATCCAGCCGGAACGCCCGCGCGTCCTGCGCCCCGCGCTCAGCCCCGGTAGGCCTGCGACGCGGCCTCGGTAGCGAGTTGCACGGCCTCATCGAACCGCGACTCCCCGCCGAGCGCCTCGATGACCGAGATCCAGCTGTCGTCGCGCAGGATGTTGAAGACCCCCGGCGCGCTGTTCTCGTCGCCGATCTGCGCGTAACTCACGCCGTCCTCGACGACGGCCTCGTTGAGGCCCTGCGCGATGAGGTTGTCGACGATCCCCCCGCGGGTCCCCGCGGAGAGCGGCGCGACCGAGACCGTCACGGTCGACTCCGGCACGGCCTCGTCGCCCCAGATGCAGGACATGCCGCCCGCCTGCTCCTCGGGGGTGGGGTCGGAGTAGTACTGCGGGTACTTGCCGCCCGGCCCGCCGAGCAGGATGCGGCCCTCGGCTTCCAGCTTGCTCTGGCGGTCGGCGGGCAGCATCTCCCGACAATCCGCCGGCATGGCGAATGCCAACTCGGCCGGCTCCTGGCTGACGGTCGGCTCGGGCGTCGGAGTCGTGCTCTCCGCCTCGGTCGGCTCCTGTGCCGGCTCGCCCGTGCAGGCCGCGAGGGCCAGACTCAGGGCGACGACGAGCGGTGCGAGCGAAGTGAGCGAACGCGGTGTCATGGCAGCCCCTTTCCCACGGCGGGTCACTCTGTGGAGTCCCCGGTCGAGAGAATCTATCACTCAGCGCGGGGTGGCACCCCGGATCATCAGGTACCCCGCGAGGCCCGCGACCGCGGTCGGGACGAGCATCCACAGGGACACCCCGAACGCCTGGTTGGTCACGAAGAAATCTCCCACCGCGGGCCACCCGTCGACCGCGAAGATCAGCGCCAGCGCGCCGATGAGCGCCAGCCCGAGCAGGAAGAAGAACACGATCATGCCCAGGACCCGCCAGCGCACGTAGACGCTCGCGACGGCCGCCCCGACGAAGAAGAAGAACAGGGAGATGCACAGGCAGATCACTAACCTCTGCCATACCGGGGAGTCGCCGCCGAAGAAGATCGTGGTGAACATGCGCCCGCCGATGCCCCAGCCGTCGGTGGCGGATTCGATCGCCGAAAGGATGGTCAGCCCCAGTGCCCACATGACGGAGAGCACGACGAAGGTCGCGGCGCTGCCCAGATAGAAGTCCCGGCGGGTCGAGCCGTAGCCCAGGGCGAGGGGGAAGGTGAGATTCATGGTCTGGACGGCCACGACGAGCAGGTAGACGAAGATCCACATGGATGCGCCGCTCCACTGCATTCCCTCCCGCGCCTCGGCCTCTCCACCCGGCTCGACCGAGAGGAATACCAGGATCCAGATCCCGTAGCTCAGCACGAAGATCGCGCCGAGCACGATCCACGGCATGATCACCGTGGTCCACGGGTTGGCCAGGTTGAGGCGGACGACGCGCAGGATGCGCGCGAACCCGCTGGGCGCGGTGCCGGGGGTTCCGGCGGTTGCGGTGATGGCGGTCATGACGGGTCCTCTCCCGAGGTCGTGGTGCGGACGATGAGCTGCTGCAGCGAGACGGGCGAGAGCTCGAGCCCCGCGGCGGCGGCATCCTTGCGGCCCGCGGCATCCAGGGCGGGCAGGGTCGCTGTGGCGAGGCCGCCCAGCCGGTCGCGGTGCAGGACCTCTCGATTCCGCGTGAAGTCGTCGACGGCGCTCGCCGTTCCGGCGACCGTGATCGCCGACCCGCGCAGGTCCTCGGCGTCGCTGTCGATGAGGATGCGACCCTCGTCGATCAGGATCACGTGCTCCAGGAGCGTGCTCACCTCGTCGATCAGGTGGGTCGAGAGCACGATCGTGCGCGGATGCTCCGCGTAGTCGGCCAGCAGCCGGTCGTAGAACAGCTGCCGTGCGACCGCGTCGAGGCCCAGGTACGGCTCGTCGAAGAAGGTCAGCGGCGCGCGCGAGGCGAGCCCGACGATGACCCCGGCGGCCGAGAGCTGGCCGCGCGAGAGCTTCTTCATGCGCCGGTCGAGGGGCAGCCGGAAGTCCTCGGCGAGCGAGCCGGCCAGTTCGGCGTTCCAGTTCGCGAAGAACCAGGGCGCGCTGCGGAACAGGTGCTTGACCCGGAAGTCCTCCGGGTACTTCTGGTTCTCCTTGATGAACGCGGTCTGCTCGAGCACGCGCGCGTTCTCGACGGGGGACTGCCCGAAGAGCTCGATGGTGCCCGAGGTGGCGAACTCCTGCGCGGTCAGCAATGACATGAGCGTGGTCTTGCCCGCGCCGTTGCGACCCAGGAGCCCGTAGATGCGGTCGGCTTCGAGAGTGAAGCTCACGCCATCGACGGCGCGCACCTTGCCGAAGCTCTTGCGGAGGTCGCGGACCTCGACGACGGGGCTCATCGGCCTGCCTCCCGGATCATGGAGCCCAGTTGCTCGGGCGTGATGCCGAGCTTCTCGGCCTCGACGAGCAGCGGCTCGACGTACTGCATGCGGAACTGGTCGCGGCGCTCGGCCACGAGGCGGGCGCGGGTGCCCGGGGCGACGAACATGCCGATCCCTCTTTTCTTGTAGAGGACCCCGGTGTCGACGAGCAGGTTGACGCCCTTCCCGGCGGTGGCCGGGTTGATGCGATGGAACGCGGCGAACTCGTTCGTCGAGGGGACCTGGGATTCCTCGGGGAGCAACCCGGAGATGATGTCGTTCTCGATCTGCTCGGCGATCTGCTGGAAGATCGGACGGCTGTCATCCATGGGAGCCCTCCCTCCTGGTCGGTGGTGAGTCGGTTAGTTACTCAAGTAACTAACCAACCAGGCCGAGCGGAGAATGTCAAGCGGGGTTTGTCACGCACGCAGACGCATCATCCGCTCGACCGTGCGCAGCACGAGCCGCCGCGGGGCCATCGTCAACGTCGCGAGCACCGCGGCGGGCGGCGATCATGTCCGGCAGGAAGGCGCGCGTCACATCCACGAACGCGGCGCCGATGCCCGAACTGGCGCCCGTGACGAGGCTGCGCGAGGGGTGGTGGGCCATGCAGGCGATCCTGCCACCGGCATAGGCTCACCGGGTGGCCGAGTTGCACGATCTGACCGCGCTCGAGCAGCTCGAGCGGCTGCGCGCGGGCGAGCTGAGCCCGCGCGAGCCGGTCGAGCACTACCTGGCCCGCATCGACGCGCTGGATGCCGGGCTCGGCGCCTTCGTGACGCTCACCCCCGAGCTCGCCCTTGCCCGTGCCCGCGAGTTGGAGGGCACCGCCCGCTCGGCGGCGCTCTGGGGCATCCCGATGGCGGACAAGGACCTCGTGGCGCGCGCCGGCGTCCCCACCCGGTACGGCTCGCGGCTCTTCGCCGACTACGTGCCCGACGCCTCCGACGAGCTCGCCCTCGCACTCGACGCGACCGGCGCGATCAGCCTCGGCAAGACCAACACGCCCGAGTTCGGGATGCCCAGCTACACAGAGCCCCTCGCTCACGTCCCAGCGCGCACGCCCTACGATCTCTCCCGCGGTGCGGGGGGTTCCAGCGGGGGCGCCGCCGTCGCGGTCGCCGCGGGCCTGCTGCCCGTGGCGCCCGGCTCCGACGGCGGGGGCTCGGTGCGGATCCCCGCCGCGTCGACGGGCCTCGTCGGGCTCAAGCCCGCGCGCGGGCGCATCCCCGCGGGCGCGGGTTTCGGCGATCCCGCGGGTCTCGTGGTGCCCGGCCCGCTCGCCCGGACGGTCGCGGACGCCGCCCTGGTGCTCGACGCGCTCGTGGGTGCGGGGCCGTACCGCTACGCGACGGCGGCGCCGAGCTGGGACGGCGGGGCGTTCCTCAACGCCGCGGTCCGCGGGGAGGGGCGCTTCCAGGTCGGGGTCACCACCTGGTCGCCCTGGGCCACGGCCTACGAGCTCGAGCTCTCCGCGGAGGCGCGCGCCGCGCTGGACGTGGCGCTGCGCGAGTTTGACGCGCTCGGCCACGGGGTCGAGGAGCTCGACCTCCCGCCGGAGGAAGGGTACGCGCCCGCGTTCCGCACGGTCTGGCAGGCGGGTGCGTCCGGCATCCCGGTCGCGGATGACGAGCTCGATCGTCTCGAACCGCTCACCGCGTGGCTGGTCCGCAGGGGCCGGGAGGTGAGCGCGCGCGAGCTGGCCGATGCCGAGTCCTGGCTGACCGGGTTCGAGCGGCGGATCATCACGGCCTTCAACCCGTTCGACGCGGTCCTGACCCCGGCTCTCGCGCTCACGCCCCGGCCGGTGGGCTGGTACGACGCCGAGGACGGCGAGCGCAACTTCGCCCAGCAGGTGCAGTTCACGCCCTTCACGAGCATGGTGAACGTCGCGGGGCTCCCGGCGATCTCGCTGCCGGTCGCGATAACGGAGGACGGCCTCCCGATGGGCGTGCAGCTCATCGGCCGGCCCGGCCGGGAGGACGTCCTGCTGGCCATCGGCGCGCAGCTCGAGCGCCGGCTGGGCTGGCAGCTGCGGCATCCGCCCGCGTGGTACGAGGCATCGGGAACTCGCAGCGCGTCTTAGGTTAGGCATGCCTATACTGGGAGAGACATGATCGTCCCCGACATCCTCGCCGACTCCATCGCCTGGCACCCCGCCGACGGCGACCTCGTGCTGCTCGCGGGGCGCGGCGACGATCTGCCGGTCATCGAGATGGCGCTCGCGACCCTCCCGGAGCGGGCTCGCGGCCAGGTCTTCGTCGAGGTGGGCGATGCGAGCGGGATCCGCACCCTCGATGCACCTGGCCGGGTGTGCGTGACCTGGCTCGTGCGCGATGCGGGCGCACGCCTCGAATGCGCCGTCGACGCGTGGCTCGCCGAGATGCTTCCCGTCGACGTGGATCGCGAGCACCGCGTCTACGCGTGGATCGCGGGCGCCGGCACCGCCCACGTCCTG
This sequence comes from Microbacteriaceae bacterium, assembly GCA_019638805.1. GTDB lineage: Bacteria > Actinomycetota > Actinomycetes > Actinomycetales > Microbacteriaceae > JBDSKH01. Next base: position 367,367 of record JAHBTA010000002.1, on the reverse strand, counting down.
ACGAACGCCTAGGGCTGAACGCCTAGGGCTGCCGCCTAGGGCGCGGGAGTCGCCGGGCGCCGCGGCCCCCGCTTGCGCACGTACCCGCCGAGCTCCAGGTCGGCGGCGACCTCGAACCGGTTGGTGAGGGCGTCGGTTCCCGCGGCGATGTAGAGCGGGATGAACCACAGCCCGTAGCGCTTCCACTGCCGGGTGTGCTCGGCCTCGTGCTCCAGCACGTCGTCGCTCACATTGCCCGTCGTGAGGTAGATCGCGCCGATCGTCGTTCCGCCTCGCCCATAGGACCAGGTGGGCATCCGGCGGAAGAAGTGCAGCCCGTCGCGCTTCTCGAACCGCCCGCCGAGGATGAGCCCGTACAGGAAGGCGCATCCCGTCGCGAACCAGTACCCGGGGCGCGTGACGACCGGCCACAGCATGACCGCCCGCAGGGGCCGGACGCGGCGGACCCCGCGCGCCATCGCCGCGAAGAACCGCTCGGGCGGGGTTCTGCGGGCCGGCTCGATCGGGGGCAGGTCCTTCACGGATCCGAGGCTACGCCGACTCGTCGCGCCCGTACTCCTCGAGGAAGCGCAGCCACACCTCCGAGAGGGTCGGATAGGCGGGCACCGCGTGCCAGAGCCGTGCGAGCGGAACCTCGCCCACGATCGCGATCGTCGCGGCCTGCACGAGCTCGGCCACGTCCGCGCCGACGAAGGTCGCGCCGACCAGCACCTTGCGCTCCTCGTCGATGACGGCACGCGCGTGTCCCCGGTAGTCGTCGGCGTGCGTCGTGGCCCCGGCGAGCCAGGACAGGTCGTAGTCGACGGTCCGGATGCGGCGCCCCGCCGCGCGCGCCGCCTCGGCCGTCAGACCCACCGCCGCGACCTCGGGGTCGGTGAAGACCACCTGCGGCACGGCCGTGTGATCCGCCGTCGCGACGTGCCGCCCCCACGGTCCGTCCTCGACCGGCCTGCCCGCCGCGCGCGCCGCCATGACGTCCCCCGCCGCGCGAGCCTGGTACTTGCCCTGGTGGGTGAAGAGCGCCCGGCGGGTCACATCGCCCACCGCGTAGAGCCACTCGGAGCCGGGGACGCGCAGCGTGTCGTCGACCTCGATCCAGTCGCCCGGTTCGAGCCCCACGGTCTCGAGCCCGAGGTCGCGCGTGCGGGGCGCGCGCCCGGTCGCGACCAGGACGCGCTCGACCGAGAGGAGGTCGCCGCCGGTGAACCGCAGCGCCGTGGAGCCGCTCTCCGCGGACGCCTCCTCGACCTCGACGCGCGTGCGCAGCTCGACGCCCGCCTCCTCCAGTCCCGCGCGGACCGCCTCGGCCGCGAAGGGCTCCATGCCGCCCAGCACGGAGTCGCCCCTGACCAGCATGGTCACGCGCGCGCCCAGGCCTGCGTAGGCGAGCGCCAGCTCGCAGGCGACCACGCCGCCGCCGATGACCGCGAGGCTCGCGGGGACCTCGGTGGCGCTCGTCGCGTCGCGGCTGGTCCACGGGTTCGCCTCGGCCAGCCCCGGGGTGTCCGGGATGCGCGGCTCGCTCCCCGTGCACACGGCCACCGCGTGCCTGGCCACTAGGTCGACCGGATCGCCGTCGGAAACCTCGACCCGCACCCGGCGCTCGCCCACGAGCACCCCGTGCCCGCGAACCAGATCGATCCCGGCCGAGGCGAGCCAGCGGGTCTGCGAGGCATCGTCGTGGTGGTGCACGATCGCGTCGCGACGCGCGAAGGCGCCCACGGCATCCACCCCGCCCGTCACCGCCCGACGTGCTCCGTCGACGGCGCGGGCCGCACGCAGGACGGCGGCCGGGCGCAGCAGAGCCTTCGAGGGCATGCACGCCCAGTACGAGCACTCGCCCCCGACGAGCGCGGACTCGACGACGACGGTGCGCATGCCCCCGCGGGTCGCGTAGTCCGCCACGTTCTCGCCGACCGCCCCTGCGCCGAGCACGATGAGGTCGTATTCCTGTTCGGTCACGCTCCGAGGCTACGCCCGCGTTCCGGCCCCCTTTTCCGCTAGATTTTTCGGAGGACCGACCCATGGAGGCCTCGTGCGAACCCGCAAACTTTCCCTTGTCCTGACCGGTGCCGCGGCCGGGCTGCTGCTGAGCGGCTGCACGTTCTCGCTGACCCCGCAGATCCTCGAGGTCCCCGGGTCCGACGTGGCCACCGTGGTCGAGGACAAGCTCGAAGAGCAGGTGGGCGCGCGTCCCGACGTGGACTGCGGCGACGACTCGGTGCAGCTCGAGGTGGGCAACACCCTCAACTGCGTCCTGACCGACCCGGACACCGGTCTCGAGTACAACGTGATCGTGACCTTCACCTCCGTCAAGGGCACCGACTACACCTTCGACTTCTCGGTGGCCGACTCGCCCAACAACCCGCCCCAGCCGACGGTCGACCCGCAGGCTCCGACCGTGCCGGGCAGCGACATCGCGGCGCTCGTCGTGACGGCCCTGACCCCGCAGCTCGAGGCGCCTCCGCAGGTCAACTGCCCCGAGCCCGAGGTCGAGATCTCGGTCGGCAACATCACCTACTGCACGTACACGGATGCCGAGGGCACCCACGACGTCCAGGTGACCATCACGCAGTACGACCCGGCGCAGGGCACCTACACGATCAACGCTTCCGTGATGGCGGGCTGAGCCGGGGGCTCAGCGCGCGAGGGCCCCGACGATCCGCAGGATCGCCGGGGCGTCATCCACCCGGTCCTGCTCGGATGCGGGGGCGTAGGCGGCGATGGTCGCGCCCGCCAGCGGGAGCCGCGCGGTGAGCGCCGAGACCGCCGCCACCAGGCCGGCGACGGGCAGCCCGAACGGCTCCGGGTCGAGGAGTCCGGCGAACTCGGCAGGGTCCAGCACATCGAGGTCGACGTGCAGGTAGACGGAGGTCGCGCCCGTGGCGACCACGGCATCCGCCAGCCCAGCGGGCTCGGCGAGCTCGTCCACCGTGAACGAACGGATGCCCGCCTCCGCGGCGAACGCCTCCTCGCCCGGGTCCCAGGCGCGCGCTCCGGCCAGCAGGACGCGCTCGGCGGGCACGACCCCCTCGTCGACGAGCGCGCGCAGGACCATGCCGGCGAAGGCGCCAGAGGGCGAGGTCGCGGGGGAGTTGAGATCGGGATGCGCGTCGAACCACACGAGCGCGACGTCGCCTCCGCGCGCGGCGTGCGCGATCGCGGCGAAGGACACGGCGCAGTCCCCGCCCACCGTGACCACGGCCCCGTCGAGTTCGCCCAGCACGTCGGCCAGACGTTCGCGCACGAGCTGCAGCGAACTGAAGCGCGCGACCCCCGTCCCCTGCTCGTCACCCGCCTCGAGCGGCACGGCGACGACGCGGGTGGCGGCTGCAGGGAGGTCCTCGCGGATCGCCTCGGCGCCCTCCGCGAGGCGCATGGCGCGTGAGGAGGGCGACCCCTGCCACTGCGGGACCACCACGAAGCTGACGGGCATGGTCACACTGTAGGGCGCGATGACCGGCCCTGCTCCGGCAGCCCGCGTGCCCGCCGGGGCTCGGGCAGCCGGGTGAGCAGCCGCATGCCGCGCTCGAGCGGCCCCGCCCCGAGCAGCAGCCGCCATGCGGTGGCGACGACGAGCGCCGTTGCGACGAGAACGGCGAGCGTCGGCTCCGGGTAGCTCCAGTCCTCCGGGCCGCCGCTGACCGCCTCGCGCACGATCGCGAGCGCGACGGCGTGCACCGTGTAGAGCGTGAGCGCCATCGACCCGGCGGCCGCGACCGGGAAGAGCACGACCCGGATGCCGCGCCCGGCCGGTCCCGCGAGCCCGCCCCCTAGCGTGCACAGCCCGATGATCGCGATGGCGAGCCCGCCCGAGCCGACCACCTCGGCGACGGTGCCCGAATGCGCCTCGGCGCTCACCCCGGGTAGAACCGCGGCCGCGCCGTAGCCGACGATCGCGGCGGCGGCTCCCCCCGCGATCATGAGCGCCTGCGTGCGCCGCGACTCCAGACCGGCGCGGGCGCAGATGAGTCCGGCCAGCGGGAACGCCACCCAGATCGCCATCGGGTAGGTCCCGTAGACGAGCCACTCGGCGAACGGCAGCACCGGATCGGGGATGAGCGTGGGATCGGTGCGATCCCGCAGCCACGCCACGAGGCCGGGCATGACGATCACGACGGCGCCCGCCGCGATCGTGAGCACGCGGATCGACGCGAAGAGCAGCGGGGTGAGCAGCACGAACGCGAGGCCGTAGTACTCCAGGATCACGGCGAGCGGGGGGCGCACGAACTCGGTGAGCACGACCCCCAGCACGATGAGCACGAGCCCGCGGATCGCGACCCCGCCCCGCAGGGCCGTGCGGCGCCCGCCCGTGGCGGGTTGCGATCCGCCCGTCAGCAGTCCGAGCGAGACGCCCGCGATCGTGGCGAACAGGATCGACGAGCGCCCGTCGTAGACGTTCTCGTCCGGATCCCAGACCACGTGGGCCGCGAACATCCCGAGCAGCGCGATGCCGCGGGCCAGGTCGGGCCCGAACACGCGTCCGGGCTCGAACCCCGCCCGCGGCATCGCCGGTCCGGGTCGGTCGTCGGCCGGGTCAGGAGGTGATGGCCTGCTGGCCGCCCGCCTTGAGCTCGGCCAGCCGGGCATCGACCTCGGTGGCCTTGTCGAGCTCGTCGAGCGTCTCGAACTGGCTGTCCAGCGTCGAGGCGGCGACCTCCTGCTTGCCGATGACCATGGCCTCCTCGCGGCGCACCTTCTCCTCGAAGCGGCCGAGCTCGCTGGTCGGGTCGAGCACGTCGATGCTCTGCAGGGCGTCGGCCACCTTCGCCTGGGCCTGCGCGGTCTTGGCACGGGCGACGAGCTCGTCGCGCTTGGAGGTCAGCTCGTTGAGCTTGTCGCGCATGCCGTCCAGGCCCGCCTTGAGCTTGTCGACCACGTCGTTCTGGGCGGCGATGGTGGGCTCGGCGGTCTTCGCCTCGTTCTCGGCGCTGATCTGCTTGCCGATGGCGACCTTGGCCAGCCGGTCGAACTTGTCGGCGTCGCCCGCATTGCCCGCCGTGCGCAGCTCGTCGGCCTTCTGGCTCGCGGCGAGCGCCTTGCGGCCCCAGTCCTGGGCGGCCGCGACGTCCTCCGCGTGGTCCTGCTCCATGAGCCGCAGGTTGCCGATGGTCTGCGCGACCGCGCTCTCGGCCTCGGCGATGCTGTTGGTGTAGTCGCGCACGAGCTGGTCGAGCATCAGCTGCGGGTCCTCGGCCTGGTCGAGGAGCGCGTTGATGTTGGCGCGCAGGAGCTGCGAGATGCGCCCGAGGATGGACTGCTTAGCCATGGTGTGCCTTTCTAGGTGGTCGATTCACGGTAGCGGCAGGGGCGCCGCGCCCGCCAGGGGTCAGGATCAGAACCGGCCGCCGCCTCCGCGACGTCCGCCGGAGGAGTGGGACGAGCTGCTGCGGTGCGACGAGCCGCTGGAGCGGCGCGAGGACCCGCCGAAGCCGCTGGGACGCGAGCTGGACCAGCCGCCGCCCCAGTTCCAGCCGCCCGAGGAGGACGAGGACCCGGAGGATCCGCTCCACCCGCCGCCCGACGAGCCGCCGAACAGCAGATCGCTCAGGATGCCGCCCAGGCTCGCGCCGTCGGCCTCCGAATAGCGCGCCAGTTCTTCGGGTGAGGACCGGCCGTAGTCGCGGATCGCGGCCTGCTCGGTGTAGGCGTCGACGTCCGCACGGGCCGCGCGCAGGGCGTCCCCGGCGAAGCGCTCGGCTTCGCGCGCCTGAGCGAGGGCCGCCGTCGCGTCCGTCGCCGCGAGGGTTCCCGCCTCGTCGAGGCGTCGTTCGGCCTCGGAGATGCGGGTGCGGGCGGTGGCGCCCACCGCGCCCCGGTTCGTCGTGATGTAGTCCTGGGTCGCGGTCACGGCGGAGCGCGCGGTCTGCATGGCGCTCTCGAGCTGGGCCGCCGTCTCGGCGTTCTGCCTGGCCTGCTCGGCGAGGCTGCTGGCGAGCGAGTCGACGCTCCCCAGCAGCTGGGTGACCTGCCCGACCGCCTGCTGGGCGGCGCGCACCGCGACCGCTGCCTCGCCCTTGGGCTTGGCGAGTTCGGCGCGCGCGTCCGCGACCGCGGTCGCGGCGAACCCGGCGAGCCGGCGTGCCTGCGCGGGGACGTCCCGCACGGTGCTGAGATCGGCCTTCGGGTGGGCCGCTCCCAGCTCGGCGATGCGCGCCTCGGCCTGATCGATGCGCGCGGCCAGCCCGGCCTGCTCGGCCGCGACCTGCTCGAGCACCTGCGGGGCGTTGCGATCGAGTTCACGCAGGGCGTCGAAAGCGTCGGCCTGCGCGTCGAGCGTCGCATCCGCCTTCTCGGCGAACTCGATGAGCTGCAGCGTCATGGTGCGACGCTGCTCGGGCGTCTCCGGGAACGCGTCGTCGAGCTTCTGGCGCAGCTCGAAGGCCTGCTTGGCCATCGCTCTGGCATCGGCGAGCGCCGCGGCGAAGTCGCGCGTGTGGTCCTCGCCGAACTCCGCCTGCGCGAATCCGAGCTCCTGCTCGCTGGTCTTGAGCGCGTCGTCGAGCTCGACCAGCGCGACACCGGCGCGCCGTTCCAGTTCGGCGGCATCGGCCTCGGCGGCGTCCCGGGTGCGCTTCGTCGCGCGGCGCTTCCGCACACCCGCCACCACGATCCCGGTGACCGCCCCGACACCGAGCACGCCCCCGGCGATCGGCAGGAAGAGCGAAGGCGCCTGAGCATCGGTGAGTCCCTGGGCGAAGGCGATCGCGCCGCCCTGCCAGTCGTTCACGCGGAGCTCGGGCACCAGGTGGTCCTCGGCGACGCGGGCGAGCTGGTCGTCGCTCAGGGGGAAGGCGTCGGTCACCGAGTAGCGGTAGACGCGATCCTGGGTCGCGATCGCGAGCAGGATGTCGTGGTCGCCCAGCCCGCTGCGCTCGGCCGACTCGTGGGCCCAGTCCTGGTCGCTCGCGGCGCCCTCGAACCGGTCGACGAAGACCACGAAGAGTTGCGTCCCGCGCTCGGAGTACAACGCGTCGATGGCATCCTGCACGGCAGCCGGGTCATCGAGCACGCCCGACCGGTCGAGCACGTAGGCGCCGCCCAGGTCGACGGGATCGTCGGCGTTCGACGCCCACGCCGCGGTGGGGAGCAGGAGCGCCAGTGCCCCCGCCGCGAGCCCCGCGAGCGCCATCCGGATCCCGGTTCCTCGCATGTGCGGTTCCTCCCCGTCAGGCCTGCGAAGGACGATCCTATCCGGCGACTCTGCGAGCGCACGGCGGGGTCGGGACAACGGGACACGCCGATTCACGCTTCCCAGGGAACTGCCAGGGTGGGACACTGTGCGCGTCGCGCAACGAGGTGCGACGCGATGAAGGAGTGAAGATTCCTATGGTCGAAGTGACGAAGAAGACCGCGAACTGGCGGCTCCTCGGCGGTGGCGGGCTCGTGCTCGGTGGCCTGCTGTGGGCCATCGGCGCCATCCTGGCGATGGCCGGGGGCGGCGCGGCGAGCGGATGGCTCAGCGCGATCGGCTTGCTCGTGGTCGGTGTCGCGCACCTGTTCGTGGCCTTCGGTGAGACCGGTTCGAACGGTGCCGTCGGGGCCTCGGGCTGGGGCAAGGTCGTCCTCGTGGCGGCCGCGCTCGGCTGGGTGCTGCTCGGCGTGGTCGGCATCATCGGCCAGGTCAGCGGCTCGGCGCCGTCCTGGCTGAGCACCGTGGGCATCGTGCTCGCGCTCGTGGGCGGCATCCTGTCGGCCATCGCGATCTTCGGACGCGGCGTGGCCAAGGGCATCGCGAAGTGGGCGATGTTCGTGCCGGTCATCCTGGCGGCGGTGTTCTACCTGCTCGGCCTGGCGGGCATGTCCGCCGGATACGAGTGGCTGGGGATCGTGGTCGCGGTGACGTTCCTGCTCACCGGCCTGGCCTACCTGTTCAACAAGATGGACGTGGGCAAGTAGCCCGAAGTCCCTACCGGCCGGCGGCGGCTCACCCGAGGGTGACCGTCGCCGCCGGCCCGGTCACCAGTTCGACGACAGAGCCGTCGTCGCTGGTGACGTCGATCGCCGCCTGGAGCGCATACGTCCCCGGCCCCGCAGCGGGCAGATCGGGACGGAAGCTCCCGGCGGCGTCGTCGTCCGGGGAGCACACGACCGGGTCGAAGCTCGCGGCGTAGCTCATCGACTGGCCCGGAGCCAGGTCGACGATGCGTGCGACCAGGTCCTGCGGGCCGTTGGTGTGCCAGATCGTCACGCCGTCGCGGACGAGCGTCAGCGCGGGACGACCCCCGGTGGTCCCGGTCACGCGCTCGGCGCCCGCATTGGTCAGCGTGACCGTGACCGGGATGCCGCGCTCCTGCGCGGTCGCTGCGACCGGGGCGACCGTGATGACGAGACCGCTCGCGGCGGGGGGCACCTCGGTCACGGGAACCGCGCACGGGTTGAGCGACTCGGCGGGCGCGATCAGGAGTGCGGTGTCCTCGGCGCCTCCGCCCGCGCCGCCCTCCGCCGCGCCGTCCGCTGCCGCGCCTCCCGCCGATTCCGGGGCGGGCTCCGAGGCGCTCATGACCGAGCCGCCCGGCAGCGCGTTGAGGGCGATCGCGGGCACCGCGATCGCGGCGATGGCGAGCACCGACCCGGCACCGGCGAGTGCCACGCGTGGGCGGCGACGGGCGCGCGCCCGGCGGAGCACCGCATCCAGGTCGATCTCGCCGCGGGGGAGGGTTCCCTCGTGCAGCCGGCGGCGCAGCTCAGATTCGCTGGGCACGGCGGCCCTCCTCTCGGGTTCGGGGCCTCGGCTGCTTCCCGGTTCCGGGTACCGCTCCGGCGGGGCCGAGGCGACCGGCGGCCGTGCCGTCGTCGGCGAGCGCGATCGCCATCTTCGCGAGGCCGTCGCTCAGGTAGCGCTTGACCGCTCCCGAGCTGATGCCCAGTGCGCCGGCGATGTCGTCGACCTTGAGGTCGTCGTAGTAGCGCAGGACGAGGCAGGCGCGCTCGCGGGGACTCAGACGTTCGAGTTCGTGGTGCAGGTCGAGCTGGAGGTCGACCCGTGCGTCGTCCGAGGGGCGCTCGTCGGGGACGTACTCCAAGGGTGCGACGCGGCGCCAGCGCATGAGCCGCCGACCGCCGTCGAGGTGCCCGTTGAGGATCGCACGCCGAACGTAGGCCTCGGCGCTCTCGACCGTGAACCCGTTGCGCAACCGTCCGAAGGTCTTGACCAGCGCGTCCTGCACGAGATCGGCCGCCTGCTCGCGCGAGCCGCACAGCAGCATGGCGTAGCGCTGGAGCGCATCGCCGCGCTCGGCGACCAGTTCGGTCACCACGCTCTCCCACTCGGGTCGCTGCACCCTCATACCCAATCAGACGCGTGGATCCGCGATTTCGTTGGGAGCAGGGCAGAGGGGGCGCGTCGCCAGCGAGTCGACGCGCCCCCTCTGGGTCGGTGGGTCCTGGGTCGGTGGGTCAGCTTTGCGCGGCGCGCATCCGGGTGCGCAGCTCGTCGAGCTGAGAGCGGAGCTCCGCGGGGACCTTGTCGCCGAATCCGGAGAAGAATGCCTCAGCGTCGTCGGCCTCGGCCAGGTGCGCCTCTGGATCGATGCGGAAAAGCTCCTGCCAGTCCGCGTCGCTCACGTCCGCGCCGTCCAGGTCGATCGCGCCGGGGGCGGGGAGCCAGCCGACCGGCGACTCCACCGCGGCGGCCTTGCCCTCGACGCGGTCCAGGATCCAGGCCAGCACGCGACCGTTGTCGCCGAAGCCCGGCCACAGGTAGCGGCCGTCTTCGCCCTTGCGGAACCAGTTGACCTGGAAGACGCGCGGGAGTCCGCCCGTCGCTCGCAGGCCGGCGCCGACGTCCAGCCAGTGCTGCCAGTAGTCGGCCATGTTGTAGCCGCAGAAGGGGAGCATCGCGAACGGATCGCGACGCAGCTCCCCGACGGTGCCCTCGGCGGCCGCCGTGCGCTCGGACGAGACCGTGGCGCCCACGAAGACGCCGTGCTCCCAGTCCCGTGCCTCCGCCACCAGAGGCACATTGGTGGCTCGGCGGCCGCCGAAGATGATGGCGTCGATCACGACGCCCCGCGGGTCCTCCCAGTCGTCCGAGATGCTCGGGATCTGAGAGGCGGCCACGGTGAACCGCGAGTTCGGGTGCGCAGCGGGACGACCGGAGTCCGGTGTCCAGTGCTTGCCCGTCCAGTCGATGAGGTGGTCGGGCGCCTTGTCGGTCAGGCCCTCCCACCAGATGTCGCCGTCGTCGCGCAGCGCGACATTGGTGAAGATCGTGTTGCCCCACAGGCTCTCCAGCGCGGTTGCGTTGGTGCCCGGACCCGTGCCGGGGGCGACGCCGAAGATGCCCGCCTCCGGGTTGATGGCGCGCAGCTTGCCGTCCGCACCCGGTGCCAGCCAGGCGATGTCGTCACCGATGGTCTCGACCTTCCAGCCCGGGATGGTCGGCTTGAGCATGGCGAAGTTGGTCTTGCCGCAGGCGCTCGGGAAGGCGGCAGCGACGTGGAAGACGCGTCCGCGCGGGTTGGTGACCTTGAGCAGCAACATGTGCTCGGCGAGCCACCCCTCGTCGCGCGCGATGACGCTCGCGATGCGCAGCGCGAAGGCCTTCTTGGCCAGGATCGCGTTGCCGCCGTACGCGGAGCCGTACGACCAGATCTCCCGCGTCTCCGGGAAGTGGGTGATGTACTTCGTGTCGTTGCAGGGCCACGGCACGTCCTCCTGGCCGGGCTCGAGGGGAGCGCCGACGCTGTGCATGGCGGGCACCCACTCGGTGTCGGGCCCGATGAGGCGGAGGGCCGCGGAGCCCATGCGCGTCATGATGCCCATGCTGACCACGACGTAGGGCGAGTCGGTGATCTGCACGCCGAGGCGTGCGAGCGGGCTGCCCAGGGGCCCCATCGAGAACGGGACGACGTACATCGTGCGGCCGCGCATGCAGCCGTCGAAGAGCGGGGTGAGGGTCTCGCGCATGTCCGCGGGGTCGTGCCAGTTGTTACTCGGGCCCGCGTCCTCCTCCTTCTCGGAGCAGATGAAGGTGCGGGCCTCGACGCGCGCCACGTCGTCCGGGTGGCTGCGCGCCAGGAAGCTGTACGGGCGGTGCTCCGCGTTGAGGCGGGTGAGCGTGCCGTGGGAGACCAGGAGGCGCAGGAGCTCGTCCTGCTCGCGGCGGGATCCGTCGCACCACACCACGGTGTCCGGGGTGGTCAGGTGGGCCATCTTCTCGACCCAGTCGATCACGCGCTGGTCCGTTCCCTCGGGTGCGAGAGCCCACGACGAGTCGTGGACGGGTTCGTACACCTCGTCCTCGGCCGGAGCTGCGGTGCCGGCCGGCGTACGGTCCGCTGTCATGGTCATGGCTCCTCCTGGACGTCGATTCGGGGACGTCGGATCGCGAAAAACCCGATCCATGTCCATCATGCGCGCGCATTCCTGGGTGATTCCGACCAGTTCGCCCGAAAGAACCCGGCTTCTTTCCATATGATTCATTTCGTGAACGATCTCGCGACCCTGGGCCAGCGCATCCGTCACTACCGGACCGCCGCCGGGCTCACGCTGGACCAGTTGGGCTCCTCGGTCGGGGTCGCCGCGAGCCAGCTCTCCCTCATGGAGAACGGCAAGCGAGAACCCCGACTCTCGGTGCTCGGGACGATCGCGGGAGAGCTCGGCATCCCGGTGTCGGATCTCCTCGAGCCCACCGCGCCGAGCGAGCGCGCGCGGCTCGAGATCGAACTCGACCGCGCGCAGGCCAGTCCCGTGTACGGAGAGTTGGGTCTGCCCGTCGTACGGGCCGGGAAGGGCATGCCCGACGAGACCCTTCGCGCTCTCGTCGGCCTGCACCAGGAGCTGGCGCGCCGGTCGCGCGAGGCGATCGCGACTCCGGAGGAGGCGCGCCGCGCCAACACCGAGCTGCGCGCCATTATGCGCGCCCGCGACAACCACATCCCGGAGCTCGAACGGCTCGCCGAAGAGCAGCTGACCGCCGTCGGGCACGTCACGGGAGCGCTGACGCACCGCGAGGTGCGGCAGATGGCCGAGCGTCTGGGATTCGAGCTCGTCCACGTCAACGACCTCCCGCACTCGACGCGGTCGGTCACCGATCTGGAGAACGGGCGCATCTATCTGCCCCCGGCCTCCATCCCGGGCGGTCACGGCCTGCGCTCGATGGCGCTGCAGGCCATCGCGCACCGCCTCCTCGATCACGCCGCTCCGGCCAGCTACGCCGAGTTCCTGCACCAGAGGCTCGAGATCAACTACTTCGCATCCGCCTGCCTCATGCCGCTGGCCAGGTCGGTGGAGTTCCTGCAGGCCGCCAAGGCGGACCGCAACATCGCCATCGAGGACTTCCGCGACGCGTTCGGGACCACGCATGAGTCCGCCGCCCTGCGGTTCACCAACATCGCCACGCCCTACCTCGACATGACCTGGCACTTCCTCCGCGTGGGCGATGACGGCGCGGTCTACAAGGCGTACGAGAACGACGGCCTACCGCTTCCGGTGGATGTGACGGGCAGCACCGAGGGCGAGATGGTGTGCCGCACGTGGAGCGCCCGTCGAGCGTTCGATCGCACCAACCGGACGACCGAGTTCTACCAGTACACCGACACACCGCAGGGCAGCTTCTTCGAGTCGACCCAGATCGGCACGAGCGAGTCGGAGGAGTTCTCGATCACCCTCGGGGTGCCCTTCGCGGAGTCGAAGTGGTTCCGCGGCCGGGAGACCACGCGCCGGGAGATCTCGCGCTGCCCGGACGCGAGCTGCTGCAAGCGCCCGCCTGCCGACCTGGCCGAGCACTGGCGCTCACGCGCCTGGGCCAGCGCCAAGGTGCACGCGCACATCTTCTCGCCGCTGCCCTCGGGCACCTACCCGGGCGTGGACGACCGCGAGCTCTACGAGTTCCTCCAGGAGCACGCCACCAGCTGACCAGCCCGAACATGCTTCGGTGCCCTCGACACGATTCGAACGTGCGACTTCTTCCTCCGGAGGGAAGCGCTCTATCCACTGAGCTACGAGGGCGCGGTGCCCGACAAGGTTAGCAGTGCGGACAGATACCGGGGTCAGGCCCCCAGCGCCGCGATGGCCGCCTGCACGATCTCGGTCGCGTCTCCGGGTTCGAAGAACGCGGGCGAGGCGGCGACGATCCAGTACGGGCCCTGGAACACCTCCGCGGTGCCCACGCCGTCGGCGACGCCGAAGTACGCCTCCTCGCCGTAGGTGGGCACCATCTCGCTCTCGGCGTAGGCGGCGTTCTTGAGCGCGGTCAGCGTGTCCTCGTCCAGTTGGGCGACCGACACATCGATGCTCTGCCCGGTGGTCTCGTTCTGCCAGCGGCAGGCGACCCCGTCGTAGGTGAGCGCGCTCGCCGCCGCGGTACCCGGCTCGGGGGCGAAGTCGTCGATGGAGCCGAAGTTCGGGTTGAATTGGTACATCGCGTCGGGGGTGACCAACTGGTCGCACGCGATGTCCACGGGGGTTCCGACCGGCTGATCGGTGGGCTCGCCGGTCGGCTCGGTCGTGGGCGGCGCGGTCGGCTGGTCGGTAGGCCCGGATCCGGTGCCGTCGTCGACCGGGGTGCAACCGGCGAGCAGGGCGAGCGCGAGCAGGGGCGCGGCGGTCAGGACGGCACGGCTGAGCACGGACATGCGCCCATTGTCACCCGCGGAGCCGGAAGTCCCCTGCGACGCGCGCCGGTAGGATCGACCCTCGTGAATCCCGCCGAACTCGCCGCCGTCCTGCTCGACGTGGTCAGGCGGTCGGCGACGCGACGCGGGCTGGATGCCGGGGCCATCACACCCGAGGACGTCACGCTCGAGCGCCCCCGCAATCGCGATCACGGCGACTGGGCATCCAACGCCGCCCTCAAGCTGGGCAAGCGGCTCGGCGTGCCGCCGGCCGAGTTCGCGGCCGATTTCGCCGCGGCTCTCGCCGACGAGGCCGGCATCGCGTCGGCGGAGGTCGCGGGCCCCGGGTTCGTCAACATCCGGCTGGACGCCGCCGCGGCGGGCGAGCTCGCCCGGGTCATCGTCGAGCAGGGCGATGCGTACGGCCGCGGGGTGCTCTATTCCGGCGTGACGATCAACGTCGAGTTCGTGTCGGCCAACCCGACCGGACCGATCCACATCGGCGGAACCAGGTGGGCCGCCGTGGGCGATTCGCTCTCCCGGCTGTTCGAGGCCCAGGGCGGTCTCGTGACGCGGGAGTACTACTTCAACGACCACGGCATCCAGATCGACCGGTTCGCCCGCAGTCTGCTCGCGGCGGCGCGGGGCGAACCCGCGCCCGAGGACGGCTACGGGGGCGGGTACATCCTCGACATCGCCTCGCGCGTGGAGGCGGACTACCCGGGCGGTGCGGCGGCGCTGGGCGACCTGCCCCGCGAGGAGGCGCAGGAGATCTACCGCGAGCTCGGGGTCAACCTGATGTTCGGCGACATCAAGGCGAGCCTGCACGACTTCGGGGTCGACTTCGACGTCCACACGCACGAGAACTCGCTGCACTCCTCCGGTGCGGTGCAGCGCGCGATCGCGCGGCTGCGCGAGCTCGGCCACATCTTCGAGGCGGACGGCGCGACCTGGTTGCGCACGACCGAGTTCGGGGACGACAAGGACCGCGTCATCATCAAGAAGGACGGCGAGGGCGCCTACATCTCCGGCGACCTCGCCTATTACCTCGACAAGCGCGAGCGCGGGTTCGAGCGCAACCTCATCCTGCTCGGGGCGGATCACCACGGATACGTCAAGCGACTCATGGCCATGACCGCGGCATTCGGTGACGTGCCCTACGTCAACCTGGAGATCCTGATCGGGCAGCAGGTGAACCTGGTCAGGGACGGCGAGCCCGTGCGCATGTCCAAGCGCGCGGGGACGGTCGTCACCCTCGAGGACCTGGTCGAGGTGGTGGGGGTGGATGCCGCCCGCTACGCCCTGGTGCGCAGCTCCATGGATTCCACCCTCGACATCGACCTGGACCTGCTGTCGCGCCGCAGCAACGACAATCCCGTGTTCTATGTGCAGTACGCGCACGCACGTACCTGCGCGGTGTCCCGCAACGCGGCCGACGCCGGGATCGACCGCTCGGCCTTCGATGCCTCGGCCCTGGAGCACGAGACCGAGAGCGTCCTGCTCGGGGTGCTGGCCGAGTTCCCGCGCATCGTGCTGCAGGCGGCCGAGTTGCGCGAACCGCACCGCATCGCTCGCTACCTGGAGGATCTGGCCGGTTCCTATCACCGCTGGTACGACGCATGCCGCGTGATCCCGCTGGGCGACGCGCCCGTGGAGGACGTGCATCGCACGCGCCTGTGGCTGAACGACGCCACCGGGCAGGTTCTGCGCAATGGCCTGGGGATGCTCGGCGTCAGTGCTCCCGAAAAGATGTAGTGCTCCCGAAAAGATGTAGTTCCGACCCGGACAGGACACAGGACACACGATGAGCTCGACCGAACCCGAGAAGAAGCCGGCTGCCAAGAAGCCGGCTGCCAAGAAGCCGGCCGCGACGAAGCCCGCGTCGAAGAAGCCCGCCGCGAAGAAGCCCGCCGCCGCGACGAAGGCGGCGGCGGTCGAGCCGGCGGAGACCCAGCCGCTCCCAGAGACCCAGCCGCTCCCAGAGACCCAGCCGCAGCCCGAACCCGTTGTCGTCGTCGAGCAGCCGCCGAAGAAGAAGCGCCGCCGCTGGCCGTGGATCCTGGGCGGCGTCCTCGTCGTCCTCGTCATCCTCGGAGTCATCGCCTGGTTCGTCGCCGACGCCTGGGCCAAGGACTACGCGCGCGACTACATCAAGCAGCGCATCGTCGCGGTGCTCAGCATCGATCCGTCCACGCCCGTCACGGTCGACATCGGCGACGGCTCGGTGCTCCTGCAGGCCATCGCCGGACGGCTCGACCGGGTCGACGTGACCGCGGGCGCGGTCACGTTCGGCGAGCTCACGGGTGCCGCGACCGTGCACGCCGAGGGGGTCCCTCTGGACGAGAACGCCGCCACCGAGACTCTGCGCGTGACCTTCTCGGTCGCCGAGCCCGATGTGGTCGCGCTCGCCGGGAACCTCAGCGGCCTCGAGCTCGACTCGATCGCCCTCGAGGAGCCCGAGATCGTCGCGACCACGAGCATCGACGTCTTCGGCCTCTTCACGATCCCGGTCGGGATGGGCCTGACGCCGAGTGCGGTGGACGGGCAGATCGTCTTCACCCCGACCAGCATCCAGCTGGGCGACGAGAACTTCACGGCCGAGGAGGTGCGCCAGCAGTTCGGGGCGCTCGGCGAGCAATTGCTGCAGCAGCAGTCGCTGTGCGTGAACGAGAAGCTGCCCGTCGCGCTCACGGTGATCGACGCCGATGTGGTGAAGAAGGACCTCGTGCTCGCGATCGACGGGGACGGCGTCGTGCTCGGCGGTTCGGACCTCTCGACGTTCGGGACCTGCGGAGGCTAGTCGGCGCGTGGGCGGGCTCCCGTTCGATCCGGGCCGGCGCGAGGTGTACGCGCCGGATGAGCTGTTCGCGGGATTCGAGCCCAAGCGGCCGGCCACCTTCGGGGACACCCCGGACTTCGCGTGCTACCGCTGGTTCGTCGCGACCGGACGCGGCACGCCCATGGATGCGGACCACGCCGTCCAGCGCGCCGTCCACGACGCGCATGTCACCTTCGATCTCGGCGGCGTGATCTCCGGCCGCCGGGTGGTCGCGATCATGGGCGGCCACCAGGTGCCGCGCGACTCCGACGACTACCGGCGCGTGGCGGAGCTGGCGCGGGACCTCGCCCGGCGCGAGATGCTCGTGTGCACGGGAGGCGGGCCGGGCGCCATGGAGGCCGCACATGTCGGCGCGAGCCTGGCATCGCATCCCGTCGGGGCGCTGGACGACACGATCGACCGGCTGGCCGACGCGCCGCGCATGCCGCACCTCCAGGGGATCGTGGAGTCCAATGGGCAGGTCGACCCGTGGCTGGTCGAGGAGGCGGGGGAGTGGTTCGCGCCCGCCTGGCGCGCCAGCCGGGAGATCCGCGATCCGGTTCCCACGCTGTCCATCCCGACCTGGCACTACGGGCACGAGCCCACGACGCCGTTCGCGACGCATATCGCGAAGCTCTTCCAGAACTCGGTGCGCGAGGACGGCCTCATCACGATCGCGCGGCAGGGGCTGGTGTTCACCCGGGGCAGCGCGGGCACGCTGCAGGAGGTCTTCCAGGACGCCACGCAGAACTACTACGCCCGGTATCCGGAGCACTTCAGCCCGATGGTCTTCCTGGACCGGGACTACTGGTCGCGCGTGCTGCCCGTCCGGCCGCTGCTGGACGCGCTGTTCGCGACGGCGGGCGACGCCGTGCGTGCACGCGCGGAGGCGCTGCTGCTGGTCACCGACGACATCGCCGAGGCGGCCGAGCACCTCGACCGCTTCTCGGCGACGCGCTCGAACCTCGAGCGCTGACCGAGCGCTCGGATGAGCACTCCGCACGAGCGGCCCGCGTCGTAGCGTCGAGGCATGGCTGACCGCACCCCCGTCCTCATCGACTGCGACACCGGCATCGACGACGCCATGGCGCTGCTCTTCATGCTCGCGCAGGACCGCTACGACGTGGTGGGCATCACGAGCGTCTTCGGGAACAACACGGCCGCCCAGTGCGCGATCAACAGCCTGCGCGTGCTCGAGCTCGTGGGTCGCACCGACATCCCGGTCGCGGTGGGCGCGGAGCAGCCGCTCGTCGGCGAGGTGACCTACCTGGCCACGCACGTGCACGGCAGCGACGGACTGGGGGACGCCGGGCTGCCCGTCGACGTGACCGCGAGCGTCGACGCGCGGGATGCCGTTCAGCTCATCGACGACCTGTCGCGCGAGCACGCCGGCCGGCTGCGCATTCTCGCGGTGGCGCCGCTGACCAACCTCGCTCACGCGCTCGAGGCCATCCCGGATCTGACGCAGCGCATCCACGACGTGGTCATCATGGGCGGCGCGGCCGACGCTCCCGGGAACCAGTCGCCCGCGGCCGAGGCCAACATCATCCACGACCCGGAAGCCGCGCAGGCCGTGCTCTCCGCGGACTGGGGTCTCACGCTCGTGCCCCTCGACGTCACGATGCGCGAGGTGCTCGAGGAGTCCGACCGCACCGCGCTCTTCGACGCGGCGACGCCCGTGACCGAGTTCGTAGCGCGCGCGACCGACTTCTACTTCGGTGGCTACGGCAGCGACGTCTACGCACGCCGGGCCTCGCCCGCACACGACGCGCTCGCGGCCGCGATCCTCACGGGCGACATCGTCCCGACGGTCTTCCCGGAGATCGACGTGACCGTGGACTGCACCGACGGACCGGGCCGCGGCTCCACGATCTGCGACACGCGCGGCCGCTACCGCGGTTTCGAGGGCACGGCCGCGGGCCGGGTCCGCGTGGCGCTGCAGACGGACGGAGGCTTCCCGCGCGTGCTGGTGCAGACCCTGGTCGACTACGGGTCGCGACTGAGTCGCTAGACTGTCCCCGGCTTCAGGGACCAAGCCGGGTTCGCTCGCCTCACCTGTTTCGGTACACATCGTGAGGTCGTCGTGTCCGTGAACCCCCTCGCACCCGAGTGGCTCCGCCACCCGGAGGATGCGAACGCGCTCGCCGCGGGAGTCTGGCCGTCGAGCGCGGCTCGCCTGGCATCCGGCGCCATGAGCATCGCGGGAGCCGAGGCCACCGCGCTCGCGCGCGAGTTCGGCACGCCGCTGTACGTGATCGACGAGGCCGACCTGAGGGCCCGCGCGCGCCACGTGCGCGAGACCTTCGGCGCGGCGTTCGCGCGCGTCGGCACCGGTGTGAGCGTGTACTACGCGGGCAAGGCCTTCCTGTGCTCCGAGGTCGCGCGCTGGGTCACGGCCGAGGGCCTGCGCCTGGACGTGTGCAGCGGGGGAGAGCTCGCGGTCGCCCTCGCGGCGGGCGTCGACCCGGCGTTGCTGGGCATGCACGGCAATAACAAGAGCCACGCCGAGATCGACGCCTGCGTCGGTAGAGGCGTGGGCGCGATCGTCCTCGACAGCGTCGTCGAGGTCGATCGCGTCGCCGATGCCGCGAAGCGGCACGGGCGCGTGCAAACCGTCCGCCTGCGCATCAACTCGGGCGTGCACGCGAGCACGCACGAGTACCTGGCGACGGCGCGCGAGGACCAGAAGTTCGGCATCCCGATCGCCGACGCGCCCGCGGTGGTCGCCGCGATCCGGGCGCGCCCGAGCCTGCGATTCCTCGGGCTGCACTCGCACATCGGTTCCCAGATCTTCGACGCGGGCGGTTTCGCCGAGGCGGCCCGCCGACTCATCGCCCTGCACGCGGAGCTGCTCGCGGGCGGCGAGGTGCCCGAGCTCAACCTGGGCGGCGGGTTCGGCATCGCCTACACCTCCGCCGACGAGGTGACCCCGCTCTCCGGGATCGCGGACGAGCTCGCGGATGCGGTGGCGGCCGCGTGCGCCGAGCACGGCATCCCGGTCCCCGCGATCGCGATCGAGCCGGGGCGCATCATCGCGGGACCGGCCGGCATCACCCTCTACGAGGCGGGGACGGTCAAGGAGGTCGCCGTCACGGCGGGGGAGGCCACCGCGGTCCGCACCTACGTGAGCGTCGACGGCGGCATGAGCGACAACGCCCGCCCCGCCCTGTACGGCGCGGACTACACCGTGCGGCTCGCGGGCCGCGTCTCGGACGCCGACCCGGCCCTGGTGCGCGTCGCCGGCAAGCACTGCGAGTCCGGCGACATCGTGGTGAACGCCGACTACCTCCCGGGCGATGTCGCACCGGGCGACCTGCTCGCGGTGGCCGCGACGGGCGCCTACTGCTGGTCGCTGTCCAGCAACTACAACTACCTCGGGCGCCCCTCCGTGATCGCGGTGCGCGACGGAGCCGCGCGCGTCATCGTGCGGCGCGAGACCGAGGCCGACCTGCTCGCCCGCGACGCCGGGCTCACCGAGGAGACCCCGTGATCGAATACCGCAACCTCCGCGTCGCCGTCCTCGGCGCGGGCTCGGTGGGGGCGCAGGTCGCCTCCCTGCTGCTCGAGCACGGAGACGAGCTCGCGAGCCGGGTCGGAGCGGGGCTCGACCTGGTGGGCGTCGCGGTGCGCGACCCGAAGGCCCGGCGCACGGCCGACATTCCCAAGCGCCTCATCACGACCGACGCCGAGTCGCTCATCCTGGGCGCCGACATCGTGGTCGAGCTCATGGGCGGGCTCGAGCCCGCGCGCAGCTACCTCGAGCTCGCCATGAACTCCGGTGCCGATGTCATCACGGCCAACAAGGCGCTGCTGGCCACGCATGGGCCCGAGCTCTTCGCGATCGCCGAGCAGGTCGGTGCGCAGCTCTACTACGAGGCGGCCGTGGGCGGGGCGATCCCGATCATCCGGCCCTTGCGCGACTCGCTCGCCGGCGACCGCGTGCACCGGATCCTGGGCATCGTCAACGGCACGACCAACTACATCCTCGACCGCATGGACACCGAGGGAGACACCCTGGAGGAGGCGCTCGCCGCCGCCACCGAGCTCGGCTACGCGGAAGCCGACCCGACCGCCGACATCGAGGGGTTCGACGCCGCGCAGAAGGCGTCGATCCTCGCCTCGCTCGCCTTCCACACCACGGTGCCGCTCGAGAGCGTGCACCGCGAGGGCATCACGGGGGTGACGCACGCGCAGGTGCAGGCCGCGCGCGATGCGGGTTTCGTCGTCAAACTCCTCGCGGTGTGCGAGCGCCTGGTGGATTCCGCGACCGGCATCGAGGGCGTCTCCACCCGGGTGCACCCCGCCCTCGTTCCCCGTACGCACCCGCTCGCGGCCGTGCACGGGGCCAACAACGCGGTCTTCCTCGAGGCCGAGGCCGCGGGCAGCCTGATGTTCTACGGTGCGGGGGCGGGGGGCGTTCAGACCGCCTCGGCGGTCCTGGGGGACGTGGTCTCCGCCGCGCGCCGCCACGTCGTCGGCGGGCCCGGGGTCGCCGAGTCGACGAGCGCTGGCCTGCCCATCCTGCCCATCTCGAGCGTCACGACCCGCTACCAGATCACGCTCGAGGTCGCCGACCGCCCGGGCGTTCTGGCCAGGATCGCGACGCTTTTCAGCGAGCACGGCGTCTCGGTCGAGGCCGTGCACCAGACCGTGCGCCCGCTCGCCGCACCGGCGGGCGGCACGGGGGCGGCCCCGGCCACCGCTACCCTGGTGATCGGCACGCATGAGGCGACGGAGTCCGCGCTGGCCGCGACCGTCGCGTCCCTGACCGGGACCGAGTCCGTGGCCGAGGTCACGAGCGTGCTGAGAGTCGAGGGACTGTAGATGGCGCAGTGGCGGGGAGTCCTGCACGAGTACCGGGACCGGCTGGACGTGAGCGACGCCACGCCGATCGTCACGCTCGGCGAGGGCGGCACGCCCCTCATCCCCGCGCCCGCGCTCGGGTCCCGCACGGGCGCGAAGGTCTTCGTGAAGTTCGAGGGCATGAACCCGACCGGGTCGTTCAAGGACCGCGGCATGACCATGGCGGTCTCCAAGGCGCTCGAGCACGGCGCCCAGGCGGTCATCTGCGCCTCCACCGGCAACACGAGCGCGTCGGCGGCCGCCTACGCGACGCACGCCGGCATCACGGCGGCCGTGCTCGTCCCCGAGGGCAAGATCGCCATGGGCAAGCTCGCGCAGGCCATCGCACACGGCGCGCAGCTTCTGCAGGTGCGCGGCAACTTCGACGACTGCCTGGACATCGCGCGCGACCTGGCCGAGAACTACCCGGTCCACCTGGTCAACTCGGTCAACAACGACCGCATCGAGGGGCAGAAGACCGCGGCTTTCGAGATCGTCGAGGTGCTCGGGGACGCCCCCGACCTCCACTTCATCCCGGTCGGGAACGCCGGCAACTACACGGCGTACACGCGCGGCTACCGCGAGGAGGCCGAGCGGGGAGCCGTGACGCGCCGCCCGCGGATGTTCGGCTTCCAGGCCGCGGGCTCGGCGCCCATCGTCCGCGGCGAGGTCGTGAAGGACCCCGAGACCATCGCGAGCGCGATCCGGATCGGCAACCCGGCATCCTGGGAGCTCGCCCTGCAGGCGCGTGACGAGACCGACGGCTATTTCGGGGCGATCGAGGACGACGCGATCCTCGAGGCGCACCGGATCCTCGCGGCGGAGGTCGGCGTCTTCGTCGAGCCCGCCTCCGCGATCAGCGTCGCGGGGCTTCTGGAGCGCGCTGCCGCGGGTGAGGTGCCCGCCGGATCCACCGTCGTGCTCACCGTGACCGGCCACGGCCTCAAGGACCCGCAGTGGGCGCTGCGCACCGCCGACGGCGGCGACGTCCAGCCCACGAGCGTCGGCGTCGACGTGGCCGAGGTCGCGGGCGTACTCGGGCTGACCTCGTGAGCGCCGTCCCGGTCGGCCGCAGTGTCCTGGTCAAGGTCCCGGCCACGACCGCGAACCTGGGACCGGGCTTCGACACCCTGGGGCTCGCGCTCTCGGTCTACGACGAGCTCGAGGTCACCGTGCGCCCCGAACCCGGCGCGACCGTGCGCGTCGAGGGGGTGGGCGAGGGCGAGGTGCCCACCGACGAGTCGAACCTGGTGGTGCGCTCGATCGCCTACACCTTCAACGCCTACGGCATCGATCTGCCCGGCCTGGATCTGGTGGCGCGCAACTCGATCCCGCACGGGCGCGGCATGGGCTCCTCGGGCGCGGCCATCGTGAGCGGCGTCATGGCCGCGAAGGGCCTGCTCGAGGGCGTCGTGGAGATCGACTCCCAGGGCCTGCTCTCGCTCGCGACCGCCCTGGAGGGGCATCCCGACAACGTCGCACCCGCGCTCTTCGGCGGGCTCACCATCGCCTGGATGACGCCGGAGGGCCCGCGGCACAAGAAGCTCATCGTGCACCGGGGGGTCTCGCTGCTCGTCGCGGTCCCCGAGCAGGCTCGCATGTCGACCGCGCTCGCGCGCAGCCTGCAGCCCGAGTCGGTGCCGCACGAGGACGCGATCTTCAACGTCTCGCGCTCGGCCCTGCTCATCGCCGCGCTCATCCAGAGTCCCGAGCTGCTGCTCGCGGCGACCGAAGACAAACTGCACCAGAGCTACCGCGCGAGCGCCATGCCCGAGACCGACACGCTGATCCGGATGCTGCGCCAGCACGATCTGGCGGCCGTCGTCTCGGGGGCCGGGCCTTCGATCCTCGTGCTGTGCGACACACCGTCGCAGCGCCTGCGGGCGGCGGAGCTCATCGAGAAGCACGCCGAGAGCCCGTGGACGAGCCTGCCGCTGGCCGTCGACTTCCGGGGTGCTACAGTGGTACCGCACTCGACGGAAGCCGTGGCGTAACGCCCATTCCGTTTTTTCAGAGTCGCACCTCTTCCATCATCACCTCCCCGCGCTCCGCTGTTTCATGACAGAGCCTGTGCGCGGGTTGAAAGGACACCCGCTCCCGTGACCGACACCCGCGTCGAGTTGAGCCGGCTCAAGCTGGCCGAGCTCCAGGCCCTCGCGGCCGAACGCGGCATCGTGGGCGCGAGCGGGCTTCGAAAAGGAGAACTCGTGGACACTCTCGCCGAGAACGAGAACGACACCCCGGTAGCCGCCCCGGAGGCGGCCGCCGCCGAGGCGCCGGAGGCTCCGCCCGCCGAGGCGCCCGACGCCCCGCCGGCCGACGCGGCACAGGCCGCCGCCGATGCTGCTGATGCTGCGCCCGCCGTGGAGGCCAAGGCCCCGGCGCGCCGCTCGCGCCGAGCAACCGCCTCGACCGAGGTCGCCGCCGAGCTGGCCGCGCTCCCGGCTGCGGAGACCGCGCCGGTCGCCGCCGCCGACGTCGCCGCGGACCTCGACAAGCTGCTCCCCGAGGTCACCTCGGGCCCCGACGACGAGGGCGGGCCGCGTCGCGGCCGTCGCGGTCGCGGCCAGGGAGCCGACAAGGCGGACAAGGCTGACAAGGCCGAGAAGGCGGACAAGTCGGACAAGACCGACGCCGACACCGACAAGGGCGACAAGTCCGATAAGGGCGACCGCCAGAACGGCCAGCGCTCGGGCGACAAGGCCGAGGACGGCGAGGGCCGCTCGAGCCGCAGCCGGTACCGCGACCGCAAGCGCGGCCGCGGCCAGAACGACGAGATCGAGCCCGAGATCAGCGACGACGACGTGCTCATCCCGGTCGCCGGCATCCTCGACGTGCTCGACAACTACGCGTTCGTCCGCACGAGCGGGTACCTGGCCGGCCCGAACGACGTCTACGTCTCGCTCGGCCAGGTCAAGAAGTACAACCTGCGCAAGGGCGATGCCGTGGTCGGCGCGATCCGCCAGCCGCGCGAGGGCGAGCAGCAGAACAACCGCCAGAAGTACAACGCGATCGTGCGCATCGAGTCGGTCAACGGCCAGCCCGTCGACCAGCTCGCCGACCGGATCGAGTTCAGCAAGCTGACCCCGATCTACCCGAACGAGCGCCTGCGCTTGGAGACCACGCCCGAGAAGCTCTCGACGCGCATCATCGACCTCATCGCCCCGATCGGGAAGGGCCAGCGCGGCCTCATCGTCGCGCCGCCCAAGGCGGGCAAGACTCTCATCCTGCAGGCCATCGCCAAGGCCATCGCGGTGAACAACCCCGAAGTCCACATCATGGTGGTCCTCGTGGACGAGCGGCCCGAAGAGGTCACCGACATGCAGCGCTCGGTCAAGGGCGAGGTCATCGCCTCGACCTTCGACCGTCCCGCCGAGGACCACACCACGGTCGCCGAGCTCGCGATCGAGCGCGCCAAGCGCCTGGTCGAGCTGGGCAACGACGTGGTCGTGCTGCTCGACTCGATCACGCGCCTGGGCCGTGCGTACAACCTGGCCAGCCCGGCGTCGGGACGCATCCTCTCGGGGGGTGTGGACGCATCCGCCCTGTACCCGCCGAAGCGCTTCTTCGGCGCGGCGCGCAACATCGAGGGCGGCGGCTCGCTGACCATCCTCGCGACCGCGCTCGTCGAGACCGGATCCAAGATGGACGAGGTCATCTTCGAGGAGTTCAAGGGCACCGGCAACATGGAGCTGCGCCTCTCGCGCGCGCTCGCCGACAAGCGGATCTTCCCCGCGGTCGACATCTACGCCTCGAGCACCCGCCGCGAGGAGGAGCTGCTCAGCCCCGATGAGGTCAAGATCACCTGGCGCCTGCGCCGGGCGCTCGCCGGACTGGAGCTGCAGCAGCAGCTCGAGCTCGTGCTGAGCCGCCTCAAGGAGACCCAGTCCAACACCGAGTTCCTCGTGCAGATCCAGAGCTCGCTGCCCAACGGGAACGGCAACGGTCACGCCAACGGGGCGCACGCCAGCCACAAGGACTGACGCGTGTTCGAGTCGGTCCAGGCGCTTCTGGCCGAGCACGAGGATCTGCAGCAGCAGCTCTCCGATCCGGCCATCCACGCGGATGCCGCGCGCGCCAAGAAGGTCAACCGGCGCTACGCGGAGCTGAGCCAGATCGCCGCGGCGCACGCGGCTTGGCAGCAGGCGGGCGACGATCTGGATGCCGCGCGCGAGCTCGCAAAGGAGGACGCGGCTTTCGCCGATGAGGTCCCCGCCCTCGAGGAGGGGCTCGCGGCGGCGCAGGAGAAGCTGCGCCGGCTGCTCATCCCACGCGACCCGGATGACGGGCGCGACGTGATCATGGAGATCAAGGGCGGCGAGGGCGGCGAGGAGTCGGCGCTCTTCGCGGCTGACCTGCTGCGCATGTACCTGCACTATGCGGAGTCCCGCGGCTGGAAGACCGAGCTGCTCGAACGCACCGAGTCCGACCTGGGCGGCTACAAGGACGTGCAGGTCGCCATCAAGTCGAACGCGACCGATCCCGCCCAGGGCGTGTGGGCATCCCTGAAGTTCGAGGGCGGCGTGCACCGCGTGCAGCGCGTGCCGGCCACCGAGTCGCAGGGCCGCATCCACACCTCGACGACGGGCGTGCTGGTTTTCCCCGAGGTGGACGAGCCCGAGGAGATCGCGATCGACCCGAACGACCTCAAGATCGACGTGTTCCGCTCGTCGGGCCCCGGCGGCCAGAGCGTCAACACCACCGACTCGGCCGTTCGCATCACGCACATTCCGACCGGCATCGTGGTGTCGATGCAGAACGAGAAGTCGCAGCTGCAGAACCGCGAGGCCGGCATGCGCGTGCTGCGTGCCCGGCTGCTCGCGCGCCAGCAGGAAGAGCTCGACGCGGCGGCCAGCGACGCGCGCAAGAGCCAGATCCGCTCGATGGATCGGTCCGAGCGCATACGCACCTACAACTTCCCCGAGAACCGCATCGCCGATCACCGCACCGGGTACAAGGCCTACAACCTGGACCAGGTCATGGACGGCGCGCTCGGGCCCGTCATCGAGTCGTGCATCGCCTTCGACGAAGAGGCGCGTCTCGCCGATGTCGGCGCCGGTGAGTGACTAGCTCCCCGGGCGCGGATCGACATCGCATGCCGACCACGGTCTCCGATCTCCGTTCGCAGGCTCAGGCCGCCCTGGCCGAGGCCGGCGTCCCGACCCCCGACGCCGACGCCGAGCTGCTGATCGGCCACGTCCTCGGGATGTCGCGCGGGCAGGTGCAGGCCGCGACGGTGACGGATGCGGCGGTCGCCGACGACCTCGCCGCGCGCGTCCTCGAGCTGGTCGCCCGGCGATCCGCACGCGAGCCCCTGCAGCATCTGACCGGCCGCGCGGCGTTCCGCGCGCTCGAGCTGCACGTCGGACCGGGTGTCTTCGTGCCGCGGCCCGAGACCGAGCTCACGGCGCAGCTGGCCATCGACGCGCTCCTGGCCGTGCCCGTGCCGTCGCCGATCGCGGTGGATCTCGGCACCGGGTCCGGCGCCATCGCGTTGGCCCTCGCGACCGAGGTACCGCACGCGCGCGTCGTCGCGGTCGAGCGCTCGCCCGATGCCCTCGCGTGGGCCCGCCGCAACACCGAGGGCGTCGCGAACCTGACGCTGGTGCATGGCGACCTGGCCGACGCCCTGCCCGAGATGGACGGCACGGTCGACGTGGTGGTCTCGAACCCGCCGTACATCCCCGACGATTCCGTCCCGGTCGACCCGGAGGTGCGCCTGCACGACCCCGCCGAGGCGCTCTATGGCGGGGCCGACGGCCTGGATGCGGTGCGCGCCCTCTCGAAGCGCGCCGGCCTCCTGCTGCGCCCGGGTGGCACCCTCGTGCTCGAGCACGGCGAGCGCCAGGGCTCCGCGATTCGTGCTCTGCTCGCCGCCGACGCCTGGCGCGCCCCGGCCACCCACCCGGACCTCCTCGCCCGCCCCCGCGTCACCACCGCCACGACCCCCTAACCCCGAGATTGCCCGCTCCTCCCGAGATGACACGAAGCTCGGTGCAACCTGGGGACGAACGTGCAATGTCGACGGGGCAAATAGGATCGGACCGATGGCGACCTACGACACCGCGGTGGCGGTCGAGCTGCTGAGCGGGATGCGACTGGCCCGTCAGGCGATCGGTCGCGGCGAGCTCGTGGTGATCCCGACGGACACCGTGTACGGCGTCGCCGCCGACGCCTTCAGCCCGGCCGCCGTGCAGCGCCTGCTCGACGCCAAGGGGCGCGAGCGCACCGCACCGCCACCCGTGCTCATCCCCGGCATCCCGACCCTCGACGCTCTCGCCGAGGTCGTCCCCGACGAGGTGCGCGCCCTCGTTGCCGAGTTCTGGCCCGGCGGACTGACCGTCATCGTGCGCGCCAGAACCACCCTGGACTGGGACCTGGGCGAGACCCGCGGCACGGTCGCTCTGCGCATGCCCGATCACCCGATCGCGCTCGAGCTGCTGGCCGAGACCGGCCCTCTCGCGGTCTCCAGCGCCAACACCACGGGCGCCCCCGCCGCGACCACAGCCGCCGAGGCCGAGTCGATGCTGGGGGATGCCGTGGCCGTCTATCTGGAGGCGGGCGCGGGAAGCGCCACGGCATCCACCATCGTCGACGCGACGGCTCTCGAATCCCCCGCCGGGAAGCTGCGCATCGTGCGCCAGGGAGCCGTCCCCGACGAGGAGATCCGCCGCGTCGTGGGGGCCGATCGGTGCGCATAGTCTTCTACCTCATCGTCGCGGCCGCCTCGGGGATCGTGACGTTCGGGCTCTCCTGGCTCATCCACCGGCTGAGCCACAAGTACCGGCTCTACCCCAAGATCCGCGCGCGCGACGTGCACACCCGGCCCACCCCGCGGCTGGGCGGCATCGCGATGTTCCTCGGCATCGTCGCGGCCTTCGCGATCGGCTCGTTCCTGCCGCAGTTCTCACTCATCTACGCCGACCCGGGCAAGGTCTTCGCGATCCTCGGCGCGGCCCTGCTCATCGTGCTCATCGGGGTCGCCGACGACATCTGGGACCTCGACTGGCTCACCAAGCTGGCCGGCCAGATCATCGCGGCCGGGCTGCTGGCCTGGCAGGGCGTGCAGATCGGCAGCATCCCGATCCCGGGCCTCATCGTCGTCGGTTCGCCCTGGATGTCGCTCATCCTGACGGTCTTCGCGATCGTGCTGGTGATGAACGCCATCAACTTCATCGACGGGCTCGACGGGCTCGTCGCGGGCGTCGCGATCATCTCCAACGGGGTCTTCTTCGTCTACAGCTACCTGATCTCCTCCGGCACGAGCGAGCAGACCGACTACTTCAACCTGTCGCAGTTCATCGCCGCGGTGCTGATCGGCGCGTGCGTGGGCTTCCTGCCCTGGAACTGGCATCCCGCGCGACTCTTCATGGGGGACGCCGGGGCACTCCTGGTCGGGATCCTCATGGCCGCCTCGAGCATCGCGGTCACCGGGAACATCGACCCGTGCCGCCTCACGGGCGAATGCGCGAACCCGACCGATCTGCTGGGTGCGTCGGGGCTCCTGCCCGCGTTCATCCCGATCCTGCTGCCGTTCGCCGTGCTCGTCGTGCCGCTGCTGGACTTCGCGCTCGCCGTGCTCCGGCGCCTCCGGGCCGGCAAGTCGCCGTTCAGCGCCGACCGCAAGCACCTGCACCACCGGCTGCTCGACATGGGCCACACGCACTTCCACGCCGTGCTGATCTTCTACGCCTGGACGGCGGTCGCCTCGGTGGGCTGCCTCCTCGTGCTCTTCATACACGACTGGTGGTGGGCGCTCATCATCACGGCGGCCGGGCTCCTGATCTGCACGATCGTCACGCTCGCGCCGCTCTCGCGCCGCAAGGCCGCCGAGTCGGCCGTGCAGAGCGCGGATCCCGCCGTGGCGGCCGACGCCTCGCTCGCGCCATTCGATGCCCTGGATGCGGCGGCCGGGTCCGCGGGGGAGCCCACCGAAGCGGGCGCGGAGCACGTTCTGGACACCCTGGGCGACAAGCGGGGAACGCCGTGAGCGCGGTCCTCATCCGGTCGCTGCGGTACGGGGCGGTGATCGCCGTCGCCGTCGCTCTGGTGGCCGGAGTCATCGGGTACCTGGTGGCGGGCGGGCCCGGGGTCGTGGGCGCGCTGCTCGGCGCCCTGGTCTCCGCGGTTTTCCTCGGCCTCACCGCGGGAAGCATGCTCGTCGCGCGCCGGGTGGTCGCGGGCGACGGGACGGACCTCCGGTTCTTCGTCATCGTGGTCGCCGTCCTCGGCGTCAAGCTCGTGGTCTTCCTGGTGCTCATGATCTGGTTACGCGGCCAGGAATGGCTCGACCTCGCGGTCTTCGGGTGGACGATGATCGTCTCCGTCGCGGGCACCCTGGCGGCCGACGTCGTGGCGTTCACCCGGACGCGGTTCCCCTACGTCAGCGACGTGCGTCTGCCGGGCGATCCCGGCCCGAACCCCTGATAGGCTGAACACGACCTTCCCCGACCAGATCGCCGCGTTGTCGCGCACGATTCAGGAGAAAGCCCTGCTAGCCACAATCCTCGCTCCCACACGCGCGGCATCGGAGTGTCCCCCCGGTCAGTTCTGCGGCCCCTCGGTCGATGAGTACTTCCCCGAGGCGATCCTGTTCGCCGGGACGCCCTTCGAGCTCAACCGCATCCTCCTCATCCGGCTCCTCGCGGTCGCCGTGGTCATCCTCTTCCTGTGGCTGGGCACCCGCAGCCTCAAGGTGGTCCCGACCCGCGGTCAGGTTGCTGTCGAGTTCGCGCTCGACTTCGTCCGCAAGGGCATCGCGATCGACACCCTGGGCGAGAAGGACGGCCGGCGCTTCATGCCGCTGCTGTTCACGATCTTCTTCCTGACCCTCGGGCTCAATCTGACCGGCACGATTCCCGGGCTCCAGATCGCCAGCACGGGCCTCATCGGCCAGCCGATCCTGCTGGCGGTCATCGCCTACGTGGTCTTCGTCTACGCGGGCGTGCGCAAGTTCGGTGCGGGCGGCTTCCTCAAGAACTCGCTGTGGCTTCCCGGTGTCCCGGTTTTCATCAAGCCCATCATCGCGGTGCTCGAGTTCCTGTCGACCTTCATCGTCCGGCCCGTCACGCTGACCCTGCGACTCACCATGAACATGGTCGCCGGGCACATGCTGCTGACGCTGTGCTTCCTGGCGACCGGCTTCTTCTTCTCCCTGCTGCTGGACGGCAACGCGATCGGCGCGATCGGCGCGGGCACGCTCCTCATGGGCATCGCCTTCACCGTGCTCGAGATCTTCGTCGCCGGTCTGCAGGCCTACATCTTCACCATCCTCACGGCCATCTACATCCAGCTGGCCCTGGCCGAGTCGCACTGAGCGGCCGGTACGTCACGCACCACCCCCGAAAGGAAAACCATGGACCTCGTCGGACACATCGCACCGCTCGCCTTCGGCCTCGCGGCCATCGGCTCGGGTGTCGGCGTCGGCCTCATCGTCGGCAAGACGATCGAGTCGGTCGCCCGTCAGCCCGAGCTCGCCGGCCGCTTGCAGACGCTCATGTGGATCGGTATCGCCATCACCGAGGCGCTCTGCTTCATCGCGATCGGCGTGGCGTTCATCCCGTTCCCCGCCCCGTAACCCTCGACCGAAGGAGTCGGAATGCATCTCGCATTCGCAGCCGCCGACGAGGGGGAGAGCTCCGGCAGCATCCTGCTGCCCGAGCTTCCGGATCTCATCTGGGGCACCGTGGCGTTCGTCGCAGTGCTCATTGTGGTCATCTGGAAGGTCCTCCCGCGCATCAATGAGGCGCTCGACGCGCGCAAAGATGCGATCGAGGGCGGAATCCAGCGCGCCGAGCAGGCGCAGGCCGAGGCCAATGAGGCGCGCGACCAGTACACGGCGCAGCTCGCCGAGGCGCGTGGCGAGGCCGGGCGCATCCGTGACGAGGCCCGCGAGGACGCCAAGCGCATCCGCGCCGACCTGGTCGAGCAGGCGCAGGCCGAGGCGGCCCGCATCGTCGCCAACGCGCAGGCGCAGATCGAGGCGGAGCGCTCCGCGGCCCTGGTGTCGCTGCGCAGCGAGGTCGGCACGCTCGCGATCGACCTCGCCTCTGGGGTGGTCGGCGAGTCGCTGAGCGACGACAAGAAGGCGTCGGCCCTGGTCGACCGCTTCCTGGCCGACCTCGACGGCACCAAGAAGGCGAAGGCGGGGAAGTAGATGGGTTCGGCATCCCGCGACGCACTGGCGAAGGCGAAGGACGCCCTCTCCTCGGAGAAGGCGCTCACGCGCGAGACCGGTGAGCACCTGCTCTCGGCCCAGCGCGACATCGCGTCCTCGCCGCAGCTGCTCTCGGTGCTGTCCGACCCGTCGATCGAGCCCGCCGAGAAGTCGGCCCTCATCGGTCGGCTCTTCTCCGGCATCGAGCCCGCCGCCGCTCGGCTGCTGGGCGCCCTCGCCGCATCGCGCTGGTCGTCCCCCGAGCAGCTTCTCGACGGCGTCGAGGAGATCGGCATCCGGGCCATCGCCGCGGCATCGAAGGGCGCCGATCTGGAGGCCGAGCTGTTCGCGTTCGGTCGGGCCGTCGCATCCGACCCCGAGCTCGAGCTCGCGGTGGGCAGCAAGCTGGGCGACCCCGCCGGCAAGGTCGCGCTCGTGCGGCGGCTCCTCGCCAGAAAGGCGGACTCGGCGACCGTGGCGATCGTCGCGCACCTGGTGCAGAGCCCGCGCGGCCGGCGCATCGGCGCCCTGCTGACCACGGCCGCGCGCCTGGTCGCCGACGAGGCGGGCGCCATCGTCGCCCGCGTCACGGCGGCCGCCCCCATCACCGCGGCGCAGCGCACGGGCCTCGCGCGCATCCTCGCCGGCCGTTACGGGCGCGACGCCCGCATCGATCTGATCATCGACCCGTCCGTCATCGGGGGCCTGCGCGTGCAGGTCGGCGACGACGTGATCGACGGAACCATCGCATCCCGCATCGCCGATCTCAGGCTCCAGCTCGCCGGCTGACCCGGCTCCCGAACCACCTCCGAACAGGAACGACATGGCAGACATCACCATCAGCCCGGACGAGATCCGCGACGCGCTCAAGGACTTCGTGGCCGGCTACAAGCCCGCCGCCGCATCCAGCACCGAGGTCGGCACCGTGACCGACGCGGCGGACGGCATCGCCCACGTCGAGGGTCTCCCCGGCGCCATGGCCAACGAGCTGCTGCGCTTCGCGGACGGCACCCTGGGCCTCGCGCTCAACCTGGACGAGTCCGAGATCGGCGTCATCGTGCTCGGCGACTTCACCGGCATCGAGGAGGGCCAGCAGGTCACCCGCACGGGCGAGGTGCTCTCGGTCCCGATCGGCGACGGCTTCCTCGGCCGCGTGGTGGACCCGCTTGGCAACCCGATCGACGGACTGGGCGACATCGCGAGCGAGGGCCGTCGCGCGCTCGAGCTGCAGGCGCCCGGCGTCATGCAGCGCAAGAGCGTCCACGAGCCCATGCAGACCGGCATCAAGGCCATCGACGCGATGATCCCGATCGGCCGCGGCCAGCGCCAGCTCATCATCGGCGACCGCCAGACCGGCAAGACCGCGATCGCGATCGACACGATCATCAACCAGAAGGCCAACTGGGACTCGGGCGATGAGAACAAGCAGGTGCGCTGCATCTACGTCGCCATCGGCCAGAAGGGCTCCACGATCGCGGCCGTGAAGGGCGCCCTCGAGGACGCCGGCGCCATGGAGTACACCACGATCGTCGCGGCTCCGGCCTCCGACGCCGCGGGCTTCAAGTACCTCGCCCCCTACACCGGATCGGCCATCGGTCAGCACTGGATGTACGGCGGCAAGCACGTCCTGATCATCTTCGACGACCTGTCGAAGCAGGCCGAGGCCTACCGCGCGGTGTCGCTGCTGCTGCGCCGTCCGCCGGGCCGCGAGGCGTACCCCGGCGACGTGTTCTACCTGCACTCGCGTCTGCTCGAGCGCTGCGCCAAGCTCTCGGACGATCTGGGTGCGGGTTCGATGACCGGTCTGCCGATCATCGAGACCAAGGCCAACGACGTCTCGGCGTACATCCCGACCAACGTCATCTCGATCACCGACGGCCAGATCTTCCTGCAGTCCGACCTGTTCAACGCCAACCAGCGCCCCGCGGTCGACGTCGGCATCTCGGTGTCCCGCGTCGGCGGTGACGCGCAGGTCAAGTCGATCAAGTCGGTCTCCGGAACGCTCAAGCTCGAGCTGGCCCAGTACCGCGCGCTCGAGGCGTTCGCGCTGTTCGCCTCCGACCTGGATGCGGCGAGCCGCCGCCAGCTGGAGCGCGGCGCGCGCCTGACCGAGCTGCTCCGCCAGCCGCAGTACTCGCCGTTCCCGGTCGAGAAGCAGGTCGTCTCGATCTGGGCGGGCACCAACGGCAAGCTCGACAAGGTCCCGGTCGAAGACGTCCTGCGCTTCGAGGCGGAGCTGCACGACTACCTGGCCAGCAAGACCAAGGTGCTCGACACCCTGCGCGAGACCAACGTGCTGGACGACAAGACGCTCGCCGAGCTGGAGAAGGCGGTCGAGAAGTTCTCGCAGACCTTCCAGACCAGCGACGGGAAGGCGCTCAACGCGCCCGGCACGGAGACCTTCGAGGCCACCGAGGTCGAGGACGTCAACCAGGAGAAGATCGTCAAGTCCAAGCGCTAGTCGCTGCTGACGCATATCGCTCCGCGCCACTCGATCACCGGATAAGGAAGAGACACAGACATGGGAGCCCAGCTTCGGGTCTACCGGCAGAAGATCCGCTCTGCCCAGACGACCAAGAAGATCACCCGTGCCATGGAGCTGATCGCGGCCTCGCGCATCCAGAAGGCCCTCCAGCGCGTGCAGGCGTCCGCGCCGTACGCGCGGGCCGTCACGCGCGCGGTCTCCGCGGTCGCGACCTACTCGAACGTCCAGCACGTTCTGACGACCGAGCCGGAGCGCATCGAGCGCGCCGCCATCGTGGTGTTCGCCTCCGACCGCGGCCTCGCTGGCGCGTTCAACGCGAACGTCATGCGCGAGGCCGAGGAGTTGTCGACCCTCCTGCGCGAACAGGGCAAGGACGTCGTGTACTACCTGGTCGGGCGTCGTGCGGTCGGATACTTCGCCTTCCGCAAGCGCGCCTCCGAGCGCGCCTGGGTGGGCGACACGGACAGCCCGACCTTCGAAACCGCACGCGAGATCGGGGATGAGGTGGTCGCCAAGTTCGTGCAGCCCACCTCCGAGGGCGGCGTGGACGAGATCCACATCGTCTACAACCGTTTCGTGTCGATGATCACCCAGCAGCCCGAGGTGGTGCGCATCCTGCCGCTCGAGATCGTCGAGGGCGTCGAGGAGCCCGGCGAGCACGTCGCCCTCCCGCTCTACGAGTTCGAGCCGGACGCGGATGAGGTGCTCGACGCTCTCCTGCCCGTCTACATCCAGAGCCGCATCTTCAACGCCATGCTGCAGTCCGCCGCCTCCAAGCACGCTGCGACGCAGAAGGCCATGAAGTCGGCCAGCGACAACGCCGACACTCTCATCCGCGACTACACGCGCCTGGCCAACAACGCCCGCCAGGCCGAGATCACCCAGCAGATTTCCGAGATCGTCGGCGGCGCCGACGCCCTGAGCTCGTAGCACCCCAGAAAGAGGACCACATGGCTACCGCAACCACGACCACGAAGAAGGCCGCCGCCGCGCCCGCGGGCGGCGTCGGCCGCATCGCGCGCGTCACCGGCCCCGTCGTCGACATCGAGTTCCCGCATGACGCGATCCCCGACATCTACAACGCGCTCCAGACCGACATCACCCTCGGTGACGAGACCACGACCCTGAACCTCGAGGTCGCACAGCACCTGGGCGACGACCTGGTGCGCGCCATCGCCCTCAAGCCGACCGACGGTCTCGTCCGCGGCCAGGAGGTCCGCGACACCGGCGCCCCCATCTCGGTCCCGGTCGGGGATGTCACCAAGGGACGCGTGTGGAACGTCACGGGCGACCTGCTCAACGGCAAGCCGGGCGAGAAGGTGGAGATCACCGAGCGCTGGCCGATCCACCGCAAGCCCCCGGCCTTCGACCAGCTCGAGTCCAAGACGACGTTGTTCGAGACCGGCATCAAGGTCATCGACCTGCTCACCCCGTACGTGCAGGGGGGCAAGATCGGCCTGTTCGGCGGTGCGGGCGTGGGCAAGACCGTCCTCATCCAGGAGATGATCCAGCGCGTCGCACAGGACCACGGCGGTGTGTCGGTGTTCGCGGGTGTCGGCGAGCGCACGCGTGAGGGCAACGACCTCATCCACGAGATGGAGGAGGCCGGCGTCTTCGACAAGACCGCGCTGGTCTTCGGTCAGATGGACGAGCCGCCGGGAACGCGTCTGCGCGTGGCCCTCTCGGCGCTCACCATGGCCGAGTACTTCCGCGACGTCCAGAAGCAGGACGTCCTGCTCTTCATCGACAACATCTTCCGGTTCACGCAGGCCGGCTCCGAGGTCTCGACGCTTCTGGGCCGCATGCCCTCCGCGGTGGGCTACCAGCCGAACCTCGCGGACGAGATGGGCATTCTGCAGGAGCGCATCACCTCGACCCGCGGCCACTCGATCACCTCGCTGCAGGCGATCTATGTGCCCGCCGACGACTACACCGACCCGGCTCCGGCCACGACGTTCGCGCACCTGGACGCGACGACCGAGCTCTCCCGCGAGATCGCGTCGAAGGGTCTGTACCCCGCGGTGGATCCGCTGACCTCGACGAGCCGCATCATGGACCCGCGCTACCTGGGCGAGGACCACTACCGCGTGGCCACGAGCGTCAAGGCGATCCTGCAGAAGAACAAGGAGCTCCAGGAGATCATCGCCATCCTCGGTGTCGACGAGCTCTCGGAGGAGGACAAGATCACGGTGTCGCGTGCGCGCCGCATCCAGCAGTTCCTCTCGCAGAACACCTACATGGCCAAGAAGTTCACGGGTGTCGAGGGCTCGACCGTCCCGCTCAAGGACACCATCGAGTCGTTCGACGCGATCGTCCGCGGCGACTTCGACAGCGTCGCGGAGCAGGCGTTCTTCAACGTCGGCGCGATCAGCGACGTCGAGGCCAAGTGGGCGCAGATCCAGAAGGAGAACGGCTGACCATGGCCTCGCTCCAGGTGAGTGTCGTGGCGGCGGACCGCGAGGTGTGGTCCGGCGCCGCGAAGCAGGTCGTCGCCCGCACCACGGTGGGGGAGATCGGCCTGCTGGCCGGTCACGAGCCCGTGCTCGGGATCCTCGCGAGCGGCCAGGTGCGCATCACCACCCCGGAGGGCGAGGTCGTCACCGCGAACGCGGAGGACGGCTTCCTGTCGCTGCAGAACGACGTCGTCACGATCGTGGCGGGCGAGGCCGAACTGGTCTGACGGTCGAGCCATGAGCGAGCTCGGGGGCGATGCGGCTTCGGCGACGGCACCGATGCTCGTCGTGACGGCGGGGCTGCCCGCCGCGGGCAAGAGCACGATCGCCGAGGTGGTGAGCAACCGGCTGGGCCTTCCCGTGCTCTCGGTCGACCCGATCGAGGTCGCGATCCTGAGCGCGGGCATCGGTGCGGATCAGCCCACGGGACTGGCCGCCTACCTCGTTGCGGAGACCATGGCCGAGGGAGTCCTGGCGAGCGGACGGGGCGTCGTGATCGACGCGGTCAACGCCGTCGAGCCCGCCCGTGAGCAGTGGGTCAGGCTCGCCGCGCGACAGAGCGCGACCCTGCGTTTCATCGAGGTGATGTGCTCGGACCCCGAGCTGCACCGCGATCGACTCGCCGCGCGCTCCGGACGCCACGCGGCGGGGCCCGCTTTCGCGGTCGAACAGAGCCTCGCGGAGTGGGAGCCGTGGGGCGGGGAGTCCGCCGCGGCACCGCGCATCACGCTCGACACCGTGCAGCCGCTCGGCGTCAACGTGGAGCAGGCGCTCGCGTTCCTCGGCGCATGAGAGCCGCGCCGCGCGCGGTCGTCGCGTGCTGATCCTGCTGCCGCCGTCCGAGACCAAACGTCCCGGCGGCATCGAGGGCACACGCCTGGATCTCGCGGCGCTGTCCTTCCCCGAGCTGACCCCGCAGCGCCGCGCGCTCGTCGAAGCGTTGCGCGTCGGGGCGCGTGACGAGGCCGCGACCATGACCGCGCTCAAGCTCGGACCCACCCAGGCCGGAGAGGTGCGGCGCAACCGCTCGATCCGCACCTCGCCCGTCATGCCCGCGATCGACCGGTACGACGGGGTGCTCTTCGACGCCCTGGATGCCGCCACCCTCACGCCCGCACAGCGCGCCTTCGCGGGGCGGCACGTCGCGATCTCGTCGGCGGCGTTCGGGCTGACCGGAGCGCTCGATCCATTGCCGGCCTACCGGCTCTCGCATGATTCGCGACTGCCCGGCATGCGCCTGGCCGCGATCTGGCGCGAACCCCTCACGGAACTCCTGGCCTCGACGACGGGGCTCATCCTCGACCTGCGTTCCGAGGCGTACGCCGTGCTCGGCCCGGTGCCGGATCGCCCGAATGCGCTCTATGTCCGGGTGGTGAGCGAGGACGGCTCCGGCAGGCGCCGGGCGCTCAACCACTTCAACAAGGCGGGCAAGGGCGCCTTCGTCCGGCGGGTGCTCGAGGCGGGCCGGGTGCATGAGTGCGCCGAGTCCCTGCTCGACTGGGCCAAGGATTCCGGGGTGCGGCTGCAGCGGGGCGCCGTCGGCGAGCTCGACCTCGTGGTCTGAGCGCCGCCGCGGCTCAGGCCGCTGCGATTCAGGCCGCTGCGGCTCGGGTCGCCGCGGTTCAGGACGCCGCGCGCCAGCAGCCGGCGATGTGGTCGTCGACCATGCCGGCGGACTGCATGAGGGCGTAGAGCGTCGTCGGTCCGACGAAGCGGAAGCCCAAGGCGCGCAGCGCGGCACTCGCGGCCGTGGACTCGGGCGTGATGGCCGGAACCTCGCTCCAGGAGGCGAGCGGCCGCGGTCGCGCCGGGGGAGCGAAGCCCCAGAGCAACTCGTCCAGGGCGCCCGGCGCGCCAGCCACAAGCTCCCGCGCGATGCGCGCATTCCGGATGGTGGCCTCGATCTTGGCGCGATTGCGGATGATGCCGGCCTCGTCCATGAGTCGCTCGACGTCGGCGGGCCCGAACTCGGCGACCGCGTCGATGTCGAAGCCCGCGAACGCGGAACGGAACGCGGGCCGTCGACGCAGGATCGTGATCCAGCTCAGCCCGGACTGGAAGCCCTCCAGGCTGAGCTTCTCGAACAGCGCACGGTCGCCGTGGAGGGGAGTGCCCCATTCCTCGTCGTGGTAGCGGCGATACTCCGGGTCGCTCGCCGACCAGGCGCAGCGCGCCCGCCCGTCCTCCCCGGTGACGACCCCGCTCACGCGGCGGAAGAGTCCAGATCGATCTCCAGCTCGGGCTGCCTGGTCCGATGCGCGATGCCCTCGTGCTCGAGCAGCCACGCCTTGGTGGGGATGCCCTCGCCCCCGCTGTAGCCGGTGATGCGTCCGTCGCTGCCGAGCACCCGGTGGCAGGGCACGATGATGGGAACCGGATTCGCCCCGACCGCGCCACCGACCGCCCGCCCGGCCGTGGGCCGCCCGGTGCCGAGGCCGAGCTCGCCGTAGGACACCACCTCGCCGAACTCGAGGTCGACGAGCTGCTCCCACACCGCGCGCTGGAAGTCGGTGCCGTGCAGCTCGACGGGGAGGTCGAAGGCCCGCCGGCTGCCCGCGAAGTACTCCTCGAGCTGCTCGACGGCGCGATCCAGCACGGGATCGGGCAGTTCGTCCACGCCGTCGTGCGGCAGCATCCCGTCATGCTCGATCGCGAGGGAGACGACCGCGTGGCCGTTGCCGGTGAGTTCGATGCGCCCGATGGGGCTGGCCATGCGGCGCAGGGCGGCGGGGGCGGAAGAGGGGATGTGCATGCGTCCACGGTAGACCTGGCCTCCGACATCCACTCGCGGGAATCGGACATCACGGAAGACCCGGCCCGAACCGCTGCTGGGGAGGAGTGGAGCGGTCACGGATAGCCTGGGACGATGCGCACGCGACCGCTCGGAACCTCGTCCCTGACCGTCTCCGCCGTCGGGCTGGGATGCAACAACTTCGGCCGGCCGGGCGCGCCGACCGAGAACCAGGAGGGCACGACCGCGGTGGTGCACGCCGCCCTCGACGCGGGTATCACGCTGTTCGACACCGCGGACGTGTACGGCAAGGAGTTCGGGCTGAGCGAGCGCATGCTCGGCGAGGCGCTGCGCGGCCGCCGCGACGGTGTGCTCATCGCCACGAAGTTCGGGCACTCCGACATGGCCCCAGGCCTCGCAGACGGGGCCGCGAAGGGGTCGCGCGCGTACATCCGCGCGGCCGTGGAGGGTTCGCTCGCCCGCCTCGGCGTCGACACGATCGACCTCTACCAGCACCACACGCCCGACACCGAGACACCCGTCGAGGAGACCCTCGCGGCCCTGGCCGAGCTCGTCACCGAGGGCAAGGTGCGCGAGATCGGCAACTCCAATTACGACGCCGGGATGCTGCGCCGCGCCGACGAGGCGGCCCGCGCGAGCGGCGGTGCGCGCTTCGTCTCCGCGCAGAACCAGTACAACCTGCTCGAGCGCTCGGCCGAGGACGAACTGCTTCCCGCGGCTGAGGACCTGGGCGTCGGCTTCCTGCCCTTCTTCCCGCTCGCGAACGGGCTCTTCACGGGCAAGTTCACGCGCACGCACCGCCCCGCCGACACCCGCATCATGCGCCAGCGGCCGCACGTCGCGGACGACGCCCCGTGGGATGCCATGGAGGCGTTCGCCGCGTTCGCCGCGACCCGCGGCATCGGCATGCTCGAAGCGACGATCGGGTGGCTGCTCAGCCGGCCCGCGCTCGCGAGCGTCATCGCGGGCGCGACCACCCCTGACCAGGTGCGCCAGAACGCGGCCGCCGGCGCCGGATGGCAGCCCACCCCCGCGGACCTCGCCGAGATCGACGCGCTCTTCCCCCGCTGACCCTCAGCCCTCGCGCACGAGCCGCCCGCAGGCGTGCACGGGCGACGTGCCGTACGCGACGAAGCAGTAGTCCAGCGTCACGGGATCCACGATGTGCACCTCGACCGAGGCGTCCTCTCCGATCTCGCCGACCAGGTGCCCGTGCGGGGTCATGGCGGCGTGGATCGGCTCGGTCGAGGCCGCCCCGTCGCGCGCGAAGGTGAGATCGCCGTCGAAGTCACTGCCGTCGAGCGCCGCCGAGGAGACCACCATCGACAGGACGCCCTCGCCGGACGGGTCGCCGTCGCCCGACCAGGTGCCGACGAGCTGGAACTCGGCGTGCCCGACCGGGGCGGGGCCGCATCCGGTCAGCAGCGCCGCGCACGCGACGAGCGCGAGGGCGGCACCGACCCGGATCACGGGGCCAGCTCGCGCAGGATCGGCGCCCCCTCGGTCACGGTCTGCATTCCGATGACGGCGGCGATCTCCATGATCTCGAGGATCTCCTGGGGGGTCGCGCCGTAGCCGAGCGCGTTCTCGATGTGCAGCTTGAGGCCCACCTTGTACAGATGCGTCGACGAGGTGTCGAACGCGATGTAGATGAACTCGCGCAGCTTCGGGCCGAGCGTCCCGTGCAGCCACGGGTGCGACGAGAACGCGGTGTAGGCCTCGAAGAGCTCGGGCGTGAGCTCGAGCATCTCGTCCCAGGTCGGGTTCCAGTACCCGCGCTGGCGCGTGAAGTCGGCCTTGATGCGCTCCTGCTCGGCGTCCAGGGGTGCGGGCTCGGTGCGGATGCCCTTCTCGGCCAGCACCTCGACGAGCACCGGGACGCCCACGTTCATGGCGTGGATCGAGAGCGTCGCGGTGCACTCCAGAACCTCCATGACCTCCTGCGGCGTGGCACCCGCAGCGAGGGCGGCGGCGATGTGGCGCCGGATGCCGGGGCGATGCAGGTGGGTCGTCGCGGCATCCACGGCGAGGCCGACGAACGCTTGGGTCTTGGCATCCAGGTGCCGCTGGCGCTTGGCGACGCCGGCGTACCCGGAGTAGGCGGCCAGGAACCCGGGATCGAGTTCGAGCACCGCCTGCCAGGAGTCGTCCCACTCGCCGTGGGTGCGCTCGAACTCGGTTCGGATCTCCTCCGGCGTCGCGGCCACGATCAGGCCAGGACGGTGGCGATCTCGCCCGCTGCGCCGGGCGCGGCCGGGAACTTCTGCCGCGTTCGACCGTCGTGGCCGGGGACCACGGTCGCGCCGGTCTCCTTGGCGAGCTTCGTGATGAACGCGAGGCCGGCCTTCATCTCGTCGAGGTCGGTGAAGGCGAAGAACGGCCACTCGTGCTCGACCTGCTCGTAGAAGTGCGCGGCGTCGACGCTGAGGATCAGGCCGCCGTTCGCCGTGTCGATGCGCGTGAGCAGCTCGCCCGGGCAGTGCCCGCCGATCGGGTAGACGCGGATGCCGGGGTAGACCTCGGTCTCCTCGGTGATGAGGCGCAACCGGCCCTCGTCCTCGGCCTTGTGCACCGGGGCCAGGTCGTCGACGGTCGAGAACTCGCCCTCGAGCTCGCCGCGCTCCTCTTTGCCGAACCAGTAGTCGCGCTCGGCCTTGCCCGAGACCACCTGCGCGTTCGGGAACAGCCCGAGGTAGCCGATGTGGTCGTAGTGGTAGTGGCTCGTGATGACCATGCTCACGTCCTTCGGGTCGATCCCGAGGATCTCGAGCCCCTTCGGCGTCGGGGTGACGCTGATCTCGCCGAGCCAGTCGAACTTGGGGATGTCGTAGCCGGTGTCGACGAGCATGATCGTGTCGCCGTCGCGGACCACCCAGAAGTTGTAGTCCATGTCGAGGTCGCCGTCGGGCAGGCCGTATTGCGCGTAGTCGTGGAAGACGTCGCTCTTGCGCACGACGCGCTCGCCGTACTTCACGGACCAGACCGAGAGTCCAGGTGCGTCGGACATCGCGAAACTCCTTTGTTCTGCCATTCGCGGGGTGGGCCCCTGGCGGGAGCCGCCGGGCCGCGGGCGCCGGAACGCCCTCGTGATGACTATATGATCGTCAGACAATCTTGGTCAAGCGGTTGACATTCGGGCCGGGCACTGCCAATCTGTCCGCAGATTGTCCGACAATCAGACGGTAATGTCGCCTGTCGAGCGGGCGAGCACGGTGGACACGTCGCAATGGATGCGGCGGCGGGCAATCCGAGACAACCCAGACACAACAACAGCAAGGGGTTTGCAATGAAGCGAATGCTCGCAGTCGTGGCCGCAGCGGGGCTCGCGCTCTCGATGAGCGCGTGCACCGATCCCGGAGCCGGCTCCGGAAGCGACGACGGCACGAAGACCGTCGGCGTCGTCGCGCTGGTCGCCACCGACGCACTCAACGCCGCCGTCATCAAGGGCGTGACCAAGGTCGCCGAGGAGAACGGCTGGGAGGTGCACGTCACCGACACCAACGGGAGCGTCGAGGCCGCCAACGCCGCGATGATCACCTACTCCACGACCCAGAAGATGGACGCGATCGCGGTCATGGCGTTCCAGACGCCTGCGCTGCAGGCCGGGCTCCAGTCGGCCATCGCCGCCGACATCCCGGTGGTCAGCTGGGGCGGTGAACTCGGCAACGGCATCATCGCCACGACGAGCGCCCGCCAGGTCGGCCAGGACTCGATCGACGCGCTGCTCGAGGACTTCGGCGACGAGGGCGCGATCCTCGCGCTGACCTACCACACGGGCGTGCTGTGCCTGTACCGCGGCTACGCGTTCGACGACACCGTGGCCCAGCACACCGGGCTCGACGTGACGCGCAACGAGGTCGTCATCCCCGGCCAGGTCGAGAACGGCACGGCGTACACCTCGGCGTGGCTGGCCAGCCACCCGAAGGGCTCGGAGCCGCTCGCGGTGTGGGGTTCGTGGGATGAGCCGGCCATCGGCGCCGTCGCCGCGCTCCAGCAGTCCGGTCGCGACGACGTGTGGGTCTACTCCATCAACGGCGGGCCCCAGGCTCTGCAGGCCGTGAAGGACGGCACCATCCGCCAGGTGGTCTGGCAGGACGGCGAGGCCGAGGGCCAGGGCATGATGCAGGCCGCCGTGGACTACCTCGACGACCCGGCCTCCTGGCAGCAGAAGAGCATCGACATCGCGGGCGTCGTCGTCACGGCGGACAACATCGACCAGTTCCTGGCCGACCACCCCGACGCGCTCAACCCGTAGGCCGCAGCACCCGTCGCCCCGCCGTACCGCCGCACTCAGAAGGTGAACCGCATGACCGAGAACCAGAGCACTCCCTGGGTCCAGGTTCGCGCGCTGAGCAAGCAGTACGGCGGGGCGCAGGCTCTCGCCTCGGTGGATCTCGACATCCATCGCGGCGAGGTCCACGGACTGGTCGGCGCCAACGGCGCAGGCAAGTCGACGCTCATCCGATGCCTGGCCGGGGTCACCCGGCCGGACTCGGGCGAGATCCTGCTCGACGGACGCCCCATCGAGCTCGACTCGCCCACCGACGCCGAGCGCGCCGGGTTCGCCTTCATCCACCAGGAGCTCAACCTGGTGCCGCACTTCAGTGCGATCCAGAACATCCTGCTGGGCATCAAGAAGCCCACGACCCTCGGGATCGTGCGCTGGCGCCGGGCCGAGACCGTCGCGCGCGAGGCCGCGGCCCGCATCCAGGCGGACTTCCCCCTCGAGCAGCGCGTCGACGAGCTG
This sequence comes from Microbacteriaceae bacterium, assembly GCA_019638805.1. GTDB lineage: Bacteria > Actinomycetota > Actinomycetes > Actinomycetales > Microbacteriaceae > JBDSKH01. The sequence continues at coordinate 323,555 of JAHBTA010000002.1, read as the reverse complement.
AGCGTGGGCAATCGGTGGCAGGTCATGATCGCTCGCGCGCTCGTGCAGAACGCCACCATGATCGCGATGGACGAGCCGACGGCGTCGCTGTCCGACTCGGAGAGCCGGGCGCTGTTCCGCATCGTGCAGGAGCTCGCGTCCTCGGGCGTCTCGATCCTCTACGTCTCCCACCGGCTGGACGAGGTCCTCGACCTCTCGGATCGCATCACGGTCTTCCGGGACGGCCGCGCGACCGATCGCGCGGTCCGCGGCGATCTGGACAAGCGGGGCCTCATCCGCGCCATCGTCGGCCGGGACGTCAAGCCGTCCAGCCGCACGACGGGTGCGAGCATCGTGCGCGAGACCCCGGTCTTCGAGGCACGCGGACTGCGCAGCCTCCCCATGGTGCGCGACGTCTCCTTCCAGGTCTTCCCGGGCGAGGTGCTCGGCTTCGGCGGTCTCGTCGGGGCGGGCCGCAGCGAGGTCGCCCGGCTCGCCTTCGGCGCGGCGCGGCTCGAGGCCGGATCGTTCGAGCTCGTGGGCGCCCCGTTCCGGCCGCGCAGTGTGGCGCACGCGGTGGAGCAGGGGGTCGCCCTGATCCCGGAGGAGCGCCGCTCCGAGGCCCTCATCCTGGAGAAGTCGGTGACCTTCAACGCGAGCCTCGCCGCGCTCCGGCAATTGCGCGCGCTGGCGCGTCTGCCGTTCATCAGCAACCGCAAGGCCAGGAACCGCACGCTCGAGGTCATCCGCTCGCTCTCGATCAAGACCTCGAGCCCCTCGCTCGAGGTGGGACGGCTCTCCGGCGGCAACCAGCAGAAGACCGTCATCGCGCGCTGGCTGCTTCCCGGCATCCGGGTCATCTTCTTCGACGAGCCCTCGCGCGGCGTCGACGTCGGAGCCCGCGAGGAGATCCACGCGGCGATCCGCGACCTCGCCGACCGCGGCGTCGGCACGATCGTCATCTCCTCGGACGTGGAGGAGCTGGCGATGCTGTGCGACCGCGTGATCGTCATGCGCGAGGGGGAGGTCATGGGCGAGCTCATCGGCGACGCCGTGACCGAGGCCGACATCGTCGAGCTCAGCTACGCACCCGTCCACGAACTCGAACAGGAGCTCCGATGACCTCGACCGCCGTGTCGTCCCGCCCGAGCGGCGACTCGCCCGAGCCCGTGGCGCCCGCGAACCGGCGCAGCCCCGGCCATCTGGCCCTGGTGATCCTGTCGCGGTACGGGACGCTCATCGGGCTCGCGCTCATGCTCATCGTGTTCACCCTGCGGGCGCCGACGGTCTTCCCGACCCTCACCAACTTCACCAACATCCTCGCGCAGGGCTCGCTCACCGCGATCATCGCCGCCGGGCTCACCTATGCGCTCGTGGTGGGCGAGTTCGATCTGAGCATCGGATACGCGGCGAGCTTCGCCGGACTGCTCGTGGTGGGCTTCATGGCCATCCAGGGGATGCCGATCTGGCTCGCGATCGCCCTCATGCTCGTGATCGGGGCCGGCCTCGGTGCCGTCAACGGCATCCTCGTGACCAAGGTGCGCATCAACGCGGTCATCGCAACCCTGGGGGTCGGGACGATCCTCATCGGGGCGGCCTTCGCCTACAGTCCGTTCCCGATCGTCACGAACATCCCGCCGGAGTTCTCCCTGCTCTCCCTCGGGCGGGTCATCGGGGTCCCGAACTCCATCCCGATCATGGTCATCGTCCTGGCGATCCTCTGGGTCATCCTGAACAAGACCGACCTCGGCCAGAAGATGCAGGCCGTGGGGGGCAACATGGAGGCCGCCCGGCTCTCCGGCATCCGCGTCGACCGCATCAAGATCTTCGCCTTCGTGGTCGCCGGGGTGTGCGCCGCGCTCACCGGGATCATGCTCTCGTCGCTTCTGGGCAGCGGCACGAGCTCGGCCGCCAACGGCTACCTGCTGAACGCCTTCGCCGCGGTCTTCCTGGGTTCGGCCACCCTGCGCGACGGCGAGTTCCACATCGTGGGGACCCTCGTCGGGGTGCTCATCATCGTCGTCGGCTTCAACGGCCTCAGCATCTTCGGCGCGCCGTCCTGGGCGCAGCAGGTGTTCAGCGGCGGCATCCTCATCCTCGCCGTCGGGCTGTCCACGCTGTCCCGGCGCATCCTCAAGGCCTCATAGGCGACGGCTGACGTCACCGTCGCACACGACAGAGAAGGGAAGACGCAACATGGTGGATCGGATGAAGGGCAAGGTCGCCCTAATCACGGGGGCATCCCGCGGCCAGGGTCGCGCGATGGCCGAGCTGTTCCTGGAGGAGGGCGCCGAGGCGGTCATCTCCGGCGACGTGCTCGATCCGCGCGAGCCCGAGGGCAGCAAGGTCGACTTCCAGAAGATGGACATCACCCAGCCCGGCGACTGGAAGCGCATCGTCGACGACATCGTCGCGAAGCACGGCAAGATCGACGTGCTCATCAACAACGCGGCGATCTGCGAGTACGAGACCATCCTCGAGACCTCGATCGAGCAGTACGACCGCCTGCTCGACATCGACCTCAAGAGCATCTTCCTCGGCATGAAGGAGGTGCTCCCGCACATGATCGAGAAGAAGGCGGGCTCGATCATCAACGTGTCCTCGATCTGGGGGCTCGCGGGCGTCCCGAACTCGTACGCCTATCAGGCGGCCAAGGGCGCGATCCTCAACGTCAGCAAGAACATCGCGGCGACGCACGGCCAGGACGGGATCCGCTGCAACTCGCTGCACCCGGGCTACATCCTCTCGCCCATGAACGAGAACCAGGCCCCCGAGATCAACGCGGCGCTCATCGCCGGCACCGTTCTCAAGCGTCCCGGCCAGCCGATCGAGACCGCGTACGCGGCGCTCTTCCTGGCCAGCGACGAGTCCAGCTATGTCACCGGGTCCGCCCTCGTCGTCGACGGCGGCTACCTGGCCCAGTGACTGCCCGGCGCCCGTGGGCGCCACAACACCCCGAGAGAGAAGAGAAAGAGGTTCTGCAATGAAGCGGATCATCCCCGGTGCCGTCGCGCTCGCAGCGGCGACGGCGCTCGCGCTGACCGGCTGCGCAGGTGACGGAGGCGGTGGAGGCGAAGGCGGCGAGATCGTCGTCGGCGGCATCGCCGGAACGACGGGCGCCTACGGCGCGGTCGGCGTCGCGGTCATCAACGGCACCCAGATGGCGGTCGACGAGATCAACGCGGCCGGCGGCATCGACGGTCGGCAGATCAAGTTCGTCTGGGACGACGACGCGGCCGACGCCACCAAGTCGTCGCAGCTCTTCCAGCAATTCGTGTCCGAGGGCGCGGTCGCCATCCTGGGCTCGCCCGACACCGGCCCGACGACGGCCGCCCTGGGCGACCAGATGCAGATCCCGGTGCTCGGCGCCGTGGACGACGGGGGCCTCACGGTCTACCCGAACGGCCCGGACGAGCCCCCGTTCGCCTGGACGTTCAGCACCTCGCTCAACACCTTCGCGTGGGGCGCCAAGATCGCCGACTGGGCGATCGCGAACTGCCCGGGCGGACTGGCGATGCTGCACGACCCGACCACCTACGGTCTCGGCGGCCTCGCCGGCTTCCAGATGTCTCTGGATGCGGCCGGCAAGGACTTCGTCTACGTCGAGTCGATCACCGAGAACTGGGGCAGCGGCGCGACCGTGAACCTGGACGCCGAGATCCAGAAGATCGTCGACTCCGGTGCGGACTGCGTCGAGGTCTGGCTGACCCCGGGCGATGAGGCGGCCTTCATGCAGGAGATCGCATCGCTCGGCCTGGACGACCTGGTCGTCCTCGGCAACGACGTGACCAACGCGGACGCGACGTTCGTCGACCTGGCCGGTCCGGAGGGCGACGGCATGATCTCCGCGCTGCTCACCTCGGACGTCTACCCGAACGAGCGCCTGCAGGAGTGGCAGCAGAAGTATCGCGACCTGTTCGACGGCCTCGAGCCCGGACCGTTCGCCGAGCTGAGCTACGACGCGGTCTACATCCTCAAGCAGGTCATCGAGGACGCCGACGGCGCCACCGATCCAGAGTCGATCCGCGCCGGGCTCAACGCCCTGACGGACTTCGACGGACTCACGGGAAGCCTGTCCTTCACGGAGCAGATCCACACGACCATCAACAAGGAGCAGCTCACGATGGTGCAGTGGAGCTTCGACTCCAAGAAGTGGGAGCCGATCGAGTAGCCGGCTGACCAGAACCGCTCCCGGCGGGGCGCTCGACGCCCCGCCGGGAGCCCCCTCCCCACCGATCCCGCCTTCGAGGAACCGATGCTCCAAGTGCTGTTGTCCGGCCTGACGGTCGGCACGATCTACGGCCTGGTCGCCATGGCCTTCGCGATCGTGTTCTACGTGACCAAGGTCATCAACTTCGCGACCGGTCAGCTGCTCATGGTCTCGATCCTGCTCGTCTCCGGGCTCGTGAAGCTCGGCCTGCCCGACTGGCTGGGCATCGTCACGGGTCTCGTCGCGGCGACCGTCCTCGGGGTTGCCACCTACTTCATCGCGGTCCGACCGGTGCTCCGGTTCGACCGCTTCAGCTTCGCCTGGCTGGTCAGCACCCTGGGTGTCGCGATCGTCATCCAGGCCACCTTCGCGCTCATCTACGGCCCCGCCTCGCAGCCGTTCCCGCGCGGTCTCCACGCGATCCCGGTGCGCCTCGGCCCCGCGACCCTCACCGTCCAGGAGATCGTGACCCTCGCCGTCGGGCTGCTGGCGATCGTCGGCTGGCACCTGGTGCGCCGGTACACCCTACTGGGCAAACTCGGCAAGGCCATCTCGACCGACCCGGAGATCGCCTCGACCGTCGGAGCCAATGTGACGGCGTTCGCGGTTGGCGCGTTCGCGATCGGGGGGTTCCTGGCGGGCCTCGCCGGCATCCTGGTCGGCCCCATCACCTACGGCAATCCCTACCTGGGCGACACCTACGGCATCTTCGGCTTCATCGCCCTCATGATCGGCGGCATCCAGCGCCCGGCCGCGGCCATGGGCGGCGGGCTCGTCCTCGGGGTGCTCTCGATCGCCGCGAACACCTACATCGGCGCGCAGGCCTCCGACTGGTTCCCCTTCGTGCTCGTGCTGCTCGTGCTGCTGCTGACCCCGAACGGCGTTTTCGCCTCGGGCGACCAGCTGCGCCGGCTGTTCCGCACCCGTCGCGCCTACCAGCAGGGGGTGAACGCATGACCGGGATGCTGCGCCGACACTCCTGGATCGGCGCCCTCGTGCTTCTGGCGGCCTTCATCGCCGGAACCTGGGGTGTCGCGAAGAGCGGGTTCGGCATCCAGAGCATCGTGACGGTGGCCGCGATCTACGTGATCCTCGCGGTCAGCCTGGACCTGGTGGCCGGAACCGTCGGCCTGTACTCGCTCGGGCATGCGGGCCTGTTCGCGATCGGCGCCTACGGCACCTCGCTGCTCAATCGCTATCTCGACCTCGACGTCTTCCTCCTGCTGCCCATCGTGATCGTCGCGGCGGGGCTGGTCGGAGCCATGCTCGGCGCGCTGTCCCTGCGAGTCAGCGGGCTGTACTTCGCGATCACGACGTTCATCTTCACGATCATCGTGTATGTCGTGCTCAGCAACTCGTCCTGGACCTTCGGCCTGCAGGGCACGACCGGGCCGATCTTCCCCGCCTTCCCGGTCGCCACCGGCGCGGTGCTCGGCCGGTCGGTGGTCTGGGCGGTCGCCGCGGTCGTCCTGATCGCCATCGTCATCTCCTGGAGCATCCGCGCCTCGGCGTTCTACCCGGTGCTGCTGGCGGTGCGCGACGCCGAGCCGTACGCGCGGGCCAACGGGGTGCGCAGCTCGCTCGTCAAGGTCGGGATCTTCGCGCTCTCGGCCGGCATGGCGGGCATGGCGGGCTGGGCGTTCTCGTTCCTGGTGTACCAATCGCCCGGCACCTTCGGCTGGGTGGCCTCGGTCAACCTGCTGGTCATGGTCATCATCGGCGGCATGAACACCCGGCTCGGCCCGATCCTCGGCGCCGTGCTGGTGAGCGTCTTCCCGTTTGTGGTGAAGATCGACCCGTTCTGGCAGGAGGTCGTGTTCGGCGTGGTCTTCGTGGCCGTCATCGTGTTCTTCCCGCGCGGCCTGGTGGGGCTCGGCGACCTCATCGCCGGGTGGGTCAGGCGCGCGATCGCGAGGCGCGCGCCCGCGGATGCCACCGAGCCCCCCGAGGCGGGTGCGGCATCCGGCGCCCCGACCCCCGATCCGGAGGGCGACCCGGTCGTCCCCGCAGAGGGGGACGCCCTCGCGGCCCGTGGCATCCGGTTCAGCTACGTGCCCGGCGTGCCCGTGCTGCAGGACGTCGACATGGTCGTGCGTCGCGGCACCATCCACGGGCTCATCGGCCCGAACGGCTCGGGCAAGTCGACCCTGGTCAACCTGATCTCCGGCGAGCTGCGCGCGCAGGTCGGCACGATCGAGCTGAACGGCGCCCGGGTCGAGCGGCTGTCCTCGCCCACGCGTCCGGCGCACGGCCTCATGCGCACCTTCCAGAGCGCGGTGCTGGTGCGCGAGATCCCGGTGCTGGAGAACACGACCGTCGGGCTCTACAGCACCGTGAAGCACATCGCGGGGCGCTCGATCGTCTGGCCCCTGCTGCCCGGTGCGCGCCGCGACTACCGCGCCATGCGCGAGCGCTCGGCGGCCGCACTCGGTTCGGTCGGGCTCGAGCCCTCCTGGCACCCCGCCCTCGTGCGGGACGTGCCGCACGGGGTCGAGCAGCTCACCCAGCTGGCGTCGTCGATCGTGTCCGAGCCCTCGGTGCTCATCCTCGACGAGCCGCTCGCCGGTCTGTCCGGCGCCGAGATCGCGCACGTGGCGGACATCCTGCACCGGCTCAAGGCTCGGGGGGTGACGATCATCGTGATCGAGCACCAGACGCGCTTCATCTTCGATCACTGCGACGACGTGACGGTCATCGCGGCGGGCGAGCTCGTGACGAGCGGACCGGCCGCCGAGGTGCGCACGAACGATCGCGTCCGGGAGGTGTATCTGGGCCAATGAGCGCGACGACACAGACCGATGCCCTCGTGGTCGAGGGGCTCAGCGGCGGCTACGACCGCTTCGATGTCGTGCACGACATCGCCTTCCGGGTGGGCTGCGGCGAGGCCGTCGCCCTGCTCGGACCCAACGGCGCGGGCAAGACGACCGTGCTGCGCGCCATCATGGGTCTGCTGCGGCACCGCCGCGGGCGCATCGAGATCGACGGCACCGACGTCGTCGCGGCACCTCCGCACCGCATCGCGCGCGGCCTCGCGGCCATGGTGCCCGAGGGGAGGCGGCTCTTCGTCGGGCAGAGCGTCGAGGACAATCTGCGCCTGGGCGGCATCCGCCTGCGCGGCGACCGCGCCCGCACCGAGGAGCTGCTGGCCGGTGTCTTCGAGCTCTTCCCGGTCATCGAGCGCTACCGCGACCGCGAGGCGACGGCGCTCAGCGGGGGAGAGCAGCAGATGGTCGCGATCGGCCGGATGATGATGGCCGACCCCGCGCTCATGCTCCTGGACGAGCCGTCGCTCGGGCTGGCACCTCTCGCGATCGCGGACCTGTCCGCGGCGCTGCGGCGGCTGCGCGAGCAGGACCGCTCGATCCTGCTGGTCGAGCAGCGCGTCGACATCGCGCTCGAGGTGTGCGACCGGATCTACGTGCTGAGCGGGGGCAGGATCGTGGACGAGGGCAGAGCCTCCGACATGGGAGCAGAAGGACGCGCCCTCATCGACGCGTACCTGGGATGAGGCGGAGAGATGGCTGAGACGTATGAGGTCGTGATCGCACGGTACGGCACCCGCCGCACCGTGCGCAGCGAGGTGTACCTGAACTACGGGCTGTACCACGAGGAGGACGGCCCGATCGGGCTCGACTACTTCGTGTGGATCCTGCGGAGCGCCCAGCGCACCATCCTGGTCGACACCGGCTTCTCCACCGCGGGGGGCGAGGCCCGCAAGCGGACCATGCTCACGCATCCCACCCTCATCTGGAAGGCTCTGGGCATCACGCCCGAGCAGGCGCCGCCGATCGTGCTGACGCACGCCCACTTCGACCACGCGGGCAATCTCGACCATTTCCCGGCATCGCAGATCGTCATGGCCGAGGCCGAGCTCGACTTCTGGGAGGGGCCGCAGGCGCACCGCGCGCTCTTCCACCACTCGGTCGAGGACAGCGAGCTCGAGCATCTGGCCCGGGTCCGGGCCGAGGGGCGTCTCACGACGTTCCGGGGCAGGCACACGGTCGCGCCCGGGGTCGAGCTCGTCGAGGTCGGCGGGCACACCCCGGGGCAGTGCATCGTGATCGTGACGACCGCGGAGGGCCCGGTCGTGCTGGCCTCGGACGCCGTGCACTTCTACGAGGAGCTCGAGCGCGGCATGCCCTTCATGTCGGTCGCCGACCTGGTCGCCATGTACGACGGGTTCGATCTGCTCAACGGCATGCTCGCCGACGGGTCGGCGGCCGTGGTGGTCTCCGGTCACGACCCGAGCACGCTCGAGCGCTTCGACCCCCTGGGCGAACCGCTCCCCGGCGAGGCCGCGGTCATCGGGCGCCTCGCCCATCCGGACGGTGCGGCATGAGCGGACGTTTCGCGGGTCGGGTGGCGCTCGTCACGGGTGCCGCCAGCGGGCTCGGCCGGGCCTCGGCGGAGCGGCTCTCCGCCGAGGGCGCCGCGGTCGCGCTCCTGGACATCGACGTCGCGGGCGCCTCCGCGGTGGCGGATGCGCTCGAGGGCGAGACCGTCGTGGTCGAGTGCGACGTCGCCGACGAGCAGGCGGTCGAGGATGCGGTGGCCCGCACCGCGGACCGGTTCGGCCGCATCGATCACCACCACCTCAATGCCGGGGTGTTCGGAAGCTTCGTGCCGCTGCCCGAGCTGACCACTGAGGAGTTCGACCGGGTCATGGCGGTCAACGTCCGCGGCCAGTTCCTGGGGCTCCGGGCGGCGTTCCGGCAGTTCAGCGCCCAGGGCACGACGGGTTCGATCGTGCTGACCGCCTCGATCGCGAGCCTCACCGGCGCCGCCGATCTGCTGCCTTACCACACCTCGAAGCACGCGAGCGTCGGGCTCGTCCGCGGTGCGGCGGCGTATGGGGGTCCGCTCGGCATCCGGGTCAACGGGGTCGCCCCCGGCATCGTGCCCACCGAGCTCTTCGCCGCCGACGCCGAGGCGACGGGCGGCAAGAACGACATGGCGCATCGCGCCTCGACCACCCCGCTGCGGCGGGCCGGGACCGCCGAGGAGATCGCGGCCGTCACGGCCTTCCTGCTCAGCGAGGACGCGACCTACGTCACCGGTCAGATCGTGAGCGCCGACGGCGGCGCGACCATCGTCAACACCGTGCGCCCCTCCGGCGGCGCCGGCGCGTGGGACACGCGAGCGGTGGACGAGAACCTCTATCGCGGCAGCGGGAACTGGAGCGCGTGATGGCCGACATCGGATTCATCGGGCTGGGCAACATGGGCGGGCGCATGACCCGCCGGATCGTGGACGCGGGCATCCCGGTGCTCGGCTACGACCCGGTCGCCGCGAACATCGGGCCGAGCGGGGCGAAGGCCGCGGCGAGCGGCGCCGAGGCGGCCGCGGCGAGCGACGTGGTGTTCCTCTCGCTCCCGGACTCGCACATCGTCGAGGCGGTCGTGCACGGGCCCGACGGGATCGCGCCGCACCTGCGGAAGGGCGCGGTCGTGGTCGACCTCAGCACCTCGGCGCCCGCGTCGACGCGCGCGCTGCACGCCGAGCTCGCCGGCCGCGGCGTCTCCTACCTCGACGCCGGGATCTCCGGGGGCGCGGCCGCGGCCGAGAAGGGCACGCTGACCCTCATGGTGGGCGGCGAGGCCGAGGCGCTGGAGCGCGTGCAGCCGTATCTGGCGCCCTTCGCATCCAACGTCTTCCATGTCGGCGAGTCCGGCGCCGGGCACGTCACGAAGCTGCTCAACAACTTCCTCAACGCGATCGCGCTGTCCGCGACGGCCGAGGTCATGGTCGCCGGCAAGAAGGCCGGCCTCGACCTGGCCGTGCTGCTCGAGGTGCTCAACAAGAGCTCGGGCGTCAACTTCGCCACCCTCAACCGGTTCCCCAAGATCATCACGGGCGACTACCTCAAGGGCGGGCTCACCAACACGCTCATGCTCAAGGACGTCGTGCTCTACACCGAGCTTCTGGGCGACCTGGGGGTCGCCGGGCTCAACGCGCCCGGGCCGCTCGCGGCATTCGGGCTCGCCAGGCAATTGGGCTATGCGGACCAGATCAGCAACACCGTGGTCGACGCCATCGGGGACATCTCCGGAGGCGTTCGGCTGCACGACGCGAAGGGGACGAGTACGTGATCATCCGGCACGCCAACGCCTGGCGGGTCCAGCCCGGGAAGGCATCGCGCTTCACGGGGACCGTGGCAGGGGATTCGATCCTGCCCGCGACCGACGGGGTGGTGATCAGCACCATCACGTTCGAGCCGGGCTCGCGAACGCACTGGCACAGCCACGAGCGCGGGCAGATCCTCTCGGTGGTCGCCGGCTACGGACTCATCTGCACCGCGGGCGAGGAGCCGAGACGGCTGCGCCCGGGCGACTGGGTGTGGGTTCCGGCGGGCGAGCGTCATTGGCACGGCGCGGCCCCCGACACGCATCTGACGCACACCGCGATCTCGCTGGGCACCACCCAGTGGGCCGACGAGGTCACCGAGGCCGAGTACGCGGAGCAGCCGCACGAGCACGAGGGGGAGTCGGCATGACGAGCGAGGGCACGCATCGCGACAGCTACGAGCGCGGGCTCGAGGTACGGCGGGAGGTCCTGGGCGCGGCGCACGTGGATCGTTCGCTGGCCCAGGTCAGCGAGTTCTCCCGCCCCATCCAGGAGCTCGTGACCGAGTACTGCTGGGGCGAGATCTGGTCGCGCGACGGGCTGCCGCGAGCGACCCGCAGTCTCATCAACCTCGCCATGCTGACCGCGCTCAACCGCGGTCACGAACTGGGCGTGCATGTGCGCGGCGCGATCACCAACGGGGTCACCGAGGCCGAGATCCAGGAGGTGCTCCTGCAGGCCGCGATCTACGTGGGCGTTCCCGCGTCGCTCGAGTCGTTCCGCATCGCCGAGGGCGTCCTGAAGGAGCTGCGCGGCGAATGAGCGGGGTGCGCAGCGTCGGCTTCGTGGGGCTGGGCAACATGGGGATGCCCATGGCGGTCCGCCTGATCGAGGCCGGCTACGAGGTGACCGGCTTCGATGTCGCCGAGGGGCCGCGGGCGGCGCTCGCGGAGCTCGGCGGCCGGCCGGCGGCGACTCTGGCCGAGGCGGTCGGGGGCGTCGATGCGCTCGTGCTCATGCTGCCCGACTCGTCCGTGGTGAGCGCCGTCATGGCGGACCCCGGCCTGCGCGCGGGACTGCGTCCGGGGCTGCGGGTCATCGACATGGGGTCGTCGGAGCCCGTGGCCACACGCACCCTCGCGGCCGAGCTGGACGCCCTCGGGGTGGAGCTCGTGGACGCTCCCGTCTCCGGCGGGGTGGCCGGTGCGGTCGCAGGGACGCTCACCATCATGGCCGGCGGCAGCGCCGAGGCGGTCGAGGCGGTCGCCGACATGCTCGGTCACCTGGGCACCGTGCGGCACGCGGGCGCGGTCGGTTCGGGGCACGCGATCAAGGCCCTCAACAACCTCATCTCCGCGACGCACCTGTGGATCACCTCGGAGGCGATCCTCGCCGGGGAGCGCTTCGGGCTGGATCCGCAGGTCATGCTCGATATCATCAACGGCTCGAGCGGGCGCAGCGGTTCGAGCGAGAACAAGTGGCCCCGGTTCATCCTTCCGGGCGGCTACGACTCGGGCTTCGGCCTGCGGCTCATGCTCAAGGACATGCGCACGGCCACGGCGCTGGCCGGGCAGTTGGGTGCGTCGACCGGGCTGGGCGAAGCCGCCGTGGAACGCTGGGCACGGGCGGCCGATGATCTGCCGCCCGCCGCCGACCACACCGAGGTGGCGCGCTGGCTCGCGGCTGCGACGGACTAGACGACGGGAGAGGGGGATGGCACACGAGGGCGCAGTGACCGGGGGCTGGATGGCCGGCCCGATCGGCCGGGTGGCCGCGCCCGTGCGCGAGCAGGTCATCGCCGAGTTGCGTCAGGCCATCCTGGACTTCCGGCTCGGACCCGGCCAGCGCCTCGTGGAGCGCGAGCTCATCGAACAGCTCGGGGTGTCCCGCACGACGGTGCGCGAGGCGCTGCGCGAGCTGACCTCGGAGGGTCTGGTGAGCATCCTGCCCCAGCGCGGTGCCATCGTCGCGACCCCCACGCTCGAGGATGCGATGGATCTGTACGAGGTGCGCGCGGCCCTCGAGTCGCTCGTCGTCCAGCGCTTCGTCGAGCGCGCGAGCGATGCCCAGGTCGAACGGCTGCGCGAGTCGGTCGAGGGCTTCCACGAGGCGTCGGTACGCACCGCGGACATCCGGCAGATCCTCCAGGCCAAGGACCTGTTCTACGTCGTGCTCATCGAGGGCGCGGCGAGTTCGGCGCTCCGGCAGTTGCTGGAGGGCATCCAGGCGCGCGTGCAGGTGCTGCGCGCCACCTCCCTGTCCGAGTCCGGCCGCACCTTCGCGGCCGTGCGCGAACTGCGGGCGGTCGCCGAGGCGATCGCCGCGCGCGACGCGCCGCTCGCCGCGCGCCTGACCGCCGAGCACATCCGCGCCGCCGCGGCCGTCGCGATGGCGCATATGCTCCCGGGCGAGACGCCCGCACTGCCCCCGAAGGAGACGTCATGGAGCTGACCCCGTCCGAGCCCTGGGAGTTCGTCGAGCGCATCGACCCCGCTTTCGTCGAGGCGGCGCGCGCCATGCAGCGCGTGCCCTACGAGAAGAACCACCTGAGCGACAAGTTCAAGGAGCTGTGTCTCATCGGCTGCACCGCGGCGGCCACCTACCTGCACGCTCCGCGCGTGCGGCAGCACGTGCGCCGGGCGCTCGAGCTGGGCGCGACGCCGCAGGAGATCGTCGAGGTGCTCGAACTCATCTCGACGGTCGGCATCCACGCCATGAACATCGGGGTCCCGCTGCTCGTCGAGGTCATGGTCGAGCGCGGTCGCACCGGACCCGAGCCTCTGGGCGCGCGTCAGGAAGAGCTCAAGGAGCGCTTCACGAAACTGCGCGGCTACTGGCACGAGTTCTGGGACGAGATGCTCGAACTCGACCCCGAGATGTTCGGCGCCTACACCGAGTTCTCGACCGTGCCGTGGCGCACCGGGACGCTGACCCCGGCCGAGAAGGAGCTCATCTACATCTCCTACGACATCGCGGCCACGCACCTGTACGTGCCCGGCACCAAGCTGCACATCCGCAACGCGCTGGCGCACGGGGCGACCCCGCAGCAGGTGCTCGAGGTCATGGAGCTCTCGAGCATGCTCGGCTTGGACGCGATCACGACGGCCGTCCCGATCCTCGCCGAGGAGTTGGAGGCCCGCGGGGGTCAGTGACCGACGAGCGGTCCCATGATCCGCGCGATGAGCGAGGGCCGCTTGGTGACGCGTTCCTCAATGTCGGCGAGCTCCATGGCCAGAAGTCCCGCGTTGGCTCCGAGGAAGCGCAGGGGCTCGGGCTCCCAGGAGGGGGAGCGGTGCCCCACCCAGGGCAGCCGGGTGAGCTCGGTGTCGGCGCCGGTCAGCAGGTCCGCGAGCGTTCGGCCCGCGAGGTTCGTCGTGCTGAGCCCGTCGCCCACGTAGCCGCCCGCCCACGCGACGCGCTTGGTCGCGTCGTAGGAGGCGGTCGCATGCCAGTCACGGGACACACCGATCGGTCCTCCCCAGCGGTGGGTGACCTCAGCGCCTCCCCACTGCGCGCTCTCGAGCGCCGGGAACATCTCGGACAGCGTGCGGTGCAGGTGCTCGAAGACCCGCGGAACCCGGTCGTACTCCGGCCGGATGGCGCTGCCCCAGTGGTAGCGCGCCCCCCGGCCGCCGAACGCGAACCGGTTGTCGGCCGTGCGCTGGCCGTACACCAGCAGGTGGCGGTAGTCGCTGAAGGTCTGGCCGTGGGCGATGCCGATCTCGTCCCAGAACTCGTCAGGCAAGGGCTGCGTCGCGATCATGAGCGAGTAGAGGGGGAGCACCTGCCGACGGGTGGCCCGCAGGGCCGCGCCGTATCCCTCGGTGGCCACGACCAGCCGGTCGCAGGTCACCACGCCGCGGTCGGTCTCCACCCGGCCGGGCCGGTAGTCCAGAACCTCGGTCTGCTCCCGGATCACGACGCCGCGCGATTCCACCGCGTCCGCGAGGCCGCGGACCAGCCGGGCGGGATGCACGCGCGCGCACGCCGGGTCGAAGACCGCCCCGAGGGCTCCCGCGGCCTTCACCCGCTCGGCGCCCCACAGCTCGAGCGCGTCGACCCCGTATCCGGCCGCCTCCTCCACATCGGCGCGTGCGGAGGTCAGCTGCACGCCCGAGCGGGCGTAGACGACGGTTCCGCCCTTCGCGTAGTCGATGTCCAGTCCCGCCTGGTCGGCGGCCCGGCCGACTTCGTCCACCGTGCCGATCATGGCGCGACGCAGAGCGAGGGCGGCGTCGCGACCGTGCTCGCGCTCGAGTGACGCGGTCGAGCGCGGGAAGAGGGCGCTGCACCATCCGCCGTTGCGCCCGGACGCGCCGAACCCGGCGATGTCCTTCTCCAGGACGACGATGCGCAGCTCTGGGTCCCGCTCGAGCAGGTACCAGGCCGTCCACAGGCCGGTCAGGCCCCCGCCCACGATGGCCACGTCGGCATCCGTGTCGCCCGGGAGGGGCGCTCGCGGGGCGAGCGCACCCTCCGGGAGCGTGTCGTGCCAGTAGGAGAGGCCGCGGTATGCGGTCGCGGCCTGCGCCGAACCCGTACTCAGAGTCGGGTCCAGGCCTCGGTGAGGACGTTGCGGAGGATGCCCTCGATCTCGTCGAACTCGGGTTCGCCGATGGTGAGCGGGGGTGCGAGTTGCACGACGGGGTCGCCGCGGTCGTCGGCGCGGCAGTACAGGCCGGCGTCGAAGAGGGCCTTGGACAAGAACCCGCGCAGCAGGCGTTCGGATTCGTCGTCGTCGAAGGTCTCCTTGGTGGTCTTGTCCTTGACCAGTTCGATGCCGAAGAAGTATCCGTCGCCGCGGACGTCTCCCACGATGGGCAGATCGGTGAGGCGCTCCAGCGCGGCACGGAACTTGGGGGAGTTCTGCCGCACGTGCTCGTTGAGGCCCTCCTCCTCGAAGATCGCCAGGTTCTCCAGCGCCACCGCCGCCGACACCGGGTGCCCGCCGAAGGTGTAGCCGTGGTAGAACGTGGTGTCCCCGTGGCGGAACGGCTCGTACACGCGATCCGAGACGATGGTCGCCCCGATGGGCGAGTACCCGCTCGTCATGGCCTTGGCGCAGGTGACCATGTCGGGCTGGTAGCCGTAGGTCTCGCAGGCGAACATGGCTCCGATGCGGCCGAAGGCGCAGATGACCTCGTCGGAGACCAGGAGCACGTCGTACTGGTCGCAGATCTCGCGCACCCGCTGGAAGTATCCGGGCGGGGGCGGGAAGCATCCGCCGGAGTTCTGCACCGGCTCCAGGAACACCGCGGCGACGGTCTCGGGACCCTCGAACTGGATCATCTCCTCGATCCGGTTCGCCGCCCACAACCCGAACTCCCGCTCGGCCTGTTCGCGCGAGGCGCCGGGGGAGGCCACGAAGCCGGACTCCTCGGCGCGGTAGAAGTTGGTGTTCGGCACCCGGAACCCGCCGGGGGTGACCGGCTCGAACATGGCCTTCATATCCGGGATGCCCGTGATCGCGAGCGCGCCCTGCGGGGTGCCGTGGTAGGCGATCGAGCGGGAGATCACCTTGTGCTTGGTGGGCTTGCCCTGCAGCTTCCAGTAGTACTTGGCCAGCTTGAACGCGGTCTCGACCGCCTCACCGCCGCCCGTCGAGAAGAACACCCGGTTGAGGTCGCCGGGCGCGTAGTCGGCGAGCTTGTCGGCCAGCTCGATCGCGGCCGGATGCGCGTAGGACCAGATCGGGAAGAACGCCAGCTCTTCCGCCTGGCGCGCCGCGACCTCGGCGAGGCGCCGACGGCCGTGGCCGGCGTTGACCACGAACAGGCCGGACAGCCCGTCGAAGTAGCGCTTGCCCTTGGCGTCCCAGATGTGGTGGCCCTCGCCGCGCACGATGATGGGCACACCGTTGCTCTCGAGCACCGACTGGCGCGCGAAGTGCATCCACAGGTGGTCCTTCGCCTTGCGCTGCAGGTCGGCGTCGTTGACGACGGTTGCGGGCTGTTCTGTCGTTGTCATGATTCCTCTTACCTGGTTCCCCAGTTGTAGAACTGCTTCTGCAGTTTCAGATACACGAACGTCTCGGTCGTCTGCACGCCCGGGATCTGGCGGATGCGGTGGTTCAGCAGGTCGATAAGGTCCTCGTCGTTCTCGCACACGATCTCGGCGAGGATGTCGAAGCTCCCCGCCGTGAGCACCACGTAGTCGACCGCGTCGATCGAGCCCAACTCCTCGGCCACGCGCGCGGCGTCGCCGGTGACCCGGATCCCGATCATGGCCTGGCGGTAGAAGCCCAGCTGCATGGGGTCGGTCACGGCCACGACCTGCATGACCCCCGACTCCGTGAGCTTCTGGACCCGCTGCCGCACGGCGGCCTCGCTGAGACCGACCGCCTTCCCGATCTCGGCGTACGAACGGCGGCCGTCCTTCTGGAGCTGCTCGATGATCCCCTTGGAGACATCGTCGAGCACGACGGCTTTCGAGCGCACGGGCATGCTCCTGATTCTGTCAGCGATCCGGGGCGCATACAAGCGATTCCGCAATCAGGGGGGCGTTTCACAGCGGATATCGATAGTCTGAGCGCATGGCTACCCGCACCCTGCGCAACTTCGTCAATGGCGAGTACGTCGAGGCCCGTGGCGACGCGTCGTTCGACGTCATCGACCCCGCGACCGAGAAGACCTACGCGAGCTCGCCCGTCTCCAGCGCTGCCGACGTCGACGCCGCATTCCGCGCGGCGGCCGACGCCTTCGAGGTCTGGGGCGAGTCGACCCCCGCGCAGCGCCAGCTCGCGCTCTTCCGCATCGCCGACGAGATGGAGCGCCGTGCGGACGAGTTCGCCGACCTGGAATCCCAGGACACCGGCAAGCCGCGCGCCACGCTCGTCGAGGATGAGATCCTCCTCTCGGTCGACCAGATCCGGTTCTTCGCCGGTGCGGCCCGCAATCTCGAGGGGCGTGCGACCGCGGAGTACATGCCCGACCACACGAGTTCGATCCGGCGCGAGCCGATCGGCGTGATCGGCCAGGTCACGCCGTGGAACTACCCGCTCAACATGGCGGTGTGGAAGATCGCCCCCGCCATCGCGGCGGGCAACACGACCGTGCTCAAGCCCAGCGACACCACCCCGCTCGCGACCCTCCTGCTGGCGGAGATCGCGGCCGACCACCTGCCGCCTGGCGTGCTCAACGTCATCACGGGCGACCGCACGACGGGCGCCGCGATGATCGAGCACCGGATCCCGCAGATGGTCTCGATCACCGGGTCGGTGCGCGCGGGCATGGAGGTCGCGAAGGCGGCGGCGTCCGACCTCAAGCGCGTGCACCTGGAACTGGGCGGCAAGGCCCCCGTGATCGTCTTCCCGGATGCCGACCTGGCCGCCGCGGTGGAGGGTATCGCAACCGCTGGCTACTTCAACGCCGGGCAGGACTGCACCGCGGCGACCCGCGTCCTCGTGCACGAGGACGCGCACGACGCCTTCGTCGAGGCGATGGTCGCGCACGTGCGCGCCAATGTCCGCACGGGCGATCCGCACGACCCGAGCACATTCTTCGGTCCGGTCAACAACGCGAACCAGTTCGCCCGCGTCATGGGCGTCATCGAGGCGCTGCCCTCGAACGCCGAGATCCGCGCGGGGGGCGCCCGCCAGGGCGACACCGGCTACTACATCGAGCCGACCGTGGTCGCCGGGCTCGAGCAGACCGACGACGCGATCCAGAACGAGATCTTCGGGCCCGTTATCACGG
Organism: Microbacteriaceae bacterium; assembly: GCA_019638805.1. Classification (GTDB taxonomy): domain Bacteria; phylum Actinomycetota; class Actinomycetes; order Actinomycetales; family Microbacteriaceae; genus JBDSKH01. The sequence goes on along the minus strand of JAHBTA010000002.1, from coordinate 305,609 downwards.
TCCAGCGCTTCCGGGACGAGGCGCAGGCGCTGGAATGGGCCAACGGCGTGAACTACGGCCTGGCGTCGAGCGTCTGGACGAGCGATCACGGCCGCGCCATGCGGTTCGCCAAGCACCTGGACTTCGGGTGCGTGTGGATCAACACGCACATCCCGATCGTGGCGGAGATGCCGCACGGAGGCTTCAAGCACTCCGGCTACGGCAAGGACCTGTCGATGTACGGCTTCGAGGACTACACCAGGGTCAAGCACGTCATGAGCTACATCGGCTCGTGACCGGGGCCACAATAGGACGGTGACGGAGCCGCTCGATCCCCCAGGTGCCCCGTACCGCATCCGCATGTCCGACGGTGTCGTCGTCGGACTCGACCTGACCGTGTACCTGGGGCGGCGGCCGAGCGTTCCGCGCATCGCGAGCGATCGCCGGGTGCGGCTAGTCGCGGTTCCCTCGCGCGAGAAGGTGGTCTCGGCGACGCATCTGGAGTTGCGGACCTCGGGCGGGGTCGTCGTGGCGACCGACATGCGCTCGACCAACGGCACGATCATCACGCCCCCGGGCGCCCCACCCCGGACCCTCCTGCGCGGCGAGACCGCAGTCGTGGTGCCGGGTTCGCGCATCGATCTGGGCGACGGGAACGTGCTCGAGCTCCTGGGGCCGGAATGACCCGGCTCGGGAAGGACCGCACCGGGCACCGCACCGCCGTTCCCGGCGGTGGAACCGTCGTGCTCAGCTGGGCGGCCCGCAGCGACGTCGGCCACCGCCGGACGAGCAACGAGGACAGCGTCGTCGTCGTGGCCCCGGTCTTCGCGGTCGCCGACGGGATGGGCGGACACGCGGCCGGGGATCGCGCGAGCGCCGCGGCCGTCGAGCACCTGTCGCCTCGCCGGGGCACGCGCTTCCTGGACCTCGCGACGCTCAACGAGTCGCTGGCCGCGGCCGCGAAGGACATCGACACTCTGGCGCAGGATATCCCGGTCGGGGCGGGGACGACGGTGACGGGAGCCGTCCTCTCGCTCGCCGACGGCATCCCGGTCTTCGCGGTCTTCAACATCGGCGACAGCCGGGTCTACGCGCTCGTGGGCAACGAGCTGCGCCGGGTGACCACCGATCACTCGGTCGTGCAGGAGCTGGTCGACGCCGGACTGCTCGCGGCCGAGGACGCCGAGCACCACCCGGAGAGCAACGTCGTGACCAGGGCACTGGGCTTCCGGGACGACCCGCGGCCGGATGTCGTGCTCGTCCCCGTCGTGACCGGCCTGCGACTCATGATCTGCTCGGACGGGCTGACCAAGGAACTCGATGACGAGCGGATCCGGCTCCACCTGACGGCCGGGCTGACTCCGGCTGAGACCGCGGGTGCGCTGGTCGATGCCGCCCTGGCCGCCGGCGGACGCGATAACGTCACGGTCGCCGTCGTGGATGTCGTGGGGGCTCCCGAGCCGCCCCCTCCACCCGTCGGGGCGGCGCCCGATCTGGGGGATCCCTGAGGCGCCCCTATAACTGGGGTGGACCCCCCGGTCGCACAGACCCGTCTGCCTAGAATGACTAGGTTCTGTCGGCTGGGGAGGAGGGCCTAGTGGCGCGCCGTCTGCCGTCGCAACCCCCTGTGCTGCCCGGGTTCTCCTACGTCCACGTCCTGGGGTCCGGGGGCTTCGCCGACGTGTTCCTGTACGAGCAGAACATGCCCCGTCGTCAGGTCGCTGTCAAGGTCATGCTCGCCGAGGTGGTCAACGACCAGGTGCGCCAGATGTTCCAGGCCGAGGCCAACCTCATGGCCCAGCTGAGCGGCCACCCGTCGATCCTCACCGTCTACCAGGCGGGGGTCTCCGCGGACGGCAGGCCGTATCTGGTCATGGAGCTGTGCTCGGCCGGCCTGAGCGAGCGCTATCGGCGCGAGCGCATCCCGGTCGCCGAGGTTCTGCGCATCGCGATCAAGATCGGCAGCGCGGTCGAGACGGCGCACCGCGCGGGTGTGCTCCACCGCGACATCAAGCCCTCCAACATCCTGCTGACCGCCTACGGGCACCCGGTGCTCTCCGACTTCGGCATCGCCGCGTCGATCGCGGTCGCGAAGGAGGAGGACTCGGTCGGGCTCTCCATCCCGTGGTCGGCGCCCGAGGTCCTGTTGGACGAGACCCCCGGCTCGATCGCGAGCGAGGTGTGGTCGCTGGGTGCGACCGTCTTCTCGCTGCTCGCCGGACGCTCGCCCTTCGAGGTCCCGGGCGGCTCCAACACCTCGACCGACCTCATGTCGCGCATCGCGCGCGCCAAGCCCCAGCCGATCGGCCGCGCCGACGTGCCCGCGAGCCTGGATGCGCTCCTGCGCCGGGCCATGTCGCGCAAACCCGAGCTGCGGCCGGCGACCGCCCTCGACTTCGTGCGGGAGCTTCAGGTCATCGAGGCCGAGCTGGGGCTCGCGCAGACCCCCATCGAGGTGGCCATGGACGAGTGGGCATCGGCCACCGTGAGCGATCTGGAGGACCGGACGCGCCTGCGCCCCCTCCCGGGCGCCGCAGCCGGCGTGGCCGCCCCCCGCCGTCGGCGACGCATCGCCGAGCAGGCCTCCGAGGCGTATCAGCCCCTGGGCACGGTGCGCGAGGCGAGCGCGCCCAACCGGTTCAGCGAGAGCCGTCCCGCACCGCTCAGCCGGCGCCAGCAGATCATCACCTGGGTCCTGGTGGGCGCGGCGGCCCTCGTCGTGGCCCTCGGCGTCACGGCGGTCGCGGTTCTGCTGCGGGCGGCGAACGACACCGGCATCCCGACCGTGACCGACATCTCGGCCACCGAGTCCGGAGGCGCCGTCGAGTTCACCTGGCCGGACCCCGGGCTCGACGACGACGACCGCTACCAGATCCAGGTCCGCGACGGGACCTCCAGCATCCAGCGCTCCCCGGTCTTCCGGGTGGACGCCGACCCGGGCACGACCGTGTGCATCACCGTGACCGTCAACCGCCAGGGCAAGACCGGCGCCCCCAGCGCCGAGAAGTGCATCGACGTGCTCGGGGACTGAACGATGTTCCGCACCTGGCTGAGAAACCACCGCTCGTTTGCGATCACCGCGACCAGCGGGGCAGTCGTGGCGGCCGTCGTCGCCGCGGTCGCGATCACCTCGACCGGCTACACCGCGCAGCGCATGGAGCTGGACGACGGCTCGGTGTGGGTCGCGAACGGGCAGCAGCAGGCGATCGGGCGCGCGAGCACCCAGGTGCTCGAGCTCAACTCGGTCGTCAAGGCGGGCACGAGCCAGCTCGAGACGGTGCAGAACGGCGACACGGTCCTGCTCGTCGACCACGCCAACGCGACGCTCGAGACCATCGACCCGGCGACCAGCGCGGTCATCGATGACATCGCGCTGCCGCCGGACCAGTCCGAGGTGCTCATCGCGGGCGACCGCATCGTGATCTTCGAGTCCGGCACGGGCGAGCTGTGGATCGTGCCCCGCGTGGAGCTCACCGGTTTCGACGCGACCTCGCCCGCGAGCCTGAGCCTCGGCGCCGACGCCGTCGTCGCGGTCACGCCGGACGGGATGCTCTACGCGTACTCGCCCGAGGCGGGGCAGGTCAGCCGCGTCGACGCGACCCGCTCGGACGCGGTGGACGCCACCTGGGATCTCGGCCTCGACGCCGGTTCGCGGAACTACCAGATCACGGCCGTCGGCGACCGCTGGGCGGTGCTGGATGCCGGGACGCGCATCCTGTACCTGGCCGGAACCTCGATCGACCTCTCGGAGCGCGTGGGCGCCGATCAGGGACCCGTGCTGCAGCAGCCCGGGCCGGCCTCCGAGCGCGTGCTGGTGGGAACGCGCGAGGCCCTCCTGAGCGTCCCCCTGAGCGGGGCGGGTCCGGTTCCGCTGGTCGACGGCCAGTCCGGATCGGTGGCCGCGCCCCTCGTGCTGGGCGGCTGCGAGTACGGCGCGTGGAGCAGCGGGGTCGCGTGGAGGCGTTGCCTGAGCGACGGCCAGGCGGGCGGCACGCTCGAGCTGGCCGAGATGCCCGGCTCGGCCCAGCTCGTGTTCGCGGTCAATCGCGAGCACGCGGTGCTCAACGACACGCGCGGGGGCGGCAGCTGGGCGATCCAGCAGGACGGCGAGCTCATCGCCAACTGGGACGACCTCATCGTCGAGGAGGAGGACCCGGAGCAGCAGGAGAACGACCAGGACCTGCCGCCCGAGATCGACGAGGTGCAGAAGCCCCCGGTCGCGGTCGACGACGAGTTCGGCGCCCGGCCCGGGCGCTCGACCCTCCTCCCCGTCCTGCTCAACGACTACGACCCGAACGCCGACGTGCTCGTCATCACGCAGACCAGCGGCGTCCCGGAGAGCGTCGGCCGCATCGATCTGGTGACCCGCAACCAGCAGCTGCAGCTGACCCTGGACGACGGGGCCCGCGGCAAGATCACCTTCAGCTACGAGATCAGCGACGGGCGGGGCGGGACCGACAGCGCGACCGTCACCGTCACCGTCCGGGGGCCGGAGGAGAACTCGCCGCCGCGGCAGGTGCGCACGACGCGCACCACGGTCGGCGAGGGCGGGCGGATCTCCACCCAGGTCTCGGGGGACTGGGTCGACCCGGACGGCGATCCGTTCTACCTCGTGAGCGCGACCACGGCATCCCCCGACCGGGTGAGCCACAAGCCGGACGGCGTCGTGGTGTTCTCGGACTCGGGCGAGGGCGGTTCCCAGAAGGCCGCGACGCTGACCATGACCGACGGCCGGTCCGAGGGCACGGGAAGCCTCGCCATCACGGTCCGGCCGGCCGGCGAGGTGCCCATCGTCATCGAGCCGTGGGTCGTGATCGCCACGGCCGGGCAGGAGATCACCGTCCGCCCGATGCAGCACGTGCGCGGCGGCAACGGTCCGCTGCGCCTCAACGCGGTTCCCGCCAAGGCGGGCTCGATCATCGAGCCGAGCTTCGAGGCGGGGACGTTCACGTTCGAGAGCGACGACGCGCGCACGCACTACGTCGAGTTCACGGTGACCGACGGCGACCAGACCGCGACCGGTCTCGTGCGCATCGACGTCGCCGCGCCCCCGGACACCAACACGCGCCCGATCACCGTGCCCAAGACGGTCTTCATCCCGACCCTCCAGTCGCAGACCGTGAACCCGGCGCAGACCGATATCGACCCCGCCGGCGGCGTGCTCGTCGTGACAGGTGTGACCGGGCTCGAGCCGGACGGCCCGATTCAGGCGGAGGTCATCGACCAGCGGGATGTCCGCGTGACCCTCAGGGCGCCCCTCGACGGCGAGACGGTGACCTTCAATTACCGCATCAGCAACGGCCTGGCCGAGGCCACCGGGACCATCACGGTCGTCGAACTGCCCATCCCCGCCCAACCGCAGCCGCCCCTGGCCAACGACGACGAGGTGACCGTGCGCGTGGGGGATGTCATCGACATCCCGGTGCTCGACAACGACGATCACCCGGACGACGCCGCCATCACGCTCCAGCCCGAGCTCGCCCAGGACCTCCCGGACGGCGCGGGCCTGCTGTTCGCCTCGGGCAACCGGCTGCGCTACCTGGCCCCGCAGACCGCGGGCAACTACTCGGCGGTCTACAGCATCGCCGGGCCGGACGGCCAGACCGCGCAGGCGACCGTGCGTATCGCGGTGCGCGAGGTGGATCTCGCCACCAACAACCCGCCGACGCCGGCCCGCGTGGTCGCGCGCGTGCTGGCGGGCGAGACCGTGACGATCGACATCCCGCTCTCGGGGACCGACCCGGACGGCGACTCCGTGCAGCTCATCGGCATCGCGAGCAACCCGGAGAAGGGCTCGGTGCTGCAGGTGGGGCCCGGGTCGATCACCTACGAGGCGGGCGACTACTCCACGGGCACCGACGAGTTCACCTACAGCGTCACGGACGCGCTCGGCGCCCGGGCCGAGGGCACCATCCGGGTCGGCATCTCCCCGCCCCTCGAGGGTTCGCGCAACCCGGTCGCCAACGCCGACGAGGTCACCGTGCGTCCGGGGCGCAGCATCTCGGTGCAGGTGCTGATCAACGACTCCGACCCGGACGGCAGCCCGCTCGTGGTGACGGCAGCGACGCCCAACACGGCGGACACCACCGCGGTCATCGAGGACGACCGCATCGTGACCATCACGCCACCCGCCGAGGCAGGCGACTACTCGGTCATCTACACCATCCAGAACGAGTCGGGCGGGACGAGCTCCGCCTTCATCCACGTCAAGGTGGATCCCGACGCGCCCCTGGGGTACCCGGTGGCGCAGGACACCGTGCTCGCGGTGAGCGACGTCCTGGACCGCGACAGCGTCGACGTCGATGTGCTCGACAACGTCTTCTTCCCCGACGGCGAATCCGGCGAGCTGGGCGTGGCGCTCGTGCAGGGCTACGCGCAGTCCGCGCAGCTGCTCCCCGACAAGCGCATCCGCGTGAGCATCGGCGACCGCAGTCAGATCATCCCGTTCTCGGTGTCCCACCCGGACGACGACTCGGTGCGCTCGTACGCCTTCATCTGGGTGCCCGGCTACGACGACGCGCTCCCGCAGCTGGACCCGACCGCGCCCGCCCTGCGCGTCAACAGCGAGGACACCCTGCGCATCGACCTCAACGACTACGTGGTCGCGCTCGGCGGGCGGCAGGTGCGCCTGGCCGACACGAGCACCGTGCGCGCGACGCACGCCAACGGGGCAAATCTGGTGGTCGACGAGTTCACGCTCGAGTACACCTCCGCCGATCAGTACTTCGGCCCGGCCTCGATCACGTTCGAGGTGACGGACGGTTCGTCCGCGGATGATCCCGAGGGTCGGAGGGCCATCCTGACCCTCCCGATCGAGGTGGACCCGCGCGACAACCAGCCACCGGTCTTCGTCGGCGGCACCGTCAACTTCGAGCCGGGGGAGGAAAAGGAGCTCGACCTGGTCCGGCTCACCAACTACCCCTATGACGACGACCTCGATGAGCTCGTCTACACCGTGCTGCAGCCGCTTCCGGAGGGGTTCAGCTATCAGCTCAACGGTCAGCGTCTCGTCCTCATGGCCGACGCGACCGCGGTGACCGGGTCGACCACCTCGGTCTCGCTGACCGTGCGCGATGCCATCAACGAAGGGCGTGCGGGCACCATCGTGCTCCAGGTGGTCCCGTCCACCCGGCCGCTCGCCGCGCCCGTGGCGGATCGCGCGGTGACGCAGCGCGGACAGACCACGATCGTCGACGTGCTCCTCAACGATCAGGCCACCAATCCGTTCCCGGAGACCCCGCTACGGGTCATCGCGATCCGGGGCCTCGGCGGGTCCGCGCTTCCGGACGGCGTGACGATCACCCCCAGCGCGGACAACTCGCGGCTGAGCGTCTCGGTCGCCTCCACCGCGGTTCCCGGGGACGTGAGCCTGCAGTACCAGGTGGCGGATGCGACCAACACTCCCGCGCGCTACGTGTGGGGCAGCATCACGATCTCGATCCAGGACGTGCCCGACCCGGTGACCAACGTGCGCGTCTCGGAGTTCGGGGACCGCCTGCTCAAGCTCGCCTGGGTTCCCGGGCAGTTCAACAACTCGCCCATCACCGGGTACGAGGTCACCATGACCTCGGCGGCCGACGGCAGCCCGCTGGGCGTGACCTCGTGCACCACGACCGTGGGCTGCGAGCTGCGCACGCCCGGGAACGGGCCGTCCAACGCGGTGCGCCTGAGCGTCGTCGCGATCAACGACATCGGACCGTCGACCTCCACAGCACTGTCCGGGAGCATCTGGTCCGACATCATCCCGCCGCCTCCGTCCTCGCTCGGCTGGCGCCCGCTGGATCAGGGCCTGCGCATCACCTGGGCCAAGCCCGACGTGGGTGCGGGCAGCCCGATCGAGACCTACGTGGTCACGGTCGGCGGGGTGACCCAGAGCATCTCCGTCGACCCGTCCGATCCGGTCGGCACGAAGTACTCGCGCAACATCCAGGCGCCGTCGATCGCCAACGGCAGTTCGATCGGCTTCAGCGTGAGCGCACGCAACTCGGCGCCCAACAGCCTCGCGACCTGGAACGAGGCGACCGGGGCCGGGGTGCCCGCGGGGCCGCCCATCCCGACCGCGGCGCCCACCGCATCCGGTTCGATCACCGACGGGACGACCGCGAGCATCGCCTGGGACGGCGCGTTCTCCGGCAACGGCGCGACCATCACCGACTACTGGGTCGCGATCTACACCGGGTCGGCGCCGGTCTGCACGGTGACCGGGGTCGAGGTCGGCAACCCGGACGTGAACCCGCCGACCGGCCCGGGCATCAAGCACGTGGCCGGGGGAGTGACCTCGACGGGCTTCGGCGGGCTGACGCCCAACACGACGTACCAGATGACCGTCTTCGCCTACAACGGTCAGGGCTGCGTGGCCTCGACCACGGTTCCGGTGACTCCGCGCGCCGCGCCGGGCCCCGTCACCGCGGTCTCGACCGCCGGACCCGTGCAGAGCTCTCCCTCGACCTGGGACTTCCGCCTGGACGGCTTCACGATCGGATCGGGCTCGACCGACGCCGACACCTTCCAGTACCGGCTCATCGGCGGTTCGACCGATCAGTCGGCGAGCGGCATCGTCGCGCCCGGGACGCTGCTCACCACGGGCAACGGCTCGCACTACGGCAACGCGCTCTCCGTCCAGGTCAAGGCGTGCAAGGCCTACCCGGAGGCGACGCTGTGCAGCGCGAACTGGTCGGCGACCTTCGCCCTGGGCGGGGTCGCGGTCTCCAACGCCGTGCCCGGGGGCCTGCAGTCGGTCGTGACCCAGAACGACGGGCTCCTCGACTCCACCGGGTACTGGAGCTGGGGCTCGCTCCCGGTGGGCGCCGACTACGCGGGCGTGAGCGCGACCTGCGGACCCGACGACGACCCGGGCACTCCCAGCCAGTGCGAGGTGCACGGCGGTCTGCTGGGCCTGTCCTTCCCCGATCTGGTGATCACCATCGCTGCCAACGGAACCACCTACTCCCGTTCCTACGACTGGAACGACTACTGAACCCGCCCGTGAAAGGACCCCACCCGATGACGATGACACCCGAACAGGCGACCGCCTTCCAGGAGGCGTTCGGCCGCATGGTGGCCGGCGTCGAGCAGGTGCTGCTCGGCAAGACCTTCGTGGTGCGCCTGGGCTTCGTCGCGCTCCTGAGCGAGGGGCACCTGCTGCTCGAGGACTTCCCCGGCACCGGGAAGACCTCGCTGGCGCGCGCGATCGCCCAGACCGTCGCGGGAACCGTGAGCCGCATCCAGTTCACGCCCGACCTGCTGCCCGGCGACATCACGGGTGTCAGCATCTACGACCAGCGCAAGGGGACCTTCGGCTTCCACAGCGGTCCGGTTTTCGCCAACATCGTGCTGGCCGACGAGATCAACCGCGCCTCGCCCAAGACCCAGGCCGCCCTCCTGGAGGTCATGGAGGAGGGCCACGTCACGGTCGACGGCGAGCAGCACGACGTGGACATGCCGTTCATGGTCATCGCGACCCAGAACCCGATCGAGCAGGCCGGCACCTACCGGCTGCCCGAGGCTCAGCTGGACCGCTTCCTGCTCAAGGCGTCCATCGGGTACCCCGACCACGCCTCGACGCTGCGGATCCTGGACGGCGCGGGCGTCAAGGCGCACGACGTCACGCTCCCGCCGGTCGTGACGGCCGACGCGGTTCTGGAGATGGCCCACCTGGCCAGGACCGTGCACGTGGACCCGAGCATCAACGACTACGTGTCCCGGCTCGTCGACGCGACGCGCAGTGCGACCGAGGTGCGCCTGGGCGTGAGCGTTCGCGGTGCGCTCGCCCTGGTCCGCAGCGCCAAGACGCTCGCTGCGGCCAGCGGCAGGCACTACGTGGTGCCGGACGACGTCAAGTCGCTGGCCGAGCCGGTGCTCGCCCACCGCCTGGTGCTCGACCCGGAGGCCGAGTTCGACGGCGTGACGCCCTCGAGCATCATCGCGCAGCTTCTGCTCGAGACCGCGCCCCCGAGCGATCGGCAAGCCGTGTGACCGATCCCAGGACCCAGACCCGCGACGAGCTGGCGGGGCTGACCAACACCCGCACCCGGCTCGTGGGGACGCGCACGGGCGTCCTCGCCGACGTCGTGGTGGCGATCGTGCGCGCGAGTCGCGTGGTCGCCGGCGTCCTCGCGCGCGGATTCGCGCGGGTCGCCGCGGTCGTGACGCCTTTGGGCTGGGTCATGCTCGCCGTCATCCCGGTCGCCCTGATCGCCGGGTACCGGCTGGGCTGGCTCGAGCTCATCGTCGTGGGCTGGGCGGGGGTCGTGCTGCTCGCGGTGGCCGCCCTGTACCTCATCGGCCGCGCCCCCTACGTCATGGAGCTCGACCTGCCGCACCGGCGGGTCGTCGTCGGCGAGCCCGCGACGGGCGTCATCCAGGTCGCCAATCCGCGCAGGCGCCGGACCCTGGGCGTCACGCTCGAGATCCCGGTCGGGCACGGCCTGGTCGAGGTCGCCGTCCCGGGGCTTCGCGGCGGCGTCTCGCACGAGCACGCCTTCGACATCCCGACGCTCAAGCGCGGGGTCGTGTCGGTCGGCCCGGTGCGCACGGTGCGGGCCGACCCGGTGGGCCTCGTGCGACGCGAACTCGCCTGGACGCCCGCGTCGGAACTCGTCGTGCATCCGCGCACGATCGGGGTGCCCAGTTCGAGCACCGGGCTCATCCGCGACCTGGAGGGCACCCCCACGCGCGATCTGACCTCGAGCGACGTCGCCTTCCACGCCCTGCGCGAGTACCAGCCGGGCGACGAGCGGCGCTACATCCACTGGAAGTCGACGGCGAAGACCGGCCGGTTCATGGTGCGCGAGTTCGAGCAGACCCGGCGCAGCCATCTCGTCGTCGCCCTGAGCCTGGCCACGGGCGACTATGCGAGCGAGGAGGAGTTCGAGCTCGCGGTGAGCGTGGCGGGCAGCCTGGGCGTGCGCGCCATCCGGGACGGCCGCACGGTCTCGGTCGTGGTCAGCACGGTCACGCCCGAGTTCGCCAAGCGCAAGGTCCTCGCGGTCCGCTCGCTCGCGACGCATGTCCCCGGTCGGCTGCTGGACGAGCTCGCGGTCGTGGATGCCGCCCCCGCCGCCCTGGGGATCCGCGACATCGCGCGCGTGGTGGGCGACGAGCTGCACGGCGTCTCGGTCGCGTTCCTGGTGTGCGGCTCGCGCGCGGCGGCCGCGGAGCTGCGCGCCGCATCCCACTCCTTCCCGCTGGGGGTCGAGGTGGTCGCGATCGTGTGCGACCCGGATGCGGTCCCCGGCCTTCGCCGCGTGCCCGGCCTCAGCGTGCTCACCATCGGCTACCTCGAGGACCTTCGCGTGGCCCTGGCCAGGACGGCGGCGGTGGCATGAGCGCGGGTGCGGGTGCTGGGGGTGGCATGAGCGCGGGTGCACGCGCGGGCGCGCGGCTCACCGCGGGCTTCGTCATCGCCAACACCCTGCTGCTGTGGGCGGCCACCGCGCTCGCCGCGCTGGCCATGTGGCCGATCTACCAGGACCGGCACTTCATCGTCATGGTCGCCGCGGCGACCGCGCTCGGGTCGGCTATCGCGATCCTCGGCGCCGTGCTGCGCTGGCGCTCCTACGTCGTGCTCCTGGTCGGCCTCGCGGTCTTCGTTCTGGCGGGTGTCGCGCTCGCGGTGCCGGGGCGCGCCCTCTGGGGCGTCCTGCCGAGTCTGGACGGCATCCGCGAACTGCTCGCGGGGGTCGCCCTCGGCTGGAAGCAATTGTTGACCATCTCCCTTCCGGTGGGCGACTACCAGGCGCTCCTGGTGCCCGCCTACGTGCTCGTGCTGGGCGGGACGATCGCGTCGCTCAGCGTCGCACTGCGCGCGCGGTACGGCGAACTGGCGGTCATCGGGCCCATCGTCCTGTTCCTGACCGGGATCGCCTTCGGGCCGCAGAGCGTGCCGTGGCCGATTCCCGGGGCGCTCGGGATGCTCGCGGTCGTTCTGCTGTGGCTGAGCTGGCGCAGGTGGCGCCGCCGTCGCGAGGCGATCCGCAGCCTGCAACCACAGACCCGCGGCCCGGTCGTGGCGGGGACGGGAGTCCGGACCCTGATCGCGGGGGGTGCGCTGCTCGCGGTCGCGGCCACGGCATCCGTCGGCGCCGCCGTCGCCCTGCCGCCCGCGGGGGAGCGCGATGTTCTGCGCACGAGCATCGAGCAGCCCTTCGACCCGCGCGCGTTCGCGAGCCCGCTGTCCGGGTTCCGGCGCTACCTGCACGACGATCGCGCGGACCGGACCATGTTCACGGTCTCGGGGCTTCCCCGGAACGCGCGCATCCGCATCGCGACGCTGGACAGCTACGACGGCGTCGTCTACGCCGTGGGAAGCGACCAGGTCGACAGCGCCTCGGGATCGTTCGTGCGCATCCCGGCGGGCGTGGACCAGAGCACGGTCGAGGGCGATCGCGTCGAGATCACCGTCGAGATCGGCGCCTACACCGGAGTGTGGCTCCCCACGGTCGGGCTCTTCGAGTCCGTCGACTTCGAGGGCGATCGCGTCGCGACGCTGCGCGACGGCTTCTACTACAACGACGTGAGCGGCACGGCCGCCGACATCGCCGGGCTGCGTCAGGGTGACGAGTACCGCCTGGAGGCGGTCATCCCGGAGCAGCCCACGCTCGCCCAGTTGGCCGACGCGACGCCGGGCGCCGCGGACGTCCCGCGGCTCGGCGAGCTCCCCGCCGAGCTCGCGCTGGCCCTCGACGCCTACGTGCAGGGCATCGCCGATCCGGGCGATCGCCTGGTGGCCGCCCTCGAGGGGCTCAAGCGCGACGGCTACATCAGCCACGGCCTCGGGGAGGACGAGCCGACCAGCCGGTCCGGTCACGCCGCCGATCGCATCACCGAGCTCTTCACCGCCCCCCGGATGATCGGGGACGCCGAGCAGTACGCGGTCGCCGCCGCCCTCATGGCGCGGCAGCTCGGGTTCCCCGCGCGCGTGGTCTTCGGCTTCGCTCCGTCCGGCTCGGGGCAGGTCGTCGTGCACGGCGACGACGTGAGCGCCTGGATCGAGGTCAACACCGCGGAGTACGGCTGGGTCACCCTGGACCCGGTGCCCGAGGAGCGCCCGATCCCGGAGGAGGAGCCCGAGGACCCCGCGCAGGTGGCCAGGCCGCAGTCGATCGTGCCCCCGCCGCCGGACCGGCAGGACGCCGATCAGGCGCAGTCCGCGCCGGACTCCGAGCGCGACGAGCCGGACGGCGTCGACCCGGTTCTGCAGGCCATCCTCGCGGTGCTCCGCATCGGGGGCCTCGTGCTCGGGGTGGCGGGAGTGCTCATGGCGCCCTTCCTGTTCATCGTCGCGGCGAAGCTCCGCAGGCGACGCCTGCGGCGCACGGCGCCGGACCCGCTGCAGCGGATCCGGGGCGGCTGGGAGGAGTTCGCCGACACCGTGGTGGACCACGGCTACTCGCCGCCCGAGGCCGCGACGCGCTCGGAGCTCGCGGGCGTGGTCGGCACCCTCCCGTCGCGCGTGCTGGCCGCGGTCGCCGACCGTGCCGTGTTCGCGCCAGAAGACCCGGATCCCGTCGACGCGGACCACGTGTGGGACGCGGTGGGGGATCTGCGAGCCGTCCTCGACGGCAACACCAACCGGCGCGGGCGCGTGAAGGCACTCGTTTCGCTGCGTTCGCTCGGTGGCTATAGTGTTCGGAATCTGATCAAGGGGACCCGAGAATGACCTGTCGATCGTGTGGGACGGACCTGCCGTCCGAAGCCCTGTTCTGCGGCGAGTGCGGTGCCGCCGTGCCCGCGCCGTCGCTCGTCGGCGCCGCCGCGGAGACCGCGGACAACGGCCTGGCCGAGTCGTACGCGCGCTTCGCGCCTCCTCCCGAGACCGCGGGATCGCTGCCCGATGCCCCGGTGTGCCCCCAGTGCGACTCGATCGTCGACGAGGCGGATGTGTTCTGCGGCGAGTGCGGTTTCGTGCTGCACGCGAGCGTGCCCGGGCCCGGTACCGCATCGCTCGATGCGGATGACCCCTGGCCGTTCTCCCCGGAGGCGGCCGCCGCTCCCGTCGAGGCGCCCGAGGCTCCCGAGGTCGCCGATATCCCCGATACCCCCGAGGCCCTCTCCGATGCCCCGGTGGCCCCCCAGTCCCCTTCCCCGGAACCCGAATCTCAGCACCGGAAGGATCAGAAGATGGAGACGCAGCAGCAGGAGCAGGAAGAGGCGGCACCCGCCGTCGCGCGCCCGCGCACCGTTCCCGACCCGTTCCCCTGGGGGGCGGAACTGGAGGACGATGAGGACGTGGAGGCGACGCGGCTGGTGACCGGCGGTGCGGGAGGCGATCGCTTCGTGCTGCAGTTCAGCACGGGCGAGAGCGTGACCGTGACCGGCTCTGGCCTCATCGGGCGCAACCCGGCGGCGCAGCCCGGCGAGTTCGTCGACCAGCTGGTGTCGATCTTCGACGTCGGCAAGTCGGTTTCGAAGACGCACCTCGAGTTCGGGCAGGAGGGTGGCCGGTTCTGGGTGAGCGACCGCTACTCGACCAACGGCTCGGTCGTGCGTCAGCCCGAGGCGGAGGCCCGTCGCTGCGAGCCCGGCAGGCGGTACTTCGTGGTGCGCGGCACGCGCATCGACGTCGGCGAGCAGTTCTTCGTCGTGAGCTGACCCCTCGCCCCCCGGCGGGGGCGGCGGGCGGCGATCCACGGATGCCGTGGCCGGGTTCCCGCGCGCCCGCGCGACCGGCTGTGCTGGGCGGGTGATCCCGCCTCCCCCCGTCGTCCCGCTGCGGGTCCCGCCCGGTCCGCCCGTTCCGCCACGTCCCGGGATCCCCTGGGTGGCCGGCCTCGCCCCCGTCGTCGTCTCGCTCGCCCTGTGGGCCGTCACCGGGTCGGTCCTGAGCCTGTTGTTCGCCGCGCTCGGACCCGTCACGGCGCTCGCCGGAGTGGTCGACGCCTGGCGCACCCGGCGCCGCGCGCTGCGCGCGGAACGGGAGCGCGTGGCCGACGATGAGCGGGAGCTGCTCCGGGCGGCCGAGGGCGCCATCCAGGCCGAGCGCACCCGGCTCGAGGGCCTATGCCGGCATCCGTCCGATCCCGGCTGGGACGAGGGCGAGGGTGCGCTCGCCGTCCGGGTCGGGACCGGTCCGATGGCGCTCCGCCTCGAGCTGGAGGGCGACACCGGCGCGCCCGGGTTCGCGGCGGTGCGCGAGCTCGTGCGGTGCCCGGCGCCAGGACCGCACGTGGTGGACGCGGCCGGTGGCCTGGGCATCGTGGGGCCTCCTGTTACGGCCGCCGCGATCGCCCGCTCCGTCGTCCTCCAGCTCGCGTCGCGCCTGAGCCCGGCCCGCGTGCGCCTCACGGCGCCACCGGGCGAAGACTGGACGGATGCCCTCCCGCACGAGGTGCGGGGTGGCGAGGGCGGCGCGTACCGGTTCACCGGTATCGGCGATCACTCGGCCGACGACATCGTCGTGGCCTGGGCGGGGGCGGCGCACGAGCTGCCGCTGGGCTGCGGAGCGGTCATCGATGCGCGGCCCGCGGCCTCCGCGCGGCCGTGGGCCGTGACGGCACGAGATGCCATCACCGCGGCGCGCGCACTGGCCGCGCGCGCGGACGCCCTCGGGCTGAGTGCACCGGGCGAGCGGCTCCCCGCCGAGGTCGCACTCGGAGAGCTGCTGGGCGCCGAGCCGGCATCCGGGCTCGGCGCACCACTGGGCCTCGGCGCGGACGGCGTCGTGGTCGCCGACCTGGTGGCCCAGGGCCCGCACGCGCTCGTGGCGGGAACCACGGGGTCGGGCAAGAGCGAGCTCCTGGTCTCCTGGGTGCTGGGGATGGCACACGGGCGCTCGCCCCGCGAGGTCGCCTTCCTGCTTGTGGACTTCAAGGGCGGAGCGGCCTTCGCCCCGCTCGCCGGCCTGCCGCACGTGGCCGGAATCATGACCGACCTCGACGCCCGACTGACGCGGCGCGCGGTCGAGAGTCTGCGGGCCGAACTGGTCAGACGCGAGCGGATCCTGCTGGACTCCCGCGTTCGGGGCATCGACGAACTGGCGCCGGGGCACCTGGCGCGGCTCGTGGTTGTCGTCGACGAGTACGCGGCCCTGGTGGCCGCGGCGCCCGAACTGCACGAGGTCTTCGCCGATATCGCGGCGCGCGGCAGGTCGTTGGGCATGCACCTGATCCTGTGCACGCAGCGCCCGTCCGGCGTCGTGCGCGACGCGGTGCTGGCCAATATCGGGCTTCGGATCGCGTTGCGCGTGACCGACCGTGCCGACAGCACCGCGGTGCTGGGCGGGGACGATGCCGCGCGACTGCCCGCCGAACCGCGGGGGAGGGCGCTCGCGCACCACGACGGGGCGACGCACGAGCTGCAGGTCGCCCTCGCCGGTCCGGGCGACGTCACGGCGGCGGGTGCCGCCGCAGGCCGGGCGGAGCCGCCATCCGTGCCGTGGTGCGATCCGCTCCCGCGCGAACTGGATGCGGCGCTCCTGCCGCCCGCCGCCTCGGGCGAGCTCGGGTTCGGGATTATGGACCTGCCCGCGCAGCAGCGCCAGCCGCTCGCGGCGTACCGGCCCGCCGCCGACGGCTCGCTTCTGGTTCTCGGCGGGCCGGGGGCGGGCGTCACGACGGCGCTCGCGATGCTGGCCGACGCCGCGAAGGCGGCGGGCCGTCCGGTGCGCGTGCTGTCGCCCGAACCCGCGGATGCCTGGGCCGCCCTGTCCGCACCCCTCGCCTCCCGAACCGTGGTGATCGCCGACGCGCTCGACGCCCTCCTGGCGCGCTTCGGCCCCGACGAGCGACAGGAGGCCGCCGGGATGCTGACCGCGCTCATGCGCGACGGGGGCGCCGCGCTCGTCGCGGGAGCCCGACGGATCGACGGGGAGATCGGGCGGCTGGCCGGACAGTTCGGATCGCGACTCGTCCTGCGCATGGCGAGCCGTGAGGATCACGTCATGGCGGGTTCCGATGCGGCGAGCTGGGACCCCTCCCGCTCGCCCGGGAGCGGACTGTGGCGAGGCGCCGAGACGCAGGTCGCCCGTCGGGCGGGGTTCCGCCTGCCCGCACCGGACCGGCCGGCCGCGGAGCGGGTGAACCCGGAGTCGCACCCGGTGCTCGCCGTGGTCGCCACGCGGCCGGCGGAGTGGGCACCGCGGCTCGCGGCGGCGGGCTGGCGGGTGGTGGAGCTCGCTCCCGGTGCCCAGGCGGACGCGGCGCCCGCCGCGCCCGCCGCGCTTCTGGGAGACCCGGATGCGTGGGGCGCCTCCTGGGCGATTGCGAGCCGGGCGCGCCGGGAGTGGTCGATCGCGTTCGCGGGGTGCGGGGCATCCGATCACCGCGCTCTGATACCGGGGGGCGCAACGCCGCCTCCGCTGGGCGCCGATCCGCGGGAATGCTGGCTCGTCGCCGGGGGTCGCACCGTGCGTGCCGTGCTCAAGGTGCCGGAAGGACTCGACGGTACGCATGAAAACGAAGCGAAAACAGCCGCGCACGACTGAAATCGAACAATTGCCGGTGCCTTTGGCACTTTTTCGCGGCTTTCCGGTTCCGGCCGGGTCCCTCCTGTGCCAGGATCGTCACACACGGCGCGCAGCGCACCCTTCCGAACGTCCTGAAGGAGCATCCCCACCATGGCCAGGAACCTGCCCGAAGATCCGTTCATCCGCTCGCTCGTCGTGCAGGCACGACGCGCCCAGCTCACTCGGCGTACCATGCTCGCGGGTGCCGGCGCCGGGGCCACGGCCCTCGCCCTCGCGGCCTGCGCGCCGAGCGGCTCGGCCAAGCCCACCCCGCCGCCGGACAACTCGGCCAACGACAAGTCGGTGATCTGGGCCAACTGGGCGCTCTACCTCGACGAGGACGACGCGGGCAACCACCCGACGCTCGACGCGTTCACCGAGGCCACCGGCATCTCGGCCGAGTACCGGGTCGACGTCGACGACAACAACTCGTACTACGGCAAGGTCAAGGACCAGCTCGCCCTCGGCCAGGACATCGGCGCCGACGTCGTGTGCCTCACCGACTGGATGGTCAGCCGCTGGATCCGCTTCGGGTACACCCAGACCCTGGACGACGCGAAGATCCCGAACAAGGCCAACCTCAACCCCGACCTGGTGAACGTCGACTTCGACCCGGGCCGGACCCAGTCGGTCCCGTGGCAGGGCGGCTTCGCCGGCATCTGCTGGAACAAGGAGAAGCTGCCGAACGGCCTCCGTACGGTGGACGACCTGTGGAACCCGGAGCTCAAGGGCCGCGTGGGCGTCCTCAGCGAGATGCGCGACACCCTCGGCGTCATCATGATGAACAACGGCGTCGACATCTCGGGCGACTGGGGCGACGACGAGTTCAACGCGGCGCTTGACATCTTCCGCGAGCAGGTCACGAGCGGCCAGATCCGCAACATCAAGGGCAACTCCTACATCGAGGACCTCCAGAACGAGGACACCCTGGCCGCCATCGTGTGGTCGGGCGACATCACCGCGCTCAACTACGAGGCAGGCGAGAAGTGGGAGTTCATCATCCCCGAGGGTGGCGGAACCCTCTGGAACGACAACTTCCTCATCCCGGTCGGTTCGACCCGCAAGTCGAATGCCGAGGAGCTCATCAACTGGTACTACGACCCGGAGATCGCCGCGGAGGTCGCGGCGTGGGTGAACTACATCACCCCGGTGGTCGGCGCGAAGGAGGCGGCGGTCGCCATCGACCCGGAGCTCGCCGAGAACCAGCTGATCTTCCCGAACGCCGACACGCTCTCCCAGGTCCGGGTCTTCCGCACCCTTTCGGGTGCTGAGGAGCAGACCTACGGTGCGGCCTTCCAGAGCGTGCTGCTGGGTGCCTGACGGTGGCGACGAGCTTCGCTGAGTCGGGTGCCGACCTCGAACTGGTCGGCATCTCGAAGCGCTTCCCCGGGTTCACGGCGATCGAGCACCTCGATCTCACGATCCCGGCCGGGTCGTTCTTCGCGCTCCTGGGTCCCTCCGGGTGCGGGAAGACCACGACCCTGCGGCTCGTGGCGGGCCTCGAGGACCCGACGGGCGGTCGCATCCTGATCGGCGGCAAGGACGTCACGCACACCAAGCCCTACCGCCGGCCGGTCAACACCGTGTTCCAGAGCTACGCGCTCTTCCCGCACATGACGATCCTCGAGAACGTCGCGTTCGGGCTCAAGCGCCGCCGCATCGCGAATGCCCAGCAGCTCGCGCACGAGGCGCTGCGTCTGGTCGAGCTCGACCACGTCGCCCAGCGCCGCCCCGCGCAGCTCTCGGGCGGGCAGCAGCAGCGCGTCGCGCTGGCCCGCGCCGTGGTCAACCGGCCCGCCCTGCTGCTGCTGGACGAGCCGCTCGGCGCGCTCGACCTCAAGCTGCGCCGCCAGATGCAGCTCGAGCTCAAGCAGATCCAGGGGGATGTGGGGCTCACCTTCCTGCACGTGACGCACGATCAGGAGGAGGCCATGACCATGGCCGACACCATCGCCGTCATGAACAAGGGCGAGATCGAGCAGATGGGCGCCCCCGAGGAGCTCTACGAGCTCCCGCGCACCGCCTTCGTGGCGAACTTCCTCGGGCAGTCCAACCTGTTCACCGGACCGGTGGTCTCGGCCAAGGGCGACACCATGGTCGTCGACATCGCCGGGCGCAAGGTCTCGGTACCGCGTGAGCGCGCTCAGCGCCACGCGGGCGAGGTGACCATCGGTGTGCGGCCCGAGAAGGTGGCCCTGGTCACCTCGGAGCCCAAGGCGGCCACCGGGCTCAACCTGGTCGGACCGGGCCGGGTGGTGGACGTCTCGTTCAGCGGCGTCAGCACGCAGTACCAGGTGCAGGTGCCCGGGTTGGGCGTGCAGACGGTCTTCTCGCAGAACATGGTGTTCGGCTCGATCGTCAACGAGGGCGCCGAGGTCTGGCTGACCTGGAACATCGACCACACCTTCGGACTGGCCGACGACGCCGACGTGGCGCCGCGGTTCGCCTCCGACGAGGACACCAGCGCGATCGCGACCCAGCGCCGCGAGCGTCTCGAAGCCGAGCTCGAGGGGGCGTAAGTGGCATTCGGGGCCTTCGCGACGGCGACCCCGGTCGCCGAGCCCGCGGTCAGGCGGCGCAGCCCGATCGCGCTCTTCCTGCTGCTCCCGGGCGCCGCCTACCTCACGCTGTTCTTCCTCGTGCCGTTCGTGTCGCTCATCCTCACGAGCTTCCAGACCCCGCGCGAGTTCGGCGACATCGGCCAGTACGACTACGCCTTCAAATGGGAGAACTACGTCACGGTCGTGCAGACCTACTGGGAGCACATCATCCGCTCCTTCGGCTACGCGGCCGCGGCGACCGTGCTCGCACTGCTCTTCGCCTACCCGCTGGCCTACTTCATCGGGGTCAAGCTGCGCCGCTTCCCGCTCTGGCAGGCGCTCGCCCTGACGCTGGTCATCGCGCCGTTCTTCATCAGCTTCCTGCTGCGCACCCTGGCGTGGAAGCAGATCCTCAGCGACGAGGGTCCGGTCGTGACGATCCTCAACGCGCTCACGATCCTTCCCGAGGGCGCGCACATCACCCAGACCGCCGGATCGGTGATCTTCGGCCTGACCTACAACTTCATCCCGTTCATGGTGCTGCCCATCTACACCTCGCTCGAACGCCTCGACCTGCGCTACGTCGAGGCGGGCGGCGACCTGTACGCGAGCCCGGCGACCACCTTCCTCAAGGTCACGCTGCCGTTGTCGCTGCCCGGTGTGGTGTCCGGGACGCTCCTGACCTTCATCCCGGCCGCGGGCGACTACATCAACGCCAGCACGAGCTTCCTCGGCTCGCCCGAGACGGCCATGATCGGGAACGTCATCGAGGCCAACTTCCTGCAATTGCAGAACTACCCCGCGGCCGCGGCGCTCTCGATCATCCTCATGGGCGTCATCCTGATCCTGGTGGCGGCCTACGTGAAGCGCGCGGGAACGGAGGACCTGCTGTGAGCACCCAGGCAGGCGCGGCGATCGCGGAGACCGCCAAGGCCGTCCCGCCGCGCACGCGCAAACCGTTCCGGCTGGGGGTCGGGCGCTGGGGCCTGGGCGTCTACTCGATCCTGGCGTTCACCTTCCTGCTGATCCCGATCGTCTACACGATCGTGTTCTCGTTCAACCAGGTGCGCCGCTCGAACATCGTGTGGCGCGGGTTCACGCTCGACAACTGGATCAACATCTGCGAGCAGCCGGAGGTCTGCGAGGCGTTCGGCAACAGCATCCTGGTCGCCGTGATCTCGACCCTGTTGGCGACCACGCTCGGCACCGCCATGGCCATCGCGCTCGTGCGCTACCGGTTCCGGTTCCGGTCGGCCACGACGCTCCTGCTGTTCCTGCCCATGGCCACCCCGGAGGTCGTGCTCGGTGCCGGGCTGGCCGCCCAGTTCCTGACGGCGGGCGTGTCCAAGGGCATCGTGACGATCATCCTGGCGCACACCATGTTCTGCATCAGCTTCGTGGTCGTGACGGTCCGGGCGCGCGTCGCGAGCCTGGATCCCGCGATCGAGGAGGCGGGCCGCGACCTGTACGCGAGCCCGGCGCAGGTGTTCTGGCGGATCACGTTCCCGTTGCTGCTGCCGGGCATCATCGCCGCGGCACTGCTCTCGTTCGCCCTCAGCTTCGACGACTTCATCATCACGAACTTCAACTCGGGCGCCGCGGTGACCTTCCCGAAGTACGTGTACACGGCGGCCACGCGCGGCATCCCGGCCCAGGCCAACGTCATCGCCTCGGCGGTGTTCCTGGTCGCGATCATCGGCGTGGTGATCGCGCAGGTCTCGGCCGGCATCCGCCGCAAGCGCCTGGCGAAGGTGAGCTGACCCGAAACCGGGATCGTCCGGTTCGCTCAGAACGCCACGCGGATGCCGGGGTCGCCCACCGAGGCGACCACGGCATCCGCGCGGTCGCGTTCGAGCAGTCCGGCGCGCACGAGGAGTTCGAGGCCGACCGGGGTGCGGGCGCGCCCGGCTCCATCGAGGGTCTTGACGGCGACGGCGTGCCCGTCGTCGGTCGCGAGTACGAGCACCCCCTCGGCGCCGACCTTCGCGAGCACGCCCGCGAGCCCGATCGTGACGGCGTTCTCCCGGCCCGGACCGTCGACGGCCCACGGGTGGGCGCGCATGGCGGCCGGGAGCGGCGAGCCGGAGGTCACGACCCGGGAGAACGAGCGTGCGAGCCCGGCGAGAGAGAGCACGGGCGTGGGCGCGAGGCAGCCGTCGACGCCCCAGTGCGCGACGGGCTCCCCGGCCAGCTCGGCCACGGTCGCGGCGACCGCGGCCTGAACCGGGTGCGCGGGGTCGAGATAGTCCTCGGTGGACCACCCACCGTGCACGGCCGCGGCGAGAAAGGCGGCGTGCTTGCCCGAGCAGTTCATGGCGATGCGCCGCCGTCCGGCGGCGGCCGTGCGCGCGTCGGAGTCGAGCGGCCAGTCGGCGGGGCAGCGCAGTGCGCCCTCGTCCAGGCCGGCGGCGGCGAGCATGCGCTCCACGATGGCGACGTGGGCCGGAGTGCCCGCGTGGCTCGCGGCGGCGAGCACGAGCTCCTCGCCCTCGAGCCGCACGCCCATCCCGAGCACGGCCGTGGCCTGCAGGGGTTTCGCCGCCGAGCGCGGGTAGATCAGCGCGGCCGGGTCGCCGAGTGCTTCGACGATGCCGCCGTCGCCGTCCACCAGAACCGCGGCCCCGAGGTGACGCGATTCGATGACGCCGTCGCGCTCGACGACGGCCAGCTCGACGGCGCCCGCGAGATCGAGGGGACGCGCCGGATCGAGTGAGGAGCCCACCCGATCAGTCTGCCGGGAACCTCAGATCGCGGCGAGCGCGTCGCCGATGACGCCGACCGCGTCGCGCAGCTGCTCGTCGGTGATCGCGAGGCTCGGCAGGAACCGGATGACGTTGCCGTAGGTTCCGGCGGTCAGCACGAGAACGCCCTGTTGCGCCGCGTACGCCGCGACCGTGCCGGGCACCTCGGCCAGCGGCTCGTGCGTGGCCGGGTCGGCGAACTCGATCGCGATCATCGCGCCGATGCCGCGCACCTCGGCGATGATCGGGAAGCGCTTCTGCAGCTCGAGCAGGGCGGGCTTCAGCACGCCCTCGATGCGCTTCGCGGCGGCGAGCAGACCCTCGGACTCGATGTGCTCGAAGACCGCGATCGCCGCAGCGCAGGCGACCGGGTTCCCGCCGAACGTTCCGCCGAGCCCACCGGGCTGGGATGCGTCCATGATCTCCGCGCGACCCGTCACGCCCGCGAGCGGCAGGCCTCCGGCGATGCCCTTGGCGCTCAGCACGAGATCCGGCACGAGCCCGAAGTGCTCGCTCGCGAAGTACGCGCCGGTGCGGGCCATGCCGCTCTGGATCTCATCGGCGATGAAGACGACGCCGTTGGCGGTGCACCACTCCTGCAGGGCAGGCAGATACCCATCGGCCGGGACCATGAAGCCGCCCTCGCCCTGGATGGGCTCGACCACGAGGCACGCCAGATCGGATGCGCCCACGGTCTTCTCGAGGTAGGTGATCGTGCGCTTCGCCGCATCGGCGCCCGAGAGGCCGTCGTGCAGCGGGTAGGAGTTCGGGGCGCGGTAGACATCGCCGGCGAACGGGCCGAATCCGGTGGAGTACGGCGACGCCTTGAAGTTCATGGCCATCGTCAGGTTGGTGCGCCCGTGGTACGCGTGCTCGAGCACCGCGATGCCGTTGCGCCCGGTGTACTTGCGGGCGATCTTGACGCCGTTCTCGACCGCCTCGGCGCCCGAGTTGACCAGAACGGACTTCTTGGCGAAATCGCCGGGGGTGTGCTGGGCGAGCAGCTCGCACACGCGCACGTACTCCTCGTAGGGCGTGATGGTGAAGAGCGTGTGCAGAACGTCGCCCAGCTGCTCGCGCGCGGCCTCGACGACCGTGTCGATGGTGTGCCCGACGGTCGTGACACCGATGCCGGCGCCCAGGTCGACGAAGGCGTTGCCGTCGACGTCGACCAGGATCGCGCCGTGCGCGCGCTCGATGTAGACGGGAAGCGCGGACGAGACACCCGCGCTGACCACGGCGGTGCGCCGGGCGTGCAGCTCGGTGGAGCGCGGTCCGGGGATCGCGGTCACGACGCGACGTTCCGTGGGGACGGCGTCTACGGTGGGGGCGAGCGTGTCGGTCATGCGGTCAGTCTAGTTCGGCCGAGAGAAGGGACCCATTGTGCAGAACGACCACCATTTCGCGGTCGGTGTCGAGTGGATCGGGAACCGTGGGACGGGGACGTCCGGCTACCGCGAGTACGGCAGGGATGTCGTGGTGAGCGCCGAGGGGAAGGCCGACATCGCGGGCTCCAGCGCCAGGGTCTTCCACGGCGATGCCGCGCGCTGGAACCCCGAGGAGCAGCTCATCGTCGCCCTCAGCCAGTGCCACCTGCTGAGCTACCTCCACGTGGCCACCCAGAACGGCATCGTGGTCGAGGCGTATACCGACGCCGCGACCGGGACCATGCGCACGGAGGGGCAGGGTGGGCGCTTCACGGAGGTGACGCTGCGACCGGTGGTGACCATCTCATCCGGCGACCCGGACCTGGCGCGCACCCTGCACGCCGAGGCGAGCCGGCTGTGCTTCATCGCCGCGAGCGTCAACTTCCCGGTGCACCACGAGCCCGAGATCCGGGTGTCCGCCCAGAGCGAATCCGGCGGGTGAGGCGCCCGCGACGTCGGTCGTCGCGATTAGGGTCGTTCCATGTTGCTCAGGCATGCGATCGGCCAGACGCTGCGCCGCATCCGTCAGGATCGCGCGCTCACCCTGCGCACGGTGGCCGACGCGGCGCGCATCTCCATGCCCTACCTCTCCGAGATCGAGCGCGGCCGCAAGGAGGCGTCGAGCGAGATCCTGGCGGTGATCTGCCGGGCGCTCGACATGACCGTTCTCGACCTGCTGCACGAGGTCACGGCCGAGGCCGCGGTCATCGACCTGACCGGCGCGCGCCAGGACAGGCACGAGCTCGCGGGAACCCGGCCCGAGACCGGCGACACGGTCGCGATGGCCGCCTGAAGCCTCAGCCGTCCGGGCTGCCGGCGCTGGGCGCCGTGCTGTCCAGGCTCTCGTACAGCTCCGCATAGTCGGCGTCGACGGCGGAGAGCCGGTCGAGCAATTCGTTGTACTCGTCCACCAGGTCGTTGACCGCGACGCGCTCGGCCTCGAGCGCCTTCTGACGCTTCACGAGGGCGGCGCGCTCGCGGTCGAACTGGGCCTGGCTATCGAAGTCGCCCGCGTCAGCGCGCGCGTTGAAGGAGTCCACGTCCGACTCGTAGGCCGCCAGCGCCGTGTCGTAGGCCTCCTGGCGGCGGGTGATCTCGGCATCCAGCTCGTCGATGCGGGCCGAGAGCTCGTCCAGTTGCGCTTCGAGCTCGTCCAGGAGCGCCGTGGACTGCTCGTCGAGCGCCAGCACGAGCGAGCGGTCGTCGAAGTAGCGCGCGTAGTGCTCCTCGAGCGCGGGCGGCAGATCGGCGAACTCGGTGCCGAGTCGGGAGTGCCACTCGTCGGGCCACTGCGACTTCGGGTACAGGCTCATATCGGAGAAGACCGGGTCGTCCTCCGGGATGGCGGCGACCGCCTGCTGCACGAGCGCGTCGATCTCGGCGCGCTCCTCCCGCGAGAGCCGCTGATAGGCGGCGTGCAGCATCTCATGCGCGCCGGTGACCTCGATGGTGCCCTGCAGGCGCGGATCCGTGACCTTGAAGATGTAGATGTCGGTGCCGTCGAAGCATCCGAGCGTGCCTTGGGACTCCACCGCGCAGTCGTCGTTGAAGGCGTCCGCGTCCTCGATCTCGGGCGTCGAGGCCAGGAAGATCAGTCGCCCCTCATCGCTCATGCCGGTGGCGTCCGCGATCGCCTGGATCTCCTCGGGCGAGGGCTGGGTGAGCACCGTCCACTGGTCCTGCAGCCACTGGCCGCGCGCCCGATCCCAGGGCGAGAGCACGAGCAGGACCGCGACGATCATGAGCGCGCTCACGATCCCCAGCGCGAGCGGCCAGCGGCGCGGCCGGACGGGCGGGAGCGGGGTCGGAGTGAGCTGCCCGAGGGCGGTCATGGCTTCGAGCCTAGACAGCGCCCGCGTGGGGCGCAGTCCCAGGCGGGATGCGTCAGGATGGGCGGATGCGTCCCTCGCGCCTCATGGCCATCGCCCTCGCTCCCGTGCTCGCCCTGAGCGTCGCCGCCTGCACGCAGGAGGAGGAGCCGCCCACAGAACCCGGCACGATCGGTACCGACACCCCCGTGGCCTGTTCTCCCAACGGCCCGGTGTCGGACGCGATCTCGGTCTCCGGCGACTTCGACACCGAGCCCGAGGTGGACTTCTCCGCCCCCGTCTCGGTGACGGCGCTTCAGCGCACCGTGCTCATCGAGGGGGATGGCGCCGAGGTGCAGGACGGCGCCGAGGTGCGCGTGCACTTCACGCTCTACAACGGCGACACCGGTGAGCTCATCGACTCGACCGGCTACGACGAGGGCGGACTGCTCGACATGATCGTCGACGAGAAGGCCTATATCCCGGGACTGGTCAAGACCGTCCGATGCTCGAACATCGGCTCGCGCATCGTGAGCGTCGTGCCCCCCGCCGACGCGTTCGGCGAGACGGGCAACACGAGCCTCGGGATCGGTGCGGATACCGCCCTGGTCTTCGTGCTCGACGTCGTCGCGCCGGTCGAGCAACTCGTGCCCGCCGAGTGGACGGAGAACGTCCCGGAGGTCGAGTTCGGATCGGACGGGGCGCCCGTCGTGACGCTGCCCGCGAGCGGCCCGCCCGCCGAGCTCGTCATGAGCGTCCTCGAGGAGGGCGACGGTGAGGTCGTGACCAAGGCCGACTCCCCGCAGCTGGACTACCAGGGCACCAGCTGGGACACCGGCGAGGTCTTCGACCAGAGCTACGGGGGCGACCCCATCGCGCTGCCCGCTGGACAGTACGTGCCGGGGTTCACGGCCGCGATCGTGGGGCAGCGGGTCGGTGTGAAACTGCTCGTGAGCATCCCGCCTGAGCTGGCCTACGGAACCGACGCCTCCGCGCACCCGCTCGGCGGCCAGACCCTGCTGTTCGTGATCGAGATCGTCTCGATCAGCTGAGCGAATCTGCATCGAGACACTCGATCGGCTGAGCGAACTCCTAGGCTCGCAGCATGCGTCGCGTCGTCATCCTCGGCTCCACCGGGTCGATCGGCACGCAGGCGATCGATGTGATCCGCGCGAACCCCGATCGGTTCGAGGTCGTGGGCCTGGCCGCGGGCACCGATGCCGAGGGCCTGGCCGCGCAGGCGCGCCAGCTGGGCGTGACGCGCACCGCTCTGGGCATCGAGGATGCGGTGGCGCTCGTCCGGGACACCCCGGCCGACGTGGTGCTCAACGGCATCACCGGATCGGTGGGCCTGGCCGCGACCATGGCCGCGCTCGAGACCGGTACCGTCCTGGCGCTTGCCAACAAGGAGAGCCTCATCGTGGGGGGCGAGCTCGTCACATCGGCCGCGCGCCCCGGGCAGATCGTCCCGGTCGATTCCGAGCACTCCGCACTCGCGCAGGCGCTGCGCGCCGGCGCCCCGGAGGAGGTCCGCCGTCTCGTGCTCACCGCGTCGGGGGGCCCGTTCCGGGGTCGCGACCGGGCGTCTCTGGAAGCCGTGACGCCCGCGGAGGCGCTCGCGCATCCCACCTGGGACATGGGGCTCGTGGTGACCACGAACTCCTCGACCCTGGTCAACAAGGGGCTCGAGATCATCGAGGCGCACCTGCTGTTCGGGGTGCCGTACGACCGCATCGAGGTGACCGTGCACCCGCAGTCGGTCGTGCACTCGATGGTCGAGTTCACGGACGGCTCGACCATCGCGCAGGCGAGTCCTCCCGACATGCGCCTGCCGATCTCGCTCGGCCTGGCCTGGCCGGACCGCGTTCCGGGGGTGGGCGTTCCGCTGGATTGGACGACCGCGCACGCCTGGACCTTCGAGCCGCTCGACGACGACGCCTTCCCGGCGGTGCGCCTGGCCAAGCGCGTGGGCGAGGCCGGGGCGACCTACCCGGCTGTGTACAACGCCGCGAACGAGCAGGCGGTCGCGGCCTTCCACGCCGGGCGGATCGCGTGGCCGGAGATCGTGGACACGATCGAGCGCGTCGTGGACGCCCACGAACCCGGAGAGCTGAGTCTGGCGGGAGTGCTCGACGCCGAACTCTGGGCTCGCGCGAGCGCGGACGCCATACTGATGGCATGAGGTCTCCGCGCGCGAGCCGCTTCCTCGCCGTCCTGCCCGCGGCCGCCGTGCTGATCGGGCTCCAGGTGGCGGCACCGGCATCCGCGTGCGCGTGCGGGGCGCCCGCGCCGCGGCCGGGCGTCGACGTCATCGTGGACAAGGAGCACGCGATCCTGTCCTGGGACGGCACGCAGGAGCGCATCGAGCTCCTGCTGGACATGCTGACCGACGCCGAGGATATGGGGCTCGTGTTCCCGACGCCGTCGCCCGCGACCGTGACGGCCGGTGATCGCGAGACCTTCGTCGGGCTCGAGGAGGCCATCGCTCCCAAGGAGGTCGTGGTCGACGACTGGTGGGCGGGCGACGGTGGCGACGGCGCGACCGCCGGTGGTCCGCCGAACGTGCTCGATCAGGTGCAGCTTGGGCCGGTCGAGGCCACCACGCTGGAGGCGTCCGACGCGCAGGGCCTGACCGACTGGCTCGACGAGAACGGCTACGCCCTGCGCGACGAGATCGCCGCGGGGCTCGGCGACTACGTCGAGCGCGGCTGGTACTTCGTGGCACTCAAGCTCACGAGCGACGTGCCGCTCTCGGGCGGGCTGGATCCGATCCGGTTCACCTTCGATACCGACCAGCTGGTCTATCCGATGGACCTGTCGCGGTACGCCACGACCACCCAGCAGGCGCGGCTGTACATCTTCCAGGACCACCGCGCACGGGTTGCCGGGCTCGACGACCCCGGGCCCGTGCTGCAGGGGGAGCAGACCGTGTGGGCGGGCCAGGCACCGGGCGGGTTCGACGACCTCGGGCGCTATCTGACGGTCGTGGACCTCTACTTCTCCTCGCCCGCGACCCAGATCCCGGGGGATCTCGTGGTCGTCCAGGCCGGGGACGACGAGCCCCTGCAACCGGCCTACACGACCTCGCGACCGGTCACCGTCTTCGGGGTGCCGTTCGGGGTGGTGGTGATCCTGGGGGCGGCCTCCGGGATCGTGGTGCTCATCGCGATCGGCTCGCTCATCGCCCGCGCCTTCCGGCCCGAGCGGACCGGGCGGGCCTAGCCGGGTCGCCGCCACGCGTCGCCCCGAACGGGGAGGCCGCGTTCCCAGGCGTCGTCACGTACCCTGACGCACGTGGAAACCGTGGTCCTGTACGTGCTGGGCATCCTGCTGATCCTGGTGGGACTCGCCGTGTCGATCGGGCTGCACGAGCTCGGGCATCTGATTCCGGCCAAGAGGTTCGGCGTCAAGGTGGGTCAGTACATGATCGGCTTCGGGCCGACCCTCTGGAAGCGCAAGCGCGGCGAGACCGAGTACGGCATCAAGGCCATCCCGCTCGGCGGCTACATCTCGATGGCCGGGATGTTCCCGCCCGCACGCCAAGGCGGGAAGGCGCGCACGGCATCCACCGGGTTCTTCGACACTCTCGTGCAGGACGCGCGCACCTCGTCCGCGGACACCATCACGCCGGGGGACGAGGACCGCGTCTTCTACAAGCTGCCGGTGTGGAAGCGCATCGTGGTCATGCTCGGCGGGCCGTTCATGAACCTGGTCATCGCGGTCGTCCTCTACGCGGTCGTGATCTGCGGCTTCGGGCTCCCGCAGGTCTCGCTCACCGTCGGAAGCGTGTCGGAGTGCATCATCCCGGCCACGAGCGATCGGACCGAGTGCGCCGATGACGACCAGCCCTCGCCCGCAGCGGCCGCGGGCGTTCAGGCGGGCGACACGATCGTGAGCGTCAACGGGCAGCCCGCGGCGGACTGGACGACCGCGACCGAGGTCATCCGCTCCTCGGCGGGGACGCCCGTGACCCTGGTGGTCGAGCGCGCCGGTGCCGAGGTGAGTCTGACTCTGACCCCCGAGCCGACGCAACGGCCGGTGTACGACGAGAACGGCGAGATCGTGCGCGATGAGAACGGGGACCCGGTCACCGAGGAGGTCGGAATCGTCGGCATCTCGCCCGCCTACGTCAACGTGCCGCAGCCCGTGACGACGGTCCTGCCCGCGGTGGGCGACAACATCGTCGCCGTGGCGAAGATCATCGTGACGCTTCCGCAGCGGCTCTGGCAGGTGGGGGAGGCCGCGTTCGGCGGCGGCGAGCGCGATCCGAACGGCCCGATCGGGGTCGTGGGGATCGGACGGCTGGCGGGCGAGATCACGAGCTACCAGGAGGCTCCGATCATCAACCGGATCGCGCAGCTGACCGGCATGCTCGCGAGCCTCAACGTCGCGCTCTTCGTCTTCAACCTGATCCCGCTGCTGCCTCTGGACGGCGGGCACATCGCGGGCGCGCTCTGGGAGGGATTGCGGCGCCGCATTGCGAAGCTGCGCGGGCGCCCGGACCCCGGGCCGGTCGACACGGCGCGCCTGGTGCCCATCACGCTCGTCGTCACGGGGGTTCTGGCGGTCATGACGCTCCTCCTGATCTACGCCGACATCGTGAACCCGATCAGCTTCCTGTAGCGCTCGCCCCCAGGCCCAACAGCGCCGGGCGCACCTCGGCCATGCGCTCGTGCAGTGCACGGACGAACGCCGCGACGCCGGGCCGGCGCAGCGCCTCGGGCCGGGCGACGAGCCAGTACGGCAGGCGGGTCTCGATCTCACCGGGCAGCACCCGCACGAGGTCGTCGACCGGGTCGGCGAGAAAGGCGGGCAGCAGCCCGAAGCCGGCCCCGGCCCGCGTGGCCATGACGTGGACGTACACGTTGGTACTCGTCACGGCATCGACCATGGCGGGGATCGCCCGGCGCGCGTCGTCCAGCACGTCCACCTGCAGGAGCGATTCGATGAAGTAGACGAGGGGGCGGCCGGTCAGGTCCTCGGGAGTGCGGGGGGCACCCTCGCGCTCCAGGTACGCGCGACTCGCGTAGACGCCGAGTGCGTACTCGCCCAGCAGGATCGCCTCCGCCCTTCCCACCTGGGGGCGGCCGACGACGACCTCGAGATCGGTACCGGTGCGCTGCTGGGATGCGGTGCGGGTCCCGGTCACGATGGCGAGGCTCATGCCCGGGTGGTCGCGCTGCAGGGCCACCATGGCCGGCGACGCGATGAACCCGCTGAAGCCGTCGGTGGCCGTGAGCCGGATCTCGCCCGAGAGCCGATCGTCGTGCGCGCCGCCCGAGAGCGGCGCGACGGCCCGCTCGATGTGCTCGGCGGCCGTGACCGCCCGTTCCCCGAGCACGGTCGGCACCCATCCGGCGCCCACGCGCGTGAGCACCCGCCCGCCGAGTTCGGCCTCGAGCGCGGCAATGCGTCGCGCGATGGTCGTGTGGTTGAGCCCCAGGGATCGCGCTGCGGTCGTGTATCGCCCGGCTCGCGACACCTCGAGCAGCACGAGCAGGTCGTCGGCGCTCAGGGGCGGTGTTCCGAATCGATCATCCACATCTGCATAATTGCATAATCATGCCCGGGGAAAGCGGGCCATATCGGCACTAATGTGCAGTGATGGGCATCGATCTGGCGGACCGCCGGGCCGTCGTCACGGGCGGGGCCGCCGGCATCGGCCGGGCCTGCGCCCTCGCACTGGCCGACGCCGGGGCGCACGTCACGATCGCCGACCTGGACGCGGAGCGCGCCGACGCCACGGCCCGCGAGGTCGGGGGCGACTCCCTCGTGATCGATCTGGCGGACCCGGATGCCGTGGGCGCGCTGGAATTGGACGCCGACATCCTGATCGACAACGCGGGTATCCAGTCCGTCGCGCCCATCCCGCAGTTCGACCCGGCAGTCTTCCGCCGCATGCTCGACCTCATGGTCACGACGCCCTTCCTGCTCACGCGCGCGGTGCTGCCGGGCATGTACGAGCGCGGCTGGGGTCGCATCGTGCACCTGAGCTCGGTGCACGGACTGCGCGCGAGCACGTACAAGGTCGCCTACGTGACGGCCAAGCACGCCATCGAGGGGCTCTCCAAGGTCACGGCTCTCGAGGGCGGCCCGCACGGCGTCACGAGCAATTGCGTCAACCCCGGCTACGTGCGCACGGCGCTCGTGCAGAAGCAGATCGCCGACCAGGCGCGGGCGCACGGCATCCCCGAGTCGGAGGTGGTCGAGAAGGTCATGCTGACCGAGTCGGTCATCAAGCGCCTCATCGAGCCCGAGGAGGTCGCCGATCAGGTGCTCTGGCTGTGCGGCGAGACCGCGGGCATGGTCACGGGCACCTCGCACGTCATGGACGGCGGATGGACAGCGCGATGAGCCCCGCGACGCTCGCCACCACCGAGTACGGGCCCTCCGGCGGCACGGAGGTGCTGGCCGTGCACGGCATCACCTCGAACGGTCGCGCCTTCGCCACGATCGCCGCGCTGCTGCCCGGCCACCGCATCCTCGCGCCCGATCTGCGCGGACGCGGGCGCAGCGGCGAACTGCCCGGCCCGTTCGGGCTTCGCCGGCACGCCGAAGACCTCGCCGGGCTTCTGGATGATGCAGGCGGCTCCCCGAGGATCGTCGTCGGTCACTCCATGGGCGCCTTCGTCGCCGTGGTGCTGGCCGGTGCACGGCCGGACCTGGTCGAGCGGCTCGTGCTCGTCGACGGCGGTCTGCCGCTGGAGCTGCCGCCCGGGAAGACCCCCGACGACATCGCCGAGTTCCTCGGTCCGGCCGCCGAGCGCCTCGCCATGCGGTTCGCGGACGAGGCGGCGTACCTCGGGTTCTGGCGCGCGCATCCCGCTCTGGGTCCCGAGCTGCCGGCGGGGTTCGCGGAGTACGCGCGCTACGACCTGGTGGGCGAGCCGCCCGGGCTGCGCGCCTCCGCCTCGGCGGAGGCCATGCTGACCGACGGCGCGGAGCTGTACGGCCCGGACTGGTACCTCGACGCGCTCGCGTCGCTCCGGATGCCGGTGACCGTGCTGCGAGCACCCCGCGGTCTCACCGACGGGGCACCCCTGTACCCGCCGGGTGCGCTCGAGTCGTTCCGCGGCACCGTGCCGCAGATGCGCGTGGTCGAGGTGCCCGACGTCAACCACTACACGATCGTCTTCACCCGCGCCGGCGCAGATGCCGTCGCGGCAGCCATCACCGGAGAGGGAGCATCATGACCACCACGCTTTTCGAGGGCATCACCTCGCGCCGGGTGCCGACCCCGAGGTACACCGCGAACGTCCTGGAGCGGCAGGGCGACGGCACCCCGGTCGTGTTCGTGCACGGCAACGTGTCCTCGTCGCTGTTCTATCAGCCCACCATGCTCGCCCTGCCCACCGGGGTGCGCGCTCTCGCGATCGACCTGCGGGGCTTCGGCGACAGCGAGACCAAGCCCGTCGACGCGACGCGCGGGTTGCGCGACTTCTCCGACGATGTGGTGAGCGTGCTCGACGCGCTCGGCCTGGATCGCGTGCACCTGGTGGGCTGGAGCATGGGCGGCGGGGTCGTCATGCAGCTCGCGCTGGACCACCCGGAGCGCGTCGCGACCCTGACCCTCGAGGCACCCGTCTCGCCCTACGGCTTCGGCGGAACACACGGCGCGGACGGCGCGCGCAACGACGCCGACGGCGCCGGAACGGGCGGCGGGGGAGCAAACCCCGACTTCGTCGCGCGGCTCGAGTCGCACGACACGAGCGCCGACGAGCAGACCTCGCCGCGCACCGTGTACCGGACCGCCTACGTGGCCAAGCCGGAACTGCAGACCGAGCACGAGGACGTCTGGGTCGACTCGATGCTGACCACGAAGACCGGAACCGACAACTACCCCGGCGACTCGGTCGCCTCCGAGAACTGGCCGGGATTCGCCGCGGGCACCCGCGGCGTGCTCAACACCATGGCTCCGCAGCACTTCGACGTGACCGGGATCGTCGAGCTCGCGGTCAAGCCGCCCATCCTGTGGATCCACGGCGACAAGGACGCGATCGTCTCGGACACCTCGTTCTTCGACCTCAACTACCTCGGGCAGCTGGGCGTCGTACCGGGATGGCCGGGCGAGGATGTCGCCCCGCCGCAGCCCATGGTGACCCAGACCCGTGCGGTGCTCGAGCGCTACCGCGCGGCGGGCGGTTCGGTGACCGAGGTGTCGCTGCCCGAGGCCGGGCACGCGCCGCACCTGGACGAGGCCGCCGCATTCGACGCGGCGCTCGCTCAGCACATCGCGGGGTAGGCGGCCTAGTCTTAACCCGTGCCTGCTGTGAACCTCGGGATGCCGAAGCCGCCTCCGGAGACCCTGGCACCCCGCCGGAAGAGCCGCCAGATCAAGGTGGGCAAGGTTCTGGTGGGCGGCGACGCCCCGGTCAGCGTCCAGTCGATGACGACGACGCCGACCACCAACATCAACGCGACCCTGCAGCAGATCGCCGAGCTCACCGCGTCCGGCTGCGACATCGTGCGCGTCGCGGTGCCCTCGCAGGACGACGCCGACGTGCTGCACATCATCGCTAAGAAGTCGCAGATCCCGGTCATCGCCGACATCCACTTCCAGCCCAAGTACGTTTTCCAGGCGATCGACGCCGGGTGCGCCGCGGTGCGCGTGAATCCGGGCAACATCCGGCAGTTCGACGACCAGGTGGGCGCGATCGCGAAAGCCGCGCAGGATGCCGGGGTCAGCATCCGCATCGGCGTCAACGCGGGCTCGCTCGACAAGCGGCTCCTGGAGAAGTACGGCAAGGCCACCCCCGAGGCGCTCGTCGAGTCGGCGGTGTGGGAGGCGTCGCTCTTCGAGGAGCACGACTTCCACGACTTCAAGATCTCGGTCAAGCACAACGACCCGATCGTGATGGTGAAGGCGTACCGGCAGCTCGCCGAGCGCGGCGACTGGCCGTTGCACCTCGGCGTGACCGAGGCGGGCCCTGAGTTCCAGGGCACCATCAAGTCGGCGACGGCGTTCGGCATCCTGCTCGGCGAGGGCATCGGCGACACCATCCGGGTCTCGCTGAGCGCGCCGCCCGCGCAGGAGGTGAAGGTGGGCCTGCAGATCCTGCAGAGCCTGAACCTGCGCGAGCGCAAGCTCGAGATCGTGTCGTGCCCGTCCTGCGGGCGCGCCCAGGTCGACGTGTACACGCTCGCGAACGACGTCACCGCGGGGCTCGAGGGCATGACGGTGCCGCTGCGGGTCGCGGTCATGGGATGCGTCGTCAACGGCCCCGGGGAGGCGCGCGAGGCGGACCTCGGCGTCGCGTCCGGCAACGGCAAGGGCCAGATCTTCGTCAAGGGCGAGGTCATCAAGACCGTGCCCGAGTCGGAGATCGTGGAGACCCTCATCGCCGAGGCCAACCGTCTGGCCGCCGAGCTGCCCGCCGGCGAGTCCGGCGCCCCCGAGGTCATCACGGTCTGACCCGCCCCTGTCACGGCTCCCTCCGTGACGCGGCGGACCCCCGTGCGCAGCCCCCCGCGATGTCGCGGAGGGAGCCGTGACAGACCCACACGCCGCTAGTCTGGCGCCGTGGCAGCCCGATTCGACGCGTTCATCTCGTACTCGCGCGCCGCGTCGAGCACCCTCGCGGTCGCTCTGCGGAACGGCATCGAGCGCTTCGCCAAGCCCTGGCACAAGCTGCGCTCGTCGCGCGTGTTCCTCGACGACGCGTCGATGTCTGCGAACACCGGCCTCTGGTCGACCATCGAGCGGGGCCTGACCGAGGCCGAGTGGTTCATCCTGCTGTGCAGCCCGAAGTCGGCGGCCTCCGAGTACGTGACCACCGAGATCACCTGGTGGCTCGAGCACAAGAGCGCCGAGCGCATTCTGCTCGTGCTCGACGAGGGCGAGATCCTCTGGGACCCCACGGCGGGCGACTTCGACTGGACGCGGGCGACCGCGGTGAACAAGGCGCTGTCGAAGGCCTTCGCCGAGGAGCCGCGCTGGGTCGACCTCAGCTGGTTCGAACTCGAGGGCAGCCTGGGGGATGCCGACCCCCGCTTCCCCGAGCGGGTCGCCGATCTCGCGTCCGCCATCCGATTCCAGGAGCGCGACGAGCTCGTGGGCGAGAACGTGCGGGAGCGCCGCCGCGCCCTGCGGCTGCTGCGCGGCGGGGTCATCGCGCTCTCCGGCCTGCTCGTGGCGAGCCTCATCGCGACGGTCGTCGCCGTGGTCAACGGCAACGCCGCCGCCGAGCAGGCCCGGATCGCCCTCGCGAGGCAGCTCGCGGCGCAGGCCATCACGCTCAGCAGCACCGATCTGCAGACGGCGTCGCTGCTCGCCGTCGAGGCCCAGCGCATGCACGACGACCCGCAGACCCAGGCGGCGCTGCTCCAGTTGGCCACGGCCAGCCCCCAGCTCGTCCGCTCGCTGCCGGTGGGGGCACGGGTCACCGCGACCGCGATCGCCACGGACGGCGCCGTGCTCACGGGCGACGCCGACGGGGCGGTCACGCGCTGGGACGGACCCGAACGCTCCCGGCTGACGTCGCTGGACGCCGGCGTCGTCGGACTCTCGGTGTCGGATGACGGCACCGTGGTCGCGGCGGTCGCGGCCGACGGCACCATCCGCATCGTGACCCCGGCGGGCGAGGGAGATCTGATCGTCCCGCCGCCGCCGAGCGAGTTCGGCGGCGACAAGTCCGCGGCGACGCTCGTCGCGGTCTCCCCGGATGGGGAGCACCTGGTGGCCACGAATCGCCAGGACTGGCTCACCATCCTGACGCTGGACCTCTCGGGCGCACAGCCCGCGATCGCCCCGACCGGGACCGTCCCGTACGGCGGTCGCGTCGGCTTCGGGGACGGCGCCGTCACGGTGTTCGCGATCACGGGAATCTGGGCCCGGATCTCGCTCGCGGACGCGAGCGTCCTGGCCGACGGTCAGCACACGCTCGGTATCAACGCGAACGGCTTCGCGATCTCGGGCGACGGATCGGTGCTCGCCGGGTCGCCGGGCAAGAGCGTCCAGTACTCGGTCTGGGACGTGGAGGGGTCGGTCTCCGGGGGCGGCTCGGCACCCGGTGACCCCGCGGACCGGGTCGCCACGTCGCAGGTCGCGGGCTCGCTCGACATCGCCCTGAACGGCGACGGTTCGCGCCTGGCCGTCATGGTGGACGGCGCGATCTACGTGTCGACCGTGCGCGCCGCATCGGAGCTGCCGGAGGCACCGGTCCAGCTCCTGGGGGCCGGCCGGGTGGCCGCCGAGACGCTGGCGTTCCGCGGGGACACCATCGTGAGCGGCACGGGGGAGTTCGCCCTGGTGTGGGACCTGGCCCAGACCGGGCGCGTCTCGGACGAGTTCGAGTCCCCCGTGCCGGACGGCTGCAGCGCCTGCGGACCGGCGCTGCTGTCCGTGAGCCCGGATGGAGCGCGCGCGCTCATCTGGGCCGTCTCGGCCGGCAGCCCGGTCATCGTCGATCTGGGAGCTCAGGAGAGCACCGTGATCGACGATGCGGGACGGTTCGGGCTGGCCGCCGCCGCGTGGTGGGATGCGGACCGGTTCGTCGTGAGCTCGACGACCGAGCAGGTCGCGTTCCTGGCCGATGCCGCGACGCTGGAGGTCCAGAAGGCCATCCCACTGCCGCTCGCCGAGGGCGTGGCCGTCCTGGCGCTCGACGCCGATCCGGCGTCCGGCCGCCTGACCGTGCTGGCGGGCGACGGCACGCTGGCGGTGCTCGGCGAGGACGGCTCGGTCGTCGTGTCGGGTCAGCCGTTCGCCGACCTGCTGGAGAACGGCCTGGCCTACTCCTACGGGATCGCACCCGACGGTTCGACCGCGTTCGTCTACACGGCCGATGTCGGCGACGGCCTGCGCATGGTCGACGTGCGAACCGGGGACGTCAGGTACGAGAGCACCGAGCTCGTGCCCGCCGTGTACGACGGGCGCTCGCGGCTGCACGTCTTCCGCGACGGTCGTGAGCTCGTCCTCGACTCGAGCGGAGCCGTCGTCGCCGACCGCCCCGCCGACGTCGAGACCCAGCCGCTGCCCGCGCTGAGCGCCGACGGAGAGCTCGTCGCCAGCGGGGGTCCGAGCGGCACCGTGAGCCTCCTCGACCTGGGCAGGGGCGGTGCGGTCTTCGGCCGCATCCCGGTTCCGGTCCAGGACGGCAAGCTGCCCGTCGCGGCCTTCAGCCCCAACGGCGACGCCCTCGTCACGGCGATCCCGGCGATGGACAGCCTGTCGCGGCCCTCGACCGTGAGCCGCCTGAGCCTCGTGCCGCAGGATTGGCGGACCGCCGCGTGCGCGCTCGCCGGGCGCGATCTGACCCCCGACGAGTGGCGCTCATACGTCGGAACCGAGCCGCCCGCCGACCTCGGGTGCGAGCGATGAGCGGCACGCGCACCTGGCGGATCGTCGCGATGCTCGCGGTGATCGGGTATGCGGTCGCGGTCGCGCTGCTCGCGCTCGCCGTCTACCTGCCGCTGCCGGGACCGCTCGCCGCCTGGAATGACCCCACCGCATGGCTCCCCGTCGCGATCCCGGTCGTGCTCGGCCTGCTCGCCTACGGGGCCTGGGCGTGGCCGAGCCGCCACCGCGACCGGGCATTCTCCCTCGTGTTCCTCGCCGCGGGAACCGTGACGGTCCTCGTGCTCGGCACGGCGGGCTACCTGCGCTGCACCGACCCGGATTCCAGCGCGGGGTGGTCGGTCGTCGCCCGCGTGCTCGGCTTCCTGCTGGGCAACTACGACGTCGGGATGTTCTCGTCCGGCGAATGCGGCGACGGGGTCCCGCTCGCGCTCCAGTTCGCCCGTCTGGCCCAGCTCACGGTGCTCTTCGTGGCAGCCAGCCGCGCCGTCGCCGCCCTGCTGCGCAGCCAGCTCGACCGCGTCATGGTGCGGTTCGCACGGCGCGTGACGCTCGCGGTCGGTGTCGACGCGGCCTCCGCGGCGCTCCTTCCCGCGCTCGCGAGCGACCGCAGGTCGGTCGTTCCGGTCGCGGTGACCCCGGATGCCGGGGCGGCCTGGGTGCGCGGCGCGCGCGCGGGCGGGTGGCGCATTGTCTCGGGCGACCCGGCGGACCCGGCCGTCCTGACCCCGTTGCTGACCCGCGGCCGGAACCGGCACGTGCTCACGCGGCTCGCGGCGCTCTCCGCGGACAGCACGGCCGTGCAGCGACTGGTGGCCGCGGCCGAGCAGGCGGTCGACGGTCGCGACGGCCCGGCCGTGCGCGCCCTCGTCCGCATCGACGACGCCTGGCAGGCGGAGGACTGGCGCCGCCGTTACCTCTCGCGTGCGGGGGAGTGGACGGTCGACACCATCAGCATCGACGAGGTCACCGCGCGCATCGTCGTGGAGGACGCCCTCCAGGCCGGGGTGGACCGGATCATCCTCACGGGCCGCACCGGACTCACCTTCGCGGTTCTGGCCGAGCTCGCCCAGCAGGGCAGGGAGGGCGAGCTGCGCGGCGAGGAGCCGATGCCCGAGGTGGTCGTGCTGGATCCCCGGGCCGACGAGGTGCTCACGCAGCACGCGTTCGCCCAGCAGCGCTTCGGCAACGCGAGCGGCATCCGGGCGCGCGCCCGCGCGGAGGAGGCCACCTCGTCCACCATCGCCGCCGCGGTCGAGGGCTCCGCCGCGCCCGGCGTGCTCGTCACGGGCGAACCGGATGAGGAGTCCCGCCGCATCGCCGCTCTCCTCGGTGCCGAGCACCCCGAATGGCTCGTCTACTCGCGTCAGGACGGCGTCGAGGGCCTCGGCAGGGAACCGCTCCTGGCGCGCGTGCACGCCTACGGCAGCACGCTCGACGCGGGCGGGCGCCCGGTCGGCGCCTGGGAGCGGATCGCGCGCCTGGGGCACGAACGCTACATCCGCGAGCACCCCGACCCCGACATCCCGTCGCGACGGCCGTGGGATGCGCTCTCGCCCTTCTATCGCGCCTCGAACGTGCGCCAGGTCCTGGCGACGCTCGCGGGGGCGGTCGAGGCGGGCCGCAGTTGGGGCGCGGGCGCCGACGCGGCCGGGATGCCCGACGACGCGCAACTCGAGGTCATGGCCGAGCTCGAGCACCGGTCCTGGAGCGAGCACCTGCGTCAGCACGGCTGGCGCCACGCACCCGAGCGCGACGACGCGCGGCGCAAGCACCCCGACCTGCTGCCCTGGGAGCAGCTCGACGAGGCCGCGCGCGAGAAGACCCGCGGCGGTGTGCGCGGCACCCTCGAGCTGCTTGCCATGCTCGGCTACCGTTCGTTCGACCAGCCGGAGGCGGGCTGGCGCACGGTGCGCAGGCACGGCGTGGTGTGGGCGCGACGCCGCGAGCAGGCGTGGACCTGGACAACCCCGACCGGCCAGACCCTGCACGGGGCGGCGGGGGATTGGGAGGTCTACGACAAGCGCGGCCGCTCGCACGCCGTCGCCCCGGCGGCGTTCGAGGCCGGCCACCGCCACCTCGACGGCGACCGCTTCGAGCGCGTCGGCACGGTGCAGGTGCGTCCGGCGCGTCCGGGTGAGCGCATCGAGACGCTCGAGGGGCCGCTGCGCGCCAACGCGGGCGAGTGGGTGGTCCGCGGCGACCTGGACGAGGAGTGGGTCATCACGGCCGAGCGTCTCGCCTCCGCGTATGAGAGCGCGGACGACGCCGGTTAGGGTTGCCAGGTGACCGACGTGCCCGCCATCCCGCCGCCGCCCACCGGAACGCCCCTCCCGGGCGCCGACCCCGAGCCGCCCGTCTCGCGCGTCGCCCCCGAACTGCCGCCCGGGTCGCTGACCCCCGCCGAGTTGGATCGCGCGAGCGCCATCGTCGGCACCGTCCGGGAGGCGTTCGGCCGCAAGATCGTCGGTCAAGAGGAGCTGCGCGAATCGATCGTCGCGACCCTCATCGCGGGCGGGCACATCCTGCTGGAGAGCGTGCCGGGGCTCGCGAAATCGACGGCCGCCAGCACGCTCGCCGACGCGATCCACGGGGAGTTCCGCCGCATCCAGTGCACGCCGGATCTGCTGCCCAGCGACATCATCGGCACGCAGATCTACGACGCCAAGAAGGCCGCCTTCACGACCCAGCTCGGCCCCGTGCACGCCAACATCGTGCTGCTCGACGAGATCAACCGTTCGAGCGCGAAGACCCAGAGCGCCATGCTCGAGTCGATGCAGGAGCACCAGACCTCCATCGGCGGGACGGTGTACAAGCTGCCCGTGCCTTTCCTGGTCATCGCGACGCAGAACCCCATCGAGCAGGAGGGCACCTACCTGCTGCCCGAGGCGCAACTGGACCGCTTCCTGCTCAAGGACGTGCTCGACTACCCGGACACCGAGGACGAGCTGGAGATCCTGCGCCGCATCGACTCGGGCGTCTTCGACGAGGGCGCCGAGAAGCCGAAGTCGGTCGGCCTGGACGACGTGCTCTACCTGCAGGGCGCCGCCAAGAAGGTCTTCGTGCAGGACGCCGTGCGCGAGTACCTGGTCGCGATCGTGCAGGCCACACGGGAGCCGTCGGGCATCATCTCCGAGGACCTCGCCCGGCTCGTCGAGTACGGCGCCAGCCCGCGTGCGAGCATCGCGTTCCTGCACGCCGCGCGCGCCCTCGCGCTGCTCGCCGGGCGCGCCTACGTCATCCCCGAGGACGTCAAGGCACTCGCCCACCGCGTGCTGCGGCACCGCGTCGTCCTGACCTTCGAGGCCGACGCCCTGGAGATCTCGTCCGAGCGCGTCATCGACGCGATCGTGGCCGCGATCCCCGCGCCGTAGGCCCCTCCCGCCATGGTCGCCCTGCTGCCCCGGGTCAAGTCCCGCCTGTTCATCCACGCGAACCGGCGGACCACGAACCTGCTCGAGGGCGAGTACGCGGCGATCAGCGCGGGGCGCAGCCTCGACTTCGACGACCTGCGCGAGTACCTGCCGGGCGACGACGTCGACGACATCGACTGGAAGGCGACCGCCCGCACCGGGTCGCCCCTGGTCAAGCGCTACAAGCAGACCCGGCGCCACGACGTGGTGCTCGCGATCGACACCGGGCGGGGCATGGCGGCCGCCGCGGAGGGCGGCGGGCCGAAGCGCGACCTGGCGATCCTGGTCGCCGGGGCGCTCGGCTATCTGTCGCTTCGCCACGGGGATGCGGTCGGACTCGTGACCCGCGCGGGCGGGCGGGTGCGCAACCGGCCCCCGCGGGCGAGCGAGGCGTACCTGGAGACTCTCCTGCGGTCTGTGCAGAACGAGACGCGTCTGGATGCCGCCCCGGGGGATCCGTACGAGCTGTGCAGCTATCTGCTGCGCGGCGTTCCCAGCCGCAGCATCGTGATCGTGGTCGCCGACGACGTCGAACCCGCGCCCGACATCGACG
This sequence comes from Microbacteriaceae bacterium, assembly GCA_019638805.1. Lineage (GTDB taxonomy): Bacteria > Actinomycetota > Actinomycetes > Actinomycetales > Microbacteriaceae > JBDSKH01. The sequence continues at coordinate 263,410 of JAHBTA010000002.1, read as the reverse complement.
AGGCCCTGCGCTCGCTGCGCGAGCGGCATGAGTTGCTGTGGATCACGATCGGGGATCTCGATCTGGTGCGCGGCGACGGCAGCGACCGCGAGATCCTCGACGTGCTCGACGGCAGCCCGGTGCCATCGGTGCTGCGCGAGGACCCGCGTCTGGCGCGCGTGTATCGCCGGCGCACCGACGACCGGATCGCGGCGCAGCACGCGTACTTCCGTTCGCGCGGGGTCTCGCACTGCCGGGTCGCGACCGCCGACGAGGTGGTGCCCGAGTTGCTGCGCCTGCTGCAGCGCCGGCGCCGGAACGGGTACTAGCCGTGCCCGAGATCGACGACTTCTTCCCGCCCCTGGGCTACGACTGGTGGTGGTGGCTCGTGCTGCCCCTGTTCGTCGCGCTGCTGCTGGCCTGGCTGATCCTGAGCAGGCGCTTCGCCGGGATGCGGGGGTGGCGCCGCCGCGGATCCGGCGCGCCCGTGCGACCCAAGGTCCTCCCGCTGCCGGTGGACGTCCGTCGGCGCGCGCTGCAGCGCATCGCCGAGGTCGAGCGGCAGGTCGCCGCGCGCGAGCTCACCCCGCGCGAGGCGCATATCGAGCTCAGCGAGATCCTGCGCGAGCTCGCGTTCTACACGACGCGCTTCGACGCCCGCACCATGACGCTCACCGACCTGCGGCGCGCCGGGCTCACCCGCCTGGCCGACACCCTCGCCGGGTTCTACCCGGTCAACTTCGCGCCGCGCGAGGCGGTCGAGGCCCAGCCCGCGATCGACGCGGCCCGGACGGCGGTGACCCAGTGGAGCTAGTCTTCGCCTGGATGCCGCTCGCCGCGGCCGGGCTCGTCGTCACGGTAGTGGTGGTCCTGGTCGCGTTGCGCAAGCGGGCCGACCGGGGCGAGCGCGGCATCCTCTCGGCCGCCCACACCGAGCGGCTGCTGGCGCTCCCGGAGTACCGCGGCGCGTATCGTCGGGCCCTGGTCAAGCTCGGCGGTATGGTGCTGCTCGTTCTCGTCGCCCTCGGCGCGCTCTCGGTCGTGGCCGCCCGACCCATCACGACCGACATCGCCGACACCGACCGGGTCAACCGCGACATCGTGCTGTGCCTCGACGTCTCCGGTTCGATGACCGCGGCGGACGCGGCCATCGTCGGGCGCTTCCTGGAGCTCGTCGAGCAGTTCCACGGCGAGCGCATCGCCCTCGTGGTGTGGGACAGCTCGGCCGCCCAGGTGTTCCCGCTCAACGACGACTACGACTACGTGGAGGAGAAGCTCGCGAGCGTGCAGGACGAGGTCAGCTCCGACGTCGGCGACGTGGGCGATCTGTTCGGCGGCGACCCGGACGGCGACCCGCCGATCTGGGCGGGCACCGACCTGGGCAACGGCTCGTCCCTCATCGGCGACGGCCTGGCATCCTGCGTGCTGCGCTTCGACAACCCAGACCTGGAGCGCTCGCGCACCATCATCCTGGCCACCGACAACGCTCTGGCGGGCGACCCGATCGTGACACTCGAGGAGGCGACCTCGTTCGCGCTGGAGCGCGAGGTGCGCGTCTACGGCATCACGCCCTCCGGGATGTTCGGTCCCGACGAGGACGACCTGCGCGACCAGCTGCGGCGCACGGGCGGTGAGGTCTTCGGGGTCGACGACACGGGCGCGGGCCAGAACATCGTCGACGAGGTGCTCGACGATCAGGCCACCACGCTCGAGGGCGTGCCAGAGCTCGTGGTCATCGACCACCCAGGCTGGCCCTTCCGCATCGCCGTCCTCGCGCTGTGGGGCGTGCTGTTCCTGGCCTGGAGGGCGCGCATCTGATGCTGACCTTCGAGCCGCTCTTCGAACTGTGGACCTCCGTGCTGCTGCTGGTCCCGCCGGCCGCATTGGTGGGCTGGATGCTGTGGCGCGCCCGCGGGAAGGGGTTGCGTTCGCTCGTCGACCCGATTCGCCGTGCCGTGATCCTGGGTCTGCTCGTGCTCGCCGCCTGGGGACCGGCCGTGCCGGGCGGCATGAGCAAGGTCGTGGTCTCGGACATCGACGTGTTCCTGGTCATCGACACCACGACCAGCTCGAACGCCGAGGACATGGGCGAGGGCCCGGACGGCGAACCGCTGACCCGGTTGGACGTCATCAGGGCCGACGCCATGCGCGTCGCCGAGGCCTACGGCGGCGCGCGCTACTCGGTCATCACCTTCGACAACGGGGCGCTCGTGCGCATGCCCCTGGTCTCCGACCCGACCGCGCTGCGCAGCACGCTCGACACGCTCGAGGTCGAGCTCGCCGACTACGCGGGCGGCTCGAGCATCACGGAGGCGCTGCCCGCCCTGCTCAAACGCCTGCAGGGGGCGCAGGGCCAGCACCCGGAGCGACTGCGGCTCGTGTTCTACTTCGGCGACGGCGAGCAGACCCGCGACGCCGAGCCGGACTCGATGGCGGAGGCGGCGCCCTTCATCTCGGACGGCGCGGTGTTCGGTTACGGGACATCGCAGGGCGGGCCCATGCGGCCCAACCTCGAGTACGGCGACGCCGACGCGCAGGCGCCGTACCTGCTGGACACCACCCAGGCCGGGTCGCCCACCGCGATCTCGCGCATCGACGAGGACGCCCTGCGCACGGTCGCGAGCCAGCTCGGGGTGGGCTACCAGCACCGAACGGCCGGCTCCGAGCCGCAGTTCCCCGACGTCGAGGACCGCATGGGGCAGGAGATCGAGGTGCCCGAGGTCGCGGTCGCGCAGCGGCTGTACTGGGTGCCGATCATTCCGGCGTTCCTCCTGCTGCTGTGGGATCTCGTGCTCGCCGCGCGCAACGTGGGGGAGCTGCGCGAGGGCCGCCCCGGCCGGAAGCGGGGGGCGTCATGACCTGGTTCACCGACCGGTTCGAGCGCGAGGACGCTCCCGTCACGGAATCGCTGCCCGCGCGGCGGCGACGCATGCTGCTCTGGTCGATGGTGGTCGTCATCCCGCTCGGTCTGTTCGCGGTCGCGACGGGCGTGAACGTCGGGATCCAGGCGGTGGTGGGTCAGGCCTACGCGGCCGGCGACTACGCGACGGCGGCCGCCTGGGCCCGAGCGGGAGTGAGCCTCAACCCGGTCGACCGGTACCTGCCGCCCTACAACCTGGGCACCGTGTACGCGAGCGACGACCTGCTGCCCGAGGCGATCGAACCCCTGCAGACCTCGCTGGATCACGCCCCCAGCCCCGAGGCGGCGTGCTACCCGCGCGCCAACCTCGCACTCACCTATGTGCGCCTGGGCAACCGCTACTACGACGGAGGGCTCTGGCAGGAGGCGATCAACGCGTATCGCGCCGCGAAGGCGCTGTGGGCGGAGCAGCCCGACGATGTGTGCCACGACGACCCGTCATTCGATCAGACCGCCGAGGAGAGCTCGGAGGAGGCATCGCAGGGCGAGCAGCAGGCGCAGGAGCAGCAGCAGAACCAGCCGCCGGATCCAACCCAGACGCCGAGCCCGGACCCGTCGGCGACGCCGACGCCGGACCCCAGCGCGACGCCCACGCCGGATCCCTCGGCCTCGCCCACGCCCGACCCCTCCGCGTCGCCGACACCCGACCCCTCGGCCTCGCCGACGCCGGGTCCGACCCAGTCGCCGACGCCCGGTCCGTCGGGTTCCCCGACCCCCGGTCAGTCGGGCTCGCCGACCCCCGGCCCCTCCGGTTCGCCGACGCCGGGTCCCTCCGGCTCCCCGACGCCCGGCCCGTCCGGCTCCCCGACCCCGGACCCGAGCGGTTCGCCCACCACGGGCCCCGGCGGCGAGGGCGACCAGCCCTCGAGCGAGGCGCTGGGGGAGAAGCTCGATGAGCTCATCGCGCAGAACCAGGCCGCCGACCGCGAGCGCGAGAACGGCGGCCCCAAGCACGGGCTGGCCGACAAGCCCTGGTAACGCGCAGGCACCTCGGCGCGCCCTAGGCTTGACCGGTGGTCACCCGTCTGAGTCAGCTGTTCGTCCGCACCCTGCGCGAGGACCCGGCCGACGCCGAGGTCGCCAGCCACCGGCTGCTCGTCCGCGCCGGCTACATCCGGCGCCAGGCTCCCGGCATCTTCGCGTGGCTGCCGCTGGGTCTGAAGGTGCGTCGCAAGATCGAGGCCGTCATCCGTGAGGAGTTGGAAGCGTTCGGCGCCCAAGAGGTGCACTTCCCGGCGCTCCTGCCCCGCGAGCCCTACGAGCAGACCGGGCGGTGGGAGGAGTACGGCGACGCGCTGTTCCGGCTCCAGGACCGCAAGGGCGCCGACTACCTGCTCGCCCCCACGCACGAGGAGGTCTTCACCCTCACGGTCAAGGACCTCTACAGCTCGTATAAGGACCTGCCACTGTCGATCTACCAGATCCAGGACAAGTACCGCGACGAGGCCAGGCCGCGCGCCGGATTGCTGCGCGGGCGCGAGTTCTCGATGAAGGACTCGTACTCGTTCGATGTGACCGACGAGGGGCTCGACGTCTCCTACCAGCAGCACCGCGACGCCTACGAGCGCATCTTCACCCGGCTCGGGCTGGAGTATGTCATCGTGCAGGCCGATGCGGGGGCCATGGGCGGGTCGCGCTCGGAGGAGTTCCTGCACCCGACGCCCATCGGTGAGGACACGTTCGTGCGCTCGGCAGGCGGGTACGCGGCCAACGTCGAGGCCTACCGGACCACGCCCGTGGAGGCCGTACCGTTCGACGGCCTCCCGGAGGCTCAGGTGCACGACACCCCGGGTACCCCGACGATCGCGACGCTCGTCGATCTGGCCAACGCCGAGCACCCCCGCCCCGACCGGGCCTGGACGGCCGCGGACACCCTCAAGAACGTGGTGCTAGGCCTCACCCATCTGGACGGGACGCGCGAGGTGGTCGTGGTCGGCATCCCCGGCGATCGCGAAGTGGACCTCAAGCGCGCCGAGGTGCAGTTCGCGCCCGCCGTGGTCGAGCCCGCGACCGAGGACGACTTCGAGGCGCACCCGCTCCTGGTCAAGGGCTACATCGGTCCCTGGTTGCCGACCGGAGCCGTGCTCGGCGCGGAGTCGGCGACCGGCATCCGCTATCTGCTGGACCCGCGCGTCGCCGACGGAACCGAATGGATCACGGGGGCCAACGCCGACGGACGGCACGTCTTCGGGCTCGTGGCGGGTCGCGATTTCGCATCGGACGGCACCGCGGAGGTGGCCGAGGTGAAGGCCGGCGACCCCGCGCCCGACGGCTCCGGGCCGCTGGAGCTCGCGCGCGGCATGGAGATCGGGCACGTGTTCCAGCTCGGCCGCAAGTACGCGGAGGCGCTGGGCCTCCAGGTGCTGGACGAGAACGGCAAGCTCGTGACCGTGACCATGGGGTCCTACGGCATCGGGGTCACGCGCATCATGGCCGTCATCGCCGAGGGCACCCATGACGACAAGGGCCTGCTCTGGCCGGCCGAGGTCGCGCCCTTCGACGTGCACGTCATCGCGACGGGCAAGGACGCGGCCGCTCTCGAGCTCGCCGAACGCGTCTCCGCAGACCTGGAGGCGGCAGGACGGGACGTCCTGCTCGACGACCGCCCCAAGGTCTCGCCCGGGGTCAAGTTCGGCGACGCCGAGCTCATCGGGGTGCCCACGATCGTGATCTGCGGCCGAGGCGCAGCCGACGGCGAGGTCGAGCTCTGGGACCGCCGCACCGACACCCGCACGACCCTCCCGGCTCAGGACCTGCTGGGTTCCCTCTAGGACTCTGTGTCGAGCGGGTGGCTCGGGTACGCTGGGGGCGGCGCCCGAGGACAGCCGGGGCGCTCAGTTGAATAGCGGAGGCCCGACGTGGACATCGACCTCACGATGCTGCGGCTCATGGAGCGCGAGCGCGACATCCCGTTCGACGAACTCGTGGGCATCATCGAGCAGGCCATCCTGACCGCCTACCTCAAGCACACGGGCAAGACCCCCGAGGACGGCGCGCGCGTCGAGCTCGACCGCAAGACCGGCCACGTCACGGTGTACATCCCCGAGCACGACGAGAACGGCGAGGTCATCGGCGAGGCGGTCGACAGCCCCGACGACTTCGGGCGCATTTCCGCGTTCGCGGCCAAGCAGGTCATCAACCAGCGCCTGCGCGACATCGGCGACGACAAGGTCCTCGGCGAGTTCCGCGGCCGCGAGGGCGACATCGTCGCCGGCATCATCCAGCAGGGCCCCAACCCGCGCATGGTGCACATCGATCTGGGCAGCGTCGAGGCGATCCTTCCCCCCGAGGAGCAGGTTCCGGGCGAGGAGTACCCGCACGGCAGCCGCATCCGCGTCTATGTCACGAGCGTGAGCAAGGGGCTCAAGGGGCCCAGCATCACCGTGAGCCGCACGCATCCGGGCCTGGTGCGCCGGCTGTTCGCCCTCGAGGTGCCCGAGATCGCGTCGGGCGTCGTCGAGATCGCGAGCCTCGCGCGGGAGGCCGGCCACCGCACCAAGGTCGCCGTACGTGCCACGCAGCCCGGCATCAACGCCAAGGGAGCCTGCATCGGCGAGCTGGGCCAGCGCGTGCGCGCGGTGACCGCCGAGCTCAACAACGAGAAGATCGACATCGTCGACTTCTCCGAGGACCTGGCGACCTTCGTGGCCAACGCGCTGAGCCCCGCCAAGGTCACGAGCGCGTTCGTCGTCGACGCGAACCTCAAGGCGGTTCGTGCCCTCGTGCCCGACTACCAGCTGAGCCTGGCCATCGGCAAGGAGGGCCAGAACGCACGCCTCGCGGCCAAGCTCACGGGGGCCCGGATCGACATCCAGCCCGACTCGGTCATGGAGGAGTGAGCGACCGCCCACTGTGGGGGAGTAGCATGGAACCCGTCAGAACCTGCCTGGGTTGCCGGCAGCGCGCTCCCCGCCCCTCACTCGTGAGGGTCGTCGCGCGCGACGGCCGGGTCGCGGTGGATGCCGCGGCACGACTCCCGGGGAGGGGTGCGTGGCTGCATCCGGACCCCGGATGCGTCGAGCAGGCCATCCGGCGCCGGGCCTTCGGGCGAGCGCTCCGGGCGACCGACCTCGGCACCGCGAACCTTCTGGCGGACATCATCGCAACTCAGACCTCACGCAAAGGCTGAACGGACCATGGACAACTCATGAGCGGCTCGAAATGAGCTCCCTCACGCAGTAAGCGTCCACTCCTGTCCGGGAGTGGACCCCAGACAGGAGAATTGTGGCCAACCCACGCGTACACGAAGTCGCGGCCGACCTCGGCATCGATAGCAAGATCGCGCTCGACAAGCTCAAGGAGATGGGCGAGTTCGTCAAGAGCGCGTCCTCGAGCATCGCCCCGCCCGTCGCGCGCAAGCTGAAGGCAGCGCTCGAGGCGGACGGCATCAAGGCGCCCGAGAAGGCGAAGCCCGAGCCCAAGCCTGCCGCGAAGCCCGCGGCCAAGCCGGCACCGGCCCCGGAGCCCGCGGCTGAGGCCCCTCCGGCCGCGACCCCGGCCCAGGCAGAGGCGCCCGCGCCCGCCGCGCCGACTGCCCCGGCTGCCGGGGCGCCCGCCGCCGACGCGACCCCGCGCCCAGCCGGCCCGCGCCCCGGCAACAACCCGTACTCCAGCTCGCAGGGCATGGCCAGGCCCGGCGCCCCGCGTCCGGGGAACAACCCGTTCTCCAGCACGCAGGGCATGCCCCGACCCGGTGGGGGCGGCATCCCGCGCCCCGCGGCCCCCCGCCCCGGCGCGCCCCGCCCCGGGGCCCCGCGTCCGGGCGCACCCGGTCGCCCCGGAGCCCCGTTCCAGCAGCGCCCCGGAGGCCCCGGTCGTCCCGGTGGAGCCGGCGGCGGCTTCCAGCGCCCCGGCGGCGGTCCCGGTGGCGGCGGTGGCTATGCCGGGCGCCCCGGCGGTGGCGGCGGTCGTGGTCGCGGCCCCGGCGGCGGAACCGCGGGAGCGTTCGGCAAGGGCGGCGGCAAGAGCCGCGCCCGCAAGTCGAAGCGGACGAAGCGCGCCGAGTTCGAGATGCGGGACGCCCCGTCGCTCGGCGGCGTCAGCATCCCCCGCGGCGACGGCAGCACCATCATCCGCATGCGCCGAGGCGCATCCATCGCCGACCTGGCCGACAAGCTCGAGCAGATCACCAACTACTCGGTGCAGCCCGGTGCTCTCGTCACCGCCCTTTTCCACCTGGGCGAGATGGCGACGGCGACCGAATCGCTCGACGACGCCACCTTCGGCATCCTGGGCGAAGAGCTGGGGTATCAGATCCAGATCGTCAGCCCCGAGGACGAGGACAAGGAGCTGCTGGAGGGCTTCGACATCGACCTGGAGCAGGAGCTCGAGGACGAGGACGACGAAGACCTGGAGATCCGCCCGCCGGTCGTGACCGTCATGGGCCACGTCGACCACGGTAAGACCAAGCTGCTCGACGCGATCCGCGAGGCCAACGTCACCGCGGGGGAGGCCGGCGGCATCACCCAGCACATCGGCGCCTACCAGGTGTGGACCGAGCACGATGGCATCGAGCGCGCCATCACCTTCATCGACACCCCCGGTCACGAGGCGTTCACTGCCATGCGTGCCCGTGGTGCCCAGGTGACCGACATCGCGATCCTCGTGGTCGCCGCCGACGACGGCATCATGCCCCAGACGGTGGAGGCCCTCAACCACGCCCAGGCGGCCAACGTGCCGATCGTGGTCGCGGTCAACAAGATCGACAAGGAGGGGGCCAACCCCGCCAAGGTGCGCCAGCAGCTCACCGAGTTCGGGCTGGTCTCCGAGGACTTCGGCGGCGACACGCTCTTCGTCGACGTGAGCGCCCTGCAGAAGAAGGGCATCACCGAACTCCTGGATGCGGTGCTGCTGACCGCGGACGCCGGACTCGACCTGCGCGCGAACCCCAACAAGGACGCGCGCGGAGTCGCGATCGAGGCCAAGCTCGACAAGGGGCGCGGCGCCGTGGCGACCGTGCTCATCCAGTCGGGCACGCTGCGGGTCGGCGACGCGATCGTCGCCGGAACCGCCTACGGCCGCGTTCGCGCCATGCAGGACGAGAACGGCGACCCGGTCGAGGAGGCCGCGCCGTCGCGTCCCGTGCAGGTGCAGGGTCTCTCGACCGTGCCGCGCGCGGGCGACACCTTCATCGTCACCGAAGAGGACCGCACCGCCCGGCAGATCGCCGAGAAGCGGGAAGCCGTCGAGCGCAACGCCCAGCTGGCCAAGGCCCGCAAGCGCATCTCGCTCGAGGACTTCACCCGTTCGCTCGCCGAGGGCAAGGTCGACTCGCTCAACCTCATCATCAAGGGCGATGTCTCCGGTGCCGTCGAGGCGCTCGAGGAGGCGCTGCTCAAGATCGAGGTCGACGACTCGGTCCAGCTGCGCATCCTGCACCGCGGCGTGGGTGCGATCACCGAGTCCGACGTCGACCTGGCCACGATCGACAACGCGATCGTGATCGGGTTCAACGTTCGGCCCGACGTCAAGGCGCGCGAGCGCGCCGCACGCGAGGGCATCGACGTGCGGTTCTACTCGGTCATCTACTCCGCGCTCGAGGACATCGAGAACTCGCTCAAGGGCATGCTCAAGCCCGAGTACGAGGAGGTCCAGTCGGGTCTGGCCGAGATCCGCGAGGTGTTCCGCTCGTCGAAGGCGGGCAACATCGCCGGTGTCATCGTCCGGTCCGGCACCATCACGCGCAACGCCAAGGCGCGGGTCATCCGCGACGGGGTCGTGGTGGGGGACAACCTCGCCATCGAGTCGCTGCGACGGTTCAAGGACGACGTCACCGAGGTCAAGACCGACTTCGAGGCGGGGATCGGGCTCGGCAAGTTCAACGACATCCAGATCGGGGACGAGATCGAGACGATCGAGCTCAAGGAGAAGGTTCGCGCCTAAGTCGTGGGGATGCGGCCGGGGTTTCTGTTCCGGCCGCATCCCGCGTCACCGCTTCGCGGCGACGCCCGCCAGACCCGGGCCACGCGTCCGGAACAGAAACCCCAGCCGCATCGACGCTCTTCGAGGTGGAGAGAAAGGGAAGAGGAGATGGCTTCTGAGGAGCGGGCCGCCAAGATGGCGGACCGGATCCGGGAGATCGTGGCGAAGCGGCTCGAGAAGGGGCTGCGGGATCCCCGGCTCGGGTTCGTGACCATCACGGACGTGCGCATGACGGGTGATCTGCAGCACGCGAGCATCTTCTACACGGTGTACGGCACCGACGAGGAGCGCGCCGACAGCGCCGCGGCCCTCACGGCGGCGACCGGGATGCTGCGCACCGAGGTCGGGAAGCACCTGTCGGTGCGCCTCACGCCCTCGCTCGAGTTCATCCCGGACGCGATCCCCGAGAACGCGGCCGCGATCGACGCACTGCTGCGCGAGGCGGCCGAGCGCGATGCGGCCGCCCACGAGCTCGCCTCGCACGCGCAGTACGCGGGCGACGAGGACCCGTACGTCAAGCCGCGCGAGGACGACGAGGACGACGAGGACGAGGACGAGCAGAGCTGATCGAGCAGCCCGGAGGGCGTGTCGAGGTCACTTCAGCAGCCGGCTGAGCACCCGGTCGGCCAGGGGCTTCCCGCCGGTCTGGCAGGTCGGGCAGTACTGGAACGTCGAGTCGGCGTAGATCACCTGCCGCACCGTGTCACCGCACACCGGGCAGGGTTCCCCGGTGCGACCGTGCACCCGCAGGCCCGACTTCTTCTCGGCCTTGAGTTCGCTCGCGGCGACGCCATCCGCGCGGGCGACCGCGTCGCGCAGTGTGCTCTGCATCGCGTCGTAGAGCGTCTGCACGTCCTCAGGCGACATGTCCGCTGGCTTGAACGGCGACATCCGCGCGACGTGCAGGATCTCGTCCGAGTACGCGTTGCCGATGCCCGCGATGACGCTCTGACTGCGCAGCACGCCCTTGATCTGCGCGCGCCCGGCGGACGTCAGGATGCCGGTGAGCACCTCCACCGTGAAGCCCGGTTCCAGCGGGTCGGGTCCCAATCGCGCGATGCTGGGCACCTCGCGGGGATCGCGCACCACCCAGATGGCGAGGCTCTTCTTCGTGCCCGCCTCCGTGACGTCGAAGCCGGAGCCTTCGCCCAGGCCGGCATCCCCATTCGTGCTCGCTCGGAGCACCAGCCGCGCGGCGAGCGGCCCCTTGCCGCGCCCCGCGCCCGGGGTGGGGGCGTTCTCGCGCCAGCGGATCCACCCGGCGCGGGCCAGGTGGATGATCAGATGGTTCTCGCCCGCCGTCAGGTCGAGGAACTTGCCGTGCCGGGCGACGCCGTCGATGGTCTGGCCCTCGAGCGCGGAGACCGGCGGGTCGAAGGTCTTGAGGGCGGAGAACGCCGTGACGTCGAAGCGCGCGATCTCGCGGCCGGTGAGGCGCGCGCCGAGATCCGCGACGAGTGCCTGCACCTCGGGGAGTTCCGGCATGCCGTCAGGCTACGACCTCGAAGCGCACGGTCGCCTTCTGGATGTCCGCCTCGACCAGCCGGACGCGCACGTCGGTTCCGGGATCGAGGTGGCCGTCGCACAGTCCCTCGACCGCCGGGTCGAGCAGTTGCACGGTGCCGCCGTCCTGGCGCTTGCCGTCCGGTCCCTCCGAGCCGGAGCGGCCGCCCGCCGAGAGCACGACCGCGTCGAAGACCTCCCCGATGCGCGGCACCATGAGGGCGGCCTCGACGGATTCGAGGGTGATCCGGTCCAGGCGGTTGGCGACGTTGCTCGAACGCGCCATCTCCTTCGGAAGGTCGGGCAGGGCCCCGAGCACCCAGGCGGGCACGGGCTCGCCCGCGGTGTGCGCCGCACAGATCGCCAGCCCGAAACGGTCGACGAGACGGCGAAGCGGCGCGGTCACGTGCGTGTAGGGCGCCCCGACCGCGGCCTGCATGGTCTCGGCCGGGGTCTGCCCGTCGACGAAGACCGTGTAGCCGGCTCCGCGGAACAGCGACGCGGCGGCGTGCAGGATCGCCAGATGCGCGGGGTTGGTGCCGTCGAGCCCGCGCAGGTAGTCGCCGTAGCGCTGCTCGACGGGCCACGGCCTCCCGAGGGCCCGCGTCTGATGCCGGAACCTCGCGACCGCCTCCGGATCGGCGGGCGGCATGGTCCGGAGGATCCCGGTGCCCCCGTCGAGCATGAGCCGGGCGGCGGCCATGCCCGTCATGAGAGACAGGTGCGCATTCCAGCTCTCGATGGGCAGCAGCTCCCGCCGGTCCAGCCGATAGCGGGCGTCGTCGAGCGCCACCGTGATCTCCGGAGTGGGCAGGCTCGCCCCGCCGCGCGCGCTCTCGAGCGCCATACGCGCCTCGCCGACCTCGCGCAGCGCGCGCAGCACCTCCAGGTCGGGTCCGTGCCCGGCGTCCAGGTCGGCCTGCGCGCCCGCGTAGTCGAGCTGTCGCCTGCTGCGGATGCGCGCCCGCGCGACGCTCGTCGAGGCGGTCTCACCCGTCGCGTCGAGCACGTGCTCCCACACGTAGGCGCTGCGCTCCTGGCCGGGCAGCAGGGACGCTGCGCCCTCGCTGATCTCGACCGGGTGCAGCGGGATGCGACCGTCGGCCGCGTAGATCGTCTGGCCCCTGCGGTGCGCCTCGGCGTCGATCGCGCCGCCGGGCGTCACGAAGACCGGCAGGTCGGCGATCGCGTAGTACACGCGCCAGCCGTCGCCGTCGCGCCGGATGGTGAACGCCTGGTCGAGATCGGTGGCGCCGGGCGGGTCGATCGTGACGAACTCGAGGTCGGTGCGGTCGGCATCCGGCAGCACGGGGTGGGCGATCGCCCGTGCGGTCTCGGCCGCCACCTCGGGCGGGAACTCGCGGGTCAGCTCGAGTTCGGCCGGGAGCGCGGCCAGCCGCGCGGCGAGTTCGTTGTGCGCGGCCTCCTCGCTCAGTCGAAGGGGCGTGATCGGCACCGGTTCAGGCTAACCCCGTTGGCGAGCCGCTCCGGTCAGGAACGCGGGAGCTCGTACCCGTCCCGCGCGTTCCCGGTGATGAGGCCGTCGCGCAGGAGGCCGGTGAGGGCACGCTCACGCTGGGCGGCATCCGGCCAGAGCCCCTCGATGTCCGCGAGGGGCACCGGGATGTCGCCCGCGCGCACCACGCGCATGATGCGTCCGCGAACCTCGCGATCCGATCCCGCGTAGGGCTTCTGACGGGGCGCCGGTCGGCCGGTGTACTCCGGATATCCGGCGGAGCGCCACGCGCACTGGTCGGCAATCGGGCAGGCCGCGCAACGCGGGGAGCGAGCGGTGCAGACGGTCTGGCCGAGCTCCATGACCCCGGCGTTCACGAGCCGGGCGCGTTCCGCGTCCTCGGGGAGGAGTGCCTCCATGGCGGAGAGTTCGTGACGGGGGCGCGCGGGACCGGCCTCGCCCTCGCCGTCGACCGCACGCGCCATGACGCGGCGGGCGTTGACGTCGACCACCGGGGTGCGCACGCCGTAGGCGAAGGCGGCGACCGCCCGCGCCGTGTAGGGGCCGACCCCGGGGAGGGCCATCAGGGTGTCGACCTCGCTCGGCACGACGTTGCCGTGATGCTCCGCAATCGCGGTGGCGGCGCCGTGCAGCGCGAGCGCCCGCCGCGGGTAACCGAGCCGGTCCCACGCCCGCACCGCCTCGCCGGGCGGGACGGCCGCCAGGTCGGCGGGGGTCGGCCAGCGCTCGAGCCACTCGGCGAGCCGGGGGATCACGCGGGCCACCGGGGTCTGCTGGAGCATGAACTCCGACACCAGGATCCCCCAGGCCGGGTAGCCGCTCGCCCGCCACGGCAGCTCGCGGTGCCCGCGCGCATACCAGTCCGCGATGCGCTCGCCGATCGCCGAAGCACTCACCCGCTCAGGGTACGCGGGCCGCCGCACGCCTACTCTGGAGTCATGACGCGCTGGACACCGGCCCGCCGCGCCCTGCTGGAGGGGCTCGCCGACGAGCTTTTGCACAACTACGGCAGGGGTCGCACGATCGTCGCGGTCGACGGTCCGACCCGCTCGGGGAAGTCGACTCTCGCCGACGATCTGGCCGAGGCGCTGCGCAAGAAGGGGCACGACGTCTTCCGCGCGTCCATCGACGACTTCCTCAAGCCGCGCGCCCTGAGGTATGCGCGGGGCCGCGATTCGGCCAAGGGTCACTACGAGGACGCCTACGACTACTCCGTGTTCCGGAGGGTGCTCGTCGAGCCCTTCGGCATGAACGGGAGCACGGGTTTCGTCACGCGCGCATGGGACGAGGACCGCGACCGGCAGATCGAGCCGAAATGGCTGAGCGGGCCGGTCGACGCGATGCTCGTCGTCGACGGTGTCTATCTCAACCGTCCCGAGCTGCGCGGGCTGTGGAATGCCTCCATCTGGGTCGACGCGGATCCCGCGGTGCGCGCCAAGCGCGTGCTCGAGCGCGACGGGATCGCCCCCGGCTCGGCACGTGCCGAGCGCTACGAGGGCGCCCAGAAGCTGTACGAGCGGACGAAGCCGCGCGAGGCGGCGACCGTCCTCATCGACAACACCAAGCCGGATAAGCCCCGGCGCGTGTTCGCCGACAGCTGCTGACCCGGTCAGCCGGCGGGGACGCGCGCCACGACCTCGCCGGGCGTCAGGAAGTCGCCCGTCGACTCGACCTCATGCACGAGGTCGACGATGGCCGCGTTGACGGGGGCGTCCAGACCGTGCGCGCGCGCGGCGTCCACGACCGCCCCGTTGAGGAAGTCGATCTCGGTGAGACGCCCGCGCCGCAGGCTCTGCAGGGTCGATCCCGGGTTGGGAACATCCCCCATGCGCCGGGCCAGCAGTCGGGGGAACTCCTCGGCGATCCGCACGGGCGCACGCCCGATGAGCCCGATGAGCCACCCCGGGACGCCCTGCACCGTCCCGAAGCGCACCCCGGTGCGCGCGGCGACCCGGGCGGTCTCGCGCATGCTGCGGGCCATGATGCGCCGGAGCCCGTCATGCGCGACCACCTCCTGCACGCTCAGCCCGGTGATCGCGGGCAGCGCGTTGACGTGGTTGATGAGCAGCTTGGTCCACTGCGCACCCTCGAGGTCGCGGCTGACCTCGACCGGCAGCGCCTCGCCCAGGGTGGCAGCGACGCGCCGCAGAAGCGCGTCGTCGCAGCCGGGTCCCGCTCCGATCACGAGCGGGTTGGGGCCGGTGACGGTGACGTGTCCGGGGGCGAGGTAGGAGGCGGCGAACAGGGCGAGCCCGGCCAGCAGGGGGGATGCCGGGGCCGCCCCGTGCGCGACCCGCAGCCCGCCGAGGCCGTTCTGCACGATCACGAGGGGGACCCCCTCGAGGGCCGCCGCGCTCCCGGCGAGGGCGGCCGCGGCATCCTGCGCCTTGGTCGCGAGCAGCGCCAGCTCGGGGCGCCGGGTGAGGTCCTCGGACGCCTCCACCGCGGCGCGGTACTCGCCCCACCCGCCGTCCAGGGCGATGCCCCCTGCTCGGATCGCGTCGAGATTCTCACCGCGCGCCGTGACCGCGACCTCGTGCCCCGCGCGCGCGAGAAGGGCGGCCAGCGTTCCGCCGACCGCCCCCGCTCCGAGCACCGCGATGCGCATGCTCCCGAGCCTATGACGCCGCCCGATCAGGCGCCGACGAGCTCGCTCTCCCGGGTCTCGACCGAGCCGGTCGGCGGGTGGGTGCCGCGCCCGGCGGGCAGGAAGATCGCCAGCACCGCGGTGGCCAGCACGACCGCGGCGCCCACGAAGACCGCCGGCTGGGCCGCGTCGACGTAGCCGGTCGGGGTCAGTTCGCCGCCCGCCCCCGTGAAGACCGCGGTGAGCACCGCGATGCCGAGCGCCACCCCGATCTCGCGCAGGGTCGAGTTGGTTCCGCTCGCCTTCGCGGTGTCGGCGGGCACGATGTGGGCGAGCACCGCGGTGGAGGACGGCGCGAAGACCATGCCCATGCCCACCCCGGCCGCGATGAACGCGGGCAGCATGACACCGTAGCCGGCGTCGGCGTCGATGGTGACCGCGAGCCAGAACAGGCCGGCGGCCTGCAGCACGAGCCCCGTAACGATGAGCGCGCGCGTGCCCACGCGCGGCGCCACGAAGCCCGCGAGGGGTGCCACGATCATGGGCGCCATGGTCCACGGGGTCGTCATGATGGCGGCCTCGAGCGGGCTGTGGCCCTGCACGATCTGCAGGAACTGGATGAGGATGAAGACCGCCCCGAACATCCCGAAGCTGAACCCGAACCCGACCGCGTTGGCGATCGTGAAGCTGCGGTCGCGGAAGAGCCGGAGGGGCAGCAGGGGGGATGCGGTGCGCCGCTCCCACAGGAGGAAGAGCGCGAGCAGGACCCCGCCCCCGATGAGCGAGCCGAGCACCTCGGCGCTGTCCCATCCCGCATCGTTGCCGCGCACGATCCCGAAGACGAGTCCGAACACGCCGGTCGCGGCGAGGAGCAGTCCGAGCAGATCCAGGCGCAGGCGGGCGCCGAAGGCATTGGGAAGCACGGCCAGGATCACCGGGATCGCGACCAGGCCGACCGGGACGTTGATCCAGAAGATCGCCTCCCAGCTCCACCCCTCGAGAACCGCACCACCGATGAGGGGTCCGACGGCGACACCGAGGCCGGCCAGACCGCCCCAGATGCCGATCGCGAGCGGCCGGCGCCGGGGCTCGACCGACCCGGCGAGCAGCGAGAGGGACAGCGGCATGATGGCCGCCGCACCCAGACCCTGCACGACGCGGGCCGCGATGAGCTGACCCGGGTCGGTGCTGAGGGCCGCGAGCGCTGAGGCGATCGTGAAGATCGCGATGCCCGCGACGAAAACGGTGCGCCGCCCCAACCGGTCTCCGAGGGCGACCGCCATGAGGATGAGGCTCGCGAAGGCGAGCGTGTAGGCGTTGATGAACCACTGCAGCTCTTCGACGCTCGCGTCGAGCTCGACCCGGATGACCGGGAGCGCGTTGGTCATGACCAGGTTGTCCAGCGTCGCCATGAACATCGGGATGCCGGTGGCCAGCACCGCGAGCACGAACGGGATGCGCCGCTCGGGCCGGGCGGGGGAGGAGAGGGACATGGGATTCTCCGTCGGAATTGTATGTTGTAATCGGATGATTACAACGGAGACTAGTAATCGACTGATAACATGTCAAGCGTGACCGCGATCAAGGAGGGTATGCCGCGCCAGAAGGGCAGCGGCGCCCCGCGTATGAAGTCCGAGGAGCGCCGCGAACTCATCCTGGCCGCGGCATCCGGGGTCTTCGGCGAGCGCGGCTACGTGGGCACCACGACCGACGCCGTCGCCAAGGCGGCCGGCGTGAGCCAGCCCTACGTCGTCCGCATGTTCGGCACCAAGTCGGCGCTCTTCGAGGCCGTGCTCCAGCGTTCCCTCGGCACTCTGCTGCGGGAGTTCCGCCGCGAGATCGCCGCGCAGGGGCGCGCGACACCCGAGCTGCCCGGCTGCATCGGCCGCTGCTACGTCGAGCTGTTGTCCGATCGCGGTCTGCTGCTGAGCCTCATGCAGGGCTTCATGCTGGGTGCCGATCCCGAGGTCGGGCCCATCGTGCGGGCCGGGTTCCTCGAGGTGTACCGGGTGCTCCGCGACGAGGGCGGGTTCTCGCCCGAGCAGGCGGCCGACTTCCTGGCCGAGGGCATGATGATCAACACCCTGGTCGCGCTGCGCATGGGTGCCGACTTCGACACCGACCGTGACGCGCGGGAGCTGATCGAGGGCACGATGCCGGCCAAGGCATCCATGCTTCGGGATCTCGCGCGCACCTGAGGGCGGGCGTTAGGGTCTCGGCATGGACCTGATCGAGACGATCCGCGCGTCCGTCATCGGCGCCGACGACGTCGTCGACGGACCATACGGCCAGCGCCCCGTGGTCTACGCCGACTACACGGCGTCCGGCCGGTCGCTGGGCTTCATCGAGGACTACATCCGCAGGGCGGTCCTGCCCCTGTACGCGAACACGCACACCGAGTCCTCGGGCACCGGGCTGCAGACCTCGCGCTACCGCGAGGAGGCCCGCCAGATCATCGCCGAGTGCACGGGAGCGACCGACGACCACGTCGTGCTGTTCTGCGGCAGCGGCTCCACCTACGCGATCGACAAGCTCATCGGGGTGCTCGGCCTGCGGGTGCCCTCGGCACTGGACGACACCTGGCACGTGACGGATGCGATCCCGCCCAACCGGCGCCCCGTCGTCTTCCTGGGGCCCTTCGAACACCACTCGAACGAGCTGGCCTGGCGCGAGTCGATCGCCGACGTCGTCACGATCCGGGAGTCGCCGGACGGGCACATCGACCTGGACCACCTGCGGTCGGAACTCGAACGGCACGCCGACCGGCCGCTGCGCATCGGGTCGTTCTCCGCGGCCTCCAACGTCACGGGCATCATCACCGACACCGCGGCGGTCTCGCGCTTGCTGCACGAGTACGATGCGCTCGCGTTCTGGGACTTCGCGGCGGCCGCGCCCTACGTCGACATCGACATGCGCCCGGCGGACGACCTCGAGGGCTACGACGCCGTCTTCATCTCGACGCACAAGCTCATCGGCGGGCCGGGGACACCCGGCGTCCTGGTGGCCAAGCGCTCGCTCTTCACCAACCGGGTGCCCGTGGTGGTCGGCGGGGGCACGGTGTCCTACGTCAACTCCGACGACCACGACTTTCACCCCGACATCGCGCACCGCGAGGAGGGCGGCACGCCCGCGATCGTCGAGTCGATCCGGGCCGGGCTTGTCTTCCAGCTCAAGGCCGCGGTCGGTGTGGACGAGATCCGCCGCCGGGAGGAGCGCTTCGTGACCGAGGCGATCCGGGCCTGGGACGCGTCCCCGGGCGTCGAGATCCTCGGCAGCCACGACGCCGAGCGGCTCTCGATCGTCTCGTTCGTCGTCCGGCACGGCGGTCGCTATCTGCACCACAACTTCGTCGTGGCCGTTCTCAACGATCTTTTCGGCATCCAGGCGCGCGGTGGGTGCTCGTGCGCCGGCCCGTACGGGCACCGACTGCTCGGCATCGACGCCGAGCGTTCGCGCGCGATCGAACTCGCGGTGCTGGGCGGCGCGTGCGAGGGCATCAAGCCGGGCTGGGTGCGCGTCAACTTCAACTACTTCATCGACGACGAGACCTTCGACTACATCATCCGGGCCGTCCGGCTGGTGGCAGCCGAGGGCGCCGCGCTGCTGCCCAGCTACCGCTTCGAACCGGACACCGGGCTCTGGCGCCACCGCGAGGCCGGCGCGATCCGGCCGCCCATGTCGTTGCGCGAGGTGGACTACGCCGACGGCACCATGCGCTACCCGGATCGCCGGCGCCGACGCGAGCACCACGACCTGGCCCACTACCTGGACGAGGCGCGCGCGGTGCTGGCGGAGGCGCGAGCCCACCCGCGCGAGCCGCTCGGGATGCCGCAGACCCCTGCTGGCTTCGAGGAGCTGCGCTGGTTCCCGTACCCGGGCGAGGTCGTCGAGCCCGCCCGCGCCCGGTGAACCCGACCGGAATCCTGCTCGTCGACAAGCCGCAGGGCATGACGAGCCACGACGTGGTCGCGCGCGCTCGCCGCGCGATCGGGACCCGCAAGGTCGGGCACGCGGGCACCCTCGACCCGATGGCCACCGGCCTGCTCGTGCTCGGCGCGGGAAGCGCGACGCGGCTCCTCACCCACCTGGTGGGCCTCGGGAAGCGCTACACCACGACCTTCCGGCTGGGGATCTCGACCGCCACCGACGACGCCGAGGGGGAGCCGACGGCGACGGCCGACGCGAGCGGTGTCGCGCGGGAGCACATCGACGAGGGCATCCGGGCGCTCACCGGCACGATCTCGCAGGTGCCCTCGACCTACTCGGCGGTCAAAGTGCAGGGCAGGCGCGCCTACGACCGCGCGCGCTCGGGCGAGGAGGTCGTGCTGGCACCGCGCGAGGTGACCGTCTCGCGCTTCGAGGTGCTCGCCGAGCGCAGGAGCGGCGCCGTGATCGACCTCGACGCGGTCATCGAGTGCTCCTCCGGCACCTACATTCGGGCCCTGGCGCGGGACCTGGGCGCGGCGCTCGGCGTCGGCGGCCACCTGACCGCGTTGCGCCGCGAGACGGTCGGCCCGTTCGAGGTGGCGGATGCCGTGGCCGTCGACGACATCGCCCCCGCCTCCCTGCGCACCCCCGCTTCGATCGCGGCACAGCTCTTCCCGGTCGCGCGGCTCGACGCGGAGCGCGCCGTCGACCTCGCGCACGGCAAGCGTGTCAGGCTGGAGGTCGCGGACGCCCCCGTCGTGGCCGCGATCACCCCGGCGGGTGTCCTCGCCGGGCTGGTCGAGGTGCGGGACGGCCAGGCCCGCGTGCTGGTCAACTTCCCGAGCGATGAGGTGCTGCGGTGATCCTGGGCTACACGATCGTGCTGGTCGCGGTGGCGACCGCGGCGGGATTGCTGTGCGTGGGGCTGGGACTGGCGGGGCGGCGGCCGTCGGATGTCAGCATCCTCTCGCTTGTCGCGGTCGAGGTGCTCGTGATCGCGCAGATCGTGATCGCCCTCGTCGCCCCCGCGGTGGGCAACACCCCGACCGGGTCGCCCCTGGAGTTCTGGCTGTACCTGGTGACCGCGGCGATCATCCCGTCGCTCGCGGTGCTGTGGGCGCTGCTGGACAAGTCCCGCTGGAGCACGGTCGTGCTCGGTGTGGGCGCACTCGCCGTCGCCATCATGGCGTACCGCATGCACCAGATCTGGACCGTCCAACTGGCCTGACGCGGGCCGGTACTCTGGACCACGTGACTGCATCCGCCAGGCGAAACTCGGGGGCGGGACGCGTGCTCGTCGCGGTCTACGCGGTCCTGGCGCTCGCGGCGACCGGACGGTCGGCGTTCCAGATCATCGACCGGTTCGGCGACGCGCCCATCGCCTACTCGCTCTCGGCACTCGCCGCCGTCGTGTACATCGTGGCGACCATCGCGCTCGCGCTGGGGTGGGACCGGGTGGCGTTCGCCACCATCTGCTTCGAGCTGGCCGGGGTCGTCGTGATCGGTGCGCTGAGCGTCCTGGCGCCCGGTGCCCTGGGGCTGGAGTCGGTCGAGCCGTTCGGCCGCGAGGCCACGGTGTGGAGCGTCTTCGGCGCCGGCTACCTGTTCGTTCCCCTCGTGCTGCCCGTGCTGGGACTGCTGTGGTTGCGAGCGCGCAGGGCCGGCGCGGAGGCATGATGCGGGTCTTCCGCGGCGTGGAGGGCGTCCCGGACGGCTTCGGGCCATCCGCCGTGACGGTCGGGAAGTTCGACGGGGTCCACCTGGGCCACCGCGACGTCATCCGGCAGCTGTGTGCTCGCGCGGACGCCGCCGGGCACGTGCCCGCCGTGGTCACCTTCGATCGCAATCCGCTCAGCGTGATCCGCCCGGACCTCCCGCTCCCGCCCGACCTGGTGAGCCCGGACCAGAAGGTCGAGCTGCTCGAGTCGGCGGGGGTCGCGGCGGCTCTCGTGCTCGAGTTCACGCCGGCGGTGGCCGCCTGGGAGCCCGAGGAGTTCGTGCGGCGCGTGCTCGTCGACGCCCTGCACGCCCGCGTCGTGCTGGCCGGGAGCGATTTCCGGTTCGGCTCCCGCAGGGCGGGGCATCTGGAGGACCTGCGCGCGCTCGGGGGAGAGCACGGCTTCGAGGTCGTCGTGATCGAGGACCTCCTCCTGGACGACGCGGGGACGCCCAGGCGCGCATCCTCGACCTGGGTCAGAGAGCTCGTGCAGTCCGGGCGCGTGCGCGAGGCCGCGCGCGTGCTCGGCCGCCCGCCCTCGGTGCGGTCGCAGGTCGTGCACGGCGAGAAACGCGGGCGCGAGCTGGGCTACCCGACCGCGAACCTGGATCCGCACATCGAGGGGCTGCTGCCCGAGGACGGCGTGTATGCCTCCTGGGCGATCGTCGACGGCGAGCGCCACGGGGCGGCGGTCTCGATCGGCAACAACCCGACCTTCGAGGGCGTGCCCCAGCACCAGGTCGAGGCGCACCTGCTGGATCGGAAACTGGACCTCTACGACCGGACCATCGAGCTGGAGTTCGTCGAGCGCATCCGGCCCATGAACCGGTTCCCGGATGCGGCCGCCCTCGTGGCGCAGCTCGACGCGGACGCGGCGCGCATCCGCGAGCTGCTGGCGTCCGAGCCGGGGTCGACCCGGGGCTAGGCTCGTCGGGTGACTCGCCCGGCCGAACCCGACAGCATGAGCACGGGCGGCGGTCCGGGCGGCGCGGGCCGTCCTCTCCTGCGCGGTCGGCTGCTCGCGCTCGGCGGGATCGTGCTGGTCGCGCTCACCCTTCGTCTCGCGGTGGGTGCGGTGTCGCCGCTCTTCGACCGGATCGACCCGGACATCCCGCTGGGCGCCACCATGCTCGCGCTCATCGGGACGGCGCCGCCCGTGCTGTTCGGTCTCGCCGGGCTGCTCACGCCGCCCGCGACGCGGCGCTTCGGGCTCGAGACCACCCTGGTCGCGTCGCTGCTCATCGGCGGCGTCGGGCACGTCGTGCGCGCGGTCGCGCACGATCCGGTGGTGCTGCTCATCGGTACGGCCCTCGCGCTGCTCGGGGCGGGGGTGGGCAACGTCCTGCTGCCCCCGGCCGTCAAGCGCTACTTCCCGGATCGGGTCGGCGGGATGACCTCGCTCTACGCCACGGTCATCGCCCTGGGGGCGACCCTGCCGCCCGCCACCGCCGTCCCACTCGCCGATGCGGCGGGCTGGCGCGTATCGGTCGGCGTCTGGGTCGTGCTGTGCGTCGTGGCCGTGATTCCCTGGGTCGCCCAGCTCATCGCGCACGGCCGGCATGTCGAGCGGCTCGATACGGGCGCCCAGGCCGTCGAGGCGCAGCACGCCGGCATCGGCGGGCGCTTGCTGCGCTCACCCGTCGCGTGGTCGATCGGCCTGCTGTTCGGGCTCTCCAGCATCCACTTCTACGCGATCTTCGCCTGGCTGCCCTCGCTCCTGGTGGACCTCTCCGGCCTGGATGCTGCGCAAGCCGGCCTCGTCCTCGGCCTCTTCGCGCTCTACGGCATCCCCGCGTCGTTCCTGGTGCCCCTCCTGGCCAGGCGCTGGGCGCTCGTCATGACCGGGGTCGCCGTCGCCGGGCTGGTCGTCGGCTACCTGGGCATGCTGGTGATCCCATCCGTCGTGCCCGTGCTGTGGGTCCTCCTCATCGCCGCGGGAACCGGGCTCTTCCCGCTCGCGCTGACCCTCATCGGGTTGCGGTCCCGGACGCACGTGGGCGCGATCGCGCTGAGCGGATTCGTCCAGGGCATCGGATACAGCCTCGGGATGCTCGGCCCGCTGGTGGCGGGCATCCTGCTGTCGGTCACGGGCGGGTGGACGCTCGCGCTCTGGTTCCTGCTCGCGACGGCCCTGCTCGCGGTGCCCGCATTCGTGGTGCTGCGCGCGCCGCGCTTCGTCGAGGACGACGTGGCGCCGAAACCCGTTCAGCCGGCCGGCTGATAGGCCGCGGCGAGCAGCGCCACGAGGTAGAAGCCCGCGATCATCGCGACGATGCCCACGAGGGGCAGCCACCACGCCATCCGGCGCTGGATGATGCGCACGAGCGCGAAGCCCGCGGTGAGCGCCCAGGCGAAGACGACGATGGCCATGCCGAGCACCGTGATGCCGCCGAGGTAGCCCGCGTTGCAGCTGAGCCCGTCTGCCTGCACGCCTTCGCACAGGGCGGAGAGCGCGGAGAGCTGGCCCACGAAGGCGAGGATGGTCACGCCGATGAGCGCACCCAGGAGGGCGATGACGCCCGCCACGACCGCGTCCACGATGCGCAGGGGAGGTCGTGCGGGGGAGGCCATGGGCACAGCGTAGCGGGGCGGCACCGTGCTCGGATGCGCGCGCGAGCGCGTATCCGGACGCTCAAGCGTTGCTCAGCCATCGCCGCAGTTGCTCATGTGAGCACAGCGGCGCGAAGCGCTTGACCCCCGCACGCGGGGTTCCTAGTTTCCCTTGTACACGTTTGTCCAGAGACAGGGTTGTCACAGGTGATCGCAGTCGTCGGCGGCTATGGCGTCGGGCTCACCATGGCCGTGCCACGGGTGCCCGGCCCGGGCGAGACCGTCGCGGGCGGCCGCCTGTCGAGCGGGCACGGCGGCAAGGGCTCGAACCAGGCCGTCGGGATACGGCGCCTCGGAGCCCAGGCGAGCCTGTTCACCGCCATCGGGCCGGACGCCGCAGGCGAGTCCGCGCTGGAGTTCTGGGCCTCGGAGGACGTCGACGCGAGCGCGGTGGTGCACTCGCCGGAGGCGACCATGACGGGGTTCATCCTCGTCGACCCCTCGGGCGAGAACCGGATCACGATCGCCGACGGCGCCCTGGGCGCTCTCGCGGCGGAGGAGGTGGACGGCTTCGCCGCCATCATCGGACGATCGAGCCTTCTGGTGATCTCGCTCGAGGTGCCCGTCCCCGTCGCGCGTCGTGCAGCCGGACTGGCTCGCGACCGCGGCGTGCCCGTACTGCTGAACCCCGCACCTGCGGTGGAGGACAGGGATCTCATCGGCCTGGCCGACATCCTGACCCCCAACCGCGGCGAGCTCTCCATGCTCGCCGGGGGGAACGGCGACGCGGGCGCCCCGGATGCCCCCCTTGACGATTGCCTGGATCGGCTGCGGGAGTGGTATCCGGGAGCCGTCGTGGTGACGTGCGGCGGGGACGGCGCGATCGTGGACGAGGGCGGCTCGCGCGTCCACGTCCCGGCCGTGCCGGTCGATCGGGTCGTCGACACCACCGGAGCGGGTGACGCGTTCACGGCGGCGCTCGCGGTGGGGATCGTCGAGGGCATGCCGCTCGCAGACGCGGCGGCGTTCGCCGCAGCCGCGGGGGCCCACGCGGTCACGGTGCCCGAGGTCATCCCCGCGCTCGCGACGCGGTCCGAATTGCACGCGTTCATCGCGACAGCCAGGGAGCACTCCTCATGACCGACCCGATCCGCATCGAGAGCCCTGCCGAGCTGGCGCCCCACATCCAGCACACGCTCATCGAGGCGGGGACCACGCGAGAGCGCGTGATCGCCCACGCGCGGGAGGCGGTCGAGCACGGCTTCAACGCCGCGATGGTCGCCGGATCATGGGTCGACGTGGTCGCCTCCGAGCTGCGCGGCACGGGAGTGCAGGTCGCCTCCGCGCTCGACTTCCCGATCTGCGGAGCCATGACCACCGAGGGCAAGGCTCGCGAGGCGGAGGAGCTCGTGCGCCTGGGCGCGCAGCAACTCGACATCGGCGTGCAAGTGGGCTGGCTGCGCAGCGGGGACCACCGCCGCTTCCGCGAGGACATCGCCGCGGTCGTCGCGTGCGGCGTGCCGATCAAGGTCATGCTCGAGCTGCCTCTGCTGACCCCGGCCGAGCGGGACGCGGCGGTCGACCTTGCTCTGGATGCGGGGGCCGCCTACCTGAAGAACGCCAGCAGCGGGGCGGTCGAGATCGCCAACCCGGACAGCATCTCCTACCTCGTCGAGCGCGCCGCGGGCAGGGCGGCGGTCAAGGCCTCCGGCGGCATCAAGTCCTACGACCAGGCGGTGGCCCTGATCGCCGCGGGTGCGACGCTGCTCGGAACCAGCGCTGGCATCCAGCTCGTGACGGGCGCTGAGGCGGCGGTGAGCTACTGATGGCGCGCATGTTCGAGTTCGGGCCAGGTCTGGGCGGCGTCGATCGAGAGGCCGGCGCAGCCCTGCACGCCCAGATCTCGGACGCGCTCCGAGCCCGGATCGTCTCGGGAGACCTCGCTCGCGATCACCGCCTGCCCCCCGAACCCGAGCTCGCCGAGGAGATCGGCGTGAGCCGTGGCACGCTGCGGCGGGCGCTCGCAACCCTCATCGACGAGGGCCTGCTGACGCAGATCCCCGGACGCGGGACCTTCGTGACCTCGGCGGCCGCCGATCCGGGAGGCGAGCGGCTCAGCACGCTCTCCGAGGACTTCGCGAGCCAGGGGATCCCCCTCGACACGCGCGTGCTGTCCTCCGAGGCGGTCGTTCCACCCGCCGATGTCGCCGGGGCACTGCAACTCGCGCCGGGCGCGCTCGCGCTGCGTCTGGTGCGCGTGCGCAGCACCGGGTCGAGTCCCATCGCGCTCCTGCACAACTACGTCCGACTGGACCTGGCGCCGGGCCTCGAGACCGTCGACTTCGCCATCACGACGCTCTTCGGCGCTCTCGAGGGCAGGTACGGCCTGCCGATCGCCAGCGCGCGGCGCAGCTTCAGCGCGGTCGTGGCGCATGGCGAGGTCGCCGACGCCCTCGGACTCGATCCGGGGATGCCGGTGCAGTACCTCGAGCAGCTCACCTTCCTCGCCGACGGGAGGGCGATCGAGTACTCGGACGTGTGGATCGACAGCCGCCAACTGCGTGTCGTGACGCGCATGACGCGGACGAGCGCGGCATCCGCGGAGGAGAAGGAGAGCGCATGACCACCCGGCTGATCCTCGATGTGGACACGGGAACCGACGACGCCGTGGCGATCTTCGCCGCGGCTTGCCACCCCGAGCTCGAGCTGCTGGGAGTGACCGCCGTCAACGGCAACGTCGCCCTGAAGTACACCATCGAGAACACGCTGCGCGTGCTGGACCACATCGGGTCGGACGTGCCGGCGTTCGCCGGAGCCGACCGGCCCATCGTGCGCCCGGACATGCCCATCCCTCGGCACATCCTCAACGGCGACGACCCGCAGTTCCAGGTCAACGAGCTCGACTTCGCGCCCTCGACGACGCCCGCCCGACCCGAATCCGCGGTGCGCTTCCTCATCGACAGCTTCATGGCGGACGGCGGCGACGACATCGTTCTGGTCGCGACCGGGCCTCTGACCAACCTCGCTCTCGCGCTCGGGGCCGAGCCGCGACTGGCCGGGCGCATCCCGCGGCTCGTGATCATGGGGGGAGCGCGCGGCTGGGGCAACGTGACAGCGGTCGCCGAGTTCAACTTCTGGGTCGATCCGGAGGCCGCGGAGGCGGTCCTGAGCGCCGGCATCCGGGACGTACTGATCCTTCCCCTGGATGCGACCCACAGCGCCCAGCTCGGCCTCGAGGACTGCGATGCCTTCGACGCGGTCGGGACCCCGGCGGCGACCGGATCGGCGGCGCTCATCCGCCACCGCATCCAGCACTACCCCGACGATCCGGCCGCGGTGCGGGCCACCGCGCCCGTGCACGACGCGCTGTGCATCGCCGCGCTCGTGCACCCCGAGGTGCTCACCGAGGTCGTCGACGGCACCGTGCACGTCGAGACCGCGGGGGAGCGCACGCTCGGCGAAATGGTGCTCGACACGCGTCCATGGCGCGACGAGCCGACCAACGCACGAGTGGCATTGCGCGCAGATGCGCAGATCTTCAGCCGATTCCTCACAGATGCGTTCCGCTCTTGAACCGGCTGCTCACCTCCGCGAACCTGACGGGAAACGCACCCGCCGGGACGCCCACCACGTCCGTCCGCGGCAGGACGGAACGCTCCACGAGAGCGCAGACGGTAGCGGGAAACCCATCCCCGCTCCCTCGCCCGGTCCCCGGCAGAGCCGCCGGCGATCGTCCGTTCCACTCCATCCGAAAGGCAACATCATGAGCACTGCCCCCGCTGCAGCGACGCCCAAGAAGAGCAAGACCGCTCGGGCGAAGCTGCCGACGACGCTGATCGTGACCCTCGTCCCGGTCTGCGTCGCCCTCAACATCGTCGGCGGCTACATCGCGTCGGCGCTGCGCCTGCCCGTCTACCTCGACATGATCGGCACCGCGATCTCCGCCATCGTCCTCGGACCGTGGTGGGGCGCGCTGGTCGGCGTCCTGACCAACACGGGTTCCGCGCTCATCAGCGGCCCGGTCAGCCTGCCGTTCGCGATCGTCAACGTCGTCGGCGCCCTGCTGTGGGGCTACGGCGTTCGTTCTTGGGGCCTCGGCCGCACCATCCCGAAGTTCTTCCTGCTCAACGTGATCGTCGCCGTCGCCTGCACCATCGTGGCCGCCCCGATCATCGTCCTGGTCTTCGGCGGCGCGACCGGCAACGGTGCGGACGCACTGACGGGCACCTTCCTGGCAGTCGGCCAGAACCTGGTGGGATCGGTGTTCTCCTCGAACATCCTGACCTCGTTGGCGGACAAGATCATCGGCGGCTTCGTGGCGCTGGCGATCATCGAAGCCCTGCCGAAGTCGCTCACCGCCGATATCGACATCGTCAAGGCGACGCCCCTCAAGGGCATCCTCCTTGCCGTTGCCGGCATCGTCATCGGCGTCCTGATCGTCGTGGTCTTCCTCGCGATCACCGCCGGCTCCGGTTCCTGACCGACCGACACCCGAGCGGAGGGGCGGCCGATCGACCACGGCCGCCCCTCACCCGGAGGAGACCCATGACTGACCCCATCATCCGTTTCGACAACGTCACCTATCACTACCCGGGCACCGAGGAGCCCGCACTTCGCGACATCGACCTGGAGATCATGCCGGGCGAGTACGTCGCGATCCTCGGCCTCAACGGCGCCGGAAAGACCACGCTCGGCCTGTGCGTCAACGGCGTCGTCCCCACCATGCTCGGCGGGACCCTGGAGGGTTCCGTCACGGTCGGCGGTCTCGACGTCGGGGAGTACCCGGTGCGCGAGATGGCCAAGATCGTCGGGATGGTCTTCGACAACCCCGAGTTCCAGATGTCGCAGCTGTCCGCCGCCGAGGAAGTCGCGCTGGGCCTGGAGAACGCGGGCATCGCGTACGAGGACATGGTGCGCATCATCCCCGAGACCCTCGAACTCGTCGGCCTCAAGGGCTTCGAGGAGCGTTCGCCGCTCGGGCTCTCCGGCGGTCAGCAGCAAAGGCTCGCGATCGCGGCCGTGCTGGCCATGAAGCCGCAGATTCTCATCATGGACGAGCCGACATCCAACCTCGACCCGATCGGGAAGCAGGAGGTCTTCAGCATCGCGGGCAAGCTCAACAAGGAGGCGGGCATGACGGTCGTGGTCATCGAGCACGAGGTCGAGGTCATGGCCAAGTTCGCCGACCGGGTCATCGTGATCGATCACGGGCGCATCGTCATGAACGGCGCGCCCGAGGAGATCCTGTCCCGCGTGAAGGAGCTGGGTGCACTCGGTCTGCGCGCACCCGAGGCGGCGGTGCTCGCCGACGACCTGCGCGCTCGCGGTCTGTGGACCGGCCCCACCCCGACGACCACCGCGCCCGCGGTCGAGCAGGTGCGCACGATGATCGGAGCCGCTCGTGGCTGAGGACACCACAGGACCCGCCATCCGGGTGGAGGGCGCCCGGTTCGTCTACCCGACGGGCAACGTCGTCGCGCTCGACGGTGTCGACCTCACGATCGACCACGGCGAGATCGTCGGCATCATCGGCCAGAACGGCTCGGGGAAGACCACCCTGACGAAGCTCTTCAACGGGCTGCTCAAGCCCACGGCGGGGCGCGTCGTGGTCGACGGCATCGAGACCGCGGGTCGCAGCGTCCAGGAGATGGCGCCGCACGTGGGCTACGTATTCCAGAACCCGAACCACCAGCTCTTCGCCCGCACGGTCGCGGACGAGTTGCAGTTCGGACCCCGCAACATTGGCGTCCCCGAGGAGGAGATCGAGGAGCGGGTCGCGAACGCGGTCGAGTTCTTCGGCCTGCAGGACTACGTCGAGGAGCACCCGTACCGGGTGAGCTTCCCGATCCGCAAGCTCGTGGGCATCGCCTCGATCGTCACCATGCGGCCGCCGATCCTGGTGCTCGACGAGCCGTCGACCGGTCAGGACCACCAGACCACGCACATCATCAACGACCTCATGCGCCGGCTGCGCGAGGAGGGCACGACCGTCGTGTGCGTCTCGCACGACATGCCGCTGCTGGCGGACGTGGTCGAGCGCGTCGTCGTCATGCGCAACACGCGCATCATCGCGGACGCCAGCCCGCGCGAGGTCTTCGCGGACGAGTCCCTCATGCTGCAGACCAATCTGCAGGCTCCGCAGATCACCGAGATCGCACTCGAGACGGTCGTCCCGCTGGGCGGTCCCGTCGCGCTTACGCCGCATGAGCTGGCGGATGACATCGCCACCCGAGCGGGCGGCTCGCGTCCCGCACGGCGTTCCGCCTCGACCCGGAAGGGGGCCTGACCATGACCATGACCACCGCGCTGCCGATCGCCATGATCCCGGGCGACTCGGTCATCCACCGGATCAACCCGATCGCCAAGCTGGTCTGGGTGGTGGGCTACATCGTGCTGGCCTTCTCGACCCAGAACATCTTCATCCTGGCGTCTATGGCGGTCTTCGCCTTCCTGCTGGGGATCGTCGCGGGCGTGCTCAAGCCCCTGCTCAAGGCGATGATCATCCTCGTCCCGATCGGCTCGTCGCTCCTGGCGCTGCAGATCATCGCGCCCGCGGTCGAGCGGCCGTGGACGCTCGCGGGCAGCATCGGACCGCTCTCGCTCTACGGGGACGGGCTCTACTACGGGTTCGTGCTGCTCGGCCGTGTGGTCGCGTCGCTCATCATCGCGCTCGTCATGGTCATGACGACGCACCCGAGCGACCTGTTCACGAGTCTGGCCAAGCTCAAGATGCCGTACACGCTCAACTTCATGCTCGCCATGACGCTGCAGCTGATTCCGGTCTTCCAGCGCGAGTTCGGGGTCATCATGAGCGCGCAGAAGTCGCGCGGCATGAAGGGCACGGGTTTCTCGGCGGTTCTCCCCAGCTTCGTTCCCGTCTTCGTCGGGGCGATCGAGCGCGTCCAGCAGTTGTCGATCTCGCTCGAGTCGCGGGGCTTCGGCTCCGACGGCCACAAGACCTCGTACCGCCAGGTGCGGGTCCGCGTGCGCGACTGGATCATCGGCGGGCTCGGAGCCGTGCTCATCGTGGGGCTCTCGGTCTACTCGATCATCCGGGGGACCTGGAGCCTGTCGGGCGAGATCGTGTTCAGCGGCGCGTTCGTCACGACGCTCTTCGCGATCGCGGCTCTGACCTTCTTCGGCTTCATCGCCTTCACCATCATCTACGGCTTCACCCGCAAGTAACCGAGGACACCCATGAACGTCACCGAACGACAGCACCACATCGACATCGCGCCGGGGGAGGTCGGACGCTACGTCTTCCTGCCCGGGGATCCGGGGCGGTCCTCGCTCATCGCGGCGCTCTTCGACGACGCGAAGCTGGTCGCGAAGAACCGGGAGTACGAGACCTGGACGGGCTACCTCGACGGAGAGAAGGTCTCGGTCACCTCGACGGGGATCGGCTGCCCCTCGGCGGCCATCGCCATGGAGGAGCTGGTCAAGGTGGGCGCCGACACGTTCATCCGGGTCGGGACCTCGGGCGCCATGCAGCCGGACATCCAGGTGGGCGACCTGGGCGTCATCAACGCCGCGATCCGCGACGAGGGCACGAGCTCGCACTACCTGCCCATGGAGTTCCCGGCCGTCGCCGACCCGGTGCTGACCCGCGCCCTCACGATCGGCGCGCGCTCGACGGGCAAGACCGTGCACGTGGGGATCTCGCAGTCCAAGGATTCGTTCTACGGCCAGCACGAGCCGGGCCGGATGCCGGTGGCCCACCGGCTCGAGGAACGCTGGCACGCGTGGATGGCCGGGGGCGCGATCTGCTCGGAGATGGAGGCCGCGGCGCTGTACATCGTGGCCGCGACCCTGCGCGTTCGCGCGAGCGGCATCATGAAGATCTTCGGGCACTGGGATCAGGCGCCCATGACCGATGCCGAGCTCGAGCAGCTGCCCCTGGACGACCTGCTCGCCGCGGCGATCGCCGGCATGCGCGAGATGATCGCCCAGGACAAGGCGGCCGCGGCGTGAGCGCGTCCGAGGAGCCCCAGCACCACATCCAGCTGCGACCGGGGGATGTGGGCAGGTACGTCCTGCTGCCCGGCGACCCGGGCCGGTGCAAGCCCATCGCGGCGCTCTTCGACGACGCACAGCTCGTGGCGAGCAACCGCGAGTACGAGACCTGGACCGGAACCCTCGATGGCGAGAAGGTCAGCGTGGTCTCGACCGGCATCGGCTGCCCCTCCGCCTCGATCGCGGTCGAGGAGCTCATCAAGATCGGCGCCGACACCTTCATCCGGGTGGGCACCTCGGGCGCCATGCAGCCCGACTCGTTCTCGGGAGAGCTCGCGGTCATCACGGCGGCGATCCGCGACGAGGGCACGACCTCGCACTACCTGCCCATGGAGTTCCCCGCCGTCGCCGACTCGCAGGTGGTCTTCGCCCTCGCGGACGCCGCGCGCGAGCTCGGCCACCCCTACCGGCTGGGGGTCTCGCAGTCGAAGGACTCGTTCTACGGGGAGGTCGAGCCCGACCGCATGCCCATGGCGGCGCAGCTGCACCGCAGGTGGGAGTCCTTCGTGGCGGGTGGCGCGATCTCCTCGGAGATGGAGGCGGCCGCGATCTTCGTGATCTCGAGCATCCACCGGGTGCGCGCGGGCGGCGTCATGCGCATGTGGATGGACGGCACGGAGGACACCGACCCAGACATGGCCAGGCTCCTGGGCACGGCCGTGCAGGCGCTGCGCAACCTGATCCGCGACGACAGGGCCGGTGCCGTGTGGCCGTAGGAGCCGATGTCGCGCGACTGGCCGCGGTGGCGCCCGACTACGTGCGCACCATGGACGGCTACCAGCGGCGCAATCTCGCGCTCCTCATCCTGGACGGCGCGACCTTTGCGTTCGCGATCTCGCTGCTGTCCGAGACCACGATCCTGCCCGCGTTCGTGGGCGGGCTCAGCGACAGCGCGATCCTGGTCGGACTGCTCGGTGCGATCTACGCGGTCGGGCACTACCTGCCGCAGCTCATCGGAGCGCACCTCGTGCAGGGCCGTCCGCGCCGCAAGCCCGCCATGCTCGCGATCGTCATCGCGGAACGCGTGGGCATCCTGGCCATCGCGATCGTCGCGCAGACCATCGGAACCATCCCCGACGGGGTCGTGCTGGCGCTGTTCTTCGTGGCGTTCTGCGGGTATGCGGTCACGACCGGCCTCATCGGGCCGGTGTACGGCGACTTCATCGCCAAGGCCTTCACGAAGGGCCGCGGGTGGTACTACGCGGTCTCGCAATTGCTGGGCGGGGCGCTGGGGTTCACGGCGGCGCTGGTGGCCGAGCGTCTCATCCGCGAGTTGCCCTTCCCGCTCGGAAACCAGTTGTGCTTCTGGATCTGCTTCGGGCTGTCGTTCCTGTCGATCGTTTTCATCTCGTTCCTGCGCGAAGAGCCCTACCCGCTGACCGAGCCGCGGCATCCGCTGCGCGAGACGCTCGTGCAGATCCCCGGGATCCTGCGCCGGGACCGGCCCTACCGCCGGTTCCTCCTCGCCCGCGCGCTCCTGGCCCTGGCGACGATGGCGATGGGCTTCGTCGTCGTGGACGGCATCGAGGGTCCCCTCCGGCCCTCGGATGCGGCACTGCTCGCCGCGGTCTTCATCCTCTCGCAGGCGATCCTGGGCTTCGTGCTGAGTCTGCTCGGTGCCGCGCGCGGCTGGAAGACCGTCGTGGTGACCGGCGGGGTGCTCCTGGTGGCCGGCATGACGGGCGCCATCCTCGCGGAGGGCCTGCCCGTCTACGTCCTGGTGTTCGTCGCGCTGGGCGGCGCCAACGCGGTGACGATCATCGCCGACCCGAACATGTCGATGGAGTACGCGCCGACCCGCTCGACGAGCGTCTACCTAGGCACCACCTCGACCCTGCTCGCGCCGTTCTTCATCGCCGGCCCGCTCCTGGCCGGCTGGCTCGCGCCGATCATCGGCTACACCGGGGTGTTCGTGCTCGCCGGGGTGGTGGCGGCGGCCGGCCTGATCCTCACCCTCACGCTCACCGAGCCGCGCCGCATCGACGGGATCGAGCACTCCCCGACCGAGCCGACCGTGGTGGGGCAGCCGGGGGCGACGCCATGACGAAAGGGGATGGCATGGTCCGCATGATCATCGACACCGACACCGCAGCCGACGACAGCTTCGCGCTGCTGGTCGGGCTGCTGCATCCGCGCGCGCAGCTCGAGGCGATCACGATCGTCTCGGGCAACGTCGATTTCGACCAGCAGGTGCGCAACGCGCTCATCACGGTCGATCAGGCGGGCCGCGGGGGAGAGGTGCCCGTCCACCTGGGCGCACGCGTCCCGATGGCCAGGCCCTGGTACGCGGCGAAGGCGCACGGCGACGGCAAGGGCAACCGGGAGTGGCCAGAACCGGCGCAGGGCCCGAGCGACGAGGGCGCGAGCGAGGCGATCGTGCGCCTCGTGAACGAGAGCCCGGGCGAGATCGATCTGCTCGCGATCGGCCCGCTGACCAACATCGCGACCGCGGTGCTGCTGGATCGCGACCTGCCCGCCAAGGTCCGTCACCTCTGGATCATGGGCGGCTGCGACAACTCGGTGGGCAACGTCACGGCGGCCGCCGAGTACAACTTCTACGTGGACCCGGAGGCCGCCGACATCGTGCTGCGGGCCGGTTTCGACGTCACGGTCGTCACCTGGACCCTCACGCTCGCGCAGGCCACCTGGACGCAGGACCAGCTCGATGTCCTCGAAGCGATCCCGACGCCCCTCGCGGCGTTCTTCACGGCGCTGGACACCCCGAACAAGGAGTACAACGCGAGGGTCGGGATCGAAGGCAGCACGCATCCGGACTCGCTCACGGCCATGCTCATGGTCGAGCCGGACCTGATCCGCGCCGACTCCCGGTGCTTCGTCGCGGTGGAGACCCGCAGCGAGCTGACCCGCGGGTACTCGCTCTTCGACCGGCAGGAGCGCCGGAACGCGCCCAATACCCGAGTTATCGACGAGGTGGACGCGCAGGGCTTCTTCGACCGGTATCGCGAACTCCTCGAGGCGGGGGCGCGGCCGCGCGAGTGAGCGCGAGACCCGTGCTCATATGAGCAGTTGACCACGCAGATGTTGCAGGGCGTGCGAAGTCGGCCTACCGTCGGAAGCGGAGGACGCATGGAACGCGACGACGAGTTGCTCTCGGTCCGCGTCGCCGAGCTCTACTACGACGAGAACAAGACGCAGGACGAGATCGGCGCGCTGCTGAAGATCTCGCGCTGGAAGGCCGGCAGGCTGCTGACCCAGGCGCGCGAGCGGGGCATCGTGCGCATCGAGATCGTGCACCCGCGCGCCCGTCGGCTCGGCCTCGAGCGGCGCCTGTGCGAGCGCTTCGGGCTCGACGACGCCGTCATCGTCCCGGTGCCCGAGCAGGCATCCGGGGTTCTCTCCCGCGTGGCGCAGGCCGCCGCCGATCACCTCACGAGCCTCCGGCCCGTCCCGCGCACTCTCGGCGTGAGCTGGGGCCGCACGCTCGACGAGGTCGCCGAGCGCATGCCCGCCGGCTGGGCGACGGGCGTCAACGTCGTCCAGATCAATGGGGCGGTGAGCCTCAACCGCCGTCCCGGGACCGCGGCCAGCATGGCGTCGACCATCGCGCAGCGCGCCGGGGGGCAGGCCGTGCTACTGCCCAGCCCCGCCATTCTGGAGCGGCTGGAGACCAAGCGCGCCATAGAGGCGGACCGAACGGTCGCCGACGTGCTCGCGCTCGCCGCGAGCGCCTCCGCCTATCTGTTCAGCGCGGGTGCCGCCGATCGCGGTTCGGTGCTCGTCGAGAGCGGCTATCTCGCGTCCGAGGACATCGACGAACTCGTCCGCAAGGGCGCGGTCGCCGACGTGGTCGGGCGCTTCATCGACGCGAATGGCAACATCGTCGATCCCGGACTGGATGAGCGTACGGTGGGCCTGGGCCTGGACCAGTTGCGCTCGGCTCGGACGGCGATCTGCGTGCTGGCCGGCGAGCGCAAGCACGATGTCGCACGCGCGGTCGTGACGAGCGGGCTGTGCACGGTCCTGATCAGCGACGAGGCAACGGCGAACGCCCTTCTGGAGGACGAATGACCATCGACAAGTCGGCTCCCGCGGCGGCCGCACCCGCGACGCTGGCCCCGGCCGAACGCGCGGTGCAGGTGCTCGGGGGCGATCTGACCGAGAAGGCCCTGCGGCAGAACCTCGAGGGCCTCCCCGGCGTCGACGCCGTCGGGCTGGAGCAGCGCGCCGCGGGGCTCGCGACGCGCTCGATCAAGACGAGCTCGAAGGCGTGGGCGCTGGACCGCATCATCCGGCTCATCGACCTCACGACGCTCGAGGGTGCGGACACGCCGGGCAAGGTGCGATCGCTCGTCGCCAAGGCCGTCAACCCGGACCCGTCCGACGCCGCCACGCCGCGCGTCGCGGCCGTGTGCGTGTACGGCGACAAGGTGCCCGATGCGATCGAGGCGCTCGGCGCGGCTCACGGCGACCCGGATGACGGGCTCATCTCGGTCGCGGCCGTCGCGACCGCGTTCCCCAGCGGCCGCGCATCGCTGCGGGTCAAGCTCGCCGACACCGCAGACGCGGTGGCGGCCGGTGCGGACGAGATCGACATGGTCATCGACCGCGGTGCCTTCCTCGCGGGACGGTACGGCAAGGTCTTCGATGAGATCGTCGCCGTCAAGGAAGCCTGTCGCCGCACCGACGGCAGCTACGCGAGTCTCAAGGTGATCCTCGAGACCGGCGAGCTGAACACCTACGACAACGTGCGCCGCGCATCGTGGCTGGCGATCCTGGCGGGCGGCGACTTCATCAAGACCTCGACGGGCAAGGTGCAGCCCGCCGCGACCCTGCCGGTGACCCTGCTCATGCTCGAGGCCGTGCGCGACTGGCACCGCCTCACGGGGGAGAAGGTGGGGGTCAAACCGGCCGGGGGGATCCGCGCGTCGAAGGACGCGATCCGCTACCTGGTCACGGTCGCCGAGACCGTGGGCGAGGAGTGGCTGCAGCCGCACCTGTTCCGCTTCGGGGCGTCGAGCCTGCTCAACGACGTGCTGCTGCAGCGCCAGAAGACCATCACGGGCCACTACAGCGGCCCGGACTACGTGACGATCGACTGATCGGAGAGACATGAAGGACATCGAGCCCGCCGACGGGCGCTTCCTCGAATACGCGCCCGCACCCGAGTCGACGAGCATCCTGAAGGTGCGCACCGACTACGGCCTCTTCATCGACGGCGAGTGGGTCCAGGGTCGCGGCAAGAGCTTCACGACCATCTCGCCCTCGAGCGAGAAGAAGATCGCGACCATCGCCTCGGCATCCGATGCCGACGTGGACGCCGCGGTGGCGGCCGCCCGGCGCGCCTACGAGAAGAGCTGGGCGAAGCTCTCCGGCTCCGACCGGGGCAAGTACCTGTTCCGCATCGCGCGCCTCGTGCAGGAGCGCGCGCGCGAGCTCGCGGTCGCCGAATCCCTCGACAACGGCAAGCCCATCAAGGAGAGCCGGGACGTGGACGTCCCGCTCGTGGCCGCGTGGTTCTTCTACTACGCGGGCTGGGCGGACAAGCTCGACTACGCGGGACTCGGCGCGAACCCCCGCCCGCTCGGCGTGGCTGCGCAGATCATCCCGTGGAACTTCCCGCTGCTCATGCTCGCCTGGAAGATCGCGCCGGCGCTCGCCGCGGGCAACACGGTCGTGCTCAAGCCGGCCGAGACCACGCCCCTCACCGCCCTGCTGTTCGCCGAGATCGTGCAGCAGGCCGGGCTCCCGCGCGGGGTCGTGAACATCGTCACGGGCGCGGGTGACACGGGCGCGGCGCTGGTGCGGCATCCCGATGTCGACAAGGTGGCCTTCACGGGCTCGACCGCGGTCGGGCGCGAGATCGCCAAGACGGTCGCGGGCACCCACAAGAAGGTCACCCTGGAGCTGGGCGGCAAGGCCGCCAACATCGTGTTCGACGACGCCCCCATCGACCAGGCGGTCGAGGGCATCGTCAACGGCATCTTCTTCAACCAGGGCCACGTGTGCTGCGCGGGTTCGCGTCTGCTCGTGCAGGAGAACGTGCACGACGAGGTCATCGACCGGCTCAAGCGCCGGCTCTCGACCCTGCGGCTGGGCGATCCGCTCGACAAGAACACCGACATCGGCGCGATCAACTCGGCCGAGCAACTCGAGCGCATCCGCACGCTGAGCGACATCGGCGAGCGCGAGGGCGCGGAGCGCTGGAGCGCCCCGTGCGAGATCCCCGAGAACGGCTTCTGGTTCGCGCCCACGATCTTCACGGGGGTCGAGACCTCGTCCACGATCGCGCGGGAGGAGATTTTCGGGCCGGTGCTCTCGGTCCTGACCTTCCGTACGCCCGCCGAGGCGATCGCGAAGGCCAACAACACGCCCTACGGTCTCTCGGCCGGCATTTGGACCGACAAGGGCTCGAAGATCCTGGCCATGGCCGACCGGCTGCGCGCCGGCGTCATCTGGGCGAACACCTTCAACCGGTTCGACCCGGCCAGCCCCTTCGGCGGCTACAAGGAGTCGGGCTACGGCCGCGAGGGCGGCCGGCACGGTCTGGGCGCCTACCTCAAGAGCGGAGCGTCGAAGTGAGTCACCTCACCATCCCCAAGACCTACAAGCTCTACATTGGCGGAGCCTTCCCGCGCAGCGAATCGGGGCGCTCCTACGAGGTCGTGTCGGGCAAGGGCGCGTTCCTGGCCAACGCGGCCAAGGCCAGTCGCAAGGACGCGCGGGATGCGGTGGTCGCCGCCCGCGCGGCCGTGTCCGGCTGGTCGGGTGCGACGGCCTACAACCGCGGGCAGGTGCTCTACCGCGTGGCCGAGCTGCTCGACGGGCGCCGCGCGCAGTTCGTCGACGAGATCTCCTCAGCCGAGGGCGTGAGCGCCTCGGCCGCGGGTGCGCAGGTGGACGAGGCAGTCGACACCTGGGTCTGGTACGCGGGGTGGTGCGACAAGTTCGCCCAGGTCGCGGGCGCCGGGAACCCGGTTGCGGGCCCGTACTTCAACCTGAGCGTGCCCGAGCCCACGGGTGTCGTCGCCACAGTGGCCCCGCAGGGCGCCAAGGGCGGGAGTCTGCT
Organism: Microbacteriaceae bacterium; assembly: GCA_019638805.1. Classification (GTDB taxonomy): domain Bacteria; phylum Actinomycetota; class Actinomycetes; order Actinomycetales; family Microbacteriaceae; genus JBDSKH01. Next base: position 224,789 of record JAHBTA010000002.1, on the reverse strand, counting down.
GGGCATCGTCCGCACGATCGCGCCGGCGCTCGTCGCCGGCAACACGGTGGTCGCGATCGCCGACGAGGCTCGGCCGCTCAGCGCCATCAGCCTGGGCGAGGTGCTCGCGACGAGCGATGTCCCCGGGGGCGTTGTGAACATCCTGACCGGGTCGCCCGCCGAGATCGCGCCATGGCTGGCCTCGCACGCCGACGTCAACGCGCTGGACCTCACGGGCGCGGGCGGGCTGGACTGGGTCGAGCTCGAGGTCTCCGGCGCCGACACCCTCAAGCGCATCGTGCGCCCCGAGCCCGGAATCCCGGACCGCGCGCTGGGCCGCATCCTGGGGTTCGTCGAGACCAAGACCGTCTGGCACACCAAGGCCCTCATCTGATGCTTTTGACCAAATGCAGGAGATTTTCGCCTGGTGGGTGACAGTCCCCTGCCAGCACGGGCTTTTTTCGAGCCGGGCTTGAGAATCTCCTGCATTTGGTCAACCTCACCCGCATGAGGCGGGGCGCCCGATAAGTAACGAAACGGTAACGGTCGTGCTACAGTCTGGGCACCCCCGCAGGTTGACTCAGAAGGCCGGTCGATGGCGACCACGCACCCGATGGCAGCCGGATCGCCACCGCGCACCGGCTGGCGACGACAGTGCCTCGCCGCTGCGATCACGGTCGCGGCCGTCGCCGTTCTGGTGATCGTCCCGCAGGCAGCCGAGGCCGCACCCGACGTCATGGAGCCCTTGCGCGAGCCGGGGGAGCCCGCCTTCGTCGCCGGTCACCGGGGCGATCGCTCCGACGCCCCCGAGAACACCATGCCCGCGTTCCAGGCCGCCTTCGCCGACGGACTGCGCGTGGTCGAGACCGATGTGCAGCTGAGCGCCGACGGCGAACCCGTGCTCATGCACGATGCGACCGTGGACCGCACCACGGACGGCACCGGGCGTGTGGAGAACCTCACCCTGGACGAGCTCCTGGCGCTCGACGCGGGCTCCTGGTACGCGCCCGAGTTCGTCGGGACGCGGATCCCGCGCCTGGGCGAGTTCCTCGACCTGCTCGCCGCCACCCCCGGGACGACGGCGCTCGTCGAGCTCAAGGAGTATTGGACGCGCGAGGAGATCGCCGGGATCCTCGACGACATCTACCTGCGCGGCGTGCAGGACCGCGTGGTGTTCGCGAGCTTCCACCTCGGAACGATCGCCAACCTCGGGGAGGCGGCGCCCGGCATCCCGCGCGTCATCATCCGGCGCGATCTGCCCGAGGACCCGGTGGGCCTCGTCGCCTTCTACGGCGCGATCGCGATCATGACTTCGCCGTGGTCGCTCGAGACCTACCCGGATGCCGTGGCCGACCTGCACGAGGCAGGTTTCGGAATCCTGCTCTACACCCTCAATTCGCAGAAGCGCTGGAGCCAGGCCACCGCGTACGGGGTGGACGGCATCGTGACCGACGAGCCGAGCGAACTGGACGACTGGATCGCGCGCACGGCGCCCGGCACCTGAGCGCGGCGCTCCCGGCACCTGAGCGCCGCGCTCCCGGCACCTGAGCCGGCGAGCACCGGGCTCCGGTCTAGAGTCGCCGCAGGAGGGTCTCGAAGAAGACGATGCCCCGCAGCCAGTTGTCGATGCCGATGCTCTCGTTCACGGCGTGCAGGGTGGCGCGCTCGGCCTTCGCGAGCTCGAACGGCAGGAACCGGTACACGGTGGAACTGATGCCGGTGAAGCGGCGGCTGTCGCTGGCCTGCAGCATGACGTAGGGCGCCACGGTGGCCTCGGGGAAAGTGTCGCGGATGGCCGAGACCAGCACCTCCCACGCCGGCCCCGCATCGGGTGAGACCGGGGACGGGTCGCTCCCGCCCATGACCTCGACCCGGACGTCGTCTCCGACCACTCGGCGGATCTGCTCCGCCGCCTCGTCGACGCTCGACCCGATCGCGATGCGGGTGTTGACCACGGCGGTCGCACGCTCGGCGATCACGTTGTCGGCCGCGCTTCCGGTGAGCCTCGTCACGGCTCGCATCGTGCGCACCATCGCCGCCCCCTCACCGCCGCGCGCGGCGAGTGCGCGCACCAGGAACGGCCGGAAGATCTCGGGGCGGGAGAACAGCGTGCGCTGGAGCCCGGTCGCGAGGGGAGCGATGGCGCGCAGCATGGCCGCCACAGGGGCGGTCAGGCTCGTGGGTGCCGGGTTCTGCTCGAGCCGCAGGATCGCGCGCGCGAGCGTCGTCGTCGCGCCGTTGGCGGCAGGCGTCGCGGCGTGCCCGCCCGGTTTCTCCACGGTCAGGCGGATGCTCGCGATGCCCTTTTCGGCGACCCCCACATAGGCGACCGGTCCGGTGACGCCAGGGAACGCGTCGCCCGCGACCGCACCGCCCTCGTCGAGCACGAGTCCGACGCTCACGCCGCGCGATCGCAGGAGTTCCGCAGCGGCTGCGGCACCCGCCCCGCGGGTCTCCTCGTCGGCGCCGGAGTAGAGGTAGACGTCCGCAACGGGGGCGAAGTCGGCCGCCAGGAGAGTCTCGACCGCCTCGAGGAGGGCGACCAGCATCCCCTTGTCGTCGATCGCACCGCGCGAACGGATGCGGTCGCCGTCCCGCTCGGCGGCGAACGGCGGGGTAGTCCAGCCGGGCCCGTCGGCGGGCACCACATCGTGATGCGCCATGAGCACGCTCGCCGGGCCCCCGCCGGTGCCGGGCCAGCGGTAGAGCAGGCCCTCGTGATCTACGACCTCGCGCTCGAGGCGCTCGTGCGCGAGCGGGTAGAGCCGCGAGAGGGCGTCACGGAACGCGGTGAACGCCGCGCGGTCCTCCTCGGCGGGGTCGGAGCGCGAGACGGTGGGGATGCGCAGCAGCTCGCGGAATCGTTCGAGGGCAGCGTCGTCGCTCACCCTCCGATGCTACGCGGGCGCGGCGCGGAGCCCACCGCGGAACGACCTACTCCTTGACCGCCCCGGCCGCCCAGTCCACGACCACGTCATTCGGGCCGTCGCCGAGCTTGGCGTGCAGCTTCGAGCCGGGGAACACGAGCGGGAGCGCCGACGCGGGAACCGCGTTGCCCACCTGGATCTGGTACGGCTCGGGCACCCCGGTCGCGACCGTGAGGGTCAGCGCCTGCACCGGGTCGCCCTTGGCGTTCGTGACCCCGATGGGCGCGTTCGCCACGAGAACGACGGTGATCGGCTTGCCGTTCTCGAGGATCCAGGCCGCGCTGTTGTGGCCCTCGCTCGCGGGTAGGCTCACCTCGGGCACCGGGGAGTCGAAGTCGATCGCCACCCGGTTCGGGTCGTTCGGGTCCACGCGCACCGCGACGACGGCGCCACCCGACGAGAGCTGCGGGATGTAGACCTCCTGGATGCGCTGACTCACCTGCACCTGGTAGGGCTGCTTGCCGTCGAGCATGACGTTGAGCGTGAGCGTGCACTTGCGCTCCACGAGACCGTTGCCGATCTGCAGGGTCATGCCCGATGCGTCGACCGCGAGCACCTCGCCGCGGCCGAGCTGGCCGTTCGCGAGCAACTCGGAGTCCGCTCCGCCGAACGCCTGATTGGCCGAGTTCAGCAGGTCGCCGAAGAATCCCATGGCGCTCTCCTTCCGGGGTCGTGGTGGATGCGGCGCCAGGTTAACCGAGCGGCGAACGCCCCGGCAATGCCCGGTTACCCTGGAGGTGATGGCTGCCACCCCGGATCGCGACCGCTACGGGCGGAAGGCGACCCGTCGTATCGCACTCGCGCCGGGCATCCTGGCCGGGATCGCGTTGCTCGTGGGCGTGGCGCTCATCGAGTCGGAGGGCTTCATCGTCATCCGCTACGTCGTGTCGATCCTCGCGCTCATCGTCGCGTTCTTCGCCTTTCAGGCCCGCCACTGGTGGTGGATACCGCTGCTGATCGCGATCGCCGTGGGGTGGAACCCGGTTTTCCCGATCCCCTTCGATGGGCCGCTCTGGGTCGCCGCGCAGTACCTGGCGATCATCGTGTTCGTACTTGCCGCCGCGTTCGTCAAGGTGGACGCGAACGACCAGGACGCGCGCAGGTGAGCATCGCGCGGCGTCTTCGCCGTATCCCTGTGCTGGTCTGGATCGTGGCGCCCGTCGTGCTCGCCGCGCTCATCGCCTGGCCGCTCGGCGGGTGGGACACGGTCGAGCTGCGCAGCCGGGTGCTGCCCGAGTACGCCGCGAACCAGGTGCTCCACACGCACCGGTTCGATGTGCGCGTGGGCGAGGCATGGCTGACCATGGATCATCACCCGGCCGGCTATGACGCGCCCGACCCGCTGCCCGGCGATCCGGCCGAGATCTACCTGGTGGTGCGCGCCGAGTTCACGAACACGACCGCCGAGCCCGCGCGTGCGAGCGATCTGGGCGGCTACCTCGTCCCGGAGATCGATGGCGTGAACCTGTCGACCGGGTTCGTGCCCATCGACTACGTGCTCGCCGCCGACGGCACCACGCTGCCCGAGCTCAATCCCGGCCTGGAGCGGGAGCTGCTGCTGGTCTGGACGATCCCGCGGGGGTCGATCGAGCCGGGGGATGAGCTGCGCATCGCCCTGTTCGACGGGGTCCCGCAGAAGTCGACCCTCGGGTACGGGCTGCTCTGGATCCTCGAGCCGGCGGGCTACGCCATCCGGACGGTGGGGGAGCGATGAGGGGGCGCACGATGGCCGCCGGGGGTGTCCTGCTCGCGGCCGCCCTCGGGATCTCGACGCTCGTGCCCTCCGAGGAGCTCATGCAGTCCTCCTACGTGACCGAGGTGCGCGAGTTGGGTGTCCCGGTCGACCTGCGGGCGTTCTCGGTCACCGTCACCCGCGTGCGCCTGGCGGATCGCGTGCAGACCCCCGAGTGGATCGGGACGACCGACGGGGTGTGGCTCGTGGTGGACCTGCAGTTCGAGCGGCGCATCGAACGCGGCGGCATCACAGCGGGACTCCGCATCGGACCCAACCGTTACGTGCTCAGCACGCGCGCCGACCTGGACGCGCTCGACCAGGGCGCCTCGGGTCAGCCCGGTCTGCCGTGGGCGGGATCGATCCTGGTCGAGCTGCCCGAGTCGGTGCTCGAACTGCCGGGAGCAGACGATGCGGTGCTGCGCATCGGCACCGATGCCGACGCCTTCCTCGACGATGTGGCCGAGTTGCACCTGGACCTCGGCTCGCTCGAGCATGAGCGCTCGGTGACCATCCTCCCGCCGGCCCGGGTGGCCTCGTGAGAGCGTGGCTGCGTCGCAACCGCTGGGCGCTCATCTCCCTGATCGTGATCGTCCCGGGCGCGCTCGTCGCCGCAGCGTCGGTCTCCTGGTTCGCCTATTACGCCGGGAAGGCTCCGACGTGGACTGTCGTCCCGCTGGGCGAGGCCGGGCAGTTCGTTCCGCAGCGGCCGCTGCCGGAGGACGGCACCGCCACGCCGGCGCCCCCCGTGTCCCTCACGCTGACGGACTACACGATCGTCCCGTGGGACAGCTCCGTGGGCCGCGAGGTCGGTCTCATCGAGGGCACCGAGGCGGTCGCCGCGCTCATCGAGGTGGACGCCACGGGCCTACCCGACGACGTGTTCCGCTGCGATGCGGAGCTCGCCGCGGATGGCCCCTCGGGCGAGCGCACCTGGGACGTGGCATCGGGCAGCGACATCGACTATTACCCGAGCGGCGACCTGGAGGCCAACTGCACCCTCTCCGACGGCGGCCGGTTCACCTGGGAGGCGGTCTTCGTGGTGCCGGAGGGCGTCGCCGAGGACGCCCGGCTCTACATCACCCGCGGGGCGTTCCTGCCTGAGCGAGTTCTGCTTCTGGAGCACTGACCCGCTCGTCGAGCGCCTTGAGGCACCGGTCGTACGCGGCCGCCACGAGGCACAGCTGCAGCAGATAGATCACGACGTCGATCGCGAGCCCGATGGGCTCGTCCCAGGCGATCCACCATCGCAGTTCGTGCGGACCGAGCAGGTGATACACCGCGTAGCGCAGCCACTCCGAACCGACGGTGAGCACGCCGAAGGCGAGGACGTACACCCCCATGACCACCGGACCGGCGCGCCAGACCAGCCGGAAAGCGCTCGCGATGGGCTCCCAGCGCTCTCGCAGTCCGTTGACGGGCCACATCAGGATGCGACGGGTGCGCGGTCCGACCGCCTCCCACCGGCGCGTGGCGGCCTTGCCGACCGCGGCGAGACGTCCCCGGCTCGGGCTCCGGGGAACGACCAGTGTCCCGGCCAGCACGATCGCCGCGAGCGCCAGCCAGGCGAGAGGTTGGAAGACCGCCTCGCCGAGCTGCCGCGTGATCCAGCCCCACGCCTCGGTGACCCAGTCGATGGCGGGGATGGACTCGCGCAGCGACGCCCAGCCGTCCACCGCCCAGGCGAACATGCGGCGCGTCGCGAACCAGTCGGGCAGCCCGATGAGCAGGTCGCGAATGAACGAGACCGCGATGAAGACCCAGACCGCCTCGAGGTACACCGCGACGAGACCCGTCCAGCCGGGCAGCTTGGCGGCGAAGCGGGCCATCACTCGGCGCAGGGCGAATGCGACCACGACGATCGACACGGTCTGCCACGAGAACGGGGTGTCGAGGGCGGTGCCCTCGGTTTCGACGTTGAGCACGTCGACGGCCGCGCGCGCGTAGGCGATGCCGTCCTCGTTGATGAGGCCCCAGGCGGCGTAGATCACGAAGAACGGGACCACCGCGGCACCCACCGTGGACAGCCAGGACGATAGGAAGCCGGCCGGCGGTCCGGGCTCGGCGCGATCGGCGACGTTCTCCAGACGGGTGTAGTGGGGCAGTTCGGCCCTCAGCACCAGGAACATCGCGACGTAGCTCGCGAGGCGCGCCAGCACGGCGATCGGCAGGATCAGTTGGCCCAGGAGCGGGTCGACGTTCTCGCCCACCCAGCCCGCGATCCGCAGCATCACCAGGCGCACCGCCCAGCCGGCCAGGAACCATGCGAGCAGGGCCGGCCAGGTCCGGACCAGTGCCCGGAACGTGAGCGCGATCACATTCCGAGCCTAACCGGGGGTACACGATGGTATGATCGGGGTACGGTCCGTCCCGCCGGTTGAGCCGGTTTCGGGGCAGCACGGGTTTCCGTCGCTCCAGGGCCCGCATCACTGTTCACCGAACCGCCCGGTGCACGCGCACCCGCGGCGGCTTCACCGAGGAGCCACATGGCCACATCCGGCCAGTCCGCCAAGCGTCAGCGCACGGGCGGGAAGCGCCCGGCGGCGCAGACTCGCCGGCGGCAGCACCAGGACGAGACCGGCATCATCCCCGTGCTCGCGCGCACGGTGCGCACGATCGAGAACTCGGCCGAGCGCGGCAAGGTGAGCCCGAGCAACCGCACCCGGTTCCGGGTCGTCGCCGTGCTCGTGCGCGAGGAGCGCGCGCGCATCAAGGCGGACCCGGGTCTGACCGACGCCGAGCGCACCAAGGAGCTCACCCGCCTGGACGGCATCGCGACCATCATGGCCAAGACCGCCGCGCGCGACACGAGCCTCATCCAGTTGCTCACCGACACCGCGCCCCTGGGCCCGGCGGCGCAAGAGGTGCGCAGGGGCATGCTCCTGGAGGCCGGAACCGAGCTCTCGCCCGACGACCTCGTGGTCGTGACCGAGGCGCCGATCGTCGCGCCCGAGGTCGAGAAGCAGGTCGTTCCCCAGTCGGTCAAGCAGTACCAGATGTCGAATCCGTTCCTCGCGCCGGACTTCTCCGCGGCGCAGACCGCCCCCACGACCGCGGGCCGACTCGCGAACTGGGAGCTCATCGAACCGCTCTTCCGCTCGTTCGAGACGGGCGCGGGCGGGGGAGCGGCGACCATGAACCTGCCGGCTCCCCGGTCGCTGGACGCCCCCGGTGCTCTCGAGCTCATGATCCACCAGGCGCGCTTCATCGAGAGCGCACGCGCGGGTCACCGCACCTACCTCCTGGCGGACGAGCCGGGTCTGGGGAAGACCGCGCAGGCGCTCCTCGCGGCCGAGGCCACCGGCTCCTACCCGCTGCTGGTCGTCGTGCCCAACGTGGTCAAGGTCAACTGGGCGCGCGAGGTGCAGAAGTGGACGCCGCAGCGCGTCCCCACGGTCGTGCACGGCGACGGCGACGACATCGACGCGTTCGCCGACGTGGTGATCGTCAACTACGAGGTGCTCGACCGGCACGTCGCCTGGCTCTCGCGCCGCGGTTTCAAGGGCATGGTGGTCGACGAGGCTCACTTCATCAAGAACAAGGAGTCCCAGCGCTCGCGCAACGTGCTCGCGCTGTCGCGCAGCATCCGCGCCGCGCAGCCGAACGCGCTCTTCGTGGCGCTCACCGGAACGCCGCTCATCAACCAGATCGAGGACTTCCGGATGATCTGGCAGTACCTGGGCTGGATCGACGACAAGAAGCCGCTGCCCCGGCTCATGAAGAAGCTCGAGGACACCGAGCTGAGCCCGGGCGATCCGGGCTTCTTCGCGGCCGCGCGCACCGCCGTGATCGACATGGGCATCGTCCGCCGGCGCAAGCAGGACGTCGCCGCCGACATCCCTGCGCGCCGCATCGCCGACATCCCGGTCGAGCTCGAGGGCGAGTCGGGGCGTTCGATCCGGGCCGCCGAGGACGCCCTCGTGGCTCGGCTCGTGGAGCGCTACCGCCGGCTCACGGCGGCGCGCCCCGAACTGGAGCACGAGGATGCCGTCCGCCTGGTGGCCGCCGCCGAGCTCGAGGAGTCCAAGGGCTCCGAGAGCGGCGACAACGTCTTCACGATGGTGCGTCGCATCGGCCAGGCCAAGGCCACGCCGGCCGCGGACTACACGGTCAACCTGGCACGCAACGTCGGCAAGGTGGTGTTCTTCGCCAAGCACATCGACGTCATGGATGCGGCGGAGCGCTACTTCGCGGACGCGGGCGTGAAGACCGTGTCGATCCGAGGCGAGCAGACGGCCAAGGCGCGCACCGCGGCCATCGACGCGTTCACCAACGACCCGGAGGTGCAGGTCGCGGTGTGCTCGCTGCTGACGGCCGGCGTCGGCATCAACCTGCAGGTCGCCTCCAACGTCGTGCTGGCCGAGCTGTCGTGGACCAACGCCGAGCAGACCCAGGCGATCGACCGGGTGCACCGCATCGGGCAGGAGCTTCCGGTGACCGCCTGGCGCATCATCGCCGCGGGCACCATCGACGGCCGGATCTCGGAGCTCATCGACTCGAAGGCCGGGCTCGCGTCGCGCGCGCTCGACGGGGAGGCCGCCCTTGAGGAGGCCGCGGGATCGGTGCAGCTCGAGGCGCTCGTGGCGCTTCTGGGCGACGCGCTGGAACCTTCAACTATCTAGCGAGACTTAACGTCTTGCGCGGTGTTGTCACGGCTCGGTAACGTCTTCATCACTGAGGGGCGCAAGCCCCGAAGTAACAGAAGGGCCCTCGGGACTCGACGAACCGCCCGGCTTCGGTCAGGTGGAACGCGGAATCGGGGGCCCTTCGTTTGAGCCGGGCGTGCCCGTCTCAAACGCAGGGCAGTGTCCTGGTTCCGGCCCTTCGGGCCGCGATCGTTTGGGTGAGTGCGGTGCCCGTCTCAAACGAAGGGCAGCGTCGTCATTCCGGCCCGTCGGGCCGCGATCGTCGCCCCTGATTCCTGTACCCCGATGTGTCCGCCTTTCTGCGGACACTCTCACTGGGGGCAGACGCGCCGGGGGTCACCTGGCATTCTCATGAGTGCACTAGTTGGGGGACTAGCGGCGGCGGTGATCTCCTCACCCAGCGGATCGGCATACGGGGGTATTCGATCCACAGAGGAGTCACCGCCGCCAGTATTTAACGGCCCGGTGCTGAGCGGCCCCGCCGACGGTCCCGCGGGCCTCCCCGCAGTTCTACTCGATCGCCCCGCAGCGCAAAGGCCGTGCCGCGCGGGTGCCGGCCCCGAAGTCTCAACTATCTAGCGAGACTTCACGTCTTGCGACCGCGCGGCAGCGGAGTAGTGTCGTGGTCAATCGATGAGGCGCCCGGAGCGGGCGGTGTCACAACCGCCGGCCGAGGGATCCCGCCGAGTCGGTTACTGAACGGCCCCGGGCTTCGGCTCGGGGCCGTTCGTGATTAAGCGATCCTTCGGGTTCGTGGGCCGATCCGGTCCGTGAACCAGTAGAATCGTTATACAATATTCCAGTGACTGAGACCATGAACGGGAAGCCCGTCACCGACGAGCAGATTGCCGCCTGGGCCGCCGAGGCGGAGGCGGGTTACGACGTCGAGGTGCTGAAGCGGCGCGGTCGCGGTCGCCCTGGTCGCGGTGCGGAGCCGTCCCAGGTGATCGCTGTGCGCCTGACCGCAGACGAACTCGCCGTCGTTGATGCGCGGGCCGCGCGCGAGAGCCGCTCGCGTTCCGAGGTCATCCGTGACGCGCTGGCCGCGTCCGTCGCGTGAAGGTCCACCCTTCCGCGCGCAAGCATGGGATCAGTTCCGAGGACTCCATCCACGCAGCGACCTGGGCCCTCTGGATCGAGGACCTGGACGATGCCGATCCCGGTCGACAGCTCCGTCTCGGGTTCGACACCCAGGGGCGGCTCTTGGAGACCGTTGTACTCGTCTTCGACAGCGGCAACGAACTCGTCATCCACGCGATGAAGGCCCGACCCCAGATGCTCGATCTGCTGCCCTGATGAGTCGTGCCGTCGGAAGAGCGCCGGTCGTGATCTGGGCAAGGCCGGCGGGCAAGCTCGACTGGTCGCAGGTCTCGCCCGCTCGGCTACTCGGTTCGGGCGCGCAGGAAGTCGTTCATCGCATCCGACAGCGCGCGGTCGACCGGCCGCTCCACGCCGTCCACCGCGCGCACCGGGGCCGCGTGTCGCACGCTCGAGACGAGCCACGCGCCATCCGCGGTCGTCAGGTCGGCGGGCGTCAGCAACTCATAAGCGGTCTCGTATCCGCGCTCTCGACCGAACTCGAAGAGGTCGTACTGGGTCGTGCCGGCGAGGATCCCGAGGTCCGTGCGCGGCGTGAGCATGCGCGAGCCCGAGGTCAGGATGAGCGTCGAGACCGGGCCCTCGAGCAGGTAGCCGTCGCTGCTCACGAAGAGCGCGTCGTCGGCGCCGCGCCGTGCGGCCTCGCGAAACGCCGAGCGGTTCACGGCGTAGCTGAGGGTCTTCGCTCCGGCCAGGAGCCACGGCGAGGTCTGTGCGATGTCGTGACGGTAGCCGCGATCCAGGAGGACGATGCGCAGACCCTCGGTGCGTGCGGCGGTGAACTCCGGCGATACCGCGCCGAACGCCCATCCGGTGGGAATGTCGGCGCCCTCAACTCCGCGCGTGAGCACGATCTTGACGAAGCCCTCGTCGACCGGGCCGATAGCATCGGCAACCGCGAGTACGGCCGCGCGCCAGACCTCGGCGTCGGGAGCGGGCAGGTCGAGCATGGCCGCCGAGTGGCCGAAGCGCGTGAGATGCGGCTCCAGCGCCTGAGCCCGGCCTCCGCCCAGGCTGATGGTCTCGAAGATGCCGTCGCCGCGCGTGGCCGCCAGGTCCGAGACCAGGAGTTGCGGCTCGTCGGGGGACGCCATGCGATGACCGGTCGCCCGGCCATCGGCGGCGAACTCGATCACGGCCAGTGCGGTCGCGCCGTTGCCCGCACCGGTCGGAGCGGCGCCCGTGGGCGCGCTCACGCGGGCCTGCGTTCCGCCACGACCCGATCCGGGTCGGCCAGCATGTCCCAGACCGTGGAGGTGAGCGGAGGATAGGCCAGCGCGATCTGTCGCAGCATCCGGTAGTCCACGTCGGGGCCGGGGATGCGACCGTGGTCCGCCTCGATGAGCTCGGCGCGCAACGTGAGCACGACCAGCTCGTCAACCGTGGGGAGCAGCTCCATGAAGGCCCACGGGTCCTCGCCCGCCCTCAGCCGCTCGAAGACGACGGTGGCGAGCTCGTCCGTGGCTTCGGCGCGCAGCACCTCGAGGCTCGCGCGACGCGGGATGCCGGACACCGTCATGGCACGAGCCTACGCGCGCCGCGGCCCCTGGGCGGTTAGGGTCGATCCATGCCGGTGACCCGACGTGTGTTCGCGGGACTGGCGGCGATCGTGCTTGCGCTGGCGCCCGCTATCCCGGCCACGGCATCCGCTCACGCGCCCGACGCGCCCGGCTGGAGCGCGCGCGAGGGCGACACGAGCGACTTCGAGTTCGTCTCCTTCGACGCGCAGTACACGCTGACCCGTGCACCCGATCAGCACGCCCGCCTCGACGTGATCGAGACCGCCGTGGCGCTGTTCCCGTCGTTCGATCAGAATCGCGGGATCATCCGCTCGATCCCGGATTGGTACGGCGACGTGCCGCTCGATACGCAGGTGCTGGGCATCACGGACGAGAACGGCGATGACATCTACTACGAGGTGCAGTCCGACGGCGGCTTCACGGTGCTCATCATCGACGACGACACCTTCAAGCACGGGGCCACGACGTACGTCATCCACTACACGCAGGTGGACACCATCCGCGCCTTCGCGGACGCCGGCGACGACGAGTTCTACTGGGACGTCAACGGGACCGGATGGGACCAGCCGTTCGGCGAGGTGAGCGCGACCGTGCTCGTGGGGCCCGATCTCGCGGCGGAGCTGGGCGAGGGGCACAGCTGCTACGCGGGCCCGCAGGGCTCGACCCGGGTATGCCCCTCCGGCGTGAGCACGACCCAGACCGTCGACGGCGGAGCGGAGCTGCGCGCCTCGGCCACGAACCTGGGTCCGCGCGAGAACCTGGCCATCGTGGTGGCGTTCCTCGCGGGGACCTTCGTCGAGGGCGAGGAGGTCGAGGGCGGTTCGCCCTACGACCCGAACGCTCCCTACGTGCCCCTCGACCCGATCGACCTGGACCCGCCGCCCGCCTGGGCTCTCGCGACCTCGCTACTGGGCGGCATCGTCGCCTTCGTCGCCGGGGTCGCCGGATCCGTCGCCACGAAACGGCGACGAGCGGTCCCGACCGGTTTCATCGTTCCGCAGTACTCGGTGCCCAAGGGGCTCGATGTCATGGTTGCCGCCGAACTCATCCAGCGCCGGGGCACGGCGCTCCAGGCGCAGCTGGTGAGTCTGGCTGTCAAGCGCCGGATCCGCCTGCTCGGGTACCCCGTGGAGGACGCCACCGGTGCGGACTACGCCGTGCAGCTGGTGGACCCGACCGGCCTGGACAGCTGGGAGCAGGCGGTCGTCGACGCGCTGTTCGGTGCGGGAGCGGCACCCGGTACGGCCCGCGATCTGAAGCGGTCCGGTGATGTCGAACTCGCCGACGATCTGCGCCCCGTCGTCGCGGCGCTCCCGTCCGCGATCGAGGCGAGCGGGTACCTCGGGCCCGCGGCGGCCACTCGCGGCAGCAGGTGGCTCCTGGCGGTCGTCGTCATCGCTGCGGTACTCGGGCTCGTCGGCTCCGCGGCATCCGGGTTCATGGGCGTGGTGCTCGGCATGTTCGCGTTCTTCGGAGGGGCGGTCGGAGTGGGGGCTGCGGTCTTCGCGGCGCGCAAGCAGCCGACCCTGAGCCCGCACGGCGCATCCACGGTCGACTATCTGCTGGGCATGCAGATGTACCTGAACCTGGCCGAGAAGGACCGCTTCGCGGTGCTGCAGAGCGCCACCGGTGCCGAGCGCATCGATGTCGGCGACGGGCGGCAGCTGGTCAAGCTCTACGAGAAGCTGCTGCCCTGGGCCGTCATCTGGGGCATCGAGGATTCCTGGGCGCGCGAGCTCGAGATCCAGCTCGAGCAGACCGGGCAGCAGCTGGACTGGTACGCGGGCACGACGCCGTTCCAGGCGTACCAGTTCTCGAGCATGCTCTCCGGCCTCAGTCGCGGGACCAGCCCGCCGATGCAGTCCTCGTCCTCGTCGGGCTCGAGCTGGAGCAGCAGCGGGGGCAGCAGCTTCTCGGGGGGATCGTTCGGCGGGGGGTTCTCCGGCGGCGGCGGGGGAGGCGGGGGCGGTGGCGGTCGCTGAGACCGTCGCCCGCTGGCTGGCCGGTCCGCCCGCCAGCACGATCCTGCGGTCGCGCCTGCGCGCCGATGGCGACCTCGCCTACCCCACCGACCCCCCGATCGCCCACGGGTCCGGTCCCGACCCCGACCGGGTGCTGCTGGTCGGGTCCCCGGTCGCCGGCGGTGCGGGTGTCGCGTCCCACGACCTCGCGCTCTGCGGCTGGCTGGCCCGCCGGCTCGCCGCCCTGACCGGGCGAGGGGCGGATGTCGAGGTCCGGGTCGCCGATCCGTTCGACCTCCAGGCGGCAGCTGCGATTCTGCGCACCGAGAACCTGGACCGCTTCGACGCCGTGCTGGTCATGGTCGGTGTGCGGCATGTCCTGCGCATGCTGCCCGACTCCCTGTGGCGCCGCGAGGTGCAGGCGTTCCTCGACGTCGCGACCGCGGACGTGCCCCCGACCCTCCCGATCCTCCTGGCGGGAACCTCGCAGTTCGCGCTGGCGATGGATGTTCCGGCCTTCGCGGTGCGCTGGGCCGAGCGCATCGTGATCGCCCACAACGAGGTCACGCGCCGGTCGTGCGAGGCCAGCGGGCGCGTGCGGTACCTGCCGTTCGCACCCGAGCGAGCCGGCATCCGCCCCGGCATGGACGCCGCCGCCATCTACGACAACTGGTCGACCGCGCTCGCCCCGGTGCTCGCCGAGCTTCTCACGGCCGAGCACGCCGGAGGACGCACGGTCCCCACGGGGTTCGACGATGCCGCCCGGCAGCGCGCCCTCGACGCCCTCGGCGTCGCCGACGTCCCGACCGATCCGCGCATCGAGCAGATCGTGCGCATGGCCCGCGCGATGCTGGGACTGGAGTCGGCGCTCACCGTGGTCGACGGGGACATGCTGCGGGTCATCTTCGCGGCGAGTTCGCGGGTCAGAACCCTCCCGCGCGCGCAGACGTTCTGCAACTACCAGATCGCCCATCCGGGTGTCCTGATCGTTCCGGATGTCGCCTCGCACCCGCTTTTCGGCCCCCTCGCGCACGTCGAGGGCCGCGAACACGTGGGCTTCTATGCCGGGTACCCGCTGGAGGCGCCGGGCGGTGAGCGCATCGGCGCCCTGGCCGTCTACGCCGACCACCCGCGGGAGTTCACGGCCGAGGAGACCTCGCTGCTGCGCGACCTCGCCCTGCGCGCCCAGGCGGTCCTGTGGGACCAGGGGTCGACGTGACCGCCGACAACGTGTTCTCTCCCTGGTACTAGCGTTCTGTCCCCCATAGGTCCCCCGAACGCCCCACCCGAAACCCGGAACCCCCTGCGAACCCCGTGAGCGCCCCCCATGCGGGGGTATCGTCCCCGGGGTCCGTGCCGGTGCGAACCGCGCCCGGCGCGATACGTGAAAGGGGAAGTCACGTGATCGGAATCAGGCGACGCCGAGCCATCTCGGCAGCCGCAATCGCGACGGGAGCGATCCTCGCCGTCGGGTTGTCGACACCGGCCTATGCGAGCCCGCAGCTCGCAGGCGGCGAGAGCGCCGCATCCGTCACCGCGGGCGGTCCGCGCGGCGGCTGGGGCCACCACCACGGCGGGGGAGGCCACCACGGCGGGGGCCACCACGGCGGGGGGAACGGCGGCGGCACCGTCACCAGCTCCGACCGCCTCGTCCAGGCGGTGACCGCGAAGGGCATCATCAAGCACCTGAAGGCGCTGCAGAGGATCGCCGACCGCAACGACGGCAACCGGTCCGCGGGTTCCGAGGGGCACGTGGAATCGGCCGAGTACATCGAGGCCGTGCTGCACCGTGCCGGCTACCAGACCGAGCGCCAGCCGTTCTCGTACGACAAGACCAACCTCGACCGCGCCGAGTTCTCGCAGGTCGCGCCGGATCCGGTCGACTACGTGCTGCAGGACCAGTTCTACCCGATGGACTACTCGGGCGAGGGCGAGGTCACCGCGGCGGCCGTCCCGGTGGACGTGAACCTCGAGGGCGACCGGTCCAGCTCATCCGGGTGCGAGGCGGAGGACTTCGCCGACTTCCCGGCGGGCGCCATCGCGCTCATCCAGCGCGGGACCTGCTCCTTCGCGGACAAGGCGGCCAACGCCGAGGCCGCGGGCGCAGCGGGCGTCGTGATCTTCAACCAGGGCAACGACGTACCCGGTGACGATCGCTTCGGGGTGATCCTGGGCACGCTCGGAGACTTCGGCACCGGGATCCCGGTGCTGGGCACGAGCTTCGAGATCGGCGAGACCCTGGTCGCGGCGACCGACGCGCAGTTGCGCATCGTGGTCGAGACCACGACGGTCACGGTCGACACCTTCAACGTCATCGCGAAGACCGCGAAGGGCGACCCGACCAAGCAGGTCGTGGTCGGAGCTCACCTGGATTCCGTCGCCGAGGGCCCCGGGATCAACGACAACGGTTCGGGCTCGGCGGCGATCCTCGAGGTCGCGGTCCAGCTGGCCAAGATCAAGGCGAAGCCCGCGAACCAGATCGTGTTCGCGTGGTGGTCGGGCGAGGAGGACGGCCTGCAGGGGTCGAACTACTACGTCTCGCAGCTGACCGAGGAGCAGGCGGCCAACACGGGGCTCAACCTCAACTTCGACATGGTCGGCTCGCCCAACGCGGTCAACTTCGTCTACGACGGCGACGGCGACGCGTTCGGCGAGGCGGGCCCGGAGGGTTCGGCTGAGATCGAGCACGTGTTCAACGAGTGGTTCACCGCGCAGGGTGAGCCGTTCAAGCCCACGGCGTTCGACGGGCGCTCGGACTACTTCGGGTTCATCAGCGCCGGCATCCCGGCGGGCGGGCTGTTCACCGGGGCCGAGGGCATCAAGTCCGACGAGGAGGCCGCGCAGTTCGGCGGCACCGCGGGTGAGGCATACGACCCGTGCTACCACCAGGCGTGCGACACCATCGCGAACGTCTCGAAGGACGCCCTCGAGACCAACGCGGATGCGATGGCCCACGCGGTTTGGACCTTCAGCGAGTCGACGCGCAAGCCCGGTGGCGGACACGGCCACCACGGCGGCTGGGGCAACTGGAACGACCACTGGGGCTGGGGCCATGGTGACGGGCACGGTCACCACGGCGACGGCGACTGGGGTCGCACGTAGGTTCCGCGCACCCGCTGCACGGCCGGGCCCTCGCGATCGCGAGGGCCCGGCCTTCTCCCTGGTGGCGGGGTAGTTTGGATGGGTGGACGATGAATGCATCCACGGCTTCCCGGTCGGTCTGTGCGACATCTGCTTCCCGCGTACGCCCGCTGACCCGGTGCGTCGTGCCCCGAGGCCCGTGCGCAGCGGGGGAGTGCCGAGGGCGCGCGCCGAGTCGCCTGGCCACACCGCCGCCCCCTTCGCGCTCGCGACGCACCGCTTCTTCCACGTGACGCACCTGCGGAATCTGGCCGCCATCCTCGATGACGGCGCCCTGCGCCCCGACGCGACTCCGGTGGTCGACGTGAGTTCGGCGACCACGCGAGAGCTGCGGCGGGCCGCCGATCTGGCCGACGGCCGCACGGTGGCCGCGCACGTCCCGTTCTTCGCGGCGCCCCTTGCGACGCGCTGGCTGGAACTGCGCGACGGCGCGGTCGGCCCGCACTGGTCCGACGCCGCCCGTGCGGCGCGAGCCACGGAGTTCGTGCTGCTGGGCGTCCCCGGTTCAGCGCTCGGGGATGCCATTGTCGCCTCCGATCGGGATGCCGGCGCCTCCGCGACCCGCTTCGGAATCGGGCCGGGAGACGCGGCCGCGGTGCTGCGCAGGGCGCGCGCGACCGACCCCGACCTCGCCGACGTCGAGCTGCTGTCCGCGGAGCCCGTCCCGATCTCGGCGATCGCCGCCGTGAGCGTCGCCAGCGAGCCCGTGCGCGACACCGTGCGGGAGCTCTTCGCCGTCGTCGACGCCGCACCGCGCATCGCCGTCTACCCGCCCTGGTTCGCGACCGCATGACGGGGCCGTCCGTGTCCGAGCCGTCCGCGCCCGAGTCGCCAGTGCCCGAGCCGCCCCAGTCGTCCGCGCCCGACCCGCGACTGGTCGAGCGCGTGCGCGTGCACGTCTACCGCGAGTTCGCCGCGACCGGGCGTCCGCCGACCGTTCTGGGCGTCGCGGACCGGCTGGGCCTGCGGCCGCTCGAGGCCGCCGCCGCGTTCGACGCCCTGCACGCCGCGAGGCACCTGGTGCTGGATGCCGACCGCCGCATCCTGATCGCGCACCCGTTCGCGGGGATCCCGCTGCGATTCTCGGTCATGGGCGCCCGCACGCTGTGGTGGGGCGGATGCGCGTGGGACTCGTTCGCGATCCCGCACCTGGTGTCCGACGAGCCCACCGTGCTCGTCGCGACCACCTGCCCGAACTGCTTCACCCCGCACGCCTGGGTCGTGAGCCGCGACGCTCCGCCGGCGGGGCAGCAGGTGGCGCACTTCCTCGTTCCGGTCGCTCGCATCTGGGACGACGTCGTGCGCAGTTGCGGCAATCAGAGCATCTTCTGCTCGGAGGGCTGCGTGAGCGCCTGGCTGTCGGCCACCGGGCAGGAACGCGGGTACGTCATGTCGCTCGAGACGCTGTGGCTCCTGGCGCGCGGATGGTACGCCGGACGGCTCGACACGCCCTACGAGCGTCGCGAGCCGACCCGGGCCGCCGAGTACTTCGCCTCGATCGGCCTGAGCGGATCGTTCTGGGGCCTTCCCGACGCCGGCCGTCCGAACGCGGGGCTTCCCGACGCGGAGGCCGGGCCGGGGGTCAGCGGTTCGCCAGCGCCCAGCTGAAGGCGCCCTGCTCGTTGTCGAAGCTCACCCAGACGTGCGCCGTCTCGCCCGAGGGCAGGACCGCGTCGCAGGTGTAGACGCTTCCGGTGCTCGTCGACTCGACGATCGGCGGGCAGGTCACGCTGGTCGCCGCACCGGATCCCACCAGATCGTCGGAGACGGCGCGCTGGACCTCGAGCGCCTTGGTGATCGTCTGAGCGCCCCCGGCGATGCCCAGGGCCACCGGCGCGAGCACGGCGACCACGAGCAGGACCAGGAAGCCCAGGAGCGGGCCCGCGCCCGAGACCTTGCGGCTGCGCACGATGAGGTAGAGCAGCGGACCCACGAGCGGCAGGGCGAGCGCCAGAAGCGGGCTCGGCGGGGTGAATCCGCGGTGGCGGAGCAGCTTGCTGTCGCCCACCGCCCACAGGAAGCCCAGCGCCATGAGGACGAGCGCGATGGCCGCGACGAGCGGGGTGGGGGAGACGTAGAAGTAGATGTACGCCGCGACGGCCGCGAGCAGACTCGCCAGGACGGGCGTGACGGCGAGCAGCCAGGCCGACGTGGTCCCGGTGCGGATCGCGTGCGTCGGAACGGCGATGCCCTGCACGGGAATCGTTCCGGTGGAGGGGCCGCGCGCGTCCAGCATCATCGAGGCGCGACGCGTCATGACATCGGTCTCACCGGCCGTGAGGCCGTGCTGGCGCTCGAGATCGCGAGCCTCGGCGGCGCGCTGGTCGGCGGCGGCGCCGGCGGCCGCACCGGCCGGCTTGGCCTCGACGTGCTCGGTCCAGGAGAGACCGTTCCACCAGCGGACTCGTCCGCCGTCGGCGGGGTCCTCGTACCAGCCCGCAGGAACTACGCGGGTCGTCTGCTCCATCGTCACACGCCTCTCCCTTCGGGTGGCTCTCAGCTTAAAGTCGGGGGAGGTGGGCGTCACGACCCCAGTAGGGGTATGTCGCATTCGGGGGGTAGAACGGTCGGGTCAGTTGGACCCGTAGATGCCCCAGTCGTCCACGCGCCAGGCGATCCAGCCGTTCTGGCGCTGCAGGCTCACCGTGACGTTGAAGAACTCCTGGTTCTCGTTGGTCGCGGAGCACTTGAAGCTCTGGCCGATCAGGAGCGGCGGCGTATCGGGGCAGTTCACGATCAGATCCGCCTTGAGGATCTGGGCCGAGCTGCGCACCGACTGCTGCGCTTCGACCGAGAAGTAGCCCGGGTTGAGCTGGATGATGAGGCCGGGCGCCGCCAGCGCTGCACCGATCGAAACGGCGCCGAGCGTCAGATAGGTGATGAGCGGGGCGAATCCCTGGCCCGAGACGCGCACGGTGCGGGTGAGTCGCGCGATGAGGTAGACGGGCGCTCCCAGGATGCTCCAGATCCAGGAGGCGGGGTGCTCCATGCCGCGGTGGCGGAGGATGCGCTGGTCCAGGAACGCGAGCACGATGCCGGCCAGGTGCGGGATCCCGAACAGGATCACGAGCGCGAGCGCGGTGGGCCGGATAACCATGCCCGAAAGCAGCAGCAGCAGGCCCGCCATCAGGGAGTACACCGGGATGAGCGTCATGACCCACGCGGGACCCGTCGTAGTGTCGATGTCGTCGGCCTGGATCTGCGTCGTGACGCGACCGGCGTAGCCCGAGTACATGGGCTGCGCTGCGGGCTCGGGCACGAAACCGGTGGCGGACTCGCCGACGTGGGCGTAGGCGGAGCGCGGGTCGGCGGCGGCCTGGGTGAACGCCTCCTTCGGCAGATCGCCGAGCAGGTCGTCGTAGCGCACGCCGAGGTCGTAGGCCGAGCTCGTCGGCGCGTCCTCCATGGTGTGCTCCTGCGCGAAGCGCGCGGCCGGGGAGGGCTCCTCGACCGCCTCTTCACGAGCCGGGGCTTCGAGGGAGAGGAGCGGGTCGGCGAAGGCCGCGGCATCGGAGGTGGTCGTGGCGGCGCCGTCGGACTCGGTGCGCTCGCGCTCACGGCGCTCGCGGCGGGTCAGGTCGGGATCGGTGTCGTCCAGGTCGAGGTTGTACGGCGCCCGCTCGTCCTCGATCACGTCGTCGGCGTAGGCCAGACGGGGGGACGCGGTGGTCACCGTCTCCTGTGCGACCATGGGCTGGCGCGCATCGGAGGTGTGCTCGGTCCACGCGTGGTTGTCCCACCAGCGCAGCTGCGGGAGGCCGAGCGGATCCGGGTACCAGCCCGCGGGAACGCGCACGTCATCGTCGGCCATGCGGCACGCTCCTTACGTGGATCCCCCGGTGCACTTCACCGATCTCAGGAAATAGTAAGGGACGGGTGCTCGCGCACGGTACCCTTTCCCACACCCCACATGGAGGGGCAGGAATGCTCGCGACGCGTCTCCCGGATCCATGGGATCCGGATGCGTTCGTCGGCGCCTTCGATGACTGGGCCCGCGAGTCCGGGTTGCGCCTGTATCCGGCGCAGGAGGAGGCGGTTCTCGAACTCGTCCTCGGCAGGCACGTCGTCCTGAGCACACCGACGGGAACGGGCAAATCGCTCGTCGCCGTCGCCGCGCACGCAGCGGCCCTCGCGCAGGGTGGGCGCTCCTGGTACACGGCGCCCATCAAGGCCCTGGTGAGCGAGAAATTCTTCGCCCTGGTCGAGGTCTTCGGCGCCGCGAATGTGGGCATGATCACGGGGGATTCGAGCGTCAACCCGGACGCACCGATCGTGTGCTGCACGGCAGAGATCCTCGCCAACCTCGCGCTGCGGCAGGGCTCCGACCTCGGCGCGGCGGTCGTGGTGATGGACGAGTTCCACTACTACGCCGACCCGGATCGCGGGTGGGCATGGCAGGTTCCGCTTCTCGAGCTGCCGCAGGCCCGGTTCCTGCTCATGTCGGCGACGCTCGGCGACCTGAGCTCGATCGCGGCCGACCTCGAACGGCGCACGGGCGTCGAGGTGGCCGAGGTGACCGGGGTCTCCCGGCCCGTGCCCCTGCACTTCCGCTACAGCGAGACGCCCGTTCACGAGACAGTCGAAAAGCTCCTGGATGACGGCCTCGCCCCCGTCTACATCGTCCACTTCTCGCAGGCGGCGGCCCTCGAACGCGCGCAGGCGCTCTCGAGCGCGCGCATCGCCTCACGGGAGCAGCGCGACGCCATCGCGGAGGCCATCGGCGGCTTCCGCTTCTCGGCGGGCTTCGGAACGACGCTCAGCCGTCTGGTGCGGGCCGGGATCGGCGTGCACCACGCCGGCATGCTCCCGAAGTACCGACGACTGGTCGAAACACTTGCCCAGCGCGGGCTCCTGCGGGTCATCTGCGGAACGGACACCCTCGGCGTCGGTATCAACGTGCCGATCCGCGCCGTCCTGCTGACCGCGTTGACCAAGTTCGACGGCGAGCGCATGCGGCGCCTGACGGCGCGCGAGTTCCACCAGATCGCCGGCCGGGCCGGTCGGGCGGGATTCGACACGGAGGGGGAGGTGGTCGCGCAGGCGCCCGAGCACGAGATCGAGAACGCCCGCGGTCTGGCCAAGGCGGGTGTCGATCCGAAGGCGCGCAAGAAGCTCGTGCGCAAGAAGGCACCCGACGGCTTCGTGGCCTGGAGCGCGGAGACCTTCGAGCGCCTCATCGCGGCGCCGCCGGAGACCCTGACGGGTTCGATGCGCATCACGGCGGCCATGATGATCAACCTCATCGGCCGCTCGAGCGGACCTGGTGATCACGGGACGAAGGCGTTCGACGATGTGCGCGCCCTGGTGTTCGACAACCACGAGACGCCCGCCCGCCGCCGCGAACTGGCCCGTCGTGCGATCGCGGTGTATCGGACCCTTCGCGCCGCCGGGGTTGTCGAGCAGACCGGGGGCGGATTCGACGGCACGGCCCGCGTCCGGCTCACGGTGGATCTGCCCCCGGACTTCGCGCTTAACCAGCCGCTCTCACCTTTCGCGCTCGCGGCTTTCGAGCTGCTCGATCCGGCGGACCCGTCGTATGCGCTCGACATGGTGAGCGTCGTCGAGTCCACGCTCGACGACCCGCGCCCGGTCCTGGCGCAGCAGGAGTTCCTCGCCCGGCGCGATGCGGTTGCGGCCATGAAGGCGGACGGCGTCGACTATGACGAGCGCATGCGGCTGCTGGAGGACATCTCCTGGCCGCGGCCGCTATCCGAACTCCTGGAGGACGCCTTCGAGGTCTTCGCCTCCAGCCAGCCGTGGGTGCGCGACTTCGAGCTGAGCCCCAAGTCGGTCGTGCGGGATCTCTACGAGCGCGCCATGACCTTCGCCGAGTACGTGGCCGAGTACCAGCTCACCCGGAGCGAAGGGCTCGTCCTGCGCTACCTCTCCGACGCGTATCGCACGGCGCGCCAGACCATCCCGGAGTCCGCGCGCACCGACGAACTGCGAGACCTCATCGAGTGGCTCGGCGAGCTCGTGCGTCAGGTCGATTCCTCGCTCGTCGACGAGTGGGAGGCGCTGACGGCTCCCGGTGCCGAGGCCGCAGAGGTCCGTCCAGGGGGCGCGGCTCCGCGCAGTGTCATCGACAACCCGCGCGCGTTCCTGGTCCTCGTGCGCAATGAGCTCTGGAGGCGCGTGCGGCTCGCGGCGCTCCAGCGCGACGAGGACCTGGTGGCGCTGGACCCGAACGCCGGCTGGCCCGACGCGCTCGACGCCTACTACGCGGAGCACGACGAGATCGGAACCGGCCCGGACGCGCGCAGCGCAGGCATGGTGGTCATCGAGCGCGACGATTCGGCCGGGCTGTGGCGCGTGCGGCAGATCATCGAGGACCCGGCCGGCGACCACGACTGGGGCATCCGGGCGGAGGTGGACCTGGCGGCCTCAGCCGATGAGGGGTTCGCCGTGGTGAGCGTGCAGGGCCTGGACCGGCTCTGACGGTTGACGCCAGCGCGGGCGACGAGCCCGGTGGCGCGGGAGGCGACGTTCCCGCGGGGCGGGGGCGGCATCCGGTGCCCCGAGGGCCACGGGTTCGAGGTGCGCACCCGTGTGCGCGAGTTCGAGGCGGCCGAGCAAAGGATCGGGCGACGGGTTCATGCGTCGTCCTCCTCGTAGCTGCGGACGGTCGCGGGCCGGAGCGCGGCCATCCCCGGGTGCTCGGTCTCGGCGTCATGCTGACTGTGGTGGATGGCGCTCACGAACCAGGCGACGGCGGGCGGGATGCTCGCCAACAGGGCGAGGGTCCCGACCACGGCGCACACGATCGCAAAGGCGGGGAGTCCCACGGAGCAGTCGCCCGCTGCACAGGTCCCGGAGTCGGCGAGAGAGACGTCGACTCCGGCGAAGCTGATGGCGGCGAGGACGACCGCGCACAGCGCGAAGACTCCTTGAGCCCGTGGTGAAGGCACGTGTCGCCGCCCTGATCGCTGAGAGAAGTGGATGCTCTGGCCAGGTTAGGAAAGCGGGGGCACTCCCCGTCATTCCCCGTTCACGCGGCACCCTCACTGGGGGCATAGACTGACGCGCAGTGGACCTCACGCTGCTGGTCGTGCTCGTCATCGCACTGGCCCTGATCTTCGATTTCACCAACGGCTTCCATGACACGGCCAACGCGATGGCCACTCCCATCGCGACCGGTGCGCTCCGACCCAAGACCGCGGTCGCGCTCGCCGCTGTGCTCAACCTGGTCGGTGCGTTCCTCAGCACCGAGGTCGCCAAGACCATATCGGGCGGCCTCATCCGCGAGGGGGACGGCGGGCTGCAGATCACGCCCGTCATGATCCTGGCCGGGCTCATCGGGGCCATCGTCTGGAACCTGGTCACCTGGCTCCTGGGGCTGCCCTCCTCGTCGAGCCACGCGCTGTTCGGCGGCCTCATCGGTGCCGCCATCGTGGGTGCATGGAGCTTCGGGCCGATCGACGGTGCCGTGCTCGTCTCGAAGATCCTGATCCCCGCGGTGCTCGCGCCCGTCCTCGCCGGAACGGTCTCGTATCTGGCGACCAAGATCGCCTACGGCATCACACGCAAGCGCCAGCGCGATGGTTTCAAGGTCGGCCAGGTTTTCACGAGCTCGCTCGTGTCGCTCGCGCACGGCACCAACGACGCGCAGAAGACCATGGGCGTCATCACGCTCACGCTCATCGCCGCGGGGATGCAGCCGGTCGGCACCGGGCCGCAATTCTGGGTGATCGTGGCCTGCGCGATTGCGATCGCCGCGGGCACCTACTCGGGCGGCTGGCGCATCATCCGCACGATGGGTCGCGGCATCACCGAGGGCATCGAGCCGGCGCAGGGCTTCTCGGCCGAGGCGGCGACGACCGCGACGATCCTGGCGTCGACGCATCTCGGCTTCGCGCTGTCGACCACGCAGGTCGCGTCGGGCTCGGTCATCGGGACCGGGATCGGGCGCAAGGGGGCTTCGGTGCGCTGGAAGACGGCGGGGCGCATCGGACTCGGCTGGCTCATCACGATCCCGGCGGCCGGCACGGTCGGCGCCCTCATGGCCTTCATCGCCGGTCTGGTCTGGTGGGGCGTCATCGTGGATGTCGTGCTCGCCTCCGCCGCGATCCTCACCATCTGGCTGCTGTCGCGTCGCGGCACGGTCGAGGCGGGCACCTTCCACCAGCCGGAGCCGACCGCCTTCGTGCGACCCAAGCGCAAGAAGAAGAGGTCGCGGCGATGATCGACTGGATGGCCTTCGTCACCGTGGCGGTGGCGGCTCTGCTGGCCGCCGGGCTCCTGGTGACGGTCTTCGCACTGGCACTGCGAGTCGGCGACAGCCCCACGCCGGTGCGGAAGGCCGCGTCGCTCGTCCTGTACGGGGTGTGCGCCTTCATCGTGCTGTTCGGGATCTTCCTGATCGTCCCCGCTCTCCACGACCCGCTGGGCCTCTAGACCGGCTGGGGCAACTAGGCTGGAGGGACCCACGTCAAAGGAGACTCGGATGCCACAAGCATCATCGGGGCGCCTCACGACGGCCGTCGATCGCGCCGTGACCGAGACGCCCATCACAGGAGACGAGAACGTCACCACCAACGGCCCCGACGGAGCGCCGGAGCTGCTCGCGGGCGACGGCCCGACCCGCACGGAGAGCGATTCGCTCGGGTCGATGGAAATCCCCGCGGACGTGTACTGGGGCATCCACACCGCTCGGGCGCTCATCAACTTCCCGATCACCCGCCGCGCGATCAGCAACTACCCGGATCTGGTGCGCGCGCTGGCACGGGTGAAGCAGGCGGCAGCGCGCGCCAACGCCGAGCTCGGCGTGCTCGAGCAGGACAAGGCGGACATCATCGACGCGGTGTGCGAGCGCATCGTCGCGGGCGAGTTCCACGACCAATTCGTGGTGGGGGTCATCCAGGGCGGTGCGGGCACGAGCACCAATATGAACACCAACGAGGTCATCGCCAATGCGGGCCTCGAGGCCATGGGCAAGGCGCTCGGCGACTACTCCGAGCTGCACCCGATCGATGATGTCAACCGCAGCCAGTCGACCAATGACGTCTACCCGACAGCGATCAAACTCGCGATGGTCTTCGGGGTCCAGCGGCTGCTCGCCGAGCACGCTCTGCTCATCGAGAGCTTCCGCGCCAAGGGGCAGCAGTTCCAGAACGTGCTCAAGGTGGGCCGCACCCAGATGCAGGATGCCGTGCCGATGACCATGGGGCAGGAGTTCCACGGCTTCGCCACGACCCTCCAGGAGGACCAGGACCGCCTGGGCGAGGTCGTGCACTGGCTCAACGAGATCAACATGGGTGCGACCGCGATCGGCACAGGCATCACCGCCGACCCGCGCTACTCGGAGGCGGTGCGCAAGCACCTGGAGGAGGTCACCGGCATCCCGCAGGAGACCGCGCCAGACCTCATCGAGGCCACCGCCGACGCGGGCATCTTCATGACGCTGTCCGGAACCCTGAAGCGTGCCGCGGTCAAGCTCTCGAAGATCTGCAACGATCTGCGGCTTCTGTCGTCGGGACCGCAGGCCGGGCTGGGCGAGATCTTCCTGCCGGCGCGCCAGGCCGGCTCGTCGATCATGCCGGGCAAGGTCAACCCGGTCATCCCCGAGGTCGTGAACCAGGTCGCCTTCAGCGTGATCGGTGCGGATGCGACGGTCACCGCAGCCGCGGAGGGCGGGCAGTTGCAGCTCAACGCCTTCGAGCCCGTGATCGCGCACAGCCTCCTGCAGTCGATCGCCTGGATGACGAGCGCGTGCCGTACCCTGCGCGTGAACTGCGTCGACGGCATCGAGGCGAACCTCGCCAAGCTCACGGCGCAGGTCGAGTCGAGCGTGGGCGTCGTCACGGCGCTCACGCCCTACATCGGCTACGGTGCCGCGGCGAAGCTCGCGCACACCGCGCTCACGACGAACGCGTCGATCGCGGAGCTCGTGGTCGAGGCCGGACTCATGTCGGCCGACGCGGTCGCCAAGGTGCTCTCGCCCGAGCGCCTGAGCGGCATCGCGCCCGTCACCGGTCTCATCGACCTCCCGACGCTGGAGCGCGAGGAGTCGGACCAGACGTGAGAGCAGGCGTCCGGCCGTGAAGCTGCTGCCCGCGGCCGGAGTCTCGCTCTCCGCCTTCGTACTGTTCGGTCTGCGCCCGGTGTGGCCGGACGGCGTCGCGATCGGTCTGATCCTGCTCGCCGCGAGCCTCATCGCGGCGTTCGTGATCGACCGCGAACTGGGCCGCGATCTGGGCCTCATCGGCATCGGGGTCGCGATCGTGAGCACCACATCCGTCGAGGCGGACGTGGAGTGGACCGCCTTCATCCGCATCGGCACGGTGCTCGCGCTCGCGGTCACGGTGCCCTTCCTGCTCGACCGGTTCGTGCTGCGGAGGCGTGCGGTCCGCTTCCCGTGGCGCAGCCGGGAGAAGAAGACCCGGCTCGAGCTGGCCTACGTGGTCGCGGTGCCGCTGCTCGGGTTCCTGATCCTGCCGTTCTACTTCATCCGCTCGGGCGCGTACCTGAACTGGCCGCAGATCACCGACCTGGGCGAGCTGGCCCGGTTCTTCGTCGGGGTCAACGCGGTCGGCACCTGGGACGAGCTGTTCTTCATCTGCACGGTCTTCACGCTCCTGCGTCGGCACTTCCCGGTGTGGCAGGCCAATCTGCTGCAGGCGGTGATCTTCGTCTCGTTCCTGTGGGAGCTCGGCTACCGCGCCTGGGGGCCCCTGCTCACGATCCCGTTCGCGCTGCTGCAGGGCTGGTTGTTCGCCAAGACCCGGTCGCTCGGATACGTGCTCACGGTTCACCTGCTCTTCGACGCCATCGTGTTCCTGGCGATCGTGCACGCTCACAATCGAGAGTGGTTGCCGATCTTCCTCTACTGAGTCGGGTGCGATGAGGCCGACCCCGCCGCGGGCCGTCGTGTCCGCGCGGGGACTCGGTTCAGCGCTCGCCCCGGCGCTGAACGGCGGGGAGGGCCAGCCAGGCCACCCCGGTCACGAGCAGCGTGCTGATGCCCGCGATCACACCGGCGGTGTGCCCGGCGACGACGTCGAAGACGAGCAGCGTCGTGCCGGTCAGGGTCAGGGCGACGCAGGCGAGCGAGGCGATGAGCAGCCGGTTGGAGACGCGCACGATGCGATCCTTGGCGCCCTGCCGGAACAGCGAACGGTGCAGAGCCACCGGGGCGATGGCCAGGATCGTCGCGAGTGCCGCCATGACCACCATGACCAGGTAGACCGCGAGCTGACCCGGCTCCAGCTGTCCGAACCGCTGCTGGAACGGGATGGTGAGCAGGAAACCGGTGAGGATCTGCGTGCCGGTCTGGGTCACGCGCAGCTCCTGGAGCAGCTCGGTCCAGTTTCGGTCGAGGCGCTCCGCCTCGGTCTCGTCCCGCTCCGTCGCCACGCATGAAGGCTACTAATCTGGCGGCGTGTTCGACCATCATCCCGACGACGCGGGTGAGCCCGCGGATGAGGCCGAGCGACGGGATCGCGAGGTGGGGGACACCGACTGGAGCGTCCCCGCGGAGGGTGCGGTGGCATCCCGTTTCGCGGCGCCCAGCGGCGAGCTCGCGATGGTCTCGCTGGGCGACCCGGCGGGGGAGCCCGTGCTGCTCGCGCCCGGGGTGACCGGGTCGAAGGAGGATTTCGTGCTGGTCGCTCCGCTGCTCGCGGCGGCCGGGTACCACGTGCGCAGCTTCGACCTGGCCGGGCAGTACGAGTCCGCCGCCGCCGGTCCCGCGCCCGGTCGGCGCTACGACTACGCGCTTTTCCTGGATGACATGGTCGCCCTCCTGGAGGACGCCGGGCCAGCCCATGTGCTGGGCTACTCGTTCGCCGGGATTGTCGCCCAGCTCGTGGCCGTCGAACGGCCCGAGCTCGTTCGCAGCCTCACCCTCATGACCTGCCCGCCGGAGCCGGGCAACTCGTTCCGCGGGGTGCGCGGGCTGGGGCCGCTGTCCTGGGTCATCGGCCCGCGGCTCGGCGCCGCGCTCATGATTTGGGGCATCGAGACGAACAAGAATCACGCGCCCCAGGAGCGCCTCGCCTTCGTGCGGCACCGGTTCGGCTTCACCGATCGCTCGAGCGTCGCCGACGTCATCGGGCTCATGAAGCATGCCCCGGATGTGCGCGACCGGCTGCGCGCGGCGGGCATCCCCACGCTCGTCGCGGTCGGATCCAACGATCTGTGGCCCACCGGGTTGCACGCGGAGTTCGCCGAGCGAATCGGTGCGCGACTCGCGGTCTACCGCACGGGACACGGCCCGTGCGAGACCACCCCGAACGCGCTGGTGCGCGACATGCTCGCGCTCTTCGCGCGCGTCTGAGGCGGGCCCGGAGCGGGCCCGTCAGGACAGCGCGCTCGTCTCGCGCCGTGCCGCCCGGCGCTGCCGCGGGGACCCCTCCGCGCCGTGCCCGCGCAGGGTCGGCACCACCCAGGAGATGCGCCGGGAGAACCCCTCGAACGTCGCGAACGGCCGCGCCGAGATCCCGACGACGAGTTCCCGGTCGAGCTCGACCCGCATCCACGGCTTGATGTGCAGGCTAAGGTCGAGGTCATCGTGGATGCCGTTGTGACGGTGCACCTCGGTGCCGAGCTCGGCCCACACCTCGCGGCGCATGGCGAAGTTGGAGCCGAAGACCGGCGGGTGACCGAGGTAGGGCGTGAGCGCCCAGTACATGCCGCCGATGTAGAAGCGTTCTCCGAGCTGGTGCACGAGGTCGCTCGAGCCGTAGAAGCGCGCGTCGCCGGTCAGCAGGTCGAGCTCGGGCTTCGCCTCGAAGTGCCGTTCGATGCGCGCGAGCCAGTCGGCGGGCACGATGCTGTCGGCGTCGATGCGGGCGATGATGTCGCCCTCCGCCGCGTCGTAGCCGCGGGATGCCGCACTCGGGATTCCAGGCACCGGCTCCTCCACGAGGCGTGCGCCGGCGTCGCGAGCGATCGCGGCGGAGTCGTCGGACGAGCCGTTGTCGACGACGACGATCTCGTCGGCCGGGCGATGCTGCGCGGCGAGCGCCTGGAGGGCCACCGCGAGCATCGGAGCGTCATCCCGGACCGGGATGACGACGGAAATGCGCACGGATGCGAGCATAGGGCGCTCAGGTGCGCAGCGGTCGTGCCCGCCAGAGGTGCGCGGTCGCGTAGCTGCGCCACGGCGCCCAGCGCTCGCCATACCGCGCGAGGGCGGACGCGGTGGCGGGCAGCCCGCGCGCGGCAGCGCTGTGCCGAACCACGAGATCGTCGGCGAGCAAGATGTCGGGGGCACCCAGAACGGACATCGCCAGGTACCCGGCGGTCCATGGACCGATGCCCGGAAGAGCCAGCAGCGATGCGCGCAACTCGTCGGTCGGGGTCTCGATCCCCAGGGGCAGATCTCCGGCCGCGATCGCTCGGGCGGCGCCCAGCACCGTGGCGATGCGCCCGGCGGGCCCGCGCAGGACCTCATGCCCGCGCTCGGCGATCACGGCCGCGCGCGGGAACGCCCCGTCGCCGAGGTCGGAGACGAGCCGCCCGAGCACGGTGCGCGCCGCGGCGACCGAGATCTGCTGCCCGATGAGCGTTCTGAACAGTGCCTCCTCGCCGTCCGGACTGCCCGCGATGCGGATGCCGGGGACCGCCGCGACGAGCGGGGCGAGTGCGTCGTCCCCGGCCAGCGATTCGTCGATCGCCGCCGAGTCGGCGTCCAGGTCGAACATGCGGCGCACCCGCGCGACCAGGGCGGGCGCGTCGGAGAGCACCGAGAGTCGGGCGGCGACCTGGACCCCCGGCCGGTCGGCGTCGGGGGCGATCCGGACCTGCGCCCGACCGCCGGGCAGCACGAGCGTGCGGGAGAACCCGGTCTCGTCGCCCTCCTCCAGCCCGGGGATCGCATGTGCGGCGAAGAAGTGGAACAGCCCGTCGGCGTCGAAGGGGGCGCGGGCGGGCAGCCGGAGTCGCAGTTCGCCCGGGGCGGGTGCGGCGTCCAGCGGCGCACCCGCCCCCTGCCTCCCGCGCCGGGTCAGGGTCCGGAGCTCGCGCGGGGTCGCGCGGTACACAGCTGAGATCGTGTCGTTGAACTGGCGCAGGCTGCCGAATCCCGCGGCGAAGGCGATGTCGCTCACGGGGAGCTCGGTCGAGGCGAGCAGCGACCGCGCGGTCTGCGCGCGATGGGCCCTCGCCAGCGCGAGCGGGCCGGCCCCGAGTTCGTCCCGCAGGACCCGCGACACGTGTCGCGGGGTGTAGCCGAGCCGACGGGCCAGCCCGTCGACGCCGTCGCGTTCGATGACGCCGTCCTGGATCAGGCGCATGGCACGGGCGGCGAGATCGTCGCGCAGCTTCCACTCGGGGGAGCCGGGCACGGCATCGGGCTGGCATCGCTTGCAGGCGCGCAACCCGGCCTCGTGCGCGGCAGCGGCGGTGCGGAAGAAGCGCACGTTTCCGGGCCGTGGTGTGAGGGCGGGGCAGCTCGGCCGGCAGTAGATGCCGGTCGTGAGCACGCCCGCGATGAACTGGCCGTCGAAGCGCGCGTCGCGGGCCGACATCGCCCGGTACTGCGTCTCGAAGCTCAGCTCCATGCGGCAAGCCTGACACGTGCCGCCGACGTCGACTGGCGGGAATCGGACACGACGGAAGCGGGGCCCCGCGGCGGCTAGCCTGGCATCGTGCCGGCCGACGACCTGACGCTCTCCGAACTCCGCGCGGAGCTGGGCGATGCGGTGGTGACCGATCCCGTCGCACTCGACGCCGTGCGCGCGGACCAGTCGGGGCATATGTCGCCCGGTGCTCCGCTGGCCCTCGTGCGGGTCGAGAGCATCGCACAGGTGCAGGCGACCATGCGCTGGGCGGCTGCGCACGGCATCCCCGTCGTACCGCGCGGGGCGGGCACCGGTCTCGCGGGCGGGGCGATCGGCTCGGTCGGCGAGATCGTGCTCTCGACCGAGCGCATGACGCGCGTTCTCGAGGTCTCCGTCGACGACGAGCTCGCGGTCGTCGAGCCGGGCGTCCTGAACGGGGATCTGAACGCCCGGGTCGCCGCGCATGGCCTGTGGTTCGCGCCCGACCCCGCGAGCAGGGCGATCTCGACGATCGGCGGGAACATCGCGACGAACGCGGGCGGCCTGCTGTGCGCGAAGTACGGCGTGACGCGCGAGGCGGTGCTCGGCCTCAAGGTCGTGCTGGCCGACGGTCGACTGATCGAGCTCGGTCACCGCACGGTCAAGGGCGTGACCGGCTACGACCTGACCGCTCTCATGATCGGCTCGGAGGGGACGCTCGGGGTCATCGTCGAGGCCACCGTGCGGCTGCGTCCCGTTCCGGTCGGCGGGGATGCGACCGTCACCGCAGGGTTCGCGAGCGCACAGGATGCGGCGCGCGCCGCATCCGCGGTCGTCGCGTCGGGCGTCCAGCCGGCGATCCTCGAACTGCTCGACGCCCGATCGCTCGCGGCCATCCGGGCGCACCTGGGGGACGACCTGGGGGACGCCGGCGGCATGCTCCTGGTCCGGACGGACGGTCCGGGCGCCGCTGCCTCCGCGGACGCGGTCGGCGCCGTGCTGCGGGCGAACGGGGGCGATGTCCGGGTCGCCGCGGATCGCGATGA
The DNA here is from genome assembly GCA_019638805.1 of Microbacteriaceae bacterium. Lineage (GTDB taxonomy): Bacteria > Actinomycetota > Actinomycetes > Actinomycetales > Microbacteriaceae > JBDSKH01. Next base: position 192,259 of record JAHBTA010000002.1, on the reverse strand, counting down.
GGCGGAGCGCCTGTTCGAGGTGCGTCGCGCGTTCCACCCGTCCCTCGCGGCGCTCGGGACCGTGCTCATCGAGGACGTCGCCGTGCCGCGCAGCGCGCTCGCCGGGATGTTCGCCGCGATCGAGCGGATCGAGCGGGAGTACGGGGTCGAGATCCCGACGGTCGCGCACGCCGGCGACGGCAATCTGCACCCGAACTTCGTGGTGCCCGGCCCGGCGGATGCCGGCCTCGCGGAGGTGCCCGAGGTGGTCTGGGCGGCAGCGGACGCGGTCTTCCGGGAGGCGCTGCGCCTGGGTGGGACCCTCACGGGAGAGCACGGGGTGGGCACGCTCAAGCGCCGGTGGCTGCGCGACGAGCTGGGCGACGACGTGTACGCACTGCAACGCGCGGTCAAGCGGGTCTTCGACCCTGACAACCTCCTGAATCCGGGGAAGGTCTTCGGGGAATAGCACCCGCGTTCACGCGGTTTCAGTGATCGAGGTGATGATCCTGATCACGAAGACCCTGAACCCGATGAACGAGACCCAGAACTCGCGCGCCGTCGTGCCCCGGCCCACGACCGGGTGGCTGCGTCTGCGCCCCACTCGCCGCGGCCGCGGCTTCGTGGTGGGTGTGGTGGATGCGGCCGGCCCGGACACCAACGGATTCGCGCCCCGCGACCGGGTCGCCTGGCGCGACGCGGGCGGAGATCTCGCGGAGCTCCTGCTCCTGCCGCAGAACGACGTGCTCGGCGTGCCCGGATGGATCAGCGACGAGCAGGTCGTGACCTACCTCGGGCCCGGGCTCATCGCGCGGTCGCTCGTGCGCGCCCGCCCGTTCGTGCGGGGTGACGAGGTGCGGGTCGAGTCGACCGACCCGGTCGTCCGGGAGATCACGTCGGCGTGGGCCCGATCGCTCGGAGCCCGTGTCGTGGACGACGGTGGAAGCTACGCGATCCAGGACGCGCCCCGGGTCCGGCGCACCGTACTGGGCAGCCACGGGCGACTGGCACAGGCCGCCGTCGAGGTCTTCCAGGCGATCCGGGCGGGCGTCTTCGACGGGGTGCACGATCGCCCGGCACGCCGGGAGCGCGCAGCGGCCTGACACCCATTCCGCGCACCCTTCCCGCGGCGGAACTTCCCGATAGGGTGTCGCCATGGCCACGTCCGATGAGAAGCCCGCCGACCAGCCCGACGCCGCCAACAAGGTCGGCGGACGCCCGACCCGCGACAAGCCCGAAGTGCGTCCCGGTGCGGTCGACCCGAGCGCGCGTCCGGTCGGCAAGCAGGCGCAAGCCGCAGCCCGGGTAGCAGAGGAGGAGGCCAAGAAGGCCGCGGCCGCCGCTGCAGCCGCTCCCGCAGCCTCCGGACGCCCCCTGGCTCCCACTGCCTCCCCCGCCGCGACCGTCGCGCCCGCCGCGGACGGCACGCCGCGCGCCGTCCGCGTGGACCACACCCCCGAGTCGGCACCGGCCGACGTCGCCGCGACAGCCGCCCAGGCGGCGCAGCCGGTCTTCGCCCAGCCGATCAAGAAGCGCCCCGGTCCGATCGCGCTCGTGACGATCGGTCTCATCCTGGCCGTGCTCGCCATCGTCGTGATCCTCGCGTACTTCCTCGTCGCGGTCGGCCCGGAGCTCACGGTCATCGGTGGTGTTCTCGCACTCATCCCGCTGGCGATCGTGCTCTTCGGCGTCTGGTTCATCGATCGCTGGGAGCCGGAGCCGCGCAGCGGCCTCATCTTCGCCTTCCTGTGGGGGGCGGGCGTCGCCGTTCTGCTGGCGCTTGTCGTGGACTACAACGTCTCGGAGCAGATCGCCGCGGGCGGTGGCGCGACCAACAAGACCATCCTCATGCAGGTCGTCGTCCAGGCTCCGATCGTCGAAGAGATCGCCAAGGGACTCGGCGTCCTGCTGATCTTCATCGTCGGCCGCCGCTTCTTCGACGGCCCGGTCGACGGAATCGTGTACGCCACGACGGTGGCCGGAGGGTTCGCGTTCACCGAGAACATCCAGTACTTCGCCGTCTCGATCGCCGAGGCCGGCGGATTGGACGGAACCGTCGGCGAGACGTTCTTCGTCCGGGGCATCCTCGCTCCGTTCTCGCACGTCATGTTCACCTGCTGCACGGGTCTCATGATCGGTCTCGCGGCGCGCAAGGGCAGCATCCTGCTCTCGATCGGCGCGTTCATCGTGGGAGTGATCCCCGCGATCCTGCTGCACATGCTGTGGAACGGCGCACTTTTCGTCGTGTACGACTTCTACGGCTACTACCTGATCGTGCAGGTTCCGCTCTTCGCGATCGCCGTGGCGATCGTGCTGCTGCTGCGGCGCAGCGAGGCGAAGATGACCAAGCGCCACCTCTCCGAGTACGCCGCTGCCGGCTGGCTCAACGAGCAGGAGGTCGAGATGGTCGGCACCCCGGCCGGTCGTCGGCAGGCACGCACCTGGGCCAAGAAGCACGGGCTCAAGCCGGTCATGAAGGAGTTCATCCGGGATGCGACGCACCTGGCCTTCACACGCAACCGCATCGTGACCGGACGCGACATGATCGGGTCGCAGAAGGACGAGCAGGTGCTGCTCTACCAGGTCTCCGAGTCCCGCCGGGTGCTCGCGGCGTCCCAGCCTCGGCAGGCCGCGGTGACCGCAGAGCGCGCCCCAGTGCAGACTCCGGGAGCCTGATCCCGGTCCGTCTCGATCCTCGTCAGCGGTTGATGAACCCGCTGGCGATGCCCCAGATCCAGATCGCGACGATCGCGGCGAAGACCACGATCGCGCCCACCGAGATGCGACGGGTGAGCCGAGCGCCCTGGGGTGCCACGACGTTGGCGGCGAAGGTGCCGACGCGCTCGTCCAGGTAGCGGTCGGTCTGGCGCAGGGTCTTGGCGCCCACGGTGTCCATGATGCGGAACAGGCGCGCATACAGATTCGCGTCACCCGTGCCGAAGGGCCTCGACGAGTAGACGAACATCCAGTCGTCGACGATCTCGACATCGAACGGCGCCGCCTCGTCGATCAGCAGGGCCATGAGGTCGGGGGTGAACACGTACAGGGCGTCGCGCTCGTACTCGCGCGGGCAGTACAGGGTGAAGTGCCGGTCGAAGTCGCCCTCGAGCGAGAGGATCTGGTCCTTTCGGAACGACACCGGGAGGTTGCTGCCCAGCAGGCTGTTGTTCGCCGCGGAGTCGAGCATCATGTGCGGCATCCTGCGATCCAGGTGGAACGCCAGGAAGCCCCAGGTGTGGGTGCGGCGGCTCTTCCCCGATCCCGTGGTGTATCGGTAGTTGCCGAAGTCCAGGTAGCGTCCGGTCGCCGCGCGCAGGTGATCCACGGCGTGCCGCTCGCGCCCGAGGCCGAAGATCGTTCCCGGGTACGCGGGGTCGTCGTCCCGAGGTGAGAACGTCATCCCGTTGGCGCGCGCGAAGGCGTCGACGCGTGCCCACAGCTCCCAGGTCTTGCGCAGCGGGGCGGTCAGGGTGAAGACCGCGCCGCCCAGGGCCACGATCATGATCAGGCCCAGGATGACCGGCATGATCGCGGCGGCCGGGAACGAGGACTGCGCGGCGGTCGACGCGAAGGTCCCGATCATCGACATTCCGGTGGCCACGAAGAGCAGGAGGAAGGGCGCGCCGATGGCCAGCGCGGTGATCTCGGCGGGCTGCAGGCGCGCCCACGGCGCCCCGCTCGCGACGGCCTGCGCCTTCCAGGCGCGCACCTGCTCGGGGGGCAAAGGCGTGGTCAGCGCGGTGAAGTCGATGGAGGAGGGCACCGAGCCATTCTCCGATAAAAGACTCATCGCCCAGTGGCGGGTCAATGACTCCGGCTCTTCTGGGCGATGAGTTGATCTGGTTCCAGGGTGCACCGCCCCGCCCGCGGCGTCAACCCCCGCATGCGCACCCGCGTCGCACCGCTCCGTCGGGGGCAACGGGTATACCTGGTGCCATGACGGATTCGACGACGATCACCGCTTGGATGAACGGCTACCTGCGTGCCTGGGATTCGAACGACCCGGCCGACATCGCGGCGCTGTTCACCGACGACGGGGAGTACCTCACCGCCCCCTACGCGACCCCGCGCCGCGGCGTGGACGCCATCGTGGCGGCCTGGATCGAGGATCAGGACCAGCCTGGCGACTACACCTTCACCTGGTCGGAGGCGGGAGTCGACGGCGACCTGGCCTTCGTCACAGGCGAGACGAGGTACTCGGACGGCCGCACCTACGCCAACCTGTGGGTCATCCGGTTCGCCGCGGATGGGCGCGCGAGTTCCTTCACCGAGTGGTACATGCGCCACCCGGACGCCTAGGCCCCGTGCCCGCGGCGCCCCGCGCATGCGGGAGCCCGGATCAGCCGCGCACGCAGGTGCCCGGCTCGAGCGCCGTGCTGAGCCCGGGCGCGCGTTGGGCCACCGGGGCGAGCTCGGTGTTGGTCATGGCGTACCCGAGGTCGTCGTCGGTGGCGCTGCGGGCGAACACCACGCCCGCAACGTCGCCGTCGGTGGTGAGCAGCGGCCCGCCCGAGTTGCCCGGCTCGATGTCGGCGGCCAGAGTGTAGACCTCGCGCGTGCTCGAGCGGCTGCCGTAGATGTCCTCGAGCCGCTCGGTCGATATCGCGAGCACCTGCGCGGGTCCCGACGTGAAGGGACCGCCGTAGGGGTAGCCGTCGACGACGGCGTCGTCGCCCGGGCCGAGCGGAGCGGCGAGATCGAGGGGGGCGGCGGTGAGCCCGTCGACCGCGATGACCGCGAGATCGTCGGCGGGATCGAAGTACACGACCCGGCCGTCGAGCGCCTGCCCGTTCGGCGCTTCGACCACGGGTCCGGGGACGCCGGCGACGACGTGCGCATTGGTGACGATGCGATCGGGAGCGATCACGAACCCGGTGCCCGACTGGTTCTGCCCGCAGGCGTAGGCGGTGCCGCTGATGCGCACGACGGACTGGGCCGCAACCGCGAGGGCGTCGGTTCCGGTGTCGACATCGGGCACACCGGGAGATTCGGCGATGCCGCCGAGCGCCTCGCCGATGGTCGGGAGTCCCTGTTCGAGGACGAGCGTGCGCAGGCGGGCGAGCCCGGCATCCAGGGGTTCGGGGGTGATCGCGTCGATCGCGCGCAGAACGACCGATCCGGAGATCGCGGGGGAGACCAGCGGGATGCCCAGCGCGGCGACGCTCCCCGCGATGAGCGCCATGACGAGCGCTGAGGTCACCAGGTTGGCGAGCGCGCCCAGCAGCCGATCCACGACGCCGAGCCCGTTCTCGGCCACCCGTCCGGCGATCGCTCGGCCGATCGCGTTTCCGGCCGCGTGCCCGCCGGCGAGCAGCGCGATCACGAGCCCGATGGTGGCGGCGGTGCGCCAGAACGGGTCGGGCAGCAGTTGCGCGACCAGGGGAATGGCGAAGAACGCGGCGACCCCGCCGGCCACGATGCCCACGATCGTGCTGATGCTGCGGGCGAAGCCGTTGCGCAGGCCCTCGCCCAGGAACACCAGCAGGAGGAGGACGAGCAGGACGTCCAGCAGTCGCGCGGCGATCATCGCGTGGGCCTCCCGGTCGTCCGGAGATCATCGTATGCGTGCGGGCGAGCCAGAACCCGCCCGCACCCACCGATCCCGCAGGATCCATCCGCGAGGATGGGACGATGTTCCGTCACCACCCGTTCCTCAGCGTGGTGACGTTCGCCTACCTGGGCGTCGTGGCGTTCCTCACCCTCGGCCCGCAGCCCATCGACGAGGGGTCGAACGCGCTCATCTGGCGCCTGCTGGGTTTCCTCTCCCGGCACGAGGCGACCTCGTGGGTGACCTACTCGTTCCTGGAGTTCTGGTCCAACGTCGCGATGTTCGTTCCGGTGGGGCTGTTCTTCCTGCTGCTGCTCGGGCGGCGGCGGTGGTGGCTGGCGATCCTGCTCGGCGTGCTGCTGACCTGCGGCATCGAGTTCGCTCAGCAGTTCATCCCGAGCCGGGTCAGTGACCCGCGCGACATCCTCGCGAACTCGGTGGGCGCATCCGCCGGGGTGCTGATCGCGCTCATCGTGACCTGGCCCGCCGCGATCCGACGGTCGCGCGAGCGGCGGAGGCTGGCGCCGGCCGCCTAGCGCGGGTCGTCTTCCGCGGCCTGCCGCTCGCGGAACGCGATCATGTTCATTCGGTTGCCACAGCGCACGCTGCAGAACCGTTTTGAGCCGTTGCGCGAGAAGTCGACGAAGAGCCCGTCGCAGTCGTCGGCCTCGCACACCCGCAGCCGGTTCGTCTCGCCCGAGCGGATCACGTCGACCAGGGCGAGGGCGATCTCCACGCCGATGCGCTCGGCGAGCGGGGCGTCCAGGTCGGTGGCGTGCAGGTGCCAGGGTGAACCGTCGTGCCGGTACAGGTAGGGCAGCGCGCGGCCGTCGGACAGCATTCGGTTGATGATGACGACCGCGTCGTCGGTTCCCAGCTTCCAGAGCCGGGGGAGCATGTCACGCGTCTCGCGCACCTCGCGCACCTCGCGCTCGTCGTGATCGCGCCGACCGCTGTAGCGCCAGCCGTCGAGAAGGGCGTCGAGCTGCGCGACGGTGGCCAGCTCGTCCTCGCCGCTGCGGGATGCCTCCGGCCTCGTGTTCGCGAGCTCGACAGCGAACTCCAGGGTCTCCTCGCTGTCAGGGGCGAAATGCAAGTTGACTCCTTACCCTCGGCGGTCCTACTGTCAGGGGTATCCCCGGTGTCAGGGGCAACAGTCACGATAGACCATGACGGGTCGGAGGTCCCCATGAAGCGCTCATCGACCTCGGTCGGTCTGCTCGTCGGGCTTCTCGCCTCGCTCGCCTTCGGCATGTCGGGCGCGTTCATCAAGCCTCTGCTCGAGGCGGGCTGGAGCCCGGCCGCCGCGGTCACCGTGCGTGCGCTCATCGGCGGGATCGTGCTGCTCCCCGTCGCGCTCGTAGCCCTGCGCGGCAGGTGGTCGAGCGTCTGGGTCGGTCGGTGGCGCATCCTCGCGATGGGCGGCATCGGAGTCGCCGGGACGCAACTGGTCTACTTCGCCTCGCTCGCGCGCATCCCGGTCAGCACCGCGATACTGGTCGAGTACATGGCGCCTGTGCTGCTGGTCCTGTTCGTCTGGGCGACCACGCGGCGGATGCCGCGCTGGGTCGTCATCGCCGGCTCGGTCGTGTCGGTGGCCGGCCTCGTTCTCGTGGTGTCGCCCGGCGCGGCGCCGACCGACGTGCTCGGGCTCATCTTCGCCGCCATGGCCGCGATCGGCTGCGCCATCTACTACGTGGTGGCGGCCCGCCCGTCGCAGGGCCTTCCGCCGGTCGCCCTCGCCTCGTTCGGGCTCCTTCTGGGCGCGGCGATGCTCTGGCTCGTCGGACTCACCGGGGTCCTCCCCATGACCATGACCTTCGGCACCGTGATCATGGCGGGCGAGCCGGTGGCCTGGTGGATCCCGATGCTGCTCGTCGCGGTCATCGCGACCGGCTTCGCCTATGCCGCGTCGATCACTATGTCCGGGATGCTGGGGTCGCGCCTGGCGTCGTTCGTGGGCCTTCTCGAGGTGGTCGCGGCCGCGGTGTACTCGTGGATCCTGCTCGGCGAGGCGCTCGGACCGGCGCAGATCCTGGGCGGCGCGCTCATCCTCGCGGGCATCTGGTTCGTGCAGAGCGCGAAGGATCACCCGGAACCGGTCGTGGCGTCGATCGAGGCCGACCCGGCGACGGAGGCCGTCGCCGCGGGCCGCTGATTCCCTCTGCTACCCTTGCAAGGTTGCCGTCCAACGGCCGCGGAACCAGAGCGCCGCTCCATTCGGGAGCCGGCACCGCGCAACGAGCAGAGAGGGGATCCCATCTATGGCACTGGAAGCAGACGTCAAGAAGGCGATCATCGACGAGTACGCGACCCATCCCGGTGACACCGGGTCCCCCGAGGTGCAGGTTGCGATCCTGACGCGCCGCATCAAGGATCTGACCGAGCACCTCAAGGAGCACAAGCACGACCACCACTCGCGTCGTGGCCTGCTGCTCCTGGTGGGTCAGCGCCGCCGCCTGCTGGGCTACCTGCAGGACATCGACATCGAGCGCTACCGCTCGCTGATCGAGCGGCTCGGCCTGCGTCGCTGATACAGAGCGTCGCTGATACAGCACGTCGCTGATACCGCGAGCTTCTTCGAACGGGCCGTCACCCTCGGGTGGCGGCCCGTTTCGCGTCTCCGGACCGTTATCAGGCTGATAGGTGCCCTGGGCGCGCCCGTTGGTTAGCCTGGTGCCAACCCGTCATGCAATCCCTCAGGAGACGCCATGCGCCGCCCCCGTTTCGCCCTGATCGCCACCACCGCGATCGCGTCCGCAGCCCTGCTCGCCGGTTGTGCGAGCACCACGACCGAAGAGCCGGAGGTGACGGCAGCGGTCGGCGGCGACATCCCCGATCTGCGCGCCGAGGCACCGGTTCCCGCCCCGGAGCAGACCACCGCCCCGACCCCCGAACCCCAGCCGATGCCCGAGGGCTACGGCTATGCGTTCGACGACGGCGGCGTGCTGAGCGTCGTCCTGCCGCAGGACTGGGCGGTCGATGGCCGTCCGTTCACGACCTCTGACGGCCGCGAGTGGGCGTCCATCACCGCGGCGCCCGACCTCGCGAACTACGCGACCGACTGGAACGTCGCGGGCCTCGAGTTCGGCGGCACGCCCATGGGCCAGCAGCTCGGTGACGACGTCACCACCGCGTTCCTGAACGATCTCGCGGCGCCGCTGGCCGCATCCTGCCAGGTCGCCAAGCAGGCCGAGCCCTACAACGACGGTCTCTACGCGGGCTTCTTCTCGACGTTCGGCAACTGCAACGGCGGTGACACCTTCGGCATCGTGGTCGTCGCCCAGGACCCGGAGTTCAGCCACTTCGTGTACCTGCGCGGCAAGTTCGTGAGCGAGCAGGACAAGGGCGACACCTTCAACCTGATCTTCACCACCTTCCAGTCGACCCAGGGCCTCGAGCAGGCCTCGGACGACGAGGACCGGGCGTTCGTTCCCGGACGGTGATTCCGCGGTAGTCCCACAGCGCAACGGGCCGTCACCCTCCGGGGTGGCGGCCCGTCGTGGTTCCAGGTGGATGTTGGTGACATATTGCGATATATCGCCGAGTGTCGTAGACTGTCGCCATGAAACGACACAACCATCCCTTCACACGCAACCACCACCACGGTGGTCCCCACCCGCATCGGCCCGGCCACGGCAACCTGGGCCCCGCCGACATGTGGTGGGCCCCCGGCGGCCGAGGCCACAGCGGGGGGCGCGCCCGCAAGGGCGACGTGCGCTCCGTCATCCTGGTGCTCCTGGCCGACGGCCCCAGCAACGGCTACGGGCTCATCAAGGCGATCCAGGACAAGACCGGCGGCGTCTGGCGTCCGAGCCCCGGCTCGGTCTATCCGACCCTGCAGCAGCTCGTCGACGAGGGGCTCATCGCCCCGATCGGTGAAGGCAAGCGCACCGAGTTCGAGCTCACCGACGAGGGCAAGGCCCACGTCGACGAGCACAAGGAGCACCTCGAGTCCGCCTGGGACGCCTCCAACAACACCTGGAGCCGCAACGGCGAGCTGTTCTCGTCGGCCGGCAAGCTCATGGGCGTGATCAAGCAGGTCGCGCAGGTCGGCACCCCCGACCAGCGCACCGCCACCGCGACCAAGCTCGACGAGCTGCGTCGCGAGCTGTACCGGATGCTGGGGGAATAGCCCTCAGCACGGGTATCGGGTCCATTCGTCCGCCCGCTAGATTCTCAATCACGCCCGCCATGCCGAGTGCGGGGGCTCGATGGAGGACGAATGGACAAGCCCAGCTTCGGCGAGCGCGTGCGCTACGCATTCGACAACTGGATGGCGCGGGGCACGCTCGCCCTCATGGCCCTGCTGGGGCTCGCGACCATCGTGCTCGTGCTGGTCGTCGGGCTCATCGCCTGGGTTCTGCTGAAGGTCTTCCCTGATCAGGTCAACACCGCGGGCGAGACTCCCTGGGACATCCTGTGGGGCGGGCTCATGCGCACGCTCGACCCGGGCACCATGGGCGGCGACGAGGGGTGGATGTTCCGCTTCCTCATGCTCGTCATCACCATCGGCGGCCTCATCATCGTGGCGAGCCTCATCGGCATCATCTCGGGCGCGTTCGACGCCAAGGTGGAGGACCTGCGCAAGGGTCGCTCCCGCGTGCTCGAGCACGACCACACGCTCATCCTGGGCTGGAGCGAGAAGGTCTTCCCGATCATCCACGAGCTGTGCCTCGCCAACGAGTCGCGCGGCAAGAGCGCCATCGTGATCCTCGCCGACCGCGACAAGGTGCAGATGGAGGACGACATCAAGTCCGAGGTCGGCGCGCACATGAAGGCGACCGGCGGCAAGACGCGCGTCATCGTGCGCTCGGGTGACCCGATGAACCTCACCGAGCTCGAGGTCGCCAACCCGAATGCGGCGCGCAGCATCATCGTGCTCGCCCCGGAGGACGACGACGACCCGGATTCGGTCGTCATCAAGACGACGCTCGCCGTGACCAACAACCCGCGGCGCAAGCAGGGCGAGTACCACATCGTCGGGGAGCTTCAGGAGGAGTCCAACATCGAGGCCGCGACCCTCGTGGGCAAAGACGAGGCCCACTGGGTGCTCGGCAACGATCTCATCAGCCGCATCATGGTGCAGACCTGCCGTCAGAGCGGCCTGAGCGTCGTCTATGCCGAGCTGCTGGACTTCGACGGTGCCGAGATCTACTTCTCGCGGCAGCCGTCGCTCGACGGGAAGACCTTCTACGAGGCGCAGCTGGCCTTCGAGGACTCGATGGTCATGGGGCTGGTCAGCGACGACGTGCCGGTGCTGAACCCGCCGGCCGACCAGGTCCTGAAGGAGGGCGACAGCCTCATTCTCATCGCCGAGGACGACGACACCATCCGGTTGGGCGCCGCGCCCGGCACCGCGGACCCCGCCAAGGTCAGTGCGAAGCCCGCGCCCGAGCTCGGGCCGGAGACCACGCTCATCCTCGGGTACAACGACAACCTCCAGGTGATGCTGAGCGAGCTGGACGAGTACTCGACGCCGCGGTCGCGCGTGACGATCGTCTCGCGCCGCGAGCTGCCTCCGCTGCCGGATTTCAGCGACATCGACGTCGCCTGGGAGCAGGGCGACCCGACCAGCCGTTCCGTCCTCGACGCGCTGCATCCGGAGACCTTCGATCACATCCTGGTGCTCGCCGCGAGCGACCTGCCGCCGCAGCGAGCCGACGCCAAGACCCTCATCGCCTTGCTGCACCTGCGCGACATCGCCGACGAATACGGGGTGGACCTCAACGTGGTCAGCGAGATGCTCGACGACCGCAACCGCGAGCTCGCCGAGGTCACCCAGGCCGACGACTTCATCGTCAGCGACAAGCTCATCAGCCTCATGCTCTCGCAGGTCAGCGAGAACAAGCAGCTCACCGACGTCTTCGACGAGCTGTTCCGCAGCGACGGTCCCGAGATCTACCTGCGCCCCGCCGACGAGTACGTGGTGCTCGGCGAGCCGGTCGACTTCTACACCGTCATCGAGGCGGCCCGGCGCAAGGGCGAGACCGCGATCGGCCACCGTTTCGACGCGCTTGCCCGCGACGCCGGGAGCATGTACGGCGTCAGCGTCAACCCGCTGAAAACAGAGGCGCACGCCTACACCGCGGCCGACAAGATCATCGTGCTGGCCGAGAACTGATCGGCGGGATGCGATGGCGCTGTTCCAGAAGCGCGGCACCGACGAGAGCCTGCCGCGTTCCGATCGCGGGCGGGGCTCGCTCGACGACTACGCATTCGACCTGCTGCCGCGCAATGCGCGGATCACCATGACGCTCGCCGCGAGCGACCCGTACCAGGACGAGTTGCGGGCGGTGCTCGAGGCGGGTGACGAAGAGCTGGAGACCGCGGTGCCGGCACGGACCCTCGAGCAGGAGCGCGTGGACGCGCCCATCGAGGTGCGCCTCTTCACCGGCCGCCGGGTGAGCGGTGTGGTCGGGATGATCCCGCGGGGGCTCGAGTCGGTCATCGACGAGACCCTGCGGCGCCTGGAGGATCGTGGCGACAAGCCACGCATCCCGGTGCGCATCACGGGGCGGGACGGAGCGCACCGCGTCGAACTGCTCATGGGGCGCACCCGATAGGACACCGCTGTTGCGCCTCCGCAGGCGCACTCAGGCGAACCCCGCGCCCCCGAGGTTGGGCACCACGGCGATTGCGACCCAGACGATCGTGACGCCGCCGAGCAGGAGGCCGGCCAGGCCGCATCCCTTGCCGACCCGGGTGTTGCGCACGAGCGCGATGACGCCGACTACGACGGCGATGAGCGCGGCGGGCACGCCCCCGTAGATCGCGATGGCGCCGAGCGTCACCACGGCGGCGCCCCAGGCGAGGTTGTCGGCGACCGTGCGCGCGTCGGCCAGGCCCACCTCGGCCCCGAGGAAGAGTCCGAGGGGCACTGAGGCGAGCAGGCCGAAGGCGAGGCTCGCGAACCCGGCCGCGGTGCGGCTGCGGTGCGCGGGCGCGGAGGCCGTTTCCGGTGCGGTCACACCCGTCAGGACGTGAGGCCCGGGATGCCCGAAATCGCGCTGCCCGCCCCGGCGAGCGTGATCGCGACGACCAGGTGCGAGATGAAGACCAGGAAGCCCAGGATGGCGCCGACGACGCCCGCCGCGCGGCCGCGGTTCTTCACCGCCGCGATGATGCCGAGCAGGATCGCCAGGGCGCTCACCAGGAAGCCGCCGAAGAACGCGGCGATCGCGAGGATCGCGACCCCGGCGAAGGATGCCGCGAGGGTGGTCCAGTCGAAGTTGCTCGCCAGAGAGGCGATCTGCACCCCGATGACGACCAGCACGAGGATGTCACCCAGCATCGCCAGGAGGCCGAGGATCAGAGCGAAGACGCCGAGGCCACGGCCCTTGCGCGGGGCGGTTGCGGCGGGAACGGGTGTCGCGGTCGCCGGGGCGACAGCGGGGGTGGCGGCGGGAGCGGCGGCGGCCGGGGTCGCGGCCGAAGCGGTCGGCACTGCGGGAACGTCGGGAACTGCGGGCACGTCGGGGACTGCGGGGACTGCGGGAGGCTGCGGATCCGTCATGGATCGCACTCTACCCGCCGTCACTCGGCGGCGGCAGTGGCCGTGGCTTCCGCCTCGGCCACGCGGGCGCGCACGTCATCCATGTCGAGCGCGCGGACCTGGCCGATGAGGTCGTCCAGCGCGGGCCGGGGCAGGGCGCCCGCCTGCGAGAACACGCCGATGCCGTCGCGGAAGATCATGAGCGTCGGGATCGACATGATGTTGAGGGCACCCGACAGACCCTGCTCGGCGTCGGTGTCGACCTTGCCGAAGACGATGTCGGGGTTGGCCTCCGACGCCGCGTCGAAGACCGGGGCGAACGCGCGGCACGGTCCGCACCACGCGGCCCAGAAGTCCACGAGCACGATGCCGTCGCCCAGGACGGTCTTCTCGAAGGTTTCGGCGGTCAGTTCCACGGTGGCCATGCCCTCCAGCGTAGGCGGCGCCGTGGCGGCGCGCTGGCTCGGGCGACGCGGGGGAATAGCGCCCCGGCGCCCGGGGTTGATCGGGGTATGAGCCAGATGCAGTTCGGGATCTTCACCGTGAGCGACATCACCGAGGACCCGACGACCCGCACCACGGTCAGCGAGGCGCAGCGCATCCAGGACACGTTGACCATCGCCCGGCACGCGGAGGAGGTGGGCCTCGACGTCTTCGCGCTCGGCGAGCACCACAACCCACCGTTCTGGTCCTCGTCGCCGACCACCACGCTGGCGTACCTGGCCGCGCAGACCTCGACGCTGCTGCTGTCGACCGCGACCACGCTCATCACGACGAATGACCCGGTCAAGATCGCCGAGGACTTCTCGATGCTGCAGCACCTCGCCGGCGGCCGGGTCGACCTCATGCTCGGGCGCGGCAACACCGGGCCGGTCTACCCGTGGTTCGGCAAGGACATCCGGCAGGGCATCCCGCTCGCGATCGAGAACTACGCCCTGCTGCGCAGGCTGTGGGACGAGGAGGTCGTCGACTGGACCGGGCAGTTCCGCACCCCGCTGCAGGGATTCACCTCGACCCCGCGACCGCTGGATGGCGTGGCCCCGTTCGTCTGGCACGGCTCGATCCGCTCGCCCGAGATCGCCGAGCAAGCCGCGTACTACGGCGACGGCTTCTTCGCGAACAACATCTTCTGGCCGGCCTCGCACTACCAGCAGCTGATCGGCTACTACCGCCAGCGCTTCGAGCACTACGGCCACGGCACCGCCGCTCAGGCGATCGTCGGGCTCGGCGGGCAGGTGTTCATGCGGTCCAAGTCGCAGGATGCGGTGGACGAGTTCCGCCCGTACTTCGACAACGCGCCGGTCTACGGCCACGGACCCTCGCTCGAGGACTTCACGGCGCAGACCCCGCTCACCGTGGGCTCGCCGCAGCAGGTCATCGACCGCTACGCGGGCATGCGCAACCTGTTCGGCGACTACCAGCGCCAGCTGTTCCTCATGGATCACGCCGGCCTGCCGCTCAAGACCGTGCTCGAGCAGCTCGACATCCTGGGCGGCGAGGTGGTGCCGGTCCTGCGTCGGGAGCTCGCCGCCAACCGTCCGGCCGAGGCCCCCGACGCCCCCACCCACGCCGCTCGCGTTGCGGCTGCCGCCGCTGCGCCGCCGGAAACTCAGGAGAATTCGGCCGCTGAGCCCATGGAGGTGGCGTCGTGAGCGCTCCCACCGACAACTCTCCTGAGTTTCCCGCGGGGGGAACGTTTCCCGCGGGGGGAACGTTTCCCGCGGGGGGAACGTTTCCCGCGGGGGGAACGCGCAGGCTCGTCGTCGTCAGCGGGGGGCTGAGCCAGCCGAGCTCGACCCGGCTGCTGGCCGACCGGCTGGCGCAGGCCGTGCAGCGCTCGCTCGCGCCCGAACTCACCGCCGACGTCGAGATCATCGAACTGCGCGAGCTCGCGCAGGACATCACCAACAACCTGCTGACCGGCTTTCCCGGGCCCAGACTGGATGCCGCGATCCAGTCCCTGACATCGGCTGACGGCGCGATCATGGCGACCCCGATCTTCACGACGAGCTACAGCGGGCTCTTCAAATCGTTCATCGACGTGATCGACCCGGACGCTCTTACGGGCCTGCCCGTGCTGATCGCGGCCACGGGCGGAACCGAGCGGCACTCGCTGGCGCTCGATTACGCCATGCGCCCGCTCTTCACCTACCTGCACGCCATCGTGGCGCCCACGGGCGTGTACGCCGCGTCGGGCGACTGGGGCGCCGACGCCGGCCTGGTCGACCGCATCGACCGGGCGGGATCGGAACTGGCCGCGCTCATGCGCGCGACGGACCGCGATGCGCGCGTGCGCGATCCTTTCGCCCTGCCCGCGGGATTCAGTCCGGTGGGCGGATTCGGGGCTCAGTAAGTGCCGCGACGAAGCCGCCGCGACGAAGCCGCCGCCACTCGGTCGACCGGCGCAGTCGCCGAGCTCAGTCGTCGAGGACGAACGTCACCTCGAGGGTGACCTGCCAGGCGGTGATCTTGCCGCCCGAGACCTCGACCTTCTGGTCCTTGACCCAGGCGCCCGAGACGTTGCGCAGGGTCGCGTTGGACCGGGCGACGCCGGCGGCGACCGCGTCGTCGAAGCTCTTGTCGCTACGGGCGGTGATCGTGGTGACGCGTGCGACGGTGCTGGCCATGGGGTTTCCTCCTCGAATCGCGTACCCCTTCATTCTGCCCCCGTACGGCGCCGGGCTGGTAGCATTGCCGAGGCCGCCAACCGGCGGCCGCTCTCCGGAGCAGGCGGGCTGCCCACGGGCACAGCGCTGGTCACCGGTGGTGATCTACCGAACGCATGACGCTCGGTGCATTTCTACTGTTGGCCAGATCGCCCCCCTCGCGGGTTCTGCGCATGCGCCTGCTCCTGCACAGAACAGGAGTGACCCATGGAGGGTCCCGAGATCAAATTCGCCGAGGCCGTCATCGACAACGGCACGTTCGGCAAGCGCACCGTCCGGTTCGAGACCGGCCGGCTCGCGCAGCAGGCGCAGGGCGCGGTCGCCGCGTACCTGGACGAGGACACCATGATCCTCAGCGCCACCAGCGCGGGCAAGAGCCCGCGCGAGGGCTTCGACTTCTTCCCCCTCACCGTGGACGTCGAAGAGCGGTCCTACGCCGCAGGCAAGATCCCCGGCTCGTTCTTCCGCCGCGAGGGCCGCCCCTCGACGGAGGCGATTCTGGTCTGCCGTCTGATCGACCGTCCGCTGCGCCCGACCTTCGTCGAGGGCCTGCGCAACGAGGTCCAGATCGTCATCACGGTGCTCAGCATCGCCCCCGACGAGTTCTACGACGCGCTGGCGATCAACGCCGCATCCGCGTCGACCCAGATCTCCGGGCTCCCGTTCTACGGGCCGGTGGCCGGCATCCGCATGGCGCTCATCGGCGACCAGTGGGTGGCCTTCCCGAAGCACAGCCAGCTCGCCGAGGCGGTCTTCGACCTCACGGTCGCCGGCCGCATCGTGACCGACAAGAACGGCAAGGAAGACGTCGCGATCATGATGGTCGAGGCCGAGGCCACCGAGGGCAGCTGGGAGCTGATCCGCGGCGGTGCCACCAAGCCCGACGAGACCGTCGTCGCGCAGGGGCTCGAGGCGGCCAAGCCCTTCCTGGCCCAGCTGGTCAAGGCGCAGGAGGAACTGGCGAAGCAGTCCGCCAAGGAGATCCAGGAGTTCCCGCTCTTCCCGCCGTACAGCGACGAGGCGTACAACGCCGTCGCCGAGCTGGCCTACGACGACCTCAAGGGCGTGTACCAGATCGCCGACAAGATCGAGCGTCAGAACGCCGACGACGCCCTGAAGGACCGCGTCAAGGCCGCGATCCAGGAGAAGGTGGATGCCGGCCAGTTCGACGCCGAGGTCCTCGGTCAGGTGAGCGCCGCCTACAAGTCGGTGTCCAAGAAGGTCATGCGCACCCGCGTGCTGACGGAAGGCATCCGCATCGACGGCCGCGGTCTGACCGACATCCGTGCGCTCGACGCCGAGGTGCAGGTCATCCCGCGCGTGCACGGCTCCGCGATCTTCCAGCGCGGTGAGACCCAGATCCTGGGCGTCACGACGCTCAACATGCTCAAGATGGAGCAGCAGATCGACTCGCTGAGCCCGGTCACCAAGAAGCGCTACCTGCACCACTACAACTTCCCGCCCTACTCGACCGGTGAGACCGGCCGGGTCGGGTCGCCCAAGCGCCGCGAGATCGGGCACGGCTTCCTCGCCGAGCGCGCTCTCGTGCCGGTGCTGCCGCCGCGCGAGGAGTTCCCGTACGCGATCCGCCAGGTCTCCGAGGCTCTCGGGTCCAACGGCTCGACGTCGATGGGCTCGGTGTGCGCCAGCACCCTGTCGCTGCTCAACGCCGGTGTCCCGCTGCGGGCTCCGGTCGCCGGCATCGCGATGGGCCTCATCTCGGACGAGGTCGACGGCGAGACGAAGTACGCCGCGCTGACCGACATCCTGGGCGCCGAGGACGCGCTGGGCGACATGGACTTCAAGGTCGCCGGCACGAGCGAGTTCGTCACCGCCATCCAGCTCGACACCAAGCTGGCGGGTCTGCCGTCCTCGGTGCTCGACGGTGCGCTCAAGCAGGCCAAGGAGGCCCGCACGGCGATCCTCGCGGTCATCAACCAGGCGATCGACGGCCCCGACGAGATGGCCCCGACTGCTCCGCGCGTGATCTCGGTGAACATCCCGGTCGACAAGATCGGCGAGCTCATCGGCCCCAAGGGCAAGACCATCAACGGCATCCAGGACGAGACCGGCGCCGAGATCTCCATCGAGGAGGACGGCACCGTCTACATCGGCGCGACCGACGGCCCCTCGGCCGAGGCCGCCCGCGCCCAGGTGCTCGCGATCGGCAACCCGGTCAACCCGGAGGTCGGGGAGCGCTTCCTCGGCACGGTCGTCAAGCTCGCCACCTTCGGCGCCTTCGTCTCGCTGCTGCCCGGCAAGGACGGCCTCCTGCACATCAGCGAGGTCCGCAAGCTCGCTGGCGGAAAGCGCGTCGAGAACGTCGAGGACGTCCTCTCGGTCGGCCAGAAGATCATGGTCGAGATCACCAAGATGGACGACCGGGGCAAGCTCTCGCTGGCACCGGTGACCGACGACGCCGACCCGGCCGACACCGAGTCGTCGGTGGCCTCCGCGGACGGCCCCGAGGCACCCGCCGAGGGCTGAGCCGACCCACCGGGTCCGGTCAGTAGTAGATGATCGGACCCGCGGCGGCGGCCAGGGTCGCCATCACGCCGATCAGCAGCACGAGCAGCATCGCGCCGCCCAGGATCAGCAGCACCATCCGGCGGCGCCGCTCGACCGTGAACGCGACCACGTAGACGGCCGCGAGCAGGGCGAGCAGGATGCCGGCCGTCACCAGGGCGGGCCCCGCACCCCCCGAGCCGCACGGCTGCGGTCCCGGCAAGATGCCGTCCCCCGCGCAGCCGGCTCCGGGTGCGAGCGACCACAGCATCCCGATCGCGAGCACGGTCGCGATGGTCGCGAGGGTCAGGATCAGCCAACGCGGCATCCCGGCCGGTGAATCGGTGCGCGTGTACTCGATGCCTGTGGTCATGGGGACCTCCTCATCTGTCACGACGCTCTGCGGCGCCCGAACGTTGGGCCCCAGGGTATGTCAGGAATGAAGAAGCGGCACCGGGCCGTCGTGGATACCGTGGAGACATGGCAGACTAGGACACCAAGAACTTCGACGATTTCGAGCGGCAGGCCATGAAGGACCGCGCCGCGGAGGTCAAGGCGCAGAAGGCCGACAAGACCCGCGCGGGCGGCCAGAAGCAGATCGACGACGCGGTCGAGAAGATGGAGCCCGGCGAGCAGAAGCTTGTGCGCACCATCGAGGAGATCGTGCAGAAGGCCGACCCCGAGCTCATGCCCAAGACCTACTACGGGATGCCCGCCTGGACCCGCGACGGCAAGGTTCTGTGCTTTGGGCAGCCGGCCTCCAAGTTCAAGGTGCGGTACAGCACCCTGGGCTTCGAGGGACCGGCGAACCTCGATGACGGCAACTTCTGGCCGAGCGCCTACGCGATTCCGGGCGAGCTGACTGCCGACGACGTGAAGCGGCTCACCGCGATCATCGAGAAGGCGGTCGGCTAGGGCGCCTGCGCCGCGATCGCTATCGCCGCGTCGCGGAATGTCTCGGCGGGCCGATGGTTGAATGACAGTGTGAGCGATGCGACCGCCGAAGCCGATGCCTGGACGACCTATCACGAGCGCCGCGAGCTCGCGGTCGTGCAGCCCCTGGGCAGCCTCGCGCTGGTGACCACGCAGCTCGTCGATGCCGAGCAGGAGATCTGGGGCGTTCCGGGTCGCTGGGCGCCTTTGCCGGCCGGGGAGTCGGGTCTCAGGGTCATCGCGGCGGCCGCCGACGGCATCCACGTGGACGGGGAACTGGTCGACGGCGAGGCGGTCGTCCGCGGCAAGGACGACCCGAACCCGGGCGAGGTCGTCTTCGGCGACACCCTGCGCGGATTCGTGATCGCGCAGGGCGGCGGCGGGTACGCCCTGCGGGTCTGGGATGCCGAATCGGAGGCCATCCGGGACTTCGGCGGCATCGACGCCTACGACTACGACCCCGCGTGGGTGGTCACGGCGTCCTGGAGCGAGAACCCGGAGGGAACGACCCTCGGGTTCGAGCATCTCAAGGACGACGGGAAGACTCGCGAGGAGGTCATCCCCGGCCGCATCACCTTCGAGCGCGATGGCGTCGTCTACGATCTCGCGGCGTTCAAGTCCGGACGGGCCCTGCAGCTGGTGTTCGCCGACGCGACCAGCGGTGACACCACCTACAGCGTGGGCCGCTTCCTCTTCCTCGCGCCCAACGCCGACGGCACCATCACGCTCGACTTCAACCGTGCAGTGCTCCCGCCCTGCGCGTTCAGCTACGCCTTCAACTGCCCGCTGCCGCCCAAGCAGAACCGCTTCCCGTTCGCCGTCGAGGCGGGGGAGAAGAACGTGCTCGCCAAGGACGGCGCCCTGCTGCACGGCTGAGGTTCGCGGCCGACTCTGCCCGGCCGTTGCGTCCGTTCCGCCCGAAAGACGCGGGCGCATCGGGCCAGGGCGCGCGAATTGTTCGCAGCCGGTCGCGGATACTGGGAGAGTGTTCATCGCGCTGCGCTACGTCGCCGACGGGGTGGTGGCCACCGAGCTCGACGACGAGGCCAAGCGCCCCCGGATGAGCGTGGTGCGCCCGGACGACCTGGCCTCCTGGGTCGCCGAGCGCGAGGCCGCGACGCCGCGTTGGGTGTGGGACGACACGGCGCACTGGTACCCGCCCCTGCTGGCCGAGGGCGCCCGGATCGAGCGGGCCCTCGATCTGCGGCTGTGTCGCCGGATCCTGAGGCATGCGACCGCGACCGCCCGCACCGCTCTCGCAACCGCCCCCGCGGACGAGTGGGACGCCCCCGCGCCGGTGCGCGGCGCATCCGATGCGCTGTTCGAGCTCGAGCCGGTCACCGCGGCGCCGGACCCGGTCGCCGAACTGCGGAATCAGCGGACCGCGATCGAGACGGCTGAGAGTCCCGGGCGGCTGAACCTCCTGCTCGCGGCGGAGAGCGTCGGCGCCCTTGCGGCGGCCGAGATGCGTCACGCGGGGCTGCCCTGGGACGCCGACCGGCACGCCGCGATCCTGACCGAACTGCTCGGCCCGCGGCCGCTCCCCGGTGCCCGGCCGGCCCACATGGAGGCCGTGCTCGCGCAGATCCGTGCCCTCCTGGACGACCCGGAGCTCAACCCCGATTCGCCCGCCGAGCTGCTGCGCGGCCTGCAGCGCGCCGGCCTCCCGCTCACCTCGACCCGCTCCTGGGAGCTCAAGGAGATCGAGCACCCGGCCATCGCACCGCTGCTGGAGTACAAGCGGCTCGCGCGGCTGCTGACGGCGAACGGCTGGAACTGGCTCGACCAGTGGGTGAGCGAGGGGCGCTTCCGGCCCAGCTATGTGCCGGGTGGCGTCGTCACCGGGCGTTGGGCCACCGATGGCGGGGGAGCGCTCCAGCTGCCCAAGCAGGTGCGCGGTGCGGTCATCGCCGACCCCGGCTGGACCTTCGTGGTCGCCGACGCCGCACAGCTCGAGCCGCGCGTGCTGGCCGCGATGTCCGGGGATGCGGCCATGGCCCGCGCCGGACGCGCCACCGACCTCTACCAGGGCATGGTCGACGCGGGCGCCGTCGAGACCCGCACGCAGGCGAAGTACGGCATGCTCGGCGCCATCTACGGCGGGACGACGGGGGAGAGCGGGCGCATGCGGCCCCGCATCGAGCGCGCCTTCCCTGTCGCGATGCGCTTCGTCGAGGACGCCGCGCGGGCCGGCGAGGCGGGTCGCGTCGTGAGCACTTGGCTCGGCCGCTCGTCGCCGCACCGCACCGCGGGAACCTACGACGAGGGGACGAGCGAGGCCGACGCGCGCCGCTCGCGCACCGAGGCAGCGGCGTGGGGCCGGTTCACGCGCAACTTCGTCGTGCAGGGCACGGCCGCCGAGTGGGCGCTGTGCTGGATCGGGGCGCTGCGCCGACGACTGTGGGAGCTCGGCCCCGAGGGCGCGGGTGCCGCCGAACGCCCGCATCTGGTGTTCTTCCTGCACGACGAGCTCATCGTGCACACCCCGGTCGAGTTCGCACCGCTGGCGGCGGAGGCCATGCGCGCGGCGGCCGCCGACGCCGGGCGGCTGCTGTTCGGCGGGGCGCCCGTCGAGTTCGCGCTGAGCGTCTCGATCGTCGAGAACTATGCCGACGCGCGCTGAGCGACACTAATGACAATCTTGTGATTTCGCCGCTGGATCGGGCATAATCGCACACAGCACCACTGCATCCGCACCTCGGTCGATGGGGAAGTCGCATCGAGGAAACGGAGAGAGAAGTGGAGCTGACGGAAACGGTCGCGCCCGCGTCACGGGGACGCGGCGTCATCTACGTGCACTCCGCGCCGCGCGCGGTGTGCCCCCACGTCGAGTGGGCGGTCGGTCGCGCCCTCGGGCGGGCCGTCAACTTCGACTGGCGCGAGCAGCCGGTGCTCAAGGGCGCCTCGCGCACCGAGTACTTCTGGGAGGGCGAGCGCGGCACCGGGGCGGCTCTGGCTTCCGCACTGCGCGGGTGGGAGCACCTGCGCTACGAGGTCACCGAGGACGCCGGGCTCGGCACCGACGGCGGCCGCTGGATGCACACCCCCGACCTCGGAATCTTCCACGCGCAGACCGACACGGCCGGCAACATCGTGGTTCCCGAGGACCGCGTGCGCGCGGCCCTGGAGTCCGCGGGCTCCGACGCGTTCGAACTGCACCGCGAACTGCGCGTCGTGCTCGGGCAGGCCTGGGACGACGAGCTCGAGCCGTTCCGCACCGCGAGCGGCGAGAACCCGGTCATCTGGCTGCACAAGGTGGGCTGACGTGGTCAAGGTCATCACCCGCGGCATCACGACCCTCGTCGCGCGCAGACCCGCGCGGACCCCGCGCCACCGGGTCGTGCGGTCGGTGCGCTCCCTGGGGGAGGTTCGGACGCATCCGTGGTTCGAACAGCGGGCGCAGCGCGCGCTCGAGCTGGGGCAGTACCGGTAGCTCGCGCCGCCGTGGCTAGGCCGAGCGGCTGTTACACCGAGCGGATGGCCACCACGGCGTTGTGTCCGCCGAACCCGAACGAGTTGGTGACCGCGAGCTGCGCGGCGTCGCCGAGCGGCTGTGCGGTCGCGGAGGCCTTGAGCGGGATCTCCGGGTCGGGGTCGTCGAGGTTGATCGTGGGCGGTGCGAGGCGCTCGCGCAGCGCGAGGATCGTGAAGATCGCCTCCAGCGCGCCCGTGCCGCCCAGCAGATGACCGTGCGCGGCCTTGGTGGCCGAGACCGGGATGTCGTGGACGCGTTCCCCGAACACGGCAAGAAGCGCCTTGTACTCCGCGATGTCGCCCACCGGCGTGCTCGTGGCGTGGGCGTTGATGTGGGTGACCTCGTCGGGCGTCGCACCGGCCTGCTCGAGCGCGGCGAACACCGCGCGCGCGGCACCGCGGCCCTCCGGGTCGGGAGCGGTGATGTGGTACGAGTCGCTCGTGACCCCGCCGCCCGCGATCTCGGCGTAGATCTTCGCACCGCGGGCCTTCGCGTGCTCCTCGGTCTCCATGACGATCGAGGCGGCGCCCTCGCCCATGACGAAGCCGTCCCGCCCGACGTCGTACGGGCGGGATGCCGCCCTCGGATCGTCGTTGCGCTTGGAGAGGGCCTGCATGGCCGCGAAGGCGGCGAGCGGAAGCGGGTGGATGCAGCTCTCGGCGCCCCCCGCGATGATGACATCGGCCAGGCCCTGCTGCAGATGGTCGTAGGCGTTGGCGATCGCCTCGGTGCTCGACGCGCACGCCGACACGTCGGTGCGCGCGAACGCGCGGGCGTCCAGGCGCATGCTGATGGCCGCGGATGCCGCATTCGGCATGAGCATGGGCACCGTCATGGGCAGCACCCGGCGCGGGCCCTTCTCCCTGAGGGTGTCCCAGGCGTCGATGAGCGTCCAGAGGCCCCCGATGCCCGTGGAGTAGTCCACCCCGAGACGCACCGGATCGATCTCGGGCGAGCCCGCATCCTGCCACGCCTCGAGCGCCGAGATGAGGGCGAACTGGCTGCTGGGGTCGAGGCGCTTGATGTCCTGGCGCTCGAGCACCTCGTCCGGGCGCACGCGCGCCGGCATGGCGATGGTGACGGGCAGCTCGAGCTCGGTGACCCAGTCCTGGGTCAGCGATGCGGCGCCGGACTCGCCGGCGAGCAGGGCGCTCCAGCTGTCGGGGGCGGTTCCGCCCAGCGGCGTCGAGGCTCCGATGCCCGTGACGACGATCTTCTTGGTCATGCGAACACTCCTGTGGGACAGAGAAGGGCGGGGGCGCCGACGCCCCCGCCCCGTGATGCTTAGCCCTGCGCGTTGACGATGTAGGTGACCGCGTCGCCCACCGTCTGGAGGTTCTTGACCTCCTCGTCGGGGATCTTGACGTCGAACTTCTCCTCGGCGTTGACCACGATGGTCATCATCGAGATGGAGTCGATGTCCAGGTCGTCCGTGAACGACTTGTCCAGCGCGACGGTGTCGGTCGCGATGCCGGTCTCGTCGTTGATGAGCTCGGCCAGACCGGCGAGCACCTCGTCCTGGGACAGTGCCATGTTGTTCTCTCCTTGCGTGGGGCTTTCGTGCCTGTGAAGGCCTGCGGGCCGTTGGGTTCGTAGTGACCGTGGTCAATCCTAGGGGAGCCGCACCACCTGGGCCCCGTAGACCAGTCCCGCCCCGAAGCCGATCTGCAGCGCCAGCATGCCGTGCAGGTCGGGGTTCTCCTCCAGGAGGCGGTGGGTCGCGAGCGGGATCGACGCGGCCGAGGTGTTGCCCGTGGTCTCGATGTCGCGGCCGATCTTCACGTGCTCCGGAAGCTTCAGCTGCTTGGCGAGCTCGTCGATGATGCGCATGTTCGCCTGGTGCGGAATGAACGCCGCGAGGTCGTCAGCCGTGATCCCGGCGGCGACGAGGGCCTGCTTGGCGACCTTGGCCATCTCCCAGACCGCCCAGCGGAACACGGTCTGGCCGTCCTGGCGCATGGTGGGCCACGGCTTGATCTTGTCGAGGTACTCCTCGAAGGTCGCGTTCATGCCGACCGCGTCCCACTTCGAGCCGTCCGAGCCCCACACGGTCGCCGAGACGCCGGGCTCGTCGCTCGGGCCGAGCACCGCGGCGCCGGCGCCGTCGCCCAGCAGGAACGAGATGGACCGGTCGTTCGGGTGCACGTACTGCGAGAGCTTCTCCGCCCCCACCACGAGCACGTACTCGGCGGCGCCGCTGCGGATGAGGGCGTCGGCCTGAGCGATCCCATAGGTGTAGCCCGCGCAGGCCGCCGAGATGTCGTAGGCGGGAGCCGGGCTGGCGCCGATGCGCTCGGCCAGGAGCGACGACATCGAGGGGGTCACGGCCACGTTACTGATGGTGGAGACCAGCACGGCGCCGATCTGCCCGGGCTCGATGCCGGCGTTGCGGATCGCCTCGAGCGAAGCGGTCTCGGCCAGGTCGACCGCGTCGATGCCCTTGCTGGCGCGTTTGCGGGTCACGATGCCGGTGCGCTGCCGGATCCACTCGTCGCTCGAATCGATCGCCTCGACGAGTTCGGAGTTGGGCACGACCAGATCACCGCGTGCGGCTCCCAGGCCGAGGATGCGCGAGCCCTTCGGGCCGGTCGCCTGCTTCAGGGTGGGCATCAGGCGCCTTCCTCGGCGGGTGCCGCGTCGATCAGCTCATGGGCGGCCGCGAGGTCGTCCGGGGTCTTGACCGCCACCGTGGGGACGCCCTTGAGGGCGCGCTTGGCGAGCCCGACCAGGGCGCCGGCGGGCGCGAGCTCGATGATGCCCGTGATGCCGTCCTTCTCGAATGACTGCATGGTCAGATCCCAGCGCACCGGGCTCGCGACCTGGCCGACGATGAGGTCGAGGAACGTGCGGCCGTCGGTGACCCGCTCGCCGGACTTGTTGGTCCAGATCGGCAGGCTCGGGTCCCCGGGCTCGAGCCCGGCCGCCTCGGCGCGGAGCGTCTCGACCGCGGGAGACATGAAGCGCGTGTGGAAGGCTCCGGCGACCTGCAGCGGGATGACCCGCGCCCCCGCCGGGGGATCCTCCTGCAGCCGCGCCAGGGCATCCAATTCGCCCGCGACCACGATTTGTCCGCCGCCGTTGAAGTTGGCGGGTTCGAGCCCGAGGCCGGCGAGCTTCTCGAGCAGCTCGGCCTCGTCGCCGCCCACGACGGCGCTCATGCCGGTCCGCACCATCGACGCCGCCTCCGCCATCGCCGCCCCGCGCCGGGTCACGAGCCGCATGGCGTCGGACTCGTCCAGGATGCCGGCCGCTGCCGCGGCGGCGAGTTCGCCCACCGAGTGGCCTGCCACCCCCGCGAGCTTCTCGCGGCGGCCGCCCTCGGCCACGGCGGCGAAGCTGAGCAGCGAGGCGGCGACGATCAGGGGCTGGGCGACCGCGGTATCCCGGATAGTGTCGGCGTCCGACACGGTACCGTGCGTCCGGAGATCGACCCCCGACGCTGCGGCGAGCTCGTCGAGGTGATCGGAGAACCGGGCCTCGGCGAGCCAGGGTTCCAGGAATCCGGGGGTCTGCGAGCCCTGGCCGGGCGCGACGACGACGACACTCACCCGTCCATCCTGTCAGGTCTTGCGGTCGGAGTCCGCGATCGAGCCCAGGATGAGGGCGGACTGGAGGATGAGCGCCTCGCGTGCTCCGGTGGCATCCCAGCCGATGACACCCGAGATGCGCTTGAGCCGGTACCGCACGGTGTTCGGATGCACGAAGAGCTCGCGCGCCGTCGCCTCCAGCGACCTGCCGTTGTCGAGATAGCACCACAGGGTCGCGAGCAGTTCGGTCGAGTGGTTCTGCAGCGGCTTGAAGATCCGGTTGACGAGCGTGGAGCGCGCGAGCGAGTCACCGGCCAGCGCCCGCTCGGGCAGCAGGTCGTCGGCGAGAGTGGGGCGGGGAGCATTGCGCCACGCCTTGGCGACCGCGAAACCGGCGAGTGCCGCGCGGGCGCTGCGGGCGGCATCCACCAGGGAGGGCACCTCGTGGCCCAGCACCAGATGCCCCGGACCGAATCCCGGCTCGAGCTGCGTGGCGATGTCGAGGAAGCCGCGCGGTTCGCGCCCCTCTGCCTCCTCCGGCGGGTCGACCCGACCGATCACGAGCACGAGCCGGCTACCCTGCACCCCGATGAGCACGTCGGCGTCCAGGTGCCTGGCCGTGCGGCGCAGCATGTCGACGTCGAGCTGGCGCGGCGCCGTGCCGACCAGCACGCTGACCTCGCCGTGCCCGTTCCAGCCGAGCGCAGCGATGCGGCTCGGCAGCTCGCTGTCGTATTCACCCGTCAGGATGCTGTCCACGACCAGCGCCTCGAGCCGCGCGTCCCACAGACCGCGGGCCTCCGCGGCGCGCGCATAGACATCCGCCGCGGCGAAGGCGATCTCGCGCGAGTACAGCAGGATGGCTTCCCTCAGCGATTCGTCGTCGTCCTTCACCCGCTGCTCGACGACCTCGACGGTGACGCGGATGAGCTGCAGGGTCTGCTGCAGGCTCACCGAGCGCAGCAGTTCGCGTGGCGCAGCGCCGAACACGTCGGCGGCGATCCACGGCGTCGACGTGGGGTCGTCGAACCACGAGATGAACGATGTGATACCCGCCTGCGCGACCAGACCGACGGCGCTGCGCCGGCCCGGCGGCATCTCCCGGTACCAGGGCAGGGTGTCGTCCAGCCGCTTGAGCGTCGCGGTGGACAGCTCGCCCGTCAGCGTGCGCAACCAGGCGAGCGTCTGCGCTTTGGTGCGGGCGGCCATACGGGGTGCCGGCTGCCTAGGACTCGCCGCCGGCGGCTCCGGTCGTGCCGGCGTTGACGTCGTGCAGACGGTACTTCTCGATGGCCTGAGCCACCGCGCCCGGGTCGACCTCGCCGCGCCGCGCCAGCGACTGGAGGGTGCGCACCACGATCGATGGTCCGTCGATCTTGAAGAACCGGCGAGCCGCCGCGCGCGTGTCGCTGAAGCCGAACCCGTCGGCTCCGAGTGTCACGTAGTCACCCGGAATGAAGGGGCGCACCTGGTCGGGCACCGCGTGCATGTAGTCGGAGACCCCGACGAAGGGGCCCTCGACGCCGGTCAGCTTGGACCACAGGTACGGGATCCGCGGTGCTTCAGCCGGGTAGAGCAGGTTGTGCTCGTCGGCGGCGAGGCCATCGCGCCGCAACTCGGTCCACGAGGTCACGCTCCACACGTCGGCGGCCACGTTCCAGTCCTGCGCGAGCAGCTGCTGCGCCTCGAGGGCCCACGGTACGGCGACACCGGAGGCGAGCAGCTGCGCCTTCGGACCGGTGGAACCGCCCGGCGCGGGCGCGGCCGAAAGCCGGTAGATGCCGCGCACGAGGCCCTCGATGTCGAGCCCCTCCGGCTCGGCGGGCTGCACCATGGGCTCGTTGTACACCGTGAGGTAGTACATGACGTCCGGGTCAGGGTGATGACCGCCGTACATGCGCTCGATGCCGGCCCGGATGATGTGGCCGATCTCGTAGCCGTAGGCGGGGTCGTAGGAGACCACGGCCGGGTTGGTCGAGGCGAGCAGGTGCGAGTGCCCGTCGGCGTGCTGCAGCCCCTCACCGGTCAGCGTGGTGCGACCCGCGGTCGCGCCCATGATGAAGCCGCGCGCCATCTGGTCGCCGGCGGCCCACATCCCGTCGCCGGTCCGCTGGAAGCCGAACATCGAGTAGAAGACGTAGAACGGGATGAGCGGCTCGCCGTGCGTGGCGTACGCCGAGCCCGCCGCGGTGAACGCGGAGAACGCGCCCGCCTCGTTGATGCCGACGTGGATGATCTGCCCGTCGGTGGCCTCCTTGTAGGCCAGCAGCAGTTCGCGGTCGACGCTCGTGTAATGCTGTCCGGCCGGGTTGTAGATCTTGGCGGTCGGGAAGTAGGCGTCCATGCCGAAGGTGCGCGCCTCATCCGGGATGATCGGCACCACGCGCCTGCCGAACTCGGGAACCCGCAGCAGGTCTTTGAGCAGGCGGGCGAACGCCATCGTCGTGGCGATCTCCTGCTTGCCCGAGCCCTTGCGGACCACCTCGTACGCGGACGCGTCGGGCAGCGGGATCTGGTGGTACTTCGAGCGCCGCTCGGGCACGTACCCGCCGAGCGCACGCCGGCGCTCCTGCAGGTACTGGATGGCCGGGTCGTCGGGGCCCGGATGGTAGAACGGGGGCTCGTAGGGGTTGGCCTCGAGTTGCGCGTCCGTGATCGGGATGCGCATCTCGTCGCGGAACTGCTTGAGACCCTCGAGCGTGAGCTTCTTCATCTGGTGGGTCGCGTTGCGGCCCTCGAAGCTGGGGCCGAGGCCGTAGCCCTTGACCGTCTTGGCCAGGATGACCGTCGGCTGCCCCTTGTGGTCCATGGCGGCCTTGAACGCGGCGTACACCTTGCGGTAGTCGTGCCCGCCGCGCTTGAGGTTCCACAACTGCTCGTCGCTGTAGCCCTCGATGAGCTTGGCGACCTCGGGGTCGCGGCCGAAGAAGTGCTCGCGCACATAGGCGCCCGACTCGGCCTTGTAGGTCTGGTAGTCGCCGTCCGGCGTCGCGTTCATGAGTCGCACCAGGGCACCCGTGGTGTCGCGCGCCAGGAGGGCGTCCCACTCGCGGCCCCAGATGACCTTGATGACGTTCCACCCCGCGCCGCGGAAGAAGCTCTCCAGCTCCTGGATGATCTTGCCGTTGCCGCGCACCGGCCCGTCGAGACGCTGCAGATTGCAGTTGATGACGAACGTCAGGTTGTCGAGCTTCTCATTGGCTGCCCACTGCAGGGCGCCGCGGCTCTCGACCTCGTCCATCTCGCCGTCGCCGAGGAACGCCCAGACGTGCTGGTCGTCGTTGGGGGTCGTGATACCCCGGTTCTGCAGGTAGCGGTTGGACTGCGCCTGGTAGATCGCGTTGAGCGGCCCGAGGCCCATCGAGACGGTCGGGAACTGCCAGAACTCGGGCATGAGCCGCGGGTGCGGATACGAGCTCAGACCGTACGGCGCCTGCGACTTCTCCTGGCGGAAACCGATGAGGTGCTGCTCGGTGAGGCGCCCCTCGAGGAACGCCCGCGCGTACATGCCGGGGGATGCGTGCCCCTGGTAGTAGATCTGGTCGCCCCCGCCCTCGGCATCCGCACCCTTGAAGAACCAGTTGTGCCCGACCTCGTACAGGGCGGCGCTCGATGCGTAGGTGGAGATGTGCCCGCCCACGGAGATGCCGGGACGCTGGGCGCGGTGCACCGTGATGGCGGCGTTCCAGCGGATCCACGCCCGGTAACGGCGCTCCAGGTCTTCATCGCCGGGGAACTCGGGCTCGTTCTCCGGGGCGATGGTGTTGATGTAGTCGGTCGTCGGCACCATCGGGACGCCCAGATGGAGGTCCTTGGATCGCTGGAGCAGGCTGAGCATCACCTCTCTGCCACGACCGCGCCCCTTGGCCTCGACCAGGGCGTCCAGCGATTCCTGCCATTCGGCGGTCTCGTCCGGGTCCTGATCGGTGTCTTCGACCGAGTACGGGTCCTGGTCGTTCACCGTCACCGTCGACCTCATCTCCTGGGTTGGGCTGTGTGCGCCACAACAGCTTGGGTAACGCCGCGGACCGGATCACGGTCAGCTGCGGATCGTGTCTTTCCACTCTAGTTCGTCCGGCGGACCCCGTCCGGCGGGCGTATGATCATGCGCTGGAGTTCGAGAGGAAGGTCCGCGATGGCACTGGAGAACGACACCCAGGCTCCCGATTTCGACCTCGCCAACCAGTTCGGCGAGCACGTGCGGCTGAGCGACTACCGGGGTGTCCGGCCGGTCGTGCTGGTGTTCTTCCCGCTGGCGTTCTCGAGCAACTGCACGGGGGAGCTGTGCGACCTCCGCGACAACATCGCGATGTTCCGCTCGCAGGGCGTCGAGCTCATCGGCATCTCGGTCGACTCCAAGGCCGCGCTGCGCGCGTGGGCCGAGCAGGAGGGCTACGACTTCACCCTCCTGGCCGACTTCTGGCCGCACGGGGCGGTCGCGCGGGAGTACGGCGTCTTCCTGGAGAACAAGGGATTCGCGAATCGCGCGACCTTCGTGATCGACGCGGGGGGCGTCATCCGGGCGTCGTTCATCACGGCGCCGGGCGAGCCCCGGTCCATCGACGAGTACCGCACCGTGCTCGACGAGGTGCTCACCCCGGCGGTCTGAGATCGCCGAGTGGAGTGCTCCAGGAGGAGCACCCCACTCGAACGGCTCTGACGCTTACGGGATGGTGCCCGTGGCCGCCGCGCTCGCGCCCTCGCCCGCCGCGTTCTGCACGATGATCTCGGCGTAGATCTTGGTGCCCGACGGAAGCGTCTGGTACTGGAACTGGAGGCGACTGGTGTCGGCCGCGATCTCGGTCCCCGGCGCCGGCCGGTCGTAGGAGAAGCCCTCACCCGTGCTCTTGGGCATGAGCGCCTCGAAGGACGCGCCCGAGTCGGGGGCGAGCTCCGCGAAGGCGCCCGAGGAGTCCTGCCCGTAGAAGGTCGTGGACAGGATCGTGCCGGTGCTGGGCTGGTAGGTCATCTGGAGGAAGCCCTGCGAGCCCTGGCTGGCGCCGCCGGCGAAGTACAGGATCGGGACGCCCACGGTCGCGACGCCCGAGTCCTTGTTGACCGTGTACGAGCTGTAGAACGTCGTCTGGTTCGACCCGTCCCCGATGGTCAGGGCGTAGGTGTCGAAGAAGCCCACGGCGTAGTTCTGCTCGTCGACGTAGGCGTTCTCGTCGCCCACCAGCCACAGGGCGTTGTTCTCGATGTAGCCGTAGCGCACCCACACGTCGGTGATCGACTCGACGCCCCCGGTGACCTGCTGGTACACCAGGAATCCGCCGTTCTGGAAGCCCGACTCCGCGGTCGAGGAGGCCAGCGTCGGCGCGCCACCGGTTCCGCTGGAGCCGTAGTAGGCCTTCAGGAACGCGATCCAGTTGGCCGCGGTCGGGACATTCGAATACCCGTCGCGGTACTTGGCCTGCTGCGGCGGGAAGTAGATCGCCATGCCCGAAGCGCCTCGGGTGGTCTGGCCGTCCATCTTGTCGACAACCGCGGAGGCGATCGCGCTTGACACCGCCTTCGCCTCGGCGCTGCCGATGCCGTCGGCGAGCATGCCGAGGTCAGTCATGTAGAAGTCGTAGTCCGGCGTCGCCCCGAAGGCGAGCGACTGCGTGAGGCTGCGCCCGATGTCGGTCTTGAGCTGGTCGACGTTCGCCGTCAAGGCGGCCGCGAAGGCGTTGACCGCCTGATCGACGGCGGCCATCTGGGTGAGGTCGATGTTGGAGAGCGTGACCTGGGTCTCGCCCTCGCTGACCGACTGCGCGTCGAACGCGTCGATCACCGCGGAGGCGAGCTCATCAACGGAGCCGCCGCGGGCCGCCGCCTCGAGCGCCGTGTAGTCCCAGCCGTAGCCGGGCTCGAGCTCCTCGGAGGAGAGCATCCGGTCGGCGACGTCCTGCAGGATCGACGCGGTCTCGTAGGTGGCCATGAGGCAGGCGTCGAAGCCCACCAGGTCGAGCTTGTCCAGCCCGCCCTCCTCGAGGCCGTCCGCGATGCCCTGGTGGAGCTCGGCCAGCGTGAGCTGGTCGTCGTTCGCCGAACCGTCCGCGCCGACGCCCGGCCAGGAGCTGCCGTGATCATTGAAGATCAGCGCGTAGTGGGCGGCCGGGTAGTTCTTGATGGTCCAGGCGATGAACTCGGCCAGGACGGCCGGGTCACCGGTGTTGGTCTCGCCGATCTCCTGCTTGACCACGCTGCCGCCCGAGCGGCGCACCTCGATGACCTTGGCACCCGTGAAGTCGCCGAGCCCGAGGGCGTCCTCGTTGGAGTACTGGTCGGACCGGTCGAGGAAGGAGATCAGGTTGAAGCCGGGGCGCGATCCCACGGCCTCCTGCTCGCGCATGTCGTCGAGCTGGAAGTACTCCAGGTTGGTGTCGGCGATCATGAACGTCATCACGGTCCAGCTGTCGTCAGCGACTCCGCCGGTGATCGGGTTGCCGCCGCCACCCGGTGCGGCACCGCCCCCGCATGCGGTCAGTGTGACGAGCGAGACCACCGCCGCCGAGACGGCTGCTGCGATGCGGGCGATGGGTGTACGGGTGTTGGACATCCGTTCCTCTTTCGATGCCGGGTGCGGGGAGGTTCGGCTCAGGATATCCAGAGAGGGCCGCTTCCGCGTCATTCCCGGGCGATTCCGGTTAGCATCGACCGTGTCGCGGGCCCCCTCCGGCCCGCCCGGGCTCTTAGCTCAGTTGGTCAGAGCGCCACGTTTACACCGTGGATGCCGGGGGTTCGAGTCCCTCAGGGCCCACGTGCCCCTCTCCGGCGTACTCGCCCTCGTCGTCGCGTCGCTGCTGTGGGGCACGACCGGGACCGCCGCGAGCTTCATGCCCGCGGATGTCAGCCCGCTCGCGATCGGCGCCTCGACCATGGGCGTGGGCGGAATCCTGCTGTTCGCGGCCACGAGGCGCGCGGCGGTGGCCGCCCTCCGGGATCGCGAGGCGAGGCGCTGGGTGTTGATCGGCGCGGTCGGGGTGGTGGTGTATCCGCTCGCCTTCTATGCCGGTATGGACCTCGCCGGGGTGGCGGTCGGGAACGTCGTCGCGCTCGGCTCGGGCCCGGTCTTCGCGGCACTGCTCGAACGGCTGGTGGAGGGTCGGAGACTGAGCGGGCGCTGGGCCGTCTCGACGGCGCTGGCGGTCGCGGGCGTCGCCGCGCTCGCCGTGGGTCGCGAGGTGGATGCGGGGGTCGGCCGCGGCGCGATCGTCACGGGCGTCGCGCTCGCCCTCATCGCCGGACTGGCCTACGCCCTGTACGCGTACGCCTCGTCGCGTGCCATCGGCAGTTCGGGCGCGGGGGTCCGCAGCAGCGGCGTCATGGGGGCGATGTTCGGCTGCGGGGCGGTGCTGCTCGTCCCCGTGCTGCTCGTGACGGGGGCGCCGCTGCTGCAGTCGGGGCTGACGCTGGGCATCTCGGCGTACCTGGCGATCGGGCCCATGTTCATCGCGTATCTGCTGTTCGGGATCGGTCTGCGGGGCATCCGCAGTTCGGCGGCGACGACCATCACGCTGCTGGAACCCGTCGTCGCCACGGTGCTCGCGGTCGTGGTCGTCGGTGAGCGGCTGGCACCCGTCGGATGGGTCGGTCTCGCCCTCGTCCTGGTTGGCCTGACCGTGCTGGTTTCGGCCCGTCGCGGCACGAAAGAGCCCGTCCAACCCTAGAATCCCGGACATGACCGATGTGCCCACCGGTGACGGCGCACAGCCGCCGGCACCACCGCGGCCCGGTCAGGGGTACCCGCCTCCGCCCCCGGCGACCCCACCCGCACCGCCCGCGCCCGGCGCTCCCGGTGCGTTCGATGACGACGCTTTGGCGGAGGCGCTCGCGGCCTCGTACACCCAGCCCGTCACGATCGTGTCACCCGTGCCGCCCGTGCCGCCCGCTGAGCCCGCCGCATCGGCGCCACTGCCCGAGCCGGGACCTCCTGGTTTCCCGGAACCCCCCGCGCCGCCTGCCCCGCCGCCCGCTCCGGAAGAGCCCGAGCGCGACTATGAGGTCCCCGACGTTCCGGAGTACATCGTCCCGCCCGCGCCGCCCGCGCCGGACTACGAAGTGCCGCCGGCGCCGTCGTTCTCCGCACCGGAACCGCCACCCGAGCCGCCTCTGGACCATCCGGCGCCCGGTCACATCTTCCCGCCCTCGTATCAGCCGTTCACCGATCCGGTGACGATCGCTCCCGAGTTCGCCCAGGAGCCTCTACCGATGGCGCCGGAGCAGCCGGTCACCCCGGTGCCACCCGCATCCCCGGCGCCACCCGCTCCACCGGTGCCACCCGCGCCCCCCGAATCGCTCGCACCGCAGGGCGCCCCGGAGCCGCCGCCTCAAGAGCCGGTCGCCGACTGGCACAGTGCGCCTCCGCCGCTCGTGGAGCCTGCGGGACCGGATCCTTTCGCCGCCGTACCGGATCCGTTCGCCGCGGCACCCTCCGCGCCGCCCGTTGCGCCGGCTGTACCACCGTCGGCGCCTCCAGCGGTGCCCCCCGCATCCCCGTTCCCCGAGGCGCGCCTGGAGGACGTCCAGGGTCTGCCACCCCCCATCGGGCAGCAGGCGGCGCCACTGCCGCCGTACGAACCCGGAACGGGCGCGCCGCCCCCTCCGGTGTCTCCGGACGCGTTCGCCGGGCCCTACGCGACGCCCGTGCCCGGGCCGATGCCAGGTCCATTGCCCGGGCCGATGCCCGGTCCGGCACCCGCATCCTTCCCGACCGCTCCACCTGTGGTGCCCGTGCCGGAGACGCTGGCACCGGAGATGCAGGCCCCGCCCGTGGCGCCGCCTCCGCTGCCCGGGGCATCGGGGTTGCCCTCCCTTGATGAGGATGACGACGTCGTCGACGACATCGACCGCGTCTTCGGCGCCTCCGGGGGATACCCCGGGGTCGTGCCCCCGGCCGCCCCGCCCTCCGAGCCGGTGGCGACGGTCCACGCGGTCGACGGTCAGGCGGATCTGCTCGCGGGCGCCACCGAGGATCACCCCGCCTCGGTCGTCGAGCACGCCGGCGCCGAGCCGACCTCGCTGGACCTGCGCGCGGGGCGCGCGGCGCGGCTGTTCTGGCTCTGGTTCGCGACCAACTCCTCTTGGGTGAGCGTCGCGATCGGTGCCGTGCTCGTCACCCTCGGGATCTCACTGCGCCAGGCCATCGTCGCGACCCTCGCGGGCGTCGCGCTGTCGTTCCTGCCGCTCGGGCTCGGCACGCTCGCCGGCAAGTGGAGCGGTCAACCCACCATGATCGTCTCGAGGGCCACGTTCGGGCTTTCCGGCAACATCCTGCCCGCCGTCCTCGGCATCCTGACCCGGGTCTTCTGGGGCGGGGTCCTGCTGTGGGTGCTCGCGGTGTCCTTCGGCCGTCTGCTGGTTTTCGCGGGTCTGGATGCGGACCTCGGCGAACAGGTCTGGACCTTCGTCGTGCTCGGCGTCGGCGCCGTGCTCGCTGCCCTCATCGGGGTTTTCGGATACGGATTCATCGCGCGGCTCCAGCTGGTGACGACGATCCTGAGCGGGGTGCTGATCGTCGGGCTCATCGCGATGACCTACGACCGCGTCGATCTCGCGGCGGCTCTGGCCGTCGGCGACGGCGCGTGGACGCTCGCGCTGGGCGGCACCGTCCTGGTGTTCTGTTTCGTGGGTCTGGCCTGGGTGCAGAGCAGCTCGGATCTGGCGAGGTACCAGCGTCCCGAGAGCTCGGGCGCCCAGTCGATGCTGTGGGCGAGCCTCGGCGCGACGATCGCGCCGTTCATCCTCATCGTGTGGGGCGCTCTGCTGGCGGTCTCCGACCCGCTGCTGGGGCAGGAGATGGCGGAGGCGCCCCTGCATGCCATCGCGCGCATCCTGCCCCTCTGGTATCCCGCGCCGGTCATGCTCGCGGCGGGCCTCGGGCTTCTGTGCAGCATCGTGCTCGCGGTCTACTCCGGCGGTTTCGCGATCCAGGCACTCGGGGTGACGGCGCGCCGGAACGCGACCACCCTCATAGCCGCCGTGCTGGTGGCCGCGGTCGCCGGCGGGCTCGTCGTGTTCGGCGCGGACGCCTTCGCGATCTCGCGCGACCTGGCGACCACGCTGGCCGTTCCGGTCGCGGCATGGGCGGGCATCTTCGCCGCCGAGATGATGATTCGCACCCGTCGCTTCGACGCGCCCTCGCTTTTGAGGCCGGGCGGCGTGTACCCGCGGGTTCGGGTCGGCAACCTGATCGGTCTCATCGTGATCTCCGCGGTGAGCTTCGGGTTCACCTCCGCGACCTTCCCGGGCCTCACCTGGCAGGGCTTCTTCTTCCCGCTCCTGGGCATCCCGATGGAGGACCCATTCGCGCGCAGCGACGTGGGCGTTCTGCTCGCGCTCGTCCTGGGCATCTTCCTGGCCCTGGTGAGCGCGATCCCGGCCATCCGCCAGCAGGAGCGCGAGTCGCTGCGTCTCGAGCACACCGGCCCGGTGCCGCGGACCACCGG
The DNA here is from genome assembly GCA_019638805.1 of Microbacteriaceae bacterium. Classification (GTDB taxonomy): domain Bacteria; phylum Actinomycetota; class Actinomycetes; order Actinomycetales; family Microbacteriaceae; genus JBDSKH01. Next base: position 155,698 of record JAHBTA010000002.1, on the reverse strand, counting down.
GGCGGTCCCTCGCATCACGGGGGCGGTACCGTCCGCCACCGGCGCGTTTCCACGCACCACGGGGCCGGCGCCGAACGTGGAGCCTCCGGTGGTGGCGCCCCCGGCGGCGGAACCCGCGATGGAGCCCCTTCCGGAGCCGCCTTCGCTCTACGACACCCTCGCGACGGCTCCGCCGCCCGACCCGTTCGCCTCGCTCGACCCGGTGGCGCCGGGCGACGAGCCGCCGGCCCCGCCGGACCCCCTCCTAGACTGGAGCCGTGGCCCCGACCCTCGCTGACGCTGACGCCGCGATCCGCGCCCTGTGGCCGCTCGACGGCGCGGAGGCATGGGACGCCCCCGGGCTGGTGTCGGGAGATCCCGCGGCGCCCGTGACGCGCATCCACCTCGCGGTCGATGCCGTACTCGCGACGGTCGACGAGGCCGTCGAGGCGGGTGCATCGCTCCTGCTCGTGCACCACCCGCTGCTGCTGCGCGGGGTCACGAGCGTGGCCGAGGACCGCTACAAGGGCGCCGTGATCGCGCGCCTGATCCGCGGTGGCTGCGCCCTGATCGCCGCGCACACCAACGCCGACATCGTGGCGGACGGCACCTCCGCGGTGCTCGCCGATCGCCTCGGCCTCGCGGACGCGCGCCCCATCGTTCCCTCGCCCGACCCGACGCTGGGTCTGGGGCGTATGGGGAGTCTTGCCAGGCCCGTCGCGCTCGGGGCGCTCGCGCGCGCACTGGGCGACCTGCTTCCGCCCACGGCGGCCGGCATCCGGGTCGCGGGGGAGTACGACCGCCCGGTCGCCACCGTCGCGCTGTGCGCGGGGGCGGGCGACTCGCTGCTCGCGCACCCCGACGTGCTCGGCGCGGACGTCTACATCACGAGCGACCTGCGGCACCATCCCGCATCCGAGGCCGCCGAGAACGCGCGGGTCTCCGGTGGGCCTGCCCTGATCGACGTCTCGCACTGGGCGAGCGAGTGGCTGTGGCTGGAGGTCGCTGCCGGGCAACTCCGGGAGGCGCTGCCCGGGGTCGAGATCGTCGTGAGCGAGTTGCGTACCGACCCGTGGGATTTCGCCATCCTGCAATGACCGCCCATCACCTGACCGGACTCGCATGACCAGAATGGACCCCGCATGGCGCTGAAGGCCGATCCCGCCGTCCAGGAGCTCTTGCTCGATCTGCAGGCGCTCGACACCCGGTTGCAGGCGCTCGGCGCTCTCGCCCAGAAGCTGCCCGAGGCCGAGGCACTGGCGACGCTCCTGGCCGAGCACGAGGAGCTGCAGCGCACGCTCACCGAGCAGACCGGCGCGTGGGAGGACGTGCAGGCCGAGCTCAAGCGCACCGAGGCGGATGTGACGGTCGTCGAGACGCGGATCGCGCGCGACAGCGAACGCCTGCAGGCCAGCGCCTCGGTCAAGGATGTCGCGGCGCTCGAGCAGGAGCTCGCGGCTCTCGCGAAGCGCAAGAGCGATCTCGAGGACATCGAACTCGCCGTCATGGAGACCGCGGAGGAGCGCGAGCGCGAGCTCGCGGCCACGCGCACCCGGGTCGCGGAGCTCGATGAGCGCATCGCCGCGGCGTCGCAGGCCAGGGACGCCGCCCTGAGCGGGGTTTCCGCGGATCGCGAGACGGCATCCACCGAGCGCACGGCGCTCGCGCAGCGGCTGCCCGCGGATCTGCTGGGGCTGTACGAGAAGCAGCGCGAGCGCTACGGCGTGGGGGCGTCGCTGCTGCGGGGCGGGGTTTCGGTCGCGAGCGGGGTGGCGCTGGGGGCCTCCGATCTGAGTGCGATCCGCGCCGCAGCGCCCGACGACGTGCTGCTGTGCCCGGCATCGGACGCGATCCTGGTGCGCACGGCGGAGTCGGGCCTGTGACGCGCGAGCTCATCGTCGAGGCGGATGGCGGCTCCCGCGGCAACCCGGGCATCGCGGCGGGCGGATCGGTCGTGGTCGACGCGGCGACGGGTGAAGTGCTCGCCGAACTCGGCGTGTACTGCGGCGTCGCCACCAATAACGTCGCCGAGTACAACGGCATGATCGCCGGCATCGCCAAGGCACTCGATCTGGCGCCGGATGCCGAGCTGCGGGTGCGGCTGGACTCCAAGCTCGTGGTCGAACAGATGTCGGGCCGGTGGAAGATCAAGCATCCGGACATGGCCGAACTGGCCGCGCGCGCGAGAGAGATCCTGATCGGAACTCCCGTCGCTTTCGAGTGGGTGCCCCGCCACGAGAACGCCCGAGCCGACCGCCTCGCGAACGAGTCGATGGATCTACGGGCGTCCTTCGAGCGCTGAGCGCTACCCTGGGAGGCGCAGATGGGCCGGCCAGACGGTCGCGTCGCCCCTCCGGGGGCGCCGAGGAACGTCCGGGCTCCGCAGAGCAGGGCGGTGGGTAACACCCACCCGGGGCAACCCGCGAGAAAGTGCAACAGAGAGCAGACCGCCACGGTCGCTTCGGCGGCCGGGGTAAGGGTGAAACGGTGGTGTAAGAGACCACCAGGGGCCCGAGTGATCGGGCTCGCTGGGTAAACCTCGCCCGGAGCAAGGTCAGACAGACACCGATGAGGCTGCTCGCCGAGGTGTCGGGTGGACCGCTGGAGGGCTGCGGCAACGCAGTTCCGAGATAGATGGCCGTCACGGCTTCGGCCGTACAGAACCCGGCGTATCGGCCGGCCCGTCTGCACCCGGCTCGGCGCGCGCCGGGGCCGGACGCGAGAGCGCGCCGCCCCGGCAGGGACGACGCGCTCGCGAAGGTGATGGTGGAGGGGGCGGGATCAGGCCGGCTTGATCGACGCGGCCTGCGGGCCCTTCGGGCCCTGAGCGACCTCGAACTCCACCCGCTGACCCTCGTCGAGGGACTTGTAGCCGGTGGCCTCGATGGCCGAGTAGTGCGCAAACAGATCCTGCGATCCGTCGTCAGGGGTGATGAAGCCATACCCCTTCTCGGCGTTGAACCACTTGACGGTTCCAATCGGCATTTCTTGTGCTGCTTTCTTTCCTGCGAGCTCCGGCGATCGGAGCGGATCGTCGTTGAGTCCGTGACCGCTAGCTGAGCCATGTGCCGCCCGCCGGCGGCGGACGACCTCATCGCGCACATGCGCAACACAACAACTGGCCTAACCGTAGTGCACGCCCGCGCCGCGCCGAGTTGTGTGTCCACAAAATTTCACCGAACCGAAACATTGCGCTGAAACGGCGAAACACCTTCGGTAGGGGGCGCTGACTACGCTGTGGGCATGCCCGACACGTCGTCCGACTCCGAGCGCTGGGCGCAGGCACGCGCCGTCGCCGCGGAACTCGCCGAATCCGGCGTCGATCCGCTGGATGCCGCTGCCGCCACCGCCGCCCGCGTCGCGCTCCAGAGGCGCTTCCTCCTCGATCTGCTGGTGATCTTCGGCGTGGTCGCGGTCGTGGCTGCGGTGGGGCTCATGGTGTACCGCGCTTTCGCCGGGAACGACCCGCTCGGCGGACGAGAGATCTGGATCGCGAGCGCCGCGCTCGCGTTCGTGCTGATCGTCGTGGTGGTCCGCAGCCTGGTGCCGCGCTCGGCCGCGGCGTACGAGGAGGCGTGGGCGCGCTTCCGCGACCGGGTCTGGCCGGACTCCAGCAAGGGCGACGACCTGGGCTCGGCACGGCTGGCGTTCGTGCTGGCCGCCGCGTCGGGCCAGGACGGCGCCTTCCCCTCAGTCGCCCCCGGTCGCAAAGCCTGACGGGTCGGCGGCCAGCGCGGCCGCCCCGAGCGTGCCCGCGTTGTTGCGCAGAACCGCGGGGATGATGGGCGTCGTGAGTCGCAGGAGCGGCAGGAAGTCGTCGTGGGCCTTCGACACGCCGCCGCCCACCACGAAGAGCGCGGGGGAGAACAGGAACTCCACCGTCGAGTAGAACCTCTGCAGGCGTTCGGCCCACTGCGCCCAGTCGAGGCCCTCCCGCTCGCGTGCGGCGTTCGAGGCGCGGCTTTCGGCGTCGGCGCCGTCGATCTCGAGATGACCCAATTCGGTGTTGGGCACCAGCACGCCGTTGTAGAGGAACGCCGAGCCGATGCCGGTTCCCAGCGTCGTCATGATGACCAGCCCCCGGACATCTCGCGCGGCGCCGTAGTGCGCCTCCGCGATGCCGGCCGCGTCGGCGTCGTTGACGAAGAAGATGTCGCGGTGCAGCGCCGCCTCGAAGAGGTGCTCCGCCTCCAGCCCGATCCAGCTCTTGGACACGTTGGCCGCCGACATGGTGCGCCCGGCGCGCACGATCGCCGGGAAGCACACGCCGACCGGCAGACCGTCGGCCCGCCCCCCGAAACCGCCGATCATGCCGACCACGGCGGCGACGATGTCGTCCGGCTCCCCGCCCTCGGGGGTGGGCACCTTGACGCGTTCGGTCACCAGCTCCCCCGAGGCGACATCCACGACGGCCCCCTTGATGCCGGTTCCGCCGATGTCGATGCCGATCGCGAGGGTCATGCCTCCATCCAACACCTAGGGGAGGGTCAGCAGATCCGCCCCGCGTTCGGTGACGACGAGCGTGTGCTCGAATTGCGCGGTGAGGCTGCGGTCGCGTGTGACCACGGTCCAGTCGTCGTTCCAGAGGTCCCATTCGGCGGTGCCCGGCCGCTCCGGCGTGCCCATCGTGAGCATGGGCTCGATCGTGAAGACCATGCCCGGTTCCATGAGCCGGTCGTGTCCGGGAGCCGCGTCGTAGTGCGGGATGACGAGCCCCGAGTGGAAGCTCGCACCCACCCCGTGCCCGGTGTAGTCGCGCACCACGCCGTATCCGAAGCGTCGCGCGTAGCTCTCGATCGCGCGGCCGATGACGTTGACGGGACGCCCCGGTGCGACCGCCCCGATCCCGCGGTTCAGGGCCTCCCGGGTGTGCTCGATGAGCGCCGCGGCCGGCTCGGACACTTCACCCACCGGGAAGGTCGCGTTGAGGTCGCCGTGCATGCCGTCGCGATAGGCGGTGATGTCGACGTTCACGATGTCGCCCTCGACCAGCACGGTGTCGTCCGGGATGCCGTGGCAGATCACCTCGTTGACCGAGGTGCACGACGACTTCGGGTACCCGCGGTAGTGCAGGGTCGACGGGTACGCGCCGCGTTCGATGAGGTAGCGGTGCGCGATCGCGTCGAGCTCATCGGTCGTGACCCCAGGCCGGATCGCGGCGCCGACCGCCTGCACGGCCCCGGCCGCGATCCTGCCGCTCTCCCGAATCCGCGCGATCTCCTCGGGCGTGTACAGGTCGCCGTGACCATCCGGCCGGGGCTCCCGACGCCCGACGTATTCGGGGCGGGGGATCTCGCGCGGCACGCCCCGCTCGGCTGAGAGCCTCCCCGGCACCAGGTGGCCGGAGGTATCGCGGGGCATGCCCCGAGCCTAGGGGCGGGTGAGCCCAGGGCGGGGTTACCCTGGGCACATGACCGAATGGTGGTACAACCACAGGACGGGCGAGGTCGAGGAGGGTCCCCAGTCGATCTGGATGGACCGCGACGGACCCTTCGCGACGCGCGAGGAGGCCGAGCGGGCTCCCGAGATCGCTCGCGAGCGCGCCGAGGCCTGGAACGCCGAGGACGACGACTAGGTCGCCCGGGTCACGCGCGGAGCACTACTCGTCGTAGGAGTGATCGGCGTCCGGGTACGCGCCCGACGCGACCTCCGCGATGAAGGTTTGCGCGGCATCCGTCAGCACCTGCGCGAGGTTCGCGTACTGCTTCACGAACTTGGGGATGCGGCCCGTCGTGAGACCCGCCCAGTCGGTCCAGACCATGAGCTGGCCGTCGGTGTGCGGGCCGGCGCCGACGCTGATGGTGGGGATCTTCAGCTCGGCCGTGACGCGCTTGGCGACATCGGCGGGGACCATCTCCATGACGACGGCGAAGGCGCCGGCGTCCTCCACGGCGTGCGCGTCGGCCAGGAGGGCCTCGGCGCGCTCGCCGCGGCCCTGGATGACGTGGCCGCCCAGCTGGTGCTCGCTCTGCGGCGTGAACCCCACGTGTCCCATGACCGGGATGCCGGCGGAGACGATGCGGCGGATCTGCTCGGCCGAGCGCACCCCGCCCTCGAGCTTGACGGCGTGCGCGCCGGTCTCCTTCATGAACCGGAACGCGGTGTGCAGGGCCTCGTCGGGGCCGGTCTCGTACGATCCGAACGGCATGTCGGCGATGACGAAGGCGCGCTGCACGGCGCCGGCGACGGCGCGCGTGAGCGGGATGAGCTCGTCGACCGAGACCGGAATGGTCGTGTCATAGCCGAAGACGTTGTTACCGGCGGAGTCGCCCACGAGCAGGAAGTCGACGCCCGCCTGGTCGAAGACCGCGGCGGTGAGCATGTCGTAGCTCGTGAGCCCGGTGATCTTGATGCCCTGCTCCTTCGCGTTCTGGAAGTGGCGGGTGCGGACCTTCTTGACGGGCTCGGCCATGCCCTCAGTCTTGCACTCCCGGCGTGACGGCGCTCCCCGGCCTGACGGTAGCCTTGGCCCGTGGACAAGCAGCGCGACTTCGTACTCCGCACCATCGAGGAACGCGGCGTGAAGTTCGTGAGGCTGTGGTTCACCGACGTGGTGGGAACGCTCAAGTCGGTCGCGCTGGCCCCCGCCGAGGTCGAGGGCGCTTTCAACGAGGGCGTCGGGTTCGACGGGTCCGCTATCGAGGGCCTCACCCGATCGCACGAGGCCGATGTGCTCGCGCACCCGGACCCGACCACCTTCCAGATCCTGCCGTGGCGCGGCGAGGTGGACCCGACCGCACGGATGTTCTGCGACATCACCACACCCGACGGCCAGCCCGCCGCCGCCGACCCGCGGAACGTGCTCAAGCGCGCGCTCGCCAAGGCGGGCGACGCGGGCTTCACCTTCTACACGCACCCCGAGATCGAGTTCTACCTGCTCAAGTCCCCCGAGCTCGCCGGCGGCGTGCCCGTGCCGGTGGACTCGGCCGGCTACTTCGACAATGTGCCCGGCGGCACCGCCAACGACTTCCGGCGCCGCTCGGTGCGCATGCTCGAAGACCTGGGCATCTCGGTCGAGTTCAGCCACCACGAGGCCGGGCCCGGCCAGAACGAGATCGACCTGCGGTACGCCGACGCGCTGACGATGGCCGACAACATCATGACCTTCCGCACGGTCGTCAAGGAGGTCGCGATCGAGCAGGGCGTGTACGCGACCTTCATGCCCAAGCCGCTGCCCGGGATGCCCGGCTCCGGCATGCACACGCACGTCTCGCTCTTCGAGGGCGACACCAACGCGTTCTTCGACGCCTCGGGTCAGTACCAGCTCTCGCCCATCGGCCGTCAGTTCATCGCGGGCCTCCTGAGGCACGCCCCCGAGATCACGGCCGTCACCAACCAGTTCGTCAACTCGTACAAGCGCCTGTGGGGCGGCGACGAGGCGCGCGAGGCGCCCAGCTACCTCACCTGGGGCCACAACAACCGGTCGGCCCTCATCCGGGTCCCGCTGTACAAGCTGGGCAAAGGGCAGAGCGCCCGCGTGGAGTACCGCGCCATGGACTCGGCCGCCAACCCGTATCTGGCCTTCGCGCTGCTGCTCGCCGCCGGCCTCAAGGGCGTCGAGGAGGGCTACGAGCTTCCCCCGGAGGCCGAGGGGGACGTCTGGAGCATGACCGATGCCGAACGCCGCGCCCTGGGCTACGGCAGCCTGCCCGCGTCCCTGGACCGCGCCCTGACCCTCATGGAGCAGAGCGAGCTGGTCGCCGAAACCCTGGGCGAGCAGGTCTTCGAGTACGTGCTCGCCAACAAGCGCCGCGACTGGGCCGGCTACCGGGCCCAGGTGACGCCCTTCGAGTACGAGAGCAACCTGCGGGTCCTCTGACGCCCCGCGGCGACGGCCCGGCATGACACGCCCCACGACTACCCTCACCGCCCTGGCGCGGTACGGGTTCGCCGACCTGGGTGCCGCCGCTGAGGGCCTCGCGACCCTGCCCGAGGGACTCGCCGAGCTGTTCGCCCCGGTGGCCGACCCGGATCAGGCGCTGCGCGAACTCCTGGCGCTGCGCGAGCACGCTCCGGATGCGGTGGCCCGCACCCTGCGCGACCCCGCGGTCGCGGGGCGCCTCCTTCGAGTCCTCGGGGCGTCCGAGGGGCTGGCCGGGTTCCTGCGGAGGCGACCCGGACAGCTCGAGGCGCTGCGGCATCCGCTCTCGGCGCCCCTGACCGCCACGCGCTACGCGGCCCTGCTCGAGAAGGCGGTCGCGGGGCTCACGGGCGAGGAGGGGCGCGTCGCGCTGCGGGTCGCCTACCGGCGCGAGCTGCTGCGCCTCGCCGCCTGGGACCTGGAGCAGGAGGACCCCGCCTCGGTCGTGCACCGGGTGGGCGCGGCCCTGGCCGACCTCGCCGGCGCGGCGCTCGACGCCGCGCTCGTGCTCGCGCGCGCGGGCAGCCGGTACCCGGACGCCGAGGTCGCGGCCACCCGGCTGGCGATCATCGGCATGGGCAAGGCGGGGGCGCGCGAGCTCAACTACCTGAGCGACGTCGACGTCATCTTCGTGGGCGCCGGGTCCGGCGAGGTCGGCGACGACCGCGCCGTCGAGATCGCCACCGCACTCGCCCGAGACACCATGGGCGCGATCGCCGAGCTCGCGGTCGAGCCGTCCCTCTGGGAGGTGGATGCGAACCTGCGCCCCGAGGGCAAGGACGGTGCGCTGGTGCGCACCCCCGCATCCCACCTGGCGTACTACGAGCGCTGGGCCAAGGGCTGGGAGTTCCAGGCGCAGCTCAAGGCGCGCCCGCTCGCGGGGGACCGGGAACTGGGGGAGGAGCACCTCGCGGCGCTCGCGCCCCTGGTGTGGTCCAGCGCCGCGCGGGAGGGCTTCGTCGAGCAGGTGCAGCGCATGCGCGAGCGGGTGACCGAGCACATCCCGGCGGACGAGGTCGACATCCAGCTCAAGCTCGGGCCCGGGGGCCTGCGCGACATCGAGTTCACGATCCAGCTGCTGCAGCTGGTGCACGGACTCGTCGACGAGGGGGTGCGCGGGCGCTCGACGCTCGACGCGCTCGACGCGCTGGCCGAACGGGGCTACATCGGTCGGGCCGAGGCGGGCGAGTTCGCCAACGACTACCGGTTCCTGCGGCTGCTCGAGCACCGGCTGCAGCTCTCCCGGCTGCGCCGAACGCACCTCATGCCGCGCGACGAGCGCGCGCTGCGCGTTCTGGCCAGGGCGTCCGGCTTGTCGAGCACCGCCGAGGGGCTCACCGAGGAGTGGCAGCGGGTCAAGCTCGCGGTGCGGGGCCTCCACGAGCGGCTGTTCTACCGCCCACTGCTGTCCGCGGTGGCCGCGCTGCCCGAGGAGGACTACGCGCTCACCAGCGAGCAGGCGGAGGCACGGTTGGCCGCCATCGGATTCGCCGACGCTCGCGGCGCCCTGCGCCACATCGCGGCCCTGAGCGGCGGGATGACCCGGCGCGCCCAGATCCAGCGGACGCTTCTGCCGGTCATGCTCCAGTGGTTCGCCGAAGGAGCCGACCCGGACTACGGACTGCTCGCCTTCCGGCGGTTGAGCGAGGACCTGGGGGAGGCGTACTGGTTCCTGCGGATGCTGCGCGACTCGTCGGGAGCCGCGCACCGGCTGACGCATGTGCTGTCGAGCTCGCGCTTCGTGGGCGGGCTGCTCGAGCGCATCCCGGACGCGGCGGCCTGGCTCGAGAACGACGCGGAGCTGCGCCCGCGCGGGCTGGACGAGCTTCTGGAGGAGACCTCCGCGACCATCGCGCGCCACGTCGACGCGGATGCCGCGGCCAAGGCCCTGCGCACGCTGCGGCGCCGCGAGGTGCTGCGGCTGGCGATCGCGTCGATCCTGGGTCTGGCGACCGTGGAGGAGCTCGGTGCGGCCCTCGCCGACGTCACGACCGCCGTGCTCGCGGGCGCCCTCGAGCTCGCGCGCGACCCCGCGGACGGCATCGAGTTCGCGGTCATCGCGATGGGGCGCTACGGCGGAGCCGAACTGGGATTCGGCAGCGACGCGGATCTCCTGTACGTGTACCGGCTGGCGGGCGCCGAGCCCGAGCACGGGCAACGCGCCGCCGAGCGCATCGTGCACGAGCTCGTGCGCCTCACCGAGGACCTTCGGCTGCCCCTCGACCTGGACATCGGCCTGCGCCCCGAGGGCAAGAACGGCGCGATCGTGCGGTCGCTCGACTCCTACCGGGCCTACTACGAGCGCTGGTCGCTCACCTGGGAGGCGCAGGCGCTCCTGCGGGCGCGGGCCGTTGCCGGCGACCCGGCGTTGGGGGAGGCGTTCACGCAACTGGCCGACGAGATCCGCTACCCGGCCGAGATCGGGGCGACCGAGGTGCGCGAGATCCGGCGCATCAAGGCGCGCGTCGAGTCCGAGCGGCTCCCGCAGGGGGCCGACCCCGCCCGGCACCTCAAGCTCGGTCGGGGCTCGCTCAGCGACGTCGAGTGGTTCGTGCAGCTTCTGCAGCTGCAGCACGCATTCGGTATCGAGGGCCTGCGCACCGCCTCGACGCTCGGGGCGCTGGAAGCGGCCGCGGCATCCGGTCTGGTCACCGAGGCGGATGCGGGCACGCTGCGTTCCGCGTGGCTGATCGCGTCGCGCGCGCGGTCGGCTCTCACTCTCTGGACCGCGAAGACCGCGGACGTGCTGCCCGTCGACCGTCGCCAGCTCGAGGGCATGGCGCGGCTCATGGGGTATCCCGCCGGCGGAGCATCGCAGCTCGAGGAGGACTACCGCCGCACCACCCGCCGCGCCCGGCAGGTCTTCGAGCGGGAGTTCTACGGAGGGGGTACGTCATGAGGGCATGGTGGTTCCGGGTGCTGAGTCGCACGATCAACCCGATCGCTCTGCGCTCCGCGCGGCGCGGGAAGGGGCGGTTCTTCATCGTGCGGCATGTCGGGCGGAAGTCCGGGACCGTCTATGAGACGCCGCTGATCCTGGCTCCGGTGCCCGAGGGGTTCGTGTGCGAGCTCACCTACGGCGAGGACGTCTCCTGGTATCGCAATGTCATGGCGGCCGGCGGCTGCACGATCGTGCACGGTGCCATCGAGACCGAGATCGTGGCGATCGAGCCGATGACCGCGGCGGCTGGCCTCGCGGCGTGCGGCTTCCCCGAGTCCCTCGTGCTGCGGATCCTCCGCCGCCGCGAGTTCCGGCTGCTGCGTGCGCGGCGGTCATAGGGGCGGCTTCGCGCGGAAATGGGCGTGACGGAACCGAGATCGCGCCGATGCCGCGCCGTGATGCGGGATCGCTAGGTTCGCGACATGAGGCGACGTCGAGTGGCAGCGGCGAGTGCGATGCTGGCTGTCGTCGCGCTGGTCTCCTCATGCTCCGTCCCCGCGGAGTGGGCCGCGCGACTCAATGCCGACGGATCCGTCGACTACCTGTCGTGCTGGGACGACCTCGAGGAGATCGAGGTCGACTACGCCGCCCCGGGCGAGACGGCAGACACCATCGAATGGCGCGCGCACCGGAGCGGGATGAGCGACTCCGGCATGCTGCTGACCATGCCTGTCGACGTGGCCTACTACGGCCAGGTGCCTCCGGACTGGACGATCGATGTCCCGGAGCACCGGCCACCGAGTGACTGGATCCGCGTGTCCACGTCCGCGGGATTCGCCATGCGCGACGATCTTCGCGAGGGCGAATGGATCTGGTTCACGAACGGTTACGACTGGCCGTGGATCCCGTTCGGACATCGGACGTGCCGGGGGTGGGAACTCGGGCCGGACGCTGAACCACGGAGAATCCCGTGACCGGCCCGGCCGTCGGGATCGTCGTCGCCGTGCTCGTGGACATCGTCGTTCCGCTCGCGCTAGCAGGGCTTCTGATCCGTCACAACGCACGCCACCGGAGGTCGCGCCGGTCGGAGGCGACGTTCTGGTTGATCGCAGGCGGGCTCGCGATTCCACTGGTCTTGCTCATCGTGGGTGGCGTAGCGGACGTCTTCGACTATCGGGCGGACCGGGTCATCGGGGTCACGCTGGCGGCGCTGCCGGGCAGCCTGATCCCCATGCTGGTGCACTCGAACGTGATGTCACGGCTTTTCACCGATGCACAGTGGGAGACCGGGTACTTTTCGGTGCTGACGATCTATGTCGTCGGGATGGCAGCGTGGGCACTCGTGAACGCGACTGCCCTGCGGGCGTCTGCGTCCGCCATCCGCCGCGGATTCAGTGCGGACCTGCCCAGGATCGACGAGCGCGCGCGTCAGACCCCGAAGTAGAGCTGGGCTTGAGGATCTGAGAACCGGAGGGGGTTCCGCAGGCTCACACTTCCCTGCAAACACAGGGAAGTGCAATGGTGAGCATGGGTAGGGTCGCTGCTGCGGCTGTCCGAGAACCCGTCCGTTTACTCGATTCTTGGCCGCCCTACGGGGTTCGCTGGAGGTCGACGGGTAGTGCCGCCTACCTCATTGGTATGAGCGACGCCCGCCCCCACCTCTGGACTCCACAGGAGCTTGCGGAGTACACGGGCATCCCAATCAGGACGCTCGCTGACTGGCGGACAAAGCGTGCGCGCAGCCGAGGTCTCGGGTTGCCGTTCGTCGCACTCTCGTCGCACAACGTTCGCTACCGCGACGAAGATGTCGAGGCGTTCATCGCCGGGCGGCTCATGGCCCCGACGGAAAGTGCGGGCGACTGATGGCGCGGCCGAAGCGCGCGCTCGGCGAACTCGGCAAGATGACCTACACCGTCGAGCCGAACGGCCTGGTCATCGCGCGAGCGCGGGTCTATGACGGCAACGGGCAAGAGCGTCGTCCCAGCGGCAGCGGAGCGACCGAGGCTGAGGCTCTGACCGCGTTGCAGGAAGCGGCTGATGTCGCCGTCGGTCGAGTCCTGGCGCGACGAACACACCTCATGACCGTCGCTGAGCTGGCGACGACGTGGCTGAAGACGGCGTACCACGACGACGATCCGCGGGTACTGCGCCAGCGCCGCGAGCAGACCGTCGATGGCTACGCCTCGGTGGTCCGCGCGCATGTCCTCCCGCGCGCTGGGGCCATCCCCATCGCCGACATCACTGCCGACCGTGCTGATGGGCTGCTTATGGACATCGCACGGGAGAAGTCGGTGACGACCGCGAACAAGGTTCGGAACGTGATGTCGCTCATGTTCGACTGGGCGATCCAGCAGGGGCATTTCTCGGCTGCCGGGTCGATCCAGAACACGCGGTACGGGGCGGTCGTCGTGGCGAACCCCATCCGCGCGACCCGGCGAGCGGACGAGCCGGACACGGTGTACTTCGAACTCGACGCGGTGCAGGTCAAGTACATCCTCCACCTCATCCGCGAGGTGTGGCCCGAGCGGCATCGGAAGCGGTATCCAGTGGGCCGACGGCCGGGCTACAAGCTGCTCGCTGACTACATCCTCATCACGCTCGGCACCTCCGAGCGAACAGCGGAACCGATTGCAATCCGGTTCCAGGACGTGCGGTTCGAGGCGGTGGAACAACCGGATGGAAGCCTCACGATGGAGGCGCTCGTCTGGGTCGGCGGGACGATGGTGCGCACCAAGTCCCGCGGCCTGTTCCGCCAGGACTCACCCAAGGCGGAGCGGCAGAAGCGTTGGGTTCGCGTTCCGAAGTTCGCGGCGAAGGTACTGAGCGAACTCGTGGCGAGCCACGTTCCCGACCCCGAACGGAATCCAGACGACGTGCTGTTCACATCCGAGCGCGGCCGTCCGCGCGACCCCAGCGCCGTTGGCGAGTTGCTCAGGATGTTCCGCCGCGAGTTCGAGCCGGAACTGCTCGCTATCGGGGTCGACGCCGAGCATCTCACCTTCTGCAGTCTCCGCAAGGCGGTCGCTGCCGCGGTATCGGACACGGCAGGCGTCGAGGTCGCACGCGACCTGCTCGGGCACAGCAGTACGGACATCACGGAAGGGCACTACGCGAAGCGTCCCGACCTCATCGTCGAGGTTGCGGCGGACGCGCTCGACGAGGTATTCGCAGGGATCGACTCATGAACTGCCGAGAAGAGATGTGGTTCAGCCTTCGAGTAGCGCAGCGTCTGCTCGGACCTGCGTCAGGACGTCGTCGAAGGAGGGCGGCTCGTCGGTGCCGTAGTAGAGGTCGCGCATGGCGGCGTCGTGCTCGACTCTGAGGCGGTCAACGAGCGGGGATGCAGGGTCGAACGCAGCGGACGACGCGAAGCCGCCCTCGGGCACGGGCAGGTCGGGCTTGCCGAATGCAGCGGAGACCTGGCGGGCGCTGGTGAGGATTTCGGCGACGAGCGGCTTGTCGGTCAGCAGTTCGCGCACGGAGGGATCGTGGAGCAGTGCGTAGATGTCGTAGAGCTGTCGGCCGATGCGCGGCCAGCCGTGCGGCGAGGCGGCGGCATCGGGGTCGGCGGTGAAGTTGTTCACGCGCAGCAGCTTCTCCAGCAGGGTGCGGCCCGGATGCAGGATTGACACGTCGAAGGATCTCAGGTCGTCCCATGCGCTCGTGTCGAAGCCCGAGTCGGCCAGCTCGCGTGCCAGGAGCGAGGTGACCGGGTGCGAGGCATGCGGGTTCGGCCCGCCGGACTGGCCGAGTTCCACGAGGATCGTGGCAGGGTCGGCGATCGCGCCGGGTTCGCCGCGGTGCTCCAGCGGCGGGCTGAGGTAACCGGATCGGTGGAACGAGCCGGAGTCGCCGCCCGCGGTCACGCCGGTCGGTTCCGCGCCGGTCGCCTCCGCCGCGGTGGTGAGCAGGGTTCGCAGCGCGCGCTGCTCAGCGTTCTTCGACGGGTACTGGCCGATGACGAGCAGGTCGAGGTCTTCGGAGAAGCGCCGGATGATCCGCAGCTTCTCCAGGCTGGTTCCTCCCTTGAAGACCACCTCGTCGGGATGTGCAGCGGTGATCGCGCGAAGCGCCTCGCAGACCCAGTAGTCCTTTTCGACCGCGAGCGGCTGGACGCCGATGCGTTCCGCGGCGGCGAGGATCGTGCCGCGGAACACCTCGGGATCGTCGTCCCGCCACAGCGTCGAATCGCTCATGCCGCGTCCAACGTGGCGAGCGCCGACTGGCGCGTGCGGGGATCGGGTGACGGAATCCGTGCCACGAGGTCGTCCCGCCCGGCCGCAGCGAGCAGCGCCGCGAGGCGCGCGCGGGTGCGCCCCGGCTCGGTAGCAGCAGCCTGGGTGAGTCGTTCGGCGCGGAGGCTGCCGTTGCGCAGCAGGTTGGTCAGCCGCCTTGCGGCTTCGTCCGGGGTGACCTCCAGCACGGTGTTCCAGTCGTCGAGGACTTCGAGCGCGGCAACCTCGGTGGCGTTCAACCCAGCTTCCGCCCGGCCGGTGCGCGTCGCGCGGGACACGAACGCGACCGGCCCGGCATCCGACGGCGCTCGCTCGGGGACGGCCACCAGCGCACGACGCGGGATCTGCGTGGACAGACGCAGCAGGTTTGCGGCGGACAACCCCGCTGGCCCCACGCCGGGGCCGGGGGCGAGCGCGTCGATGAGTCGCTCGGTCGGCGGTGGGGCCATGCCCAGCGGCGTCTTCGTCCCGCGCCAGTACAGGCCGCGGCGCACGCGTCGCAGCTCGCCGTGAGCCTCCAGCTCGCCGAGCAGATGGTGCGCGGTCGACGGGGTGAGCGAGAAGTCGCCCGGCTCCCAGAAGCGCCCCCGCGATGCGAGCACGGCGCGCCGGGCGTCAGCCGCGCCCTGACGGTTGCGGCGGGGCGCGAGCAAGATCGACATCACACACTCCTTTCAGCAAGAGAATACGAGAACCTGCGGTAATCCAGTCTACAAGCCAGAACGAGAACCTGCACTAAGCGTTTCATAGTCGCAGTCCCGGCGGTTCCCTCTCGGGGCTGTGAGGAGCGGTGTCGTTCCAGTCTCCCGTAGCGGGAACGCCCGCACCCTCCCGCGACCCGAGGTTCGGTTCGTAGGAGCGCACTGCTTCGACGGTGAGCTCGACCCGCTCGGATTCCGGCGCGGCGGTCTCGGGGGCGGGTTCGTCCTGCATCGCGGCGAGCTGGGACTCGACGCGGGCGAGGTCTTCCTCGGCGTCGGCGAGGGCCTGGGCGTGGCGGAAGGGCTGGCCGAGGCGCTGTTGGGTGTCGGCGACGGTCTGCTCGGCTTCTTTCAGGTCGTCGCGGGCCTGGTCGAGGAGGGAGGGTCGTTGAGGATGACGGAGTGCTCCAGCAGGAGCGGATTGCCGGAGGCGATGGCTTTGGCCTCTGCTGCGGAGAGCGCGGAGGTGTCGATCTCCTCGATCTCTCGGGCGTTGATCTTGCCGCGCAGGAGCTGCGCGAACGACGCGGCCTTCCGCTCGACGGTCTGCCACATGTAGGAGTCGAAGGAACGCTCGGTGACGTAGCGGACGATCGCCACTTCCTCGTTCTGGTTGCCCTGCCGCATGATGCGCCCGTCGCGCTGCGCGATGTCGGAGGGCCGCCACGGGCAGTCCAGACGGTGCAGCGCGATGGCGCGGGCCTGGACGTTCGTGCCGACGCCCATCTTCTCCGTCGATCCGAGGAGCACGGCGACGTGGCCGGCACGGGCCGCGGCGAAGAGGCGGGCCTTCTCCACGTCGGTCTTCGCCTCGTGCATGTACCTGACCTGCTCGCCGGGAATGCCGCGCTGCACAAGCTGCTGCCGCAACTCGTCGTAGGCGTTCCACCTGGCCTGGTTCGGGGTGCCGATATCGGAGAACACGAGCTGGAGCGACCCACGCACCGTGGACGGCTGCCCGGTCAGCGTGTCGAGGTATTCGTTGTCGCGGGTGCGCTCCCAGATGCGGTGGATCGCGTCGGCGGCGACGTCGACCTTGCTCGGCCCGGACGGGTCGCGGGGGATGACCATGCGGATGTCGAGCGCGGCCTTGCGCCCGTCGGTGGCGATCGGGAGCATGTTGTCCTCGTCGGGCCGCACCTGGCGGGTGGCGACCTTCTCGGCGCGCTCGGCGAGGGAGGCGACGTACTGCTCCATCTCGACGGTCGGCTGCACCGGCACGGTGGAGGGCGCGCGGCTGCCGTCGTCGCGTTGCACGAGCGCGGGCACGGGCAGGTCGAGGTCGTCGGCGGTCTTCACATCGGCGAACACCGACCACATCCGAAGCAGCTCCTGCCCATTCTGGAACCGGGCGAAGCGGGTCTTCATTCGGAAGGTGCTGCCGGTCGGCGAGATCTCCATCTGTGTGACCAACTCGCCGAACGTCGCCGCCCACGCGTCGAACGCGCCGACACCCGCCGACTCCAGCACGTCGGGCCGCAGGTATCGCTGCATGACATAGGTTTCGGTGATCGAGTTCGAGATGGGCGTCGCGGTCGCCGCGGTCACGACCCGCTCGCGTCCTGCCGAGCGAAGGTATTCGAGCTTCATGTGCAGGTCGCTCGCGCGATCCGAACCCTCGATGGCGGCGTCGCGGATGTTCGACTCCGTGGCGAGGTTCTTGTACATGTGCATCTCGTCGACGATGACGTAGTCGATGCCCGTGTCCTCGAAGCAGACCCCGCGGTCGCGGTCGGTATCGGTGCGCTCCTTCAGCTTGTTCTCCATCGCTAGGAGCTTGCGCTGGATGCGCTTGACGCTCATCCGCTGCTCGCCGGTAGCCTCGCCCAGCACTTGCCGCACGTCCTCCACCTGCCCGCGGATGTACTGTGCCTGCGTCTCGGCGCGCAGCGGGATCTTGGCGAACGCGCCCTGGGTGACGATGATCGCGTCCCACTCGTTCGCGGCGGCGCGGGCGACGAACAGCCGCCGCTTGTCTGCCGTGAGGTCGAGGCTCGACGCCGCGAGCACGCGGGCGCGCGGGTAGATCTGGAGCCACTCGCGCCCGAACTGCTCCAGCTTGTGGTTCGGCACGACCACGACGGGCTTGCTGATGAGCCCCATGCGGCGCATCTCCATTGCGCCCATAATCATTTCCGCGGTCTTGCCCGCGCCGACCTCGTGGAACAGACCCGCGGCGGGCTCGGACACCATGCGCGCGACCGCGGCCCGCTGGTGCGTGCGCGGCTCGAAGTTCGACGCCAGGCCGGGCAATGACAAATACGCCCCGGCATCCGTGTAGTCGCGGAGCACGATGGAGTTGAAGCGCCGGTTGTACTCGTCCACGAGTGCCTGCGCGCGGGCCGGGTCTTCCCACACCCACTCGCTGAACCGCTCCTGGAGGGCGTCGGCCTTCTCCTGCGCTGCGGCGGTCTCGACGGGGTTGAGCACGCGACGCACCTTGCCGTCGATGCATCCTTATGCTCAGGCCGCTCGAGAGGCCTTGCCGGTGCAGCAGGCTTCTCAGGCGCGGGGCAAGGGCGGGCCGAGCCAGAGCAGGGTGATGAAGAGTGCCGTGACGAGGAGGACCAGCAGGATGATCGAGACGAACAGATGCCGCAGTACCCAGGCCTGGACATGCTCGATGAACCCATGCGGTGCTTCACCGCCGGGGGCGAGTCGCCAGTTGCCGGCCAGCAGTCCTTTGCGATCGACAATGATCTCGAACGGTACCGTGGCGAATGGCACGATCGCCAGCAGCAGCCCGGTGAGGCCGAGTCGGAGACGCCATCTCTGGTTCACCCACACGAAGATCGTGCTCGCGGAGTAGCACAGGAACACGAATCCGTGGATGCCTCCGGCGATCGGGACGAGGTTGGCGACATCGAATGCTCGGAGAATGAGCGCGGTGATGAGGCCAGCCCAGGTGAACATCTCGGCGATGGCGAAGATCCGGAAGAGCATGCGCGGGCTGACGATTCGGAGTTTCTTGGTCGGGGTCATGAACGTTGAGCCTTCTGGTTTGCTGACGAGTCGATGGGGGTCGAAACCGATGCACGGCGCAGGCGCAGGGCACCGATAAATCCGAGCGCGAGGAACACGGTCGCGATCAGGAGCGACCAGCGGGTCGCATCAGCGAACCCGCTCGTGAGGGCGTCGACAGCTGTCGCGGTCTGATCGCCGAGACTGCTGTGGATTCCCTGCTCGCGGAGCTGCATGATCGTGGTGCCCGCCGATTGGCGGGTGGTGTCCGCAAGCGAGTCTGCCTCCGATCCGGTGAGCCCGGCATCGCCGAGGGCTGTGGGGAGGGTGAGCGCGAGGGAAATCGAGAGTGTCGCTCCGGCGAACGCTGTGCCGAGGGCGGAACCGATCTGTCGCACGGTGCTCTGGGTCGCTGAACCTTGGCCCGACACATCGACGGGGATATCGCGCAGCACGGTGCCAGTGAGCTGCGCGGAGGCGAGACCGAGGCCGAGACCGTAGACGGTGAGTGGGATCGCGATGAGCCAGCCCGGGGTCGCGGGCCCCAGGGGCAGTGCGAGGGCGAGGACGCCTGCGACTTCGAGGCCCAAGCCGATGAGCACGGTTCCCGGAGAGCCGAACTTCGCGGCGAGGTGCCGGGCTGACGCGCCGGAAAGGAACGCGCCGACAGCCATCGCTGCGAGCACGAGCCCAGCACCCATGATGTCGAGGCCGAGGGCGTTGATGAGGTAGAGCGGGAGCACGAAGATGATCGCGAACTCTCCGACGGCGACCATCGCTGCGGTGAGGTTCCCCCAGGAGAACGTGGAGAACGAGAACAGGCCGAGGTCGAGAAGGGCAGCACGCCGCACTTTCTCGCGGTGTCGTTCCCAGATCACGAACAAGACGAGCGCGACCGCGGCTATCCCGAAGGCGACGGGCACGGCCGAGACCGCCGCGTCCTTCGGCCACACCCATCCGAAGATCGTCAGGTCACTCTTTGGCGTCCACCAGCCGAGGTCGGGGCCTTCGATGACGGCGAAGACGAGTGCGCCGAATCCGATGGCGCTGAGCAGTGCGCCGTCGACGTCGACGCCGGGGCGCTTCTTCTCGCCACGGGTCTCGGGCACGGCGAAGAGCGCGACGATGAACACCAGGGCACCGAGTGGGAGGTTCACCAGGAAGATCCAGTGCCACGAGGCCCACTGGGTGAGCGCGCCGCCGGCGAGCGGGCCGATGGCGGCAGCGCCGGAGATCACGGCACCCCACACCCCGAACGCCGCGGCCCGGTACTTGCCCCGGAAGACGGCGTTCACGGTGGAGAGGGTGGAGGGCATGATGAACGCCGCCCCGAGCGCCTGTACCGCGCGCGCCCCGATCAGCACCCCCGACGTGGACGCAGCGGAAGCGAGCAGACTGCCCGCGACGAACACGACCAGGCCAACGAGGAAGAGCCGCTTGCGCCCCCACCGGTCCGCGAGACTCCCGGTGGAGAGCAGCAGGGCGGCCAGCAGCACGGCGTAGAGACTGTTCACCCATTGCGCATCGGTGAGGTCCAGGCTCAGGTCACCGATGATGGCGGGCAGCGCGACACCAACGATCGTGCCGTCGAGCACAATGAGGCCGAGCCCGATGGACAGGACGGCAAGACCGAGCCATTCCCGGCGGGTCGGCGCGCTCTCCTGGACGGTCGGTGCGGCAGTCATCGTCAAGCCACTGCGGTTTCCACGGGTGCGGGCGTGCGCGCGGTCACGGCGCGACGGAGCGCGACGAAGAAGACGATCATGCCTGCGGTGATGAGGATGTGGCCCAGGCCGGCGATTCCCGCGATCATCGCACTCGATTCTTGCCCGAGGACCGTGAGGCTGCCGTGCCAGATGAGCGTCGCCGAGGTGAGGATCACGCCAGCGTTGTAGAGCCAGAAGAACCAGGCGAACAGCCTCGGCCTGCGCGAGATCGTGAAGACCTTCTCAAGGGCGAGCACGATCAGCAACACGATGAACCCGAGCGTGAGCAGATGCGTGTGGGCGAGGCCGAGCTGCGTGAATTCCCCTTCGGGGAAATCATTCATCTTGGTGAATTCGCGGTAGAACAGGCCGGAGGCGACACCGACGAGCATGTAGATGAACGAGGCGTTGAGGAGCTTCTTCATGAGTGGGGATTCCTTTCGAACAGCGGGGTTAGATCAGAGAGGTGAGGTTTGCGGGGTTAAATGAGACCGGTTTCCTGGGCGAGGTGGATCGCGCGGGAGCGGCTGTCGACGTCGAGCTTGGTGAAGATGTGCGCGATGTGGCTCTTCACGGTCGCTTCGGTGACGAACAGGGTGCGGGCGATGTCCCTATTCGCCGCTCCAGTGGACATGAGCCGCAGCACCTCGAGTTCCCGGTCGGTGAGACGCGGCAGCGGGTTCCGCATGCCCTGGAGGACCCGGCTCGCGAGGTCGGGGGCGAGGAACATGTCACCCTTGGCGGCACGGTGGATGCCCTCGATGATCACTTCGGGTGCGACGTCTTTGAGGAGATAGCCGGCGGCGCCGGCCTCGATCGCGCCGAGGATCTCGGCGTCGCGGTCGAAGGTCGTGAGGATGAGCACTGCCGGTGCCGGGATGAGTGCGCGAAGCGCGGCGGTCGTCTGGATGCCGTCGATGCCGGCGCCGAGGCGGAGGTCGCACAGTACGACATCGGGATGGAGGTGCGCGGCGAGGGTGATGGCTTCTTCACCGGTGGCGGCTTCGCCGAGGACGTGAACGGTGTCGGTGTCGAGGACGGCGCGGAGTCCGCTGCGGACGACGGGATGGTCGTCAACGAGCAGCACGGTGGTGGTCATTGCGTCTCTTCTGCGGCCGACTCGTTGTCGGAAGCCGGGGTCTGGGTGCTGTGGTGGATCGGGAGGTGCACCGAGATCGCGGTGCCCTCACCTGGGGTGCTCTCGATGTCGAGGCCGCCGCCGAGTTCCCGCAGCCTGGCCCGCATGAACTTAAGTCCGTAGCTCGATGACCCTGATCCGGGTTCCGTGGCCTGTTCCCAGGCGGGGACGTCGAACCCGGCGCCGTCGTCGATGAGGTCGAGCCGCACCGCGGAGCCGGAGTCGATCAGGCTCATCACGACCCGAGTGGCGCCGGCGTGCAGGCGCACGTTCGCGAGCGCGGACTGGGCAGTGCGTAGCAGCGCGACTTCGACCTCAGTTGGGAGCGCTGGGAGTCCTTCGTCGACGTGCAACTCGGTGTGCAGGCCGGTCTCCTCTTGGGCCCGGTCGAGCATGCGGCGGAGCGCCGCGGCGAGAGCATTGTCTTCAAGCTCGGCGGGCGCGAGCGCGGCGACGATGCGGCGCACATCGGCGAGGCTGTCACCGGCGAGTGTCTCGACCTGCTCGAGAGCGCGCGCAGCATCGGCATCCTCTGTACGGCTGGCACCGGCGTGGGCGAGGAGCCGGATCGAGGAGAGCGCCTGCGCGATCGTGTCGTGGATATCACGGGAGATGCGGGTGCGCTCGGCAACCGCACCGGATTCGCGTTGTACGAGCGCGAGCTCGTCCTGCAGATCGGACATTTCTCGCTGTGCTCTCGTGAGGGAGGCCACCAGGCGCTCGCGTTCCGCCCCGTCTCGCAGGAGCTGGAGGTAGCCGCGGGAGATCCCGAACGCGAAGATCCCGCCGATGAGCGGCCCGAACACATTCGCATAGCTCGTGGTGCCGTGATGCAGGATCGGGGCGACGACGACCACCGCGAGCACCAGGCCGGAGAACAACAGCCCCCACGGAACTGGCAGCAAATGCCCGGCGAGCAGCCAGAGCAGGAACGCGATCCACACGAACTCCGCCGACACCGCGACCGCCGCGACCCAGATCACCGCGAACCCGACCAGCCACCACACGATGATCTGCCGGGATCGGGTCCGGGACGGAAGGATCGTGCCGGCCGTGTGCCAGGCGAGGATCGCGAGGCCCGCGACGATCGCGGCCGGAACCGGAGTGCCGTCCCCGATCGCGCGGATGACCCCGATCAGGGCGAGGACGGCGGCGATGAGGTGCTGACCGATCTCCATCGCCCGCACGGTGGGACCGACGGCTACCGGCCCCACCGGGTCAGTGCGCGTCAGCGGCGCGTTCACGAGGTTCATGCGTCAATTCTCCCCGGCCCGGTTTCCCGGGCCACCAGATGCGGTCGCCCTCGAGTGTGAAGATCGCCGGCACGATCACCGTGCGCACCACCAGAGTGTCGACGATCACCCCCACGCCAACGATCAGGCCGAGCTGTCCGAGGGTGACCAGTGGCAGCACGCCGAGCGCGGCGAACACGGCCGCGAGAACGATGCCCGCGCTCGTGATCACGCTGCCGGTATGGGCGACCGCCTCGACCATCCCGTCCCGCGTGCCGCGGATCGCGGATTCGGCGCGGGCGCGGTGCACGAGGAAGATCGTGTAGTCGATGCCGAGGGCGACGAGGAACAGGAACGCCAACAGCGGCACCTGCAGATCGAGCGCGTGCTGACCGAACAGCACCCGACTCAGCCACGCGCCGGCACCGATCGCGGCGACCGCGCTGGCAAGGTTCACCAGGAGCAGTAGCACCGGAGCGATCAGTGAGCGCAGCAGGATCATGAGCACGAGGAAGCTCACCGCGAGTACGAGCGGTGCGATCAGCCAGAGATCCTGCTGGTTCCCGGCGCGCGCGTCGAGGTCGGTGGCGACCGCTCCGCCCACCACCGCGTCTGCTCCGGGCAGCTGGTGCACGGCGTCTCGCAGTTCGGTGATCTGATTGAGACTCTCCTCGGTGCTCGGCGCGTACTCGCTGGTCACCATGACCTTCGTGAGTGCTTCGTCGTCAGTAGTGCCGGCCGGATGCGCCCGAACCACACCCTCTACGTCGTTCGCCGCTGCAACCACCGCATCGGCTTCCGCACTGTTCGCCACGATGAAGATCGGCTGCGCCTCACCGGGCGGGAAATGATCCGACAGGACTTCCAGCCCGGCCGCGGACTCGGACTGGACCCGGAACTTCTCGATCTGGTCGAGCCCGACCGAGGTCCCGAACAGGCCGGTCGCCATCACCGCGAGCAGCGCGATGCCGGCCAGCAGACTCGCCACCGGACGCTGCACGACACCGGACGCGATCTTCCGCCACGCATCGCCCTGCCTGCGCGTGTCGCCCGGCTTGGGCACGAACGGCCAGAACACCTTCCGCCCGCAGACAGCCAGCAACGGCGGCAGCAGGAACAGGACCGCGCCAAGAGCGATCAGCAGCCCGATCGCAGAGGAGACGCCGAGCCCATGCGTGCCGGGGATCACCGCGAGCACGAGCGTCAGCAAAGCGAGCACGACCGTGACGTTCGACGCCAGGATCGCAGGAACAGTCTTCCGCCAGGCTGTGCTGAGCGCCTGCCGGTGATGCTCTGTCGACTGGAGCTCTTCCCGGTACCGGGAGATCAGCAGAAGCGCATAGTTGGTGCCCGCGCCGAACACGAGCACGCTGATGATGCCCGCGTCGAACTGCAGATCCCACGCCGCGCCGGCCGCGGCGGTCAGGCGGCCCGCGAGCCCGTCCGCGAGCCCGACCGCGACAAGCGGGATCAACCACAACACCGGCGACCGGTAGGTGACGATGAGGAGGATCGCGACGATCAGGATGGTCACCAGCAGCAGCGTGAAGTCGGCGCCCTCGAATGAGGCCGCGACATCCGCGCCGAACGCTGGCCCACCGGTCACCAGCAGCGACATTCCCGCCGGCGCGTGGTCGGCGACATCCCCGCGCAGTTCCTTGATCACCGCGGCCGTGTCCGTGTTCGTCTCGCCGACCTTGATCGGAGTGATCAGGACCGCAGCCATCCCATCGTCGCTGACCATCGGACCGGTCGACTCCGCGTCGGCATCGGCGTGGGCGTCGAGCACAGGGAGGAGATCCTTGAGACTCTCGATCTCATCCTCGGAGAGCTCCGCGCCGTCATCACGGGACGCGACGACGAGCACGGACTGACGGTCCGCATTCGGGAACTTCGCCATCAACTCGCTCGTGCGTGTGGACTCCGCACCCGCGGGCGCCTGATCGTTTCGTGCCGGGGCTTTCGCTGACCCAAACACGCCGAACAAGGCGACCATGATCAACAAGACGAGACCGAGCGATACCCACGCCCCGCCGCGCGAAGTCAGCCGGTCGGCGAAGGGTCTGCGCGTACGAGAAACTGCCATGCCATCAACCTCACCAGGCATCGCTCCTTACGGCATCGCGAACAGTATTGAACTGAATCTCAACCTTTTGGATGATGCCGACGACCCGATGCGCCAAGCCGGTGAGGATCGGTCCATCGCCGATCGCACCGACCAAATCTGCACAATGCAGGAACCGAGGAACGCTGACGGATTCCCAAGACTCGCACCCTCAGCTGGGCCCTAGCGCTCTGAGAATTCAGGTTCCGGCCTCGATGTGAAGGTCGTTCAGGCGCGGCTGCGGCACGCGTCCGCGAAGACGACGCTCGACGTGTACGGGCACATGTGGCCGGACAAAGACGAGTCCGCACGAGCTGCTGTCGGGGCCGTTTTCGCGGCCCGTAGCGAAGCTCGTGCGGACTCTGTGCGGACTGAGGGCGCCACAGTCCAGTGATTTAGCTACACCCCGAAGTAGAGCTCGTACTCGAAGGGGTGCGGACGCTGGGCGAAGGGCAGCAGCTCCTTCTCGCGCTTGTAGTCGATCCAGGTGTCGATGAGGTCCTGGGTGAACACGCCCCCCTCGAGGAGGAAGTCGTGGTCGGCCTCGAGAGCGGCCAATGCGGCGTCGAGCGAACCGGGCAGCTGCGGGATGCCCTTCGCCTCCTCCGGCGGAAGCTCGTAGAGGTCCTTGTCGACCGGCTCGTGCGGCTCGATCTTGTTCTTGATGCCGTCGATGCCCGCCATGAGCTGAGCGGCGAACGCGAGGTACGGGTTGCCGGACGCGTCGGGCGCGCGGTACTCGATGCGCTTGGCCTTCGGGTTGGTGCCCGTGATCGGGATGCGGATCGAGGCCGAGCGGTTGCCCGCCGAGTAGACCAGGTTCACGGGCGCCTCGAAGCCGGGGATCAGCCGATGGTAGGAGTTCACGGTCGGGTTGGTGAACGCCGCGATCGCCGGCGCGTGCTTCAGGATGCCGCCGATGTACCAGCGCGCGATGTCGGACAGGCCGCCGTAGCCCTTCTCGTCGTAGAACAGCGGCTTGCCGTCGTTCCACAGCGACTGGTGGGTGTGCATGCCGGAACCGTTGTCGCCCATGAGCGGCTTGGGCATGAAGGTCGCGACCTTGCCCCACTCCAACGCCGTGTTCTTGACGATGTACTTGAACTTCAGGATGTCGTCGGCCGCGCGGACCATGGTGTCGAACTTGTAGTTGATCTCGTTCTGGCCGGCCGTGCCCACCTCGTGGTGGCTGCGCTCGACCTCGAGCCCGACCTCCTGCAGCTTGAGCACGATGTCGTCGCGCAGGTCGGCCATCTGGTCGACCGGGGTCACCGGGAAGTATCCGCCCTTGTACGGGGTCTTGTTGGCGAGGTTGCCGCCCTCCTCGACCCGGCCGCTGTTCCAGGCGCCCTCGGAGGAGTCGACCTCGTAGAAGCTCTTGTTCTGGCGCACCTCGTAGCGCACGTCGTCGAAGATGAAGAACTCGGCCTCGGGGGCGAAGAAGGCGGTGTCGGCGACCCCCGTGGACGCCAGGTACTTCTCGGCCTTCTTGGCCACCTGGCGCGGGTCGCGCCCGTAGATCTCACCGCTGCGCGGGTTGTAGATGTCGAACAGGATGACGAGCGTGCGCTCCGTGCGGAACGGGTCGACGAACGCGGTGGAGATGTCCGGGATCAGCTGGAGGTCCGACTCGTGGATCGACTGGAACCCGCGGATCGACGAGCCGTCGAAGAGCTGCCCCACCGTGAAGAAGTCCTCGTCGACGGTCGACGCGGGGATGTTGAAGTGCTGCTGGATACCCGGCAGATCGGTGAAGCGGATGTCGAGGAACTTGACGTCGGTGTCCTTGATGAACGTGAGGACGTCGGACGAGTCCGAGAACAGGGGGGTGGACATAGCGCGGTACTCCCAAGGCCGTGGTTCCAGAGACTGCCTGCTGCAGCCTGCCCCGAGGCTAGGGCCCCGCGGTTTCCCGAGGGTGTCGCCTCTGTTTCCGGGATGTTACGAGCCGGGCGGCGCGACGCGCGACCCTAGGCTGGGAGCGTGACCGCATCCGACGCGTCGACCTGGCCGGGTGAGCGTCTCGGGTTGCCCGCCGAGGGCCCGCGCTCGGTCGCTCGGTTCGGAAGGCGGGTGGCCGCCCTGTTCATCGACTGGGGCATCGCGTGGCTGCTCGCGATGGCGTTCTTCCCGGTGGGCACGCTCCAGCCCGATGCCTGGGCGACGCTCGCGATCTTCGCGATCGAGCAGGTGCTCTTCCTCTGGGCCGTGAACGGGAGCGTCGGGCACCTGATTCTGCGCATGCGTGTGGTGCCGGTCGTCCCGGGCAGGCTCGGCTGGTGGCGGCCGGTGGTCCGGACGCTCCTGCTGTGCCTGGCGGTACCCGCCCTCATCTGGGACCGCGATCAGCGCGGGCTGCACGACCGGTTGGCCGGGACCGTGCTCGTGATGGTCTGACTCGGGCGGGGTCCCGCGCTACCGGGGCCGCGGCGCGCGCACGCGCGTCGGGTCCATCCCCTTCGGGATGGGGAGGCCGTTCTTGCCGAGCGAGGACAGCCGGTTGTTGACCGCGAGCACCTCGGCCTTGGTCAGCGAGCGCTTGAGCCTGCCGAGCGCCCTCACGATCTTGCCGAGCGGCACAGAATCCGGGTCGGGGCCGACGTAGAGCAGGTTCACGGGCACGTTGGGCAGGACGCGCTGCACGTTGGCGCGCTCCTTCTCGAGCATGGGCTGGGTGCGGCTGCGCGGTCCCTCGCCGATGAGCACGACGCCCCCGCGTCCGACCGCGCGGTAGATCGCATCCTGGTTCTTGTTGACCACGAGGGGCATCTCGCTGCCCGTCCAACTGCGCCGCAGCCCGCTCTTGAGCACGGCGCCCACGGCTCCCGGGCGCCCGGCGATCTGCGAGTACGCCGCGGTCTCCGCGCGCCGGCCGAGCACGATGAGCACGAGCAGGACGCCCGCGAGGATGCCCGCGATGATGTACAGCACGAGCCCCAGGATGTTGCCGGGGGACAGCACCAGCGCCAGCAGCACCGAGAGGCCGACGGGGACGATGAAGGCCAGCAGCAGATACCAGACGATCATCGGGTCGTAGCGTCGGGTCATCTGGAAGACCTGCCACATCTGCTTGATGCGGCCGGGTTCCTTCTCGGGGGCGCTCGCTCGTGCCATGGCTCCTACGATACGGCTTGCGCGAAGCCGAGTTCGGCATCCGCCAGGTGGCGAAGACCCTCGGGGATGTCGCGGCCCTTCGCGAGCATCGACCGGGCCCACAGACGGCCGGCCCGGTAACTGGATCGCACGAGCGGCCCCGCGAGCACGCCCAGGAATCCGATGGCCTCGGCCTCGTCCCGGATCTCCACGAACTCCTCGGGGCGGACCCACCGCGCGACAGGGAGGTGCCGTGGGCTCGGCCGCAGGTACTGCGTGACCGTGATGATGTCGGTGCCGGCGTCGTGCAGGTCGTGCAGCGCCTGGCTGATCTCGGCGCGCTCCTCGCCCATGCCGAGGATCAGGTTCGACTTGGTGATCAGCCCCGCGGCGCGTGCCTGAGTCAGCACGTCGAGCGAGCGCTCGTAGCGGAACGCCGGCCGGATGCGCTTGAAGATGCGCGGAACCGTCTCGACGTTGTGGGCGAACACCTCCGGCCGGCTCGAGAACACCTCGCCGAGCAGCTCGGGGTTGCCCGAGAAGTCGGTCGCCAGGATCTCGACCCCCGTCCCCGGGTTGGCCGCGTGGATCGCCCTGACGGTCTCGGCGTGCAGCCAGGCGCCCTCGTCGGGCAGGTCGTCGCGAGCGACACCCGTGACGGTGGCGTAGCGCAGGCCCATGCGCGTGACCGATTCCGCGACCCGGCGCGGCTCGTCGGTGTCGTAGTCGGCGGGCTTCCCGGTGTCGATCTGGCAGAAGTCGCAGCGCCGGGTGCACTGGCTGCCGCCGATCAGGAAGGTGGCCTCGCGATCCTCCCAGCACTCGTAGATGTTGGGGCAGCCGGCCTCCTGGCAGACGGTGTGCAGATCCTCCTGCTTCACCAGGGAGTGCAGCGCCGTGTACTCCGGCCCCATCTTGGCCCGCGTCTTGATCCACTCGGGTTTGCGCTCGATGGGGGTCTGCGCGTTGCGCACCTCGAGGCGCAGCAGCTTGCGATCGCCGCGCTCGGCCGCGGGGGCACTCACGCGAATACCGTCGGCGTCGTGGCCAGGCTCGGCTCCAGGAAGCGCTCGAAGTGCCGTTCGATGAGGGGCACCACGTCGGCGGGAGCGACCACCCGCCCGAGTTCCCGGCTGATGCTGGTGACCCCGGCATCCGCGAGCCCGCACGCGACGATCGTGTCGTAGGCGTCGAACGCGTTGGAGCAGTTGAGCGCGAAACCGTGCATCGTGACGCCGTCGGCGACCCGGATGCCGATGGCCGCGATCTTCTCGCCCGCCCCGCGATCGGGGCCGGTCATCCACACTCCGGAGCGTCCCTCGACGCGCGACCCCGCGATCCCGAACTCGGCGAGCACCTCGATGAGCATGCTTTCGAGTCGCCGCACGTAGGCGACGATGTCGACCGGATCGGCCAGCCGGACGATCGGGTACCCGACCAGCTGACCCGGTCCGTGCCAGGTGATCTTGCCGCCGCGGTCCACATCGATGACGGGGGTGCCGTCAACGGGGCGCTCGTGCGGTTCGGTGCGTTTGCCCGCCGTGTACACGGACGGGTGCTCCAGGAGGAGGACGGTATCTGGCGCCCGGCCGCTCGCCACATCCGCGTGCAGCACACGCTGATGCTCGAGGGCCGTCAAGTACGGCACGGAGTTGGCGCTTAGCCCCGTGACGACGTAGTCGACCACGCCATGAGCCTAGCCGCGGTCGGGCGATGTCGCGGCTTCTGCTCGCTCCCCGGGTGGTTCTCGGATGATCGTCCACCGTCGCGGCTCGGCGGCCGCACGGGGAGCGGCCCGTGCCCGAGCCTGGAGCGATGCAGCCCGTCCCCGAGATCGCCGGATACCGCGTGCTGCGGCTGCTCGCGCGCGGCGAGCGCTCGCGCGTCTGGCTCGCCGAAGGCGGGGTGGTGCTCAAGGTGGTGCCCGCGCGAGCGACCGCCGACGATGCGGTGCTCGAGGCGGACGCCCTGGGGCGCGCGGCGGGCGAACACGTGGTGCCCCTGCTCGACATGGCGATGGACGACGAACGGGCGGTCTTAGTCTTCCCGCGTCTGGGCGAATCGCTCGCGCACCTGCTCGCGCTCCGTGCGCTGGATGCGGGGGAGGCGGTGACCGTGCTCGCCCCCGTCGCCGAGACCCTCGCCCGGATGCACCACGCCGGGGTCGCGCATGGCGCCCCCGGACCGGCCGCCGTGCTGTTCCGCGCGGACGGCGCGCCCGTCCTGACCGGTTTCGGTCACGCCGTGCTGTTCGAGCCGGGACTGCCCGAGGTGCGCCTCGAGCGGGTGGATGCCGTGGTCGCCGACCGCGCGGCCCTCGCGTCGCTCGTGCGCGAGGTTCTCGGTCGGGTGACCGGGCCGCGCGCGGCGGCGGCGACCGACGTGGCCGCCCGCCTGGCGGCCGACGATCGCACCGGGCTGGAGGAGCGCGTGACGCGCGAGCTCTTCGGCCTCGCCGCCGCGCGACCTGTCGAGTTCGCGCGCGGAGGCGACAGCGGGGGCGCGGCTGCCTCCCGTGAGTCGGCGCCGCCGGTGGGGCGCGCCATCGCCCCCGTGGTCGTCGAGGCCCCCGTGGATCCGGACCCGGTGCCCGATCGCGACGACCCTCCCCTCCGCCTGGCGGGGGTCCTGCGGTCACTCGTCGACATCGGACCGGTGCACGTGGCCCGCGATGCGCTCAGGGAGCGGTGGCAGGCGCTGACCCCCCGCGGCCGCCGAGCCGCCGTCGCGGTCGCGGCGGGGCTCGCGGGTCTCGTGCTGCTCATGAGCGTCCTGCCCGGAGGCGAGGGCGGGTCGACCGAAGGACTGGGGAGCCCGACTGTTGAGGCCGGACCGCCCGAGTCATGGCATGAGTCGACCCCGACAGGCGTCGAGGACCCCTCCGTTGCCGATGACCCGTCCGCGGCCGATGACCCGTCCGCGGCCGATGACCCGTCCGCGGCCGACGACCCGCTGGTCGCGGTTGGCGAACTCCTGGAGCGTCGAACGGGCTGCTTCCGGCAACTGTCCGAGCTCTGCCTCACCGAGGTCGATCAGGACGGCTCCGCGGCCGCGGCGGCGGACCGGGCGGCGCTCGTGGCGCTACGGGACGCGGGCGAGCAGCCGGTGCCCCTCGACAGCGTCGGCGCGAGCATCGCCGAGAGCCTGGGCGGCACGGTGCTGGTGACACTGCGCGCCGGAAGCGATCCGGCCTCCGTCCTGCTCATGAGGACGGAGGCCGGGTGGCGCATCCGGGACTACCTCGCGGCGCATCCCGGCGAATGACTCAGATGCCCAGGTTCTTGGCGAAGTCGCCGCTCTCCAGGCGGTCCTTGACCGCCGTCAGGAAGCGTGCTGCATCCGCGCCGTCGACGATCCGGTGGTCGTAGGAGAGCGCGAGGTACACCGTCGAGCGGATGGCGATGGCGTCGAGGCCACCGTCGCTCACGACAACGGGCTTCTTCTGCACGATGCCGGTGCCGAGGATCGCCACCTGGGGCAGGAACACGACGGGGGTGTCGAAGAGCGCGCCGCGCGATCCGGTATTGGTGAGCGTGAACGTGCCGCCGGCGAGCTCATCGGGCTTGAGCTTGTTGTCGCGCGTGCGCTCGGCCAGGTCGGCGATCTGCTGCGCGATCTGGGCGATGTCGAGCCCGCCCGCGTCGCGCAGGACCGGGGTCAACAGCCCGCGCTCTGTGTCGACGGCGATGCTGATGTTCTCGGTGTCGGGGTAGACGATGTTGTCGCCCTCGATCGTGGCATTGATGATCGGGTAGGCGCGCAGGGCCTCGGCGGCGGCGAGGGCGAAGAACGGCAGGAAGCTGAGCTTGGTGCCGGTCTTGGCCTGGAAGGCCGCCTTGACCTCGTCGCGCAGGGCCGCGACCTGGGTCACATCCGCCTCGACGACGGTCGTGAGCTGCGCCATCGACTGCATCGAGACGACCGCCCGCTCGGCGACCACCTTGCGCAGGCGCGACATCGGAACGGTGGTTCCGCGCAGGGCGGATGCCTCGAGCTGCGGCGCCGGGGTGGACGCCGCGACCGGAGCGGACGCGACCGGGGCACCGCCGGCGGCTGCCTGCAGGACGTCCTGCTTGCGGATGCGGCCGCCGACGCCGGTCCCGGCGAGCGCATCGAGGTCGACGCCCTTCTCGTTGGCGAGCTTGCGCACGATGGGCGTCACGTAGCCGGCATGTGCCGTCGAGGCCGGGGCGGATGCGGGGGGAGCGGCGGCGGGCGGGGCAGCCGGGGGAGCAGCAGGAGCAGCGGGTGCTTCGGGCGCGGGCTCGGGGGCGGCGGGAGCCTCGGGCGCCGGAGCGGGCTCTGCGACGGGTGCCTCCGCGGCCGGCTCGGGAGCGGGTGCCTCCGCGGCCGGTGCGGGTGCCTCAGCGGGGGGTGCAGGAACGGCGGGAGCCTCGGCGGCCGGAGCGGGGGCCTCGGGGGCGGCGGGCGCTTCCGGAGCAGGGGCGGGCGTCTCGGCCGCGGGAGCGGCGGGCGCCGCGGCGCCGGAGCCGTCGCCGATCGTCACGAGGGGCGTGCCCACCTCGACGGTCTCGTCCTCGGCGACCAGGATGGCCTCGATCACGCCCGCGACGGGCGAGGGGATCTCGGTGTCGACCTTGTCGGTCGAGACCTCGAGCAGCGGCTCGTCGACCTCGACGCGATCACCGACCTTCTTCAGCCAGCGGGTAACCGTGCCCTCGGTGACACTCTCACCGAGTGCCGGAAGGCTGACGGATTCACTCATCGGTCGTGCTCCTTATGCCGTGTTTCGCGTTCCAGTCTAGGTGGGCCCCTTGCGGCGCGTCAGATCGCGTGCAGGGGCTTTCCGGCGATCGCGAGGAACGCCTCGCCCAGTGCCTCGTTCTGCGTCGGGTGCGCGTGGATGAACGGAGCGATGTCCTCGGGGTAGGCCTCCCAGTTGACGGCGAGCTGCGCCTCACCGATCAGTTCGCCCACGCGGCCGCCGATCATGTGGACGCCCACGACCGGGCCGTCCTTGACGCGCACGACCTTGATCGAACCGGAGGTGCCCAGGATGTGGCTCTTCCCGTTGCCGGCCAGGCTGTAGTCGTAACTCGAGACGGCCTCGGCGCCGTACTGCTCGACCGCCTTCGCCTCGGTGAGCCCGACCGACGCGACCTCGGGGTCGGAGTAGGTGACCTTCGGGATGTTGACGTCGGAGACCACGACCGGGTTCAGCCCGGCGATTTCCTCTGCCACGAAGATGCCCTGCTGGAAGCCGCGGTGCGCCAGCTGAAGGCCCGGCACGATGTCGCCGACGGCCCAGACGCCGGGGACGTTGGTGCGCAGCCGCTCGTCGGTCAGCACGAAGCCGCGGTCCATCGCGATGCCGGCCTCCTCGAAGCCGAGGCCCGCGGTCGACGGCCCGCGGCCGACTGCCACGAGCAGCAGCTCGGCCTCGATGATCTCGCCGTTCTCGAGCGACACCACGACACCGGTCTCGTTCTGGGTCACGGCCTGGAACCGGACACCGGTCTTGAACTCGATGCCGCGCTTGCGGAAGGCGCGCTCGAACTGCTTGCTGATGGCCTCGTCCTCGTTGGGCACCAGGTGCGGGAGGGCCTCGATGATGGTGACCTCGGCGCCCCAGGAGCGCCAGACGCTCGAGAACTCGACGCCGATGACGCCGCCGCCGAGCACCGCGACCTTGCGCGGGACGAACGGGAGGGCGAGCGCCTGCTCGGAGGTGATGACCCGACCGCCGATCTCGAGGCCGGGGAGCGACCGGGAGTAGGACCCGGTGGCCAGCACGACGTTCTTTCCGGTGACGGTGATGTCGCCCACCTGGACGGTGGTCGGAGAGGTCAGACGCCCCTCGCCCTCGATCGTGGTGATGCCGCGCGCCTTGATGAGGCCCTGCAGGCCCTTCCACTTGCTGGCCACGACCTCCTCCCGGTACCCGGTGACGGCCGCGATGTCGATGCCGTTGAAGGTGCTCGAGATGCCGTACTTGGCGGATTCCCGCGTGACGTCGGCCACCTCGGCCGCGTGCAGGAGCGCCTTGGTCGGGATGCAGCCCACGTGCAGGCAGGTGCCGCCGACCTTCCCCTTCTCGATGAGGCCAACGGTCATGCCGAGCTGGCTCGCGCGCAGGGCCGCGGCGTAGCCGCCGCTGCCCGCACCCAGCACGACAAGGTCAAAGTTCTGCTCGGACACCCGGCGACTCCTTGTGCGGTTGCATCGTCCGGCGTCGCATCAGGGGGTGGTGCGCGGCGCCTCCACGACCCTACTACGGTCGCGACATGGCGTCTGCGAGCGCGATGAGGCTGCGCACGACGGTCCCGGTCGGGCCCTTGGGCGTCATGCCCCACGCGGTGCCGGGGTTGTAGGCCGGCCCCGCGATGTCGAGATGGGCCCAGGGGGGCGGGGCGGCATCCGTGTCGTCGCGTTTCGTCACGAAGTGCTTGAGGAAGTGCGCCGCGACGAGCATTCCGCCGATGGGCTGCGCGGGCCGGCCGTTGGCCAGATCGGCGATATCGCTGTCGAGTGAGGTGCGCAGCTCCGGCGGCATGGGCATGTACCAGAACGTCTCGCCCGCGGAGGCACCCGCGTCGGCGATCGAGCGGGCCAGCTGCTCGTCGCCCATGACCGGGATGTACCGCTCGCCCAGAGCGGTGCGCGCGGCTCCTGTGAGGGTCGCCACGTCCACGAGCGCGTCGGGTCGTTCGGCGACCGCGTCGGAGAGCCCGTCCGCGAGCACGAGCCGCCCCTCGGCGTCGGTGTTGAGCACCTCGACCGTGGAGCCGCCGCGCATGCGCAGCACGTCCCCCGGCCGCATCGAGCTGCCCGAGACCATGTTCTCGGCCAGGCACATGCGCGCCGTGACTCGCACCGGGAGGCCCAGGCGCGCGACCGCCAGCAGGACGGACATGACCGTCACCGCGCCGGTCATGTCGTACTTCATGGTGAGCATCGACCCGGCGGGTTTGACCTGCAGGCCGCCGCTGTCGAAGGTGATGCCCTTACCCACGAGCGAGAGGTGCTGCGCGGCCCCCTCGGGGGCGTAGCGGAGGGTGACCAGCCGGGGCGGGCGCGCCGATCCGGCCCCGACCCCCAGGATCCCGCCGTAGCCGCCGTCGGCGAGCGCGTTCTCGTCGAGCACCTCCACCTCGACCGGGAGTCCCTCCGCGCGCTCGGCGGCCGCGGCGGCGAGCGCCTCGGGGTGCAGATCGGATGCCGGTGTGCTCACCAGGTCGCGTACGGTGTGCACGGCCTGGGCCACGATCCCGGCGCGCCGGGTCAGCTCGGCATCGTCGGCCGCGATGCCCGCGGGGATGTGCACGACGATGTCTGCGGCGGGGGTCCTGGTCGCGGCGAGCGAGTCGGCGCGGTATCCGGTGAAGGCGTAGGCGCCGATCGCCGCGCCCTCGAGCACGGCCGCCGCATCCTCCGGGACCTCGACCGGGAGCGCGATCGCGATCCGGTCGACACCCGTGAGCTGGCGCGCCGCGGACCCGGCGGCGAGCCGCAGGGTGTCCGGGGTCGCCTCGGGGCCGACGCCGATGAGCGCGATCGACGGCCCGCTCCCGCCCGAGGGCAGCCGATGCAGCTGATCAGGCGCTCCCGTGGCGCCGATCTGTGTGATGGCGTCCTGCAGATCGGTTCGTCCGGTCGCGGGTCCGGCGATGCGCGGTCCTTCGCCGGTCTTGAGCACCCCGAGCACGAGCACCGGGGTGTCCGTGCCCTCCGGGTCGTCACGGCTGATCGAGATCGTGGGCACGGGCATGGTTCGAGCGTATTGCGTTCGCTGTCGGCGTGACCGGGGGAGCCCGGCGATCGGGCGGGCACGAGGGGCGCCACGTAAAATCGTGGCATGCGGGATCCGGGTGGGCTGTACGACGTGTCCGTCGATGCCGCGAGTGTGCCGGCGGGACTGCACCTGGTCGCCGGGCTCACCGGCTTCTCGGATGCCGGCTCGGCGGTTTCGCAGCTCAGCGAGTACCTGCTCGAGACCCTGGACGTGCGCGAGATCGCGCAATTCGACGCCGACGCCCTCCTGGACTACCGGGCAAGGCGCCCCACTATGTACTTCGACCAGGATCACCTGACCGACTACAAACCGGCCAAGCTGTCCCTCTACCTGGCCGACGACGAGCTCGGCCAGCCCTTCCTGTTCCTGACCGGTTTCGAGCCGGACTTCCAGTGGGAGCGGTTCACCCGGGCGGTCGTGCAGCTCGTGGAGCGCTACGACGTGCGCGACACGACCTGGGTGCACGCCATCCCGATGCCGACGCCGCACACCCGCCCGATCGGGGTCACGGTGAGCGGCAACCGGCGCGAGCTCATCGATGCCATGTCGATCTGGCGGCCCCACACCCAGGTGCCCACCAACGCGCTGCACCTCCTGGAGTACCGCCTGGCCGAGCTGGGGCACCCCACGGCCGGTTTCGTGCTGCTCATCCCGCACTATCTCGCCGACACCGAGTACCCGTTGGCCGCGGTGAGCGCGCTCGAGAGCATCAGCGCGGCGACCGGGCTCATCTTCCCGACGGACCGGTTGCGGGAGGAGAACCGCGAGTTCATCCAGAAGGTCGACGACCAGGTGGGGCAGAACGCCGAGCTGCAGCGACTGGTGGGGACGCTCGAGGAGCGCCATGACTCCTACATGGAGGAGAACCGCCTCCCGTCGCCGCTCGTGGATTCCGACGGCGAGGTTCCGCACGGGGACGCCATCGCGGCCGAGCTCGAGCGCTTCCTCGCCGAGCGTCGCGAGGACTGATCCCCGCGGGTCCTAACCTGGGCCATGTGAACTCCGCGCGTTCCTGGGTCGTCTTCGGCGCGGCGGTTCTCGCCTACGTCGTGGGCATGACCCAGCGCACCTCCTTCGGCGTGGCCGGGGTGGAGGCGACCGAGCGGTTCGCGGTGTCCGCGGCGACCGTGTCCAGCGTCGCGGTCATCCAGATCATCGTGTACGCGGTGCTGCAGATCCCGGTCGGAGTCCTGGCCGACCGCGTCGGGCCCAAGCGCCTCATCGTCGCGGGCGCCCTCATCATGGCGGCGGGTCAGGTCGTGCTGGCCTTCGCGCCGAGCATCGGCGTCGTGATCGCGGCCCGGGTGCTCGTGGGAATGGGGGATGCGCTGACGTTCGTGAGCGTCATCCGCCTGCTGCCCAACTGGTTCGGCGGGCGGATCCTGCCGCAGCTCGCGCAATGGGTGGGCACGCTGGGGCAGTTCGGGCAGATCATCGCGACCGTGCCGTTCGCGTTCCTGCTGCAGGCGACGGGGTGGCGTCCCGCGCTCCTGGCGGCGAGCGGGCTCTCCGTCGTCGCGGCAGCCGTCGCGGCCGCACTCGTGCGGCGAGGCGAGCCGCCGCCCCTCACGAGCCCGGTCCCGGCCGGGGGGATGCTGCACCAGCTGCTCGCGACCGTCCGGCGCCCGGGAACCCAGCTCGGTTTCTGGGTGCACCTGACCGGGGGAACCGCCCCGACCGCGATGGGGCTGCTGTGGGGCTACCCCTTCCTCACCGCCGGGCTCGGGCTGGACCTCGGCACCGCGGCCTTCGTCTTCACGATGCTCGTGGTCGGCAACGTCACGACCGGCCCGGTGCTCGGCTACCTGGTGACCAGGTACCCGATGCGGCGTTCGAACCTGGCGCTCTTCGTGGTGAGCATCATCCTCGTGGTGTGGGCCGTCGTGGTGCTGTGGCCGGGCACGCCTCCGACCATCCTGGTCGGCGCCCTCTTCCTGGCGATCGGGATGGGCGGGCCGGGTTCCCTGATCGGCTTCGACGTCGCGCGCACCCTCAACCCCTCGCACGCCATGGGCTCGGCGTCGGGCATCGTCAACACGGGTGGGTTCATCGGCGGCTTCCTCTCGATGTTCGGCATGGGCCTGGTCATCGACCTGGTGCGTGCGACCGGCGGCCCGGCCGCGCCGCTCTACTCGCTGGACGCGTTCCGGCTGGCCTTCGTGGTGCCGATCGCGGTCATCGTCGTGGGCATGGTGGGTGTGGCCATCGCCCGGCGCCGGGCGCGCAGGGCGCTCTTCGAGGCCGAGGGAATACAGATCGCCCCCCTGTGGGTTGCACTCTTCAGAGCGCGGCGCGGGAGGCCACCCGGGACTGTGCGATAATCGACACTCAGGACCCGGTCGATCCCCGGAGCCGACGCCGTTCCCGTTTCATCACGAGCGGGAGCCGTCGCGGGGGACTTGACATGGGTCCTCATACTGCCCAGATGCACCGGAAGAGGTCTGCATGCCCACCCGATCCAGCGCAAAGGACGCGGTCAAGGACGACCGCCCCGCCGCGCGCATGAAGACCGCGACGCCGACGACCAAGGGGTCCGCGGCATCGAAGACCGCGACGAAGACCGTGAAGAGCACCACAGCCACGAAGAAGGAGCAGGCGACGAGCACCGCCACCAAGAACCCGAAGACCACTCCGCAGACTAAGGCCGCCACCGCCACCACGAGCGCGGCGAAGGACAAGCCCGCCGCGAAGGCGCCGGCGAAGTCGGTCGCGAAGCCGGCCACTAAGAGCACCGCGAAGTCCAAGGCCCCTGCCGCGGAGAAGGCGCCCGCCAAGGCACCCGCGGCGAAGGCGGCCAAGGCGGCCAAGCCCGCGAGCAAGGCCGCGCCCACCAAGGCGGCTCCCGCCGACCTCGACGAGGACGACGACGACGTCGAGCTCGACGACGTCGACGTCGACGCCGAGGACCTGGACGCGGAGGACGTCGCCGACGACGAGGAGGGCGACGAGGACGCCGACGAGGACGCCGACGAGGAAGGCGCCGAGGGCGAGACCCCGGAGGGCGCCGACGCTCCGGCCAAGGACGCGGCCGCCGCCGAGTCCGACGACGAGGAGGACGAGGACGACGCCGCCCCCACCGAGGAGCTGCCCACGGGCGCCATCCGTCTCTCGATGACGGACGACGAGGACGAGGTCCCGGTCTACTCCGCCACGATCACGGGCGCCACCGCCGACCCGGTCAAGGACTACCTCAAGCAGATCGGCAAGGTCGCGCTGCTCAACGCGGCCGAGGAGGTCGAGCTCGCGATGCGCATCGAGGCCGGCCTGTTCGCGGAGGAGAAGCTGTCGCACATGTCCGACAGCGAGAAGCGCTCTCAGTTGGGCCGCGAGCTCTCCTGGGTGGCACGCGACGGTCAGCGCGCCAAGAGCCACCTGCTCGGTGCGAACCTGCGCCTCGTGGTCTCTCTGGCCAAGCGCTACACCGGCCGCGGCATGCAGTTCCTGGACCTCATCCAGGAGGGCAACCTCGGCCTCATCCGCGCCGTCGAGAAGTTCGACTACACCAAGGGCTTCAAGTTCTCGACCTACGCCACCTGGTGGATCCGCCAGGCGATCACGCGCGCGATGGCCGACCAGGCCCGCACCATCCGCATTCCGGTGCACATGGTCGAGGTCATCAACAAGCTCGCCCGCGTGCAGCGCCAGATGCTCCAGGACCTGGGCCGTGAGCCCACGCCCGAAGAGCTGAGCCGCGAACTCGACATGACCCCCGAGAAGGTCATCGAGGTGCAGAAGTACGGCCGCGAGCCGATCTCTCTGCACACTCCGCTCGGCGAGGACGGCGACAGCGAGTTCGGCGACCTCATCGAGGACACCGAGGCCGTGGTGCCGGCCGACGCGGTGGGCTTCACGATGCTGCAGAAGCAGCTCGAGAGCCTGCTCGACTCGCTGTCCGAGCGCGAGGCGGGCGTGATCCGCATGCGCTTCGGCCTCGGCGACGGGATGCCGAAGACCCTCGACCAGATCGGTGACACCTTCGGTGTCACGCGGGAGCGCATCCGTCAGATCGAGTCGAAGACCATGGCCAAGCTGCGCCACCCGTCCCGGTCGCAGTCGCTGCGCGACTACCTGGAGTAGGCCGGGTGCGCACGGCGCTGGCGGTGCTCGCCGGCCGGCTGGCCCGGGTGCTCACGCGCCTGCGCGGGGGCGGCTCCGCGTTCCCCGGCCGGGTGGCCCTGCTCATCGCGCCGCGCTTCCTGCAGCGCGCGGTCGAGAACCTCCCCCTCGGGGTGGTCTTCGTCTCGGGGTCCAACGGCAAGTCGACCACGACGCAGATGCTGGTCAGCGCGCTGCGCGAGAACGGGGTGGACGTCTTCACCAACCCCAGCGGCGCCAACCTCCCGCAGGGCATCGCGTCCGCGATCCTCGCCACCGCACCCCTCGACGGGCGGCTGCGCAACACGATCGCGGTGCTCGAGGTGGACGAGGCGTTCGGCCCGCAGCTGGCGAAGCGCCTCGTCCCGCACAGCGTCCTGCTCATCAACGTGCAGGTCGACCAGCTCAACCGCTTCCACGAGCCGGATCGCGTGGTGGGCATGCTCGAGTCATTCGCCGCGGTCGCGACCCGTCACCTGGTGGTGAACGCCGACGACCACAACCTGGTGGCGCTGGCCTCCCGACTCGCCGATCGGGGCGCCGAGCTGAGCGCCTTCGCCACGGACCCGAAGCTGCTGGCAGAGTCCGCCTGGCTCGCGAGGGGCGACAACCCGGCGCTCGCGACGTCCCAGGCGGCGCCGATCGCGGCATCCACCCGGCTCGTCTCGGCGCACGACGAGGTCGCCGTGATCGAGGTGGACGGCGTGGGGGTCGATGTCATGCTGCCGGCACGCGGGCTGCACAACGCGGTGGATGCGACGGCCGCGTTCGCGATGGCGCGCGCACTCCTGGGCGACGGCTTCGATCTCGCGGCCGCTGCGCGGGGCGTCGGCTCGATGGCCGCGGTCTACGGGCGCGGGGAGGTCATCCGCACGCCGGCCGGCGAGGAGCTCGAGCTGCTCATGATGAAGAACCCGCCGAGTATGCAGGTCAACCTCGACGCGCTGCCGGAGCCGCCCGAGCAGGTGCTCGTCGCGGTCGACGAGGGCACGCCCGACCCGTCCTGGGTGTACGGAACCGACCTGTCGAAGATCCGGCGCGTCGATGTCGTCACGGGCACCAAGTGCTGGCAATTCGCGACGCGTTTCGCCTACGAGGGCGTTCGCGTGGACGCGGTCGTGCCCGAGCTCGGCCCGGCGCTCGATCGCTTCCTCGCCCTGCCGCCACCCGCCACCGGTCGCAAGACCATGGTCGTGAACTACGAGCAGATGATGCTCATCCGCAAGCGACTGGGCTATCGCGAGTTGGAGGGCGCGTCGTGATCACGCTCGTGCACCTCTACCCGCGAGAACTCGGGATCAACGGCGATGTCGGCAATGTGACGGCACTGCGCGTCCGCGCGGGATGGCGGGGAATGCCGCTCGAGGTGATCGACGTGGGCGCGGGGGATGCCCTCCCGTCCACCGCGCACCTCGTGCACATCGGCAGTGGTCCGGCATCGGCCCGGCAGCCC
Organism: Microbacteriaceae bacterium; assembly: GCA_019638805.1. Taxonomy (GTDB): domain Bacteria; phylum Actinomycetota; class Actinomycetes; order Actinomycetales; family Microbacteriaceae; genus JBDSKH01. The sequence goes on along the minus strand of JAHBTA010000002.1, from coordinate 114,506 downwards.
CTGCACGCCGACATCGCCCGGCACGCGAAGAAGCTGCGCTCCTGGGCGGATGCCGGGGTGCCGTTCCTCGCGATCGCCGCCGGGTGGCAATTGCTCGGCCGCGAGGTGACCGAGCTCGACGGTTCGGTCTCGGCGGGTGCCGGAGTGCTGCCCTCGACCGCGCGGGTCTCGCCGGAGCGCGTGGTGGGCGAGGTCGCGGGGGAGACCGAGCTGGGCGAGGTCGCGGGCTTCGTGAACTTCGGTGCCGACGACGCACGGGATGCCGGGGTCGCCCCGTTCGCCCGGCTCGCCTCGGGCGCGGAGGACGGCCTCATCGCGGGCGGGCTCATCGGGACCAACCTGCACGGGCCGCTGCTGCCCATGAACCCGGTGTGGGCCGATCGCCTGCTCGACCTCGCCGCGGAGCTCGCCGGAGTCACCGGCCACGAGCCCGACGCCCGCCGGGCCGAAGTGGACGACTACGCGCGGCGCTCACGTGACGCGATCCGCGCCCGGCTGGGCCTGCCCGCGCTCCCCAGGTAGCGCCTCAGCGGCGGATGACGCGGGCCGCACGGCGGGAGGCGCGCGCGACGATCTCGTCGCCGATCGTGCCAGCCCACGCCGCCCATTCCTCGGCGGTCGGCTCGCCGTCGTCGCCGGGGCCGAAGACTGTAGCCACATCGCCCGGTGTCACCCGGCCCCCGGCGGTAGCGTCGACGCCGACGGTCATGGTGTCGACGTCGACGCCGAGGACCGGCCGCCGCACGCCCTCGAGCAGCACGGCGGCGCCGTCGGCCGCGGTGACCGGGGCGACACCGTCGCCCGAGCCGGCGGCCAGCACCGCGACGCCGTCCTCGAGTGCGAGCACCGGCGCCCGGAAGGTCATGACGGGCCGGAGGCCCAGCCCCCGCCCGTCGACGTCGTCGAAGGGCGAGATTCCGTAGGCCGCGATGCCGAAGCGCACGAGCCCCAGGCGAGCCTCGGGCTCGCGGATCCCGGCCGAGGAGGCCGCGAGGTGCAGCAGAGGCGGCTCGACCCCGAGCCCCGCCGCCACGGCGACGGCCGCGCGGAACTCCGCGAGTGCGGCCTCGTCGTCCGCGGGGGACGCATCCGCGAGGTGCGACCAGAGCGCGACGACCCGGACGAGCCCCTCGCGCTCGGCGTCGCGCGCGGCGGACACCAGGGCGGGCCAGTCCTCCGGGCTCGCGCCGTTGCGGTGCAGCCCGGTGTCGATCTTGAGGTGCACCGACGCGGGGGACCCGGCTGTCCGCACGGCGGCCGCGATGCGCTCCAGCTCGACCATCGAGGACACACCCAGATCGATGTCCGCCGTGATGGCGGCCGCAAAGTCGGTGTCCCGCCCGTGCAGCCACGCGAAGAGCGGAACCGTGAAGCCCACCTCGCGCAGCCGGATTCCGGCGGGCACCTCGAGAACCGCGAGCGAATCCGCCCCGCCCTCGAGTGCGGCGGTCGCGAACTCGGCCGCCCCGTGGCCGTAGGCGTCGGCCTTGACCGCGAGCATGGTGCGCGCGGGGGCGACCATCGCGGCGAGCGTGCGCACGTTCTCGCGGAAACCGGCGAGGTCCAGGATGAGCGTCGGTCCGGTCACGCACGCGCCTCCCGGTGGATGCGGGGGCCGAGTCCCGCGGTCACCGCGAGCGCGTCGCGGGTCGTCCACCCCGCCCATTCCCCGGCGGACGGGACGACCGAACCCGATCCGAACAGGGCGACCTCGTCCCCGAGCCCGACCGGGTCATCGCCGCAGTCGACCACGAACTGGTCCATGGCGATGCGTCCGACCAGGGGCAGCGCGCGTCCGTCGATGGCGACGTGCGCCCGACCCCCGGCGATGCGCGGCACCCCGTCGGCGTAGCCGAGCCCCACGAGGGCGAGATGCGTAGGAGCGGGGGTGCGGTAGGTGTAGCCGTAGGACACCCCGGCGCCCGCGCCGACGTGCTTGACGGCGATGACCTCGCCCACGAGGGTCATGACCGGTCGCCCGCCCGACTCCAGCCCGTAGGCTGCAGCGCCGGCGAGATCACCGACGTCCGGGGGTGCGAGCCGGCCCACGACCGGGGTGAGCCCGGCGGCGGAGGCAAGGGCGGCATCCCGGTCGTCGGAGACCAGGACCCGGACGATTCCCGCGTCCCGTGCGACCGGGCCGACGAGCGCGAGATTATGGCCGTACGCGTCGGCGCGCGCGTCCAGGAACGAGGCAGAGGCCCCCGCGAGATTGCTCGCGAGGGCCTCGAGGTCGATGCGCGCGACGCGCCGGATGCCGGCCACGCGTCGAATCTACCGGCGAACGGTCAGTCGGCGGGCGCCTCGTGCAGGCGCGCGGTCTCGTCGTGCCAGTTGATCGCGGTGGGGGCGAGCTTGTCCTTGAACCTGGCGCCGTGGTGGGCGCAGAACAGCAGGTCGCCGGACGCCAGGGTCACCCGGATATAGGCCTGCGCGCCGCAACTGTCGCAGCGGTCGAAAGCGGTGAGGGGGGCGTCGAGCTCCAGCTCATCGACGGTGTCGGTGATCTGCGACATGGTGTCCTCCTCGGGTGCGCGACGTGCGACCAGTCAAGCATGGACGACCGTCGCGGGCCGGGTAATCGGGCGCATTTCGCTCACCGCGTAGCAGGTCTGCACCGATGGGGTGTCGGCGAGGATCCCGTCGGTGCGCCTGGTTAGGCTGAACGATGGCCATCCGGCCGATTCCCCGATCTCAGAGGAGCCCCGTGGCGAGCGCCGAGACCTACTCCGCCCGTCACCTGAGCGTGCTCGAGGGCCTGGAGGCGGTGCGCAAGCGCCCCGGCATGTACATCGGCTCGACGGATTCGCGCGGCCTCATGCACTGCCTGTGGGAGATCATCGACAACTCGGTCGATGAGGCGCTCGCGGGCCACGGCGAGCTCATCGATGTCGTGCTGCATCCCGACGGGAGCGTGGAGGTGCGCGACCGCGCCCGCGGCATCCCGGTCGACATCGAGCCCAAGACGGGTCTGAGCGGTGTCGAGGTGGTCTTCACCAAGCTGCACGCGGGCGGCAAGTTCGGCTCGGGCTCGTACTCGGCCTCGGGGGGCCTGCACGGCGTGGGCGCGTCCGTGGTCAACGCGCTCAGCGAGCGGCTCGACGTCGAGGTCGACCGCGACGGGAAGACCTGGGCCATGTCGTTCCACCGCGGCGAGCCGGGGGTCTTCGAGGATGCCGACCCGGCCCATCCGCGTCCCGACGCCCCGTTCACGCCCTTCGTCTCGACGAGCGAGCTGCGGGTCGTCGGAAAGGCGGGCAAGGGCGTGACCGGCACCCGCATCCGGTACTGGGCGGACCCGCAGGTCTTCACGCGCGGGGCGAGCTTCCAGGCTGAGGAGCTGGCCGAGCGCGCGCGGCAGACGGCGTTCCTGGTGCCCGGGCTCGGCATCCGCATCGAGGACGACCGCGGCGACGAGCCGGTCGTCGAGCAGTTCCGGTTCGCGGGCGGTATCTCCGAGTTCGCCGACTTCCTCGCGCCCGACGAGTCCCTGACCGCGACCTGGCGCATCCAGGGCACCGGTGCCTACCGTGAGACAGTGCCGGTGCTGCAGGACGACGGCCACATGGTGGCCACCGAGCTCGAGCGCGAATGCGCCGTGGACATCGCGCTGCGCTGGGGCACCGGGTACGACACGGTGTTCCGCAGCTTCGTCAACATCATCGCGACGCCCAAGGGCGGCACGCACCAGGCCGGATTCGAGCAGGGCATGCTCAAGTTCCTGCGCGCCGAGGTCGAGAAGAACGCGCGGCGGCTCAAGGCGGGCAACGACAAGCTCGAGAAAGAGGATGTCCTGGCCGGCCTGACCGCGGTGCTCACCGTGCGCCTGCCCGAGCCGCAATTCGAGGGCCAGACCAAGGAGGTCCTGGGCACCCCGGCTGTGCGGGCCATCGTCGCCAACGCCATCGCGAAGGGCATGGGGGAGCGCTTCACGAGTTCCAAGCGCGACGACAAGGCGCAGTCGGCGCTGATCCTGGACAAGATCGTGGCCGAGATGAAGAGCCGCATCTCGGCGCGCGCGCACAAAGAGACCCAGCGGCGAAAGAACGCCCTCGAGTCGTCGTCCCTGCCCGCGAAGCTCGTGGACTGCCGCTCGACCACGGTCGGCGACACCGAGCTCTTCATCGTCGAGGGCGACTCGGCCCTCGGCACCGCCAAGCTCGCGCGCGACAGCGAGTACCAGGCGCTACTGCCCATCCGCGGCAAGATCCTCAACGTGCAGAAGGCCTCGCTGACCGACATGCTCGGCAACGCGGAGTGCGCCTCGATCATCCAGGTCATCGGCGCGGGTTCGGGGCGCACCTTCGATCTCGACCAGGCGCGCTACGGCAAGGTCATCATCATGAGCGATGCCGATGTCGACGGCGCGCATATCCGCACCCTGCTGCTGACGCTGTTCTACAAGTACATGCCGGACATGATCACGGCCGGGCGCGTCTTCGCGGCCGTGCCGCCGCTGCACCGGGTGATCATCCAGAATCCGGGTGCCAAGCCTAACGACATCGTCTACACGTACTCCGAGGCCGAGTTGCACACCGTGCTGGGCACGCTGCGCAAGGGCGGACGGAAGTACCAGGAGCCCATCCAGCGCTACAAGGGCCTGGGGGAGATGGACGCCGATCAGCTCGCCGAGACCACCATGAGTCGCGCGCACCGCACCCTGCGCAAGATCACCATGGCCGACGCGGATCGCGCGCGGGAGGTGTTCGAGCTGCTCATGGGCAACGACGTGGCACCGCGCAAGGACTTCATCATCGCGGGCCAGGGTCTGGACCGTGAGCGCATCGACACGTAGCGCCCTCTCCGTCGTCGGCGCCGCGCTCGTGGTCGCCGCGCTCACCGCCCTGGTCTTCGTCGTGCGCGCGGGGGGCGACCCCGCCGACGCGGCCACCTGGCCGATCACCTGGGAGCTGCGGTCGAGCGACAACGGGACGCTCTTCCAGGTCATGCAGGATGCGGTGGCCGGCCGCCCACTGGACTGGAGCTTCTCGCCCCAGGTCTACGTGTTTCCCGAGTTGCCGCTCTCGGCCATCGCCTTCGCGGTCTCGGGCGGTTCGATCTACCTGTACTACATCGCGGTGGCGGTGCTCGCGAACGTTCTGCTGCTGCTGTGCGTGGTACTGCTGGCGCGGGTCCTGGGCCCGGAGGCGCCGGTCACCTCGGCGGTGATGCGCGCGGGTGTCGCCGTCGTGCCCCTGCTCGTCCTGCCGCTCATCGGCACGTCCTGGATCCTCTCGTTCCACCTGGCCCCCACCTACTACCTGGGGATGTATGCGGCGCTCGTCGCCGCGCCCGCGGTCGTGCTGGCCAGGGGCCGGCCCGCTCGCATCACCCTCGGTGTCGCGCTCGCGCTCACGGCCGCCTCGAACCCCCTGGCTCTGCTGTTCGCGGCCCCGGGGACCGCGGCCGCGCTCGTGCTGCTCGTGATCCGCCGGGGGTGGCGCCCCGCCGTGCGCCCCGCGGTGACGGTCGGGGCGCTGCTGCTCGGCGCGCTCGTACTGCGGTTCGCGTTCAGCCCCCTCCAGGGCACCTCACCGTTCACCTATGTCGACCCGGAGGTCTTCGCGCGCCGGCTCGCGGCGATCGGGCCGTACTACGCGTATCAGGCCAGGGATCCCGCGGCGGGGGTGATCCTCGTCATGGGGGTCGTGCTCGCGGCGGCGTGCCTGGCCGGGGCGGTCTGGGCCGCGGTCGCCTGGCTCCGGCGCGGGCCGGCACCGGATCGGCGCCTGCTCGTCGTCGTCATGCTCGGGACGGTGCCGCTCGGCGGGCTCGGCGCGACCTACCTCATGATGATCACGCACTACTACTACTTCTGGCCCGTGCTGATCCTGCCGTACGCGCTCGTTCTGCTGGCGCTGCCCCGTCCGGTGCGGCCCGCTGCGCTCGGGGCCGGCGCGGCGGCGCTCGTCGTCGTGCTGATCGCGACGGGCCTTCCGACGAACCTCGGTGGCTGGGGTCGGTACGACGGCTATCGCACGCCGGAGACCGTGTGCCTGGACGACGCCGTGCCCGGCATGATCGGCTACGCGACGTTCTCGGATGCGCGACGGCTGTCCCTGCCGTCGGCGACGGGGGTCCGTCTCATCCCGATCCTCCCGGACGGGACGCCCAACGGGTGGCTGGCGAATCGCGCGACCGCGCGCACGGACGGGGGCGCCTTCTTCTACATCAATCGGGCGGGCGACGAGCTGCCCATCGACGAGACGCTCCTCGTGGAGCGCTTCGGTGAGCCCGACCGCGTGGAATGCTGCGACGACGCCCGCGACGTGCTGATCTACGACGCCCCCGCTGCACGGGAGAGGATCGCCCGGTTCTACGCCGGCGAATAGGGTTTCGCGGTGCGAATCCATTGACATCGCGGGCATTTGACGATTCACTCATCAGAGGGAAGTAAAGTTTACTGACATCGCCCGGCGGCACAGGCGCCTCCGGGCCGAGAGGGATCGAGGTCTACCCCCATGGCACCATCCACAGCCCCCCGTCGTCTCGCAGCCGGTGTCGCGGCCGTCTCCGGAGCGGCCCTCGTGCTGTCCGCACTGACCGGGTGCGCACCCGGCTCGGACGCCGACGTCGTCATCCGCATCGCGATGGGATCCTCCGGCGACGCGGTCGACAGCAAGTTCGACGACCTGAAGGACCAGTACGAGGATCTCTACCCCGACCGCGAGGTGGAGATCATCGTGCAGGAGGACGACGTCTACCAGACGACCGGCCTGGCCACCCTGCTGTCCAGCCGTGAGGCGCCGGACGCCTACTTCGAGTGGTCCGGCCCCCGCATGCGCAACCACGTCGCGGACGGCGACGGCGCCGACGTGAGCGAGTACCTTGCCGGCGAGGCCTTCGCGGGCCGCTTCGACGACGGCGCATTCACCGGCATGGACGTCGACGGCAGCGGCATCTACATGGTGCCGTGGACCGGTGACGTGACCGACGTGGTCTGGTACAACAAGGAGATCTTCGACAGCCTCGGGCTCTCGGTTCCCACCACCTGGGACGAGTTCATGGATGTCTGCGCCGCGATCAAGGCGTCCGGCGTCACGCCGATCGTCGAGGGCAACAAGGACCAGTGGACGGTCGGCAACTGGGCCGCCCACATCGCGTCCCGGGTGCTCGGCGAGGATCTCTACGCCCAGACCATGAACGGCGAGGCCGCCATGAACTCGCCCGAGATGCTCGACGCGATGAGCTACATCGCCGAGATCGCCGAGAAGGGCTACATCAACGACAGCGTCAACGCGCTGCCCGACGACGAGGCGAACACGCAGTTCTTCCTCGGCAAGGCGGCCATGATCGTGATCGGCAGCTGGCTCATGGCCGACGCGGCCACCGATGCCGAGGGCCTGGACTTCGACTACTTCAACACCCCGGCGCTGGAGGGCGCGGGCGACCAGACCAGCGTGCTGGGCATCTCGACCGGCTTCATGGTCAACGCCAAGTCGGAGCACATCGCCGAGACGATGGACTTCCTCGCGCTCGTCGCCTCGACCGAGGGCACGAAGCTGTGGGCGGACGCGGGCCTGGCGCCCATGACGGTCGACCCGTTCGCGGGCGTCGACGCCGACCCCCGCACGGTCTCGCTCGCGACCCTGATGTCCACCGCCAGCACGGTCGTCGCGCCGTCCGACAGCGGCTACGACATCGAGGTGGCCGCCGCGTTCTATGACGCGGTCGCCTCGATCATCGGCGGCGGCAACGTTCAGGACGCGCTCGACACGGCCGAGAAGCGGGTGGCCGAGATCCGCTGACGACGGATCGCGACGCGACAGCACGGACGATGCGGGGGCCGGCTCAGGCGGGCCCCCGCATCCTGCATCGAGGAGGACGGACGAGGTGAAGGCGGACCGGCGGTGGACGCCGTACCTGCTCGTGGCGCCGGCCTTCCTGCTGTTCGCGTTCGTGGTGCTCATCCCCGCGGTGCTCAACACCGCCCTGAGCGTCATGGACTGGTCGGGCACCAACCAGATGACCTTCGTGGGGCTGGACAACTTCTTCCGCGCCTTCCGGGATGACATCTACCTGATGGCGTACCGCAACACGTTCGTCTACATCGGTCTGACGCTCATCCTCGAGGTGCTGGCCGGCCTCATCCTGGCGGGGCTCGTGACGATGCGCGGGCGGCGGACCGCCTTCTACCGCATCGCGTTCTTCGTGCCGGTCATGCTGCCCATGGTCGTGATCGCCGTGCTGTGGGCCTTCGTCTACAGCGACGACATCGGTCTCATCAACTCGGGACTGCGCGCGATCGGTCTCGACGAGTGGGCCCCCGTATGGCTGGGTGATCCGTCGACCGCCCTCATCGCGGTCAGCGTCGTCTCGGGGTGGATCTACGCGGGCTTCTACATGGCGATCTTCTACGCGGCCCTGCAGCGCATCCCCACCCACATCGTCGAGGCCGCGACGCTCGACGGCGCATCGCAGTGGCGCATCTTCTTCTCCATCCGGGTACCCATGATTCGCCCGATCATCGAGATCGCCGTCCTCCTCTGCGTGACGGGCGCCTTCCAGAGCTTCGACCTGTTCTACGTCATGACCAATGGCGGTCCGGACCACGCGACCGAGATCATCACGACCTATCTGGTCGAGGTCGTCTTCCGCTTCCACAACCTGGGCTACGGCGCCGCGCTCGCGACCATCATGACCGTCGTGGTGCTCGCCCTCGGTTTCGTCTTCACCCGGATCCGGGCCCGCGCGGGGGGAGCCGGCCTTGAGTACTGAGCGCACCCGTACTGAGCGCACCCGCCGCCGCCTGGCGCCGCGGACCGCGGCCGTCATCTACCACGTGGTCATGGTCACCGCGTCGCTGTTCTTCGTCGTGCCGCTGATCTGGATGGTGGCCTCGTCGTTCAAGACCAAGCGCGAGATCTTCGAGTCGCCCTTCGCCCCGCCCACCTCGTTCGATCTCACGGTGTGGACGAGCGCCTGGGAGCGCGGCGACCTGGGCGTCTACGCCCTCAACAGCGTGCTGACCACGGTGGTGTCGGTGGCGGGCATCCTGGTTTTCGGCCTGCTCGCCGCCTACGCCTTCAGCCGGTTCCGGTTCCGGCTGAGCCGGTGGCTCCTGCTGCCCTTCGTCCTCGGCCTGCTGCTGCCGGTGCAGTCCTACATCACGGCGCAGAGCCGCTGGCTGGACGCCTTCTACCTGCTCGACACGCGGTGGGCGCTCATTCTGCCCTACATCGGCCTGGGTCTCTCGCTCGCGGTGTTCCTGCTCAAGGGCTATCTCGACACCCTGCCCCGAGAGCTGTTCGAGGCGGCGCGGATCGACGGGGCGGGCGATTTCCGGATGCTCGTGCAGCTCGTGCTGCCGCTCATGCGCCCCGGCCTGGCGACGGTCGCGACCTTCTCGATCCTGAGCTGCTGGAACGAGTTCCTCCTGGCGATGCTCTATATCCAGGACGAGGATCTGCGCACGATCCCCATCGGACTGCTGGCTTTCACGGGCAAGTACTCCACGGACTACCCGACGCTCTTCGCGGCGCTCTCGATCATCACGATCCCGATGATCGGCATCTACGTGATCTTCCACCGCCAGGTCATCAGCGGCATCACCGAAGGCTCGGTGCACTAGGCCGTGGTCAGGCGCAGTCCCATGACGGTCGTGTCCCCGTCGACGCAGAGGGTCGAGAATCCCAGATGCTCGTAGAACCCGATCGCCCGCAGATTGGTGGTCGCGACCCCGAGATGGATGCCGGGGACGCCCACCCGGGCCTGTTGCGTCAGCAGGGTGCGGATGAGCTCGCCACCGAGGCCGCGCCCCTGAACCTCCGGGACGAGATCGATGTGCAGATGCGCCGGGTACTCGCGCAGCAGCTCCGGGCTCGTCCGCGGGGGGTCGTGGATGGTCCGGACCAGCTCGTCGTCGGGGCTTCCGGCCGGGAAGGTGCCCAGCGGGTAGCGCTCGCGCAGGGGCGGCCACCAGGTCGCCGCGCATGCGGCCTCGAAGGCCGCCGTGTCCGGTGCGCACAGTGCGTAGGCCGACGCGACGCCGTCGAGCTCGATCACCAGGGCGGCCTGCGGCTCGAGGGCGAGGTACGGTCCCACGTAGACCTCGCCGAGCAGGCGCGGGTCGGTGTACAGCGCCGTGGCGTCCTCGCCCGCGTCCCCGGTTCTCAGGCAGACCCGGTACAGCTCATCCGTGTCGCGCGGCTGGAACCCACGGATGTGCACGCTCGACGCTCCTTGCTCGCGAGCATCCAGCCTATCCGGCGGGGTGCGGCGTGATCGTCTCGGTGGGCGTCGACGGCGGACAGTCGCAGGTGCGGCTGGCGATCGCCGGGCGCGACGGGGTGCACGTCGTCGAGGGTGTCGCGCATTCGGACGGCGACACGGTCGCACTGGTCGCCGACGGGGTGGCCGAGGCCTGGCACCGTGCTCGCGCGGTGGACGACGAACCCGGTCGCATGGTGCTCGGCCTGACCACCATGCCGGCCGACGACAGTGAGGCCGGACGGCTCGCGGAGGCGATCGCCGAGCGCACCGGGGCGCGGGAGGTATGGCTCACGGGCGATGCGGTCACGGCGCATGCGGGCGCGCTGCCCGACGGCCACGGCGTCGTCATGGTGGTCGGCACCGGGATCGCCTGCCTCGCGATCGACGCGGCCACGGGCGCGTCCCGCCGGGTCGACGGGGACGGCTTCCTGCTCGGGGATGCGGGTGCGTCGTTCTGGATCGGGAGTCGAGGGATCGAGGCGGCCCTGCGATCCGCCGACGGCCGCGGTCAGGAGACCAGCCTGGACGGTGCGGCGGTGCAGCGCTTCGGCGAGCTCGACACCCTCGCCGCCCGCGTTCACGCCCTCGATCGCCCGGTGAACGCGATCGCCCACTTCGCCTCGGTCGTGCAGGAGCACGCCGCGGCCGGGGACGCGGTCGCGGACCGGATCATCGCCGCCGCCGCGGAGGAGATCGCCCGGACGGTGCTCGCGGCCGCATCCGTCGTCACCCCGGCGCCCGTGCCGGTCGCGCTCGAGGGACGCGCCGTGGCGGACGGGACACCCCTGCGGGCGCGCGTCGTCGCGCGGCTGCGGGACGAGCCGGGCGTCCGGATGGTCGAGGCGGCGGGCACCCCGCTCGACGGCGCCTGCGCACTCGCGGCGGGGACGGCTCGGCCGGGATACGAGAGACTGATCAGGACGAGGAGGTCGGCGTGAGCACACCGGATCCGCTCGATGCCTACATCTCGACCGTCACCGGTCAGCTGGACGGCCTGCGCGAACAGGCGGATGCCATCCGCCGTGCCGGTGAGGCCGTGGCCGCCACCATCGCGGCGGACGGGCTTCTGCATGTCTTCGGCACGGGACATTCGCATCTGCTCGCGGAGGAGCTGTTCTACCGGGCGGGAGGACTCGCCGCGGTGAACCCGGTCCTCATCGAGGGTCTGCTTCTGCACGCCGGGGCCGAACTCAGCACCTCGATGGAACGCACGGCGGGGCTCGGAGCCGTGATCTTCGACCGGCTCGGCGCCGCACCGGTCGACACCATGCTCGTCGCCACCAACTCCGGATCCAACATCATCGCCCGCGAGCTCGTGGAGCGAGCGCGCGACCACGGCATGACGACCATCGCGATCGTGAGCCTCGCGCACGCGACCTCGGCGTCGTCCCGGGGTGCCGGTGCGCGACGCGTCGACGAGATCGCCGACATCGTGATCGACAACCTCGGCAGGCCCGGCGATGCCGCGATCGCGGTTCCCGGGGTCGAGCTTCCGATGGGTCCGACCTCGACCGTGATGGGTGCGGCGATCGTCAACGCCGTCGCCATGACCGCCGCGGCCATTGCGGCCGAGCGCGGGGTGCAACCGGTCGTCTTCACCAGCAGCAACGTGGCGGGGGGCGACGAGCGCAATCGCGCGGCTCTCGAGCGCTACCGCGCGCGGGTCCGTTCGCTGTGACCGGCGCGCTCCCGATCCGCGGGGTCATCGAGGGCTTCTACGGCACGCCCTGGACGCACGCGCAGCGCCTGGACATGATCGACTTCGTCGCCTCCATCGGCATGAACACCTTCGTCTATGCGCCCAAGGACGACGCACTGCTGCGGCGCGACTGGCGGATGCCCTACTCGGGGCCGGCTCTGGATGCGCTGGCCGCGCTGATCGAACGCTGCCGTTCCGGCGGGGTCGGCTTCGTGTTCGCGCTCTCGCCCGGCCTCTCGATGCGGTACTCCGAGCCCGCCGACCTCGATGCGCTGCTGACCAAGTACCGTCAGGTGCTCGAGCTCGGGGCGACCGGGATCGCGCTGCTGCTGGACGACATCCCGCCCCGTCTGCAGCACCCGGGCGACGTCCGCGCGTTCCCGTCGCTCGTGGCCGCCCAGGTCGTGCTCGTCGGACGCGTGCACGACGCCCTCCCGTCCGTGCCGCTCATGGTCGCACCCACCCGCTACTGGGGGAAGGGCGATGAGCCCGAGATCGTGGAGCTCGGGCGGGGTCTCGACCCGGCCATCGACATCTTCTGGACGGGTCGCGCGATCTGCTCGCCCGAGTTGGAGGAGGCGGATGCCCGGGGGTTCCTCGCGGCGACGGGGCATGCGCCGCTGTACTGGGACAACTTCCCGGTGAACGATGTGGCGATGACGGGGGAGCTGCACATCGGCCCCTACCTCGGTCGGGATCCGGGGCTCGCCGGCATCGCTCGCGGGGTCATCGCCAACGCGATGCCCCTGGCCGAGTCATCGAAGGTCGGCCTGTCGTCGGTCGCCGAGTACGCGAACGACCCGGCGGGGTTCGACCCGGAGGCCGCCTGGGAGCGCGCGCTCGAGCGGGTGGCGGGCGCCGACCTGGATGCCGTGCGGACCTTCGCGGACGCCTTCCGCGGGTCGGCGCTGTGCACCGACGATTCACCGCGCCTCGCCGACGCACTGGCGCGGTTCGCCTTCGAGGTCGAGTTCGGCGATCGCGCCGGGGCGCTGGAGGCCCTGGCCGACGAGGCGCGCGGCCTGTCGGGGGTCGCCGAGCGCATGAGGGGCATCGCCAATGCCGCGCTCGCGCGGGAGGCCGAGCCGTGGATCGCGCAGTACGCCCGCGCGGCCGAGGGGCTGGCCCTCTGCGCCGAGGTGCTGGCGTCCTCACCTGTGGAACCGGCGGATCGCGAGCGCGTCATGGCGCACCTGCGCGAACTGCGATCGCATCGGCTGCGGGTCCACGGGGACCTCGTGGACATGTTCCTGTCCGACACGGCGCACGAGTTCGGCTAGGTTCCAACGCCGGTTAGACCAGGACGCGCCGCCCGTCCCGCCAGGACAGCGTGATCGCCTCGAGGGCGGCGGCGTTGCGCTCCGCATCGGAGGGGTCCAGCAGCAGGTCCCCGTCGCCTCCGACGGCGCGCGAGAACGTCTCGACCTGCACGCGATAGTGGTCGACGGCATCCGCGCTCTCGACCCGGGACCCGGCCGCGGTCTCCACCCGGAAGTCGCCGTCGCCGGGGGAGCAGATGAAGGCGTGCGGGACCACGATGCGTCCGGCGCTGCCGATGACCTCGAGCACGTCCGTATCGGCGGCCGCCATGTCGACGTGGAAGAGCAGAGTCGCGCCGTCGAACTCGACCAGAGCCGAGGTCGCCAGGTCGATGTCGCCGTGCAGCGCGGACTCGGTGGCACGGGCGGTCACCGCGCGCGGTTCGCGCTTCAGCAGCATGCGCGCCGAGTGCACCGCGTAGCAGCCGACGTCGTAGACGGATCCGCTGCCGGGCAGGCCCTGGAAGCCGGAGTGATCGAGCTCGTCGCTCGCGTCGAATGAGAAGGTGGTGAGGATCGCATGGGGCGTCCCGATCTCACCGGAGTCGATGATCTCGGCGATCCGCGCGTACCGCGGGTGATGGGCGTACATGAAGGCCTCGGCCAGCAGAACGCCGGCGGCGTCGCAGGCCGCGATCATCGCGCGCGCGTCCGAGGCGGTGATCGCCATGGGCTTCTCGCACAGCACGTGCTTGCCCGCCGCGGCGGCGCGCAGCGTCCACTCGAGGTGGAAGGCGTTGGGCAGCGGGATGTAGACCGCCTCGATGTCCGGATCGGCGAGCAGCGCGTCGTAGCCCTCGACGGCACGCGCGGCGCCGAACCGCTCCGCGGCGGCCTCGGCGCGCTCCGCCGTCCTGCTCGCGATCGCCACGAGCTCGGCGTTGGAGGCGGCCGCGATCGCGGGGGCCATCGCCTCGTTGATGCCGGCGGCCCCCAGGATGCCCCAGCGCACGGCGCTCATGGACGAGTCCAATCGAACAGGACGCCCAGGTGCTCGGAGCGATGCGTCTGCAACCGCTCGTAGACCGCGGGAGCGTCGTCGGGGGAGAACCGGTGCGACACCAGCCCGTCGACATCCATCCGCCCGGTGCGCAGCAGCAGGAAGAACAGTCCGGTCATCGCCTCGATGGTCCATCGGTCGCGCGGGGTGCGGACCTCCGGGGCGATCGAGGCGTGCACGCCCAGGACCGCGATCGAGTCGCCCACGATGCGCGGGCCGAGTCGCTGGCGGCTGGGTGAGGGGCTGTCGCCGAGCAGTACGAGGCGCCCGAGCGGGCGCAGCAGGGTCGAGGCGTCCGCGAGCACGTCGTGGTGCCCGGTGATGTCGAAGACCACGTCGAGCAGGTCGCCGCCTGTGAGCTCGGCCACCCGGTCGCGCGCGGAGCCCGCGGTCGCCGCGATGGCGTCGGTCGCGCCGTGTGCGAGGGCCCGGTCCAGCCGCTCCTGGGCGGTGTCGATGGCGATGATGCGGCCCGCCCCGGCGACCCGCAGGTACTGCGTCACGAGCTGGCCAAGGAGCCCCAGGCCCACGACGCCCACCGTCTCGCCCAGCTGCAGCTCGGCGCGGCGCACGCCGAGCTGGGTCGTGCAGGCCAGCGACATCCAGGCGGCCTGATCGTCCGTGATGTCGTCCGGGATGCGCACGGCCTCGGCCGCGGCGATCGTGAAGCGCTCGACGTGCGGCGTCTGGGTGGCGATCCGGTCGCCGGGGCGGAACCCGGTCGTCTCGGTACCCGCCTCCACGACGACCGAGGTCATGGAGTACCCGGGCGCGAACGGGTAGCGCACCCACTCCTCCCAGAACGTGCCCGGATCGAACTCGCCGGCGAGGCAGAACGATTCGGTGCCCGTGCTCAGGAGCGAGACCCGCGCCTCGCACAGCAGTTCGCCCGGTCCGGGCGGCGAGGCCGCTGCGTCCTCGACCACGACCAGGCCGGGAGCCGGGAACACGATGCGACGCGTCCCGCTCACGACGCGTCCTCCCCGAGGGATGCCTCGAGCCTGGCCAGCACGGCGACCACGTCGCGTCCGAACCGCGCGTCGGAGGCGTGCTCGGTGCCGCCCGTCACGATCAGGTCGCGGAGCTCGGCCAGGGCCGTCCGCAGCGCCTCGCCCTCGTCGACGTCGTCGACCGGGAGGGCCTGCCGGCCCGTCTCGCCCCACAGCAGCGTGGAGAAGCCGTCCGCCGCATCCGATGCCTGGAGGGTCATGGAGGTCGTGCTGGTCGCGCCCGAGGCGTGGCGCAGCACGGCATGCACCAGATCGCGGTCTCCCCGCGTCGCCGTCGCGTCCACGATCGGCCCGAGCGTCGCCCAGAGCACCGAGATCGCGTGCGGTCCGAGGTCCCAGAGCGCGCCCTTGTCGTGCCGCCAGGGCGTGTTGAACGGGTTGTCGTCGCGCAGTGCCGATCCGAGCCAGAGGCCCTGACCCCCCGACCAGCCCTCTTCGGGGCGGCCCTCGACGATGGCGCGCATGCGCGGGTCGAACAGGATGGTGTGGAAGACGACGGATGCCACCCCGGCCCGCTCGACGGCCGTCACGACCCGCTCGGCCTCGGCCTCCGATACCGCGATGGGCTTCTCGAGCAGCAGGTGTTTGCCCGCCTCGGCTGCTCGGACGGCGAGCCCGGACTGCACGTGCGGCGGCGCGGCGAAGGCGACGGCGTCCACGGTCTGCAAGAAGGCGTCGACGTCGGTGAATCCGGTGGCCCCGTGACGGGAGGCGAGCTGCTCCGCCGCCTCGGCGCGGCGACCCCATACGGACTCGAGCCGCATGCCGGGGGTGGCGGCGATCGCGGGGGCGTGGGTCTCGGCGGCCCAGTATCCGGTTCCGACGAGCCCGAAGCGGAGGTCAGCCACGCGGTGCTCCGATCTGCGCGCGTGCGCGCTCCAGGGCGGCCTCGATCGCGGCCGGATCGTCCCCGGCGCGCACCCGCTCGATGCCCAGCATGGCCGCGCCCACGACGGGCGCGGCATCGACGATGACCGGCCGTGCGTGGGGCGCGTCGCGAGCCAGGCCCGCGAGCACGTCGTCGAGCAGAACCGGTTCGGCCGCGGTCAGGATGCCCCCGCCGAGGACGACGTCAGCGGCGGAGTCGATGCGGCCGAGCCGGCGAAGGGTCACGACCGCGAGCAGGACGATCTCGGCCGCCTGCCTGCGGACGATGGCCGCCGCGACCTCGTCGCCAGCGGCAGCCAGCTCGAAAAGCACGGGGACGAGCTCGTACACCCGGTCGTAGGGGATCTCGTGCAGGTGCAGCGCCTCGGAGACCCCCACCGCGGTCGGCCGCCCGAAGTGGGCGGCCACGGCAGCCGTGAGCGCCGTCGCGGGGCCGCGGCCGTCCTCGTGACGCGCCGCCGACCACAGCACCTCCTTGGCGAGCCCGAGCCCGCCGCCCCAGTCACCCGTGATGCGGCCGAGCGCCGGATAGCGCACGCGTGCGCCGTCGGAGGCGACCCCCACGCAATTGATGCCAGCCCCGCAGACCACGGCCACGGCATCCGCGGCGAGCGTTCCCGCCCGCAGGAGGGCGAGCGTGTCGTTCTCGACGGCCACGTCGCCGGCCCAGTCCTTGGCGATCATGGCGTCGCGGATCGCGTCCTCCTCGGCCGGGAGATCCGCGTTGGCGAGGTATGCGGCGATATGGTCGGCGCGCGTCAGGCCCGCGGCCGCGAGCACCGCTGCGACCGCCTGGTCGAGCGAGTCCACGGCCGCTTCTGCGCCGATGAGGTGCGGCACGAAGGGGCCCGATCGGGCGCGACTGAGCAGCTCGCCGTCGCCGCGGAGCAGCACGACGTCCGTCTTGCTGTTGCCGCCGTCGATTGCGACGATCGTGCGGTCGACGCTCATCGGGTGCCCGCCAGCCACGGGGCGTTCTCGGCCAGAAGCAGGTCGGCCAGCGGCTCCGCCCGGTCGAGCTGTCCGATCAGGGGGTGGGCGAGAAGGGCGCGCGCGATGCGATCGCGGCCGCCGTGGCGCGCGGCGTCGAGGGCGAGGACCTCGTAGGCGGCCGTGTGGGCGATGAGGCCGCCGGCCAGGGGAGGGACCTCGCCGACCGGCAGGGGCGCGGCACCGTCGCGGCCGACCGCTGCGGAGACCTCGATGACGGCCTCGTCCGGGAGGAAGGGGAGCGTGCCCGCGTTCCTGACGTTGACGACGTGACGAGCGGGCACGGTATCCCAGAGGAGCGAGCGCAGGAGGGCGACGGCCGCCTCCGAGTAGTACGCGCCGCCGCGCTGGGCGAGCAGCTCGGGCTTGCTGTCGAGTTCCGGGTCGGCGTAGAGCTCGAGGAGCTCGCGCTCGATGCGGGCGACGGCCGCCGCGCGACTCCCCTTCTCACGCGATTCCCGGACGAGCGCGTCGTGCTCGTAAAAGTAGCGCAGGTAGTACGACGGGATGGTGCCTTCCCGACGCAGGAGGGACACCGGGAGCTCGACCTCCTCGACGAGCGCGTCGCCGAAGTCCCGCAGCAGTCGGGGCAGCACGGGTTCGCCGGCCACCGTCACCCCGGTCTCCCAGCTCAGGTGATTGAGCCCGACGTGGGTGAGCTCGACCGCGCCCGGCTCGACCTCGAGCAATTTCGCGATGAGGCGCTGCAGGCCGATCGCGACGTTGCACAGTCCGATCGCGCGGTGCCCGTCGTCGAGCAGGGCGCGGGTCACGATGCCGACCGGGTTGGTGAAGTCGACGATCCAGGCATCGGGCGCCACCTCGCGCACGCGTTCGGCGATCCGCCGGACCACCGGGACGGTGCGCATCGCCTTCGCGAGCCCTCCCGCGCCCGTGGTCTCCTGTCCGATGCAGCCGCAGCTCAGCGGCCAGGTCTCGTCGCGCTCCCGGGCGGCCTGGCCGCCCACCCGCAGCTGCAGCAGGACGGCCGCCGCCCCCGTGGACGCCTCGGCGACGTCGGTCGTGGTCGTCACGGTGCATGGGCTGCCCCACCTGGCCAGGATGCGGCGGCCGAGACCCGCGACGACCTCGAGCCGGTCGGTGTCCGGGTCCACGAGCGCCAGTTCGTCGACCGGCAGGCCCAGGCGTCCGATGCCGTCGACGAGTTCCGGGGTGTACGTGGAGGCACCCCCGATCACCGCGATCCTCACGTCGAGAACACCCCGTCCCGGGTGCGTTCGAGCCCGACCAGCAGGGCGCCGGTGATCACGGCCTCTCGTGCCACCTCGCCGAGCACGAGCCGCGGACTGCGGATCGAGATCTCGTCCAGTTGGCGGCGGATGGCGTCGACGAGGTTCGTGCCCCCGGCATCCATGGTGCGCCCCGCGAGCACGACGGCCGGCGGATCGAGCAGGGCGATGGCCGAGGCGAGCCCATAGGCGTAGCGCTCCGCGAGTTCGTCGATGAAGCCCGTGAATCCCGAGGAGACGGCCGTCGCGACGGCATCGTGCGGGGCATCGCCGGGCAGGCCGTGCCGTGCGGCCAGGTCCAGGATCGCGGCCGCCCCCGCGAGGTCGTCGAAGCCGCCGTGGTCCTCGCGCACCGGGTTGCGCACGACGTCGATCCCGGGCACGAGCAGGTAGGCGATCTCGCCGGCGCCGCCCGCGCCTCCGCGGTGCAGTCGCCCGCCGAGCACGATGGCGGAGCCGAGGCCCTCGTCGCTCCAGAGCAGCAGGAAGTCCTGGTCATCGCGCGCGGCGCCGACCCGCTGCTCGGCGATCGCGACGAGGTTGACGTCGTTCTCGATGTACGCGGGCGCGCCCACGGCCTCCTCGAGCCGGGCGAGCAGCCCCGGCTCCAGCCAGCGCGGGAGGTGCGGTGCGAACCGCAGCAGGTCGGCGTCCGGGTCGTAGGAACCGGGGAGCGCCACGACCAGCGCGGAGAGGTCGGGTCCGGTGAGTCCGGCCCGCTCGAGTCCGGTCTGCAGCGCGTCGATGGCGTCCTGGGGGCGGGGTGCGCCCTCGCCGCGGTGCTCGCCGATGACGGTTCCGAGGAGATCCGCGATCCGCACGTGCACGCCTGTCGCGGTCACGTCGATCGCGGCGGCGAATCCGGCGCGCGGGTTGAGCCGGTACATGGTCGTCGCCCGGCCGCCGCGTGCCGACTCCTCGACGCCGCTCTGCAGCACGTGCCCGCTCTCCTCGAGCCGCGTGAGCGACTGCGACGCGGTGGGCTTGGAGACCCCGGTCAGCCGCCACACATCGCTGCGGCTCAGAGCGCCGTGCTCGAGCAGCAGGTCGAGCACCACGCGGTCGTTGAGGGACCGGAGCAGCCCGGGGGTCGCCGGTTTGGGCCCCTCGGGGCCTCGGCCGGGGTGCTCCCACGAAGGGCGTGGCACGATTCCCTCCGGTGAGTTAGGAAACTTTACTTCCTGCGCAATCTATACACTCGGCCCGGGGCTGTCAATCATCCCGGAAACGCGCCGTCATGCACCCCCGGCGCTAGAGGGCGCGCCCGATCGAGCCGACCACGGCATCCATGGGCGTGCCCGAGGCGTCGCGTTTGGCGCCCGGGTCGGGAAGGGTGCGCAATGATCCGTCCGGGCCGACCGCGAGAGCGGGCGCGGGACCCGCCCAGGCGAGCGCGAGCGCGTTCTCGCCCTTGAGGAAGGTGTGCGCCCGAACACCCCCGGTCGCGCGGCCCTTGCCCGGGAACTCCCCGAACCGGGAGACCTTGGCGCGACCCGGATCGGCACCGGTGAGTGTGTCGGCGGGACTCGAGATCGTGGCGACCACCGCATCCGCGCCGGGGTCGAGGGAGGTGAAGAACAGCACGCGGGCGCCCGAACCCAGGTTGATGCCCGCCATGCCGCCGGCCGCGAGCCCCTGCGGACGCACCGCGGATGCCGGGAAGTGCAGCAGCTGGGCGTCGCTCGTGATGAGCACCAGCTCCTCCGAATCCGGACCCTGAGCCGCCCCGACCACCTCGTCACCGGACTTGAGGGCGATGACCTCGGCCTCGGGGCGCGCGGGGTAGCCGCCGGGGGCGACGCGCTTGACCACGCCCTGCGCCGTGGCGAGGGCCACCGGGAGTTCGGAGTCGAGCGCGACGAGACCGACCACGGACTCCTTCTTGTCCGCGATCCCCAGGTAGTCGCCGATGCGCGCACCCGCGGCGAGCTGCACCGAGTTGGCGGGGACGGACGGCAGGTCGACGGGCGTGAAACGCAGCACACGTCCCCGCGAGGTGACCGCGCCCAGGTGCCCGCGCGAGGTGGTCAGAACGGTCGAGCGGATGGCGTCGTGCTTGCTGCGGCGCGTCGGCCGGGTCGGAGGCTCGGTGCCCTCCGGCAGATCGACGCGCACCGCGCGCCCCGTGGTCGAGAGCACGACCAGGGTGGGGACGTCGGCGATCTCCAGTGCGGGGGCCGAGGCGGCCGCTGCGCGGCGCGCCGCCGGGGTCGCGGGCGCACCCGAGGCCTCGGTGAGCATCGTGCGCCGGGGCGTCCCGAAACGTTCGGCGATCTCGTCGAGCTCTTCGCCGACGCGCTCCCGTACGCGAGCGGGGTCGGCGAGCAGGGTCTCAAGCTCGGCGATCTCGGCGTGCAGCCGGTCACGCTCGTTCTCGAGCTCGATGCGGCTGAACCTGGTGAGCCGGCGCAGTTGCAGTTCGAGGATGTAGTCGGCCTGGATCACGCTCAGATCGAAGACCTCGGTCAGACGCGTGCGCGCCTGCGCCGCGTCGTCGCTCGAACGCACCACCTGGATGACCTCGTCGATGTCCAGGATCGCGATGAGCAGTCCGTCGACCAGGTGCAGACGCTCCTGCCGGCGCGCGAGCCGGAATCGCGAGCGGCGGGTGACCACCTGGATGCGGTGGTCCAGATACACGCGCAGCAGCTCGCGCAGACCCAGGGTCTGCGGGCGGCCGTCCACGAGGGCGACGTTGTTGATCGAGAAGCCGTCCTCGAGCGGGGTCAACCGGTACAGCTGCTCGAGCACGCCCTCCGGGCTGAAACCGGTCTTGATGCCGATCACGAGCCGGAGGCCGTTCTTGCGGTCGGTCAGATCGGTCACGTCGGCGATGCCGGTGAGCTTCTTGCTCTGCACGCCGTCCTTGATCTTCTCGATCACGCGCTCGGGCCCCACGAGATAGGGCAGCTCGGTCACCACGAGCCCGGTGCGCCGGGCGGAGAGCTGCTCGATCGCGACCCGGGCGCGCGTGCGGAAGGTTCCCCGGCCGGTCGCGTAAGCATCCTTGATGCCGTCGAGGCCGACGATCGTCCCGCCCGTCGGCAGGTCGGGGCCGGGGACATAGGCCATGAGCTCGTCGAGCGTCGCCTCGGGGTTCTCCAGCAGGTGCCGGGCCGCGGCGGCCACCTCGATGAGGTTGTGCGGGGCCATGTTGGTCGCCATGCCCACCGCGATGCCCGACGCGCCGTTGACCAGGAGGTTGGGGTAGGCGGCGGGCAGGACCTCGGGCTGGGTCAGCTGGTTGTCGTAGTTGGGAACGAAGTCGACGACGTCCTCATCGAGCCCCTCGGTCATGGACATCGCGGCGGCTTGCAGGCGCGCCTCGGTGTAGCGCGCGGCGGCGGGCCCGTCGTCGAGCGAGCCGAAGTTGCCGTGCCCGTCCACGAGCGGCAGGCGCATCGTGAAGTCCTGCGCCATGCGCACGAGAGCGTCGTAGATGGCGGTGTCGCCGTGCGGGTGCAGGCGCCCCATGACGTCGCCAACGACGCGCGCGCTCTTGACGTGACCGCGATCGGGGCGCAGCCCCATCTCCGACATCTGGTACAGGATGCGCCGCTGCACGGGCTTGAGCCCGTCGCGGGCGTCCGGGATGGCGCGCGAGTAGATGACGGAGTACGCGTACTCGAGGTAGGACGCCCGCATCTCGGCGTCGACGTCGATGTCCTCGATTCGCTCGCCGGAGGAGAGGTTGGCGGAAGAAGGGGAATCAGGGGGAGTCATAGGATCGGGGCCATGCTACCGGCGGCGAAAACCTCCCGGTTCAGCCTTGCCGATGTGCTGCCGAATTGCCTCGACGCGCTGCGGGGGAGGAGGGGCCGGCTCGGCCTCGGGGCGGTGACGCACGCCGTCGTGGTGCTCGCCGACGGATTGGGGCGCCGCGCCCTCGAGACGCACCGCGGGCACGCGCGCACCCTGGCATCCCGTCTGGACGCGGATCCCGCGATCGCCGCCGGGTTCCCCACCACGACCGCCTCCGCGCTCGCCACGCTGACCACCGGGCGACCGCCCGGGACGCACGGGATGGTGGGCTATCGCGCCCTGGACCCGGCGCGCGGCGTCGTGGTCCCCCAGCTCACGCTCGACGGGGTCGATCCCGCGATCTGGCAGCGCGAGCCCACCCTCTTCGAGAGCGCGGAGGATGTGCGCAGCATCGCCATCGCCTCGCCGCGGCATCGGGTCTCCGCCCTCACGCGCGCCGTGCTGCGCGGAGCCGAATACGTCGGCGCGGCCTCGACCGCCGACCGGTTCCGCGAGGCGCGGCGAATGCTCGCCGAACCGGGGCCCGCGCTGATCTATCTGTACGTGGCCGAGCTCGATGTCGAAGGTCACGCGCGCGGGGTGGGGTCGCCGCGCTGGCTCGCGGCGCTCGAGGAGCTCGACGCGCAGACGGGAGGCCTGGTGCGCGAGATGGGGGAGCGCCAGGGCATGCTCGTGACCGCCGACCACGGCATGACCCGGGTGCCGCCCGAGGGTCAGCGCATCGTGCCGCCCGAGCTGCTGGCCGGCGTGCGTCAGGTGGCCGGCGAGCCGCGCTGCCTGCATCTGCACCTGGAGCCCGGGATCGAGGCGGATGCCGTGGCCGCCTCCTGGCGCGAAGCCGAGGGCCCGCGCGCCTGGGTCGCAACCCGGGACGAGGCCATCGGCGCCGGGTGGTTCGGGGAGACCGACCCGGCCGTGCGCCCGCGCATCGGCGACGTGCTCGTGGCCGCGCGCACCGGTTTCGCGTACTACGTCGACGCGGACGACACGGGGCGTCGCATGGTGGGCCAGCACGGCTCGTTCGGGCCGGAGGAGCAGGAGATCCCACTGCTGCGGTTCGGAGCCTTCGCCGCCTGAGCGGGCCCCGGCCCGGGTCGATCGAGCGGGGGTGCTACTCGTCGTCGCCGCGCGTACCGAAGACGATCTCGTCCCAGCTGGGCATGGCCGTGCGGTTCTTGCGGCTGCCACGCGAAGCACCCTGGGGCCCGGTGGCCGCGGCCCCCGCCGACGGCGTTCCCGCGGAACCCACGGGCGCGTCCTCCGGCTCGCCCAGGGGAACGTCGATGAGCTTGACCGAACCCGTCGACGGGTGCGCGGCGATCGACTCGTCGTGCTCCGGGTCCATGGGGTCGCGCTCCCCGCGCCGCCGGCGCAGGGCCTCGAGCAGGTCCGCGGTCTGGTGGGTGGTCTTGGCCGGTGCCGCGTCCTCGGCGATGGCGCCGATGCGACCGTGCACGACGGGCTCGAGAAGCGGCCCGGTCTCCTCCCCGGCGGGCGGCGGAACCTCGAAGGCACCGCTGTCGAAGCGGCTGGACTGCTCCTCGTCCTCTACGGCGCGCAGCCGTGGAACGAGGCTCGGGGGGAGTTCACCGATCTGGGAGAGGGAGATCGCCTCGTTGTTGAGCGGCGCGAGCGCCTGCTTCTTGGGGTCGAAGCTCCAGCGGGCATCGTGCTCGACCTGGTCGGCGACGAAGGTCAGCTTGACGATCCAGGAACCGCCCTCCTCCTTCCAACTGGCCCAGCGCTCGTTGAGGGCCCCCGCATCCACGAGCCGTCGGCGGATGACACCGCCGAAGGTCGCGCCGCCCGCGAGCGGGTCGATCTCGAGCGCCGTGTGCACGGGGACGTTGAGCGCGGACTCGATGACGAACTCGCGCTCGGCCAGCACCGGGCCTTCGAAGCGCTGCACGTAGTCGAGGGGCGCGCCCGTGATGGAGGCGACGTCCTGCGCCGACATCCCGGCGCGGATGTGGCTCTGGATCTCGCGCGGGGAGAGCTTGCGGTTGGCGCCCAGGTCGGGCGAGGACTGGCGCAGCCGGGACTGCAGCGTGTCGTCGACGGCGACGCGGTATCGCGCGCCCTCGTCGGAGGCGACCAGGAGGGCTCCCTCCTCGACACCGATAACCTTCAGCTCTTGCATGCCGAATGCCCTCCAGCCATGACGATTCCCGGTCAGGATCGCATGCGTGGGCCCGGATTCCGGGGAATATCGCGGGCGCGCCGTCAGTTGCATGCGGTGCAGCCACGCGGGTCGCGGGGACGGTTTGCATCCGGCGAGCCGATAATGCAGACTGTCGCCGCCGCTGGGCGTGTCACGGCAACGAGAAATGTGGATGGGAATGGCTACCGACTACGACGCACCGAGGAAGACCGACGAGGACACCGAGTCGATCCAGGCCCTCCAGGAGCGCGTCCCCGACAAGCTCTCGGGCGTGGTCGACGTGGACGACGCCGACAACCCGGGCAGCTTCGAACTCGCCGGCCAGGACCTGGCCGATCTTGAACTGGATGTCGTGGTCCTGCCCGCGCAGGAGGACGAGTTCACCTGCGTCAGCTGCTTCCTCGTCAAGCACCAGTCCCAGTTCGACCACAAGACCAAGCTCGGGCCGGTGTGTCACGAGTGCAGTCTCTAGCCATTCAGCGCTGCGGCTAGCTCGTCCGCTCGTCGGCTGGAGACCAACCAGTAAGGCGTCGGATCCTCCGGATCCGTGAGCTCGACCCGCACGACCCCCGGGATCCACCCGCGCAGCAGCAGCCAGGCGCGCGCATCGAGGCGCACGCCGCGCTCCGCCCTCGCCTCGTCCCCGGTGGATGCCTCCGCCACCCCCAGAAACCGCCTCTCGATACGCGCGCGGCCGGCCCGCAATCCTGCGTCGGTCACCTCGATGAGCGGTGTGGTCAGCAGGAGCACGGTCACGATCCCGCCGTACAGCACGACAGCGGCCACGACCCCGGCGATCGGCGAGATCGGCAGGAACACCAGGAGGCTGGCCGGGATCACCAGGGCGGTGGACAGGAAGATCCACGGCGCGGGCCACAGCCGTTCGCGGTAGACGCCCGATCGGGGCGGCGCGGTGTCGGGCATGCTCCCATTCGACCATGGACTAGCCTCGTTGCGTGACCGACGTGGAGGTGCTGCTGACCGGGGAGCACGAGCCCGGTTATGCCCATCCCGGCGACGCGGGGGCCGACCTGATCGCGACCGAGGGTGTCGTCCTCGGGCCGGGGGAGCGGGCGACCGTGGGCACCGGGACGGCCATCGCCCTGCCGGACGGCTACGCGGCCTTCGTCGTTCCGCGCAGCGGCCTCGCCGCCCGCCACGGCATCACGATCGTCAACTCCCCTGGCACGGTCGACGCGGGCTACCGGGGTGAGATCCGGGTGACCCTCCTCAACACCGACCGGACCGAGCCGTACACGGTCGCCGCGGGTGACCGGATCGCGCAGCTCGTGGTCATGCCCGTGAGCCGCGCGCGCTTCATCCGGGTCGAGCGCCTCCCCGGCAGCCACCGCGGCGAGGGCGGCTTCGGATCCACCGGCTACGCCCAGCAAGGAGCCAGCACGTGAGCGACATCCCCGCCGACCAGCCCGCGCCGGTCGAGCACCCGAAGTCCGCGCCCGAGGACCGCGCCGAGCGCGGTCCGCTCGACGAGAGCGAGGCGAACGCGGTCCGTCCCTACGTCGACCTGGGCGGCGTCAAGATCCTGCCCCGTCCCGACCTGCGGGTGCGCCTCGAGGTCGAGGAGGGCGGCAAGCGCGTCGTCGCGGTCGCTCTCGACTTCCAGGAGTCCTCCCTCCAGGTGCAGCCCTTCGCGGCTCCGCGCAGCTCGGGCCTGTGGCACGAGATCCGGGAGCAGATCGCCGCGCAGATCGCGAAGCAGGGCGGATCGGTCACCCCGCTGACGGGTCCTTTCGGCCCGGAGTTGCGCGCGGAGCTCCCGCCCGCCGCCGGCGCGCAGGGCCCGCGCATCGCGCGATTCATCGGGGTGGACGGCCCGCGGTGGTTCCTCCGGGGCGTCATCAGCGGCACGGCGGCGGTGGACGCGAGCGCGGCCGCTCCGATCGAGGAGCTCTTCCGCAGCATCGTCGTGGTGCGCGGGTCGACCCCGATGCCCCCGCGCGACCTCATCCCGCTGCACGTCCCGCCGTCGGCGCAGGCGACGCCGCCCGCGCAGAACGCCTGACGACGCCGGCAGCCGATGTCGCAGAGCGAGCATCCGACGGGCGACGAGCCCGCCCCCGAGCCGACCTTCCGCGAGGCGTTCCAGGCCGCGGCGCAGCGCTCCCGCCTCTCGGGCGTCAATCCGGGCGAGGCGCCCAGTGGTGCGGTGCTCCTCGCCGCGGTGGGCGGCATCCGCGGTCTGATCGAGACGATCCTGCCGCCTCTGGGTTTCCTGATCATCTACACGATCACCCACGAGCTGCTGCCCTCCGTGCTCGGGCCGGTGGCGATCGCGATCGTCTTCATCGCCGTGCGGCTCGCGCAGCGCCAGCCCGTGACGCCCGCGATCAGCGGGGCCATCGGCATCGCGATCTCGGCCGTTCTCGCGATCGTGACGGGCAACGCCGCCAACAATTTCCTGCCGGGTTTCGTCATCAACGGCGTCGCCGTCGTGGTGCTCTCGGTGAGTCTGTTGGTGCGCCGACCCCTCGTCGGCGTCGTCATCGGGCTGCTGACCGGTGACGCGCACTGGCGGCGGGATCGCGCCAAGCTGCGCGTGGCCTACGTCACGACCGTGCTGTGGCTGCTGCTGTCCACCCTGCGGCTCGTCGTTCAGGTGCCCCTCTACCTGGCCGAGCTGCCGGACGCCCTCGCCGCCACCAAGCTGCTCATGGGCGTCCCGCTGTACCTCGGGCTGCTCTGGGCCACCTGGATGCTCGCGCGCACCGCGTGGCGTCCGGCCGGCGAGGCGTCTGCGCCGGGTTCGCAAACCGGCTAAGATATCTTGATGTCGAGATAAATCGGCAGGCGGCATCCGGCTCTCGCGCAGGCGAACGGGCTTAGGGTGGCCTTGCTGGAACGCGCGACGAGCGCCCATCAGGATGGGTGCAGGTCATTCGAGGGAGACGACAGTGTCGACGGTCAACAGTTTCGGTTCGCAGAGCACGCTCACGGTCGGCGGCACGGACTTCGAGGTCTTCCGCGTCGACACCGTGCCCGGTCACGAGCGGCTCCCGTTCAGCCTCAAGGTGCTGCTGGAGAACCTCCTGCGCACCGAGGACGGCGCCAACGTCACCAAGGCGCAGATCGAGGCGCTCGGCGCCTGGGTGCCGGAGGCCGAGCCCGACACCGAGATCCAGTTCACGCCGGCCCGCGTCATCATGCAGGACTTCACCGGTGTCCCGTGCATCGTCGACCTCGCGACCATGCGCGAGGCCATGGTCGCCCTGGGCGGCGACCCCACCAAGATCAACCCGCTCGCGCCGGCCGAGCTCGTCATCGACCACTCGGTCATCGCCGACCTGTTCGGCTCCGAGAACGCGCTCGAGCGCAACGTCGAGATCGAGTACGAGCGCAACGGCGAGCGCTACCAGTTCCTGCGCTGGGGCCAGACCGCGTTCGACGACTTCAAGGTGGTTCCGCCGGGCACCGGCATCGTGCACCAGGTCAACATCGAGTACCTGGCGCGCGTGACCTTCACGCGTGAGGTGGGCGGGGTGCTGCGCGCCTACCCCGACACGCTCGTCGGCACCGACTCGCACACCACTATGGTCAACGGGCTGGGGGTTCTCGGCTGGGGCGTGGGCGGTATCGAGGCCGAGGCGGCCATGCTGGGCCAGCCGGTTTCGATGCTCATCCCCAAGGTGGTCGGCTTCAAGCTCACCGGCTCGATCCCGACGGGCGTGACCGCGACGGATGTGGTGCTCACCATCACGCAGATGCTGCGCAAGCACGGCGTGGTCGGCAAGTTCGTCGAGTTCTACGGCGAGGGCGTCGCCGAGGTGCCGCTGGCCAACCGCGCCACCATCGGCAACATGAGCCCGGAGTTCGGCTCGACCGCGGCCATGTTCCCGATCGACGACGTGACCCTGGACTACCTGCGGCTGACCGGCCGCAGCGAGGAGCAGGTCGCCCTCGTGGAGGCGTACTCCAAGCTGCAGAAGCTGTGGCACGATCCGGCGAGCGAGCCCGCCTACAGCGAGTACCTCGAACTCGACCTGGCGACCGTGGTGCCCTCGATCGCCGGGCCCAAGCGCCCGCAGGATCGCGTCGAGCTGAGCCACGCGAAGGCCCAGTTCGAGGAGGACATCGTCGACTACACCGCGACCTCGCTCTCCATGGTCGACGCGACCGTCGAGGCGAGCTTCCCGGCGTCCGACCCCACGGGCTTCATGGCCGAGGACGAGGACTGCGACGAGGAGCACTCGCACGATCTGATCAGCAAGGCGCCCGCCAAGGTTTCCCAGCCGGTCAAGATCCAGACCTCGGACGGCAAGCGCTACACGATCGACCACGGCGCGGTCGCGGTCGCGGCGATCACCTCGTGCACCAACACCTCCAACCCGAGCGTCATGCTCGCGGCGGGTCTGCTGGCCCGCAACGCGCACCGCAAGGGCCTCAAGGCCAAGCCCTGGGTCAAGACCACCATGGCGCCCGGCTCGAAGGTCGTGACCGACTACTACGAGAAGGCCGGCCTGACCGACGACCTCGAGGCGCTCGGCTTCTACACGGTCGGCTACGGCTGCACGGTGTGCATCGGCAATACGGGTCCGCTCATCGACGAGGTCTCGGCCGCCGTCAACGACAAGGACCTGGCCGTGACCGCGGTGCTCTCGGGCAACCGCAACTTCGAGGGTCGCATCAGCCCGGACGTCAAGATGAACTACCTGGCCAGCCCTCCGCTGGTCATCGCCTACGCGCTCGCCGGATCGATGAACTTCGACTTCGAGGTCGATCCGCTCGGCAAGGACGGCGACGGCAACGACGTTTTCCTGCGCGACATCTGGCCCGACCCGGCCGAGGTGCAGGCCACGATCGACTCGACCATCTCGACCGACATGTTCACGCACGAGTACTCGAGCGTCTTCGAGGGCGACGAGCGGTGGCGCTCGCTGCCCACCCCGGACAGCGAGGTCTTCGAGTGGGATGCGGACTCCACCTACGTGCGCAAGCCCCCGTATTTCGACGGTATGACCCTCGAGACCGCGCCCGTGAGCGACATCGCGGGGGCCCGCGTGCTGGCCAAGCTGGGCGACTCGGTCACGACCGACCACATCAGCCCGGCGGGCGCGATCAAGGCCGACAGCCCGGCCGGTCGCTACCTCCAGGAGCACGGCGTCGACCGGAAGGACTTCAACTCCTACGGATCGCGTCGAGGCAACCACGAGGTCATGATCCGCGGGACGTTCGCCAACATCCGTCTCAAGAACCAGCTTCTCGACGGCGTCGAGGGCGGTTTCACCCGCGACTTCACGCAGGCCGACGGTCCGCAGTCCACGATCTACGACGCGAGCGTGGCCTACCAGGAGGCCGGGACGCCCCTGGTCATCTTCGCGGGCCTCGAATACGGTTCCGGGTCGAGCCGCGACTGGGCGGCCAAGGGCACGGCGCTGCTGGGTGCGCGCGCGGTCATCGCGCAGAGCTTCGAGCGCATCCACCGCTCCAACCTGATCGGCATGGGCGTCATCCCGCTGCAGTTCCCGGAGGGGCAGACGGCCGACAGTCTCGGCCTGGACGGCACCGAGGTGGTCTCGATCACCGGGATCGAGGAGCTCAACTCGGGAACCACCCCGCGCACCGTGCACGTGGTCGCGGAGCCCACCGAGCACTCGCCGGCAGGAAAGCAGACGGTCGAGTTCGACGCGGTCGTCCGCATCGACACACCCGGTGAGGCCGACTACTACCGCAACGGCGGCATCCTCCAGTACGTGCTGCGCAGCCTGGTCTGAACACCGCGGCTCGACCGGGAGCGTACCACCGGTAGTACCATATATGGCATGACCAAGACCACGCTCTACCTGCCGGACGACCTCAAGCGCGCCATCGAGGCCGAAGCCGTGCGACGGGGCGAGAGCGAGGCCGAGGTCATTCGCGAGGCCCTGCGCTCGTCCATTCCGGCGGTGGTGCGGCGGCCGCGCGGTGCGCTCTTCAGTGGCCGGGAGCCCATCGCGGAACGCGTCGATGATCTCCTCGCCGGATTCGGCGAATGATCGTCGATACGAGCGCGATCCTCGCCTATGTCGACGCGGCAGAGCCCGCCCACGCTGCGGTGTCGCGTGTGATCGAGGGCTCCGACGAGACACTGGTCGTGTCGCCCTACGTCATGGCCGAGGTGGACTACCTTGTGTCGAATCGACACGGGGTCGCCGCGGAGCTGGAGGTGATCCGCGAACTCGCTGGGGGCGCGTGGGAGCTCGCTTCGATGGACGCGGAGCGCGTGCAGGCGGCCGCGCGTTTGGTGGAACGTTTCCGCGATCAGCCGATCGGACTGGCCGATGCGTCCAACATC
The DNA here is from genome assembly GCA_019638805.1 of Microbacteriaceae bacterium. Lineage (GTDB taxonomy): Bacteria > Actinomycetota > Actinomycetes > Actinomycetales > Microbacteriaceae > JBDSKH01. Next base: position 83,926 of record JAHBTA010000002.1, on the reverse strand, counting down.
GTGCTCGCCGAGGCGTATCGCACCCGCACCATCGCGACGCTCGACCGCCGGCACTTCGGTGTGCTCCGGTTCGGCGATGGCACCGCGGTCACCATCGTTCCGTAGTCTGGTGGCGTGAGGGAACCCGCCGCCGCCCGTCCACGGGCATGACGCCGATCGGCGCGCGCTTCCGGGCATCCGGCACGCAGCGGATCGCGGTCATCGCCGTCGCCAGCGTGCTCGGCGGCACCATCGCCGCGGTCGCCGTCGTGGGGTCCGAGGCCATCGGCGCGGGGCTCACGCAGCGGGCGACCACGGCCCTGCGCGACGCCGGCATCACGGGTGCCGCGGTGCACGTCGAGGGCCGGGAGGCGTATCTGACGGTGGAGGACGGCACCGACCCGGATGCCGCCGAGCGCGTGGTCGCGGACGTGCCCGGGGTGCGCTGGGTGAGCATCGAACCCGCACCGGAGCCCACCGCCGAACCCTCGCCGACCCCCACGCCGACTCCCGCGCTCCCGCCCGCCGAGGTCGTCGACGAGCTCGAGGCCGCCGAGATCGCGTTCGGGCCGGACAGCACGGAGCTCGACGCGGACGGGTTGCGCGCTGTCGCCCGCCTCGCGGTCGTCCTGGCGCGCTACCCGGATGCCGCGGTGCGGCTGACCGGGCACGTCGCGACCGTGACGGGCACCTCCGATGCCGCACGGGAGGTCGCTCTCCGCCGCGCACAGGCGGTCGCGGACGCTCTCGCCGACGCCGGCATCGACCCGGCGCGCATTGACGTGCTCGCCGACCCCGCCCCGGACGTCGGCCGGGTCGTCCGCATCGAGTTCACGGAGGCGGGCTGATGTCCTGGTACACGGTGGGCGAGATCGTCCTGTGGATGCTGCTGGCCGCCCTGCTCGGGGTCGCCCTGGGGTGGCTGCTGCGGGGACTGCTCGCGCCGCGCGTCGGGGTCGCCGCCGCCCCCGATGCCGAGGCGCTCGGGGTCCCCAAGGAGCCCGACGAGCCCGAGGGGACGCGCGTCGAGGTCATCGATACGGGGGAGGCGGGTACCGTCGCCGAGCCGGTCGGGCCCGACGAGGTGGAGGAGCCGGAACCGCCCGCCGCCGGGATCGCGGCCCGCACCGCCGGGGGTCTCACGCCCCCGCACGACGACCTGACGCGCATCCACGGGATCGGCCCGAAGATCGCCGCATCGCTCGAGGCGCTAGGCATCACGAGCTTCCGGCAGGTCGCCCGGATGACCCCGGACGACATCGCCGAACTGGACGAGGCACTGGGCGTCTTCCACGGTCGCATCGAGCGCGACGACTGGGTGGGCGGTGCGCGCGGACTGCACCGCGAGGTGTACGGCTCCGACCCAGTCGCCTGACCTACCCTGGAACCATGGCACTGCTCGACGCGATCCGCGGCCCTCGCGACCTCGACGGCCTCACGCGTGAGCAGCTCGCCGAGCTCGCCGGTGAGATCCGCCGGTTCCTCGTGCAGGAGGTCTCGAAGACCGGGGGGCACCTCGGCCCGAACCTCGGCGTCGTCGAGCTCACCCTCGCCATCCACCGGGTCTTCGACTCGCCGAACGACGCGGTCGTCTTCGACACCGGCCACCAGAGCTACGTGCACAAGCTGCTCACCGGGCGCCGCGACTTCAGCCGGCTGCGCATGCGCGGTGGGCTCGCCGGCTACCCGCAGCGCTCCGAGAGCGAGCACGACATCGTGGAGTCCTCGCACGCCTCCAGCTCGCTCAGCTGGGCCGACGGCATCTCGCGCGCCTTCGAGATGACCGGTCAGGACGACCGCCACGTCGTCGCGGTGGTGGGCGACGGTGCCCTCACGGGCGGCATGACCTGGGAGGCCCTGAACAACATCAGCGACGACAACAGCCGCCGGCTGGTCATCGTGGTCAACGACAACGGGCGCTCCTACGCGCCCACCATCGGCGGCATGGCGCGCTTCCTCAACACCGTGCGCACGCGCCGCGCCTACCTCAACCTGCACCGCTCGAGCGAGCGGCTGTTCAACCGCTTCGGGTCGCCCGGCCGTGCCATCTACCGCGGCACGCGCGGAGCCGTGCACGGATTCCTCGCCCGGTTCAGCAACAACGAGTCGCTGTACTCGAATCTCGACATCAAGTACATCGGTCCGATCCACGGTCACGACGAGCACGCCCTCGAGGAGGCGCTGCGCCAGGCCAAGGAGCTGGCCAGGCCGGTCATCGTGCACGTCATCACCGAGAAGGGCCACGGGTACGAGCCCGCGGTCGCCGATGTCGCCGACCAGTTCCACGCCGTCGGCCAGATCGATCCGGAGACCGGGGAGGCGGTCGAGCAGGCCAGCCGCCCGTCCTGGACGAGCGTCTTCGCGGACGAGATCGTCGAACTCGCCGATCGCGACCCGCGCCTGGTGGGCATCACGGCGGCCATGCTGCGACCGACCGGTCTGCACCGCTTCGCCGAGAAGCACCCCGGCCGGGTCTTCGACGTGGGCATCGCCGAGCAGCACGCCGTGACGAGCGCCGCGGGCCTCGCGTTCGGCGGCCTGCACCCGGTGGTCGCCATGTACGCCACCTTCGTGAACCGCGCCTTCGACCAGGTGCTTATGGATGTCGCCCTCCACCGCGCGGGCGTCACCTTCGTCCTGGACCGGGCCGGTGTCACGGGTCCCGATGGGGCCAGCCACCACGGCATGTGGGACCTGGCGCTCCTGCAGATCGTCCCCGGCATCCGGCTCGCCGCGCCGCGCGACGCGACCCGCCTGAGCGAGGAGCTGGCCGAGGCGGTCGCGATCGACGACGGCCCGACCGTGCTGCGTTTCTCGAAGGGCAGCGTCGGCACCGAGTTCGACGCCGAGCGCCGCACCGACGACGGGGTGGACGTGCTGCGGGAGGCGGCGCACCGCGACGTGCTCATCGTGACGGTGGGTCCGATGGCCAAGCTGGGCCTGCAGGTCGCCGAGCGACTGGCCGCACAGGGCATCGGCGCGACCGTGGTCGACCCGCGCTGGGTGGTCCCGGTGCCGCAGAGCATCGTCGACATGTCCCGCGACTACCGCCTGGTGGTCACGATCGAGGACGGCATCCGGGTGGCCGGCATCGGCACGCGCATCCGTCAGGACCTGCGCGCGGCGGGCGTCGACACCCCGCTCGACGAACTGGGCCTGCCCGACGAGTTCCTCGAACACGGCTCCCGTGACGAGCTGCTGGCCGACGCCGGGCTCACCGACCGCCGTATCGCGCGCGACATCGTGGCGCAGGTGCTGGGCACCGGCGGGGCGCGCATCCCGGTCGCACGGCCCCTGCCGGAGGACGCCGAAGCGCTCGACGAGTCCCTGCACCCCGACACAACCCTGCACCCCGATCCGTCCCTGCACCGAGACGAGACCCGCCCGTGAGGCGGCTCGTCGCGGCGCTCGCGGGTGCCGCCGTGCTGACCATGCTGGCGGGATGCGGGGGCGCCCCCGCCGGGGTCGTCACGTCAGCACCCGAGCCGGCCGCGACATCCGCGCAGGGCATCTCGGGAGGCTGGGTGCTGACCCGGACGGTCGTCACGAACACCACCCAGAACGGCCTGAAGACCGGTGACGCCGACACGCGGTACCTCGTGATCGACGAGGGGGAGTGCGCGGCGGCGTCGTGCACGGGCGAGCTCGGCAGCAGCGCCGACGAGGCGTACCTGACGGGCGGCGGCGAGGGCCAGCGCACCTCGTACGCGTACGACGGCACCACCCTGACCTACGGATTCGAGCCGCAGCTCATCGACTGCGTGAACTCCTCCGACGGGTCGGTGACCCTCGCCGGCGCCTGGCTGAACTCGGTGAGCTACGAGCTCACCCTGTCCGCGGCCGACGGCGACACCGCGACCGCCTTCGCCGGCAGCGGCGTGGTCGAGTTCGTCGAGCAGGACCCGGACGCTCTCGCCGCATCCGGTTGCCCGGTGGGCGGGCGGATCATCTACACGCTGACGCTCGCGCGCGCCTGACCGGTTTCGACCGGGCCGAAACTGGGAGTCGCCCGCGGTCTGCTTGCAATGTCGGCGGCCGTGGGTACTATTTGTGGACACTGTTCACAACGGGCGCCGCGCGGATCGGGAATGCGTCGTGCGCGACTCGCGTTGTCATCCCTCGCGCCTCTCGGCGCACTCCCGCTCCTCGCAGGGTTACCGGCACCACCGCACAAAGGACTCCATGACGAACGACACCGTCGCGCCCCGCACCGCCAGCGTCCCGATCGACGCGGCCACCGCATCCCGCAACCGACTCGCGCTGATCCTGCTGCTCGCCGCGGTCTTCGTGGTCTTCCTGAACGAGACCATGATGAACGTCGCGCTGCCCAAGATCCAGGAGTCGCTGCGCATCGATGCGACGCAGGGGCAGTGGCTGACGACCGCGTTCGCGCTCACCATGGCGGTGGTCATCCCGATCACCGGGTGGCTCATGCAGCGGCTTAACACGCGGCCGGTCTTCATCATGGCCATGGCGACGTTCACGGTGGGGACACTCATCGCGGCGCTCTCGCCCGTCTTCGAGATGCTCGTCGTGGGGCGCGTGGTTCAGGCCACCGGAACCGCGATCATGATGCCGCTCATGATGACGACGGTCATGACGATCGTCCCGCCGACCGACCGCGGCCGGATCATGGGGCGCATCTCGATCGTCATGTCGGTCGCCCCCGCCATCGGCCCGGCGGTGTCCGGCGCGCTGCTGCAGGTGCTGCCCTGGCAGGGGCTCTTCGTGGTCATGCTGCCGATCTCGCTCGCGATGCTCGCGGTGGGCATGCGCTGGGTGCCGAACGTGTCCGAGACGCGTCGCGTGCCGCTCGACGTGGCCTCGGTGATCGTCTCGGCCTTGGCCTTCTCGTCCCTGGTCTACGGGCTCAGCAGCATCGGCGCGGCGGCCCTGGGCGAGGTTCCCGTGCAGCCGTGGATCCCGATCGCGGTCGGCGTGGCGATGCTCGCGGTCTTCGTCTGGCGTCAGCTCGTACTGCAGCGCACCGACAGCGCTCTGCTGGACCTGCGCACGTTCCGGGCGCGCACCTTCACGCTCTCGGTCGCGCTGCTCGCGACCGCCATGCTGGCCCTGTTCGGGACGGTCATCCTGCTGCCACAATTCGCGCGCTACACGCTCGGGCTCGACACGCTGTGGGTCGGCGCGCTCCTGCTGCCGGGCGGGCTCACCATGGGGCTGCTCGGGCCGATCGTCGGCCGCCTGTACGACCGGTACGGGCCGCGCCCGCTCATCGTCCCCGGCTCGATCGTCGTGTCCGCGTCGATGTGGCTGCTCGCGTTCACCCTGGGCGAGGGCGCGTCATGGGTCGCGCTGCTGGTGGCGCACGTCCTGCTGTCGATTGGCCTCGCGTTCATGTTCACGCCGCTTTTCAGCACCTCACTCGGCTCACTACCGCCGCACCTGTACTCGCACGGGAGCGCCACGGTCGCGACCCTGCAGCAGGTGGCCGGCGCCGCGGGAACGGCCGTGTTCATCGCGCTCTACGCGACCGGGCTCGCCGCCGCGGGCAACCTCGACCCCCAGAACCCGTCGGCCGCCGAGGCGGCGGCGGGATCGCACCTCGCCTTCCTGGCGGGCGGGTTCGTGTCGCTCGTGGTCGTCGCGATCACGTTCTTCATCCGCAAGCCGGTGGAACCCGAGATCAGCGAGGAGTCGGTGACCGGGAGCATCCCGACGCACTGACGGGCGGCCGCCCGGCCGCCCGGCTCCGGCCGGGCTACTCCACTCCGCGGATCGGCGGGTGATGGAAGGTGTCGCCGAACGCGCGCTGGGAGGCGCCCACGCGATCCAGGTAGGGCGTCGCCCCGCCCATCTGGAACGGCCAGCCCGCACCGAGGATCATGCACAGGTCGATGTCCTCGGCCGCGGCGACCACGCCGTCCTCCAGCATGCGATGGATCTCGTCGGCCAGGCCGTCCTCGATGCGGATGCGCAACTCGTCCGCCGAGAGCGGCGTCGCGTCGGCGGGGCGGTGCTTCGCCACGATCTCCAGCGCCTTCTTGTCGTAGCCGGTGACCTTGCCCTTGCCGTCCTTCTCGAGGATGTGACCGTAGTCGGCCAGCTCGTGCAGGGCCTTCGACTCGAAGAACCGCTCGGGGAACGTGGTGTGGTGGGTGTCGAGCACGTGTGCACCGACCGTGAGCCCGACGAGCTCGAGCAGAACGAACGGGTCCATGGGGAAGCCGAAGGGCTTCTGCGCCTCCACGACCGTCTCGAACGGCGTGCCCTGCTCGACCGCGTGCATGGCCTCGCCCAGGAGCTTGGCCAGCAGGCGGTTGACCACGAAGCCGGGGGAATCGGTTGTGATGACGGCGTTCTTGCGCAGCTTCTCGGCCGTGACCATGGCCGTGCTGAGCGCGATGTCGCCCGTCTTTTTCGCGTTCACGACCTCGATGAGCGGCATGACCGCGACTGGGTTGAAGAAGTGGAACCCCACCAGGCGCTCGGGGTGCTTGAGCTTCGACCCGATCTCATCGACCGAGAGCGAGGAGGTGTTGGTGGCCAGGATCGCGTCCTCGGCGATGTGCTGCTCGACCTCGGCGAAGACCTGCTGCTTGACGCCGACCTCCTCGAAGACGGCCTCGATGACCCAGTCGCAGTCGGCGAAGTCCGCCTTGTCGGTGGTGCCCGAGATGAGGCCGCGCAGCTTGCCCGCCTCGTCCGAGTCGATGCGCCCGTTGGCGAGCAACTCGTCCACCTCGGAGCGGATACCCGCCACTCCCTTGTCGACGCGCTCCTGGTCGAGATCGGTGATGACGACCGGGACCTGCAGCCGACGCAGGAACAGCAGGGCGAACTGCGTGGCCATGAGCCCTGCGCCGATGACGCCGACCTTGTTGACCGGGCGGGCGAGCGCCTTGTCGGGCGCTCCCGCGGGCTTCTTCGCACGCTTCTGCACGAGGTTGAAGGCGTAGATCGAGGCGCGGAACTGGTCCCCGGCGATGAGGTCGGCCAGGGCGTCGTCCTCGGCGGCAAACCCGGTCGCCTTGTCGGTGTTCTTCGCCGCCTTGAGCAGTGCGAGCGCGCGGTACGGGGACTTCGCGACCTCGCCGATGCGGCTCTTGAGCGTCTTCTCGGCGATGCCGATCGCAACATCCCACTTGACGGCGCGCTCGAGCTTGCCCGGCTCGTTCTTGCGCTTGACCTTGATCTTCCCGCCGAGCACGCCGTCTGCCCAGCGCAACGAGTCCTCGAGGAAGGTCGCCGGGCCGAACATGGCGTCGGCGATCCCGAGCTCGAGCACCTGGGAGCCCTTGAGCGTGCGGTTGTTCTTGAGCGGGTTCGAGATGATGACCTCGAGAGCGTTCTCGATGCCGATCAGGTTGGGCAGCAGCCAGGCGCCACCCCAGCCGGGGATGAGGCCCAGGAAGACCTCCGGCAGGGCGAGGGCCGGGATGCTGGAGTCGACCGTCCGGTACGTCGCGTTGAGCGCGATCTCGGTTCCGCCCCCGAGTGCGAGCCCGTTGATGAAGCAGAACGACGGCACCCCCAGTTCGGACAGCATGCCCAGGGTGGCGTGGCCGAGCTTCGCCATGAGCACGCCGGTCTCGCGGTCGGCCATCTGGTCGACCTTGGAGAGGTCGGCACCGGCCGCCAGGATGTACGGCTTGCCCGTGATGCCGACCGCCGCGATCTCCTTCTTCGCGGCGCGGTCGCGGAGACCCTCGAGAACGCCCTTGAGCTCGAGCAGCGTGTTCGGGCCGAGCGTGTTGGGGCGGGTGTGGTCGCGGCCGTTGTCGAGGGTCACGAGCGCGAGCACCTTGCCGCTGGGAAGCGTCACGTCGCGCACCAGGGAATGCGTCACGACCTCGTCGGGGTCGAGCGAGACCAGCTTGCTGAAATCGGTCGCCATGGTTCTACTTCGCTCCCTTGCCAGATCCCGGAGTCCATGCAGGGTTCTCCCAGATGACGCTGCCGCCCTGCCCCAGGCCCACGCACATGGCGGTGAGCCCGTAGCGCACATCGGGCCGCTCGGCGAACTGCGCCGCGAGCTGGGTCATGAGCCGCACGCCGGACGCGGCGAGCGGGTGGCCGATGGCGATCGCGCCGCCCCACGGGTTGACCCGCGGGTCCTCGTCGTCGATGCCGAAGTGGTCGAGGAACGACAGCACCTGCACCGCGAACGCCTCGTTGAGCTCGAAGGCGCCGATGTCGCCGATGGTCAGGCCGGCCCGCTTGAGCGCCTTCTCGGTGCTCGGGATCGGGCCGATGCCCATGACCTCGGGCTCGACGCCGGCGAAACCGAAGCTCACCATGCGCATCTTGACCCCGAGCCCCAGCTGCTTGGCCGCATCCGCCGAGGCCAGCAGCGACACGGTCGCCCCGTCGGTCAGCGGCGAGGCGTTGCCGGCCGTGACCCGGCCGTGCGGGCGGAACGGGGTCTTCAGGTCGGCGAGGCCGTCCATGGTGGTCTCGGGCCGCATGCCCTCGTCCTGGGTCGCGAGCCCCCAGCCCGACGCGCTGCGGATCGCGACCGGAACCAGGTCGGGCTGGATCTTGCCGGCCGCGTAGGCCGCGGCGACCTTCTGCTGGCTGAGCATCGAGAAGCGGTCCGAGCGCTCCTTGGTCAGCTCGGGGAAGCGGTCGTGCAGGCGCTCGGCCGTGATGCCCATGTTGAGGGCGTCCGGGCTCACGAGCTTCTCGGCGAGGAACCGCGGGTTGGGATCGGCGCCAGTGCCCATGGGATGCCGGCCCATGTGCTCGACGCCCCCCGCGATCCCGATGTCGTAGGCGCCGAAGGCGATCGCACCCGCGATGGTCGTGACGCTCGTCATGGCGCCCGCGCACATCCGGTCGATCGCGTAGCCCGGCACGCTGAGGGGCAGCCCGGCCAGGATCGCCGCCGTGCGCCCTAGGGTCAGCCCTTGGTCGCCGGTCTGGGTTGTCGCGGCGATCGCGACATCGTCGACGCGGTCCTTGGGCAGGTTCGGATTGCGCTCCAGCAACCCGATCATGGCCTTGACGATGAGGTCGTCGGCGCGGGTGTCCCAGTACTGGCCCTTCTCACCCGCCCGTCCGAACGGGGTGCGCACCCCGTCCACGAAGACGACGTCGGCTGCTTCGGCCATGGGGCCCTCCAGAGGCTCGGGGAACGTTCGCGGGCCAGCCTAGGCAGGGCCCGCGGCCGGTCCGAATCGTTTGATTGATCCTACGAAGCCGGGTTCTCGGGGTCGCCGGGCGTTTGGGTGGAACGCACAAAGGCATCCGCGATCACCTGTGCGGTTGCGTCAACCTGCCAGGGGCGGGCGCCGAGCTCGACGAGGGCGTCCCCGATGGCGTCCGCGGTCGGATCGGCGGGCGGGCTCCATGCCACGCGACGCAGGAAGTCGGGGGTCAGCAGGTTCTCCACCGGCAGATCCATGGCCTCGGCGACCTCGGCGACCGCGGGTCGGGCGGCGCGCAGACGGGCGTCCGCCTCTGGGTTCTTATCCGCCCAGGCACGAGGCGGCGGCGGGCCGTCGCCCGCGAGCCGCATGGGCGGGAGGTCTTCGGTCGCGAGCCCGCGCTGGATCGCCGCGAACCAGCGGTCGAGCTGAGTCCGACTGGCGCGGCCGGTGAACTCCTTGATCGCGGCCAGATCGCGCTTGGTCGCAGGCAGCTCCCGGGCGGCGGCCACGAGCGAACCGTCGGGCACCAGGCGGCCGGGGGCAGTGTCGATCTCGCGGGCGTACTCGTCGCGGGCCAGCCAGAGTTCGCGCGCCACGGCGAGCGCGCGCGGCTGACGAAGCGCCTGGATGCCGGACAACCGTCGCCAGGGATCCGTGCGCACCGCGGTCTCGCGTTGCAATACCGCATCGAACTCTTGCCGGGCGAGCTCCTCCTTGCCCGCCTCGGACAGAAGCTCGGCGATGCGATCGCGCAGGTCCGGGAGCAGTTCGACGTCCTGCGCGGCGTAGACCAGCCAGCTCTCCGGCAGCGGGCGGGTCGACCAGTCGGCGGCGGAGTGCTCCTTGGCCAAGTGCACTCCCAGCAGCTCCTCCACGACGCTGCCCAGGCCCACCCGCGCCAGGCCGGCGAGCCGCGCGCCGAGTTCGGTGTCGAAGATGCGGGCGGGGTCGAGACCCACCTCGCGCAGGCAGGCCAGATCCTGGCTGGCCGCGTGCAGGATCCACTCCTCGCCGGAGATCGCCTCGGCGAGCTCGGTGAGCGGCGCCCCCAGAGCGGGCGGGTCGATGAGGAAGGTGCCGGCACCCCGGCGGAACACCTGGATGAGATAGGCGCGCTGGGAGTACCGGAAGCCGGATGCGCGCTCCGCATCCACCCCCACTGGGCCGTGCCCCGACGCGAGCGCGTCGACCGCCTGGCGGTACCCGTCGGCGGTGTCGATGACCTCGTGGACGGGGTCGGTGGAGCTGCCCTCAGTCACGTGCCGCCCGGACGTGGGGGAGCAGCCCGACCGCGTCGGGTGTCGGCGGGAGTCCGGCGAGGCGGCAGAGCAGATCGCTCCAGGCCTCCACGGAGGCTCCCACGGAATCGGATTCCGGGGTCCACGAGGCGCGCAGTTCGAGCTGGGCGCCGTCGCTCTGCCCGGCGAGTTCGCCGAAGCCGGTGGACAGCACCTTGGTGGCGGTGCCGGAGGCGGCTCCGTACCGGGCGGCTCGGGCGTCGAGGGCGTCGGTCAGATACGACCACGCGACCCCGGTGAGGAAGGGGTCGAGTCCGATGTCGGTCTCCAGGGGCGCCTGCGCGAAGCACACCACGCGTAACGGTCCGCCCCAGGCCTCGGGGGCGTCCGGGTCGTGCAGCAGGACGAACCGGCCGGTGCCCAGAACCGAGTCAACGCCGTGACCCGCCGGGTGCACGTCGGCGGCCAGCGCGATCGCATGCGGCGCGAGGTCGACGGGTGCCGGGATCTCGGTCACCACGAGCTCCGGCCGGGTCGCGGCACGGCGAACGGCAGTCGCCGCTTGGCCGAACAGGGCCGGAACGGCGCTTCCCTGCACGGTTTCGGACACGACTGAAGACTAGGGTTCTGACCGGGGCGGCGTCAGGTGCCACGCCGTCGCCGGTCCGGGACGGGAGGCTGCCATGGGACGCCGGTTGGTGCGGGGGATCGCCGTGGGGCTGGCCGCTGCCGCCGCCGCGACCGCGGTGACCGGCGCCGCGCTGAGCGTCATCGTGGCGCGCACCGTCATCATCCCGCCGTCCCGCCGTGCGGAGGACGTCGCGATCCTCGGCTACGACGAGCAGACCGGGCTCATCCTGCTGTCCTCCAACGCCGACTCGCGGCTGCCGGGCGAGTACAGCTTCTGGTTCTCGCGTGACACGGGGCACGCGCGTCTCGGTGAGATCGTGGCGCAGGACGCTCGCACCGTGCGGCGCCGTGTCCTCGGGGTCGACTTCGGCGACCTGACCGCGGCGCGGCGCGGGCGGTTGAGCGGCTGGTTCCACCTGAGCCCGCGCGATCTGCCGTTCCCGCATCGCGACGTGAGCATCGAGACCCCGCTCGGGCCGGCGCCCGCCTGGCTCATTCCCGCCGAGGGCGGAACCGGGGCACGCTGGGTCGTCAACGTGCACGGGCGGGCGGTGCGGCGATCCGAGACCCTGCGAGCCGTGGCGCCGTTCCGGGCGTCCGGGTACACCTCGCTCCTGGTGTCGTACCGCAACGACGGCGATGCCCCGCGCAGCTCCGATCACCGCTACGCCCTGGGGGATCGCGAGTGGCAGGACATCGAGGCGGCCATGCGGTACGCGTTCGACCACGGCGCCGAGGAACTCGTGCTCATGGGGTGGTCGATGGGAGGGGCGACCGTGCTGCAGGCACTGACCCGCTCCCCGCTGGGTGCACGCGTGCGCGGAGTCGTGCTCGAATCGCCCGTCGTCGACTGGATCGCGACCCTCGACTTCCAGGCGGCACTTCGCCGCCTGCCCGCGATCGTGCGCTGGGGGGTCTTCCAGTTGTTGCGGCACCGGTGGGGCGGTGTCCTCACCGGCCTGGCCGAGCCACTGGATCTGGAGCGTCTCGACTTCGTGACGCGCGCCCGCGAGCTGGACGTGCCCATCCTCATCCTCCACAGCGACGACGACGGCTTCGTGCCGTCCACGGCGTCGCGCGCTCTCGCGGTGGCACGCCCCGACATCGTCACCTACGAGGCGTTCGACGTGGCCAGGCACACCAAGCTGTGGAACTACGACCGCGATCGCTGGGAGGGCGCGATCATGCGCTGGCTCGAGGATCTCGACGCCCGGTAGGCACGGCGCCGGAGTGCCCGGCGCGGCTCAGGCGGCGGACTTCTCGGCCACCTGACGCTGGATGCGCCCGAGCAGCCCCATCATCCCGCGGATGCGCAACGGGCTCACGGCCTCGGTGAGCCCGATGGTCAGCGGGTAGTCCGGGGGCACGGCGAGAACCTGTTCGACCGTCAGGCCCTTGAGACCCTCGGCGAGGATGGACGCGAACCCGCGCGTCGTGGGAGCCTCGCGCGGGGCGGTGACGAAGACATGGACGATGTCAGCGTCATCCACCTCGACGAAGAGGAACACGGGGGACTGGCATTCCTCGACCCGCTCGAGCAAGTCGGGGTGATTCGCGTAGCGCTCGGGAAGCTCGGGAAGCGAGTTGGCGAACTCGAGCAGCAGTTGCAGACGCTCGTTCTGCTCCAGCGCGAGGAAGTCGTCGCGGATGCCCGCGAGCGCCTCCGGAAGATGCCGCTCGCTCACGCCGTCCCCTCCGCTCAGGGCGCCTCGCCCGGTTCCGCGCCCTTGACGATCGGCACGCGCACCGCGCTGCCCCATTCCGTCCAGGACCCGTCGTAGTTTCGCACGTTCTGGAACCCCAGGAGGTGGGTCAGCACGAACCAGGTGTGGCTCGAGCGCTCCCCGATGCGGCAGTAGGCGATGACGTCGTCACCCTCCTTCAGGCCGATCTCGTCGCGGTAGATGGCGTCGAGCTCGGAAAGGGGCTTGAACGTGCCGTCCTCGGCGACCGCGCGCGCCCACGGCACGTTGCGGGCGGTGGGGATGTGACCGGCCCGCAGCGCGGACTCCTCCGGGTAGGCGGGGGCCGTCGTGCGGTCTCCCACGTACTCCTCCGGGGAGCGCACGTCGACCAGGGGCACGGTGCCGATCGCGGCCAGCACGTCCTCCTTGTAGGCGCGCTCGACGCTGTCGTCGCGTTCGACCACCGGGTACTCGACCGCGGCGGGCGCGGGCACCTCGGTCGTGTACGGGCGCCCCTCGGCCTCCCACTTGGCGCGGCCGCCGTCGAGCAGTCGCACATCCTCGTGCCCGAACAGCGTGAACACCCAGAGCGCATAGGCGGCCCACCAGTTGTTCTTGTCGCCGTAGATCACGACGGTGGTGTCGCGGCCGATGCCCTTGCCGCCGACGAGCGCGGCGAAGCCCGCGCCGTCGACGTAGTCGCGCGTGACCGGGTCATTGAGGTCGGTGTGCCAGTCGATCTTGACCGCGCCCTCGATGTGGCCGGTCTCGTAGAGCAGGACGTCCTCGTCGGATTCGACCACGACCAGGCCCGGGTCGCCGAGATGCTCGGCCAGCCACTCGGTGCTCACCAGGCGCTCGGGGTGCGCGAATGCGGCGAAGGCGGGCGACGGATCGCGCTCGACGGCCATGGGATCCTCCAACGGGCTGTGCGGAATGGGTACTGTTTCAGAGTAGGCAGTCGACCCGCGAGCCCGCTGAAGTGCTGTAAGAGTTCGACACGATCGCACATCGAAGGCACCCATCCGCATGCAGAAGCTCGAAATCCCGTCGCTCGCCGAGCGCGTGCCCGCCATGACGGCGGCCGAGATCGCCGAGTCGCTCGTGCCGCCGCGCCAGTTCGAGGACGCGACGCTCGAGAACTACGTGCCCGATCCCGATTATCCGTCGCAGGCGGCGGCGGTGGATGCGGTGCGCGCGTTCGCCGCGCAGTGGCGCCCCGCGCGCGGCCTCTTCTCCAAGCGCGCGCCCGAGCTCAAGCCCGGGCTCTACCTCGACGGCGGGTTCGGTGTCGGCAAGACGCACCTCCTCGCGGCGCTCTGGAAGCTAGCGCCCGGTCGCACCTACTTCGGCACCTTCATCGAGTACACCGCGCTGGTGGGTGCCTTGGGGTACGCGGCGACCGTGAAGCTCCTGGGCGGGGCGAGCTTCATCGCGATCGACGAGTTCGAGCTCGACGACCCGGGCGACACCATGCTCATGACCCGGCTGATCGGCGAGCTGGTCGCGGGGGGAACCCGCATCGCGGCCACCTCGAACACGCCGCCGAACGCGCTGGGCGAGGGGCGCTTCGCCGCCGTGGACTTCCTGCGCGAGATCCACGCCATGGCCGACCGGTTCCGGGTGATCCGCATCGACGGCGTCGACTACCGGCACCGCGATGCGGAGGGCCACGCCGTGGCGCTGGACCAGGAGGCCTACGCCTCCGGGATCGAGAGCGCCGCCTCGCGAGGCACGGTGACGGCGGATCCGTTCCCCGTCATCCTGCGCCATCTCGCCCGGGTGCACCCCTCGCGCTACGTGCGCCTGGTCGACGGGCTGAGCGCGATCGGCATCGAGGGGGTGAGCGTGCTGCGCGACCAGACCGATGCGCTGCGCTTCGTCGCCCTGGTCGACCGGCTCTACGACGAGCAGGTGCGGGTGCTGGCCACCGGCGTACCCCTGGACCGGGTCTTCGGCGACGAGATGCTCGCGGGCGGCTACCGGAAGAAGTATCTGCGCGCCATTTCGCGCCTCATCGCGCTGACCTCCTGAGCCGCGTCGCTCGCCGTGGCTCGGTCCCGGCACCGCGAAACACGATGTTTACACCGGGGCGCACCGCGTAACGCGCGCGAAACGCCCCGACATCCCTCCCGAAATCTGGCGCGCCCACACTGACGGGCGTACCTGCACCACCTGCAGAACCACGAGAGGGAGCGATACGACGATGGATACCGGTGAACTCGCCTGGGCGGTGACCGCGACGGCCCTGGTGCTCTTCATGACGCCCGGGGTCGCCTTCTTCTACGGCGGTCTGGTCAAGGCCAAGAGCGTCGTGAGCATGATGATGATGAGCTTCGGCGCGCTCGGGCTGATCAGCGTGCTGTGGATCCTCTACGGCTACAACATGTCCGCGGCGGAGGGACCGTTCGATTTCGCGGGCAACCCGTTCTCGGACTTCGCCCTCATGAACGGCGACAACGAGACGCTCATCGGCGCGACCTTCGGGGCGACCTTCGCGATCATCACGGTGGCCCTGATCTCGGGTGCGATCGCGGACCGGGCCAAGTTCGGCTCGTGGCTGCTGTTCGCCGGCCTGTGGGCGACCATCGTGTACTTCCCGGTCGCGGCCTGGGTGTGGGGCGGTGGCTGGATCTACAGCCTGGGCGAGCTGACCGGACTGCCCGCCGTGATCGACTACGCCGGCGGCACGGCCGTCCACATCAACGCGGGTGCCGCAGCCCTGGCTCTGGCGCTCGTGCTCGGCAAGCGCGTCGGATTCCAGAAGGGCGCCCACAAGCCGCACAACGTGCCGCTGGTGCTGCTGGGGGCCTCGATCCTGTGGTTCGGATGGTTCGGCTTCAACGTGGGCGCGGAGTTCCTCAACGACATGGCGAACGTCGGCCTCATCGCGATCAACACCCTGGGCGCGACCGCCGCGGCGGTCATCGGCTGGCTCATCGTCGAGAAGCTCAAGGACGGCAAGGCCACCTCGGTCGGCGCCGGCTCCGGAGCGGTCGCCGGCCTGGTGGCGATCACGCCGTCCTGCGCGAACCTCGCGCCCGGCTGGGCCCTGCTGCTCGGTCTCATCGCGGGTGCGATCTGCGCCCTGGCGATCGAGCTCAAGTTCAAGCTGGGCTTCGACGACTCGCTCGACGTGGTCGGGATCCACATGGTGGGCGGTTTCATCGGCACCCTCTACCTGGGCTTCTTCGCGATCGGGACCGGCCTGTTCACCGGCGGCGGCCTGGGGCAGCTGGCGTCGCAGGCCATCGCGGCCTTCGGCGTGGCGATCTTCTCCTTCGTGGTGGCCCTGATCATCGGGTTCGCCATCGAGAAGGTCATCGGCTTCCGGGTCAGGAACGAGGACGAGATCGCCGGCATCGACACGGTGGTGCACGGCGAGGAGGGCTACGCGATCGTCGAGTGACCGCAGCCTGAGTCGCCAACGGGGCGTCGTCTCTCCGGGGACGACGCCCCGTATCGTTGTGCGGGATGGAACCGATCGTCCTTGCCGGGATCGCCGCGGGCGCGGTCGCCCTTGCCGCGGTCATGGCTCTGGTGCGCCCTGCCCTCGGCGCTCGGATGCCGTGGTCGGCCCTCGCCGTCGCGGTGGCGGCCGCTCTGGTCACCGTCCCGGCCGGGACGCTGCTGGGCATCGCGCCGCGATTCCTGATCGGGCTGCTGCTGCCGGTGCCGTCGATCCTCGTGCTGCTGGAGGCGGCGGCCCTCGCCGCCGGGGCGGACCTGCTGATCCGCCGCGTGGCGCTCGTGGTGTGGGGCGTCGTGGTGCTCCCGGCGAGCGCGCTCGTGCCCCTGGCGGTGACTGCGGGGTGCATCGCGCCCGAATGCCGCTTCGAGGACTTCGGGGCGGCACTGCCGCTGCTGGTGTCCCCGGCGGCCTTCGTGCTGCTGGCCAGGCCGCCGGCGGGCGTCCGCGAGCAGCCTCGGCTGAACCGTGCGGCGAGCCGCCGGACGGTCGCGGCCGGACTCGCGTTGTGGGTCGCGGCCGTGGTGTGGCTTGCACACCTGGAGGGGGTTTTCGACGCGTTCGTGCCGCGCATCCTGATCGCGACCCTGGTCGGCCCGGTCGCGGGCGGCGTCGGATGGCTGCTGGCCGACATCCTGCGCGCTACGCGGCGCTCGACGGCCCGCTCGATCGTGCTCGGAATGGTGGTCGGCATGGCGGCGACGCTTCCCGGCGCGGTGGGCGTCGCGCCCGGGTGGCTTGCCGGTGCGGGCCTGCTCGCGGGGGCGCTCGCCGCGCTGGTCTTCTCGGCTCGGGCGGTCGTGCGCACCGGGCTCGCGGCACGCTGGGGGGCGACCGTGCTCGTCGCGGCCGTCACCGGCTTCCTCGCGCCGGCGGTGTCCGGGGAGAACGCAGGCGTTCTGTTCTTCGCGCGTTGGGCGGTGCTGGCTCCGCCGGTCATCGCGTTCGCCGCGGTCGCGGCGTTCGCCGTGGTCGCCTCGGTTCCGGTGTGGGTGCTGCTCGCCAGGCGCCATGTGGCGCGTTCGCGCATCCCCGAGGACCTGCTGGAGCAGTCGTGAACCCGTCCGGCCGGGTCGAGCCGCTCCCGATCACCCACCTGGCCCCGCCGCTCCCGGGTCGCACCGTGGCGTCGCAGACCTGGAGCGATGTGACCATGCTGCACTGGCGCGTGCCGTCGGCCGAGGTCGCGGCGCTGCTGCCCGATGGCGTCGCGCCCGACGAGTTCGACGGGACCGGCTGGGTGGGGCTGATCCTGTTCCGGCTCGGCTCGGCGACTCTATTCGGGTCGCCACCGGTGCCGCACGCGGGGGACTTCGTCGAGATCAACGTGCGCCTCTACGGGACCGACGCGATGGGGAGGAGGGGTGTGGTGTTCCGGTCGCTCGAGGCGTCCCGACTGGCGGCGGTGATCGCGGCGCGCGCCGCGTTCGGACTGCCGTACTTCTGGTCGCGGACGCGCATGCAGCGCGAGGGCCACCTGCTCGGCTACGACACGCGGCGGCACGGCGGGGGACCGTCGAGCGCGGTGCGGGTGCGGACGGGCAAGGCGATCCGCACCGGTGCGCTCGCGGAGTTCCTGACCGCGCGCTGGGGCATGTTCACGCGCCGCGGCCGCCGCACGGTATGGGTGCCCACCGTGCACGAGCCGTGGACGCTGCATGCCGCCGAGGTCCTCTCTCTGGAGGACGAGCTGGTGGCGGCGGCCGGGCTGCCGGGCGTCGCGTCTCGCCGTCCGGACTCGGTGCTGTTCTCACCGGGCGTCTCGGCCCGGTTCGGGGGCGCGGCGCGGCATTGACGCGACGAATCAGCCGAGCCGGCGCAGTGCGGCGCCGGCCGCCTTCCAGCCGGCCATGCCATGCCCGCCCCCGCCGGGAAGGGCGCCGGACGAGCACAGAAACAGCGCCGAGTCACCGCGACGGGTGGGGATCGCCCAGGGAGTGGGGCCGAGCCGCGGTCGGGCGATCAACTGCCGCCATTCGACGGAACCGCCGCCGATGTCACCACCCACGAGGTTCGCGTCCCAGCGCTCGAGCGTGGCGGTGGTGAAGATGTGACGCCCCGCGATCCTCTCCCGGAAGCCGGGGGCGAACTGCTCGATCCGGTTCTCGATCGCGTCGGTGAGATCCCCGTCCCAGCCGTTCGGGACGTGCACATAGCCCCACCCGGTGTGCTTGCCCGCTGGGGCCCGTGTCGGATCCGCCGAGCTCGCCTGCACGAACAGGACGTGCAGCTCCTCCGGGATGCGCCCCTGCCCCGCGGCGCGCTC
Source organism: Microbacteriaceae bacterium (assembly GCA_019638805.1). Taxonomy (GTDB): domain Bacteria; phylum Actinomycetota; class Actinomycetes; order Actinomycetales; family Microbacteriaceae; genus JBDSKH01. The sequence continues at coordinate 65,549 of JAHBTA010000002.1, read as the reverse complement.
GGCCTCGCGGACCGACGCGGCGCTCCCGCCCACGTGCACGGTTCCAGCCCGGGCGAGCGCCGCATCCGCCCAGGGGACTGGCGCATCAAGTGCCCAGTCGACCTTGACGACCCCCGGTGCGTGGCGCCACCGCGACATCCGGTGCGCGAACCGCGGTGGCAGCGCGTCGCGCGCGACCGCGACCAGCTGCCGCGGCGTCAGGTCCAATAGCACGGCACGGGTCGACGGCAGCCCGGCCAGCGATGACACCGGGTGCCCGGTGAGCAGTTCGCCGCCGTGCTCGCGCAGGCGAGCCACGAGCGCGTCGACGATCGACTGCGATCCGCCGCGGGCGACCGGCCAGCCGACGCCGTGGGCGAGGGCGCCCATGAAGAGTGCGAATCCTGCGGTCACCGGTGCATCCAGCGGCAGCACGGCGTGCGCAGCGAGGCCGGAGAGCAGCGCGCGAGCCTCCTCGCTGCGGAAGCGCGCGTCGGTCCGGGTGAGCGGCCACACGCCCCGGAGGCCGAACTCGACGAGTTCGCGGGGCGCGGTGGGCGGGAGCGCCGTCGGGTCGAGCACGGATGCGACCAGCCCCTCCCAGCGCCGCCCCAGCGAGCCGAAGACCCGCTCCCAATGCCGTCGGTCAGGCCCGAGCCCGGCCGCGGTCTCGGCGGCGGAACGGTGCAGGAGCACCGAGCGTCCGGGTACCAGCGCGTGCCCCAGGGGAACCTCGGGATGCGCGTATTCGATGGGAAGGCAGAGGGCGCGGAACGCGGGCGAGGCGGCGGCCAGCGCATGCACCGTCGCTCCGACGTCGTGCCGGAAGCCGGGCAGGGTCAGCTCCTCGGTGCGGAACGCGCCGCCGGGGGAGTGCTGCGCCTCGAGGACGACCACGCGCATCCCGGCTTCGGCGAGCCGGACCGCCGCGACGAGCCCATTGACCCCGGCGCCGACGACGACCGCGTCGACGTCGGTCACGTCGCCGCTTCCGGCGAGCGAGTCTGCAGCCGGGGTTCGCTCACGAGTCCGATCGTCTCATTTCGAGCGGGCGGGGGCGATCCTTGCGCCGCTCTCACCGACCCGCGAGCGGCCCGGCCTGGTCCGACATCGGTCAGGAATGGAGAAGCGCCGAGTGAAGTGCGGTTCTTACGCTCGGGGTATGAACATTCACAGCATCACGATCGAGGTGGCGGGAGCGGATGACATCCAGCCCGCTGAGTCGTTCTACCGCAATGCGCTCGCCCTCGGCGACCTGGTCGGGGTGCAGGTCGCCACGCAGCCGAGTTCGGGCTTCCGCGGCTTCGCACCCTCGCTGATCCTCGCGCAGCCGGACGACGTCGACGCCGTCGTCGCGCGCGCGCTTGCCGCGGGGGCGCGCACCCTCAAGCCGGTCGCGAAGAGCCTCTGGGGCTACGGCGGATCGCTCCTCGCCCCGGACGGCACGGCGTGGCAGGTGGCGAGCGCGAACAAGACCGCCACCGGGCCGGCGACAGGGGACGTCGAGGCAGTCGTCTTGCTGCTCGGCGTCGACAGCGTCAAGGCGAGCAAGCGCTGCTACCAGGAGCACGGTCTGGTTGTCGCGAAGAGCTTCCCCGCCTATGTGGAGTTCGACTCCGGAGCCATCAAGCTGGCGCTGTACAAGCGTGCGGCGCTCGCCAAGCAGCTCGGGTGCGATCCGGCGGGGTCAGGGTCGCATCGCCTCACCGTCGTCGGCGACGAGGAGTTCACCGACCTCGACGGCTACAGCTGGGTCGGGGTCGAGCGCCCTATCCTGAACCGACAGGCATAGGAGCTGATCATGACCGTCGTGACGTACACCGAGGTGTCCGCAGCCGGGCTGGAGTCCTCGCCCGTGGCGCCGGCCCTGGCCGGGCTGCGTGCGAGCGAGGCCCGCTACTTCGCCAACAAGTACGACACCGACTACGTCACCGCAGCGCCCGAAGCGCGTGCCGACGTCGTCGCCTGGGTCGAGCAGATCCTTCGCAGCGAACGCGACATCGTGCTGGCCTCGCCGATCCTCGAAGTGTTCGTCTACGAGGACGACGATCTGTTCTGGCCGACCCTGCATTTCGCCGACGGGCTGGCCGTGAACGTACTGTGGACCAAGGCGGCGGGTGGGAAGCGCGCCGTCGGCTTCAAACTGAGCGAAGGGATGACTCCTCCCGCCGAGCTCGACGCGTTCAAATGGGCGCGTCAGCGCTCGAAGCTGGCCGGCGAGATCCGGGGCAGCTACTTCTTCGTCAAGGGCGAGCATCCACTGCCCCCGTCGTAGGACGGACCTTCGCGGTGCATCGGCGTCGTGCCAGGGGCTTCCTCGGGTGTGGGCGATACCAGACTCGAACTGATGACCTCTTCCGTGTGAAGGAAGCGCGCTACCAACTGCGCCAATCGCCCGCGGCCTCCATCTTGCCACAGCACCGCACGGGCCGGAGCACGGGTGCCTCACCCGTCCCTTAACCCTGGGAGTGGCCCCCGAACGGGTGACAACGGGGGGTGCGCCGACCTAGTGTGGCCTGGTGAGTTCCCCCGGCTCCGCGTTACCCGTCGGCCTGCGCCCGGTCGCGCCCGCGCTCACCGTGGTGCCGCGGCCGGTGTCGTCGTGGCGCCGGTTCGTGCTCGCGGTCGAGGCCCTGCCGCCGGCCGCGGTGGCGTCGGCGGGCATCGTGGCGATCGTGACGGTCGCCTTCATCGCCGGGCGCATCCTGGCGGTCAACCTGACGTTCCTGCACTTCATCGACACGACCGAGACGGCCCGGATGATGGGCTCGGTCTCGTTCCTTTCGATCGTCGCGATCGCCGCGGCCATCCTCACCGGGCACCGGGGTCTGCGTGCCCTCCGCGCCTCCGAGCGGGTCGGCCGGTACGCGACGACGGCGGTCCTGGGGGTCGCCTACCTGCATCTGGTGCTGTGGACCACGCGGGTCCTCACGGCATCCATCGCGACCGCATCGACGACGAGCGCGCTGTTCATGCCCAACCTGTTCTGGTGGGGCTGAACGTGTTTCGCCGCGCGCGTAAAGAGTTTGGCCCGCTCGGGACCATCGACTAGAGTCGAGTCCGCACCCGGTAACGGGTGCAACGCGGATGTAGCGCAGTTGGTAGCGCATCACCTTGCCAAGGTGAGGGTCGCGAGTTCGAGTCTCGTCATCCGCTCGAGTGAAGGCACAGGGTTTCCGACCTGGTGGCGTGGCCGAGAGGCGAGGCAGCGGCCTGCAAAGCCGTATACACGGGTTCGAATCCCGTCGCCACCTCACTCAGTGCCTGTGAGGGCACTCCGATCCGAAGAGATTCGGTGAGGGCGATTGGCGCAGCGGTAGCGCGCTTCCCTGACACGGAAGAGGTCACTGGTTCGATCCCAGTATCGCCCACCACGAGAGCCCGGGATATTGTCAACGAGGTTCTTGTACCCGGATGGTCGCTGGACCGCATATGAGCCGGACCCAGCGCGCCCCGTTCCGGTCGATGTCAGTTCACCGTCGTAGAATCGACTCATGACCCCGACCGCCGCCGAAGTGCTCGACGCCGCCAAGGCGCTCCCGCGCGCCGAGCGGGCCGAGGTCGCGCAGGAACTCCTCGCCACGCTCGGCACCGCGGACGTCTCGGACGAAGCCCGGCTCGCGGCGCTCCGAGCCGCCGTCGACGCCGGGATCGCCAGCCTCGATGCCGGCCAGGGCATCCGCATCCCGGCAGATGGTCTGCGGGACTACCTGCGAGAGCGCGGACGCCTGGCGACCGAGCGAGCCGACGCCAAGACCGCGTGACGTTCGAGCTCGACCTCGCCCCGGAAGCCGAGGCGGACATCGATGACATCCTCGAATGGTCGACCACACAGTTCGGCGCAGCGATCCGCGACGGCTACGAAGCACTCATCGACGCTGCGATCCTCAGCATCGTGGACGACCCGAATCGCGTCGGATCGCACGACCGCACCGACCTCGGGCATGGAGTCCGCAGCCTGCACCTGATATCCAGCCGGGATGATGTCAGCCAGGGCCTGCGGAGAATCGCCAACCCTCGACACTTCGTGATCTACCGCCAAGTCGGCAACGTGGTCCAGGTCGTCCGCCTGCTACATGACGCGATGGACCTCTCTGGTCAGCACCCCGCCCTCTGAATCGCTCACCTCGGAATGACCCCGAGGGCGGATCTCAGGTCCCTAAGAGGGGTCTGACTGAGCGGGTCCATCCGCACTGAGCTCGCGGCGCTCACACGCTGGCGAGCAGCGACGCCGCCGAGTCCAGCGCGCCCGGCACGAGCCGGTAGTAGTGCCAGGTGCCACGCTTGGTGCGCGTGAGGTAGCCGGCGCCGACCAGCACCTTGAGGTGGTGTGAAACGGTCGGCTGGGAGAGCCCGAGGGGTTCGGTGAGATCGCACACGCACGCCTCGCCGTCCTCGTGCGCCGCGACCATCGAGATGAGCCGTAGGCGCGCCGGGTCGGCGAGCGCCTTGAGGGCAGCAGCGAGGCGCTCGGCATTTTCGGTCGACACCGGCTCGCGTGTGATGGGCGCGCAGCAGGACTGAAGATCGCGGACCGGCAGGAGCTCCAGAACGGGCATGCCCTCAGTGTGCCATACATTGACAGGCATCGATGTTATGCGCATGATGAATGGATCGACAAACGTCGATGCATCGAGAAGGGAACCCCCATGACCGACCTCACCGTCTGCGCCGACTGCGGATGCGACCCGTGCTGCTGCCAGGACGACTGCTGCTGACCCGGCACCGAAACACCGAACCGTGAGCATCCCGACCGTCCTGTTCGTGTGCGTGCACAACGCCGGCCGATCCCAGATGGCGGCGGGATTCCTGCACCACCTCGCCGGGGACCGGGTGCGCGTGCGGTCGGCGGGCAGCGAACCCGCGGAGAGCCTCAACCCGGTCGCCGTGGAGGCCATGCGCGAGGCCGGGATCGACATCGCGGCGGCGGCACCCGAACTGCTCGATGTGGAGGCGGTGCGCGGGGCCGACGTGGTGATCACGATGGGCTGCGGCGATGCCTGCCCGGTCTTCCCTGGCAAGCGCTACGAGGACTGGGAGCTGCCCGACCCCGCGGGACTTCCGCTCGAGGAGGTGCGTCCCATCCGCGACGAGATCCGTGCCCGCGTGGAGAGCCTCCTCGCCAGCATGACCTCGAACGCGAAGGACGACTGAGTCGCCACCACTGTTGCGGAACCGGCGACGGAGTCAGGCCGGTTCGCGGGGGTCCACTCGCGTGAGCCCGGGCACCTCGTCGAACGCACGATCGGTGGATGCGATCCGTTCGATTCCATAGGCGAGCGCGGTCGCGGCGTGCACCGCGTCTCGACCACGAATCGTCGGCAGCCGCTCGATCAGTTCGAGAGACAGGTCGAGTACCTCGCGATCGAAAGGCAGCAGTGTGCACGTCGCACTCAGGTGGCGGCCGGCGGCGCCGGCGATCTGCCGGTCGCCTGTCTTGCGCAGCCGATGGTGCACGAGTTCCTGGATCATCTCCACGCTCGCGTAGGCACGAAACTCTCCGGATGCCGCTCTGGTCAGCAACCGGCGGCTGGGTTCGCGCCGGGGATCGTCGTCGCCGATCGCATACACGCCGATGCTGGTGTCGAGCAGAACCGCGTTCTCGATCACAGGAGGTCGCGCAGGGATTCGCGCTCGAACGAGTCCTTCTCTTCGTCCCAGTTGATCGGCCCTGGGGTCGGATGAGCGTCACCGATCGCGAGGAAACGCGCCAGGGCCTCTTGCCGGCTCGATTTCCGCATCCGGAGCCGTTCGTCGACGGCCTCGCGGATGACGGCGGCGACGCTCTGCCGATGCTCGTTAGCCTCCGCCTCCAGTGCCGCGTACTGGGTCGGGTCGAAGAGCACCTGGACGCGTCGCTCGAGGGTAGCCATGCACATACAGTAGCATGTGCAGGTTTGCCACCCGCGGGCCGGCCCCTCGTCACGCTCCGTCGGTGCGGAGCGGGCCTTGAGCCGCGACTATCGTTGACCGGGTGAGCGCGCAGACCGGTTTCGACCTGTTCCCCGACCGCGCCGTGATCGCGATCCGCGTCAACGGCGAGCTCAAGGACAAGGCGACGACGGTCACCGCCACGGACGCCGTGGAGCCGGTCGAGGCGTCGAGCCCGGACGGCCTGAACATCCTGCGGCACTCGACCGCCCACGTCATGGCGCAGGCCGTGCAGAAGATCAACCCCGACGCCAAGCTGGGCATCGGCCCGCCCATCACCGACGGCTTCTACTACGACTTCGACGTCGATACCCCGTTCACCCCCGACGACCTGACAGCCATCGAGAAGGAGATGGACCGCATCATCCGCTCGGGCCAGCGCTTCGTGCGCCGTCCGGTGAGCGACGACGACGCGCGCGCCGAGCTCGCGGGCGAGCCGTACAAGCTCGAGCTCATCGGCATCAAGGGCCAGGCGGGCGACGCGGAGGAGTCCGTCGAGGTCGGCGCGGGCGAACTCACCATCTACGACAACGTGGATCGCGACGGCCAGACCGTCTGGAAGGACCTGTGCCGCGGTCCCCACGTTCCCAATACCGGAGCGCTGGGTGTCCACAAGCTCATGCGCATCGCGGCGGCGTACTGGCGCGGCAGCGAGAAGAACCCGCAGCTGCAGCGCATCTACGGCACCGCATGGCCCACCAAGGCAGAGCTCAAGGACTACACCGAGCGCCTGGAGGAGGCGGCCAAACGTGATCACCGGAAGCTCGGCCGCGAGCTGGACCTGTTCTCGTTCCCCGACGAGATCGGCTCGGGCCTCTCGGTCTGGCACCCGCGCGGCGGGGTCGTGCGCATGGAGATGGAGCAGCACGCCCGCCGGCGGCACGTCGAGGCCGGCTACACGTACGTGTATACCCCACACATCGCCAAGCGGGACCTCTTCCTGCAGTCCAACCACCTCGTGACCTACAAGGAGGGCATGTTCCCCCCGATCGTCATGGATGAGGAGGTCGACGAGGCCGGGAAAGTCACCAAACAGGGCGTGGACTACTACCTCAAGCCCATGAACTGCCCGATGCACATCCTCATCTACAAGGAGCGCGCGCGCAGCTACCGGGACCTGCCCATGCGCCTGGCCGAGAACGGCACGGTGTACCGCAACGAGCTCTCGGGCGCCCTGCACGGGCTCACCCGCGTCCGTGGCTTCACGCAGGACGACTCGCACCTGTTCGTCACCCCCGAGCAGTTGGAGGACGAGGCGACCAAGGTGCTCGAGTTCGTCATCTCGATGCTGCGCGACTTCGGCCTCGACGACTTCGAGCTCGAGCTGTCGATGCGCGATGACGAGAAGGAGAAGTGGATCGGCTCCGACGAGTTCTGGGAGTACTCCACGAACGCCCTCCGCAACGTCGCGAAGGCGTCCGGGCTCAAGCTCACCGAGATGCCCGGGGAGGCCGCGTTCTATGGCCCGAAGATCGATCTCAAGACGCGCGACGCCATCGGGCGCACCTGGCAGCTCTCGACCGTGCAGGTCGACCCGAACCTCCCCGAGCGGTTCGAACTCGAGTACACGGATCGCGACGGGCAGAAGAAGCGGCCCATCATGATCCACCGCGCCCTGTTCGGGTCGATCGAGCGGTTCTTCGCCATCCTGCTCGAGCACTACGCCGGGGCCTTCCCGGTGTGGCTGAGCCCCGTGCAGGTGGTCGGCATCCCGGTCGCCGACGAGTACGCGGACTACCTCGGCGAGATCATCGATCGGCTCAGGGCTGACGGCGTGCGTGCCGAGCTCGACACGAGCGACGATCGCATGCAGAAGAAGATCCGCAACGCCGCCCAGGGCAAGGTGCCGTTCCAGCTCATCGCGGGGGAGCAGGACCGCTCAGCGGGCACGGTGAGCTTCCGGTTCCGCAGCGGCGAGCAGGACAACGGGATCCCGGTGGATGAGGCCGTGCGCCGCATCCGCGAGGCGATCGACACGCACGCACAGGTCTGAGCATGACCGCCGATGACCCGACGGAGCAGCGTCGCGACTACGACGGGTCGGTGTACGACGTCGAGTCGTCCGCCGCGTTCGCGGGGGTGCCCGACGGGTTCGCACGGCTGTGGACCCCGCACCGCATCGCCTACATCCAGCAGGGCAGGCCGGCCACGAGCGACGAGTGCGTGTTCTGCGCCGCCCCGTCGCTGCCCGACGAGCAGTCGCTCATCGTGCATCGCGGCAGCCTCGCCTACGTGCTGCTGAACCTGTTCCCCTACAACAGCGGGCACCTTCTGGTCGTGCCCTACCGGCACGTCGCGCTCTACGAGGACGCCGAACCGGGCGAGACCGCCGAGATCGCCGAGCTCACCCAGACCGCGGTGCGGACGCTCCGCCAGACCTCGCGCGCCGACGGGTTCAACATCGGCATGAACCAGGGCGAGATCGCGGGAGCGGGCATCGCCGGGCACCTGCACCAGCACGTCGTCCCGCGCTGGGCGACCGACGCGAATTTCTTCCCGATCATCGCGCAGACCAAGGCCCTGCCCCGGCTGCTGGGCGAGGTGCGCGAGGAGCTCGCGTCGGCCTGGCCGATCAACTGAGGCGCCGCACCGCGAACTGCATGCGCGGGTGGGCATATGCCTCCTGCGACTCGACGAGCAGCAGCTCGGGGGCGCCCGCGCGGTAGGTGCGCTCCAGCAGGTCGAAGACACTGGACGCCGTGCGGGCCAGCGCCTCGGACGCCGACCCGGTCGCGCGGTAATGCGCCGTGAACAGGGCGGCCGTCACATCCCCCGAGCCGTTCGCCGTGAAGGGAAGCAGCGGGGTCTGCACGATCCAGGCGCCCGAGTCGTCGACCACGAGCGACTCGGTGGTGTCCGGCTCGCGGTCGGGCCGGGCCACGCTCGTCACCAGAACCGCGCGCGGCCCCATGGCGCGGGCCAGCTCGACCGAGGCGAGGGTCTCCTCCAGCGTCGAGGGCTCGGTGCCGGTCAGGTAGCCCAGCTCGAACTGGTTGGGGGTGATGAGGTCGGCGACCGGAACCACGCGCTCGCGCAGCAGAACCGGGATCGCAGGGGCCACGAAGCACCCCTTGGTCGCGCTTCCCATGACCGGATCGCACGCGTACCACGCCGAGGGGTTGGCCGCCTTGACCTTGGCGACCGCCTCGATGACGACCTCGCCGATGCCCTCGCCGCCCTGGTATCCCGAGAGCACGACATCGATCTGCCCGAGCACGCCGCAATCCTCGATGCCGGCGATGACCTCGCGCACGTCGTCCGGCGAGATGAGCGGCCCGCGCCAGGCGCCGTACCCGGTGTGATTGGAGAAGTTCACGGTGTAGACCGGCAGCACCTCGACCCCGATGCGCTGAAGGGGGAAGACCGCGGCCGAGTTGCCGACATGCCCGTAGGCGACCGCCGACTGGATCGAGAGCACCCTCATCCGACCGATCCTGTCATGCCAATATTCGGGCTTTGGCCTGTCCGCGGCGGGGCGGCCACGGCATCCGCGAATCTAAAATCGGAGCATGACCGACACGACCACCACCGACCTCGGCACGAGCCGCGTCAAGCGCGGGCTCGCCGAGATGCTCAAGGGCGGCGTCATCATGGACGTCGTCACGCCCGACCAGGCGAAGATCGCCGAAGACGCCGGAGCGGTCGCGGTCATGGCGCTCGAGCGCGTGCCCGCCGACATCCGGGCGCAGGGCGGCGTGGCGCGCATGAGCGACCCGGACCTGATCGACGGCATCGTGAGCTCGGTGTCGATCCCGGTCATGGCCAAGGCGCGCATCGGGCATTTCGTCGAGGCGCAGGTGCTGCAGGCGCTGGGCGTCGACTACATCGACGAGTCCGAGGTGCTCTCGCCCGCCGACTACGTCAACCACATCGACAAGTGGGGCTTCACGGTGCCCTTCGTGTGCGGGGCCACCAACCTGGGCGAGGCGCTTCGCCGGCTCACCGAGGGCGCCGCGATGATCCGCTCCAAGGGCGAGGCCGGCACGGGCGATGTCTCGGAGGCGACCAAGCACATCCGCACCATCACGGGCGAGATCAACGCGCTGTCCTCCAAGACCAAAGACGAGCTCTACGTCGCCGCCAAGGAACTGCAGGCGCCGTATGAGCTGGTCGCCGAGGTGGCCGCGACGGGCAAGCTCCCGGTCGTGCTGTTCACCGCGGGCGGGGTCGCGACCCCCGCCGACGCCGCACTCATGATGCAGCTCGGCGCGGACGGCGTCTTCGTCGGCTCGGGCATCTTCAAGTCGGGCGACCCGGCCAAGCGCGCCGCGGCGATCGTCAAGGCGACCACGTTCTACGACGACCCGGCGGTCATCGCCGAGGCGTCGCGGGGGCTGGGCGAGGCGATGGTCGGCATCAACGTCGCCGACCTGGCCGCACCGCACCGCCTCGCCGAACGTGGCTGGTAGCGCGCCCCGGGTCGGCGTCCTCGCCCTGCAGGGCGACGTCCGCGAGCACCTGCGGATGCTCGAAGCCCTCGGTGCGGATGCGGTGCCGGTTCGCCGGGAAGCCGAGCTCGACCGCCTGGCTGGGCTCGTCATCCCCGGCGGAGAGTCGAGCGTCATGGACAAGCTCAGCCGCGCGTTCGGGGTGGCCGAGCCCATCCGCGGGCGCATCGCGGCCGGCATGCCGGTGTATGGCACCTGCGCGGGCCTCATCATGCTGGCCGACACCGTGCTCGACGCGATCGAGGGGCAGCGCTCGTTCGGCGGCATCGACATCGCGGTGCGGCGCAACGCGTTCGGCAGTCAGGTGGAGTCGTTCGAGACCGACCTCGAGGTGCCGGCGCTGGGGGATCCGCCCGTGCACGCGGTCTTCATCCGGGCGCCCGTGGTCGAGACCGTGGGCGAGTCCGCGAACGTCCTTGCGAGCCTCCCCGACGGGCGCGTGGTCGCCGTCGAGCAGGGCAATCTGCTGGGTACCTCGTTCCACCCGGAGATGACCTCCGACGACCGGTTCCACCGCCGCTTCCTCGAAACCGTGGCCGCCGTCACGGCCTGAGCCGTCATGCTGGGGGCATGAAGCTCTACTCGGACTACCCCGCGCGGCGCACCGCCCAGATCGTCGCGGACGTCGTCGCCCTGGCTCTCATCGCCGCCTCGGTGGCGCTGGCGATGCTCGTGCACGCCTCGATCGCGGTGCTCGCGGCGTTCGGCCAGACGGTGGAGGACGCCGGCAACGGCTTCGAGCAGACCATGGCCGACGCGGGGGAGGCCCTGGGCGGCATCCCCCTGATCGGCGAGGGCATCCGCCAGCCCTTCGACGCGGCGTCCGGTGCGGGCACGCTTCTCGCGGAGGCCGGTCAGGCGCAACAGGACTCGGTCATGGCGGCCGCGCTCATCGCCGCGATCGCGGTGGCGGCCGTGCCCATCCTGCTGATCCTGCTGATCTGGATGCGCGCCCGCCTCGGCTGGGCCCGTCGCGCCACGCAGGCCCGCAACCTCGCCCGCCTCCCGGACGGCCTCGACCTGCTCGCCCTGCGCGCCCTGGTCAACGCCGACCACCGTGAGCTGCACGGCATCGACCGGGAGCCGGTCGACGCCTGGCGCCGTGGGGAGCGCCCCGTCGTGCGCGCGCTCGCGCAGCTCGAGCTGCGCGAGGCGGGGGTGCGGCTAAGGGCGTGACGTGTGCCGCCCGTGCGCGTCAGCCCGTGCGCGGCAGGCCGTGCGCGTCAGATGGTATCGGTGCGCAGGATGATCTCGGCCGGGACCGCCGCCGCGACCGCGCGGTAGGCCGCACCCGACCGGATGTCCTTCTCGAAGGCGCCCACGGCATCCGTCGACCAGCACCAGGCGTGCCCGCGACCTAGGGCGCGGCGCACCGGAGTCCAGCGGAACGCCAGGCACAGGGTCAGCTGCGTGATCGGCTCGGCGTCCTCGCGGATGAGCTGGCGGGTGAGGGCGATCGTGAAGCGCGCGGCGTCGGCGTCCGGGCCCCACTGCCACAGCATCCCGTCGCCCTCGTCGTCGACGCGGGCGTGCTGGCCGCGGCGATCGCGGTAGAAATCCAGGGCCAGCGACACCGCGTCCGGGGTGCGCAGCGCGTGCAGATCGGCACCGCGCTCCGCGGCGAATCGACGCAGCGCGTTCTCGGCGTACGCGATGCGGAACCAGCGGGACGGCACCTGGTGAGCCTAGCCCCGCCTAGAATGTCGGAGGCTTTCAGCGAGAGGGAGAACCGTGAGCGGGCATTCCAAGTGGGCGACGACCAAGCACAAGAAGGCGGTCATCGACGCCCGCCGGGCCAAGTCGTTCGCCAAGCTCATCAAGAACATCGAGGTCGCCGCGAAGATGGGCGGCGCCGACCTGTCCGGCAACCCGACCCTGTACGACGCCGTGCAGAAGGCCAAGAAGACCTCGGTTCCCAACGACAACATCGACCGCGCCATCAAGCGCGGCGCGGGCATCGGCGGCGAGGCGGTCAGCTACGAATCGATCACCTACGAGGCCTACGGTCCCTCGGGCGTGGCCTTCCTGGTCGAGTGCCTCACCGATAACAAGAACCGCGCGGCCGCCGAGGTGCGCACGATCCTGAGCCGCAACGGGGGCACGCTGGCCGACCCGGGCAGCGTGGCCTACAACTTCTCGCGGAAGGGCGTCATCTCGATCACCAAGACCGACGGGGTCGACGAGGACGCAATCTTGGAGGCCGTGCTCGACGCGGGCGCCGAGGAGGTCAAGGACCAGGGCGGCGGTTTCGAGGTGGTCACCGAGCCGTCCGATCTGGTGCCGGCGCGCACGGCCCTGCAGGATGCCGGCATCGACTACGACTCGGCCGAGGCCGAGTTCGTGCCGAACCTCTCGGTCGAGGTCGACCTGGAGACGGCGCGCAAGGTCTTCCGGCTGATCGACGCACTCGAGGACAGCGACGACGTGCAGAACGTGTTCTCCAACTTCGACGTCCCCGCCGAGGTGCAGGCCGCGCTCGACGCCGAGGACGAGTAGCGCGGCCCCTCGCGGCCCGCGTGTCATCGAACACATGTACGACCGGGCCGGTAGCGTGATGCCATGCGCGTGCTCGGCATCGACCCCGGCCTGACCCGCTGCGGCGTCGGCGTCGTGGACGTCGCGCCCGACCGCCGCGCGACGCTGATTCACGTGGACGTGATCCGCACACCGGGGGAGCTTCCGCTCGCCGAGCGGCTGCTCGCGGTGTCCTCGGGCATCCGGGCCGTGCTGGCCGCGCACCGGCCGACCGCGATGGCGGTCGAGCGCGTCTTCGCGCAGCACAACCTGCGCACCGTCATGGGTACCGCGCAGGCCAGCGGCATCGCGCTCGCTCTCGGGGCCGAGCACGGCCTGCCGGTGGGGCTGCACACCCCCAGCGAGGTCAAGGCCGCGATCACCGGGTACGGCTCGGCGGATAAGGCGCAGGTGGGGGCCATGGTCGCGCGCGTGCTGCGACTGGATGCCGTGCCGCGACCCGCGGACGCCGCCGACGCGCTCGCCCTGGCCATCTGTCATGCGTGGAGGGGGAGCGCCCTGGAGGCGTCGGCCGGTCGCCCGACGCCGCACACGCTCACGCCCGCCCAGCGCGCGTGGCGCGAGGCCGAGCGGGTGGCCCGATGATCTCGTCGGTGCGCGGGACGGTCCTGGCCGCGAGCGGCACCTCGATCGTGGTGGAGGTGGGCGGCATCGGCCTGGCCGTGCAGGTCACGCCGCAGCACGCGCTCTCCGTGCGGCCGGGGCACGAGACGACGATCCACACCGCCCTCATCGTGCGCGAGGACGACCTGAGCCTTTTCGGGTTCGCCACGCGCGACGAGCTCGACGTCTTCGATCTGCTGCGCGGGGTTTCCGGGGTGGGTCCGAAGTCGGCGCTCGGGGTCCTGGCCACCCTCAGCCCGGACGAGGTCGCCCGCGCGGTGGCGGCCGAGGACGATGCGCCCTTCCGGAAGGTGTCCGGTATTGGACCGAAGACCGCCAAGCTCATCGCGGTGAGCCTGCAGGGGAAGCTGAGTGCCGCATCCGGTGCGCCTGCGAGCCCGGCGCGAGGCGGCGGCAGCATCACGGGCGACGTGATCGCGGCGCTCGTGGGGCTGGGCTGGAACGAGCGCCTGGCGTCGCAGGCGGTCGACGAGGTGTTCGCCGAGGCGGGCGACGCCGAGCGCGCGGCGGTTCCCGCGCTGCTGCGGCTCGCGCTGGCCCGGCTCGGTCCGGGGGTGCGCTCGTGAGCGACGAGCTGGAGACGCAGCCCGCGAAGCCCGAGCTGGCCGAATCCGAGGCGGAGCTCGCCTTCGAGGGCGCCCTGCGTCCGCGCAGCCTCGCCGAGTTCGTGGGTCAGACCAAGGTGCGCGGGCAGTTGCAACTGCTGCTGGACGCCGCGCGCCTCCAGAGCCGCACTCCCGATCACATCCTGCTGGCCGGCCCGCCCGGGCTCGGGAAGACCACCCTGGCCATGATCGTGGCCCACGAGACCGGCCGGCCGCTGCGCATGTCGAGCGGCCCCGCCATCCAGCACGCGGGCGACCTGGCCGCTCTGCTGTCGAGCCTGGTGCCGGGCGAGGTGCTCTTCATCGACGAGATCCACCGCATGGCGCGCTCCGCGGAGGAGATGCTCTACCTCGCCATGGAGGACTTCCGCATCGACATCATGGTGGGCAAGGGCGCGGGTGCGACGAGCATCCCGCTGGATCTCGCGCCCTTCACCCTCGTGGGGGCGACCACGCGGTCCGGCCTGCTGCCCAATCCGCTACGCGACCGCTTCGGCTTCACCGCGAACCTGGAGTTCTACGACGACACCGAGCTCGACGAGGTGCTCGCGCGGGCGGCACGCATGCTCGAGCTCGAACTGCCCGCCGACGCGCGCATCGAGATCGCCCGCCGCAGCCGCGGCACGCCGCGCATCGCCAACCGCCTGCTGCGCCGCGTGCGCGACTACGCGCTCGTGCACCCGACGACGAGCTCGGGGACGGCAGCCGACCTGGACATCGTCCGTCACGCCCTCGAGCTCTACGATGTCGACGCGCTCGGGCTCGACCGGCTGGATCGCGCGATCCTGGATGCCGTGGTCACCCGATTCGAGGGCGGCCCGGTCGGTCTGAACACGCTCGCGGTCTCGGTGGGGGAGGAACCCGAGACGATCGAGTCGGTCGTCGAGCCCTTCCTAGTGCGCATGGGCATGCTCAGCCGCACGCCGCGCGGACGGGTCGCGACCCGTCGCGCGTGGGATCACCTGGGGGTTCGGCGCCCGGACCGCGGGACGCTCTTCGACGATGACGTATGATTCTGGGGTCCCTCACCATTCCGGAAGGCTTCTGCTCGCCCATGAACCCCACGATCGCGCTGTCCCTCCTGGACGCCGACCCCGCTGAGACGCCGGCTTCGACGGCGGGCACCCTGTTCGGATTCGACCCGCTCACGATCGGCCTCTTCGCGCTGCTCGCGGTGGTCGTCTTCATGATGTTCCGCAGCTCGCGCAAGCGCCGCCGCGATCAGGAGGAGCTGCAGACCAAGATGGTCCCCGGCGCCGAGATCATGACGCAGACCGGCATCTTCGGCACCCTCGTCTCGATCGACGAGGAGACCAACCAGGCCATCATCGAGACCACGCCCGGCACGCGCCTGCGGGTGCACCGCCAGGTGCTCGCCCGCGTCGTCGAGCCGGACGAGATCCCGGCCGACGACGCTCCGGCGGAGTCGACCGGCGACCCGGAGTTCGGCGAGCGCACCGACGAGACCAAGCCGAAGCGCAACCCCCGCCAGAAGCCCACCGAGTAGCGTCCACCCGTGGCACGGAGTTCGACGCCGGTCCGCAAGGCCTGGAAGTCACTGGGATGGCTCGCGGCCATCATCGTGGTGCTCCTAGGCATCCAGACGGCCGGCGCGCTGTTCTGGGGCTGGAGCTGGACCCCGAAGCTCGCCCTCGACCTCGAGGGCGGCACGCGCGTCGTGCTCGCGGCGCAGACCGCGGAGGGGCAGGAGGTCACGGCCGAGCAGCTCGAGCAGGCGGTCGCCATCATCCGCCAGCGCGTCGACGCGTCGGGTGTGTCCGAGGCGGAGATCAGCACCCAGGGCACGAACAACATCGAGGTGCTCATCCCCGGGGTGGCCGACAAGGAGACACTGGACCGCCTCCAGAACTCGTCCAAGCTCGAGTTCCGGGCGGTGATCCTGGCAGGCACCCCCTCGCCCGACGCGGTCTCCACCGAGACCCCGGCACCCGAGGACACGGATGCGCCGGACACGGAGGAGACCGCGGCGCCGGATGCGGAAGAGACTCCGGAGCCCGAGGCGACGCCCAACCCCGAGCCCACCGACGGCAGCGACCCGAACTGGGTGACCCCCGAACTGCAGGAGGCGTATGACGCCTTCACCTGCGACCAGATCGACGAGGTCGAGGCGAACATCGCGCCCGCCGACCAGCCGCTCATCACCTGCGACGACACCGGGTCGGTCAAGTACCTGCTCGGCCCGGTCGAGGTGGACGGCGCAGACATCACCGACGCGTTCGCCGGCCAGCAGACCGGCACGGGCGGCGTCAACACCGGTATCTGGGCCGTCAACATCCGCTTCAACGCCGAGGGCGGTGCCGCGTTCAAGGATGTCGGCAACCGCCTCATCGCGCTCGAGTCCCCGCGCAACCAGTTCGGCGCCGTGCTCGACGGCCGGGTCATCACCGCCCCGCGTGTCGAGGGCGTGACCGATCAACCCGCGATCACCGGGTCCTTCACGCAGGAGACCGCGACGGCTCTCGCCCAGCAGCTCAAGTTCGGCGCCCTGCCGGTGAGCTTCGAGGTGCAGACCCGCGATTCGATCTCCCCGACGCTCGGATCCAGCCAGCTGCGCAGCGGCATCCTCGCGGGCCTCATCGGCCTCGTGCTCGTCGTCATCTACTCGTTCATCCAGTACCGGCTGCTCGCCTCGGTGACGATCGCGTCGATCATCGTCGCGGGCATCATCACCTATCTGGTCATCGCGATCCTGAGCTGGCGCGAGGGCTACCGGCTCTCGCTCGCGGGCGTCGCGGGCCTCATCGTCGCCATCGGCTTCACCGTGGACTCGTTCATCGTCTACTTCGAGCGAATACGCGACGAGTTGCGCGACGGGCGCGGCCTGGTCGGAGCGGTCGAGGCGGGCTGGAAGCGCGCCCTGCGCACGATCTATGCGGCGAAGGGCGTCAACCTGCTCTCGGCCGTCGTGCTGGCCATCATCGCGGTCGGAAGCGTCAAGGGCTTCGCGCTGACCCTGGGCATCACGGTCGTCATCGACGTGCTCATCGTGGTGCTCTTCACCCACCCGATGATGCAGCTCATCGCGACGACCCGGTTCTTCTCCAGCGGACATTCGTTCAGCGGGCTCGACCCCGACGCGCTCGGGGCGGTGTACCGGGGACGGGCGGAGTTCCGGATCTCGACCGAGGCCCGCCGCTCTGGTGCGAGCCGGGAGGCGGAGCGCCGGCAGACCATCGCCGAGCGCAAGGCCGCCGCACTGGTCGCCGAGGCGCCCGCGCCGGAAACCGCGTCGACGGACCGCACCCCGGCAGCCGAGGCACCGAGCCGGCCGCCTGCCGCGCGGAAGCCGAGTTCGAAGAAGTCCAAGAAGTCGAAGAAGGGGAAGCGCTGATGGCGAGCGGTGGACCCCTGGTCCGGTTCGGAAACGACCTCTACACGGGTGAGCGCAGCGTCCCGTTCGTCCGGCTGCGTCGCATCTGGCTGACCATCGCGGCCGTGCTCATGCTCGCGGCCATCGCCGTCCCGTTCATCCGGGGCGGGGGAGACGTGGGCGCCGGCTTCAACTTCGGCATCGAGTTCCGCGGCGGATCGCAGTTCCAGGTCTCCGACGCGTCGTCGGTCGACCCCGACATCGCGACCGAGGCGGTGCACTCGATCGTCCCGGAGGCGACCGTGCGGGTCACGACGGTCGGCGAGGACGGCGTGCGCGTGCAGACCGATCAGCTGACCGACGACGAGACCCAGCAGGTGGCCGACGCGCTGCGCGACGCGTACGACACCGAGACCGTCGACGACTCGTTCATCGGGGCCAGCTGGGGCGCCGACATCACGCGCCAGGCCCTCTTCGGCCTCGCGGTATTCCTCGGCCTCGCGACCGTGCTCATGGCGATCTACTTCCGGACCTGGAAGATGTCGGTCGCGGCCATGCTCGCCCTGCTGCACGACGTGGTCATCACGGTCGGGGTGTACGCGGCCACCGGATTCGAGATCACGCCCGCCGCGATCATCGGCTTCCTGACCATCCTGGGCTTCTCGCTCTACGACACCGTCGTGGTCTTCGACAAGGTGCGCGAGAACACCTCCGAGATGGGCGACGAGCCGACCAGGACGTTCGGCGAGACCGTCAACCTCGCGGTCAACCAGACGCTCGTGCGCTCGATCAACACGGGTGTCGTGGCCGCCCTTCCGGTCGCGTCGATCCTTTTCCTGGGGTCGTTCGTGCTCGGGGCGGACACCCTGCGGGACATCTCGCTCGCTCTGCTGGTGGGAACCCTGATCGGTACCTACTCGACGCCCTTCGTGGCGGCGCCGCTGTACGCCCTGTTCCGGGAGCACGAGCCGGACATCGCCGCGCGCGACAAGCGCACCCTCGGAATCCGCGCCCGCAGCGTCGCGAACACGAGCGCCTGACCCGGCCGAGCGCGCGCGAACCGGCGGCCATCGCATCCCCCTCGTAGAATTCGGCACGAGAGCGGAGGCGAGCCGGTGAGCGATACCCAGGCGGCGACCAGCACCGCGACGTTGCGCAAGGTGCTGCCCCGGCTGTTCTCGCGCGCCCAGCCGGTCGGTGCGGTCAATCGGCTGCTGAAGACCGTGCGCTCCCATCACCCGAGGGCTGATGTCGCCCTCATCGAGCGCGCCTACGCCGCGGCCGAGCAGGCGCACACCGGCCAGACCCGCAAGTCGGGGGAGCCCTACATCACGCATCCGGTCGCGGTGGCCCAGATCCTGGCCGAACTAGGGATCGGGTCCAAGACGATCGCGGCGGCGCTGCTGCACGACACGGTCGAGGACACCGACTACACCCTCGACATGCTGCGCGCCGATTTCGGTGACGAGGTGGCCATGCTCGTCGACGGCGTGACCAAGCTCGACAAGCTCAAGTACGGCGACAGCGCGCAGGCCGAGACCGTCCGCAAGATGATCGTGGCGATGTCCAAGGACATCCGCGTGCTCGTCATCAAACTGGCCGACCGGCTGCACAACGCGCGGACCTGGGGTTTCGTCTCGCCCGAGACCGCCCAGCGCAAGGCGCAGGAGACGCTCGAGATCTACGCGCCGCTCGCGCATCGCCTCGGAATCCAGGCCATCAAATGGGAGCTCGAGGACCTGTCCTTCGCCGTGCTGCACCCCAAGCTCTACGTGGAGATCGAGAGCCTCGTCAAGGCCAGGACCCCAGAGCGCGACGAGTTCGTGCAGGAGGTCATCGACGCCGTCAAGGAGGACCTCAAGTCCGCCAAGATCAAGGGCGAGGTGGCCGGACGCCCCAAGCAGTACTACTCGATCTACCAGAAGATGGTGCTGCGCGGTCGCGAGTTCACCGAGATCTACGACCTTCTGGGCATCCGGGTGCTGGTCAACAACATCCGCGACTGCTACGCCGTGCTGGGCGCCATCCACGCGCGCTGGAACCCGATCCCGGGCCGGTTCAAGGACTACATCGCGACGCCCAAGTTCAACCTGTACCAGTCGCTGCATACGACGGTCGTGGGGCCCAAGGGGCGGCCCATCGAGATCCAGATCCGCACGCACGAGATGCACCAGCGGGCCGAATACGGCGTGGCGGCGCACTGGAAGTACAAGGAGCGGGTGAACTCCGGCCGGTCGGACGACCGCGCCGAGCAGGGCACCGAGATGGCCTGGCTCGCCCACATCTCCGACTGGCAGTCCGAGACCGCCGACCCGAGCGAGTTCCTGGACAACCTGCGGTTCGAGATCGGCGCCAAGGAGGTCTACGTCTTCACCCCGCAGGGCAAGGTCATCGGCCTGCCCGCCGGGGCGACCCCGGTCGACTTCGCCTACGCGGTGCACACCGAGATCGGCCACCGCACCATGGGCGCGAAGGTCAACGGGCGCCTCGTTCCGCTGGACTCGGTGCTGAACTCGGGCGATTCCGTCGAGGTCTTCACCTCGAAGAACCCGGACGCCGGTCCCAGCAAGGACTGGCTGAACTTCGTCAAGAGCGCCCGAGCGCGCAACAAGATCCGCGGATGGTTCACCAAGGAGCGCCGCGAGGAGGCCATCGAGCAGGGGAAGGACGCTATCGCCCGCGCGATGCGCAAGCAGAACCTGCCCCTCCAGAAGCTCATGAGCCAGGATGTGGTGGCCGAGGTCGCCGCGCTGATGCGATACGAGAGCGTGGACGCCCTCTACGCCGCCGTGGGCGAGGGTCACATCTCCAACCAGTCGGTGCTGGAGAAGATCGTCGCCTCGGTGCAGGGCGAACCCGACGCCGATGAGGCGGAGCGCCCGTTCACGCCCAAGGGTCGTGCACGCCAGCTCCGGTCGAGCGACTCCGGGGTCCTCGTGCGGGGTGCCCCCGACATCCTGGTCAAGCTCGCGAAATGCTGCACGCCGGTTCCGGGCGACGAGATCGTGGGCTTCGTGACGCGCGGCGCGGGTGTCTCGGTGCACCAGGCGAGCTGTCTCAACGTCAAGGGACTGCTCGCCGAGCCGGATCGCATGATCGACGTCGAATGGGCGGGAACCTCCTCCGGCGTCTTCCTCGTGCAGATCCAGGTGGAGGCACTGGACCGCGGCGGACTCCTCTCCGATGTGACGCGCGTGCTCTCCGAGCACCACGTCAACATCCTCTCGGCGACCGTGTCGACCTCGAGCGACCGGCTCGCGCTCAGCCGCTTCGTTTTCGAGATGAGCGACACCGTGCACCTGGATCGCCTGCTGGGAGCCGTCCGGCGCATCGAGGCCGTCTACGACGCCTACCGGGTCAACGGAGGCTGATCCCGAAGGCCTCGTTCAGCCTCCGGATGGCCTCCGTGCGCCCCGGGAGATTGCGTCGCGCGCGCAGCGCGGCCACGCAGGCGTCGCGGTCGAACCCGCCGACCGCGGCGAGCCCGCGAACCGCAATGCACTCGGCCTGCTCGAAGCGGATGCGCACCCGCGCCAGGTCGAGCGCCGTGCGCATCGGGGTGGTCACCCGGTGATGGCCCAGGAGGGCGACATCACCCGGATGGTGCACGACCTCCCGCACCACGATCTCCGGGTCGGCAGCCCGATGTGCACGCGTGCCACTGGGCACGCACAGCTCGAGGCCGCGGGCCGGCGGCGCGATTGCGGTCCAGACCCAGGCCGCGGTGGAGAGCTCGGCGACGAGCGCCGGCGATCGATCGGTCAGGATCGCGGCCAGCCGCAATGCGGGTGACGAGGGCTCATCGATGGGACAGTGGCCGGAGCCCAGTGCGTAGAGCTCGCCGTCGAGCCGCGCCGCCATCCGCTCGGCCAGCGGCAGATCGGCGGAGCCGAGCACGGGCGGGAGGGGCGTCACGAGTCCATCGTGGATCCTGCGCGGAGCTCAGGAGCGGAGGTGACGCGATCGGTGGAATACCGCGCCTGTGGACGACGCTCAGAATCCGCGCCAGCGCCGCCCGAAGGACGTTCCGAGGATCGCCACCAGATACACCCCGGCCGCGATCACCAGCGAGGCCGTGAGTCCCAGGTGCGCCACGCCGAGCCCGGCCAGAAGGCTTCCGAGGGGCATGCCGGCGGCGACACCGGTCGAGATGGCGCCGAACACCCGGGCCCGTAACGCGACGGGCACGACTTCGAAGAGCGCGGTATCGATGAGCGGGTTGAGCGGACCGGCCGCGAGCCCGGCGAGTGCGAGCACGGCGAACGCGATCGACAGAGGCGCGTCGAGCGCCAGCACGAGATAGGGCGGTACGCCCGCGAACAGGAAGAGCACCACGAAAAGCGGTCGCCGGGGCAGCCGGTGCCCGAACACGCCGAAGAGCGCTGCGCCGGTCAGGGCGCCCCCGGCGAAGCAGGCGAGCATGACGCCCAGCACGGCTCCTCCGTCGCCGAGGCCGTGCGCATAGACGGGTTTGAGCACGGTCAGGCCCGCCGCATCCACCAGATTGGTGATGACGACGAGGATCACGACCGCGCGAACCAGGGGAGTGGTCGCGACGAAGCGCAACCCGGCCACCAATTCCGGGAGACGGCCCGAGCGTTCTCCCGCCTCCTCGGTCGCATCCCGGTGCGTGTCGCGGGGTACGCGGGCAAGGGTGACGACGATCGAGATCGCGAAGCACAGAGCGTTGGCGTAGAGGGCGTTCGCAGGGCCCACGAGCGCGACGAGGGCGCCCGCGACCCCGGAGCCGAGCATCATGGCGGTGCGCTGCATCGTGGCGTGCGCCCCCGCGGCTCGCGTCAGCGGGGTACGGGCGAGCTCGGCCAGTTCGGGCAGCTGGGCCACGCGCGCGGTCGATCCCGGTGTATCGAGCAGGTTGCTGGCGAAGACCAGGGCGAGCAGCAGCGGGAACGGGAGTGCGCCCGCGGCCGCGAGCACCGGGATCGCCAGCACGGTGATCCCGCTCGCCGCATCGGCCAGGACACTCGTCCGGCGCCATCCGATCCGGTCGGCCAGTGCGCCGCCGAGGGTTCCGCCGATGATGACCGGCAGAGTCGCGAACACGCCCGCGACTCCGGTGGAGAGGGCGGAACCGGAATCGTTCAGCACGTACAGCGGCACGGCGATGAGCGTGATGGCGTTGCCGGCGCGGGAGACGCCGTCGGCCGCAAGCAGTGCCACCAGCGGGGAGCGGCGCCGGACCGACTCCCGCACCTCGGCCTGGACGGGGTTCACGGCTGGCGGAAGGCGGAGTAGATGACGCGCACCGGGAGCGCCCCGGGGGAGGCGCCCTCGCGCGGCCGGGTCCAGCGCAGGGCGAGCGCGTCGAGCTCCGTACTCAGTTCGCGCAGCTCGTCGGGCGTCAGGTAGGCGAGCGTGTCGCCCGACGTGGCGGCATCCACCCATTCGCGCGGGAGGCCAGGCTCGGCGTCCAGGTAGGCCAGCTCCTCGGCGAGGTGGTGCTGGAGGAAGCCCTGGCGCATGACGCGCGCGGCGGCAGCGGCCTCCGGGTCGGCGAGGAGCTCGCCCGGGTCGAATTGCGTGAAATCGTGCGTTGCCCGCCACCACCGCTCGCGCCCATCGCGCGCAAGCTCGGGGGCCTGGGTGACGAAACCGAACTCCTCAAGGACCGACAGGTGGTAGCTGACTGAACCGGGCGCCGCATCCGCCAGCGAGCTGAGATCGCCCACCGAATGGGGTCCGTCGCGCCGAAGCAGCCCGAGCAGGGTCAGCCGCAGGGGATTGGCGAGGGCACGCATAGCGCGCGGGTCGCGCACATCGATGCGCGAGCGTTCGGGCTCCGGAAGGTCGGTCACGTGCCCCAGACTAGATGCACAACATCAATTGTGCAAGAAGTCTTGCGGAATCCCTGAGCGGCTACGAACCGAGCGCCTGCAACCACACGCGCCGGGCGGCGAGAGCCTCCTCGGCGTCCTTGATCTTGCGCGCGTCCCCCTGCGCCGTGGCCTCGGCGAGCTCGCGCTCGAGCTTCTCGATCGCGCTCGTGAGCTGGCTTGCCAGCCCCTCCGAGCGCGCCGCCTTCTCCGGGTCGGTGCGGCTCCAGTTGTCCTCGTCGAGCTTGCGAACGTGCGACTCCACCTTGCGCAGGCGGTCCTCGACCGACCGGATCGCGTCGCGGGGCACCTTGCCGATCGCGTCCCAGCGCCGCTGGATGTCGAGCAGGGCCTGCTTGGCCTTGGCGACATCCGTCACGGTCAGGAGCTTCTCGGCCTCCACCAGGAGCTCGTTCTTGCGCTCCAGGTTGCCGGCGAACTCCTCGTTCTCGATCGCGTCCTGCTCGGCCTTCGCGGCGAACAGCACATCGCCCGCGGCCTTGAAGCGCTCCCACAGCGCGTCATCGGCACGCTTGCCGGCACGGCCGGCACCCTTCCACTCGTCGACCAGGCGACGGTAGTCCGGGATCGCGGCCGACCCGCGAGAGGCGAGCGCCTCTGCGCGATCCACGAGCTCCTGCTTGCGGCCGCGGGCCTCCTTGTGCACCCCGTCGAGCTCGGCGTAGAAGGCCTTGCGGTGACCCTCGATCGTGCCGCGCGCCGTGCGGAAGCGCTTCCAGAGTTCGTTGCTCTCGGCCTTGGGCAGCCGCGGGCCGTCCTTCTGGGCGGCCTGCCAGCGGGCGAAGAGCGCATCGAGCTGGGCGCTGACCTGCTTCCACTGCGCCTTCGCCGGGTCCTGCGCCGCCAGGGTCTCCGCCTCGACGACGAGGGCCTCGCGATCGGCCAGCGCCTGGGCGACAGCGGCCTTGGCCTCCGCCGACTGCTTCTCGGTGAGTTCGCCCACGCTCCCGGAGAGCTTGGTGAGACGCTCGGTGAGCCCCGCGAGGTCGCCCACGGCGTTGGCCCCTGCCACGGTCTCGGTGAGGTGCGCGATGGCCTTCGCGACGTCCTGTGCAGGGGCTCCGCCGCGCACGCGCTGCTCGAGCAGCCCGACCTGGCCGGCCAGCTCGGTGAACTTGCGCTCGAAGTAGGCCAGCGCCTCTTCCGGCGTCGCATCGGGGTACTGGCCGACGGCGCGTTCGCCATCCGCCTCGCGCACGTACACGGTTCCGTCGTCGTCGACGCGGCCCCATGGTGCCTGTTCGCTGCTCGTCACGGTCATCACCTTGCCGTCGGTCCCGGCCGCCTCTCGCCGGGGCGCCCACCAGCCTATTGCACGGCCCAGAGGCCGCCGCCACCGCCGGAGACGGCTCGCGGCGGGCTACTCGAGGGTGACCGAGGTGATGCTCGTGGGCACCTTCGGCGTACCGGTCACGCCGTCCTGACCGATCACGTCGATGCCCTGCGAGGTGACCTGCTCGATGAGCTGCTCGAGCCCGCTCGTGACCCGTCCCACGACCGTGTATCCACCCGCGCTGTCCGATCCGAGAGTCGTGGTGTCGGTCACGATGAAGAACTGGTGGCCGTTGCTGTAGGCGTCGTCGCCGGCTCGGGCCATGGCGATCGTGCCCGCCGCGTACACGTTGTCGGCGGGTGCGTTCTCGACCGGTCCGTAGGAGAAGGCCGGATCGGGCGAGCCCGTGCCGTCGATCGACCCGCACTGCAGGAACGCGAACCCGTCGCTCGATGCCAGGCGGTGGCAGGTCTTGCCCGGGTAGTAGCCGTTGCGAACGTCCTGAACGAAACCGGCGGTCGCCTGCGGGGCGAGGGCGCCATCCAGTTCGATTCCCAGCGTGATGTCCCCGTTGAGGACGAGCTCGCCCGTCCAGGTGCGTCCCTCGGCGAGGGATGCGTCCGGGGCGCCCACGTTGAGGCCCTCGTCCGGCGAGGCGGAGGCGGAAGGCTCGGCGGTGGGGGCACCGGGGCCGGCGCTGAAGTAGAAGACCTGGGTGAGGGCGGCGAGCGTCGCCACGAGAGCGACACCCGCGATGGCGATCACGTTGTCGCGAACGCGGCGCCGGCGCTGGTGCTCGTGCACCTCCTGGCGGGCCTGGTAACGCTGGAGTCGGTCGCGTGCCTCGCGCTGCTCGCGCTGCTGCCTGCTGGATGCCACCAGAGCACCCTATCCAGCCCCCTGGAGGGCGGCCAAAACCCCGTGGGCGCCCGCGGCTACTGTGGACGCATGAGCGGGCAGCCAGGACTCCGCGCGGGTGTCACGCCGCTTGCGGTGCGCATGCGTCCCGGCTCCCTCGACGAGATCGCGGGTCAGCGCCACCTGCTGGTTCCCGGCTCGCCCCTGGTCAAACTCGCCGAAGACGCTTCGGGCGAGCAGGGTGCGGTATCCGTCATCCTGTGGGGCCCGCCCGGCACCGGGAAGACCACGCTCGCGCACGCCATCGCGCGCAGCTCGGGCCGCCGGTTCGTCGAGCTCTCGGCCGTGACCGCGGGGGTGAAAGACGTCCGCGAGGTCATGGAGAAGGCGCGTGCAGACCGCGATCTGTACGGCGTCTCGACCGTGCTGTTCCTGGACGAGATCCACCGCTTCACCAAGGCCCAGCAGGACGCGCTTCTGCCCGGGGTCGAGAACGGCTGGGTCATCCTGGTCGCGGCGACCACCGAGAATCCGTCGTTCTCGGTGATCTCGCCCTTGCTCTCGCGTTCGCTCCTGCTCACCCTCGAGCCGCTCTCCGAGGACGACCTGGGCGCGCTGCTGGACCGCGCCGTCGACGACCAGCGCGGGCTCGGGGGCCGGGTCGAGCTCACCGCGGATGCGCGGGCCGCCCTCGTGCGGCTCGCGTCCGGAGACGCCCGGCGCGCCCTGACGGCACTGGAGGCATCTGCGGCGGCAGCGGAGGAATCCGGAGGCGCCATCACGGCAGAACTCGTCGCGGCTACCGTCGACCGGGCGCTGCTGCGCTACGACCGGCAGGGCGACGAGCACTACGACGTCATCAGCGCGTTCATCAAGTCCATCCGCGGCTCCGACCCGGACGCCGCCCTGCACTACCTGGCCCGCATGATCGAGGCGGGGGAGGACCCGCGGTTCATCGCGAGGCGGGTCATGATCTCCGCCGCCGAAGACATCGGGATGGCCGACCCCCAGGCGCTGCCGATCGCGGTGGCCGCCGCGCAGGGTGTCCAGCTCATCGGCATGCCCGAGGGCCGCATCCTGCTCGCCGAGGCGGTCGTCTACCTGGCGACGGCCCCCAAGTCCAACGCGTCGTACACGGCACTCGATCAGGCGATCGCGGATGTCCGCGCCGGTCGCATCGGACGGGTCCCGGTTCACCTGCGCGACGCCCACTATCCCGGAGCGAAGCGCCTGGGCCACGGGAAGGGCTACCTGTACGCGCACGACTCCGAGCACGGCGTCGCTGCGCAGCAGTACCTGCCGGACGAGCTCGCGGGCACCGAGTACTACACGCCCACGGGCCGTGGGTATGAGCGGGATCTGGCGACGCGGCTCGAGCGCATCCGCGCGATCCTTCGCGGCGGATGACGTCCGTCGCCAGGGGGCGTGTGGCATGATTCGAGCATCCCGTTTCGTGCCGAAGGAGGCTCGCATGCGCGTCGCAGCACCCCGGATCGCCCTGTCCGCCGGCCTCGCTCTCGCAGCGGGTCTTGTCCTTGCCGGCTGCTCCACCCCGTCGACCCCCGTCGTCGACGACCCGGAGACCCCCGACACGCCCTCGGTTCCGGCCGGCCCGGTGCCCGCCTGGTACGGCGACTCGTTCGACGCCGCCGGCTGCCCGGTGCCCTCGGGCTCCGACCTCGCGGCGGTCGCCGACCCGGCCGCGTTCCTCGGGGCCTCTCTTCCCGACGGCTGGTGCTTCTACAAGAGCACGAGCTACACGACCTACTACGCGCTCCCGGCGACCGAGGTGGATGACCCCGGCACCGACGTGCGCGCCGCGCTCGAGCCCGCCGGCTGGGCCTTCGACCCGGTCGATGACGGGTCGCCGCAGTGGTCGTGGATCACCTCCTTCCCCGAAGCTGCCGCCGCGGACTTCTCGGATGGCGACGTCGACGGCTCGATCTTCGTCTCGTCGGCGGTGACGGCGGATGACATCGACGCCTACACGATCTGGTATTCCTCGCTCTTCTCCTCGTTCGGCGACTGGAGCGAGGGCGACTACGTCGCGATCGTGGGCTTCTGGTAAACTCGCCGGGTTCGTCTGGATGACGGACACATCCCCTCTCACCGCGTCTTCCTGAAGGCGCGCCCGCCAGGTTCGCCGCGACGTGCGGCCTGGGCTACGGGGAGAGGGCGGTGCACGTCCGTGAGTCGCGATCGACGCGTCCACGTTGCGAAGGAACACGCATGCCCACGAAGTCTCAGGACCGCCGCAAGGTCCGCCTCTCCCGTGCGCTCGGCATCCCGCTGACGCCCAAGGCCGCCAAGTACCTCGAGAAGCGCCCCTACGCTCCGGGTGAGCACGGTCGCACCAAGCGCAAGGCCGACAGCGACTACGCGGTCCGTCTGCGCGAGAAGCAGCGCCTGCGTGAGCAGTACGGCATCCGCGAGAAGCAGCTGCGCCTGGTCTTCAACGAGGCGCGGCGTCAGCCGGGCCTGACCGGTGAGAACCTCGTCGAGCTGCTCGAGATGCGCCTCGACGCCCTCGTCCTGCGCGCCGGGTTCGCGCGCACCACGGCGCAGGCGCGCCAGCTGGTCGTGCACCGCCACATCCTGGTCGACGGCAAGCTCGTGGACCGCCCGTCGTTCCGCGTGAAGCCGGGCCAGCTCATCCACGTCAAGGAGCGCAGCGAGGGCCTGGAGCCCTTCCAGGTCGCCGCGGCCGGTGGCCACGTCGACGTGCTGCCCAAGACCCCGGGCTACCTCGAGGTCGAGCTCGACAAGCTGCACGCCCGCCTCGTGCGCCGCCCCAAGCGCGCCGAGGTGCCGGTGACGGCCGAGGTCCAGCTCGTCGTCGAGTACTACGCAGCCCGCTAGCACGCATCCCGGCCGCTGGCCGGGGCGCGCGCGTAAGCTGGACACGTTCGATCCGAGCTGAGGAGCACACCATGAAGGGCATCCTTCTGCTGGCCGTCGGTGCGGCTGCGGGGTTCGTCGCGGCGCACCAGATCGCGAAGACACCCGAGGGCGCCAAGTTCTTCGCGGACGTCGACGCCAAGGCCCGCGAGTTCGGCAGCGCCGTGGTCGACGGGTACAAGGCACGGGAGGCCGAGCTCCGCGACGCCGCGGACGACTTCCTCAAGTAAGCCGCCGCATCCGTTGCAGACCGCCGATATCCAGCGCCGCTGGCTCACCTTCTTCGGTGAGCGCGGCCATACGGTCGTGCCCTCCGCGTCGCTCGTGAGCGACGATCCCGCACTGCTGTTCACGGTCGCGGGCATGGTGCCTTTCATCCCGTACTTCACGGGCGTGGTGCCGGCGCCGTTCCCGCGCGCCACGAGTGTGCAGAAGTGCATCCGCACCCTCGACATCGAGGAGGTCGGCAAGACCACGCGGCACGGCACGTTCTTCCAGATGAACGGCAACTTCAGCTTCGGCGACTACTTCAAGGAGCAGGCGATCGCCTATGCCTGGGAGCTGCTCACGACATCCGAGACGGACGGTGGACTCGGCTTCGAGCCCAAGGATCTGTGGGTCACGGTCTACGAGGAGGATGACGAGGCCCACGCGCTGTGGCAGAAGGTCGCGGGCGTGCCCGAGTCGCGCATCCAGCGCCTCGGTCGCGCCGACAACTACTGGCACACCGGCCAGCCCGGCCCCGGCGGTCCGTGCAGCGAGATCTACTTCGACCGCGGCCCCGCCTACGGCAAGGAGGGCGGTCCGGCGGTCGACGACAACCGCTACATCGAGATCTGGAATCTCGTCTTCATGCAGTTCCTGCTGGCCGATGTGAAGAGCAAGACCGAGTTCACGATCGTCAGCGAACTGCCGAAGAAGAACATCGACACCGGCATGGGCATGGAGCGGGTCGCGTTCCTCAAGCAGGGCGTCGACAACATGTACGAGATCGACCAGGTGCGCCCGGTGCTCGACGTCGCCTCGCAGCTGTCGAAGCGCGCGTACGGTACGGACCACGACGACGACGTGCGCATGCGCGTGATCGCGGATCACGTGCGCTCGGGTCTCATGCTCATGACCGACGGGGTCGTGCCTGGCAACGAGGGGCGCGGCTACATCCTGCGTCGGCTGCTGCGCCGCGTGGTTCGAGCCATGCGCCTGCTCGGGGTGGATGCGCCCAGCTTCGCCGAGCTGTTCGATGCCTCCCGCGTGGCGATGCGCGACGCCTACCCGGACGTCGAGGAGCAGTGGGAGCGCACATCGCGCCTCGCGCTGGCCGAGGAGGAGACCTTCCTCCAGACGCTCGCCTCCGGCACGACCATCCTCGACACGGCGGTCGAGAAGGCGCGGAAGGCCGGGGCGAAGGTGCTCCCGGGCGACACGACGTTCCTGCTGCACGACACCTTCGGCTTCCCGATCGACCTGACGCTCGAGATCGCCGAGGAGGCGGGGCTCAGCGTCGACCGCGTCGAGTTCGACCGACTCATGGACGAGCAGCGCCAGCGGGCCAAGACCGACGCACGGGCCAAGAAGGGCGCCCTGGCCGATCTGAGCGTGTACTCCGACCTGCGCGCGCAGGGCGAGACGGTCTTCACCGGCTACGACGCGCTCGAGACCGAGTCGCGCGTCCTCGGGATCCTGGTCGACGGCGTCCCGGCGGACCGCGCGACGACCGGTCAGACCGCGGAGGTCATCCTCGCCGAGACCGCGCTCTATGCCGAATCCGGTGGTCAGGCCGCCGACCAGGGATCGATCGAGGGCGATGGATTCGACCTCGAGGTGCTCGATGTGCAGCGGCCGGTCAAGGGGCTCATCAGCCACACCGTGCGCGTGCGCTCGGGCGAGGTGGGCGTCGGCGCCGTCGCGACGAGCGTCGTGGACCCGGTCTACCGCCACGGTGCGGCGCAGGCGCATTCGGCCACCCATCTGGTGCACGCCGCGCTGCGCCAGACTCTCGGCCCGGAGGCGCACCAGAGCGGCTCGTTCAACAAGGCCGGGTACCTGCGGCTCGACTTCTCCTGGAATCAGGCGTTGAGCGCCGACACGCGCTCCGAGGTCGAGGAGATCGCCAACAACGCGGTGCGCGACAACCTCGAGGTGACCACGCGTATCCTGCCTCTGGACGAGGCGAAGGCCGCCGGCGCGATGGCGCTGTTCGGCGAGAAGTACGGCGACACCGTCCGCATGGTCGACATCGGGGGTCCGTGGTCGCGCGAGTTGTGCGCCGGCATCCATGTGAGCCGGTCGGCGGAGGTCGGGCTGGTCAATCTGGTCAGCGAGGCGAGCGTGGGAGCGACGAACCGCCGCGTCGAGGCGCTCGTCGGGCTCGAGGCGTTCCGCGACCTGGCCGCCGAGCGCGCGATCGTCGCGCAGCTGACGGCGAACCTCAAGTCGCCCCGGGAGCAGTTGCCGGAGCGCATCGCGTCTCTCGTGGCCGAGCTCAAGGCGGCCGAAAAGAAGATCGCCTCCTTCGAGGCGAGCCGACTCTCCGGCCGGGTGCCCGCGCTGGCCGACGCCGCGGCGCGCGTGGGCGACTACCTCGCGGTCGTGGACGACCTCGGTGAGCTCGCCTCGGCCGACGATCTGCGCGCCGTCGTGACCGGGGTGCGCGAGCGTCTGGCATCCGAGTCGGCCGTGGTCGCCCTCGCAGCGCGCGCCGGGGGCAAGCCCGCGGTCATCGTCGCCACGACGGCCGCCGCACGCGAGCATGGCGCCAAGGCGGGCGCACTGGCCAAGGTTGCGGCGGGGATCCTGGGCGGAGGCGGGGGCGGCAAGGACGACCTCGCGCAGGGCGGCGGCAGTGACGCGTCGGCGATCGGGGCGGCCCTGGATGGCATCCGGTCGGCCCTGAAGGGCTGACATGCGACCCGGCGTGCGCCTCGGCGTGGATGTCGGCCGCGCCCGGGTGGGCGTGGCGCGCTGCGATCGGGACGGCCTGCTCGCTACCCCGGTGGAGACGCTTCCCCGCGGGGACGGCACCATCGACGCCTTGCGGGCGTTCGCCGCGGAGTTCGAGGCGATCGAGTTCGTGGTCGGGCTGCCGCTCTCGCTCAACGGCACGGACACGGCGTCGACGGCCGATGCGCGCGATTTCGCGGCGGCGCTGGCGGCTGAGGGCGGCATCCCCGTGCGCCTCGTGGACGAGCGCCTGAGCACCGTCACGGCGCAGCGCGCGCTGCGCGAGTCGGGACGGCGCGCACGGGCGGCGCGTCCGGTGATCGACCAGGTGGCCGCTGTTATCATCCTCCAGAACGCCCTCGACTCCGAGCGCGCGGCGGCTTCACCGCCGGGCGCGGTGGTCGACCCGTACGAAAGCTAGCCAATCCGTGCCTGACGAGAACACCAACTGGGACGACATCTTCGGACCCGCCGGGGCCCAACCGACCCGGCAGGCGACGCCCGAGGCACCCGCCTCGGTCGAGCCCGTCTCACCGCAATTCCCGACCGCGCGCCTGTCCGACCCGTTCGCGGTCGCGGCGGCCGAGGCGACCGCGACGGCGGCCGTTCCGATCCAGTCCGAGGTGCAGATCCGCCCGGGCCAGCCCCCGCGCGGCGCGGGCCTGGTTCCGAGCAACCGGCGCGACGGGGGACGCCGAGGTTCGCGCGGCCCGGGCGCCCCCCGCAGCAAGCGCTGGATCGGTTGGCTCGTCGCGGTCACCGCCATCTTCGCCATGATCGGGGGCGCGGGCATCTGGGCATGGACTAACCATGAGGACAAGGTCCGCGAGATCCTGGGCTGGGAGATCCCGAACGACTTCGCGGGATCCGGCAACGGCGTCGAGGCGATCGTCATCATCCAGTCCGGCGACATCGGCAGCGACGTGGCGAAGGAGCTCTACAACAAGGGCGTCACGATGACCTTCGACGCCACCTACAACTACCTGCTCGCCAACCCGGAGATCTCGTTCCAGCCGGGCAACTACTCGCTGCAGCAGGAGATGAGCGCGGAATCGGCCGTCGCCGCCCTGCAGAACCCGGCCAACAAGATCCTGAACTCGGTGACCATCCCCGAGGGCACGGCGGCGGTCGACGTGTACGCACTGCTGGCGTCCGCCCTCGAACTGCCCGTCGAGGACATCCAGGCGGCCGCGAAGGACTACACGTCCTACGGCGTGCCCAAGGAGGCCCACAGCATCGAGGGCTTCCTGTTCCCGGCGACCTACGACTTCGACCCGGGCACGACGGCCGAGGAGGCGCTGCAGCGCCTGGTCTCCGAGGCGATCACCCGGCTGGATGCCGCGGGCGTCGAACCCAAGGACCGCGTCAAGACCGTGATCCTGGCCTCGATCATCCAGCGCGAGGCCGGCCAGAACTCCACGGACATGGCCAAGATCGGGCGGGTCTTCCTCAACCGCCTCGACCAGGGCATGCACCTGGAGTCGGACGCGACCGTGGCCTACGGCACCGGCAACACGCACACGGTGTGGACG
Organism: Microbacteriaceae bacterium; assembly: GCA_019638805.1. Lineage (GTDB taxonomy): Bacteria > Actinomycetota > Actinomycetes > Actinomycetales > Microbacteriaceae > JBDSKH01. The sequence goes on along the minus strand of JAHBTA010000002.1, from coordinate 32,740 downwards.
ACCGACGCCGAGCGCGCGGACAAGAGCAATAAGTGGAACACCTACGCGAACGCGGGGCTGCCCTACGGACCGATCGGCAACCCGGGCGACGCCGCCATCGACGGCGCCATCCACCCGGCCGACGGGGACTGGCTGTTCTTCGTGCCCATCAACCTCAAGACCGGCGAGACCGTGTTCTCGGTCACGGCGGACGAGCACTATGCGGCGGTCGAGCAGCTCCGGGCCTGGTGCCGGGCGAGTTCCGAGAACGCCGCGTACTGCGCGTGACGCCGACCGGCGCCCCGGCCCGCCTCGCGGTGCTGGGGTCGCCGATCGCACACTCGCTCTCGCCCGCGCTGCACCGGGCCGCCTATGAGGTGCTCGGACTGGACTGGAGCTACGACGCGGTCGAGGTGGCCTCCGGCGAGCTGGCCGGGTTCCTCGGCGGTCTGGACTCGTCCTGGCGCGGGCTCTCGCTCACCATGCCGCTCAAGCGCGAGGTGCTGCCGCTGCTGGCGACGCGTTCGCCTGTGGTCGACCGGGTGGGCGCCGCCAACACTGTGCTGCACGTGGCCGGGATGCTGCGCGGCTTCAACACGGACGTCCCGGGATTCGTGGCCGCCTTCCGCGAGGCCGGGGTGGAGTCGCTCGCCCGCGTCGAGGTGCTCGGCGCCGGGGCAACCGCGGGCTCCGCGATCGCGGCCGTGGGCGCGCTCGGCGCGACGGGCGCGCTCGTGCGGGCGCGCGATCCCTCCCGGGCGGACGGATTGCGAGACATCGCCGCGCGGTCCGGAGTCGAGCTCGCCGTGCGGTCGTGGGATGAGCCGGTGCCCTCCGATGACCCGCCGGACGTCGTCATCTCGACCCTGCCCGGCGACGCGGATGCGGAACCCGGATACCCGGACGGGGTGCGCCGCTCGGCCGTGCTCTTCGACGTGGCCTACGACCCATGGCCCACGCCCCGGGCGCGCGCCTGGGCGGCTTCGGGGGGCACCGTGATCGACGGGCGTCAACTGCTGCTGCACCAGGCGATCGGGCAGGTGCGCATCTTCGTCACGGGTGCCGAGGATGGCGTGCTCGAGCGCGAGAACCAGGTGCTGACCGCCATGCGGTCCGCCATCGGGGGCTGAGACTGCCAGGATGGAGGGATGCTGCGCTGGTTGACCGCGGGGGAGTCGCACGGCCCCGAGCTGGTCGCGATCCTCGAGGGCCTGCCCGCGGGTGTCCCCGTGTCGCCCGAGCAGATCCAGGCCGACCTCCAGCGACGCAAGCTCGGGTACGGCCGCGGGGCGCGCATGAAGTTCGAGGAGGACGAGCTCAGCATCTCGGGTGGCATCCGGTTCGGACTCACCATGGGCAGCCCGGTGGCGCTGCGCGTGGGCAACACGGAGTGGCCGCGCTGGGTCGACGTCATGAGTGCCGTGCCGGTCGACCCGGAGACTCTGCCCAAGGGGCGCGGCGCCCCCCTCACGCGACCGCGGCCGGGGCACGCCGATCTGACCGGCATGCAGAAGTACGGCTTCGACGAGGCGCGCAACGTGCTCGAGCGGGCCAGCGCCCGGGAGACCGCGGCGCGGGTCGCGCTGGGTGCGGTCGCGCGAGCGTTCCTGGGCGAGCTCGGAATCCGGCTGGTCTCCCACACGCTCGCGATCGAGACCGTCCGCGTTCCCGAGGGGTCCCCACTGCCGGGCCCGGATGACGTGGCCGCCCTCGACGCCGACCCGCTTCGCTGCTTCCACGCTGCGACCTCGCAGGCCATGGTCGAGCGCATCGACCGCGCCCACGACGATGGCGACACCCTGGGCGGCGTCGTCGAGGTGCTGGCCTACGGGGTGCCGCCGGGGCTCGGCAGCTACACGCACTGGGACCGTCGGCTCGACGGGCGCCTGGCCGGCGCGCTCATGGGCATCCAGGCCATCAAGGGCGTCGAGGTGGGCGACGGGTTCCTGACCACGACCCGGCCGGGCTCTGAGGCGCACGACGAGCTCGTCGCCGCGGACGGCGTCATTGCGCGCCTGACCGATCGCGCGGGAGGCACCGAGGGTGGGATGTCGACCGGAACCGTGCTGCGCGTCCGTGCGGGTATGAAGCCCATCGCCACCGTGCCGCATGCTCTGCGCTCGGTCGACGTGGCGACGGGGGAGGCCACGGGGGCGCACCACCAGCGCTCGGATGTGTGCGCGGTGCCCGCGGCGGGCGTGGTGGCCGAGGCCATGGTCGCGCTCGTGCTCGCTGACGCCGCACTGGAGAAGTTCGGGGGCGACGCGGTCGCGGAAACGCGGCGGAACCTGGACGCCTACCTGGCCGCGATCCCCGAGGGGCTGCGCACCGCATCCGGCCCCGCCGGCGAGGCATGAGCAGCCGGCCGGTCGTCGTGCTCGTGGGCCCGATGGGCGCGGGCAAGACGCGGGTCGGCAAGCGCGTGGCCCGGTTGTTGGACACGGAGTTCAGCGACACCGACCGCATGGTCGTGGCCCAGCACGGGCCGATCGCCGACATCTTCCACGAGCACGGTGAGCCGCATTTCCGGAACCTCGAGCGCGCCGCGGTGGCCGAGGCGCTGGCCGGAGAGGGCGTGGTGTCGCTGGGCGGGGGCGCCGTGCTCGACGCCCGGACCCTGGAGGATCTGCGCGATCACCGGGTCGTGTTCCTGACGGTCCAGCCGCGTGCCGTCGAAGGGCGCCTGGGCGGCGGCAAGCGGCCGCTCATCCGGAACGGGCTGGACGACTGGCAGCGCATCTTCGACGAGCGCAGGCATCTGTACGACGCGGTCTCCGACATCGTTGTCGACACCTCGTTCCGTGCGTATGACGAGATCGCGGAGGAGGTGGCCGAATGGGCGCGGACTCCGGCCTGACCGAGATCGCCGTCGCGGGCACGCCCGGCTACTCGGTCGTCGTCGGCACCGGGGCGCTGGCCGAGGTGGAAGCGCGACTCGACCCGGCCACCACCAAGGTGCTCATCGTGCACGCGCCGGCGCTGGCCGCGCGGGCCGAGGAGTTGCGCGAGCGTCTCTCCGGGCGCGTTCAGGTGCTGCTGGCCGAGGTGCCCGACGCGGAGGGCGCCAAGCGCGTCGAGGTGGCCGCGTTCTGCTGGCAGATCATGGGGCAGACCGACTTCACGCGCAGCGACGCCGTCATCGGGCTGGGCGGGGGAGCCACCACCGATCTGGCGGGCTTCGTGGCCGCGACCTGGCTCCGCGGCGTCGACGTCATCCAGGTGCCGACGACCGTTCTGGGCATGGTCGACGCCGCGGTCGGTGGCAAGACCGGCATCAACACGGCCGAGGGCAAGAACCTGGTCGGCGCCTTCCACGCCCCACGGGCCGTGCTGTGCGATCTGAGCCTGCTCGACGGGCTGCCCCGGAACGAACTGTTGGCCGGCTACGCGGAGGTCGCCAAGGCGGGCTTCATCGCCGAGCCCGAGATCCTCGACCTCATCGAAGCCGACGTGGATGCCGCCACCGACCCGGCGTCGCCCGCGTTCCGGCGCGCGGTCGAGCTCGCGATCGGGATGAAGGCCCGGGTCGTGGGGGAGGACTTCCGGGAGGCGGGTCTGCGCGAGATCCTGAACTACGGGCACACCCTCGGCCACGCGATCGAGCACGCCGAGCGCTACCGATGGCGGCACGGGGCCGCGATCTCGATCGGCATGGTGTTCGCCGCCGAGCTGTCGAGACTGACCCGTTCCCTGGACGACGCGGCCGTCGAACGGCACCGCAGCATCCTCGAGTCGCTCTCCCTGCCCACCAGCTACCCGGCGGGTCGCTGGCCCACGCTGCTGGCGACCATGAAGCGCGACAAGAAGGCCCGCGGCGACCTCATGCGCTTCATCGTGCTGGACGACATCGCGCGCCCCACGGTGCTCTCGGGCCCCGACGAGTCCCTCCTCTTCGCCGCCTACCAGGAGCTATCTTCGTGACCATGGCGCGCGTGCTCGTACTCAACGGACCCAACCTGGGGCGGCTGGGCAGCCGCGAGCCCGAGGTGTACGGCGCGCAGGATCTGTCGGCATTGCGCGTGCTGCTGGCCGAGAACGCGCCCGAGGGCACCGAGATCGACGTGCGGCAGACCGACGACGAGGCCGAGCTCATCGGCTGGCTGCACGAGGCGGTTGACGCGGGCGAGCCCGTCATCCTGAACCCCGCCGCATTCACGCACTACAGCTACGCCCTCCGGGACGCCGCCGCGCTCGTCACCACGGCCGGCCTGCCGCTCATCGAGGTGCACATCTCGAATCCGCACGCGCGGGAGGAATTCCGGCACACGAGCGTCATCTCGGGCGTCGCCACGGGCGTCATCGCCGGGCTGGGCTTCGACTCGTACCTGCTCGCGCTCACGGCGATCGGGCGGCTGAGCGCCCGGTAGGCTCGACGCCATGGCAACGACCAACGACATCAAGAACGGCTCCGTTCTCAACCTCGACGGCCAGCTCTGGAATGTCGTCGAGTTCCAGCACGTCAAGCCAGGCAAGGGCGGCGCGTTCGTTCGCACCAAGATCAAGAACGTCACGAGCGGCAAGGTCGTCGACCGCACCTTCAACGCGGGAACCAAGATCGACTTCGCGACCGTGGATCGCCGCGACTACAGCTACCTGTATCGCGACGGCGACGGCTTCGTCTTCATGGACACGAGCGACTACGAGCAGGTCACCGTGCCCGCCCCGACCGTGGGCGACGCCGCGAACTACATGCTCGAGGGCCAGAACGTCACGATCGCGACGCACGACGGCGAAGCGCTCTACGTCGAGCTGCCCGCCTCGGTCGTGCTCGAGGTGACCTACACCGAGCCGGGCTTGCAGGGCGACCGCTCGAGCGCCGGCACGAAGCCCGCGACCCTCGAGACCGGCCACGAGATCCAGGTGCCGCTCTTCCTCGAGCAGGGCACGAAGGTCAAGGTCGACACGCGAGACGGGTCGTACCTGGGCCGCGTCACCGACTGATGCGCCACCCGTGAGCTCGCGGACCAAGGCGCGCAAGCGCGCGCTCGACATCCTGTTCGGCGCCGACATCCGGGAGCAGCCGATCGCCGCGATGCTCGACGAGGAGGCGGGCCGTGCCGCCGCCCGGCCCGAGCGGGCGTCGTCCTGGGAGTACGCCCGGGAGATCGTCGAGGGCGTCGACGCGCACCTCGCCGAACTCGACGAGGCGATCGTCGCGCACGCGCAGGGCTGGCCGCTCGACCGGATGCCGGCGCTCGACCGCGCGATCGCCCGGCTCGCGGCGTGGGAGATCCTGTACAACGACGAGGTGCCCGACGGCGTCGCGATCGCGGAGGCCGTCGAGTCGGCGACCGTGCTCAGTACGGAGGACTCCGCGGGCTTCCTCAACGGGCTCCTCGCGGCTATTGCCAGAGACAAGGGCGCGGCGTCCGGCGAATGAGTCGGCGCGTGACGCACTGTTTCACCGCGTGACGGCAGATTTCGCCGCATAACGCGCTGTCACGCCGCGTGACACGCGGATTTGTTGCGCTGGGGATTCCTCGGGCAGCATCGCCCGCATGCCCACCGCCCCCGCACTGAGCGTCGCACTCCGCGGCATCGCCCGCCGGTTCGCCGACGCGCACGGCGGCGAGCGACTCGTGCTCCGCGATGTCGACCTGACGGTCGGCGCGGGCGAGATCGTCGCGCTGCTCGGGGCCTCGGGTTCGGGCAAGTCGACGCTGCTGCGGCTCATCGCGGGACTCGACGCGGCCGATGACGGGCTCGTACTGCTGGGCGGCACAGCCGCCGCCGAGGTGGATCAGCGGTGCGCCGTGGCCTTCCAGGAGCCCCGCCTGCTGCCGTGGCGCACCATCACGCGCAATGTGCAGCTCGGCCTGCCCCGTGGCACGGGCCGCGGGCCCGGCCGCGAGCGGGTCTCGGAGCTCCTGCGGCTCGTGGGTCTCGGCGCAGCCGCCGCCCTGCGCCCCCGCCAGGTCTCGGGAGGCATGGCCCAGCGCGCCTCGCTCGCGCGGGCGCTGGCACGCGGCCCCGGCATCCTGCTGCTCGACGAGCCCTTCGGTGCGCTCGACGCCCTCACGCGACTGACCATGCACGATCTGCTGCTCGACATCCACGCGGCCGAGCCCGCGACCATCGTGCTCGTCACGCACGACGTCGACGAGGCCCTGGCCCTCGCGGATCACATCGTGGTGCTCGGCAAGGAGCCCGACCGGGAGGGCGCGACCATCCGCGCCGTCCTGCCCGTGTCGGCGCCCCGCCCGCGCGACCACTCCGATCCCGACCTGGCCCGCCTGCGCGCCGAGCTGCTCGAGCTGCTCGGCGTCCTGATCCCTTCCCACCCATCCACAGCAAAGGAAACGACATGAACAAGCCCCTGGCCGCCCTGGCGTCCGTCGCCGTCACCGCCGCGCTCGTGCTCACCGGCTGCGCGGGGGAGGACGCGCCGCCCGGCTCGACCGGGGACCGCGACGGCGCCTGGAGCTCGGACCATCTGAACATCGACTTCGCCACCTACAACCCGCTCAGCCTCGTCATCAAGGAGCAGGGCTGGATCGAGGAGGCGCTCGGCGATGACGTGACGGTCACCTGGTCGCAGTCGGCGGGTTCCAACAAGGCCAACGAGGCGCTGCGCGCCGGCGCCATCGACGTGGGGTCCACCGCGGGCAGCGCGGCGCTCCTGGCGCGCTCCAACGGCTCGCCCATCCAGGTCATCGACATCTACAGCCAGCCCGCCTGGGCCGCGATCCTGGTCCCGGCCGGGTCGCCCATCACGAGCATCGAGGACCTGCGCGGCGCCCACATCGCGGCCACCAAGGGCACCGACCCGTACTTCTTCCTGCTGCAGACCCTGGACGAGGCCGGCATCGGGCTCGATGAGGTCACGGTCGAGAACCTCCAGCACGCGGATGGCAAGACGGCCCTCGAATCGGGCGCCGTCGACGCCTGGTCGGGGCTGGATCCGCTGCTCTCGACGAGCGTCGCCAATGGTGCGTCGACCATCATCTACGACAACATCGACTTCAACAGCTACGGGTTCCTCAACGCGACCGAGTCGTTCCTGACCAGCAGCCCCGACCTGGCTCAGGTCGTTGTCAGCGCCTACGAGAAGGCCCGCGCCTGGGCCGTCGAGAACCCGGAGGAGACCGCGCAGATCCTGGCGGACGCGGCCGGCATCGACCTCGAGATCGCCCAGGCCGTGCTCATCGACCGGACCGTGCTCGACCTCGACCCGGTTCCCGGTGAGAAGCAGCGCAAGGTGCTCGAGGTCATCGGGCCGATCTTCGTCGACTCGGGCGACGTCGCGAGCCAGGACGCCATCGACGACGCGCTCGCCACGCTCTTCGAGCCGTCCTTCGCCGCGCAGGCCGACCCGGACGCGCTCTAGGCAGGCATGAGCACGACACGCGAGCGGGATGCGGGGGTCGCCACCGGCGCGGCCCCCGCGGTCCCCGCGACCCTCCACCAGTACGCGACCACCTATGGCTACTCGGCCGCGGGTACCGCGCTGGCGACGCCCCGCCGTGCCGGGCGACGGCGGAGGTGGTGGCCGGTCGTCGGCGGGCTGATCGTCCCGGGTGCGGTGCTCGCGGTCTGGTGGTACGCCTCGACCGCCGGCCAGGTGCCCGCCTATCTGCTCCCGTCTCCGCCCGCGGTCGTCGCGAGCGCGGTCGACCTGTTCGAGCGCGGGCTGCTGCTGCCCTACATCGGCATCTCGACGCAGCGCGTGCTGCTGGGTTTTGCGGCGGGGGCGGTCATGGGCCTCGTGCTGGGCGCCGCGGTCGGGCTCTCCCGCACGGCGAGCATCCTGCTCTCGCCGCTCATCGGCGCCCTGCGGGCGGTGCCGTCGCTCGCCTGGCTGCCGCTTCTCGTTCTCTACCTGGGAATCGGCGAGGTCCCCAAGGTCGTGCTCATCACGATCGGTGCGGCCTTCCCGGTCTTCACGACGCTCGCCGGGGCGTTGCGGCACGTCGACGCCCAGCTGGTCGAATTGGGCAGGGCATATGGTCTCGGGCGGCTCGGGGTGCTCGCCACCGTGCAGCTGCCCGCGGTCATTCCGTCGATCGTGAGCGGGCTGCGACTCGCGCTCGCGCAGTCCTGGCTGTTCCTGGTGGCGGCCGAGCTCATCGCCTCATCGATGGGGCTCGGGTTTCTGCTCATCGACTCGGGCAACAACGGCCGCATCGACCGGCTCTTCCTCGCGATCGTACTGCTGGCGGTGCTCGGCAAGCTCACCGACGGACTCATCGGTGTGCTGGAGCGGCGTCTGCTCGGGCGGTGGGGCACCGCCTGAGGCCACCCGAGCCGCTGCTACACTCGTCGAAACCGACCACCTTTAAGTCCGTCCTGTGAGGCGGGGAAGGAGGTCAGATGCTGACGCGCACCGTGCTGCAGCAGGCTGATATCACGCGGGCACTCTCCCGCATCGCGCACGAGATCCTCGAATCCAACCGCGGCGGCGCCGACCTCGTCCTCCTGGGTATCCCCACGCGCGGCGTCATGCTGGCCGAGCGCATCGGCCGGGTCCTCGACGAGCTGGAGCCCGGCTCGGGAACGGTCGGCGCGCTCGACGTGACGATGTACCGCGACGACCTGCGGGGCAAGCCCACGCGCACCCCGCAGCCCACCCGGGTCCCTCCGGGCGGCATCGACGGCAAGACGGTCGTGCTGGTCGACGACGTGCTCTACTCGGGCCGCACGATCCGGGCGGCACTCGACGCCCTCAACGACCTGGGCAGGCCGCGCGCCGTGCGGCTGGCCGTGCTCGTGGACCGCGGCCACCGCGAACTGCCGATCCGCGCCGACTTCGTCGGCAAGAACCTGCCCACCGCGATGGCCGAGCGCATCAACGTGACCCTGCGCGAGCTCGACGGCGAGGACGCCGTGACCATCGTCGGTAGGCACAGCGCGGAGGAGACCCGGTGACGCCGGCGACCCACGACGCGGGATTGCGGAATCTGCTCTCGGTGCGCGACCTGGACGCGGCGGCGGCGGTCCGCATCCTGGATCTGGCCGAGGACATGGCCGAGGTCGCCACGCGCGAGGTGCCCAAGCTGCCCGCTCTGCGCGGGCGGACGGTCGCGAACCTGTTCTTCGAGGACTCGACCCGCACGCGCCTGAGCTTCGAGGCCGCCGCCAAGCGCCTGAGTGCCGACGTCATCACCTTCAGCGCTAAGGGCTCCAGCGTCTCCAAGGGCGAGAGCCTCAAGGACACCGCCCAGACGATCGCCGCCATGGGGGTGGATGCCGTGGTGCTGCGCCACTCCGCGTCCGGTGCCGCGCGCGTGCTCGCCGATTCCGGGTGGATCGATGCCGCGGTGGTGAATGCGGGCGACGGGACCCACGAGCACCCGACCCAGGGGCTGCTCGACGCCTTCGCGATGCGCAAGCGCCGGCACGCGGATGCCTCGCGCGGTCGCGACCTCGCGGGCCTGCGGGTCACGATCGTGGGCGACATCCTGCACTCGCGCGTCGCGCGGTCCAACGTCTGGCTGCTGCACACGCTCGGCGCCGAGGTGCACCTCGTCGCGCCCCGCACGCTCCTCCCGGCGGGGGTGGGCGCCTGGCCGGTCACCACGTCGAGCGACCTGGACGCCGCGATCGCCGATGAGCCGGACGTGCTCATGATGCTGCGCATCCAGAGCGAGCGCATGCACGCCGCCTACTTCCCGCACGAGCGCGAGTACTCGCGCCAGTGGGGCCTGACCGACGAGCGGTTCGGGCGTCTACCCGCCGGTACGATGGTCATGCATCCCGGCCCCATGAACCGCGGGCTCGAGATCTCGGCAAAGGCGGCCGACTCGGATGCCTCGGTCATTCTCGACCAGGTGACGAGCGGGGTGTCGATACGGATGGCGGTGCTCTACCTGGTGCTGAGCGGGGCGGCGGCGGGCGCATGAGCGTGCTGATCACTGGTGCGGCGCTGCCCGACGGCTCCGTCACGGATCTGCGGATCGACGGCGGCGTCATCGTCGAGGTCGGCGCGGGCCTCAGCGCCGCGAAGGCGACGCGCATCGACGCGGACGGTCTGCGCGCCCTGCCCGGCCTGGTGGATCTGCACACGCATCTGCGCGAGCCCGGCTTCGAGCAGAGCGAGACCGTGCTGACCGGATCCCGGGCGGCCGCGGCCGGCGGGTACACGGCGGTGCACGCCATGGCCAACACGAGCCCCGTCCAGGACACCGCGGGCGTGGTCGAGCAGGTCCAGTCGCTGGGGGAGCAGCACGGGTACGTCACGGTGCGCCCGGTGGGTGCGGTCACCGTGGGGCTCGCGGGCGAGCGTCTGAGCGAGATCGGTGCGATGGCGCGGTCCCGCGCCGGCGTGCGGGTCTTCAGCGACGACGGGAAGTGTGTGCACGACGCGCTCCTCATGCGCCGGGCCCTGGAGTACGTGAGCGGCTTCGACGGCGTCGTCGCACAGCACGCCCAGGAACCGCGCCTGACCGAGGGCGCGCAGCTCAACGAGGGCGTCGTGAGCGCCGAGCTCGGCCTGGCCGGCTGGCCCGCGGTCGCCGAGGAGGCGATCATCGCGCGGGATGTGCTGCTCGCCGAGGCGGCGGACGCCCGGCTGCACATCTGCCACGTCTCGACCGCGGGCAGCGCCGAGCTCGTGCGCTGGGCCAAGGCGCGCGGCGTCCGGGTCACGGCCGAGGTCACCCCGCATCACCTGCTGCTGACCGAGGACGCGGCGCGCGGCTACGACGCGCGCTTCAAGGTCAACCCGCCCCTGCGTAGGGACGAGGACGTGCAGGCTCTGCGCGCCGCCCTGGCCGACGGCACGATCGACGTCGTGGCGACCGACCACGCGCCGCATCCGATCGAGTCGAAGGAGTGCGCCTGGCAGGAGGCGAGCTTCGGCATGGTGGGCCTGGAGAGCGCCCTGAGCATCGTGCAGCAGACCATGGTCGACACCGGGCTGCTCGACTGGGCGGGGGTTGCCCGCGTCATGTCGCGCGTCCCGGCCGAGATCGGGCGTCTCGCGGGCTACGACGCCCCCTTCTCGGTCGGGAGCCCCGCGCACCTGACCCTGTACGATCCCGCGGTGAGCGCGCCCTTCGACGTCGGGCGCCTCCGCGGGTTGAGCGTCAACTCGCCCTACCTGGGGCGCGAGCTTCCCGGCCGCGTGATCGCGACCCTGCACCGCGGCGTGCCGACCGTTCTGGACGGCGAGCTGCGCGATCCCGAGGAGGTGGCCCGTGGATAGGCTCCTGCCCGCCCTCATCATCGTCGCCGTGGTGGCGATCGTGTTCGCCCTGCTGGCCCGCGGCTGGCGTGCTCGATCGCGTTCGCAGGCGGAGCTGGGCGCCCCGGAGGCGCCCCCCACCGAGCCGGGCGAGGTCGCGCTCTCCCAGGACCTGCTCTACGTCGCGACGACCCGCGCCGATTCGCCCCTGGACCGGATCGCGGTCGCGGGTCTCCGGTTCCGGGCGCGCGCGGTCGTGACGGTCACGGCATCCGGTGTCGTCCTCGACCTCGCGGGCGTGCGCCCGGCGTTCATCCCGCGGGCGGCGATCACGGGCGTCGGGCGCGCAACCTGGACCATCGACCGGGTGGTCGGAACGGACGGGCTGGTGTTCGTCCGCTGGCGGCTGGGCGGGGCCGAGGTGGACTCCTACCTGCGTTCCGCCGACCCGGACGCTCTGGTCACCGCCCTGACCCCGCTGGCGCCCGCGCCGCAGAAGCCCGCGAAGGCCCCGTCGACCCCGAGGAGCACCCCGTGACCCGCGAACCCGCCGTGCTCGTCCTGGAGGACGGCACGCGCTTCACCGGCCGGGCCTACGGTGCGCGCGGCCGCGCGCTCGGCGAGGCGGTCTTCGCGACCGGCATGACGGGCTACCAGGAGACCCTGACCGACCCGAGCTACGCCGGGCAGATCGTGGTCATGACCGCGCCGCATATCGGCAACACCGGCATGAACGACGAGGACCCGGAGTCGCGCCGCATCTGGGTGGCCGGCTACGCGGTGCGCGATCCGAGCCGGGTGGTGAGCAGCTTCCGTGCGCGGCGCTCCCTCGACGACGAGCTCGAGGCGACGGGCATCGTGGGCATCTCGGGGATCGACACGCGGGCCGTGACACGACGGCTGCGCGATCGCGGCGCCATGCGCTCGGGCATCTTCTCGGGTGCGGATGCCGCCCTGGCCCCCGAGGACCAGCTCGCGATCGTGCGCGGCGGGCCCGCCATGGCCGGGCGGAACCTCTCGGCCGAGGTCTCGGTCCCCGAGCCGGTCGTCACGCCCGCGCAGGGCGAGCCGCTCGGCGTCCTCGCGGTGCTCGACCTCGGGGTCAAGCAGTCCACGATCGACAACCTGGCGGCGCGCGGCTTCGAGGTGCACGTCCTGCCGCAGAACGTCACTCTCGAGCAGCTCCTGGCGCTCGACCCGGTCGCGGTCTTCTACTCGAACGGCCCGGGCGACCCGGAGGCGTCCGGCGATCACGTGACGCTGCTGCGCGGCGTGCTCGACGCCGGGCTGCCGTTCTTCGGCATCTGCTTCGGCAATCAACTGCTCGGCCGGGCGCTCGGTCTCGACACCTACAAGCTGCCGTTCGGGCACCGCGGCATCAACCAGCCCGTGCTCGACAAGCGCACCGGCCGGGTCGAGGTCACCGCCCACAACCACGGCTTCGCGGTCAAGGCGCCCCTGCACGGCGAGTTCGAGAGCCCGAACGGCTACGGGCGCATCGAGGTCAGCCACATCGGCCTCAACGACGACGTGGTCGAGGGGCTCAACGCGCTCGACATCCCGGCGTTCTCGGTGCAGTACCACCCCGAGGCGGCCGCGGGTCCGCACGACGCCAACTACCTCTTCGACCGCTTCGCGCAGATGGTGAGGGACCGTGCCTAAGCGCGACGACATCCAGTCCGTTCTGGTCATCGGCTCTGGCCCGATCGTCATCGGGCAGGCCGCCGAGTTCGACTACTCGGGCACCCAGGCCTGCCGCGTGCTGCGCGCCGAGGGCGTTCGGGTCATCCTGGTGAACCCGAACCCGGCGACCATCATGACCGACCCGGACTTCGCCGACGCCACCTACATCGAGCCCATCACGACCGAGGTGCTCACCCGCATCCTCGAGGTCGAGAAGCCCGACGCCGTCCTCCCGACCCTCGGGGGCCAGACCGCGCTCAATGCGGCGATCGCGCTCGAGGAGGCCGGCATCCTGGAGCGCTTCGGGGTCGAGCTGATCGGAGCGAAGGTCGAGGCGATCCGGAAGGGCGAGGACCGCCAGGCGTTCAAGGACCTGGTGATCGAGGCGGGCGCGGAGGTCGCGCGCTCCCACATCGCGCACACCGTGGATGAGGCGGTCGCCTTCGCCGAGGACCTGGGCTACCCGCTCGTCATCCGCCCGAGCTTCACGATGGGCGGCCTCGGCTCCGGTTTCGCGTACACGCGCGACGAGCTCGTGCGCATGGTCACCGACGGCCTGCACCAGTCGCCGACGAGCGAGGTCCTGCTCGAGGAGTCGATCCTGGGCTGGAAGGAGTACGAGCTCGAGCTCATGCGCGACACGGCCGACAACACGGTCGTGGTGTGCTCGATCGAGAACGTCGACCCGGTCGGGGTGCACACGGGCGACTCGATCACGGTCGCGCCCGCGCTCACGCTGACCGACCGCGAGTACCAGCGGCTGCGCGACATCGGCATCGACATCATCCGGCTGGTGGGGGTCGACACGGGCGGGTGCAACATCCAGTTCGCGGTGAACCCCGAGAACGGTCGCGTGATCGTCATCGAGATGAACCCGCGGGTTTCCCGCTCGAGCGCCCTGGCATCCAAGGCCACCGGGTTCCCGATCGCGAAGATCGCGGCGCGGCTCGCGCTCGGCTACCGGCTCGACGAGATCCGCAACGAGATCACCGGGGGAGCGACCCCGGCGAGCTTCGAGCCGACGCTCGACTACGTCGTGGTCAAGGTTCCGCGGTTCGCATTCGAGAAGTTTCCCTCGGCGGATGCGACGCTCACCACGACCATGAAGAGCGTGGGCGAGGCCATGGCGATCGGGCGCAACTACGCGACGGCGCTGCAGAAGGCGCTGCGGAGCCTCGAGAAGCGCGGCAGCAGCTTCCACTGGGGCGACGAGCCGCGCTCGGTCGCTGAACTCATCCAGGTGGCGCGCATCCCCACCGACGGCCGGATCATCGCGGTGCAGCAGGCGCTGCGCAAGGGCGCCACGATCCAGCAGCTCTTCGAGGCGACCGGCATCGACCCGTGGTTCCTCGACCAGGTGGTGCTCATCAACGAGGTGGCCGACGAGATCGCGGGTGCCCTGCGCTTCGACGCCGAGATCATCCGGCACGCCAAGGAGCACGGCTTCTCGGACGCCCAGCTCGCGCAGCTGCGCGGACTGACCGAGGACGAGGTGCGCAACGCGCGCCGGCAGTTCGGCGTCCGGCCGGTGTTCAAGACCGTGGACACCTGCGCGGGCGAGTTCCCGGCGCTCACGCCGTACCACTACTCCAGCTACGACCTGGAGACCGAGGTCGCGCCGAGCACCGCCAAGAAGGTCGTCATCCTGGGCTCGGGCCCGAACCGCATCGGGCAGGGCGTCGAGTTCGACTACTCCTGCGTGCACGCCAGCTTCGCGCTGCACGACGCGGGGTACGAGACCATCATGATCAACTGCAACCCCGAGACCGTGTCGACCGACTACGACACGAGCGACCGGCTGTACTTCGAGCCGCTCACGCTCGAGGACGTGCTCGAGGTCATCGATGCGGAGGCCGCCTCGGGCGAGCTGCTCGGGGTCATCGTGCAGCTGGGCGGGCAGACCGCGCTCGGGCTCGCGAAGGGCCTCGAGGCGGCGGGCGTGCCCATCCTCGGCACGAGCCCGTCGGCGATCGATCTGGCCGAGGAGCGCGGGCTGTTCTCGGGCATCCTCGACGCGGCCGGGCTGGTGTCGCCCAAGAACGGCATCGCGACGGACGCGCCGAGCGCGGTGACGGTCGCCGAGTCGATCGGGTACCCGGTGCTCGTGCGTCCTAGCTTCGTGCTGGGCGGTCGCGGCATGGAGATCGTCTACGACACCCCGAGCCTCGAGGACTACTTCGACCGGGTGCGCGAGCACGCCATCATCGGGCCGGGGGCTCCGCTGCTGGTCGACCGCTTCCTCGACGACGCGCTCGAGATCGACATCGACGCCCTCTACGACGGCACCGAGCTCTACGTCGGGGGCATCATGGAGCACATCGAGGAGGCCGGCATCCACTCCGGCGACTCCGCCTGCACGCTGCCGCCCGTGACGCTCGGCCGGGACATCCAGGACCGCGTGGTCGACGCGACCCGCCGCATCGCGGAGGGCATCGGCGTGCGCGGGCTGCTCAACGTGCAGTTCGCCATCGGCGCCGGGGTGCTCTACGTGCTGGAGGCGAACCCGCGCGCCTCGAGGACGGTGCCGTTCGTGTCGAAGGCGCTCGGCATCCCGCTGGCCAAGGCCGCGTCCCTGATCATGGTGGGCCGCAGCATCCGCTCGCTCGTCGCCGATGGCCTGCTGCCCGCCCGCGACGGGGCGAACGTGCCGCTCGACGCGCCCGTCTCGGTCAAGGAGGCGGTGCTGCCGTTCAACCGCTTCCGCACGCGCGAGGGCGGTCTGGTCGACTCGGTGCTCGGGCCGGAGATGCGCTCCACGGGCGAGGTCATGGGCATCGACCGCGACTTCCCGCGCGCCTTCGCCAAGAGCCAGGACGCCGCCTACGGCGGGCTGCCCGAGACGGGTACGGTCTTCGTCTCGGTCGCCGACCGCGACAAGCGCGCCATCGTGCTGCCGGTCCTGCGGCTCTCGCAGCTGGGATTCGAGATCGTGGCCACCGAGGGGACCGCCGAGGTGCTGGCGCGCAACGGCATCCGCACCAGCACGGTGCGCAAGTTCTCGATGGGCCAGCGCGTCCCGGGCGAGCCCACGATCGTCGACCTCATCAACGACGGCCGCATCGACGTCGTGATCAACACGCCTTCGGGCCGGAGCGCCCGGGCCGACGGGGTCGAGATCCGCACCGCGACCGTGGCCGCGGATCTGCCGATCTTCACGACCATCGCGCAGCTGGGCGCCGCGGTGGCGGCCTTCGAGGCGCAGCGCGGGGCGCTCGACGTCCGGTCGCTGCAGGACTACGCGCGCGACCGCGCCGGAGAGGTGCCCGCGCATGCCTGAGACGTTCGCGCAGCGCGCCGTCGCGGCCATCGCCGCGCACGGGCGGCTGTGCGCGGGCGTCGATCCGCACGGCTCGCTGCTCGCGGAGTGGGGGCTTCCCGACACCGCGGACGGCGCGCGATCCTTCGGACTGCGCGTCGTGGATGCGGCGGCCGGCCGCACGAGCGCGCTCAAACCCCAGGTGGCCTTCTTCGAGCGCCACGGGGCGTCCGGCTACCGCGCTCTCGAGGATGTGCTGGCCGCGGCCCGCGCCGCGGGCTTGCTCGTCATCGCCGACGTCAAGCGCGGAGACATCGGCACGACGCTAGACGCCTACGCGGAGGCGTGGCTCACGCCCGGTTCCCCCCTCGAGGCGGACGCCATGACCGCGGTGGCCTACCAGGGGCTCGGGTCGCTCGACGGCGCCATCGCGCGCGCCGAGGCGGCCGGCAAGGGCGTGCTCGTGCTCGCGGCCACCTCCAACCCGGAGGCTGTCGCCACGCAGACCGCCACGCGGGCCGACGGGAGGACCGTGGCCGCGGGGGTGGTGGCCGATGCCCTGGCGCGCTCCTCGGGCGCTCTCGGGTTCGTCATCGGCGCGACCGTGCGCGTGGCCGACTACGGCATCGACCCGGCCGACCTGGCCGGGGTCCCCGTGCTCGCGCCCGGGTTCGGGGCGCAGGGCACGGCACTCGGCGAGCTCGACGAACGCTTCGGCGTGGCAGCGCCCACGACCTTCGCGCACGTGTCTCGGAGCGTTCTCGGAGCCGGACCCGATGGACTGGGGGACGCCCTGGACCGTGCACGGGAGGAGGTGGGCGCGTGAGCGCATCCCGCCCGCCCGAGGTCGACCGCGTCGCGGCCGCGCAGGCGGCGGTCGCCGCGCGCCGTGCCCGCGCCGCCGTCAAGGCCGCGATCGCGGCGGGGGAGCGCACCGCGCTCGACGTGGCGGAGTCGGCCTGGTCCGGCCCCGCGAATGCGCCAGAGGCGACGCTTCGGGTGCGGGAGTTCCTGCTCAGCCTTCCGGGATTGGGGCCCGCGCGCGCGGATCGCACGATGCGCGAGCTCGGGATCGCGGCATCCAAGCGCGTCGGCGGGCTGGGCGTGCGCCAGCGCGCGAGCCTGCGGGACTACCTCGCGCGCCGCGGGGGACAGGGGCGCACGCAGAGCCGGCTCGTGGTGCTGGCCGGGCCCACCGCGGTCGGCAAGGGCAC
Source organism: Microbacteriaceae bacterium (assembly GCA_019638805.1). Taxonomy (GTDB): domain Bacteria; phylum Actinomycetota; class Actinomycetes; order Actinomycetales; family Microbacteriaceae; genus JBDSKH01. Next base: position 15,486 of record JAHBTA010000002.1, on the reverse strand, counting down.
GGTGTCGCGCTACATCCGCGAGCACTACCCGGAGGTTCTGCTCAGCATCTCCGCCACCACGCGCCCCCCGCGGGTGGGCGAGGTGGACGGCGAGCACTACTACTTCGTGACCGATGCGCAGTTCGAGGACATGGTCGAACGCGGCGAGTTCCTCGAGCACGCGATCGTGCACAACGCCTACCGGTACGGCACGCCGCGGCCCCCCATCGACGCGGCCCTGGCCTCCGGACGCAGCGTTCTGCTCGAGATCGATCTGCAGGGTGCGCGCGCCGTGCGGGCGGCGATGCCCGAGGCTCTCCTGGTGTTCCTGCTGCCGCCCAGCTGGGAGGAACTGGTGCGTCGGCTGGTCGGACGCGGCACCGAGGATTCGGTGGAGCAGGCCCGCCGGCTGGCGACCGCGCGGGTCGAACTCAGGGCGCAGGACGAGTTCGACGTGCGCGTCGTGAACACCGACGTCGCCGCGGCCGCGGCGGAGGTCGTAGAATTGCTAGCTGCGCCCCTCGAAAGGACCGAACGTGGCTGACAAGAACTCCGGCATCATCGACCCGCCGATCGACGAACTGCTGTCCAAGGTGGACTCGAAGTACCAGCTGGTCATCTTCGCCTCCAAGCGGGCTCGCCAGATCAACGATTACTACGCCGACCTGCACGAGGGCTCGCTCTTCGACAACGTCGGGCCGCTCGTCGACTCCACCATCGACGACAAGCCGCTCTCGGTCGCTCTGCACGAGATCAACGAGGACAAGCTCGTCCTGAAGCACTCGGACGAGACCCCGGCCTGACCGCGTGGCGGCGCGGGCCTGACGAGATCATGAACATCGTCGTCGGCATCACCGGCGGCATCGCGGCCTACAAGGCCGTGGGCGTCGTGCGCGCGCTCGTGCTCGCCGGGCACGACGTGCATGTGGTGGCGACGGATGCGGCCCTCCGCTTCGTGGGCCGTCCGACTCTCGAGGCGATCAGTCGCAATCCCGTGCACAGCGACCTCTATGAGGGGGTGGCCGAGGTGCGCCACGTCGCGCTCGGGCAGCGCGCCGACCTCATCGTCATCGCGCCGGCCACCGCGCACACCCTGGCCAAGCTCGCCACCGGCCTGGCCGACGACCTGCTGGGCAATACGGTGCTGGCGTCGTCGGCGCCGCTCGTGCTGGCACCGGCCATGCACACCGAGATGTGGCAGCATCCGGCGACCGTCGCGAACGTGCGCACGCTCGTGGAGCGGGGTGCGCAGCTGGTGGGGCCGGGCAGCGGGCAGCTCACCGGGTCGGACTCGGGCCCTGGCCGGATGGCCGAGGTGGACGACATCGTGGCGGCGGCCCTGGCGGCGGCGGGCCCGCGCGATCTGGCCGGGCGCCGCATCCTGGTGACCGCGGGGGGAACGCGCGAGCCGCTGGATCCGGTGCGCTTCATCGGCAACCGTTCGAGCGGCAAGCAGGGTGTCGCCCTGGCCCGTGCGGCGGCGCTGCGGGGTGCGGCGGTGACCCTCGTGGTGGCCAACATCGACGACGGCGTGCTGGCGGATGAGGGTCTGCCCGGTGTCGAGGTCGTGCACGTGTCGACCACGCTCGAGCTGCAGGAGGCCGCGCAGCACGCGGCGGGCGAGGCGGATGTCGTCATCATGGCGGCGGCGGTCGCGGACTACCACCCGGAGAGCGTGGCGCAGGAGAAGATCAAGAAGGAGACCCAGGGCGACGAGCTCGAGCTGCGCCTGGTGCGCAACCCGGACATTCTGAAGGAGCTGACGGCGGCGCGGCGCGAGGGTCAGCTCTTCGTGGGGTTCGCCGCCGAGACCGAGCGGGATCGCGACGCCCTGCTCGAGCTGGGCAGGGCGAAGGCGGCGCGCAAGGGCGTGGACTATCTCGTCCTCAACAGGGTGGGCTGGAGCGAGGGTTTCGCCACGGACCGTAACGCGGTCACCGTGCTGAACGCGGGCGGCGATATCGTGGGCGATGCGGACGGCACCAAGACGTCCGTGGCCGACCGTATCCTCGACCTCGTGATTGGTGACCATGACTGACGCCCTCCGGCTGTTCACGTCCGAATCCGTCACCGAGGGGCACCCCGACAAGATCTGCGACCAGATCAGCGACACCATCCTGGATGCGCTGCTCACCGAAGACGTCAACGCGCGTGTCGCGGTGGAGACCCTCGTGACGACGGGCCTGGTGCACGTCGCGGGCGAGGTCACGACGTCTGGGTACGTCGACATCCCCGGCATCGTACGCAAGCGCATCACCGACATCGGCTACGACTCGTCGGATGTGTGGTTCGACGGGCGGTCCTGCGGCGTGAGCGTCTCGATCGGCGGGCAGTCGCCCGACATCGCCCAGGGTGTCGACGCGGCCTTCGAGGCGCGCGAGGGCGAGTCCTCCGACGAGCTGGACCGCCAGGGCGCGGGCGATCAGGGCATCATGTTCGGCTACGCGACGCGCGAGACGCCCGAGCTCATGCCGCTGCCGATCTGGCTGGCCCACCGGCTGTCCGAGCGCCTGGCCGCGGTGCGACACCAGGGGCTCGTCGACTGGTTGCGGCCCGACGGCAAGACCCAGGTGACGATCGGCTACGAGGGCTCGACCCCGCGCAGCATCGAGACGGTCGTGCTCTCGACGCAGCACGCGCCGAGCATCGCGACGCCAGATCTACGGGCTGCGATCGAAGAGCTCGTGATCGCGCCCGTGCTGGCGACGGTCGACCTGCCCGCGGGCGACCGCAGGCTCATCAACCCGACCGGCCGGTTCGAGATCGGCGGGCCGCAGGGCGACGCGGGGCTGACCGGCCGCAAGATCATCGTCGACACCTACGGCGGCGCAGCGCGGCACGGCGGCGGGGCCTTCAGCGGCAAGGACCCGTCCAAGGTCGATCGCTCCGCCGCCTACGCCATGCGCTGGGTGGCCAAGAACGCGGTGGCGGCGGGTCTCGCCGACCGGCTCGAGGTGCAGGTGGCCTACGCCATCGGCACGGCGTCCCCCGTGGGTCTGTATGTCGAGAGCTTCGGTACGGCGCACGTGCCCGAGGAGCGCATCATCGCCGCCATCCGCGAGGTCTTCGACCTGCGTCCGGCGGCCATCATCCGCGACCTCGACCTGTTGCGCCCGATCTACGCGGCGACCTCGACCTACGGCCACTTCGGGCGGGAACTGCCCGAGTTCACCTGGGAGCGCATCGACCGGGTCGACGCGCTGCGCGCGGCCGCCGGGGTCTGATCGTGCCGGCCGCATCCATCGCCCGGGTGCTGGTCGACTCGCCGCTTCCGCAGCTCGACCGGCTGCTGGACTACCGGGTGCCCGCGGGCACGGAGGGCGCCGAACCGGGCGTGCGGGTCTCGGTTCCGCTGCGCAGTGCCGGGCGTCTCGCGCAGGGCTTCGTCATCGAGCGCACCGAGCAACAGGACTACCCGGGTCCGCTGAGCGACCTGGATGCCGTGATCTCGCCCCTGCGCGTGCTGCGCCCCGAGGTGTGGCGACTGGCGCGCGCGGTGGCGGACCGTTCGGCCGGGTCGGCCAGCGACATCCTTCGGCTGGCCGTGCCGAACCGGCAGGTGCGCGTCGAGAAGGCCTGGATCGCCTCCGGCCCACCGCCCGCGCCCATCGTCGATGCGCCCGAGCTGACCGGCTACGCGCCCGGCACGCTGGATGCGGCGCTCGACACCGGCGGACGGGTCGCGCTGCGCGTCGCCCCGGGCGGCGAACCCGTCGGCGGGTCGGGGAGCGGCAGCTGGACCGCGCGCTGGGCCCTCACGCTCGCGCAGGCCGCCGCTCGAGTGCTCGCGGGCGGCAGCACGGCGATCCTGGTCGTCCCGGACTACCGCGACCAGGAGCAACTCGCCTCGGCGCTTGCGGGTCTCGTCCCGCCCGAGGCGATCGCGCGCTGGGATGCGCGGCAGCCCAATCCCGACCGGTATCGGTCGCTTCTGCGCGCGGGTGCGGGACCGGTCATCGTTTTGGGCACGCGCTCAGCCGTATATGCGCCCGCCGAGCGACTGGGCCTGATCGCGGTCTGGAACGACGGGGATCCGCTATTGGGCGAGCCGCTCAGCCCGTACGTGCACGCGCGCGAGGCCGCGCTCGTGCGACAGGAGCAGCAGGGCGGGGCGCTCGTGCTGGCGGGACACACGCGCAGCACCGAGGCGCAGCGCCTGGTCGAACTGGGCTACCTGTCGGAGGTGCGACCCGCGCGCCCGCGACACCCGCGGATCGTGCCGGCCGCGAGCGCGGCGAACCCCGCGGGGGAGGACCGGCTCGCCGCGCAGGCGCGCATCCCGTCGCTGGCCTGGCGCACCGCGACCGAGGCGCTGAAGGACGGCCCGGTGCTCGTGCAGGTGGCCAGGCCCGGCTACTCTCCGGGGCTGTATTGCGCGAGCTGCGGGGAGCCGGCGCGATGCCGCCGGTGTGGGGGCCCGCTGCGCGAGCGGAGGCGGGGTGAGGCGCCCACGTGCACCTGGTGTGGGGCGCTGGAGGGGCACTGGCGCTGCGAGCACTGCCGTGGAACGGCGCTGCGCACGGCCGGGGCGGGCACCCGGCGCACCGCGGATGAGCTCGGGCGGGCGTTCCCCGGGAAGCTCATCGTGGTGTCGGACGGCGAGCACCCGCAGACCGCGGTGGGCTCACGGCCCGCCCTGGTGATCGCGACCCGGGGTGCGGAGCCGGTGGCCGAGGGCGGGTACCGCGCGGTGCTGCTGCTCGACGGGGAGCGCATGGTGGCGCGCGAGAGTCTGCGCGTGGGGGAGGACGTGCTGCGCTGGTGGTCGGATGCCGCTGCCCTGGCCGCCGACGACGGCACTGTGGTGCTCACGGGCGTAGGGGGAGCCTTGGCGCAGGCTCTGGCGACGTGGACCCAGCCGGCCTACGCGGCAGCGGAGCTCGCCGACCGGAAGGCACTCGGGTTCCCGCCCGCGGCGCGTTCGGCGACTCTGCGCGGCACCCCCGACGCGATCGCGGATGCGGTGCGGGCTCTCCCGGCCGGCGCGGCCGTGGTGGGCATCACCGAGCACGACGGACAGTCGCGGGCGATCCTGCGCTTCGAGTACGCGCACGGCGCCGCGGTCGCCGAGGCGGTGCGCGCCGAGATCATCCGCCAGGCGACGGCCCGCCGCAAGCCCGCGCCCGGAGCCCCCCGCCGGGGCCGTCAGCCCCTCCCGCTGCGGGCGCATTTCGACGACCCGGAGCCGTTCGAGGAGTAGGCGCCGCCCTGCGTTCAAGCGACTTGCAATGGGGTGATCGACGCGATCTGAGCGGCGGCGCGATCCTCGGCAAGGTCCAGGTCGTAACGGGTCTGCAGGTTCAGCCAGAACTGGGCCGGCACTCCGAAGTACTTTCCGAGGCGCAAAGCGGTGTCCGCTGTGATCGAACGCTTGCCGTGCACGATCTCGTTGATCCGTCGAGGAGGCACGCCGATCGAGACGGCCAGCTTGTGCTGGGTGATGCCGAACTCCGCGATGAAGTCCTCCATGAGCACCTCTCCCGGGTGAATCGGCGGGTAGAGCTTCGCGGTCATCATCATCTCCTCAGTGATAGTCCACGATCTGGACGTCGTCGGCGCCCGCATCGCCCCATCGAAAGCAGATGCGCCATTGGTCATTGATCCGTAGTCACATCTACTGTGCGCGCTTCGACTGGCCGGAGCCGCTAGTTCGAGGAGTTTGGGGCGCGCTCCCTGCACATTGAGTCTACGAGGCGAAACCTCGGCGATATACCGTGGTGCTTCGTGAGCCTGACGGAAGTGGACACCCCGGATGGGTTGATGGTCGAAGGCGCTGGGCCGGAACTGCTTGCGGAGTTGCTGGTCGAGTTGGAGCGGGAGATGGCTGCTGCGGGAGCGCCGTCGGAGATGCTGGCGCCTGGCATTTCGCCCGAACGATGTCGGGAGTTGCTGTTGCCAATTTGTGGGCACGTTCCCGCGGAGGTGGAGGTCTGGTTCGAATGGCACAACGGCGTACTCGGGGGTGCGGACGCGCCACGGCTGCTTAGGGGGCTCGAGTACTGGTCGGCGGAGCAGGTAGCACGTGCGGATCCGCATCTTGGACTACCGCCCGGGAAAGAGGAGTGGGAGTGGGACCGGCGCTGGCTAAGGCTGACGGGTGACAACTACGGCCTCATCGTGACCACTGATCTGCGGTCGCATCCGCTGGTCCGACGCTGGAATCCCGAACTCGGAACAGCGCCGTTGAGCGCACCGTCGCCTCTCCAGGTTGTGTCACTGTGCACTCCTGTCGCGCGGTGGATCGGTGCGATTCGCAACAGATGGTGGACGTGGAACCCGGGGCTTCGGACCTGGGACTATGACTCCGCCGGCCCTCCAGCCTTCTTCCGATAGTTTCCATGGCCATGCAGGAGGTCTCGACACCGGCGGGCGCGACCTTCGTAGGTACAACTCCGGAGAACCCCCACCCTCCTCCTTCTTCGAGTAGCAGAATCGAGGGGTGACCCCCCTCCGGATCGTGTTCGCGGGCAGCCCCGCCGCCGCGGTCCCGAGCCTGAACGCGTTGGCGGCATCGGCGCATGAGCTCGTCGCCGTCGTCACGCGCGAGGACTCGCCGCAGGGGCGCAAGCGCGTGCTGACGCCGACGCCGGTCGCACATGTGGCACTCGAGCACGGCCTGCCGGTTGTGAAGGCCAACCGCCTCGCGCCAGTCGCCGACGAACTCGCGGCGCTCGAGCCCGATCTGGGGGTCGTGGTGGCCTACGGCGGGCTCATCCGCGAGCCGCTGCTCTCCGCGCCGCGGCTCGGGTGGATCAACCTGCACTTCTCTCTGCTGCCGCGCTGGCGCGGCGCCGCGCCCGTGCAGCGGGCGATCATGGCGGGGGATACCGAGACCGGTGTCGCGGTGTTTCGGCTCGTGGAGGATCTCGACGCCGGACCGGTCTACGCCATGGAACGGCACCGCATCGGAGCCAATCAGACCGCCGGGCACCTGCTCGAGCAACTCGCGGGCGAGGGCGCCGCCCTGCTCGCGCGCGTCGTGGACGAGCTCGCCTCGGGCACGGCGCATGCCGTCGAGCAGACCGGGGAGCCGACCGCGGCGCACAAACTCACCATCGCCGACGGCGAGCTCGACTGGACAGTGGATGCCACCGCCGTCGACGCGCGGATCCGCGGCGTCACCCCCGAGCCGGGCGCCTTCACACTCGTCGAGGGCGAGCGGATCAAGGTGCTCGCCGCCTCCATCGCGCACGGTGGGCCCCGCATCGCCCCCGGCCGGATCGAGGAGCGCGGCGGCTGCATCCTTGCCGGAACCGCGAGCGACCCGATCGAGCTGCTCCGCGTGCAGCCCGCCGGGCGACGCGAGATGGCGGCCGCGGACTGGTGGCGCGGGCGGGACGGCACCCCGGTGCAGGCCGGATGAGCGGGCGCCCCTGATGAGCGTGCAGCCCGCCCGGCGCATCGCCTACCGCGTGCTGCGAGCCGTGCACGCCGATGACGCCTACGCGAACCTACTGCTGCCCCCACTGATCGCCGAGGCCCGCCTGTCTCCCGCGGATGCCGCGCTCGCCACCGAGCTGACCTACGGCACCCTGCGCGGCCGTGGCTACTACGACCGCGTGCTGTCCCTCGCGATCGACCGACCGCTCGAGAAGCTCGATCCGGAGGTGCTCGACGCGCTCCGGCTGGGCGCCCACCAGCTGCTCGCCATGCGCACGGCGCCGCACGCCGCCGTGAGCGAGTCCGTCGAGCTCGTGGTCTCCGCCGGCAAGGGATCGGCGCGCGGCTTCGTCAACGGGGTGCTGCGCACCCTGACCCGCAGCTCGCCCGACGAGTGGCGTGCGCGCGCCGTCGAGGGGCTCGAGGGCGACGCGTTGCTCGCGGTCGAGTCCTCGCATCCGGAGTGGGTCATCGCCGCGATCCGCGACGCGCTGGCCGCCGACGGTCGCGCGGCGGAGTTCGACGACGCCCTGCGCGCCGACAATGAGCCCCCCGCCGTGAGCCTCGTCGCGCTGCCCGGCCTCGCTACGGTCGCCGAGGCGGGGGAACCCGGCGCGGTCTCGCCGGTCGGGGCGCGCTCCGCGGGCGGCGACCCGGCGGCGAGCCCGGCCGTCGCATCCGGGCGCGTCCGGGTGCAGGACGAGGGATCGCAACTCGCCGCGCTAGCTCTCAGCCGCGCTCGGCCGGTGGTCAAGGGGGAGCGCTGGCTCGACATGTGCGCGGGGCCGGGCGGGAAGGCCGCCCTGCTCGCTGCCGAGGCCGCCGCGGGCGGCGCCGTGCTCACGGCCAACGAGCTCGTCCCGGCGCGCGCCGGCCTGGTGCGGAAGGCACTCGCCGTCATCGACCCGGCTCCTGAGGTGATCGAGGGCGACGCGCGCGCACTGGGCGAGCGATTCCCGGGGAGGTTCGACCGCATCCTGCTCGACGCGCCCTGCACCGGGCTCGGCGCCCTGCGGCGTCGGCCGGAGGCGCGCTGGCGCAAGACCCCCGCCGATGTGGTCGCCCTCGCGCGATTGCAGGCCGAGCTGCTGGATGCGGGGGTCGCCGCGCTCGCGCCCCGCGGCATCCTGGCGTACGTGACCTGCTCGCCCCACGTGGACGAGACCCGCGCGATCGTCGCGGCCGCACTGGCGCGGCACCCGGAGTTGGAGGCGCTCGACACCCCCGCCGTGCTGGCCGGCATCGCGACCCGTGACCTCGATCTGCCGCCCGGAACACACGCGCAGCTCTGGCCCCACCGGCACGGGACGGATGCCATGTTCATCCAGCTGTTGCGGCGCCGGTGAGTGCAATGCCGCGCGCTAGGGTCGAGGCGTGACCTCCCGGATCCACCCCAGCATCCTGACCGCCGACTTCGCGAACCTGCAGGCGGAGGTCGAGCGCGTGGCCTCCGCCGACGGGCTGCACGTGGACGTCATGGACAACCATTTCGTGCCCAACCTGACGTTCGGGCCCGCCATGGTGGGGCGGCTGCAGGAGGTCTCGCCCATCCCGCTCGACGTGCACCTCATGATCACCGATGCGGACCGCTGGGCGCCCGCCTACGCCGAGCTCGGTGTCGCATCGGTGACCTTCCACGCCGAGGCGAGCGACGATCCGGTGGCCCTCGCGCGGCGACTGCGCGAGATCGGCTCCCGCGCCGGGATCGCCCTCAAGCCGGGCACCGCCGTCGAGCCGTACCTGGAGCTGCTGCCCGAGTTCGACATGCTGCTGGTCATGACCGTCGAGCCCGGGTTCGGCGGCCAGAGCTTCATGGCCGACATGATGCCCAAGGTGCGCGCCGTCCGCGAGCGCGCCGACCGCGACGAGCTGGGCATCTGGCTGCAGGTGGACGGCGGCATCTCCGCGTCCACCATCGAGGTCGCCGCCGAGGCGGGCGCGGACACCTTCGTCGCGGGATCGGCCGTGTACCAATCGCTGGATGCGGCCGCCGCGATCGGCGAGCTGCGGGACCTCGCAGCCTCGCACGCATCCCACTACTGATCCCGCACCGTTTTCACCGATTCGCGACGGGATCCGTTGCATCCTGGTGCCTCCTGGGCTTGAATGGCCAGGAGCGCTAGGGAGTTTCACATCGTGGTGACGACACAGCCGGCGGTTCCGGCGACCCGTACCGGAACCCGCGGGACCGTGAGCGTGCGCGGCCTGACCAAGCGGTTCGGCGACGCGATCGCGGTGGACGGCATCGACCTGGACATCGCGGCGGGCGAGTTCCTGTGCCTCCTCGGACCGTCCGGCTGCGGAAAGACGACGACCTTGCGCATGATCGCCGGGTTCGAGCAGCCCGACGCCGGCGAGATCCTGGTGTCGGGCGTCGAGGTCTCCGGTACCCCGCCCTACCGCCGCGACGTCAATACGGTCTTCCAGGCCTACGCGCTGTTCCCGCACATGACGGTCGCCGAGAACGTCGCCTACGGGCTGCGCCAGCGTCGCACCCCGCGCGCCGAGATCCGCGAGCGCGTGGTCGCCTCGCTCGACATGGTCAGGATGCGGCGGTACGCCGATCGGAAGCCCACGCAGCTCTCGGGCGGCCAGCAACAGCGCATCGCGCTCGCCCGTGCCCTCGTCAACCGGCCCGCGGTGCTGCTGCTCGACGAGCCGCTCGGGGCGCTGGATCGGCAGTTGCGCGAGGAGATGCAGCTCGAGCTCAAGCTTCTGCAGAGCGACCTGGGCATGACGTTCGTGTTCGTGACGCACGACCAGGGCGAGGCGCTCTCGATGAGCGACCGCATCGCGATCATGCGCGACGGACGCGTCGAGCAGCTCGCCGACCCCACGACCGTGTATTCCCAGCCGGCGAGCGCTTTCGTCGCCGGGTTCGTGGGGCAGCAGAACTTCCTCGAGGACGGCGACGAGGTCATCGCGATCCGGCCCGAGCACGTGCGGCTCGAGGCCGCGGGGAAGCAGAGCGGAAAGCAGTCGGCGCGCGCGGGGGAGCTCGACGGCACCCTGCTCGCCATCGCGCCCCTGGGAGAGACCGTGCAGTACCAGGTGCGCCTCGAGGACGGCCGGGCGCTTCTCGCGCGGCGCCCGGCTCCCGAAGCTCCCGCCCTCGCGGTCGGCGACCGCGTGCGGTGCACCTGGACCCCCGATCAGGCGCGCCGATTCCCGGCGAGCGAGGCGGCATCCCTGCTCGCCACCACCGACACGATCGCAACGGCACCCGACACCGAAGGAGCATCATGAGCCGACAGTCCCACATCCGCATCCTCGCCCCCCGGTCGGCGGCCCCCTACATCGCGCGCGAGATCTCGCGCCGCAGGTTCCTCGAACTCGCGGGCGTCGTGGGCGTCACGGGCGCCCTCGCGGCCTGCGCTCCCACGGTCAAGCCGTCCACCCAGGCCACCGGTGGTCCGGTCGAGGGCGAGCTCTCGATCTACAGCTGGGGCGACTACGACGCGCCCGAGGTGCTGGAGGCGTTCACCTCCGAGCTCGGCCCGACCATCACCATGGACGCCTTCAACTCCAACGAGGAGATGATCGCCAAGCTCACCACCTCCAAGGGCACGAGCGGCTACGACATCGTCGTTCCCACGGGTGTCTTCATCCCGGGCATGGCGCAGAACGGCCTGCTGAGCAAGCTCAACCTGGACCTCATCCCCAACATCCAGCACATGGACCCGGCTTTCCTCGGTCAGGACTGGGACCCGAACAACGAGTACTCGATCTGCAAGGCGTGGGGCACGACGGGCTTCGTCTACGACAAGACAGTCATCTCGCGCGAGCTCACCACCTGGGCGGACTTCATCGACGCCGCCCAGAACGAGGCCAGCGGCAAGACCTCGGTGCTCGACGACCCGGCCGAGATCACCGGCATCTACTTCTGGGCCAACGGCATCGACTGGAACACCACCGACCCGGACGACCTGGATGCGGCCGAGAAGTTCGCCGTCGAGGAGCTCGCCCCGCACATCTCGCGTTTCGACTCCTACCCGGGCGGCGAGGCCATCCCGCAGGCCAGCCAGGTGCTCATGCAGGTGTGGAACGGCGATGCGCGCATCGGCATCCTCAACAGCCCCGACCCGGACCGCTGGCAGTGGGTCCTGGGCGCGCCCAAGACCGAGCTGTGGATGGACAACTGGGCCATCGCGGCCGGCGCCCCGCACCCGGAGGCCGCGCACGCCTTCATCAACTACGTGCTCACGCCCGAGAACGCGCTGGCCGAGCTGGACTACATCGGTTACCACACGGGCGAGGCGGGCATCGAGGAGGCCGCGCGCGACGCGGAGCTCGAGATGCTCGACCTGGTGTTCTTCACGCCCGAGCAGATCGCCACCATGGTCAACGGCGAGGTCACCGAGGCGCAGGCGCGCATCGTCGACATCTGGAACAAGACCAAGGCCGCAGCGAGTGCGTAAACCGGGATGGCTGCTGGCCGTCCCGGCGTGGGTGTGGCTGCTGGTCTTCTTCGTCGCACCTGTTCTGCAGGTGCTGTGGTTCAGCTTCGGCTACAAGCCGGGGATCTTCGGCACGCACGCCAACGACGTGCTGTCGCTGGACCGCTACGCGGAGGCCCTCACCCCCACCTTCTTCGCCACCTTCCAGAACACGCTCGGGATTGCGGTCGCGGGGACGCTGCTGTGCCTCGTGATCGCGCTCCCGATGGCGTACTGGATGGCCGCGAAGGTCCCGTCGCGGCATCGCGGGCTGCTGCTCGCCCTCGTGCTCGTCCCGTACTGGACCAACTTCCTCATCCGCACGATCGGCTGGCAGATCATCCTGTCGCCGGAGGGCGTGCTCTCGCACCTCGGGCAGAGCCTCGGGTTCGGGCCGATCGACATCCTCTACACGCGTGCCGCGGTGCTGCTGGGGGTGGTCTACAACTACCTGCCGCTCATGATCCTGCCGCTCTACGTCGCCTTCGACCGGGTCGACCCGGCGCTTCGTGAGGCGAGCAAGGACCTGGGCGCCAACCGCTTCCGCACGCTCTTCGGGGTGACCCTTCCGCTCGCGCAGCCGGGCATCATCGCGGGCATCGTTCTGGTCTTCATCCCGCTCATGGGCGACTACATCACGCCGACCGTGCTCGGCGGGGCGCGCGGCAACATGGTGGGCCAGCTCGTCGCGAGCCAGTTCCAGACCGCGCAGAACTGGGCGCTCGGAGCCGCCATGGCCGTGCTGCTCATCCTGGTCATCGCCGTCACGCTCGGCGTCGCGGCGCTCCTGGCGTGGGCAGTGACATTTCCCTTGCGGGCTCGCGCGCGGCTGCGGCTGGGGGAGGCGGCATGAGCGGGAAGCGGCGCGCCGCATCCGATGTCGCGCTGGGCGTCTGGGGCGTTGCGGTCTTCGCGTTCCTGTTCGCGCCCATCGTGGTCGTCGTGATGTCCTCGTTCAACTCGGGGCGCCTGCTCGTGGCGTGGCAGGGCTTCAGCCTCGAGCCGTTCGCCGCGATCGTGTCGAAACCGGCGATCCGGGATGCGGTGCTCGTGTCCCTGCAGACCGGTGCGATCGCGGCGGTCGTCGCGAGCATCCTGGGGATGCTGGCGGGCATCGCGCTCGCCCGTCGCCCCGGCAAGTGGGCGGCCTGGTTCATCGCCCTGCTGCTTCTGGTGTCGGTCACGCCGGAGATCGTCGACGCGGTCTCGCTGCTGCCCTGGCTCGTCTTCCTGGGGCAGGACCTGGGGCTGCCGATCTTCAACGACGGGATCGCGCGCCTCGTCATCGGGCACTCGCTGTTCTCGACGGCCGTGGTCTCCTACATCGTGCGGGCGCGTCTCATCGGGCTCGACGCCCGGCTGGAGGAGGCGTCCGCCGACCTGTACGCGCCGCCCGTGCGGACCTTCCTGCGCATCACGCTGCCCCTCGTCGCCCCGGCCGTGCTGGCCGGTGCCCTGCTGTCGTTCACGCTCAGCCTGGACAACACCGTCATCGCGGCGTTCGTGCAGGTGTCGGGATCGACACCGTGGCCGGTCTACGTGCTGAGCGCTCTGCGCAGCGGGCTCAGACCGGAGATCGCGGCGGTGTCGACCGTCATGCTCGTGCTCACGCTCGGCGCCCTCGCGGTCGTGTGGGCCGTGCTGCGGCGCAGCGGCGACTCGTCCAACCAGATCGCCCGCACGCTCGCGGGCGGGTAGCCCACACCCTCGGAGGTTCCATGGCCCACGCAGAGCTCGTCTTCACCGGGGGGCCGGTCTTCACGGCCGACACCGTGCGCTCCCGGGCGAGCGCGGTCGCCGTGCGCGGGGGGCGGATCGTCGCGGTCGGGCACGACCTCGGAGACCTCGTCGGACCGAAGACCGAGGTGGTCGATCTGACCGGGCGGATGCTCGTCCCCGGCTTCCAGGACGCCCACGTTCACCCGGTCTGGGGCGGCCTGGATCTGCTGAGGTGCGACCTGTCCGAATCGCATGGCCAGGATGCGACGCTCGCGACCATCCGCGCGTACGCGGCGGCGCATCCCGATCGCGAGTGGATTCTGGGCGGCGGGTGGTCGATGGCGGACTACCCGGGCGGTACGCCGCGCGCCGACGCCCTCGATGTGGTGGTGTCCGACCGGCCGGCGTTCCTCATGAACCGGGACGGGCACGGGGCGTGGGTCAACTCGCGCACTCTCGAACTCGCGGGCATCGATGCGAAGACCCCCGACCCGAGCGACGGGCGCATCGAGCGCGACGCGGACGGTCGGCCGAGCGGCACCCTGCACGAGGGCGCCATGGCGCTCGTGAAGCGACTGCTGCCCACGGACACACCGGAGACCATGCTCGCGGCGGTGCTGGAGGGTCAGCGCTACCTGCACGAGCGCGGAGTCACGGCGTGGCAGGACGCCGCGGTCGGCGACTACGGCGACGCGGGGAATCCCGGCCCGGCCTACGTCGCGGCGGCCGAGCAGGGGCTGCTGACCGCGCGCGTGGTGGGCGCGTTGTGGTTTGAGCGGGGCCGCGGGGTGGAGCAGATCCCGGAGCTCATCGAGAAGCGCGAGCTGTGGCGCGCCGGCCGCTTCCACGCCCGCAGCGTCAAGATCATGCAGGACGGCGTGCCGGAGAACTTCACGGCGTCGATGCTGGAGCCCTACCGCGACGCGCACGGGCACCACGATCTGGGGGACGGCATCCCGTTCTTCCCCCGCGAGGTGCTGCTCGAGGCGGTGCCCGCGCTGGATGCGGCGGGATTCCAGGTCCACTTCCACGCGATCGGGGACCGCGCCGTGCGCTACTGCCTCGACGCCGTCGAGGAGGCGATCCGGCGCAACGGCCGTGGCGACAACCGGCACCACATCGCGCACCTGCAGGTCGTGCACCCGGACGACGTGCCGCGGTTCCGCGCGCTCGGAGTCGCGGCCAACATGCAGTCGCTGTGGGCCGCGCTCGAGCCGCAGATGATCGAGCTCACCCTGCCCTTCCTGGGCGAGCAGCGCGCCGCCTGGCAGTACCCGTTCGGCGATCTGCTGCGTTCCGGGGCGGTCCTCGCGGCGGGCAGCGACTGGTCGGTGTCGACCCCGAATCCGCTTGCGGCCATTCACGTGGCGGTCAACCGGCTGTCCGCGCCCGGCCAGGAGGAGGGCGCGTTCGAGGTCTTCCTCCCGGAGCAACGCATCGACCTGGCGACCTCGCTCACGGCGTACACGGCCGGTTCGGCATGGGTGAACCACTTGGACGCCGAGACCGGCACGATCGAGGAGGGCAAGCTCGCCGACCTCGTGGTGCTCGACAGAGACCCGTTCGCCGGAGCGCCCGAGGAGATCGGGACGACGCGGGTCGTGCAGACCTTCGTCGAGGGGGAGCGGGTGTTCGCGGCGGGGGATGCGTAGGGAGCCGAGGCTCGTTTCGCTCTTCTTCGCCGCCCCCCGCGCTCCTCCACCGCATGTTTGTTCTAGGTTCTGTCCACATCTGTGGGATTTCGGTAGAATGTGTGTTCCTCTTGTGGCAGACTCGGTGTATGACGATTTCTCTCCTGACCCGTGGGGGTGTGGCGGTGCCGGTGGTGCCTGCTGTGCCGTCGCCGGGTGCGCTGCGGGCGCTGGGGGATGAGGAGTTGATGGGGTTGCAGCGGGAGTTCGCCGTGGTGCGGCGGCGGGCGGATGCCGGATCGGCTGCGGTGGCGGGCGAACTGGCCCGGCGTTCGGCCCGT
>JAHBTA010000010.1 GCA_019638805.1 Microbacteriaceae bacterium | reverse complement strand
TCCTCAACTCCCACCCCAACGCGGCGATGGGCTGGGACGACTCCCTGGCCGCGATGATCGACGCCGACCCCAAGACCCGCGACAGCATCTGGCAAGGCGTCTCCCTCGCCCTCGCCGCACTGGCCGACCCGCGCGTGCTCGATGCCGTCACGCCAGGCCCGCACGAGCACTTCGACCCCGAGACCTTCCTCACCGACCAAGGCACCCTCTACCTCCTCGCAACCGGTGCCGGAGCAGGAGCCTCCGCATCGCTGGTCGCAGCGTTCGTCGAAGACCTCATCGAAACCGCCCGACGACTCGCCGCCCGCTCACCCGGAGCCCGACTCGACCCGCCACTGCTCCTCGCGCTCGACGAGATCGGCAACCTCGCCCCGCTGCCGTCCCTGCCGACACTCATGGCCGAAGGCGGCGGCACTGGGATCACGACCATGCCGGTCTTGCAGTCGCTCGCCCAAGCCCGCGACAGGTGGAGCGAACACCAGGCCGGCGCGATCTGGGACGCCAGCATCGTCAAGATCATCCTCGGCGGCGCATCCAACAGCCGCGACCTCCAAGACCTCTCCACGCTCATCGGAGAACGCGACGAATACACCGACAGCGTGACCCTCGGCGACCACGGCACCCGCTCCAACCAGCGCTCCATCCGCCGGGTCCCGATCCTCCCGCCAGACCGCATCCGAACCCTGCCGTTCGGCACCGGCATCACGATGCTGCGCTCAGCGCCACCCATCGTCACTGACCTGCGCGCCTGGCCGACCCGGCCCGACGCCGCACAACTCCGCAGCGACCGCACCGAACTCGAAGCACTGCTGCGCCACCGCCCCGTCTCCTGACGACGCTTGGGAATCGGCGCGCACCTGCCTGACAGAGCGACCCACACGCAGTTGGTCGCCCGAGTCAGGAGGAGGCCATCATGGCCATTCACACCCAGGAATCGCTGTCAGGCTTCATCGCGTCGGAGCCGTTGCTCACCGAGACGACCAAGGGAGACGCCAGGTTCTTCGCCCGTATCGGCAAGGAGCACTTCCGCCGCGAGGACGACGGATCGTTCACGCAGACCGAGACGACCTACCACCACCTAGTGATGTTCGGGCGTTCCGCCGAGCACGCGCACGCGAACTTCGCCCAGGGCGACAACTTCGTCGCCGAGGGCTACACGCGGCCGGTCAACTACGAGCGCAACGGTCAGGCGATCGAGGGCGAAGAGTTCGTCGCCAAGAAGATCGGCCACGACGCCGCGCGAACCCGCTACGAGGTCGACCGGACGCCGCGCAACGGAGTCGGCCGGGACGCAGCGGCGTACGAGCCGACCCAACGAGCAGCGACCGCGGCGCACGCCCCGGTCACCATGTGAGTTCAGGAGCCACAGCACCATGAACGACAAGCATGAGATGGATGAGCCGGACGTCTTCGACGGACCGCCCCGCGTCACCAACGCGGACATGCCCGAGCCGCCTCACCCCGTGAACTGGAACCTGCTGACGGCGCACGAGCTGGAGCAGGAATGGCTCGCGCTGAACCGATGGGTTGACTGGCTGCGACGCACCTACGGCCTCACCGTCGCGGTGGTGCCGCCGTTCTGGCACCACCACCCGGAAATGGTCTGGGAGCTGTCGGCTCTGCACCTGCACTGGCTTGCGGCCTACGACCCCGAGCAGAACGCATCCGCTCCGCTTGGCTGGCACCGCGACTTCGCCGACGCCCGAGAACGGCTTCGCTACTGGGTCACCGCCTGCGGCACCCGTGGCGATCGTGACCGCCCGACCCGGCAAGCTGCTTGGCCCGGTGAGGACCCTGCACCCACGATCCAGGACTTCACCTTCACCGACCGCGACACCGAATTCGCCGAGTTCATCATCGCGCAAGTCCGCAAGCGCCAGGAGGCCGAAGACGAGTTCTACGCCAGCCTGGACGACGACGAAGCGCCGTAGATCGATGAGCCGCTACGCCAAGAAGACCGACCGTCGCCCGTACGAGGAGCGGTCGTTCTCCGTCCGGGCCGTCCACCGCGAACGCGCCGACCTGCACAAGCTCGCCGAGGTTCTCATCCGGCTGACGTTGCAGGAGACCGGCGAGAGCCGCGCGGCCCGCGCGGCCGAGCGGGTGCCCGACACCTACCGAGCGGCGACAGATGTCCTGGCCGCCTCTGAAGCCGCCCGGTAGAATGAACACTGCAAGCCTCGCGATGCGGGGTGTTGTGGCCTAAACCTCGCCGCTCGGCGGGCAACACGCACCGAGACCATCAGGTCTCGCCCTACAGCCTTCACCGGCTGCTCTCACGATCAACACTCCTCCCACGAACAGTTGGGAAAGCGAGGGTCGAACCGCGTGAGAGTGAGCCCCCGATGACCACCATCGCCGACGATCCGGCAGCCAGCCTCATCGACCCGCCCAAGACTGCGGCTGCCGCCGTGTCCTACCTGCGAGTCTCCACCCGCGAGCAGGCCGAGAAAGGCGGCACCGACGAAGGCTTCTCGATCCCAGCTCAACGCGACGCGACGCGGCGCAAGGCTGAACAGCTCGGCGCCGGCATCGTCGAGGAGTTCATCGACGCAGGTGCCTCCGCCAAGTCGTCAGACCGGCCCGAGCTGATGCGGATGATCCAGTACGTCAAGGCCAACCAGGTCTCCTACTGCATCGTCCACAAGGTCGACCGGCTCGCCCGCAACCGCGCCGACGACGTGAGCATCCACCTCGCACTCCAACAGTGCGGGGTCATGCTCGTGTCCGCGTCGGAGAACATCGACGAGACCCCTTCCGGGATGCTCCTGCATGGCATCATGTCCACGATCGCCGAGTTCTACTCCCGGAACCTCGCCACCGAGGTCACCAAGGGCATGACCCAGAAGGCCATCGGTGGTGGCACGAACGGGCGCGCGCCCATCGGCTACCTGAACGTCCGCAAGCGCGACGAGCTCGGCCGTGAAGTCCGCACCATCGAACTCGATCCCGAGCGGGCACCGATGATCGAGTGGGCGTTCAAGGCCTACGCCTCGGGCAACTGGAGCGTCAGCCAACTGCACGACGAACTCACCTCGCGCGGGCTGCGCACCCTCCCTACTCCGAAACGGCCGGCGAAGCCGTTGGCGGTGTCTACCGTCCATCGGCTCCTGACCAACCCGTACTACAAGGGCGATGTCATCTACCGAGGTACCCGCTACAAGGGCAACCATCCGGCGCTCGTGCCTGCCGAGGTCTGGTACCAGGTTCAGTCCGTGCTCACCGCGCATCAGTGCGCGGTCGAGGCAACCCAAGTCCACGGCCACTACCTCAAAGGCACCATCCACTGCGGCCAGTGCGGTTCCCGGCTCATCGTCTCGAACGCGAAGAACCGTCACGGCAACGTCTACTGCTACTTCGTATGCTCGGGCCGACATTCCAAGCGCACCGACTGCACCCGCCAAGCGATGCTCATCGAAGACGTCGAGAAGCTCATCGAGGACTATTACACGCGCGTCCAGATCACGCCCGCTCAGCAGGACGCGCTCTCGGGCATGCTCCACCACGAGTTCGACCGGCTTATGGCCGCGGAAACTGATGAGTTGAACCGCCTGACCACCAACCGCGACCGGCTCGAAGGCGAGCAGGATCTCCTCATGCAGGCGCACTACGCCGACGCGATCCCGCTCGCCGTGCTCAAGCGCGAGCAGGACCGCATCCTCGCCGAACTCGATCAGGTGACCCGCCGGATCGACGCCCACTTCGGCGACTACGCCGACGCCCGCGCCCACCTCGACGACGCGCTCGGATTGCTGGGCGACTGCGCCGATATCTACCGCAGGTGCGACGACACCAACCGGCGCCTGTGCAACCAGGCATTCTTCACCAAGGTCTTCATCGACGAAGACAACGAGCTGCGCGCCGAGCACAACCGGCCCTTCGAGATGCTCCTCGATCCGCAGGTCAACGCCAACGCCCTGACCTGGGCCGCAGACATGAACAAGGCCCGAACCTCGGCCAACGTTTCCGTTGGCAAGGGTTCGAGCCTTGTGCGTGGGGTGGACCCTAGGGGATTCGAACCCCTGACCTTCTCATTGCGAACGAGACGCGCTACCAACTGCGCCAAGGGCCCGGAACCCGTCAACGATATCAGGCCCCGCGGCCCCCGGCTTCCCATCGGCTCAAGGTTGCAACCGACTCACGGCTGCAGCCGCGTCACCCGCCACCCGTCGCCCGCGCGCTCGTAGAGCTGCCGGTCGTGCAGGCGCGACGCGCGGCCCTGCCAGAACTCGATGGATGCCGGGGTCACCAGATACCCGCCCCAGTGCGGCGGGCGCGGCAGGGTCTCGATCCCGGCGAAGCGCTCCTCGGCCGCCGTCTCGCGGGCGTCCAACTCATCGCGCGAGCCGATCGGCCGGGACTGCTCGCTCGCCCAGGCGCCGACCTGCGATCCGCGCGGTCGCGTCGCCCAGTACGCATCACTTAGCTCGTCCGGCGCGAACGCTGCGACGCCCTCGACGCGCACCTGCCGGTGCAACCCGTACCAGGGGAAGAGCAGCGAGACCCGCGCTTCGTGCGCGATCGCGAGGCCCTTGGCCGACTCCCGGTTGGTGAAGAAGGCGAGGCGGCCCGCGTCCACGCCCTTCCACAGCACCGTGCGCGAGCTCGGGCGGCCGTCCGCCTCGACCGTCCCGACGACCATCGCGTTCGGGTCGGGCAGCCCGGCCGCCTCGGCGTCGGCGAGCCACGCCTCCAGGGCCGCGATCGGGTCGGGCCCGAGCGCCCCGTCGGGCAGCTCCCCCGACGTGTATTGCTGGTGTTCGGAGAACGAGCTCATCCCGCGCTCCGCCGGCGGCGCAGCACCTCGTCCAGATCGGGGGCCTGCGTGTCGGCCGGATCGATGAGGCCCATCGCCGCGTAACGACTGGTCGGCGCCGACGCGATCGGCTGCACGGGAGCCGCCGGCCGCACGGGCGCATCGGCGGCGAGCGCCTCGCGCACGAGCTGCGCCGCACCCGGCGACGGGGCCGCGCGCTGCACAGCGGGGCGCGACGCGTACAGGGGCGGCGGAACCGCCACGGGCTGCCAGGGAGCCGGGTCGGCCGGTCGCGTGGGCACGCCCTCCAGCAGGGCGGCGGGGATGCCCGTCCCCGACTCCCGGCGGACGCGCAGCCCCGCGCTCCCCCGCGGCGCCGAGCGCACGTCGAGCGCCCGCTGCACCGCCACCGCGAGCCCCCCGGCCACGAGCGTCCCGGCCAGCACGAACCACGCCCCGAGCGTGATCCCGGTCGTCGCGATGAGCCACAGCTGCACGACCCCCACCCCGGTGGCGGCCATCATGAGCACACTCGCCAGCACGCGCGTGCGACGCATGCGCCGCCGACGGATCGCGCCCGGGGTGTCGACCATGGCATCCGCTCGTCGCTGGCGAGCCCGCAACTCGCGCTCGGCGCGCGCCAGCTCCCGGGTGATCGGCCCGGTGGTCGGCTGCTCGGGCTGCTCGCTGCTCTCCGCCAGCACGCGCATGGCCTGCAGGCGCACCGTGCGGCGCTCGGTGGCGAGGTGCTCCCGGCGGCGCACCCAGGTCGGAACGAGATAGAGGAACCACAGCCCGGCGGCGAGCGCGAGCATGATCGCGGTGCCCGCCCCGGTCAGGTCCATGAGGCGAGGGTATGACGCCCGTCAGCCCAAGCGCAGTGGGCTCGCCGCGGCGCGGCGATCGGCCTCCGGAACGACGCCGACCGACGCGGGCACTTTGCCGTCGCGCCAGCGCCGCAGCACGCCCTGCGGGACCTCCTCGACCGTGAGACCGAAGCAGAAGTGGTCGCGCCAGTCTCCGTTGATGTGGATGTAGCGCCTCCGCAACCCCTCATACCGGAACCCGAGCTTCTCGACCACGCGCAGGCTCGGCTCGTTCTCGGGACGGATGCAGATCTCCATGCGGTGCAGGCCGAGCGTGAAGAAGCAGTGATCGGTCGCCAGCGCCACCGCGGCCGGGGTCACCCCGCGCCCCGCGAAGCGCTCGGCGACCCAGTAGCCGATCGATGCCGACGACAGCGACCCGTAGGCGATCGAGGACACGTTCAACTGCCCGCCGAACTCGCCATCCACCTCGATCGCGAACGGAACGCCCCCGCCGGTGCGGGAACCCGCCAGGAGAGAGCGGATGCTGGCCCGCGCGTCGTACCCGACCGGGCCCAGCGGGTTGGTCGCCTCCCACTTCCGCAGCCAGCCGCGGTTGACCGCGAGCTCGCGTTCGAGGGCCCGCGCGTCGCGGAGCCGGATCGAGCGGATGGCGACCCCGCCATCCCGCAGCGTGGGGATCGAGCTCATGGCAGGGTTTCGACGAACTCCCGCAGCCACCCGCGGAAGTCCGGGCCCAGGTCGCCCCGGTCGCTCGCGAGCTGCACGATCGCCTTCAGGTAGTCCAGCCGGTCGCCCGTGTCGTAGCGCCGGCCGCGGAACACGACGCCGTGCACGCCGCCCGTCCAGGCGGGCCCCTGCGCGAGCTCCTGGAGGGCGTCGGTGAGCTGGATCTCGCCGCCCTTGCCCGGCGCGGTGCGCTCCAGCACCTCGAAGATCTCGGGTCGCAGCACGTAGCGCCCGATGATCGCGAGATTCGAGGGCGCCTCGCCGGGCGGCGGCTTCTCGACCAGCCCGGTCACGCGCACGACGTCGTCCTCACCCGTCGGCTCGACCGTCGCGATGCCGTACAGGTGGGTCTGCGACGGGTCCACCTCAAGCAGCGCGACCACGGTCGTGTTGAGGTCGGCCTGCACCTGCAGCATCCGGGTGAGCAGGGCGTCGCGCTCGTCGATGATGTCGTCGCCCAGCAGCACGGCGAAGGGCTCGTGCCCGACGTGCATCTGGGCGCGCAGGACGGCGTGGCCGAGCCCCAGCGGATCGCCCTGACGCACGTAGTGCACATCCGCCAGGTCGGTGGAGTAGCGCACCTTGTCGAGCTTCTCGTCGTCGCCCTTGCTGCGCAGGACGGCCTCGAGCTCGCCCACCTTGTCGAAGTGGTTCTCGACCGCGCTCTTGTTGCGGCCCGTGATCATGAGCACGTCGTGCAGCCCGGCGGACACCGCCTCCTCGACCACGTACTGGATCGCGGGCTTGTCGACGACCGGCAGCATCTCCTTGGGCATGGCCTTGGTGGCCGGCAGGAATCGCGTGCCCATGCCTGCGACAGGAATGACGGCCTTGGAGATCACGTGGGGCATAGCGCTCAGGCTAACGAATCGGGCGCGCTCCGGGCTTTTCGGACGACTTAGACTCGGGGGGATGCCGGACACAGCCGAATCCGAGAAGCGGGCCCTGCGCGCCCAGATTCGGGAACGACGCCGCATCCGCACCTCGACCGAGCGGGCCGCCGCTGCATCCGCGATCACGCAGCACCTGGTCGATCTCGCCTCCGACCTCGGCGTCCGCTCGATCTCGGCCTATCTCTCGCTTCCCGATGAGCCCGGCACGCGCGACTTCCTGGACTGGGCGTGCGAGAACGACATCCGGGTGCTGCTTCCTGTCTCGCGCGAGGACGGCCTGCTGGACTGGGCGCCCTACGACGGCGGCAGCGAGGAGGTCGACCTGCTCGGGATGCCGACCCCGACGAGCGAGCTGCTCGGCCCGATCGCGATCAACGACGTCGACCTCATCGTGGTGCCGGCCGCCGCGGTGGACCGCACGGGCATGCGCCTGGGCTGGGGGCGCGGCTACTTCGACAAGACGCTCGGCTCCATGGAGGGCTGCCCGCCCGTCTATGCTGTGATCTTCGACGACGAGCTCGTCGACGCGGTGCCCCGTGAGGTGCACGACCAGCCGGTGAACGGCGTGGTCACCCCGAGCGGCATCGTGCCACTCCGCTGAGTCCAGGACCCGGCCCGGTGAAACCCGTGCCAGAGAAACGCTGACATGCCCACCTACTCCTACCGCTGCACCGAGTGCGGCACCGCCTTCGACATCCAGCAGGCCTTCACGGACGACTCGCTCACCGAGTGCCCGCAGGTCATCGACGGCAGGGTGTGCGGCGGCCGCCTGCGCAAGCTCTTCAACTCGGTCGGCGTGACCTTCAACGGCTCCGGCTTCTACCGCACCGACTCCCGGGCGGAGAAGTCCTCCGGCGAATCGAAGCCCGCCGAGAAGAAGGAGACGTCCGCGCCCGCGCCGGCTGCCGCATCCGCGAGCGCCCCCGCAGCCGCCCCCGCAACATCGTCCGCATCCGCGTCGACCGGAACCTGACACACAGGAACCTGACACAAGGAGGACACACCATGCTCAAGGGCTTCCGCGAGTTCATCCTGCGCGGCAACGTCATCGACCTCGCCGTCGCGGTGGTCATCGGCGGCGCGTTCACCGCGATCGTGACGGGGCTCGTCGACGGCATCTTCAACCCGCTCATCGCCCTGCTGTTCAACTCGGGCGATCTGGAGAGCGCGGGCGTGACCCTGCGCGCGGCCGAGGGCGATGCGCCCGCAGTCGTGCTGTCGTGGGGCCTGGTGATCTCGGCCGTCATCAAGTTCGTGCTGATCGCGGCGGTGGTCTACTTCGCGCTCATCGTGCCCATGAACTATCTCCGGAAGCTCGGGCAGCGCCGCAAGGAGCAGGGCGAACCCGCCGAGGTCCCCCCGACCGAGGCCGAGCTGCTCACCGAGATCCGCGACCTGCTCAAGCGGTAACCCCTCCCGAGATTGCACGGTCGTCCCGAGAATGGTGCGAGCTCGCGGACATCTCGAGAGGAACCCGCAATCTCGGCGGCGGGGCGGCTCAGTAGTGCGGGGGCTTGTCCTCGCGCAGGCGCGCGTCGTTCTCGTCCAGGCGGTGGCGGGGCGGCTCGGATGACGGGGTCGGATCGGTCCCGGCCAGCGGCTCCGTGGTTACGCGCTTGCGGTGCCGCGGGCGGCGCTTCTTCGCGGGCGCGGCGTCGCCCGCGGGCGCGCCCTTCGGCTCCTGCTCGGCGCCGCCCCCCGCGTCAGCCTTGGCCACGGTGTCAGCCCCCGACGACCGGGATCTCCTGCGTCACCGCGGCCGGGGCGGTACCGCCCAGCCCGGCGATCCGGGCGACCCGGTCGGCCACCGCCTCCGGGTCGGCGAACAGCTCGAAGGCGTGCACGCGCGCGTAGTGCCAGCCCAGACGCCGCAGCACCTCGGGGCGCAGTCGCAGCGACTCCCGCAGGGAGCGCGGCAGCAGCACGCGGTCGGTCTCCACCACGACGCAGGTGCCCCCGTTGGCGGCGACCAGGCCGAGCTTGCCCCGGTGGCCGAGGGCCACCCGCAGTCCGCGGGACTCGAGCCGGCGGGACAGGTCGATGAGCATGGGGTCCGAGTCGTCGGGGAGCGGGGGCTCCGCGCGGCGGGCGGCCACCTCATCCAGGATCTCGGCGAGCGCGATCGCGCCGTGCTTGAGGCGGCCGTCCTCGACGTCCGCGGAGGTGAAGCACGTCACGATCACGAGCGACCGACGGGCGCGCGTCATGGCGACCGCGAGCAGGCGTTCGCCTCCGGGCTGACCCAGGGGGCCGAAGTCGCTCAGCACGCGGCCGTGCGGGGTGCGGCCGTAGCCCAGGGAGAACACCACGCGGTCCCGGCTCAGCGCGGCCGCGCGCGCGATGGGCAGCACGTCGAAGGGCTCGGCGCGGTCGCTCACGACGAACTCCGCGAGCTCGGGCTCGGCGGGCAGCACGTCGAGCACGGCCTGCATGACGCGCGTCGCGTGCCGCTCGCTCGCGGTCACCACCATGAGCGACTCGTGCGAGCGCTGCCTGGCGTGGTCGATCACGAGCTGCACGACGCGGTCCACCTCGGCCTGGACGCTCTCGACCGCGCCCGAGACCGCATCGGGCATGCCGGTGCCGTCCTCGACGTAGTCCAGCACGAGGCTCCCGTGGCCCAGGAACGTGCCCGCCCACGGCAGCGACTCGATGCGTCCGCCGTAGAAGCGGCGGTTGACGAGCTCGGCCAGATCCTCGCCGCCCGCCCGGTAGCTGCGGGTGAGTGTGAAGCCCGGGAGCAGAGCCCCCAGCTGGGCGAGCGCCGACCGGGCGTGCAGCTCGTCGACGGCGCGGGCATCCGGCGCGTCGGCCGACGGGTCGACGGGTGAGGATTCGGCGGGCTCGCCCAGCCCGAGCTCGAAGGCCGCAGGCGACTGCGTCACCGGGTCGCCGAAGGCCACCACCTGCTTGCCCCGGCGGATCGCGCCCGCCGCCTCGGCGACCGTGACATCGCCCGCGTCGACCAGGACGACCGTGTCGAAGGCCATGGTGTCGGTGATGCGCGGGATCTCGTACGGTGACGCCATCCAGATCGGGGCGATGGCGCGCGACAGGTGGGGGGAGGCGTTCTGCAGGGCGGCCGAATCCAGCTCGGTCGCACCCTGCCCGCGCAGCAGGGCCTTGAGCGACACGGCCTCGTCGGGCCAGTCGACGAGCCCGATCTTCCAGTTCTCGGCCAGCTGCCACGCGAGCAGCTGGACGCTCCCGGCGGCGTGGGCCTCATCCACCAGGCGGAAGTCGGACTCGAGGCGTTCGAGCACGTCGGTCTTGGCGCCGAGCAGCGCCAGATCGGCGGCGAGCAGGCTCTCCAGCGCGGAGCGCCACCACGCCAGCTCGAGCTCGCCGGCCACGCCCTCCTCGGGCACGTGCCGGCGGGCCAGGTCGGTCACCAGCTCGTCGAGCTGCAGCGCGCGCAGCCGGCCGACCAGTCCGCTGCGCTCCTGGAGGTTCTCGAGCACATCCGAGTCCTCCGCGAGCCCGGCGAGCACCTCGCCCAGCCGGTGCAGCGGCAGGTGCGCGAGCTGCTGCTCGCGCGTGGCGTGACCGAGGGGCGCATCGAGCACGGACAGGTCGTGCGCAACCTGCTGCCAGGCCACGTGCAGATCCGAGATGCCGGTCGGCACCTCGGGCGCGACACCGGTCGCCACGTAGCGCTGCCAGAGCATCCGCTGCTGCTGGATCGCGGTGAGCGCCTCGTGCAGGTCGCCCCCGTGCATGCCGGGGCGCACATACTCGCGCGCCAGCTTGCGCAGCCGGCGGCGGTTCGCCTGCGACATGTCCGGGTTGTCGCGGCGCGGTGCGGTCGCGACGATGAGCTCGGTCAACGGGCGGTCGAAGACCGCGGGCAGGAAGCGGTCGAGCGTGTCGCGGATGTCGGTCAACAGCCGCAGGTACAGCCCGAGCTCGGCGACGGTCTCGAACGGCCGCATGCGCGTCGCGCCGATGACCTGCTGCGCGCGGACGAGGAGCCGCGGCACGGTCTCACCGTGCAGCCGCTTGGCCAACTCGTGGGCGCGCATGGCGTCCTCGCCGCTGGCGAACTGCGCGCCGTACCAGGGCGAATCCCCCGGTCCGTACCGGAACTCCCCCAACTGCGCGGCCTCGGTGAGGGTCGCGGCGACGCCCGATCGGTCGGCCGCGAGCCGCTCCACGGTCGCGCGATCCAGCCGCACGGTCGTCGAGGGCGGATGCGGCAGCAGCGCCAGGCGGGACAGCTCGCTCACGCAGTCCATGACCGAGACCCCGAGCACCGGGTCCACCCGGCCGAGGGCGCCACGGTAGTCCAGCAGGACCTTCCGCATGCGGGCGAGCGCCTCATCCACGTCGCCCAGCTGGGGCTGGCGGGCCTGCTCGTTGCGGGTGATGGCGCGGACGATGTCCCGGCGCAGGGAGCGCGGCGTGACCGCGATCCCGGGGAGGCCCGTCTGCTCGAATCGTTCGGCGACCGCGCGCAGCGACGCTCGCCGCGGGCTCACCACGAGCACGCGCTTGTGCTGGCCGACCAGCGCACCGAGCGCGTTGACGATGGTCTGCGTCCCGCCGGTGCCCGGCATGGTCGTCACGACGACCGAGTTGCCCGCCGCGATGTGGGCGATGACGTCCTCCTGCTCGGCGTCGGCGTCCAGCAGCAGGATGTCGGTCGACGGGTCGCGGCGGTCGGAGTCGATCGCGTGGACCGCCTGGAAGCCTTCCTCGACCGCCCACTTCGCGGTCGCGTTGCCCGCGAGAGCGTCGAGCACCGGGTGCTCGAGCACATGCGCGTCGGCGACCAGGTCGCCCGCCACCTCGGCGAACGACGAGACCACGAGCCGGGGCTGCACCCGGAAGTCGGAGATGTGGCCGGTCAGGGCGCGCAGCTGGTCGATGACCGCGTTGGGCTTGAACGTGCCGTCCGCGTCGCTCAGTGCGACGAAGGCGCGGGGGTCGAGCTCGATGCCGAACTGGCGCTGCAGCGCGGCGGCCAGCGCGGGGTTGAGGAAGGTGGTGCCGCGCAGCCTCAGCTCGGCGTCGCGACCACGGCGGCGCAGCGCGAGCGGGCGCAACAGAATCGGCGCGCTGAACGAGTCGTCGCCGAAGCCCCAGGTGGCGATGCCGATGCCCAGGTGGATGGTGTCGATGCCGCGGGTCGTGGCGAGCTCGAGGCCCTTCGCCGCGATGCGGTCGGCCGCGATGCGAGCGCCCCGCAAAGCCATCTCGTCGCGGATGAGCTGCGACAGCAGGGTCGTGGTGCCCGTGATGAAGCGGGCGAGGCCGCCCGGGTGCGTCGTGCTGAGTTCGATGCGGGTGGTCGGGCCGTCCTCGAAGTGGAGAAGAGGCGAGCGCCCCCCGACGCCCGCCAGCTCGGAGCGCCAGAGAGCGCGCACGGGCTCGGTCACATCGGCACCGCCGCGGCCGGCGTCGTCCGGAACCGCGTAGGGGCCGGATGCGCCGTCACCGGGAACGGGCGCGCCGGAACCGCCGGGCATCGAACCGCCGGGCATCGAACCGCCGGGCCGGGGCGCCCAGGGCGAATCCGGGGAGGGCGGTTCGGGCGTCCACGAGTCCTGCAGGGCGTGCGACGACTCCTCGAGCTCGGGTTCGGCGAGCTCCTTCCGGCGTCGTTCGGCAGGCCACACACGGCCACGATAGGGCCGTCTCCCCCGCGAATCCGGGACCTCGCGGGGGTTTCGCGAACTAGGATTCTGGGCATGACGGCCGATGTCGCGACCCTGATCGGGCTCGTCGGCGGCGTCCTGCTGGTGGCTTTCGCGGTGCTGACCGTCGTGGGTGTCGTGCTCATCTCCCGTCGCGCCCGCCGCGATGCGCTCACGCCGCCGCCCGGGCGCACGGATGCGGGGGTCGCCTTGGTGCGCGCCGACACGGCCGTGCGCGAGGGCGAGGACGAGCTCGGCTACGCGCTCGCCCAGTTCGGCGAGGATCGCACGAGCGACTTCCGGGCGGCGCTCGTCGCCGCGCGGGCCGATTTGGACAAGGCATTCCGCTACCAGCAGCGCCTCGAGGACGCCGAACCCGACACCGACCGCCAGCGCCGGGAGTGGACGCGGGAGATCCAGGCCCTCGCGACCCGCGCCGAGAAGACCGTGCAGGACGAGTCGGAGCGCTACAGGAGCCTGCGCCGCGCCGAGGCCGATGCGCCCGAGACGATCGCGCTGCTGCGCCGCAACCTCGGCGCCGCGCGGGAGCGCCGCGCGGGCAGCGCGACCACCGTGGCCGAGCTCTCCCGCGCCTACCCCGAGGACACCATCGCGGTGATCGCCGGCAATCTGGCGGCCGCGGATGCCGCCCTCGACCGCGCGGACGTCGCGATCACGGCTGCCGAGGCCGGCATCTCGCAGGTGAGCTCGGTCACGCCGAGGCTCGAGGAGGCGGAGGACGCCATCCGCGAGTGCGCCCAGCTG
Source organism: Microbacteriaceae bacterium (assembly GCA_019638805.1). Taxonomy (GTDB): domain Bacteria; phylum Actinomycetota; class Actinomycetes; order Actinomycetales; family Microbacteriaceae; genus JBDSKH01. The sequence goes on along the minus strand of JAHBTA010000010.1, from coordinate 38,199 downwards.
CTCGACGCGATCGACCGCCGTCGCGACGAACTCGCCAAGGCCGTCGCCGGCATCCAGGCCATCGAGGCGGAGGAGAAGGGCTCGCTCGCCGACGCCCGCGCGCTGCGCGACGATCCCCCGGACCCGGATTCCGGCGCAGCGGTCAACGACGCGATCGCCGCGCTCGAGGGCGAGCTCCAGGCGGTCACGGCGAAGGGCAAGCGCGACCCGGTGGCCGATCTCGACCGGCTGGTGGACGCATCCGACAAGCTCGACATCGCGGTCGCCGCGGCCCGCAACCAGCAGCGCCGGCTCGAGGGCGCCCGTTCGGCGCTCGCCGGAGCGCTCGTCTCGGCGCGCACCCAGCTCGCGGCCGTGAGCGACTACATCGGCTCGCACGGCGGCAGCGCGGGTGCCCGCACCCGCCTCGCGCAGGGCGAGCGCGAGTTGCTGCTGGCCGAGAACGAGGCGGATCCGGTGGCCGCCCTCGACGCGGCCCGCCGCGCGCAGACCCACGCCCGCGACGCCGACGCGCTCGCGCGGTACTGAACGGTGCCTTCGCTCCGGTCGGTCGCTACCCGAAGGCGCCGATCCCGGTCATGCCGCGCCCGACGATGAGCGCGGTGATGTCATGGGTGCCCTCATAGGAGTACACCGCCTCGGCATCGGCGAAGTAGCGGCCCAGCCCGTGCTCGAGCAGGATCCCGTTCCCCCCGCCGAGCTCGCGCCCCAACGCGACCGTCTCGCGCGCCATGCGCGCCGTGTGCATCTTGGCGAGCGCCGACGCCTCGTCGCTGTAGTGACCGGCGTCCTGATCCGCCGAGAGCTGCACGACCATGGCGAGGGATGCCGTCAGGTTGCCCAGCATGCGGGCCAGGCGCTCCTGCACGAGCTGGAACCCGCCGAGCGGACGGCCGAATTGCTCGCGCGCGGCGGTGTACTGGACCGCCGCGTCGAGAGCCCCCGCCTGCAGACCGGTGGCGATCCAGGCGACGTCGGATCGCATCCGGCGCAGGATCGCGGCGACGTCGCGCCAGGCGCCGATCCGGGCGAGCCGCGCCGACTCGGGTAGGCGCACCGCGTCGAGCCGGATGCGGGCGTTCTGCATCGGCCGAAGCGAGACCTTCCCGCTCATGGCCTCGACGCTCACTCCGTCGGATTCGCGCGGCACCAGGAAGCCATGGACCGCGTCGCCCTCCCCGCGGGCGATGACCACGAGCAGATCGGCCGTCGTCGCGCCGCCGATCCACAGCTTCTCGCCGTCGATCACCCAGTCCGCACCGTCGCGCCTGGCCGCGGTCTCCATGCCGCGGGCGATGTCCGAGCCGTGTCCGGGCTCGGTGAGCGAGAAGGCGCCGGTGACCGTGAAGTCGCGGATGGCGGGGTCGAGTTCCGCGGCGCGGGCCTGGTCGGCGCCGAGCTGCACCGCCGTGCGGAACAGGCCGGACTGCGCGTTGTACAGGGTCGCGACCGAGACATCCGTGCGCGCGAGCAGGTAATTGCGGAAACCGGAGAACATGCTCGTCCGGGTCTCGGCGGGGTCGACCCCCGGCGGGTCCATGAGCCGCAGCGGGACGAGCGCGCCGAGCACCTCCGCCGGCATGGTCGCGGCCTCCCAGGCCTCGGCCATGAGCGGTGCGATGTCGCGCTCGAGCACCTCGCGGAGCCCCTCCAGGGCGGCGCGCGCCGCCGGGCTCAGCCGGGCTTCGGCGACCCCGAGCGGGTCGTAGCCGAGCAGGCTCCCGGCGCGCAGCCCGCCACCCACGCGGCGCCTCGCGCCGCCGCTCATGGCTCCACCGGGAAGGCCAGGGCGCGCAGGATCCCGGGCAGAGCCGCGCGCTGCGACGGGGTGAGTCGGTCGTGGAGGGGCGATTCGGCGGCGCGCAGGTCGCGCTCCGCTGCCTCCAGCGCGGGGCGCCCGGCCCGCGTGATGCGCACCACGCGCGTGCGTCGATCGGACGGGTCGGGTTCGCGCGTCACGAGACCGCGCGCCTCGAGGTCGTCCACGAGGGCCACCACCTGGCTGGGGTCGAGCCGCAGATGGTCGGCGAGCTCGCGCTGGGTAGGCGCGTCGGCCGCGGCCGAGAGGGCGAGCACCGCGTACGACCGCACGCGGAGGCCGTGCGCGGCGAGCGCCGCGTTGCCCGCCTGCACCGAGACGGCGTTGGCGCGCGCCAGCAGGAAGCTGGGATCGTCGTCGAGACGCGAGCGCGTGTCCATGCCCTCACCCTATAGTCATGGCTGGATTCAATCATTGACTTTCTCAACGAAATGCCCTTGACTTGCCGCCATGGACCTCACCGGCAAAGCCGCCATCGTCACGGGCTCGGGTCGCGGCCTGGGTCTCTCCTACGCCGCGGAGCTCGCCCGGCACGGCGCCGCCGTCGTCATCAACGACGTCGACCCGGAGGTCGCCGAGGCCGCCGTGCGCGGCATCGTCGACGCCGGGGGCCGCGCAACGGCCGTCGTCGCCCCGGTCGGCTCCGCCGAGGCCGCCGATGCCCTGGTCGCGACCGCCGTGCGCGAGTTCGGTCGTCTCGACGTGCTCGTGACGAACGCGGGAATCCTGCGCGACAAGTCGCTGCTCAAGATGACCGATGACGACTTCGACCAGGTCATCGCGGTGCATCTGCGCGGCACCTTCACCTGCGTTCGCTCCGCGTTCGGGTACTTCAAGGAGAGCGAAACCCCCGGCCGCATCGTCGCGATCGGATCGCCCACCGGCCAGCGCGGCAACTTCGGGCAGACCAACTACGCCGCCGCCAAGGCCGGCATCGTCGGCATGGTGCGCACCTGGGCGCTCGAGATGGCGCGCTCCGGGGTCCTGGTCAACGCCGTGGTCCCGGTCGCCTCGACCGCCATGACCCGGACCGTGCCGTACTTCGCCGCGGCGATCGAGGCCGAGGACGCCGGGCTGGCGATGCCCGACTTCTTCCGCAAGGATCTCGGCTTCGGGACCGCAGACGACGTCGCCGGTCTGGTCGCCTTCCTCGCCTCCGACGATGCCGCGGGCATCAACGGTCAGGTGATCGGCGTCGGCGGGGATCGCATCCAGTTGTGGAGCCACCCGGAACCCGTGCTCAGCGTCATCGCCGAGGGCGGCTGGGATGCCGAGCGCATCGCCGACGAGTTCGCCCCGCAGCTGCGCGAGAACCTGCAATCCGTCGGCGAGAAGTTCCCGACGCTCCCCCCCGAGCTGGACCGCAGCGGAGCCTGAGGTGTACCGCCTCGAGGTCGACGCCGCGGCGCTCACCGCGATCGACGCCCATGTGCACATCGAGGTCGACGACCACGGCCACCCCTCGCTTCCCCCGGCGCTGGCCGCCGCCGCCGCCGCGTACTTCCGCACCGACGGCGTGACACCGGACCTGGCCTCCATCGCCGCGTACTACCGCGAGCGGCGGATGGCGGCGGTGGTCTTCACGGTCGACGCGCAGACCCAGCTCGGTCACCCCCCGATCTCGAGTGCGGGCATCGCGGAGCAGGCCGCCGACCACGCGGACGTGCTCATCCCGTTCGGCTCCGTCGACCCGCGGCAGGGCGAGCGCGCGATCGACGCGGCGCGGTCGCTGGTGGCCGACCACGGCATCCAGGGATTCAAACTGCACCCGACCGTGCAGGGCTTCGACCCCTCCGCCGAGGACGTCGCGCCGCTCTGGGCCGCGCTCGACGAACTCGGCCTGCCGGTCGTCGTGCACACCGGCCAGACCGGCATCGGCGCGGGGACCCCGGGCGGCGCGGGACTGCGCCTGCGGTACTCGAACCCCATGCTGCTCGACGACGTCGCGGCAGATCACCCGGAACTGCCGCTGATCCTCGCCCATCCCTCGGTGCCCTGGCAGGACGAGGCGATCTCGATCGCCACCCACAAGCGGAACGTGCACATCGACCTGTCCGGCTGGAGCCCCAAGTACTTCCCGCCGCAGCTCGTGCGCGCGGCCGGGTCGTACCTCCAGGACAAGGTGCTGTTCGGCTCCGACTTCCCCCTGCTCACGCCCGAGCGCTGGATGCGCGACTTCGCCGGGCTCGACCTGACCGACGAGGTGCGCGGCAAGATTCTGCTGCACAACGCCGCCGCCCTCCTGGGCCTGACCTCCGCCCCCGCCCCCGCCCCCGACCCCGACCCCGACTCCGACCCCGAGACGAAGGAATCATGACGCAGAGAACCGCCACCCTCGCCGAGCTGCCGACCCTCGAGGGAACAGTGCTCGAGCCCTCGAGCTGGATCGAGATCACCCAGGATCGGGTGAACACCTTCGCCGATGCGACCGACGACCACCAGTGGATCCACACCGACCCCGAGCGGGCGAAGGACGGCCCGTTCGGCGGCGCCATCGCCCACGGGTTCCTCACCCTGTCGCTGCTCATCCCGATGTGGACCGAGGCCTTCGATGTCGAGGGGGTGAGCGTGAAGGTGAACTACGGTCTGGACCGGGTGCGCTTCACCTCGCCCGTTAAGGTCGGCGCGCGCATCCGCCTGGGCGCCACCCTCGCCAAGGTGGAGGAGGTGAAGGGCGCCGTGCAGCTCACCGCCGCGTGCACCATCGAGATCGAGGGCGAGGAACGCCCCGCCGCGGTCGCCGATCTCATCACGAGGTTCTATGCCTGAATCCTCCGGGGCGCAGGCCCCCACGGGTCCCACCCAGCCCGCCGGGATCGCACGCTGGGTGCACCGCCGCGCCGTCTCCGTGGCCGAGCACCCGGCGATCGTGTTCCGGGGCGAGGAGTTGAGCTACCGCGAGCTCGCGGACCGGATCGACCGGCTCGGTACCGTGCTGCGCGAGCGGGGCGTCGGCCCCGGCGACCGGGTCGCCTACCTGGGCAACAACCATCCGTCGTTCGTGGAGGCACTGTTCGCCGTGACCTCGATCGGGGCCATCCTGGTGCCGCTCAACACCCGGCTCTCGCGCGGCGAGCTCGCCTACATGCTCGAGGACTCGGGCAGCCTCCTGCTGATCGCCACCGACGAGCTCGCCGCCGCGGGCGAAGCCCCCGCGGGGGGCTCTGCCGCGGGGACCCTCGGCATGCTCGTGGTGGGCGATGATGGCGCCGAGGGGTACGAGGCGGCCATCGCCGCGGCCGACCCGCTGACCGACCCGGTGCGCACCGGGCTCGATGACGCAGCGCTCATCATCTACACCTCCGGGACCACGGGGCAGCCCAAGGGCGCGATCCTTACGCACGGCAACCTGACCTGGAACGCCCTCAACGTGCTGGCCGACTACGACGTGGTCAGCACCGACCGCGCGCTCATGATCTCCCCCCTCTTCCACGTCGCCTCGCTCGGCATGGGGCTGCTCCCCGTTCTGCTGAAGGGGGCGACCGTACTGCTGCAAGAGCGCTTCGTGCCGAACGAGGCTCTCGAGGCGATCGAGCGCCTCCGGGCCACCACGGTCAGCGGCGTGCCCACCACCTACCAGCTGCTCGCCGAGAGCCCCCGGTGGAGCTCGACGGATATCAGCAGCCTGCGCCTGCTCACCTGCGGCGGCTCCGCCGTCCCCACCCGCGTGCGCGAGGCGTGGGAGGCGCGCGGGCTCGCCTTCTCGGGCGGGTACGGGATGACCGAGTCCTCCCCGGGGGCGACCATGCTCCCCGCGGCGCACTCGGTGCGGAAGGCGGGCAGTTCGGGGCTCCCGCACTTCTTCACCGATGTCCGGCTCGCCGGCGACGGCTCGGGGGCGGGCCACGTCTCAGGGCTGGGCCAGGGCTCGGGCGAGATCGAGGTGCGCGGTCCCAATGTCTTCGCCGGCTACTGGCAGGCCCCCGAGAAGACCCGGGACGCATTCACCGCGGACGGCTGGCTGCGCACGGGCGACATCGGGTCGATGGACGAGGACGGCTTCCTCACCATCGAGGACAGGCTGAAGGACATGATCATCTCGGGTGGCGAGAACGTGTACTCCGCGGAGGTGGAACTCGCCCTCCTCGCGATCGAAGGCGTGACCGGGGCCGCGGTCATCGGCATCCCGCACGAGACCTGGGGCGAGGTCCCGCACGCCGTCGTCACCCTGGCCGAGGGCGCGGTGCTCGATGCCGAGCTCATGGTCGCCGCCCTCTCGGAGCGCCTGGCCCGCTACAAGGTCCCGCGCTCGCTCGAGGTCGTCGACGAGCTGCCGCGCACCGCGAGCGGCAAGGTGCAGAAGCAGGTGCTGCGCGACCGCTACCGCGACGCCTCGGACTGAGCAGCGGCGGCGCCACGCATCATGCGGAGGGCCGGTCAGCTCACCCGGAACACGCGGATGCAGACCGTGCCGGGCTCGGGGCGCGCGTACCCGACGAACTGGGCCTCGGTGAGCCAGTTGTGCGCCTCCGCCCCGGTCTGGAAGACGAAGGCGGTCCGGTAGTACAACTCCGACTCGCCGACCTCCTCGCCCGCCTCCAGCCGCCGCTCGATCGCCGAGCCCGCGTGCCAGTAGCCGCGGTTGACCACGTCGATCGCGGCGCCGTCGTCCGCCTGGATCAGGTAGCGCGCATCCAGCTGGGTCGTCGGGCCGCGCGTGACCCACCAGTCCGCCCCCACCCCGAGCACCCGGCCGCTGAGCCTCGGACCGGTCACGGTCCCCCCGGTGATGGGCGTCACGTTGAGGTCCTCGGACTCGGTGCGGCCCACGCGGATCGGCTCGGCGACCTCGACGCGCAGCTCGAAGACGAACTCGAGCGCGGGATCGAGCAGGGCGGGCATCAGGACGCCGCCGCGATCGCGACCTCGGGCCGGAGGCGGTCGAGCACGGCCTCCACGTCGCGGCCCGCCGCGAGCGCGATGTGATCTCCGACGCGGGGCCCGATGAGCTGCACGCCGGTCGGCATGCCCTCCTCGTCCAGTCCGGTAGGAACGGCGACGGACGGTAGCCCCAGGAAGTTCACTGCGACCAGCAGCACGTGCGCACGGAACAGCTCGGTCGTCGCGGCGGGGCCGCCCAGGTCGAAGCCGATGGGCGGCATCCGGCGCGTCGACACCGGGCCCAGGACGATCGGATACTGCGCCTGGAAGACATGCCACGCCGACGCGATGGTGTACCGGCGCGCCCACGCCATGCCGTAGTCCTGGGCACCCTCGAACGGCTCGACCTCCTCGGCGTTGTCCAGGAAGTACTGCGTCGAGCCGTGGCTGAGCGGCTCGGGCAGCCCGCCCGGCAGGAAGGCCCCCACCATCTCTGCGGTCGAGAGCCGGCGCCAGAGCAGCGCGGCCTCCTCCAGCATGGGAGGCTCGGCGTCCTCCACCTCCCAACCGCGGGAGGCCAGCGCGTCGGCCGCGCGGGCGATGCCCGCCGCGACCTGGGGCTCGACGCCCCAGCCGAGCGGGTCGCGCACCACGGCGACCCGGCGGGGGCCGTCGTAGGAGGCCGGGTGCGGCAGCGTGAGCGTCTGCGGGTCGCGCTCGTCGGCTCCGTGCATGATGCCGAACGCCAGGTCGAGGTCATCAACGGTGCGGGCGATCGGGCCGTTGACCGCGAAGTGCTGCAGCGTGAGCGACACCGGTTCGCCGCTGGAGACCACCGGTGGGGGGATCCTGCCCTCCGAGGGCCGCAGCGCGCACACCCCCGCGGCGTGGGCGGGGAGACGCAGCGAGCCGCCGTAGTCGTTGCCCAGCCCGAGCGGGGTCATCCCGGCCGCGACCGCTACCGCGTCGCCCCCGCTCGACCCGCCGGGCACCCGGTCGTGGTCCCACGGGTTGAGAGTGCGCCCGAACAGGTCGTTGTCGGTGTCCCAGCGCAGGCCGAAGTCGGGCATGTTGCCACGGCCCACCGGGATGGCCCCGGCGGCGAGCAGCCGCTCCACCATGGTCGCGTCGCCCGCCGGGATCGCGTCCTTCAGGAACGTCCAGCCGCTCGTGGTGGCGGACCAGCTGAGGTCGATGTTCTCCTTGACGGTGAAGGGCACCCCGGCGAGGGCGCCAGGATCGCGGCCCGCGGTGAGCGCCGCGTCCACCTCGTCGGCCAGTGCGCGGGCGCGGTCGTGGAAAACCGCGGTGAGCGCATTGAGAACCGGGTTCACCTCGTCGATGCGGGCCAGGTGCGCGTCGATCACCCCGCGGGCGGTGACCTGACGGGAGCGGATCGCGTCGGCGAGTTCGCGCATGCTGCGCTGCCAGAGCGGCTGGTCGGTCATCTCTTCCTCCCCGGGGGAACGGCGACAGGCGTGGTCGAGGTCGCCACCGAGGGCAGACTCTGGGTACGGGCCGGGATGCGGCGCTGGGGCACCCAGCCCTCGTGCGGGATCGAATCGAGCAGCAGGCGGGTGTACTCGGCCTTCGGCCGATCCAGCACGTCCGCGATCGGCCCCTGCTCGACCGCGCGTCCCGCCTGCATCACGACGACGTAATCGCACAGTCGGCGGACCGCCGCGATGTCGTGGGAGATCATGAGCAGCGCGACCCCGGTCTCTCTCCGGATGCGATCCAGCAGGGTCAGGATCTCGACCTGGGTCGTCACGTCCAGCGCCGAGACCGCCTCGTCGAGCACCAGGATCTCCGGATCCGCCGCGAGCGCGCGCGCGATCGCGACGCGCTGCCGCTGGCCGCCCGAGAGCGAGCGCGGACGGCGGTCGGCCAGGGCGAGGTCGAGCCGCACCGCCTCGAGCAGTTCGTCGACGCGCGCATCGAGCTCGGCGAGCGAATCCGACCGGCGGTGCACGCCCACCGCCTCGCGCAGGCATTGCCGCACGGTCTGGCGCCGGTCGAGCGAGAGGTAGGGGTCCTGGAAGACCATCTGCGCGATGCGCGCGCGCCGCCGCCGCCCGGCGGTGCCGCGCGCCGGGAGCGTCCAGTCCTCCCCCTTGACGCTCACCGAGCCCGCGTCGGGACGCTCCAGTCCGCAGATGATGCGGGCGGTGGTCGACTTGCCCGAGCCGGACTCGCCCACGATGCCGAGTGAGCCGCCCGGGGAGAGCGAGAAGCCGATGTCGTCGACCGCGACGAAGCTCTCCCGCCGACCACCGCGCGCCGCGCGCACGCGGAAGGTCTTGCGCAGGCCCTCGACCACGAGCACCGGATCGGACCCCTTCTCGCCGGTGCGCAGGTCGGCCGGCAGCACGGCGGACAGGAGGCGCTGGGTGTACGGGTCGCACGCATCCGCGCGCATGGTCGCGGCCTTCAGGGTCTCGACGATGCGGCCGTCCTGCATGACCGCGATGCGATCGCACACGGCGCTGGCCAGGGCGAGGTCGTGCGTGATGAAGAGCACGGCGAGGTTGCGGCTCTTCCGCAGGTCGGCGAGGACCGCCATGACCTCCTCCTGGGTCGTCACATCCAGGGCGGTGGTGATCTCGTCGGCCAGCAGGATGGGCGGGTCCATGGCGAGGGTCGCCGCGATCATGACGCGCTGGAGCAGCCCGCCGGACAGGTCGCCGGGGCGCTGACGCATGCGCCGCTCCGGGTCCCCGATGCCGACCTCCGCGAGCAGCTCCATGGCGCGCTGCTCGGCGGCACCGCGCGATTCGCCGCCGACCGTGACGAGCGCCTCGGTCATGAAGTCGCCGATCGTGCGCAGCGGGTTCAGGTGCGCACGCGGGGTCTGGAAGACCATCCCGAGCCGCCGGGCGCGCACATCCACCAGCCGCGCCGCAGAGAGCGTCGCGATGTCCTCCCCGTCGATGCGGATGACGCCCTCGGTCTCGAAACCCGCGGGCAGCAGCCCGGCGACCGCGCGCACCGAGAGGGTCTTGCCCGAGCCGGACTCGCCGACCAGACCCAGCACCTCGCCCGCCGCGACCTGCAGCGAAACCCCCCGCACCAGGGGCTCGTCGGCTCCGGGTGCGGCGATCGAGACGCCGTCGAGCTCGAGGACCAGAGCGCTCATCGGTCCGCCGCCTCCGCCCACTCGGTGACGCGCGCCCCCAGGATGTTGACCGCCAGAACCGTGAGCACGACCATGAGCGACGGGAAGACCGACTGCTCGGGCGCTCCGGCCAGAAGGGACGGCTGCCCGCTCGAGATCATGACGCCCCAGTCGGACGAGGGCGGCTGCGCGCCCAGGCCGAGGAACGAGATCGCCGCCAGGTCGAGCATGGCGTAGCCGAAGCCGATCGCCGCCTGGGCGAGGATCGCCGGGAGAAGGGCGGGGACGAGGTGCCGGAAGCAGATCGCCAGCGATCCGACGCCCTGGATGCGCAAAGCGGCCATGTAGGGCTTGCCCAGTTCGGTGCGCGCCCCGATGCGCACCAGACGGGAGACGACGGGCAGATAGGCGATCGACAGGGCGATGACCGGGGCGATGACGCCCTTGCCGAACATCGAGACCGCCAGCACGGCGAGAACGAGGCCGGGGATCGCGAAGATCACCTCGATGATCCGGGTCAGCACCGCATCCACCCAGCCTCCGAACCAGGCGGACACCACCGCGACGACCGACCCGAGCGAGGTCGCCAGGATCACCACGACGACCGGCGCGAAGACGCTCGTGGGCGAACCGGCGAGCATCCGGGAGAGGATGTCGCGCCCGAGGTCGTCGGTTCCGAGGAGATGCGCGGCGCTCGGACGGCCGGAGACCGGGCCGACATAGAGCTGGTTCGGGTCGTACGGCGCCAGGAACGGGCCGATGAGCGAGACCAGGACGACGACGGCCATGACGGCTGCCGCGGCGATGAAGAGCACGTCGCGGCGGGCAGCGTGCCGCGCGGCCCGGGGGACGCGCCCGCCGGCGAGCTGGCCGACGCTCATGCGTCCCTCCTCGACTTCGCCGAGTCCGGGTCGATGACGGCGACCACGACGTCGATCACGGCGTTGAGCACGACGAAGAGCGCCACGAGCAGCAGCGAGAGGACCTGCACGACCGGGAGGTCCTTGCGGGCGGCGGCCTCGACCAGCAGCGAGCCGATGCCGCCGATGCCGAACGCCTGCTCCGCGATGGCGGAGACCGCGAAGAGTCCCGCGACGGTCGCCCCCGAGATGGAGAGGATCTGGGGGGAGGCGTTGAGGAAGACGTGGTTGCGGAAGATCCGGCCGCGCGGGATGCCGCGCACCATGGCGGTGTCGACGTGTTCGGCGCCCTGCTGCGCCACGATCGCGCTACGGGTGATGCGGCTCAGGTAGGCGATGTAGAGCACGGCGAGCGAGATCGCCGGGAGGGTGAGGTGGTACAGGGTATCCAGGAGGCCCTCGCCCGCCCCGTAGACGGGGAACCAGGACAGGAGCCGCCCGAAGACCCAGATGAGCAGGATCGCCACCACGAAGGTCGGCATGGCGACCCCGACGGAGGTCGCGACCAGAACCGTCTTGTCGACCGCCCCGCCCCGGCGCGCGGCCAGGATGCCCGAGCCGATCCCGAAGATCACGATGAGCACAATCGTGTAGAGCACGAGCAGAACGGTCACGCCCAGTCGCGGGGCGATGAGGTCGACCACCGGAGCCTTGTACAGGAACGAGGTGCCCAGATCCCCGCGAAGGACGTCGCCGATCCAGTACAGGTACTGCAGCCAGACCGGCTGGTCCAGGTGGTGGGCCTCGCGGATCGCCTCGATCATCTCCGGCGTCGGCCGCCGTCCACCGGCGATCGCCGCAACCGGGTCGCCGGGGGTCAGCAGGATCGACGAGAAGATGACGACGCTGGACAGGAAGAGGGTGAGGGCGAGGGCGCCGAGCTTGCCCAGCAGCTGCCGGATCGTGCTAGCGCTCATGCCTCTCCCCTCCCCCGTCCAGCGTCCGTCGGCTACTTCCCGCCCAGGTGCAGCGCCCAGGGGGTCGCGTAGGCGGCCACCGAGGTCACCGCCCCGGTGAGGCGGTTGTTGAGGAAGGTGGTGTGGTACGCCCCGGCCAGGGTGACCTGGAGCATGTCGGGAGCGAAAACCTCCTGCGCCGACACGTACGCCTCGGCGGCTCCGGCCGGGTCCGGCGTCGTGCGCGCCGCCTGCAGCGAGCTGGTCACCTGCGAGTCGGAGTAGTTCGACCAGTTGAAGATGCCGCCGAACTCCGCGGGGAGCAGGAACAGCTGGGGATAGGCCAGCACTCCCGGCGTCTCGGTGTATCCGGTCGTCGCGATGAAGTCGATGTTCTCACGCGGGGCCGGGTCATCGAGGAAGATCGCCCCGAAGTCGGCGGCCTGGCGCTCGTCGATCTCGACGGTCAGCCCGATCTGTTGCGCGGCGCTCTGGATGATGGCCGCGGTCTGCGACAGCTCCTTGTTGCCGGCGGGGATCGCCAGTCGCAGCGGAACCGAGGTGTCTTCGCCGGACTCCTCGACCAGCTTGCGTGCGGCATCCAGGTCGACCTGGGGAGTGGCCAGCGCGTCGTACCCGGCCTGATAGATGTCGGCCGCCGGCGAACCCGCCCACGCGAAGGGCGCCACGAACGTGCTCTGCGGCTGACCGAGTCCGTTGAGCACCGTGTCGATGTACTGCTGACGATCGATCGCGAGGCTCAGTGCCTGCCGGATCTTGGGGTTCGATCCCGCGCCGTCGGCGCGCGTCGGACCGAACGAGAACGATGCCGTCGAGGGGCCGAGGATCAGCCGGCCCTGGTCCGAGCTCTCGAAGGCGGAGCGGCTGGCCGGAGCGATGTTGAACGCGCCGTCCACCTCGCCGGCCAGCAGAGCGTTGGTCAGCGTGGTGCCGTCCGGGATGAACTTGAAGACCAGCTTCTTGACCAGCGGGGCGCCGTCCCAGTAGTTCTCGTTGGCGGTCAGCACGATCTCGGTGCCCGGCGTCCAGCTGTCGAGCTGGTACGGGCCCGCGCACAGCAGGCCGCCGCTCGAGGTGCCGAGCGACTCGCCCTGCTCCTCGCTGAACGCCTTGCTGAGGATCGCGCCGGCACCGCCGGACAGCGCCTCGCGGAACGTGGAGTCGGGAGCGACGAAGTGAATCGTCACCTGGTTCTCACCCGTGACCTCCATGCCGCCGACGAGCACGAAGGCGCCGAAGAATCCGGAGGTGATGTCGTTGCGGTGACGCTCCAGTGTGTAGATGACGTCGTCCGGCGTCACGGGCGTGCCGTCCCAGAACGTCACGCCCGGGCGGATGTCGATGACGAAGGTCACCGGGTCCACCCAGTCCGCGTTCTCGGCGATCCCGGGAGAGATGGTGAAGTCGCCGTTGACCCGAAGCAGGCTGTCGCACAGATTGGACATGACCAGGTTGTAGTCGTAGCCGGGGACGAGCGAGAGCGGCTCGCCCTCGACCAGTCCCCAGGTGACCTGGTCGACCTCGGTGGTCGCGGCGGGAAGCTCGGCGACCAGCGATGCCGGATCGATGGGCTCGATGCCGGGCGTGGACTCGGGAGTCGTGCACGCGGTGAGCACGAGTGCGGCACTGGCGCCGACCGCGAGCGCGCCGATGCGCACGCGGCGGGCCACGCCCGCGCGGAGGCCGGTGTCTCTCATGGCGTTTCCTCTCTCAGGGTTGCGCACCGGCTCGTCGCCGGTGACGTTTCGGACCATACTAGTAACAACGTTGTACATCAATGTTGCATTTTCGTCACGGCCATCAATAGGCTCGACCCATGCCTCGTGAGGTGGACACCGGCAAGCGGCTGGCCGACATCGCCGACGCGACCGTGCGCGTGGCGCTGACCTCGGGCGCCCAGGCCGTGACGATCCGCTCGGTCGCGCGCGAGCTCGGCGGTTCGACGACTCTCGTCACCAACTACCTGCCCTCGCGCGCGGCGCTCATCATGAACGCCCTCGACCGCGCCCGCGACCGCTGGCGCGACGAACGCGACCAGGCCGTCGCCGAGGTCCCGGCGCCTGGGCGGCTGGCGGCGATGCTGGAATGGTCCCTCACCTCCGCCGACGACGACGCCGTCATGCGCACGCTCATCCTGGAGATCGTCGCGAACGCCGCCGTCGAGCCCGAGTTGCGCGAATCCCTCCACCGGGAGTCGGTGGAGTTCCAGAGCGCGCTGACCTCCGCCGCGACCGACGCGGGCTATGCCGACCCGGCCCGCGTCGCGAAGCTCGCCTACCTCATGCTGCGCGGGGCCTACATCGCGACCACCGAAGACCCGGACCATTGGGACGAAGCGCAGGTGCGCGAAGTCATCGTGGATGCGGTCGCGGGCCTTCCGCGCATCGCCGGCCGGCACGGTCGGGCCGTTCACGACGACCCCGCAGCGTAGACGACCTCGCCGCCCAGCACGGTCCGGCGCACGCGCACCTCGTGCAACGCGCGCGGATCACGGGCGAACGGGTCGGAATCGAGCACCACCAGATCCGCCAGCCGTCCGGGCAGGAGCTCTCCGGTCATGGCGCCACGACCGCCCGCCGCCGCCGACCCGGCGGTGTACGCGTCCAGCGCGGAGGCCAGGTCGATCGCCTGGGACGGGTCCATGCGCGGATCGGGTTCCTCCCCGGGCGCCGCCCGGTTGACGCCCACGTGGATCGCCTCGAGCGGGTCGGCGGAGGACACCGGCCAGTCCGATCCCGCGGCGAGCGCCGCACCCGAGTCGCGCAGCTCGCGCAGGGGGTAGTGGCGCTCGACGAGCGCCGGAGCGACGAACGGGAAGGTCAGCTCGGTCAGCTGTTCGTCGGCCGCCGCCCACAGCATCTGCAGATTGGCGACGGCGCCCAGCCGCGGGAAGCGCTCGACATCGGACGCCTGGACGATCTGCAGATGCGCGAGCTGGTGACGACCCCCACTGGACGCGTTGGCCGCGCGCGCCGCCTCGATCGCGTCGAGCGCGATGGTCACCGCGCGGTCGCCCAGCGCGTGGAAGTGCACCGAGAAGCCGACCGCGTCCAGCGCCACCACCGCGGAGGTCAACTCCGCGGGCTCGAGGAAGGTCAGGCCCCGACCGCGCGTGGGATGTCCGTGAGCATCGCGGAAGGGCTCGGACACGGCCGCCGTGAAGTTCTCGGCGACGCCGTCCACCATGATCTTCACGGTGTCCGCGATGAGCACATCCGGCCGATCGAGAGCGGCCACCCGATCGCGGCGAGCCAGCAGGTCGTCGAGCTGCGTCATCCCCTCGCCGCGCTCCCACCACAGCGCCGCCGTGACGCGAGCGCGCAGCGTATCGTCGGCGACGCCGTCGAGATAGGTGGTCAGAAGGTCCGGAACCCCGGCGAAAGCGCCGACGTAGGCGTCCTGCCAGCCGACGATGCCGAGGGCAAAGTACTCCTGCTGTGCGCGCTGCAGGGCACGCAGCGCGAGCTCGGGACCGACCTCGGGGAGCACCCGGTCGAGCAGATGCCGGGCACCCTCGTGCAGCACCCCCGCCGGGTGCCCGCCCGGCTCGCGCTCGATGCGTCCGTCGGCGGGGTCCGCCGTCGCGTGCGTGATGCCGGCGAGCTCCAGTGCGCGCGTGTTCACCCAGGTGCCGTGGTGGTCGCGGTTGTGCAGCGCCACCGGGCGGTCGGGCACGATCGCGTCGAGCAGGGCCCGTCCGGGCGTGCCGCCCGGGAAGTGGCTCATGGTCCAGCCACCACCGACGATCCATGGCTCATCCGGGTTGGCGTGCGCGTAGGCCTCGATCGCGGCCAGGCACTGCGCCGCATCGGCCGCGCCCGACAGGTCGCACTGCACGAGCTCGAGCGCCCCGGAGATCGGGTGCGCGTGCGCGTCGTGGAAGGCGGGCATCACGAGGCCACCGGCCAGGTCCACCACCTCGGCGGCCGGTGCCGCATCGCGCAACTCGGCATCGTCGGCGATCGCGGCGATCCGCCCGTCGCGCACGGCGACGCCCAGGGGCCGTGATGACTCCCAGCCCGAGGTGTAGGCGCGGCCGCCGACGAAGACCATGTCGAACATCAGCGCACCACGTAGGTCCTCACGCAGACCTGACCCGCCTCGTCGCGCGCCAGGCCGACGAATTGATGCTCGGCGAGCCAGCGGTGCTGCGGGGCATCGGTCTGGAAGACCGGAGCGGTACGGAAGTAGTACTCGTCCTCCGGGACGTCCTCGCCGGCCTCGACGCGCGCGATGACCTCCTCGGATGCTCGGTAGTACCCGCGGTTGAGGATGTCGATGACGGCGCCGTCATCCGCTTCGAGCAGGTAGCGCGCCTCCAGCTGGGCGGTCCCGTTGCGCTCGACCGCCCAGTCGCCGCCACCGGCCAGCACCCGTCCGTTCAGCAGCGGGCCGGCGACCGTCCCGCCCGTGATGGGGGTGAAGCTCAGGTGCTCATCGACACCGCGGCCGATGTGCAGATGGGGTGCGATGTCGACGCGCAGCTCGAACGCGTACTCCAGACGCGGCTCCATCATGCGAGCACCCCCTCCTCGGCCAGCACGCTCAGCGCGATCGTCAGCCCGGACTCCCCGCCCAGGGCCACGGTCTGCCGGTTCGCGCGCATCCCGGTGGCGGACCACGGGTGCTCACCGGTGCCCGGTTCGGGCAGGAACTCCGGGAAGTCGCTGCTGGACAGGTGCACCCGGATGCGGTGCCCAGCGCCCAGCCGATAGCTCACCTGCCCGAGATCGACGTCCACATCCGTCGGGCGCGACGCATCCGCCAGCTGCACCTGCCCGCGGGCGATGCGCAGAGCGGTGCCGTCGGGCGCGAGGTCGAGCACGCGCACGAAGAGGTCCATGACCGGTCCGTCCGACGAGATCCGCGCCCGTGCGCTGGCCGACCCGACCAGATCGGTGTCCTGCTCGAACGGCGCCGAGGTGAAGACCAGCACGTCGTCGCGCTCGCCCAGCGGCGCCTCGTCGGGCTGGAACAGCAGGAACGCGAAGGCGTTGGGCACGCTGGAGGGCACCAGGTCGGCGGGGTCGTGCGTCCAGGTCGCCTCTCCCGATTCGGCGACCGCGGAGGCGGTCAGCTCGGCCTGGGCGGTCGCGTGCAGCCGCAACTCGCGCGTCCCGGGCGGCGGCCAGCTCGGCGCGCGGCGCATGCCCTCGGTCCCGGCCAGCGCCCACGCGACGCGCGGGATGTCGGCGGCCGAGCCGTTCCCGCGCACGAAGACGTCGAAGAACTCCAGCGCCGGGTCGAGCATGCGCGGGAGTTCGCGCCGGATCTGCTCCTCGGGGCGATCCTCGATCCGGGCCTCGGCCGGGTCGTCGAGGTAGAAGGACTCGTGATCCATGGCCTCGATGCGCAGGAAGTGGTTGAGCGCCCAGGCGGGCCGCCGTTCGATCTCGGCGACGTCGGCCCAGGACAGCGGTGCGCAGTTGTCCCACAGTCCGATGGTGTGCAGCACCGGGATGGCGCGCGCGTCGAAGGGCGTGCCGTCGGGGAACCGCGGCAGATGGACCGGACGCGGGAACCACTGGTCGTAGGAGATCGAACGCGAGCCGATGGCATCCATCGCCTCCTCCGCCTGTGCGCTGAAGGGGCGACGCGCGGGGTCGAGAGCCCAGAAGTAGGCGTCCTGCGAGTGGAAGTAGCTGAGCGGGTACAGGTAGGTCACCGCCCACTCGACCGGGCGGGTGATGTCGCCCGGATGCCGGTGGACCGGCTCGCCGAGCTGAGTTCCCGTGACGCGCGGGGCGATCGCCTTGAGGGCGGGGTGCTGGGTCGACACCGCTGCCCACTGGGTGTAGCCGTAGTAGCTGTCGCCCCACATCGCGACGCGGCCGTTCGACCAGGTCTGCTGGGTGATCCATTCGATGGTGTCGAACCCGTCGCGCGCCTCGTTGACGAAGATCAGGGCATCGCCCTCCGAGCGGAACTTGCCGCGCACATCCTGCGCGACCACTCGGTACCCGTGCGACATGAGGTACTCGGCGATGAGCGGGATGAAGGTGTAGGAGCCGCTCTTGTCGTACGGCAGCCGGATGAGGATGGTGTCCCCGGGCGCGTCGTCGCCCCCGGGGAGGTACACGTCGGTGGCGAGATGGACGCCGTCGCGCATTCGCACCAGCTGCTCGGCCGCGAGCGGGCTCACCGGGGCCGGCCCCACCCGTTCGATCTCGGTCACCATCGTCCTCCGCCGTGTCGATCCCCCACACGGTAGATCGTCTGATAGTTTCTAGTCAAGTCCGACTAACAATTGGAGACGCCATGGGCAGGCCCTCCGTCGCCGAGGAACGGCGCCGGCAGATCCTCGAGGCCGCGATCCGGTGCCTGTCGAGGCACGGGCTCTCCGCGACGACTCTCGACGGGATCGCGGCGGAGGCGGGCATGGCCCGCGGGCACGTGCGCCATTTCGCCGGCAACCGGGACGACATCCTCACCGGGGCGGCGCTCCTGCTCTACTACGGCGACCTGCCCGACCCGGAGCAGATCGCGACGGGCGCGCACACGGGCACCTTCCTTCCCCCCGACACGAACAGCATCGAGGCGGCACTCGACTACCTGTTCGGCGAGCTGGCCGCCCCTGGTCCGGAGAACGCGGCCGCACTCGCGCTCGTCGATGCCGGCCGCACCAACCAGCGCATCCACGCGGTCGTCTCGGGGGCGTACCTCAGCTCCGAGGTCGAACTCGCCGCCCTCATCGGCGGGGCGGCTCCTCGCGCGTCCACCGACGATGTGGCCTCGGTCGCCTACGGGGTCGTGGCGCTCGCGCTCGGCAACGTCTTCATGTCGGACATCGAGGTGTCCGATGAGCACACCCGGCGGGCGCGGAACAACGCCGAACGGCTCGTCAATGGACTGATCGACCAGTAGCGAATGCCGGGCCCACCCGGCGCGCCGCTACGTTGGACGCACGGGATACGCCCCGAGGAAGAGACGAAGCCCATGACCCCACCCGCCCCGAATCCGAGCCGGGCCGCGACCGTCTTCGAGCGCGAGGCGCCCGCCGCATCCGCCGTCGCCGCGTCGCTGGCCGACGCGCGTGACGCCGTCTTCTGGACCGAGGACGCCCCCGGGCAGCGCTTCCCGCGCCTGGAGGGCACCGTCCACGCCGACCTGGTCATCGTGGGCGGCGGCTACACCGGACTCTGGACCGCGCTGCGCGCGACCGACCGCGACCCCGGCCTGCGCGTCGTCATCGTCGAGGGCAAGCGCATCGGCTGGGCCGCATCCGGACGCAACGGCGGGTTCGTCGAGGCGAGCCTCACCCACGGCGAGGAGAACGGCCGCCGGCGCTGGCCGGAGGAGCTCGAGCACCTCGACGCGCTCGGGCTGGCCAACCTCGACGCCATCGAGCAGACCGTGCGCGAGCACAGACTGCAGGCCGATTTCGAGCGCACCGGCACCCTGAGCGTCGCGATCGAGCCCCACCAGATCGAGTGGCTCGAGCCCGAGACCCCCGACGACGCGCACAGCGTCTATCTCGATGCGGCTGCGATCCGCAAGGAGGTCGCCTCCCCCACCTACCTCGCCGGCCGCTGGGACAAGCACGGCACCGCCATGGCGCACCCCGCCAAGCTCGCCAACGAGCTCGCCCGGCTCGCGGCCGAGCGGGGCGTCATGATCTTCGAGGAGTCCGTGGTGCGGGCGCTCGGCGAAGGGGATGCCGGGGGCGTCTCCGTGCAGACCGCGGCCGGGCAGGTCAAGGCCCCCAAGGCCGTGCTGGCCACCAATGTGTTCCGCTCGTTGCTGTGGCGAAACCGGCTCATGACGGTGCCGGTCTACGACTACGTGCTCATGACCGAGCCGCTCAGCGCCGCCGCGCTGAAGAGCATCGGCTGGAAGAACCGGCAGGGGATCGCCGACCTCGGCAACCAGTTCCACTACTACCGGCTCACCACCGACAACCGTGTGCTGTTCGGCGGGTACGACGCGGTGTACCACTACGGGCGCCGCGTCGACCCGCGCTACGAGAATCGCCCGGCCAGCTACGAGCGGCTCGCGAGCCACTTCCTCACGACGTTCCCGCAGTTGGACGGCGTGCGCTTCACGCACCGCTGGGCGGGGGCCATCGACACCTCGACCAGGTTCTGCGCCTTCTACGGCACGGCGCGCATGGGCCGGGTCGCCTACGCGGCGGGGTACACCGGGCTCGGGGTCGGCGCGACGCGCTTCGCCGCCGACGTCATGCTCGACCTGCTCGCGGGCGAGAAGACCGAGCGCACCGAGACCCGCATGGTGCGCGAGCGGCCGCTGCCGTTCCCGCCCGAGCCGGCCGCGGCGGTCGGCATCAACCTGACCCGCTGGTCGCTGGATCGCGCGGATCACCGGCAGGGCAGGCGCAACATCCTGCTCAAGACCCTCGACGCCCTGGGATTGGGGTTCGACTCGTGATCGAGAACGCCTTCACCTCTCCCCTGGAGCACGAGCCGCTGCCCGCGGACGAGGTCGTCGCGGGCGAGCCGGCCACCGGATCCGTCGTCCTGGACGTGCGCGGCGAGCACGAGCTGGGCATCTGGGAGATGACCCCGGGCACCGCGACCGACACCGAGGTGGATGAGCTCTTCATCGTGCTGAGCGGGCGGGCGACCGTGGTCGGCATCGCGCCCGAGCCGCTCGAGCTCGTGCCCGGCTCGATCGTGCGGCTGACCGCGGGCATGCGGACCACCTGGACCGTGCACGAGACCCTGCGGAAGATCTACCTCATCTGACGCCTCGGGCCGCCCGGCCCCACTGGCGCCGCACCGCCCGGCACCGCCCGGCACCGCCCGGCTATCGTCGCGCCACGTGCTCCGGGCGGATCCCGAGCCCGATGAAACGTGCCGCGATGCGCTGCAGGATCGGCTGGGCGTGCCGCAGGATCGCGTGCACCGGCGCGGGGACGATTCCCCTCCCCTCATCCCGCGCGGCGGAGCCCTGCACGGTCCTGCCCTGCACGGCCCGGCCCGCGATCCGCTCGTGCACGAACTTCTGGATGCGCTGCATCGACCTGACCGGGGGCAGCCGGCGCCGTTGCACTGCGGCCAGCGTGCGCTCGGAGACGGAGCCCGCGCGTAGTTCGGGCACGACGCGCGCGGCGAGCGCCACGGCATCCTGAATCGCGTAGTTGATGCCAACGCCCCCGACGGGCGACATGGCGTGCGCGGCGTCGCCGATCGCGATGAAGCCCTCGCGATGCCAGCGGCGCAGCCGGTTGAGCTGCACCGAGAGCAGCTTCACCTGGGACCATTCGGCGATGCTGCCGACGACCGGGGCGAGCACGGGCGCGACACCGGTCAGGGTCGAGCGGAACTCCTCGAGCCCGCGCGCCCGGAGCGCCTCGAAGCCGCCCTTCCGGATGACCGCGCCGGCCTGGTAGCGCTCGCCGCGATCCAGCGTGAGCACGAGCGCGCTCTCGCCGAGGTAGGCCAGCGTCACGGGCGGGGGGTTCGGGGGCTTGGGCAGGTCGAACCAGAGGACGTCGATGGCGACGCCGAACTCGTCGGGCACCAGACCCGCGGCGTCGCGGATGCGGGAGTCGCGTCCGTCCGCGGCGACCGTCAGGGTGGCGCGCAGCTGGCGATCTCCCGCCCGGAGTCCCACGACACGGGCGTCCTCGCCGGTGCCGTCGAGGATCAGGTCGGTCGCCTCCGTGCTCATGAGCACCTCGAAGCCCGGCAGCTTCGCGCCTTCGCGCACCATGAAGTTCAGGAAGTCCCACTGCGGCGCGAACACCAGGAAGTCATCCGGGGGCGGGAGCGTCCCGAAGTCGACGAGCGTGAGACGCTCGCCGTCGATCACGGCGTCGAAGGTGTCGACCCGGTCGACGGGCAGCTCGAGGAACCGCTCGCGCAGCCCGAGCTCGCCCAGGATCGTGAGCGTCGAGGGGTGGATGGTATCGCCGCGGAAGTCGCGCAGGAAGTCGGCGTGCTTCTCGAGAACCGTCACGCGCAGCCCCTCGCGGGCGAGCAGATAGCCCAGCACGACGCCCGCTGGGCCGCCCCCGGCGATGACGCAGTCGCGGGTCTCGGGCATTGCCCCATTGTGCACCCGCGCTGCGCGGGCGAGTCTAGTGCGGCACGGGATGCCGGCGTCGGATCGCATCGGAGCCCGCGTCGACGTAGCCCTCGAAGAGGTCCGTCACGTCGCGCAGCCGCTCCGCGGAGACGGGGCTGGTGGTGAGCTGTTCGCCGTCTTGCAGCATCCGCACGAGCATGCGCGCGCGATCCTGGCTGGCCTGCAGCAGGGTGTCGAGGCCGCTCGTCGCCTCGACCAGCAGGCGGCGGCTGCCGGGCTGCGCGATGGTGTGCGCGAGACCCCACGAGGTCAACTCGCGGACCGCCGTGCTGATCGCGCCCTTGCTCAACCCGAGCACCGCACCCAGGTGATCCAGCGAGGCCGGCGCGGGCTCGAGCAGCAGCTGGCCGTAGGTGCGGCCGGCCGCGTGCGGCAGATGCCACGCCGCGAGAAGATCACCGACCGCCTGCACGAAGCCGTCGTGGTCGATCTGGGTCACGTTCGTCCAATCTCGCCGGGGCCCTCGGCTGGGCCGGCTTCGGATACTACTCCCGCGCTCACGCCGGACCGGCCGCATCGGGTCATATTCAGAATCTACTGAACATAGTGAAATTGTGGTAGCCTGGCGGCGATGGCGGTCCTGATCTTCCTGATCGGTGCCGTCGCGGTGGTGGGCGGAGCCGAGCTCGTCGTCCGGGGCGGTGCCCGCATCGCCGCGCGCCTCGGGATCTCGCCCCTCATCATCGGACTGACCGTCGTCGCGATCGGAACGAGCGCCCCCGAGCTCGCGGTCGGCATCGACGCCGCGCTGCAGGGCAACGGCGCGCTCGCGGTGGGCAACATCGCCGGCACCAACACGTTCAACCTGCTGTTCATCCTGGGGCTCATGGCCCTCATCCGGCCGCTCCCGCTCGCGACGCAGACCCTGCGCTTCGATCTGCCCTTCATGATCGGCGCCGCGCTCCTCCTCTTCCTCATGGGCATCGACGGATGGCTCAGCACCTTCGAGGGCATCCTCCTGATCGCGGGGGCGGTGCTCTTCACCCTCCTGACGATCCGCAACGCGCGTCGACAGAGCCAGGAGGTGCAGGCCGAGTTCGACGAGGAGTACGGCGTCAAGGTCTCCAGGCACCCGCGAGCCGAGTTCGTGCTCAACGCTTTCTTCCTGTTGGCCGGACTCGCGGTCATCGTCATCGGCGCCGACTGGCTCGTCGACGGGGCGGTCGAGATCGCTCAGCTGCTCGGGGTCTCGGACGCCTTCATCGGGTTGACGGTGGTCGCGATCGGCACGAGCGCTCCCGAGATCGTGACGGCGATCGTGGCCACCATCCGCAACGAACGCGATCTCGCGGTCGGCAACCTGCTAGGCAGCAGTGTGTTCAACATCCTGCTCATCCTGGGCGTGACGAGCGTCGTGCCGGAGGGGGACATCCCGGTCACTCCCGAGCTCGCCTTCATCGACATCCCGGTCATGGTGGGTGCGACGCTGCTGTGCATCCCGGTCTTCCTGAGCCAGAAGCTCATCTCGCGGATCGAAGGCGCACTCTTCCTCGCGGCGTACGCGGTGTACTTCGGGTACTTGATCCTGTTGCGCACCTGAGCCCTGCTGCGCAGCCGAGCCCTGCTGCGCAGCCGAGCCCCGCTGGCACCCCAACCCCTGCTGCGTACCCCCAACCCTGCTGCGCACCCGTACCCCGCGACGTAGGCTCGGCGCATGGCGGATCCCACGCGCGTGTTCCGGTTGCCGCTCTCCTCGGTCTACCCGCTCTACGTGAACAAGGTGGAGCGCAAGGGTCGCACCCGTGCCGAACTGGACGAGACCATCCGGTGGCTCACCGGGGTCGGCGACGACGAGCTTCGCGCCCACCTCGAGTCCGGCACGACGCTGCAGGAGTTCTTCGACGGTGCGCGCCTGAACCCGAACGCGGCGAAGATCACCGGCGTCATCTGCGGCTTGCGCGTCGAAGACATCGAGGATCCGCTCATGCAGAAGATCCGCTACCTCGACAAGGTGGTCGACGAACTCGCCAAGGGCAAGTCGATGGACAAGATCCAGCGCACCTAGGCAATAGCCTCCGCGTCCTGCTGGGCGCGTTCCGAGTCACCGGCCGGGCGGCCGGCGAGGTACCCGCTGAGGTGCTCGGCGAGGTCGGCGGTGTCCTGCGCGGCACCTGCGATGTAGCTCGAGCGGCGGCGGCGCAGCAGCGTGGTGCCGAGCACGTAGAGCCCCGGCGCCTTGTCGACCACGCCGCCGGTGTGCGGCAACCGCCCCTTGTAGTCCAGGACGGGCACGTCGAGCCAGGAGTAGTCGGGACGATACCCGGTCGCCCAGACGATGGCGCCGACCCGTTCGCGCGCGAGATCCAGCTGGAGCACGGGAGCGGCATCCACCTGGGTGTCGGCCGGCCTCTCGGGGTCGGCGAGCCCCTCGGCGCCGGTGCGGGCTGCCCACTCGTCGAAGCGGTCGAGCAGCCGGTGCAGCTTGAGATCGGCGAGCCGGACCGTGTTGGCCAGGCCGCCCGAGAACTGGGCGACGCCGTCGTGGATGCGGCCCACCCGCCCCGCGACCCGCACGCCCCGCGCGCGCAGGGCCGCGATGTCGACCGTGCGGTCGGGGCTGCCGACCAGTTGCGGGGAGGGGACGTGCCGCGCGCGCACGATGTCGTCGATCTCGTCGAAGCGCTCGTCGAGCACCCCGGCGGCGTCCATCCACCAGAACACATCGCGGCCCCGGTAGCGACGGGGCATGCGTACGTGCTCGCCGGCGGCGATGGTCACATCACGGCCTGCGCGGGAGAGCTCGTCGGCGAGTTGCACGCCGCTCGCGGAGGCGCCCACCACGAGGACATGCCCGTCCGGCAGGGCGTCGGGCGAGCGGTAGTCCTTCGCGGCGATCGAGAGCACACCGCTGGGGACCCCATCGGCCACGGGCGGGAGGTTCGCGATCCCGCTGCCGCCGTTCGCGAGGACGACGACATCCGTGTCCCAGATCTCGTCGTCGGTGGTGACGCGGTAGCCGCCGGCCGCCGAGCCGCCGTCGCGCGCCGCGACGCTCGTGACGGTCACGCCCGTGCGCACGGGGGCGTCGATGGCGCGCGAATAGGACGCCAGGTGGTCTGCCACCTGGTGCGAACTCATGTAGCCGTCCGGGTCGTCGCCCGCGTACCCGAACGCCGGGAGCCCGCTCTGCCAGTTGGGGGTCAGCAGTCGGAGCGAGTCCCAGCGTTCGGTGCGCCATGAGTTCGCCACCTCGCCGCGCTCGAGCACGACGTGGTCGATGCCGCGTTCGGCGAGGCGGCGACTCATGGCGAGGCCGGAGTGACCGGCCCCGACGATCACGACGGTGGTCTGCAGTACCACGCGATCGTGCCGCCCTTACGCGACGGAGACGGTGACGTTCGTGGGGTTCGTCAGCGCGTCGAAGACAGCGGAGCGCTTCTGCGACTGCGCGACGAGCGCCGCGATGTCCTCGTCCGAGGCGTCAGCGTCGATGTCGAAGACCACGCGCACGTCGTTGAAGCCGTTGCGCACCTCGGGGTCGCCACCCAGGATGCCCAGGATGTCGTGGTCGCCCTCGACGGTGGCCTTGACGCTGCGGAGCTGGATGCCGCGGTTCTGCGCGACGGCCGCGACGCCCGCGGTCAGACAGCCCGCGAGGGCCGCGAGGACGGTCTCGACCGGAGTCGGGGCGTGGTCCTCGGAGGCGAACACCTCGGGGTGGTCGCCCTCGAGCACGAAGGCCTTCTTGTGCTTCTGCTCGTCGCCGAGACCGCGGAAGTGCTCGATGGTCTGGCGGGAGTGCGTGCCGCGGACCCACTCGGAGGTCGCGCGCCAGGTGAACTGGGCGCCGGCGGGCGCCTCGCGCAGGGCGTCGCGGGCGCCGAGGAGGGCGTCGCTGTTGACGCCGTTGTCGACGGGGGCGGTGGTGGTGCTCATGGGTGGTCCCTTCTGTTCCAAGCTGTGTGCGCCGGGCTGTGCGCTCCAAGACATCAGGAGGCTAGCCCGCCGAACCGCGCCGGACCCCGGATGTTACGCACGATGTCATCCGAGCGGCGTGGTCGTACCACCCCGGCGAACGCGGGAACCGGGCCCGCCCTCAGCGGGGTCCGGGCAGAGTCCACCCACGCGGGCGGAATGAACCATCGCTCTCCATCGCGACGGATGAGCTGCCACCCCTCGAGGTCGTAGACCCGATGGTGGAAGGGACACAGCAACATCAGATTGTCGAGGTCGGTACGGCCCCCGGCGAACCAGGGCACATCGTGGGCGACCTCGCACCAGCCCGGCGGGGTCGAGCAGGTCGGCCAGATGCAGCCCTTGTCGCGTAGCTCGAGCGCCCGCCTCTGCGCTTCGGTCGCGAGCCGGGCCTCCCGGCCCATGTCGAGGCACTCGCTCTCGCCCCCGAGCACGACGGGGATGATGTTCGCGTCCGCCGCCAGTCGCCGTGCGGTCGCCGCGCCGATCGGCTGATCGATGCCGGAGATCTTCGCCTGACCCAGACCCGAGCGCAGGTCGTCGAGCGTCATCGTGACCATCATGGTGACCGACGTGCCCGCGACTCTGCCGCTGTCATTCCCCAGCGACTCGCGGCACATCGAGACGAACGCGTCGAGGCGCTTCTCGCGCATCGTCCGCCCGTCGGCGATCCCGGCCGACTCACTGAACTCGGAACCCGGCTGTCCGGTTTCGGAGGACGGGTCCGGTGAGAAGGTGGGCTGACGCCGCGGAGCCGTGCGAGCATCCAGGGCCGCGGTCGCGAAGCCCGCCGCCTCGGGATGCATCGTCACGACCCACTGGACCAGCCCATCCGGCAGATGGCGCACGACCAGGCCAGAGCGGCGGCGCAGGTACTCTTCGCGCTCATGAGTGTCGTCGGGCACGAACCGCTCGGGCAGATCACGGCACACCCGCGCGAACTGCCGGTCGGTGAGCCCTGGCGACTTCTCGATCAGGAATCGCTCGGCCTCGGCGCAGCGCTCCTGGGGCGCGAACTCGGAGATCAATTTCAGCGTCCGCAGTACGCGTGCGGCCCGCGCGATGCGGATGCCGCCCTCGGCGACCGCAATGGCGAGCGCCTCGTGGACCGGCGGCAGCACCTCACCCTGCAGATTGGTGCGCGGCTGGATCGCCGCCCCGATCGTGCACATGGCGGAGGCCTCCGCGGGTTCGAGCCCCGCGCGCGCCTCCAGCAGAACCGCCGGCGACCGCTCACCCAGCTTGCGCGCGCCATCGGGCTCGTCCTCGACGAAGGCCGACAGCTCACCCGCGAGTTCGATGCCCGCCGAGTCGATCAGGCGACGCAACTCGCCGAAGCGGGCAACGCGATCCAGCCGGCTCGCGACATCGCGTGGCTCGGGGAGCGCGGCGAACTCCGCCGCACGCTCCGCGAGAACCGCTGCTGCCGACACCGCGCACTCCGTTCGAGACTCGAATGAACATGGAACGGGTGCGCGATACCCGAGTCCTCATCGTAGCAGAGTTTCGAACTGATATTCGATCCGGTGGACAAGTCGAACAGACCGGGAGCTGGGGGCGAGCAACCCCGACAGACCGACACCCACAAGACGCCCGCAGACCGCCTCACCGACCACCTCGGGTCGGGTGTTACCGAGGCGATGTCGGTGGTCGCCGAGACCCTCACGCTGCGACCCACACGGTGAGGTCGGAACGAAACGCACGAATGGATACGGAACGCAGATGCACGCAGCACAATCACTCGTCACCGGGGCCGACCTCGACTGGTGGCTCGACCTGGCTCCTCGACTCACCTGGATCTGGGCGCGCACCTACGCCGAAACAGCGCCGCACTG
The DNA here is from genome assembly GCA_019638805.1 of Microbacteriaceae bacterium. Classification (GTDB taxonomy): domain Bacteria; phylum Actinomycetota; class Actinomycetes; order Actinomycetales; family Microbacteriaceae; genus JBDSKH01. The sequence continues at coordinate 10,810 of JAHBTA010000010.1, read as the reverse complement.
GTACGTGGTTCGCGGACGTACGGAGGGCATGACCGACTCCGACTACATTCGCGCGGGCGCGGTGATCCGCACGTTCGGGGAACCTGGCAAGTTCTATGACACGACCAACATCTACCTGACGAGCCCAGACGGCTCACTGCGCTGGTGGACGATGGATGCGTCGGTTGCCTCGACGGGGCTGATCAATCAGGCGACCACCGAGGTCAGCTACGGCGAGCAGAACGCCCCGCGCACGCGGAGCGGTCAGTGGTCGGTGTATGACGAGATCGCTGTGTCATACGACGCGCTTCGGGCGCCTGTCGACGGGGACGAGCGCGTCGGCCTGCTCGACCTGCTCGAACGCCTTGGACTCGACCAGCCACGCACCCTCGACATCGGATGCGGCACCGGCGCCGTCCTCGACCTGGGTGTCACCGTCCCCGAGCTGTACACGGGCGTCGACCCCAGCCAGGCGATGCTCAACGAACTGGTCATCAAGTACCGACGTCGGTCGCCGGCGAGGATCATCGCCACACGCATCGAGGACGCCATGGAGAGCCTGCGCACCGAGCGCTTCGACCTGATAATCGCCGCGTTCGGCTCCGGGTCGCACCTCACGCGCGACGTGATCGATGAGTTGCCGTCCATGTGCGACGGCGCTCTCGTGCTGATGGCGTTCGCGGACGGATGTTCGCCCGCATTCGAGACGAGCTCGCCCGGGCGGCGCCCGACATTTCCGCTGACGTGGCAGCGGATGAGGATCGGCCGCTTTGAGACGGCAATCACCGTCTCAAGGTGAGTGCGACCGACCAACTCAGTCGGCTGCGATCTCTCCGCTGTCGAGAAGACCCAGCACTTCGCGGATGTCGCTCACAGCACGCTCCACGAGGCGCCCGGCGGCGACGTCGGGGGGCAGGTCGATCGGGACCCAGACGTGGCCCCCTTCGAATCGCATCCCACTGGAGAAGCGCGACTCCCCGAGACGAGCACGAATCTCCTTCACTGCCTTGCGCCCTCCGGTTTCCTTGTGAAACCGAATCCACAACGGAGTCAGACCCGCGGAGGAGAAATCGGCGTCAAGGCCGACCGCGTAATACGTGCCCGGCACCGGACCGGGTGCGCGCAGATAGTAGGCGGGTGCGAAGGCATAGGAGCGATTGGCGATCTGCGGTCCCCGCGCGACCCCGGTCATGTCAGCGAGGGTCTGGGTGACCACGTCGACGAACCGCTCCAGCCCGTCACGTCGCTCCTGCCACTCGGCACCCGCTATGGCGGCGCTGACAACCTTGGTATCGACGGTGCGACGCATGACCAGGTCACGAAGCTGCACTAGGTCCGCTAACAGCGACCGTGAGCCCTGCGGCATCCGCATGGCGACGGCTTCAATGGCGTCGAGCACCTCAAACCACGACAGCACGTCGATCGAACTCGAGCCGAGCGCAGCGCTGTCGAGATTCGCAACCAGCCCCCGAGTCAGTTCGACGCGCCAGTCCGGCACAAGGAGGACGAGCCCTTGAGGACCCGCGCCAATCGCCATCTCCTGGGCGCTCAGGTACCTCGCGATCTGCCCGTCGGTGAGCGGAGCCGCGAACTTGGCTTCGATGATCAGCAGCGGTCGTCCGCTCGGGTCCTGGCCTTCGATGTCGGTCCGGCCCGCTTCGGGGTGGATGACTTCGGTTCGGAACTGGGACACGGCAGAGAGATCGATGTCCAGGCGCCGAGAGAAGAACTCGATCATGGCATCGCGAACTTGCGGGTGACGCAGGAGCACACCCAGCGCCTCGGTGGCGAACGTCTCACCCAGACCCGAACGAGATGCCAAGTGTCCGAGGAGCGCTACATGCCTGTCCGGCGGGCCTTCGTTTCCGACACTCACCCTCGGTTACCCACCTAACCCGAAGAACCGCTCGAAGAACTCCCCGAGCCGCTGGAGCACGCGCTGCTTCTTCTCGCTGTGTCCGCCGTCGGCCGCGAACCTCGACACCGGCGGCAGCACCTCGGTGATGGCCGTGCCCGTGGTGCGCAGGGCTCCGTCGCGGAAGGCGGTGTCGACGTAGGCGCGGGTGGCGTCGGGACGCAGGTTCTCCTCCGCGATGATGCGCTCGAGCTCGGCCTCGCGCCGGGCGGCGACGAAGCGGCTCCACTCCTCGTCGAGCTCGCCGGTGGCGGACACGGAGTCGACGAACGCCTCGATCAGGTCGCGCTTGTTCCGCAGAGTCGGGCTGGCATCCACGGCGCGGGTGATCTGCGCGCGGATCTCGGCGTCATCCCCGTCGCCGCGGCGCTCGCGGTACTGGGCGACCAGCATGAGGATGTAGTCGACGTTGATCTCGACCTGCTTGATGAGCTCGATCTCGAAGACGACGTCGTCGTTGATGGTCTCCTTGTCGGCGTCCCTCTGCGTGCGGAACTCCGCGTACAGGTCGAGGTAGACGCTGCGGTAGTCCTGACTCTGCCGCTCGGTCAGCATCTCGTTCCCCTCGAACTCGTCGAACGAGGTCAGGATGTTCAGCAGCCGCAGGATCTGCCCGAACAGCGCGATGAAGTCCTTCTGCGCCTGCTCGCCCACGATCGGCTGCCCGAGCGGGAACGCGGCCAGCAGCTCCTGCACCCGGTCGGCGTACTCGTCGTAGTCGTCGCCATAGGGCTTCAGCAGCGCGATGCCCGTGGCGTCCTTGTTGCCGAACAGCGCGAGAGCGTCGTTGGTCTCCTCCTCAAGGTCGCGGAAGCTGACGATGTTGCCGTACGTCTTGACCGAGTTCAGGATGCGGTTGGTGCGCGAGTAGGCCTGGATCAGTCCGTGGGCCCGCAGCCCCTTGTCGACGAACAGGGTGTTGAGCGTCGTGGCGTCGAACCCGGTCAGAAACATGTTGACGACGATGACCAGGTCGATCTCGCGGTTCTTCATCCGTAGCGACAGGTCCTTGTAATAGTTCTGGAAGCTTTCGCCGTCGGTGGAGTAACTGGTGCCGAACGTGTTGTTGTAGTCCTGGATCGCGTTCTCGAGAAAGTCGCGCGACGATGCGTCGAGGTGGTCCGTCTCGAACTCCTCCTCGGACAGCAACCCGTCGAGTTCCTCGTTCTGGCCGTAGCTGTAGATGAGCCCAACCTTGAGCCGCCGGTCCTCGACGAGTCCGATCTGCTGCCGGGCGAACTCTCCGTAATAGCGCTTCGCGGCCGCGATGGATGCCGTGGCGAAGATGGCGTTGAAGCCGCGTACCCGGCGCTCACCCAGCGTGTACCCCTCGTTGCGCCGGGTCTTCTGGTCGAAGTGCTCGAGGATGTACTCGGTCACCTGCTTCACGCGCTTGGGCTCGAGCAGCGCCTTCTCGGTGTCGATGGCCGGCACCTGCTTGTCGCCCACGCCCGCCGGCATCCGGATGGTGTTGACGTAGTCGATGCGGAACGGCAGCACGTTCTTGTCGGTGATGGCGTCGACGATCGTGTAGGTGTGCAGCTGCTCGCCGAACGCCTGCTCGGTAGTCTTCAGAGTCGGGTTGCCGCTCGACGCCATGTTCGCGGTGAAGATCGGCGTCCCGGTGAAGCCGAACAGGTGGTAGCGCCTGAACGCCTTGGTGATCGCCGTGTGCATGTCGCCGAACTGCGAACGGTGGCACTCGTCGAAGATGATCACCAGGTGCCCGTCGTAGATCGCGTGCCCCTTGTTGGCGGGTGCGTTCACGAAGTTCGACAGTTTCTGGATGGTCGTGATGATGATGCGCGCCGAGGGGTCCTCAAGCTGCTTCTTGAGCACTGCGGTCGACGTGTTGGAGTTCGCAGCGCCCTTCTCGAACCGGTCGTACTCGCGCATGGTCTGGTAGTCGAGGTCCTTGCGGTCGACGACGAACAGCACCTTGTCGACGTCGGGCATGCGGGAGGCGAGCTGAGCCGTCTTGAACGAGGTCAGCGTCTTGCCCGAACCGGTGGTGTGCCAGACGTATCCGCCGGCGTCGACGGTGCCGAGCTTCTTGTAGTTGGTCGAGATCGCGATCTTCTGCAGGATCCGTTCGGTGGCGACGATCTGGTACGGGCGCATGACGAGCAGCATCCGGTCGGCGGTGAGCACGCAGTAGCGGGTCAGCACGTTGAGGATGGTGTGCTTGGCGAAGAAGGTGCGCGCGAAAGCCGTGAGGTCTTGTACGGGGCGGTTGGTGGCATCCGCCCACCAGGAGGTGAACTCGAACGAGTTGCTCGTCCTGCGCACCCGCCTGGTGCCGGCCGCCTCGTCGAGGTGCTGGCGGCGCGTGGTGTTGCTGTAGTACTTGGTCAGCGTGCCGTTGCTGATCACGAATAGCTGCACGTAGTCGAACAAGCCCGAGCCCGCCCAGAAGCTGTCGCGATCGTAGCGGTCGATCTGGTTGAACGCTTCGCGGATGTCGACGCCGCGCCGCTTGAGCTCGATGTGCACCATCGGCAGCCCGTTGACGAGCACCGTGACGTCGTACCGGTTGCTGCGGGTGGCGCCGCCCTCGCCCTGCGCGACCTCGTACTGGTTGATCACCTGCAGCCGGTTGTTGTGGATGTTCTGCTTGTCGATGAGCTTGACGTTCTTGGTGTTGCCGTCGTCGCGGGTGAGCAGCTGCACCGGGTCGTCCTGGATGCGCACGGTCTTGTCGACGAGGCCGTCGTTCGCGCCGGCGACGCGCTGGGAGTAGAACCGCTGCCACTCATCGTCAGAGAACGCGATGCCGTTGAGCGCCTCAAGCTGCGTGCGCAGGTTGGCGATGAGTTGCGCCTCGGAGGTGATCGGAACGTACTCGTACGCCTGAGACTGCAGGATGCGGATGAACTCGCGCTCCAATTCCGCCTCGGGCTGGTACCCGGCCGCGGTCGGCGCGTCCGCGAGGTACTCCGCGACGACCGTGCTCTCGGAGCTCACGGCGATCGGGTCGTACCGCATCGGGGTCGGGTCGCTCACGCGGCGAGCCTACCGACGGCTGGGGACGCTACGAGCCTCAGACGCGTAGCTCGCTGGGCCGAGTCGGGCATGGTCCGTCAGCTCCAGGGGTCTGGATCGTCGACCTCCTCAAGGAGGCGCCAGATCGCGTCTTCGGGCAGTCCGCTGACAGCACTCACCGGAGCGGCCGCGATCCTTCCTTCCAGGAACGCACCTATGAATGCGTCCGTGAGTCGACCCGCTGCGCGTTCCGCCCGAGAATCCGAAACCCGATCCAGATGCTCCTCCATGCGATCGAGAGCTGCGGCCACCTTTGACGCAGACTTGGCCGCGAGCGCGACCCGCTCCGACTCGCTAATCAGTTGGAGGTTGAGAAGGCGCCACGCCATGGATACCGGGGAGACTCGGAACTCCCACACGAGTTCATAGAACGCGTCAGCGGCGCGTCTGCCGGCTAGGACGTCCAGGATCTCCCGCCGAGGCATGAGGAACGCGGCAGCGAAGACGTCGGCACGGGACTCCTTGTTCGACTTGCCCCGGAACATCTGCTCCTCGATCACTCGCCCGCGAGCGTCATCGAAGATCACGTGCGCCAGTTCATGGGCGATGGTGAAACGCTGCCGGCCCGTCCGATCGGTGCGGCCAACGATGATGATGCGAAGGTCGTCCTCGACGGTGCTCATGCCGTCGACGTCGTCGGAGAGTTCCACGACCGCGAGATTGAGCGAGTACGCCTCTTCGATCACCCGCATCAGCCCGCTCAGCCCCAGAGTCCGGATAGGTGCATCGATTCGTGCCAGAGCGCGCTCCGCAGTCTGTTCCGCCTGCGCTACATAGCCCGAAACCAGCGCCGCCCTCGGAAGGTCGAGCACCTGAGGGGCGAAGCCAAGTTCCGATGCTGTTTGCCAGCTCTGCAGGATCGTATCTGCGTACTCGCGACCCGCATTGTCCAGCGATTCCGGCGCGGCGAGGGAGGAGCGATGCGCGAACGCGAGACGAAGAGGCTCTTCACCCGTCAGAAGCCAATCGACCGTCTTGCCCCCGAGTTCGGCGAGCGCGGCGAGCTCGTACGAGGTGAAGTTGCGCTTGCCCTTGAGCGACTTGGTGAGCTTGGGGCCATCGATGCCGATGGCGGCCGCGACCTCCTGCTGGGTCTTGCCCGTCCCGGCGACGATCTCGCGTATGCGGTCGACGATGCTCGGGTCCATCCCGACACTCTGGATGCAGATTGCGATTATCGCAATAATGTCAGAATCGCCTACGCGACGTCCACGTCTCGGTTCTCCCAGTCCCCGTAAGTGCCGCCCATGGGCGACTTCCACTCCAGTCGTCCGTTGCACGAGCGCCCGAGAATAACGGCGCCTGCGAGCGACGGCGAAGTGAAGGGGATGTCCCGGGCAACGCGCCCGTATCCGTCCTCCACCACGATCGACCCGTCCGCGACGAGACGCTCATGCCTGGCGCGGTAGGACGCGTATGCGCGCCGAGTGCTCTCGGCCTTTCCCTCTCCCGACCAGGCTGCCACGACGATCGAGCCCGCAAGCACCGTGAACTCGTCGCCCAACTGCTGGGCTTGCGCGGTCACTCCAGCTTTCGCATTGGTAAGCGTGAAGGTCGGCGATTCCTCGGGCGAAGGAAGTGCAGCCGACGGGGCTGGGCGGACCCGAATCGCGTCGATCCCGAGCACGGGCAGGACGATCCGAAGCTGGTCGAGGAACGCCTCCATATCGGACCTCTGCGCTTCGGAGAGCTTGCGGCCCTGCGGATCGTTCCCGTTGGTGAGAGTCACCCGCTCGGCCTGACGGGCGAGTTCGACCAGCCGCGCCTCCAGATAGCCCCAGTGCCCCTCTGTGAACGAGTCGTCTTTGCAGGTGATCAGGACGACGCGATCCCAGAACTCCTTCTTCGCCGCGTGATCGCGGAACCGATTCACGAAGTTCTCGGTGCGACCGATGTAGCAGTTGACCCCGCCAACGGCTTCCTCGTCCTCACCCAGCAAGAGGTACGCGCCATTCCTGCTGGACTCGGGCCGCTTGAGAAGCGCACCGAGATCGGACCTCGGGCCCGAGAGCACATGACCTGTCCAACCGGCGATCTCCGCGGTGGTGATCCCGCCGGGGACACCGTTCACGAGGAAGAGCTCGATGTGCTTGCCGTTCATGCCGCGGCTTCCTCGAAGGTCAGCAGCTTGTCGCGGTAGTACTCGTACTGCTTGCGTCGCGCGGCGAGTTCGGCGGGGAGGCCGGCGGAGATGTCATTCACGAGTGCGTCGAACTTGTCGAGGATCTCGACGATGCGTTCTCGCTCAGTTCGCGGCGGCCAAGGAATGCGAAGTCGGTTGAGGTTAGCTTGATTCAGCTTTGGCTGCGCGCCGCCGGTCACGTAAGGGGCGAGATCGATTGAGTTCAAGTAGAACTCAACGAAGCGTCGCTTTGCGTACGTGTCGAACTCCAAGACGTGGGCGTGATTGTTGACCCAGGCCTTGCCCGAGATCGAGAAGGCAATCGGGGCCGAGCGAGCGAGCAGATTCGCACCGTCCTCAGAGACCAAGAGGTAGTCACCGTCAAATAGGTAGTCGCTGACATGATCCACGACTCCGGATGCTCCGTAGTAGGGGATGCTGCCCGCGACTCGAGCAGCCTTGGTGACCGGACGACGTCGGCCATCGCGATTCGTTGATATCTCAGGAAGAGTCACCCAGCGCGCGTCGCTCCCGCCAGGAGTCAGGAGCGACTCTCGGAAAACTGCAAACTGACGCTTTCGGGCTTCCAACTCCGCTTCCAACTCCGCTTCCAACTCCGCTTCCAACTCGGTGAACTGGTCCAAGATCCTCACGATCTCGCGCTGCACCTCGAGAGGCGGCACCGGGATTCGATACTTGAGAGTCGCCGCCTTGTCACCACGGGGCATCTTTGCGCCCTTCGCGTGCCGCATCGCGAATGCAATGAACGTGTCTGAAGCGATGAGGAAATAGAAGAACCGCGGTACAAGTGCGGCGCGCCAGTCAGACTTCACGGAGAGAACAAGCACATCAGGGCTCGCGCCGCCGTCTCGGTCGGAAAGCCACACCTTCTTGAGATAGGGGCGAATGTTCCCGACGAGGACATCCCCAGGCTGGTAGCGAATCGCGCCGCTCGAATTTGCGCCAAATCCCGAGTCCTTGCGTCCACCGAAATTCGGCAAGAGGTTGTCAACGCCCACATAACTCGACCCATCCAGCTTCGAGGCATCGACCCTCGTCGAAGCAATCTCGGCCACGTCACCGAGCTGCCTGAACTGAACTCCGTCCGGCGCCAACTCATAGATCAGCTCCTCGACCCGGCTCACGACCCACCCTCCAGGTCCGCCACGATCGCGTCGATCGCCGTCCGCAACTCCGCCTGCCGGGCGACGATGCGCGCGATCTCGGCATTGAGCTCGACGATGTCGACGACCTCGCGGGTGTCCTCCTTCTCGACGTAGGACGAGACGGAGATCAGGTAGTCGCGCTCGGCGATCTCCGAGTTCGCGACGACCTTGCTGAAATGTGCCACGTCCTCGCGAGCCTGGAAGGCATTCAGAACCTTCTGCTGGTGCGGCTGGGTCAGCTTGTTCTTGTTGCCGACACGGGTGAACTCGGCCGAGGCGTCGATGAAGAGCACGTCGTTGGAGGGCTTCGACTTCTTGAGCACCAGGATGCAGGTCGCGATGGTCGTGCCGAAGAAAAGGTCGGGCGGCAGTTGGATGACCGCATCCACGTAGTTGTTGTCGACCAGGTACTTGCGGATCTTCTGCTCGGCGCCCCCGCGGTACATGACACCGGGGAACTCGACGATCGCAGCCGTGCCGTTGACCGCGAGCCAGGACAGCATGTGCATGGTGAACGCGAGATCGGCAGCCGACTTCGGCGCGAGCACACCGGCGGGTGCGAAGCGCGGGTCGTTGATGAGCAGCGGGTTGGCGTCACCGTCCCATTTGATCGAGTACGGCGGGTTGGAGACGATCGCCTCGAACGGCTCGTCGTCCCAGTGCTGCGGGTCGGTCAGGGTGTCGCCGTGCGCGATGTCGAAGTCGTTGTAGTTGACGTCGTGCAGGAACATGTTGATGCGCGCGAGGTTGTAGGTGGTCAGGTTGATCTCCTGGCCGAAGAAGCCCTGGCGCACGTTGCCCTTGCCGAGCACCTTCGCGAACTTCAGCAGCAGCGAACCCGACCCGGCCGCCGGGTCGTACACCTTGTTGACCTGTGTCTTGCCAACGACGGTGATGCGCGCCAGCAACTCGGAGACCTCTTGCGGCGTGTAGTACTCGCCACCCGACTTGCCAGCTTGGGACGCATACATCTGCATGAGGTACTCGTAGGCGTCGCCGAACAGGTCGATGCTGTTGTCCTCGAACCTGCCCAGCGGCAGGTCGCCGATCGCGTCGAGTAGCTTCACCATCTTCTCGTTGCGCTTCGCCACGGTCGGACCAAGCTTGGCGCTGTTGACGTCGAGGTCGTCGAAGAGGCCCTTGAGGTCGTCCTCGCTGGCCGTACCCTTCGCCGACCCCTCGATGTTGGTGAAGACTCGCTCGAGCGTCTCGTTGAGGTTCTCGTCGTTCGCAGCGCGCTTGCGCACGTTGGCGAAGAGTTCGGACGGGAGGATGTAGAAGCCCTTCTCATCCACCGTCTCCTTGCGACCGCGCTCGGCGTCCGCATCCGGGATGCCGGCGTAGTCGAACTGCTCGTCACCAGTCGCGCGCTCGGCCGCGTTCAAGTACGCGGTGAGGTTCTCGGAGACGAACCGGTAGAACAGCATGCCCAGCACGTAGCTCTTGAAATCCCACCCGTCGACGCTGCCCCGGAGGTCGTTCGCGATGCGCCAGATCGTCTTGTGCAGCTCGGCGCGCTGAGCTTCCTTGGTCGTGGGGGTCACGTTGGTCAGCGTAGCGAGGGGGGAGGACGGTGGTACGGCGGGCCACATGAGAGTGCGCCCCTCGATACCCTTGGCGGGGGGAGCCTGACCCGGAACTACTGTGGCGCAACACCCGCACCACACCAGGCCGGTGGCCCCAGAAAAGACAGATGTCCCGCAACATCAGAGACCTATGTCGCGAGACTTCACATGGTGCGCCTGCTGCACTCGTACTCGAACACTTTCACAGGGACGGGTGGCGCTCAAGAGCTCATCGCGAGAGCCACCCGCGGAACGCGGCTCCCCGACGCGACAACCAGCGCCGTCGCCTCGGCACGGCAACTCCGAGAGCGAGAAGTCGACCGTCTGGTCGGGCGATACCTTGAGCTTCGCAACATGCGCCAAGTCGCTCGCGAGTGGCGGATCTCCCGCACAACCGTCGCCAAGCACCTCGCCGACCGAGGCATCGACACCTCGCGCCGCATGAGCGACGCACACGTCTCGGAGGCGGTACGCCTTTACGCCGATGGCTGGTCCAGCATCCGAATCGGCAAGCACCTGGGGTTCGACAACCACACGATCCTCAGTTCGCTACGCGCGAATGGAGTTCCTGTTAGGTCGGCACACGCTGGGTAGCGAAAGGCGCTCAAAGCAGCCGGATCCGCAAGCGACGTGCTCGCTCCTCGAATGCTGGCTTTCCACCTTCAAGGATCTCGCAAACCTCTTCACGGATTGCGGGGTTCTCAAGGGCACCGCTCACGTAGGTGATTTTGGGCAGACCACCTGCACGGTGAGGGCCCGCACTTGCAACGATCACCTGATCGGCGTCCGTGTTGACGACCAAATTCGCGTTGTGGGTGACGATGATGATCTGCCTCCGACGACGCGTCTGCACGAACCGACCGACCAGCTCGACGAAGATCGACTTAGGATCGAGGTTCTCTTCCGGCTGATCGATGATGAGCGGTCGATCGTCCGACTGGTCCACGGCAAGGTAGAGCAGAAGGAGCACGATCCCGCGGGTGCCGGGCGACAGCTGCTCGATATCGACGCCGTCATACTG
>JAHBTA010000001.1 GCA_019638805.1 Microbacteriaceae bacterium | reverse complement strand
GCGGGCCGAACGCCGGGCCAGTTCGCCCGCCACCGCAGCCGATGAAGCATCCACCCGGCGCCGCGCGTGCGCGAGCCGGGTCTGCAGCGACATGAGCTCCTCATCCCCCAGCGCCCGCAGCGCACCCGGCGACGGCACAGCAGGCACCACCGGCACCGCCACACCACCACCAGCCAGGAGAGAAATCGTCATACACCGAGTCTGCCACAAGAGGAACACACATTCTACCGAAACCCCGAAGATGTGGAAAGAACCTCGAACACCCCTCCAGTGAAGGAGAGGACCCCTGGCACCATCCCCCGCCCCGGTGGCAGGAACCCGATCTCGCATGTCGCCGCCGGGCGTCAGACTGGAACCGTGCCCACCAGCGAGCCCGTCGCGACGCCCTCCCCCGCCCCGGATGCCGACGCGGCACTGACGCGACACGGCAGCATCGGGCTGGCCCCGGCATCCGCCCTGTACATCGCTGCCGTGCTGGGAACCGGCATCCTCGTCCTGCCCGGCCTCGCCGCCGACGCCGCCGGTCCGGCCGCCGTCCTCGCGGTCGCGGCCGTCGTGCTGCTCTCCATCCCGCTGGCCGGCACCTTCGCCGCCCTCGCCGCGCGCTACCCCGACGCCGGGGGCGTCGCGACCTTCGTGCGGCTCGCGCTCGGCGAGACCGCCGCGCGCGCGACCGGGTACTGGTTCTTCTTCGGGGTGGCCTTCGGAGCGCCCGTCGTGGCGTCGCTCGGCGGCGAGAACGTGGTGGCCGCTCTGGGCCTGCCCCGCGGCCTGGTGCCGGTGATCGGACTCGCCTTCCTGGTGGCGACCTTCATCCTCGCCGCGTTCGGCCTGCGCGTCAGCGGAACCGTGCAGCTCGTGCTCTCCGCCCTGCTCGTGGTCATCGTCGTCATCGTGGTGGCCAGCGCCGTCCCCGCCGCGGAGCCCGCGCAATTCGCGCCCTTCCTGCCGCACGGCTGGGCCGGCGTCGGGGTCGCCATCAGCCTCTTCGTGTGGGCCGTCGCCGGATGGGAGGCCGTGACGCACATCGCCGCCGAGTTCCGCAACCCGAGTCGCACCATCCCGCTCGCGACCGCGATCGCGGTCGGCGTCGTCGGGGTGGCCTACCTCGCCCTGCAGATCGCGACCATCGCGGTTCTCGGCGCCGACGAGCCCAGCAGCGCCGTGCCGCTCATCGACCTGGTCGCCATCACGCTGCCCGGAGTCGGCCCGCTCATCGTCGGCATCATCGCGGGCATCGTCGTGGTCGGCGTGCTCAACGCCTACCTGCCCGCGTTCGCGAACCTGGGCGCCTCGCTCGGACGGGACGGCCACCTGCCGCGCTGGTTCGCGAAGGGTGCGGATGCCGGGGAGGTTCCCCGACGCGCCCTCGCCCTGTTCGCGGCCCTCATGGTGATCTACGTGGGCGCGTTCTTCGCGTTCCGGATCGACCTGGCGACGTTCATCCTCATCCACACGAGCTCGATGGTGGCGATCTACACGGTGGGCACGTTCGCCGCCGTGCGGCTGCTGCCGCGCTTCTCGGTCGGCTGGTGGATGGCGCTGGTCTCGGTGGTCCTGTGCGCGGGCCTGGTCGTGCTGGCCGGCTGGCACCTCGTGCTCCCGGCCGGGTTCGCCGTGGTCGCGATCGCGGTGACGGTGATCCGGCGGGCGAGGGCGAGAAGGACCGCTCGTGCCTGAGACCTTGGGAGGGATCGAGGCGGCGACCCCCGCATCCGCGCGCCGGGTGGTGGATCTCAGCCACGTCATCCGTGACGGTCTCGTGACCTACCCGGGTCTGCCCGCCCCGCGCATCGTGCCGCACCTGACGCGCGAGGCGTCGCGCGAGCGGTACGCGCCGGGCACCGAGTTCGCCATGGACGTCATCGAGCTCATCGGCAACACGGGCACCTACCTCGACAGCCCGTACCACCGCTATGCCGAGGGCGCCGACCTGGCCGGGCTCGACCTGGCGACCATGGTGGATCTGCCTGCCGAGGTCTTCCACCTGACCGACGTGGCGCCGGGCGGCGACGGTCGCCGCGACATCCCGGCCGAGGTGTTCCTCGACCGCGATCTGCGCGGTGCGGCCGTACTGCTGCACACCGGATGGGCATCCACGTGGTGGAGCACCTGACCCGGCTGGGCGAGCTGCCCGGGCGCGGTGCGGGTACCCTTCCGGAGTGAGGGTGCGGCGGCAGGCCACTGCGACGCAGGTCGCCGCACTCCTCCTCGCGGCGGCACTCGGCGCCCTCGTCCCGGCCCTCACGGGCTGCGCCCCGGCGCCCGCGCGCGACGTGGTCGCCATCGCCCTGCCCTCCGACGCGGGGCGCTTCGGCGACCTGGCCTCGGTGCTGCGCTCCCGGCTCACGGCCGAGGGCTTCGAGGTCGAGGTGCTCGTGTCCGACGGCGAGATCCCCGCCCAGGTGCAGCAGGTGCACGACGCCCTCACCGACGGGGTCGCCGCGCTCGTGGTGTGGCCGGTCGACGCCGAGGCGCTGACGCCGGTGCTCGACGCCGCCCCGCCCGAGACCGAGGTGCTCGCGCTCGGGGTGCTCGTGCGCGACACCGCCGCGGTCGACGATTACGTCGCCTTCGACGCCGCGGCGGGTGGGCGCCTGCAGGCGATCGCGCTCCTGCAGGGGCTCGGGCTGGTCGACGACGACGGGGCGCCCGTGGTGGGAACCGCGGGGGGCGCCCCGGCCGGCGCCCCGGCCGGGCCCTTCCGCATCGAGCTCGTCGCGGGTTCGACCGACGACCCGGCGACGAAGCCGGCCCTCGCGGCCGCGATGGACGTTCTGAAGCCGTATCTCGCATCCCGCACCGTCGTCGTGGGGTCGGGGGAGACCGGGCTCGCCGAGGTCGCGACCCTGCGTGGGAACGCGGAGACGGCCGCCTCGCGCATGACTCGGATCCTGCGAGAGAGCTACGGCGACGCGCTTCCGGATGCCGTGCTCGCCACCTCGGACGAGTTGGCCCGCGGGGTGGCGACCGCGCTCCTGGAGGCGGGGGCGCTGCCGGGCGAGGGCTTCCCGGTCGTGACCGGCCGCGGCTCCGAGCTGCGCGCGCTCGCCGCGCTGGTCGCCGGGCGGCAATACGCGACGCTCCTGGAGGACCCGCGTGCGCTCGCGGCCGCGGCGGCGGATGCCGTGGTCGCCGCCCGCGATGCGGCTCGCGCGACGCCCACCCCGTCCGCGACCCCGGAGCCGGAGCCCGACGTCCCGACGGTCGACGTCCCGACGGTCGACAACGGCGCGGCTCGGGTGCCGGTGCTTCTCATCCCGCCGGTGGCCGTGCGGCTGGGCGACATCGACGGGGTCGTGATCGGCAGCGGCTACTGGACGCGCGAGCGCGTCGACGAGGCCATCGCCGAGTACGCCCTCACGCCCTGACCCGGCACCCGCCGCCTTCCCAGGTGCCGCTCCTGTGCACGTTCGCGACAGGCGAGCATGCTCTACGGTGCTCGCCTGTCGCCAATGTGCACGTTCGGCGGGGATCAGACCCCGCGCGCGGCGTAGGCGGCGCGGATGTCGGGCTGCGGGTCGCTCGCGGGCGCGGCGGCCAGGGGCACGGGCCACTCCGGGCGCACCCCCTCGAGCGCCCAGGTGGCCTGCGCCGCGGCGCCCAGGGCGACGTACTCGCCCGGCTCGGGAACCACGACCGGCACGTCGAGCACCTGCGCGGCCACCGCCTGCACCGCGGGGCTCTGCGCGGCCCCGCCGATGAGCAGCACGCGATGCGCCGCGACGCCCTGCGCCCGCACGGCGTCGAGCCCGTCGGCGAGCCCGCACAGCATGCCCTCGACGGCGGCCCGCGCCAGGTTCTCGCGCGTGGTCGACGCGAGGGTCATGCCGTAGAGCGTCGCGGTCGCGTCGGGAAGGTTCGGGGTGCGCTCGCCCTCGAAGTACGGCTGCAGCACGAGCCCGCCCGCTCCGGGCTCGGCGGTCAGTGCGAGCCGGGACAGCTCGGCGTGATCCACGCCCAGGAGGCCGGCCACGGCATCCAGGATGCGCGCCGCGTTGAGCGTCGCGACGAGCGGCAGGTGCGCGCCCGCCGCGTCGGCGAACCCGGCCACCGCGCCCGACTCGTCGGCCACGGGCTCCGGCGATACCGCGAAGACCGTGCCGCTCGTGCCGATCGACACCACGACGTCGCCCGGCCCGGCACCCAGCCCCAGCGCGGCGCCCGCGTTGTCGCCCGCGCCCGCGCCCAGCACGATCCCGCCTGGGATGCCGGGGGCGCCCGCCTGCTCGCTCGTCACCCCGGGGCTCTCGCCGGCCTTCAACACGCGCGGAAGCACCACGCCGTGCCCGAGTGCGGTGACGAGCAACTCGTGGTCGTACTCGCCGGTGGCGGGTGACCAGTACCCGGTGCCGCTCGCGTCGGAGCGGTCGGTCGTGAGCTGGGCCAGGTCGGGTCCGAGCGGGCTCGTGGCGGCGGGCCCGTAGCCGCGGAGGCGCCAGGTGAGCCAGTCGTGCGGGAGGGCGACGGCCGCGACCCGCGCCGCGGCCTCGGGCTCGGCGTCGCGCAGCCAGCGCAGCTTGGTGGCCGTGAACGAGGCGACCGGGACGCTGCCGGTGCGGCGGGCGAGCTCGCCCGCGCCGAACTCGGCGATGAGCGCCGCGGCGGCGGCGGCCGAGCGGGTGTCGTTCCACAGCAGGGCCGGGCGGATGACCTCCCCCGCGCCGTCGAGGGCGACCATGCCGTGCTGCTGAGCGGCGACGGAGAGGGCGGCCACGCCATCCAGTCCGCCCGCGTCGGCGATGGCGGCGCGCAGGGCGTCCCACCAGGCGTCGGGGTGCACCTCGGTGCCGTCGGGGTGCGGCGCCCTCCCGTTGCGCAGCACGGTGCCACCGATCGGGTCGCGCACGACCACCTTGCAGCTCTGCGTCGACGAGTCGACGCCCGCGACGAGGCCCATGCGCGCGAGGCTCATGCGCGCGAGGCTACCGCGCGCCCAGCAGGTGCTCGGTCGCGAGCTGCTGCAGGCGCACGAATCCGAATCCGTGTCCGCCGAGGTAGGCGCCGGCGTCGAAGTCCTCGTAGGCCCCGCGGTCGGCCAGCAGTCCCTCGTAGCCCTCGCCGTCGCCGAGCGTGGGCTGCGCGAGCTCGGGCACGCGCGCGGCGGCGAGCGCCTCCTGCACCTCGGGGTCGGCGCGGAACGCCCGCGCGCGCTCCTTGAGCAGCAGGTAGGTGCGCATGTTGGCCGCGGCGGAGGCCCAGACGCCGTCCTCGTCCTCGGTACGGCTGGGCTTGTAGTCGAAGTGCAGGGGACCGTCGTAGGCCGCGCCACCCCCCGCCCCGCCGTTCTCGAGCAGGTCGACGAGCGCGAACGCGTTGTGCAGGTCACCGTGCCCGAAGACCAGGTCCTGGTCGTACTTGATGCCGCGCTGCCCGTTGAGGTCGATGTGGAAGAGCTTCCCGTGGTACAGCGCCTGCGCGATCCCGGCCTGGAAGTTGAGCCCGGCCATCTGCTCGTGCCCGACCTCGGGGTTCAGCCCGACCATCTCGGGGTGCTCGAGCGAGGAGATGAACGCGAGCGCGTGCCCGACCGTGGGCAGCAGGATGTCGCCGCGCGGTTCGTTGGGCTTGGGCTCGATCGCGAACCGGATGCCGTACCCCTTGTCGAGGACGTACTGGCTCAGCAGGTCCACGGCCTCCTTGTACCGGGCGAGCGCCTGCCGGATGTCCTTCGCGGCGTCGTACTCGGCACCCTCGCGCCCGCCCCACATGACGAAGGTGGTGGCCCCGAGCTCGGCGGCCAGGTCGAGGTTGCGCAGCACCTTGCGCAGGGCGAAGCGCCGCACCGCCCGGTCGTTGGAGGTGAAGCCGCCGTCCTTGAAGACGGGCGCGCTGAACAGGTTGGTGGTGACCATGGGCACGCGAAGGCCGGTGTCGGCGAGCGCGGCCTTCAGCCGGTCGATCTGGGTCTGCCGTTGCGCGTTGCTCGATCCGAACGCGAACAGGTCGTCGTCGTGGAAGGTGAGTCCCATGGCGCCCAGCTCGGCCAGCTTCTCGACGACGTGCACGACATCGAGGGACGGCCTAGTCGGCCCGCCGAACGGGTCGGTGCCCGAATACCCGACCGTCCACAGCCCGAAGGTGAACCGATCGGCGGGGGTCGGGGTCAGGCTCGTGCTCATGGGTGCTCCGGCATCTTCGGCGTGCTCCGCGGGACTAGCGGTGACAGCACGATACCGCATAAGTTTGTAGCAGCAACATATGTGGCCCCGATAACCTGGGGACGCATCCGAGGAGACAACTGTGGCGGGCTCGCAGCGTCGTGGACCCGGGCCCGCATCGTTGCGCGCGCCCCGGGTCAGTGGCGTGGCCACCGACGATCTGCGCAAGCACAATCTCTCGGCCATCCTCACGCTCCTGCACCACGGAGGCTCCCAGGCGCGCTCCGCCCTGACCGCCCAGACCGGGCTCAACCGGTCGACCGTCGCCGCGCTCGTCGCCGAGCTCGAGCAGCGCCGGCTGGTCTACGAGACCGAGCCCGACCCGACCAACCAGGTGGGGCGCCCGAGCCCGCGCGTGAACGTCGACGAGTCCAACGTGGCCATCGCCATCAACCCCGAGGTCGACGCCATCACGGTCGGCGTCGTCGCGCTCGGCGGGCGGGTGGTGCAGCGCATCCGGCACGACACGGATCGCGTGCCCACCGCCCGCGATGCCGTCGAGATCTCGGCGCGCATCATCCGCGATCTCGAGCCCTACCTCACCCGGCACGGCCGCATCGTGGGGCTCGGGGTGGCCGTCCCCGGCCTCGTGCGCGCGGCGGATGGCCTCGTGCGCTGGGGCCCGCACCTGGAGTGGACCGACGAGCCGGTGGGCGCCATGCTCGCCGAGACCACCGGGCACGACGTCGTGGTCGGCAACGACGCGAGTCTTGCCGCCATGGTCGAGCACATCTACGGCGCGGGTCGCGGCCTGCGCGAGATGGTCTACTTCAACGGCAGCCCGTCGGGCATCGGTGGCGGGGTCGTGGTCGGCGGCGCCCTGCTGGAGGGCGCAAGCGGCTACGCGGGCGAGCTCGGCCACACGCGCAACCGGGGCGTCGACCTCGAGGTGCGCGTCAACCGCGGCGACCTGCTCGCGGCGCTCGGGCTCACGAGCGCGTCACCGGACGAGCTCGAGCTGCGGCTGCTGGCCGACACCAGCGCGCGAGTCGCCAAGGTGGTCCACGCCCAGCTCGATCACCTGGGCGCCGCGATCGCCGATGCGGTCAACATCCTCAACCCCCAGCGTGTCGTGCTCGGGGGGTTCCTCGCATCGATCCTGGAGAAGGACGCGTCCTACCTGCGGGATCGCGTCGCCGCCGAGGCGCTCGCCGCACCTTTCGAGGACGTCGAGATCGTGCCGGCGGCGCTCGGCTCCGACCTGCTCATGATCGGCGCAGCCGAGCTGACCTTCCAGGGGCTCCTCGCCGACCCGGCCGGGTACGGGCAGGCGGCCGCGAGGCGCTGACCGCGCGAGCTCGTCGGCGCGCGGGGTAGCCCGGCGCCGCGCACTAGCGTGGATGCCATGGCCACCACGGGTACCCCCGACTACCGCGACCAGGGGCTGGTGTTCCCCGAGGGCTTCGTGTTCGGATCGGCGACCGCGTCGTACCAGATCGAGGGCGCGGTGCGCGAGGACGGCAGGGGCCCCTCCATCTGGGACACCTTCAGCCACACGCCGGGCCGCGTCGTGAACGGCGACACGGGTGACGTCGCCTGCGATCACTACCACCGCGCGGATGCCGACCTGGACCTCATGAAGGACCTGGGGCTGGACGCGTACCGGTTCTCGATCGCGTGGCCGCGCATCCAGCCCACCGGGTCCGGGGCGGTGAACCGGGCCGGCCTGGAGTTCTACAGCCGGCTGGTCGACGGGCTGCTGGCGCGGGGCATCACGCCGGTCGCGACGCTGTACCACTGGGATCTGCCGCAGGCGCTGGAGGACGCGAACGGCTGGGTCAACCGCGACACCGCGTACCGGTTCGCGGAGTACGCGGCGCTCGCGGCCGAGGCACTGGGCGATCGCGTGCAGACCTGGACCACCCTCAACGAGCCCTGGTGCACGGCGTACCTGGGCTACGGCTCGGGGGCCCACGCCCCGGGCCGCACGAGCGGAGCCGACGCGCTCGCCGCCGTGCACCACCTGAACCTGGCGCACGGGCTCGCGGTGCCCGAGATCCGTCGCGCGGCCCGCAACGCGCCCGACGTGTCGATCACGCTCAATCTGCACGTCATCCGGGGCGACGACGATGACGACACCTCGCCCGAGGCGATCCGGCGCATCGACGCGCTCGCGAACCGGGCGTTCCTGTCGCCCCTGCTCCAGGGGCGCTACGACGCCGACCTGCTGGAGGACACCGCGGCCGTCACCGACTGGGCCTTCGTACGCGACGGGGATGCGGCACAGATCCATCAGCCGATCGACGTGCTGGGGGTCAACTACTACTCGACCGTGACGGTGCGCATGTGGGACGGCGTCGCCCCCCGGAAGAACGCCGACGGCCACCAGGGCGCGGCCGGCTCGCCCTGGCCGGGCAGCGAGCACGTGGAGTTCCTGGAGCAGCCCGGGCCCTACACCGACATGGGCTGGAACATCGCACCCGATGGCCTCGAGGAGCTGCTGGTCTCGTTGCGCGAGCGCTGCCCCGAGCAGCCGCTCATGGTGACCGAGAACGGCGCGGCCTTCCCGGACCGCGTGGTCGAGACCGACGCGGGGAGGCGGGTGCCGGATGCCGCGCGCGTCGACTACCTGAACCGTCACGTCACGGCCGCGCATCGCGCGATCGCCCGCGGGGTGGACCTGCGCGGGTACTACGTGTGGTCGCTGCTGGACAACTTCGAATGGGGCTACGGCTACACCAAGCGCTTCGGGATCGTGCGGGTGGACTACGAGACGCAGGAACGCATCCTCAAGGACAGCGCCCGCTGGTTCCAGGAGCTCATCGCGACGCGCACGACCCCCTGACGCCCACCCGGTTCCGCGCGATCGGGCCGAAGGTGGGCGACCGTTAGGGTTGTGCGGTGTCCACCCCGCCCGAGTCCGCCGTCGTGCACCCGGGCCACCTGCTCTCCCGGCGCCGCCGCGCCGGGTACGTCCTCGTGCTGGGCGCCCTCACCGGTCTGGGCCCGTTCACGATCGACATGTACCTTCCCGCGTTTCCGCGCATGGGCGAGGATCTCGCGGTTCCCATGTCGGCCATCCAGCTCACGCTCACCGGCACGACCGTCGGCTTCGGGCTGGGGCAGCTGTTCATGGGCCCGTTCAGCGACCGGGTGGGGCGCCGGCTCCCGCTTCTCCTGGCCACGGTCGTGAACGTCCTGGCCAGCATCGGCGCGCTGGCATCGGAGGACATCGGCCTTCTGACGGTCTTCCGGTTCCTCCAGGGCGCCGGCGCCTCCGCCGGAGCGGTCGTCGCGACCGCGGTCGTGCGCGACCTGTTCACCGGGCATCCCCTGGTGCGGATGCTGTCGCTGCTCGCGCTGATCTTCGGCATCGCGCCCGTGGTCGCCCCGGTCGTCGGGTCGCAGCTGCTGCTCGTCACCGACTGGCGCGGGATGTTCGGGGTGCTCGCCTGCTACGGGGCGCTCATCCTCCTGCTCGCGGCGCTCGTGGTGCGCGAGACGCTGCCGCCCGAGCACCGCGTCGTGCGGGGTCACTCGACGACCGGTGAGCGCTTCCGCGCCCTCGCGCGCGACCGGGTGTATGTGGGCATCGCCGTCGTCGCGGGCATGAACTTCTCGGGGCTCTTCGCCTACCTGGCGGCATCGCCCTTCCTGTTCCAGGAGTTCTACGACCTCGGTCCGCAGGGCTACGGGCTCCTGTTCGCCGCGAACTCGGTCGGCACCGCGCTGGGGGTGCAGACCGCGAGTTGGCTGACCCGGCGCTGCGGTCCGCAGTGGGTCCTCGCGGTCGCGGTCACCCTCCAGTTCTGCGCCGCGCTCGCGATCATGCTGATGGCCCTCGCGGGAACGGGGTTCCTCGGCATCGCGATCCCCCTGTGGTTCTTCATCGTCGGCTGCGGCCTCACCTTCCCGTGCGTGCAGGTCCTGGCGCTCGTCGGTCACGGTGCGGAGGCGGGGACGGCCGCGTCCGTGCAGGGCGCGGTGTGCTTCATCCTCGGGGGCATCGTGTCGCCGATCGTGGGGCTCCTGCCCGGACCGGATGCGGTGCCGATGGCGAGCGTCATGCTGGTCGCGGCGGCGCTCGGGGCACTCGCGCTGTGGACGATCGTCCGCCCCGCGACGGTCCCGCCCATCGACGGCTAGGGTCGTGCCATGATCCGCCCGTATCGGCCGAGCGATCTCAGCCGGCTGCGCGAGATCTGCGTGCTGACCGGGGCGGCAGGGGGCGACGCGACCGGGCGATGGTCCACCGACGACCTGCTGCCGGATCTCTTCCTCGAGCCCTACACGACCTTCGCGCCCGGATGGGCGTGGGTGCTCGAGCTCGACGGCGTGATCCAGGGGTACCTGGTCGCGGTCTCGGACACCGCGGCCTTCGTCGCGTGGTGGCGCGACACCTGGACCCCGTGGTTCGCCGTGCGCTACCCGCGACCGGGCGAGCCGTACTCCGAGGAGGAGGAACTCGTGCTGCGCGGGTACCGGCCCGAGGTCATGCTCGTCGACGAGCACGAGGGCTACCCCGCGCATCTGCACATCGACCTGCTGCCGCCAGCCCAGGGCAGGGGCTGGGGCGCGAAGCTCATCGACCGGCTGCGCTCGGAGCTCGCGGACGTGGGCGTCCCGGGCGTGCACGTCACGCTGGACCCGGAGAACACGGCCGCCCGCGGGTTCTACGAGCGCCTGGGGTTCAGGGCGCTCCCCTCGAGCTCGCCCGCCGAGCCCGTCCTGGGCATCGCGACCAGCCGCGCCCGCTGACCGCGGGTACGCCGTTGCGGACAGCGTCGACCTCGGCGTATTCGACGCTCCGCGGGCGGTGCTGCCCCGACGGAGCCGGGGAGCCCCTGCCGAGTTCAACCGCCTGGACGGGGGGTGAGCCTGTGTAGTGGGGTGACGTGCCCCGGTTCGAGCTCTGCGATGGTGTGGGTGCCGAGGAGTTTCATAGTGCGCACGATCTGGTCGGTGAGGATCTGGATCGTGCGGTCGACCCCTTGCCGGCCGCCGGCCATGAGCCCGTAGAGGTAGGCGCGTCCGATCAGGGTGAACTTCGCGCCGAGGGCGATCGCTGCGACGATGTCGGCCCCGTGCATGATGCCGGTGTCGATGACGATCTCGGTGTGCGCCCCGACCTCGCGCACCACCTCGGGGAGCAGATGGAACGGGACGGGTGCCCGGTCCAGTTGCCGGCCCCCGTGGTTGGACAGCACGATCCCGTCCACCCCGGCGTCCACCAGGGCGCGGGCGTCCTGAACCGACTGCACCCCCTTGATCACGAGCTTGCCCGGCCACAGATCCCGGATCACCTTCAGGTCCGCGAACGAGATGGTCGGGTCCATCGCCGCATCCAGCAACTCGCCCACCGTCCCCCCGGTAGAGGACAACGACGCGAACTCCAGCTTCGGGGTGGTCAGGAAGTCCCACCACCACCACGGCCGCGGCAACGCATCCAGAAGCGTGCGCGCCGTAAGCTGCGGAGGGATCGAGAACCCGTTGCGCTTATCCCGCAACCGGGCGCCCGCCACCGAGGTGTCGACGGTGAAGAACAGCGTGTCGAACCCCGCCGTGGCGGCGCGGCGGGTGAGTTCGTAGGAGATCTCCCGATCCCGCATCACGTACAACTGGAACCAGTTCCGCCCCTCGGGATTGGCGGCCTTCACATCCTCGATCGAGGTCGTGCCGAGGGTCGACAGGGTGAACGGGATGCCGTGGGCACCCGCCGAGGACGCTCCCGCGATCTCGCCCTCGGTCTGCATCAGCCGGGTGAACCCCGTCGGCGCGATCCCGAACGGCAGCGCCGAGGTCCCCCCGAACACGTTCGCGGTGGCATCCACCGCCGACACGTCCCGCAGCACCCGAGGATGGAACTCCACATCCTCGAACGCCTCCCGCGCCCGCGACAACGACAGCTCACCCTCCGCGGCACCATCCGTGTAGTCGAACGCAGCCTTCGGGGTGCGGCGCTTCGCGATCTCCCGCAGGTCCCCGATCGTCAACGCGGCGTTGAGCCGGCGACGCCGGGCGTTGAAGTCCGGCTTCTTGAACCTCATCAGATCGAGCACCTCGGCCGGGCGCGGGAACTGTCTCTTGACCATGGGAGTCCTATCGGGGCTCGTAGCTGCGGATCGGGAAGGAGGATCGCACGATCGCGCGCAGCGATTCCAGCGATCCCGGGATGAGGCCGTGCGCCCGCGCCTGCACGAGCGCGTTGCCGATCGCGGTGGCCTCGTCGGGTCCCGCGAGCACCGGCAGGCCGGTGGCGTTGGCGGTCAGTTGGCACAGCAGCTCGTTGCGGCTGCCCCCGCCGACGATGTGCACGACCCGGATCTCGATGCCGCTCAGTTCCGACGCCTGCCGGAGTGTGCGGGCGTAGGCGGCCGCGAGGGAGGCCAGGATGCTGCGCACCAGACATGCGCGGTCGGTCGGCCCCGGCACCCCGCGTTCGGTGAACCAGGCGGCGATGCGCGCAGGCATGTCGCCCGGCGCGACGAACGCGTCGTCGTCGACGTCGAACCGCGGCACGTCGGCCGGGGCGTCGGTCGCTGCGGCCAGCAGACCTAGGAGCGAGATGGTGTCACCGGTGCGCTCCCAGTCGCGGATGCACTCGGTGAGAAGCCACAACCCGCCGACGTTGCGCAGGTACCGGATGCGGCCGTCGATGCCTCCCTCGTTGGTGAAGTTCGCGGCCCGGCTCTCGTCGGTGAGCACCGGGCGCTCGAGCTCGATGCCGACGAGAGACCAGGTTCCGCTCGAGATGTAGGCGGCGCCCGGCTCGGTCGCCGGCACGGCGACCACGGCCGAGGCGGTGTCGTGCGAGCCGACCGCGGTGACGACGGCGCGGGTGTCTCCGACCCCGCGGACGGCGGTCGGGGTGAGTGCGCCCATGGGCGTGCCGGCCTCGACGAGGCCGCGGAAGATCTCGGGCCGCAGGCCGAGCCGGTCGATCAGCACGGTATCCCATTCGCCCGTTTCGACGCCGACCAGCCCGGTGGTCGACGCGTTGGTGCGTTCAGCCGCCTCGTGTCCGGTGAGCCAGTACGCGAGCAGGTCGGGCAGCAGCAGGAACGAGTCCGCGAGATCAAGCGTGCCGGAGAGCCGGTCGGCGGTGAGCTGGAAGAGCGTGGTGAACGGCAGGTGCTGCAACCCGTTGATGCGGTACAACTCATCGGCGGGAACGATCTGGTGCGCGGCATCGACGGCCGGGAGATTGCGCTCATCGCGGTAGGCGTACGGGGTCCCCAGCATCCGGCCGTCGCGCATCAGGGCGTAGTCGACGGCCCACGAGTCGATACCGATGCTCGCGAGCTGGGGCTCCTGGCGCACGGCAGTCGCGAGCCCCTCTACGACGTCACGGTACAGCTCGAGGATCGACCAGTGCAGCCCGTCGGGCGTGCGCACCGGACGGTTCTCGAACCGCGCGACATCGGTCAGCCGAACCTCGCCGTGCCCCACGTGCCCGAGCACGACGCGGCCGCTGGTCGCCCCGAGGTCGACCGCGACGACGCTGCCACCCGAGGCTCTCATCTCAAGAAGGCGGCGGCGACACCCGCGTCGACGGGGATGTGCAGTCCGGTGGTGTGCGACAGGTCGGGCCCGGTGAGCACCGCGACCGCGTTCGCGACGTTCTCGGGCAGCACCTCGCGCTTGAGGATGGTGCGCTGTGCGTAGAACTCCCCGAGCTTCGACTCGTCGATGCCATAGGTCCTGGCGCGGTTGGCGCCCCAGCCCGACGCGAAGATCCCGGAGCCGCGCACCACCCCGTCCGGGTTGATGCCGTTGACCTTGATGCCGTGCTCGCCGAGCTCGACCGCGAGCAGCCGCACCTGGTGCGCCTGGTCAGCCTTCGTCGCCGAGTAGGCGATGTTGTTGGGCCCGGCGAACACCGAGTTCTTGCTCGCTATGTAGATGACGTCGCCGCCCATCCCCTGCTCGATGAGCACCGGTGCGGTCGCCTTCGAGACCAGGAACGACCCCTTCGCCATGATGTCGTGCTGGAAGTCCCAGTCCTGCTCGGTGGTCTCCAGCAGCGGCTTGCTCAACGAGACGCCCGCGTTGTTCACGACGATGTCGATGCCGCCGAAGGCGAGCACCGCATCCTGCACCATGTGCTCGATCGCGGCCGCATCGGTGACGTCGACGGCGAGACCGACCGCGACATCCGTCGACCCGATCTCGGCGGCGGCCTCCCGGGCCTTCGCGAGGTCGAGGTCGGCGATGATGACGCAGGCCCCGTCGGCGGCGAGGCGGGTGGCGATCGCCTTGCCGATCCCGGATGCCGCCCCGGTCACCAGCGCGACGCGCGTCGCGTGCGACTTGGGCTTCGGCATCCGCTGCAGTTTCGCCTCCTCGAGCGCCCAGTACTCGATGCGGAACTTCTCGGCCTCCGAGATCGGCGCGTACGTCGAAATGGCCTCGGCGCCGCGCATCACGTTGATCGCGTTGACGTAGAACTCGCCCGCAACCCGCGCGGTCTGCTTGCTAGCGCCGTACGAGAACATCCCGACCCCCGGCACGAGCACGATCAGCGGGTCGGCGCCGCGCATCGCGGGGGAGTCGGGTGTCGCATGCTTCTCGTAGTACGTCGTGTACTCGGCGCGGTACTTTTCGTGCAGGACATTGAGGCGGGCGATCGAGTCCTCAACGGATGCGTCGGCGGTCAGGTCGAGCAGCATCGGCTTGACCTTGGTGCGCAGGAAGTGATCGGGGCAACTCGTGCCCAGCATCGCGAGCTTCGGTGCGTTCGCCGATGCGAGGAAGTCGAGCACGACGTCGCTGTCCGTGAAGTGGCCGACCATCGGGCGATCGCGGGAGGCGATACCGCGGATCGTCGGCGCGAGGGCGGCGGCCTTGGTGCGTCGCTCGGCCGGCTTGAGTGCGGCGTTCTTCGCGACGACGTGCCCGAACGGCAGCTTCTTGCCGTTCTTGTCGATATAGGCCTGCGCGGTGTCGATGATCCAGCGCGAGTTCTTCTCCGCGCCCGCGCTCGTGCTCCCCCACGCAGTGATGCCGTGTCCGCCAAGGATGCAGCCGATCACATCCGGGTTCCTCTCCTTGATCGCCGCGATGTCCAGCCCCAGCTGGAAACCCGGGCGACGCCACGGCACCCACACCACCCGACCGCCGAATGCCTTCGCCGTGAGCTTCTCGCCGTCCTGCGCCGTCGCGAACGAGATGCCCGCGTCGGGGTGCAGGTGGTCCACGTGCGTCGCGTCGACGAGCGCGTGCATCGCTGTGTCGATCGACGGCGCTGCCCCACCCCGCCCGTGCAGACAGTAGTCGAGCGCGGCCACCATCTCGTCTTCGCGATCGGCGCCCGGGTAGACGTCCTTCAACGCCCGCGCCCGGTCGAGGCGCAGGACCGCCAGCCCCGCCTCGGTCAGCGTGCCGAGATCGCCGCCCGAGCCCTTGACCCACAGCAGTTCGACGGGCTCGCCTGTCACCGGGTCCACCCCGGTGCCCTTGACGCTCGCGTTGCCACCCGCGTAGTTGGTGATCCGGGGGTCGGCACCGAGACGATTCGAGCGCGCGAGCAGGTCGTCCACGGCCCTCATCACGCGCCCCACCCGGCCTGGGTGCCGCCGACGCGATCTTCGATGATCGAGGCGCCGTACCCGCTCGCGGCGTACGCGGCCATCGGGTCGGCGGGCAAACCGCGCGACTCGCGCCATGCCGCGAGATCGGCACGCACGTCGGTGTAGAAGGCATCCATCAGGATGCCGTTGGCGGTCAGCGCGTCGCCGTCGCGCTGGGCGGCGCCTAGGGCCTCCGTGTCGACGAGGAGCGCGCGGGCGGTCATCTCCTGCACGTTGAGCACACTGCGGATCTGACCGGGGATCTTGTCCTCGATGTTGTGGCACTGGTCGAGCATGAACGCCGTATCGCCGTCGTCGCCGTACCCACCGCCACGGACCACCTCCACGAGGATGCGGAACAGCTGGAACGGGTCGGCCGCGCCGACGATGAGGTCGTCGTCGGCGTAGAAGCGCGAGTTGAAGTCGAACGAGCCGAGCCTCCCGAGCCGCAGCAGCTGCATGACGATGAACTCGATGTTGGTGCCGGGGGCGTGGTGGCCGGTGTCAAGGCAGACCATCGCTTTGTCGCCGAGGGCGGCCACCTGCGCGTAGCTGGTCCCCCAGTCCGGGACATCGGTGTGATAGAACGCCGGCTCGAAGAACTTGTACTCCAGGACGAGGCGCTGCTCAGGACCGAGCCGGTCGTAGATCTTGTGCAGTGAGTCGGCGAGTCGGTCCTGGCGGGCGCGCATGTCGTCCTGGCCGGGGTAGTTGGTGCCGTCGGCGAGCCAGATCTTGAGGTCGCGCGACCCGGTCTGGCGCATGACCTCGATGCACTCGAAGTGGTGATCGATCGCCTTCTGCCGAATCCGGTCATCGCTGTGCGTCACCGAGCCCAGCTTGTAGTCGTCGTCTTGGAAGGTGTTCGAGTTGATGGTCCCGATGCCCACGCCGAGGTCCTCCGCGTGCTTGCGCAAGTCCGCGTACGAGTCGACCCTGTCCCACGGGATGTGCAGGGCGACCGTCGGAGCGAGTCCGGTGTGCTTGTGCACCTGCGCGGCATCCGCGATCTTCTCGAACGGATCGCGCGGGACGCCCGGCTGCGCGAACACCTTGAAGCGGGTCCCGGAGTTCCCGAACGCCCAAGAGGGTAACTCGATGCGCTGCTCGGCGAGGCGGTCTGAGATCGTGGAGATCTGGCGCAAGTCGCGGGCCCTTCATGTTGAAACGATTCATCCGTACGATAGCGACGCGCCTCCGGCCAGGTCAAGCGTGGGGTGGGAGCACGACAACGGTCCTAAGGTGAGGATCATGGGAACCGCGAACATCAAAGATGTCGCGGCACGTGCGGGCGTCTCGGTCGGAACCGTCTCCAATGTGCTCAACGATTCGCCGCGGGTAGCGCCCGAAAGCGCCAAGCGGGTCCGCGCCGCCATCGCCGACCTGGGCTACGTGCGCAATGACGCCGCTCGTCAGCTACGAGCAGGGCGCAGCAACAACGTCGGGCTGATCGTTCCGGATGCCCGTAACCCCTTCTTCGCGGACGTCGCTCTGGGCGCCGAGGAGGCAGCAAGCGGGCGCGGCCTCTCGGTGCTGACCGGGAACGTCGACGGGAATGCCGACCGGGAAGCCATGTATCTCGGCCTTTTCGAGGAGCAACGCGCGTATGGGGTGCTGATCTCCCCACTCCGGAACGTTGAGCCGCGCCTGGAAGCTCTGCACGATCGCGGAATTCCCGTCGTTCAGGTCGATCGAGTCGCGCGTGGGGAGCGGATCAGCTCCGTGTCGGTGGACGATGTCGTCGGCGGGAGGCTTGCGATCGAGCACCTGCTCGGGAGGGGGCGTCGGCGCATCGCATTCATCGGGGGCCCCGCGGGCATCCGCCAGGTCGAGGACCGCCACCGTGGGGCGGTGACGGGCCTCGCGGCGACGCCGGGCGCCCGACTGGAGCGGATCGACACGGGAGCGCAGACGGTGCTGGAAGGCCGTCGCGCTGGCGAGAGGCTTCGAGCGAGGCCACCGCGGCGGCGTCCGGACGCCGTGTTCGCCGCCAATGATCTCCTCGCTCTGGGGGCTTTGCAGGCACTGGTCATGGCGGGCGACATCCGTGTTCCAGAGGACATCGCCGTGATCGGGTACGACGACATCGACTTCGCCGCATCGGCGGTCGTGCCCCTCACCTCGGTTCGTCAACCCGCGCGGACGATCGGGGCTCGCGCCCTCGAACTACTGCTGACGGAGGGCGAGGATCCAGGGGTCGGGGCGCAGCAGATCGTCTACCAACCTGAACTCGTGGTGCGGGAGTCCTCCTAGAGAACCGACGCGAGCGCACCGTAGCCGGCGACGACCTCCGAAACGCCCTTCGACAGGCGCTCTCCTCTCGCAAGGAGCGCACGAGAGTCCTGCGCGCCGCTCAGGCTCACGCTGTACACGTCCTGGCCGATCGCGAATGCGGTCCCCACGCAACTGAAGCCGACCTGGAACTCCTCCTCCTCCACACCGAAGCGCCTCTGCTGCGCGAGGGAGACGTCCGCGACGAGCTCGTGGAAGGCGGTACGGGTGCTGGGCGTGTAGCTCACCAGGTCGATGTCCCTCAGGGAGTCCAACTCGTCGGGGAGCAACGCCAGCACGGCCTTGCCGGCCGCGGTCGCGTGCAAGGGCATCCGGGTGCCGAGCGTCGAGTATCGGACGATCGGGTCAGGGGGATCGATCTTGTCGATGACCGTGAGCATCCCCGCGCGCAGCAATCCCAGGTGGACCGTGAGGTTGAACTCCCTTCCGAGCGGCGCAACATTCGGACGGATATCGGCGATCACGTCGATCCCGGCCAGGAACGCCCGCCCGAGTTCGGCCACCCGGGGGCCCAGAAGGTAGCCGGGAGCCCTGGCCGATCGTCGAACGTGGCCGGAGCGCTCCAGAACACGAAGCATCCGAAGTACGGTGCTGGGCGAGGATCCCAGAGCGGCGGCGACCTCGTTGAGCCGAGCTCCGGGATTCTTCGCCAGCAGGTCCAGGGCCGCTAACGCCCTCTCAACGCTGCTGAGCGCGTACTCCGATGCTCGTCCCTTCACGGTGTCGCTTTCACCTCGACAGTGTGTCACAGGGCTCGTACTTGCGGCGTCGCGTTGACTAGTATCGTATAGCGGCAGTAAGTTTCGCTATCCGCAATTTAACAAGACTCCATCCCTATATAGGAAAGTTGGATGAGCGCACCTGAGGAAGTCGACCGCCTCGAATCGATCGCGCGGGATCTGCGCAGGTCCGTTCTGGCGATGCTGGCGCAGGCGGGCAGCGGGCACAGCGCGGGACCGCTCGGAATGGCCGAAATCATCGCGGTCATGTACTTCCACACTCTGCGGCACGATCCCGCACGACCCGATGACCCCGACCGCGACATCTTCATCCTCAGCCACGGTCACACCGCACCGATCCTGTACGCAGCAATGGCGCACGCCGGCTACTTCCCGACCGATGAGCTGATGACATTGCGGCGACTGGGAAGCCGGCTGCAGGGTCACCCGGAGCGTACCGCCCTACCGGGGCTGGAAACCACGAGCGGCCCACTGGGTTGCGGGCTCTCGCAAGGAGCGGGCATCGCGTACGTCAGTGAGCACCTGGATCGCTCACGCAAGCGGTTCGTGTACGTGGCCATGGGAGACGGAGAGCTCAACGAGGGCAACATCTGGGAGGCTGCGATGTTCGCGGCGAAGTACCGCCTGGGAAACCTGATCGGCCTCGTCGACCGCAACTACATCCAGATCGATGGCCGGACCGAGGAGGTCATGCCGCTCGACGACCTTGCTGCGAAGTGGCGTGCCTTCGGATGGCACACCATCGAGACGGACGGGAACTCGGTGAGCGGACTGCTCGCTGCTCTGGGAGAGGCGAGGGCGGTCTCGGA
This sequence comes from Microbacteriaceae bacterium, assembly GCA_019638805.1. Lineage (GTDB taxonomy): Bacteria > Actinomycetota > Actinomycetes > Actinomycetales > Microbacteriaceae > JBDSKH01. The sequence continues at coordinate 713,896 of JAHBTA010000001.1, read as the reverse complement.
TCGGCCCAGCGCGATCATCGCCCACACCGTTCCGGGGAGGGGCGTCGACTTCATGGAGTACGACTACCGATGGCATGGAAAGCCACCGACGAAGGACCAGGCTCTGTCAGCCATCGATGCGCTTGAGGCGGACGCAAGACGATGAGCGCCTTCCCGACCATCTCGAGCATCGAGGATCCCGCCCACGAGCCGATCCGGTTCGGCTTCGGCCGCGGACTGGTCCGTGCCGGCGCGGCCGACGACCGCGTGGTCGCGCTCTGCGCCGACCTGACCGAGAGCACCCAGATGCACGCGTTCAAGGAGCGGTTCCCCGAACGGTTCATCGAAGTCGGTGTGGCCGAGCAGAACCTGGTCACGGTTGCCAGCGGCATGGCGCGCGCAGGCAGGATCCCGTTCACGAGCAGTTACGCCGCCTTCAGTCCCGGGCGCAACTGGGAGCAGATCAAGACCACGGCGTGCCTCAACGACCAGCCGGTCAAGATCGTCGGCTCGCACACCGGCCTGAACGTCGGTCCGGATGGTGCGACGCATCAGATGCTGGAGGACATCGCACTCATGCGGGTGCTGCCGAACATGGTGGTGGTCGCCCCGGGCGACAGCATCGAGGCGGAGAAGGCGACGATGGCGCTGGCATCGAATGGCTCACCGGGCTACCTGCGGCTGGCAAGGGATCCTACCCCGATCTTCACGACCGACGAATCGCCCTTCACGTTGGGCCGCGCCTACGTGATACGCGCGGGGACGGACCTCTCGTTGCTCGGCACGGGCACCATGACCTTCGAGCTTCTGGTCGCCGCGGAAGTGCTCGATCGCACGGGTGTGCACGCAGAGGTCCTTCACGTGCCCACCGTAAAGCCGCTCGACGCGCGGACGATTCTCGCCAGTGCGGCGAAGACCGGTCTGGTCGTGACCGCCGAGGAGGCGCAGGTGGCTGGGGGATTCGGGTCCGCGGTCGCCGAGCTTCTGAGCGCAGAGCTGCCCACCCGGCTCGTCCGACTGGGCGTCGAGGACCGGTTCGGAGAGAGCGGCCGGCCCCGTGAGCTGCTCGAGAAGTTCGGTCTGACCGGCGAGCACATCGCCGCCCGCGTCCAGGCAGTGGTGACGGTCGGACGCAAGTAACAGCGCCGGACGTCGGCCGTAGAAGTCGCGCCCCCTCCTCCTGCGAGTACTGAACCACGTCGCCCGCCTGACCGATGCCGTGCAGTAGCCCTCCGACCGATCTGTTGGCCTGTCGTGCGCAGGGGGGGTCAGGCGACGAAGTGCTGCGTGATCGAGCCGATCCCCTCGATCGTGGTGGTGAGCACCTCACCGGGCTGGATGAGCCGCTCCGGCTGGCGGCTGTACCCGACACCGGCGGGAGTTCCCGAATACACGACGTCGCCCGGATGGAGCGTGACGATCTCGGCGAGCTTCTCGACGATGTCCGCGACACTGAAGATCATCTGACCCGTCCGCCCGTTCTGCACGATCTCCCCGTCGAGTTCACAGGTGATCCGGAGATCGTCGCGATCGGGGAGCTCATCGGGCGTCACCAGCCAGGGCCCCTGGGGCGAGTATCCGGGGAAGGACTTGCCGAGCCCGAACTGCGGAGCCGGCCCCTGGAGCTGGGTGGTGCGCTCGGACAGGTCCTGGCCGACCGTGACGCCGGCGACGTGGTCCCAGCCGGTGCCCGGTTCGATCCGGTGCGCGTGACGACCGATGACGATCACGAGCTCTGCCTCCCAGTCCGTCCTGCCGCCCGGGACCAGTGTCACGGTCTCGAACGGTCCGGCGATCGATGACTGGAACTTCGGGAAGACCGGCGGCAACAGCTCGGGGCGCGCGAATCCGCTCTCCGTCACGTGCTCGTCGTAGTTGAGGCCCACCCCGAACGACTGGAACGGGCGGGGACTCACCGGGCCCAGCGCCTGCCGGTCGATGGCCACCGCTGGGCCGGATGCCTTCGACGCCCAGGCGACGAAGTCGTCCCAGGCGTCATAGACGGAAGGGAGATCGGGCCCGAAACGGCCGCCGCTGGCGGCTTCCAGGTCGAATCCGCTCGAGTCCGAGGTGAGGATGACGGCACGGCCGCCGTGGTTGGCAAGACGCATGAGGTATGTCCGCTCTTCTGCTCAGGTGAGGGTGTGCTGGGAGGGGCGAGTCGCGCGATCAGCGCTCGACGGGCACGCCGCGCCAGGCGATCGCCCAGTCGGGCGAGGTCATGATGCTGCCCGCCTGCCAGGCGGAGATGGCGTCCACTGAGGTCATGAGTACGCCTCCTGGCATCTATCAACCATAACGATTATGATCGTTTGCGACTGTATGACGCGGCGCACGACGCGTCAACCTCGAGGAGAGCCATGACCCCCGCGGCCACCCCGACCCGGCGTACCGAAGCGACGGCGAACGCCATCGGCGAGATCGCGGAACGCCACCCTGTCGGCACCCGGCTCGGTACCAAGGACACCGTGCGCAGGCAGTGCGGGGTGTCGGTCGGCACGTTCAACGAGGCGCTGGCGCTGGCCCAGGCGCGCCAGTACGTCTCTCTCCGACCGGGCCCCGGCGGAGGCATCTTCGTGAGCGACCAGTCGGCATTCGCTCGCCTGGGCAACGCCTTGCTCGCGCTCGATACGGCCAGCCCGGCCGTCCCGGACGCCATCCGGATCAGGGACGCGCTCGACCCGCTCCTGGTCGACGACGCGGTCGCCTTCGCCACCCCCGACGATGTCGCGCAGATGCGCAGGTGCCTCGGCGAGATGCGCGCCGCCATCGACGACGGCGACTACGTTCGCTTCCTCTACGAGAACTGGGCGCTGCATCGCGCGATGGCGATGGCGTCGCCCAGCAGCCTGCTCCGTTCGATGTATCTCGCGATGCTGGAGATGCTGGAGCGACACACTACAGGCCTGGAGTCCCTCCCCGAGACCCGACTTCCGGCCTACATCGAGTCGCGGTACGAGCTTCACGCACGGATGGTGGCAGCCGTGGAGCACCGCGACCGCGACCTCGCCAGGGAACTGATGCGCGCCCACAACCTCAGCGACTGAAACAGCGCACCGCCGTCCGAGCACCGGCGACATTTTCGAAAAGGCCATCCATTTTGGCGCCCGTGGCGGGGCCCGAGGACCGCCCAGCGACGTGCTCGCCCAGCTCGGCTCGCGCGTGCAGCACCAGTTGCGCGCCCACACGCGTGCCGGCCAGGGCGGTCGGCGTCAGGCGACCATGGAATCACCCCAGGACCCCGGCATCGGCGATGAGACTTGCATCACGACGGCACCTCCTGGATGGGAACGGCGAAGCGTATCGCGAACGATTGACGGGCGAGGATGGCCGCTGTCAATGTTCGACCATGATGACCGCGCAGACGGCGTCACGGTCGCGACCAGCGATCGCCGCGCACCTCTGGTCGATGAACGGCCGGTCCGTCGATGAGGCATGCAGGTTCGCGGCCGTGGCCGGATATGACGGCCTGGATCTCGTGGTCGGTGAACCGGGCGAGGACTACCCCACTCTCGAACGGCTTGCGACCGACCCGGACGAATGTGCTCGACTCGGGGAGACCGGGCGCGCGCACCGGATCCGGTACACCGATCTCGTGATCGGCGCCATTCTGGCCCCAGGCATCGACGATTCGGCACGCGCGACTCAGCGCGAACTCGTAGCGGATCTCGCACCGCGGCTCCCCGAGTTGGGTCTCACCGGCATGACGGTGATCCCGGGGCTCGTGGGGGACATGCCCTTCGCGGAGGCGGAGGCGCTGGTGCGGGAGCAACTGAAGGGGCTCGTGAACGCCGCTGCACAGACCGGAGCGACGATTTCCATCGAACCGCACGTCGAATCCGTCACCGACTCGCCCGAACGCACCCTGCGCATGCTCTCCGACGTGCCGGGACTGATGCTCACTCTGGACTACTCCCACCTGGTGTGGGCGGGTTTCGGCCCGGATGACATCGAGCCTCTCCACTCGCGCACCCGCCACATGCACGTGCGTCAGGCCGGCGAGGGGGTCCTCTCGGCTCCGGTCAACTCGGGGGCCATCGACTTCCGACGGGTCCTCAACGGCCTGAAGGCCACCGGCTATCGGGGTGCTCTGACCACCGAGTACGTGGCGAGCCCCTGGCTGAATCAGGACGCAGTGGACCCGGTCGTGGAGAACGAGGCGATGCGCGCGGAACTCGAACTGCTGGTGAGCGAGCTCTGGGGGCCGCGATGAGCGCGGGTCACCAGCGTCTGGACGACATCATCCCGATCCTCCAGATGCCGTTCGACGATCGGGAGGAGATCGTCTACCTCGAGCTGGGCTCCCAGGTGGACTTCCTGGTCGCGAACGGCGTGAGTGCCGTCGGATTCGGATTCGGCAGCGACATCCTGCGTCTGTCCGAGTCAGAGGTGCGGGAGGCGCTCCGGGCGGTGACCGGGTACGCGGCGGGCCGAGTGCGCGTGATGGCCACCGTGGGCGGGGGCAGCATCAGGGCGCTCGTCGTGCAGGGAGTCGAGGCCGCCCGCGCGGGCGCGGACATCCTCATGATGCGACCGCCTGGCGGATGCGACGAGCAGCAGATCGAAGCGGCCTGCTCCGAATTGTCGGCCGCGACCGGCCTGCCCATCGTCTTCCAGGATGCACCCGAGCTCACGCTCGTGGAGGTGAGCGCAGATCTGCTGGAGAGCCTGGTCGAGCGGGTGCCGGGCATCGTCGCCCTGAAGATCGAGTGCCCCGATCCGGTGCCGAAGATCGCGCGCCTCAGCGCAACGGCGGGGCAGCGAGTCAGCGTCCTGGGTGGCAGCGGCGGCTTCGCCTTCCTGGACGAACTCGACGCGGGGGTGAACGGCACAGTGCCGCCCGTCGCGTTCGCCCCTGCGCTGCTCAACGTTCAGGCTCTGCATGCCGCGGGGCAGCGGGACCAGGCAACCGACGCCTTCGACAGGCTGCGGCCGCTGATCGATCTCGCGGTGAGCCAGCCCGCGTCGGTCAATACGACATTCAAGGAGCTGCTCCGTCTGATGGGTGTTCTGCGGCTCGGTACCGGGGTCCGTCGCCCGGATCGCCGGCCGGCACCGGAACTGCTCGCGGGCCTAGAGAGTGCCGCGTCGGCTGCCGGGCTGCTGGTGGGTGCCGCATGACCTCGGGCAGGCGAGCACGGGTCGGCGTCGTCGGGACCGGATGGTGGGCGACCAGAGTCCACTTGCCGAGCCTCGCCAGCTACGAGCGCGCCGAACTAGTGGCCATCGCCGATGCGGACCCCGAACGCGCCCGGGCCGTGGGTGAGCGATTCGGTGTCGAGATGGTCTTCACGGACCATGCAGAGATGCTTCGGGAGCGGCTGGACTGCGTGCTGATCGCCACTCCGCCGGTCGCGCACTTCGCGCCCGCTCGTGACAGCCTCCTGGCCGGGGCGGACGTCATGATCGAGAAGCCGATGGTCGTGGACTCGGCTCAGGGACGCGAGCTCGTGGCACTCGCGGCCTCCACGGGTCGCCGCCTGCACGTGGGCTATGCCCACCTGCACTCGCCGCACACCGCGCAGCTGACCGCGTTGCTCGCCGATGGGGCGATCGGACAGTTGCGTCTGGTCACGAGCCTGTATGCCAACCCGTCCGGCGCCCTCTATGCGCCGCTCGATCCCGACCGCGCCCCGGACGCCTCCGACGCGATGTTCGGTCCCCGGTTCGAGACCTATGGGCTGCGCAAGCTGGGGGGAGGTCAGGCCCACGGTCAGATGACGCACTCGCTCTCGCTGCTGCTGGCCGTGACCGGGCTGCTGCCGCGCGAGATCTCCGCCTACACCTGGGGCCCGGGCATCGAGGTGGACATGGTGGACGCGGCGGCGATCACCACCCATCAGGGCCCGATCGCCACGCTGGCCAGTGCCGGCACCGTTCCGCTGGGGGCACCGTCGTTCATCCAGCTGACCGCGTTCGGCACGGATGGCTATGCCGTGCTCGACTCGGCGGCAGGGAGCCTCGATGTGATCGGGGCCGACGGCGCCCGCCTCGACATCGCAGCGCTGGACCCGAGCGTGAGCTTCCCCGGCCACCTGCCCGCACGACACCTCGTGGACTGCTTCCTCGACGATCGCGTCCCGGTCGCCGATGGATCCCTCGGCCTCGCCACCACCGTGCTCATCGAGTCGTTGCTCGAGTCGGCCCGACGAAGTGCACCGGTGGGCGTCCCCGATCTCGGAAGGAGCACTCGATGACCGAGCAGCTGGAGCCGCGCGCCTGGCGTATCGCGTTCCGGATGCGCCTCAATCCCGGAGGCGAGGAGCCGTACAAGAAGGCGCACGACGAGCTCTGGCCCGAGATGCGTGAGCTCATCGCCCTCGGAGGGGTGCGTAACTACAGCATCTTCCGCGAAGGGCTCGACCTCTTCGCGGTGATGGAGGTGGACGAGAACAGCGCCCCCGTGGGCGGGGAGAACCCGGTCGTGCGGCGCTGGTGGGCGAGTCTCGAGCGCTATATGGAGTCTGAGCCGGATGGGTCGCCCCGGATGTCACCCATGGAGGAGGTCTTCCATGTCGACTGATCCGCGCAGCAGCTACATACCGACGATTTACACACAGCGAGAGGCGGCCATGGCCGGCACCCCGATTGTCACCCGCATCGAGACGACCGAGTTCGAGTGGGTTCACCCGCGTGGTGAGCTCCACCTGAAACACCTTCCGCATGCATGCGCTATCCGGATCAGCACCGATCAGGGGGCGACCGGGGAGTATGTGGGCGGACAGCCGGTGGACCATGACTCGATCCGCTACATCGCGCACCTGCTCATCGGCTACAGTGCCCTGGACAGGTCGGGCTTCTACGAGCGCGCCAAGCACGCCACCCGCCAGATCGGGCGCGTGGGTCCGAGCACCGTCGACATCGCGCTCTGGGATCTGGCGGGCAAGTGGTACGAGGCGCCCGTCTACGAGCTGCTCGGCGCGGGGCCCAAGCGGCTGCGAGCGTACGCGTCTACGTCACCGGGGGATCCGGCCGGCGGGCCGCTGGGCAGCCCGGAGGGCTACGCGGACTTCGCCGACCAGTGCTACGACCTCGGGTACCGGGCGTTCAAGGTGCACGCCTGGATCGACGGCGACGTGGAGCACGAGATCGCGGCGGCGAAGGCGGTGGGCGAGCGGGTGGGCGATCGGATGGTACTCATGGACGATCCCTCGTCCGGTAGCCGGACGTTCGCGGACGCGGTGCGGCTGGGCCTCACCCTCGACGACTACCGCTACTTCTGGTATGAGGATCCGTACGCCGACACGGGGATCTCGTCGAGCGGGCATCGTCGCCTGCGCGAGCGGGTCCGCACGCCGCTGCTGCTGACCGAGCATCTGCGCTGGCTGGAGCCGAAGGTTGATTTCGCGGTCAACGGCGGCACAGACCTGTTGCGTGCAGATCCCGAGAATGACGGCGGGATCACCGGGGTGATGAAGATCGCCCACGCCGCCGAGGGCCTGGGCACCGATGTCGAGCTGCACTTCGCGGGTCCGGCGCACCGGCACGCGATGACCGCCATCCGGAACACCAACTACTACGAGATGGCGCTCGTGCATCCGGACTACGACCTCACGTCGCCGGCCACGAGCGTCGCACTCGACTACCGGGACGGGCTCGACGCGATCGACGCCGACGGCTGCGTTGCCGCGCCGACGGGACCGGGGCTCGGCGTCACCTACGACTGGGAGCTCATCGAGCGCCGTCGGATCGGTGGCTCGGTGTGGGAGATCGAGTAGATGCCGCTGAGCGTCAGCACCTGGCGCGACCGTCCAGGGTGCTGGGCGTAGGCCGTTCAGTAGCGTGCCAGCAGCGGCGCGCGGGCGTCGTCGACTGGAGCAGACATGGAATTCATCGAGCGGTGGGACCGGGCCGATGGCGAGTTGGGGAACGGGTGGACCGACGCCCACGACGCTCACCCGACCTGGTGGGATCAGCTCGCCCTCGCTGGTCGGGCGCCGGCTGTCCCGGACCCGGATCGCGGACTCATCATGGGCGCGGACAACGCGGCCGGCCGCGCCGCGTTCTACCGGGACTTCGGGCCGGAAGCGGCCGAGGAGGTGAGTGTGTCGCTGGTGTGGAGCGGTCGTCGCCCACTCGAGGGGACGCCTTTGCTGCACGTGAATCCAGACGCCGACGAGTTCGGGCTGGGCGCCTGGTATTTCAGCGCCCGCAGCGTCATCCTGGTCGGGACGGCGGGTCGGGTGCCCAGCCAGTTCACGGTCATCCAGCAGATCCTGGTGGAGCATGTGCACGGCCTGCGGCGCCGCATCGAGCTGCGCAGTCATGGCGACACGTTCTCGGTCTGGATCTCGGCCAATGACGTCAGGTTCGACTACGCCGCCGACCCGGATCTCTACCCGCTCGCGGAGGTCCGCGATGGGCTGCCGATGCTCCGGGTCGGGCTCGAGTACCCCATTCCCGCTTCGCTGCGGGGCGCGACGATGCACGGCGGGGCGATCGACGTCAACAACGACTGGAGTCGGGCCGGCAACACCCGCGTGATGTTCGCCCCCTTCACCCTCAGGGCTCCGGTCGACCGGAGCTAGCGCGGTGCCAGCATCCGTCGACGCACCGCAGGGAACCACCCTGGTTCTGTCCAGGTACCTGCCGGCGCGGCTCATCGACCGTGTCCGCGCTGCCTGCCCGTGGGTTGGGATCGTCGCCGAACCGGGCGCAATGATCGGCCCGGATGGCAGGGTCGGCCTGCTGTACCAGGCGGAGGAACGGGAGGCGCCGGTCCCGGGTGGCGGCACGAGCGCGGTGGAGGAGGCGTGGCGGGAGCTTCTGCCCGTCGCCGATGTGCTGTTCGACTTGCACCCCGCCGCGATCCCCGCGCTGGAGCGGTCCGACCACCGGCTCGCCTTCATCCAGGCGATCGGGGCCGGTGCGGGGGAGCTGCTGGCCGATGCCCGCATCGCGCGAGCCGGGGTGACGATCTGCACCGCGCGCGGGGTGCACGACGGACCGCTGGCCGACTTCGCACTGGCCGCGATCCTCGGTCACGCCAAGCGCTTCCGTGATCTGGCCGAGTTCACCCGGCGCCACATGTGGGAGGAGACCGAAGCGCAGCGCGTCGATGAGACCTCGATGGTCGTGGTCGGCCTCGGCAGCATCGGAACCGCTGTCGCCCGGCGAGCGCGGGCGTTCGGGATCGCGGTGCACGGCGTCCAGCGGCGCCCGCGGCCTTCGGCCGACGTCGATTCGGTGCACCCGCTCGACGACCTCGACGACCTGCTGCCCGGGGCGGACTGGATCGTGAATGCTCTGCCCGGCGGGCCGGAGACTTCCGGGCTGTTCGATGCCGGCCGCTTCGCCCGCTGCATGCCCGGCGCGTACTTCGTCAACGTCGGGCGCGGGACGACGGTGGACGAGCCTGCGCTCGTCGCCGCGCTGGAGTCGGGCCGGCTCGGCGGCGCGGCGCTCGACGTCACGGCCGAGGAGCCGCTGCCGTCCGCGAGCCCGCTCTGGGACGCGCCGGGAGTGACGATCAGCGCGCATTGCGCCGCGCTCGTCCCCGGCGCGATGGACCGGATGGTCGACATCCTCATCGAGAACCTGACGCGGCTGCACGAGGGTCGTCCCTTGATCAACGTCGCATCGGTCGATGGCCACCGACCGGCCGAGAGGTGACGCGGTCGGTCCCGACCGAATCTCGAACGTCCGTATGGGTGGTTCCTGCTCCGCGTGGTCACCGCGGAAAGCACGCCACAGGAAGTAGATGACCTCCGCGAAGATCACGCCATCTGCGTCCGGTCCTCCTCGGCCCACGCCGGGTCGTTCCGGTCCGGGTGCTCCCACCAGTTCTCGAGAAACGGCGATCTGCCGGATGTCGCTGGGATGTAGGACGACAGAAGCGGGGACCGCAACCCGCGCGGAGGATCTTCTGCCTATCGTCGCGAGCGTGAATGCCTCCCCGAGGCACATGGGTGGGGTTGCGGTGCTGCGCGCCGATCGACCAGCCGAGCGAGGTCTGCAGCGCGAGGCCGTCACCGGCCCGGCGATGTCATGGGTGCTCGTCGGGGACCGCCGCGATCAACTCGCGCTTCGCCTCAGCCGGCACTGCGAGCCGTGCGGACCAGGATGAGCGGCGCATCCGTGTCGCCATCGGGCGTCAGATGGTCGGAGGGCAGGGCCGTGCCGTCCGCCATCGTCGTCCGGAGGTCTTTCGTCAGCACGACGTTGCCGACCGTCTGCGGGAGCTTCATCACCTGCTTCACGATGGAATACAGTGCCGGATCCATGAGGACGGATGCTAGCAGCGCGGATCTCCCACGCCCCCACCTAGAGCAGCGGCTCGCGCCGCGCGTACTGGCTCGGCGGCACACCGAATCTCGCGCGGAATACACGCGAGAAGTGGAACGGGTCATCGAAGCCCACCGACCGGGCGACCTCGGAGACCCTCCGGGTGCTCGTCTCGAGGTCACGGGCCGCCGTGTCGAGACGGGTGTCGCGCAGCCACGCCTGCAGCGAGTGGCCGAGATGGCGCCGGAACTGCCGCTCGGCGGTGGAGGCGCTGCAGCCGGCCACCTCGGCAAGCACCTCTCGGTCGAGATGGTCGGCCAGGTGCAGGTGCGCGTACTCGACCATCGCCCTCAGAACCGGGGGCATCGACGGGGACTCGCGGGTCGACGCGTTCAGGAGCGTGCTGGTGATGACCGTCCCGAATGACCGGAGCACGCGCGGGTCGGTCAGTCCATTCGCGAAGTGCCTGATCGCGGCCTCGCACAGCGGGAGGAGCCGCTCGCTCAGCGCGGCGGGGATCATGGTCAGGCCCTCGTACCCGGGCCATGGCGCGTCCTTGCGGTTGGGATTGCGCCAGAGCGGCTCGTCGATCCGGTGCGCCGCCCGCGGCTCGATCGGTCGGCCGGGGTCGCACCACGGCACGATGTGGACGCCGCCGATCACGAACGGGTCGCGACCGTCGGCCTGGTAGCGGATGTCGTGGCGCCACGGGAAGAGGGCCATCGCGCCGGGTCCGAACTCGATCGTCTGGCCCCCGGTTCGGACCCGTCCGTGCCCGTTGATGACCCACATCAGCATCCGGCTCGCGACCGCCCGCGGGCCGACCACCTCGTTGGGCCCGAATCGGAAGTGCGTCGCGAACACCACGGTCGGCGCCTCCAGCGGGTCGATGGCAGTGCCGCTGTCGTCCATGGAAAACCCCGTCCGTCTAGCTGGTTCGGCATTCGCCGTCCATACATTGGGTCATACCCTAACCACCTGCCGGCGCGTGGCCCGCGGGCCCGGCATCTGCAGGCCAAAAGAGGACAAAGGAGTCAAGCAGTGAGCATTTCATTGACGCCATGGTCGAGGCGCCGCCTCGCCCTCGCCGCGACGGCCGCGATCGCGGCCCTCGCCCTGGCAGCATGCACGAGTCCGGCACCCGCAGACGACGAGGAGAGCGAACTCGTCATGGCCACGACGTGGAGCGGTGCCTACGCGGACTACAGCTTCTACATCGCAGCCCAGATCGTGCCGCAGAAGCAGGCGGTCTACGACTACATGCTGCACGTCGACCCGGATACCTCGGAGTACGAGCCGTGGATCGCAACGGACTGGAGCTACAACGACGACCACACGGTGCTGTCGCTGACGATCCGCGATGATGTGAGCTTCACCGACGGCACGCCCCTGAACGCCGAGGCCGTGCTTGCCAACTTCCAGTACCGTGTCGATACCTCCGACTCGCAGTTCAACTACAGCAACGTGGCGTCGATGAGGACCACCGGCGACTACACGCTCGAAGTGACGCTCAAGCAGGCGGACGATGGATTCCTCAACGGCGTGGCGGGCACCCCGCTGGCCGCGCTGGCATCGATCGCCGACCCCGAGACCTTCGCCACCCATCCGATCACCTCCGGCCCGTACATCATCGACGACGCCAACTCGATTCCCGACAGCCAGTGGGCCTATGTGCGCAACGAGAACTACTGGGATCCGGAGGCGTACCCGTTCGACAAGCTCGTGATGAAGCTCATGCCGGATGTCGCCGCCCGGGTCAACGCTCTCATCTCTGGCCAGGTCGATTACGCGTACATCGACGGCCCGTCGGTGGAGACCGTCGAGGACGCGGGGCTGAACGTCGTGCAGACCAATTCGACCTCGCTGAGCCTGATGATCTCCGACCGCGCCGGAGCGATCGTGCCGGCCCTGGGTGACGTGCGGGTACGCCAGGCGATGAACATGGCCATCGATCGCGAGGCGATCGCCGAGCAGATCGATCTCGGCTACGGGAACCCCTCGGACCAGATCTTCCTCGAGGGATGGCCGTTCCACGTCGGGGACGCCGACAAGTACACGTACGACCCCGAGAAGGCCAAGGCCCTCCTGGCCGAGGCCGGGTACCCCGACGGCTTCGATCTGGTGATGCCGTCGCGCGGCAATGGTTCTGACGCGAACTACGAGCCCGCGATCGTGCAGTACCTCAACGACATCGGGATCCGGGCGTCGTTCGAGACCTACCCGGACCGCGACCAGGCCGATCAGCTCATCCAGAGCGGCCAGGCCCCCGCGTACACCTTCAACGACCTGTTCTACAACACGCTGAAGAACGCGATCGATCCCGCCGGCGTCTGGAACGGCAGCCGGTACACCACGCCGGAGCTCGAGTCGCTGCTGAGCAGGATCAACACCGGCACGGATGAGGAGAGCTTGGAGGCCAAGAAGGAACTCGGCCAGTACATCTACGACGAGGCATGGTTCGTGCAGATCGGTCATCCGGGGGCATTCTTCGGAGTGGCCGCCGACCTGCAGGCCAAACCGTCACAGGCATTCGGCCTGTTCGGTGCGATGCTGCAGGACATCCGTCCGGCGGACTGACGCGGGGTGGCGCAGGGCCGAGCGCGGCTCGGCCCTGCGCCGTGTCACCCGGCAACCGATCTCGATCAAGAAACCAAGGAAAGGCGACTGCGGATGCGCGCGCTGGTGCTCAAGCGGTTTGGTGAACTCGTCGTCGAGGAGGCGCCCGATCCACACCCGCAGGACGACGAGGTCGTGATCAGGGTCGCCGCGACCGGGATCTGCGGCTCCGACATCCACGGGTACACCGGGGAGAACGGCCGCCGTCAGCCGGGCCAGGTGATGGGGCACGAGAGCTCCGGAACGATCATGGGGCTCGGCCCGGCCGTCGACCCCGCGGTCCTGCCCGTCGGCGCGGCTGTCACCTTCAATCCCGTGGTGATCCCGCCGACCGGTGCGGCCAGCTTCGCAGGGCGGGAGCAGCACCACCCGGGCAAGTACGTCATCGGGGTCGATCCCGCGGTGCGAGCCGCATTCGCGGACCAGGTGGTCATCCCCGCTCGCAACGTGGTGCTCCTACCCGACTCGCTGCCGCTCGAGCTCGGCGCGCTGGTCGAGCCGATGGCGGTGGCCATCCACGCGGTGCGCCGCGCCGGAGTCCGACCCGGCGAGGTCGTGGCGGTCGTCGGCGGCGGCCCCATCGGGCAGTGCGTCGTGCTGGCGCTGCAGCAGGCCGGGGCGGCGAGCATCGTCGTCGCCGAGCTGAGTCAAGCGCGCCGGGACCTGGTGTCCACGCTCGGCGCCACCGCCGTGGACACTCGAGAGCGGCCTCTCTGGGAGGTGCTCGAACAGTCGACCGGGGGACTCTCGAACGTCGCCATCGACGCGGTCGGGTCCACCGGCTCCCTTGGCGACGCCCTGGCGGCGACGGAGCTCGGCGGCCGGGTGTGCCTGGTCGGAATGGCGGCGCCGACCGTCGAGCTCGATGCGTTCGCCGTGAGCACGCAGGAGCGCGCCTTGGTCGGATCGTTCACGTTCAGCGCGGCCGATTTCGCGGACTCGGTGACCGCGCTCGCGAGCACCCCCGTGGACCGGGTGCGCTCCCTGGTCAGTCTCGAGGTCGGGCCCTCGGAGGCCGACGAGCAGTTCCGGCGGCTCGGGGCGTCCGCCGACGCGGTCGCCGGCAAGGTCCTCGTGCGGTTCGACCGATGACGACCGTGCGCACGATCCGGGAGGTTCGCGCGACCATCGCTCGCGGCGGCGGTGCCGACTATCACGACCGACCCGGGCCGCACTGGATCGACGACCATGTCGCGTCGCCCATGGCCGTCTACCCCGACTACCGGCAGTCGCGGCGCAGCTTCGGCCTCGATGTGCTGGGCACTCTGGTCGTCGAACTGGTCGCCGACGATGGCACGACCGGCTTCGCCGTCTCCGCGGGAGGGGAACTCGGTGCTTGGATCGTGGAACGGCATCTCTCGCGGTTCCTGATCGGCACCCCGGTTCACGAGATCGAGCGCATGTGGGACCAGCTCTACCGCTCGACCCTGTTCTACGGTCGCCGGGGCATCGTTCTCAACGCGATCAGCGCGGTGGATCTCGCACTGTGGGACCTGCTCGGCAGAGTGAGGCAGGAGCCGGTCCACGCCCTCCTGGGCGGCGCCGTCCGCCCCGGGATGCCCTGCTACGCGACCGGCCCGAGGCCGGACCTGGCGCAGTCGATGGGATTCATCGGCGGCAAGATGCCACTGCGGCACGGTCCCGCCGAGGGCGAGGCCGGGATGCGGCAGAACCTCGAGGCGCTGGCGGTCATGCGCGAGCGGGTGGGTGAGGACTTCTGGCTCATGCTCGACTGCTGGATGTCGCTCGACGTGGACTATGCAGTGCGCCTTGCCATGGGAGCCGCGCAGCTGGGCCTGCACTGGATCGAGGAGCCGCTGATCCCGGACGACTATGCCGCCCACGCGCGCTTGCGCGAGCGGATGCCTCCGGGCGTGCTGCTCACCACGGGCGAGCACGAGGCGACCCGATGGGGCTTCCGGCAGCTGCTCGAGGCGGGTGTCGACATCATCCAGCCGGACGTCGGCTGGTGCGGGGGAATCACCGAGCTGCTCAAGATCTCCGCTCTCGCCGATGCGCACGGCGCCCTCGTCGTACCGCACGGATCGTCCGTGTACTCGTATCACTTCGTGATCACGCGCCACAACTCGCCCTTCGCGGAGTTCCTCATGATGGACGCCACGGCGGAGCGGGTCGTCCCGATGTTCGCCCCGCTCCTGCTCGACGAGCCCGTGCCGGTCGATGGCGTGCTCCGCCTGTCCGACGCGCCCGGGTTCGGGGTCGAGCTCAACCCTGCCATCGAGCGATCTCGTCCGTTCACGGGCGCGCAGGTGGGAGTCTGATCATGTCGGCGGCACCGACGAGGCTGACCGTGGAATCGCTCGAGCGGCCGCTCGGCATGTGGACCGCTCGGCCGCGCTTCGGGTGGCAGCGGCCGAGTGGAGAGATCGACGCTCAGCGCGCCTACGAGCTGGAGGTCCACGGCGATTCCGGCGTCGTGGTCGGCAGCGGCCGGGTCGAGTCCGCGGAGAGCTCGCTGGTCGAGTTGCCCGGTTTCGAGGCCGCCTCCCGGACCGCGTATCGCTGGCGCGTCCGCGTGTGGACCGATGGCGCCCGACCGAGCGAGTGGAGCGACTCCGCGTTCGAGACCACCATCCTCGATCCCCGCGACTGGCGGGCGTCCTGGGTCGAGCCCGTGCAGCCGCCGGTGACGCGCGAGCAGGAGGTCTCGGTGCGGCGTCCGATCACCCCCGACCAGCGTCCGAAGCTGGCGCCGCCGGAGGAGCGGCTTCATCCGGCGCCCCTGCTGCGCCAGCCGTTCCGTCTCGACGAGGTCCCGAAACGAGCTCGGCTCTACCTGACATCCCACGGGCTCGTCGAGGTACGGATCAACGGCGCGCTCTGGAGCGACGAGCTGTTCGTGCCCGGCTACGACGCGCACCCGTACCGGCTGTCGTACTTCTGCTACGACGTGACCGAGCTCCTGCAGCAGGGTGAGAACGTGCTTGCTCTCACCCTGGCAGACGGCTGGTGGGCCGGTCGCACGAGCGCGGCGGGGCTCAGCGCGAATCATGGCGACCGGCTGCAGGCCTTCTGGCAGCTCGAGGGCGATGGCGAAGTGCTGGCCGTGTCCGGCCGTCCTGCCAAGTCGTCCACCGGGGCGATCCGCTACTCGGACATCTTCATCGGCGAGAAGGTCGACGCACGTCACGAGCAGCCCGGATGGGATGCGATCGGGTTCGACGACTCCGGCTGGGACAGCGCGTACGTGGCGGGCGGATCGGTGGCCGGTCTGGTGCCGTTCATCGGCGAGCCGGTGCGACGCGTCACCGAGATCATCGACCCGGTCGTGCTCCGCACTCCGCGCGGCGAGATCGTGGTCGATCTCGGGCAGAACATCGCCGGGCGTCTGCGAGTGAGCGGGCAAGGCCCCGCCGGCACGACGGTCCGCCTCGAGCACACCGAGCAGCTGGACCGCGACGGCAACTTCCAGGTGAGCATGCTCGGTTTCAACAAGGACCAGGTGGACGTCTGGACTCTGGCCGGGAACGGCCGGGAGACGTTCGAGCCGACGTTCACGTTCCACGGGTTCCGGTACGTCCGGGTCACCGGCTACCCGGGGGATCTGCGGTCGGAGGACGTGGTCGGTGTCGTCATATCGTCCGACCTCGAGCAGACGGGCTTCTTCCGTACCGATGACGCCCGCATCAACCGATTGCATGAGAACGTGGTGTGGAGCCAGCGCGCCAACTTCCTGTCCATTCCCACCGACTGCCCGCAGCGCGAGCGGGCGGGGTGGACCGGCGACATCCAGATCTTCGCCCCGGCGGCCACCAACAACATGCAGGTGCTGCGCTTCGTCGAGAGGTGGCTGGCCAATCTCAGATCCGAGCAGTTCGCCGACGGCCAGGTACCGATGCTGGTTCCCAACACGCCGTCGTTCCAGCGGATGTACACGGACCGGTTCCAGGACGATTCCTCCGCGGGCTGGGGGGACGCCGTCACGATCGTGCCGCTGGTGCTGTACGAGCGGTATGGAGATCGCCGCGTGCTCGAGGAGAACTACGACGCGATGCAGCGCTGGGTGGCGTATTGCCGGCGCGCCGCACGAGAGGGGGTCCCCGAACGCTATCGGGGCGCCGGGGTAGACCCCGCGGTGCTCGAGCGGCAGCGCGTGCTGTGGAACACGGGGTTCCACTACGGTGACTGGCTCGCGCCCAGTACCGTGGATCCCGCTGATTTCGTCGGCACGATGACGGTGGCGCAGGAGCGCACCGCGGAGATCATCGCCGCGATGTTCTTCGCCAGGTCGGTGGAGAACCTGGCGATCGTGGCGAGCATCCTCGGGGATGCGGACCTCGAGACCGAGATGCGGGCGCTTCGCGAGGACATCGGCACGGCGTTCGCCCAGGAGTACGTGCTCGATGACGGACGGCTGACGGCCGACATGCAGGGCTGCTACCTGATCGCGCTGGCATTCGACCTCGTGCCGCCCGAGCGACGCGAGGGCAGCGCCCGACGACTGGTCGAACTGGTGCACGAGCACGGCGATCACCTGGACGCGGGGTTCCTGTCCATCCCCTATCTCCTGGACGTGCTCACCGACATCGGCCGCGCCGACCTGGCGTACCGGCTGCTGCTGCAGGACACCCCGCCGTCCTGGCTCTACCAGGTGCGGATGGGCGCGACCACGATCTGGGAGAGCTGGTTCGCCGTCAGCCCGGAGGGCGACCCCGGGCTGCTGTCCTACAACCACTACGCATTCGGGTGCGTCGACGACTGGCTGTTCCGGCAGGTGGCGGGCATCCGCCCGCTTGAGCCCGGCTATCGGAGTCTGGAGATCCGGCCGGATCTCGCGGCCCCTTTCGGCGAGGTGGAGGCGTCCGTCCAGACGCCCTACGGAGCGGTCGCCGTGCAGTGGAGCTCCGCCGGTGCGGAACCCGTCGTCGTCACCGAGGTCCCCGCCGGAGTCCGCGCGGAGCTCGTCCTTCCGGGGCGTGCACCCGTGCCGCTCCGGGCGGGCAGGAGCGAGCACCGTGGCTGACGGGTGGACGGAGCTTCCTCTCGGTCCGCATACGGATCACCTGTGGGCCCACCCCGGGGTGGCCGTCGGGCATGATGGCGCGCTGTATGTCACCGCGCCGGACGGCTGCACCGTCCTGCGTTTCGACGGCGTGCGGCCGATCGGCGCAGTCCGGACCGATGTCGTCGAGGCTCACGGCATGGCGGTGGATCGGCGCGGCCGGATCTGGGTGGCCGACCCCGGGATCAAAGCGCGTCTCGTCGAGGGCCGGATCGATCGGCGACGCGAGCCGGGGCAGGTAGTGCTGGTGGCTCCGGATGGAGAGACGATCCTCCGCCTCGTCTCGCCCACCGGGACCTGGCGGCCGACCTCGGTGGCGCTGGATGATCACGGCACGGGAGCCGACGGTCGTGTCTGGGTGGCCGATGGCTATGGTGAGCACATCGTGCACTGCTTCGCCGCCGACGGCGCCCTTCTCTGGAGCGCCGACGGCGCGGCGAGCGGAACGAGATTCGATACCCCCCATGGGGTCGTCGTCGACGGGCGCCGGTCGAGGATCCTGGTGGCGGATCGCGGGAACCGTCGCATCGTCGCGTTGAACGCCGAGGGGCGGTACCTGCACGAATTCGGGAACGGGGTCCTGACATCGCCGTCCGGTCTCGTGATACTGGACGAGATGCTGTGGGTATCCGAGTTGTACGGATGCGTCGTCGCCTTCGGGCCGGACGATCGGCCGGTGGCCAGCATCGGTACGCCGGGCTGTCACGACGAGCCCGGATGGCCGAACGCGATGGACGGGGACGCGGTGGTGCCACCGCCCCTGACGCCGCGGCGCTTGCGCAGTCCGCATGGCATCGCGGCGCTTCCGGGCGGCGACCTCGTGGTCGCCGAGTGGCTGCTCGGCGGCCGCGTGGTGGTGCTCGGCGCCGGATCGGCGGCCGCATGATCGGCTACCTCGCCAGGCGGCTCGCGACCGGGGCGTTCGTCTTCGTCGCCGTCACCGCCCTGTGCTTCCTGCTCCTCTATGTGCGCGGCGGCGAGGCCATCGCACGCAGCCTCCTGGGCTCCCAGTCCGATGCCGGACCCGAGTTCGTCGCGGCTAAGGCGGAGGCACTGGGGCTGAACAGACCCATCCCCGAGCAGTACGTCGATTGGTTCATCGGCGTCATCACCGGCGACCTCGGCAGGTCGTTCGTCTCGAACGTCGAGGTGACCGCCATCATGGCGACGCGGATCCCGATCACGCTCAGCCTGGTGGCCGTCAGCCTGCTGCTCACCGTGATCCTCAGCGTGGCGCTGGGGGTCGGAGCGGCCACCCGCGGGGGACTGGTCGACCGCGTCCTGCAGCTCCTCGCGGTCGCGGTACGTGCGATACCGGGCTACTGGCTCGCGCTCGTGCTCGTCCTCGTGTTCGCGCTCGGCCTGCGGCTGTTCCCCGCCACGGGATACGTGCCGATCACCACGTCCTTCGGCGGTTGGCTCGCATCCATCTTCCTGCCCTCCATCGCGATCGCGATCGGCAACGTCGCCTCGGTGGGCACGCAGCTGCGCGGCGCGATGCTGGACGTGCTGCGTCAGGACTACGTGCGCACGCTGCGCTCCCGCGGCATCTCCGAGCGCGCGATCGTGTTCCGGCACGCGTTGCGCAACGCGGCGGCTCCGGCGTTCACCGTGCTGTCCCTGGAGGTCATCGGCACTCTCGGCGGTGCGGTGATCGTCGAGCGCATCTTCGCTCTGCCCGGACTCGGCAACCTCGCGCTGACCTCCGGCGTCCTCGGGGACATCCCGGTGGTGCTCGGCGTGGTGGTGTTCATGGTGGTGGTGGTCGTGGTCGTCAACGTACTGGTGGACATCATCAACGGGCTGCTGACGCCGAAGGCGAGGGTGGGATGAGCGCGGACCTGACCGGCACGGCATCGGCCGCCGGTACTGGCGGCCGCCCGGGACTGGTCCGCCATCTCCTGCGCAGCCCCCTGGCGATCGGCAGCATCCTCGTGATCCTCGTCGCGATCGTGCTCGCGATCGCCGAGGAGTGGCTGACGCCATTCCCGCCGAACTCCGTCCAGATCCAGCTCACGAACGCACCCCCTTTCACCACGGACTATCTGCTGGGTGGCGACAAGTTCGGGCGCGATATCCTGAGCCGCCTCATCGCAGGATCTCGAGGCGCCATGGTGGGGGTGCTGATCGTGGTCAGCATCTCCGTCGTCCTCGGCGTCGTCACGGGGCTGATCGCGGGCTACTATGGAAAGCTGTTCGACAGCCTCGGGTCGTGGGGGGCCGCCGTGCTGATGGCCGTCCCGGGCATCATCGTGCTGATCGCCCTCTACACCCTGGTCGACGCGTCGATGGAGGTGGCCATGGCGGTCCTCGGCGTGCTGTCGTCCCCGAGCTTCTTCTGGCTGACGCGCACCCTGACCCGCGGGGTGAAGTCCGAGTTGTACGTCGACGCCGCGCGGGTCTCGGGGCTCTCCGATGCGCGGATCGTGGGGCGTCATGTGCTGATCGCCATCCGCGCGCCGATCATCATCATGACCTCGTTCCTCGCGGGGACGGCGCTCGCCGTCCAGGCGGGTCTCGAGTTCCTCGGACTGAGTGACCGCCAGCGGCCCAGCTGGGGAGGGATGCTCACCGACGCCTTCGCGAACATCTACCGGGCCGGCTGGCAGCTCATCTGGCCGGGGCTCGCTCTCGGGCTGGTGATGGCCGCGTTCGTGCTGGTCGGCAACGCGGTCCGCGACGCCCTGCAGGGGACCTATGTCAAACCGAGCCGCCGAGCGCGCCGCCGGCAGATCGTGCAGCTCCTCGGCGATGCCGCCGTCACCAGGACGCTCGGGACCCGCGCCGCGCCCATGGCCGCCGGCTCCGAGCGCCAGGACTCCGGGCGACCTGGTCAGGAGCCGCTGCTGGTGATCGAGGAACTCCGCATCGCCTACCCGCGCGAGACGGATTCCCGCGAGGTCGTCCACGGCGTGTCCGTGCAGGTCGAGGCCGGGCAGGTCGTCGGCCTCGTCGGCGAGTCCGGGTCGGGGAAGACACAGACCGTGTTCGCCGCGCTCGGGGTTCTGCCGGAGGAGGCGATCATCGCCGGGGGCTCGGTGCGGCTGGATGGCCGCGAGCTCCTGGGGCTGCGGCCGGCCGAGCTGGTCGCGGTCCGTGGCACCGCGATGGGCTATGTGCCGCAGGAGCCGATGTCGAATCTCGACCCGTCCTTCACCGTGGGAGCCCAGCTCGTGCACGGCATCCGGGCGCAGCGTCCGGAGATGGGACGTCGGCAGGCCAGGCACCTGGCGATGGAGATGCTCGCACGGGTGGGCATCCACGAGCCGAAGCGGACCTTCGCGTCCTATCCGCATGAGATCTCCGGAGGGATGGCGCAGCGCGTGCTCATCGCCGGCGCGGTCGCCTGCGAGCCGAAGCTGCTCATCGCGGACGAGCCCACGACCGCGCTCGACGTCACGGTGCAGGCCGAGATCCTCGACCTGCTGCGCGACCTCCAGCGGGAGCGGCAGATGGGCGTGCTTCTGGTGACGCACAACTTCGGCGTGGTAGCCGATCTGTGCGATCGAGTGGTGGTGATGCGCGAGGGCGTCGTCGTCGAGCACGGCGCTGTTGCCAAGGTCTTCCATGACCCGCAGCACGAATACACGCGGATGCTGCTGGACGCGATCCTGGACGATGTCGCGCCGCGTTCCTCGGTGCCCAGGGAGCGCCGCGGATGAGCGAATCGCTGCTGGAAGTGAATCACCTGGACGTGGTCTACGGTCGTGGACGCTCGGCGAAGCAGGCGCTGCATGACGTCAGCATCGCGATCTCCGCCGGCGAGACGCTGGGACTGGTCGGCGAGTCGGGTTCCGGGAAGACCACGCTCGGTCGGACCGTACTCGGCCTGGTCCCGGCGTCCCGCGGATCGATCGTCTTCGACGGCACCGACATCACGAGGTTGGACAGAAGGGGCCGACGACGGCTGGCGACCGAGCTGCAAGCGGTCTTCCAGGACCCGTACAGTTCGCTGAACCCCTCGATGACCGTCAGCGACATCCTGGTCGAACCCCTCATCGCGCAAGGCGTGAAGCGACTCGACGCCGACGAGCGGATTCGGCAGCTCATGGCCTCGGTCTCCTTGCCTCCGGATTCCCTGACCCGCTACGCCCGCGAGTTCTCGGGCGGGCAGCGGCAGAGGATCGCCATCGCCCGCGCGCTCGCACTCGATCCGCGACTGATCGTGTGCGACGAGCCGGTCTCGGCCTTGGATCTCACCACTCAATTGCGCGTGCTCGACCTGCTCATCGAGATCCAGGAACGAACCGGCGTCGCCTACCTCTTCATCACTCACGATCTCGCGGTGGTGCGCTACATGAGCCATCGCGTCGCCGTCATGCACCAGGGCCGCATCGTGGAAACCGGCGACACCGGCGTCGTGACGGAGCGTCCGGAGCAGGAGTACACGAAGCGCCTGCTCGTAGCGAACCTGGTCGCAGACCCGGAGGAGCAGGCGCGCCGACGCCAGCTGCGCTGGGCCCTGGGCTGAGGACGACGATTCGACCGTGTGCACCGTGAACGGCCGAACAGCGGGTCGCGTGGCGCGGGTGATCCTCGGGAAGCTCTTCAAGCGCTGACCGGGGTGCCGTGGAGGCCGCGGCTACGCGTCGAACCCGATCGGCATGCCCAGGATCGTCATGACCCAGGCCCCCACGCCGAGCGCGACGAGGAGCGCGACGACGAAGACCACGACGCGCAGCACGGGCCGGTTCTCGAACCAGTACGCGCTCCCGGGGTAGGCGCGGAAGAACTCGCCCAGCGGGATGGGCTCCGTCGCGATCCGCCCGGGAACCGGGAGCGCGGCGGCGATGCGCTGGAGGTCGCCGGGCCGATAGAAGTTCCCCCGCATCCGGAAGAGGCGCCCGCCGCCCGCGTCGCGCACCAGGAGCTGGGTGGCCGTGTCGGGAGCCTGGCCCACGTAGGTCTCCACCAGGTCGACCGCGGCGATGCGGGACAGCGGCACCCGGATGAGCGGGCTGAAGATCCCGCGTCCGATGAGCTCGTCGTCGGTCACCGCCGAGAAGACGCTGAGCTGCCGCACGAGCACGAGCACCGCGGCGGCGATGGTGACGGCGTGCACGATCGCGACGGGGATCCAGCTGTCGTGCTCGGCGCCGAACCAGTAGAGCACCCCGAACAGCGGGATCATGGCCAGCGCGATCGAGACGAAGCCGGTCAGCAGGAGGGAACGGCGCGGGCGCACCAGGACACGGTAGCCGTCGTCCGGAGCACCCGCCCGGACCGTGTCGGCCGGTCTTCCGGGGTCGTCGGTCGTGGTCATGCGCGGAGGATGGGGGATTCGAACCCCCGAGGGCTTTCACCCAACACGCTTTCCAAGCGTGCGCCATAGGCCACTAGGCGAATCCTCCTGAGGACCCCCCGCGCACCCGCCAGAGCCCGGTTACCCTTGCTGCGTTTCCGTCCTGGGGGAGTTGGCCTGGATGGCGCCACGCGGGGAGTCCTGGACAGTCTAACGACACCAGTTCGGGGACGTGCCCCGGGTACCGGATGAGCGGTGTAATTCTCGGCAACGGGGCTCTCGCGCACCCGTCGACGCGGACCAACCACCCGCGTCGGCCGCGCACCGGAGCCCGGATCGGGGGAACCGTGGCGACGACGCCGCGCGCGCGAGCGCGCCTTCACAGGGCATTGACGACCATCGCGGCAGCGCTCGCCGTCGCGACCGCGACGCTGTTCGCGGGGGTGGGGCCCGCATCCGCCGCCACGGGCGACAACTCGTATGCGAGCGGGCAGCTGCTCTCGGGAAGCCTCATCGGCTCCGACCTGTCGGTGCTCGCCTCCCTCGCCGGGACGGAGGCGACCAGCGACGGATCGGCGGATGTCGTCGACACCGGGTCGCTGAGCGTCGCGGTCCTGCAGGCCCTGCAGCTGGAGGTCGCGGGCGGACTTCAGGTGCCGTTGAACGCGGTCGACCTGGGGGTCATCGGCCAGTACGCCGCCGCGAACGCGGACGCGTCGTCGCTGGGCGCCGTCGGCGCGGTCGCGAGCGATGGGGCGATCGGCGTCGGCCCGGTGGGGCCGGGCGGTGCCCCCACGGCTTTCGAGTTCGACCTCGGGTCGCTGCTGGGCACGGCCGGGGTCGACGCCTCCGCGGTCGGCGATCTGCACCTGCAGCTCGGCGCGGTCAGCGCCCAGGCCGCCGCCGACGCCGTCACGGCCCCCACGGGCGACTACGAGATCGCCGGACTGCGCCTGGCGATCGACAGTCAGGCGGTGCGGGGCATCTCGGCGGCCGCGCGCACGGCCGTCGACAGCGTGGTGGACCCGCTGGTCTCGGACCTGGTGGGTTCTGGCTCCGGGTCGCTGCTGTCCGCGGTCAGCGCCGCCGCGCCGGGACTCACCCTCGGCGTCCTGGGGGCGGGCGCATCCGTGGACGTCGATCTGGATGCGGCACTCGCACCCCTGATCGGCGCGGCCGCCCCGCCCCTCGGCGTCGGATCCCCCATCGAGGTCGACCTCGGGACCGGGATCATCACGGTCGATATCCGGGCACTGCTGGAGTCCGATTCCGACCCGACCAACGACCTCAACTCGCTGGCACCGAACACCGAGGTGCTCTCGGCGGCCGTGCTCGCCATGATCGCCGACGGTGTGGAGAGCCTCATCGACGACCTGGTGGACGACATCGCCGCAGCGGTGGTCACGGCGGTGCAGTCCGCGGCAGTGGCGGTGGACCTGAGCGTGACCGCACCGATCCTCGGGAATGTGGCCACCATCCATGTCGCGGGCACGGTCGCGCAGCTTCTCGCCTCCGCGCCGGGCACGGTCTCGATCGACGTGCTCAACGCGAGCATCTGCGTCGTCCCGGTGCTCGGCGACCTGGTGTGCTCGACCCTGGAGGCGTCCGCGCTGAGCGCGGTCGCGGGGGTACTGGCCTCGGCCACGTCGGGGCTTCTGAACGACGTGCTCGACGATGTGCAGGCCGACGTCGTGGTTCCGCTCCTCGCGCTCCTGGACCCGGCGCTCGCCGGTGTCGTGACGGGCATCGTGTCACTGCGGGTCAACGTGCAGGAGCCCGCCGCCCCGGCCGTCGGCGACGTGTTCGCCGAGACCGCACTGCGTCTGACGCTCCTGAGTGCCGTGCTGCCGGGCGGCGGTGCGGCCGTGCTGAACCTCTCCCGCGCGGTCGTCGGCCCGAACACCGTGGCCGGCGCGGTCGGCGGGGTCACGATCACGAGCGGCCCGGCCGGACCCGCCGGTCCGGCCGCCGGTCCGGCCGCCGGCCCGGGCGGCGCGCTGGCCCTCACCGGGTCATCGCCGTGGGGACTGCTCCTCCCCGGGATGACGCTGTTCTGGGCGGGTCTGGCGATGGTCGGAGTCGCGAGCCTGCGTCGCAGGCGCCGACTACTCTGAGGGGGTGGTCACCGCCCTCTACCGCCGCTATCGGCCCGAGACGTTCGCCGAACTCATCGGCCAGGCGCAGGTGACCGATCCGTTGCGCACCGCGCTGCGCAACGACAAGG
Source organism: Microbacteriaceae bacterium (assembly GCA_019638805.1). GTDB lineage: Bacteria > Actinomycetota > Actinomycetes > Actinomycetales > Microbacteriaceae > JBDSKH01. Next base: position 688,588 of record JAHBTA010000001.1, on the reverse strand, counting down.
TCGGCCACGCCTACCTGTTCTCGGGGCCGCGCGGTTGCGGTAAGACCACGAGCGCGCGCATCCTCGCCCGCTGCCTCAACTGCGTCGAGGGTCCGACCGACACGCCCTGCGGGGTGTGCCCGTCGTGCGTCGAGCTCTCGCGCGAGGGCGGGGGCTCGCTGGACGTCGTGGAGATCGACGCGGCCAGTCACGGCGGCGTCGACGACGCCCGCGACCTGCGCGAGCGGGCGGTCTTCGCCCCCGCCCGCGATCGCTACAAGATCTTCATCGTCGACGAGGCGCACATGGTGACCTCGGGCGGGTTCAACGCCCTGCTCAAGATCGTGGAAGAGCCGCCCGAGCACGTGAAGTTCGTGTTCGCGACCACCGAGCCCGAGAAGGTCATCGCGACCATCCGATCGCGCACGCACCACTACCCGTTCCGGCTCGTGCCGCCCGCGCAGATGCTCGACTACGTGCAGCAGCTGTGCCAGACCGAGGGCGTCGCGGTGCAGCCGGGTGTGCTCTCGCTCGTGGTGCGGGCCGGCGGCGGGTCGGTGCGCGACACCCTGTCCCTGCTGGACCAGCTCATCGCCGGGTCCGAGTCCGAGGGCGGCACGGTCACGGTCGGCTACGAGCGCGCGGTCGGCCTCCTCGGTTACACGCACGGCGCACTCCTGGACGAGGTCGTGGATGCCGTGGGCGCCCGCGATGCATCGGCCGCCTTCGCCGCGGTCGACCGCGTCATCCAGACCGGACAGGATCCACGCCGGTTCGTCGAGGACCTGCTCGAGCGACTGCGCGACCTCATCGTGGTCGGGGCCGTGCGCGAGAGCGCCGCATCCGTGCTGCGCGGCGTCCCGGAAGACGAGCTCGAGCACATGGCCGTCCAGGCGTCGGCATTCGGGTCGGCCGAGCTCTCGCGCGCCGCCGACATCGCGAACACCGCCCTGACCGAGATGACCGGTGCCACCTCCCCGCGCCTGCACCTGGAGCTCATGATCGCGCGGCTCCTGGTGCCGGCCGCGGACGAGTCCGAGCGCGGTGCTCTCGCTCGCGTCGAGCGCCTGGAGCGCCGAGTGGGCATCGAGGACGCATCCGCCGCGCCTGCCGGGCCGGTGCAGTCCGCTCCCGCGCCACGGGAGCCGGAGGGTTCGACGCCCGCGCCCGTGGAGCGGGTCACCCCTGAACCGACGACGGCACCCGAATCGACCGCTCCGGAGCCCGCCGTGACCACGCCCACGCCCGAGCCCACGCCCGAGCCCGCGACCCCGGTCACGACCGCGCAGTTGCGCGACGCCTGGCCCGAGGTGCTCGAAGCGCTCCAGCGCGCGGCGGGCCGACGCACCTGGGCCGTGGTAGCGACCACGACCGTGCACTCCCTCGACGACGACGTGCTCACGCTGGGCTTCACCAACGAGGCCGATGTCGCGAGCTTCCGGCCGGTCCCGGGAACGCCGGCGGGCGAGAGCGTGAGCGAGCAGCTGCGATCCGCCATCGCCGAGGTGCTCGGGGTCCGCGTCAAGTTCCTCCCCCGCGTCGCGGAGAGAGCGACCGCCGCTGAGCCGGGTGCTCCCGCCGGGTCGGCCGCGCCGGCGGAGGATCCCGCGGACGGCCCAACCGAGGATGCCGGGGCCGGCGGCAACGGGTGGAACGTGGTGGCCATCCCCGACGCGGTCGAACCGAACGCAGCCGAACCCGACGCATCGGAACCCGACCCCGCCAGCGAGCCCGCGTCCGCGGACGAGGCGGCCCCCGCATCCGCTCACCCGGCGGGCGATGCCCGCTACGGGGAGGCCGTGGTGCGCGAGTTGCTGCGCGCGAACTTCATCGAGGAGACCAGCACCGCGCCCATCGACCGGCCCGTGCTGCGCGCGGTCACCGAGCCGGCCACCGAGCCCGTCGTGCCCGTCGCCGAGCCCGAGGAGTAGACGTGTACGAGGGCATCGTGCAGGAGCTGATCGACGAGTTCGGTCGCCTGCCCGGCATCGGGCCGAAGTCGGCGCAGCGCATCGCGTTCCACATCCTGACCACGCAGAGCTTCGACACGACGCGACTGGCCGAGCTGCTCGCCGAGGTGCGCGAGCGCGTGCGGTTCTGCTCGATCTGCGGCAACGTCGCCGAGCAGGACACCTGCTCGATCTGCCGCGACCCGCGCCGCTCGCAGACCGTCATCTGCGTCGTGGAGGAGGCCAAGGACGTCGCGGCGATCGAGCGCACGCGCGAGTTCCGCGGGCTCTACCACGTGCTCGGCGGCGCCCTCAGCCCGATGGACGGCGTCGGGCCGGACAACCTGCGCTTCACGCAGCTCGTGCAGCGCCTCGCCGATGCGACGGTGACCGAGGTCATCATCGCGACCAACCCCAATGTGACGGGTGAGGCGACCGCGACCTACCTGACCCGGCTGCTCGACCAGCCCGGCCTGCGCGTCACGCGCCTCGCCTCGGGCCTGCCCGTCGGCGGCGACCTCGAGTACGCCGACGAGGTGACCCTCGGCCGCGCGTTCGAGGGTCGCCGGACGGTTGAGGCGTGAGCGCGGAGCCCGGGGCCGCAGTCGTCCGGCTCGTCGCGTTCGACCTGGATGACACGCTCGCCCCGTCCAAGACCGCGATCGACCCGCGCATGGCCGGCCTGCTCGTGCGTCTGCTGGGCGAGGTCGAGGTGTGTGTCATCTCGGGCGGCCAGTTCGGCCAGTTCGAGAGCCAGCTCATCGCGAACCTGCCGGTCGACGATCCCGCGGCGCTCGAGCGCATGCACCTCATGCCCACCTGCGGCACGCAGTACTACCTGTTCCGCGCTGGCCAGTGGCGACAGCAGTACGCCGAAAACCTGACCGACGAGCAGAAGACGGCGGCGCTCGCCGCGGTCGAGCGGGAGGCACGGCGCCTGGGGCTCTGGGAGCCGGCCAATGGCACGCGGACCTGGGGCGAGGTTCTGGAGGACCGCGGATCGCAGATCACCTTCTCCGCGCTCGGCCAGTCCGCGCCGGTCGACGCCAAGCGCGCCTGGGACCCGTCCGGCGAGAAGAAGAGCGCACTCCGGGCCGCGGTCGCGCCGCAGCTGCCCGAGCTGGAGGTGCGCTCGGGCGGATCGACGAGCATCGACATCACGCGCCGCGGCATCGACAAGGCGTACGGGATGCGGCGGCTGGCCGAGCTGACCGGCATCGGCTTCGAGCACATGCTCTTCGTCGGCGATCGGCTCGACCCGGACGGCAACGACTTCCCGGTCGTGGGGCTCGGCATCCCCACCCGCGCGGTCGCGGGCTGGGAGGATACCGCCGCGTTCGTCGAGGGGTTCCTCGCCGCCCGCTGACCCAGGGTGCACGTTCGCGTCGAACGAGCACGCTGGAACGTGCTCGCCCGACAGCAAACGTGCACGGGCGCGCGCGGGGGCGGCCCCGGCGAACCCTAGACTGGGTTCCCGTGAGCCTCATCGTGCAGAAGTACGGCGGCTCGAGCGTTGCGGACGCGGAGAGCATCAAGCGGGTCGCCAAGCGCATCGTCGAGACCCGCAAGGCGGGCAACGACGTCGTCGTGGCCGTGAGCGCCATGGGCGACACCACCGACGAGCTGCTCGACCTGGCGCACGAGGTCACGCCCATCCCGGACGCTCGCGAACTCGACATGCTGCTCACCACGGGCGAGCGCATCTCGATGGCGCTCCTGGCCATGGCGATCAAGAGCATGGGCGTCGAGGCGCGCTCCTACACCGGCAGCCAGGCGGGCATGATCACCGACTCCCGGCACGGTTCGGCGCGCATCGTCGAGGTCACGCCCGTCCGGCTGCGGGAGGCGCTCGACGAGGGCGCGATCGTGATCGTGGCCGGTTTCCAGGGATTCAACCGCGACAGCAAGGACATCACGACTCTGGGTCGCGGCGGTTCGGACACCACCGCGGTCGCGCTCGCCGCGGCGCTCGAGGCCGAAGTCTGCGAGATCTACACCGACGTCGACGGCGTCTTCAGCGCCGACCCGCGCGTGGTGAAGAAGGCGCACAAGATCGACGTGGTCACGAGCGAGGAGATGCTCGAGCTGGCCGCCGCGGGTGCCAAGGTGCTCTACATCCGGGCCGTCGAGTACGCGAGGCGGCACGGGGTCACGCTGCACGTCCGATCCTCGTTCAACAACAGCGAGGGCACCTGGGTCGTCGACGCCTACGACAAGGAGAAGATGGTGGAAGAGCCGATCATCACCGGCGTGGCCGGCGACCTCAACGAGGCGAAGATCACGGTCGTGGGCGTCCCCGACGTTCCCGGCAAGGCGGCCGACATCTTCGAGATCGTCGCCCGCACGGGCGCCAACATCGACATGATCGTCCAGAACGTCTCGGCGGCCGCGACCGGCCTGACCGACATCTCGTTCACGCTGCTCAAGGCCGAGGGCGAAAAGGTGCTGACCGCTCTCAAGGCCGAGCAGGGCGACGTGGGCTACGAGTCGCTGCAGTACGACGACCAGATCGGGAAGCTCTCGGTGGTCGGCGCGGGCATGCGCACGAGCGCGGGTGTTTCGGCGCAACTGTTCCGGGCGCTCTCGGATGCGGGCATCAACATCGAGATGATCTCCACCTCCGAGATCCGCATCTCGGTGGTGACGCGGGCGGATTCCCTCAACGACGCCATGCGCATCGTGCACACCGCCTTCGGCCTCGACGGAGAGCTGGACGCCGAGGTGCACGGCGGCACGGGCCGCTAACCCGCCCCCACTCCTGCGTCACGGCTCCCTCCGTGACATCGCGGATGCTCGCGGGAGGCCCTCCGCGGCGTCACGGCTCCCTCCGTGACGAGGTCTCGGGGCCGGTACCATTCAGGTATGAGTAGCCACGGCATCCGCATCGGGGTTGTGGGCGCGACCGGGCAGGTGGGCGCCGTGGTGCGCCGCCTCCTCGAGGAGCGCGGGTTCCCGATCGCCGAGATCCGCTTCTTCGCCAGCGCCCGCAGCGCGGGCACCACGATCCCGTTCGCGGGTCAGGATGTCGTGGTCGAGAACGCCGAGACGGCCGACCCGTCCGGGCTCGACGTCGCGATCTTCTCGGCGGGCGCCACCATGTCGAAGGTTCAGGCCCCGCGGTTCGCCTCGGCCGGCGTGCTCGTCATCGACAACTCGAGCGCCTGGCGCATGGACCCGGATGTCCCGCTCGTGGTCAGCGAGGTCAACCCGCACGCGCTCGTGCAGGCCACCGGCCCGGGCGGCAAGGGCATCGTCGCGAACCCGAACTGCACGACCATGGCCGCCATGCCCGTGCTCAAGGTCCTGGACGCCGAGGCCGGGCTGCGGCGCCTGATCGTCTCGACCTACCAGGCGGTCTCCGGCGCGGGACTGGCCGGAGGCGAAGAGTTGCTCGAGCAGGCCGAGGCCGCAGTCGGCGGCGGGCACGCGATCGGCCTCGTGCACGACGGTCGCGCGGTGCCCATGCCCGAGCCGCACAAGTTCCCGAAGAGCATCGCGTTCAACGTGATCCCGCAGGCGGGCTCGTTCGTCGACGATGGTCTGGGCGAGACCGACGAGGAGAAGAAGCTCCGCAACGAGAGCCGCAAGATCCTCGAGCTTCCCGATCTGCTGGTGAGCGGCACCTGCGTACGCGTCCCGGTCTTCACCGGGCACTCGCTGAGCATCAATGCCGAGTTCGCGCGCCCGATCAGTCCCGAGCGCGCTCGCGAACTGCTGGCGGATGCCGCGGGCGTCGCGCTCGCCGACGTGCCGACGCCGCTCGACGCGGCGGGCACCGACCCGAGCTACGTGGGCCGGATTCGTCGGGACGAGGGCGTTCCGGACGGCCGAGGGCTGGCCCTGTTCATCTCGAACGACAACCTGCGCAAGGGCGCCGCGCTCAACGCGGTGCAGCTGGCGGAGCTGGTCGCGGCGGTTCAGCCCGTGGCCTGACCCCACGGCCGCGCGACGGGCGGGAGGGGCTGCGGCACGCAATAGGCTGACGATGTGGATCGCCCCTTTCTCAGTTCCGTCTCGCTCGCCGGTCTGGAGCGGATCGCCTCGGAGATCATTCCGGACGACGCATATGCCTACTACATGACGGGTGCTCGCGACGAGATCACCCTGCGCGCCAACGTCGCCGCGTGGTCGTCGTGGTATCTGGCGCCGCTGCTGCTGACCGACACCCGGGAGCTGACGATGGAGACGACGGTGCTCGGCGCATCGGTCGGGTCCCCGGTGATGATCGCGCCGATGGCGGCCCAGACCCTCGCGCACCCGGATGGCGAGCTCGCGACGGTCCGGGCCGCCTCGGCGGGCGGCCATGTGGTGGTGCTCTCCATGAATGCGAGCATGCCGGTGGAGCAGCTCGCGGCGGAGCCGGGCGCGCACGTCTGGCTCCAGCTCTATCTGTCCTCCCGCGATGAGGTGACGGCGAATCTGGTCGAGCGGGCCCGGGCGGCGGGTGCGGAGGCACTGGTGGTGACGGTGGATGCGGTGGTCGAGTCCCCGACCACGCATCGCCGCCCGCACGGCCCCATCGGGTTGCCTTCCGCTCTCTCGTTCCCGATGAACGACGGCACGCCGCTGGACGACGGGATCACCTGGGCGACGATCGAGCGCTTCGTCGCGGAGGCGGGCCTTCCGGTGGTGCTCAAGGGCATCCTCCGCCCCGACGACGCGCGTCGTGCGGCAGATCTGGGATGCGCGGGGATCGTCGTGAGCAACCACGGGGGCCGGCAGGTCGACGGCACGATCGCGACTGCCGAGGCGCTGGCCGATGTGGCGGACGCGGTGGCCGACCGGCTCGAGGTCTACGTGGACGGCGGAATCCGCCGGGGCACCGACGTGCTGCGGGCGCTCGCTCTCGGCGCGCGGGCGGTCCTGGTCGGTCGGCCCGTGCTGTGGGGGCTCGCGGCAGCCGGGCAGGCGGGCGTCGCGCGGGTGCTCGAGCTGCTCGACTCCGAGTTGCACCAGGACGCCCGTCAGTGCGGGGTGACGGACCTGCGTGCGGTTCCCCGCGATCTGGTGAGGTTGAGCACCACGATCGGCGGCTCCCTTCCGCCGATCCTGCCGGTTCGGGGGCGCTGAGCGGAAGCGCGCTGGATGCAGCCTGCCGTCTGCACCGATAACATGCTGCATGCACCGTTACGGCGGCGCAGACAGGAAGCGAGTTCTCGTGAACATGGTCGCCCGCGTCTCCCTGAAGGACCAGATCGTCGCCAACCTCCGGACCGAGATCCTGGCGGGTCGTCTCGCGCCAGGCGAGATCTACAACGCCGGAGATGTGGCCGAACGCTACGGGGCGTCACGGACCCCGGTGCGGGAGGCGCTCCTCGAACTGGAGAGCAAGGGGCTCATCCACGTCTCGGCGGGAGTCGGCTTCGAGGTCGTGCGCCTCTCGCCCGCCGCGGTGCGCGACTATCTGGAGGTTCGGGAGCTTCTCGAGCGCACCGCCCTGCGGGGCATAGCGGGCCAGCTCACTCACGAGCAGCTCGATACCGCACGCGAGCTCGCCAGTCGCCTCGAGCGCCTCTCGGTCGACGGAGACGCCGTGGAGTACCTCGAGGTCAACAAGCAGTTCCACCTCTATCTCGTGGCTCAATACGGGAATGCCAAGATCACGCAGCTGCTGGCCGAGCTGATGGACGCGCAGCTGCTCCCGCCGGGGCATGAGGACGCCCGCACCGCGGAGGAGCACCGCAGGCTGCTCGAGGCCATCGAGGTCGGAGACGTCGACGCGGTCGGCAACCTCGTGGCGCAGCACCTGGACCTGAGCCGGCGCACCTGGGCGGCCGTCTAGCTCCGGTGCTCCCGCCACCAGAGCGAACGCGCGGTGCCCTCCGTCACCCGCTCGCGCTCCGCGGGGTCCCAGTCGAAGACCGCGTCGAGGGCCTCCAGGGTGGCCGGGTAGGAGTCCTGCTCGACGGCGTAGGGCCAGTCGGTGCCGTACGCCATGCGCTCGTAGCCGAAGAGGTCGCGCACGGTCAGCAGCAGGGGGCGCAACGCGGCGAAGGGCGGCGGGGCCGCCGCCAGGGCGCGAAGCGCCGACACCTTGATCGAGGTGTTCGGAGAACGCGCCAGGAGCTCCAGTGCGGGGCGGCTGCTGTCCAGCGCCGCCGGCTCGATGAGCCCGAGGTGGTCCACCACCACGCGCAGGTCCGGTCTGCGGGCGGCGAGGGCGGCCACGTCCGGCAGCTCGTCGGGACGCGCCAGGAACCCCACCGGGACACGGTGCCCCTCCGCGAGGCTCCACACCGCGTCCGCGGCGGGGCTCTCGAGCCAGGCCGGATCTCCTGACACCACGACGCGCAGCCCGGCGCACCCGGAGCGGACGAGGTCACGGGCCTGGTCCGCCGCATCCATGCCGCGACTCCGCACCAGCCCGACCGCCGCGAGAGCGCCCCCCGAGGCGCGGACCGTGTCGAGCAGGAAGGCGTGGTTGTCGCCGTACGCGCTGGACTGCACGGCGACCGCGCCGGTGACGCCGGCCGTGCTCAGATCCGCGAAGAGCGCTTCGGGCCCCGCGGGCGAGGTCGGCGGGGCCGCCGCGGCATCGGGAGGCCAGGGATACGCCGCGGTGTCGGAGGACCAGACATGGACGGCGGCGTCGATCATCCGATCAGTCCGTGCCGAATCGGAGGACCGAGCTGAGGAACCTCTTGGTGCGATCCTTGGCAGGGGCGTCGATGACGGCGGCGGGCGTGCCCTCCTCGACGATCTTCCCGTGGTCCATGTAGACCACGCGGGTCGCGACCCGTCGCGCGAAGCCGATCTCGTGCGTCACCACGAGCATGGTCTGGCCCTCGCTCGCCAGGTCGTTCATGACCGCGAGCACCTCGCCGGTGAGCTCGGGATCCAGGGCGGAGGTGACCTCGTCGAAGAGCACGACATCGGGCTGCATCGCGAGGGCCCGGGCGATCGCCACGCGCTGCTGCTGGCCGCCGGAGAGCTCCGACGGGTACCGGTCCTGCTTGCTCAGCATGTCGACGCGCTCGAGCAGGGCGCGAGCGCGGGCGACAGCCTCGTCGCGCGGCATGCCGCCGGCGTACACCGGCCCCTCGATGACGTTCTGGAGCACCGTCCGGTGGGGGAAGAGATTGAAGGACTGGAAGACCATGCCCAACCGGGTGCGCCGGATCTCGGCCGCTCGCCGTTCGTTGACCGGCGGCGATCCCTCCCGTGCGTCGGCGACCACTTCGCCGTGCACCTCGATGCAGCCGCCGGTGATGTCGGTCAGCCCGATGAGGCTGCGCAGGACGGTCGTCTTGCCCGAGCCGCTCGATCCGATGAGCGCTACCACCTCGCTCCGCGTGACGTTCAGGTTGACGCCGTCGAGAGCGACCACGTCGCCGTAGGACTTCTGGACGTCGCGGAAGCTGACCACGAGCTCGTGGCTGGATGCGGACCGGGTCACGATGCCTCTTCTCTCGAGGTTGCGGCAAGCCATTGCAGCCCGGCTAGACTACACAAAAATGCCACATGCTGCACGTCAATGGAGGAAGCGTGATCCAGACAGCTTCGGGGCCTGTCGACGCCGCCGATCTCGGGCGGACCGTCATGCACGAGCACGTCTTCATCAACCTGCTTCCGGAGTTCCGGGGCAACGGCCTGCTCAACGATGCGGACCTCGCTCAGCGGGAGCTGGAGGCGTTCCGGGCCGCTGGCGGCGGCACGATCGTCGATCTGACCTCGGCCGAGCTCACGGTCGGCGCGAGTCCGGATCCGCTGGGTCTGTTCCGCGGCGAACCGCACCCTCAGCCCGCCGGGCTTCGCACCCGTGCGCACAACAACGTCATCGAGCTGCGGGAGCTGGCGCGGACGACGGGGGTGAACATCGTCCTCGGCACGGGGCACTACCGGGACCCCTACCTCGACGACTTCGATCGATTCGGTCCGGACCTCCTCGCCGAGCGCATGGTCGGCGATCTCACCGAGGGCTTCCCGGGAACCGGGGTCCGCGCCGGGGTGATCGGCGAGATCGGCTCCGATCGGTGGTACCTGTCGGCTGCGGAGGAGCGGAGCTTCCGCGCGGCCGCTCGCGCTCAGCTCGCGACCGGGGTCGTCATCTCGACGCATGCCTCCCGCTGGCCGGTGGGTCTCGCCCAGCTCGATGTGCTCGTGGCGGAGGGCGCCGACCCACGGCGCGTCATCATCGGCCACTGCGACTCGATCAACATCCCGGAGTACCATCTCGCGCTGGCCGAGCGCGGCGTCTACGTGCAGTTCGACACCGTCCGCGGCGAGAACCGCTACGAGATCGAACGCCGTGCGCGATACGTCCTGAGCCTCGTGAGAGCCGGCTACGGCGATCACGTGCTCCTCTCCCAGGACGTGTGCCGGAAGGACCACCTCGCCACCTTCGGCGGACCCGGCTACTCCTACGTGCTGGGCGGATTCGCCGAGGAGCTGCTCGCGATCGGCCTCGAGGAGGCCGAGATCGAACGGCTGGTCGTCGACAACCCCCGTGCCGCGCTGGCGAGCTCATGAGGGGCGGGCCCTCCTCTCTGTTCGGCGACGGCGAACGGCTGCGGTGCACGGGATGCGACCGGGAGCTGGCGTTCGGGGCGTACTGGCGCGGATGCCCGGGGTGCGCCTCGGCACTGTCGATCGTCGTGCCCCGGGACTGGTTCCGCGAGCAGGTGGCGCGTGGGGCGGCGGGCGCGCAGGCGGTGGCATTCCCCGAGGCCGCGCGGGAGGAGTCCTTCGACGAGGGGGGCACCCCGCTGCGTTCCGCGCCCTATGCGGCCGGCGCCGTCGGCGCGAACGCCGTCTGGGTCAAGGACGAGACGCGCAACCCGACCGGGAGCTTCAAGGACCGGCTCAACGCCGTCGCGACAGCGGCGATCGCCGGGCTCGGCGGAGAGCGTCTCGTCACCTCGAGCACGGGCAATCAGGCGGTCGCCGCCGTCTGGTACGCACGTCGGCGCGGACTGGTCGCGCGAGCCTTCCTCCCCGAGGAGGTGCCGGGCACGGCGCCCCGGGTGATCGAGGTGTATGGAGGAGAGGCGGTGATCGTGCCGTGGGGCGATCGATCGGGCCTCGTCCGGGAGCTGGTGGACCTGGGGTGGGACTACGTCGGACGGAACGCGCCGCGCCCGCTGGCCAACCCGTACGGCATGGAGGGGTACAAGTCGATCGCGGTGGAGATCGTCGCGGAACTCGGCAGGGTTCCCGACGTCGTGGTCATGCCCGCCTGCGGGGGCGACGGCATCGCGGGCGTCGTCAAGGGCTTCCGCTCGCTCGCCGAGGCGGACCTCGCCGAACGCGTCCCGGCGGTCGTCGCGGTTCAGCCCGAGACCTGCGACTCGCTGGTGGTCGCGCTCGCCGACGACGCGGAGTCCGTCCGGCCCACGGCGCTCGGGGAGAGCATCGCCCACTCGCTGCGGGACGAGCGCGCGGGCGATCATGCGCTGCACGAGCTGCGCTCGATTGGCGGCGCCGCCGTGACGGTCTCCGACGACGAGCTGCGTCGGGCCATGGGCGAGATGGGAGCGCTGGGGGTCTTCGTCGAGCCGGCGGGCGCCGCAGCACTGGCCGGTCTGCGCGCCGCGCTCGCGAGAGTCGAGCACCGCATCCCGGCTCGCCCGGAGGTCGTCGTCATCGCGACCGGTGCAGGCGATCGGTGGCCGGCGTCACTGGAGTTCGAACCATCGAGTCGAGGAGGCAGGTCATGAGGATCGGTTTTGCGGGGCTGGGGAACATGGGTCGCCCGATGGCGCTCAACCTGCGAGCGGCGGGGCACGAGGTGATCGCGTACGCCCGGTCGGATGCCGGCCGCTCCGCGGCGCGAGAGGACGGCCACGACGTGGCAGCGGACCTCCCGGCGCTCGCCTCCGGGGCCGATCTGGTGATCCTCATGCTGCCCGACAGTCCGGACGTCCTCGACGCGCTCTGGGGAGACGGCGGCCTGGGTGAGGCCCTGCAGGCGCCCCAGCTGCTCATCGACATGAGCACGATCGCGCCGGCGACCGCGCGCGAGATCTCGACGCGACTGGCACGTCAGGGCGTGCGATTCATCGACGCCCCGGTCTCCGGAGGCGTGCGCGGCGCCGAGTCCGGGAGCCTCACCATCATGGTGGGGGGAACCGAGGCGGACGTGGAGCAGGCGATGCCGGTCCTCTCCGCGCTGGGCTCGAGCATCACCCGGGTCGGGGACGTGGGCGCCGGCCAGGTCGCCAAGGCCGCCAACCAGATGATCGTCGGAGGGACGATCGCGCTGGTCGCCGAGGCCCTGAGTCTCGCCGGCGCTCTGGGCGTGGACCCCGCAGGGGTGCGCGAGGCGCTCCTGGGAGGCTTCGCCGGCAGCCGGATCCTGGAGAACCACGGCGCCCGCATGCTCGACGGGGCGTTCGCGCCGGGCTTCCGATCGGCGCTCCAGCTCAAGGACCTCCGGATCGCGACGGACGCGGCCGAGACGCTGGGAGGCGATCGGGCGCCGATGACCCGGACCGCCCGCGACCTCTTCGCGCGGCTCGTTGAGGACGGAGGCGGGGACCTCGACCACGCCGGGCTCTGGACCCTCTACGAGACGGGCCGAGGATGAGCGTGCCGGTTCTGGGCGGCCTGGTCGCCGCCGTCGCGACACCGCGCCGTCCGGACGGCACGGTGGACGAGGAGGCCTTCGGGCGCCTGATCGCGGCTCTGACGGCTCGCGGTGTGCAGGGGCACTTCGTGGCCGGCGGCCAGGGGCAGGGCTGGCTGCTGGACGACCGGCAGGTGGCGGGCCTCGTCTCGGCGGCGGGAGCGGCGGCGGGCGGCCGGGCTGTCCTGTGCGGGGTGACGAGCGGATCGACGAAGGCCTCGCTCGCCCGGGCCCGCGTCGCCGCGGCAGAGGGCGCGTCCCACGTGGTGGCGACGCCGCCGCTGGGAACCGGTGTCGACGACGCGGCACTGCGCGCATACCTCGTCGAGCTGTCCGAGGAGTCCCCCGTGCCGGTCGTCCTCTACAACCATCCCGCGCGCACCGGCCGGACGATCCCGGTGGCGCTCGCCGCGGAGCTGGCCGGCCACCCCAACGTCGCCGGCCTGAAGGACAGCAGCGGCTCGATGCTCTCGCTGTGCGCCTACCTCGCGCTCCGGACGGATTCGTTCCGGGTGCTGGTCGGTCACGACAGCCTCGTCCTCGCCGCGCTGGCATATGGATGCGACGGCGCGGTCGCGTCGACCGCGAACGTGATCCCGTCGCTGCTCTCGGAGCTCATGAGCGCCGCCACCGGCGGCGACCTGGTGACGGCTCGGGCGGTTCAGGCCAAGGTGCACCGCCTCCGGATGTTCGACGAGGCGGCATTCGTGGCGGTGGTGCAGCAGGCCGTCACGCTGCTGGGGATCCCGTCGGGGCTGCCCCCGCATCCCACCCCGACTCTCGAGGGCGTCGGGCTCGACCGGCTGCGCGCCCTGCTGGACGAGATCGGCGCAGAACGGCTGGAGCAGGCGGCATGATCTTCGAGCGACGCGGTCGCGCCGGAGCCGAGGTGCTCTACCTGCGGCACGAGGACCGGCTCTTCGGGCTGGGCGATCGAGATCCGCTGCAGACGATCTCACCGGCGGGATCACGCGAGCTCGCGGCGGAGCTCGCCGCCGGCCGGCTCGAGCGCGCCCCCGACGCGGCGCTCGCCGCGCGTCTCGGGCCGCCCGTGCCGCGCGTCGGCAAGCTGATCTCGGTCGGCCTGAACTTCACCGACCATGCGCGCGAGACGTCCTTGCCGATCCCGGACGAGCCGATCTACTTCCTCAAGGCCCCCGAGACGATCGTCGGGCCGAACGACGATGTGGTGCGTCCGGCCGGTGAGTCCACCCTCGACTGGGAGGTCGAGCTCGCGATCGTCATCGGGGCTCCCGCGCATCGGCTGGGCTCTCCCGCGGACGCGGACACCTGCATCGCCGGTTACACGATCAGTCATGACGTGTCGGTCCGCGACTGGCAGATCGACCCGCCGACGGGGTGGGATCGCAGCAAGGCGACCCCGACCTTCAACCCGCTCGGGCCTCGGCTGGTGACCCCCGACGAGCTCGACGACGTCGACGCTCTGAGCCTGCGGACTCGCGTGAACGGCGTCGTCCGCCAGGACGGGACCACGGCCGACATGCAGTTCGGACCCCGGTTCCTGGTGTGGCATCTGAGCCATCAGGTCCGCCTGAACCCGGGTGACGTGATCAGCACGGGCACGCCGGCGGGGGTGTCCTACGGGCACCCGGATGTTCCGTTCCTCGAGCCCGGCGATGTCGTCGAGGTCGAGATCGAGGGCATCGGCGCGATCCGGAACCGGATCGTGGCCGAGAAGGCTTGACAACCGCCTCGTTCACCTGCATTGTACATGCTACACGCAGCATTTTTCCGAAGGGATAAACGTATGACTGCACCACTGACGCGATCCGCTATCGCGATCGCCGCCGCCGGGCTCCTCCTGACGGCCTGTTCCGCCCCCGCCCCCGGCGGGGACTCCGATGACCCGCTGGCCCCCTACGTCGAGAACGGTCTCCGGGTCGCCATCGCGAACGAGGTCCCCTGGTCCTACCTCGACGGCGACGAGCTGAAGGGTGCCGAGGGCGACCTCATCGAGTACTGCGCCGACCAGCTGGGCATCGACAAGGTCGATGTCTCCTCGACCGACTGGGACGGCCTGCTGCCCGGCCTGGGATCGAACCGCTGGGACGTCGTGGTCGCCGGCATGTCGATCACGGACGAGCGACTGCAGGTCGGCATCACGACCCAGCAGCTCTACGGCTACGGCTCGAAGATCCTGGTGCTGGAAGGCAACCCGCTCGGCATCCACAGCTGGTCGGATGCCGCCGCCTCGGGCGAGGTGCTGGGCATCATCGCCGGCGGCAGCTACCAGGAGGCCATCGAGGCGCTCGGGGTGAAGCTGTCGATCTACCCCAACTTCGACGCGATGATCGCCGACATGAACGCCGGCCGCATCACGATGGCGGCGACCGCGGAGCTCTCGCTGAGCGACTACGTCGCGAACAACCCGGACTCCGGATTCGAGGTGGCGGACCCGTGGGACTACGAGGGCATCAGCCTCTCGTCGCCGGGGTGGTACTTCGCCAAGGGCAAGGAGGCCCTCCGCGACGCCGTGAACGAGTGCGTCACCGGCGCGAAGGAGGACGGCACCCTCGCCGGGCTCCTCGAGGAGTACGGTTTCGACCCGTCGACGATCACGGAGCCCGGACCCGGCTTCCCGGAGTCCTGAGCCCCCGCCACAGCTGGTCCGGGTCGGCCGAACAGGTCGGCCCGGACCTTGGTGAAAGAGAGATGGACCTACGTGCCTGATCTGTTCGGCGTGCTGTTCGCAGCGGGCCTGGTGAACGTCCAGCTGACCGTCCTCGCCTTCCCGCTGGCGATCGCGGTCGCGCTCGTCACTGCGGCGATCCGCATCGTGGGCATCCCGTTCCTGGCTCCGATCGTCGTGGGGTACGTCGAGATCGTCCGAACCACCCCCCTCCTGCTCCACCTGTTCTTCGTCTTCTACGTCCTTCCGCTCTTCGGCCTCGTGCTCGACGCCTGGCCGGCGGCCGTGCTCACGTTCGCCCTGCACTTCGGTGCGTACCTGTCCGAGGTCTTCCGCGCCGCGCACACCTCCATCTCGACGGGTGTGCTCGAAGCGGCCACCGTCCTCGGGCTGCGCGGCGCGACCCGGGTCCGGCGGATCACCATCCCGGTCGCGATCCGCGTGGCCTTCCCGCCGACCGCCAACACGCTCATCGAAGCGTTCCGGAGCACCCCGGTGGTCGCCCTGGTCGCCGTTCCGGACATCCTCTTCGCGGCGCTCAGCTACATCCGCGCCAATCCCGGAACCTCGATCGTCCCCCTCGGGATCGTCGCGCTGTTCTTCTGCGTCACGTGCATCCCGACCACCATGCTGCTGCGGCGGCTCGAAAGGCGCTGGAGGGTCGGATGATCGACGAGGGCTTCTTCGACCGCCTGCAGGGCTATCTGCCGATTCTCGGCAGCGCCGTTCTCACGACCATCGGCCTCGCGGTCGCGATCGCGATCCTCGCCTCCCTGCTGGGCATCGGGCTGGCGGTCATCACCCCGGAGCGCGGGTGGTTCCGTGCGGCCATCAACGCCTACATCCACGTGGGCCGCGCCATTCCCGTGCTCGTCCAGCTCTTCGCCTGGTACTACGTGCTGCCGCAATTCGGGATCGTGCTGCCCGCGACCGTGGCAGGCGTGCTCGCCATCTCCTTCGCGTACTGCCCCTACCTCGCCGAGGTCTTCCGGGCAGGGATCCTGGCGGTCGAGGTCGGTCAGCGCGAGGCCGCCCAGGTGCTCGGGCTGAGCCGGTGGCGCACCTGGTGGCGGGTGATCCTTCCCCAGGCGATCCGCAACGTCCTGCCGATCTGGACGAGCTATCTCGTGTCGATCTTCAAGGACACCTCGCTGTTCTCCTTCATCGCCGTCCCCGAGCTGTTCGGGGCGGCCAAGGCGATCGCGGCGCTCAACTTCCGCTACTTCGAGCTCTTCGCGATCGTGACGGTCGTCTACCTCATGCTCGGGCTCCCCGTGATCGCGCTTCTGCGCCGCGTCGAACGCCGGCTGGACCGAGGCCAGAGCCGACTCCACCGCCGGTCCCCCCGGCTCGCCGGACTGATCCGGGGGGCGCGTCGATGACCGCGCCGCTCAGAGTGGGCGTCCTGGGACTGGGCGTCATGGGGTCGGTCATGGCGGCTGCGTTCAGCCGCAGCCCCCGCTGGCGTCTCGCGGCCGTCTACGATCCGGACCCGCGCCGGGTCACCGAGGTCATCGACCTCTGGTCGGAGCCGGAGGTGCTGGTCGGCGAGCGCTACCTCACCGACCCCGCGGCCTGCGAGCTCGACGTGGTCGCGATCGCCACCCCGCCCGCCCATCACGCGCAGCCGGCGATCGGGGCGCTGCGGGCGGGGGCGCATGTCGTCTGCGAGAAGCCGCTCGCCCTCACCGCGGCGGAAGGCAGGCGGATGGTGGCCGCCGCGCGGGCCTCCGGCCTGGTCGCGGCCGTCGACCTGCAGCAGCGCTACAACCCGGTGCGCCGGCGGCTGCGCGAACTCCTCCGCGATGGCTACGTCGGGCGGCCGCGGTTCGCCCTCCTCGAGATCGCCGCTCCGGAACTCCACGAACGGACCTGGACGTGGCTCTCGTCCCGCGAGAACGGCGGCGGCGTGCTGCGCGAGTACGGTTCGCACGCGGTCGACCTGGTGCGCTGGCTGTTCGGCGAGATCGGTGCCGCCCGCGGTGCCACGCGGGTCGTGGACGAGCTGCGCACGGATGAGTCGGGAACGGAGCGGGGGGTGACGGCGGAGGACGCCGCGGTGATCGTGCTGGAGGCCGGTGACGGCGTGCTCGTCAACATCGTGCTCAGCAACCTCGCGCGTGAGCGCGGCCGACGCATCGAGGTGCACGGCGATCGCGGCAGCCTCTTCCTCGACGACGACGCCCGTCTCGTCGGTCATCGCCGCGACGGCGCGCACGAGGTCCACGAGGCGCCGGAGACCGAGCCGTCGCTCATGGGGTGGGCGGGCGACACCTACACGCAGCCGGTCGCGCGATTCCTGGACGACGTGGCGGTCGCCATCGCCGACCCGGATCACGTGCCCGAGTTCGCGACCTTCGAGGACGCGGCCGCGGTCATGCGCGTGCTCGACGAGGTCGAGCGCAGCGCCCGCCGCGCATCGGCTGGAGGAGGGGCATGACAACGCTGGTGATCGAGAGCGGGACGCTCATCGACGGGACGGGCTCGCCCGCCCTGCATGACGTCGCCGTGGTGGTGCACGACGGAACGATCGTCGGCGTCGAGCCCGTCGGCGACGGATATCGCTCGCGAGAGGCTCGCGTCGTCGATGCGCGCACGGCGACGCTCACCCCAGGGCTCATCGACGCCCATGCCCACCCCGCGTATTCGACGGATGACGATCCGGCCGAGTGGGAGGCGAGTCGCAGGAGCCCCGAGGGGCTCCGAGCCTGGTGCCTCGCCTCCCTCCAGGCCGCGGGTCGGGCCGGCGTGACGACGGTGCGCGACGTGGGCAGCCCGACCCTCGTCACCGTCGAGGTCGCCCGGACGGTCGCCGATCCCGCGAGCGGTGCTGCCCGCCTGCGCGCGGGCGGCCCCGCGATCACGACGACCGGCGGCCATGCCGACTTCATCGGAGTCGCGGCCGACGACGAGGCGGGGCTGCGCGCCCGCGTGCGAGAGCTGCACGCAGCGGGAGTCGACCATGTCAAACTCATGGCCGCGGGCGGGGACATGGATCCCCACACGAATCGCCGGGCCCCGCAGTACCGACCCGATGACGTGGCCGCCCTCGTGGAGGAGGCACACGGACTCGGTCTCCACGTGGTGGCTCACGCGACGTGCACGACGGCGATCGCCATGTGTGTGGACGCCGGCGTGGACACCCTCGCCCACTGCAATTGGCTGGGTTCGGAGCCGGGCACGATCGACTACGACCCGCGCATCGCGGACCGGATCGTCGAGCGCGGGATGTTCATCGACCTGGACCTGCCGAACAGCTTCGCCGACTACACGGTGCGCGACGGGGAGTCGTTCATCGTCGACGCCCCGCACGGAGCCCCCCGCAATCGCTGGCAGCTTCACCACGATCTGCGCGCCCGCGGCGCACACCTGTTCTTCTCCAGCGACGAGTTCGGGAGGAAGCTCGCGCACTACCCCGGCCGGCTCGCCGCCGTGGCCGAAGCCGGCGTGCCGGTCGAGGAGGTCGTGCAGCGCGCGACGTCGGTGCCCGCGGCGGCGGTCGACCCCGGGTCCGGCGCAGGGGTCATCCGAGCGGGCGCTCCAGCCGATCTGGCGCTCTTCGCCGGCGACCTGACCCGCGACCCCGCCGGGCTCCGGGAGTGCAGGGGCTCCTGGCGATCCGGCGTCGCACTCCTCGAGGTGAGCGGATGATCCCCGGCCCCCTGCACGTTCCTGGCGCTCGTCCTCCGGGTCCGCCCTACTCGCCCGCCTTCGTCGCGCCGCCGTTCGTCTTCGTGTCCGGCTGCGTGCCGATGGACCTGTTCACCGGAGAGAGCGTGGCGGGCGGGGTCGAGCAGCAGGCGGAACGCGTCCTCGGCAACGTCGCCCTCATCCTCGAGCAGGCGGGCCTGAGCCTCGCCGACGTGATCAAGACCACCGTCTACCTGACCGACATCGGGTTGAGCGAGGGCATGAACACGGCGTATCGCGCGGCATTCGGCGACCACCGTCCCGCGCGCGCGACGGTGCAGATCGGGCCGCTCTCGCGCCCCGAGTTCCTGCTCGAGATCGATGCCATCGCCTGGAAGAAGGAAATGTGAGCACCACCGCACCCACCCGGCTGCACGCCGTAGACCCGATCCTGCGGTTCGAGGAGCGCGAGTACTCGGATCGCAGGGATCGTGCGCGCCGAGCCATGCACGTTCGCGGGATCGGGGCCGCGGTCTTCACCGACTCGATCAACGTCGCCTATTTCACGGGGATCACGACGCCCTCCTACGTCATCCGCTCCCGTCCCGTCCTCCTCGTGCTCGGAGCCGACGGCTCGGACGCGCTCATCTGCTCGGCCGGCCATGTGCCCTACTTCTCGACGCTCTGGGACGGCGCGATCGACTCCTACGGCGGGTTGGAGAGCTCGGCGGCCGACGCGCTCGTGGACGGCGTCGTGCGCCTCGCCGCGACGGGATCGGCGATCGCACTCGAGCTCGGGCCGGAGCAGCGGTTCAACCTGTCCTTCGCCCTGCTGGACGGGATGCGCGATCGCTGGGGCCGTGAGCGGGTGGTCGACGCATCCGAGGTGCTCTGGGCGACCCGCATGCTCAAGAGCGCGGATGAGATCGAGGCGATCCGCCGTTCGAATCTCGTGAACCACGAGTCGCTCGACGTCGCGCTGGCCGAGGCGGCGGAGCACCGGACCGAGGTCGGGACCTACCGTCGGTGGCTGGCCGAGGTCGCGGCGCGCGGTGCGGACGGACCCCACTACCTCGCCATGCACACCGCCCCGTTGCACCGGGATTGGATCAACTCGGCCCCGACCGACCGGCGCATCGAGACGGGCGAGATCCTCTGGATGGACGGCGGGCCCACCGTCGGAGGCTACTGGTCCGATGTGACGCGGACGGTCGCCTTCGACGAGCTGGACTCCGACGCCGAGCAGGCGTACGCGCTCGCCCGAGAGGCGACGTCACGGCTCATCGCGGCCATCCGCCCCGGGGTGCTCGCCTCCGATGTCTTCGCGGCGACCGCCGAGTTCCTGGAGTCGGAGGGCCAGACGGTCAATCGGGCGGGTCGCGTCGGGCACGGGATCGGGCTGCAGCTCACCGAGGAGCCGAGCCTTGCGGCGTTCGATCACACGGTCCTCGAAGAGGGGATGGTGCTCGCCGTGGAGCCGGTCGTGACCGGTTCCGGCGGGCGCTTCGCGGTCGAGGAGAACCTCGTGGTCACCGAGGGCGGCACGCAGCTGCTCTCGGTCGCGTGCCCCGAGCGCATCCCTGTGCTGTGAGCGGGGGCCGGCCTCTCGTCCTCACGCAGCTCCGGCTCGCCGAGGACCTCCGCGCGCGGCTGGAGGCGGACTTCGAGGTGCTCGACGTCCCGTCCGGCGAGCGAGAGGCCCTTCGCTCGGCCACTGCCGCCGGCTGGCTCGCGGACGGCAGCGTGAGAGTGGACCAGGCCGTCATCGACGGTCTGCCGTCGCTGCGCATGATCGCGGCGGACAGCGTGGGCACCGACTTCATCGACCTGGCCGCGACCTCCGCGGCTGGAGTGCGCGTCTCGAACGCCGCCGGCACGGCGGACGACGCGGTCGCGGAGCTCGCGCTGGGGCTCATCCTGGCGCTCGGCCGGGACATCGTGGACTCCGATGCCTACTGCCGCGACGGGAGATGGAGGTCCGACGGTCCGGACGCCCGGCTCAGCACCGGCGTGCACGACAGCACGGTCGGCATCCTGGGGATGGGCAGGATCGGGCGACGCCTGGGAGAGCTGCTCGCCCCGCTCAGGGTCCGTACGGTCTATCACAACCGGCGCCCCAGCCCGGAGTCGGATGCGATCGGGGAATGGCTGCCCCGCGAGGAGCTTCTGCGAGTCGCGGACTATGTCGTGCTGCTGCTGCCGCTGACCGAGGAGACCCGTGGGTCCTTCGGCGCCGCGGAACTGGGGGTGATGCGGACCGACGCCCGGCTCGTCAACCTGGGGCGCGGCGCCGTGGTGGACTCGGCCGCGCTCGCGGACGCGCTCCGCCGGGGAGCGATCGCCGGCGCGGCCCTGGACGTGATGGAGCAGGAGCCGCTGCCCGCCGGGTCAGAGCTCCTCGCCGCGCCCGGTCTCATCCTTCAGCCGCACGTCGGAAGCGCCACGCCGTCGACGCGGCGCTCCATGCGGGAGCGCGCCGTCGCGGAGTTGCGCCGGGGTCTGCTGGGGCTCCCCTTGGAGTCGGAGGTCGGCTGACGCGGCGGATCGCGAGCCGGTGGCCGCGACGGCCGCCGCGATGAGTGCGCCCAGGGCCGCGCCGATGGTGTTGGCGAGCACATCGCTCCAGCTCGCGTAGCGCTCGGGAAGGAAGAGCGCCTGTCCGAGTTCGAGGGCGCCCGAGAGCGCCGCACCGAGCGGGATCGCCAGCCACCGCATCCGCCCCAGCAGGAGCGCCGCGATCAGACCGATGGGCACGAAGAACCCGATGTTGGCGACGAAGTCGATGAGGTCGTAGTTCACCCACTCGGGTGCCCCCAGCCCCTGCAGCCAGGCGAGCAGCCGGCGCACGCCGGGCTCCAGCCCGCCGTCGACGCGGCTCGGCAGCAGGCCGACCACGAGCACCCCCGCGAGGCATAGCCCGCCGACGCCGGCCAGCACGGCGATGCGTCGGGTGCGCGCACTCACCGCACGAGCCTACGGCCGCGGCGGGTTTCTCAGGAGTCGCTTCCTCGGCCCCGCCCATGTGCCGCGCCTCAGCCGGCTCCCGTGCGATGGACACCTGAGAACCCCGCCGCGTCCCGGCGGCACCCCGCGCGAAAGTAGGCTAGAGGCGTGACTGAGCCCATCGACGTCGCCCTCATCGGGGGCGGGATCATGAGCGCGACCCTCGGGGCGCTGCTGCACCAGCTCGAGCCGGGATGGAAGATCGCCATCTTCGAGAAGCTCGGCGACGTCGCCCTGGAGAGCTCGAGCCCGTGGAACAACGCGGGCACCGGGCACTCCGCGCTGTGCGAGCTCAACTACACGCCCGAGCGTCCCGACGGCACGATCGACATCACCTCGGCGGTCAAGATCAACGAGCAGTTCCAGGTCTCGCGCCAGTTCTGGTCGTTCCTGGTGGGAGAGGGGATGCTGCCCGACCCCCGGCGCTTCATCACCTCGGTGCCGCACATGAGCTTCGTGTGGGGAGACGAGAACGTCGCCTACCTGAAGAAGCGCTATGAGGCGCTCAAGGATCACCCGCTCTTCGCGGGCCTGGAGTTCAGCGAGGACGCGGAGGTCATCCGGGGCTGGGCCCCGCTGCTCATCCCCGGCCGCCGCCGGGATCAGCCGATCGCCGCGACCCGCATCGCGTCGGGCACGGATGTCGACTTCGGCGCCCTCACGCGCATGCTCATCGACGGGCTCGTCGCCGACGGCGTCGCGCTGCGGCTCGAGCACCGGGTGACCGGGCTCAAGCAGACCAATGACGGCGCCTGGAAGATCTCGATGCGCCACGACGTCGGAGGGACCCCGACGTCGGCCACCGCCCGCTTCGTGTTCGTGGGGGCCGGCGGCGCCGCGCTGAACCTGCTGCAGCGCTCGGGCATCCGGGAGGTTCGCGGCTACGGCGGCTTCCCGATCAGCGGCAAGTTCCTGCGCACCGACGACCCGAAGGTCGTGGCCAGGCACACCGCGAAGGTCTACGGCAAGGCCGCCACCGGCGCCCCGCCCATGTCGGTGCCGCATCTGGACACGCGCGTGGTCGACGGCAAGCCCAGCCTGCTGTTCGGCCCCTACGCCGGGTTCTCGACCAAGTACCTCAAGACCGGCTCCTACCTCGACCTGTTCGCGGCCCTGCGCTGGCACAACATCGGCACCTTCATCGCGGCGGGCCTGAGCAACCTGTCCCTGGTCTGGTACCTGGTGACCGAGGTGCTCGCGACCCGCGCAAAGCGGCACCGCGCCCTGCGTGAGTTCGCCCCGCGCGCCCGCCGGAAGGACTGGCGGCTCATCACCGCGGGCCAGCGCGTGCAGATCATGAAGCGCGTCGACGGCAAGGCCGTCATCCAGCTGGGCACCGAGGTGGTGGCCTCGGCCGACGGCAGCATCGCCGGGTTGCTGGGGGCATCCCCGGGCGCCTCGACCGCGGTGCCGATCATGCTCGACCTCATCGAGCGCTGCTTCCCGTCCCGGATCGAGGCGTGGCGCCCCGAGTTGGAGCGCATGATCCCCAGCTACGGCGGGAAGCTCTCCGGCAACAAGGCGACGGCGACGGCCACGCTCAAGCGCACCGCGAAGGCGCTCGCGATCACCGCCTGAGGG
This sequence comes from Microbacteriaceae bacterium, assembly GCA_019638805.1. Classification (GTDB taxonomy): domain Bacteria; phylum Actinomycetota; class Actinomycetes; order Actinomycetales; family Microbacteriaceae; genus JBDSKH01. The sequence continues at coordinate 665,232 of JAHBTA010000001.1, read as the reverse complement.
CGTGTGCTACCCTCGCTCCTCGTGAAGCTGTAGGTCCTGCCCTCCTCGCGTCCGCGGCATGCGCCCGGCGAGGTTCCGCGCCAGTCCGCTCTGCGCTGGCTTCAGGAACAGGACACCTTCCCGTGCGATCACTCACCCCTTCCTCTGTGCTGCGCGCCGACGGCGTCTCGCACGCGTACGGCGACCGCGTCGTGCTCACCGACGTCTCCCTCGTCGCGTCCGCCGGGCAGCGCCTCGGCCTGCTCGGCGAGAACGGCGTGGGCAAGTCGACCCTGCTGCGCCTGCTGGCCGGGGCCGAGGAGCCCGACGCCGGCCTGATCGAGCGCCCGGGCGGCACCGCCCTGCTCGCGCAGGAGGTCGAGCTCCCGCCCGACCGGCCGGTCGCCGACCTCATCGAGGGCGCGCTCGGCACCCTGCGCGCGATCGAGACCGAACTGCAGGATGCCGCGGCCGCGCTGGCAGCGGATGTCGCATCCGCCGCCGAGCGCTACGCGATCGCGCTGGAGGCCGCCGACGCCGCCGAGCTGTGGACCCTGGAGTCCCGCCGGGACGAGCTTCTCGAGGGGCTCGGGGTCGGGCACCTGGGTCTCGACCGGCCCGTCGGCGAGCTCTCGGGAGGCCAGCGCAGCCGGGTCGCGCTCGCCGCGCTGCTGCTCTCGCGGCCGGACGCCCTGCTGTTGGATGAGCCCACCAATCACCTCGACGATGCCGCGGTCGCGTTCCTCGTGGCGCGCCTGCGCGAGTGGCGCGGTGCGGTGGTCTTCGCCAGCCACGACCGTGCGTTCCTGGACGAGGTGGCCACCGGTCTGCTCGACCTGGACCCTGCGCGAAGCGGGACGACCCGCTACGGCGGCAACTACAGCTCCTACCTGCGCGAGAAGGCGGCCGAGCGGGCGCGCTGGGAGGCGCAGTACGCGACGGAGGAGCGCGAGGTCGCCGCGCTCGGCCGGTCGGTCGACGTCACAGCGCGCGCCCTCGATACCGGGAGCGGTCCGCGCGACAACGACAAGTTCCTCTACGGGCTCAAGGCGGGCAACATCGACCGGCAGGTCCGCCGCCGGGTCCGCAACGCCCGGGGCCGGCTGGACGAGCTGCTCGAGTCGCGCGTGGACGAGCCCTCGCCCCTGCTGAGCTTCGCCGGCATCCCGAGCGGCATCCACGCACTGGAGGACGACGGGCCGCTCGTCACGGTCGAGCATGCCCGCGTGGGACGCCGGCTCGCTCTCGACGAGCTCGAGCTCGCGGCTAACGGCCGGCTGCTGGTCACCGGCCCGAACGGCGCGGGCAAGTCGACGCTGCTGTCCCTGCTGGCCGGGCGCATCTCCCCGGACTCCGGGCGGGTCCTCCGGCGCCGGGCGCTGCGGGTGGCTCTGCTGGAGCAGGACGTGCGGTGGGCGAACCCCGCGGCCACACCGCGCGAGCTCTACGAGCGCGCGCTGGGGGAGCGGCGGGCGGAGGCGTTCCCGCTCGCGAGTCTGGGCCTGCTCGCGCCGCGCGACCTCGACCGGCCGGTCGGCCGGCTCTCGATCGGCCAGCAGCGCCGCACCGCGCTCGCGCTCATCGTCGCCCGCCCCCCGCACGTGTTCCTGCTCGACGAGCCGACCAACCATCTGTCGCTCGCGCTGGCGACCGAACTCGAGGATGCTCTGGGAAGCTACCCGGGCGCGGTGGTCGTGGCCAGTCACGACCGGTGGCTGCGCGGGCGCTGGACGCAGCCGACGCTGCGGCTCGTCGGCGGGGCGGCGGCTTGACGGCCCATCGAACGTATGTTCGAATGAGGGGATGCGGTGGCAGGCTCAGGAACTCGACGCCGAGTCCGGCGACGCGCTGCCCGGCCTCGCGTCCCGGCACGATCTGGTGCGCTCGGTGCAGACCCCGGAGTTCGCCGGCATCACCTTCCACGAGGTGCTGGCCAAGTCCGCCCTGAACCACGTGCCGGGATCCTCCAGCGCACTGCCCTTCGGCTGGACCATCAACCCGTACCGCGGTTGCAGCCACGCCTGTCGCATGTGCTTCGCCCGGAAGACCCACGAGTACCTGGACTTCGATTCCGGCCGCGACTTCGACACGCAGATCGTCGTCAAGACCAACATCGTGGAGGTGCTGGAACGCGAACTGTCGCGGCCGGGGTGGGGGCGGCATCCGGTCGCCCTGGGCACCAACACCGATCCGTATCAGCGCGCCGAGGGGCGCTACCGGCTGATGCCGGGGATCATCGCGGCGCTCGCCGCCTCGGGCACGCCGTTCAGCATCCTGACGAAGGGCACCCTGCTGCGCCGCGACCTGCCGGTGCTGCGGGATGCCGCTCGCCGCGTGAACGTCGAGCTCGCCGTCACGATCGACCTTTTCGATCCCGCACTGCGCGCGTCGATCGAGCCGGGTGCCCCGAGCGCGGAGGCCCGGCTGGGCACGGTCCGGGCGATCCGGGAAGCGGGGTTCGATCCGGCGGTCTTCCTCATGCCGGTCTTCCCGTACCTGACCGACTCGGTCGCGCAGCTCGACGAGGCCCTTGCGCGCATCGCGGAGGCCGGGGCCGGGTCGGTCGCCTACTCCGCGCTGCACCTGCGGCCCGGCGCGCGCGAGTGGTTCTGGTCGTGGCTCGAACGCGAGCGTCCCGACCTGGTGCCCGGCTACCGTCGCGTCTTCGGCGCCGGCAGCTATGCGGATCGCGACTATCGCGCCTGGCTCGGCCGTCGCATCCGCCCCCTGCTGCGCCGACACGGGCTGGAACGACTGCCGCGACTGGACCCGGCCACCGGAGTGCCGCGGGCAGGGGTGCCGGGGCAGGGGGCCGATGCCGAACCCGTGGCGCTCGCCGCGGCGGGCCTTCAGCCGACCCTGTTCTGACCGGCGCCGGCCGGTGCGCGCTCTCCCACGGCATCGGTAGGGTGTCGTCATGGGGACGACCGCGAAGCCGCACGCCTCCGGAGAGGCGGCCGGGCGTCCGGGGCCCGTGCGGCTGGCCATCCTCGACGACCACGAGGTCCTGCTGGACAGCCTCGCCAGCTGGGTGGGCGCGAACGCACCCGACTTCGAGGTGGTGCTCATGGCGCCGACCTGGCTGCAGCTGGTGCACAGCCCCGCATTTCCGACGGACCTGGTCTTCATCGACTTCCAGCTGAAGGAGGCCGTGTCGATCGAGGCGCGGGTTCGCACCTGCCGTGCGGCGGGAGCGACAGTGGTCGTGCTGTCCAGCATCGACACACCCGAGGCCCGGACGCGTGCGCTCGCCGCCGGTGCAGCGGATTTCCTGTCGAAGGCGCTGCCGATGTCCTCGGTCATGGAGGCGGCGCGCCGGGTCATGGGGATGGAGGCGGACACCACCGTTCAGCGCACCTGGCGGCCCCGCCCGGCACGCCCCGAGCCGGTCGTCAAGCCGCACCTCAGTCCGGGCGAGGAGGAGGCGCTACGCCTGTACTCGGCCGGCCTCAGCACGGTCGAGGTCGCCGAGCGCATGGACGTCCAGTACGAGACCGCCAAGACCTACCTGCGCCGGGTACGCGAGAAGTACGCGAAGGTCGGCCGACCCGCGGGCCGCAAGGCCGAGCTCATCCGCCGCGCGGCGGAGGACGGCTACCTGGAGTAATGGCCAAGCTCTACTTCCGCTACGGCGCCATGAACAGCGGCAAGAGCACCGCCCTGCTGCAGGCCGCGTTCAACTACGAGGAGCGCGGGCAGCGCGTGCTGCTGGCCAAGCCGGCCATCGACTCCAAGGGCGACAACGCGATCGTGTCGCGCCTGGGCATCACGCGCGACGTGGACTTCACGGTCTCACCCGACGAGGACATCTACCGGCGCTTCCAGGCCGAGCGCGAGAAGGTCATCCGCGAGACCGGGCAGGACGTCAGCTGCCTGCTCGTGGACGAGTCCCAGTTCCTGAACGAGAACCAGGTCGACGACCTGCTGCGCATCGCGATCGCGGAGGACATCCCGGTGCTGGCCTACGGCATCCGCACCGACTTCCAGACCGTTGCCTTCCCGGGCAGCCGCCGCCTGCTGGAGATCGCGCATTCGCTCGAGGAGCTCAAGACGATCTGCCGCTGCGGGCGCAAAGCGGTCTTCAACACGCGCAAGGTCAACGGCCAGTATGTCTTCGAGGGCGACCAGGTCGCCATCGACCAGGGCGAGGTGACCTACGAGTCGCTGTGCGGTCAGTGCTACCTGGAGGAATCGGGCGGCGTGCTCAACCGCGGGTGGCGCCCGAAGCTCGACTTCAGCTACCGCAGCGGCCCGGACGCAGACTTCACCTGAGCGATCGTCACCATATGGTCGGGGTAACAGGATTTGAACCTGCGGCCTCGTCGTCCCGAACGACGCGCGCTACCAAGCTGCGCCATACCCCGTTGCTGCGCCGGGGGTCCGGCGGCAACTCGTCAAGGATAGCCGATAACTAGCCGGGCCCGGCGACCAGCGTCAGCACGACCGCCTCGGGCGGGCAGGCGAACCGGAACGGCGCGTAGATCGAGGTGCCGATCCCGGCCGAGACGTTCAGGTACGCCGAACGCCGCCCGCTGTGCCAGCGGCTCAGGCCCTGCGCCTGACGCGCCGGGATGTCGCAATTGGTGACCAGCGCCGGGAGCCCCGGAATGCGCACCTGCCCGCCGTGCGTGTGCCCGGCGAGCACGAGCTGCGCGCCTTGGTTGACGAAGTCATCGAGCACCCGCCGGTACGGCGCGTGCGTCACGCCGATGCTCAGGATGCCGTCCCCGCTCCCCGCGCTCCATTCGACGTTCTCGCGCACCGTCTCGATCGCGCCGGAGAGCTTGTCGAGCCGATCCCATCCGCGGTGCGCGTCGCTCGTCCCGAACAGCTCGATCCGCGTGCCCCTGACCTCGATCGCCCGCGCCGTGTTGTTGAGGTCGAGCCAGCCCAGGTCGTCTCGGAGGTACCGCACCATTCCGGCGGTGTCCAGGTCCGGCGTGCGGCCCTTGCGGGTGTCCTCGAGCGACACGAAATACCGCAGCGGGTTCTTGAAGACCGGCCCGAAGTAGTCGTTCGATCCGTGCACGAAGACGCCCGGGATCCCGGCGAAGGGCTCGAGCGCCCGCTCGACCCCGCGGTTGCCGTCCACGTGCCCCAGGTTGTCGCCCGTGTCGACCACGAGGTCCGGCTCGAAGCGGATGAGCGAGCGCACGAAGTCCTGCTTGGCCCGCTGCCATGGCGCCATGTGGAGGTCGCTCAGATGCAGGATCGTGAGCGGACGCGACCCCGGCTCGAGCACCGGCAGGGTCTCGTGGCGCACGATGAAGCGGTTGCGCTCGACGACGACGCCCCAGGCGAACGCCGCCGCACCCGCTGCCGCGAGCCCGGCGAGGGTGCCCCCGGCGGCCCGGCCGGCCCGCGTCAGTTGACGGGACACACGCCGGGCTGGCCGTAGTAGCGCAGCGTGATGATGGCCGCCTTGTTCACGACCGAGCCGGGAGCCGGATCGGTGGCGTAGACATGGGTGTCCGGGGGCGATGGCGTCGGGTTGGTCTCACACGACCCGACGATGTTCGTCCAGCCCTGCGCGTTGAGGTCGTTCTTCGCGCTCACCACGTCCTGACCCGTGACGTCGGGGAGCGCGGCCGCCTGCCCGTTGCTGATGTAGGCGACGACCTCCGTGCCTCTCGGCACCGACTCCCCGGCCTTGGGGCGGGTGTACGCGACCGTGCCGGCGGGCAGATCGGAGTCGACCGACTTGCCCTTCACGAAGTTCAGTTCGGCGAGCTGGATCTGCGCCTTCGCGGCCTCGGCGGATTTGCCCGTGACGTTGGGCACGAAGACCGGGTTGCCCTTGAGCAGCGACGGGTCGGGCTCAGGGAACGCGCCGCCCGGATAGAACGAGTCGATCGCCTGGGCGACCGGCCGGAAGATCACGTGCCGCAGGAGCGCCGCCTGGATGCCGTTCACGGCGATCTGACGCAGCGACTGCTTGCCCTTGATGTTGCCCACCCAGACCGCGGTGGACACCTTGGTGGACGAGCCGACCATCCAGACGTGGATCGCGTTGTCGGTGGTACCCGTCTTGCCCATGTAGGGCGTCCCGTCGTGCGGGTTCGAGGAGTTGGCCGTACCGTTCGTGAACACGCCCTGCATGGCGTAGGTCGCGGTGTTCGCCACGGCGGGCGAGACGGCCGACTGGCCGCAGTTGCCGCTCTGGCCCGGCAGGACGTTGCCGTCGCGGTCGATGATCCGGTCGACGATCGTGGGAGCGCAGTAGACGCCCTTGTTGGCGATCGCGGCGAACGCGGCGGCTGCCGTGATGGGCGCGATGTTGTTCTCGCAACCACCGATCGCGCAGGAGGGGCGGGTCGAGAGCGCCGCACCCGAGGCGTTGTGGACGCCGATCGACTGCGCGAGCTTCTTGATCGAGCACTGGTCGACCTTGCTCGCCATCTGGACGAACACCGAGTTGACCGAACCCGCCGTGCCGCGCATGACGGTGTAGGAGCCCTTCTCGCCCGAGTCGTTCTTGTATTTGAACTTGCCGCCCCACGGACCGCCGCAGGAGTCGGCGAAGATGGCCTGGTTGACCTCGAGCTTGCTCGCGTTGAAGGCCTCCTGGAGGCCGTGGCCGGCATCCAGGAACGCCAGCAGCACATAGGGCTTGTAGGTCGATCCCGGCTGGAAGCCGACCGACCCTCCGTGCGCGATATCGGCGGAGAAGTTCACCGCGGTCGTGGTTCGCCCGCCGCCCTCGAGCGTGTTGTTGTAGTCCTTGTTCTGGGTCATGATCAGGATCCGCCCGGTGTTGACCTGGATGGACGTGACCGCGGCACCCAGCTGGAAGCGGTTCTCGTTCTTGGGGGCGGCCGACTGCACGATCTTGGTCGCCGTGACCTGCAACGACGGGTTGATCGAGGTCACGATGGTGTAGCCGCCGCGCTTGAAGTTCGCCTTGCGCTCCTCCGGCGAGCTGCCGAGCGAGTCGAGCTCGAAGACGCTGTTGAGCACATAGTCGCAGGCGAAGGCGAAGTACTTGGTGGCACCCAGGCAGCCGCTGTTGGTGGGCGTGGGCTTCACGAAGTCGGAGTCGACCGGGGTGGCGAGCGCCTCATCCCGCTCGGCCTTGGTGACGTACCCCTCGTTGTACATGTTGTTGATGATGACGTCGCGCCGCTTCTGGTTGGCGGCGTAGCGGTCCTCGCTCTGGAGGTCGCGCAGGTTCGGGTACTGCACGATGGCGATGAGCGATGCGGCCTCGGCCAGGGTCAGGTCAGAGGCGTTCTTGGAGAAGTACTGCAGCGACGCGGCCTGCACGCCGTAGGTGTTGCCGCCGAAGCCGGCGATGTTGAGGTAGGCCTGCAGGATCTCGTCCTTGGAGTAGCGCTTCTCCAGGCCGATCGCGAGCTTCATCTCCTTGAGCTTGCGATCGATGGTCGGGGCGAGGGCCTTCTCGATGTCGGCCTTGATCTTCTCGTCGCTGACGGCCGAGCCGTCTTCGTTGGTCTGGTTGAGCGCCTGCTGCACGAGGATGTTGCGCACGGTCTGCATGGTGAGCGTCGACGCACCACCGGACTGCCCGCCCCCGATCGCCGCGCGGATCACGGAGGGCACGTCGACGCCGCCATGGTCGCGGAAGCGGCGGTCCTCGCCCGCGATGGCGGCCCACTTGAGGTAGTCGCTCATCTGGTTGAGGTCGACCTCTTCGCGGTTCTGGTCGAAGATCGTGGCGATGTGGAAGTAGTCGCCGTTCTTGTCGATGGCGACGATCTCGTTCTGCTGATGACCGGCGTTGATCTGGATGTAGTCCGGAAGGCTCTCGAAGATGCCGATCGTGTTGTTCGCCGTGATGCCCGTGACGGCGATCGCGGGCGCCACCATGACGGTGGCGAGGACTCCGGCCAGGGCGCTGAAGCCGATCGTGCCGAAGATCGCGGCGAACAGGCTGGCGATCGAGGATTTGGGACCGGGCATAGGGTAAAGGGTAGACGATGCCTCCTCACGCCTACCTGAACGGACGCCCATAGCCATGACGAAGTGGGAGTACCTCACGACACCCCTGATGATCCACAACACGGCGGCGATTCTCACCAGCTGGGGCGAGCAGGGCTGGGAGCTCGTGCAGGTCGTGACCGGACCGGAGGGCGGTCTGGTCGCCTACTTCAAGCGCCCCCAGGAGGAAGATTCATGAACGTCGCCGACCGCCTGGCCGAACTCGGCCTGACCCTGCCGCCGGTGACCGCGCCCGTGGCCGCCTATGTGCCCGCGGTTGTGACCGGCAATCTGGTCTACACCTCGGGCCAGTTGCCGTTCGTGGACGGCGCGCTCGAGGCGACCGGCAAGGTCGGCGCCGAGGTCAGCGCGGACGACGCGAAGCGTTTCGCCCGGCAGTGCGCGCTCAACGCGCTCGCCGCGGCGGACAGCGCGATCGGGTCGCTGGATCGGGTGACGCGTGTGGTCAAGGTCGTGGGCTTCGTCGCATCCGCCCCCGATTTCACCGGGCAGCCCGGCGTCATCAACGGTGCCTCGGAACTGCTCGGCGAGGTCTTCGGGGCGTCGGGGCAGCACGCCCGCAGCGCCGTGGGCGTCGCCGTGCTGCCCCTGGACTCGCCCGTCGAGGTCGAGGTCGTGCTCGAGTTCGCCTAGCGAGCACGTTTGCGCTCGACCGGGCACGTTCGACCGTGCTCGGGTGTCGCGAACGTCCTCGCTCGCGGGCGGTCAGTCCTCCGAGCGCACGCCGCCGGAGAGCCGGTCCGCGATCGCCTCCATGACGGTGGTGTCGGCGAGGGTCGTGGTGTCGCCGACCGCCCGGCCCTCGGCGACGTCGCGCAGCAGTCGACGCATGATCTTGCCCGACCGGGTCTTGGGCAGCTCCGTCACGATGAAGATGTTCCGCGGCCGAGCGATCGCGCCGATGGCCTCGCTCACGTGCCCGCGCAGCAGGACCGCCGCCTCCTCGGTCGTGTGATCCTCGGCGTGCTCGACCCGCAGGATGACGAACGCGACGACCGCCTGACCCGTGGTCTCGTCTGCCGCGCCGACCACCGCCGACTCGGCGACGATCGGGTGGGACACGAGGGCGGATTCGATCTCGGCGGTGGAGAGCCGGTGTCCGGAGACGTTCATGACGTCGTCGACCCGACCCAGCAGCCACAGGTCGCCGTCCTCGTCGTAGTGCGCCCCGTCTCCGGCGAAGTACTTGTCGCCGAACTTGGACCAATAGGTATCGACGTAGCGCTCCGGGTCCCCCCAGATGCCGCGCAGCATCGACGGCCAGGGTTCGGTGATGACGAGCAGCCCGCCCTTGCCCGGGCCGACCGGCTTCCCGTCGTCGTCGAGCACGTCGATCGAGATGCCCGGCAGCGGTACCTGCGCGCTTCCCGGCTTCGCGGCCGTGATGCCGGGCAGCGGGCTGACCATGATGGCGCCGGTCTCGGTCTGCCACCAGGTGTCCACCACGGGGACCTTCCCGCCGCCGATCACGTCGCGGTACCAGATCCACGCCTCGGGGTTGATGGGCTCGCCCACGCTGCCCAGGAGGCGGATGCTCGACAGGTCGAACCGGTCGGGCACCTCCCTGCCCGCCTTCATGAACGAGCGGATCGCGGTGGGCGCCGTGTAGAGGATCGTCACCTTGTACTTCTCGATGAGCTCCCACCACCGGCCGGGGTGCGGCGTGTCCGGGGTGCCCTCGTACATGACCTGGGTCGCGCCGTTGGCGAGCGGGCCGTAGACCATGTAGCTGTGCCCGGTCACCCAGCCGACGTCGGCCGTGCACCAGAACACGTCGGTCTCGGGGTGCAGGTCGAAGACGTTCTGGTGCGTGTAGGCGGTCTGGGTGAGGAATCCGCCGCTGGTGTGCAGGATCCCCTTGGGGCGCCCCGTGGTGCCCGAGGTGTAGAGGATGAACAGCGGGTTCTCGGCCTCGAACGCCTCGGCCTCGTGCTCGGCCGGTGCGGCCGCGAGGGCGTCGTGCCACCACAGGTCGCGCCCTTCGATCCAGGCGATGTCGTTCTCGGCCCGCTTGACCACGAGCACGTGCTCGATCGTGCTCGGCTTGCCGTCGGTGATGTCGGCCTCGATGGCCGCGTCGACGGTGTCCTTGAGCGTCACGACGCGGCCCTTGCGCCACCCGCCGTCGGCGGTGATGACGAGCTTGGCCTCGGCGTCGTCGATGCGCGCGCGCAGCGACTCGGAGCTGAAGCCCCCGAACACGACCGAGTGGATCGCGCCCAGCCGGGCCACCGCGAGCATGGCGACCACGGCCTCCGGGATCATCGGCAGATAGATCGCGACCCGGTCGCCCTGCCCGACGCCGAGCGCCGCGATGGCGTTGGCAGCGCGCTTGACCTCGGCGGTCAGCTCGGCGTAGGTGATGGTGCGCTGGTCGCCCGGCTCGCCCTCCCAGTGGATCGCGACCCGGTCGCCATGGCCGGCCTCGACGTGACGGTCGAGGCAGTTGTAGGCGACGTTGAGCCGGCCGTCCGCGAACCACTTCGCGAACGGAGCGTCGCTCCAGTCGAGGGTCTGCGTGAAGGGCGTGTGCCAGTGCAGGGCTCGGGCCTGTTCGGCCCAGAAGCCCAGCCGATCGGCCGCCGCCGCCTCGTAGATCTCGGGCTGGGCGATCGCCTGGGCGGCGAATTCGGGGCTCGGCGGGAAGGTGCGGTTCTCGTGCAGCAGGCTGTCAATCGATGTCATGGACGTCGTCATCCTCGTGTCGATCCGCGGCCGAGCCTGGATGGTCGCGAGATGTCGAAATCGGTACCTTCCCGATCCTAAACCGGCCCGCGCGGGCCGGTTGCACGGTCCCCCTTTTGGAGTACACTGCAACTCAACCGAGCGCATGCTCGGATACGCAGCGCCCGCGATTCCCCCCAATCCAGCGTTGCTGTGGCGGCGCCCGTTCCCCCCAATGGGCGCCGCCCCTCTGTTTTCTGGAGTGCTTTCCGGACGCGTCGCCGGGGTGCTGGTTCTCCGTGGTGGTGCGGCGGCGCGGCCGCCGGACGGCGATGCCGCCTGCTTCTTCTGCATGGGCTTCGCCGCGCCGACGTACGCGGACTCGCGCGGGCGACCGTTATCCAAGCGTTACCTTTATATGTTTGCGTGCACGACATATTGCGTGATGATGGGGCTTGCCACCGCCAAGGATGACGGCGGCACCCCAGAGGGGTCAGCCTCTGCAATCACAGAAGGGCAGATCTGTGAAGTCACCTTCATTGATCTCCGCCGTCGCGGTCGCCGGTTTCTCGGCGCTGCTTCTGGCGGGCTGTTCGGGCACCGGGGACGGCGGCGGAGACGCCGCATCCACGCGGGCGTGCGTCATCCTCCCGGATGCCGCGTCGTCGCCGCGGTGGGAGAACCTCGACCGCAAGTACCTGCAGGAGGGCCTCGACGCCGCCGGCTTCGAGACCGACATCCAGAACGCGCAGGGCGACACCAACAAGTACGCGACCATCGCGGACCAGCAGCTCAGCAAGGGCTGCGGCGTGATGCTGCTCGTCGACTACAACGGCGCGGGCGCCGCGGTCGCCGAGAAGGCCAAGGCCGAGGGCATCCCGGTCGTCGCCTACGACCGTCCGATCTCGGGCGCGGACTACTACGTCTCGTTCGACAACTTCCAGGTCGGTGCGCTCGAGGGTCAGTCGATCCTCGACGGGCTCGCCGCGGCGGGCAAGGACCCGGCCACCGCGATCGTCGTCTACATGGGCGGTGACCCGGCGGACGGGAACGCCGCCATGTTCCACGACGGCGCCGTGTCGGTCATGGAGGCTGCCGGCATCAAGCCGGCCGCCGAGCCGCCGGGAGTCTGGGACGGCGACAAGTCGGCGACCAACTTCGAGCAGGCGCTGACCTCGCTCGGTGGCAAGGTCGACGCGGTGTGGGTCGCCAACGACACCAACGCCGCGGGCGTCATCACGATCCTGGACAAGAACGGGCTGACGGTTCCGGTCTCGGGCCAGGACGCCTCGATCGCCGGCCTGCAGAACGTGCTGCTGGGCAAGCAGACCGCGACGGTCTACAAGCCCGTGAAGCTCGAGGCCGACGCCGCCGTCGAGACCGCGATCGCGCTGCTGAGCGGCGAGACCCCGGCCGCCGACCAGACCCTCGACGACGGGACGCCGTACATCGCGGTGACCCCGGTGCTCGTCGGTCCGGACAAGGTCAAGACCGTTGTCGACGCGGGTGACGCCGACGCCGCCGAGCTCTGCCAGGGCGAGGTCGCGGCTGCCTGCGCCGAGTACGGCATCAGCTAGTCCCCCCTGAGAAGGCCACGGGTCGTGCCCATGCGGCTCGGCCCGGGGCCTTCCTCTCTGTACTCCCGCCCCGCCCCCGTGCCACGCTGGGGATGCGCGGCCGAGCGCGACATCGACGTCGTGGAAAGGAAGCGGCATGAGTGTGCCCATCATCGAGCTGACCGACGTGGTCAAGAGCTTCGGCCCGGTCAGCGTTCTCAAGGGTGTCAGCCTCAGGGCCTACCCCGGCAAGGTCACCGCGCTGGTCGGTGACAACGGCGCCGGCAAGTCGACGCTCATCAAGGGCCTCGCGGGCGTTCAGCCCTACGACTCGGGGTCGGTGCGATTCGACGGCGAGGAGGTCTCCCTGCACTCGCCGCGTGACGCATCCCGTCTGGGTGTCGAGGTGGTGTACCAGGACCTCGCGCTGTGCGACAACCTGGACATCGTTCAGAACATGTTCCTCGGCCGGGAGGAGACCCGGCTCGGCACCTTCGACGAGGGCCGCATGGAGCGCGAGGCCTCCGACACGCTGCGCTCCCTTTCGGTGCGCACCGTGAAGTCGGTGCGGCAGAAGGTCTCATCGCTCTCCGGCGGGCAGCGCCAGACGGTCGCGATCGCGCGCGCCGTCCTCAAGAAGGCGCGCGTCGTCATCCTCGACGAGCCGACGGCGGCGCTCGGCGTGGCCCAGACCGAACAGGTGCTCGCCCTGGTGCGGCGCCTGGCCGATCAGGGCGTCGCGGTCATCATCATCAGCCACAACCTGGCCGACGTCTTCGCGGTCGCCGACCACATCAGCGTGCTCTACCTGGGACAGATGGTCGCCGACCTCGAGACCCGTGCCACCACGCGCGACGACGTCGTGGGCTACATCACCGGGACCAAGACGATGGGGGTCAGCGCATGAGCACCACGCAGGAACGCGGCGACCTCACGGGCGACCTGGCCACGACATCCGTCGACCTGATCGGTAGCGGGCAGGAGGGCGGCATCCTCGACCAGGTGGGCGCCTGGTGGCAGCGCGTGCGGGCCGGCGACATGGGCGCCCTGCCCGCGGTGGGCGGGTTCGTGGTGCTCAGCGTCCTGTTCTCGCTGCTCAGCCCGTTCTTCTTCACCGAGCGCAACTTCGCCAACCTCATGACGCAGGCGGCGACGCTCGTCATGCTGGGTATGGCGCTCGTGTTCGTGATCCTGCTCGGCGAGATCGACCTGTCCGCGGGCGTGACCGCGGGCGTCACGATGTGCATCTTCATCGTGCTGGTCAACGTGCAGGGCGTGAACTGGATCGTCGCGCTGGCGGTCGCCTTCCTGATCGGCATCGCGATCGGCACTTTCATCGGGTTCTTCGTCGCGAGGGTCGGGATCCCGTCCTTCGTCGTCACGCTGGGCCTGTTCCTGGGGCTGCAGGGACTCGAGCTCATCGTCATCGGTTCGGGCGGGCTGTACCGCGTGCAGATCCCCGAGATCCTGGCGATCCAGAACTCGAACCTGCCCACCTGGGGCGGCTGGGTCATGCTCGTGGTCGTGCTGCTGGTCTCGGGGGTGACCTCGTTCGTCGACCGGCGCCGGCGCTCGGCGGCGGGCGTGCCGAACCGCACGATCGCGCTGGTCTGGGCCAAGCTCGCGGTCTTCGCCGTGCTCGGCGGGCTCGCGGTCTTCCTGCTGAACCGCAACCGCGGTCAGGCGCCCACCATCCTCAACGGCCAGGAGGTCGGCGGCAACATCGTGGAGGGCGTGCCGATCGTGGTGCCGTTCGTGCTGGTGATCCTGTGGGTCGGCACCTTCGTGCTGGATCGCACCAAGTACGGCCGCTACATCTACGCCATCGGCGGCAACCCGGAGGCCGCGCGCCGCTCGGGCATCAAGGTCGTGACGATCCGCTGGACGGCGTTCATCGTGTGCTCCTTCCTCGCGGTCTTCGCCGGGCTGTTCTCGATCAGCAAGGTGGGCTCGGTGGATGCGGCTGCCGGCCGCGACCTGGTGCTCTCGGGCGTCGCGGCGGCGGTGGTCGGCGGCGTCTCGCTGTTCGGCGGACGCGGGCGGCTCATCCACGCCGCGATCGGCGCACTCGTGATCGCGGTCATCACCAACGGGCTCGGCCTGCTCAACCTGCCGGCCGGCGTCAACTACCTGGTGACGGGCGGCGTGCTCGTGCTCGCGGCGACCGTGGATGCGGTGTCCCGCGTCCGCGCGGGCGGCACGATCCTGCGCACGTAGTGGCGCGGCGCCCGTAGCGCGGGCGTCGACGAAAACTGAGGAGAGTGTGGGCGGCGGCTGCCGTCCACACTCTCCGTGCCACGAGCCCGGAACGGCTCTGCCCCTAAAGTCCTCAGTTTTCGTCGGCGGGTCGGCTCCCTCCCGTAGGGATCCGGGATGCGTTGTGCACGGATGCGGCTCCCGTGCCGCGCGCGGGATCGCAGCGCGGCACGGTGGTCGGATGGGTGGCTTCGTGGCGCAGGCGGCGCCGTCGGCGATGGCACGGGAAAGGCCGTTCGACCCCGCGGTCTTCGGCGTGCTCGCGCCCTGGGTGCGGGACGACGCGGTCACCGACGTCTTCGTCAACCCGGACGGCAGCGTCTGGGTCGACCGCGGCGCCGGCGCCGAGCGGGTCGCGGGGACGACGGTCCCCCGGGCCGAGGCGCGTGACCTCGCCGTGCGGCTCATCGCGGCCGGGGAGCGGCACGTGGACGAGGCGACGCCCTGCGTCGACGTGAGACTCGGGCACGGCATCCGCGTCCACGCGGTATTGCCACCCGTGTCGCCGGGAGGTGCCGTGCTCTCGGTGCGGCTGCCGCGATCCCGACCGCTCGATCTGGGCGAGCTGGAGGCCGGGGGCTTCTTCGCGCTGCACGGCGCTGCGGTGGTGCGCGAGCTGGTCACGCGCCGGGCGAACCTGTTGGTGACCGGGGCGGGCGGCTCGGGGAAGACGACGCTGCTCGGGGCGCTGCTGGGGAGCGCTCCCGAGACCGAGCGCATCGTCGTCATCGAGGACGTCGCCGAACTGCGCATCGCGCATCCGCACGTCGTCGCCCTGGAGGCGCGGCAGGCCAACCTCGACGGCGCCGGTGCGATCGGACTCGACCGCCTCGTGCGCGAGGCGCTGCGCATGAGGCCCGACCGGCTGGTGGTCGGCGAGTGCCGGGGGCCCGAGTTGCGCGAGCTGCTGTCCGCGCTCAACACCGGGCACGACGGCGGCGCGGGCACGCTGCACGCGAACTCGCTCGCCGACGTGCCCGCGCGGCTCGAGGCGCTGGGCTCGCTCGCGGGGCTCGATGCGGATGCCGTGGCGCGTCAGGCGGTCAGCGCCTTCGACGCGGTCCTGCACGTGGAACGCGCGGCGGAGGGGCGTCGGTTGAGCGCGCTCGGGGAGCTCGCGCTGGACGCGGGCGGACGATTGACGGTCCACGGGCTCACGGGGGAGTCGTGAGCGCGGCGCAGGAGATCGAGGGCGTCGCCGCGCTCGTGCACCGGCTCGCGGTGCTGACCGCCGCCGGGCTGCCCGCTCTGGGGGCGTGGCGCTCGGTCGCCGAGGCCGATCCCGATGGTCCCGCGGCCGTCGTGGTCGACGGGATCGAGTCCGCCGCCGACCTTCCGGCGCGGATCGGCGCGCTCGCGCGGCCGGGCGCAGGGGGTGCGGTGGGTGCGGCGGCTGGGTGGAGGACGGCGGCTGGGTCGAGCGCGGCGGCGGGGAGGAGCGCGGCGGTTGGGTCGAGCGCGGTGGAGGGGCGGGACGCGCCCGGGGACGTGGGCGCCCGTGCCTGGGGTGTGCTGGCCGCGGTGTGGTGGGTGGCCGCCGAGGCGGGCGCGCCACTCGCACCGACGCTCGAGCGCACCGCGGAGGTGCTGCGCGGGCTCGGAGCCGACGCCCGCGCCGTCGAGGTCGCGCTGGCCGGACCGCGCGCCACCAGCCGGGTCGTGCTGGCCCTCCCGGTCGTCGCCGTGGCGATGGGGGCGCTCCTCGGCTTCGACATGCTCGGGGCGTTCGCCTCCGTTCCCGGACTGGTCTGCGCGGGCGCTGCCGGCGTGCTGATGTGGATCGCGGTGCGCTGGAACCGGCGGCTCCTGCGGTGGGCGCGGGAGAGCGATCCGGCGCCGGGAATCGGGTGCGAACTGCTCGCCCTCGCGATGTCCGGCGGGCTGCCGCCCGCGCGTGCACGCGAGCTGGTCGCCGATGCGTGCCGGGCGTCCGGAGTGGATCCTGGCCACGGGGCGGATGCCGTGGTCGCCTTCGCACAGCGCGCCGGGGTGCCGGTGGCCGGACTTCTGCGCGCCGAGTCAGACGCCGCGCGCCGGGAGGCGCGGGCGTCCGCGGCGGAGCGCATCGCCCTGCTGGAGTCCCGGCTGCTGCTGCCTCTCGGGTTGTGCGTCCTCCCCGCCTTCGTGCTTCTGGGCGTGGTGCCGATCGGCATCGCGATCCTGTCGTCCACAGCGCTCGCGGTGTGAGTCGTTCCCCGGATCGCGTCCCGCGAGTCAGCGAGGCGGACGTGTCGGGGCACGATGGTGATCGCTCGTGCCCGACGCAGCTACATCAGAGGAGGGCACGATGGGCTCGACCCGGCTCCCGCGCGAGGAGAGCATCATCCGGCGGCTGGCAAGCGATCGCGGCGCCGCGACGGCCGAGTACGCGATCACGATCATGGCGGCCGTCGGCTTCGCCGGGCTTCTCGTGGTCATCCTGAGGTCGGGCGAGGTGCAGGGCATCCTCACCGGGCTCGTCCGCTCGGCTCTGAGCGTGGGCGGGTGATGCGGCCGGCCGACGAGACGGGTGGGGCGACCGCCGAGTTCGCCGTCGCGCTTCCCGCCGTGCTGCTCGTGCTCGCCGTGGCCCTGGGCGGAGTGCAGGTCGCGAGGGCCTCACTTGGGGCGCAGGATGCGGCGGCGGATGCGGCGCGCTCGTGGGCGAGGGGCGAGGGCGGCGTGGCGGTGGCCGCCCACCTGCAGCGTCAGCTGCCCGGTGCGAGCGTCACGCGCTCGGCGCGCGGCAGTCTGGTGTGCGCGACGGTCCGGTACACCCCGAGCGGTCTCGCCGCCCGGCTCGGTATGCGGGTCACGGCGACCTCGTGCGCGCTCGGTGGGGGCCGGTAGCCGTGCGGCTCGCCGAGGATGCGGGGGCGGGCTCCGTGCTCGCCCTGGCGCTCGTGGGCGCGCTGGTGACCTGCTCCTCGGCCGTACTCGTACTGGGAGCGGCGCTCACCGTGCGTCAGCGCGCGATCGGGGCGGCGGACGCGGCGGCACTCGCCGCCGCCGATGGGGCATCCGGTGCGATCGCGGGGGAGCCGTGCGAACTCGCGGCACGGGTGGCCGCCGCGAACCGAACCGCACTGACCGGGTGCCAGGTGGACGGACTGGTCGCGACCGTCCAGGTTTCGGTGCGCGCGGGTCCGGCCGGGGCGACCGCCCGTTCCACGGCGGGGCCGCCGTGAGCGTGTCGACGGGTCTCCCTCATCCAGGACACGCGATGACGGTCGGGGACGGTGTGAGCCGACCCCCTGATCTCGTGTGTATGGTGTCCCCGGATAGTAAGGAGTGCAGTGCCCGAGACCAAGAAGCTGGTCATCGTCGAGTCGCCCGCGAAGGCCAAGACCATCGCGCAGTACCTCGGCGACGGCTACGAGGTGCAGGCGTCGGTGGGTCACATCCGCGACCTGATCGAGCCCAAGAACCTTCCCCCCGAGCTGAAGAAGGGGTCGCTGGGCAAGTTCTCGATCGACGTCGAGAACGGCTTCACTCCGTATTACGTGGTGAGCGAGGAGAAGAAGCGCACCGTCGCCGATCTCAAGAAGGCGCTCAAGACGGCCGACGAGCTCTACCTCGCCACGGATGAGGATCGCGAGGGCGAGGCCATCGCGTGGCACCTGCTCGAGGTGCTCAAACCCACCGTGCCGGTGAAGCGCATGGTGTTCCACGAGATCACCAGGGATGCGATCGACGCCGCCCGCAACAGTCCGCGCGACCTCGACACCGCGCTGGTCGACGCGCAGGAGACCCGTCGCATCCTGGACCGGCTCTACGGCTACGAGGTCTCGCCCGTGCTGTGGCGCAAGGTCGGGCCGGGTCTGTCCGCGGGGCGCGTGCAGTCCGCCGCGACCCGGCTCGTGGTGGATCGCGAGCGCGAGCGCCTCGCGTTCGTCTCGGCGTCCTACTGGGACCTGCTGGCCGAGCTGGCGCCGCAGGTCGGCGCGGCCGGTTCGCCCTTCGAGGCGAAGCTCGCCCGGCTCGACGGCCGACGGGTCGCCAGCGGTCGTGACTTCGACGACCGCGGGCAGCTGACCGGCGACGCGGTCGCCCTCGACGAGACCGGGGCCGAGCGGCTCGCCGCGGCTCTGCGCGAGGACTCGACATCGTTCACGGTCTCCGCGCTCGAGACCAAGCCGTACACGCGCCGCCCCGCCGCCCCGTTCACGACGTCGACGCTGCAGCAGGAGGCCGCGCGCAAGCTGCGGTTCTCGGCCCGCCAGACCATGAGCGTCGCGCAGGGGTTGTACGAGAACGGCTACATCACCTATATGCGCACCGACTCGCCGAACCTCTCGCAGCAGGCGATCACGGCGGCGCGCACCCAGGCGACCAAGCTCTACGGCGCCGACTCGGTGCCAGAGAAGCCTCGCGTCTACACCGGCAAGTCCAAGAACGCGCAGGAGGCGCACGAGGCGATCCGGCCCTCGGGCGAGGTCTTCCGCACCCCGTCGGAACTCGCCTCCGTGCTACGCGGCAACGACCTCAAGCTCTACGAGCTGATCTGGAAGCGCACCGTCGCCTCGCAGATGGCCGACGCGCGAGGCTCCACGGCATCCGTCACCATCTCCGCGGCGACCGCGGCGTCGGGCACGGCCGAGTTCACCGCCTCGGGCACGGTCATCACCTTCCGCGGCTTCCTGGCCGCCTATGAGGAGGGGCACGACGAGGAGCGCAACGAGCAGGATGCCGGGGACGAGAACCAGCGTCAGTTGCCTCCGCTGACCCAGGGCCAGGTGCTCGACCTGGGCGCCCTCGAAGCGAAGGGCCACGAGACGACGCCCCCGCCGCGCTACACCGAGGCGAGCCTGGTCAAGACGCTCGAAGAGCTCGGCATCGGCCGGCCCTCGACCTACGCGAGCATCATCTCGACCATCATCGACCGCGGGTACGTGACCCCGCGCGGCACCGCCCTCGTGCCGAACTGGATCGCGTTCAGCGTCGTGCGCCTGCTCGAGGAGCACTTCGCCGATCTGGTCGAGTACGACTTCACCGCCGAGATGGAGGACGACCTGGACCGCATCGCCGACGGCGAGGCCGACCGGGTCGAGTGGCTGCGCGGCTTCTACTACGGCGGCGACCGCCACCGCGGCCTGCGCACCGTCATCGACAACCTGGGCGACATCGACGCGCGCGACATCAACTCGATCCGGATCGCCGACGGCATCACGCTGCGCATCGGCCGGTACGGGCCCTACCTCGAGGTGCCCGTCGAGGGCAGCGAGACCCCGCGCCGGGTCAACGTGCCCGACACGCTCGCGCCCGACGAGCTCACGCCCGAGAAGGCGCGCGAGCTCATCGACGCACCCGTTGCGGGCGACCGAGAGCTCGGCATCAACCCGGCGACCGGCAAGCTCGTGGTCGCCAAGGACGGCCGCTACGGCCCCTATGTGACCGAGCTCGACCCCGAGCCGCCGGCCGAGACCGCGGCAGACGCGGTGGTCCTCAAGGTGGACGAGGCCGACGAGGGCGTCGCGGTCGATCCGGCGACCGGCGAGCTGGTCGAGCCCGCCAAGCCGAAGAAGAAGCCCGCGAAGAAGAAGAAGAAGGATGCGGCACCCAAGCCGCGCACGGCATCCCTGTTCAAGAGCATGGACCCGGCGGCGATCGACCTGGAGACCGCGATCCGGCTGCTCGACCTGCCGCGCGTCGTCGGGCAGGACCCGGAGTCGGGCGAGGACATCACCGCGCAGAACGGCCGGTACGGCGCCTACCTCAAGAAGGGCACCGACAGCCGGTCGCTGGAGAGCGAGGAGCAGATCTTCACGATCGACCTCGCCGGGGCGCTGGAGGTCTTCGCGCAGCCCAAGTACGGGGCGCGCCGACCGAGCAGCGCCCTCAAGGAGTTCGACGCCGACCCGGTCAGCGGCAAGCCGATCCGCGTGCGCGACGGCCGGTTCGGACCCTATGTGACCGACGGGGTGACCAACGCGACCATCCCGCGCGGCGAGGACGTGGAGGCGATCGACTTCGAGCGGGCCGTGCAGCTGCTGGCCGACCGGCGCGCCAAGGGCCCGGCCAAGAAGCCCGCGTCGAAGGCCCGGCGCACGCCGGCCCGGAAGTGACCGGCGTGCCCGGCCTGTTCCTCACCTTCGAGGGCGGCGACGGGTCGGGCAAGTCGACCCAGTCCGAGCTGCTCACCGCGTGGTTGACCGGGCAGGGGCGCACGGTCGTGCACAGCCGGGAGCCGGGGGGCACCGACTTCGGGCTCGAGGTGCGCGAACTCGTGCTGCACCGCCGGGGGCACATCGCCCCGCGCGCCGAGGCGCTGCTGTACGCGGCCGACCGCGCGCACAACATCGCCACGGTCGTGCGGCCCGCGCTCGAGCGCGGCGACATCGTCATCCAGGACCGCTACCTGGACTCCTCGGTGGCCTACCAGGGGGCGGGTCGCGTGCTCGACCCGGCCGAGGTGCGCGACCTCTCGCTATGGGCGACCGGCGGGCTGCTGCCCGACCTGACCGTGCTGCTCGACATCGACGTCGAGACCGGGCGCGCCCGGCTCGACGAGGCCCGTACCCGCTACGACCGGCTCGAGGCGGAGGCGGCCGAGTTCCACGCCCGTGTGCGGCAGGGCTACCTCGATCTCGCCGCCGCCGAGCCCGCGCGATTCCTGGTGCTGGACGCGACGCTCCCGGTGGAGGAGCTCGCGGAGGGCATCCGCGCACGCGTCGCGACGCTGCTGTGAGGGCCTCGTGACGGGCGGTGCTGTGGGCGACGGCGGCCTCGGATAGATTGCAGCCGGAGGAGCGCGCATGGGATGGGACGACCTGACCGGTCAGACGGAGGCGATCGCGATCGCGCGCGCTGCCGCGGCCGAGGACGGCCTCACCCACTCCTGGCTCATCACGGGCCCGCCGGGCTCCGGCCGCTCGATCCTCGCCTACGCGTTCGCCGCCGCGCTCATCGCGCGCCCGGGCGAGGAGGAGGCGACCGAGGCGCAGGTGGCGGCGCGCACGCATCCCGATCTGGGGGTGCTCGCGACCGAACGCGTGACGATCACGATCGACGAGGTCCGTTCGCTCGTCGCGGCGAGCCAGTTCTCGCCGTCGGTCGGGCGCTACCGGGTCATGGTCGTTGAGGACGCCGACCGCATGACCGAGCGCACCTCGAACGTTCTGCTCAAGGCCCTGGAGGAGCCGCCGCCGCGCACCGTCTGGATCCTGTGCGCGCCGAGCGCGGCCGACCTGGTGCCGACCATCCGTTCGCGCGTGCGGACGGTGCGACTGCGCACGCCCGCGGTGACCGAGGTGGCTGAGCTCATCGTGCGCCGCGACGGGGTGAGCCCGGCGGAGGCCGAGCGCGCGGCCCGCGAGGCGCAGTCCCACATCGGGATGGCGCACCGGCTCGCGACGAGCGAGGAGGCTCGCGACCGGCGGCGTCGCACCCTGGAGCTGGCGCTGGGCATCCGCAGCGTCGCGGGTGCGGTGCTCGCCGCGACCGAGCTCGTCGCGCTCGCGACCGACGACGCGAAGGCCTTCACGGAAGAGCACGACGCCGAAGAGCGCGAGCGCGCCCTGCGCTCGCTCGGCATCGAGCCGGGCGCCGCGGTGCCACCGGGTCTGCGGGGGCAGATCAAGGCGCTCGAGGACGACCAGAAGCGCCGCGCGACCCGGAGCCTCCGCGACGGCATCGACCGCATCCTGGTCGACCTGCTCTCGCTGTACCGCGACATCCTGCTCATCCAGCTCGGGGTCGGGTCCGAGCCGGTCAACCTCGCGATCCAGGGCGAGCTGGATGCGGCGGCCGCCCGCTGCGAGCCCGCGGACACCCTGCGCACCCTCGACGCGATCGCCCAGGCGCGCGAGCGCATCGAGGGCAACGTCGCGCCCGCGCTCGCCCTCGAGGCCATGCTGGTCAGCGCCGTGCGGGAGGGCGCCCGATGACCCGGCGGCACTCCCGCGCGTCCCTCGCGCTCACCGCGCTCGTGGTCGCGGCGACGGTTTCGCTGACCGGGTGCGCGTCCTGGTTCCTGCCCGCCCGGCCGGCCACGACATCCACTCCCACCGGGGAGGACGTGGCGCCGGGGCTCGCGGACTACTACCACCAGGTGCTGGTCTGGAGCCCGTGCGGCGACGGCATGCAGTGCACGACCGCGAAGGCGCCCATGGACTGGGACGACCCGGCGGGCGAGAGCATCGAGCTCGCGCTCATCCGGCAGCCGGCCACCGGGCAGCGGCTCGGTTCGCTTCTGGTCAACCCGGGCGGGCCGGGCGGCTCCGGCTACGACTTCATCCACGACAGCATCGACTACGCCACGACCGAGCGCCTGCAGGGCAGCTACGACATCGTGGGCTTCGACCCGCGCGGGGTGGGGCGCTCGAGCGCGGTGAGCTGCTACGACGACCCGTCCTCGCTCGACGCGTTCCTGTACGACCCGCTGCCCGCGCCGGTCGGCGGCGACGAGTGGATCGCGGCGTCCACCGAGGTCAACGACCGGTTCGGGCAGGACTGCCTCGAGCACACCGGCGCTCTGCTCGAGCACGTCGACACCGTGAGCGCGGCGCGCGACCTCGACCTGCTGCGCGCGGTGCTGGGTGACGCGAAGCTCAACTACCTCGGCTACTCGTACGGCACCTATCTCGGGGCGACCTACGCCGAGCTCTACCCCGGCAACGTGGGCCGGCTCGTGATCGACGGGGCGCTGGACCCGTCCACGAGCGACTTCGACGTCACGAAGACCCAGGCGGTCGGGTTCGAGAGCGCGCTCACCGCGTACCTGACCGACTGCGTGCAGCGGGAGGGGTGCCCGTTCCGTTCGGTCGACGGTGCGCGGCGGCAGATCGCGGGGCTGCTCGACGCGGTGACCGCGAGCCCGGTCACAGGCGAGGACGGCCGGGTCATGAGCGCGGGCACGTTGTTCTTCGCGATCATCCTGCCGCTGTACAGCCAGGACACCTGGGGCTACCTCGACCTGCTGTTCGACGAGGTGATCCAGGGCGAGACCCGGGTGGCCTTCTTCCTCGCCGACAGCTATTACGAGCGCAACCCGGACGGCACGTACACGGGCAACACGATCGAGGCCAACATCGCGATCAACTGCCTGGACTACGCCGGAGGCGACCCGGACGTGGCGGTCATGCGGGCGGAGGCGGCCGAGCTCGCCGCGGCGGCGCCCGTCTTCGGTCCGCGCATGTCGTACGGAGCGCTCAGCTGCGTCGACTGGCCGTTCCCGCCCGCACACGAGCGCGGGCCGATCCATGCCCCCGGTTCGCCCGACATCCTGGTGCTCGGCACGACCAACGACCCGGCGACGCCCTACGTGTGGGCGCAGGCGCTCGCCGACCAGCTCGAGCACGGGCACCTGGTGACCCTGCACGGGGAGGGCCACACCGCGTACAACAAGTTCAACGACTGCATCGACGGCACGGTGGACGACTTCTTCATCGACGGCGCGGTGCCCGCGGCGGATCCGGACTGCTGAGACCGCTGCGCTCGCCTATCGGTCGGCCTCGCCGGCGGGTTCGGGGTGCAAACTTGCACTCTGTGCAAGAATGGTCGGGTGACCGCACCCGACCCCGAACCCGGCCTGCGCGAGCGCAAGCGCCTCGCGACCCGGCGTGCGATCCAGGTCGCCGCGATCACCCTGGTGCACGAACGCGGGCTGGATGCCGTGACGATCGACGAGATCGCCCGCGTCGCCGACGTGTCGCCCCGCACCTTCTTCAACTACTTCGCCTCCAAGGAGGAGGCCATCATCGGCGACGGGTTGACGCCGCCGAGCGAGGCGGCACAGCAGGAGTTCGTCGACGACGCCGGGCCGATCCTGCCGGCGCTGGCCCGGCTGTTCTCGGGGGCGATCGCGATCGCGCTCCGCGATCAGGAGGTCATCCGTCTCCGGCGCGCCCTCATGAAGAGCGACCCCGAGCTGTCGGCCCGCCGGTGGGCGAGTCTGCACCGCTTCGAGGCCGCGCTCATCGACATCGTGGCGCGCCGGCTCGCCGCCCGCGACCCGGCGCTGGCGGCGGACGAGCCCGTGCTGCGCGCGCGCGCACGGCTCACCGCGCTCGTGGCCGTCGCCGGCATGCGGCACGCCTGGATGCGGTGGATGGACGACAACGGAGAGCACGCCTCCCTGCAGGACCGCCTCGACGACGCGTTCCGGGAGCTGCCGCTCGTGCTCGCCGCCGGCGCGTGAGGGCACGCCGCCCCGCCGGGTCGCGCGTCTGCCGTGAACCGCGGTGCACCGCGTCCGTTATGATTGCCGTCGGCCCCTGCGGCCGCGCCACCTTAGCTCAGTCGGCAGAGCGTCTCACTCGTAATGAGAAGGTCGTGGGTTCGATTCCCACAGGTGGCTCCATCGACGAATTGTTTGCGCCTTGCGCCCTTGCGCCGTGCGCGCAGGCGCACACTGGAACCATGACCGCATCCGGTAGCCGCCTCATGGCGCGCCTGCTACGCACCCGCTGGCTCATGCGCATCCCGATCGGCGCGTTCCGCGCCCGGCTCGGCTGGATCTTCGGGGGGCGGCTGTGCATGATCGAGCATCGCGGCCGCAGCTCGGGCGAGCGGAGGTTCGTGGTGCTCGAGGTCGTCGGGCGCCCCGAGCCCGACCTCGTGGTGGTGGCGTCGGGCCTCGGCCCGCGCGCCCAGTGGTATCGCAACCTGCAGGCGAACGGCGTCGCGTTCGTCTCGATCGGGATGCGATCCCACGTCCCCGCGGAGGTGCGCCTCCTCGACGCGGCCGGGTCGCGATCCCGCCTGGAGGAGTACACCGCGGAGCACCCCGCCGCGTGGGAGAAGCTGCACGACGCCATGGCGGTCGCGCAGGGGCTCGACGAGCCGGACATCCCGATCGTGGAGCTCGCGCTCAGGACTTGACCGCACGGGCAGATCTCGTTGGGGGGAGCAGATGCTCCTTTGAGCTGCCGATCAGTTCGGCGTCCTATATGACGCGGAACTGATGCGCTCGAGGAAGGCATGCCCACCTATCGTCATGAGAGGCCGCCCAGCACCCGGTCCAGCGCCGCCACGAAGTACTCCGCGCTCTCGGGGGCCAGCAGCAGAGGCGGCTTGATCTTGAGCACGTTCTTGTGGTCGCCGGTGGGCTGCATGACGACGCCCTCCTCGAGCAGCGCCTCGCACACCGCGGCGGTCTCGGCGGTGGCCGGCTCCCCGGTGGGGCGCACCAGCTCGACCCCGAGGTAGAGCCCCCGACCGTGGACCGCGCCGATCAGGCCATGCCGGGAAACGAGCGCGAGCAGTCCCGCGCGCAATGCGCCCCCGACGACACGCGCGTTCTCGACCAGGTGCTCGTCCTCCATGATGTCGAGCACGGTCATGCCCACCACGCACGACACCGGGCTGCCGCCCGCGGAGGAGAACATCGAGCCCTCGGCCGCGAAGGCCTCGGCGACGGCGCGCGAGGTGATGACGGCGCCGAGCGGATGGCCGTTGCCCATGGCTTTCGCGATCGTGATGATGTCGGGCACGACGCCCTGCTGCTGGAAGCCCCAGAACCATTCGCCCAGCCGCCCGTAGCCGACCTGCACCTCGTCGGCGATGCACAGGCCGCCCGCGGCGCGCACGCGCGTGTACGCCTCGGCGAGGTAGCCGTCCGGCAGCAGCACGCCACCGCCGTTGCCGAAGATCGCCTCGGCGATGAATCCGGCCGTGTCGTCACCGAGGGCCGCGTCCAGCGAGGCCAGCGACGAGGCGACGTCGACCCGGTAGGGCGGGTCCACGAGCCGCACCCACGACGGCCGGGTCGTGAGAGCGCGCGGGTTGTCGCCGATCGAGCTGGACACCGCGTCCGAGCCGATCGTCCAGCCGTGGTAGGCCTCGCGCAGCGCGAGGATGTTCGGCCGCCCGGTCGCGGTGGTCGCCAGGCGCAGGGCCAGGTCGACCGCCTCGCTGCCGCTGTTGACCAGGAACACCTGGTCGAGTCCCTCGGGCGCGAGCGCCGCCAGCCTCGCGCTGAACTCGGCCACGGCCGCGTAGTGGAAGCGCGAGTTGGTGTTCTGCAGCGCCCACTGCCGCGCGACCGCCGCCACGAGCCGCGGGTGCGCGTGCCCCGTGGTCGCCACGTTGTTGACCATGTCGAGGTAGGTCTGGCCATCGGTGTCGACGAAGTGCTCGCGCCAGCCGCGCTCGATGCGGGGCGGATGCGCGTAGTAGTGCTCCTGCACTCCGGCGAAGCTCGCGTCCCGGGCGGCGAGCACCGCCTCGGGGGTGGGCGCGGCATCCGGGACCGGATCGAGCCCGAGCAGCACCGAGGGGTCGGGGCACACCCGCCGCCACACCCCGGCGTGCGCGGGCGGCACGAAAGCGGGCGGGCGCGTGCCCCGAGCGCGCGAGAGCTGCACGTGCAGGCGGGCGGGATGCGGCGCCAGCTCCCCGAGGAGATCCCCGGCCGCGACCTCCCCGGCCCGCGATCCGTCGGAAGCGCCGACCGCGGCGAGGCCGCTCAGCCAGAGCTCGATCTCGCCCGTGGTCAGCACGACCGCGTCGCCCTCGTTCCGCACGGTTCCCGCCGCGGGCGCGACAACCGGGGTGGGCGCGGTCACCGCGACCTCCACACCCAGGGGAACGGTCGGCACCCCGCGGGGCGAGCGCGGGGCGGCGCGTGTGAGACGCGGCTGCCCCCAGGTCGTGACGGCGTGACCCGCGTCGCCGAAGAGCCGCTGCTCGATGCCGTCCTCGAGCCAGGCCCCCTCATCGAGCGCGGGGCTCGTGACGGAGAGGTCGAGCCGGGTGGCCGCGCTCGCGTCCAGCAGGGGTACGACAGGCGCCCCCAGCGCGATCGGAGCCGACCACGCACCCAGCCGCCAGCCGATCAGCGCGCGCATGGTGGCGGCATCCAGGTCGCTCGCGGTGACGAACGAGCGCCACTCGGCCGCGCGGTTCTCGGCGGCGTAGGCGTTGTCGGCCTCGAGGCTCACCTGCTGTTCGCCGCTCGGCACCAGCACGGCCGCGCGCAGCTGCACGAGCGGCCAGAGCGCGTCGAGCTCGGCGTCCTCGAGCGGCAGCAGCTCGTGGAAGGCCGCGATGGTCTCCAGCACGACGAGCGGGTCTCGCGGGTTGTGGTGCAGCACCGAGGCGGCGGTGACGGCCAGCTCGGCGACCGTCCAGCTCTCCGCGACGTCGCCGAAGTCGATGACCCCGTCGATCGCGCCCTCGGCGGACTGCACCGCGTTGTCGTCGGTGAGGTCGCCGTGGATGACCTGGGTGCGCAGCCGGTCGCGCACCGGCTCGAGCGCGGCGAGAGCGCCAGCCACGACCTCCTCGACGCGCGAGCGCCGGGCCGGATCGGCCATCGCGGGGGCGGTCAGCGCGATGACCTCGCCGGCGATGCGCAGGTTCCACTGGGTGATCTGCCGGGCGCCGGGGTGGTCGAGTCCGCGCAGCGCGAGCGCGACGCGTGCGGACAGGGCGCCCAGCTCGCGAGCGCGTTCCGGGGTGAAGGGACCGGTGCCGGTCAGGGGTTCGCCCTCGACGTACCCGAGCAGGCGCACCCGGTAGGGGCCACCGGGAAGCTCCGCGACGCCGATCGCCGAACCGTCGGCGGCGGGGATGGTCGCGGGGGCGCGCAGCCCCGCGCCGGTGACCGCCGCGGCGGCGAGGTCCTGCGCCGCCAGCTCGTCCTCGCCGAACACGGCGTTGGAGAGCTTGAGCACCGCACGGTGCCCGTCGTGGTCGAACAGGAAGTTGCGATCCTGGTTGCTGCCGAGTTCGACGGGTGCGCTCTGGATGCCGTGGCGCTCCGCCGCGATCGCGCTCGCGTCCGAGGCGGTCGCCTCGGGACGCCGAAGGACGGGGTGATCGCGGTAGTCGAAGACGCTCATGGCGCTGCGAGCATAGCGCTGATGATTCGACACGGCAAACGGTACACCACTAACGAATCGTCATTGAGATAGGATCGGCACTCATGGATATCGACCTCGACGACATCGACCAGGCGCTCATCGTGGCCCTCCAGCGCGACGGCCGGCTGAGCTACGCGGAGCTGGGCGAGCTCGTCGGTTTGTCGGCGGGCGGGGCGCGCCTGAGGGTCCTGCGCCTCCAGGAGCGCGGCGTTATGGAGGTCGTCGGGGTGACCGACCCGAAACGTCTCGGCTACGAGCGCATGGCCATGGTGGGCGTCAGCGTCCAGGGCGATGCGCGGGCGATCGCCGACCGCATCGGCTCACTCGAGGGGGTCATCTATCTCGTGATCGGCACCGGCCCCTACGACCTGCTCGTCGAACTCATCGCGCCCGACTCGGACGCCCTCTACGCACTCGTCAACGAGGGCGTGCGGGGGGTGCCCGGGGTGCTGGGCGTGCAGACCTTCGACTACCACGCCATCCACACCCACCACTTCACCTGGCGGCCGCGCGGACGCGGGGCGGAGCCGGGGTCCCCCTAACCGGGGCCTTGAGGCGCCGGTCCCGACCGGCGTACCGTGCCAGCACGACGACGGGTGGGGGGACCCGTCGCCACACCGCGCCGCCCTGCCCGGCGGCCGTGCTGGACCGTTGGTTCGATCCCCCTTCCGCCGACTCCGGGCGCGCGGATCTCAGCCCGCGCGCCCGGTCCTGCGCGCGCCCTAGGCTTTCCCGCATGACGGATCGACTGCGCTGGGGCATCCTCGCCACCGGCTGGATCGCGGGGCAGATGACGCATGACCTCGGAGTGCTGGGGTCGCCCGTGGTCGCGGTCGGATCCCGAACGCAGGAGGCCGCGGACGCCTTCGCAGCCGAGCACCGCATCCCGCGCGCCTACGGCAGCTACGCCGGACTGGTCGAGGATCCCGAGGTGGACGTCGTCTACGTCGCGACGCCGCACCCCTCGCATCTGGCGGATGCGATGCTCGCCCTCGAGGCGGGCAAGCACGTGCTCGTCGAGAAGCCCTTCACCCTCAACGCGGACGAGGCCGCGCAGGTGGTCGAGCTCGCCCACGACAAGGGCCTCGTGGTGCTCGAGGCCATGTGGACCAGGTGGCTGCCGCACATGGTGCGCATCCGCGAGCTGCTCGCGCAGGGCGTACTCGGCGAGGTGCGCACGCTGCTGGCCGACCACACCCAGAAGCTGCCCTCGGACCCCGAGCACCGCATCCTCAACCCCGATCTCGGGGGTGGTGCACTCCTGGACCTGGGCATCTACCCGGTGTCGTTCGCCTGGGACGTCTTCGGCGCGCCGGTCAGCGTGCAGGCGCACTCCGCGCCCGCGGTGACCGGGGTCGACCGCCAGATCGCCGTCATCCTGGGCTACGACGACGGCCAGCAGGCGATCCTCAACGCGGCCCTGGACACGGCGGGACCCAACCGCGCGGCGATCATCGGCACCGACGCCTACCTGGAGATCGACCCGATCTGGTACGCGCCGACCGCGTTCCGGGTCATCGCGCCCGGCGGCGAGGTGCTCGAGTCCTTCGACGGCCGGGTGCCCGGGCGCGGGATGCAGTTCCAGGCGGAGGAGCTCGAGCGGCTGGTCGCCGCGGGCGCGCTGGGCGGGCAGATCCTGCCGCCCGACCAGACCGTCGCCATCATGGGCACGCTCGACGAGGTGCGCGCCCAGATCGGACTGCGCTACCCCGCGGAGTAGCGAGCGGATCCGCTCAGCTGGCTCGCCTATCATGGCCGGGTGAGCGACCAGCTGCGACCGCGCCAACGCGGGAAGGAGCCGAAGCCGCCGCGGGAGCCGAAGGCACCGAAGGCGCAGAGGGCCCCGAAGGCGGACGGCGACGTCGATGCCCCCAAGGGCGGCATCCTCGGCGCCATCCGCGCGCACCCGACCGCGTGGCTCGTATCCGCGCTCACAGTGGCGTTCGTTCTGCTGGGCACGGGAGCCGTATTCGCGGGCGTCGCGTACGGGTCGACTTCCGCAGCGGCCGAGACCCCGGAGCCCGAGGAGACCCAGGATCCGCCGCGGCCGCAGCCCAGCGCGATTCCGACGACCGCGGATCTGCGCACATGCTCGATCGTGAAGCTCACCAAGGACCCGCGGCTCATGACCATGGTGGGCTCGGTCGCGCGCGCCGACACGGGCGAGATCCTGTACTCCTACGGCGCAGTCTCGGCCGAGCGCACGGGCAGCGTCCTCAAGGTGCTGACGGCGTCGGCGGCGATCATCCAGCTGGGCGCCGACTACCAGATCAAGACGAGCGTCGTCGCCGGCAGTACCCCCGGTTCGATCGTGCTGGTCGGACGAGGCGATGCCACGCTGAGCGCCATGCCGCCCGGGACCGAGAGCGTGTACGCGGGCGCCCCCAAGCTCAGCTCGCTCGCCGCGGCCGTCATCGCCAAGTACAGCGCGACCTACCCGGGTCAGCAGATCACGAGCCTGGTGCTCGACGCGACCTACTGGAGCACCACCGACAAGTGGGACAAGAGCTGGGCGCGCAGTGAGCAGACCATCGGCTACCACTCCGAGGTCACCGCGCTGCAGGTCGACGGCGACCGCGCCGACCCGACCAAGCAGACCAGCCCGCGCAGCACGGACCCGATCGGGCGGGCGGGCAAGGCCTTCCTGCAGGCGTTGCGCGACGCCGACTCCGGGGGCATCGTCGCGGCCGACGTCACCATCAGCACGGGTGCGGCCGCGGGCGGAACGCTCCTGGGCGAGGTCAAGTCGCAGCCGCTGCGTGTGCTCATCAAGCAGATGCTGCTCAACTCGGACAACACACTCGCCGAGATGCTGGCCCGCATCGTCTCGAAGCAGGGCGGGCTGGGAGGCAGCGCCGCATCCCTGCAGCAGGCGATCCCGAGCCTGCTGTGGCCCAACGACTCGACGACCGCGAGCCGGGTCCGGATCGTGGACGGTTCGGGGCTCAGCGAAAACAACGGCGTGCCCGCGAACACCATGGCGCAGTTCATGCGGCGCGTTCAGGCGGGCTCGGACAACCTCGACATCGTGCGCGACGCCCTGCCGGTGGCGGGCAAGTCGGGCACACTCGCAAGCAGGTTCACCGGCGACAACGCGGTGGCGCGCGGCCATGTGACCGCCAAGACCGGCTGGATCGACACGGCTTACACGCTGGCCGGTTTCATGGATGCGGCGGACGGCACGATCCTGACGTTCGCGTTCTATGCGATCGGGCCGGGGATCAAGGACAATGCCAAAGAGGCGCTCGACACGGTCGTGACGGGCGTGTACAAATGCGGCGAGAACCTCGCCGCCTTCTGATGGGGCGGTACTGGTGACCCGGGCGCTATTCGTGATCGACGTGCAAAACGACTTCACCGAGGGCGGAGCGCTCGGGGTCGACGGCGGCGCGGCAGTTGCGGCGGGCGTGACCGCGTACCTGCGCGCGCATCCCGATGAGTACGACGTGGTCTTCGCCTCGCGCGACTGGCACCACGGCGACGACGACAACGGCGGGCACTTCGCTACCACGGCCCCGCCCGATTTCGTCGACACCTGGCCCCGACACTGCGTGGCGGGGGAGCCGGGCGCCGACTACCACCCGGCCCTCGACACGACGCTCGTCGACGTGCACATCCGCAAGGGGCAGGGCAAGCCGGCCTACTCGATCTTCGAGGGCACGACGGATGCGGGCGGCACCACGACAGAGGCGCTCGACGAGCTCGCCGTGACCGACGTGGATGTCGTCGGCATCGCGACCGACTACTGCGTGCGCGCCTCGGCGCTGGACGCCATCGCGGCGGGCAGGCACGTGCGCGTGCTCACGGACCTGGTCGCGGGGGTCGCACCGGACTCGTCGGCCGCAGCCCTGGAGGAGCTCGCCGCGGCGGGCGCCGAACTCGTGACGACCGGAGGATCCTGATGCTCTCGTACGCGTTCATGGCGATCGCGGTGCTGGGTGCGATCGCGCTCGCCGTCGGACTCGCGCTGACGATCCTCGCCGCCTGACGGCGCGGAGGCTAGAGCTGCGTCCCGAGCTTGAAGCCCTTCTCGGTATCGCCCTTGCGCGTGTAGGAGAAGCCGTCGGCACCGATGGTCACCTCGAGCTCGCTGGGCTTGTCGCGGTCGACCACCGGGACCGGGTTGCCGTCCAGGTCGAGCACCAGGCTCGCGTCGGTGTACCAGCTGGGCACCACCGGGTTGCCCCACCAGTCACGGCGCTGGTTATCGTGCACATCCCACGTCACGACCGGGTTGTCGGGGTCGCCCGTGTAGTAGTCCTGGGTGTAGATCTCGACGCGGTGGCCGTCGGGGTCACGGATGTAGAGATAGAACGCGTTCGAGACCCCGTGCCGCCCCGGCCCGCGCTCGATCACGTCGCTCATGCGAAGCGCCCCCAGCTTGTCGCAGATGGCCAGGATGTTGTGCTTCTCGTGCGTCGAGAACGCGATGTGATGGAGGCGCGGGCCGGCGCCCCCGGTGAGGGCCGTGTCGTGCACGGTCGACTTGCGCCGGAACCAGGCGGCGTAGACGAGACCGTCCTCGTCCTCGATGTCCTCGGTCACCCGGAAGCCCAGATCCTCCAGGTACGCGCAGCCGGCCACGACGTCGGGGGTCACCTGATTGAAGTGGTCGAGGCGCACGAGGGCTCCCGGGGAGTACAGCTCGTAGCGCCAGGCCAGCCGCTCGACGTGCTCGACCTGGTAGAAGAACTCGTAGGGGAATCCGAGCGGGTCGGTCACCCGCACGGCGTCGCCGATGCCCGTGACGAACCCGTGGGCGCGGCGCTCGGTGCGGCACCCCCGTGCCCGGAAGTACGCCTCCGCGACATCGACATCGCCGGGCGTGCGGACGCGGAACGCGAGCGCGGCGGCGGCGGCGACCGGCCCCTTGCGCAGCACGAGGTTGTGGTGGATGAACTCCTCGAGGCTGCGCAGATACACCGCGTTCTCGTCCTCCTCGGTCACCACGAGACCGAGCACGTCGACGTAGAACGCGCGCGAGGCCGCCAGGTCGGTCACGACCAATTCGAGGTAGGCGCAGCGGACGATGTCCGGCGGCGGAGGCAGGGTATCGGTCATGGCGGGTTCCTCGGGATCAGGCCGCGCCGAAGCGCGGGGTGTGGACGGAGCCGAGCGTGATGTGCACGGCTTGCTGGTCGGTGTAGAAGTCGATCGAGCGGTAGCCGCCCTCGTGGCCGAGACCCGAGGCCTTGACGCCGCCGAACGGTGTGCGCAGGTCGCGGACATTGTGCGAGTTGAGCCAGACCATGCCGGCCTCGATGCCCTGCGCGAAGGTGTGCGCGCGCTGGAGGTCGGAGGTCCAGATGTAGGCGGCGAGCCCGTAGCGCACCCCGTTGGCCAGCTCGAGAGCCTCGGCGTCCGTGTCGAACGGTGTGATGGCAACGACCGGGCCGAAGATCTCCTCCTGGAAGATGCGCGCGTCCGGCTTCACGTCGGCGAAGACCGTCGGCGCCACGTAGTTGCCGGTGTCCAGCCCCTCCGGCCGTCCGCCCCCGGCCAGCAGCCGGCCCTCGGACTTGCCGAGCTCGACGTAGCTCAAGACCTTGTCGTAGTGCTCCGGGTGGACGAGCGATCCGACCTCGGTCTTCTCGTCGTGCGGGTCGCCCACCACGATCTTGGCGGCGCGCGCAGCGTAGCGCTCGCAGAACTCGTCGTAGATCGAGCTCTCCACCAGGATGCGGCTGCCCGCCGTGCAGCGCTCGCCGTTGAGCGAGAAGACCCCGAACAGGGTGGAGTCGATCGCGGCATCCAGGTCGGCGTCCGCGAAGACCACGGCCGGGCTCTTGCCGCCGAGCTCCATCGAGAGCCCCTTGAGCATGGGCGCGGCGTTGCCGAAGATGATCTGCCCCGTGCGGCTCTCGCCCGTGAACGAGATGAGCGGCACCCCGGGGTGCTTGACGAGGGCGTCTCCCGCCTCCTCGCCGAGCCCGTTGACCAGGTTGAAGACACCCTGCGGGAGCCCCGCGTTCTCGAAGATCCCCGCCCACAGGCTCGCCGACAGGGGGGTGAACTCGGCGGGCTTGAGCACCACCGTGCAGCCGGAGGCGAGGGAGGGGGCCAGCTTCCAGCTCTCGAGCATGAACGGGGTGTTCCACGGCGTGATGAGCCCCGCGACGCCGATCGGCTTGCGGTTGACGTAGTTCACCTGGGCGTCGGGAACCTTGAAGGCGTCATCTGTTTGAGCCACGATCAGGTCGGCGAAAAAGCGGAAGTTCTCGGCGGCGCGCTGCGCCTGACCGAGCGCCTGGGTGATGGGAAGCCCGGTGTCGAAGGTCTCGAGCTCCGCGAGTTCGCGGTCACGCGCCTCCACCTCGTCGGCGATCCGGTTCAGCACCCGGGCGCGTTCCCGCGGCTTCATGCGCGGCCACGGACCCTCGGTGAAGGCGCGCGTCGCCGCCGCGACCGCGAGGTCGATGTCGGCCTTCTTGCCCGCGGACGCCTGGATGTAGGTCTCGTTGGTGACCGGGTCGAGGACGTCGAACGTCGAGCCGTCGACACTGTCGACTACACGTCCGTCGATGTAGTGGCGGATGCGGTCGGGCAGTCCGTCCGGGATGCGATGGGTCATGCTCTTCCTCCGATGACAGGCGCGAGGGCGGATGCCGTCCGAGTCGACGGCTTGTGCTCGGCCTGGTAGGCCAGAACGGCATCGAGCGTCGCCAGCCGGTGGCCACGCGCGGCGAGTTCGATCTCGACCGGGTCGGCGTTCGATTCGATCAGGCGCAGGAGCGCCTCATGCTCCTCGACCGACTCGCGCGCGCGTCCGGGAACGAAGCTGAACGAGGAGTCGCGCAGCACCCTGAGTCGGTTCCAGCCGCGGTGCACGAGGTCGAGGAGGTGGTCGTTGGGGCAGCGCTCGAAGAGCACCGAGTGGAACTCGAGGTTGAGCTCGGTGAACCGGTGCGGCTCGAAGTGGTCGAGGCACTCGATCATGCGCGCGTTGATCGACCGGGCCCTGGCGATGTGGGCGGTGGTCAGCGCGGTGCCCGAGAGCGCCGTGGCGTAGCCCTCCACGAGCGCGAGGGTCTGCATGGTGTTCTGGTACTCGGTCTCCTCGAGCAGGGCGACCTGGGCCCCGACGTTGCGCTCGAAGTTGACCAGCCCTTCGGCCTCGAGCAGGCGGATCGCCTCTCGGACCGGTACGACGCTCACGTCCAGTTCCTTGGCGATGGCGCCCAGCACGAGCCGGTACCCCGGGACGAACCGGCCGTCGTCGATGCGCTCGCGGATCCAGCGGTACGCGAGCTGCGACTTGCTCTGCGTGGTCATCGCGCCTCCCCCTCGTAGCGCGCCCGCCATTCGGCGTTCATCGGGAAGAGTCCGTCGACGCTCGCGCCCGCCCGGACCTGCTCCGCCATGAACTCCTCCTCGCGCTCCTGTTCGATGGCATCGGCGACCACCTCGGCGACGATCGCGGGCGGGATGACGACCACGCCATCCGCGTCGCCCACGATCACATCGCCCGGCTGCACGGTCGTTCCCCCGCACGCGACGGTGACATCGATCTCCCAGGGGACGTGACGGCGTCCGAGGACGGAGGGGTGAGCCCCGCGGGAGAAGGTCGGGATGCCGAGCCCCCCGACCACGTCGGCATCGCGCACGGCGCCATCCGTCACGATGGCGGCGGCGCCGCGCGCCTGGGCGCGCAGGGCGAGGAGGTCGCCCAGGGTGCCCGCGGTCGAGTCCCCCCGTGCCTCCATGACGATGACCTCGCCGGCGCCGACGGTGTCGAACAGGCGCTTCTGGGCGTTGAAGCCCCCGCCGTGCGACGCGAACAGGTCGGGGCGGAAGGGCACGTAGCGCAGGGTGCGCGCGCGGCCGGCGAACTTCGCCGCTCCGGGGTTCAGTGGCGCGACGCCGTCGACCGAGACGTCGTCGTAACCGCGCCTGCGCAACTGCGAACTCAGGGTCGCGACGGCGACCGAGAGCAGCCGTTCGCGCAGTTCGTCGGTGAGATCGAAGGGCTCGGGCAGTCCGGCGGCCGCGGGGGAGCCCCAGGCCTCCGCGCGCTGGGTGTCGTCGGTCGCCGGTCGCGAGCCGAAGTCGCCGAACGGCGCGGTGCCCTGAACGACCGGGGTCACGAGGCGCCCGGTGCTGGGTCCGCCGGGGACGTCGACCTCGACCTCGACCGTCGCTCCGGGTGCGACGACGCTCGAGCCCGCCGGCGTCCCGGTGAGGATCACGTCGCCGGTCTCGAGGGTCATGAGCTGGGAGAGGTCGGCCACGAGCTGCCCGAACGGGAACAGGAGCCCGTCGGTCGTGTCGTCCTGCACGAGTTCGCCGTCCACCCAGGTGCGTACGCGCAGGCGATCGGGGTCGACGGACGCCGCCGGGATGAGGGTCGGCCCGAGCGGCGTGAAGCCGTCACCGCCCTTGGAACGGACATTGGACCCGCGGTCTGCCGCGCGCAGATCGTAGACGCCGAAGTCGTTGGCCGCCGTGACGGCGGCGACGTGCGACCAGCCCTGCTCGGGGCTCACGCGCCGGGCCGGCTCGCCGATGACGAGCGCGATCTCGCCCTCGAAGGCGAGCAGCTCGGTGCCCTCCGGACGCTCGAGGGCGTCGCCGCTCGCGGCGACCGAGCTGGAGGGCTTGAGGAAGTACGACGGATGCGCCGGAACCCGCCCGCGCTGCTGCGCGCGCGAACGGTAGTTCAGGTGCACGGCCAGGATCTTCCCCGGCCGGGTGATGGCGACGTCGCTCACAGAGCCCCTCCAATATCAGAAATGATATACGATCTGCGGAGCCCGAGACAAGCGGATCCGCGCGGTCAGTACCCGGCGCGCTCCTCTGAGGGGCCGTCGCCGATGAACCGCGCGGCGAGCGCCTCGACGCCGCGCGCGAGCAGCGTGACGTCGGCGCTCACCGACACGAACTCCGCCCCGGCGGCCAGGTAGCGGTCGGCGGTCTCCGGCACGAAGGCGTTGACCCCGGCGTGTCGGCCGGCCGCGCGCGCGATGCCGAGCACGCGCTCGGTCTCGGCCACCACATCCGGGTGGCCCTGCTGGCCGAGGACGCCCATGGAGGCGGCCAGGTCGGCCGGGCCCACGTACAGCCCGTCGACGCCGTCGACCGCCGCGATCGCCTCCGAGTTCGCGGCACCCGTGACCGACTCGATCTGGACGAAGAGCGAGACCGTGCCGGATGCGTTCTCCAGGTAGTCGTCGAAGCGATTCCAGCGCGATGACCGCGCGAGCGAACTGCCCACGCCGCGCACGCCCCCCGGCGGGTAGCGCACCGCGCGCACGAGATCGGCCGCCTGCTCCGGCGTCTCGACCATGGGCACGAGCAGGTTCTGCACGCCC
Organism: Microbacteriaceae bacterium; assembly: GCA_019638805.1. Lineage (GTDB taxonomy): Bacteria > Actinomycetota > Actinomycetes > Actinomycetales > Microbacteriaceae > JBDSKH01. Next base: position 627,726 of record JAHBTA010000001.1, on the reverse strand, counting down.
AGGTCCAGGTACTGCTTGATGATCGCCACCTCACCGACCGGGAGCCGCACGAGCGGGGTGATCGGGTATCCCGACAGCGCGTGCAGCTGCGCGAGGATCGTCTGCAGGTCGTTCGGCGCGTGCTCGGCGTCGATGAGCACCCAGTCCAGCCCGCCGCCCGCGAGCACCTCGGTGACGAGGGCGTTGCCGGTCGTCGCCCACACGCCGATGAGCGGCCGCTGCGCCTCGTCGAGGCGCGCCGCGAAGGTCGGGTCGGGGGTCACTCGAAGCGACACGTGATCGTTCCCATCGGTCCGTAGTCGGCCAGGACGGTGTCGCCGCGCTGCACCCACATGGGCCGCGTGAACGACCCGGCCAGCACGATCTCGCCCGCGCCGAGGGAATCGCTGTGCTGGGCGAGCTTGCCGGCAAGCCAGGCGACGCCCGTGGCGGGATGATTGAGCACTGCCGCCGCGACGCCCGACTCCTCGATCACCTGGTTGCGATACAACAGGGCGGAGACCCAGCGCAGGTCGACCGCCTCGGGACGCGTCGGGTTGCCGCCCACGACCATGCCGCCCATGGCGGCGTTGTCCGAGATGGTGTCCACGATCGTGCGACCCTCGAGCTCGATGTGCGAGTTCAGGATCTCCAGCGCGGGGACGACGTAGTCGGTCGCGTCGAGCACGTCGAAGACGGTGACGTCGGGGCCCTCGAGAGGAGCGCCCAGCACGAAGGCGAGCTCGACCTCGATCCGCACGTTCGAGAACGCGTCGAACGGCACGACGGCGCCGTTCTCGTGCACCATGTCGTCGAAGATCACGCCGTAGTCGGGTTCGGAGATTCCGGTGGCCGCCTGCATGACCTTCGAGGTGAGGCCGATCTTCCGGCCCACCAGTCGGGCGCCGGCGGCCTCACGGCGCTCGCGCCACACGCGCTGGACGGCGTAGGAGTCCTCGACCGTCATCCCGGCGTTCCGGGCGGTCAGCAGCGGGACCGTCGTGCGCGATTCGTGTGCCGCGATGAGTTCGTCGGCGATCGCGGTGATGCGCTCCTGGTCGAGCACCCGTGCTCCTCTCGCCCGTGACCGTGCCTGATGATCGTATACGATATATCGCGCGCACCGTTGTCGGGTCCGGCACCCGTCCATGGTGATCTGCCGGCGCCGCCGCGGTCTTGACTCGGGGTGTGGCGACCTTGACGCTCAGCGAAGGATGGAGCCGTCCTCAGCGGTGCGCGAGCCGCAACTCGCGCGGTTCGGGTCGCATCGTCGGGCTGCGATTGGGGACTGTCCGAAAAACGGTGGATCTGATCTGGCCTGAACCGAAAGGAGCAGGCCGTGGAAGAGACCACGACCGGAATGATCGATCCCGTGACGGGAGAGATCTTCGATGAGCAGCAGCTTGCGGAACAGCTGTTGCAGCAATCCAAGGAGACCGGTGTCGATCTGGTCGGGCCCGGCGGGGTGCTGACCGGGCTGACGAAGCGGGTGCTGGAGACTGCGCTCGAGGCGGAGATGACTGAGCACCTCGGTTATCCGAAGCACGGGTCCGCGCCTGGCGAGAACGCCCGTAATGGCACGAGGTCGAAGACGGTGCTGACGGAGATCGGGCAGGTGCAGGTCGACGTGCCCAGGGATCGCGATGGCAGCTTCGCGCCGCAGATCGTCGCCAAGCGGCAGCGGCGGCTGTCTGGTGTTGACGAGCTGGTGCTGTCGCTGACCGCCCGGGGCCTGACGACCGGGGAGATCGCGGCGCACTTCGAGGAGGTGTATGGCGCCTCGGTGTCCAAGGACACGATCTCGAGGATCACCGACACGGTAATCGGCGAGATGACCGAGTGGAGCAACCGGCCGCTGGACCGGTTCTACCCGGTGGTGTTCATCGATGCCCTGGTGGTCAAGGTCCGAGACGGGCAGGTGCGGAACAAGCCGTTCTATATCGCCATCGGTGTGACCGTGAACGGGGAACGCGACATCCTGGGGATCTGGGCCGGCGCCGACGGCGGTGGTGAGGGGGCGAAGTTCTGGCTGGGTGTCTTGACGGAGATCAAGAACCGCGGGGCCAGGGACGTCGGCATCGTCGTCTGCGACGGGCTCAAAGGCCTGCCCGAGTCGATCACCACCGTTGGGTCCGCTGCACGGATAGGTGACAGGTCGTAGTCAGGCCGGGAGTGTGGCGCTCGGGCGCTCAGCGCTCGAGCACGACCGCCAGCCCCTGGCCCACGCCGATGCAGATCGCGGCCACGGCCACCCCGCCGCCGCGCTGCTTCAGCGCGTGCGCAGCCCGGCCGAGGACCCGTCCGCCGGAGGCGCCGAGCGGATGCCCGATCGCGATGGCCCCGCCGTGCACGTTGACCTTCTCCGGGTCCAGGTCGGGCCAGAGTCGCAGGCAGGCGAGCGACTGCGCGGCGAAGGCCTCGTTGAGCTCGACCAGGTCGACGTCCGCCCAGGTCCGCCCTGCCCGCGCGAGCGCGCGGTTGGCGGCCTCGACCGGGGCGATGCCGAAGTGGTTCGGGTCGGTGCCCATCGCGCCGCGGCCGGTGATGCGCGCGAGCGGCTCGGCATCGAGCGCGCCCTCCGCGCCGATGAGCACCATCGACGAGCCGTCGCTCAGCGGGGAGGAGTTGCCCGCGGTCACCGTTCCGACCTCGCGGAACGCCGGCTTCAGGCTCGCGAGCGCCTCGAGGGTCGAGTCGGCCCGCACCCCCTCGTCGCGGGCGAGCTCCGCGCCCGGGACCGCGACGATCTCGTCGGCGAGCGTGCCGTCATCCCACGCCTTCGCGGCCCTCAGGTGGCTGCGCAACGCGAAAGCGTCCTGCTCCTCGCGCGAGATGCCGAACTCCTCGGCGAGCTGCTCGGCCGTCTCGCCCATGGGCACCACGATGTCCTTCGGGTGCCGCGGGTTGACCAGGCGCCAGCCGAGCGTCGTCGAGACCATGGTCTCGTCCGCCGCCGGGTAGGGGCGCTCGGGCTTGCGCACGACCCACGGGGCCCGGCTCATGGACTCGACGCCGCCCGCGATGGTGAGCACCGCATCCCCGGTCTCGACCATGCGACTGGCCTGCATCGCGGCGTCCAGGCTCGAGCCGCACAGCCGGTTGAGCGTCGTCCCGGTCACCGAGTCGGGCAGCCCGGCCAGCAGGGCGGCCATGCGCGCAACGTCGCGGTTGTCCTCGCCGGCCTGGTTCGCGTCCCCCAGGAACACGTCGTCGATGCGCGCCGGGTCGAGGCCGGGATGCCGCTCCAGCAGGGCGCGCATGGTCGAGGCCGCGAGGTCGTCGGGTCGCACACCCGCGAGGCCCTTGCCGTGCCGCCCGAACGGCGTGCGCACGGCGTCATAGACGAAGGATGCGGTCATGTCAGGTCCAATCCGGTGAGCTCGCGCAGATCGTCGAGGGTGGTGCCGAAGGTGTCGAGCACCCGGGCGCCCCCGCTGCCCACCTCGATGACGGCACGGTCGGTGTAGACACGGCTGACGCATCCCACCCCGGTGAGCGGGTAGCTGCAGGCCTGCACCAGCTTGGCCGTGCCGTCCTTGGCGAGCAGGTCCATCATGACCCAGACCGCCTTGGCGCCGATCGCGAGATCCATGGCGCCGCCCACCGCGGGGATCGCGCCCGGATCGCCCGTGTGCCAGTTGGCGAGGTCGCCGTGCACCGAGACCTGGTAGGCGCCGAGCACGCACACGTCCAGGTGGCCGCCGCGCATCATCGCGAACGAGTCGGCCTGGCTGAAGTAGGCGGCGCCGGGCAGCTCGGTCACCGGCTGCTTCCCCGCGTTGATGAGGTCCTGGTCGATGTCGTCGCCCGTCGCGGCCGGCCCCATGCCGAGCATGCCGTTCTCGGTGTGCAGGATGACATCCAGCGCCGGCTCAAGATGGTTCGCCACCAGCGTGGGGGCCCCGATCCCGAGGTTGACGTAGGCCCCGTACGGGATGTCGCGCGCGATGCGCGCGGCGAGGGCGTCGCGGTCGAGGCTCATGCCGCCTCCTCCTGCCCGACGGCGACCACCCGGTCGACGAAGATCCCCGGCGTGACGACGGCCTCCGGGTCCAGGGCGCCCGCCTCGACCACCTCGGCGACCGAGGCGATGGTCAGGGCGGCCGCGGTCGCCATCATCGGGTTGAAGTTGCGGCTGGTCTTGCGGTACACCAGGTTGCCCAGCCGGTCGCCGCGGAAGGCGCCGATGAGGGCGACGTCGCCGCGGATCGGGCTCTCGAGCACGTACATGCGCCCGTCGATCTCGCGCGTCTCCTTGCCATCGGCCAGGAGGGTGCCGAAGCCCGTGGGGGTGTAGAAGCCGCCGATGCCGGCGCCACCCGCCCGGATGCGCTCGGCCAGGTTGCCCTGGGGCACCACCTCGAGCTCGACCTTGCCGGCCAGGTACAACTCGTCGAAGACGTAGGAGTCGGATTGCCGGGGGAACGAGCACACCACCTTGCGCACGCGCCCGGCCTGCAGAAGTCGCGCGATGCCCCACTCGGCGTTGCCGGCGTTGTTGCTGACCACGGTCAGGTCGGTCGCGCCCTGTTCGAGCAGGGCGTCGATGAGGGCGAGGGGCTGACCGGCCAGGCCGAAGCCGCCGATCAGGATGGTCGACCCGTCGGCGACGCCCTCCAGCGCCGCGGCCAGGTCGGAGACGACTTTGTTGCGCACGTGCCCTCCGGATGCCTCGCGAATGTTCGCTAGCCGAACACCTGTTCGCAGAGCGATTCTACTCCTCGGGCGCTCCCGCGTCGAGATCGCGCAGCAGGGCGATGCCGTGGTTGGCCACCGGGACGCCGCAGTACAGGCCGACCTGGAGGATCACCTCGCGCAGCTCCTCGCGCGTGAGCCCGTTGCGCAGGGCGGCCCGCAGGTGCATGGGCACCTCCTCCCACGCCCCCCGCGCCATGAGCGCCGAGAGCACCGAGACGCTGCGCGACCGGCGGTCCAGGCCCGGCCGCGACCAGATGTCGCCCCACGCCACGCGCGTGATGTAGTCCTGGAAATCGGCGGTGTCCTCGGTCGTCGCCGCGATCGCGCGGTCCACATGCGCATCGCCCAGAACCTCGCGGCGCACGCGCATGCCGTTCTCGCGGCGCTCGTCGTCGGTCGTCATGGCCTCTCCTCGGGGTCGCTGCTCTCGAACGCGTGCCGGTCCTGCGCGATCAGGGCGGCCACCTCATCCGGCTGCTCGACCGGGGCGAGATGGCTCGCGTCCTCGACGATGTGCAGGATGCCGCGGCCCGCCGCCGCTGCCGCCTCGGCTTCCGCGAGCGGGATGATCGGATCCCGTGCGCCCGCGATGACCGAAAGGGGCGGCCGCAGCTCCGCCCACAGGTCCGCCTCACGCAGAGCGTCGACGCACAGCGCGTAGCTCTCGTCGTCGATGTCCATGAGCCCGTGCAGCACGCGCGCCGAGAGGTCGCGCTCGGCGTCGATGAACTCGGGCGTGAACCACCGCCCGGCGCTTCCGGTGACCAGGGACGGGGTGCCCATGGCGCGCACATCGGCCGCGCGCTGCAGCCACCCCTCGCGCGTGCCGATGCGCGGGAGGGAGCACACCATGATGACCGCGCGCACCCGGTCGGGGTGATCCGCCGCGAGCTGCAGCGACGCGACCCCGCCGAGCGAGATGCCCGCCGCGTCGAAGCGCTCGATCCCGGCGTCGTCGGCCGCGCGCAGCACGCCCTCGGCCAGCTCGGACATCGTGAACGCCTCGGCCGCCGCGGGGGAGCGCCCGTGACCGGGCAGATCCCAGGAGAGCAGCGGCGCGACGCCGGCCAGCGCGGGGCGTGCACGGTCCCACACCTGGGTCGTGGTGCCCAGGCTCGGGCCGAGCAGCAGCGGCAGCGCGCCGTCGGGTCCGGGGGTCATAGTCGCTGTGATGACGGGGACGCTCATGCGAGCTCCTTCCGGGTCGCGGACACCAGGCGCGCGGTCAGCTCCGCCGCGTCGCCCAGGTAGCCGGCCGGGTCGTCCGGCGGGGAATCCGTGTAGCGGGCCGCCTCGCTCAGCAGGCCCGGCCCGGCGGCGGCGAGGTTCGCGGCGACCGCGTCCGGGTGCACGCGCAGCCCCTCGGCCAGCTCGCGGCCGGTCGCGGCCGCTCCGCCCGCCGTGCGCAGCAACTGCCGCAGCGTCTGCCATTCGGCGTGCCAGGCGCCGTCCGGGCGCTCGTCGACCGTGGCCGCATCCTGGTGCAGCTGCGCGGCGAGCAGAGGCGCCTGCCGGGCGGCGGCGTTCAGCAGCACGGCACGCACCGGGTTCGCCTTGTGCGGCATGGCGCTGGACCCCCCGCCCGCCCCGTCGTCCAGCTCGCCGAGCTCGGGCCGGGCGAGCACGGCGACGTTGGCGCCGACAATTCCGAACGCGGCCGTCAGCTCGGCCAGCGCATCGGCCAACCGGGTGAGCGGGTACCGCCGCACGTGCCACGGCGCCACCGGCTCCGCGAGGTCGAGCTCCGCCGCCAGTCGCGCGGCGAGCGCGATGCCGTCGCCCGGGGAACCCTGCGCGACCGTGGCCGCGAGCGTGCCGGAGGCGCCGCCGAACTGCACCGGGAGGGCGATGCTCGCCACCCGGATGGCGGAGGCCGCCTCGGCGATGCCGTGCGCCCAGCCCGCGAACCGCAGGCCCAGGGTGGTCGGGGTGCTCGGCTGGGTGAGCGTGCGCGCGGTGGCCACCGTTCCGGCGTGCTCCTCGGCGAGATCGCAGAGGGCGCGCGCGGCGACCGCGGCGTCCTCGTTGAGGATGCCCGCGGCATCCCGAGCGACCAGGACGAGCGCGGTGTCGAGGGCGTCCTGGCTCGTGGCGCCGCGATGCAGCCAGGCGGCGTCCGACTCGTCGAGCCGCGAGCGGATGATCCCCAACAGCGGGATCACCGGGTTGCCGTCGCGCCGGGCGCCCTCGAGCAGGTCGGCCGGGTCGATGTCGCGGGCGGCCTCCAGGATGCGCTGAGCGGTGCCCTCGGGAGCGGTCGCCGTCGCGAGCGCGATCTCGAACAGGACGATGCCGGCCAACACGGCGGCGTCGCCCGTCGCATCCGCCACCGGCCGTCCCGCCCAGCCGGGGGAGAGCAGGCCCAGGTCGGCGGCGTCGTGCCGCGCGCGGTCAGCGGAAGGCAAGGAAGACCGTCTCCCCGTCCCCCTGCAGGCGGATGTCGTGGCGGACGTGCCCGGGGCCGGGTCGCGTCGCGACGAGGGTTGCCCTGCGATCCGCGGGGAGGCTCGCCAGGAGCGGGTCCGCGGTGAGCGCGGCCTCGTCGTCGGGCAGGTAGATGCGGGTCTGCAGAACCGCGAGCAGGCCGCGGGCGAAGACGTGCACGGCGAAGAACGCGGGGGCGCCCGCGCGCACCGGCGCGGGCTCGAGCGTCGTGAAGGCGTACCAGCCCTCCGGGTCGGTCTCGCAGCGGCCGAAGCCGCTGAAGCTGCCGGGTCGGCGCCGGCGGGTGCCGGACTCGCGCGGGATGGCGCCGGTCTCGTCGGTCTGCCAGATCTCGATCATGGCGTCGGGCACCGGTTCGCTCTCGCCGTCGAGAACACGGCCGTCGAGCACGATCGCGCCGGGGGTGCCGGGGGCGACGAGCTCGCGGTCGCCCGGGTAGACGAGGCCGACGCGGAAGAACGGGCCGACGGTCTGATCAGCGGTGGGGAGGAGCGGCTGGTTCACTCGCTGCTCCTTCAGCGACTCGCTCACTCGTCCGACTCCTCCGGCTCGGTCCAGGTCTTTCGCGACCCGGTCAGGATGATGTCCCAACGGTAGCCCAGGGCCCATTCCGGGCTCGTGAGGTCGTGGTCGTAGTCCGCGATGAGGCCGTCGCGCGCGCGCTCGTCGGGGATCGCCTGGTAGATGGGGTCCAGCGGCATGAGCGGGTCGCCCGGGAAGTACATCTGGGTCACCAGGCGCTGGGTGAACGCGTCGCCGAACACCGAGAAGTGGATGTGCGCGGGACGCCAGGCGTTGACGTGGTTGCGCCAGGGGTAGGGGCCGGGCTTGATGGTGAGGAAGCGGTAGCGGCCATCGTCGTCGGTGAGGGTGCGGCCCGCGCCCGTGAAGTGCGGGTCGAGGGGCGCGGGGTGCCGGTCGCGCTTGTGGCGGTAGCGCCCGGCGGAGTTGGCCTGCCACACCTCGATGAGCTGGCCGCGCACCGGACGGCCCTCCCCGTCGAGCAGCCGGCCCTCGACGACCATGCGCTCGCCGAGCGGCTCGCCCGTGGACATCGTGGTCAGATCGGACTCGGCCTCGCCCACGTCGCGGCGGCCGAACGCCGGGCTGGTGAGCTCGATGGTCTCCGGGTCGGTCAGGTGCAGGTCCTTGGTGGGGTGGCGCAGGATGCTCGAGCGGTACGGCGCGTAGTCGGTGAGGGCGCGGTGCGGCGCCCAGTTCGGGTCGGTGCTGGGCTTCCCGTGAAGCTGCGCGATCTCGGCCGAGATCTCTGCTTGCGTGGTCATGCCCTCACGTTGCCCGCCCTCCGCGCAGGGCGCGAGCATCCCATCCCACCCAGTGGAATAGCGGCACCGGTGTCTGCAGAACTCAGGCGCCAGTGTCTGCGGATCTCAGGAACGGGTCGCTCACCGGCGCGTGGCCGCGCTCTCACGGCGGAGTTCTCCTGAGTTGTGCACCCGCGGGACTACGCGGACACGTCGAGCCGGGCCTCGATCGCGCTCGCGGCACGCCGCAGCAGCGGCATCAGACGCTGCTCGTCGGCCGACGCCAGATGCGTGACGACCCCGATCGCCGCCGGCGGCAGTCCCGCGCGCGACGTGAGCGACAGCGCGAGGGACGCGTTGCCGAGGGTCATCTCCTGGCGGGTGAGCGCGTACCCGCGGTCGCGGGTCGCAGCGAGTTCGGCGCGCAGACGCGCGGGGTCGGTGATCGTGAAGGGCGTGATCTGCGCGAACGGGCCGCGCAGCAGCGGGGTGGCCACCGCATCCGGCAACGCGGCGAGAATGGCGCGCCCCACACCCGTCGCATGCAGCGGATGCCGCACCCCCACCCGCGCGAGCGTCGGGATCGCGCGCGCCCCGCTCGCTCGCGCGAGGTAGAGCACCTCGCCGGTGCCGTCGGGAGCGGGGACCAGTACGGCAAGGTGCGCGTTCTCTCCCGTGCGGTCGTAGAGCTCGGTCAGTTCGGGGTTCGCGGCCTCGCGCAGGCGGCGCACGATGGGGGCGCGCTCGCCGAGCTCCCAGAGCGCGGTGCCGGCGGCGTAACGGCCGTCGACCAGCTCGAGCTGGCCGAGTCGCACCAGCTCGGCCGCGATGCGGTGCGCCGTCGACGGCGGCAGCCCGGCGCCTTCGGCGAGCTCGCGCAGCGTCGCACCCGACCCGTCGGCGGGGAGCGCCGCGAGGAGCCGGGCGGCGCGTGCCAGGACGGACGCCCCGGCCTCGCTCGTGCGCCCGGCCACGGGACTCAGACCAGCAGCTGGTGCTTGGCCAGCTCCTTGTAGAGGGGAGTGCTCTTCACGAGTTCGGAATGCGTGCCCACGCCGACCACGCGCCCGTGGTCGAGCACCACGATGCGGTCCGAGTCGACCACGGTCGAGAGCCGGTGCGCGATGACCAGCAGCGTGCGGTCCGCGGCGACCGTGTCGATCGCCTCGCGCAGCAGCTGCTCGTTGACCCCGTCGAGCGACGCGGTCGCCTCGTCCAGCAGCAGGATGGGCGGGGCCGCGAGCAGGGCCCGTGCGATCGCGAGGCGCTGGCGCTCGCCCCCGGAGAGCATGACGCCGTCCTCCCCGACCGCGGCGTCGAGCCCGGCCGGATCGCGGTCGAGCACCTCGCCCAGGTTGACGCTGCGCAGCACCGCGATGCACTGCTCGTCCGTCGCGTCGGGGCTCGCAAGCGTGAGGTTCTGCCGCAGGCTCCCGGCGAGCACCGGGGCGTCCTGCTCGACGTAGCCGAGCTGAGCCCGCAGCTCCTCGCGCGGGAGCGAGCGCACATCCGCACCGCCGAGCCGGACGACGCCCGCCGTCGGATCGTAGAAGCGCTCGATGAGCGAGAGGATCGTGCTCTTGCCCGCCCCCGAGGGCCCGACCAGCGCGACGCGCGAACCGCGGGGCACCTCGAACGAGATGCCCTTGAGCACCTCGCGGTCGACCGGCGCGACCTCGTCCTCGCCCACCGCCTCCGCGATGGCCTTCTCGCGCTCCGTCTTGTGGGCCGCCTCCGGGTACCGGAAGCGGACCTCCTCGAAGGCGATCGCCGCATCCGTCGCCGCAGGGGCCGCGGGCTCCACTCCCGCGTCGCCCTCGGTCTCGCCCGGGATCGCGTTGATCTCCTCGATGCGGCCGAGAGCGCCGAGCGCCTGGTTGACCGAGGTGATCGCGCCGAAGGCGGAGGCCAGCGGCATGATGAGCATGAACAGGAACAGGATGAACGCCACCAGGTTCGCGACCGTGATGGCGCCGCTGGCGACCCGGAAGCCCCCGACTCCGAGCACCACGAGCAGCGAGATCTGCAGGGCGATCCCGGCGATCGGCACGATGAGGGCCGAGACCTTCGCGACCTTGATGCCCGCCGCCCAGGCCCCGCGCGCATCCGCCTCGACCGCCTCGAGCTCGCGGTCGGTGGCGTTCGCGGCGCGCACCGTGCGGATCGCGCCGATCACCCGTTCGACCGCCGCGGCCAGGTCGCCCACCTTCTCCTGCTGCTCCCGGCTGGCGCGGCGGATGCGGCCGGACAGCGCCACCACGGTCACCACCGAGACCCCGATGACCAGCACCGTGAGCCCGAGCAGTAGCGGATCGATGAGCAGCATCGCGATGAGCGCGCCGACGAAGACCACGGCCCCGCCGACCGCGTCGACGAGCCCCTGCGTGATGACGGCGTAGAGCAGGGTGGTGTCCGAGCCGACGCGCGAGACCAGGTCGCCCGTGCGGCGCTGGTCGAACTCGGCGATCGGCAGGCGCAGCATCCGGCCCACCAGGCGCCGGCGGGCGGACAGCACGACGGAGGTGCCGGTGCGCTGCAGCAGGTAGTGCTGCAGGCCGCTCAGCAGGCCCGCCGCGACCACGAGCCCGACGAGCAGCCAGACGAGCGCGCCGAGCGGCTCGCCCGACTCGACGACGCTGATCACCTGGCTGACCAGCACGGGCTGGGCCAGCGACGCGGCGGCCCCGGCGAGGCTCAGGGCGATGACCGCCGCGAGCACCGGGCGGTGCTCGGCGAGGTAGGGCAGCAGTTGGCGGAAGGTGCCGCGCGGGCCGGAATCGTCGGGGGATCCGAAGCGCGACGTGCGGCGGCGGGATGCGGTGTCGGTCATCGCCTCCAGCGTACGTGCGCTATCCGGCGTCGACTCCCACCGAGTCGCCGCCGACCGCGCAGAACGCGCTCTGGAAGTCCTCCTGCCAGGATGCGGTGGGCGCCCCCAGCTCGCCCCCGAGCTGGGTCACGGCGTATTCGCACTGGCTGAAGGTGACCGGCGAGGCGGGGTTGTCACCCGGCTGGTTCGCGTTGACGCCGTACTTGCGATTGGCCCAGCCGCCGAACGGGGGCGTGCCGTTCGCGTCGCCGTCGAGGTCGCCCGGGATGCCGACGTAGATGGATCCGGTGCCCGCCTTGATCAGCAGCGCCGGCTGCGCGCAATGCGGCACCTGCCCGGCCACCTGCCCGAACTGGGCGGGCTCATTGGTTTGCACGATCGCGTCGCCCGCGGTCGCGATGGTCGAGTCCTCGAACGGCAGCGGCAGCAGGAGGATCGGGGTGTCCATCGGCCACTGCCCGGACACGGTCTGCGCCGTCACGTCGACTGTCGTGAACGAGTAGCCCCAGTCGGCGATCACCTGGTCGTCGACCTCGCCCTGGCACCACTCCGTGGTTCGCGCCCAGGCGTCGGCGGCGCCGTCCGCGCTGAACGGCTCCGGGGCGTGCACGATCATCCGGATGTCGAGCACCGCGCCGTTCGAGGCGGTCGCCAGAGCGTGGAAGCCGAGCACGTCCGTCTCGGTGAGCGCCTCGTCCCAGGCGCTCGTCGGGGGCGGTACTTCGTCGCCGCCGGACTGGCCGGGCGGGTTCGCCGGCGGGGAGTCGTCGCCGCCCGGATCGCAGGCGGTGAGCATCGGCAGCAGGAGAGCGGCGGCGGATGCGGCGAGGACGACGCGAGGGCGCATGGCGTCAGCCTAGGGTCGTCCCGCCCCCGGAGACAGGTGCGGATTCGGCTGATTCACGGATGCGTCGGCCGGTTTCCGTAGGCTGGCCCGGTGCCCTCCACCCCCGTGATCGTCGCCGCCGATCTGGTCAAGAAGTACGGCGACTTCGCCGCCGTCGACGGACTGTCGTTCGAGGTCGCACCCGGCGAATCGTTCGGGCTGCTCGGCCCCAACGGGGCGGGCAAGTCGACCACCATGCGCATGGTGGGCGCGGTGTCGACGCGCACGAGCGGGTCGCTGGCGATCCTCGGGCTCGACCCGAATCGCAGCGGGCCGGAGATCCGTTCGCGCCTGGGGGTGGTTCCGCAGGCCGACAACCTCGACAACGAGTTGCGCGTGCGCGACAACCTCATCGTCTACGGCCGCTACTTCGGGCTGCCGTTGCGGCACCTGCGGCGTCGCGCCGACGAGCTGCTCGAGTTCGCACAGCTCGCCGACCGGGCGGGGTCCAAGGTCGATGACCTCTCCGGGGGGATGAAGCGGCGGCTCACGATCGCGCGGGCGCTCATCAACGACCCCCGCATCCTGCTGCTCGACGAGCCCACCACCGGGCTGGACCCGCAGGCGCGGCACATCCTGTGGGACCGGCTGTTCCGGCTCAAAGAGCAGGGCACCACGCTCGTGCTCACGACGCACTACATGGACGAGGCCGAGCAGTTGTGCGACCGGCTCATCGTGGTCGACAAGGGTCGCATCATGGCCGAGGGGTCGCCGGCCGCGCTCATACGGGAGCACTCGACGCGCGAGGTGCTCGAGGTGCGCTTCGGGTCGGAGCGCAACGCCGGAGCCGCCGCGGACCTCGAGGGCATCGGACGCCTCGAGGTGCTGCCCGACCGCGTGCTCGTCTACGCCGACAGCGGCGAGGCGGCGCTCGAAGAGGTCACGCGGCGCGGGCTGCAGCCCATGACGAGCCTCGTGCGGCGCTCGTCGCTGGAGGACGTCTTCCTGCGGTTGACGGGGCGGAGCCTGATCGAATGAGCGCCCCCGCCGCCGACCCGGCCGTGCTCATCGACCCGGCGCGCATCCGGCGTTTCGGGGCGCTCTACGTGCTCGAGCACCAGATCCGGGTGATGCGCAACTACCGCAGCTCGATCGTCGCCACCGCGATCGGCACCCCGTTCATCTACCTCTTCGCGTTCGGCATCGGCATCGGCACCCTGGTCAGTGCGAACGCCGGCCGGGTCGACGGCGTGGACTACCTGACGTTCGTGGCGCCCGCGCTCATCTGCATGTCGGTGGTCGGCATCGCCGCGATGGAGTTCACCTACCCGATCATGCTCGGCTTCAAGTGGAACCCCACCTTCGTCGGGATGAACGCCGCACCGCTCAGCGCCCGGCAGATCGTCGACGGGGTGGTGCTCTTCGTGGCGTTGCGCATGGCCATCCCGGCGGTCGCGTACTACGTCGTGATGGCCCTGTTCGGGGCGGCGCCCTCGGCGTGGGGTGCGGGCGTCGTGGTCACCTCCGTGCTCGCCGGGCTGGCGATCGGGACCCCGATCATGGCCTACGCCGCGTCGATCACCGAAGACAAGGGGCAGTTCGCGGTCATCGGCCGGGTCATCGTGCTGCCGCTCACGCTCTTCAGCGGCACCATGTTCCCGCTCGAGCAGCTGCCGTGGTTCCTGCAGTGGATCGGGTGGCTCTCCCCGGTGTGGCACGGCACCGAGCTCGGACGCCAGCTCACGTATGGCGCGACGGAGCCGATCTGGCTCACCGTCATCCATGTCGGGTATCTCGTGGTGCTCGCGATCGTCGGGTGGCGGCTGACGGTGCGCGTCGCGACCAGGAGGCTGGACCGGTGACGCTGCGCGACGCGTCGCTGCGCGGCGCACCTCAGAGACCGTCGCGGGGTCACGGTGTCGCCGCGCTGTACGCGGGCAACGCGCGCTCGGTCGTGGGCCGCGGGCTGCTGGCCACCCGGAGCACGAACTGGATCGTGGTGCTCACCGGTTTCGTCGAGCCCATCTTCTATCTGCTCTCCCTCGGGGTCGGACTGGGTGCCTACGTGGGCACCGTGCAGGACGCGGCGGGCAACGACATCCCGTACGCCGCGTACATCGCGCCCGCCCTGCTGGCCGTGTCGGCGATGAACGGCGCGATCTACGACTCCACCTGGAATGTGTTCTTCAAGCTCAACTACCAGAAGACCTACGAGGGCATGCTCACCACGAGCCTCGGGCCCTTCGACGTGGCACTGGGGGAGATCGTGCTGGCGCTGCTGCGCGGCGGTGCGTACGGGCTGGGGTTCCTGCTCGTGATGCAAGCCGCCGGGCTGAACCTGGCGTGGACGGCCGTCTTCGCGCTGCCGGCGGTCCTGGTGGTGGCGTTCGGGTTCGCGAGCCTGGGCATGGGGATCACGAGCTACCTCAAGACCTTCCAGCAGATGGACTGGATCACGTTCTTCCTGCTGCCGATGTTCCTGCTCTCGGCCACGTTCTACCCGCTGGCCGTGTACCCGGAGCCCGTGCAGTGGGCGGTCATGGCGCTGCCGCTGTGGCACGGAGTCGAGCTGGTGCGCGGGCTCACCACCGGGGTTCTCGGCCCCGCAATGCTCGTGCACCTGGCGTACTACGCGGTCATGATCGCCGTGGGCCTGGCGTTCACGACGAGGCGCCTGCGGGCGCTGTTCCTGGACTAGCCGCGCAGGCCACGGAGCACGTGAGCCATCGCGAGGGCGGCCCCGGCGGCACGGGCCCCCACGTCCTCCTTCGAGTCGGGGAGACCGGCGCGGTCGAGGCCCTGCTGCTCGTCGTCGACCGTGAGCACGCCGAAGCCCACGGGCTTGCCGGTGTCCAGCGCGACGCGCGTCAGTCCGTCGGTGGCGGCCGCCGCGACGTAATCGAAATGCGGGGTCTCGCCGCGCACGATCACGCCGAGGGCGACCACGGCATCCGCCCCGTTCTCGAGAGCGGCCTTCGCCGCGACCGGCAGCTCGAAGCTGCCCGGCACCTGCACGAGCGAGACCTCGGCGCCCGAGGCGTCGAGCACGCGTCGCGCGCCGCCGAGCAGGCCGTCCGAGATGCGGGTGTGCCAGAGGCCCGACACTATCGTGACGCGCAGGCCGGAGCCGTCGGTGTCGAGGCTGAGGGAATCCGCGGTGGGCTGGCCGTCGCCGCTCATGAGTTGCCTTCCAGGGAGGATTGAAGCGCCTCGTCGAGCGCCTCGTGGTCGGGGAGCGCGTGACCCATGCGGTCGCGCTTGGCATCGAGGTAGCCCTCGTTGAAGACGCCGACCCCGACGACGAGCGGCACGAGCTCGGTCACGGTCACGCCGCGCTCCTGGAGCTGGCGCGCCTTCTCGGGGTTGTTGCTGAGCAGCCGAACGCTCGAGATGCCGAGGTCCTTGAGGATCGCGGTGGCCGCACCGTAGTCGCGCGCGTCGGCGGGCAGGCCGAGCGCCAGGTTGGCGTCGAGGGTGTCGAAGCCGTCCTCCTGCAGGCGGTACGCCTTGAGCTTGTTGATGAGGCCGATCCCGCGACCCTCGTGGCCGCGCAGGTAGATCACGACGCCGCCCTCGGCCTGGATGGTCTCCAGGGCGGAGTGCAGTTGCGGCCCGCACTCGCACTTCTGCGAGCCGAACGCCTCACCCGTCAGGCACTCCGAGTGCACGCGCACCAGGGCGCCGTCACGGGGCTCGCCCGCGATCCAGGCCACGTGATCCGCCCCGGTGGAGCGGTCGCGGTAGGCGCGCACCCGGAACAGGCCGTGCGCGGTCGGCACGTGCGTCTCCACCTCGAAGCTCACGCGCTCGAACTCGGGGACCTCGATCTGCGCGGTCGGGTCGGCCTCGCACTTGCGCTCCTCCATGAACCGGATCAGCGCCTCGATCGTGATGACCGGCACGTCGTCGCGCTCGCCCATGGCGATGAGGCCGGGCAGGCGCATCATCTCGCCGTCCTCGTCGACGATCTCGCCGATCGCCGCGACCGGATGCAGCCCCGCGAGCTTGCACAGGTCGACCGCCGCCTCGGTGTGGCCGTCGCGCTCGCGCACGCCCCCGTCGACCGCGCGCAGCGGCAGGATGTGACCGGGGCGGATCAGGCTCGCGGGCGTCGACGCCGGGTCGGCCAGCACCTGCAGGGTGTGCGCCCGGTCGGACGCGCTGATGCCCGTGCTGAGCCGGTCGGCCGCGTCGACGCTGATCGTGTAGGCGGTGCCGCGCGGGTCCTGGCTCTCGGCCACCATGAGCGGCAGCCCGAGCCGGTCGGCGATCTCGTTCGTCATGGGTGCGCACAGGTAGCCGGAAGTGACGCGCACCATCCAGGCCACCGCCTCCTGCGAGGCGGTCTGCGCCGCGAGGATCACGTCGCCCTCATTCTCTCGCCCCTCGTCGTCGGCCACGATGATCGGCCGGCCCTCGCGCAGCGCGAGCAGCGCCGTGGGGATGTCGGACAGGCTCACTTGTTCTCCTCCAGTTCCCGCATCCTCAGCGCGTGCCTGGCCAGGATGTCGGTCTCGATGTTGACCCGGTCGCCCGGCGCCAGGGCGCCGAGCGTCGTCGCGGTCATGGTCTCCGGGATGAGCGACACCTCGAACCAGTCGTCGCCCACCGCGCTGACCGTGAGGCTCACGCCGTCCACCGCGATCGAGCCCTTGCGGGCGACGAGCGGCGCGTGCTCGGCGTCGAGCGAGAACCGCACGACCGTCCAGCCCTCCTCGGGCACGACGCTCAGCACGGTGCTCGTGCCGTCGATGTGCCCCTGCACGATGTGGCCGCCCAGCCGGTCGCCGACGGCTGCGGCGCGCTCCAGGTTGACGGTGTCGCCGGGGGCCGTTTCGCCGATCGTGCTCATGGCGATCGTCACCCCCATGACATCGGCCGCGAACCAGTCGTCGCCGCGATCCACCACCGTCAGGCAGACGCCCGAAACCGAGATCGAATCCCCGTGCCGCGCGTCGGACACGGCGAGCGGGCCGCGCACCGTGATCCGCCCGGCGTCGCCCGCGCGTTCCCAGGAGAGCACCTCGCCGCGCTCCTCGATGATGCCGGTGAACATCAGTCCTCCCTCGGTTCGGCCATGATCAGGACGTCCTCGCCCAGCTGCTCGATGCCCGTGATGCGCAGCTGCCGCGCGTCGGCCAGGGTCGGGATGCCGAGATCGCCGATCGCGAGCCGGTCACCCCCCAGCAGGGTCGGCGCGAGATACACGGCGAACTCGTCGGCGAAGCCTCCGGCCACGACGGCCGTGACGAGTCCGGGGCCGGCTTCGACGAGGACCCGTCGGATGCCGCGGGTCGACAGATCGCGCAGCACCGCATCCAGGTCGCGGGTGCCGGTCTCGATGATGCCCGCCGGGTGACGGCGCAGGGCGGCGTCCGGCGGGA
This sequence comes from Microbacteriaceae bacterium, assembly GCA_019638805.1. Taxonomy (GTDB): domain Bacteria; phylum Actinomycetota; class Actinomycetes; order Actinomycetales; family Microbacteriaceae; genus JBDSKH01. The sequence goes on along the minus strand of JAHBTA010000001.1, from coordinate 610,299 downwards.
TCGTCCGCTCGCCCATGACCACGGGGACCGGCTGGTGGGGCAGCAGCTCGCCCGCGTCGCCGCGCGCCGTGAGGCTCGGGTCGTCGGCCAGGACCGTGCCGGTGCCGGTCAGGATCGCGTCGTTCTCGGCGCGCTGCTCGTGCACGCGCTGGCGCGCTGCGGTGCCGGTGATCCACTGGCTCGTGCCGTCGGCGGCTGCCACCCGACCGTCCAGGGTGGCCGCCCACTTGACGGTGACCCACGGCCGGCCGCGGCGGATGGTGGTGAGCCAGACGCGCAGAAGCTCTGCGGCGTCGGCGGCGAGCACGCCCTCGGTCACCGGGATGCCCGCGCCGCGGAGCCGGGCACCGCCGCCCGCGGCGTGCGGGTCGGGGTCGGCCAGCGCGTAGACCACGCGCTCGACGCCCGCCTCGATGAGCGCGACGCTGCACGGCCCGGTGCGGCCGGTGTGGTCGCACGGCTCGAGGGTCACGACCGCGGTGAGACCCGAGGCGTCGGGGCCGCCGTCGGTGCGCTGCCGGCCGAGTTCGGCCAGCCGCAGCAGCGCGTCGACCTCGGCGTGCGGGGTGCCCGCGCCGCGGTGCCAGCCTTCGGCGACGATCGCGCCGGTGTCGTCGATGAGCACCGCGCCCACCTGCGGGTTGCCCCCCGTGAGCGGACCGCGCGCGGCGAGCTCGAGCGCGCGGCGCATGGCCCGCTCGTCTGTCTCGCTCATCCCGGTCCTTCGGTCTCATCAGAGCCGGTTCCGGGGAAATGGGTCGTCGCGACCCGTGCGTCGGCAACGCCGACACACCGTGCTTCCTCCCATCCGGACTTTCACCGTCGGTTCCGGAGTTCCACCGGATCGGCGCCCCCTGACTGCTGAGGCGTTCGCGGACTATCACCGCCGGCGCGGAATTTCACCGCCCCCGGAGCACGTGCTTCGTGCTCGCATCTTACAACGCGCGTCCGGGGTGGGCATTCCCGCGAGCGGGCCGCTATCGGCGCTGTTCGTGCGCCAGCGCGTGGGAGATCTCGGCGGTCGCGGGGTACAACTGGAGGTAGCGACCATACGACTCGTCGTACGCGGTGCGCAGTCCCGGATCCGGCCGGATGATCTGCTCGATCGGGTTCCAGTCCTCGATGCGGGCGGTGTCGTCGACCGCGCGCGCGGCGAGGTACGCCGCTCCGTAGCTCGCCCCGATGGTCACGCGGGGAACGCGCTGCGCCACTCCCGTGACGTCGGACACGATGGAGGTCCAGAGGCTGCCCCGGGTCCCGCCGCCCACCGCGGTGACGCGCTCGATCACGCTCCCGGCTGCGATCATCTCCTCGATGTTGTGACGCACGCCGAAGGCGGTCGCCTCCAGCGCGGCCCGGTACAGGTCGCCGCGGGTGTGCGCGAGCGACAGCCCGGCGATGATGCCGCGGGCATCCGGATCCTGGATGGGCGTGCGCTCCCCGGCGAAGTAGGGCAGCACGAGCAGCCCGTTGGCACCCGGACCCGAATGCTCCGCCTCGGTCAGCAGGGTCGCGAAGTCCGGTCCGCCGAAGACATCCCGCAGCCAGGTGGTGATCGCGCCGGACGAGGCCATCCCGGCGGCCAGGCTCCTGGTACCCGGGACGGCGCCGATCGTGCTCCAGAGCGGAGGATGGACCACGCGGTGCTCCACGGTGTTGACGAGGAACATGGTGGTGCCGTACATGAGCATGAGGTCGCCGGGCTCGTGGGCGCCGGCACTGATCGCCTCGCTCCATGCGTCGATGGTTCCCGAGATCACGGGGATCCCCGGGGGCAGCCCGGTCGTGTCCGCGGCGGCGGGGGACACCGCACCCACCACCGCGTCGGCCCACACCAGCTCCGGCGGCTCGATCGTGCCGAGCAGGGCGGACGCCCACGACTCGTGCCACCCGAGTGCGCGGGTGTCGTAGAGCGGTGCGCATTGACTGGCCGAGTGGTGGTCGAGTACGTAACGGCCGGTCAACTGCCACGCGAGCCAGGATGCGGGCATGAAGATCCTGCGGGCCCGGGCGAAGACCTCCGGCTCGTGCCGGGCCAGCCATGCGAGCTTGGGCCCCACCGCCTGACTGGAGAGGGCGCTGCCCCCGGCCTCGACGATCCGCTGCGCACCGAGCTGCTCCTCCAGTTCTGCGATCTCGGCGCTCGCCCGGGTATCGACTCCGTAGAGGATCGCGGGTCTCAGCGGGGTGCCTGCCGCGTCCGTCAGTGCGGTGCACGGCCCCATCCCGCTCACCCCCACCGCCGCGATGGGTTCGGCGGCGCCGGACAGCTCGCGGGCGATGGAGGCGAACTCCTCCCACCACGTCTGCGGCGCCATCTCGACGTGTCCCGGGGCCGGACGAGACACCGCGTGCTCGCGCACGGCGCTCGCGAGCACGCGCCCATCGGTCGCGACCAGCACGCCCTTGCTGCTGGACGTGCCGATGTCCACCCCGAGGACCGCGCCCATCAGATCCCCGGGGTGTCTCCGGCCAGGTTCACCCGGACGCCGAGGGCGTCGAGCATCGCCGCCTTCGCCGTGAGCGCCCGGTCGGCGCTCGCGCCGTCCGGGGCGTAGACCACCTGCACGTGGTTGGCGCGGTGCCTGCCCATGAACTGATCGCGCGTCACCCCGTGGAGCACGACGTGGGCGATCGGCCACTCGGGGTTGGTGGCGTTCTTGCGGCGCTGGGACTCCTCGTCGGGCAGCTCCACGACGCTCGCGCGGCCCAGGTCGGCCTGCAGCACTCCCTCGGCGATGAACACCCGGCTCCAGACGATCTCCCCGGGTCGGGAGACCCCGTTGATCGTCGACCCACCGAGAGGGAAGTACATCGGGTTCTGCCGCCAGCCCTCCGCGTGCTCGTAACCGCCGAGGTGCGAGGCGGGGACCGAACCCGAGATCTCGTACACCCAGACGAAGCGCCCCTCGTAGTCCTCGCCCCAGCGCACGTCGTGGAGGGTGTTGTCCGGCAGCATGCCCAGGGCACGCCACACGCGGTCGGTGATGAGCGCATCGACGGCCACCCCCTCGTCCGCTTCGTTGAAGTGCGGGAGGGCACGGCCCGCGTGCAACTCGCGACTCCCGTCCCGGCTGAGTACGGGCGGTCGCTCGGTCGCGTTGAGCAGGCCTTCGGCCAGGTCGCTGGCCGGAACGAGGTCCTTGAGCCCCTGCTGGTACTGGATCCCCACCGCGTCCAGTCCGAAGTCGTCGGCGATCCGAAGCGCGGCGATGTACATCTTGTACTGCCACCTCAACTGCGCAGGGGTCAACTCGGTGGCCTCGTCCGACCCGAGCCGGAAGGTCATTCCGGCGCGCACGAGCCATGCGCCGACGGCGTCGGCCTCCGTGTCGTCCACCCTGAGCATCTCGGCGTACAGCGCGCTCTGGGAGAGGCGCTCCTTGTAGATGCCCAGCGGGTTGAGGAGCTCATCATCGATGATGGCGTTGTACATTCCCATGCATCCCTCGTCGAAGACGCCGATGACGGCCTTCCGCTGCTTCAGTTCGGCCGCCAGTTCCCGTCCGAGTTCACGCTCCGGGCTCGGCGTCAGGTCGCGCAGCGGGCGGATGTGCGACTGGTCGTGCACGATGCGCCCCGTCGTCAGCCAGTCCCGGATGCCGGCCAGGAACCAGTCGTCGGTGAAGTCGACACTCCAGATCGTCGAGTAGTCGCGGCGCATCTTGGTGAGGCCCGCGTTCAGGCCGAGCAGTCCGACCAGCCCGGGGGCGCCGCCGTCGAAGTTCGCCACGGTGAGGATCGGACCTCGGTGACTGCGCAGGCCGCCGAGGACGTGATGGCTGTACTGCCAGACGGATTCCGCGACCACCACGGGCGCGTCCGCCGGGACACCCTGGAAGACGTCGAGTCCCATCCGCTGGCTGCTGATGAATCCGTGCCCACGCTCGGCGTCGTAGGGGTGTGCGCGACGGAGTTCCCAACCGGCGTCGGCGAAGACGTTCATGAGCGCCGCCTCCATCGATTCCTGGGTGGGCCAGCCGGCAAGGTTCGCGGACTCGCGGAGGTCGCCGCTCGCGACGAGCCACGCGACGCGGTCCTCGATGGTGCCGCCTGCGGGCGGAGGATTCTCAGGGTGACGCATGGCGGCTCCTCGGATGCGGTTCGCGGGTGCGAGTCACGGGCAATCGATTTCTGATCGGAACTAGGATTCTCTCGTGTCGAAACGCACGAAGCTCAGCGACGTCGCCGAGGTCGCCGGTGTGTCGACGGCGACCGTCTCGCGCGTGCTGAACGGCAACGAGCGCGTGGACCCGGAGCTCGCCGACCGCGTGCGCACCGCGCTCGCCGAGCTGAAGTATCGGCGGAACCGGCTGGCGCGCGGGCTCCGACAGCGCAGCAGCAGCCTGATCGGGGCGATCATCCCCGATGTGTCCAACCCTTTCTTCACCGATGTCGTCCGCGGCCTCGAAGACGGGGTTCGCGAGGCCGGGTTCATGCTCGTCCTCTGCAACAGCGACGAGGACCCGCAGAAGGAGAACGACTACCTCGAGCTGCTGGTCGATCAGCAGGCGGCCGGGATCGTCCTCGCCCCGGCCGGGTCGAGGACGCCCGGGCTGGCCGAGGCCCTCGACGCAGGGGTCCGCGTCGTGGTGATCGACCGCCTCCTGGAGGGCGTGAACGTCGACACGGTAGTGCTCGCCAACACTGAGGGCGCGCGCGCACTGACGACTCACCTGCTGGAATCCGGCGGTCGAGTCGCGCATATCAGCGGTCCCATGCGGGCGTCGACCGCCTCCGAGCGCGTCGAGGGCTACCGCAGGGCGCTGCGCGAGCACGGGTTGGGTCGCAGGGACGAGATCATCATCGAGAGCGACTACACGGTCGAGGGCGGGTACGCGGCGATGGGTCGGCTCCTCGAACTCCAGCCCCGCCCCGACGCGGTGCTGGTCGGGAACAACGTGATGACGCTCGGGGTGCTCCGCCGCGTCGCCGAGGCGGGATTGAGACCGGAGGACCTCCGGATCGGGAGCTTCGACCCGGTGCCCTGGGGCGCCGATCCCGACCGCACGGTTGCCGTGCTCGAGCACCCCAGCCACCAGCTCGGAACGGTCGCGGCGGAGCTCATCATGGCCGCGATCGCGGACGAGTCGCATACTCCGCATACCGTTGTGCTCCCGAGCGGCGAGATCGTCTAGCGCCGACCCGGGACGGGGCCGTCGGAAGCGGTGGTCATGCCCGCCATGAGCTGGATCAGATCCAGCCGGGTCAGATCGTCGATCGGTCCGTCGAACACGACGCGACCCAGCTGCAGCACGACGATTCGATCCGCAACCGCGAAGATGTCCTCGATGTCATGGCTGATCAGAATGACGCCGCGACCCTCGTCGGCGGTCCTGCGCACGAGCCGGAGCACCTGGTCGGTCTGCGCGACGCCGAGTGCTGCGGTCGGTTCGTCCATGATCACGAGGCGCACGTCATCCCGCAGCACGCGCGAGATCGCGATGGCCTGACGCTGCCCGCCGGACAGTGCGCGCACGGGGCGCTTCACATCCGTCATCGCCACGCCGAGGGAGGTGAGCCGCTCCTGGGTCTGGACGATCGCGGCACGATCGTCGCGCACCGGGACGACGCCGAGAAGCCGTCGCCGCGGCTCCTCGCCCAGGATGAGGTTGTGGGCGGCGCCGAGATTCTGGCAGAGCGCGAGATCCTGGTAGACGGTCTCGATCCCCGCGCGCCGGGCGGCGGACGGGTCGCGGAGCACCATCTCCTCCCCGCCGACCCGGATCGTCCCCTCGTCGAAGTGGGTGACGCCGGAGATCGCCTTGATGAGCGTCGACTTGCCGGCGCCGTTGTCTCCGACGAGGCAGACCACCTCGCCGGCGCGGACGGTCAGCGAGGCGTCGTCGAGCGCTCGCACGGCGCCGTAGGAGACGCTGATGCCCGATGCCTCGAGCACCGGGGCGCCGAAGTCTCCGCTGCCGCGCAGTCTCGTCCGTTCGACGGGTCCGCTCGACGCCGCAGTCGAGGCGGCGGTGGCGCGCTGGCGCTCTCGTCGTCGCCGCCACCACGGGATCAGCTGGTCGAGGCTGAGCGCGAGCAGCAGCAGCCCGCCCTTGGTGATCTGCTGCCACCAGTCCTGGAACCCCGCGAAGATGAGTCCCGCGTTGAGCACGCCGATCGTGAACACGCCGACGATGACGCCGATGGGGTGACCGGCTCCGCCGGTGAACAGCACGCCCCCGAGGATGACTGCGGTGAGGACATCCAGCTCGAACTGAAGCCCCACGTTCGGACTTCCGCTCGCCAGTCGGGAGGTCGAGAGCAGTGCGACCACACCCATGAGCAGTCCGGAGAGGGTGAATGCACCGATCACCATGCGATCGACGCGGATCCCGACCATGCGGGCCGCCTCCGGATTGCCGCCGATCGCGTACAGCCGAAGGCCCGGGACCGTGCGCAACAGGACGAACGCGCCGATCAGGAAGATGGCCAGTGCCACGAGCACGGTGAGGGGGATCTCGGCGATCCGGAGTCCCGCGATCGCGGTGAACGAGTACGGGAATCCGTAGACGGACACCCCCTCGGCCACGACGAACGCCAGGCCCCGGTAGATCGCGAGCATGCCGAGCGTGACGATGAGCGGTGAGATGTTGAGGAGCTTCACCAGCACGCCGTTGACGAACCCCAGCAACGCCCCGAGCAGGAGTGCCACGACCACTCCTGCCAGGGCGTTCTGGGTGTCCCTCACCACTGTCGCGACCGTCACCGAGATGAGCGCGAACTGGCTTCCGATCGACAGGTCGACGTTGCCGCTGATGAGCAGCGCCATTGTGCCTACGGAAGCGATCGCGATCGACGAGACGTTCTGCGCGGTCGTGACGAGGTTGTTGACAGTGAAGAAGTTGTCGAACGCCAGACTGAAGAAGACGAGCAGCGCGACTCCGAGTACGGCGAGTCCGAGCCGGCGGCTCGACTCTCCAGGGTCGATGGCACGTGGCATCGCACGGGTTGTCGCGGTCATGGCTTTGTCTCTTCTCGTCGGGCTACTGTTCGGGCAACCAGATCAGATCACTCGGGAACGTACTCCGAGTCCCAGACCAGGTCCCGTGTCGCGTAGGAGACCTGTCCGAGCAGCGGAAGATAGCTCTCGAAGCGCTCGCGGTCGGCGAAGACCACCGACGGGTTCGCGTTCACCTCGATGAACTCGTCCACGGCGGCGGGGCTGTCCAGCAGCGTCGCGGCGGCGACCATGACCCGCGGGACCTCCTTGCCCTCCAGCCAGTCGGCGGAGAACTGGCCGATGCCGTAGCCCATCAGCTGCCACGGGAAGGCGATGCTCGCCTTGTAGGCGCCGCCCTCCTTGATGGCCGCGAGCGCCTGCTTGTCTCCGTCGACACCCGACAGGTACATCAGGTCGGTCGGCATGCCCGCCGCCTCGATGGCCTTCAGAGCCCCGACGACGACCGCGTCACCACCGAGCACGATGTCGATCTCGGGGTGGGCCTGCAGTACGGTGCTCATGACCTCGAAGCCGTCCTCGGTCGAGACCGCGGTCCCGATGTCGCTGACCACCTTGATGCCGGGGCCCCCGGTAGCGAGGCCGTCGAGGACTCCCTCGTGGCGCAGCACGAGCTGCGGTCCGATGGTGTCGAGGTTGAAGTAGTGCACCTCCGCCTCGCCGCCCAGGTTCTCGACCGCCCACTTCGCGGCGGCCTCGCCCTGGGTGAAGCCGATGTCGTACTGGCTCGCAGCGATCTGCAGAGTCGACGGGTGGCTGATCAGACCGGGGAGGAAGATGCCGTCGTCGAGCGCGCGCTCGAACAGCGGGACCTGAGATGCCATGTCGAGCGGCTGGTACATGAGCGCGCCGACACCCCGGGAGAGGAACGACTCGATCTGCTGGATGTTCTTCTCCGGGTTGTTGTCCGCGATCGCCGTGAGGTACTCGACGCCGCGATCGTTCGCGGCTTCCTCCATGCCGTCGGAGAATGCCAGGAAGAACTCGACGGCGGCCGTGTTCGCCCATGCGATGCGATGCGGCAGGTCGGGCACTTCACCGCCATCCTGGTCCCAGACGAACGGCTTCAGCTCATCCGACCCGGTGGACGGGCCGTCGGAGGGGTCGGATGAGTCGACGGCGACGTTGGAGCAGCCGACGAGCGTCATCGCCAGGGCGAGGCCGACTGCGGCCGATCGGGTGACGCTCGACCTCGAGCGCCGGGGTTGTGCGGATGTGTGCACGGTACCTCCTAGTGAGAGTGATGCTGCGGATGGGTGTCGTGGTCAGGGAAGTTCGGTCAGGGTGACGGTGGATCCGTCGAGGATCTGCTGCAGGCCGCCGTCGGTACGCGGATCCCACCTGGGTACGAGGCCTCCGGACACGATCACGACCAGTTCTCGTCCGCGCTCCAGGGTCAGCAGCAGATCGCCCAGAGGCACCCGCACGGCGTCGTCGTCCGGCCCGGTGCGAGCGACGCCCTCGGCGAGGAGATCCAGCGCGCCGTCGGGCTGGCGCACGCACAGCAGCACCACCCAGAGCTGGGTGCCCGGTGGATCGGTCCGGATCCGCAGGTTCGCGACGACGGGTCCGGCGAAGGTCGTGCGCGCCTCGAGCGGAGCCAGTGCCGTGACCAGCACGTCCTCGCGCTCGGCGATCGGTCGCTGGTCGGTGGGTCCCCAGTTGCCGCCGGGCTCGCCGACGCGCAGCCAGCGCCCGCCGGTGCCGTGCGGGAGATGGGCGGGGTCCACCGTGATCGCGCCGGATTCGAGCGGGAGACCTCGCTCGCGGCTCGAGGGCGGAGGCCAGGCCGGCAGCGCGTTCCAGGCACGGCTGCCGGGGTCGTATGCCGACACCGGGGGGCGCGAACTGGGTCGCCCCGCGAGAGCGGTGTCGAAGAACTCCAGGACGATGTCCCGCAGCCCGACTCCGTCCCCGGAGCCGGCGAACCCGAGGCTGCGCGGACCGACGATGGAGCCGAAGTAGTTGTCGTGACCCCACGCGCCGATCACCAGGCGGTCGCGATCGTCGCCGCGGAGCGCGTGAGCGCGGAGCGCGCCCCGGAGGAAGATGTCGTACCACCCCGTCACGGTCAGGACCGGGATGTCGATCGCACCGCGATCCCGTGCCGCCGAGACCTCTGCCCAGTACGGGTCGTCCACGGAGGAGCGGAACCACTCGCGCACCTCGGGGACGAGGGCGCCGAGACCCTCCGGATCGGCATCCCCCGCCTCGATGTCATCGGGTCGCTGCAGCTCCGGAGGGGCGAGCGAGGTCGATGCCCACGCGGAGAGGAAGCCGTGTTCGCGGACGCCGTTGGTGAATGCGAAGCCCTCGCCGTAGTCGTCGGCCGAGTTCAATGGGGCGATGGCCACCAGTGCCGGCGGCCGAGCCGCAGCCGCGAGCCACTGCGTCGCGCCGACGTAGGAGGGTCCGGTCATCACGACCCGTCCGTCCGACCACGGCTGCGCAGCGATCCACTCGATCGTGTCGAAGCCGTCTTGGCGTTCCTGTGCGAAGGGCGAGAAGACGCCGTCCGATCCTCCCCGCCCGCGCACGTCCTGGATGACCATCGCATAGCCGCGCTCGACCGCGGCGCGCGGGTCGACCGGAGACATGTGGAAGTGCGTCTCCTTGCCGTAGGGCGTACGGACCAGGATGGTCGGCCGCCGGTCGTGGTCGTCGGCCCGCCAGACGTCCGCCCTCGTGACGGTCCCGTCCGACATCGGGATTCCGAGGTTGTGAGCGAGCCGGATGCTCACGTGCTCCAGGTCCGGCATCAGCACTCCATCGTGGTGAGAAATCGATTACTCGAAGTTAGTGGGAGGATCCTGGCGGTGTCAATGCCCGTGCCGAAACCGTGACCGATCGCTCGTCGCGACCCCCGGAGCACGTGTGACGGCGCCGTCCGTGGTCACCGCGACCAGCCCGGCCACCCTTCGTGCACGGTCCCGTCGTCGTGGGCCTGCAGCTCGGCGTGCCAGCCGTCCGGCGTGCTCCCGTCGCGCGCCGGCAGGTTCACCGGCGCCACCCCGGTGAACCGGAACCCCGCCGCCCGGGCGACCCGCGCCGACGCGACGTTGCCGGTGAAGGCCTCCCAGCCGACCGACTCCCAGCCGCGCTCGGCGAACAGCCAGGTGCACACGGCGCGCAGCGCCTCGGTCATGAGGCCCTGCCCGCGGTGCGGCGCGCCCAGCCAGAAGCCGACGTCGCGCAGCGCCTCGCGCGCACCGATCATCCCGAGCAGGGCCCCGTCGCGCCGCAGACCCCAGGTGTACTCGGTCTCGTCGCGCCAGCCGGGTCCGACGACGTGCTCCACGAAGCCGACCGCGTGCTCGCGCTCGTACGGCCAGGGCGTGGTGAGCATCCGCTCGAACAGCGGGTCGCGGCAGTACTCGGTGATCGCGTCGGCGTCGTCGAGGGTCGGCGGGCTCAGCTCGAGGCGAGCGGTGCGCAGCACGACGGGGCGCACGTCAGCCCCGGCGCAGGAACCCGACGCGGTCGTACACGCGCTCGAGCGTCGCCTGCGCGATCGCCTCGGCGCGCTCCGCGTTGCCGGCCAGCAGGCGATCCAGCTCCGCCGGGTCGGCGAGCAGCTCGAGCGCCTTGCCGCGCACCGGACCGAACGCGGCCACGACGGCATCCGCGGTCGCCGCCTTCAGGTCGCCGTACCCGCGGCCCGCGAACTCGCCCTCCAGGGCCGGGGTGCTCGACCCGCCGAGCACCGACAGCAGCGTCAGCAGGTTGGACACGCCGGGCTTGCCCTCGGGATCGAAGCGCACCTCCCCGTCGGCGTCGGTCACGGCCGCGCGGATCTTCTTCGCCGTCACGGCCGGATCGTCCAGCAGCCAGATCGTGCCCTTCGGCTCCGCCGACTTCGACATCTTCGAGGTCGGGTCCTGCAGGTCGTAGACCTTCGCGGTCTCCTTGAGGATCGACACCTCCGGGATCGCGAAGGTCTCGCCGAAGCGCGAGTTGAACCGCTGCCCGAGGTCGCGCGTGAGCTCGATGTGCTGGCGCTGGTCCTCGCCGACCGGCACGATCGCGGCGTCGTAGAGCAGGATGTCGGCCGCCTGCAGGATCGGGTAGGTGAACAGCCCGACGCTGGTCGAGTCGGCGCCCTGCCTGGCCGACTTGTCCTTGAACTGGGTCATGCGCGCGGCCTCGCCGTAACCGGTGATGGTGTTGAGCACCCAAGCCAGCTCGGCGTGCGCGGGCACGTGCGACTGCACGAACAGGATCGAGCTGCCGGGATCGATGCCGGCGGCGATGTACTGCGCGGCCGTGCGCCGGGTGGCCTCGCGCAGCTTCGCCGGATCCTGCGGAACGGTGATGGCGTGCAGGTCGACGACGCAGAACACGGCGTCGTGCGTGGTCTGCAGCTGCTTCCACTGGAGCAGCGCCCCGATGTAGTTGCCCGCGTGCAGCGAGTCGGCGGAGGGCTGCATGCCCGAGAACAGCCGGGGCTTGGTCATGCCTCAACCCTACGGCTCGCGCGCGGAGCGCCCGGACGTGCGGCACCCGCCGCGCGGCGCCCCGGCTCAGAGCGCGTAGTCGACCACGACCGGCGAGTGATCCGACCACCGCTCCGCGTAGCTCGGTGCGCGGTCCACCTCGTGCGAGGTCGCAAGCCCGGCGAGCCCGGGTGAGGCGAGCTGGTAGTCGATGCGCCATCCGGTGTCGTTGTCGAAGGCCTGCCCGCGCCAGGTGTACCAGGTGTAAGGCCCGTCGACCTCACCCGCGAACCGCCTGCCCAGGTCGACCCAGCCGAAGCCGGCGCCGGCGTTGTAGGCCGGGTCGTCCTCCGCGCCGAGGAACCGGTCGAAGTACTCGCGCTCTTTCGGCAGGAACCCCGCGCGCTTGACGTTGCCCTTCCAGTTGCGGATGTCGAGCGTGCGGTGCCCCACGTTGAGGTCGCCCACGACGACCGCGAGCGCCCCGTCGGCCCCGAGCTCGGGCAGGCGAGCGGCCATCGCATCAAGGAAGCGGTACTTCTCCACCTGCTTGGGCGTGCCGTCCTCCCCGGAGTGCACGTAGGCCGACACCACGGTCAGCACACGATCGCCCACCTCGTAGTCGGCCTCGAGCCAGCGGCCCGCACTGTCGAAGTCGTCGTCGCCGAATGCGACCCGGTGGATGGCGGCCCGCCTCCGAGAGGCCAGTGCGACCCCGGCGCGCCCCTTCGCACTCGCGGCGTCGTGGATCACGTCCCACTCGTCGCCCAGCAGCGCGGTCAGGTCGTCGGTGTCGGCGCGCACCTCTTGCAGGGCGAGGATGTCGACGTCGCGCGCCGCGAGCCACGGCCCCATGCCGCGACGGAACGCGGCGCGCACCCCGTTGACGTTGACCGTGGCGACGCGCAGGCGGGGGGAGGGCATACCCTCCACGCTAGTCAGCGCCGCCGACACCCGACGCCACTCAACGCCCCGCGCGCAGCGCCTTGTCGCGTCGACGCCGAGCGATCCACCGCACCGCGCGCGGCAGGTCCGCCTCGAGCTCGGCCCGCACCTGCTCCTCGATCTCGAGCCGCATCCGCAGCTCGGCCTGACGCCGGTCGCGTTCGCCGATCGGGTCGAGCGGCACGCCCGCGTCGGTCGCGCTCACCACGACCCAGGCGGCCGCGATGAGGATGACCTGGCACACCAGGTTGAACCAGATGAGCAGTCCGGCGATGACCGCGAACGACGCGACCACCGGGTTGCTGGACGCCCCGCCGAGCAGCACCGACCCGAGGGTCTTGAGCACCCCCAGGGCGAGAGCGCCGAGCAGCGCGCCCTGCCACAGTGGCCGGGCGGGGATGGGTACGCCGGCCAGCACCCGGTACAGGGCGACCAGCACGACCAGGTCGAGCCCGAACGCGAGCGCGAGCCCGAGGCCGCGACCGAGCACCGTCGCGAGCACCGAGTCGTGCCCGATGCCGACCCCGTCGAGCACCCACGCCAGCGCGGTCGTGCTGCCCAGCGACAGCGCCGCCGAGGCGATGAGGGCCACCCCGAACGCGAGCGCGAGGCCCAGATCGCGCAACCGCAGCAGCACGACGTTGACCGGGGGAGCGGCGAGTTCGGCGATGTCGCGCACGGCATCCCGCGCGGAGGAGAACCAGCTCACCGAGGTGAAGACCGCCACGACGACCGCGATCGCCCCGGTCCAGCCGAGCGCGCTCGCCGACAGCAGCTGCTCGGGCGTGATCGCGCCGCCCTCGCCGCGGTCGATGAGCCCCGGCACCGAGGTGGAGAGCACGTCGAAGAGCGCGTCGCGCAGCCCCGGTGTCCCGGCGATGAGCAGACCGGCGAGCGAGAACGCCGCCCACAGCCCCGCGAACACCGAGAAGATCGCCTGGTAGGACAGCCCGGCGGCCAGGATCGGCCCGCGCCGCGCGGCGTAATGGGCGATGACCCGCACGGGCTTGTGCTGCCGCACGCGCACGAGGAGCGCCCGCCCGCGCGCGGCGAGCCCGCCTGAGGTCTGGTCCCCCGCATCCACCACGTTCCGAGCCTAATCAACGTCGGTAGGCTGGCCCGGGTCGAGTGCCCGCACCCGCCGAGGAGGAACGCGATGGAGCTGCACGGAGTCGGAGTCGGTCGGGGCGTCGCGGTGGGTCCCGTGCTGACCATGCCGGATCCGCTCCCCGAGCCCGCCGAGCAGCAGCACGGGGGCGATGCGGCCGCCGAGCGGGCGAAGGTCGACGAGGCGATCGCGGCGGCCGCGGCCGACCTGACCGAGCGCGCCGGACGCGCCGAGGGCGCGGGGCGGGAGGTCATCGAGGCCGCCATCCAGATGGCGCAGGACCCGATGCTCGCCGACGACATCGCCGCCCGCATCGAGGCGGGCACCACGGGCGAGCGCGCCGTCTTCGAGGCCTTCCGATCGTTCCAGGAGCAGCTCACGGCGCTCGGCGGCTACATGGCCGAGCGCGCGACCGACCTGGGCGATGTCTCCCAGCGCATCATCGCGCAGCTGCGCGGCGTGCCGGTGCCGGGCGTTCCGGACTCGCCGCACCCCTTCATCCTGCTGGCCCGCGATCTGGCTCCCGCCGACACCGCGCTGCTGGACCTGACCAAGGTGCTCGGCCTCATCACGCGCGACGGCGGGCCGACGAGTCACACCGCGATCCTGGCCCGCGCCAAGTCGATCCCGGCGATCGTGGGCGTGGGTGCGGATGCGGTGGTCGCCGAGGGCACGCGCGTCGTGCTGGATGCCGCGGCCGGCCTGGTCACGATCGACCCCTCCGACGAGCTGGTCGCCGATGCCGAGCGCCGGATCGCCGAGCGCGCGGCGATGGCGGACGCGCCCATCACGGACGGCGCCCTGGCCGACGGCACCACAGTGCCGCTGCTGGCCAACCTGGGCTCGCCCGCCGAGGCGGCGGGTGCCGTCGAGCTGGGCGCCGAGGGCGTCGGGCTGTTCCGCACCGAGTTCCTGTTCCTCGACTCCGCCACCGCGCCGAGCGTCGAGGCGCAGCAGGAGCAGTACACCGAGCTGCTGAAGCACTTCCCGAAGAAGAAGGTCGTGGTCCGCGCCCTCGACGCCGGCGCCGACAAGCCGCTCAGCTTCCTCAACGACGCGCACGAGGAGAACCCGGCCCTCGGACTGCGCGGCCTGCGTGCGCTGCGGGCCAAGGAGGACATCCTGCGCGATCAGCTGCAGGCGCTCAAGAACGCGCAGGACGCCACCGATGCCGACCTGTGGGTCATGGCCCCGATGGTGGCCGACGCGGATGAGACCGCGTACTTCGTCGAGCTCGGCAAGAGCCTGGGCCTGCGCACGGTGGGGGTCATGGCCGAGGTGCCCTCGCTCGCCGTCGTGGCCGACCAGGTGCTCGAGATCGCCGACTTCGTGAGCATCGGAACGAACGACCTCACCCAGTACACGCTCGCCGCCGACCGCATGCTCGGCACGGTGGCCTCCTACCAGGATCCGTGGCACCCCGCGGTGCTGCGGCTCGTCAAACTGCTGGGGGATGCCGGGGCCGCCTCGGGCAAGTCCGTCGGCATCTGCGGGGAGGCGGCCTCCGATCCCCAGCTCGCGGTCGTGCTCGTGGGGCTCGGCGCGACGACCCTGTCGATGACCCCGGCGGCCCTCGCGGACGTGCGCGCCGAACTCGCCACGGTCACGCTCGAGCAGGCCAGGGCGAGGGCGGCGGCGGCGCTCGCCGCGGGCAACGCGGCCGGGGCGCGGGCGGCTGCAGCGTCCGCGTGAGGCCGGGGCGGCATCCCGCCCGGCGCGCGGGTCCCCCGAATGGGGGGTGAGTCACGGGTGACACCGGGCGTCATAGTGGACGCGAAGGGTTGTCTCTTTCCCATGAGGACGTCATCGGCGACGGGGGTCGCCGAGAGCTCCTCGATCATTCATCGGGACAGAGAGGCCCAGAATGGATCAGGGGGATGAGCGGTTCGGACCCGAAACCGACCATTTCGGACACGGAATTGATCGAAAGCGCTCGATCGGGGGATACGAGCGCTTTCGCGGAGCTCTGGCGCCGTCATTTCCGTCCCGCCGCTCGCGTCGCCCGCCAGTTCACCTCGATCGATGCCGATGACCTCGTTTCCGAGGCCTACGCGCGCATCTTCCAGCGTGTCCTGGCGGGCGGCGGACCCACCGGCGCCTTCCGGCCGTATCTCTACACGACCATCCGGAACCTGGCGAGCTCATGGGGCGCCGCATCCCGCGAGGTGCAGGTGGATCTGATCGAGGAGTTCGAGGACGAGCGGATCCCGGAGGACCCGGCCGCGCACGCGCTCGACCGTACGCTGACCGCGCGGGCCTTCCGCAGCCTCCCGGAGCGCTGGCAGACCGTGCTCTGGTACACCGAGGTCGAGGGCATGGACCCGCACGAGGTCGCCCCGATCATGGGCATCAGCGCCAACAGCGTCGCCGCGCTCTCGTACCGCGCCCGCGAGGGGCTGCGCAAGGCGTGGCTGCAGGCGCACATCAACGACGCGACCGCCTCGGGCGAGTGCCAGTGGACCATGTCGCGCCTCGGCGACCACGCGCGCGAGGGCCTGAGCGCCCGCGACGAGAGCCGGGTCATGGCGCATCTGGCCGACTGCGCCTCCTGCACGATCGTGGCCGAGGAGGTCGAGGAGGTGGGCTCCCACCTCGCCATGGTCATGTTGCCGCTGCTGCTCGGCGGGATCGCCGGCGGCACCCTGCTGTCGCAGCTGTCCGAGCCGTCGGGCGCCATGGCTGCCGACCTGGCCGGGCAGGCCATCCCGGCGCTTCCCGAATCGGTGGAGGCCATCGCGACCGGCGGCGCCGCGGCCGGGACGGCGCTCGTCGGGGCCTTCTCGCTCGGGTCGCTGACCGGCACGGGCGCGCTCGTCGGGGGTCTCGCCGTGGCGACCGTGCTCGGCACCGGGATCGCCGTGGGCACCCTGCCGACCGGTGACGACCCCGGCGACAGCGCTCCGCCGGTCGTGGCCGAGAGCGGGGACGATGTCATCCGCGCGGTCGGGACGCTCGACCCGGTGCTCGACCCAGGCCCCGAAGGGCCCTCGCCCAGCGACCTCCCGGACGGCGGCGCGGGCGGAGTCGGCGGTGGCGCGGGCGGTGTGGTCGGTGGCGTGACCGACACCGTGACCGGGACGGTCGGCGCGGTCGGCGACACCGTGGGCGGTGTCGTGGATGTGGTGGACGACACCGTGCAGGACGTGGTCGAGACCGTGACGCAACCGGTCACCCTGACCGTGTCGGTGTCCGGCACCGGGACCCCGGGCGCGAGCGTGGCCCTCAAGGCGGCCGGCACCGTGTACGCGACGACGACCGTCGGTCAGAACGGGACGTTCTCGATCACGGCGGGCGGCATCCCGGAGGCGGTGGGCAACATCTCGGTCGTCCAGACC
Source organism: Microbacteriaceae bacterium (assembly GCA_019638805.1). Lineage (GTDB taxonomy): Bacteria > Actinomycetota > Actinomycetes > Actinomycetales > Microbacteriaceae > JBDSKH01. The sequence continues at coordinate 593,517 of JAHBTA010000001.1, read as the reverse complement.
GTGGATCAGGGCCTGCTCGGCGGGCTCCTCGGCACCCTGCTCAAGCCGCTCAAGATCGGCAGCAGCTCGGGCGGCCTCCCGGTCATCGCGATCGGCTGAGTCTCGCCGCCGGCGACTCGCTGACCCCCGAACGCGGGGTGCGGATCCGCGTCATTCCGAAGCCGGGTGCGCGTCTCTTCTGGTGAGGCTCACCGCAGCCCTCCACCTCACGACGTCCCATCGGGGTGGATGCGCCCGGTGCCGTAGCGATCCCAGCCGCTGCGGCGCCGGGCGCTCTATTATCTGGCGCGCCGCCGCTCCTGCGGCGCGCGTGGGCCGGCTGCGGCCGCGCGCGAGCGCCCTCCGCCGGCCAGCGTGCCGAGCGTGCTGCTCGCGTGGTTCGCGCCGCTCAGACCCCGGCGGGGATGGCGGGCTTGCCGGCCAGGATCGCGTTCTTGACCTCCGCGATCGCCTGGGTCACCTGGATGCCGCGCGGGCACGCTTCGGTGCAGTTGAAGGTCGTGCGGCAGCGCCACACGCCCTCCTTGTCGTTGAGGATGTCGAGGCGCACCTTCGCCGCCTCGTCGCGGCTGTCGAAGATGAACCGGTGCGCGTTGACGATGGCGGCCGGGCCGAAGTACTGGCCGTCGGTCCAGAACACCGGGCACGACGAGGTGCACGCGGCGCACAGGATGCACTTGGTGGTGTCGTCGAAGATCTCGCGCTGCGCGACCGACTGGATGCGCTCCTTGCCGTCCTTGGGCTTGGCGTCGGCGATGAGGAAGGGCTGGATCTCGCGGTAGGAGGCGAAGAACGGCTCCATGTCGACGACCAGGTCCTTCTCCAGCGGCAGGCCCTTGATGGCCTCCACGTAGATCGGCTGGGTGATGTCGAGGTCCTTGATGAGGGTCTTGCAGGCCAGCCGGTTGCGGCCGTTGATGCGCATGGCGTCCGAGCCGCAGATCCCGTGGGCGCACGAGCGGCGGAAGGTGAGCGAGCCGTCCTGCTCCCACTTGATCTTGTGCAGGGCGTCGAGCACCCGGTCGGTGGGGTAGAGCTCGACGTCGTAGTCCTTCCAGACCGGCTCGTCCATCGTCTCCGGGTCGAACCGGCGGATGATGAGGGTCACGGTGAAGGCGCTCAGTCCGGCCTCGACCGAGGGGTTGTCCGCCATCGCTTCAGTACTTCCGTTCCATGGGCTGATAGTTGGTGACGACCACGGGCTTCCAGTCGAGCGTGATGTGGTCCGCGGCATCCGCCGAGTGCGGGTCGCCCGTGAGGTAGGCCATGGTGTGCTTCATGTAGGTCGCGTCGTCGCGGTCCGGGTAGTCGTCGCGCATGTGGCCGCCGCGGCTCTCCTTGCGGTTGCGCGCCGAGAACACCACGACCTCCGCCAGGTCGAGCAGGAACCCGAGCTCGATGGCCTCCAGCAGGTCGGTGTTGAAGCGGCGGCCCCGGTCCTGGATGCCGATGTTCTGGTAGCGCTCGCGCAGCGAGTGGATGGTCTCGGTGACCCGGGCCAGCGACTCGTCGGTGCGGAACACCTGGGCGTTGCGGTCCATCTCGTCCTGCAGCTCCTTGCGCAGGGCGCCGATGCGTTCGCTGCCGTCCGAGGTCCGCAGGCGCTCGACGAGCTCGCGCACGCCCTTGGCCGGGTCATCCGGCAGTGGTACGAACGATGCGCTCTCGGCGTACTCGACCGCGTTGTTGCCCGCCCGCTTGCCGAACACGTTGATGTCGAGCAGAGAGTTGGTGCCGAGGCGGTTGCTGCCGTGCACCGAGACGCAGGCGCATTCGCCGGCGGCGTACAGGCCGGGCACGATGGTGTCGTTGTCGCGCAGCACTTCGGCCTTCACGTTGGTCGGGATGCCGCCCATCGCGTAGTGCGCCGTCGGCATGACGGGCACCGGCTCGTAGACCGGGTCGACGCCCAGGTAGGTGCGGGCGAACTCGGTGATGTCGGGGAGCTTGGTCTCGAGCACCTCGGCACCGAGGTGCGTGCAGTCCAGCAGCACGTAGTCCTTGTGCGGCCCTGCGCCGCGCCCCTCCGCGACCTCCTGCACCATGCAGCGGGACACGATGTCGCGCGGCGCCAGGTCTTTGATGGTGGGGGCGTAGCGCTCCATGAAGCGCTCGCCGCTGGCATTGCGCAGGATCGCGCCCTCGCCGCGGGCGCCCTCGGTGAGCAGGATGCCGAGCCCGGCCAGGCCGGTCGGGTGGAACTGGAAGAACTCCATGTCCTCCAGCGGCAGGCCCTTGCGCCAGACGATCCCGACGCCGTCGCCGGTCAGGGTGTGCGCGTTGGAGGTGGTCTTGTAGATCTTGCCGAAGCCGCCGGTGGCGAAGACGATCGACTTGGCCTGGAACACATGGATCTCGCCGGTCGCCAGCTCGTAGGCCACCACCGCCGAGGGGCGGTCGACGCCCTTGACCTTCGTCATGACCAGGTCGAGCGCGTAGTACTCGTTGTAGAACTCGACGCCCAGCTTGACGCAGTTCTGAAAGAGCGTCTGCAGGATCATGTGGCCGGTGCGGTCCGCGGCGTAGCACGCACGGCGCACGGGCGCCTTGCCGTGGTCGCGGGTGTGCCCGCCGAAGCGCCGCTGGTCGATGCGCCCCTCGGGCGTGCGGTTGAACGGCAGGCCCATGTTCTCGAGGTCGAGGACCGCGTCGATCGCCTCCTTGGCGAGGATCTCGGCCGCGTCCTGGTCGACGAGGTAGTCGCCGCCCTTGACGGTGTCGAAGGTGTGCCACTCCCAGGAGTCCTCCTCCACGTTGGCCAGCGCGGCGGCCATGCCGCCCTGCGCCGCGCCGGTGTGGGAGCGGGTGGGGTAGAGCTTGGTGATGACCGCGGTGCGGGCCTTCGGGGCGGCCTCGATGGCCGCGCGCATGCCGGCGCCGCCGGCGCCCACGATGACCACGTCGTACTGGTGGTAGTGGACGCCGTCGATGACGTCCCCGTCCTGGAACTCCATGCTCATTGCGCCGCGCACGCCTCGATCAGGGCGTCGACCGTGGAGTCGCCGATGCACGGGTCGAAGGTCGTCAGCACCAGGGTGCCGAGAACGAGCAGCACCACGGTCGCCCCGGCCAGCAGCACGAGAAGGACGACCCGCAGTTTGCCGCGCGCGTAGTCGTTGGTGAGGGTCCGCATCCCGTTAGCCCCGTGGATGAGGGCGAGCCAGAGCAACAGGGTGTCCCACACGATCCAGAACGGGTCGGCGAGCTTCCCGGCGACGAAGGCGAAGTCGATGGCCGAGACGCCGTCGCCCAGGAACAGGTTGACCAGCAGGTGCCCGAAGATGAGCACGACCAGCAGGATGCCGGAGAAGCGCATGTAGAGCCAGCCCCACTTCTCCCAGTTGACGCCTCGGCGCCGGGTGGGACGGGAGCGCGGTGCCTCGATGGTCGTCATCATTCGCCCCCGAACACGTGCATGAGGTGGCGGGGGGCGAAGCCGAGCATGAGGACGACCCACAGCGCGATCGCGATCCAGAACATGAGGCGCTGGTGCTTGACGCCCCACTGCGTGAAGTCGATCGCGATGACGCGGAGTCCGTTGAGGGCGTGCAGCCCGATCGCCGCGACCAGGGCGAGCTCACCGAGGCCCATGATGGGCGTCTTGTAGGTGCCGATGACCGCGTCGTACGCCGCGGCGTCGAGCCGGATGAGCGAGGTGTCCAGGATGTGCACCAAGAGGAAGAAGAAGATCGCGGTCCCGGTGATGCGATGCAGCACCCACGACCACATGCCCTCGCGACCGCGGTACAGCGTGCCCGCCGGTCGCTTCGGCGCGGGGATCCGGCCCGCGGTGGCGGCTCCGGATCGCGCAGCCTGGCTCGACACGGATGCTCCTCCTACACTCCTGTCACGATCGCCGCGGTGGCACGTCGGTCGAAACGTCAACTGGACCTGAGGGCAGTCTATGACCGGGCGGCACCCCCCGCAGGTTAGGAGGACCTTAGGTAGCTCGACATCGAGATACCGGGTGGATGCCGTGGTCGGCCCGCATAGGGTGGTCGCCATGCGCGCTTCCCGCGACGGCTCGGCTCCGCTGCCCCGGTTCTACAGCATCATTCCGGCGGGCGGCATCGGATCCCGGCTCTGGCCGCTCTCGCGTGCGGACGCGCCCAAGTTCCTGCACGACCTGACCGGCTCGGGCCGCACGCTGCTGCGCGACACCTGGGAGCGCCTCGCTCCCCTCTCGGGCGAGCAGCGCGTCATGATCGTGACCGGCCGGGCGCACCGCGCGGCCGTGGAGGAGCAGCTGCCCGAGCTCGCCGACGCCAACATCGTGCTCGAGAGCGAGGGCAAGGAGTCCTCGGCGGCCATCGGACTGGCCGCCGCGATCCTCGCCCGTCGCGAGCCGGAGGTCATCGTCGGCTCGTTCGCGGCCGACCATGTGATCGGCGATGTGGCCGGGTTCGGAGCCGCGGTCCGGCAGGCGGTCGCCGCCGCCGACGCCGGGTACATCGTGACCATCGGCATCGCGCCGAGCGAGCCGGCCATCGGGTTCGGCTACATCCAGACGGGTGACGGGGTCGGCATCCCCGGTGCACCGGACGCTCGTATGGTGCGCAGCTTCGTCGAGAAGCCCGACCGACCGACCGCCGAGCGCTACCTCGCCTCGGGCGGATACCTATGGAACGCCGGCATGTTCATCGCCCGCGCCGACCGCCTGCTCGAGCAGATGCGCGTCTCGGAGCCGGCGCTCGTGGCCGGACTGGAGGAGCTGGCCGCCGCCTGGGACGACCCGGCGGAGCGCGGTCCCGCGGTCGACCGCATCTGGCCGGGCCTTCGCAAGATCGCGATCGACTACTCGGTCGCCGAACCGGCGGCGGCGGCGGGGCGGCTGGTCGTGATCCCGGGCGCGTTCGACTGGGATGACGTGGGCGACTTCGCCGCGATCGCCAAGCTGCAGACCGGCGATCGCAAGTCGGACCTGGTGATCCTCGGGGAGAACGCCCGCGTGCTCGCCGACGCATCGAGCGGCATCGTGGTCGGGCAGACCGACCGCATCATCTCGCTGGTCGGGGTGCAGGACATCGTCGTCGTCGACACCCCGGACGCCCTGCTCGTGACGACCAAGGCGAACGCCCAGCGGGTCAAGAGCGTGGTGGACGCGCTCAAGCTGAGCGGGCGCTCCGACGTGCTGTGATCGCTGAACATTTCGGAATCCTTTCCGCGCGACCTGGCGCTTTGTAACTGTTGAGCGACGGACCCCGAGCCGTGGGTGGCGCGCCGCGTCACATTGGGTAACGTTGTGCCAATTCGCGCGGCATCCTGCCGCTGCGTGATCTTGGAGGACACAGTGAGATTCACTACTCGCAAGGCCGCTCTCGCCGGCCTCGCAACCATCGGCGCGAGCGCGCTCGTGCTCACCGGTTGCGCCGCTGCCCCGACCGACGAGGGGGAGGGCGGCGAGACCACCGACTTCCTCGCCTGCATGGTCTCCGACTCCGGCGGCTTCGACGACCACTCGTTCAACGAGCTCGGCCTCAAGGGCCTCGAGGACGCGGTGGCCGAGATCGGCGCCAAGAGCAACTCGGTCGAGTCGGCCAGCGAGGACGACTTCGCCCCGAACATCGAGGCGCAGATCGGTGAGGGCTGCAACCTGATCGTGACGGTCGGCTTCCTGCTCTCGTCCGCGACCAACGAGGCCGCCGCCGCCAACCCGGACGTCGAGTTCGCGATCGTCGACGACGGCCTGGACGCCGACTCCGACGGCAAGCCCGACGTCAGCAACGGCAAGCCGATCCTGTTCGACACCGCTCAGGCCGCGTTCCTCGCGGGCTACGCGGCTGCCGCCTACTCGAAGACCGGCGTCGTCGGCACCTTCGGCGGCATCCCGATCCCGCCCGTGACGATCTTCATGGACGGCTTCGTGGACGGCGTCGCGTACTACAACGAGGTCAAGGGCACCAACGTCCAGGCCATCGGGTGGGACAAGGCCGGCCAGACCGGTACCTTCACGGGTGGCTTCGCCGCCGGTGTCGAGGCCAAGACGGCTGCGCAGGGTCTGCTCGACCAGAACGCCGACGTGATCCTGCCCGTGGGTGGCCCGATCTACCAGTCGGCCGCCGAGGCGATCCGTGACAAGGGCGGCGACATCGCCCTCATCGGTGTGGACGCCGACGTGTACAACACCGACCCGACGGTCGCCGACCTCCTCCTCACCTCGGTGATGAAGGGCGTCGACGCTGGCGTGCACGACGTCGTGGTGGCCGCCGCCGGTGGCGACTTCGACAACACCCCGTACGTGGGCACGCTCGAGAACGGTGGTGTGGGGCTCGCCCCGTTCCACGACTTCTCCTCGAAGGTTCCGGCCGACCTGCAGGGCGAGCTGGATGACCTGAAGGCGAAGATCATCTCGGGTGAGGTCGAGGTCACCTCGCCGTCGACCCCGAAGTAATCGCAGCAACTCGCAGCACCCGGACCGGGGAGGCCACACGGCCTCCCCGGTTCCGCGTTGCGACCTCCCCCGGTTCCGCGTTCTCGCATGAATCCGCTCAGATGCGCAGCACCGGCAACTTTTCCCGCCCCCGGACCTCCCATAGATTGACCTAATGAAGCTCGAACTCCGCGGCATCACCAAGCGGTTCGGCGCTCTCGTCGCGAACGATCACATCGACCTCATCGTGGAGGCCGGAGAGATCCACTCCCTTTTGGGCGAGAACGGCGCCGGCAAGTCCACCCTCATGAACGTGCTCTACGGCCTCTACCAGGCCGACGAGGGCGAGATCCTCCTCGACGACAAGGTGCAGCATTTCGCTGGACCGGGCGACGCGATGGATGCCGGGATCGGCATGGTGCACCAGCACTTCATGCTCATCCCGGTCTTCACGGTCGCCGAGAACGTCATGCTCGGCAACGAGCCGACCAAGCCGGGCGGTCGCCTGGATCTCGAGGCGGCCAGGCAGAAGGTGCGCGACATCTCGGCGCGCTTCGGTTTCGATCTCGACCCGGACGCCCTCATCGAGGACCTGCCGGTCGGCGTGCAGCAGCGCGTCGAGATCATCAAGGCGCTGTCCCGCGACGCGAAGGTTCTCGTCTTCGACGAACCGACCGCGGTTCTGACCCCGCAGGAGACCGACGAGCTCATGGCCATCATGCGCCAGCTCAAGGACGAGGGCACCGCGATCGTGTTCATCACGCACAAGCTGCGCGAGGTGCGCGAGGTGGCCGACAAGATCACGGTCATCCGGCTGGGGAAGGTGGTGGGGCAGGCCAAGCCCACCGCGACCAACACCGAGCTGGCGTCCATGATGGTGGGCCGCGCGGTGGACCTCACGGTCGAGAAGGGCCCGGCAAAGCCGGGCGAGGCCGCGCTCGTCGTCAAGGACCTGTCGGTCATCGACCACCGCAGCCAGTACGTCGTCTCGCACATCGATTTCACCGTGCACCGCGGCGAGATCCTCGCGATCGCGGGAGTGCAGGGCAACGGGCAGACCGAGTTGACCGAGGCGATCATGGGTCTGCAGGCCCGGGTCGAGGGGTCGATCACCCTGGACGGGCGCGAACTGGTGGGCCGGAGCCCCCGCTTCGTGCTGGATGCCGGGGTCGGCTTCGTCCCGGAGGACCGGACCGAGGACGGCCTGCTCGCCGGGTTCACCATTGCCGAGAACCTCATGCTGGACCGCACGAGCGGCCCGCCATTCGTCAAGTACGGCACCGTGCAACTGGACGACCTGGCGAACTTCGCGGAGGAGAAGATCGTCGAGTTCGACATCCGAGCCCAGGGCATCGAGACCCGGGCCGGTCAGCTCTCGGGCGGCAACCAGCAGAAGGCGGTCCTGGCGCGCGAGTTGAGCCGCGACCTGCGGCTGTTCCTGGCGGCCCAGCCCACGCGCGGTCTCGACGTCGGATCCATCGAGTTCGTGCACACCCGCATCGTCGCGGCGCGCGACGCCGGGGTTCCGGTCATCGTGGTGTCGACCGAGCTCGACGAGGTGGTCGCGCTGGCCGACCGCATCGCGGTCATGTACCGGGGCGGCATCGTGGGCATCGTCCCCGGTGACACGCCCCGCAACGTGCTCGGCCTCATGATGGCCGGCGAGGTGCCCGAGGGGGTGGCGGCGTGAGCGAGAAGTCCGAGCCGAAGGCGTCCGAGACGACGCCCGAGCCCGAGAGCACGGCGCCCGACAGCACCGCGCCCGAGAGCACGGTGCCCGAGAGCACGGTGCCCGAGGCGCCCAAGACCAACCAGATCATCCGCGAGATCATGGGCGGCAACGCCGTGGTCTCGGTGTTGGCGATCGTGCTCGCCCTGCTGGTGGGCAGCATCCTGATCGTCTTCACGGACGAGGACGTCCAGACCGCGGCGGGGTACTTCTTCTCCCGCCCGGGCGACACGTTCGCGGCGCTGGCCCGCGCGATCGGCGGGGCGTACTCGGCCCTGTTCCAGGGCGCGATCTTCAACTGGAAGCGCGACAGCTTCGTCGACCAGATCAAGCCGCTCACCGAGACCCTGACCTTCGCCACTCCGCTCATCGCGGCCGGGCTCGGCGTCGCGCTCGGCTTCCGGGTCGGCCTGTTCAACATCGGTGGCCGGGGCCAGATCATCATCGCGGCGGCCGTCGCCGGCTGGATCAGCTGGTCCTTCCCGATGCCGTTCTTCCTGCACATGCTGGTGTGCGTCGTCGGCGCGATCGCGGGTGGGGCGCTCTGGGCGGGCATCGCCGGTTTCCTCAAGGCGCGCACGGGTGCGCACGAGGTCATCGTCACGATCATGCTCAACTACGTCGCGTTCTATCTGGTGTCGTTCCTGCTGCGCACCCCCGGCGCGCTGCAGGCGCCCGGCTCCAACAACCCGAAGTCGCCGCCCGCGCTCAAGACCGCGGTCATGCCGACGCTGTCCGATCTGCTGGGCGTGGGCACCTACCGCCTGCACTTCGGCTTCATCCTGGTCATCCTCGCGACGATCTTCCTGTGGTACCTGCTCAACCGCTCGGCCATGGGCTTCCAGTTCCGTGCCGTGGGCGAGAACCCGCACGCGGCCCGCGTGGCCGGCATCAGCGTGCCGATGGTCTACATCATGTCGATGGTCATCGCGGGCGGCCTGGTCGGCCTGGCCGGCGCGTCCCAGGTGCTCGGCACCACGACCTCCGGGTTCTCCGCGGGCGTGGATGCCGGCATCGGCTTCGACGCCATCACGGTCGCGCTGCTGGGTCGTTCCCGGCCCTGGGGAGTGTTCTTCAGCGGCATCCTGTTCGGTGCCCTGAAGGCGGGCGGCTACACCATGCAGGCCTCGCAGGGCATCCCGATCGACATCATCCTGGTGGTCCAGTCGGTCATCGTGCTGCTCATCGCGGCGCCGCCGCTCGTGCGCACCGTGTTCCGGCTGCCCACGCCACGGGGCATCCCGATCCTGCGACGAGCCGGCCGCACGCCGAAGGTGGTGACCAAGTGAGCGCCACCGCCGTGACGCCCTCGACGGCGCCCATCACGCACGAGACGGCGATCCGCCGCGACCTCAAGGCGCCCATCGCGCTGGACGTGTTCGCCGTCGTCGCGCTCGTGCTCGCGTTCCTCGCCCCGCGACCCGGGGACAGCGTGTTCATGCTGTCGACCGGCAGCGACGCGATCCAGCTCCCGCCGCTGTCGGCGCCCTCGGTCGTGATCGTGACGGTTATCGCCGTCCTGCTCGTGGCGCTCGCCGTGCTCGCGCACCTGTACGCGGCGCGCGGTGCGCGGGGGCGGGTGCCGCTGTGGCTGCTCGCGGTGTTCGGCGTGCTGTTCCTCGTCGCGTTCCTGGCCTGGGCCTCGTCGGGCGAGCGCCCGGTGCAGGTGCCCGGCCTGCTCGTCGGCACCCTCGCGCTCAGCACGCCGATCATTTTCGGCGCGCTCGGCGGCGTCATCGGCGAGCGCGCAGGCGTGGTCAACGTCGCTATCGAGGGTCAACTGCTGCTGGGCGCGTTCTCGGCCGCCTTCGTCGGCTCGATCACCAACCAGCCGGTCCTCGGCCTGCTGGCCGCCATGGCGGGCGCCGTGCTGGTGGCCTTCGTGCTCGCGGTGTTCGCGATCCGCTACATCGTGGATCAGGTCATCGTCGGTGTCGTGCTCAACGTCCTGGTGGCCGGTCTGACCAGCTTCCTGTACTCGAAGGTGCTGACCTCGAACTCGCAGCTGTTCAACTCGACCGACCGGTTCCCGCAGATCCCGATCCCGGGCCTGTCCGAGATCCCGATCATCGGGCCGGTGTTCTTCCGCCAGACGATCATCGTGTACCTCATGTACTTCGCGGTGTTCATGGTCTGGTTCGGGCTGTACAAGACGCGCTGGGGTCTGCGGGTGCGCGCGGTCGGCGAGCACCCGACCGCCGCCGACACCGTGGGCATCAACGTCAACCGCACTCGGTTCTGGACGGTCGCGCTGGCCGGCGCGATCGCGGGCATGGGCGGCGCGTACTTCACGCTCGACTCGGTGAGTTCGTTCAACAAGGAGATGACCAACGGCCTGGGCTTCATCGCCCTCGCCGCCGTCATCTTCGGACAGTGGCATCCACTGCGGGCCACGCTCGCCGCCCTGCTCTTCGGATTCGCGACCAACCTGCAGAGCGTTCTCGGCATCATCGGTTCGCCCGTGCCGAGCGAGTTCATGCTCATGCTGCCGTACGTGGTGACGATCTTCGCGGTCGCCGGCCTGGTCGGCGTCTCGCGCGCCCCGGCCGCGGATGGCAAGCCCTATATCAAGTCCTAGGAGGGCCAACATGACCGACATCGACTGGGAGTCCCTGCGCGCCCACGCGCGGGAGGCTCTGACGCATTCGTACTCGCCGTACTCGAACTTCCCGGTGGGCGTCGCCGCCATCGCCGACGACGGCCGGGTGCTGACCGGGGCCAACGTCGAGAACGCGTCCTACGGGATCGGCCTGTGCGCGGAGTGCTCGCTCGTGTCCGCCCTGCACATGACCGGCGGCGGCAAGCTCGTCGCGTTCACCTGCGTCGACGGGCACGGCAACGCGCTCATGCCCTGCGGTCGATGCCGGCAGCTGCTGTACGAGCACTCGGCCGAGGGCATGCTGCTGGACACCGTGTCGGGCATCAAGACCATCGACGAGGTGATCCCCGACGCCTTCGGCCCGCGCACGCTGGCGGAGTACGCCGGTGATTGAGGCCTTCGACGCGGTCGATCTGATCAAGACCAAGCGCGACCACGGCATCCTGACCACCGAGCAGATCGACTGGCTCGTCGACGCCTACACGCGCGGGGTGATCGCCGACGAGCAGATGTCGGCCATGACCATGGCGATCCTGCTCAACGGGATGTCGCGCGACGAGATCCGCGACCTCACCATGGCGATGATCGCCACGGGCGAGCGGCTGGACTTCTCGGGGCTGTCCAAGAGGACCACCGACAAGCACTCCACCGGGGGAGTGGGCGACAAGATCACCCTGCCGCTGGCGCCGCTGGTGGCCTCCTTCGGGGTCGCGGTGCCGCAGCTCTCCGGTCGCGGCCTCGGGCACACCGGGGGCACGCTCGACAAGCTCGAGTCGATCCCGGGCTGGCGCGCCCAGCTCAGCAACGACGAGTTCATGGCGCAACTGGATGCCGTGGGCGCCGTGATCTGCGCGGCCGGCTCCGGCCTGGCTCCCGCCGACGGCAAGCTCTACGCCCTGCGCGACATCACCGGCACGGTGGAGTCGATCCCGCTCATCGCCTCGAGCATCATGAGCAAGAAGATCGCCGAGGGCACGGCGGCGCTCGTGCTCGACGTGAAGTTCGGCTCGGGCGCGTTCATGCGCGACCCCGCGAAGGCGCGCGAGCTCGCCGAGACCATGGTGCGCCTCGGGCAGGATGCCGGGGTCGCCACCCGCGCCCTGCTGACCAACATGAACGTGCCGCTCGGTCTCGCGATCGGCAACGCCAACGAGGTGCGCGAATCGGTCGAGGTGCTGGCCGGCGGGGGCCCCGCGGACGTGGTCGAGCTGACCCTCGCGCTCGCGCGCGAGATGCTCGACCTCGCCGGGATGCCCGACGCCGACGTCGAGGGTCACCTCGCGGGCGGGCAGGCGATGGACACCTGGCGCGCCATGATCTCCGCCCAGGGCGGCGACCCGGACGCGGCGCTGCCGTCCCCGAAGGAGACGCAGGTCGTCAGCGCTGACCGGGACGGCATCCTGGTCACGCAGGAGGCGCTGCCCTTCGGGATCGCGGCCTGGCGTCTGGGCGCAGGGCGGGCGCGCAAGGAGGACCCGGTGCATCACGCCGCGGGCATCGACCTGCACGTCAAGCCCGGCGACGCGGTGACGAAGGGCGATCCGCTCTTCACCCTGGCCACGGACGACCCCGCGCGCTTCGAGCGGGCCATCGAGGCTCTCGAGGGCGCCTACCGCATCGGCGACGAGGTCTCCCCCGTCGAGGACGGCGGCCCGCTCATCGCCGACCGCATCGGCTGAACGTCTGTCTCCTCCCAGCGCGCGCGAAGGTACACCTCCTCGCGATCGCCACGATGTCTTCGCGGAACCCGTGGAGGTCACGAAGACTGAGGTAGAATTGTCCTGGACCGGGCGTCCCTCACTAACCTGAGGACTTCGCCCGGTTCGTCATTTCAGGATCACTTCGAACCAGGCACCCTTGTTGAAGGCGAACAGCCGATCGAGGGGACCTTTCCGGTTGCGCGAGTCCTGATTGAAGCGCGAGAGTTCCAGAAGAAGGACGGGCGTGAGTTCCCGATCTCTCAGATCGAGCATGATGATCGACTTGCCCTGCCTGGTGCCGTTCCTGATGCTTCTCGCCGCCGCAACGTAGTCCACCGTTGCAGCCAGCGGCGTCTTGACGTCAACCTCTACTTCGAACCTGTGCCATAGGAAGTCGTTGGAGCCGCCTGGCCTTCGGGTCTCCCTGATGTAGCTGAACTTCTCGCCCGATTCGATGAAGGACTCGTAGGACTCCACCTCGTGCCAGTTGAGGCGGTCTCGCCCGAAGTCGATACCAAGAGCGTTCTGTCGACGTTGCCAGTAGGCGAGCCATGCGTCCCGATCAGATGGGTCAGGGATGCCCTCGGCCTGCGGGATGGCAAACCTCAGTTCCGATCCGTGAGCTTCGAGTACCCGCGGGCCACCGCATCCCGAACCCTGAAGACGTCCACGCGGTGACGGTACGGACTTCGGCAGCCGAGAACGGAGCGGTTGTGCCGATCCGCGTACTCTCGCGCCAGGCGCGAGCGGGGAAGGAGCGGCTCAGGCGGGGTCGCCGATGCGGACCAGCGCGTCGACGACGAGTGCCCAGAACCGGTCGGCGTCCAGGTCGAAGGCCGCCTGCGTGGTGACCTCGGGGCCGGCGGGGGCGCGCAGGTCGACCACGGTCATGCCGAGCGTCTGCGCGCCGGAGAGCTCGATCGCGATGGGCGCCCGCACGGTGCGCACGAGGGTCGGGTCGATGACGTAGGCGACCGCGACCGGGTCGTGGACGGGCGGGTGGTCGAAGCCCTGGGCGTCCTTGTAGCTGTGCGCGAAGAAGTCCATGAGCTCGCGCACGAAGCGCGCCGGACCCGTGCCGACCGCCTCGATCGCGGCGATCACCTCGGGGGTGGCGAGCGCCTGGTGGGTGACGTCGAGCCCGATCATCGTCACCGACCACGACGCGCCGAACACGATGGCCGCGGCCTCCGGGTCGATGACGATGTTGAACTCGGCCACCGCGCTCCAGTTGCCCACGTGGGCGCCGCCGCCCATGAGCACGACCTCCCGCACGCGCTCCACGATGCGCGGCTCGAGCCGGGCGGCGAGCGCGATGTTGGTGAGGGCGCCGGTGGGAACCAGCGTGATCTCGCCGGGTTCGGATGCCATGACCGTGTCCACGATGAACTGCGCGGCCGGGCGCGGGTCGAGTTCGATCTCGGGCTCGGGCAGCACGGGGCCGTCCAGGCCGGAATCGCCGTGGATGCTCTCGGCGGTCTCGACCTCCCGCACGAGCGGGCGCACGGCGCCGCGCGCGAAGGGCACCCCGGTGATGCCGGCCACCCGGGCGACCGAGAGCGCGTTCCGGGTCACCTTGTCGATGGTCTGGTTGCCCATCACGGTCGTCACCCCGACCAGCTCGATGTCGGGGTTGCCGTGGGCAAGCAGCATGGCCACGGCGTCGTCGTGGCCCGGGTCGCAGTCGAGGATGATCTTCCGGGGCATGGGGCGATCCTATCGCGGAATCCGTATATGAAAACAACCTTTGCATGTGAAATACTGGGCGCATGACCGTGACGACCGACACCGACCTCGCGGCCCGCGGCGCCGCGCGGGTCGACTGGATCCGCAGCCGCATGCCCTTGCTCGCCGCCACGCGCGAGCATTTCGCCGCGGCGCGCCCCTTCACCGGCCACCGCATCGGCATGTCGCTGCACCTCGAACCCAAGACCGCCGTGCTGCTCGAGACCCTGCAGGCCGGGGGCGCCGAGGTGGTCGCGACCGGTAACCACGGCTCGACCCAGGACGACATCGTCGCGCACTTGCGCCGGGCCGGCATGACCGTGTTCGGCCGGCGCGACGACACCCTCGACGAGCACCACGGCAACATCGCGGCCGTCCTCGACGAGGGCTTCGACATCCTGCTCGACAACGGCGCCGACCTGGCCGCGGGTCTCGTCGAGAGATCTGCCACCGCCGGCGTCATCGGCGGCACCGAAGAGACCACCTCCGGCGGCGACCGCCTGCGCGGCGAGCTCGCCGGCCGCGTGCCGTTCCCGGTCATCGTCATCAACGACTCGCTGCTCAAGGCGATCGGCGAGAACAAGCACGCGGTCGGCCAGAGCGTGGTCGAGAGCTTCATGCGCATCACCAACCTCATGGTCCCGGGCCGCCGGTTCGTGGTGGCCGGCTACGGCTGGTGCGGCCGCGGCGTCGCGCATTACCTGCGGCAGCTCGGCGGCAAGGTCGCCGTGGTCGAGATCGACGAGCTCAAGGCCTTCGAGGCGGCGCTCGACGGGTTCCGCGTCGGCGGGATCGAAGACCTCGCCGGCTGGGGCGAGGTGTTCATCACGGCGACCGGCCACGCCGGCATCCTCACGGCGCCGTTCTTCGAGAAGGTCGCCGACGGCGCCGTGCTGGCCAACTGCGGGCACTTCCCGTGGGAGATCGACGTGGCCGCGCTCAAGGCCGGCGCCACCGCGGTCACGCGCCTGGACGACGCCATCGAGCGGGTCGACCTGCCGGGCGGCCGGCACGTGATCCTGCTCGCCGACGGTCGCATGATGAACCTCGCCGGGCGCGAGCCCAAGGGCAACTCGCTCGAGTCGATGGACCTCGGGTTCCTCCTGCAGAGCCTCTCGCTCGAGCGCGTCGCGACGGCCGCCGGAACCCTCGCGCCCGGCGCGCAACCGGTCCCCGACGACATCGACCGCGAGATCGCCCGGCGCATGCTCGCGGCCATGGGCGCCGACCGGTAGGAGGGGCCGTGCCCGACTACTCGGTCCCCGCGCTCGACAAGGCCTTCGACGTGCTCGAGCTGCTCGCCTCGCGCGCCGATCCGCTCAGCCAGACCGAGATCGCCGAGGCGACCGGGCGCAGCGTCTCCCAGCTGTTCCGGGTGCTCACCACCCTCGAGGGGCGGGGATGGGTCTTCCGCGACCCCGCGGGCCTGTACACCCTGTCGATGGCGGCTTTCGATCTCGCCCACCGCCACCCGCCCCTGCGGGGCCTGCTCGTCGCGGCCACCCCGCCCATGCGCGAGCTCTCCGATCGCGTGCGCCTGTCGTGCAATCTCAGCGTGCTCGACATGGGCGCCTCCCGTGTGGTGGCGCAGGTCGAGAGTCCCGCCGACTTCGGCTACCGGGTGCGCGTCGGGGCGCTGTTCCCGCTGGACACCGCGACCGGGACCGTGCTGGTCGAGGGGGGCGAGCCCGATGTGCGCGAGCAGCTCGCCGGACGGCTCGCCGCGGGCGACCGGAAGCTGCTCGCAGCGGACGGCTCGATCCGTCGCGACGACCCGCTGCAGCCCGGCATCACCGACCTGGTGGTGCCCGTCCGCGATGCCCGCGGGTATGTGCGGGCGGCCCTGACCGTGCCGTACGTCGCGACGGCCTACACGACCATCCCCGCCGACACGGTTTTCGCCGCGGCGACGCGGGCGGCCGCCGACATCTCCGCCCGTATCCAGGGGAGTTCCCAGGGCGCCTCACGATAGTTTTGTGACATGAGCGACGCCGCACTCCCGGGCAGCCGGGTCCCCCTCCGTGACCTGCCCAAGGTGTCGCTGCACGACCACCTGGACGGCGGTCTGCGGCCCGCGACCATCGTCGAGCTGGCCGAACCGCTGGGCATCGAACTGCCCGCGACCGACCCCGCCGAGCTCGGCGCCTGGTTCGCGAAGCAGTCCGACAGCGGCTCGCTCGTGGAGTACCTGAAGACCTTCGACGTGACCCTCTCGGTCATGCAGACCCGCGAGGGGCTCGTGCGCGTGGCGCGCGACTTCGTCGAGGATCTGGTTGCCGACGGGGTGGTGTACGGCGAGATCCGCTGGGCGCCCGAGCAGCACCTGACGCGCGGCCTCACGCTCGACGAGGCCGTCGAGGCGGTGCAGGAGGGCCTGGACGCGGCGGTCGAGGCGGCGCAGGGGGCCGGCCACGACATCCGCGTCGGCCAGCTGGTGAGCGCCATGCGCCACCTGGATCGGGGAACCGAGATCGCCGAGCTCGCCCTGCGCCACCGCGATCGCGGCGTCGTGGGCTTCGACATCGCCGGGCCCGAGGCCGGGTTCCCGGCGTCGAGGCAGCGCGAGGCCTTCGACCTGCTGGCGAACGCGTGGTTCCCGGCGACCGTGCACGCGGGCGAGGCGGACGGGCTGGAGAGCATCCGCGGCGCCCTGATCGACGGGCGGGCACTGCGGCTCGGGCACGGCGTGCGGATCGCCGAAGACATCAAGGTCGAGGGCGAGGACGACGAGAACACCTTCGTGGTGCTCGGCAAGCTCGCCCAGTGGGTCAAGGATCGCGGCATCGCCCTGGAGTGCAGCCCGAGCTCGAACCTGCAGACCGGCGCGTTCGCGGCCTGGGGCGCGACCCTCGCCGAGCACCCCTTCGACATGCTCTACCAGCTCGGGTTCCGGGTCACGGTCAACACCGACAACCGGCTCATGAGCGCGACGACGCTCACGCGCGAGCTCGGGCTCCTGGTGGACGCCTTCGGCTACGACGTGGATGACGTGCTCGCCTTCCAGCTCAACGCCGCCGAGGCCGCGTTCCTGCCGCTCGAGGATCGCATCGACCTGGCCGAGCGCATCCTGGCCGGGTTCGGCGCGACATGACGACGCTCCCACCCCTTCCCGACGACGGCGTGCAGCTCGGTGCAACGGCCGCGACCTGGCAGGATGCCGTGCGACTCGCCGCGGCGGGTCTCGCCCGCACAGGGGCGGCCACGCCCGCGTACGCGGACGAGATGATCCGCATGATCGACGACCACGGGCCCTACGTCGTGGTCGCGCCCGGCCTCGCCCTCGCGCACGCCCGGCCGGGGCCGGAGGTGCTGCGCGACGGGCTCTCGGTCGTGACGCTGGCCACCCCGGTCGCGTTCGGGCACCCGCACCACGACCCGGTGCGGGTCATCGTCGGGCTCGCTGCCGGCTATGCCACGCACCTGCCGGTCATCGCCGCGCTGGCCAACGTCTTCAACGACACGGATGCCGTGGGCGCGCTCGCCGACGCCCCATCGGCCGCCGAGGTGCGCACCCTGCTCGGCGCCCCGGAGGGGTACCCCGCGGACCCGCTCGACGCGGCGTAGGGCGGCGTAGCCCGCGTCAGCGCTCTGCGCGGCTTCGCGCTTCGGGGGCCGCGCCTCAGCCCTCGAGCAGCTCCCGCATGCCGGCATCGAGCGCCGCGACGATGCGCTCCGCCTCGGCGAGCCGCTCGGCCGGTGGACCCTCGGTCGACCAGCCGTCCAGGTAGCACTTGAGCTTGGGTTCGGTGCCGGAGGGGCGCACGATGACCCGCCCGCCGGCCACCCGGAACCGCAGGATGTCGCTCGGCGGGAAGCCCTCGAATCCGGGGGCGAAATCGTCCAGCCCTTCGACCGCGAGGTCGCCGATCGAGGCGGGTGGGGCATCCCGCAGCCGGCCGATGGTGGCCGGGATCTGCGCGAGGTCGGCGACCCGGATCGAGATCTGCGAGGACGCGTAGCCGCCGAACTCGGCCGCGAAGGCCTCCAGGTGCTCGCGGTAGGTGGTTCCCGCAGCCTTCAGTTCGGCGAACAGCTCGAGCACGGCGACCGCGGCCGAGATGCCGTCCTTGTCGCGGATCTTGTCCGGGTCCACAAGGTAGCCCAGGGCCTCCTCATAGCCAAACACGAGGCCGGGGGCGCGCGAGATCCACTTGAACCCGGTCAGCGTCTCGACCCACCGCATGCCGGATGCCGCCGCGATGGCGCCGAGCGCGGGGGAGGACACCAGCGAGCAGGCGAGCGTGCCGGTGCCCGCGCCCGCGGCGCGCCTCGCCGCGCGCCAGCCCAGCAGCCAGCCCACCTCGTTGCCGGACAGCCGTCGCCAGCCGCCCGCCGCATCCGGGTCGGGGACGCCCACCGCGACGCGGTCGGCGTCCGGGTCGTTGGCGATGACCAGGTCGGCTCCCGTGCTCGCAGCGAGGGCGAGCGCGAGGTCCATCGCGCCGGGCTCCTCCGGGTTGGGGAACGCCACGGTCGGGAAGTCCGGATCGGGCTCGGCCTGCTCGGGCACGACCGCCATGCCGGGGAAGCCGGCGTCGGCGAACACCGCGCGCGCGGTCTCCAGGCCCACCCCGTGCATGGGCGTGTACACGTAGCTCAGGGTCGTCGGCGGCGTGCCCCCGCCCGCCACGGCCGCGGTCGCCCGGACGTAGGCCTCGACGACCCCCTCGTCAGCGGTCGCGTAGCCGGTGTCGCGGGGCAGCCCCGCGATCGAGCCGGCCGCGACCCGCAGGATCTCGGCCTGGATCTCGGCGTCCGCGGGCGGCACGATCTGGGAGCCGCCGTCACCCCCGCCGAGGTACACCTTGTAGCCGTTGTCGGCCGCCGGGTTGTGCGAGGCCGTGACCATGACGCCCGCCGAGGCGCCCAGGTGGCGCACCGCGTAGGCCAGCACGGGCGTGGGCAGCAGGCGCGGCAGGATCGTGGCCTGCACTCCGGCGCCCTGCATGAGCTCGGCCGTGTCGCGCGCGAAGACCGCCGAGTTGTGCCGGCCGTCGTAGCCGATGACGACGCTCGGGTTCGGCTCGCGCCCCAGGAGGAACGCCGCGAGCCCGGCCGCGGCCTGCCCGACCAGTACCCGGTTCATGCGCGTGGGGCCGGCGCCCAGCTCGCCGCGGAGGCCCGCGGTGCCGAAGTCCAGCCGCCCGGCGAACCGGGAGACGAGGCCGGCCACCGCGGCGGCGTCACCGGCCTCGGCGGAGGCGACCAGGGCATCCAGCTCGGCGCGCGTCACCGGGTCCGGGTCCTGCGCCATCCAGGCGCGCGCGGTCGCGACGGCGCCCGCGAGGTCCGCCGCTGCGCTCACAGCTTCGCCACGATCTTCGCCAGCAGCTCGCTCAGCTCCTGCTCGGCGTCCTTGCCGGCCTGCAGGACCTCGGCGTGCGAGAGCTTCTCCTTCGAGATGCCGGCGGCGAGGTTGGTGATGAGCGAGAGGCCCAGGATCTCCATGCCCGCCTGGCGCGCGGCGATCGCCTCGAGCGCCGTCGACATGCCCACGATGTGCCCGCCGATGGTCTTGGCCATCTGCACCTCCGCGGGCGTCTCGTAGTGCGGGCCGCGGAACTGGACGTACACGCCCTCGTCGAGGCCGGCATCCACGGTGCGGGCCAGCTCGCGCAGCCGCGCCGAATACAGGTCGGTCAGATCGATGAAGGTCGCGCCCTCGAGCGGCGAGGCCGCCGTCAGGTTGATGTGGTCGCTGATGAGCACGGGCTGGCCTGGCCGCCAGGTGCTCTTGATGCCGCCGGCGCCGTTCGTGAGGATCATGGTCGTCGCGCCCGCCGCGGCCGCGGTGCGCACCGAGTGCACCACGCGCCGCACGCCGTGACCCTCGTAGAAGTGCGTGCGCGCCCCGATCACCAGCGCGCGCTTGCCGGTCGGCAGCAGGATGCTGCGCAGAGTCCCGCTGTGCCCCGCGACCCCCGAGGCGCTGAAGCCCTCGATCTCGGCGGCGGGGATCGTCGCGGTGGTCTCGCCCATGACCTCCGCCGCGCGTCCCCAGCCGCTGCCGAGGGTGAGCGCGATGTCGTGGCGCTCCGCGCCGGTGACCTCGGCGAGCTGGGCGGCCGCGCGTTGCGCAACCTCGAACGGGTCGGCGGCGGGGTCGTCGAGGGGGTTGGGGGAGGTCGTGCTCGGCATGGGGTCAGACTAGCCGCGCGACCCGCCGCCCGGGTGAGCGTGCTCGGCTGCGCATCGGGGCCCCCGGACCCGCGAGAATGGACCCATGGCCCATGTGTTCGGACGCGTCCATCGGCTCGCGGTGCTCGGCGGGGGGCCGGGCGGGTACGAGGCCGCCCTCGCCGGTGCGCAGCTCGGCGCCGAGGTCACCCTGGTCGAGCGCGCGGGCGTCGGGGGCTCGGCCGTGCTCACCGACGTGGTGCCGTCGAAGACGCTCATCGCGACGGCGGAGTCCGCGCTGTCGGTGGGCGAGGCCTCCGACATGGGCGTGCAGTTCTTCACCCGCACCGACGCTGGCCGGGCGGTGCGGCCCGAGGTGGCCGTCAACCTGGGCGCGGTCAACCGTCGGCTGCTGCTGCTCGCGCGCCGGCAGTCCGAGGACATGAAGAAGCAGCTCACCCGGGCCGGCGTGCGCATCGTCACCGGGGACGGGCGGCTCGACGGGCCGAACCGGATCGTGGTGTCCACCGGGACGGGCAAGTCCCGCACCGATTTCGATTCGGTGGACGCCGACACGCTCGTGGTGTCCGTGGGGGCCAGCCCCCGCATCCTGCCCTCGGCGGTACCTGATGGCGAGCGCATCTTCACCTGGACCCAGCTGTACACGCTGGAGGAGGTGCCCGAGCACATGATCGTGGTCGGGTCAGGCGTCACGGGTGCCGAGTTCGCCTCCGCGTACCTGGCGCTCGGGTCGAAGGTCACGCTCGTGTCGTCGCGCGAGCAGGTGCTTCCCGGTGAGGATGCCGACGCGGCCCGCGTGATCGGCGACGTCTTCGAGCGGCACGGCATGCACGTGCTCAACAAGAGCCGGGCGCAGAGCGTCGAGCGCAGCGGCGAGGGTGTCGTGGTGACCCTGGCCGATGGGCGCACGGTCGAGGGATCGCACGCGCTCATGGCTGTCGGGTCGGTGCCGAACACCTCGGGCATCGGGCTCGAGGAGGCCGGGGTGCAGCTCTCGGAGTCCGGCCACATCCGGGTCAACCGCGTCGCACGCACGTCGATGCCGGCTGTCTACGCGGCCGGGGACTGCAGCGATTTCCTGCCGCTGGCATCCGTCGCCTCGATGCAGGGGCGCACCGCGGTGTTCCACGCGCTGGGGGATGCGGTCTCGCCGACCGAGCTGCGCAACGTGACCTCGAACATCTTCACGCAGCCCGAGGTGGCGACCGTGGGGTGGTCGCAGAAGCAGATCGAGGAGGGCCTCGCGCAGGGCGAGATCTACAAGCTGCCGCTCGAGTCGAACCCGCGCGCCAAGATGCTGGGCATCACCGACGGCTTCGTGAAGCTCTTCGCGCGCACCGGGTCGGGCACCGTGATCGGTGGCGTCGTCGTGGCGCCCAAGGCGTCGGACCTCATCCTGCCGATCGCGCTCGCCGTGGAGCACCGCCTCACGGTGGACCAGATCGCCCGCGCGTTCAGCGTCTACCCGTCCCTCTCGGGCGCGATCACCGACGCCGCGCGGGCGATGCACATCGTCGGCTGACGCCTGGCGCCGCGGCCCGGCGCCGGCCCGGCGCCGGCCCGTGTATGCACGCGGTCGTTTGTAGACCGCGCGGCGCTTCATGCGCCCGCGCAGTTCACGAACAAGCGCGCTGACCGTTCTTCCCGAGGGGTGGATGCCGTGGCGTCGTCCACAGTTCGGCTCTCGGCGAGGCGGTGGCCGGTTGCGTCGCGCGACCCTGAGGTGTGATCGATGACCAGGCCTGGAGGTATGAGTTCCTGCTCGCCCGTGACATGGTGACGGCGAGCGGCCGGGTGGCTCTGGCGTCGATGGCAGCGCGGGGTGAGCTCGTACGCGTCTGCCGGGGCGCGTACCTGCCTGCGGAGAGGTGGAATGCGATGGGTTCCGACGAGCGCTACCGGACGCTCGCGCGAGCGGTCGCAACCACCTCGGCGCAAGAGTTGGTGTTCTCGCACGCCTCGGCGGCGGCGCTCTGGCAACTGCCGTGGCTGGGCCGTTGGCCGACCACGGTGCATGTGCTGGGCCCGGTCGCATCCGGCGGCAGGTCCACGTCCGTGGTTCAGCGCCACGCCGTCGGGGTGCCACCGCGGCTCGAGCGTGTCGAGGGGCTCACCGTCACGAGCCTCGGCCGCACGGTGGTCGATGTCGCGCGGCTGGGGAACCTCGAGCGGGCGGTCGCCGTGGCAGACGCCGCTCTGCATCGGTACGAGATCCGAGAAGCGCTGGCGGCCGAGGTCGAACTCGTCCCGATGCGCCACGGCTCCGCCCGTGCGCGGTACGTGGTCGGAATCGCGGACGGGCTCGCCGAGTCGCCCGGCGAGTCCCTGAGCAGGGTGACCATGATGAGGGCGGGTGTGCCGCCACCCGTACTGCAGCAGGAGTTCCCGCGCGAACGCGGAGGCGTCTGGGCGGTCGACTTCTGGTGGCCTGAGCAGCGGATCATCGGTGAGTTCGATGGCAAGGGAAAGTACCTCGACCCCCAGCTGACCCGTGGGCGCAGCGCCGCCGAGATCGTCTACCAGGAGAAGCTGCGCGAAGACGAGCTGCGTCGCCAGAGCGAGGGTTTCGCCCGGTGGGAGTGGCGGGTGGCACGAGACCCCGCCGCCCTCGTGCGACGGCTGAGGTCGTCGGGTCTGCGGTGGTGACCGCGGTATCGCCGCCGTGGTCTGTAAACGGCGCGGGGGTTTGTAGCGCCGCGCGGTTTACAAAGCGCCGCGGCGATGGCTGGTGACCGCTAGTCGAGGATGGCCAGGAGGGCGTGGCCGGCGGAGACCGTGGTGCCGACGGCGGCGTCGATGCGGGCGATCGTGCCGTCCTTGTGGGCGGACAGCGGCTGCTCCATCTTCATGGCCTCGAGCACGACTACCAGGTCTCCCTTGACGACCTTGTCGCCCTCGGCCACCGCGACCTTGACCACCGTGGCCTGCATGGGGCTCTTGACCGTGTCGCCGCTCGCACCGGCCGCGACCGTTCCGCCCGAGCGCCGACGCGGGGCCGGTGCGTTGGAGACGGAGCCGCTCGTGGGCAGCAGCTTGGTCGGCAGGGACACCGAGATGCGCTTGCCCTCGACCTCCACGACGACCTCGTGGCGCTTCTCGGCCTGACCCGACTCGGGCAGCATGCCACCCCACGGCTCGAGGTCGTTGTCGAAGTCGGTCTCGATCCACCGGGTGTACACCCCGAAGTGCCCGTCGGGCGCCGTGAAGGCCGGGTCGCGCACGATCTTCCGGTGGAACGGCAGCACGGTCGGAAGGCCCGCGACCTCGAACTCGTCGAGCGCCCGGCGCGAGCGCTCGAGGGCGTCTGCACGGTCGGAGCCGGTCACGATGAGCTTGGCCAAGAGCGAGTCGAACGCCCCCGAGATGACGTCGCCGGTCGTGACACCGGAGTCGACCCGCACCCCCGGTCCGCCGGGGAAGCGCAGCACGCTCACCGGGCCGGGCATCGGCAGGAAGCCGCGTCCGGGATCCTCGCCGTTGATGCGGAACTCGATCGAGTGCCCGTACGTCTCCGGGTCGTCGTAGTCGAGCGTGCCGCCCTCGGCGATGCGGAACTGCTCGCGCACCAGGTCGATGCCGGTGACCTCCTCCGACACCGGGTGCTCGACCTGCAGGCGGGTGTTGACCTCGAGGAAGGAGACCGTGCCGTCCTTGCCGATCAGGAACTCGCACGTCCCCGCACCGAGGTACCCGACCTCCTTCAGGATGGCTTTCGACGAGTCATACAGCAGAGAGCGCTGCTCGTCGGTGAGGAACGGCGCGGGCGCCTCCTCCACGAGCTTCTGGTGCCGGCGCTGCAGCGAGCAGTCGCGCGTGGACACCACGACCACATTGCCGGCAGCGTCGGCCAGGCACTGCGTCTCCACGTGCCGAGGCTCGTCCAGGTACTTCTCGACGAAGCACTCGCCCCGGCCGAACGCGGCGACCGCCTCGCGCGTCGCCGACTCGAAGAGCTCGGGCACCTCCTCGCGCGTGCGCGCCACTTTGAGCCCGCGCCCGCCGCCGCCGAAAGCGGCCTTGATGGCCACCGGAAGCCCGACCTCGTCGACGAAGGCCAGCACCTCGGACGCATCGGCGACCGGGTTGAGCGTTCCCGGCGCGAGCGGCGCCCCGACCTTCTCGGCCACGTGTCGTGCCGACACCTTGTCGCCGAGGCGCTCGATCGCCTCGGGCGGCGGTCCGATCCAGATGAGTCCGGCGTCGATGACCGCCCGCGCGAAGTCGGCGTTCTCGGCCAGGAACCCGTAGCCCGGATGCACCGCGTCGGCGCCCGAGCGCCGCGCGACCGAGAGCAGCTTGTCGATGACCAGGTAGCTCTCGGCGCTCGTGGCGCCGTCGAGCGCGTACGCCTCGTCGGCCAGCTTCACGTGCCGGGCGTCCCGGTCCTGGTCCGCGTAGACCGCGACGGAGCCCAGGCCCGCGTCGCGCGCGGCTCTGATGACGCGTACCGCGATCTCTCCCCGATTGGCAATGAGAACCTTGGTGATGCGCGCCATAGTGCCCCAGCCTATGGGTTCACCCACCCGCCCGGTTTGTCGACCCTCTACAGATCAGGATGCGCGACGCTGTAGCGATCCGCTAGCCGTTCCAGAGGTCCGGCCATGCAATCCCGAGGGAGCGCACGAGCTCCCGCAGCACCGGGACGCTGAGCCCCACGACCGTGTGCGGGTCGCCCTCGACCCCGGTGATGAACCCCGCGCCGCGCGCGTCGATCGTGAACGCGCCCGCGACCTCGAGCGGCTCGCCGGTCGCGATGTACGCGTCGATCTCGTCGTCGTCGACGTCCGCGGCGAAATGCACGGTGGCGGCCGCCGACGCCCCCGCGCTTCGCCCGATGACACCGCCGCGCGCGTCGATGAGCCAGTGCCCGGAGTGCAGCACGCCCGAGCGCCCGCGCTGCAGCCGCCACCGCTCGCGCGCCGTCTCGGGCAGGTGCGGTTTGCCGTAGATCACCCCATCGAGCTCGAAGACCGAATCCCCGCCCAGGATCAGTCCGTCGAAGGCGGCGCCCTCACCCGGACCCGCCGCCGCGACGGCCTCGGCCTTGAGCCGCGCGAGGAGCAGGACGAGTTCTGCGGGGGTGAGGGGGCCCGCTCCGGCGACCGCCGCATCCTCGTCGACGTGCGAGGGCAGCGCGTCCGGCTCGATCCCGGCGGCCCGCAGGGTGGCCAGCCGCGCCGGCGAGGTCGACGCGAGGTAGAGGCGCACGGGCGTGCCCACAGGCGGCTCCTATGCTCGGAGGGATGGGTGAGATGCGCGGCCGCGAGGTCGAACTCGACGCTACCAACATCGCGCACGGCGGCGTGAGCGTCGCCCGGCTCGACGGCCGCGTGGTGTTCGTCTCCGACGCGATCCCCGGCGAGCGCGTCCTGGCGCGCATCTCCGACGACGACAAGAAGTCGTTCTGGCGCGCCGACACCGTGCGCGTCCTGGATGCCAGTCCCCACCGCCGCGAGCACCCCTGGCCCGAGGCGGGGCCGGCCCGCGATCCCGAGCGGAGGGCGGGCGGGGCGGAGTTCGGCCACATCGAGCCCGGGCACCAGCGCGAGCTCAAGGCGCGGGTTCTGGCCGAGGCGCTCGCGCGGTTCGCGGGGATCGAGCGGGTCACCCCGGTCGAGGCACTGCCCGGTCCTGCCGACGGCACGGGATGGCGCACCCGCGTCCGCCTGCACGTCGCGGAGGACGGGACGGTCGGCCCCTATGCCGCACGCTCGCACACGGTCGTCCCGGTCGCCGATCTGCCGCTCGCGGTCGACGAGCTGCGCGAGATCGCGCCGCTCGCCGAGCGCTTTGAACCGGCGACGGGGCACGTCGACCTGCTCGCGCCTTCGGTGGGCGGCGCCCGCATGATCGTGGGCGCTCAGCAGCGCAGCGTGGTGCGCGAGCGGGTGGGCGAGCGCGAGTTCCTCGTCGACGACTCCGGCTTCTGGCAGGTGCACCGGCACGCGGCCGGGACCCTGAGCGATGCCGTGGCGGTCGCGGTCGACGCGGCCCGGTTCGACCCGGCGGCCGCCAACCTCGACCTGTACGGCGGTGTCGGGCTGCTCGCGGCGGCGCTCGGCGACCGGTTCGGTGCCCTGCGCATCACGAGCGTCGAGTCCGACGCGCGGGCGACCGAACATGCCGCGACCAACCTCGCCGACTGGGTCGGCGCCCGCGCGGTCACGGCGCGCGTGGAGCACTGGGTGCGCGGGCTGGCCGATGCATCGCGCGCCGAGCGCGCGCGGCTGGAGTCGGCGACCGTCGTGCTCGACCCGCCGCGCGCCGGCGCGGGCCGTGCGGTGGTCGACGCGCTCGCCGCGGTGCGGCCCGCGCAGCTCGTGTACGTCGCCTGCGATCCGGTGGCCTTCGCCCGCGACGTGGGCCTCCTGGCCGCCCACGGGTACCGGCTGGAGGGTCTGCGGGCCTTCGACCTGTTCCCCATGACGCACCACGTGGAGGCGGTCGGACTCCTCGTCCGGGACTGAGCCGCGCGGTACCATGGCGCAGGCGGTTCGACGCCGCCCACGACCCGGGGGAGACCAGATGAGCGTGCAGGCGATCCAGCACTCGCCGGGTGCCGACGCGCCCGCCAAGGCGGTGCGGGTGGCGATCGTCGACGACCACGAGTCGGTGCGCCTGGGCCTCACCGCGGCGTTCGCCGACGAGGGCTACGACGTGGTGTGCGTGGCCTCCAACGTCAAAGAGCTCATCCACGAGCTGCGCGGGCGCGAGGTCGATGTGACCGTGCTCGACCTGTCGCTGGGCGACGGCTCCAGCGTCACCGAGAACGTCAAGGACGTGCAAGCGGTCGGTTCCGGGGTACTCGTCCACAGCATCGCGGACCGGGTCGCCCTGGTGCGCGAGGCGCTCGCGGCGGGTGCCGCGGGCGTCATCCCCAAGTCGTCGGCGACCAAGACCGTCATCGCGGCGGCCGCGACGGTCGCGCGGGGCGAGGTGCTCAACAACCTGGAGTGGGCCACCGCGATCGACGCCGACCGCGACTTCGCCAAGGCGCAGCTGGGTCGACGCGAGCGCGAGATCCTGCACCTGTACGCGTCCGGGATGCCGCTCAAGCACGCGGCCGAGCAGCTGGGCATCGGGTACTCGACCGCACGCGAGTACCTCGACCGGATCCGCGTGAAGTACGTGGAGGTGGGACGCCCGGCGCCCACCAAGGTCGACCTGCTGCGCCGCGCGGTGGAGGACGGGATCCTGCCGGGACTCGACCCCGACGCGGGCGATGGCAGCTAGCGGCCAGGTCGCCGCCCCGCCGCGCGGGCGTCAGGTCCGCAACCCGCTCAGCCTGCGCCGCGTCGAGACCGCCGTGTCCCGTTCGGCGGCCGGCTTCGGCATCGCGTTCCTCGCGCAGACCGCCCCCGCGATCCTCTCCCAGCTGCACAACACGCACCTGGCCTGGAACATCGTCTTCATCGGCGGGCTCCTGGCGAGCATGCTCGTCATGCTCGTCGCGTCGATCGTCCGCCGCCGGGTGCGGGTCGCGAGCACGACCTTCGCGATGATCTACCTGGTGGCGCTCGTGAGCTGGCCCTTCGCGGTGCTCGACCCGGGCGCCACGACGACGGGCAGCTTCTGGCTGTACGGCATCATGACCGTCGCGACCTCGATGGCGGCGATCGGACTCGAGGTGCGCTGGGCCGCGGTCTACCTGATCATCGTGCCGCTGGTCTACGCCGTCGTCCGGCTCACCCCGTGGGGCGGGGACGTGGGGCCCTCGCGCGCGGCGCTGGACTCGGTCTTCGCGCTCATCCTGGGCGGGGTCATCACGATCATCTTCACGATGCTGCGGCAGGCGGCCGCTCAGGTGGACCGGGCGCAGCGGACCGCTCTCGAGCGCTACTCGCACGCGGTGCGCCAGCATGCCATCGAGGCCGAGCGCGTGCAGGTCGACGCCATCGTGCACGACAGCGTGCTGACCACCCTGCTGTCGGCCGCGCGGGCCGAGACGCCCGAGGCGAAGGAGGTCGCGGCCACCATGGCGGGCAACGCGATCGGGCACCTTCGCGAGGCGGTGGCGGTCGCGCCCGACACGGATGCGATGGTCCCCGCCGGCGTGCTCGCCGGCCGGATCTCGGAGGCGGCCGCGACCATGTCGCAGCCCTTCGAGGTGCGCTCGGATGACATCGGGCGCATCAGCCTGCCGATCCCCGCCGCCGAGGCGCTGTACTCGGCCGCCGTTCAGGGCATGGTGAACAGCCTCCAGCACGCGGGTGCGGGTGTGGAGCGCTGGGTCGCGCTGTCCGGGGAGAAGGAGGGCGGCATCCGCGTCGAGGTGGGCGATCGCGGACGGGGTTTCGACCCGGCGATCGTGCCCACCGAGCGCCTCGGAGTGCGGGTCTCGATCGTCGAGCGCATGTCGAGCGCGGGCGGTCACGCCGAGATCCATTCCGCGCCGGGTGCGGGCACGACTGTCGCGCTGCACTGGCCGGATGAGCGCTCGCCCGAGGTGCCGGCCTTCGAGCCCGTGGCGATCGGGGGTGAGCAGCCGTGACGATCGGTGCCCCGCGCGTGCTGCTGGTGAGTCTGGCGGCGCTGTTCTCGAGCTACCACATCGTGCTGGGCGTGTACTCGTTCCAGCTCGGGTTCCACCGCGAGCTCGGTCCGGTCATCGCGGCGATGGTGCTGTACGCCATCACGACGGCCGTTCTGCTCATCGTGAGCCGGTTGCGCGTCCCGATCTGGCTGGCGTCGTTCGCCTGCGCCGTGGCGATCGCGCTGCCGCTTCTGGTGACCTCGCAGCTGAACGCGAACCAGGAGGGCGGGCTCAGCTACTCGACCTGGTACGTCGCGGCGGTCGGCACGCTCATGACGATCCTCGTGACCCTGCGCCGGCCGGGTTTCGCCTGGGCGGGCATCGCGTTCCTGGTGGGGCAGACCATCCTGTGGAGCGGCCCGCTCGCCCTCATCGACATGGGCGTCATCGGCAGCGTCGCCTGGGTCGCGATCGCGCACATCATCACCAACGCGCTGGCCAAGGCGGCGCGCGACTCCGGGCGCTTCGCGCTCGCCGAGCGGGAGGCCACCGATTGGCACGCCGCGCAGGAGGCGCACCTCAACGAGCGTCAGTTCCGGCTCGGGCAGACCAGCGTCATGGCACTGCCGATGCTGCGGGCGATCCAGCAGTCGCACGGTGAGCTGTCGGCTGCCCAGCGCGCCGAATGCCTGCACCTGGAGGGCGCGATCCGCGACGAGATCCGCGGCCGCAAGCTGCTCAACAACGCGGTGCGCGAGCAGGTCATGCTCGCCCGGCGCCGGGGCACGACCGTCACGCTGCTCGACGAGGGCGGCATCGATGACCTGGATGAGGCGGACCTGGACCGCGTGCTGGGTCGCCTCGCCGAGGCCCTGCGCTCCACCACGGCCGACAAGGTCATCGCGCGCACGGTCCCCGAGGGGTCGGACGTGGCCGTCACGGTGGTGGGTCTGCACACGAGCGGCGACGGCAGCGCGAGCATGCTCGGCGCGGAGTCCCTCGAGGAGGACGAGGTGGAGTTGTGGTTGGAGATCCCTCGCAGCGCATAGAGCGGAGGGCCGGTGGAATCCACCGGCCCTCCGTCAAGATCCGGGTCAGGGCGACAACCCGAATATCGCCCTGACCCGCCCCCACAACACCGGGCCGCTTACCCTAGTCGCCCGGTGCATGGCGATGCATTGTGACAATGCATCTCGTATACCCACTGTGCCGTGTTCGGGGCGGCTCGCCTAGTCGTCATTTCGGGGGACAATGGGGGACAAATCTGCCGAGATTTCCGGCAATTGTTGCCGAATCAGTCGGCATTTTGGGGGACACCCGACCCGCTGCCCGGCCTGAGTGCCTGAGCGCGACGGAATCCGCAGTGCCGACGACGGATCCCGTCGTCCGCGAGCTCGGGCCCCTAGGCGCGGCTCAGACCCCGAAGCGGCGCCAGTCCCCGTGCACCAGCGGCTTGCGCAGGCTCCGCTGACTGCGTGCCCAGGCGGGCATCCCGGCGTCCTGCCGGCGTCCCGCCTCGCTCGCGAGCTCGTCGAGGGCCGCGCCCAGCACGGCCGTGAGCGCGGCGAGCTCCTCGGGGGTCGGATCGCCGCCGAGGATGCGGATGTCCGGAGGGGACGCCTCGGGGCTCACAGCGGGATGTTCCCGTGCTTCTTGGGCGGCTGCTCGGCGCGCTTGGTGCGCAGGGCGCGCAGCGCCTTGATGACCGCCACGCGGGTCGCGGCCGGTTCGATGACGCCGTCGAGCTCGCCGCGCTCGGCCGCCAGGAAGGGCGAGGCGACGTTGTAGGTGTACTCGTTGGCGAGCTTGGTGCGCACGGCGGCGACGTCCTCGCCGGCTTCCTCGGCCTTCTTGATCTCGCCGCGGTACAGGATGTTGACGGCGCCCTGACCGCCCATGACCGCGATCTCGGCGGTCGGCCAGGCGAAGTTGATGTCGGCGCCCAGCTGCTTCGATCCCATGACGATGTACGCGCCCCCGTAGGCCTTGCGCGTGATGACCGTCACGAGCGGCACGGTCGCCTCGGCGTAGGCGTACAGCAGCTTGGCCCCGCGGCGGATGACGCCCGTCCACTCCTGGTCGGTGCCGGGAAGGTAGCCGGGCACGTCCACCAGGGTCAGGATCGGGATCGAGAACGCGTCGCAGAAGCGCACGAAGCGCGAGGCCTTCTCGCCCGCCTCGATGTTGAGCGTGCCCGCCATCGACTGCGGCTGGTTGGCGATGATGCCGACGCTGCGTCCCTCCAGCCGCGCGAACCCGATGACGATGTTGGGCGCGTACAGCGGCTGCACCTCGACGAAGTCGCCGTTGTCGACGATGGTCTCGATGATCGTCTTGACGTCGTAGGGCTGGTTGGGCGAGTCCGGGATGACGGTGTTGAGCTTGCGGTCGGTGTCCGTGACCTCGAGCTCGACCTCGCTCTCGTACACGGGCGGGTCCACCAGGTTGTTGTCCGGCAGGAACGAGATGAGCGCGCGCGCGTAGTCCAGCGCGTCGTCCTCGTCGGAGGCCAGGTAGTGCGAGACTCCGGAGACCTGGTTGTGGGTCAGCGCCCCGCCGAGCTCCTCGAAGCCGACGTCCTCGCCCGTGACGGTCTTGATGACGTCGGGGCCGGTGACGAACATGTGCGAGGTCTTGTCGACCATGATCACGAAGTCGGTGAGGGCCGGGGAGTACACGGCGCCTCCCGCGGCAGGCCCCATGATGATCGAGAGCTGGGGGATGACGCCCGAGGCCCGCGTGTTGAGCCGGAAGATCTCGCCGTACTTCCCGAGCGCGACCACGCCCTCCTGGATGCGCGCCCCGCCCGAGTCGAGCATGCCGATGATGGGCACCCCGGTCTTGAGGGCGAGCTCCATGACCTTGATGATCTTCTCGCCCGCCACCTCGCCGAGCGATCCGCCGAAGATCGTGAAGTCCTGCGAGTAGACCGCCACCTGCCTGCCGTGGATGGTCCCCGTGCCGGTGACCACGGCATCCCCGTAGGGCCGGTTCTTGTCCATGCCGAAGGCGTGCGTGCGATGCCGCACGAACTCATCGAGCTCGACGAAGCTGCCCTGGTCGAGGAGCTGCTCGATGCGCTCGCGCGCGGTCTTCTTGCCCTTGGCGTGCTGCTTCTGGATCGCGGACTCGCCGCTGGCGGTCACGGCCTCGTGGTAGCGGTTTTTCAGGTCGGCGATGCGACCCGCGGTGGTCGTCAGGTCGGGTACGGCGTCGGCGGTCACGGCGTTCAGCCTAGGGCGTGTCCGCCGGATGCGCCCCCAGCCGATGTCGCGTCAGCCGGCTCGGCGCGGGCGCAGCATCCGCGCGACGCCCCACCCGGTCACCCGCAGCATGGCCTCGATCACGATCGCGCCCGACATCTTGGACCGCCCGGCGATGCGGTCGGTGAACCGGATCGGCACCTCGCGCACGCGCAGGCCGGCCTCGACGACGCGACGCGTGAGGTCGACCTGGAAGCAGTACCCGCGCGACACGACGCCCTCCAGGTCGATCGCCCGCAGCGTCTGCGCCCGGAAGGCCCGGTATCCCGCGGTCGCATCGCGCACCGGCAGGTGCAGCATGACGCGCGCATAGGCGTTGGCGGCGCGGCTGAGCCATTCGCGGTACCGCGGCCAGTTCCGCACGGAGCCTCCGGCCACCCAGCGGGAGCCGATGACCAGGTCCGCGTCGTGCAGGGCGGCCAGCATCGCGGGCAGGGCGTCCGCCGGGTGCGAGCCGTCGGCATCCATCTCGACGATCGTGTCGAAGCCCTCGTCGAGGGCGCGCGCGAAGCCGGCCAGGTAGGCGTGCCCCAGTCCGTCGCGAACGGGCCGGTGCAGCACGTCGATGCGCGCGTCGGCGGCGGCCAGCCGGTCGGCGATCTCGCCTGTGCCGTCGGGGCTGTCGTCGTCGACGACGAGCACGGATGCGGTCGGCACCTCCGCGTGGAGCGCGCGGATCGTGCGCTCGAGGCTCTCGGCCTCGTTGAAGCTGGGGATCACGACGATCACCCGGGCGGAGTCCACTCGCGTCACCCTACGGGACCAGACCGGCTCGGAGCGGTGATGTAAGATTACATCATGCAGCGCACCCAGATCTCCCTGACCGCGGAGGAGCGCCGTCTCCTGGACGCGGAGGCGGCACGCACCGGTCGTTCGATCTCCGCGCTCATCCGGCAGGCGGTTTCGGTGGTCTACGGGCCCGTGCGCGACGCGGACGCCGACCTCGAGGCGATCGACTCCGCCCTGGGGGCGTGGACCGAGCGGACGCTCGACGGCGAGAGCTATGTCGAGTCGCTGCGCTCGGGGCGCCGCCTGGGCGATTCGGGTCGGCGATGACGGTCGTCGACACCTCGGTGCTCATCGATGTGCTCCGGGGGGATCCGGCCGCCGCGAAGGCACTGCGCGCTGCCCGCGCGGACGGTCCGCTCCATGCCAGCGAGGTGACCCGGCTCGAGGTGCTCGCCGGGATGCGTCCCTCCGAGGAGCAGGCGACCCGGGCGCTTCTCGGCGCCCTCGAGTGGTGCCCGGTCGACGAGAGCATCGCCGAGATCGCGGGAGAGCTCGGCCGTGCCTGGCTGCCCGGCCACCGCGGCATCGACTCTGCCGACCTGGCGATCGCCGCCACCGTCATCGCGTTCGATGCACGGCTGATGACGCGCAACGTCAAGCACTTCCCGATGTTCGAGGGCCTGTCCGCGCCGTACTGAGAGTTCGGCCCGGTGCCTCCCTAGGCTGGGCGCATGCACCTCCCGGCGTCGCGCGGCATCGTTCCCGAGCTGCTCGTGCGCGCCTCCTCGCCGTCGACCAATGCCGAGCTCGTGGGGCTGGCCCGCGACGGCGGGCTCGAGTCGTTCACGACTCTGGTGACCGAGGACCAGACCGCGGGGCGCGGTCGTCTGGACCGCAGCTGGAGCACCCCGCCGGGCAGCGCGCTCGCCGTCTCCGTGCTGATCTCGCCGCAGACCCCGTCCGGGCCGCTCGCCCCGGAGCGGTACGGCTGGCTGCCGATCGCGGCCGGGATCGCGGCGACGCGCGCTCTGCGTGCGGTGCTGCCCGCGGCATCCGTGGCCTTCAAATGGCCCAATGACGTTCTCGTGGGGGGCCGCAAGCTGTGCGGCGTTCTCGCCGAGCTGCTGCCCGCGCGGGGCGCGGTGGTCATCGGTGCCGGCATCAACCTGGCCATGACGCCGGAGCAGCTGCCCGTCCCGACCGCCACCTCGGTCGCGGTCGAGGGCGGTGACCCCGATCCCGACACCATCCTGGCCGGTTACCTGACGTCCCTGCGCGAACTGGTCGAGGGCTACCTCGCGACCGGCGGGGATGCGGAGCGCAGCGGCCTCGCGCCCCTCGCGCGGACCCTGTGCGCGTCGCTGGACCGCGAGGTGCGGGTCGAGCTGCCGGACGGCGGCGTCATCGAGGGCCGTGCGACGGGGCTCGACGTGGACGGGCACCTGATCGTGGACGACGCGCGCGGGCGGCGGCACGTCGTGGCCGCCGGCGACGTCACGCATGCGCGCCTGGAGGGCCCGGAATGAAGTCGAGCACGGGCGAGGTGGTCCCCGAGGCGGTCGTGGCGCGGCTGCGTCCGCACGCCCGGGCGCTGATCCTGCCCACGCTCGCGCTCGTGGCGGTCATCGCGGCGACCGGATACTTCGGCGGAAGCTTCCGCATCCTGTGGGCCGACCTCGCCGTGCTGGTGGCCGGTGCGGCGCTCGTCATCCTGCTGTTCCTCGTGCCGCTGGCCGCGTGGCTCTCGCGCAGCTACACCATCACGACCCGGCGCATCGTGCTGCGCTCGGGCCTCATGGTGCGCACGCGCCAGGAGCTGCTGCACAGCCGCGGCTACGACGTGACGGTGCGCCAGAACGGGCTGCAGCAGCTGTTCCGCAGCGGCGACGTGCTCGTCAACACCGGACTGGAGCGTCCCGTGGTGCTGCGCGATGTGCCCTCCGCCGCCCTCGTGCAGTCGGCTCTGCACGAGCTCATGGAGCGCAGCCTCAATCCGATCGCGGCCAGGCGGCAGCAGGAGCAGTCGCACCCGCACGACCAGGACGGCTGGGAGTCCTGACTTCGGGCTCGGCGGCGTCGGCAGCAGGGATGTCGGCGTCGCCCGACCCGAGCTCGGGGAACAGCGCCGGCTCGGGCTCGCCGCGGTGCGGGGCGAAGACCCAGGTGCGGTAGAGCGTGAAGCGGAACAGCGTGCCGAGGCCGAGCCCGACGACGTTGCTCGCGATGTTGTCGGCCAGGACGCTCGTGAAGCCGAGCGCGTAGTGGGAGACCCAGAGGCATCCCAGCCCGATGAGCATCCCGCCCACGCTCACGATGCCGAACTCGATGCCCTCGCGCAGCAGCTGTCGGCCGCGGTGGGCACGGAATGTCCAGAAGCGGTTGCCCAGCCAGTTGCACACGATCGCGATGGTGGTCGAGGCCACCTTCGCCAGGAGCGGGCCCTCGTGGATGAGCTGGGCGCTCAGGACGGTCGTGATGAGCAGGTTGAACACGACCAGGTCGACCACGAAGCCGACGCCGCCCACGACCCCGAACCGGGCGAACTGCCCGATGAGCGTGCGCATCCCCGGCGTCCTCCCCAGCTGTGCGCCGGTAGTGTCGAACCGGCGGCGCCCCAGTCTACCCGCCGTCCTGAGAACCCCTCGGAGGAATCGTGAGAGTCGGCGTCATCGGGGGCGGGCAGCTCGCCCGGATGATGGTGCCTCCCGCGATCGCGCTCGGCATCGAGCTGCGGGTGCTGGCCGAGACCGAGGGCATGTCCGCCGCGATCGCCGCGACCGCCGTGGGCGACTACCGGGATGCCGCGACCGTTCTCGCCTTCGCCCGCGACGTCGACGTGGTGACCTTCGATCACGAGCACGTGCCTCAGGACGTGCTGGCCCGCCTGGCCGAGAACGGCGTCGCGGTGCGTCCGGGCGCCGGAGCCCTCGCGGTCGCGCAGGACAAGCTGCACATGCGCGAGCGCCTGAGCGCGCTCGGCTCGCCCGTGCCGGCCTGGGCCCGGGTGGGCGACGAGGCCGGGCTCGGGGAGTTCCTGGCCGCACATGGCGGTGCGGTCGTCGTCAAGACCCCGCGCGGCGGCTACGACGGCAAGGGCGTGCGTGTCGTGCGCGAGGCCGCGGAGGCCGCCGACTGGCTCGCGGACGGCCCGCTGCTGGCCGAGGAGCTCGTGGCGTTCCGCCGCGAGCTCGCCCAGCTGGTGGCTCGCCGCCCCTCGGGCGAGGTCGCCGCCTGGCCGCTCGTCGAGACCGTGCAGCGCGACGGCGTGTGCGCCGAGGTGACCGCGCCCGCGCCCGACTCGGAGTCGCTGCAGGCGCCCGCGCGGGAGCTCGCCGTCTCGATCGCCGAGGGGCTCGGGGTCACGGGCGTGCTGGCGGTCGAGCTCTTCGAGACCACGGCGGGCGACCTCCTGGTCAACGAGCTGGCCATGCGCCCGCACAACTCGGGCCACTGGAGCATCGACGGCGCGGTCACGAGCCAGTTCGAGCAGCACCTGCGCGCCGTGCTCGACCTGCCGCTGGGCGACCCGTCGCCGCGCGCGGCGTGGTCGGTGATGGTCAACGTGCTCGGCGGCCCGGAGGGGCAGACCATGCCCGACCGCTACCCGGAGGCGCTCGCCGCCCAGAGCGGGGTCAAGTTCCACTCCTACGGCAAGCTCTCCCGCCCCGGGCGCAAGGTCGGGCACGTGACCGCGGCGGGGCCCGAACTCGACGACGTGCTCGCGCGGGCGCGCGCCGCGGCGGGGTTCTTCCAGGGCTGAGCCGTACCATGGCATCCGTGCCGAGCCCCACCGCGCCCAGCAGCCCCGCGTCCAGCAGCACTGGGCCCGGCGAGCCTCTCGTCGCGGTGGTGATGGGCTCCGACTCCGACTGGAACGTCATGTCGGAGGCCGCCGAGGTGCTCGAGTCCTTCGCGATCCCGCACGAGGTGGAGGTCGTCTCCGCGCATCGGACGCCGCGCGGCATGATCGCGTACGGCTCCGCGGCGGCCGGCCGCGGCATTCGGGTCGTCATCGCGGGCGCCGGGGGCGCCGCCCACCTGCCCGGCATGCTCGCCTCGGTGACCACGCTGCCCGTCATCGGGGTGCCCGTGCCGCTGGCGCGGCTCGACGGGCTCGACTCGCTGCTCTCGATCGTGCAGATGCCGGCTGGCATCCCGGTCGCGACCGTCTCGATCGGCGGGGCGCGCAACGCGGGACTGCTCGCCGCCCGCATCCTGGCGGTGACGGATGCGGCGCTCGCCATCGCGCTCGCCGACTACGCCGCGGGCCTTGAGCGCGCGGTCGCGGAGAAGAACGAGGCGCTGCGGTCATCGCGCGGCGCCGCGCCGAAGCGGTGAGCGCGTCCAGCCCGGTCCGCTTCCCGGACACCCGGTCGCCTCGGCTGATGACCAAGCGCGCCTGGTGGCTCGTGGCGCTCAACCTGCTCGTGCCCGGTTCCGCGCAGGTGCTCGCCGGCAACCGCCGTGCGGGGCGCTTCGCGCTGGGTGCCACGCTCGTGCTGTGGGCGATCGTGGCCGTCGGTGTGGTGCTGTGGTTCGTGAACCGAGGCGCGGTGTTGTGGGTGCTCACCCACTCGATCACGCTGTGGGTCGTGGTGGCCGGCCTGGTCTTCTACGCCCTGTTGTGGCTGTTCACGACCTTCGACACCCTGCGGCTGGTCCGGCTCGTGAAGGTCACCCCGTCGGCTCGCGGGTTCGTGGCGGGGCTCAGCCTCGTCGCGCTCGTGGTCACCTCGGGCGGTGCGGCGTTCGCTGCGGCCAACGCGGTCTCGGCGATCGGCGTGCTCGACCAGGTGTTCTCGGGCGGCGAGATCGCCGACCCGGTCGAGGGCCGCTACAACATCATGCTGCTCGGCGGCGACGCCGGACCGGATCGCATGGGCATGCGGCCGGACAGCATCTCGGTCGTGAGCATCGACGCCGAGACCGGCGAGGCGGTCATCTTCGGAATCCCGCGCAATCTCGAGCAGGTGCCCTTCGTCGAGGAGTCGCCCCTGTACGGGCCGTTCCCGGACGGGTACGACTGCGGCGACGACTGCCTGGTCAGCTACCTGTACACCTACGGGCAGGAGCACCCGGAGCTCTACCCGGACGCCGAGGCGCAGGGCAGCCAGCCCGGCATCGAGGCGACCCGTGACGCGGTCGAGGCCGTGCTCGGGCTCACCGTCCAGTACTACGTGCTCATCGACATGCAGGGCTTCGCGAACCTCATCGACGCGCTCGGCGGCATCGAGATGACCGTGCCCGAGCCCGTGCTGTACGGCGCGAACAACTACGACGACGGGACGCCGGCGCCGCCGGCCGGCACGCTCCCGGCCGGGACCTACGTGATGACCGGCGAGCAGGCGCTCTGGTACGCGCGCTCGCGGTACGGCACCAACGACTACGTGCGCATGGAGCGCCAGCGCGAGGTGCAGGAGGCGATCCTGCGGCAGTTCGAGCCCGGCAACATCGTGCTCAAGTTCCAGGGGGTCGCGGCCGCCGGATCCCAGGTGGTGTCGACCGACATCCCGCAGGGCATGCTCGGGCACTTCGTCGAGCTGGGCGCCAAGACCCGGGAGCTGCCGGTCGAGAAACTCAATCTGGTGCCGCCGGAGTTCGACGGGGTCGATCCCGACTACGCGTACATCCATGAGCGGGTGGACGAGCTGACCGCGGTCGGCGAGGGGGACGGCTAGAGGCCGCGCCGCCTACAGGTCGGCGTGCAGCTGCCAGACCTTCTCGGCGCTGTCGCGCCAGCTGAACGCCCGCGAGCGGTCCTCGGCCGCGGTGCCCAGGGCGGCGCGCTGCTTCGGGTCGGCCAGCAGCGAGGCGATCGCCTCGCCCAGGCGCTTCGGGTAGCCCGCGGCGTCCTCGCGCGGGACGACGAGCCCCGCGTCGGCCGCGACCTCGACGAGCGCGGGGGAGTCGGAGTGCACGACCGCCCGGCCGAATGCGAACGCGTCGAGCATCGGGAGGCCGAAGCCCTCCTCGATGCTCGGCTGCACGACCACGGTGGCGCCCGCGATGATGGCCGACAGATCCTCGGGCGACAGCGGGTCGCAGGACCGCACGCGCCCGGGGTCGACCCCGGCATCCTTCGCGATGTCGCGCAGTTCCGGCTCGATCTCGGCCGTCGCGCCGACCACGATGAGCGGGACGTCGTTCGTGCCGCGATCCTTGAGCGCCCGGATGAGGGGCTCGAGGCCGGTGCGCGGCTCCCAGCGCGAGATGCTGAGCAGGTACTCCTGGGGCATGCCGTGCGCGCGGCGGCGCTCCACGGCATCCGGAACGTGTCGCAGCTCGCTGGCCGGAGCGCCGCCGATCACGCGGATGCGCCCGGTCAGATCGAGGTGATCTGCCAGCTCGTCGGCGACCGCGTGCGTGGGGACCACCACGGCGTCCGCGTAGCGCGCGACGCGCTTGCCCATGCCGCGGCACCAGCTCGCGTAGCGGGCGGGCAGCAGCTCGGGGCGGGTCCAGGCGATCGCGTCGTGGATGGTCACGACGGTCTGATCGCCCGGATTCGCGTGCCGATCGTGCCGGTGCAGCGGAGCCAGCAGGCTCGTGGCGTGCACCATGCCGCTGCCCGGCAGGCGCGTGAAGCCGTGCTGCCAGGCGGCAGCCAGCTCGCGGCGGGCGAGCGGGCTCTTGTACAGGGTGCGCAGTCCGGGCAGGCGCTGCTCGAGCTCGGCGTAGGCGGGCTCGGGGGAGGCCGAGACGATGCCGGAGACGGTCGACCCGCGCGGCGCCGTGGCGATCAGCTCGCGCGTGAGCTCTTCCGCGTAGCGCCCGATGCCGGCCGAACCGGGGGCGATGACGTCGTCGACAATGACCCGCAGCGTGCTCATGCCAGGGCCTCCAGTTCGGCGTCGAAGACGCCCTTGCGGAATGCCTGATCCAGGGCATCGCGCCACGGACGGGGCGTGTCGAGGGCGGCCCGGGTCCAGGCGGCATGACCGAGCACCGAGTAGGCCGGTCGCGGTGCGGGCCGCTGCATCGAGGCGGAGTCCGTCGGCTCGACGCGCTCGGGGTCGAGCCCCGCGTTCTCGAAGAGCGCCCGCGCGAACCCGAACCAGGTGGTGCTGCCCGCGTTGGTGCCGTGGTAGATCCCGGCCGGCGCCTCCGCGCGCACGAGCGCGAGGATCCAGGACGCCAGGTCGGCGCTCCAGGTCGGCTGGCCCAGCTGATCATTCACGACCTGCACGGTATCGCGCTGACCCGCGAGGGTGAGGATGGTGCGTGCGAAGTTGCGCCCCGCCTTCCCGTACAGCCACGCCGTGCGCACGATGTAGGGCGCCGGGTGGGCGCCGAGCACGCGCTCCTCGCCCTCTGCCTTGGTGCGGCCGTACGCGCCGAGCGGATGCCGCGGCGCGTCCTCGCGGTAGGGCTCGCTCCCAGCGCCGTCGAACACGTAGTCGGTCGAGACCTGCACGAAGGCGGCACCCGCCTCCGCGGCCGCGCGGGCCGCGTGCTCGGCGCCGAGGGCGTTGACCGCGCGCGCCTCATCCTCGTGCGACTCGGCGTCGTCGACGTGCGTGTACGCGGCGGCGTTGATGACGACATCCATGCCGGTCGCCGCGGCGGTCACCGCCGCCGCATCCCGGATGTCGAGCTCGGCGCTCTGCGGCGCGACCGTGTCGCGCTCGCGCAGGAGCGCGCGCAGGTCGGTGCCCAGCATCCCGCGTCCGCCCAGGATGAGGTACTTCATCGCGCCGCGCCCATCAGCTCAGGGCCGCCCGTGCCTTGAGCGGCTCCCACCACTCCCGGTTGTCGCGGTACCACTGCACGACGTCGGCGAGCCCCCGCTCGAACGGCACCTGCGGCTCGTAGCCCAGCTCGGAGCGGATCTTGCCGATGTCGACCGAGTAGCGCAGGTCGTGACCCTTGCGGTCCTCCACCTGGTCGACGGAGGACCAGTCGCGCCCGGTCGCCTCGAGCAGGAGCCCGGTGAGCTCGCGGTTGCTCAGCTCGGTGCCTCCGCCGATGTTGTAGGTCTCGCCCGCGCGGCCCCCGGTCAGCACGAGGGCGATCCCGCGCGTGTGGTCGTCGACGTGCAGCCAGTCGCGCACGTTCTCGCCCGTGCCGTACAGGGGCACGTGCCGGTCGTCGATCAGATTCGTGATGAAGAGCGGGATGACCTTCTCGGGGAAGTGGTAGGGCCCGTAGTTGTTGGAGCAGCGCGTGATCGACAGGTTCATGCCGTGCGTGCGGTGATAGCTGCGGGCGAGCAGGTCGCTTCCGGCTTTGGAGGCCGAGTACGGCGAGTTCGGTTCCAGGGGCTGGGACTCGTCCCAGGATCCGGTCGCGATCGAGCCGTACACCTCGTCGGTGCTGATGTGCACGAAGCGCGGGACAGCGGCCCGGAGGCTCGCGTCGAGCAGGCGCTGAGTGCCGAGCACATTGGTCTCGACGAAGGGCCCGGAGTCGCGCACCGACCGGTCGACGTGCGACTCGGCGGCGAAGTGCACGACCGCGTCGACGCCCGGGAGCGTCGCGTCGAGCAGCTCCGCGTCGCGGATGTCGCCGTGCACGAACGAGTACCGCGGGCTGTCGGCGACCGGGGCGAGGTTGGCGAGGTTGCCCGAGTAGGTGAGCGCGTCGTAGACCACGACGTCGGCGCCCTCGAGGCCGGGGTAGGCATCCTCCAGGGTGCGGCGCACGAAGTTGCTGCCGATGAAGCCGGCGCCACCGGTGACGAGGATCCTCACCCGGGAAGTCTATTGTGGCGCGCCGCTAGGCTTTGACCCGTGCAGTCCAGGCCGCTCTCGATCCCCGGCGCGATCGAGTTCACCCCCGTCACGCACGCCGACGATCGCGGGCTGTTCTACGAGCACTACCGCTTCGAGGCGCTCGAGGGCGCGATCGGCCACCGGTTCGCGGTGCGGCAGGGCAACACGTC
Organism: Microbacteriaceae bacterium; assembly: GCA_019638805.1. GTDB lineage: Bacteria > Actinomycetota > Actinomycetes > Actinomycetales > Microbacteriaceae > JBDSKH01. The sequence continues at coordinate 551,910 of JAHBTA010000001.1, read as the reverse complement.
GGTGTCCCGCCGCGGGACGGTGCGCGGCATCCATTACGCGCTCGTGCCGCCCGGGCAGGCGAAGTACGTCACCTGCCTGCGCGGCGCCGCCCTCGACTTCGTGGTCGACCTGCGCGTCGGTTCGCCCGCGTTCGGAACCTGGGACTCGGTGCGACTGGATGACGTGGACCGCCGCTCCGTGTACCTCGCCGAGGGCCTGGGGCACTGCTTCGTGGCGCTGGAGGACGACACCGTGGTCAGCTACCTGGTGTCGGAGGTCTTCAACCCGCAGCGCGAGCTGGGCGTCTCGCCGACCGACCCGGAGATCGGGCTTTCGTTCCCCACCGGCGAGCTTCTGCTCTCGCCCAAGGACCTGGCCGCCCCTACGCTGGCCGAGGCGGCCGAGCGCGGCATGCTGCCGTCCTACGACGAGTGCCAGGCGTACGAGGCGTCGCTGACCGAGGGGAGCCTGGCGTGAAGGGCATCATCCTGGCGGGCGGCTCGGGCACGCGGCTGTGGCCCATCACCAAGGGCATCTCGAAGCAGCTCATGCCGATCTTCGACAAGCCCATGGTCTACTACCCGCTGTCGACGCTCATGATGGCGGGCATCCGCGAGGTGCTCGTGATCACCACCCCGGAGCACGCCTCGCAATTCCGCGCGCTGCTGGGCGACGGCTCCGAGCTCGGCATGTCGATCCAGTACGCGGAGCAGGCCTCGCCCGACGGTCTCGCGCAGGCCTTCCTCATCGGCGAGGAGTTCATCGGCGACGACACCGTCGCGCTCGTGCTGGGCGACAACATCTTCCACGGTGCCGGGCTGGGCACCCAGCTGCGCGAGTACGCGCAGATCGACGGCGGCCTGATCTTCGCGTATCAGGTGGCCGAGCCGCGGGCGTACGGCGTGGTCGAGTTCGACGAGAACATGGTGGCGGTCTCGATCGAGGAGAAGCCGGCTGTGCCCAAGAGCTCGTTCGCGGTGCCGGGGCTCTACTTCTACGACAACCAGGTCGTCGAGATCGCCAAGTCGGTGACGCCGAGCGCGCGCGGAGAGCTGGAGATCTCGAGCGTCAACGAGCACTACCTGAACGCCGGGCGGCTGCAGGTGCACGTGCTCGACCGCGGGACGGCCTGGCTGGACACCGGCACGTTCGAGTCGATGATGCAGGCCTCGGAGTACGTGCGCGTCATCGAGGACCGCCAGGGCATCAAGATCGGCTGCATCGAGGAGCTCGCCTGGCGCGAGGGCTGGATCTCGAGCGAGCAGCTCGCGGCGCTGGCCGCGCCCCTGGCCAAGAGCGGCTACGGGGTCTACCTGCAGCGCCTGCTCGGCGCGTAGCGCGCGGCTAGCGCGGCGGCGCGCGCGGCTAGAGCGGCGCGGCGCGCGCAGCTAGAGCGGCGGCGCGCGCAGGCTAGAGCGGCGCCGCGCCGTCGCGCCGCAGGCGCCGCGTGATGGCCCGCGAGCGCAGGGAGAGCCCGGCACGCAGGGCCACCCGCACCGGCCAGAGCCACCACCCCGAGTACTTCTTGGAGAGGAACCTCCGCGCGCTCTCGTGATGCGCGGCGACCATGCGCGCCGACTCGCTCCCGGTCGAGTGCGCTCCCGTGTGGGTCACGCTCGCCGCGGGTTCGTAGACGTTGCGGTACCCGGCCTTGCCGAGCCGGTAGCCCAGGTCGACATCCTCGAAGTACATGAAGTACCCCTCGTCGAACCCGCCGATCTCATCGAAGGCCGAGCGGCGCACGAGCAGGCACGACCCGGAGAGCCAGCCGGCATCCCTGGTCTGATCGCTCGGGTCGGTCTCGCGGCGGTAGGCCTGCGTCCACGGGTTGCGCTGCCACAGGTTCGCAAAAAGCGCGTGCCCGACCCCGGTGCGTAGCGACGGCACCGCTCGCGCCGACGGGTACACCGACCCGTCGGGGTTGTGCACCGCGGGGCCGACCGCGCCGATGCCGGTGTCGGTCTCGGCGCGGGCCAGGAGGGCGTCGACGACTCCCTCGCCCAGTACCACGTCGGGGTTGCTCACCAGGATCCACTCGACGCCGGGGAGGGCCGCGACACCCGCGTTGACCGCACCGCCGTACCCGGGGTTGGACGGCAGCGGCACGTAGCCCGCGCCGCTGGCCTCGGCCAGGCGCCTGGCGTCCCCGCGGGACGGGTCGTTGTCGACCACCACGACCCGGAGCGGCCCCGAGGCCGCGCCCGGCACCGAGTCGAGGAAGGCGGGGAGCACGCGGCCGGAACGGTAGGCGACCGTTACGATCCCCACCGACGGTTGGGTCTTGTCGGCCATGGCGCCTCGATCCTAGCCGCGAGCGCTCGCCCTAGGCTGGGCCGGTGAGGATCAGCGTCGCGCTCTGCACGCACAACGGTGCGGAGTTCGTCGGCGAGCAGGTGCAGAGCATCCTGCGGCAGGTTCCCGCCCCCGACGAGCTCGTGCTGGGCGATGACGCGTCCTCCGACGACTCGGTGGCCATCGTCGAGCGCCTGGTGGCCGAGCACCGCGCGGCCGGCGGCACGACCGAGCTCGTGGTCCGCCGCCACGACCCGGCGCTGGGCGTGGTCGCCAACTTCGCCGACGCGCTCGGCGCCGTCCGCGGCGAGTTCGTCGCCCTGAGCGACCAGGACGACGTGTGGCGCGACGGCCGGCTGGCCCGGGCCCTCGCCGCGTTCGACGCCGACCCCGAGCTGCTGCTCGTGCACTCCGACGCACGGCTGGTCGACGCGCAGGGTGCCCCGACCGGGCTCGCGCTGCTGCAGGCCCTCGAGGCCACCCCCGGTGAGCGCGCCGGGCTCGAGCACGGCGACGCGTTCGCGACGCTCATGCGCCGCAACCTGGTCACGGGCGCGACGGTCGTGCTGCGCCGTGACCTCCTCGACCGCGGCGCCCCGTTCCCCGAGGGCTGGGTGCACGACGAGTGGCTGGCCGTGCTCGCCGCGGCGAGCGGCGGGCTGCGGCTGATCCCCGAACCCCTCATCGACTACCGTCAGCACGGCGCGAACCAGATCGGTGCCCGCCGCCCCACCATGGCGGATCGTGTGGCCAAGCTCCGCGAGCCCCGCGAGCCCCGCGCGACCCGGCTCGCACACCGCACGGGGGCCCTCGTCGAGCGTCTGGAGGAGCTCGAACGCCGCGGCGTCGCGGTGCGCCCCGACGCACTGGAGGCCGCGCGGGCCCGCCTCGCGTTCGAGGACCGGCGCCGAGCGCTGCCGGTGGTCCGCGTCGCGCGGGTCCCCCGCATCCTGGCCGCCGCCGCGCGCGGCGAGTACGCCCGCTACGCTCGGGGAGCGATCGATGTGCTGCGCGATCTGGTGCAGCCGGCCCGGAAGGACAGCCGATGACGCGCGTGCTGATCCTCACGGGCGATCCGATCGGGGTGCGCATGGCCGGCCCGGCGATCCGGGTCTGGAATCTCGGCCTGCAGCTGCGCGCGCGCGGCCATGAGGTCCGGGTGGTGACGACCACGCGCGCCGAGCGCGACGATGCGCCGTTCCCGGTGGTCGCGGTCGCACCGGGCGACGAGCGCGCACTGCACGAGCACGAGCGCTGGTGCGAAGTGGTCGTGGTGCAGGGCCACGGGCTCGGCCAGTTCGACGCGCTCAGGCGCACCGACCGCTTCCTGGTGGCGGACGTCTACGATCCCATGCACCTGGAGATGCTCGAGCAGGGGCGCGAGCTGCCGCGAGCCACCTGGGAGCTGCGCGTCGCCCAAGCGCGCGACGCGCTCAACGACCAGCTGCGCCGCGCCGACTTCGTGGTGTGCGCGAGCGAGCGACAGCGACTGTTCTACCTCGGCCATCTCGCGGCCCTCGGGCGGGTCTCGCCCGCGACCTACGCCGACGACGGCGACCTGCGGGCCCTCCTCGACCTGGCCCCCTTCGGCCTCGACGCGAACCCGCCGCAGCCGGGGCCGAGCATGCGCACGGGCGACGAGCAGCGCATCCTCATCTGGGGCGGCGGCGTGTACTCGTGGTTCGATCCGCTCACGCTCATCCGCGCCGTGGCGGCGGTCGCGAAGCGGCACCCGCAGACCGTGCTGTTCTTCCTCGGCACGCGCCACCCGGGTGTCGACGAGATGGGCATCGTGCGCGAGGCGTTCGACCTGGCGCGCGAGCTCGGCGTGGAGGGCGCCAACGTCGTGTTCAACGACACCTGGGTGCCCTACGACGAGCGCGGCGGCTACCTCCTCGCCGCCGACGCCGGCGTCAGTACCCACCACGTGCACCTGGAGACCATGTTCTCGTTCCGCACGCGCATCCTCGACTATCTGTGGGCGGGGCTGCCCATGGTCGTGACCGAGGGCGACGGGTTCGCCGAGCTGGTCGCCGACGAGGGGCTCGGCATCGTCGTGCCCGAGGACGTCGCGGCGCTCGAGGCGGCGATCGAGACGGTCCTGTTCGACGAGGATGCCGCGGCCGGCTTCGCCGCGAACGTCGCGCGGGTGCGCGAGCGCTTCACCTGGGACCGCACGCTCGCCCCGCTGCTGGACTTCGCGGACGCGCCGCGTCACGCGGCGGACTACGTCGCCGGGCGCGACGGCATGGGCGTCGCGGGCGGGCGCGCGCGCCGCACCGCGGGCCCCGGCCACGACCTGCGGATGGCCTGGCATCACCTCAGGGCCTCCGGGCTGCGCGACGTCGCCGGCCGGGTCGCGCGCCGCGTGCGGGGCCGTCGCGCGTGAGCGAGGCACCGCCCTCCGCGCCGCAGGGTGCCCGCACGCTCGCGCGCCGCATCCTGGCGTTCGCGGGTGTCCCGTTCCTGTCGCTGCTCGCGCCCTTCCTTTTCCTGCCCGTGCTGGCCAGGCTGGCCGGCGCGGATGCCTGGGTCGCCATCGCGCTCGGACAGTCCGTGGGCGGGTTCGCGGCCCTCATCGGCGGAGTGGGCTACCCGACCCTCGCCCCTCCGCAGGTCGCCCTGGCCGACGCGGAGCGCCGCCGGCGCATCCTCGCGACGAGCCTGCACGTCCGGGTTCCGGTGTGGGTCGTGGCCGGCGCGGCAGGCGCGGCCGTCGCCGCGCTGCTGGCCCCGGAGTCGCACCGGGTGGAGGCCGCCCTCATGGCCGTGGCCATCAGCCTGGCGGCGCTGGCCCCGACCTGGTTCTGGATCGGCGTGGGGCGCGCCGCGCCCATCCTGTGGTCGGAGGTGCTGCCGCGCATGGCCGCGACGCTCGCCGCGACGCTCGTGCTGCTGGCCGGAGGCGGGGTCATCTGGTACCCGCTGCTGCTCATGGTGGCCATGATCGCCGGGCCGGCGGTCGTGTATGCGCTCTGCGCGGGATCGGAGCTCGTGCGCGTGGACCGGGGCGAGGCGGGCGCGGTGCTGCGCACGCATCCACCCGCGGTCATCGCCGAGACGGCCGCGGGCGCCTACAACGCGCTCGCGGTGGCGCTCGTGGCGGGCGTGACCCCGGTGGCGCAGGCCGCGCGCTACGTGTCGGGCGATAAGGCGTACCGCATCGGCCAGTACGCCGTGACGGCGCTGGGGAACGCCCTGCAGGGCTGGGTCGCGGAGGTCTCGGAGCAGCGTGCCGCGTTCGCGCGGCGCCTGCGTATCGCGGTTCTGCTGCACGCGGGGCTCGGGCTGGTGGGACTCATCGCGTTCGCTGCGGTCGGCCCGCTGCTGACCGAGGTGCTGTTCGGCCGCGAGGTCGCGATCGACCGGATCACGGCGCTGGGCTTCGGGGTCGCCGCTCTGGGGATCGCGCTGGGCACGGCGTGCGGGCGCATCGGGCTGGTGACGCTGGGCGCCCGGACGGCTTTCATGACCTGCGTGCTGATCGCGGCCGTGGTCGGGGTCGCCGGGCTGCTGCTCGGGGGCGCTCTGGCCGGCGCGCCGGGTGCGGCGTGGGGGCTCGGCATCGCCGAGCTCGCCTCGGGCATCATGCAGGGCGTCGTGCTGCTGGCACTGTGGCGGAGACGACCTGCTGAGGCGCCCCGGTAGACTCGGACCTCATGCGTCGCGTCATCGGGATCCTGCTGCTGCCGGTGCTCGCGCTCGTGGCGCTCTCGGCGTGGATGTTCGCCTCGCCCGTCGGGGCCGCCGCCGACGACGACTACCACCTGATGAGCACCTGGTGCGCGAACGCGTGGTCGGACATCTGCCAGGAGGGCGAGGACCCGGACACGCGCATCGTGCCGGACGAGCTCGCGCAGATCGACTGCTTCGCGCAGAAGCCAGAGGTCAGCGCCTCCTGCCAGGACGCCCTGTTCGCCTCGGACGAACTGGTCGAGACCGACCGGGGCAACTGGTCGGGCGGCTACCCGCCCGTCTACTACGCGGTCATGGGCTTCTTCGCCGGTCCCGACATCCAGGTCTCCGCCCTGGTCATGCGGTTCGTGACGATCCTGCTGTTCCTGGGCATCACGATCGCGCTCTACGCCCTGCTGCCCGTCGCGCGCCGCCCCGCGTTGCTGTGGGGGTGGCTCATCGCGACGGTGCCGCTCGGGGTCTTCCTGCTCGCGTCGAACAATCCGAGCTCGTGGTCGCTCATCGGGGTCGGATCGGCGTTCTTCGCGCTGCTCGGGTACTTCGAGACGACCGGGCGCCGGCGCGTCGCTCTCGGCGCGATCTTCGCTCTCTCGGTCGTGCTCGCTGCGGGCTCGCGCGGGGACTCGGCGATCTACGCCGGTTTCGCGATCGCGATCGTGCTGTTCCTGACGTTCGCCCGCACCCGCGCGTACCTGCTCTCGGCGATCCTGCCCGTGGCCATGGGCCTGGTCGCCCTGGGGTTCTTCCTGAGTGCGTCGCAGGTGCAGAGCGGGCTCACCGGCTTCGGCGGCGGCGGCGGTTCGTCGGGCGCGAGCGGTTCCCCCGAGGAGCAACTCACGGGATTCGGCCTGCTGGCCTACAACCTGCTCAACATCCCGTTCCTGTGGTCGGGCGTGCTCGGCACCTGGGGGCTCGGCTGGCTCGACACCTCGATGCCGTGGGTCGTGCCGCTCGCCGCGATCGGGGTCTTCGTCGCGGTCGGTTTCGCGGGCCTCGGCCGCAAGGACCTGCGCGGGGCCATCGCGGTGCTCGCGACCGTGGTGGTGCTCTGGGCGCTGCCGCTCTACGTGCTGCAGCGCGGGGGCGACATGGTGGGGGAGCAGGTGCAGCCGCGCTACCTGTTCCCGCTCATCCTGCTGCTCGCCGGCCTGCTCGCGCTGGTGCCGGCCGGTCGCGCACTCGCGTTCGGCCGCATCCAGTCGTATCTCATCGCGACCGCGCTGACCGGGGCGAACCTCATCGCGCTGCACTTGAACATCCGCCGGTATGTGACCGGGATCGACGGCGCGAGCCCCAACCTGGATGCGGGGGCCGAGTGGTGGTGGGTCCTCCCGGTCGGTCCGACCGCGGTCTGGATCATCGGTGCCCTGGCCTACGGCGCGCTCGTGTTCCTGCTCGTGCCGCGCCTCGCGGCGGGGCGCGACGCGGTGGTGCTGCGCTGACCGACCGGCGAGACGGCCCGTCCGGGACGGTTCGAGCCGCCGATAGACTCGACCGGTGCCCGCCGACTCCCGTCCTCGCATCCTCTGCATCTCGCTGGCACCATTCCGCAACGACGCCCGGGTGCTGCGGCAGCTGGGCGTTCTGAGGGAGTTCGGCGACGTCACCACCGTGGGCTTCGGACCCGCGCCCGACGGCGTCGCGGAGCACATCGAGGTCCCGGCCGGCCTGAAGACCCTGCCCCAGACGCCGGCGGGTGTCGTGGGGCTGGCGCTGCGCCGCTGGAAGCGGGTCGAGCTCGCCGCGCCCGCGGTCCGGTACGCCTACGAGGCGCTCCGGGGCCGCGGCTTCGATCTGATCGTCGCGAACGAGGCGCGCGTGCTGGCGCTCGGGCACGCGCTCGCCAAGGGCGCTCCGGTGTGGGGCGACATGCACGAGTGGTCGCCCGGCGAGCGGACGCACATCCTGCGCTGGCGAGTCCTGGTCGCGCCCTTCATGAGGTATCTGTGCGCGACCTACCTGCCGCGGTGCTTCGCGGTCACGGCGGTCTCGGACTCCTCCGCCCACCTCTACGACACGCACTTCGGCCTGAAGACCCGGGTCATGCGTAACACCGGCCCCTACCGGGACCTGCCGATCACGCCCATGATCGAGGGGCGGATCCGCCTGGTGCACAGCGGGGTCGCCGTTCACGGCCGATCGCTCGAGCTCATGATCGACGTCATGAAGCGCCTCGACGAGCGCTACAGCCTGGACATGTACCTCATGAAGGGGCAGGACGGGGGCGCGTACCTCGCGGCGCTCAAGGCGCGCGCCGCGGGCGATCCGCGCATCGCCTTCCACGACCCGGTGCCCCCGCAGAGGCTCCCCGATGTGCTCAACGGGGGCGACATCGGTGTCTTCTGGCTCAAGCCCGCGCACGACAATGCCCGCTACACCCTGGCCAATAAGTACTTCGACTTCGTGCAGGCCAGGCTCGCTCTCGCGGTGGGTCCGACGATCGAGATGACCCGGCTCACCGAGCGGTACGGCGTGGGGGTGGTCAGCGCCGGGTTCACGGTGGACGAGCTCGTCGCGTCGATCCGCGAACTCGACCCGGAGGCCATCATGGCCGCGAAGCGCGCGTCGGATGCCGCGGCCCGCGAACTCAGCTTCGACACCGACGCCGAGGTCGCGAGGGAGATCATCCGGACCGCGCTGGCGACCGGGCGCACGGAGCGGCTCGACTAGGCTGTCCCGGTGAAAAAGAACGGCGAGCTGGTCGCGGTCATCGGCCAGGGCTATGTCGGGCTGCCCGTCGCGATGCGCGCATCCGAGCAGGGCTACCGGGTCATCGGGATCGACCTCGACCAGCGTCGCGTCGACGGCCTGCGGGCCGGCGTCTCGTACGTCGAGGACGTCTCGGAGCAGACCCTCGCCGCGGCGACCGAGCGCGGCTACCTGGCCAGCAGCGACTACTCCGACGCCGCGGGATTCGACTACGCGGTCATCACCGTCCCGACGCCGCTGCGCGACAGCCTGCCCGACCTGAGCTTCATCGAGAGCGCGGGCGAGTCCCTCGCGCCCCTGCTCACCAAGGGCGCGACCGTCATCCTCGAGTCGACCACCTACCCGGGCACGACCGAGGAGCTCTTGGTGCCCATCCTCGAGAAGGGGTCCGGCCTGACCGCCGGGGTCGACTTCTTCGCCGGGTACAGCCCCGAGCGCATCGACCCGGGCAACCCGACCTGGGGTTTCGTCGAGACCCCGAAGGTGGTCTCGGGCATCAACCCGGCATCGCTGGAACGGGTGCAGGGCTTCTACGACAGCCTCATCGACACGACCGTGCCGGTGAGCACGCCCAAGGAGGCCGAGCTCACCAAGCTGCTGGAGAACACCTTCCGGCACGTGAACATCGCCCTCGTCAACGAGCTCGCGATCTTCGCCCACCAGCTCGGCGTCAACGTCTGGGAGTCGATCGACGCCGCTGCGACCAAGCCCTTCGGCTTCATGAAGTTCACGCCCGGTCCGGGGGTGGGCGGCCACTGCCTGCCCGTCGACCCGAGCTACCTGTCCTGGCAGGTGCGGCGCAAGCTCGGCCAGAACTTCCGCTTCGTCGAGCTCGCCAACGACATCAACGACCACATGCCCGACTACGTGGTGCAGCGCCTCATGCAGGTGCTCAATCAGAGCGGCAAGGCTGTCAAGGGATCGAAGGTCGTGCTCGTGGGACTGGCCTATAAGCGCAACTCGAGCGACATCCGCGAGTCGCCGGCCCTGCGCCTGATCGAGCTGCTGAAGGAGTACGGCGCCGATCTGGTCGCGGTCGACGAGCACGTCGAGGACTTCCGCTGGCCGGCCGGGGTCGCCAAGGCGAGCCTGGATGCCGGGCTCGTCGAGAGTGCGGACGCCCTGATCCTGATCACCGACCACGACGACCTGGACCTGGGGCTGCTCGCGGGTTCGCGCACCCCCGTGCTCGACACGCGCAACCGCATCGAGGGCCCCAGCGTCGAGAGGCTGTGACGGTGAGACGCTCCGGCGAGGGGCGGGTCGCTCTGCTCGCCGTCCAGACCGACATCACCGATGACCCGCGGGTGCGCAGGCAGATCGACTGGCTCACGTCCGAGGGCTGGACGGTGGACACGCTCGGCTACGGCGATCATCCGGCTCCCGAGGTGCGCGAGCACTTCGAGGTGCGGCGTCCGCACGGCTGGCAGAAGAACTACCTGGCCGTCGCCCTGGCGCATGTCTTCGTGCCCTACGGCCGGCGCTTCCGGATGCTGACCCAGTCGCGCTTCCCCGCCGGGGTCTCGGCCAAGGTGGCCGCGGGCGAGTACGACCTGATCGTGCTCAACGATCATCACTTCATCCCCTGGCTGAACGACCGTGCGACCTTCCCGCGAGATCGCAAGGTGGCGCACGTGCACATCGACCTGCACGAGTACTTCCCGCGCGACCTGCCGAAGATCGTCACGGGCTGGCAGCTCATGCGCCCCTACCACCGGTGGGTCCGCCGGTTCATCGCCGATCCCCGGGTCGACACCCGCTCGGTCGCCGGAGCCACCGCACAGCTGTACGCGGACGAGTTCGGCTTCGCTCCGCCTCCGCTGGTGCGCAACATGCCGCCGCGTGAGGACCTCGAGCCCACGCCGGTCGACCCCGAGCGCATCGAGCTCATCTACCACGGCCTGGGTTCCTGGGTGCGGGGGCTGCGCGAGCTCGTCGACGCCATGCACGAGGTGGATCACCGCTTCGTGCTGACGCTCATGCTCACCGGCCAGGAGTCGGCGATGGACGAGCTGCCCGCCTACATCGCAGATCAGTCCGATCGCATCCGGATCGTCCCGCCCGCTCCGATGCGCGACCTGGCCAGGACGATCAACGACTACGACGTGGAGGTGGCCTTCTTCCCTCCTCGGACGCAGAATCTGGTCTACACGCTGCCCAACAAGCTCTTCGAGGCGGTGCAAGGACGGCTGGCGATCGTCACCGGTCCGACGCGCCTCATGGTCGAGGCGGTCGAGGACTTCGGGAACGGGGTCGTCACCGCTGGATGGGAGACGAGCGACCTCGCCGCGGCGATCAACTCGCTCACGCCCGAGCGGATCGCGGAGATGAAACTCGCCTCGCACCGGGCGGCCGAGACCGCGAACTCCGAGGCGGAGAAGCCGGTGTTCCTGCGCAGCGTCGGCGTTCTCGACTGAGGCGGGTCAGACTCCCGCGGGTTCGGTCGCGCGACCGATGACCCGGTAGGCGATCCCCGGCCAGCGGTCCGCGCCGCTGACGCGCCGCCCGTCGACGAAGGTGCGGATGCCGGGCAGGTCGCCCGGACCGAGGTCGCGGTACTCGGCGTGATCGGCTTGCACGACGGCGGCATCCACCTGCTCGCCCAGGTGATACGGCGTGAAGCCGAGACGCTCGAGCTCCTCGTCCGTGTAGAGCGGGTCGTGCACGAGCGGCTCGGCGCCGCGGGCACGGAGCGCGCCCACCACGCCGAAGACCCCCGAGAACGCGGTCTCCTTCACCCCGCCCCGGTACGCCGCTCCGAGCACGGCGACGCGCTGATCGGTCAGGTCGCCGTGCGCCTCCTCCAGCATCGCGACCGCGTGCTCGGGCATGCCCGCATTGGCGGCGCGCGCCGCGCTCACCACGGTGGCGTCCGGGTCGCTCCACAGGTAGAGGCGCGGGTAGACCGGGATGCAGTGGCCGCCGACGGCGATGCCCGGCTGGTGGATGTGGCTGTACGGCTGCGAGTTCGATGCCTCGATGACCTGATAGATGTCGATCCCGCTGGTCTCCGCGAAGCGGGCGAACTGGTTGGCGAGCCCGATGTTGACGTCACGGTAGGTGGTCTCCGCGAGCTTGGCCAGTTCGGCGGCCTCAGCCGAGCCGAGGTCCCACACCCCGTTGGGCCGGGGCAGGTCGGCGCGCTCGTCGAACTCGAGCACCTCCTCGTAGAACCCGACGGCGCGGCGCGCGCCCTCCTCCGAGAGACCGCCCACGAGCTTGGGGTACTTGCGCAGGTCGGCGAAGACACGGCCGGTGAGCACGCGCTCGGGCGAGAAGACGACGTGGAAGTCGCTGCCCTCGGTCAGCCCGCTGACCTCTTCGAGCATGGGCTTCCAACGGGTGCGGGTGGTGCCGACCGGCAGCGTGGTCTCGTAGGCGACGAGCGTTCCCGCGGTGAGCTGCTCGCCGAGCGACCGCGTCGCGGAGTCCATCCAGCCGAAGTCGGGCTGGGCGGTCTCCTCGTCGACGAAGAGCGGGACGACGACGACGATCGCGTCGGCACCGGGAACCGCGTCGGCGTAGTCGGCTGTGGCGCGGAGCCGACCGGCCGGCACGAGCTCCTGGAGCCGCTCCTGGAGGTGGGCCTCACCGGGGAAGGGCTCGAGGCCCGAGTTGATCGCCTCGACCGTCAGCGGGTTGACGTCCACCCCGACCACGTCGTGCCCGCGAGACGCGTACTGCGCCGCGAGCGGGAGGCCGATCTTGCCCATGCCGATGACCGCGATCTTCACGCGATCAATCCTAAGAGGCCGCTCCCGGCGCTGCCGTGCGTCTGGGATGAGCAGCATGCTCGACGATCTCCGCCGCACGGTCAGCGACCGAGTGCAGCGAGTAGTGCGCCGTCGCCCACGCGCGTCGCCGGGCGCGGTCGGCGGCGCTCGCGGTGGTCCGCAGGGCTTCGCGGAGAGCCGCCGCGACCGCCTCCTCGTCCCACTCGGCCACCCAGCCGAGCCGGTTCTCGGCGATGAGCGGCCCGACCGGCCCGACGCCCGCGTACACGACGGGGGTTCCGCAGGCCAGTGCCACGAAGGCCTTGGTCGCGAAAGCGAAGTCGTATCCGCGGCCCGGCCGAACGGAGGCCAGGGCCGCGGCGGCGCCCCGCAGCCACGGCGCGAGTTCGGCACCGGGCACCGGATCGTGGAAGAGCACGGCACCGGGGACGAGCTCCTCGGCACGCGCCGCGATGGCGTCCCGCTCCACCCCCTGCCCGAACATGTGCAGGCGCACCTCCGGGTGCTCGGGCACGATGCGCGCGAGGGCGTCGATGAAGACCCCGGCGCCCTGGATCTCGGACATCGTGCCGCCGTAGACCAGGTACGGGCCCGGCTCATCCCGCACCGGACCGTCGGCGGTGAAGACGCCGGTGTCGATCCCGGTTCCGACATCGTGCACCCGGTCGGGCCCGGCGCCGAGGGCGACGACCTCGTCGCGCACGTGGTACGAGACGGCCAGTACCGCGGCAGCGCCGCGCACCGCGGCGCGTTCGAGCCCGCGAACCATGCGGAGCGCCGGACCGCGCACGCCGATCCCGCGCGCGGCGACCGTGGTGACATCCGCCGAGTAGTAGACGTAGGGGCGCCGCCGCAGCCATGACGTGATCCGCACCACGACGCCGGTGGTGGGCGGCGGCTCGACCACGACGACGTCGGCGCGCGGTCCGAAGAGCAGACGCAGGAAGAGCGGGACATCGAAGCTGGCGTAGGGGAGGTAGCCGCGGACGGCTCCGCCGCGGTCCCGCAGCACGGGCCACCTGCGGATGCGCCCCGTCGTGCGCTCCCCGCTCGGCGGGCGAGTCGTCATGACCGTGACCTCGGCTCCGCGGCTCTCCAGCCGGGACACCAGGGCCGCCAGCCGGAACGGGGCCGCGCCGGCTTCCGGCTCGTACAGGCGGCTCGCGAGGATCACGCGCAGCGGTCGGTCCGGGCCGATCGTGCGTTCCATGATGCAACTCTCCCACGAGCGTCGTGCGAAGCTTGTGCCATGACCGGGCTCGTCCTCGGGACCGCCCAGCTCGGGCACCCCTACGGCCTCACCAACGAGGTCGGTCGACTCTCCGATGCGGGTGTGGCCGAGCTCCTCGGCGTGGCGGTGGCGTCGGGCATCCGCACCGTCGACACCGCGGAGGCGTACGGTGACGCGGAGGATCGTCTGGGCGCGCTGATGCCCTCCGAGGCTCGGGTCGGGTACGTGACCAAGGTCGCCCTGCCACCGGTGGGGGAGTCGGATGTCCCCGACCGGATCGCCGCGTCGCTCGCCAGGCTCCGCGTCTCGACGTTGCATGGCCTTCTCCTGCACCGGGTGGCGGACCTGGTCGACGGGCGTCACCCCCTGCTGCTGACCCAGTTGCGTGCCGCTCGCGACGCGGGGCTCGTCCGTCGCGTCGGAGTGAGCGTCTACGACGCCGACGATCTGGAGCTCGTGCTCGAGGTCTTCCCCGACCTGGATCTCCTGCAGTTCCCGGGCAGCGTCGTCGATCGGCGCCTCCTCGAGAACTCGCGGATCGGGACCCTCGCCGCACGCGGCGTCGAGTGCCACGTTCGCAGCGTGTTCCTTCAGGGGCTACTGCTCCAGGATCCCGCCGCGCTCGCTCCGCGATTCGCCGCCCTCGGACCGGCGCTCCTGCGGCTCGACGAGCACGCTCGCGAGCGCGGGGTGGATCGGCTGGCGCTCCTGCTGGCGGCGGTCCGCGTGGACGAGGTGGCGGGGGTCGTGGTCGGTGCGACGGGCGCGGGCGAGCTGCAGCAGATCGTCCGGTCCTGGGATGCGCGCGCCGAGCCGGTGAGGGGTGTGGACACGGTCGATCCCGCGCTGCTGGACCCGCGCGCCTGGTGACCTACCAGGCGGTCCAGCCGCCGTCGACCGTCAGGGTGCTCCCGGTCACGAACGACGACGCGGGTGAGGCGAGGTAGACGACGGCGCCCGCGATCTCGTCGGGTTCGCCCACGCGGCCCAGGGGCACGCGCGACGCGAGCCGCGCCGTGAAGTCCGAGTCCTGTCGCGCGACCGGGCCGGGGAAGGGACCGGGGACGATCGCGTTCACGCGGATGCCTCGCGGCCCCAGCCGCACGGCCTGATAGCGCACGAGTTGGAGGATCCCGGCCTTCCCGACCCCGTAGTCGGGCGGGTTCACGGGAACGCCGTCGGGGTAGTTGCCGGGGTCAGGGCTGACCACCCCGTACATGCTGCCGATCTGGACGATGCTGCCCCCGGCCGTCATCCGCCGCTCCGCCGCACGGGCCACGAGGAAAGCGCCCGTGACCGTGACGCGCAGCCCGTCGGACCACTCGTCGGCAGTGAGCTCGTCGAACGACGTGCCCGAGGAGTGGTAAGCGAAATTCACGCATGATTCGAGGTGGCCGAGCGTCGACGCGATCCCGTCGGCCGCCGCATCCACGGACGACTCCTCCGCGACGTCGACGATCGCGCTCGACGCCTGAAGCCCCTCCGCGACGAGGGTGGCCGCGGCCGCCTCGGCGCGCGCGCCGTCACGACCCGAGATCACGACGTGGGCACCGTGCTCGGCCAGGGAGCGCGCCGCCGCGAGCCCGAGCAGGCCCCCGCCCCCGATAACCCAGGAGACCGTCCCGGTGAGATCGAAGCGCGTGGGCACGGCTCGCATGGCCTCAACCCTAGCCGCGGCACGGGTCGGGGCATGCCGCGTCAGGCGAGTTTGTGATCGAGTCCGTCGGCCGCGAGCTGCTCCGCGATCCGGACCACGTCGGTCCCTTCCGCGAGCGTCACGATGCCTGCCGCCTCACCGGCCAGCACGGCGTCGCGGAACGCCTCGTGCTCGGCGAGCAGCGGCTCCTTCTTGGCCAGGGCGAAGCGCGTCACGTCGCCCTCGGTGACTCCCCGGAAGGTGGTCACCCGATCCCAGGTGTGCTCGATGACCCCGTTCTGGTAGTGCGTGAGGTCGGCGGTGAGGGTGTCGGCGACGAGCGCCCCCTTCTCGCCCGTGATGATCGTGGTGCGCTCTTTGAAGGGCGTGAGCCAGTTGACGATGTGGGATGCGATGGCCCCGCGGCTGAGCGTCCCCACGGCGATCACCATGTCCTCGTGCTCGCGGCCGCTGCGATGCGCCGTGCGCGCGTTGACGCTCACGTAATGCTGCTGCGTGACCCACGCGGTGAGGTCGATGTCGTGTGTGGCGAGATCCTTGATGACCCCGACGTCGGCGATCCGGCCGGGGAACGGACCCTGGCGCCGGGTGGCCACCTGGTAGATCTCCCCGATCAGTCCCTCTTCGATGCGCTGACGCGCCGCCTGCAGGGCGGGGTTGAAGCGCTCGATGTGACCGACTCCGCCGATGAGTCCCTTCGCCGCGAACAGGTCGCGCAGTTCGGTCGCTTCATCCGTGGTCGAGGCGACCGGCTTCTCGATGAGCGCGTGGATGCCGCGCTCGGCGAGCGTGCGTCCGAGGTCGAGGTGGTACACGGTCGGCGCCGCAACGACGGCGTAGTCCAGTCCGAGGTCCAAGAAGGCGTCGAGCTCGCGGTGCACCTGGCGGCCCTCGACCACGTCGGGCGTACTCGGCGCCGGGTCGTAGACCCCCTGGAACTCGACGCCGTCGAGACCGCTCAGCACGCGGGTGTGGTGGCGCCCCATGACGCCGAGGCCGATGACGCCCGCGCGCAGCATCAGCTTCCGGCCTTCGCGACCGCGTTGACCGCATCGACGATGGTCTCCAGCTCGCCCTCGGTGAGCGCCGGGTACACCGGGAGCGAGAGCACCTGGGCGGCCGCCTGCTCGGTGACCGGCAGGTCAAGGTCGAGCCGGAACGACGGCAGCCGGTGGATAGGAGTCGGGTAGTAGACCCC
The DNA here is from genome assembly GCA_019638805.1 of Microbacteriaceae bacterium. Lineage (GTDB taxonomy): Bacteria > Actinomycetota > Actinomycetes > Actinomycetales > Microbacteriaceae > JBDSKH01. The sequence continues at coordinate 535,413 of JAHBTA010000001.1, read as the reverse complement.
GCTCGCGACCTCGCGCGCGGCGAGCTGCTCGGCGAACGCGTCGCGGTCGTGGTCGACCACCCGGATCGTGTACTGGTGCCAGACGTGCACGGCACCAGGCGCGGTCGGTGGGGTCACCACGCCCTCGAGATTCTCGTTGAGGAAGGCGGCGTTGGCCTGGCGTCTGGCCGTCCACCCAGCCAGCTTCGTCAGCTGCACGCGGCCGATCGCGGCGTGGATGTCGGTCATGCGGGTGTTGAAGCCGACCACCTCGTTCTCGTAGCGCTTCTCCATGCCCTGATTGCGCAGCACGCGCACCGCGCGGGCGAGCCGGGGGTCCGACGTGGTGACCATCCCCCCCTCACCGGAGGTCATGTTCTTGGTCGGGTAGAACGAGAACGACGCCGCCGTGCCGAACGCTCCCACCGGGGTGCCGTCGAGCGAGGCGGCCACCGCCTGCGCGGCGTCCTCGAAGACCAGGAGCCCGTGACGTTCGGCGATCTCGGTGAGCGGGCCCATGGCGGCCGGGTGCCCGTAGAGGTGCACGGGCATGATCGCCCGGGTCCGGGGCGTGATCGCCGCCTCCACGGCAGCGGGGTCGAGATTAAAGGTGTCCAGCTCGATGTCGGCGAATACCGGTGTCGCACCCGTGAGGGCCACCGCGTTGGCCGTCGCGGCGAAGCTGAACGAGGGGACGATCACCTCGTCGCCCGGACCGATGCCGGCCGCGAGGAACGCGAGGTGCAGGGCCGAGGTCCCCGAGTTGACGGCGACCGAGTGGCGCCCGCCGACGAGGTCGGAGAACTCCTGCTCGAACGCGGCGACCTCGGGACCCTGCGCGAGCATCCCGGACTGCATGACGCGATCGACTGCGGCGCGCTCCTCGGCGCCGATCTCGGGCTTGGCGGCGGGGATCATCGGGACTCTTCCATTTCTTCGAGGATGTCGGGCTCGGTCTCGCGGAACCGGGCGGAGGTCACGGGGCACACCCACACGCCGGGGTCGTCTCCGCTGGCGACCAGGGGCTGCCCGGCGGGGCCGGCCCAGCCCACGCGCCGCGCGGGCGAGCCGACCACGATCGCGTAGTCGGGCACGTCCGAGATCACGACGGCACCGGAGCCGACGAGAGCCCACCGGCCGATCACGACCGGAGCAACGCAGGTGGCACTGGCCCCGATCGATGCACCCTCTCTGATGTCAACGCCCACGGGCTCCCAGTCGTGCGCCGATTTGGGGCTGCCGTCCGGGTTGACGGCGCGCGGGAAGTGGTCGTTGGTCAGCACCACGGCGGGCCCGATGAATACCCCGGCCGCGAGCCTCGCGGGCTCGTACACGAGGGCGTAGTTCTGGATCTTGCAGTTGTCGCCGACCTGGACGCCCGTGCCGATGTAGGCGCCGCGCCCGACGATCACGTTCTCACCGAGTCGCGCGTCCTCGCGCACCTGCGCCAAATGCCAGACCCGGGCGGTGGGGGCGATGACGGCCGTGTCTGCGACGTCCGCGCTCGGCGCGATGTTTCCGCTGGGCATCATGTTCCTCCCGTCGCGAGGGCGCACGCCCCGCACAATCGTAGCCGGGCCGCCGGGTGTCTCCGGTCGCACAGGCGCCGTGATCCCCCGCCGGTGTCAGGACTTCGGTGGATCGACCAGCCCGGCGAGTGCCGCCTGCATGGCGAACTCCGGCACCGCGGCCACCAGTTCCTCGAAGGTGCCCGACGCGGCGACGCGGCCTTCCGACATGAAGTAGATCTGGTCGGCGTCGCGGATGGTCGCGAGCCGGTGCGCGACCGAGATGAGCGTGATCTTGCCGTGCAGCTTGCGGATCGCCTTCCCGACTGCCGCCTCGGTGGCGGTGTCGAGCGCGCTCGTCGCCTCGTCCATGACGAGAACCAGGGGCTGCGTGTAGAGGGCGCGCGCGATGCCGAGCCTCTGCCGCTGCCCGCCCGAGAGCGCCAGCCCGCGCTCGCCAACCGCACTGTCGATGCCGCCCTCGCGCGCCTCGACGATGTCGAGCAGTTGGGCCTGGCGCAGCGCGTCGCGGACCCGCTCTCGGTCGAAGTCGTCGGTCCAGCTGAGCGCGACGTTCTGGGCGATGGTCGCGTCGAATAGGGCGACCTCCTGCGGGACGTAACCCACCCGGTCCCGCCAGGACTTCGTCAGGTCCTTGAGGTCGGTCCCGTCGATGCTGACGCGGCCGGTGGTGGGCTCGATGAGCCCGAGCACGAGGTCGATGATCGTGGACTTGCCTGCACCGGAGGAACCGGCGAAGGCGACCCGGGATCCGATCGGGATGGTGAGATCCAGCTCGCGCACCGCCTCGGGCGCGTCGTCCGCGTAGCGGAACGACACCCCCTCGAAGCGCAGCTCACGGGGATGCTCTGCGAGCGGCTGCGAGGAGCGCTCGGCCAGGTGCCGGGAGGCGTGCTCGACGGCGCGGATCTCCTCCATGACCGCCTCAGCGGCGGGCTGGGTGGCCGAGACCTGCGACACCACGTTCTGGAATCGCATGAGGGAGGGCGCGAGCCTGAACCCCGCGAGCCCGAAGATCGCCACCGCGGTCAGCATGCCGTTGATGCCCCCGCCGGTCAGGAACCCGGTCGCGCCGACGACCACGACGCCGCCGATGATGGCCGACTCCAGCACGTAGCGGGGGATCTGCGCGAAGAACTGGATGTTGGCCCGCGCCCGCGTGGTGATCCGCCGGTTCTTCTGGATCACGACCGCGATCTCGTCGAGCTTGTTGCGCAGGCTCACCTCCTTGAGAGCCGCGATCATCTCGGTGATGAGCCGTACGTTCCGCACGGAATGCTGCTGGTTGATCCGGCCATTGGCGCGCGAGCGTCCGGTGACCCAGTAATAGAGGAAGATCCCGATCACGAGCAGGTAGGCGAACGCCACCCCGGCGAGGATGGGCTGGGCGATGGCCAGCACCGCGAGGACGATGACGAAGGTCGAGAACTCCCCCAGCAGCCCGGCGCCAGGCAGCAGGAAGCCCGAGACCGTGACGCCTACGCTCGAGTCGGTCAGCCGGACCAGCTCGGCGGAGTTGCGCTTCAGCCGCTCCGTCCAGGGCGCGTGGATGTAGCTCTCGAACAGCCGCCGACCGATTTCGAACTCGTAGTCGGCGAATCGCCTCGTCGCCCCCCACATCATGAGGACCGCCAGGACCGACTTGAGGATGATGAGGACGCACACCAGCGCGAGCATGATGAGCAGCCCGGTGTCATCGACCGTGCCCAGCACCGGGAGGGTCAGCGTTCCGCCTGACAGGATCGGCGATGTCACCGCCGCGAGCAGGCCGAGGGCTACGCCGTCGAGGACGGCGAGGGCGGCGAGCCCGATCATGTACCCGATGAGGAAGCGGCGGGCCCCCGCGGGAAGCACTCCGAGGACCTCCCCGTACAGCCGGACGAGCGATCTCATGCGATGTTCTCCTCGACGTAACGGCGGAAGCGCTCCCGACTCCCCGTGGCCCAGACGCGCTCCACGAGCTCAGGCGGCTGATCGCGCTCCGGGGTCTCGATGGCCCGCCGGATCGCCGGCTCCGGATCCCCGCCGGGTTGCACCTGATTGGGGAAGATCTCCGGATCCGAGTAGTCCCCGGACATGCTCGAGACCCGCACCACGATCGGGGTCCGCAGCGCGATCGCCTCGTACAGGCTCGTGCTGTTGGCGCTGACGAGGATGCGGGCGCGCCCGAACGAGACGTAGGGGTCGGGTTCCATGTCGAACTCGATGCGTGGAGCCCCCGCGAGGCTCGGGTAGCGCTCGGCCACGGTCTGGCGCTCCTTGGGGTGCGGTCGGAACCGCACGGTCCAGCCGGCGGGCAGCACCTCACGCAATCGCAGCACGAAGCGCGCGACCTCTTCGGGGTCGACCACAGTCGAGGCCACGACCACCTCCTCGGGTCGCCGATCCAGGGGCGGCGCGGCGGCCGCGGCGTCCTCGAGGCCGGGTTTGCCGACCTCCACGGTCTCGAATGGTCCGCTCACCGACTCTGACCAGTACCGGCCGAAGGTCAGGAGGTCGTCGGGGATGGTCCGGCGCAGCCGGGGATCGCGCGCGGCGGCGCCGAAGTGGTAGGCACCGTGCGCACCGCCGATCCAGCCGTGCTGGGGTTCGGCGACCCGGATGCCGCGTTCGTGCGCGGCGGACACCAGCGTCGAGCGGTCGCCGTAGGCGGCCTGCTGCAGGATCAGAAGCCTCGGCCTCACCCGGTCGAGCAGGCGGGCGTACGACTCGGCTAGACTCACGGCCCGAGCCACCCGGATGCGGAACGTCCGCATCGCGCGCGCGCGCAACTCGGGAGCGACCGGGTGCTCGACGAGCCGGAAGAGCTCCTCCGCCATCTCGTCCGCCGCCCGGAGCACGGACGTGCGCGGGGGCCGGAACCGGGCGCGCAACTCGGAGGCGACCACGGCATCCTCGAAGGTCGCGGTCGGCTCGAACGCGAACCGTCGGCCGAACGGGATCGGCTCGTTCTGCAGCATCGCGGACCGTTCGCCGAGCAGCTCGGCGAACGGTCCGAGCAGCGGGTTGAACGACCCCGCCGGGGTGGGCGTGTTGCGCGATCCGGTCCCGAGGAACAGCACAGGGTAGTGGCGGCGCAATGCGCGCGACCAAACCCGCGACGGCAGCGCCGTTCGAGCGAACCGGCCGATCTTGCCGAGCGGACCCTCCCGGCGGGGCGGGAGCGAGGTCTCGTACTGGGTGTGCGCGAGGGCTTCGGACAGCGGCCAGCGCAGCAGCGGCCAGAGCGGGATGCCGGAGCCCGGCAGGGTGGCGAACATCGCGTCCGGCGCGAGGTCTTCGAGGGCGACGAGCGCGGCGGTCGAACCGCTCATGCGCATGGTCGGGCTCCGATCCGGTAGGTGGCATCCCAATCTAACGTGGCGGGCGCGCCCAGGGCCCACGGCTTAGGCTGGACGGATGATCGTGACCGTCCGGGGTGCCTACGGCAACGCCGGCGATCACCTCATCGGGCGTCGCGCTCACGCGCTTCTGGCCCGCCACGTGGACGACGACATCCAGACCGTCGACCGGCGCGCGATCACCGATGAGAGCTACGAGCTCATGAACCGGGCACGCGCCGTGCTGCTCACGGGCGGCCCGGCGTACCAGCGTCAGCTCCACCCGGGCATCTACCCGCTCGACCTCGACCGAATCCGGGTTCCGGTCGTCCCGTACGGCCTGGGCTGGAAGGCGCGCACCGATGCCACGCCGGCGTCGTTCGAGTTCACCTCGGAGTCGCTGGAGTTCGTGCGCCGCATCCATTCCGATCCGCGCATCCAGTCGAGCGCGCGCTGCTACCAGACCGTGGATCTGCTCGAGCACAACGGCGTCGACAACGTGCTCATGACCGGCTGCCCGGTCTGGTACGACGAGGACCGCCTGGCGGAGGACTACGTCTTCCCCGAGCGGATCCACCGCCTCGTGATCTCCCTGCCCGCCAAGCCCCGCGGTGACACTGTCGCATTGGCGCGCCACCTCGCGAAGCGGTTCCCGAACGCGGAGCGCTTCGTCTCGTACCAGTCGGGTTTCCGCGCGGCGTCACGGGTGGTCACGGCCAAGCGCTGGGCCGAGCGCGTCGCGGTCGCGCGTCACGGCTTCCGCCCGGTGGACTTCGCCGGCGATGCCGACGCGATGATCGACTTCATGTCGGGGGTCGACCTGCACGTCGGCTACCGCGTGCACTCGCACCTGTTCAGCCTCAGTCGCCGCATCACCAGCGTGCTGTTCGCCGAGGACTCGCGCGCGATCGGGCAGGCCGAGGCCACCGGCGGTCACGCCGTGCCGGAGTCCGCGAGCAACGCCGACAAGATCGCCGAGGTGAATCGCGTGCTCGACACGCACGGCGCGGATATCGCGCGGGCCGTCGAGCGGATGCGCGAGACCTTCCCCACCATGCTCCGATTCCTCGGACAGTTCTGATCCACGCAAGGAGTACCCGCAGATGAGGGATTTCGTCCTCCCGCCGCACCCGGCCGACCCCGAGCCGCGCATCTTCACCGCACTCGACCCGTTCGTCATCGCCGAGATCGGTGTGAACCACGAGGGCTCGGTCGACAAGGCCAAGGAACTCATCGATCTCGCCGCGGGCGCCGGCGCGCACGCCGCCAAGTTCCAGACCTACACGGCCGACAAGCTCGCGGCGAAGTCCACCAGCCCGGCCTACTGGGACACCACCAAGGAGTCCACGCTCAGCCAGCACGAGCTCTTCCAGCGCTTCGGCACCATGGGCGACGACGACTACCGCGAGCTGGCCGAGTACTGCTCGAGCGTCGGAGTGGTCTTCATGTCGACCCCGTTCGACCTGGAGGCCGTCGACCTGCTGACGCCGCTCATGCCGGTGACCAAGATCGCCTCGGCCGACCTCACGAACGTGCCCCTGCTGCGGAGGATCCGCGCGTCGGGACGCCCGGTCATCGCGTCCGTGGGGGCCGCGACCCACGACGAGATCGAGGATGCGGTGGCCCGGCTGCTGGGCGACGGCGCGACGCCCCCTGTGCCGCAACTCGCGCTGCTGCACTGCGTGCTGAACTACCCCACGCCCCGCGAGGCCGCGCAGCTGGGGCAGATCCGGATCCTGCAGGAGCGCTTCGGCGATCGGGTGGCGGTCGGCTACTCCGACCACGTGCGGCCCGAGGACGACGGCACGATGCCGGCCCTGGAGATGGCCGTGCTTTATGGCTCGGTCGTCATCGAGAAGCACTTCACCGACGACAAGACCAAGCCGGGCAACGACCACTACCACGCGATGGATGCGGCGGACCTGTCCCGCTTCACCGAGCGCCTCGCGCTCTACCGCACCCTCAACGGCTCCCCGGAGCTCGACCTCGGAACCCAGGGGGCGGCGATTGCGAACGCGCGGCGTCGAGTCATCGCGGCGCGTGACCTCGCGACCGGTGACACGATCGGCGAGGCCGACCTGATCGCCCTGCGCTCGAACGTGGGGATCGAGATCGCGCACTGGGACGAGGTCGTCGGCGCCACCGTGCGCGAGCCGGTCGCGGCGGACGCCCCCGTCACCTGGGAGGCGATTCGGGGCTAGCGGCCCCGGCCGTGCTCGAGTCCAGCCCGAGCAGCGCGTCGGCGACGCGCTCGGCGCCTCGTCCGTCGAACAGTTCTCGGCAGCGCGCGAAGCGCGCCGCGCGCAGGGTGTCGTCGCCGAGCGCGAGTGCCGCCTCCGCGCCGACCGCATCGAGGCGATCCCCGTCCACGGCGCCAGCGAGTCCCGCATCGCGGGCGAACGCGAGCCCCGGACGCTGGTTCTCGGCGACCGCGACCAGCACGGCGGGGACGCCGAGGGTGCACACGTCCCATGCACTCGTGCCGGCCGCACACACCACGAGGTCGGCGTCGGCGAGCAGACGCGGGAGGTCCGGGGTCGGGGCGATCGCCCCCGGGAACGCGAGCGCGCCGACCGGGACGAGCTCCGCATCCGGAATCGCCCGCGCGATGGAGTCGGTCACCGGTTCGAGCGCCCCGGTCGGGTCCGTACCCCCCATGAACACCACGATGCGCGGGTGCGGGTCGATGGGGCGGGGTGTCTCGCGGCGGAGCGCGAGCACCTCCCGCCGCACGAGCACGTAACGAGCGCCGGTCAGGCGGTTCGACCCGGACGGCTCCGCCACGGCCGCACCGGGCGTCGGATCCAGGTAGAGCGCCGCATCGATACCGCGATCCCCTCCGTCCACGACGGCGAGCACGGGCAGCGTCCTGCCGAGCGCACCGATCGCGTCGGCGTCGATCAGATAGGAGTCGATCACCGCGCGGTCCGCGCCCTCGAAGACCGCTTCATCCAGCTCGTCGGACGGGCTCTCGACGTGCCGGACCGGGCTCGCGTCGACGCGTTCCGCGAGCCACGCGACGTCCCCGAGGGAACCCGCGAGCACGGCATCGTGCCCGCGCAAAGCCAGCTCCTCGCCCAGAGCGAGGGCCCGCATGACGTGCCCCGTACCCCGGTGCGCTCCGGCGTCCGCGCGCAGGACGATCCTCATGGGATAAGTTTCTATCGCTCTCCGGACGATCCGGTGAGACGCGGTATCCCCCCAGTTCCCACGCCGGGAGGTTGGCATGGCCATTCTCGACGGGTCCTCGATCCTCATCACAGGCGGTACCGGCTCGTTCGGCAAGGCCTTCATCCGTCACCTGCTGGATCACGAGAACCCGCGCCGGGTCGCGATCTTCTCTCGTGACGAGCTCAAGCAGTACGAGGCGCGGGCGAGCTTCGACGACGACCCCCGGCTGCGCTGGTTCATCGGCGACATCCGCGATCAGCACCGGCTGACGCGCGCTCTGCACGGGGTCGACTACGTCGTCCATGCGGCGGCCCTCAAGCAGGTCGACACCGCCGAGTACAACCCGTTCGAGTACGTGCAGACCAACATCGTCGGTTCGCAGAACGTCATCGAGTCGGCCATCGATGCGGGGGTCAAGCGCGTCGTCGCGCTCTCGACCGACAAGGCCTCGAGCCCGATCAACCTGTACGGCGCGACCAAGCTGGCCGCCGACAAGCTCTTCCAGTCGGCCAACCACTACGCGGCCGGGCACGACAGCGCGTTCAGTGTCGTCCGGTACGGCAACGTCGTGGGCAGCCGCGGGTCGGTCATCCCGCTGTGGCGCCGGCTCGCGGCCGAGGGTGAGCCGCTGCCGGTCACCGATCTGCAGATGACGCGGTTCTGGATCACGCTGCCGCAGGCCGTGCAGTTCGTGATCGACTCGCTGGAGAACATGGCGGGCGGCGAGATCTTCGTCCCGCGCATTCCCAGCATGCGCATCCCGGATCTGGTGGAGGCGATCGCACCGGGTGCCCGCACGCGGGAGATCGGCGTCCGGCCTGGCGAGAAGCTGCACGAGGAGATGATCTCGGTCGACAACGCCCGGCACAGCATCCGGGCGGGCGATCGCTACATCATCCTGCCAACGATCGCCGAGTGGGGCTTCGTTCCGCCGATCGGCGAGGAGCTGCCGGATGGCTTCGCGTACCGCTCGGACACCAACGACCTCTGGCTCTCCGCGGAGGACATCCGCGAGATCCTCCCCACGCTCGACTCGTGACCATCCCGTACGGCCACCAGTCGATCGACGACTCCGACGTCGCGGCGGTCGCCGAGGCGCTGCGCGGCGACTGGCTCACCATGGGTCCGGCGGTCGCGCGGTTCGAGGACGCGGTCGCGCAGCGGGCGGGAGCGGCGGGCGCCGTCGCGGTCAGCAACGGCACCGCGGCTCTCCACACCGCGTACGCCGCCCTGGGGGTGGGGCCGGGCGACGAGGTGATCGTGCCCGCCATGACCTTCGTTGCCACGGCGTCGACCGCCGTGCAGCTCGGGGCGAGCGTGCGCTTCGTCGATGTCGAGGACGACACCGCGACGATCGATCCGTCCGCTGCGGACGCGGCGGTCGCATCCGCCACCGCCGTGATCGCGAGCGTCGGCTACGCGGGCCACCCGGCCGATGCGGATGCCGTGGTGGCCGTCGCCGGACGTGCCGGTGCGCGGGTGCTCGACGACGCCGCGCACGCGATCGGGTCTACCTGGAACGGGCGGCCGGTCGGCGCGCTCGCGGACGCGACGACCTTCTCGTTCTTCCCGACCAAGAACCTCACCACCGCGGAGGGCGGCGCGGTCGTCTCGGACGATCCGGAGGTGCTGGCCCGAGCGCGTCGATTCCGCAGCCACGGCCTGGTCCGCGACCCCGCGGAGTTGCGGGAGCCGGACGAGGGCGGCTGGCACCAGGAGGTGCACGAGCTCGGGCTCAACTACCGGTTGCCGGATGTCCTCGCCGCCCTGGGCGCGAGCCAGCTGGCCCGGCTCGACGATTTCAAGCGGCGGCGGGCCGCCGTGTTCGCCCGGTACCAGGAGGGGCTCTCGGGACTCGACGGCGTGCGGCTCCCGGTCGTGCGCCCCGGCGCCGACCCGATGTGGCACCTCTATCCGCTGCGGGTGCTCGGCGGGAGGCGCCGCGAGCTCTACGACGCGTTGCGCGCCCAGGGCGTGCTCGTGCAGGTGAACTACATCCCGGTGTACTGGCACCCGTACTTCGCCGACCGCGGGTACCGGAGGGGCATGTGCCCGGTCGCAGAGCGCTTCTACGCGGAGGAGCTCTCGCTGCCGATGTATGCCGATCTGACGCCCTCGGACCAGGATCGCGTGATCGACCTGGTGCGCTCGACCCTGACAGGATCGGCGTCATGACCTCGAACGTCGTCGCGCCGCTCGTGGTGGCGGAGATCTCCGGCAACCACAACGGCTCGCTCGATCGCGCGCTGGACATCGTGCGGGCGGCGGCCGAAGCGGGCGCGGGCGCGGTCAAGCTGCAGACCTACACGGCAGACACCATCACGCTCGACGTCGACGCCCCCGCCTTCCGGCTCAGTGCCGACCACGCGCTGTGGGGTTCGGCGCGCCTGTACGAGTTGTATCAGCGCGCCTACACTCCGTGGGAGTGGCACGAGCCAGTCTTCGCGCTCGCGCGCGAGCTCGGGATGCTGGCATTCAGCACGCCCTTCGACGAGACCGCGGTCGAGTTCCTCGAGGGGCTCGACGTTCCGATGTACAAGATCGCCTCGTTCGAGATCGTGGACATCCCGCTCATCCGCCAGGTCTCGGCGACCGGCAAGCCCGTCGTCATCTCGGTCGGCACGGCGACCATCGCCGAGGCCGCCGCCGCCGTCGAGGCCGCCCGGGGCGCGGGGTGCACCGACCTGACGCTGCTGGCCTGCACGAGCGACTACCCGGCGAGCCCGGACGACGCCAATCTGCGACGGATCCCGGCCATGGCCGAACTGTTCGGCGTGAAGGTCGGCCTCTCGGACCACACGCCCGGCGTCGGGGTCTCGATCGCCGCAGTGGCCCTCGGGGCGAGCCTCATCGAGAAGCACGTGACGCTCCGGCGCTCCGACGGCGGGGTGGACTCGGCGTTCTCGCTCGAGCCCGAGGAGCTCGCGCTCCTCGTCGAGGGTTGCGACGCGGCGGCGCGGGCGCTCGGGTCGGCGAGCGTGTGGTCGACCTCCGCGGAGGCCGAGGCGCTGCGGCTGCGCCCATCGCTCTACGTGTCCGCCGATGTGGCTGCGGGAGACCTGGCGACCCCGGAGAACGTCCGGTCGGTGCGGCCGTCCGGCGGGCTCCCGCCCGTAGAGCTCGACCGGGTTCTGGGCAGGCGGTTCGCCGTGGACGCGCCCCTGGGAACCCCGGTCTCGTGGGAGCTGTTCGGCTAGGAACCCCGGTGCACGGCGCCCGCGCGCCGCAGGATCTCCCTCACCACCGTGGCGTTCCGCCGATTGCGGGTGGCCGCGAGGCCCGCGGTCCGCAGCCGGCGCCTTCGCACCGGATCGCCGATGAGGTCGTTCAGCTCGTCGCGCAGGGTCTCATCGGCGACCTCGAGCCCGAGCCCCAGTGCCACCACCCCGTGGTCGACGGTCGCGTGCGTGTGGCGCAGCTCCTTCGAGTTCTGCGCCATGCACAGCGTCGGGACGCCCACCGACGCGAGTTCGGCGAGCGTTCGCCCGGCGGAGGACAGCGCCAGGTCGGCCGTCGACATAAGTGCGGCCATATTGGTCACGTCGGTGCGGACCTCGGCGTTCAGCGCGAACCCGGAGACCTCCAGCGGATCCGCCCCCAGCCCCCGCACGACCGTCACGTGGCCGCCGAACCCGATGGCCTCGAGCGCGTGCAACGACTTGACGGCAAGCCCCGACGGATCCGTCCCGCCGAACAGGATGAGCACCTCGGAGACCTCGCCCGGTTCGGGTGAGCTGCGCGGAACGGTCTCGAACGCGGGGGACAGCAGCGCGTGGGAGATCCCGACCAGCTGTCGGTCGCGCGGGACGGCCGGGTTCTCGTAGATGTCGCAGACCAGCAGATCCACCTCGTGCGCTCCGCTGCCGTGATCCTCGAAGCTGATCACTTTGACACCGGGCCGCGTCGCGCGAATCCGGTCGATCGCCTCCGCGTCGGTGTCGAGGAGGTCGAGCACGACCAGGTCGGCGTCGGCTCGCGCCACCTGATCCAGGAACTGCTCCTCTCCGGTCACAGCGACGTGCTCGAACGGCGTGCGGTCGAAGAAGCGCCCGCCGAGCGGCTTGTCCTTCGAGGTCACGATCAGGAGCCGGTGCGGGGCGAGTTCATAGGCGAGCGCGAGGCTGCGATAGACGTGTCCCATGCCGAGCTCGCGCGCGGCGTCAGTGCGCACCACGATCGAGAGTCGCTCGACCCAGTGCCGCGCGGCCTCCAGATCGTCGAACCCGCGGATCTCCAGCGCCTCGCGACCGTCGAGCCTCACGAAGGCGACCTCGCCTCCGGGCCCCGCGCCGAGCCGTCGCCCGCGGATGGCGGCGACTTCGACCAGCGCGGGGTCGGGATCCGCCCGCCAGCCTCCGTCGCCCTGACGCCAGATGGTCCGGGATTCGCTCACCACCGACACGACGGATGCCGCACCCGCCTCGATCGCCTCGATCGCCTCCCGCAGGCGGCCGGCCGTCACGAACGGCCAGCACGAGCGCAGCTCCAGCACGATGTCGCCGTCGGTGAGGCCAAGGGCGGTCAGGTCGGGCTCCGGCACGGGGGACACGTGGGCACCGGCGAAAGCCGCGACCTCGGCGAGTTCGGCGTCGTCGGTGAGGACCATCACGCGATCCGGTCCGACGCATTCCTGGGCGGCGGCGATCGCCCAGGCGACCAGAGGCCGCTCACCCACCTGGCGGAAGTCGCGCCGCGGCACCTCCGGCGAGTCCCCACCGGCGAGGATCACGATCCAGGCGTCCGTGGTCACCTGCCCAGCCTAGGAGTGCCGATGTGGGAAACTGGCCAGATGCCGCGCACCTGGGTGGTCATCCCCATGTACAACGAGGGCCGCGTCATCGAGGACGTGGTCGCCGAGGTGCGCCGTACCTTTCCCTACGTGGTCTGCGTGGACGACGGATCCTCCGACGAGAGCGCGGAGGCGGCCGGCGCGGCGGGCGCCGTGGTGGTGCGGCATCCCATCAACATGGGGCAGGGCGCTGCGCTGCAGACCGGTTTCGACTACGCGCTGTCCGACCCCGCGATGACCGAGGTCGTCACCTTCGACGCAGACGGCCAGCACCAGGTGGCCGACGCGGTCGGTATGGTCCAGAAGCTGCGCGACGAGGACCTCGACGTGGTCATCGGCTCGCGCTTCCTCGACGAGCGCACCGAGGTCGCCCGGCTGCGAAAGGTCATCCTCAAGACCGCTGCCGTGTACACGCGCTGGACGAGCGGCATGGCGCTCACCGACGCGCACAACGGGCTCCGTGCGATCGACCGCGGACTACTCCAGCGACTGAGGCTGCGACAGAATCGCATGGCCCACGCGTCGGAACTCGTGGACCAGATCGGCGCCGCGCGCGTGAAGTGGGCCGAGTACCCGACCCACATCATCTATAGCGAGTACTCCAAGGCCAAGGGGCAGTCCCTGCTCAACTCGGTCAACATCCTCTTCGAACTGATCTTCCGGTGACGACAGTGCCCATCCTCGTTTTCCAGATCGCCGCGGTCGTCGCGGTGATCCTCATCGCGTTCTTCATCCTCCGCGGCGGCGGCGCCCGCCATCAGGCGATCCAGCGCATCCTCCTGGTGCTGTTCGTGGTGGGAGCGGCGGTCTCGGTGTTCTTCCCGCAGCTGCTGACCTGGCTCGCGCGACTCGTGGGCATCGGTCGCGGAACCGATCTGCTGCTCTACGTCCTGGTCATCGCATTCCTCGGATTCGCCGCAAGCACGTATCGCCGCAGCCGCCAACTGGAGGGTCAGATCACCGAGCTCTCGCGGCAGATCGCCCTGCTCGGGGCGAAGAAGCCGCCGTCGGACGACCGGGGCGTGTGACTCGCTGTGCGCGCCGGATGCTCGTCATTTCCGAACTTTCGACCTACAGTTGAATGTCGAGCGGCACGCGAGGGGGAGCACGCATGAGCACGGACGGGTGGACGGTCGTGCCCCGGCGGGGGTGGGTCGCCCTGATGACCGCCATTGGGCTGGTGCTTTCGCTGCTCATCGCCTCGCCCGCGCTCGCGGCATCGGCGGGGTCCGGGTCCGCTGAATCCGGTGCAGCCATGGGCCGCGCGAGTGCTGTCGCGCTCTCGGGCAGTTCGTTCAATGCCGGGTACATCATCGACGACGCGAACTTCTACCAGAAGAGCGCCATGACCCAGGCGCAGATCCAGGCGTTCCTCGAGTCCCAGGTCACCTGCACCAACTCGAACTGCCTGGCGAACCTGTACGCCAAGACCGAGAGCCGTGCGAACGATCGCAACATCTGCCTCGGCTACACCCCGGACTCGGACGCCAAGGAGCGGGCGTCGACCATCATCTACAAGGTCCAGCAGAGTTGTGGCATCAGCGCCCGGGTGATCCTGGTGACGCTGCAGAAGGAGCAGGGCCTCATCACCAAGGCCGCCCCGACAACGGGTCAGCTGAACGCAGCCATGGGATACCGCTGCCCGGACACCGCCCCCTGCTCCAATCAAGCAGCGGGCTTCTTCCGTCAGATCTACGGCGCCGCCTGGCAGTTCCGTCGCTACAGCTTCCCGGACCTGTGGGGCAACTACCACATCGGCACGTATTCGATCGCGTACAGCACGTCGGCATCCTGCGGCCGGAAGACCGTGACGATCCGCAACAATGCGACGGCCGCGCTCTACAACTACACGCCGTACACCCCCAACTCGGGAGCGCTCACCAATCTGCGGTCCACGGCTCCCTGCGGCTCGTACGGGAATCGCAACTTCTGGGTCTTCTACAACGACTGGTTCGGTTCGCCTCTTGCGGGAGCGGGTGAGGCGGCGATCACCAGCCGGTATGAGGACTACGGCGGCGCCTCGAGCGACCTGGGTGCGCTGACCTCCACCGGGGTCTGCGGGCTGACGACGAGCAGCTGCTCGAAGTGGTACGAGCACGGCATCATCACCTGGACGGCCGCGGACGGGGCAGTCGTCGTCGCGGGTGAGATAGGCGACTACTTCAAGGCCAAGGGCGGGCCCTTGGGGTCGCTCGGCTTCCCTGTGAAGGATGT
Source organism: Microbacteriaceae bacterium (assembly GCA_019638805.1). Taxonomy (GTDB): domain Bacteria; phylum Actinomycetota; class Actinomycetes; order Actinomycetales; family Microbacteriaceae; genus JBDSKH01. The sequence goes on along the minus strand of JAHBTA010000001.1, from coordinate 520,411 downwards.
GGTGCCTGTCTCTACTCCCTACGGCAACGGGCTGAACCAGCCCTTCCGCAGCGGCTTCGTGTCCTCCAGCAGCAACGGCACGTTCTCTATGACCGGGAACTACCGCAGTGCCCACGGATCGCTGGGCGGTGTCGCCGGGGTCATGGGGTGGCCCACGAGTGAGAAGACGTGCTCGCTGCCGAACAAGGCGTGCGAGCAGACGTTCCAGAACGGCTCGATACTGAGCGCCACCTCGGCTGCCCTCGCCTACGCGGTCTACGAGCCGACGATCTTCCAGTATTGGAGCGCCGCGGGAGCCGGGGCCGGAACCCTGGGTGTGCCCACGGGCGACTCGGTTGCCGTCGACGGCGGAACCAACGGGTCGGGACACACGCAGATGTTCGCGGGCGGCCTTGTCGCGGCCGGACCGACGGGCACCTTCACCGTGATCGGTCCTCTGCGGACCGCCTACACCTCGCGCGGGAGCGCGGCCGGGGTGCTCGGCTGGCCGACAGGCGACCGCTCGTGCGGCTCGGGAAACCTCTGCTCGCAGGAGTTCCAGGGCGGGTCGATCCACGCGTCGAGCACCGTCGTGGGAGCCGTCACCGTTCCCGGCATCGTCGCCTACTACGCGTCGAAGGGCGGGGTGACCGGATCGTTGGGGTACCCACTCAAGGATGCGGTTGCTACCTCCGGCGGCGTGAATGGACCCGGGTACAACCAGCCGTTCTCGAACGGGTTCGTCTCGTCGAGTGCTTCCGGCACGTTCTCGCTGGTGGGTGCGATCCGGACGGCGCATGGCAAGCAGGGCGGCGTCACGGGTCCGATGGGCTGGCCGGTGGCGGATCAGGTTTGCGGTCTGCCCGGCGGCGGGTGCTCGCAGGAGTTCCAGCACGGAACGATCTATTCCTCCGGCAAGGTGGTGGGTGCGGTCTCGTACCAGCCGATCGCCGACTACTACGCCTTGAAGGGCGGCTCAGCGGGGTCGCTGGGGTACCCGCTCAAGGATGCGGTGCCCGTTGACGGACCGAATGGTCCGGGGTACAACCAGCCGTTCTCGAACGGGTTCGTCTCGTCGAGTGCTTCCGGGACGTTCTCGCTGGTGGGCGCGATCCGGACCCTGCACGGCAAATCGGGCGGTGTCCGTGGCCCGCTGGGGTGGCCGGTGGCGGATCAGGTCTGCGGTCTGCCCGGCGGCGGGTGCTCACAGGATTTCCAGGGCGGGACGATCTTCTCGTCTGGGAAGATCGTGGGCGGCATGTCCTACGGGCCGATCGCCGACTACGCCGCCGCGATGGGCGGCGCCTCGGGCTCCCTGGGGTACCCGTTGAAGGATGCGGTGGCGGTCGACGGGCCCAACGGCCCGGGGTACAACCAGCCGTTCTCGAAGGCGTTCGTGTCGTCCAGCGCGTTCGGGACGTTTTCGCTGGTGGGTGCGATCCGGACGGCGCACGGCAAGGCGGGCGGTGTCCGGGGTCCGCTGGGCTGGCCGCTGGCCGACCAGGTGTGCGGACTTCCGAACAACGGCTGCTCGCAGGAGTTCCAGCACGGCACGATCACCGTGGACTCCTCGGGCACCCGGATCGACTACACCTAATCCTGCCCCCGTGACCACTAGCATCGAGCGGTGATCGTCGGAGTACTGCAGGCGCGGATGAGTTCGTCGCGCCTGCCCGGGAAAGTGCTCGCGCCGCTCGCCGGCCAGCCGATGATCCTGCGGATCGTCGAGCGCATCCGCCGTTCGCGCGAGCTCGACGACCTCGTCGTGGTGACCTCGACCGATCCGTCCGACGACCCGCTCGTGCATGTGCTCGAGGGTGCCGGCGTGACGGTGCGCCGGGGCAGCCTGACCGATGTGCTCAGCCGGTTCGTCGCGGTCGCCGAGGAGTTCGAACCCGAGGCGATCGTCCGGCTCACCGGCGACAACCCGCTGGTGGACCCGGACGTCATCGACCTGGTCGTGCGGGCTCACCGGGATGGCGGTGCCGACTACACCTCCAACAGCCTGACGCGTACCTTCCCGGACGGGCTCAACGCGGAGGCGGTCGACCCGGCGGCGTTACTGTCGCTGGCCGCGCGCCCGCTGCAACCCGACGAGCACGAGCACGTGACGATCGGTGTCTACCGGCGCCCCGAGGAGTTCCGCATCGCCCAGGTCACCCAGGCCGAGGACCACTCCGAGTTGCGCTGGACGGTCGACTACCCCGAGGACTTCGCGTTCGCCGAGGCGGTCTACGACCGGCTGCACTCGCAGAATCCGGGTTTCGGCCAGGCCGATGTGCTGGCCCTCCTCGAACGCGAGCCCGAGCTGCGCCGGACCGTCGCCGACGCGACCTAGACTCGAGCGGTGACCGTTCTCGTCACCGGCGGCGCCGGGTACATCGGCGGCCACGTCGTCGCCGCCCTCCGGGCACGGGGCGACGAGGTCGTCGTGGTCGACGACCTCAGTGCCGGCCGCGCGGCGCGCATCGGCGACGTCCCGCTCGAGCGCATCGACCTGGCCTCGGCGGGTGCGCGAAGCGAGCTCGCGGATGTCATGCGGACCCACCGGGTCGGCCCCGTCATCCATCTGGCGGCCCGCAAGAAGGTGGAGGAGTCGGTCGAGCGCCCGCTCTGGTACTTCGACGAGAACCTGGGCGGCCTGACCGCGCTGCTGCACGCCGCGCAGGATGCGGGCGCCGACGGCGTGGTGTTCTCCTCGACCGCGGCCGTCTACGGGCCCGCCGACGAACCGGTCGGCGAGGACGGGCCGACCGCGCCCGTCAACCCCTACGGCGAGACCAAGCTGGTCGGTGAATGGATGCTGCGCGACCTCGCGCGCGCGTCCGGCTTCCGGGGGGTCGCCCTTCGATACTTCAACGTGGCCGGTGCCGCGACGCCCGAGCTGGGCGACACGGCGGACTCCAACCTCGTGCCCATGGTGTACTCCCGGCTCGAGGCCGGCGAGCGCCCCCTGATCTTCGGCGACGACTACGCGACCGCGGACGGCACCTGCATCCGCGACTACGTGCACGTCGCCGACGTCGCCGATGCCCACCTCGCCGCCCTCGACGCGCTCACCGGCGGGGAGGGCGATCCGTACCGGGTCTACAACATCGGCACCGGCACCGGGTCGAGCGTGCGCGAGATGGTGGAGCGCATGATCGAGATCGCCGGCTCCGAGCTGGAGCCGCAGATCGCGCCCCGCCGGGCGGGCGATCCCGCGGTCGTCGTGGCCGACACCTCCCGTATCCGACGCGAGCTCGGCTGGACGCCGCGCTACGACCTCGACGACATGCTGCGCTCGGCGTGGGACGCCCGGCGCGCCGGCGTCAACTGAGCGCCTTGCGCCATGATCGCTTGCGCGCCGCCGCGATGCAGGCCGCGAAGGCCAGGACGAGCCCGCCCTCCGCGATGAGGTAGCTCTCGGCGAGGCCGGTGGCGCCGAGCAGCGCGAGGGTCAGTGCGGGCCACACGTTGACGGTGCTGCGCGCCGCGGAGGCCACGAGCCAGGAGCGCGCGAAGCCCAGCCCGAGCGCGAGCACGAGCAGCGCGAGGCCGATGAGGCCGAGCTGGAAGAACGTGTCGACGAACGCGTTGAGGGCCGAATCCGCGGCCCGCCCCGACGGCAACCGGACGCTCGAGTACGGGAAGACCTCAACCGGCCAGATCCCGACCCACCCCCAGCCCTCGACCGGATGCCGGTCGGCCAGCGCTGAGAGCTGCTGCCAGACCCGGGTGCGCGCCTCGAAGTCGGAGGCGGCGTCGAGGAAGTTCAGGATGCGCACCCGGAAGACCCACGAGACGGCGGCCGCCGCCACCGCCACGATGAGGATGATCGGCTGCAGCGTGGTGCGCGCGGTCGCGGGGACGCGCCGCAGCACCACCAGCAACAGCCCGGCGAGCCCCACGACCGCGAGCACGACGAACGTGACGGGTGAGCGCGACGCGAGCACCATGAGGCAGGCCAGCACCAGGAAGGGCACGCTCACGGTGCGGCGCACCGACCGGGTGCGGAACTCGATCCAGAAGGTCAGGATGGCCAGCCCGGCGATGAATCCGAGCGCGTTGCGCGTGCCCGCGATGCCCTGGATCGGTCCGCCCTCCGCGAGGTGGCCGGCGACGCCCAGGAAGTGCAGCGGTGCGTCGATGAGGATCCCGGAGACGATCTCGACCACGAGCGAGGCCAGCAGGACCGCGCGCAGGGCGTCGCCGAGCGCGCGCACCACCTGGATCAGATCGCGCGAGAGCGCCACGAAGGCGCCCAGGAACATCCATGCCAGCGAGTAGGCGATGCCGCCGATGCTGGCCCAGGTGTACTCGCTCCAGAAGACGCTGACGATCATCCAGGCCATGAAGGTCAGCAGCGAAACGGGCAGGATGCCGCGCCACTCGATCTCGCCGCGTCGCGCCGCCAGCGACGCGGCTGCCGCGATCGTGACGAGGGCCAGCGCGGCGAGGGCGCCAGGCCAGCCCAGCATGACGCGCACGAACGGGGCGACCAACGACATCCCGAACACGATCACCGTGAGCGCCTGACGGAAAGCGGGCGCCGCGACGACGTCGAGCGCGGTGCTCAGCACCTGACGCCCGGGCGATTCCGGCCGGCTCATGCCGGGGTCGCCCGCCCGGGGACGTGCTGATCCTGGCCCAGCCGCGACCAGGTGCGGATGGCGAAGATCACCAGCAGCGCCATCCAGATCTCGGTCAGCAGCCGGCTCTCGGCCAGGCTGTGCACGAGCAGTAGAACCGTGCAGAGGATCGGGAAGAGCCCGATGGCCTTGCCGCGTCCGTGCTCCAGGTCCAGGGCGCGAGCCCAGCCGCGCACCACCGTGGTCAGCACCAGGAGGCCGAAGACCACGAGGCCGATGATCCCGAGTTGCAGGTAGATGTCGAGCCAGGCGTTGTGGGCCTGGTAGTAGGTGACCCCGCGGATCACGATGAGGTCGTCGAACGGCTCCACCCAGGGAATCCAGTACCCGACGTAGCCCCAGCCCGCGACGGGGCGCTGCCCGGCCAGATCGGTCACGATCGCCCAGATGTCGAGCCGGTGGGTGAGGTCGGGACTCTTGCCGAGCAGACCCAGAAGCGCATCGCGGAACACGATGACCGCGGCAATGCCCGCGAGGGCCACCGCTCCACCGCCCACGAACCAGGCCGTCCGGCGTTCGGGCCGGGCGCGGCGCACGAGCCAGAGGTAGAGCGCGACGATCGCGACCGCGACGCCCGCCACCAGGACGGTCGTCGACCGCGTGAGCGCGAGCACGCCCAGTGCGACCACGAGCCAGAGGCCGGTCCAGAACCGCGACGCGGAGCGGGCGGCGATCTGGATCGAGAACACCAGAACGGCCAGTACGGCCGCGAAGCCCAGGAGGTTGGCATTGCCGACGATGCCTTGGATGCGCCCGCCCTCGAAGAGCAGGTTGCGCGACCAGTAGTACGCGGCCGGGATATTGTCCAGGTCGGAGTAGTCCACCCAGAACGGCAGCACGCGCTCGCGGATGACGGTCGCCACGATGAGCTCGAACAGCAGCGAGAGCCCGAGGATCCAGCGCAGCGCGGTTCCGAGGCAGCGCACGAGCGTGGTGAGGTCCAGTGCGGTGGCCAGGAAGAACGCGAACGCCGCGGTGGCCAGCAGGCCCGCGACACCCACCGCGCTGCCCCCCGGGTAGGCCGACCAGGCGATCGACACGACCGCGAGCGCGAGGAACCCGAGCAGCGGGAACGGCAGTCGCCGCACGTCCGCGCGGTCGCGGATCAGTTCGATGACGGCGAGCACCACGAGCAGCAGCGCGAGCGCCCCCCAGCCCCAGTAGCCGAGCAGGTACCGCCAGAAGTCGCCGGCCGCGAGGGTGAACAGTCCGAGCGTGGCCAGCACCCGCCGGTACAGGCTGATCTCGGTCATGCAATCAGGCTAGCGGGGCCGGATAGGATCGCCGTCATGACCGAGACCAGCACCAATGACGAGGTTCGCCGACTGGAGGACCTGTGGGCGGGCCAGCACGGCGACGAATACGTCGACCGCAACTTCGACGCGTACTCCAAGCGCGGTCCGTGGTGGCACAAGATGATCGCCCAGACCCGGCCGACACGCGTGCTGGAGGTCGGATGCAACGTCGGCGGCAACCTGCGCTACATCGCCAAGGAGGCGCCCGACGCGCAGATCTACGGCATCGACATCAACCGGAAGGCGCTCGGCCTCGTGCGTGAGATCGTGCCCGAGGGCAACTTCATGCGCGAGCATGCCAGCGAGCTGCCGTTCCGCGACGGGTGGTTCGACTTCGTCTTCACCATGGGCGTGCTCATCCATCAGCCCGACGATTCGCTCGAGACCGTGATGTCCGAGATCGTCCGGGTGAGCAGGAGGTACGTCATGGCGGGCGAGGTGTACTCGGCCGAGCGCAACTCGATTCCGTACCGCGGCATCCCGGAGTCCTTCATCGGCCGGGACTACGGCGGCATCTACCAGCGGGTCGCGCCGGAGCTCACCCTCGTCGACACGGGCGAGATGGGCAAGGACGAGGACTTCGATACCCTGCGTTACTGGCTCTTCGAGAAGAAGTAGCGCCGCGCCCCGAAGGACGGCTCAGACGAACGCGGCCTTCCCGGTGATCGCCCGCCCCACGATGAGCACGTTCATCTCGCGCGTGCCCTCGTAGGAGAACATCGCCTCCGCGTCGGCGAAGTGCCTGATCACGTCGTTGTCGAGAACGATGCCGTTGCCCCCCATGCTCTCGCGCGCCCACGCGACGGTTTCGCGCATCCGGCTCGTCGTGAACTCCTTGGCGAGCGCGGCGTGCTCGTCGCGCTGGGTGCCCTCGTCGAGCATGGCCGACACGCGCGCGCACATGGCGATCGACGCCGTGATGTTGCCGAGCATCTTGGCGTAGTGCTCCTGGATGAGCTGGTGCTCGTCGATGGGCTTGCCGAATTGCACGCGCTCGGCGCCGTAGCGCACGGCCGCCTCGTACGCGCCGATCGAGTTGCCGACCGCCGCCCAGGCCACCTCGGCGCGGGTGAGGCGCAGCACCGCGGCGGTCTCGCGGAACGAGTTCGCGTTCTGCAGGCGGTTCGCCTCGGGCACGCGCAGGTCGGTCAGCGTGATGTCGGCGTTCTGCACGATGCGCAGCGCCTGCTTGTTCTCGATCTTCTTCGCGTCATAGCCGGGCGTGTCGGTCGGGACAAGGAAGCCCTTGACCTGGCCATCCTCGGTCGACTTGGCCCAGATGATGGCGTGGGATGCGACGGTGCCGTTCCCGATCCAGCGCTTGGCGCCGTTGATGACCCATTCGTCGCCGTCGCGGGTGGCCGTCGTGCGCAGCCCCTGCGCGCTGTCGGAGCCGGAGAGCGGCTCGGTGAGTCCGAAGCAGCCGAGCCACTCGGCGCTCGCGAACTTGGGCAGCCACTCGGCGCGCTGCTCGGGCGAGCCACCCACGCCGATCGCGCCCATGACGAGGCCGTTCTGCATTCCGACGAGCGTCGCGACGGATGCGTCGATGCGACCCAGCTCGAGCGCCACCCAGCCGCGGAAGACCGCCGAGTTCTCGAAGGGGCGGGTCTCCTCCCACGGCATCCCGAACAGGCCCAGGTCGGCGAGGCCCTTGACGACCGGCATCGGGAAGAACTCCGCGCGCGCCCAGTGGTCGTTGACGATGGGCTTGACCTCGGCCTCGAGGAAGGCGCGCAGGCGGGTCAGGACATCCTTCTCGCGGTCCTCGAGCAGGTTCTCCATGCCGTAGAAGTCGCTGGGGATGGGCGTGAAGGTCGAGGTGGCAGTGCTCGTCATGCCGGGAAGCCTACGGCGGGCCGTTTCGAGCCCCAAAGCGGTTGGTACTTTGGTGCAAAGCCCACCCAGCCGAAGGCCCGGATGTTCGTCGGAATCAGCAACACCCCGCGCGATTATGCGTGGGGTTCCACAACGGCGATCCCGGAACTCCTGGGGGTCGCGCCCACCGGCGAGCCGCAGGCCGAGCTGTGGTTCGGGACGCATCCCGGCTCGCCCGCGCGACTCATCGGGCGCTCCGGCACCCTCGCCGAGCTCGTGCAGGGGCGACTCCCCTTCCTGCTCAAGGTGCTCGCCGCGGGCGGTCCGCTCTCGCTGCAGGCGCACCCCACCGCCGCGCAGGCGCGCGTCGGCTTCGAGCGGGAGAACGCGGCCGGGATCCCGGTCGACGCCCCCGAGCGGAACTACAAGGACCCGTTCCCCAAGCCCGAGCTGATCTACGCCCTCAGCGACCCGTTCACCGCCCTGTCCGGGTTCCGGCCGGTCGCGCACACCCGGGCGGTCCTGGATGCGGTGGCCGGCGACGCCCGGATCGCCCCGCTTCTCGACCGGCTGGCCGGCGATGACGACCTGCGTTCCGCGTTCGAGTGGCTCATCACGCGCGGCCCGGGCGTCGAGGAGCTCACCGCGGCGATCACCGAGTCGGCGCAGACCCTCGACGGGGAATCGTGGGCGACCGTGCGCCTGCTGGCCGGGCGGTATCCGGGCGACCCCGGCATCCCGATCTCGCTTCTGCTGCACACGATCGCACTGCGCCCGGGCGAGGTGCTGTACCTGCCGGCCGGCAACATCCACGCCTATCTCGGCGGGCTCGGCGTCGAGCTCATGTCCGCCTCGGACAACGTCCTGCGCGGGGGCCTCACGCCCAAGCACGTGGACGTGCCCGAGCTGCTGCGCGTCCTGGACTTCCGGCCGGTGCCGCCGCCGTACCTCGCGCCCGAGCACCCCCAGCCCGGCGTCGCGGTCTTCCGGCCGGGTGTGCCCGACTTCGAGCTGACGGTCGTGTCACCGGATGCGGCGGCCCGCGGCGTGGAGCTCGCGATCCCCGGCGGCGGGCCCGCGATCGCGTTCGCGGTGCACGGCGGCGCCGTGCTCGGCGGGTCCCGCGGTCACCACACGCTGTTTCCCGGCGGCGCGGCGTATCTCGAGGGCGAGCCCGTGCTGCGGGTCTCCGGCGACGCCACGGTCTTCGTGGCGACGACGGGTGCTGCCTGAGCGCAACCCGCGCGTACTACCCTTTCGGAATGACCGACCCCAGGCGGGCAGCGCTCCTGCTCGCGCTCGGAACCGCCGTCGTGCTGCTCGGGACCGGGTGCGCCGTTCCCCCGCCGCCGTACGGTGCGCCGTCGCCCACCGTGACGATCGCCAATGACGGCGTCGCGCCGCTGCCGGTGCTCCCGGCCGGCTGCGCCGACATCCTGCCGGTCGCCGAGATCAACGAGGCGCTTCCCTCGCCGGTGGAGATCTGGGCCGACGAGGACTCGACGCCCGAGGGCTTCTCGATGCTGGCCTACCGGCAGGCCGGGGGACTGCAGTGCGTGTGGGGCGGGCAGGGCGGAACGGACGGGGTGCCGGACAACGGCATCCAGCTGTGGGTCACGCCGGATGCCGAGGCCGACTTCCGTGCGCACGCCACGGGGATCATCCCCGACGAGGGCGACCTGCTCGTGACCGACACGGTCGGCGACGCCTCCGTCATCGACTGCGGCGGGGCGGACTCGACCGGGATGGTGTGCACCGCGGACGTTCTGGTGGGCGACTACTGGATCATGGCGCGCAGCTTCGGCCACGACGACCGCGACCATGACACCGGAGTCGCCGACTGGACCGCGCTGCTGACCGGCGTCGCCGGACGCGTCGCCGATTCCGGGACGCCGCACGCGGTGTGGGAGCCGCCGGCCGGAGCCATCGACGGGGCCGTCTGGTGCACCGACCCGGCGCTCGCCGCGCGCGTCATCGGTGCGGATGCGGGCGAGCCGTTCTCGGCCCCGTACCTCCCCGGGGCCGACCTCTCCTCCGTCGTGGAGCGCGCCGGAGGGGAAAGGTGCGAGTGGACGGCGGGCGACCGCGTCATCCGCATCGAGACGCTGCAGGGCGGCGGGTGGGCCTACCCGCTCCTGGAGGCGGACGGCATCGGCGCGGGCGAGGTGTTCCCCGGGAACGCCACCGCGGTCGACACCGCCCTGGACGGCGCGCTCGTGGCCTGCGGCGACGGCTGCAACGCCGTCTTCCTCACCGGGGACAGCCTCGTCGTGGTCGACAACCTCGAGGGCTCCGCGAAGCAGGTGGCCGCACTGACCTCGGCGCTGGCGGAGATCATCGCCGCGGGAGCCTGAGTGGCCAGGGAGGTCCTTCTCATCATCGAGTCCCGGATCGCCACGGTGGAGATCATCGAGCAGCTGCTCGCCCACCTGAGCGAGACCGGGACGCTGCGCACCCGCACGCGCACCCTCGCCGAGCTGTCGCCGGACGATCTCACCTCGGGCACCTATCCGCTGCTCGTGCGGTCGGTCGACCCGCTCGCCATCCGGCTCACGGCCGCGTTGCGCCGGGCGCGGGTCGCCTACGGGTTCTACCTCGACGACAACTTCTGGCTGCTCGACCCCGAGACCGAGATCGGGCGCCACTACGCCGCCACGCCCGTGCGCAAACGGCTCGAGGCGATCGTGCGCGGGGCGAGCCCGGTCATCGCGGCAACGCCGCTGCTGCGCGACTACCTCCTCCCGCGCAACCCCGACACGATCCAACTCGACTCGTTCTACGACTTCACACTCGCACCCACCATGTCGCCCCGGTCCACCCGGCGGGGCGTGCGCGGAGGTTTCGCCGCCAGCACGCAGCGCGGGCAGGACCTGCGCGACGTCATCGACGAGGTCATCGCCGTGCTCGACGCGCACCCGGAGGCCGAGTTCGAGATCATCGGGGCGCGCGACGAGGCCATCCCCGCGCACCCCCGCATCCGCTGGTTCCCGTACCTCCCCTCCTATGAGGAGTACGTGGCGTTCCAGCGGTCCCGGCGCTGGGACTTCGGGCTCGCGCCCTTGGGGGGCGCCGCATCCAATCTGTACAAGACCGACAACAAGTACCGCGAGTACGCGGCGCAGGGCATTCCGGGCGTCTACCAGGACGCGCCGCCCTACGCCTCGGTGCGCGACGGCGAGACCGGCATCGTCGCGGGCGGCGCCCGCAGCTGGCGCGCGGCCATGGAGCTGCTGGTCGGCGACCCCGCCCTGCGCGAGCGGATCCGCCGCAGCGCACGCGCCGACGCCGAGAGCCGGCTGTCGCTGGGCAACGTGGCGCCGCAGTGGGGCGCGTTCTTCGCGGCGGCCCCCGGAGTCGGGGACGACCCCGCGCGACTCGAACGCGTGCGCCGCGAACTGGCGCCGCCTCCCTCGGTCGCCGCCCGCGCGATCCTCAGGGCCCGCCTGCTCTGGGACTACGGGATGACGAGCATCGCCGACCGCGGAGTGCTCGCGACCGCGGCGCGCACCCTTCGATTCGTCGGGAAGCGGATGATCGGCCGATGAACTCCGCTGTTACCCTGACCGATGTGCCCGTGCCCCCCCGCCGAGCGCCGGCCGTCTGGCGGGTCATCACCCTGAGCTTCTACCTGGGCTGGCAGGACGTCCGGATGATGTACCGGCGGACCGTGCTGGGCCAGTTCTGGATCACCATCTCGATGATCGTGACCTTCGCGGCGATCGGCACGGTCTTCGGGTTCGTCTTCAACTCGCCCGTCATCGAGTACCTGCCCTACCTGGGGTGCGGGCTGGTCTTCTTCAACTTCCTCAGCCTCATCCTCAACGACGGTGCGAACGCCTTCATCGCAGCCGAGTCGTTCATCCGCCAGGTCGCGCTCGAGCCGATCGTGTACTTCCTGCGCAGCGTGTGGAAGACCTTCTTCGTGCTGCTGCACAACGCGCTCGCCCTCATCCTGTTGTTCGTGTTCTTCCCCCAAGGGATCTCCCCGGCGACCCTGCTGGTCGTGCCCGGGCTCGTCGTGGCTGCCTCGGGCATCTCGGGGCTCGCGCTCGCGCTGGCGATGCTCGCCACCCGGTACCGCGACGTGCCGCAGATCGTCGCTGCGGTCGTGCAGGTGCTCTTCTACCTGACCCCGATCGTGTGGCTGCCCGAGGCGCTGCCCGCGCCCGCGCGAGACGCCCTTCTGACCTGGAACCCGCTCACGCACATGATCGCCGTCATGCGGGAACCGCTGCTGGGCAGCTACCCCTCGCCGCAGACCTGGCTGACCGCCGTGGGACTGGCCGTCGCATTCGTGGCACTCGGTGCGGGCGCCTACGCGCTCAAGCGCCGGGAACTGGCCTTCTGGGTGTGATGACATGACGACGCATGTGCACCTGGAGGGCGTGAGCCTGGATTACCCGGTCTACAACCAGTCCTCGCGCAAGCTCAGCCGCGAGATCATCCGCCTGGCCACCGGGGGGCAACTCGACCGCCACGAGCAGCGCCGAGTGACCGTCCGCGCCCTGAGCGACATCACCGCGCGGCTCGAGGTCGGCGACCGGGTCGGGCTCATCGGCCACAACGGCTCGGGCAAGTCGACCCTGCTCAAGCTGCTCGCCGGCATCTACCGGCCCACCGCGGGGCGGCTCTCGCGTGAAGGCGTGGTCGGGTCGCTGCTGGACATCAGCCTGGGCATGTCCCCGGACGCGACCGGCCGGGAGAACATCTACCTCCGCGGGGTTCTGCAGGGACTCAGCCGGAGCGAGATCACCCGGCTGGTGCCGGGGATCGTCGAGTTCTCCGGTCTCGGCGACTTCATCGAGCTGCCCATGCGCACCTACTCCTCGGGCATGCTGCTGCGCCTGGCGTTCTCGATCTCGACCGTGCTCTCGCCCGACATCCTGCTCATGGACGAGTGGCTGGCCGTTGGCGACGCCGAGTTCCAGGTCAAGGCCGAGGAGCGCCTCCACGAGGTGGTCTCGCGGACCTCGATCCTGGTGATCGCGAGTCACTCCGCTACCCTCATCAAGAGTCAGTGCAATCGCGTGATCTACCTCGAGCACGGCCGGCTCGTCGCGGACGGAAAGCCCGACGACGTCCTGCCGCAGTACTTCACAGAACACCAGTGACCCGGCACCGGGAGGAAGCAGCGCACATGGGTCGGGACGCCATCCAGCTCTTCGTACCGAAGTTCCGCGTCGACGAATCCCTCGACGCGATCCGCGTCTGCCTCGAGCGCGGCTGGACCGGCCTGGGCTTCATGACGGTCGAGATCGAGGACGCCTGGAAGCGCTACGCCGGGTTCGCGAACGCGCACTTCCTCAACAGCAACACCGGGGGCCTGCACCTGGCCCTCGAGGTGCTCAAGCGCCGGCACGGCTGGGCCGACGGCGACGAGGTCATCAGCACGCCGCTGACCTTCGTCTCGACCAACCACGCCATCCTGTATTGCGGGCTGACCCCGGTCTTCGCCGACATCGACGAGAACCTGTGCATGGATCCCGAGAGCCTGCTCGAGCGCATCACCCCGCGCACCCGTGCGGTGATGTTCGTCGGCATCGGGGGCAACGTGGGCGCCTACGCGGAGGTCGTCCGGATCTGCCGCGAGCGCGGCATCCGGATCATCCTCGACGCGGCGCACATGGCAGGGACGCGCGTCGACGGCGCCCAGGTCGGCACGGACGCGGATGTCGCCGTGTTCAGCTTCCAGTCGGTCAAGAACATGCCCACCGCCGACTCCGGCATGGTGTGCTTCGCGGACGCCGAGGACGACGCGGCCGCACGGAGGCTGTCCTGGCTGGGCATCTCCAAGGACACCTACGCGCGCACCGGGGAGGGCGGCACCTACGCCTGGCGGTACGACATCGACGAGCTGGGCTTCAAGTACAACGGCAACTCGATCATGGCCGCTCTCGCGCTCGTGTCGCTGAAGTACCTCGACGAGGACAACGCCGAGCGCCGCCGGATCTGCGAGCGCTACGACGCGCTGCTGGCCGGGAGCGACCGGATCGCGCGCGTGCCCACCGCCCCCGGCTGCGAGTCGTCGCGGCACCTCTACCAGGTGCGCGTCGACGAACGGGACCACGTGCTCGTCGACCTCAACCAGCGCGGCATCTTCCCCGGCGTGCACTACCGCGACAACACCGAGTACGCCGTCTATCGCGCCTACGCCGGGACGACCCCGCGCGCCGCGGCCGCGAGCGACACGCTCATCTCACTGCCCCTGCACCTGTTCCTGACGGACGACGACGTCGACTACGTCGCGCGCTCGCTGCTCGACGTCACGTCATGACCTCGGCGAGCCTCGCACCCGTCGCTGGAGACCGCGGCGTGCTCCGGATGCTGGGCGAAGCCGACCTGCCCCTCACGCTCGCCTGGCGCAACCATCCCGACAGCCGGGAGTGGTTCCACTCGTCCGCGGTCATCGCCCCCGAGCAGCACGAGGCGTGGTACCGCGGGTACCTCGAGCGCGACGACGACTACGTGTTCGTCATGGAGGCCGACGGCCGGCCCGTCGCGCAGGCCGCCCTGTACGACATCGGGTCGGGGTCGGCGGAGTTCGGCCGACTGCTCGTCGACCCGGCCGCGCGCGGCGCCGGCCACTCGCACCGGGTGATCGCGCTCGTACTGCGCGTGGCCGACGAGGTCATGGGGCTGGACGAACTGCGTCTCGAGGTCAAGACCGCCAACGCGCGCGCCATCGGCGCCTACGAGCGCGCCGGCTTCTCCACCGTGGATGAGCCCGCCTCGCACGCGGACTCCCTGCTCATGCGCCGGGGGCGGCCGTGAAGGTCCGCGACCTCGTCGCCGGCAGTACCTTCACGCCGGGCGCCGGGCGGTCCGGACCGGCCCCGCGCGTCACCGTCATCCTGCCGACCTACCGCCGGGGCGACGACGGGCTCCTGCGCCGCGCCCTCGACTCGCTCCTGGGGCAGACCTTCACCGATCTCGAGGTCATCGTCGTGGATGACGCCAGCGTCGACTCGACGGCCGCGGTCCTCGACGAGGTGATGCGCCTCGACGGCCGCGTCAGCGTCATCCGTCACGAGCGCAACGTCGGCCTGCCCGCGGTGTCCGAGTACGAGGCGTTCGCCCGTGCGCGCGGCGAGCTCTTCGTGTTCGCGTTCGACGACACCGTCTTCTACCGGAACGCGATCCGCGAGCTCGTGAGGCATGCGGACCGCCACCCGGGCACCCTCGTCGCCGGGTGGATCAAAGTGTTCTACCGCCACACCGGGGACGGCCGCCTGCGCAGCTTCGCCTTCGGGAAGGACACCACGGAGGACGAGCTCCTCGCGATCAACCACATCCCGAACAACGGGGTCATGGTGCCCAGGTCGGTGCTCGAGGACGTGGGGGTCTACGACCCGCACATCGTGCTCGCCCGCATCTGCGACTACGACCTCTGGCTGCGCATCCGACGGCGGGTGCCGATCACCTTCGTGACGACGCGCGTGGGGGAGGAGCACGGTCCGGCGCATGCCGACTCGCTCGGCTCGACCTATGTGCTCGACCACTGGGCCGCGGACGACCGGATCCGCCAGGCGCGACGCGAGGTGCTCCGCGCGGACGGCTACCCGGACACGGACGTGTTCGACCTCGACTCGTTCGCCTCGGAGCGGACCCGCGCGGTCGTCCGCGACCTGGCCGAGCGCCACATCCGGACCCACCCGTGGATGACGGTGCCCGTCCCCACCAGCCCCTCGCGTCGGGTGCCGCGCATCATGGTCGTCAGCGCTCCGATCGACGCGACCGTGCAGCTGGTCTTCGAGGGGTTGCGCGAGGTGCCCGACATCCACGTGCGCATGATCGACCCGGACCACCGCTACCTGGGCGAGCTCGCCGCGGCCGACGTGCTCATCCTCGCCCGGCAGGTGCGGGACGACTGGGTGCAGGCGGCGCAGCTGCTGGGCATCCCGGTGTTCTACTACCTCGACGACAACCTGCCGCTCATGTCGGCGGCGGGCGAACTGGAGCCGGAGCTCGTGCGCCCGTTCTCGCTCGAGGCCCTGCGCACCGCGGTCCGCCCGCTCGCCGGGGTGCTCACGAGCACCGAGGAGCTCGCGCGCAGCTTCCGCGATCAGAAGCTGCACACCTCGGTCGTCGCCCTGCCGCTGAGCGTGCCGTCCGGTGCCGTGGTTCCGCGGGACCTGAGTGTGCCGTCCGGTGCCGTGGTTCCGCGGGACCTGAGTGTGCCGTCCGGTGCTGTGGTTCCGCGGGACCGTGCGCATCGGGCCGACGACGCCCCCGCGACGTTCGCGTTCTTCGTCGGCGCCCACCGGCTGACCTCGTTCCGGCGCACGCTGTGGCCCGCCTTCGTGGATGCGGCGCAGCGCACCGGGCGGGACGTCCGGGTGCTGCTGCCCCGGGCCGCGATGGCGAAGCTCGGCGGGCTGCGCGACAAGCGGGTGAGCCTGGAGGGCTTCGCGACACGCCTCGACTACTTCAGCGCGCTGCGCGAGCTGCGCGACGCGGAGACCGACGCCATCGTGGTGCCGCCCGTGCGCAGCGTGAACTCGCCCTTCAAGACCCTGCACCCGTTCGCGGCCGCGGCCGCGCTCGGCGCCGAGCTGCTCGCGCCGGCGGAGGAGCCCTACCTCGGGATCGAGGGCGAGGCGGGCGTGACGCTCGTGGCGCGGGGGCGGTCGACCGCATCCTGGGCCGACGCGATCGCGGCGACGCTCGAGCGGATCCCGGGCGCCGGACCCGACCCGAGCGTCCTCGAGCGGTTCTCGCCCGAGCGCGGTGCGGCCGCCCTGTGGGATGCGGTGGGGGCGCGAGTGCCGGAGGCGGAGCCCGATGTCGGGCGGCGGGTTCACCAGCTCTCGGACTGGATGGCGCATCAGCTCCGGGTGACCCGGGGCATGCTGCAGGAGCTGATCGAGGACGGAGCGGGCGCCGGACCCGCCGCGGGGCGTCCGGCGGCGGCCGCGGCCGGAGGGGTCGCGCCTGCGCTCCTCGGTGAGCTGCACGCGACCGTGCGGGGTTCGCGGCGCATCCACGCGTTCCGCGGGGTGCCGACGCCGCTGTCCTCGTTCGTCCGGACGGCGGAGGTCGCCGGGGCGGCGCTGCGGCGCGGGGAGCGCGCCGAGCTGAGCGTGCCGCTGGGGGGCGTGCCGTACCTCAGCTACCCGGTGACGATCCCGGCCGGGAGCTACCGAAGCGTGCGCGCGGCGATCTGGGGCGAGGGGGGTCGGGGGGATGTCGTCGGGATCGAGGTGGTCGATCCGTCGGGCCGCATCTGCCTGCACACGGTCGCGGCGCTGCCCCGCGGCGGGGAGGCCGTCGAGGTGGTCTTCGATGCGCGCGCGCTGAAGGTCCCGAGCGACGGGACGCACGAGCTGCGGGTCTTCGTGCGGGGGGCGGGGCCGGCCCATCTCGTCGAGATCGTGGACCGGGGTCTGCTCGGGGTGCGGCGTCCGCGGGCGCGGCCCCTCATCCGTTTCGTCCCCCGCTGATCGGCGACGAAAACTGAGGAGTATCGCTCCCGGATCGCCGTGCGGGGTGTCTGCGCAGGGCTGACGCGGCGAAAGTCCTCAGTTTTGATCACTGGGGCCAGCGCGGGTCGGCGTCCACAGGCCGCCGGCGGGACGGGATATCCACGGATCGCGCCCGTGCCGTTCCGTGCGGGCGGCGCGGGTTCCACGATGGTGCGCATGGATCCTGTGGCCCGCCGTCTGCGCCCGTTCGCGCGCCGCCGTGACCTGCTGCGCTCCGGGTTCGACGACGCCGATATCCGCCGCGCCCTCGCGCTGCGCACGATCTTCCGCGTCCGGCACGGCTGGTACGCCCGGGTCGGCACCGCGGAGCCGGCCGTGCGAGCCGTGCGCATCGGGGGAGTGCTCTCGGGCGTCGAGGCGCTCCGGCTGCGGGGGCTCTACCTGCCGAAGCCCGATCGGATCGACATCGTCGTCCCGCGCACCGCGTCCGGGCTGCGCTCACCCGTCGACAAGCGCCGGCGGCTCGGGCAGGCCGGCGGCGTGCGCATCCATTGGCTCGACGAGCCGCGCCGGCGGCTGCGCTCGAACCAGTGGCTCGCCTCCGAGGACGACGCGCTCGTGCTCGTGCTGCACACCGCCTTGCGCGAGCTCGCGGTGGCGGCGTGCGACGGCCTCGTGCGATATCGAGGGTGGACCGAAGCCCGGCTCGACGCCGCGTTCGCCCGTGCTCCGCAGAGGGTGCACGCCTGGCGCGGCCTCGTCGACGGCCGCGCAGACTCATGGGGCGAGACCGCGGCGCGACTGAGGGTGCGGGATGCCGGACTCCCCTTCGAGCCGCAGGCGCGCGTCGCGGGGGCGGGGGCCTTCGATGGCCGAGTGGCGCCGGGCGTGTACGTCGAGATCGACGGAATGCAGCACGCCGAGGAGTGGGACGGCGAGGGCGGCAGCTCATTCGAGCGCGACCACGACAAGGATCTGGTGCTGGCGCGCCTGGGTGCGCGCTGCATCCGCATCACGTACCGGCAGCTTGTGCACCGCTGGCCGGAGTGCCTGGCCGCGATCCAGACCGCCGTCGAGGTCGACGCCCGCGCCCGCGGTGCGCGCCCCGCGCGGGTCTTCGCGCGCTCACGAAAACTGAGGAAAGTGGTGACGTCGGGGCCCGTTACTCGGGCCACACGCAGGCCGGAGCGCGAAGGTCCTCAGTTTTCGTCACCGGCAGGGGGGCGAGCGGGCGCGGGGGCGTCAGCCCGCTGCGCGCTCCCCGAAGGTACGACGGTACGTCGTGGGGGTGGCCTGCAGCACCTTGAGGAAGTGGTGCCTCATGACCGCGGCCGTGCCGAATCCGACGAGTTGCGCGATCTGCTCGAGCCCCTCGTCGGTCTGCTCGAGCAACTGCTGCGCCCTCAGGATGCGCTGCCGATTCAGCCAGGCAGCGGGCGTCGTCCCCGTCTCGGCTCTGAATCTCCGGGCGAAGGTCCGGGTCGACATGAGTGCGCGGCGGGCGAGCACCTCGATCGTGAGGTCCTCGTCGAGGTGCTCCAGCATCCACTCGGTCACGAGCGCGAAGGAGTCCGATCGGCACTCGGGCACGGGCTGCTCGATGTACTGCGACTGGCCCCCGTCGCGCTGCGGCGGCACGACCATGCGCCGCGCGATGATGTTGGTGGCCGCAGCCCCCAGCTCGGTGCGCACGATGTGCAGCGCCGCGTCGATGCCCGCGGCCGTCCCCGCGCTCGTGACCACACGCCGGTCCTCGACGAAGAGCACGTCGGGGTCGACCGTCGTCGCGGGGTAGTGCTCGGCGAGGTCGTCGGTGTACATCCAGTGCGTGGTCGAGCGCCGCCCGTCCAGGATGCCCGCCTGCCCGAGCACGAACGCCCCGCTGCACACGCTCAGCACCCACGTCCCGCGCGCCTCGGCGGCCCGGATGACGTCGAGGTAGCGCTCGTCAACGCGGCCCTGGTGGTGGGCGGGCACGGCGATGAGGTCGGCGTCGTCGGCCACCGAGAGGTCGTGCTCGATGTTCATGCTGAATCCGAGGGAGGTCGGAACCGGCCCCGGGTCGGCGGTCGCTATCGCGAAGTCGAACGTCGGTCCCCCGCTGTCCCCCCGGTCGATGCCGAACACCTCGCAGATGACCCCGAACTCGAAGGGCGCGGTGTACGGCAGGGCCAGGCACACGATCTTGCGCAGCACGGTACCTCCGAACGGAAACGGCCGGGAGCCGGCCTGGCGGAATATCGACGAAGTGTGTCAATCGTGCCACTCGTGGCTGTCAGTGGTCAACCGTAGATTTACTGCCATGGAGATCGTCATCGCCGTCCTCATCGCGGGCGCCACGGCCGCCGCGATCATCGCCACCGTCCGGACCGCACTCCGTGACGGGTACCGCCGGGTCCCGACCCGTCACGCCTGACCCGGCGCCGCTAGCCTGAGCCCATGACCTGGCTCGTGACCGGCGGCGCCGGCTACATCGGTGCGCACGTCGTCCGGGCGCTCGCGGCGGCGGACATGCCCGTCGCGATCGTCGACGACCTGTCCAGCGGCCACGAGGGGTTCGTCCCGCGCGGCGTCCCGTTCGCGCGCGGCTCGATCCTCGACGGCGCCCTCCTGCAGCGCGTCATGCGCGAGCGCGAGGTGACGGGCGTCATCCACATCGCGGGCTTCAAGTACGCGGGCGAGAGCGTCAAGCGCCCCCTGCACACCTACGAGCAGAACGTCGACGGCACGACCGTGCTGCTCGCGGCCATGGAGGATCACGGCGTCGATCGCATCGTGTTCTCTTCGAGCGCCGCGGTGTACGGCATGCCCGCGGTCGAGCGGGTCACCGAGTCCACGCCCACCGCTCCGCAGTCGCCGTACGGCGAGAGCAAGCTCATCGGCGAGTGGCTGCTGCGCGACCAGGGCGTCGCGACCGGGCTGCGCCACACGAGCCTGCGGTACTTCAACGTGGTCGGATCGGGCTACCCCGACATCTCCGACACGAGTCCCCACAACCTCTTCCCGCTCGTGCTCACGGCCCTGCGCGAGGGCCGCACGCCCCGCATCTTCGGCGACGACTACCCCACCCCCGACGGCACCAACGTGCGCGACTACGTGCACGTCTCCGACATCGCGGCGGCGCACGTCGCCGCGGCTCGGCGGCTCGACGCGGGCGAACCGCTCGAACCGGCGTACAACCTGGGCAGCGGCGACGGCCTCTCGGTCCGCCAGATCATGGATGCCGTGGCCCGCGTGACGGGGATCGCCTTCGTCCCCGAGGTGGCCGATCGACGACCCGGGGATCCGCCCCGTATCGTGGCCGACGGCGAGCTCGCCGCCCGGGATCTCGACTGGCGCATGCGCCACACGGTCGACGAGATGGTGGCCAGCGCGTGGGAGGCCGAGAACGCATCCGCATCTGCGACTTGACGCGGGGGTAATGACAACGGTGTAATTACCCGAAGAACACGGCCGGACGGGGGAGCCGCGCCGATGCGGAGGTGGAGATCATGACGAACGGGTATCGCCCCTCCGTACCCGACGACTGGTTCGTCGACCCGGTCAGGCTCGGCATTCCGGGCCTTCGCCCCGCCGCGCTTGCCGACGACGAGGACAACCCGCTCTCGTGGCAGACCGACGCGCTGTGCGCGCAGACCGATCCCGAGGCGTTCTTCCCCGAGAAGGGCGGCTCGACGCGCGACGCCAAGAAGATCTGCTCGACCTGCGAGGTGCGGGCCCAGTGCCTGGAGTACGCGCTGCAGAACGACGAGCGCTTCGGCATCTGGGGCGGGCTCTCCGAGCGCGAGCGTCGTCGCCTGCGCCGGTCGCGCACCGCGTAGCCACAGGTAGGCCGAAAGGCGCGTGTCCCGGCGCCCGACGCACCCGCGCGCGCATAGCCTCGGAAGGATGCAGCCCCGGGTGACGGCCGTCCTCGTCGTGCGCAACGGCGAGGAGTGGATCGACCGCACCCTGGAGGGGCTCGCGGCCCAGACCAGGCGCCCCGACGACATCGTCGTGGTCGACGCCGGTTCGACCGACGAGAGCGTCGCGCGGCTCACCGCCGCGGGCGCGTCGCGCATCGTCACGGCGCCCGCTGTGCCGTTCGGCGACGCCGTCGAGCGCGGGCTCGCGGCCCTCGGTCCCGCCGAGACGGGCGGCGACTGGCTGTGGCTGCTGAGCGATGCGACCGCGCCTGAACCGCGCGCCCTCGAGCGCCTGCTGGCCGCGGTCGAGGTCGCCCCCTCGGTCGCCGTCGCCGGCCCCAAGCTCGTCGACCCGGACGACCCGACCCGGCTGCTGTCGTTCGGCGAGAGCGTGTCCCGGTACGGCGAGACCGTGCCGCTCGTCGACGGCGAGCTCGATCAGGCCCAGTACGACGCCGACAGCGATGTGCTCGCCGTGGCCGCGCCCGCCATGCTGGTCCGGCGCGCGCTGTGGGCCGAGCTGGGCGGGTTCGACCCGGGTCTCCCCGCGATCGACTCCGGCCTGGATCTGTCGATCCGCACGCGGCTCGCCGGCGCGCGCGTGCTGCGCGTCCCCGACGCCCGTGTGGCGCTCCTGGCCGCCCCAGAGGACGCCGGCCGCCGCCGCCCCGCCCCGCCGCGCCTGCGCTTCCGCATGGCGCGCATCGCGCGGCTGCACCGCCGACTCGTCTACGCCCCGGGCGGTGCGCTCGTGCTGCACTGGCTGAGCCTCGTCCCGCTCGCCGTGCTGCGCTCGATCGGGCACCTGCTCGGCAAGCGCCCGCACCTGGTCGGGGCCGAGTTCGCGAGCGCCTTCTCCGCCGCGTTCGACGGTTCGGTCCCCGCGGCGCGACGTTCCCTGAGGCGCACGCGCCGCATCCCGTGGTCCGCGATCGCGTCGCTGCGCGTCCCGTCCGACGAACTGCGCGAGCGCCGCGCGGCCGAGCGCGAGCGCCGGGCCGGCCGCGATACCGAGCCCGAGCTCGTGCGGGCGTCGTTCTTTGGCGGGGGCGGCGCCTGGATCGTGCTGCTGGCCGCCCTCATCGGCCTGGGGATGTCGTGGCGCTTCCTGCAGGCCGAGGTGCTGCGAGGCGGCGCGCTGCTTCCGATCGGCGACCGGGTCGCCCAGCTGTGGTCCACTCTCGCGGTGGGCCCGCGCGAGGGCGCGGTGGGTCTCATCGGACCGGCCGACCCGTTCTCGGCCGTCGTCGCGGTGCTCGGCAGCATCACGGCGTGGAACCCGTCGTTCTCGCTCGTGCTGCTGTGGATCACGGCCCTGCCCCTCGCGTCGACCGGTGCGTGGTGGTGCGCCACCCGGCTGAGCGAGCGCCGCTGGCCTCCCATCGTGGCCGCCCTGCTGTGGATGCTGGCCCCGCCCCTGCTGTCGGCACTGACCGACGGGCGCCCGGCCGCGCTCCTCGTGCACCTGGCCCTCCCGTGGCTCGTGCTGGCGGGGCTGGAGGCCAGGCGCTCCTGGAGTGCGGCGGCCACCGCATCCCTGCTGCTCGCTCTGGTCGCGGCGGCCTCGCCCGTGCTGGCGCCCGCTCTCGTGGTCATGGTCGTGGTGTGGGCGGCCGTCAACCCGCGCGCGATCGTGCGCATCGTGGGCATCCTGATTCCCGCGGCCGCGCTCTTCGCCCCGCTCGCGGTGTGGCAGTTCGCGCGCGGCACACCCCTGAGCCTCATCGCCGACCCGGGCCCGGTGGTGCCGTATGCGGAGCCCTCGGGGTGGCACCTGCTGCTCGGGCACCCCTCGGCCTCCGATGACCGGTGGGGCGCAGTGGGGGAGGCGATCGGGTTCCCGCTCGGCACGCTCGCGCCTGCCGTGCTGCTGGCCCCGATCGCCGTCGTCGCGCTGCTCGCGCTGTTCCTGCCGGGTGCGCGCCGGGCGATCCCGTCGCTCGCCGTCGCGCTGGCCGGTCTCGCGACCGCGGTCGCCAGCGTGCACCTCCCCGTCGCGTTCGCCGGTGCGGATGCCGTGGGGCCCTGGCCGGGAGCCCCGCTCAGCCTGTACTGGCTCGGTCTCGCGGGGGCCGTGGTCGTCGGAGTGGACGCCATCGCTCCGGCGGGCGTTCTGACCGGGTCGATCGTGCTGATCGCGGCCGCCGTCGCGGTGGGACCTCTCGCCGCGGCGCCCGTGCTCGGCGCCGGGTCGGTGGAGGCCGGCTCGGCGCGTCTACTGCCCGCACTCGTGGACGCCCGGGCCGACGCGGACCCGGGCATCGGCACGCTCGTGCTCACGGCGCAGGCCGACGGCTCGCTCCGCGCGAGCGTCGCGCGCGACGACGGCACGACGCTGGGCGAGTTCTCGACGCTCGTCACGACGCGCGCCTCGGTGCGCGAGGAGGACTCCGACCTGACCTGGCTCGCCGGCAACCTGGCGTCGCGCAGCGCCTACGATCCGTCGGAAGCGCTCGAGGACCTGCGCGTCGCCTTCATCGTCGTCCCCGAGCTGCCCGACGGCGCCACGGCCGCGCAGGCGACGACGCGCCAGCGCACGAGCGAGGCGCTCGACGCCTCCCCGCTCTTCACCCCGACCGGGAACACCCCGCTGTGGGAGTACACCGCACTGGAGGAGACCGGCGGACAGCCCGGCCCGTCGCTCGCCGATATCGCGGTGCCGCTCGCGCAGGGCGTCGTGCTGCTCATCGCACTGCTGCTGGCGATCCCGACCACCCGGCGGCGCCGCGCGGTGCGCGAGGTCGCGCCCGACGAGGCGCCCGCCACCACGTTCGACGAGGACGACGATGCCTGAGCGCGAGGACGACGTGCCCGAGGAGGCCGTGCGGGACGAGGCTGCGCCGGGGGACGCCGTGCCGGAGGGGACCGCGCCGGACGAGACCGCACGTGACGAGTTCGCGCGTCCCGCCCCCGGCCGCGCCCGCCGCTACGCCCTCGTCGGAGCCCGCATGGTCGCGGGCACCGTCGGCATCGCGGCGGCGGCCGCCACGATCGCCGCGGTCGGCCTCGTCCCGTGGCCGACGCGCGACGCCGCGGCGCCCGGCGTCGAGGTGACCCCGGTGCCGGCCGACCAGCTGCGGGTGTGCGCGGGCTCCGCGCTGCGCCTGGGCGACGAGACCGGCGAGAACGCCGGAACCCCGGTCGTCATCGGTCTGCCGTCGGTGCGGGCGGATGCCGAGGGCGGCTCCCTCGATTCGGCCCAGCTCCCGACATCGGACGCCGGGAACGGCGGCGCCGCATCGTCCCCGCGGGTGCTGCGGCTGGCATCCGACGATGCCGCCCAGGTCGCGGGAGCCCAGGGCCAGCAGGTCGACGCGAGCAGCTACCTGGGCTACCAGGCCGCGTCGTGCGCCGAGCCGAGCGGCTCCATCTGGCTCGTCGGCGGCGCGACGACCGTGGGGCGCACGAGCATCCTGACCATCGCCAACCCGACCGAGGTCTCGGCCCAGGTCACGCTCGAGCTGTACGGCGAGGAGGGGCGCATCGATGCGCCCGGCATGAACGGCATCGACGTGCCCGCCGGGTCGCAACGCGTGCTCTCGCTCGCCGGGTTCGCGCCCGGCCTCGCCTCGCCCGTGGTGCACATCGTCGCGCGCGGCGGGCAGGTGGTCGCCTACCTGCAGCAGTCGGTCGTGCGCGGACTGGACGCGACGGGCGTCGACCTGGTGGATGCCGCCCCCGACCCAGCGACGGACCTCGCCTTCCCGGGCGTGCGGGTGGTCGACGCGCTCGCGACGCAGCGCGCCATGGCGCTCGAGGACTGGGACGACGTCGTGCCCGCCGTGCGCATCCTCAACCCCGGCACGACCGAGGCCCAGGTCACGGTGGGCGTCACGGCCGCCGACCCCGCGGTGGAGGGCACCGGCTTCACGCTGACCGCCGAGCCGGGCGTGGTGACCGAGGTGGCGCTGGACTCCGGGATCGAGGCCGACACGGGCGTCACGCTCGCGGACGGGGTCTACACCGTCACGGTGACCTCCGAGGTCCCGGTCGTCGCGGGGGTGCGGGTCTCGGCCGCGGCCGACATCGGACCGATAGAGACCGAGGGAGTGGTCGAGGCGCCGGTGTCCGACTTCGCCTGGTACACGGCGGCGCCCGCGCTGCAGGGGGACGCCCTCGTAACCGTGCCGCCCGGGCCCGAGCCGGTACTCGCGGTCGTCAACCCGGGCGATGCCGAGGTCGCACTGAGCGTCGAGGCGCGCGGAGGCACCGGCGCGGACTTCGAGCTCGCGGTGCCGGCCGGCGGAACCGCGAGCGCACCCCTGGTGCCGGGCACGACGTACCTGCTCCGCGACGCGGCCGGGCTGCGCGCCGCCGTGAGCTACGCATCGGACGAGGCCATGGCGGCCTACCCGGTGCTCGTGGCGCGCCCGGTCTCCGGCTCAATCGTCATCCGGCCCTAGGCCGGTGAGTACGCTCCGCGCACCCTAGGCTCGGAGTATGGACCCCATCTCGATCGGAATCGGCGGCTCGAGCATCATCGCGCTCGTCGTGTTCATCGTCACGGTCGTCTCGATCGTGAACAACCCCAACCACGGGGTCTTCGCGAAGTTCCTGTGGATCCTCGTTTCCTTCCTGCTGAGCGTCTTCGGCTCGATCCTGTGGCTCATCTTCGGCCGGGGGCGCGTGCCGAAGCGCTGAGCCGCCGACGCCGTGCTGCGCCGTCGACGCAGCGCTGGGCCGCCGACGCCGCGCTGCTCGGCGCTCAGAAGTGCCGGTAGCGCTCCGGCGCGATGTCCCACGGGTCCTTGCCCAGCAGCTCGGACACCGCCCGGAACACGCAGCTCTCGATGAACGAGCGCCGGTGCCATTCGTCGTCGCGGTGCAGACGCGCCAGGCGCTCGATGGGCAGTCGGTACAGCACGACGCGCCGCTCGGGCACGCTGACCCGCCAGCGGTCGACCCCGTGCGCACCCGGCTCACCCGGCGGGGTCGCCGCGACCTCGAAGCGCACGCCCGCCATCTCGTCGGGCCACAGGTCGCGCAGGTACTCGACCGCGGTGGTGACGCACGACTCGAAGAACTCCGAGCGGGTGCGCAGCACGTCCAGGTGCGGCCCGGTGACCGAGGAGCGCAGACCGCGTCCGTGGCGGTCGCTCGAGCCCGAGCGGGCCGGCGTCCGGGATGCGGATCGGGCCATGTCGGCAAGTCTAGGCGGGGCGGGCGGGGCGGCCCCGATATCCTGACGCCGTGACGGGCCGGGCGTGCAGCAAGGTCGCCTGCGGTCGCGATGCGATCGCGACGCTGACCTACGACTACGCCGACGCGATGGCCGTTCTCGGGCCCCTCAGCTACCGGCCGGAGCCGCACAGCTACGACCTGTGCGAGCGCCACGCCGAGCGCCTGTCCGCG
Source organism: Microbacteriaceae bacterium (assembly GCA_019638805.1). Lineage (GTDB taxonomy): Bacteria > Actinomycetota > Actinomycetes > Actinomycetales > Microbacteriaceae > JBDSKH01. The sequence goes on along the minus strand of JAHBTA010000001.1, from coordinate 494,009 downwards.
CCGCAGGGCTGGCAGGTCGTGCGGCACGTGGTGGCCGGCGCGTCCGAGGCCGTGTAACCGGCCGTAGACCCTGCGACAATGGCGGGATGCCGTCCACCGACACCAGCACCCGCCTGCCCTTCAAGGTCGCCGACCTCGGCCTCGCCGCGGCGGGCAGGCACCAGATCCGCCTCGCGGAACATGAGATGCCGGGACTCATGGCCCTGCGCGAGGAGTACGGGCCGGCGCAGCCGCTGAAGGGCGCCCGCATCGCCGGGTCGCTGCACATGACCGTGCAGACCGCGGTGCTCATCGAGACCCTCGTCGCTCTGGGCGCGCAGGTGCGCTGGGCTAGCTGCAACATCTTCTCGACGCAGGACGACGCGGCCGCCGCGGTCGCGGTGGGGCCCACCGGGACGCCGGAAGCGCCCGCCGGCATCCCGGTTTTCGCGTGGAAGGGCGAGACGCTGCCGGAGTACTGGTGGGCGACCTCGCAGATCTTCGACTGGTCGGCCGAGGGCGCTGACGGGCCGAACATGATCCTCGACGACGGCGGCGACGCGACCCTGCTCGTGCACAAGGGCCGCGAATACGAGCTGGCCGGCGCCGTGCCCGCCACCGAGCCGGGCGCCCCGGCCGAGCTGGCGGTCATCCTCGACGTGCTGCGGTCGTCGCTTCTCGAGAGCCCCGACCGGTGGCAGAAGGTCGCCGCCGGGATCCTCGGCGTCACCGAGGAGACCACGACGGGCGTGCACCGGCTCTACGAGCTGCACAAACGGGGCGAACTGCTCTTCCCGGCGATCAATGTCAACGACTCGGTGACGAAATCCAAGTTCGACAACCGCTACGGCATCCGTCACTCGCTGCCGGACGGTCTCAACCGGGCGACGGACGTGCTCATCGGGGGCAAGGTGGCGCTGGTCGCCGGGTACGGCGACGTCGGGAAGGGCGCGGCGGATGCGCTGCGCGGCCAGGGCGCGCGCGTGATCGTCACCGAGATCGACCCCATCAATGCGCTGCAGGCGGCCATGGACGGGTTCGAGGTCGCGCGCATCGAGAGCGTGCTCGACCGGGTGGACATCTTCGTGACGGCCACCGGCAACCAGAGCGTCATCACGGTCGAGCATCTGCTGGGCATGAAGCACCAGGCGATCGTGGCCAACGTCGGCCACTTCGACGACGAGATCGACATCGCCGGGCTCGAGGCGCTCGCCGGGGCCGAGAAGGTCGAGATCAAGCCGCAGGTGCACGAGTGGCGCCTGCCGAACGGCCGCTCGGTGCTCGTGCTCTCCGAGGGGCGGCTCATGAACCTCGGCAACGCGACCGGGCACCCGTCGTTCGTGATGAGCAACTCGTTCTCGAACCAGGTGCTGGCCCAGCTCGAGCTCTTCACGCGCACCGCGGAGTACCCGGTCGGGGTGTATGTGCTGCCCAAGGTGCTCGACGAGAAGGTCGCGCGCCTGCACCTGGCGGCGCTCGGCGTCGAGCTCACGGAGCTCACCCCGGAGCAGGCCGCCTACATCGGGGTCCCCGTCGAGGGCCCCTACAAGGTCGACCACTACCGCTACTGATCGCGCGCTGACGAAAACTGAGGAGTTTCGCGCGCAAGCACGTCGGGCTCGCCGTCGTCGGGCCGTGCGACGCCGCGCGCAGAGCCGTGGTCTCCGAAAGTCCTCAGTTTTCGTCGCCACGGGCGGGGAAGCCGTGCGGCAGGCCGGTCAGCGCCGGGCCGAGGCGCTCCATGTGCTCGTCCTCGCGGTGCAGGGCCGCGTACTCGCGCTCGCGCCGCACGACGGCCACCCCGGCGAGGAACAGCTCAGGGGGCACCGGCGGCAGCGGTGAGACGTAGCGGCGCACCTCGGCGGCCAGCTGCGATGCTGCGTGCCCGCGGCGCTCCGGCGTGAGCTGACCGGCCTGCCCCAGGAACTGGGCGACGCGCCTCACGAGCCCGTCCGGCATCCGCGCGACGTCGGCCAGGGCGGCCCACTCCTCCATCCCGGCGGGCACGCCGAAGACGGGCGGCGGGATGCGCGACACCCGCTCGTACTGGCTGTACGTCCCAGCGACCAGGTCTCCGATTCGCCGGGTGCGGTCGGTCACGAGCCCGGTCACCGCGGCGATGCCGCCCAGCGAGAGGTACAGCTCGAACATGCCCACGAGCGCGCGGATGGCCGCGTGCCGGTAGCCGATCGCCCCGCCGTCGTCGCGCACGATGCGCGCCCCGACCGCGAGCTTCCCCAGCGACTTGCCTCGGGTCGCGGTCTCCACGGTCGCAGGGGCGATGACCAGGCACAGCACGAGGGCGACGATCGCGATGATGCCGTACACGGCATCCTCGCTGCGTGCGGCGGCTGCCGCGTTGAACAGGGCGACCAGGATGGCGATGTACGCGCCGAGGTAGAGCAGCGCGTCGATGACCGCGCCCGCCGCGCGGAGAACCCAGCCGGTCGGGCGCAGGTCGAGCTCGACGGCCTCGCCCGTGACGAGCGAATCGGAGCCCGGCTCGATCCCCATGCGGATATCATCGCAGGCACATGGACCTCGACGCCTTCTCGGCCGCCCGCGGGGCGGGCTGGGAGCGGCTTGCCCGGCTGGCCGAGCGCCGGAGGCTGCGCGGGGCGGAGGCCGATGAGCTCATCGAGCGCTATCAGGCGGGCGCGACCGATCTGTCGGTCATCCAGACCACGGTCGGGTCGTCCGCGCACGGCGACCGGCTCTCGCTCGCGCTGTCCCGCGCGCGCCTGCACTTCACGGGCGTGCCCGCCGAGCCTCTCCGGCAGGTGACCGAGTTCTTCACGCACCGGCTGCCCGCCGCGTTCTACCGGGTGCGCTGGCTGAGCCTCGCGGTGGCGGCTGCGACGGCCGTGCTGTTCCTGGTGTTCTTCACCTGGTACTCGTCCGACCCGCGCGTGCTCGCGACGCTCGGCTCACCCGCCCAGCTCGAGGAGTACGCGACGCAGCAGTTCGTCGGGTACTACGACGCGAACTCCGAGGCGGGGTTCACCGGCCAGGTGTGGACCAACAATGCCTGGCTCGCGGCGCAGTGCATCATGTTCGGCATCTTCGGGCTGTGGACGCCGGTCGTGCTCATGCAGACCGGCTCCAGCCTGGGCATCTCGGCCGCGGTCATGAACGAGTACGGGCGGCTCGACCACTTCTTCCTGTACATCGCCCCGCACGGGCAGCTCGAGCTGTACTCGGTGTTCGTCGCGGGTGCCGCCGGGCTCATGATCTTCTGGTCCTGGATCGCGCCGGGGGCCCGCACCCGCCGACAGGCGCTCGCCGAGGACGGCCGGGCGCTCTTCACGCTCGTCATCGGGCTGACCCTGACGCTGCTCATCTCCGGCGTCATCGAGGGCGTGGTGACCCGGCAGGACTGGCCGTGGCCGCTCAAGATCGGCATCGGCACGGTCGCGCTCGCGCTCGTGCTGGTCTACCAGTGGGTGGTCGGTCGCCGCGCCTACCGCGCGGGCGTCACGGGCGATCTCGACGAGGCGGATGCGGGGGCGCGTCAGATCGTCAGCTCCTGACGGGCGCGCTCCCGCATCCGCGACTCGACCGGCGCTACTTCCGCCCGAAGAGCGGCTTCCAGGTGAAGCCCGCGATGAGGCCGCCGACCACGGGGGCGACGAGGAACACCCAGAGCTGGATGAGCGCGTCGGGCCCGCCGAACACCGCGGTCGCGATCGAGCGCGCCGGGTTCAGGGACGCGTTGCTCACCGGGATCATGACCAGGTGCGCCATGCTCAGCGCGAGACCGATGGCGAGCGGTGCGAAAGCAGCGGCGGACAAGCCGGGCGCGGTGACGCCCAGGATGATCCACACGAACACGGCGGTCGCGACGACCTCGCCGACGATCACGGCGACCAGTCCGAAGCCGCCGGGGGAGTGCGCCTCGTAGCCGTTCGAGACGGCGCCGAAGTCGGCCGCCATGCCGCTCGAGGCGAGCATGAGCCACAGCACGAGGGTCGCGAGGAGTCCGCCGAGGATCTGCGCGATGACGTAGGGCGCCACGTCGGCCCAGCGCAGGCGGCCCGCGGCCGCGGCGCCGAAACTCACGGCGGGGTTGAAGTGACCGCCGGAGATGTGGCCCACCGCGTAGATCGCGGTGAGGACGGCGAGCCCGACCGCGATGGCGACGCCGAGGAAGCCGACGTTCCACTCCGGGGTGCCCGCGGCGAAGAGCGCGGTGCCGATGACGCCGAAGACGAGGACGAAGGTGCCGAAGAGCTCGGCGATGAGTCGGGACGTGAGCGAGGGCGAAGCCGTTTCGGCCATGAGTTTCCTTTTCTGAGGGTCCGGTCGCTGGATCGCCCCAGGCTATGAAATCCCTGACCCAATTGGGAGCATTCGCGCGGCCACGCACGCCAATTGCGTCAGATATTCCGGGATTCCCGCGTCAGAGCCGCCCCGCGGCCTTGAGCGCGAGGTAGTGATCCGCCAGCGCCGGCGGCAGCTCGGCCGGGGCCGCCCGCACCACGTCGGCCCCCGACTGCCGGATCGCCGAGGCTACCCGCTCGGCGTCGAGCACGGCGCGCTCGGCGGCGGCGGCCCGGTACACCTGCTCGCGGTCACCCCGTTCCCCCGCCGCCTCGAGCACGGCCGGGTCGGTCACGGAGGCCACCACGACCGCGTGCGTGCGGGTGAGTTGCGGCAGCGCGGCCAGCAGACCACGGGCGGCGCCGGGCGCGTCGATCGAGGTCAGCAGCACGACGAGCGCCCGGTGCGTGGTCACCTGCCGGACGAGCCCGGGCACGGCGCTCCAGTCCGGCTCGATGAGCTCGGGCTCGACGACCGCCATGGTGTCGACCATGCGTGCGAGCAGGTCGGCACCGGTCGCCCCCTGCACGCGGCCGCGCACGCGCCGGTCCCAGATGAGCAGGTCGACCCGGTCGCCCGCGTGCGTGGCGAGGGCGCCGAGCAGCAGGGACGCCTCGAACGCGGTGTCGATGCGCGGCTCGTCGGCGATGCGCGCCGCGGAGGTGCGCCCCGCATCCACCACGAGCACCACGCGCCGGTCGCGCTCGGGGCGCCAGGTGCGCACCACGAGCTTGACGCCGCCGCCCGCCGGGTCGCGCCGCCGCGCGGTCGCGCGCCAGTCGAGTGAGCGCACGTCGTCGCCGCGCACGTACTCGCGCAGCGAGTCGAACTCGGTGCCCTGGCCGCGCACCATGACGCTCGTGCGCCCGTCGAGCTCGCGCAACCTGGCAAGCCGCGAGGGCAGGTGCTTGCGCGCGTGGAACGGCGGCAGCACCCGGACCGCCCCCTCGACGCGCGTGGTGGCCTGCCGGGCCGCGATGCGGAGCGGGCCGAACGAGCGGACCGTGACGTGGGCGGCGCGGCGCTCGCCGCGACGGGTCGGGGTGAGCGTGGTCGTGATGACCCGCTGCTCGCGCGCGGGCAGCCGCAGCGACTGGCGGGTCGGGGCGGCCCCGGCGGAGGGCTGCCAAGCGTCCCTGAGCACTCCGCGCACCGTCCGGCGACCCGTGTTGGTCACGGTCAGCCGGGCCGGTGCCGACTCGCCCAGGCGCATCCGCGGGGGCACCTCGCGCGCGAACCGCAGCGCGCGCGGCGACCCGGCGAGCACCAGATCGACCACGACCGCGAGGACCACGAGCGCGAGCCACACCGCGAGTCCGGGCCAGCCGCCGAGCAGCACGACGGGCACCGTGCCCACCGCGAGCGCGGCCACGAGCCACCCGCTGAACGCCATCAGGGCACGACCATCACAGCGCCGTCGTCACAGCCCAGCCACCATCACAGCGCCGCCATCAGATCGGCACCCGCACCTGCTGCACGATGGAGCGCAGCACCGCGTCGGCGCCGACCCCCTCGAGCTCGGCCTCGGGGCGCAACTGGATGCGGTGGCGCAGCACCGGGATCGCCATCGTCTGGATGTGGTCGGGTGTCACTCCCTCGGACCCGGTCAGCCACGCCCAGGCCCGCGCGGCCGCGATGAGCGCCGTCGTGCCGCGGGGGCTCACCCCGAGCCGCACCGAGGGGCTGTGCCGGGTCCCGCGGGCCAGGTCGACCGCGTAGGCGAGCACGTCGGCGCTGATGCCCACGCGTGCGACGTCGGCGCGGGCGGCCTCGATCTCCTTCGCGCCGAGCACCGCCTCGACGCCCGCGGCGGCCAGGTCGCGCGGGTCGAAGCCGCTCGCGTGCCTGGTCACGACGTCGAGTTCGGCGTCGCGCTCGGGCACCTCCAGCACGAGCTTGAGCAGGAAGCGGTCCAGCTGCGCCTCGGGCAGCGCGTACGTGCCCTCGTACTCGATGGGGTTCATGGTGGCCGCGACCAGGAAGGGCGCGGGCAGCGGCCGGGTCACGCCGTCGGCGGAGACCTGGCGCTCCTCCATGGCCTCCAGCAGCGCGGACTGGGTCTTGGGCGGCGTGCGGTTGATCTCGTCGGCCAGGAGGAGGTTGGTGAAGACCGGTCCCTCGCGGAACTCGAACTCGCCCGACTTCGGGTCGTACACCGCGGAGCCGGTGATGTCGCCGGGCATGAGGTCGGGCGTGAACTGCACGCGCCGGGTCTCGAGCTTGAGCGTGCGGGCGAGGGTGCGCACGAGCAGGGTCTTGGCGACGCCCGGCACCCCCTCGAGCAGCACGTGCCCGCCGCACAGCAGGGCGATGAGCAGCCCGGTCACGGCGCCGTCCTGCCCGACGACGGCCTTGCCGACCTCGGCGCGCACGCGGGTGAAGCCGTCGCGGAGGGTGGTGCTGTCGGTCATGGTGTCCATTCTTCTCGGTGCGGTTCGTCGAGGGCGGTGCGGGATGCCGTCGCCCGCGCTCAGGGCCTGCCGCGTTCGCGCGCCTCGGCCTCCAACCTCAGCAGGTCGTCGGACAGGCGCATGAGTTCGGCGTCGGTCGTGGGCTTCGCGTCGATGAGGATGCCGGCCACCTGCCCGCGGTCGCGTCCGGTGAGGGCGGCCACGGCATCCGAGATCTCGGTGACGCTCGCGGTGCGCGGCAGCCCGCAGGCGCGGGCCAGGCGCCCCAGGGTGCCGACCCGCAGGGTGTCGAGCGCGTGCAGCCGGTCGCCCGAGCGCTCGTACATGCGCGCGCGACCCTCCATGGTCTCGCCCGCGCGCACGACGACGGGCAGGTCCTCGACGACGACCGGACCGATCCGTCGCCCGCGCCAGAGCATCGCGCCGAGGGCGGTGAGCAGCAGCATGACGGCGAGTGGGGTCACCCAGGGCGGGGTGAGCTCGGCCAGCGTCGGGCCGCCCGGTCCGAGGTCGGCGAACGTCGGGATGTACCAGACGAGTGTGCGGTGGGCGCCGAGCAGGTGGAGGGCGAGCGCGGCATCCCCGTCGGTCTCGATGACGCCGTTGCTGAGCGCCTCGCCGAGGCCGAGGACAGTCACGGTCGCGGACGGGCGCTCGAGCCGCACGAGCGCGTACCGGTCGCCGTCGCCGAGGCACCCGGTGGCGTCCACGTCGTCGCGCACGATGCGGTACGCGGCGCCCGTCGCGGTGACGGTCTCGGCGGCCTGCACGGCAGGCAGGTCGCAGTCGGCGTCGAAGCTGCCGCCCGTTGAGCCGGCCTGCGCGATTCCGGGGGCGAGGTCCTGCAGCTCGAACGCGGTGGGCTCGATGACGACCAGGTCGTCGGTGAGCAGCAGCAGGTCGTCGTGCTGCTCGGTCTCGAGCACGAGATCGATGTCCCAGAGCAGCACGGTCGTCGGGCCGTCCGCCCGGTCGACGGCCTCACGTACGCCGTCGAGGCTTCCGGCCTCGAACACGTCGACGCCCTGATCGCGCAGCACCTCGGCCAGCGCCATGGCGCCGCCCGGCGCGGGGTTGTCGGCGGCGAGCGGCACGCCCGCCTGCACGCTGCCGCGCACCATGGAGGTCAGCAGCACGGCGACCAGCAGGACGACCACGAGCATGACGACCCACAGGATGCCGCGGCGCAGCACCCGGCGCACGGTCGGGGTCGTGGTCTCCTGCGCGGCATCCGCGACAGCGGCCTCCCGGGTGCTCACGGCGCCCCCACCGCCCCCACGGCACCCACGGCGTCGAGCGCGGGCGTCGTCGCGCGCAGGCGCTCGTCGAGCGCGGCGAGGTGCTCCCACTGCTCGCGCGTGCCGGCATGTCCCAGGTAGCGCACCGAGTCGAAGTCGCGCGCGCCGCCCGTGAGCGCATCCGACTCGGCCGGGAAGACCGCGGCCGCCCTCCTGGCGAACTCGCCCGCGGTCGTACCGGGGAAGGTGGTCACCAGGGTGCGCTCGGCGAGTCCGCGCGCGATGGCACGGAACAGCTCGGCGACCGCGGCGGAGTAGTCCCCGCGGGCCGCAGCATCCGACGCCGCGCGGCGCAGGGCGTCGGCGTCCCGTTCGTCGTGCTCGCCGAAGAGCTCGCCCGTGACGCGGCTGCGGCGGCGCAGACGCGGCACTCCGTAGACCAGGAACGCGATGAGGCCGATGATGAGCACCGGCACGAGCACGCCCAGCAGCCACAGTGGCGGAGCCGGTTCACCGCTCTGCCCGGAGCCGGTCAGGAAGTCGATCAGGTCGGCGAGCCAGTTGAGCAATTGCTGTGCGATCCGGTCGAGCAGGGTCGGTTGCGCCTCCTGGTAGGGGGCCTTGGCGAGCTCCTCGGCGAGCCAGTCGTGCGCCTGCTGGGCGTCCGGGTCGACCGGCACGTCGGCCGGCGCACCGATCACGCGACCGCCGCCGGGGGCACGGGTGCTGTCCCGCGCGGCGCGTACGGGTCGGGCGGCTCGGCACCCGCCTGGCGCTCCTCGACGTACCGGGCGAGCTCGAGGTCGAGCCCCTCGCGCCGCATCCGCAGGTCGAGGTAGAGGAGGGATGCCGTCGCCGCCTGCAGGACCATGCCGATGGCTGAGACGATCGCGCCCACGCCGTAGGTCACGATCGTGGTGGCGGCGGCGACACCCATGGCCTGATCGGGAGAGGACGACGACGCCCCGGTCGGATCCAGCAGGGAGAGACCCAGCCCGGCGATGATCGCCAGGGGGAAGCTCACGATCTGCGACGCCAGCCAGATCATCGCGGCCACGAGCAGCTGGATGCCGAAGACCCGCCAGAAGGAACCGCGCGTCAGGCGCCACGAGCGTGCGATCGCGGCGCGGATGGGCAGCCCCTCCAGCACGATGGCCGCGGGGACGAAGGCGAGCTTGGTGCTGAGCCACGCCCACAGCACGGCGGCCCCGGCCATCGCCACGAGCATGACACCGAAGCTGGCGAGCACGCCCAGGGCGACGTCGTTGGGTCCGCTCGCGCCGGCAGCGGCCGCGACGGACAGGGCGACGGTCACGAACATCGCCAGGCCGATGCCGACCGCGACCGCGAGGATGATCAGCAGGGTGTACCCGATGAGCGGGCCGAACCGGCCGCGGTAGCGCGCCCACAGCTGCCCGAACCGGAGCTTCTCGCCCACCGTTCCACGGGCGACCTCGCCCACCACGATGCCCTGCAGCACGCCGGTGGCGACGACCGCGAGGGCGCCGCCGAGCAGGGCGATCAGGCCGGCGAGGAGCACGTCGCCCGCGCCGGCGGTGATATCGCTCGAGGAGGAGGTGCCGAAGGTCATCATCCGGGTCATGGCCGAGAAGTACAGCGCGAGGGCGCCCGTCGAGACCAGGGCCAGCAGCAGCGCCACGATGAGCGCGGGGACGATGGTGGTGCGCGGGTTGCGGCGCATGACCTGGAACGAGGCGCCCAGGATGACCCCCAGGGTCATGGGCCGCAGCGGCACGAGACCGGGCTTGGGCGGGGGAGTCCACCCGGTCGGCTGAGGCGGCTGAGGCGCCGGAGCGTAGCCCGGGGCCGGGGGTGCCGGGGCCCAGCCCTGCGGCGGGCCGGTCGGGGGTGGGGGCGCGGCGGGGGACCCGCCGGGCGGCGCGACGGGGGGCGGCGGCAGCGGCGCGGACCCGGGTGCCTGCCACTGCTGATCGTTCGTCACGACCTCATGCTTCCACACTCGACTACTCTCGTTCCATGACTGCGCGCATCCTGGTGGTCGACGACGACACCGCGATCTCGGAGATGATCGGCATCGTCCTCAAGGGCGAGGGGTACGAACCGCAGTTCGCCGCCGACGGCGCCGAGGCCATCGAGCTGTTCCGCAGCATGCGCCCCGACCTGGTCCTCCTCGACCTCATGCTGCCCGGGATCGACGGCATCCAGGTGTGCTCGACCATCCGCGCCGAGAGCGGCGTGCCGATCATCATGCTGACCGCGAAGGGCGAGACCACGGATGTCGTGGCGGGCCTGGAGAGCGGAGCCGACGATTACGTCGTCAAGCCTTTCAATCCCAAGGAGCTGGTGGCCCGCATCCGCACCCGGCTGCGCCCCGCGATCCCGGAGACCGCCGACCAGGTCGCGATCGGCGACCTCGTGATCGACGTGCCCGGGCACGAGGTCCGCAGGGGCGAGGAGCGCATCAGTCTCACGCCCCTCGAGTTCCAGCTGCTGCTGGCGCTGGCCGTCAAGCCGCAGCAGGTCTTCACGCGCGAGATGCTGCTCGAGCAGGTGTGGGGCTACCACTACAAGGCGGACACCCGGCTGGTCAACGTGCACGTGCAGCGGCTGCGCGCCAAGGTGGAGCACGACCCGGACAACCCTCGCATCGTGACGACCGTGCGCGGGGTCGGCTACCGCGCGGGCGCCGTCACGTAGGAGGCCGGCGTGCTGCGCTACGACTGGCGGGCGGCGTGGGAGCGGGTCCGCCGGCTCTGGCGCGGGTCGCTGCGGCTGCGCACGGTGGCGATCACGATCGTGCTCTCCGCGATCGCGGTGACCGCCATCGGCGGTTACATCTCGACGAGCGTGCGCACCAACCTCTTCGAGTCCCGCAAGGATCAGGTGGTCGCCGAGGCCGGACGTGCCGTGACCAACGCGCAGCGCGTCTTCGACGAGGCGGGGGAGTCGGGCCAGGCGCAGGATCTGGAGAGCGCGCTCACCGAGGCGACCCAGGCCATCCGTCAATCGGTGTCGACCGGGCCGCTCGTGGCGATCCTGCGCAGCCCCGCCGAGGGCGGCCCGGCCCCGGTGGAGAGCCAGGCCGATTCCGACTTCGACCAGAGCATGGCCTCGCCCGAGTTGCGCGCCGCCGTGCTCGGTTCCGGCAGCGCGATGGTGTCGTGGCAGTCGCTCGCGATCTCGGGCCCGGGCGGCGAGCACCCCGCCCTCATCACGGGCGCCATGTTCAACGTGCAGGCGCAGGACTACCAGCTGTACCTGGTCTACGACCTGAGCGATGTGCAGGCCACCCTGGACTTCGTGCAGCGCACGCTCGTGCTGGGCGGGTTCGCTCTCATCCTGTTGATCGGCGCGGTCGCCTACCTCGTGGTGCGCCTCGTGGTCGGGCCGGTGCGGGTCGCGGCCGAGACCAGCGAGAAGCTCGCCGCCGGGCAGCTGGAGGAGCGCCTGCCCGAGCGCGGCGAGGACGAGCTGGCGACCCTGGCGCGCTCGTTCAACCGGATGGCGGACAGCCTGCAGCGCCAGATCAAGCAGCTGGCCGACCTCTCGCGCGTGCAGCAGCGCTTCGTCTCGGACGTCTCGCACGAGCTGCGCACGCCGCTGACCACGATCCGCCTCGCGGGCGAGGTGCTCTACGACCAGCGCGACGACTTCCCGCCGGCGACCAAGCGCACGACCGAGCTGCTGCACGCGCAGACCGGCCGGTTCGAGCTGCTGCTCTCGGACCTGCTGGAGATGAGCCGCTACGACGCGGGTGCCGTGACGCTCGAGCTCGAGCCGACCAACCTGGTGCGGCTCGTCGAGGACGCCATCGAGGCGGTCATGCCCCTGGCCGAGGAGAAGGCGACCGAGGTCCGCCTGGTCGCGCCGGGCGGGTACTTCGAAGCCGAGGTCGACGCGCGGCGCATCCGCCGCATCCTGCAGAACCTGCTGGGCAACGCGATCGACCACGGGGAGGGCAGGCCCATCGTGGTGTACGTCGACTCGAACGCCGACGCCGTCGCGATCGCGGTGCGCGACTACGGGGTGGGCATGTCGGCCGCCGACGTCGAGCGCGTCTTCGACCGGTTCTGGCGCGCCGACCCCTCGCGGCAGCGCTCGACGGGCGGCACCGGCCTGGGCCTGGCGATCTCGCTCGAGGACGCCATCGCGCACGGCGGCGAGCTCGACGTGTGGAGCGAGCCGGGGCGGGGCAGCTGCTTCCGGCTGACCATCCCGCGGCACAGCGGCGAGCTCGTGGGGGCCTCCCCGCTGGACCTGCCGCCGGATGAGGGCATCTCGCTCGTGGCCCAGGAGGCGGAGGCATGAGTCCGCGGTCGAGGTGGCGCTGGATGCGGTGGCCGGCCGCGCTGGGGGCGCTCGCCGTCCTCGCGGGGTGCGTCAGCATCCCGACCGGGGGCGATGTCGTGACGACGCAGATCTCGGCCTCCGACTCGGACGACCCGCTGCTGAGCCTGCCGGCGCCGCCCGCGCAGGATGCGAGCCCCGCGGAGATCGTGGCCGGGTTCCTGCGCGCCGGGCGTGGCCCGCAGGAGAACTACCGGGTCGCGCGCGAGTACCTGACCGACGACTTCCGCTCGACCTGGCTGCCGGGCGCGCGCACGCTCATCAGCTCGAGTCCGCTGACGCCGGAGGAGCTGGCCGACAACACCTGGTCGCTGACCATCACCTCGTCGGCCAGTGTCGACGCGCAGGGGCGGTACGCCGTGTCGGCGCCCGCGGAGTCGTTCGAGCTGCGGTTCGGGCTCGTGAAGGACGACGAGGGGCAGTGGCGCATCAGCTCGGCCCCCGACGGGACGGTTCTGCCGCCTGACCGGTTCTCGTCGATCTTCGACGCGTATGAGCTGTACTTCTTCGACCCGGGGTTCGACTTCCTGGTGCCCGAGCTGCGCTGGTACCGGCTGGGGTCGGGCGTCGCGAACCGCGTGGTCGACGGGCTGCTCATGGGGCCGGACGACGACGCCGGCGAGGGCGTTCTGGTCTCGGCGTTCCCGACCGGCACCGAGCGCGTCGACGACGTGGCGATCGCCGACGGGGTGGCGACGGTGCCGCTGAGCGCGGCGGTCGGCTCGGGCAGCGTGGCGACGCATCGCCGCATGCAGCAGCAGCTGCTGCAGACCCTGCGTTCGGTGACCTCGGTGCGGGAGGCCGACCTGACCGCGAATGGGTTCCTGGTCGACGTGCCCGAGGGCGGCACCCCGCCGGAGAGCGCCTACATCGTCGGCAGCGACCCGGTCGCGGTGGTGGACGGCCGGCTCGGCGTGCTGACCGCCGACGGGCTGAACCCGCTTCCGGGCATCGGAGCGGGTGCGGTCGCCCAGGGCGCCAGGGGGGGTGCGGTGATCTCCGACGATCGCGACGCGGTGGCTCTGCTGACAGGCGAGGGCCTCGTGCTCGTGCAGGCCGGGCTGGACCCGGTGGTGCTGGATGCGCGCCCCGGCCTCGTGGCGCCCTCCATCGATCCGCGCGGTTACGTCTGGTCGGTTCCCCGCGACGCTCCTGCTCAGCTGCGGGCGATCGCCGCGGACGGCACAGCCGTCGACGTCCCCGGTCTGCCCAGCGGCACGGTCGTCTCGGTGGACGTCTCGCGCGACGGCGCACGATTGCTGGTTGCGCTCGACACGGCCGATGGTCCGCGCCTGATCGTGGCGGGCATCCAGCGCGACGCCCAACTGGTGCCCACCGGTCTGGTGGCGCTGCGCGATCTGCCGATCGGGTCATCGCCCATCGTGGACGCCGCCTGGGTCGACGGGGTCACCGTGGTCGCCCTGGTCTCGGGCTCGCTCACGACGGTCGAGGCCTTCGCGATCGGCGGCCAGCACACGAGCCTCGGGGCGCTGGATGACGGGGTCGCCATCGTGGGCGGCAACGGCCCGGACGGCACCCGGGTGCTCGACAGCGAGGGCAACGTTCTGCGTCCCGGGGGCGGGACGAGCTGGCAGGACACCGGGCTCGACGCGGACGCGCTCGTGGATCAGCTCTGACCGCTCCTCCATTGTGGGGCGCGCGGGCGGTTGTGCACCGGTCGTCGGTGGCGGGGCCCGCGGGGGTGCGGTGCCGGGGAGCATCGGGTGCATGCTGCGTCCCTCCGATGCCGGGTCCGCACGTGGGGCTGTGCGTGGGGCTCTGCGCGAGGCTGTGCGCGTGGCTCTGCGCGAGGTCCAGCACGGGGCTCTGCACGAGGCCCTGCTCGACGCGCTGGCCTTCGTGCTGCCGGTGGACTGCGCGGGGTGCGGGGCGCCCGACCGCGCGCTGTGCGCGGCGTGCCGCGTCCGGCTCGAGCCCGAGCCGGGATCGCACCTGGCGGGGCCCGGGCTGCGCGTGTGGTGGGGGCTTCGCTACGAGGGCGTCCCGCGGCAGGTGATCCTCGGGCTCAAGCGCGACGGCCGGACGGGTCTGGCGCGGGCGCTCGTTCCGGCACTGGCCGCCGCGGTCGTCGCCGCCGCGCCCGACCCCGCCGGCATCCGGATCGTTGCGATCCCCGGCACGCGCGCGGGGTTCCGCCGTCGCGGCTTCGACCCGGTGCGCCTGCTGCTCGCTCGCGCGGGTCTGACGCCGTGGCGCGTCTTCGCGCCGGCTCGCCCGCACCTGGCCCAGAAGCGGCTCGGGGTTCAGGAACGGGATCGGAACCTGCGTGGCGCGTTCCGGGTGAGCCGCGAGGTTGCGGGGCACCGCATCCTGCTCGTGGATGACGTGGTCACCTCGGGCGCGACGCTGCGCGAGGCGGCGCGCGCCCTCCACGACGCGGGGGCGGAGGTCATCGGGGCGGCGGTGGTGGCGTCGACCCCGTTGCGTGCGAGGCAAGCGTCTCGAGATGAGGCACGACCGAAGCCGCGAGCCCTGTAGATGGAATTGTCTACACACGCTACCCTGGAGAGGATGAGTGACACGACGACGATCCGGGTCAGCCGCGCCACCCGCGACATCCTCAACGACCTTGCAGCGAGGCGCGGTGAGTCCTTGACCGACACGGTGGCTCGGGGCGCTCGGCTGCTCGAGCAGGAAGCGATCGGGCGCGACCTCTCCGCTCCGCTCCGGGATGACGAGATTGCCTGGCTCGATGCTGACGCCGGGTGACGTCGTGAGTCTGGACCTCGGTGCACCCGCGGGGTCGGAGGCGGGTATGCGAAGGCCCGCAGTCGTCGTCACCGCTGAGCGCATCCTCCGTGGCGAGCCGAATGTCGTCCAGGTGGTTCCGCTGACGCGCACGATCCGCGACAGCGGTTCCGAGGTCGTCGTCGAACCCGACCCGCACAACGGGCTCAGCGCCGCGTCGGCCGTGCAATGCCAGCACATCCGGTCCGTTGCGACGACTCGGGTGAGTGCGAGAGTCGGGAACGTGGGTCCCGCCGCGCTCCGACAGATCCGCAGCACGATCGCGATCGTGATCGACGCCTGAAGCCTCACCATGCCGTCCTCGGCCCCGGCGTACCACCGGCCTCTGGGGCGACTCTGCGCGGTTCCCCAGGTACGGGTCGTGACATCCGGGGCGGCGCGGACTAGCGTGTGCCGAAAGGCGTCCGGAAACCGCCTCACCGACTCACTCGGGACCAGCGCGGCGGCGCCGATCGAGCGAGGGAGTGTGCGATGGACATCACGATCACGGGCCGCGGAGTCGGCATCCCCGATCGGTTCGAGGACTACGCCACCGAGAAGGCCGAGAAGGTGGCCGCCCTCGCCGACAAGGCTCTCGCGCTCGAGATCAAGCTGGTGCGCCACCACGAGACCAACGGCTCCGCGGGCGACGACCGCGTCGAGCTGACCCTCATCGGGCCCGGCCCGGTGGTGCGCGCCGAGGCGTCCGCCGCCGACAAGTACGCCGCGTTCGATCTCGCGCTCGAGAAGATGCTCGAGCGCATCCGCCAGGCGAAGGACCGCCGCAAGATCCACCGCGGCCAGCACCGCCCGGTCTCGCTGCGCGAGGCGACCTCCAACGGTCGCGTCATGGATGTGGTGCCCGCCAGCGCGGACGTCATCGAGGCCGTGTCCACCGGTTCGATCCCGGTGGCGGGGGCCGACCAGGACGAGGCCGAGTGGAGCCCGGTGGTCATCCGGCAGAAGGTCTTCCCGGCCACCCGCATGACGCAGGAGGACGCCGTCGACCACATGGAGCTCGTCGGGCACGACTTCTTCCTCTTCATCGACGCCCGCACCGATCGGCCTTCCGTCGTCTACCGCCGCAAGGGCTGGGACTACGGCGTCATCGGCCTCGAGGAGCCCGCCGACGAGGTCGCCGCCGCCCGATCCCGCCGCTGACCGCCGAGTCGGCCGAGAAGGTCAGGAGCGCCGCTCTGTCGCGGACGGGCGTATCCGGTCAAGCAGGTCGGGCACGTGGACGGTGATGGTCAGCCAGAATCGCTCGTCATCCATCGCCCGGTAGCCGTGGTGCGCCACCAGGTTGCGAGTGGTCGCGATGCCGCGACGCGCGGACTCGGGCACGGGTGTCAGGAATGCCTCGAAGCGGTCATCCTCGAAGATTGCCGCGAGGCGGATGATCGCCATCGAGGCGTGATCGTATGAGTCGCTGCCGTCTGAGAACGCGTCTTGCCCACGAGCGACGACCCGTTCGATCCGACCCTCGATCGAGTCGAGCTCGTCCAGGAACGCATCCAGGTCGTCGACCTTCGGAGCGAGGGCCGATCGTTCCTCCGACTGTCCGGTCGCCCGCCGCGGGAACCGCGCCGGCGGGCCCTTCGGTGAGTCGCTCACAGCGGGATCGCCTCAGCGCGGATGCGAGCGAGATAGGGGGACTCGCCTTCGTCGATGACCATGTCGACGGGGAAGCCGATCAGATCTTCGACGAACGAGGGGAAGGCGAATGCGTCGATCGTCGAGGCGCCCGGATCGAGATCGACCAGCAGATCCAGGTCGGAGTCGAAGTGGTCCTCGCCGCGCGCGACCGACCCGAAGACTCGGACGTTCGAGAGTCCGAGCTCCCGCCCGATCTGCTTGATCTCCTCGGCGTGCTGCTCGGTTGGGATCGCTGGGCGGTAGTCGGCCGCCGACAGGAGCCGGCTGAGCAGTTCGGCCGAGACGCTGCGGCGTCCGAGCTCGATCTCCGCGATGTTCGCCTGCTTGAGTCCTGCGCGATCGGCGAGCGCTCGCTGACTCAGTCCCGCGTCCGTTCGCGCGGCGCGCACGACGTGCGGAGCGTCGGCTGGGCTGACGACGGGCATGGAGGCACGATACCAGTTGCGGTATCACGCTGCGCGGCTCGGCCGCCGCCCTCCGGGTTTTCCCCAGGCCAGCCGCACTAGGCTGTAACGCGCCGATAACGGCGGGCGCCGACGCGCGTCCGGAATCTGAGGAGACCAACCCGTGGCCAACGTTCTCGAGCGAGTCCTGCGCGTCGGAGAGGGCCGGCTGCTGCGGCGGCTCAAGAACTACGCCGAGGCGGTCAACCACCTCGAGGAGAGCTTCGAGGAGCTCACCGACGACGAGCTGCGCGCCGAGACGGCGCAGTTCCGGGAGCGCTTCGCGGCCGGAGAGAAGCTGGACGACCTGCTGCCGGAGGCGTTCGCGGCGGTCCGCGAGGCATCCAAGCGCACCCTGGGTCTGCGGCACTTCGACGTCCAGATCATGGGCGGGGCAGCCCTGCATCTGGGGAACATCGCCGAGATGAAGACCGGTGAGGGCAAGACCCTGGTTGCGACGACCGCCGCATACCTCAACGCCATCGCGGGCGAGGGCGTGCACGTCATCACCGTCAACGACTACCTGGCCAGCTATCAGTCCGAGCTCATGGGCCGCGTCTACCGCGCGCTCGGTATGACCACGGGCGTGATCCTCGCCGGCCAGACCCCGGCAGAGCGCCGCGAGCAGTACGCCGCGGACATCACCTACGGCACCAACAACGAGTTCGGCTTCGACTACCTGCGCGACAACATGGCGTGGCAGAAGCAGGACCTGGTGCAGCGCGGCCACCACTACGCCATCGTCGACGAGGTGGACTCGATCCTCATCGATGAGGCCCGCACGCCGCTCATCATCTCGGGCCCCGCATCCGGCGAGGCCAACCGCTGGTTCGGCGAGTTCGCCAACGTCGCCAAGCGCCTCATCGAGGGCGAGGACTACGAGGTCGACGAGAAGAAGCGCACCGTCGGCGTGCTCGAGCCCGGCATCGAGAAGGTCGAAGACTATCTGGGCATCGACAACCTGTACGAGTCGGCGAACACCCCGCTCATCTCGTTCCTCAACAACTCGATCAAGGCGCGCGCCCTGTTCAAGCGCGACAAGGACTACGTCGTCATGAACGGCGAAGTGCTCATCGTCGACGAGCACACCGGCCGCATCCTGGTCGGCCGCCGCTACAACGAGGGCATCCATCAGGCGATCGAGGCCAAGGAGGGCGTGCAGGTCAAGGCTGAGAACCAGACTCTAGCCACCGTCACGCTGCAGAACTACTTCCGGCTCTACACGAAGCTCTCGGGCATGACCGGTACCGCCGAGACCGAGGCGGCCGAGTTCATGTCGACCTACAAGCTCGGCGTCGTCCCGATCCCCACCAACAAGCCGATGATCCGCAAGGACCAGGCCGACCTGGTCTACAAGAGCGAGGTCGGCAAGTTCGACCAGGTGGTCGAGGACATCGTCGAGCGCCACCGTGCCGGCCAGCCGGTTCTGGTCGGGACCACGAGCGTTGAGAAGAGCGAGTACCTCTCCCGGTTGCTGGCCAAGCGCGGCGTCAAGCACGAGGTGCTCAACGCGAAGAACCACGCGCGTGAGGCCGCGATCATCGCCAAGGCCGGGCAGCTGGGCGCGGTCACGGTGGCGACCAACATGGCCGGCCGCGGTACCGACATCATGCTGGGCGGCAACGCCGAGTTCCTCGCGGTCGCGCAGCTCAACGAGCGCGGGCTGAGCCCGGTGGACACCCCGGAGGAGTACGAGGCCGCGTGGGACGAGGTCTTCGAGCAGGTCAAGCGCGAGGTCGAGGCCACCGCGGCGCGGGTCGTCGAGGCCGGCGGTCTGTACGTGCTCGGCACCGAGCGCCACGAGTCCCGCCGCATCGACAACCAGTTGCGCGGACGCTCCGGCCGCCAGGGCGACCCGGGCGAGAGCCGCTTCTACCTCTCTCTCGAGGACGACCTGATGCGCCTGTTCAACGCGGGTGCGGCCGAGGCCCTCATGGGCCGGGCCCCCGCCGACATGGCCATCGAGTCGAAGACCGTGTCGCGGGCGATCCGCTCGGCGCAGTCGCAGGTCGAGGCGCGCAATGCGGAGATCCGCAAGAACGTCCTCAAGTACGACGACGTCCTGAACCGCCAGCGCGAGGCGATCTACAGCGACCGCCGCCACATCCTGGAGGGCGACGATCTTCAGGATCGCGTGCAGAAGTTCCTGACGGATGTCATCTCCGAAGTCATCGACGAGCACACCGCGGAGGGGCAGAGCGACGAGTGGGACCTCGACGCGCTGTGGGCCGAGCTCAAGACGCTCTACCCGGTGTCGATCACGATCGACGAGGTCATCACGGAGGTCGGCAACCGCGGACGCCTCAACGTCAAGGAGCTCAGGGAGGAGGTGCTCTCGGATGCGCGCCTCGCCTACGAGCGCCGCGAGGGCTCCCTGGGGTCGCCCGCCATGCGCGAGCTGGAGCGCCGCGTCGTGCTGAGCGTCATCGACCGGCGCTGGCGCGACCACCTGTACGAGATGGACTACCTCAAGGACGGCATCGGCCTGCGCGCCATGGCCCAGCGCGACCCGCTGGTCGAGTACCAGCGCGAGGGCTTCTCGCTGTACCAGAGCATGATGGGCGCGATCCGCGAGGAGTCGGTCGGGTTCCTGTTCAACCTCGAGGTCGAGGTCACCCAGGGCGGTGCGGCCGCGCAGGTCGCGGCGCGCGGGCTCGAGCAGGGCAGCGCCCCGCAGCAGGGGCTCTCGTATTCGGCGCCCTCGGCGGACGCACAGGGCGAGGTCGAGGTGCGCAACCAGCGCGGCCAGATCGAGCAGACCGCGACCCGGCTCGCCCAGCAGCAGCAGGCGGCGCAGGCCGCCCAGGTGGCGAGGCAGCAGGGTCAGCCGGCCCAGCAGCAGCCCCCTTCGCCGCAGGCGCAGGGCGGCGGCCAGCGCGGAGCCTTCGGTCAGCGCACGGACGGCGGCGAGCAGGCCCCGATGAACCGGGCGCAGCGCCGCGCGCAGGAGAAGCGCGGGCGGTAGACCCGGCCCGGCTCCGTGCTGCGGCGGGCCCGGCAGGCGGCCGCGCCGCGGTGCACCCCGCGGCGCACCGCCTCACAGCACGTTGATCGCTGTCGCCCTCCAGCGCCGGTCCAACCCCTCGAGTCGGAGGGCCACGGCACGCACCCGTGCCCGGCCCCGCACGATGACGACCGCCTCGATCACGCCGTCGCGCGGCGTGCTCACGCAGATCGAACCCACCGTGAACGCCGGGCGACGGGCCGGCTGGCCCTTCGCAGCGCGCGCCCGGCTCGAGATGACGACGCGTTTGAGTAAATGTGCGTGCACATCGTCGCTGACCCAGCGGGCGATCTGCTCCAGTTCACGCGCACCCGCCAGGATCTCGATGACGCAGCGCGCGAGGTTGCGCAGGAGCGGCACCGGGTCCGGCAGGTGGTGCGTCGGAGTCGGTTGATGGCCGAAGAAGTCGTCGGCGTCGAATCGCGGCCGCAACTGGCGCGCCGCGGTCCCGTCGATGACGGGTCGGTCGAGTTCCTGTACGGGCGCGCCGAAGATCGGCTCGCGCAAGTGCTGCATCGATGTCCACCCCTGACATGTCGCTGACTGGCAAGGGCCCGCGCGAAAGCCCGATGCCACCTAATCACGGGAAGCGAGCACCCGTCAGCACATATGGCAAATTGTGGAAAACCTACGTAACAAACGAGAGGTGTCGGTAGCCTCCGGGGGGTGCGATGGGACCGGCTGTTCGACGATCTGGAGGCTCAGCTCGAGCAGGAGATCGGCACCGAGCACGCGGATCTGCTCGCGGAGGAGGAGCGCCTGCGTCTCGGCCGCCTCGGGCTGCGCGACCGGGTGCATGCCATGATGCCGGGTGTCTCGGCAGACCGGCCGCTGCGCGTCGTCCTCGCCGACGGCACCCGGCTCGCGCTCGCGCTCGGCGCCGTCGGACGGGATTGGATGGCGGGCGAGCTGGTTCCGGAGGCGTCCCGGGCGCGCACGCACGTCATCCCGTTCGCCGCGATCGCGGCCGTGATGCCCGACGAGCAGCAGCTGCCTGCGAGTATCGACGCCGCGCCGGGCGATCCGGTGGCCGGTCCGCTCGCCGCGCGCCTGGGCGTGACCTTCGTCCTGCGCGACCTGTGCCGGCGACGGATCGGCGTGGACGTCAAGACGCACGTCGGTTCGCTTCATGGCACCATCGACCGGGTCGCGAGGGACCACCTGGACCTTGCCGAGCACGATCCGGATCGGCCCCGGCGCGACCGCGAGCTCAGGGGCGTTCGGATGCTGCCACTGGCTCAGGTGCTCAGCGTGCGCTTCTGAGCGGCGCGCGTCGCGAGCGCGTCGCGCTCACGGCAGCCGATCACGCCACCTCGCCTACAGCACCCCGCTTGCAGCACCCCGCTTGCAGCACCCCGCTTGCAGCACCCCGCTCACAGCACCGAGAGTTCGGCGACCGACGCGTACTCGGCCTGATGCCACAGGGCCCGACGCCGGCTCTCCTCGTAGCGATCCTCGATATAGCGCTCCAGGAGGTCGCGCTCGACGCGCCAGTGGCCGCCCGCCCCGACCTTGATCGCGGGCAGCTCACCCGTGCGGACGAGCGCGTAGGCCTGGCTCGCGGAAATGCTAAGGATCTCGGCCACGTCGACGAGTGTGAGGAAGCGCCCCAGAGCGGCGGAGGGGGAATCTGCAGCCGTCATGCACCGATTATGCGGCGCGAAGCGGCCCGGAAACCGGGGTGTGGAAAACTCCAGCGCCCCGGGTTCGCGATCGTCAGCATGGTGGCCGGAATGACCGAGAGGACCACCATGACCCCAGCCAGCAGCCCGCCCACTCGGCGTCGCCTCGTCGTCGACCCGCGCCTGGTGATCGGCGTCGGTCTCGTGATCGCGTCGGTCGCCGGGGTCCTGGCGCTCGTGAGCGCGGCCGACCGGCGCGTCCCGGTGTATGTGGCATCGTCGACGCTCGTCCCCGGCGCGCGGGTGGATGCCGGCGACCTGCTGCTGCGCCAGGTCGCCCTGGACGACGCGGCGGGTCTCTATCTCGTCGAGGGGGCTCTGCCCTCGGGCGGCCTCCTGGCGACCGCCGTGGTGCGGGAGGGCGAGCTCGTTCCGCTGTCGGCGCTGGGCACGGCGGAGGGTTCGGACGCGACGACCATCGTGCTGCAGCTTGCCGGGCGCGCGAGCTCGTCGGTCGTCCCGGGCGCACTCGTGGATGTCTGGGCGTCGACGACGGCGAACGCCGTGACCGATGCGCTGGATGACGGCACCGGCTCGATGCCCCCGATCGTGCTGACCTCCGGCGCGCTCGTCACGCGGGTGCTGCAGCCCGACGGCATCGTGTCCGCCGCAGACGGCGAGGCCGTCGAGGTGCTGGTGCCGCGCTCGCGCATCGCGCGATTGCTGCAGGCCATCGCGGATGGCGACGCGCTCGCGGTCGTGCCCGCCGGCATCCCGTTCGACGCCCCATGACCGGTTTCGCGCTCGCCGTCCCGTTCGAGGCCGAGCAAGAACTCGTCGCCGATGCCGCCCGCTACGGGCACACGATCCTGGCGCGCTGCTCGGGCGCCGACGAACTCGCGTCGCGGATCCGGGCCTCGCGACCCGAAGCCGCACTCGTTGCGGCGCTGCCGCAGTACCTGAGCCCCGCCCTCGTCGCGATCTGCGACGCGGAAGGCGTCCCGCTCGTCGTGATCGCCTCCGCCGCCGACCAGCTGCGGCACGCGCAGGACACCGGCATCGTCGACGCCCTGACGGGCCCGCTGTCGTGGGCGACGCTCATGCCGGATGCCGCCGCACCCGCCCCGGACCCCTCGCCACCCGGCGCCCCGGCCCTCGATCCCGCCGCGGGCTCGAGGCCCGCCCCGGCGCGGCGGGGCCGGGTCATCACGGTCTGGGGTTCACCCGGATCACCCGGCCGCACGAGCGTGGCCATCGCGATCGCGGCCGAGCTCGCCGACGCGGGCCTGCGCGTCGCGCTCGGCGATGCCGACACTCACGCGGCGTCGGTCGGTCCCGCGCTCGGGTTGCTGGACGAGGCGCCGGGGTTCGCGGCCGCCTGCCGCCTCGCGAGCACCGGCGCGCTGAGCGACGCCGAGTTCGGGCGGCTCGCGCGCTGGGTGGGCTCCGGACGCACCGGGTTCTGGGTGCTCACCGGCATCGGCCGACCGGACCGCTGGCCCGAGATCACCGAGCAGCGCGTCGAGGGGGTGCTGGCGGCCGCCCGTGAGTGGGTCGACGTGCTCGTCGTGGATGCGGCCTCGAGTCTCGAGCGCGACGAGGAGGTGGTGAGCGATGCCGGGCCGCCCCGGCGCAACGCCGCGACGATCGCCGCCCTGCGCGGTGCCGACCAGGTCATCGCGGTCGGGGCGGCCGACCCGATCGGTCTTTCGCGCTACCTGCGCTCCCATGCCGAACTGGTGGAGGCGGTGGCGCCCGCGCACCTGACCACCGTCATCACGAAGGTGCGTTCGAGCGCCATCGGGCTCAACCCGCAGGGGCAGGTCGCGCAGACCCTCGCGCGGTTCGGCGGCATCAGCGATCCGGTGCTCGTGCCCTGGGATCCGGGCGGGTTCGACGCCGCGGTGCTGGGTGGCACGCCGCTTCGGGATGCGGCGCCGCGATCCCCCGCCCGTCTCGCGATCCGCGCGCTGGTGCGCGAGCGGCTGCTGGCGGGTGCGGCATCCCGGCGCCGGCCCGGGCGAGGCCGACGCTCGGCGAGCCCGGCACCCCACAGCGTCTAGCCTGGGGTGGTGACCACGCTCTCCGACCTCATGGTCGCGCACGGGCGCTCGGCCGAGGCGGACATCGACTGGCTGCACCTGCTGAGCGCGGACGCGCAGCTGCTGGCCGACCTGGCGTTCGCCGACATCGTGCTGTGGATCCCCACCGAGGGCGAGAGCTTCGTCGCGGTCGCGCATTCGCGGCCATCGAGCGCGGCGACGCTCTTCTACCGGGACTTCGTCGGACAGGAGATCAAGCCCGAGTGGAAGGCCCAGGTCACCGAGGCCTTCGAGTCCGGGCAGATCGTCGACACCGCCGCGCCCGACTGGTACGAGGAGACCCCGACGCGCGTGCGGGCGGTGCCGGTCATGCGGAGGCTCGCTCCGACCGGGTCGGAGGTCACGCACGATCCGATCGCGGTGCTCACCCGGCACAGCAACCTGAGCGAGGCGCGCACGCCGAGCCGGCAGGAGCTGACCTTCAACCAGTGCGCCAACGACCTGTTCGCGATGATCGCCTCGGGCGACTTCCCGGATCCGGGCGCGCCGTCCGGGCCGCGCCGAGGTGCGCCGCGCGCATCCGACGGGCTCATCCGGCTCGACATCGACGGCATCGTGACGTTCGCGAGCCCGAACGGCCTCTCGGCGTTCAACCGCATGGGCTTCGACGGGGAGCTCGAGGGCGAGTCGCTCGCGGAGGTCACGACTGAGCTGCTCACCGGCAAGCTCGTGGTGGACGAGTCGCTGCCCCTGGTCGTGACCGGCCGCGCCCCGTGGCGCACCGACATCGAGGCGCGCGGCGTCACCGTGACGCTGCGCACCATCCCGATCCGGCATCGTGGTGAGCGGGTGGGTGCGATCGTTCTGGTGCGCGACGTGACCGAGGTGCGGCACCAGGAGCAGGAGCTCATCACCAAGGACGCGACGATCCGCGAGATCCACCACCGGGTCAAGAACAACCTGCAGACCGTGGCGTCGCTGCTGCGCATTCAGTCGCGGCGGGCGCAGAGCGACGCGTCGCGCGACGCGCTCTCGCAGGCGATGCGGCGGGTGAGCGCCATCGCGGTCGTGCACGACACCCTGAGCGAGGGGCTCAGTCAGAGCGTCGACTTCGACGACGTGTTCGACCGCGTGCTCATGCTCGTCGCCGAGGTCGCAGCCGGGCACACGACCACGGTGCGGCCCGTCAAGAAGGGCAAGTTCGGCATCCTGCCCAGCGAGTACGCGACCCCGCTGTCACTGGCGCTGACCGAGCTGGTGACCAACGCGGTCGAGCACGGTCTGGCCGGACGCAACGGCAAGGTCGAGATCGTGGCCAGGCGCAAAGACGATTCGCTGCGGGTGCGGGTGCGCGACGACGGGGTCGGGCTGCCCGAGGGCAAGGTCGGTTCGGGGCTCGGGACTCAGATCGTGCGCACGCTCATCGAGGGCGAACTCGGCGGCACGATCGACTGGCACACCCTGGAGGGCGAGGGCACCGAGGTCACGATCGACATCCCGCTGCTGTGGCTCAAGGCCGCTTAGCGGAGAACTCAGCTCGCGCGGCGGGCGCGGGCGGCGCGGCGCTTGAGGGCGCGGCGCTCGTCCTCGGACAGGCCGCCCCAGACGCCCGAGTCCTGGTTGGTCTCGAGGGCGTACTGCAGGCACATCTCGGTGACCGAGCAGCGGCCGCAGACGACCTTGGCCTTCTCGATCTGGTCGACGGCGGGACCGGTGTTGCCGACCGGGAAGAACAATTCGGGGTCGGCGGTGAGACACGCGGCCTTGTCACGCCAGTCCATGATGGTGCTCCTTGGTGTTGCAGAGTGATGAACGCGCACCTCACATCGGGTTCAGCGCGCGGTCGAAGCGAGAACGGAGAGAGGGGGGAGTGTCTTCCGCGCTCACCTGCGACTCTGCAGGCGTCACATCAACCGCATCAAGGGTTTCATACTTGTAACTTCCGATCAATAGGTCTGCACGGGAGGTTTCTGTGAGCTCTGGACGTCGTCCGGCCGCGTTCTGGGTGCTCGTGGTGCTGCTCGCGGCCGAGTTCGCCCTCGTCGCCGCGCTCGCAGTGACGCTCGTCGTCGAGCTGCTGGTGGCGCGCGCGACGTCCCTTCCGACCGCGATCGCGCTGACCGTTCTGGCCTTCCTCGCGGCGATCTGGCTCGGGGCGATCGTCGTCGGGGCGCTGCGCGGGCGCGCCTGGATCCGGGGCGCGGCCATCGTCTGGCAGGTGCTGCAGTTCGCGGTCGGAGCCGCGAGCATCACGGGTCAGTTCGCACAGCCGGCCTGGGGGTGGCCCCTCGTCATCACCGCGCTCGTGGCGTTCGGCCTGCTCATGAGCCGCCCGGTCGTGGAGGCCGTGGCTACGCGGCCAGACCCAGGCGCTTGAGCAGCATGTCGACGTGCCCGGTGGCCTTGACGTTGTAGAGCGCCTGCACGATAACGCCCCGCTCGTCGATCACGAAGGTGGACCGCAGCGCGCTCACGACCGTCTTTCCGTACAGGTTCTTCTCGCCGTAGGCGCCGTACAGATCGTGGATGCGGTGCTCCGGGTCGCTGAGGATCCGGAACGTCAGGTGGTCATGGGCCGCGAACTCGGCGAGCTTGGGAACCTCGTCCCGGGAGATCCCGACCACCTCGTAACCGGCCGCCTGGAGCCGCCCCAGGTTGTCGCGGAAGTCGCAGGCCTGCGTCGTGCAGCCGGGGGTCATCGCCTCGGGGTAGAAGTACACGACCACCTTCCGGCCGTGCAGTTCCGACAGCGTGAGCGGGCGGCCGTCCTGGTCCGGAAGGGTGAAGTCGGGGGCGTTCTGGCCGGGCTCGAGGCGCGTGGAAGCGGTCACCGTCGCATGCTATCGTTGTCCCTCGGCCCCTCACCGCGGCCGCGCACCTCTAGCTCAATTGGCAGAGCAACTGACTCTTAATCAGTGGGTTCCGGGTTCAAGTCCCGGGGGGTGTACCACTTCCCGATCCGGCTCTGTGTTGCGTCGCCTGATTGGTGCCGTCGGGCGTCCGGGTGATGGGTGACAGCACTTCCGGGTGACGGGTGACACTCGGAACGCGAACCTCTGGTATCTTGAGTCGGTACGCAATTTAGCTATAGCTAAAATCTGGACTCTGGGGGCGGGGTATGAGCTCAACGATCAAGTCGACTCGGCTCGCGGCGGGTATCAGCGTCAATGAGCTGGCCAGGCGACTGGGTGTCACCGCCAGCGCGGTCTCTCAACTCGAACGCTCGGAGTCGGAAGGCACGATCAAACTCAACTCGCTACGGGAGGCCCTTGCCGCGATGGGCGCGAACCTTCGACTGACGTCCGGCCCGGAGCACCGCATGTCGCGCTACGCCCCCTACCGTGTCGCGGAGTCGCTCGCGGAGGCGCTCATGTCAGGCCGGGACTCGACGTATCCGCTACGGCTCCTCACCCACGCGGTCAAGGAACTGAGTGAGAACATCGACATCGTCGACTCGTCGGAGATCGAGATCGCCCCAACGCCGCTGCCGGACAAGCGATGGGACACCATGATGCGCGCGTCGTTCGCGCACGCACTGCCCGCGTCGAAGCGTCCGTCATGGACCAGCACGAGCAGGCTCGCCGAACCATGGTTCGTCTCCGATTTTCCGGCCCTGCGCGAGCGCGCCAGGACTACGACTCCTGGCTATCTGCGGCGGCTCAACATCTTCATCGACGAGCGAAGCCTGTCGCGCGCCTGATGGCCGGCAACGAACACCAGATGGATCCCGACGAGGTCCGCCACCTGCTCGACGTGCTCGAGCGGCGACTGACGGCGGAAGGGATTGATGCTGAGGTTCACGTCATCGGCGGTTCGGCAATGGCTCTCCTGTTTCCGGATGACAGCGAGACTCGATTCACCACGGACATCGACGCGGTGGTGGCGCCACGGACCGCGGTGGTGAGAGTCGTTGAACAGATCGCAGTCGATCTGGGTCTTTCGCCCACGTGGCTCAATTCGAGCGGCGCACCGTTCGTTCCCCCGCGCGCGAGGAGCACCGTGGCTCCACCGGGTGTGACGGTGACGGTCGCGACCATAGACGAGCTGATCGCGATGAAGCTGGCGGCGTCCCGCGATCAGGACCTCTTCGACCTCGGCATCCTCGCCCGTCATGCCGGGATTACCGACCCTGAGCGGCTGGTGGACATCACGTTCGACGCGTATGGCGAAGACTCGCTGGTGCTGGTGGACACCCGAGCGGACTACCTGATCATGGCGCGACAAGCGATGGACGCCGAACGGAAACGCGCCCGGAGAAGGCCCAAGGACTGACCCGGCTCACTCGTCGGTCGCGAGCATGACGCACACGTTGCCGAGCACCGTCGTGCCCGCCGAGTCGGTCGCCGTCACCGAGAGGATGCCGGCGTACGGCCCGCCGTCGGCCGTCACGGGCGCCTGGGGGCCTTCGAGCCGGAAGGTGGCGCCCTCGCTGTCGAAGAACGGCGCGCCGCCCTGGCCGAACGCCTGGCCGCCGTCGACATAGGCCAGGTCGTAACCGTAGGTCGTGCCCTCGGTGTAGCCCGAGTCG
This sequence comes from Microbacteriaceae bacterium, assembly GCA_019638805.1. GTDB lineage: Bacteria > Actinomycetota > Actinomycetes > Actinomycetales > Microbacteriaceae > JBDSKH01. The sequence continues at coordinate 465,689 of JAHBTA010000001.1, read as the reverse complement.
GTGAACTCGATGACGTCGCCCGCCGCCTGAAGCGGGATGACGTCGGCGTCGGGCGTGACCGTGAGGCGATCGTCGCGGAAGATCTCCCAGCCGCCGGTCGTGACGCCCTCGCAGTTCGGGGTGCCGCCGCCCGCGCCGCCCCCCGTGCCGCCGCCTGCGTCACCGGAACCTCCGCCGACCGTTGCACAGCCGGAGAGGAGGACGAGAGCGAGAGCCGGGACAGCGATGGCGGGCGTGCGCAGGATCATGGGCCGATCATCCGGCCGCCCGCGGGCGCCCGGTAGTGCGGATCGGGCTTATTCGGCGCGGCCTACGAGCCCCGCGGTTCGCGCGATGAGCGCGACCCGCGTGGTCACCCCGAGCCGCCGCATCGCCTCGGTCAGGTGCTTCTCGACGGTGCGCACGGCGATGCCGAGATGCTCCGCGACGTCGGTGTTGCCGAACCCCCGCGCGACTTCGCCCACCACGGCATGCTGACGGCTGGTCAGGACACCCGACGACGCGGCGGCTGCGGCCGGATCGCCCTCTTCGGTCGCGAGCCGGCACACCAGCGCGACCCGCGACGCGACCCCGAACGCGGTCAGCACGCGTGAGACGTGCACGCGTGCCGTGTGCGGCGAGATGTGCAGCGCGGTCGCGATCTCCGCCGTCTCGCGCCCCTCGACCAGCAGCCCGAGCACCTGGAGCTCGCGGGCCGAGAGCGCATCCCTGCCGCGACCGCGGGGCGGCGGCAGGCGCCGCCCGGTCCCGCGCAGTTCCCGGCCGGCGGAGAGCCGCACCGCGCGGAAGCCCTCGGGCTCGACCGTCTCGACGATGCGGCCGAGGTCGCGCAGCGCCTCCCCGCGCCGGCCGGCGGCGATGCGAGCACGGGCGACGAGGATCTCGCCCTCCGCCTCCTCGACGGTGCGACCCTCCTCCCGCGCGCGGTGGATCGATCGCTCGGCCGCCTCGATGGCCGTCTCCGCGTCGCCCATCGCGAGAAGCAGGCGGCTGCGTGCGCGGTCCAGGGTCGAGTCGGCGATCGGGTCGCCCGCGAAGTGCTCCAGCGCCGCAGCGAGCCAGGCTTCGGCCGCGGGCAGATCGCCGGCCCGGATGGCAGCGTGCACCAGGAGCTCGTGCACGATGGCGCGATCGATGATCACCGCGCGCTCCCAGCCGTGGCCCGCGATGAGCTCGGCGGAGCGCACGATGTCACCGACGCCGAGCAGACCGTAGCCGCACAGCAGGGCGCACCCGGAGTCGATGCGGTCCGGTCCACGGGTATCCGCACGCGCCAGTCGGGCCGCGAGGGCGCGCACCTCGGCCGGGTGGGCGGTGTTGCCGTCCACGAAGGAACGGGTGGCGTCGGCGAGAAGGTCCAGGCGCTCGATGCCCGTGGGGCTCAAACCCGCGAGGTGGCCCTGGGCCTCCGTCATCCTCCCGCCGAAGGCCGCGATCCGGGCGCGCAGCGTCGCGATCACGGTGTCGAACGGATGCCCCGCCAACTCCCGCTCGAAACTCCCGACCCCGGGCACCCGGCCCGCGATCCCCACGCGCCCCAGGGCGAGCGCGGCCTCCGCGAGGGCGTAGTGGGCGAACCGGGAGCAGTCGGAGTCGTCGAGCCCGTCGAGCAGGGGCAGCGCGTCCCGCACCGGGTCGCCGGATGCGGTCAGCCCGGGGGCGATGTCGTCCCACCTACCGGCCACGCCCGTGCCGGCCGCCGCGATCCCGAGCGCGGCGAGCGTCAGGACGACGACCGGGTCGCCCCGGTCCGGCGACGCCGGGAGTGCCGCCGCGGCCTCGCGGGAGAATCGCGCCGCGTAGTCGTGCTCGAGGCGCATGGCGGCGACGTAGGAGGCCACCGCGAGCGACCAAGCGTCCCCGTGGTCGGGCGCGCGCAGCACCGGCGACGGCTCAGCCGTCGTCCCCGCGATCGCGTCGAGAGCGGTGCGCAGCCACTCCGTGCGGCGGGTCAGTTCTCCCGCCACCACGTCTCGAACGGGGTGACCGGGGTGCGGCGCTTGTGCTCGGTGGCCCGGTAACGGGACTCGATGCGCTCGGCGACCCCCGCATCCACCTCGCGCCCCTCCAGGAAGTCGTCGATCTGCTGGTAGCTCAGCCCCAGGTTGGCCTCATCGGTCTGACCGGGCTGGTCGTCGAGCAGGTCGGCGGTCGGGGCCTTGGTCCAGAGCCGCTCGGGGGCGCCGAGGTGCTGCAGCAGGGCCTTGCCCTGGCGTTTGGTGAGACCGGAGAGCGGCAGGATGTCGGCGCCGCCGTCGCCGAACTTGGTGAAGAAGCCGGTGACCGCCTCGGCCGCGTGGTCGGTCCCGACGACGAGCAGGCCGGCATCCCCCGCGATGGCGTACTGCGCGACCATGCGCTCGCGCGCCTTGACGTTGCCCTTGACGAAGTCGCTCAGCTCGGACCCGGTGGCGTCGGCGAACTCGGCCTCGATGCCGTCGGTGCCGCGCTGGATGTTGAAGGTGACCACCTCGTCGGGCTTGATGAACTCGAGGGCGAGCTGCGCATCCGCCTCGTCGGCCTGGACGCCGTACGGCAGCCGAACCGCGGTGAAGACGGCGCGCGCGCCCGCGTCGCGGATGCGCTCCACGGCGAGCTGGCACAGTCGGCCCGCGAGCGAGGAGTCCTGCCCGCCGCTGATGCCGAGGACGAGGCCGTTCGCGCGCGCGGCGGCGAGGTAGTCGACCAGGAATCCGACGCGCCGCTCGACCTCGGCGGCCGGGTCGATCTCGGGCGAGACGCCGAGGGTGCTGATGATCTCGGCCTGCAGCTGGCGCATGGCAAGAGCGTAGAACAGCCGGGTTACACCCGCATTTCGCGCCCTCAGGTGCTCGGCGTCGACGAAAACTGAGGACTTTCGACGCTCAACCCCCTGCACGCGAGAGCCTGCGCGCACGGCGGCGCGAAAGTCCTCAGTTTTGGTTCCCAAGCGGGAGGATGAGGGGATGGACGAAGGCGTGCTGGGACCGCGGCACAAGTCGGTGCCGCCCGCGCTGTGGGGGCTCACCCCGGCTGAGGCCGTCGCGACCGGTGTGCGGCTGCGCGAGCTGGCCACCCCGGTCATGACCCTGGACCGCGCGGCGTCCGACGCGAACACCGCCATCATGACGGCCTGGGCGCGCGAACACGGCCTCGAGCTCGCGCCGCACGGCAAGACCACCATGGCGCCCGAGCTGTGGCGTCGCCTGCTCGACGCGGGATGCTGGGGCATCACCCTCGCGACGCCCTGGCAGGTGCAGGTCGCCCGCGCTGCCGGGCTCGCGCGCGTCGTGCTCGCCAACGAGGTCGTGGATCCGGTGGCCGCCTCCTGGATCGCCGCCGAACTCGATCGCGACCCGGCCTTCGAACTCGTCTGCTGGGTCGACTCTCCCGAGAGCGTTGCGGCGCTCGCGGCCACCGCGGGCGAGCGCCCCATCGACGTGCTGGTCGAGCTCGGCGACGACGGCGGCCGCACGGGTGCGCGCGGACTCGACGCGGCGCTCGAGGTCGCGCACGCCGTGGCGTCCTCGCCGAGGCTGCGGCTGCGGGGCGTGGCCGGGTACGAGGGGTCCTACGGTGCGGATCGCGAGCCGGCCACCGCGGAACGCGTGCGGGGGTATCTGCGGGGGATGGCATCCCTGTTCGACCGCGTCGAGGGGATGCTGCACTCACCGATCCTGACGGCGGGCGGCAGCGCCTGGTTCGATCTCGTCGCCGAGGAGTTCGAGCCCTACCGGGAACGTGCCACGGTCGTGGTGCGGGCCGGTGCGTTCCAGGCGCACGACGACGTGTTCTACACCGGCATCTCGCCCTTCGCGGGGCAGGAGCGCGCTTTCCGGCCCGCCCTGCACGCCTGGGCGCGGGTGGTGTCACGACCGGAACCCGGCCTCGCGCTCCTGGACGCGGGCAAGCGCGACGTGCCGTCGGATCTGGGCATGCCGGTCGCGCCCGGGATCGCGGGCGCCGTGGTGACGCAGCTCGCCGACCAGCACGCCTATCTGCGGGTGCCGCCCGCGACGGAACTCGTGGTCGGGGAGGTGGTCCGCCTCGGGATCTCGCACCCGTGCACGGCCTTCCAGCTGTGGAGGCTCATGCCCGAGGTGGACGACGCCGACGCGGAGGACCCGCGCGTGATCGGGTTCGTCGAGACCGTCTTCTGAGCGCTACGCCTTCGGCGTGCGCGGGGTGCGCGGCTTGGGGGCGGACGCCGTGGTCGCCGGCGCGGACGACGCACCGTTGCCTGTACCCGGCAGCGAGATGCCGCGGGGGAGCACCCCGTCGTGCACGCCGTTGTTGCGCAGGTAGACCTTCGCGGCGCGCGTGCCGATGAGCAGGAAGCGCACGAAGACCACGAGGACCGCGAGCCAGATCAGGAAGATCAGGAGCCCGGCGAGCCAGGAGGCGACCGTGGCCATGATCTCGAAGAAGTTCCAGTGCTGCCCGAACATCAGTAGTCCTCTGCTTCCTTGGTCTGCTCGATGACCGTGCCGACCGCGATCGCGAGGCCCGCCAGGGCGCTGACCCACATGAGGATGAGGCGCCAGTCGCGCGGGCCCGTCGCGGTGGTCTTCGCGAGTCCGACGAACGAGAACACCGAGCTCAGCACGCCCATGTTGAAGATGTACTTGCGCATCGCGCCTCCGGTCCGGTCGGGTTCCACGCTACCTGTCCCGTCCGCATCCGTCGCGCGTACACTCGGCCTCATGGCGAGCTCCAAGCCTCATGCCACGCTGGTTCCCGCTCCGGACAAGGGGTACACCCCCTCCGGTTCGACCGAGAGCTATCGGACGGAGCTGGTCAAGAAGAGACGCGACGTCGTCGACGAGCACTGGGCGGGCGGGATCCCCCCGCAGTACGGGGTCGCGCCGCGCATCCGGGTCGGCCGGGACCGGTGGTTCAACCTGCTCTGGCTCATCCCGATCGGGCTGGTGCTGCTCATCACCGGAGTCGCGATCGCCAAGGGGTTGCGCGAGCTGCCCGCGGTGCAGGACTTCATGGCGACCTACCCGGGATCCTCCGAGCTGCCCGCGGGCGCGCCCGTCGGGATCCCGGCGTGGCTCGGGTGGCAGCACTTCCTCAACGCCTTCCTGATGATCTTCATCATCCGATCCGGCGTCACGATCCTGGCGGACCACCCGCGGCTCTACCTCACCCGGCACTCCACTCCCGGCAAGGACTGGTTCCGGATGCAGAAGCCGGTGCCCCCCGACCCGCTCTACACCGCCAAGATGGACTCGCTCACCCTCCCCGACGGGGTCGGGCTGCCCGGCCGGAGGCACTCGATCGGCCTTGCGAGGTGGTGGCACCTGGGCATCAACACCCTGTGGCTGCTCAACGGCATCGTCTTCTACATCCTCCTGTTCGCGACCGGTCAGTGGATGCGACTGGTCCCGTTGAACTGGGACGTCATCCCCCACGCGATCTCGGTCGCGATCCAGTACCTGTCGCTGGACTGGCCGCTCGAGAACGGCTGGGTGAACTACAACAGCCTCCAGCTCATCGCGTACTTCGTGACGGTCTTCGTGGCGGCACCGCTGGCCCTCATCACCGGACTCGGCATGTCGCCCGCGCTCTCGACCCGGTTCCGGCGGGTCAGCTCCCTGTTCAGCATCCAGGTCGCCCGGTCGCTGCACTTCCTGGTGCTGTGCTGGTTCGTGTGCTTCATCGTCGTGCACGTCGCGCTCGTGCTGACCACCGGGGCGCTGCGCAACCTCAACCACATGTACGCGAGCCGGGATGACGACAGCTGGGTGGGGTTCACGATCTTCGCGATCTCGCTCGTGGTCATGATCGTGGCCTGGGTCGCGGCGACTCCGCTGACCTATCGCTTCCCGCGTGCGGTGCAGAAGGCCGGGTACGTCCTGGTGGGCCCGGCGCAGCGGCTCTTCGAGCACCTGGACGCCAAGCCGGGCCAGTACACCGAGAAGGACATCTCGCCCTACTTCTGGCACAACGGCCGCTACCCGGACACCGACGAGTTCGAGAAGCTGCGCGAGGGCGACTTCGCCGCCTACCGGCTGCGCATCAACGGCCTGGTCGAGAACCCGGTCGAGCTCGATCTGGCGCAGCTGCGCTCCCTCGCCCACCACGAGCAGATCACGCAGCACTTCTGCATCCAGGGCTGGTCGGGGGTTGCCAAGTGGGGCGGGGTGTCGATGTCGACGATCCTCGATCTGGTGAAACCCACGCCCGAGGCCAAATGGGTGGTGTTCTACTCGTACGCGCCGGGGCCGGACGGCGGGATCTACTACGACGCACACCCGATCGAGCAGATGAGCTACCCGCTGACCATGCTGGCCTACGAGATGAACGACGAGGACCTCACCTTCGGCCACGGCGCCCCGCTGCGCCTGCGCAACGAGGTGCAGCTGGGCTTCAAGATGGTCAAGTGGATCAAGGGCATCGAGTTCGTAGACAGCTTCCGTGACATCGGCGGCGGCCACGGCGGCTACAACAACGACCACGAGTTCTTCGGATACCGCCAGTCGATCTGAGCGCGGTGCGCGCGAGTTACTACCGGCCCCGGCGAGTCTGCACCATGCGGACCACGAAGTCCCGGGAGCGAAGGATCGGCAGCCGCCCGCGCCAGGGCGACAGTGCGGTCAGGTCGGTGTCGTTGGACACGACGAGGATCGCGTCGGTGGCGATCTGCTTGATCAGTGCAGCGGTCTCTTGCGGCGAGTACACGCGGCCGCCGAGGTCGGCACGAGCCTGTGCCTGGAGTGCCCGCATCCTCTCGGCCCAGGCCTCGTGACGGGGGCGCTTCATCGCTCCTCGCGGGATCTCGAAGTGGTATTCATCGCACACGGCCCCGCTCAGCCGCGCTCGGCGCGGCGCTCGGCGCGGCGCACCCGGCGCCTGGTGAACTCGCCGCCGCCGGGCACCGGAAGGGGCTCGCGCACCGAGTGATCCTGCTCGAGGTGCTCGCGCGCGAAGGCGACCGCCTCGATGAGCAGGTCCATCTTCTTGCGCGTGTTGCGGAACTTGTGGGTCACGACCTCGGCCACCACGACGCCGTCCCAGTCGTTGTCCGCGAGGTACTGGAGGGTCTCGGCCACCGGCTGGGTGCCCCGGCCCGGGGCCAGGTGCTCGTCGAACATGTTGCCCTCGCTGGCCGAGCGGCGCCCGTCGCACAGGTGCACATGCCGAAGCCGGTCGCCCATGGCCATGGCCAGTTCGAGCGAGTCACGGCCGGAGAGCGCCGCGTGCGAGAAGTCGAGCGTCATCGCGTCGACGTCCAGATCGAGCGGGTTGGGCGAGGGGGCGTAGGCCTTGAGCTGACGCCCGCCGACCTTCCACGGGAACATGTTCTCGACGCACACCTCGACGCCGGTCTCGGCGGAGGTCTCACGGACGATGCGCTCGAAGTCGGTCGCGTACCCGGCCTGCCAGCGGAACGGCGGGTGCACCACCACGTTGCGCGCGCCGACCGCCGCGGCGAGCTGGGCCGATCTCAGGAGCTTGACCGCCGGATCCCGCCCCCAGACGTTCGAGGTGAGCAGCAGAACGGGTGCATGGATCGCGAGGATCGGCATCGAGTACGTGTCGCGCAGGCGCAGCAGCTCGTCGGCGCTGCGCGTGCCGGGATCGCGGGTCACCATGACCTCGATTCCGTCGTAACCGGCCAGCCGGGCGACACGGAACCCCGTCTCCACGCCCTGGGGGTAGACGCAGGACGTGCTCATGCCGATCGGGATCATCGCCCCCAACCTAGCGTGCCAGGGGTCACACAGGTGCCCCCTGATAGCGTGACGTCATGGTCGGCGAGACATACCAGCTCGTCGTCGTCTCCAATCGTCTGCCGGTCGACCGGGTCCTCGGCGAGGACGGTGCGGAGCTCTGGCGGGCATCCCCCGGCGGTCTCGTGACGGCGCTCGAACCCATCATGCGCGCCAGCGACGGGGCGTGGGTCGGCTGGGCCGGGCGGCCGGGACTGGACCTTCCGCCGTTCGATCACGACGGCATCCACATCGTGCCCGTGCCGCTCAGTGCGACCGATCTCGAGGACTACTACGAGGGCTTCAGCAACGACACGCTGTGGCCGCTCTACCACGACGTCATCGCACCGCCGAGCTTCCACCGGGTGTGGTGGGACGCGTACGTCCGGGTCAACCGGCGCTTCGCGGAGGCGGCCGCGCGAGCGGCGGCCCCCGGTGCGACCGTGTGGGTGCACGACTACCAGCTGCAGCTCGTGCCGCGCATGCTGCGCGAAGCGCGACCGGACCTGACGATCGGGTTCTTCAATCACATCCCGTTTCCGGCATACGGCATCTTCAGCCAGCTGCCTTGGCGCACGCAGATCGTCGAGGGGCTGCTGGGTGCGGACGTCATCGGGTTCCAGCGATCGGCGGATGCCGCGAACTTTCTGCAGGCGACGCGTCGGCTCACCGGGTACGCGACGCGCAGTGCCGTCGTCGAGGTTCCGGCGAGCGACGCCGCGCCCGCGCGACAGGTCATCGCGCGCACCTTCCCCATCTCGATCGACGCCGCCGGGGTCGAGCAGCTCGCCCTGACCCCGCGGGTGCAGGAGCGCGCGCGGCAGATCCGCGACGAACTCGGCAACCCGTCGACCGTCATGCTCGGGGTCGACCGGCTCGACTACACCAAGGGCATCCGGCACCGGCTCAAGGCGTTCGGCGAACTGCTCGCGGAGAGGCGGGTCGCGGTCGAGGACGTCGTGCTCGTGCAGGTCGCGAGCCCCAGTCGCGAGCGGGTCGAGGCCTACCAGCAGCTGCGCGACGAGATCGAGCTCACGGTCGGCCGCATCAACGGCGACTACGGGACGATCGGTCATCCGGCCATCAGCTACCTGCACCACAATTTCCCCCGCGAGGAGATGGCGGCCCTGTTCCTGGCCGCCGACGTCATGCTCGTCACGGCGTTGCGCGACGGCATGAACCTGGTGGCCAAGGAGTACGTCGCGGCGCGCTCCGACGGCGACGGCGTGCTCATCCTGAGCGAGTTCACCGGCTCGGCGGACGAGCTCAAGTCGGCGCTGCTCATCAACCCGCACGACATCGACGGACTCAAGGACGCCATCGTGCGTGCCATCGAGATGCCGCACCACGAGCGGCATAAGCGCATGAAGTCGCTGCGCAAGCGCGTGCGCGAGCACGACGTGGCGCGCTGGTCGGACGAGTTCCTCACCGCCCTGCGGGAACGGACGGCGGGGTGACGGCGGTTCCGTCCGGGTGGCCGGCCGGGCTCGCGCCCGAGCTGGGGGATGCCCTGCGGGGGCTGGCCGGTGCGCCGCGCCTGCTCGTCGCGCTCGACTTCGACGGGACGCTGGCCCCCGTGGTCGACGTCCCCGGTGAGGCGCGTGCGCTGCCCGAAGCGCGGGATGCCGTGCTGCGTCTGCTGGACACGCCCGGAACCCGGGTGGCCCTGGTCAGCGGCCGGTCGCTGGAGAGCCTCGTCGAGGTGTCGGACCCGCCCGCGGGCGTCCTGCTGGTGGGCTCGCACGGGATCGAGCTGCGGCTGGACGACGCGCACGACCCGGTGGGCCTCGGCGCGGAGGAGCTCGCGCGGCTGGAGACCCTGCGCGGGGTGCTGGACGGGGTGGCCGGCGCCGTCGAGGGGGCGTGGGTCGAGGCCAAGCCCGCCGGATTCGCGCTGCACACCCGGCTGGCGAGTGCGCCCGACGCGCGCCGTGCGCATGAGCTGGCGCTGGGCGAGCTGCGGGACCGCCTGGACGGTGTGACCGTGCGCTCGGGCAAGGACATCCTCGAGTTCTCCGTGCGCTCGGCGACCAAGGGCGACGCGCTCGAGCGGCTGTGCGCGCACACCGCGGCCGATGCCGTCCTCTATGCGGGCGACGACGCGACCGACGAGGACGCCTTCGCGGTGCTGCGGCCGGACGACGTGGGCATCAAGGTCGGCCCCGGCCCGACCGTGGCGGCCTTCCGCGTTGCCGACCCGGCCGAGGCCGCCGTCGCGCTCGTCGCGCTCGCGGCCCTTCGCCAGCCGGGGCGAGCGGTGCGCAACGAAAACTGAGGACTTTTGCGTCATCTGCGCCCGCAGGGGTTGTCGTCGCACCTGACGCGCGCGATTCTCCTCAGTTTTCGTCACCGCGGGACGGGGAGCCGGGGCGTCAGCGGCCCCTTCCGGGCGGCGGTACCCTCGTTCCTATGCCGGAGAAGCCTGCAGCCCCCGATCACAAGCCCCGCTCCCGCACGGTCACCGACGGCATCGAGGCCACGACGAGCCGGGGCATGCTGCGGGCGGTCGGCATGGGCGACGCCGACTGGGACAAGGCGCAGATCGGCATCGCGAGCTCCTGGAACGAGATCACCCCCTGCAACCTCTCCCTCGCCCGCCTCGCGCAGGCCGCGAAGGAGGGAGTGCACGCCGGCGGCGGGTACCCACTGCAGTTCGGCACCGTGAGCGTGTCCGACGGCATCTCGATGGGGCACGAGGGCATGCACTTCTCGCTCGTCAGCCGCGAGGTCATCGCCGACAGCGTCGAGACCGTCATGCAGGCCGAGCGCCTCGACGGCTCGGTGCTCCTGGCGGGATGCGACAAGTCGATCCCCGGGATGCTCATGGCTGCCGCTCGACTCGACCTCGCATCCGTGTTCCTCTATGCCGGATCGATCGCTCCCGGCTGGGTTCGTCTCTCGGACGGAACCGAGAAGGACATCACCATCATCGACAGCTTCGAGGCGGTCGGCGGGGTGAAGGCGGGCACGATGTCCGAGGAGGACGCGCACCGCATCGAGTGCGCCTTCGCCCCCGGCGAGGGCGCCTGCGGCGGCATGTACACCGCCAACACCATGGCGAGCGTCGCCGAGGCCCTCGGGCTGAGCCTGCCCGGCTCCGCTTCACCGGCCGCGGCCGACGCGCGCCGCGACTACTTCGCGCACCGCTCGGGCGAGGCCGTGGTCAACCTGCTGAAGAAGGGCATCACGGCCCGGCAGATCCTGACCAAGGAGGCCTTCGAGAACGCCATCGCCGTCGGCATGGCGCTCGGCGGGTCGACCAACATCGTGCTGCACCTGCTCGCGATCGCGCACGAGGCCGAGGTCGAGCTCACGCTCGACGACTTCAACCGCATCGGCTCCAAGGTGCCGCATGTGGGCGACCTCAAGCCCTTCGGCCGGTACGTCATGAACGACGTGGACCGGCGCGGCGGACTGCCGGTGCTCATGAAGGCGCTCCTGGACGCCGGCCTCATGCACGGCGATTGCCTGACGGTCACCGGCAAGACGATGGCCGAGAACCTGGCCGAGATGAACATCCCGCCGCTCGACGGCGAGGTGCTGCGCACGCTCGACAACCCGATCCACGAGAGCGGCGGGCTCACCATCCTGACCGGTTCGTTGGCCCCCGAGGGTGCCGTGGTCAAGACCGCCGGCTTCGACGCCACGGTCTTCGAGGGCCCCGCCCGGGTCTTCGAGCGCGAGCGCGCCGCGATGGACGCGCTGACCAACGGCGAGATCCAGCACGGCGACGTGGTGGTGATCCGCTGGGAGGGCCCGAAGGGCGGCCCCGGCATGCGCGAGATGCTCGCCATCACGGCCGCCATCAAGGGCGCGGGGCTCGGAAAAGATGTCCTACTATTGACCGACGGACGATTCTCAGGCGGCACAACCGGCCTGTGCATCGGCCACATCGCGCCGGAGGCGTCGGACGCAGGTCCGATCGCATTCCTGCGGGATGGTGATCTGATACGGGTCGATATCGCAGCCCGGACGATCGACCTACTGGTCGATCCGGCCGAGCTGGAAGCCCGCCGTGACGGCTGGGTTCCTCTTCCACCGCGCTATACCCGTGGCGTTCTCGCGAAGTACACCAAGCTCGTGCGCTCGGCATCCGAGGGCGCGGTCACCGGGTGACTCCGCGTTCAGCAGACATCTCTCGCAGCGAAGGACCATCATGACCCCGGCATCCGCCGATCCCGCACCCACTCCGGCCCCCGCGCCCGCCAAGCGCGCCGAGCCGCCCGTTCTGACCGGCTCCGGCGCGATCCTCGCGTCGCTCGAGAAGCTCGGTGTGACCGACGTCTTCGGCATCCCCGGCGGCGCGATCATGCCTTTCTACGACGAGCTCATGGCCTCGACCTCGATCCGGCACATCCTGGTGCGCCACGAGCAGGGCGCCGGCCACGCGGCCGAGGGCTACGCCGCGGCATCCGGCCGGGTGGGCGTCGCCATCGCGACCTCCGGGCCGGGCGCGACCAACCTGGTGACCGCGATCGCGGATGCCCACATGGACTCGGTCCCGATCATCGCGATCACCGGTCAGGTGTTCTCGACCTCGATGGGGACCGACGCGTTCCAGGAGGTCGACATCGTGGGCATCACGATGCCCATCACCAAGCACTCGTTCCTGGTCACCCGCCCCGAGGACGTTCCCGCCACACTCGCGGCCGCGTACCAGATCGCGACGACCGGCCGGCCCGGCCCGGTGCTGGTGGATGTGACCAAGGACGCCCAGCAGAAGTCCGCGCCTTTCGTGTGGCCGCCCAAGGTCGAGTTGCCGGGGTACCGCCCGGTGACCAAGGCGCACGGGAAGCAGATCGTCGCCGCCGCGGAATTGCTGGCCGGGTCGCAGCGACCGGTCTTGTACGTGGGCGGGGGCGTCATCCGCTCGGGTGCCGAGAAGGAGCTGCTGAAGCTCGCCGAGCTCACCGGGGCGCCTGTCGTGACCACGCTCATGGCGCGCGGCGCCTTCCCCGACTCGCACCGGCAGCACCTGGGCATGCCCGGCATGCACGGGTCGGTGCCCGCGGTGCTCGGCCTGCAAGAGGCCGACCTCATCGTCGCTCTGGGCGCGCGGTTCGACGACCGCGTGACCGGGCGGGTGGCCGACTTCGCGCCCGAGGCCAAGATCGTGCACGTCGACATCGACCCGGCCGAGATCGGCAAGATCCGCACGGCCGATGTGCCGATCGTGGGCGACGCCAAGGACGTCATCGTCGACCTCATCGGCGCCTACGGAACCGCCGCCAAGAAGGCCGCGCCCGACCTCACAGAGCGCGAGTCGGCGACCGCGCTCGCCGGCTCGCGCGTGGGCGCCGCAGTGGCGGCGGCGCCCTGGCTGGCACCGTGGTGGGCGCGCCTGGACAAGCTGCGGAAGGACTACCCGCTGGGCTACACCGACGATCCGGATGACGGGCTCCTGGCCCCGCAGACGGTCATCGAGCGCATCGGCCAGCTCTCCGGACCCGAGGCGGTCTACGTCGCGGGCGTCGGCCAGCACCAGATGTGGGCGGCCCAGTTCATCGACTACGAGCGCCCGCATGCCTGGCTCAACTCGGGCGGCGCCGGAACCATGGGCTACGCGGTGCCCGCGGCGATGGGCGCCAAGGTCGCGCAGCCCGACCGGCTGGTGTGGGCGATCGACGGCGACGGCTGCTTCCAGATGACCAACCAGGAACTCGCCACCTGCACGATCAACGACATCCCGATCAAGGTCGCGATCATCAACAACAGCTCGCTGGGCATGGTGCGCCAATGGCAGACCCTGTTCTACGACGGACGCCACTCGTTCACCGATCTGGATACCGGCGCCGTCACCAAGGACGAGACGACCCGCATGGTGCCCGACTTCGTCAAGCTCGCGGAGGCCTACGGGGCGCTCGGCATCCGGGTCACGAAGCCCGAGGAGATCGACCCGGCCATCAAGCTCGCGATCGAGACCAACGACCGGCCGGTCGTCATCGACTTCGTGGTGAGCCGCGACGCGATGGTGTGGCCGATGGTGCCGCAGGGGGTGGGCAACTCGCAGGTGCAGTACGCGCGAGACCACGCCCCGGCCTGGGAGGAGGAGTAGTAGTCATGTCGCGTCACGTGCTGTCGCTCCTCGTCGAGGACAAGCCGGGTCTGCTGACCCGCGTCGCCGGGCTCTTCGCCCGCCGCGGCTTCAACATCGAGTCGCTCGCCGTGGGTACGAGCGAGGTCGAGGGGCTCTCCCGCATCACCGCGGTCGTGGATGTCGAGGAGCTCCCGCTCGAGCAGGTCACCAAGCAGCTCAACAAGCTGGTCAACGTCATCAAGATCGTCGAGCTCGACCCGACCCAGTCGGTGCAGCGCGAGCACCTGCTCATCAAGGTCAAGGTCGACAACGTGACCCGCTCGCAGATCCTCGAGGCGGTCAACCTGTTCCGCGCGCGCGTCGTCGACGTGGCGACGGATGCGCTGGTCATCGAGGTCACGGGCGACAGCGGCAAGGTGGAGGCCTTCCTGCGCGTCCTCGAGCCCTACGGCATCAAGGAGATCGCGCAGTCGGGTCTCCTGGCCATCGGCCGCGGGTCGAAGTCCATCACCGAACGCGTCTTCAAGAACTAGGTCTCGATACGCCGCTCCGCGGCTACTCGACCACCGCATCCAGAGAAAAGGAAAAAGGAATGGCTGAACTCTTCTACGACAAGGACGCCGACCTCTCACTCATCCAGGGCAAGAAGGTCGCGATCGTCGGTTACGGCTCGCAGGGCCACGCGCACGCGCAGAACCTGCGCGACTCGGGCGTCGAGGTGCACATCGCGCTCAAGGACGGTTCCAAGTCGACCGCGAAGGCCGAGGAGGACGGCTTCGAGGTGCAGAGCGTCGACGAGGCCGCCGAGTGGGCCGACCTCATCATGATCCTGGCGCCTGACCAGCACCAGCGCGGCATCTACAACGACCACATCAAGAGCCACCTGAAGCCCGGCAAGACCCTTGCCTTCGCGCACGGGTTCAACATCCGCTTCGGCTACATCGAGGCCCCCGAGGGCGTCGACGTCATCCTGGTCGCCCCGAAGGCTCCGGGCCACACGGTCCGCCGCGAGTTCGTGGCGGGCCGCGGCATCCCGGACATCATCGGCGTGGAGCAGGACGCATCCGGTCAGGCATGGGATGTCGCGCTGTCCTACGCGAAGGCGATCGGCGGCACGCGCGCGGGCGTCATCAAGACCACCTTCACCGAGGAGACCGAGACCGACCTGTTCGGCGAGCAGAGCGTGCTGTGCGGCGGCACCTCGCAGCTGGTCATGTACGGCTTCGAGACCCTGGTCGAGGCGGGCTACCAGCCCGAGATCGCCTACTTCGAGGTGCTGCACGAGCTCAAGCTCATCGTCGACCTCATGTGGGAGGGCGGCATCGCCAAGCAGCGCTGGAGCGTCTCGGACACCGCCGAGTACGGCGACTACGTCTCGGGCCCGCGCGTCATCGACCCCTCGGTCAAGGAGAACATGAAGGCCGTGCTCTCCGACATCCAGTCGGGCGCGTTCGCGAAGCGCTTCATCGCTGATCAGGACAACGGCGCGAAGGAGTTCTTCGAGCTGCGCGAGAAGGCCGCCAAGCACCCCATCGAGGCGACCGGCAAGCAGCTGCGCGCGCTGTTCGCCTGGAAGCAGCAGGACGCCGATTACACCGAGGGCAGCGCAGCGCGCTGACCTGGGGCAACCTGCCTGCTGAGGGTGGAGGGGAGCGATCGGTGGCTGAGGTGCGCTACTTCGCTGCCGCCGCGGATGCGGCGGGGCGCGATTCCGAGCGGCTCGAGGTCGCGACCGCGGGCGAGTTGCGCTTGCACCTCATCGCGGCCTACGGGGATGCCATGGCACGGGTGCTCCGCAGCGGCGCCTTCCTCATCGACGGTGTCGTCTCCCGCGACGACGCGGCGCCGATCGGCGCCCGGGTCGACGTGCTCCCCCCGTTCGCCGGCGGCTGAGCGCGCCTCCCGTTAGAGGCCGACCCACTCCGTGGCACCGGAGGCGAGGTGCTGGCGCTTCCAGATCGGCACCCCGGTCTTGATGCGCTGCACGAGTTCGGCGCAGGCGGTGAACGCCTCGGTGCGGTGAGGTGCGGCGACCGCGGCGATCAGGGCGACGTCGCCCACCACGAGCGCGCCGACGCGATGCGCGGCCGCCACCCGCAGTCCGGTCTCCTCCGCGAGCTGCCCGCAGATGCGCTCGAGGAAGCCCAGCGCTTCGGGATGCGCGGAGTAGTCCAGGGCGCTCACCCCCTCGCCGTGGTCGTGATCCCGGATGACGCCCTCGAACACCACGACCGCGCCGTCGGCGCTCGAGCGCACGAACGCCTCCAGGGCGGCGCGATCCAGAGGCCGCTCGTCGATGAGCCCGAGCGAGCGATCACCCATGATCGCCGCCGGCGAGCTGCTCGCGCAGGTGCGGCAGAAGATCCTCCAGCACCGCGAGCCCGTCGCGGACCCCGCCGCTCGAGCCGGGCAGGTTGACCACGATGGTGTCGCCGGCCAGACCCGCCAGCGCCCGGCTGAGCGCCGCCGTGGGAACCGCCTCCCGCCCCGCGGCCCGGATCGCCTCGGCGATCCCCGGCAGCTCGCGGTCCAGCACGGCGGCCGTCGCCTCCGGGGTGCGGTCGGTGGGGGAGACCCCGGTGCCCCCCGTGGTCAGGACGATTCCGGGGGAGCCGGCCACGGCATCCCTGATCGCCTCGCCGATCGCGGCGTCGGCGACCACCACGGGTGCGTCGATCTGGTATCCCTGGGCGCGCAGCCACTCGACCAGCGCGGGGCCGGTGCTGTCCTGGGCCTCCCCGGCGGCCGAGCGCGTCGACGACACGATGGCGACCGCGCGACCCGGGGTAGAGGGCGGCGTGGGCGCATCCGCGGGCTCGGTGGCCGCGCGCGTCCAGCGCCCGTGCTTGCCGCCGGTCTTCTCGATCAGGCGGATCTCGCCGAGCACCGCCGCGGGATCCAGAGCCTTGACCATGTCGTGCAGCGTGAGGCCGGCGACGGCGACGGCGGTCAGCGCCTCCATCTCGACGCCGGTCTTGGCCGTGACCGCGGCCGTCGCCGTGATGGCGATGGATACCTCCCCGGCCTCGAACTCGATCGTCACCTTGTCCAGCGGCAGCGGGTGGGCCAGCGGGATGAGTTCGCTCGTGCGCTTGGCCGCCTGGATGCCCGCGATGCGCGCGGTGGCGAGCACGTCGGCCTTGGGCAGGGTGTTCGCGTGACCCCGCTCGTCCCGCAGCACGGCCGCGACCACCTCGGCGGTGGTGTCCAGTCGTCCCGCCGCGACCGCGACCCGCCGGGTCACGACCTTGCCGCCCACGTCGACCATGCGTGCGCGTCCCTCGTCGTCCAGGTGGCTCAGTCTGCTCATCAGTACCTCGGAACCGCGGGATCGACCAGCACCGACCAGGCCTCGATGCCGCCGGTGAGATGCCGTGCGCGCGTGAAGCCCGCCCGCTCGAGCACCTCGAGTCCGCGCGCCGAGCGCACCCCGTGGTGGCAGTACACGACGATCGGGGCGTCCGGGTCGAGCTCGTCGAGGCGCCCGGGCAGCTCGCCCAGCGGGATCAGCACCGAGCCGGGCAGGGAGGCGAACGACGCCTCGGGGCGCTCGCGGACATCCAGCAGCACGGGCGGCGTCTCGTGCACACCCGCCGTCGTCGGCCCGGCGAGCAGTTTGGCGAGCTGTTCCGCGGTGACCGCCCGACCGGGGTCGGGTTCGCGCAGGGCCGTGCGCTCCTCGAGCGACCCGGGGCGCGGGGCCTGCGGGTCGCGGCGATACGCGATCTCGCGGGTCGTGCCGGTCAGGGCGTCGTAGGCGGCGACGCGACCCAGCAGCGGCTCGCCGACCCCGGTCAGCAATTTGATCACCTCGGAGGCCATCATCGCCCCGATGACCGCGCACACCGTGGGCAGCACGCCCTCGATCTCGCAGGTGTCGCCCCCGTCCGCGTCCGGATCCTCGGGCAGGAGGTCGCGGAAGTCGACCCCGCGCTCGTCCCATGCCACGCCCACCTGACCGGAGTACCGCAGCGCCGACCCCCAGACCAGCGGGATGCCGCGGATCGCCGCCGCGTCGTTGGCCAGGTACCGGGTGGGCCGGTTGTCGGTTCCGTCGGCGAGCAGATCGGCATCGAGCAGCAGGTCGAAGGTGGCCCCGGGCGCGAACCGCTCGTGGCGTGCGTGCACGACCGTGTCCGGAGCGATGCGGGCAAGGGCGTCGGCAGCCGCGTCGACCTTGGGGCGCCCGACGTCTGAGGGGGTGAAGAGGGTCTGCCGGTGCAGGTTGCTCGCGTCGACGGTGTCGTCGTCGACGATCGTGAGCTCGCCGACGCCCGCCGCCGCGAGCGCAGGCAGCAGCGCGCTGCCCAGGCCGCCCGCGCCGACGACGACCACATGCGCCTCGGTGAGCCGGCGCTGGGCGGCGGGGCCGAATCCGCCGAGGATGCGCTGTCGCGCGAATCGCGGGGAATCCGGGTCGACGACCATGATCCGATTCTTCCAGTCTCCGGGCGCGACACGCAGGCCACAGGGACCGCGGATGCGGGATCATGGTCCGGTGAGGTCCCGGATACCCTCGATCGCCGCGCTCGGGCTCGTCGCCCTGGCGGGCTGCAGCACCCCCGCCCCGCCGCCGCCCGCTCCGCCCGGGTTCCTCGAGGGGACCGTGACCGTCTTCGCCGCGGCATCCCTCACCGAGGTCTTCGACTCTCTCGAGCCGACGTTCGAGACCGCGTATCCCGGCGTCGACCTGGTGCTCGACTACGGGGGCAGCTCGGGCCTGGCGGCCCAGATCATCGAGGGCGCCCCGGCGGACGTCTTCGCGGCGGCCGACGAGGCCACCATGCAGACCGTGGTCGACGCGGGCCATGCCCTGGAGCCGGAGATCTTCACGGCCAACAGGCTGGAGCTGGTGGTCCCCGCGGGCAATCCGGGCGGGGTCACCGGGCTGGCCGATCTGGCCGACCCCGACCTGGCGATCGCGCTGTGCGATGCGGCTGTGCCCTGCGGGGCGGCCGCCCAGGCGTTGCTGGCCGCCGCGGGTATCACCGCGCGCCCCGACACGCTCGAGCAGGATGTCAAGGCCGTGCTCACCAAGGTCGAACTGGGCGAGGCGGATGCCGGCCTGGTCTACCGCACGGACGTGGTCGCCGCCGGCGGTGCGGTCGAGGGCATCGAGGTGCCCGAAGCGGCGGACATCGTCAACCGCTACCCGATCGCCATCGTGAGCGGGACGCCGAACGGAACCGGGGCTCACGCCTGGGTCGAGTACGTGCTGTCCGATACGGGTCGGCAGGCGCTCGCCGCCGCCGGCTTCGTGACACCGTGACCGCATGAGCAGGGGTCGGCTGAGCCCGGTCGTCGCGGTCGTCGCGGCGATCGGACTGGCCTTCCTTCTCCTGCCGCTGGCTGGGCTGCTCGTCCGCGCGCCATGGTCCGAGCTGCCGGGCATGCTGGCGGGCGGGCCGGTGCTCGAGGCACTCGGCCTCTCGCTGACCACGGCGCTGTGCGCCACGGGCGTGTGCCTGGTGCTCGGCGTGCCCCTGGCGATGCTCCTGGTGCGCAGCGCCGCGTGGGCGGCGGTGCCGCGTCGTCTGCTGAGGGCGGTCATCACCGTGCCCCTCGTGCTGCCCCCGGTGATCGGCGGCATCGCGCTGCTGCTGCTGCTGGGCCGTCGCGGGATCCTGGGCCAGTTCCTCGCTCAGGCCGGGTTCGGCATCCCGTACACGAGCGGCGCCGTGGTCATCGCGCAGGCGTTCGTCGCGATGCCGTTCCTGGTGTTCGCCGTCGAGGGGGCGCTCGGGTCGTCGGACCGGCGCAGCGAGGCGGCCGCTGCGACGCTCGGCGCATCGCGCTGGCAGGTCTTCCGATTCGTGACGGTGCCGCTGGTCGGACCGGGCATCGCGGCCGGGGCGGTGCTGTGCTTCACGCGGGCGCTGGGGGAGTTCGGCGCGACCATCACCTTCGCGGGCTCGCTTCCCGGTGTCACGCGCACGCTCCCCATCGCCAGCTATCTGGCGATGCAGACCGATCCGGGGGAGGCGATCGCGATCGCCCTCGTGCTGCTGGTGGTCTCGGTCGCGGTACTGCTGCTCATGCGCGACCGCTGGATGCCGGGGGTGCGTTCATGACGGAGGACGCGCCCGCGCTCGCGGTGGACGCGCGAGTGGACCGCGACGGTTTCACGGCCGTCGCCGCATTCGAGGCTCGCGCCGGGCGCCCGCTCGCGCTGGTCGGTCCCAATGGCGCGGGCAAGTCGACGCTCGTCGCGGCGATCGCGGGGCTCATCCCGCTCACCACCGGGACCGTCCGCGTCGGGGGCCTGACGTTGAGCGCGGGCCCGCACGGCGTCGCGCCCGAGCTGCGCCGCGTGGGGGTGGTGTTCCAGGATTTCCTGCTGTTCGAGCACCTGACCGTGCACGACAATGTCGCGTTCGCGGCGCGCATGCGGGGGGCGACGCGCGCGGACGCGCGAGCGGCCGCTTCGCCGTGGCTCGAGCGGTTCGAGCTCGACCCCCTGGCGGCACGGCACCCGGCCGGGCTCTCCGGCGGCCAGCGTCAGCGGGTCGCGCTGGCCCGCGCGCTGGCGTCCGACCCCGCGGTGCTGCTGCTGGATGAGCCGCTGGCCGCGCTGGATGCGGAGACCCGCGACGGCGTGCGCGAGGACCTCACCGGCCACCTGCGCGACTTCGACCGGCCGGTGGTGCTGGTGACCCACGACGCCGACGACGTGCGGGCGCTGGCCGACGATGTCGTGGTGCTGCAGTCCGGACGCGTCACCCAGCGCGGCACGCCCGAGCAACTGCGCGCACGCCCGGCGACGCCGTATGTGGCGCGATTGCTCGGTCGCTGAGGGACAATGAACCGGTGGACAAGATCGCCGTGCACTTCGGCGCAGGCAACATCGGGCGCGGCTTCGTCGCGCAGTTCCTGCACGAGAGCGGCTACGAGGTCGTCTTCGCCGATGTGAGCGAGGACCTCATCGGGGCCCTCCAGTCCCAGACGAGCTACCGGGTGCACGAGATCGGCGAGGGCGCGCGCGATCACGTCGTCGACGGGTACCGGGCGCTCAACAGCGCGACGCACGAGGACGAGGTCGTCGCGGCCGTCGCATCCGCCGATCTGGTGACGACCGCGGTCGGCGCGCGCATCCTGCGGTTCGTCGCCCCGGTCATCGCGAGGGGCCTCGCCGCACGCCCGGCCGGAGCCGCTCCGCTCGCCGTCATCGCCTGTGAGAACGCCATCGGCGGGACGACCATGCTCGCCGACCACGTGCGCGACCTGGATGCCGCGGCGGCCGACCGGGCGATCTTCGCCGACTGCGCCATCGATCGCATCGTTCCCGAGCAGCACGGCGGACTCGACGTGACGATCGAGGCGTTCTCCGAGTGGGTCGTGGACCGCCGCCCGTTCCACGGCGCCGAACCCGAGATCGCGGGTGTCACCTGGGTCGACGACCTGCGGCCTTTCATCGAGCGCAAGCTCTTCACGGTCAACACCGCGCACGCCGCCGCCGCGTATCACGGGCGCGATCGCGGCTGGGTGCAGATCCGCGAGGCGCTCGCGACCCCCGAGCTGCAGGCCGAGGTGCGGGCGGTGCTCGCCGAGACCAAGGCGCTCCTGGTGGCGAAGCACGGGTTCGGCGACGACGAGCAGCAGGCCTACATCGAGAAGACCCTGACCCGCATCTCCAACCCCGACCTGCCGGACACCTGCGAGCGGGTCGGTCGCGGGCCGCTGCGCAAACTCAGCAGGCATGAGCGCTTCATCGGTCCGGCGGCGGAGCTGGCCGAGCGCGGGCAGCCCGCCTGGAACCTGCTCAACGCGGTGGGCGCCGCACTGCGGTTCGACGTGCCCGAGGACGCCGAGAGCGTCGAGCTGCAGGCCCTCCTCGCGTCGGGGGAGTCGGCCGCCTCGATCGCTGAGACGATCACCGGGCTCGAGCCGTCGCATCCGCTCTTCCCGCACGTGACCGAGGTCGTCCAGTTGCGGCTGGACCGCTGAATGGCGCGCGAGGAGCCCGAACCGCTCGAGGACGATGACGACGACGCCCTGCACTGGGCCGGCGACGAGCTGACCGGGCGCGAGGGCGCGCGCCTGCCGAGCGGTCGGGGCTCGGATGCCGTGGCGGCCCCCGCGGACGACGCGCCCCCCGCAGGTCCCCCGCCGCGACCCGGCATGGCACCGCTCACGTTCCTGTTCGCCGTGCTCTACCTCGCCCTGACGGTGGGGTGGATCCTCGGCACCGGCTTCACCTCGGCCGGCTCGACCCAGCTGCTGCCGCAGGTGCTCTGGCAGTTCGGCGAGTTCACCGCCATCATCGCGGCGCCGCTCTGGTTCGGTGTCACGGTGCTGCTGACCCCGTGGAAGCTCGGTGCGCGCATCGCGTGGCTCCTGCTCGGGGTCCTGGTTCTGCTGCCCTGGCCGGTTCTGCCGCTCCTGGTGACCGGGGGTGCGTCATGAGGGATCGCGTGGCCGTCATCGTCGTCGCCGTCGCGTTCGGCGTGCTGCACCTGCACGCCGTCTTCCAGGGCATCGCGAATCTGGTCGCCCTGCCGTCCTTCTATGCGCAGCTGGGCATCTCCGCATACACCCCGTGGTGGCTGCTCGTTCTCGGGATCGCGATCCCGCCGATCGCGTTCGTCGGGGCGCTGCTGCTGGGGCGGGGCCGCATCCTGACCCACCGGGTCGCGCTGCTCGCGGTGTCGCTGGCGACCGTCAACGCGCTCGTGCTGAGCGCCGGGTCGCTCGCGCCCATCCTGCTCGCGTTCGCGGCGGGGTCGTGACGCCGCGTCGACGCGCGTAACACGGTCGGGACGCCCCCGGCACCTGCACTAAACTGGCGCAGCCGCGCCCGCCACTGTTCCGCGCGCTCGCCCCTCTCGACCATCGAAGGATCTCTCCGTGGCCAAGCCGATCGTCCTGATCGCCGAACAGCTCTCACCCGCCACCGTCGAGGCACTCGGGCCCGACTTCGACATCCGCGAGGTCGACGGCACCGACCGGGCGGCGCTGCTGTCCGCGCTGGCCGACGCGAACGCCGTGCTCATCCGGTCGGCGACGCAGATCGACGCCGAGGCGATCGCCGCGGCCCCGAACCTCAAGGTGGTCGCGCGCGCCGGGGTCGGCCTCGACAACGTCGACCTGCCCGCGGCGACCGAGGCGGGCGTCATGGTGGTCAACGCGCCCACCTCCAACATCATCAGCGCGGCAGAGCTCACCATCGGGCACATCCTGTCGCTGGCCCGGCACATCCCGGCCGCGCACGCGTCGCTTGCCGCGGGGGAGTGGAAGCGCTCCAAGTACACGGGCACCGAGCTCTACGAGAAGCGCGTCGGCATCGTCGGGCTGGGCCGCATCGGTGCGCTCATCGCGGCGCGTTTGCAGGCCTTCGGGGTCGAGATCGTGGCGTACGACCCCTACGTCACCGAGTCGCGTGCGCAGCAGCTGGGCGTCACCCTGCTGAGTCTGGATGACCTGCTCGCCACCTCCGATTTCGTCACCATCCACATGCCCAAGACCCCCGAGACCACCGGGATGATCGGCGCGGCTCAGCTGAAGGCGATGAAGACGACCGCCTACATCGTGAACGTTGCGCGGGGTGGGCTCATCGACGAGGCGGCGCTCGCCGCCGCTCTGCGCGCCGGCGAGATCGCCGGTGCCGGCCTCGACGTCTTCACGAGCGAGCCCCCGGCGGATGACGCTCTCACCTCGCTGCCCAACATCCTCGTGACCCCCCACCTCGGTGCCTCGACCGACGAGGCCCAGGAGAAGGCGGGGGTCTCGGTGGCCAGGTCGGTGCGCCTCGCGCTCGACGGCGAGCTCGTCCCCGACGCGGTCAACGTCGCGGGCGGGGTCATCGACCCGGTGGTGCGTCCCGGCATCCCGCTCATGGAGAAACTGGGCCAGATCTTCGCGGGTCTGGCCGACGGCGCCCTCGCGTCGATCGATGTCGAGGTGCACGGCGAGATCGCCGAGCTGGACGTGAGTGTGCTCAAGCTCGCGGCGCTCAAGGGCGTCTTCACGAACGCCGTGACCGAGCACGTGTCCTACGTCAACGCGCCGCTGCTGGCCGAGCAGCGCGGCATGTCCGTTCGGCTCGTGACCGATCCGGTGAGCGAGGACTACCGCAACGTGCTCACCCTGCGCGGGGCGACGAGCGACGGCACCCGCCTCTCGGTGAGCGGAACCCTGACCGGACCCAAGCAAGTCGAGAAGATCGTCGAGATCGACGGGTACGACGTCGAGGTGCCGCTCGCGGATCACCTCATCGTCATGACCTACACCGACCGGCCGGGCATCGTGGCGATCTACGGCAAGGTGTTCGGCGACGCGAAGATCAACATCGCCGGGATGCAGATCGCGCGTCAGCAGAAGGGCGGGCAGGCGCTGAGCGTGCTGACCGTCGACTCGCCGGTGCCCGCGGAACTGCTCGACACCGTGCGCGAGGCCATCGACGCGACGCTCGTGCGCGCGATCGACGTCGTCGCGGGCTGACCTCGTTCGGAATGGCTACGGCTGCTCGTCGCCGGAGACCGACGTGCTGCGCTGCGCGGTGCGCTCGCCGGTGACCGGGTCCACCACGGTGTGCTCGGTCGTCACGGCGCTGCGCCGCCGCGCGAGCAGGGCGATCCCGATGATGGTGATGACGATGCCCGCCCCCATGAGCAGGTAGCCCACCAGGTCCAGGTCGATCCAGTCGACGGACACGTTCACCGCAAAGGTGAGGATCGCGCCGACGACGAACAGGAAGATTCCGAGTCCGATGCTCATGCCTGCGACGCTACGTCCGGATTCCCCGAGCATTCCTCCATCGGGTGCGTGGCCGGCTGCGAGTACGCTGGCGGATGCCGGGGTCGCCCGGAACGGCGGGCTCGCCACCCCTGCCTGGGAACCGCCTGACACCTCCCTGACCGTCTCAGACAGGAGTATCTGACGCCATGCGCACGCTCGACATCGCCGTGATCGCCGGGGACGGCATCGGACCGGAGGTCACTGCGGAGGCCATCAAGGTGCTCCGCGCGGCCACGGCGGGCGAAGCCGAGGTCGTGACCACCGAGTACCCGTACAGCGCGGCGCACTACCTGCAGACCGGCGAGGTGCTGACCGACGATGATCTCGCCACGCTCGCCACGCACGAGGCGATCGTGCTCGGGGCGGTCGGTGGCGACCCTCGCGAACCGCGGTTGGCAGGGGGCATCATCGAGCGCGGCATCCTACTCAAGCTGCGCTTCGCTTTCGACCACTACGTCAACCTGCGGCCGACCCGGCTCTTCCCGAGCGTGACGAGTCCGCTGCGCGACCCGGGCGAGGTCGACTTCGTCGTTGTCCGCGAGGGCACGGAGGGGCCCTACGTCGGCAACGGGGGACGGCTGCGAGCGGGTACCCCGCACGAGATCGCCAACGAGCTCTCGATCAACACCGCGCACGGCGTCGAGCGTGTCGTCCGATACGCGTTCGACCTCGCCGAGAAGCGCCGCAAGAGGCTCACCCTGGTGCACAAGACCAACGTTCTGACGAACGCCGGCCGGCTCTGGAGCGAGACGACGCAGCGGATCGCGGCGCAGCATCCCGAGGTCGACTGGGACTACCTGCACGTGGACGCCGCCACGATCTTCTTCGTCACCGACCCTGCTAGATTCGACGTGATCGTCACGGACAATCTCTTCGGCGACATCCTCACCGACCTTGCCGGCGCAATCAGCGGCGGCATCGGATTGGCGGCCTCGGGCAACATCAACCCCGACGGCACGTTCCCCTCGATGTTCGAGCCCGTGCACGGGTCGGCTCCCGACATCGCGGGGCAGCAGAAGGCGGATCCCATCGCGGCGATCCTCTCCATCGCGCTGTTGCTGGACCACCTGGGGCTGGCGGCTGCGGCGGCACGTGTCGAGGCTGCCGTGATCGCGGATCTGTCCGACCGGGTCGGCACCCCGTCGCGCTCGACGAGCGAGATCGGTGACGCCATCGTCGCTCGCCATAACGAATCCAAAGCGGCGTAGACAGCGGGCGGCCATCGGCCGTACCATTTTCGAGAATCCGATTCGCGTCGAGGACAGCCCACCCTCGTCGAGGACAGCCCACCCTCGGAATGCGCGGACCCGGACGAGAGTAATCCGACCCGAACGGATCCCCCATGAGTGCTGTCCTTCGCGTACCCGTGCGCATCCTCCTACTCGTTCTCGCCGTGCTCGGCCTGCTCGCCGCCCAGGCGTGGTCGGCCGGCCCTGCCCGCGCGGCGGGTGCGGTCGTCTACGACTCGATTCCGGGGACGCCTCCGCCGTCGTACCCGAGCCTCGGCTACCAGGCGTCGCAGACGGCTGAGTTCGGCGACCTGGTCGAGTTGGCGGGGACGAACCGTATCGCGAGCACCGTCACGGTGGGCATGGTGAGCTGGGCGTGCCAGTCCGGCGCCTGGAACCTGGGTACCTGCGCTTTCGACAACGCGCAGCCGACCACGTTCGATCACCCGATCACCCTGAACGTCTATGAGGAGGGCACCCCCGGCCCCGGCGCGCTTCTGGCGAGCATCACCGACACCGTCGCCGTGCCCTTCCGCCCCGCGGTCGACGCGGCCAACTGCCCCGCGGCGACGCCCACGCAGTGGTACGACGCGGGTGCGGCTACCTGCCAGAACGGCTACTACTTCACCCACACCTGGGATCTCACGGCGGCCAACCTGACGCTGCCGGATCGGGTCGTGGTGAGCATCGCCTTCAACACCAACACCTGGGGGTATACCCCGATGGGTGCGCCCGGAAACTACGACTCGCTCAACGTCGCGGTGATCAGCACCACCCCGACGACCGGAACCGACGTCGACACCGACACCATGTACTGGGCCGGTGGCCGCGCTCCGCTGGCGTTCGAGGCCGATTCCGGATGGCAGAACCCCAGTCCGCAGTTCGGGCTCTCGTTGCGCATCGACGCGACGGCGCCCGCCGCGGGCGGCGGCGGTGGTGGGGCGAGCGGACCGTCGCTGGCCAACACCGGCGGCACGGTGAACCCGCTCGCGGTGGGCATCGCGGCCGGAGTGGTCGTGCTCGGTGCGGTCCTCGCGCGCGTCGGGTTCCGGCGCCGCCCGGCGCACCGCGCCTGACGCGAACCTGATAGATTCACCCCACGATCGTCACGGACGACCTCCTCGGCGATATCGACTAGCCGCGATCAGCGGCGCCCATCGGGCGCGAATCTGGCGCACACTAGACGTATCCCATCGAAGGAACCACCCATGACGCTCAACCTCCTCCCCATGGCATCCCAGGACCTCGCCTGGCAGGTGACCCGCAACGAGTCGGCGAAGAGTGCCGACGAGCGGGCCGAGATCCTCGCCAACCCCGGGTTCGGCACCAACTTCACCGACCACATGGTCGACATCTGCTGGAGCGAGAAGGGCGGCTGGCACCGCCCGCGCGTGCAGCCCTACGGCCCGATCTCGCTGGACCCGGCCGCGGCCGTCCTGCATTACGCCCAGGAGGTCTTCGAGGGCCTCAAGGCGTACCGCCACGCGGATGGCTCGATCTGGTCGTTCCGCCCCGACCAGAACGCGGCGCGCATGCAGCGCTCGGCGAAGCGCCTTGCCCTGCCCGAACTGCCCACCGAGTACTTCGTCGACGCGATCCGGCAGCTCATCGCGGTGGACGCCGACTGGGTGCCCACCCAGGACGAGGCGAGCCTCTACCTGCGCCCGTTCATGTTCGCCAAGGAGGCGTTCCTCGGGGTGCGCCCGGCCGCGAAGGTCGCCTTCTACCTGATCGCCTCGCCGGCGGGCGCCTACTTCAAGGGCGGCATCACGCCGCTGGAGATCTGGCTCTCGACGACCTACACGCGCGCCGGGCACGGCGGCATGGGCCAGGCGAAGACGGGCGGCAACTACGCGTCGTCGCTCGT
The DNA here is from genome assembly GCA_019638805.1 of Microbacteriaceae bacterium. Classification (GTDB taxonomy): domain Bacteria; phylum Actinomycetota; class Actinomycetes; order Actinomycetales; family Microbacteriaceae; genus JBDSKH01. Next base: position 438,125 of record JAHBTA010000001.1, on the reverse strand, counting down.
CGCGCAGGCCGAGGCGTACGAGCACGGCTGCCAGCAGGTGCTCTTCCTCGATGCCCAGGAGGGGAAGTACCTCGAAGAGCTCGGCGGCATGAACGTGGTGCTCGTCACGAAGGACAAGCGCGTCATCACGCCCGACAGCGACTCGATCCTCGAGGGGATCACGCTCGCCTCGATCCTGCAGCTCGCGCAGGACCGCGGCTACGTCGTCGAGCAGCGACGGGTGGCCCTGGACGAGTGGCGCTCCGGTGCCGCCGCGGGCGACATCGTGGAGGCCTTCGCGTGCGGCACGGCCGCGGTCATCACGCCGATCGCCGCGCTGCGCAATGAGGATCTCGAGATCCGGATGCCCGAGATCGCGGATGGGGATCGCGTGTCGCTCTCTCTGCGCGAGGAGCTCACCGGCATCCAGTACGGCCGCATCGAGGACCGGCACGGCTGGCTGCTGCGCCTGGACGCCTGAGCCGCGCGGCGGCGCCCTGGGCTGGCACAGTGCAGCGCGGCGGCGTGTACGGCGCGCGGAGCGTGGGCGCCGCAGGAGCGGCGGCGCCCTAGGCTAACGGAGTGAGAATCGCGCGCTTCATCAGCGAGGGAAGCGACCCAAGACACGGCATCGTCGAGGACGGCGAGCTCGCCGTCCTGGCCGGAGACCCCCTGCTCGACGGCCTCGGCACGACGGGTGAGCGCGTGCCGCTGTCCGACGCGACCCTGTTGGCCCCTGTCGGCTCGGCGTCAAAGGTGGTGTGCGTCGGCCTCAACTACGCTGACCACCGCGCCGACATGGCCGCCAACGTCGACGCCCCGGAGAACCCCCTCATCTTCCTCAAGCCCAGTACGGCCGTCGTCGGGCCGGGTGAGCCCATCCTCATCCCACCGGTCGAGGGGCGCATCACGCACGAGAGCGAACTCGTGCTGGTCATCGGCCGGACCGCGAAGCAGGTGCCGGCCGAGCGCTGGGCCGACTACGTTTTCGGCTACACGATCGGCAACGACGTGAGCGCACGCGACCAGATGTTCGCCGACGGCCAGTGGGCCAGGGCCAAGGGCTACGACACCTTCGCGCCGATCGGCCCCTGGATCGAGACCGAGCTCGATCCGGCCGCGCTCGAGATCAGCAGCACAGTCGATGGCGAGCCCCGCCGCCATGGCAACACGCGCGACATGATCCACACGATCCCGAACCTGATCGCCTACATCTCCGATGTGTGGACCCTCCTGCCCGGCGACCTCATCATGACGGGCACCCCGTCCGGGCTGGGCGGATTCCTCCCCGGCCAGAGCGTCGACATCACGATCGAGGGGATCGGCACCCTCTCGAACCCCGCCCGCCTGCGCGATACCCCGTGACCGCGCCCGCGCTGGACATCCGGCGCATCCACCGGCGCGGCCAGCTCGTGCTCATCGCGGGCCAGGCGCTCGCCGGTATCGGCATGGGCGGCACGTTCTCGGCGGGTGCGCTGCTGGTCACCCAGGTGTCCGGGTCCGAGGCGCTGTCGGGCATGGCCGCGACCGGCACCACGGTCGGGGCGGCGCTCGCCGCGATCCCGCTCGCGCGACTCGCCCGCCGAAGCGGCCGCTCGGTGTCGCTCGCGACCGGGGCTCTGGTCGCCGCAGCCGGTGCGGCGGTCGGCACTCTCGCCTCCGTCCTGGGCAACCTGCCGCTGCTCATCGCGGGACTCGTGCTGGTCGGCACCGGAACCGCCGTCAACCTGCAGAGCCGCTTCGCCGCGACCGACCTCTCCGAGCCGGGCACTCGCGGCCGCGACCTCGCGTTCGTGGTGTGGGCCACGACCGTGGGCGCGGTCCTCGGCCCCAACCTCATCGGACCGGGCGACACCCTCGGTCAGGCGATCGGGCTGCCGCCCCTGACCGGGCCCTTCCTGTTCACGATCGTCGCCCAGGTCGCCGCCGCGGCGATCTACTTCCTCCTGCTGCGCCCCGACCCCCTGCGGCTCGCCGAGCGTCTCGCGCGCGAGGCGCCCGCCGGGGATGCCGGGGTCGCCATCCCGGGCGCCGACCGCAACGGGGTGGTCACCGGCTTCATCGCGCTGGGGCTCAGTCACGCGACCATGGTCTCGATCATGTCGATGACGCCCGTGCACCTGGTCAATCACGGCGCGACGCTCGTGATCGTGGGGCTCACCATCAGCCTGCACGTGGCCGGCATGTTCGCCCTGTCTCCGGTGTTCGGCTGGCTCTCGGATCGCGTGGGCCGCGAGGCGGTCATCGCGCTCGGGCAGGGGGTCCTGCTGGCATCCCTCGTCCTGGTGTTCCTCGGCGGGGATCACACCGACATCGTGATGGTGGCGCTCGTGTTGCTGGGACTGGGGTGGAGCGCGGCGACCGTGTCGGCATCCGCCCTGGTCGCCGAGTCGGCCGACCCGCTGCGCCGCACGGTCATCCAGGGCAGGGCGGACCTGACCATGAGCGCCGCGGGTGCCGTGGGCGGGGCACTCGCCGGACCCGCGCTCGCCGCCCTTGCCTACGAGGGGCTCGCCCTGCTCGCGGTGCTGCTGGTCGCGACGGTGCTCATCGCCGTCGCCTACCGCTCGGCGCGCCGGTCCGGCCGCACCGCCTGATCGTCGTGGTCGCCATCCTCGGTTTCGTGAGCGCCGTCGTCTACGGCGCGTCCGACTTCCTCGGGGGGCTCGCCTCGCGGCGCATGACCGCTCTGCTGGCGAGTTTCATCGGCTTCGTCGTGGCGACCCTTGTGACGATCGTCGCGGTGATCGTCGAGCGGCCCGAGTGGTCCATGGATGCCGTGGTGCTCGGCGCGATCGCCGGCGTCGCGGGGTCGATCGGCACGCTCGCGCTGTACGCGTGTCTCGCGGTGGGGCCCATGAGCGTGCTCTCGCCCGGGGTCGCGGCGATCTACGCCGTGCTGCCCGCGGTGGTGGGCATCGTGCTGGGGGAGCGGTTCGGCCCGCTCGGGTACGCCGCGCTCGTGGTCGTGGTGATCGCGGGAATCCTGCTCGCGGCCACGCCAGAGTCCGGCGGTGCCACGCGGCCGAGCGGCCGGGCGCTCGCCTACGCCGCGATCGCGGGCGTGGCGTTCGCCGGGTACATCATCGCGATCGACGCCACGCCCCCGGAGTCCGGGCTGGTGCCCCTGCTCGTGGACCTGATCGCGGGCGGCATCCTTTTCGCGGGAGCGCTGGCCGTGCGGCGGATCCGCAACGGACCCGCGGAGTTGCGCGGCATCCGCGACCGCCGGGCGACTCTGCTCGCGCTCGCGGCGGGGGCGCTGCTGGTCACCGGCAACATTCTGCTCGTGGTCGGTCTGCACCTGGGAGATCTCGCGGTCATGGCAGTGCTCAACTCGCTGTACCCGCTGGGCACGGTCGTGCTGGCGATCGCGGTGCTGCGCGAGCGTCTCACGCTGCTGCAGGGCGTCGGCGTGGTGCTGGCGATCGCGGGCGCCGCGACCCTCGTGCTCGTCGGCTGAGCGCCTCGGGCTGCGCTTCGGACTGGCCGCCTCGGGCGGGCCTCCGGCAGCGCGTCGGACCGAACGTCGGCCGCGTCACGGCCGCGTCGGTAGGCTGGAAAGCGCCATGAGCGCCTCGACCGACCTCCCGTTCTCCACCGCGACCGGCGCCGACGTGCGCGTGCGGTTCTGCCCGAGCCCGACCGGCACGCCGCACGTGGGCATGGTGCGAACGGCCCTGTTCAACTGGGCGTACGCGCGGCACACCGGGGGCAAGCTGATCTTCCGCATCGAGGACACCGACGCGGCGCGCGACAGCGAGGAGAGCTACCTGCAGCTCATCGACGCTCTGCGCTGGCTCGAGCTGGACTGGGACGAGGGCGTCGAGACGGGCGGTCCGCACGGGCCGTACCGACAGTCGCAGCGCACGGACATCTACCTCGACCTCATCGAGCGCCTCAAGGAGTCCGGTCACCTCTACGAGAGCTTCGTCACGCCCGAGGAGATGGACGCCCGCAACGACGCGAACGGCCGCGACCGCCAGCAGGGTTACGACAACTTCGAGCGCGATCTGACGAACGAGCAGCGCGCCGCCTACCGCGCCGAGGGGCGGGTCCCGGCGCTGCGCCTGCGGGTTCCCGACACCGAGCTGTCCTTCGAGGACCTGGTGCGCGGACCCATCACCTTCCCGGCCGGCTCGACCACCGACTTCGTCGTCGTGCGCCCCAACGGCGCGCCGCTGTACACCTTCGTCAACCCGGTCGACGATGCGCTCATGGGCGTGACGCACGTCCTGCGCGGCGAGGATCTGCTGTCCTCCACCCCGCGGCAGATCGCGCTCTACGCAGCGCTCATCGACCTCGGCGTCACGGACTTCGTGCCCCGCTTCGGTCACCTGCCCTACGTCATGGGCGAGGGCAACAAGAAGCTCAGCAAGCGAGACCCGGAGTCGAACCTCTTCCACCACCGCGAGCGCGGATTCGTGCCCGAGGGGCTGCTCAACTACCTCTCGCTGCTGGGCTGGTCGATCGGGCCCGACCGGGACGTGTTCACGCGCGAGGAGCTCATCGCGGCCTTCGACGTGGCCGACGTCAACCCCAACCCGGCCCGGTTCGACCTGAAGAAGGCCGAGTCGATCAACGGCGATCACATCCGCATGCTCGCGACCCCGGACTTCACCGCGCGGATCGTGCCGTACCTGGACGGCCTGGTGAGCGATCCGCCGACGCAGGCGCAGCAGGCGATCCTGCGCGAGGCGGCCCCGCTCGTGCAGGAGCGCGTGAACCTGCTGGGCGAGGCGCGCGGCATGCTCGCCTTCCTGTTCACGCCCGACGATGCGATCGAGTACGAGGCGGATGCCATGCCCGCCGACGCGGACGGGGCGCGTGTGGTGCTCGAGGCCTCCACCGCCGCTCTGGAGGGTCTCGGCGACTTCTCCGCCTCCGCGATCGAGACCGCCCTGCGCACGGCGCTCGTCGACGGCGCCGGCCTCAAGCCGCGGGTCGCATTCGGGCCGCTGCGCACCGCGGTCTCGGGCCGGCGGGTGAGCCCGCCGCTGTTCGAGTCGATGGAGATCCTCGGCAAGGCGTCGACGCTGGCCCGGCTCGAGCGGCTGCGGCGGCGCCTGGCGGGCTGACGCGCCGCGCTGCTGAGGCGCCGCGCCGCTACGCCGGAGGCATCCGCCTGACGTCGTTGCGGGCGAGCTCGGCGAGCCGGGTCTGCACGCGCGGCCCGAGCAGCACGAACGCCACGAGGCTCACGACGATCGAGACCGCGAAGACACCCGCCCCGATCCAGGTGTCGTCGTCGCGCCCCGCGTACATGTGGTTGAGATTGCGCAGCACCCCGGTCGTGAGCACGAGGGTCACATGCAGGACCGTGAACGCGATGAGGTACACCGCGATCCACCAGTGGGCGGCGCGGGCGAAGGCGTCGCTCAGCACGCCGCGCGGCCGGGACCAGCGCAGGGGCCAGATCGGGGACAGCCGAACCCCCGCGACCACGGCGAGCGGTCCCGCAACGAAGACCGTGAACCCGTACATGAGCAGCTGCAGCGCGTTGTAGTGCACCCAGCCGTCGTGCTCGGGCCACTCGAAGGCGAGGTATTGCAGGCCCGCTGAGACGGCGTTCGGGATGACGTCCCAGTCCGCCGGGATCAGCCGCTTCCACTGCCCCGAGATCACGAGCAGAACCAGGTACACCGCGCCGTTGAGCGCCCACAGCACGTCGACCACGATGTGCCACCAGGCGTGGAGCCCGAGCCGCCGCGCCCCCGCGGCGCGTCGCGTGACGAAGGCGGGTGGCCGGCGCTTGGACCGGATGAGCAGACCCGAGCGCACCACGAACAGCATCAGGAATGCGTTGAGGAAGTGGGTCCAGCTCAGCCACGCCGGGAAGCCGACGGGTGTGCCGGGCCAGGGCTGCGACATCCCCGGGTAGGTCTGGAAGAAGGATGCCGTGACCGGGATCTCGAAAAGGGCGCGCGCGAACAGCACGGCCATGCCGAACGCGCCCAGAGCCGCCGGGATGAGGAGGACGAGCACGGGGATGCCGCGCGCGCGCTCGTCCGTCACGCCTCCACCGTACCGGGGTGGCGCGCTTTGCCCGTGTCGGAGCGGTGCGGTACGATTCGCGAGATCTGTTCGCTGTCTCGAGCTACCCCATCTCGCGAGGCGCCGGGCCGGTCAGAGTTCCGGCCTACCCGAAAGGTCTGTTGTTGTGAGTTCTGTCGCGCGATCCTCCGTTCGCCTGCTGGCCATGCTGCTCGCCCTCGTGTGCGCCCTCGCCGTCCAGGCGCTGGTCTCCGCTCCCGCGCGCGCGGCCACCCGGGACGTGTGCGCGGTGGGGTGCACGTACTCGACGGTGCAGGCCGCGGTGACGGCCGCGGCCGCGAACGACACCATCACCATCGCCGCGGGCACCTACAACGTCATGGGCGTGGTCATCAACAAGCCGCTCACGATCGTCGGGGCAGGAAAGGGCGTGACCATCCTGGACGGCGGCGGCGCGACCGGCAGTGCCAATCCCGGGATCTTCCGCATCCTCCCCGGCGTCGTCGGGAACGGCGTCGGGTCGATCATCATCACCAACATGACGTTGCAGAACCCGGGTGCCACCTCGACGACCTACTTCGACATCTCGATCGGGGTCAAGCAGGTCACCACGGGGATCGATCTGATCGAGTTGGGCGGCCTGGAGGTCATCGGCACCGGCAACATCGCCAAGCCCGGCTACGGGGTCTACGCCGACGGCGGGTACTCGGGCGGCAACGACCGCGACGCCCCCGACCTCTGGATTCACGATTCGTCGTTCACGGATCACGTCTACAACGCAATCGGTGTCGACGCGTATCGCGGTGACGTGACGATCGAGGACAACGACCTGCGCGAGGGCCTGGGCGGCAGCTCTGCGCTGCTCGTGTTCAACGAGTACACGCCGAACCAGATCGAGAACCCGGTGATCATCCGGAACAACACGAGTGTCGGGCGCCTGGTCTGGGTTCAGAACCTCAACATGTTCTCGACCCTGGGCGGGTTCAAGGAGATCACGATCCAGGGCAACACCGTAACGGGCTTCGGGGCGAACGACTTCCTCGCGTTCGTGGCCTCGAACTCGAGCGACGGCGCAGCCGCCACCCGCATCGGCAAGGTGACGATCACCGGGAACACCATGATCGGCGACCAGTCGGCGGCGAATGTGACGGCTGTGACCATCGGGGGCGCCGTCGACGAAGCCATCATCGAGGACAACCAGTTCATCGGGCTCACCTCGGGCGTCGTCGTGCAGCAGGTGAAGTCGCAGAACCCGGTTTCGGTGACCATCAACCGCAACTCGCTCTTCGCGAACGTGACGGGCGTCTCGAACTCCACCACGGCGACGGTCGACGCGTCCGGCAACTGGTGGGGATGCCAGCTCGACCCCGCGGTCGCGGCCACCGGCTGCTCCACGGCTTCCAACACGGGAGCGGGCGCCATCACGACCGGACCCTGGGTCGTCACGACCGCCTCGCTGTCGGCGCCGCAGGTCGGCGAGGGCGGCACGCTCACCGTGAACGCGAGCCTCGACACCCTGAGCGACGGCACGGCATCGAACCTGCCCGCCTCGTTCGTCGGGCTGCCCGTGGTCTGGTCGGCCACGCGCGGCAGCATCACCCCGGCACCCGGTGCCCTGGGTGGCGCGCTCGCCACGTCGGGCACCTACCACGCGCCGTCCACGGCCGGCAGCGACACCATCACCGTGCAGATCGATCTGCGCGCCCTCACCGGGGGCAACCAGCTCGGCGACCCGGTGACGCTCGCGCTGCGGGTGCTCCCGGCGCTCGCGGCGACGGGCAGCGACGGATCGACGGCGATCGCGGCCGGTCTGGCCGGCGGATCGCTCGTCGCGCTCGGTGCGTTCTTCCTTCTGCTGACCCGCAGGCGGCGCGTGCGGGCCTGACCGGCGCCCGGGTGCGGCACGACCACCTCGTGGAGTGCCGTACACTGGACGCTGGCCCGCAGCGCTCCCCGGAGCGCGGCGGGGCCGGGTAAAACCCCTCTGATCAGGGGTTTTCCTTGGGGTATGGTGTAATTGGCAACACGGCTGATTCTGGTTCAGTTGTTCTTGGTTCGAGTCCAGGTACCCCAGCCAATGTCGGCCGCGCCCGTGCGATCCGATATGAATATCTCCACGGCGCGCAATCTCTACGCTCTGATGTGACCCCGTAACGCTTCAGCGAGCGGCGGCAGGTGCGTCTCAACCACATCCCGGACGGTGGCGACGTCGACGCCGAAGTACTGGTGGACGAGGATGTTCCGGAAGCCGCGGATCTGCGGCCAGGCGATCTCCGGGTGGGCGCCAGTGATCTCTTCCGGGAGGTGGTTTGTCGCCTCACCGATGATCTGCAGATTCCGCTCGACGGCATCCTCTGCCATGTCAACGAGGTCCTGGTCATCGCTGTCGAGCGCGTCGACGTAGCGCCGGCAGCGTTCGATCGCCTGGAGGATATCGGCGACGCGCTGTTCGGTGCCTCGGCTCACAGGGCGACGGCGTCCATGAGTGCCGACTCTGAGATCGGCCGCCTGAGCAACTGCACCGGGAAGACGTCGATGTCGTCGCGACCGAAGAGCACGCGGGCCTCCTCCATGAGCCCCGAGGCGCGCATGAGGAGGTTGCCGTCCGCCGGGTCCATCTCGACGAGGATGTCGATGTCGCTGCCTTCGTCTGCAGTGCCCCGCGCCACCGACCCGAAGAGTCGCGGGTCGCTCGCCGCGTACTTCTCTAGGAGCATCTGGAACTCGCCACGGTGCGCAGCGAGGAGCTCGCGCAGGGCGAGCGTCTCGGGCGTAGCGGCGGTAGCGGACATGCCTCCAGGATACCGGGGGAGGATTCCAGGTACCCCAGCCAATGTGATGAGAAACCCACCGGCAGCGCGATCCGGCAGACTGGGCCGGTGACGACCGCGCCCGCTCCCGCAGCGCGCGAGCCGTACACTCCGCGGCGCGTCCTGGCCCTTCTGCTGGTCGGCGCGCTCGGGGGACTGCTCTCGGGTGCCTTCGGGGTCGGGGGCGGCACCATCATGGTGCCGCTCATGATCTGGCTGGCCGGTTTCGATCAGCGCAGGGCCGCAGCGACCTCACTGGCCGCCATCGTGCCCACCGCCGTAGCCGGCTCGGTCGGCTATCTGGTCAATGGCGAGCTCGACCTGGTCGCGGCCCTGCTGATCGCCGCCGGCGGCATGGCGGGCAGCCTTGTCGGTACGAAGCTGCTGCGCACCCTGCCCCTGGGATGGCTGCGCTGGATGTTCATCGTGCTGCTCGTGATGGTCGCCGCGCGCATGTTCCTCGAGGTGCCCGCGCGTGGCACCGGGCTCGAACTGTCGCCGGGTGTCGTCGCCGGACTCGTCGTGCTCGGCCTCGTGATCGGCATCGCCGCCGGGATGTTCGGAATCGGGGGCGGAGTCATCATCGTGCCGGTGCTGATCACCGTGTTCGGGGTGAGCGACCTGATCGCGAAGGGCACCTCACTGGTGGCGATGATCCCGACGGCGACGACCGGGACCGTCGCGAACGCCCGCGCGGGCATGGTCCGTCCGAGCGACGGGCTCATCGTCGGGGGCGCTGCCGTGCTCGCCAGCCTGGGCGGGGTGGCCCTGGCATTCCTGCTTCCCCCGCGGCTGTCGGCGGTGCTGTTCGGCGTCCTCATGCTCGTCGTGTCGATCGAGCTGACCCACCGTGCGATCCGGGCCCGCCGCTCGGCGCGCGGCGACAGCTAACCCAGGGCGAGGCGCACGACCGCGCGAGCCTCGGCGGGCCGCGCCACCACCTCGAACCCCGCGGCCTCGAACGCCGAGAGCGGCCCGTGGTAGAGATCGGCGCTCGAGGTACCCGGAAGCGCCTGGACCGGGAAGGCCTCCACGACTCGCGCCCCGTTGGCCCGCGCGTGCTCGACCGCGCCCGCCAGGAGCGCCCCCGCGATGCCCTTGCGCCGGTGCCCCACCCGCACCACGAAGCACGACACGAACCACACGTCCTCCGCGTCAGCCGGCTCGGCGCTGTGCTCGGCCATGCGCGAGCTCAGGATGCGCGGGTACGCCGGACGGGGCTCGATCGCCACCCAGCCCACCGGGTCATCGCCCTCGTAGGCGAGCAGCCCGGGACCGGCCCCGTGGGAGGTGCGCGCCGCATCCACCTGGTCGCACAGGCCGCGCTCGAAGCCCGCGATGTCCTGCGCCTTCCAGGTCGCCGCTGTCACCTTGAAGTACTGGCACCAGCAGCGCGCCGGGTCGCCGCGCGTGCCGAATACGGTGCGCACGTCATCCCACGGCGCGTCGACGACCGGGACCACCCGCACGCTCATGCGGCCATTGTGCGCCCGGCTACCGACCCGGGGCCAGCCCCCGGATGCGCACCCGGGCCACCGGCCTCAGACGTCGATCGACTCGCCGACCTCGAGCGAGTGGAAGGCGCCGCCGTTCTGCTCGGTCGCCCACTGCAGGCGCGGGATCGACATCTTCCGGCCCGCGGTCGAGAGCGGCATGTCGTGCGTGTAGAACGCGCGCTTGGGCTTGACGGCGAGGATGAAGTCCATCGCCTCGCCGATCTTCAGCCACGGCCCGCCGATCGGAGCGGCGAGGGTGCCGACCTCGACGTCGGGAACGGTGTACGAGTCGCCGGCGTAGTACAGCTCGTCGTTGACCAGGACTCCCACGTTGTCGATCACCGGGATGCTCTCGTGGATGACGTTGTGCTTCTCGCCGAAGAAGCGCAGGGTGTAGGGCCCGCGCTCGATGGTGTCGCCGTGCTTGACGACGTGCACGTCGATGCCGGAGACCGCCGCCTTGACCCCGGCGGGTCCGTAGACGACGGCGTCGGGGTTGCGCTCGAGGATGCGCTCGAGGTGATCGGGGGTCCAGTGGTCGCCGTGCTCGTGCGTGATGACGACGGCGCTCACGTCGCCGATGTCGACCGCCGAGAGGAACATGCCGGGGTCGATGACCAGGGCGTCGTCGCCGACCGAGACCACGAGGGTCGCGTGTTCGTACTTGGTGACCTTCATGCCTGCGACCCTACGCCAGACAGATACCCCCTGGGGGTATAGGATGCCGACATGATCGACCACCTGAAGAAGCGCGCCCTGCATCGCGCCCGCATCCTCGAGGGGCAGCTGCGCGGGGTGGAGAAGATGATCGAGAACGAGGACTACTGCGTCGAGATCATCACGCAGACCCTCGCGATCCAGAAGTCGCTGCGCAGCCTCAACAAGCTGCTCGTCGAGAACCACCTGCGCACGCACGTCACGCACATGTTCGACGCGGGCGGGGCGCAGCGGGATGCGGCGGTCGCCGAGCTGCTGAACGTGTACGAACTGCAGAACAACCGGGGGGCGTGATGGAGCACGAGCACGCGGGGCACGAGCACGCCGGGCACGAGCACCACGCGGGGCACGAGCACCACGAGGGGCACGAGCACCACGAGGGGCACGAGCACCACGGCCACGCGGGGCACGCGCACCACGATCACACGTCGCACAACCACGCCGACCACTCCCACCACGATCCCGCGGTCTTCCGCCGGCTGTTCTGGGTGAACCTGGCCCTCACGATCCCGACGCTGGTGTTCAGCGAGGGTCTCCACGACATCCTCGGCCTGTCCGGTCCGCGCTTCCCCGGCAGCCCGTTTATCCCGGCCGTATTCGGCCTGCTCATCTTCGTGATCGGCGGGCGCGTGTTCCTGAGCGGTGCGCTCGCCGAGCTGCGCTCCAAGAGCCCGGGCATGATGACGCTCATCTCGCTCGCGCTCGTGGTCGCGTTCGGCTACTCGCTCGCGGTCACGCTCGGGCTGCCGGGCATGGACTTCTGGTGGGAGCTCGCGACCCTCACCACGATCATGCTGCTCGGGCACTGGATCGAGATGTCCGCCGTCACCGGGGCGCAGAACGCCCTCGGCGAGCTCGCAAGGCTCATCCCCGACGAGGCCGAGGTTCTGCACGGCGATCACCGCATGACCATGCCGGTCGCGCAGCTGCGCGTCGGCGACCGCGTGCTCGTCCGGCCCGGTGCGTCGATCCCGGTCGACGGGCGGGTGGTCGAGGGCGGCTCGGAGGTGGACGAGTCACTGCTCACCGGCGAGTCCGCGCCCGTGCGCAAGGACGCCGGCGACTCCGTGGTGGGCGGCAGCGTCAACGTCTCGGGCGCCCTGACGGTCGAGGTCACGAGCACGGGCGATGACACCGCCCTGGCCGGTGTCATGCGGCTCGTCGCCGACGCGCAGGCCAGCAAGGGCCGCGCCCAGCTGCTGGCCGACCGCGCCGCGGCGCTGCTGTTCTACGTCGCCCTCGCCGCCGCGATCGTGACAGCCGTGGTGTGGGTGGTCCTGAACCCGGGTGACCCGGCATTCGTGCTCGAACGCGTCGTGACCGTGCTCGTGATCGCCTGCCCGCACGCGCTCGGGCTCGCGATCCCGCTCGTCGCATCGCTGTCCACGGCGATCGGCGCGCGTCGCGGGATCCTGGTGCGCAGCCGGGCCGCGCTCGAGCAGGCGCGGGATGTGGACGTCGTGCTGTTCGACAAGACCGGCACCCTCACCGAGGGTCGGCAGGGCGTCGTGCGCACCGTGGATGCCGCGGGCACCGACAGCGCCCGGAACGTCGCGCTCGCCGCGGCCGCCGAGTCGCGGTCGGAGCACCCCATCGCGCGGGCCCTGCTCGCCGCGGCCGAGGCCCGCGGGGTGTCCGTACCGCAGTCCACCGGGTTCGAGTCGCTGGCGGGGCGCGGGGTCTCCGTGCAGATCGAGGGCCGGGACGTCGCGGTCGCGAGCGGGCGGCTGGTGGCCGAGCGCGGCATCCATCTCGAGCCCGGGCTCGTGGCGGCGACGCGCGAGGCCGCGGAGGCGGGGGAGGGCGTGGTGTACCTGCTGGAGGGCGACCGGGCGCTGGCGATGTTCGGGCTGGCCGACGTGATCCGGCCGGAGTCGGCCGAGGCCGTGCGACTGCTGAAGGCGCAGGGTGCGCGCGTGGCGATGCTGACCGGGGACTCGCACGCGGTGGCGGAGCACGTCGCGGCGCAACTGGGCATCGAGGAGGTCTTCGCCGAGGTGCTGCCCGGTCAGAAGGCGGAGGTCGTGGCGCGCCTGCAGCAGGAGGGGGCGAAGCGCGTCGCGATGGTCGGCGATGGCATCAACGACGCGCCTGCGCTGGCGAGGGCCGACCTCGGCATCGCGATCGGTGCGGGAACCGACGTGGCGATCGAGTCGGCCGGTGTCGTGCTGGCCTCGAGCGACCCGCGCGGGGTGGCCGACACCGTGACGCTCAGCCGGGCGAGCTACCGCAAGATGCTGCAGAACCTGGTCTGGGCGACCGGGTACAACGCGGTGGGGCTGCCGCTCGCGGCGGGGGTGCTGGCGGGGGCGGGGTTCCTCATGCCGCCCGCGGTCGGCGCCGCGGTCATGTCGGTGTCCACGATCGTGGTGGCGCTGAACGCGCAGCTCCTGCGCCGGACGCGCTTCGCCCGCGGCTGATCAAAACTGAGGACTTTCGCGGTGCGACGCCGCTCGCGGCACGCTTGGCGCGAGACGTCGCGCGAAAGTCCTCAGTTTTCGGCGGGACGCCGTGCCGCTAGCCTGAGCGCGTGAGCCCGAAGCCCCGCGTCACGAAGCCGAAGCGTGTCGTGGTCGCGATCAACCCGTCGGCGTCGTTCGGAGCCAAGAGCGACATCGGCCCGGCGCTCGTGCAAACCCTGCGCGCCGAGGGGCACGAGGTGCACTCGCTCACCGAGCCGAGCTGGCTCGAACTGCTGGCCTCGGCGCGCGCGGCCGTCAAGTCCCGGCCGGACGCGCTCATCGTGGTGGGCGGCGACGGGATCGTGAACCTGGGCGCCAACCTGGTGGCGGGTACGCGCGTGCCGCTGGGCATCATCCCCTCGGGCACCGGCAACGACATGGCCCGTGGCCTCGGGATCCCGCACGAGGATACCGAGGCGGCCATCGCGACCCTGACCGCGGCCCTGCGCGACGGTCCGCGCACGATCGACGCCGCTCGCATCTCCTACGTCGACGACACGACGGGCGAGCCCGCGCAGCGCTGGTTCCTGTGCGCGCTGAGCGCCGGCTTCGACGCGATCGTCAACGAGCGCGCCAACAACATGCGCAACCCCAAGGGCCCCAGCCGCTACATCATCGCGCTCATGGTCGAGCTGGCCCGCCTCAAGCGGATCGCGTACCGCCTCACCCTGGACGGTCGCGTACTCGAGACCGAGGGTGCGCTGGTCTCGGTGGGCAACAGCGTCTCGCTCGGCGGCGGCATGCGGATCACCCCCGACGCGAAGCTCGACGACGGCCTGCTCGACGTCCTGATCGTGAAACCTCTGGGCCGGGCGGCGTTCCTGAGGATCTTCCCGCGCGTGTTCAAGGGCACGCACGTCACGGACGCACGCGTCACGATTCTGCGGGCGCGCAGCATCCGACTCGAGGCGGATGACATGGTCGCCTACGCGGACGGCGAGCGGATCGCGCCCCTCCCCATCGACATCGAGGCGGTGCCCGGCGCGGTGCGGGTGCTGGCGCCGAACCCCGGCCCGAACTCGGTGCACCATGGCTGACGGGACGTGTCATGGTCCGGGCGATCGACCGGACTGAGCGAGCCCGCGTATGGCATATACTCGTACGGTTGTCGTGACGGCCCCATCGTATAGTGGCCTAGTACGCCGCCCTCTCACGGCGGTAACGCGGGTTCGAATCCCGCTGGGGTCACCACACAGAAATCCCTGGTCATACCAGGGATTTCGTGTTTCAGCCGCACCCCGCCGAGTGCCCAATATTCGGGCTTGACTGCATTTTGACTGCAATCGCGGAAGCAGCGCCCGTTCGGTGGGTCTGGGGGCACGGCGGCTTGTGTCGTTCCTGTCTGGCGTCCCCTCGCAGGCGAATCGCGCGAGGCGACGCGAGTCAGCGCCGCTCCAGGGGCCGGCGTCTCTCGGCGTGGGGGTGCGCCCGAGCCGTGGGTTGAGTAGTACGGCGTGCCGGTACGGGTCAGAGGCCAGGGCCGGCGCCGGTCATCGGCGGATCGGGCAGTGGGGGCACGTCGTCCCACGGCGAGCGTCGCACCGCGGCTGGCAGCTCGACCAATCCGGGACGTGCAACACGCTCGGGTTCGAGTTCGAACGTCTCGGTTTTACCGAGCAGCTCGGCGATGGAGGTCTGCATGGCGACGCGGTCGAGGGAGATAGCGACCTTGTCGAGGTCTTCGTCGAACAGGTCGCTGTAGACGTCCAGGGTGATCGCAGCGGAGGCGTGTCCCAACATCCGTTGGACGGCCTTGACATTGGCGCCGGCGGAGACGGCGAGGCTCGCGGCGGTGTGGCGCATCTCGTGCGGCGTGAGGCCCTTGATGCCGATCTCGGCGGCGGCGCGGTCGAACCAGCCGACGCGGAAGACGTGATTGCGCAGCCAGGTGCCGGTGCGGATGCCATAGAACACCGGCTCCTCGGGGCTCCGGTCCGCGATGTGGGGCGTGAGCAGCCGGCACAGGAACGCCGGGATCGGGATCGTGCGCTGCTCGTAGTCCTTAGGCGGCTCGATCCGCTGGTAGCCGCGATCGGCGACGACAGTCTGCCGGATGGTCAGGCGCGCTTGGGTGAGGTCGAGGTCCATGATCCGCAAGCCTGATAGCTCGCCCCATCGCAGCCCGCAGTACGCGAGGGTGAGCACGATGAGGTGGTAGCCGTGCCGGGTGCCGTCGGAGATCCCGCCGACCGCGCGGGCGAGGGCGGCGACCTGCTCGTGGTTTAGGTAGCGGCGGACCTTCTTGACGACCTTCGGCAGCCGGAGCCGGTGTGCAGGATTGTTGACGAGCCGCCCATCTTCGACGGCGAAGCGCAGCGCTCCGGAGAGAACGTTGACGGTCTTCCGTACAGTCGCCGGGGCACCAGGCAGTCCGGAGGCCCACTCCTGGATGCGCAGCCGGGTGAGGTTGCCGATCTTGATGTTGCCGAGCTCCGGCCTGATGTGGGTATCGATGATCGATTCCACCCGGCTGCGGGTGGTCGCCCGCAGGTCATTGCGCGCGTCAAGCCAGGTTTTCAGCCACTCGGCGAGTGTCACCTTTGCCAGGGACGGGTCGATGTAGCGGCCCTGGGACATGTCGACGTCGACGGTTGCCAGGAACAGCTCGGCGGCCTTCTTCGTCGTGAAGCCCCGCTTGGTGGTGTTCGTCTGGTCCGGTTTGCGGTACTGGACGCGATACCTGCGGCCGTTCGCGGTCTCGTATGGCTTGACGCTGCCCATGCCCGCGGCCTACTGCTCGAGGCCGGCGAGCCGGTGGATGTCGGCGCGGCGGTAGACGCGGCGATGCTCGGTCAGCGGGATCGGCTCGACGGGAGCGCGGCCAGCCAGCGCGAGCGCGCGGAGGGTCGTGCGGTGCAAGCCCAGGCGCGCCGCAGCCTCGGTCTCGGAGTAGAAAAGACTGCCGTTCGTGCCTTCCGCCAGCGGGTGCGGCGTACGGGGGGCATACGGCTCAGCGGGCTCCATCCGGCTGGCGACCGACGACGTACCTGATGCCCTCGAGGAGTCCCGCGGCCCGCGCCTTGCTGATCCAGTGGGTCGCGGTGCGCTCGGGGATACCGAGCTCGTTGGCGACGGCGCGCATGGGGGGTGACGCGGCGAGTGCTGCGACCCCGTAGATGAGTTGGACCAGTCCCAACGTGTCGGCGGTGGGCCCCGCTGCGACCGCGATTGCCGCGAGCGGCTCTGGGACGACTCGTCCGCCGGTGGCCAGCAGGTCGTGGACGGTGCGCTGCTTGCCTTCGAACTCCACGGTCACGCAGTGCGGCACCGCGGCCGTCAGCAACTCACCGAGTCGGACCTGACGGAGCACGGTGGGTGTGATCTCACCGGTGCTCGAGGTGGCGCGGTGGGCGGTGGCAGCGATCCGGTACCGGCCGGCGTCCGCTGAGTAGACGGCCTCGATGGTGGATTCCACCTGGATGTCGTCAGCGGTGGCGGTGGCGGTGAACGCCGGAGCGATCCGCAACGCGGACCCGAGCGGCAGCGTGGCGTGTCTCCACGTCATGCGCTGGCCGTCGGGGGTACGCACGTCGATCTTCACCTCCCTAGTTTGCCCTTCCGCGTCACGGATTCGCTATTGCGATTACTTGACACGGTTCTACACGCCTGTCTATCGTGTGTCAATCCGTGACACGAACTAACAAAGGTGGGGCGGCGTGAACAAGGCGGAACGGGAACGGCGTCAGCGCCTCGAGCGTGGCCGGCGCTACCGCGCGGAGCATGCCGAGGAGCGGGCCGCCTACGCCAAGAAGTACCGGGAGGAGCACGCCGAGGAGATCGCCGCGTATCGGAAGCGGTGGCGCGAGGCCAACCTGGACAGTGCTCGACAGTCGAACCGGGAGTACATGCGCCGCCGCGCCGCCGAGGGGCGCAAGACGGAGGAGCGTCGGCTGCGGAAGGCCGCTTACTCGCGTGCGCGCTACCACGCCGATGTCGAGGCGAGCCGGGCGAAGGTCCGCGAGTATCTCGCCGGACGGCGGGCGGCCGACCCGGATGGCTTCCGGGAGGGGAAGAAGCGCCGTAACGATGCCTGGCGGGCGCGGAACCGCGAGGAGGTCAACCGGCGGCAGCGGGAGAAGAAGCGCCTCGACCCGAGCGCCAATGCGCGGCGAGCGCAGGCGTACTACGTGGAGCATGCCGAGGAGCGCCGCGAGTACAGCCGCCGCTACCGCGAGGCGCATCGCGAGCAGGACCGAGAGCGATCGCGGCAGTGGCGCGCCCGCGACCGCCGCCGTAAAGAGGCGGGCCTGCCGGTGCGGCGCCTGCATCGGATCGGCGCAGAAGAGCGTGCTGCGGACTCGGCGGCCGCGGAGGAGTTCTTCGGCCGCACGCTGACGCCGGAGTACCAAGCGCGTCTCGAGGCAGAGCTGCGCACCCCGCCCGAGCTGATCGCCGCGTGGGAGCGGGAGTGCGAGCGGTTCCGTGCGGAGCAGTACGCGCTGAAGCATCCCGAGACCAGTTCCGCTGTCGTCAATCGTCGAACCGCTGAGGAGGAGCGCATGGACGCCATCGCCCGCGTTATCAACGACCGGCTGCGGATCACGCCGCGGCGGCCGGAGCCGTGCCGGCAGCCCGACCCTTACGAGCCAGTTGCCCCGGCGGCGTCCACCGGGGGGATCGGACTATGAGCGCCGTGCCCAGCCGGAAGTACCCGCCGCGCGGTCGGGCCGCCGCAACCCCTCCGGCCGCCCGACCGTCATTCAGCCGCCGCCGTCCGCTCGCTGCGGCGGCGCACATCGCCAACCGCCCACCGCAACCACCCAGAGAAGAGGAGCATCCCATGCTCGACCGATCGCAAGTCGACGCCGCCGTGTACCGGGTCGCCGTCGCCGCCTTCACCTACTACCCGGACCGGCCCGAGGCCGAACCCGGCTACACGCTCGACGAGGACCTCGACTGGTGCCTCCGCCCACTCCAGCGACTGCCGCACACCGAGCTCGAGGCACTCCGCGAGCGGATCCGCGCGCTCATCACCGACCCCGGCGCCGACCGCCAGGGCTTCATCCGTCACCTAAAGTCCCTCGCCGACCTCGGGTCCACAGGAGCGCGTGATGAGTGAGTCCAGGCCGCCCCGGACGCCGGGAGTGCGGGCACTGGCACCGGCATCGGCGCGGTGGCGACCGTCGACGCCGCTGTATCAGCGGATGGCGCGGAAGGAAGCGCGGGTGCGGGAGGACCAGTACGTCGCCCTGTCCCGGCTGGTGCAGGTGCTCGGGCGACGTCGCACCGTGCGCAGCGGGCCGCGGCTGACCGAGAACACGCTGATCCGGGTCGGAATCGATCTGCTGCTGGAGCGGGCGGACCGGCTGGTTGGCAACAGCGAGGCCGAACTGCGCGCGTCTGTCCTCGACGAACCCCCGCCCATCTCGCAGGGGCCGGCCCTGTTCGAGCTCGGGGATGGGCAGAGAACCGACACCGAGCCGCGGAGGTAGCAGCGTGGTGCGGCGCCGGACGGAGCCTTCGCCGACGCAACTCGCCTTCGACCTGTGGGGCGAGGAGGAACCGGACCAGGGGAAGGAGCAGACCGATGAGCCGGGTGAAGCCGATGTGGCTGACGGTGCTGGCAGGAACGATCGCGATGCTGCTGAGGATCGGGGAGAGTGGACGGATGAACCAGTACGGGCGGCAGGCGATGGAGCACTGGCGCCTGCACCGGCCGACCGCCTACCGGGAGCTGACCGACCCGGAGGCGTTCTTCACCCGGGCCGGCGAGGAAATGCTGACCCAGGTGGACGCGCTGACGACGCAGCTGGCGGGGCCGGACCTGCCGGGGGAGGACTACCTGGACAAGGTGGCCCGGCTGAACCGCGCCCGGTCGGAGGCGGAGGCGATCACGCGGACGGAGTCGGGCATGTTCCCCGAGCCGGAGCCGACCTTCGAGGAATGGCTGCAGACCAGCCCGCAGGAGGACGCGCTGATCGACTGGGCGTGGCGGATGCAGGCGCAGCAGGAGGGGCTGGCGGAGACGACCCTGGACTTCGAGCAGGCGGCGACGGAGTGGATGCTGCCGAGGACGTACCTCGAAGAGATGACGACGGCCTCTTCTCCCTGGCAGTTCTGGAAGAGGCACCCCCAGGAATGGCAGGCGTCGGTGCAGGCGCGCTGGCAGCGTTACCTGAATACGGAGTCGACCGACCGGTAGCCGTCTCCTTCCGGCCCGACCCGGCCACCCTGCTGGCACCGTCCGGGGACCGGGCCAGGTTGCAGGCGAACCTCGCCGCGATCCGGATGCTGCGCACCCTGGAAGCCGAGGAACGTCCCGCGACCGCGGACGAGCAGGTGGTGCTGGCCGGGTGGTCGAGTTGGGGAGCCGTCCCGGCCGTGTTCGACGACCGCGACTCGACCTGGGCGGACGAACGCGCGGTGCTCAAGGAGCTGCTGTCTGAGACCGAGTACACGCGGGCTCGCCGCACGGTGCTGAACGCGCACTACACCGACCCCGGCTACGTCGCGGCGATCTGGCAGGCGCTCGAGGGCCTCGGCTTCACGAGCGGGCGGGTGCTGGAACCGGGGTGCGGCTGCGGCACCTTCCTGGGACTCGCGCCCGACGGCGCCCGCATGGTCGGGGTGGAGTTGGACTCGACGAGCGCTCGGATCGCGCAGGCGCTCTACCCGCAGCATCAGGTGCGGGCGGGGTCGTTCGCCGACACCCGGTTCGCCGGCGGCTGGTTCGACGCCGCCGTCGGGAACGTCCCGTTCGCCGACATCGCGCTGCACGACCCGGTGGACAACGCGAACCGGCACTCGATCCACAACCACTTCCTGCTCAAGGCACTGCGGCTGACCCGGCCCGGCGGGATCGTCGCGGCACTCACCTCCCACTTCACGCTCGACGCCGCCAACCCGGCGGCGCGGCGCGAGATGTCCCGCTACGCGGACCTGCTGGGTGCGATCCGGCTGCCGAACGGTGCGCACCGGCGCACCGCCGGCACCGAGGCCCTCACCGACCTGCTGATCCTCCGCCGTCGCGAACCCGACCGCACCCCCCACGACACCACCTGGGAAGCCGTCACCACCCGTGAAGTCGACGGTGCGGCGGTGAAGCTGAACGCCTACTTCGACCAGCATCCGAAGAACGTGCTCGGCACGCTCACGATGCGGCACGGCATGTACAACGCCGACACTCTCCACGTTCGCGGCGACCTCACCGACGTCCCGGTCCGCCTGCGGGACGCCCTCGACCGCATCGTCGCGGACGCTCACACCGCCGGACTGGTGCTCACCGAACGGCCCTTCGAGCGAGCGGAGACAGTCGACCTCGACGGGCAGGGCGCGGGCACGGCGTGGGACGGCACGATCGCCGCCGAACCCGACGGCGGATTCACGATCGTCACCGCCGGTCGGAGAGAGCCGCTGAAGGTGCCGGCGTCCGCGGCGAAGGAGCTGCGGCACCTGCTGCGACTGCGGGACCAGGCCGCCCGGCAGCTCGCCTTGGAGCGCGCCACGGTGGACGACACGATCGAGATCAGCACCAGCCGCGCGAGCCTGCTCGCCGAGTGGCAGTCCTACCTCTACCGGTTCGGGCCGATCAACCGGTTCACCCGCACCCCGACCGGCCGCACCGGCGATGACGGGGAACCGATCATGGCCCGCCGCACCCCCGCGGCGACCCGGCTGCTTCGCGGCGACCCGTTCGGACCGTTGGTGTTCGCGTTGGAGATCTTCGACGACGACACCCAGGAAGCCGAACCCGCCGCGTTGCTGACCCGCCGGGTAGTCGCCCCGCGTCCGGAGCGACTCGGGGCCGAGACCCCGGCGGAGGCGGTGCAGATCTGCCTGGACCGGCTGGGCCGCATCGACCTGGCCACGATTGCCGACCTGCTCGGCGAGACCCCGGAGCAGGCGCGCGAATCGCTGGGCGACCTGGTCTACGACGACCCCGAGCAGGACGGCGCCCTGGTCCACGCACCCGCCTACCTGTCGGGGTCGATCTACCCGAAGATCGAGGCAGCCCGGTTCGCCGCCGAGCAGGACGACCGGTTCCTAGTGAACGTCGAGGCCCTCCAGCGGGTGCTGCCCGACCCGTTGGGGCCGGAGGAGATCACCGCGAAGATCGGCGCGGTGTGGATCAGGCCCGAGATTCACCAGCAGTTCCTCCGCGAACTGCTCGGCGATCAGGGGGTCAAGGTCACCTGCCCGCTGCCGGCGACGTGGAAGGTGCGCGGCGGGATGCGGTTCACCGTCCGCGCCTCCCAGGAGTGGGGCACCGAACGGCGCCCGGCTCCTGACCTGTTCGAGCTGATCGCGAACCAGACCCCGATCCGGGTCGACGACACCTACAAGGACGCCGACGGGCGCGAACGCTCGGTGTTCAACCCGACCGAGACCGCCGCCGCGCAGGACATGGCCGGGCAGCTCATCGAACGGTTCGAGGAGTGGGTGTGGGAAGACCCCGACCGTGCCCGTGAGCTCGCCGCGGAGTACAACCGCCGGTTCAACTCGATCAGCCTTCGCGACTACAGCAGCGACGGCGAGTACCTGTCCCTGCCGGGCATGACCGAGGCGTTCGAGCTGCGCCCGCACCAGCGGGCCGCGGTCGCGCGGATGATCGCCGAACCCGCGGTCGGCCTGTTCCACGAGGTCGGCGCCGGGAAGACCGCCGAGATGGTCGTCGGGGCGATGGAGCTCCGGCGCCTGGGGATGGTCCGCAAGCCGGCGATCGTGGTTCCCAACCACATGCTCGAGCAGTTCTCTAGGGAGTGGCTGCAGCTGTACCCGCAGGCCCGCATCCTCGCCGCGAACAGCGACACCCTCGCCGGTGACAAGCGGCGCATCTTCGTCGCCCGCGCGGCGGCGAACGACTGGGACGGGATCATCCTCACCCGCACCGCGTTCCAACGCCTCGACCTGGAACCGGAGAACCTCACCGCATTCACCAACCAGCACCTGACCGTGCTGAAGCAGGCGCTGGACTTCACGGCCGAGGACGACGGTCGAACCCTGAAGCAGATCGAGAAGGCCATCGCCCGTGAGGAGGAGAAGGTCAAGAAGATGCTCGACACCCCGAGGGATGCCGGCGTCACCTTCGAGGCCACCGGCATCGACTACGCCATCGTCGACGAGGCCCACGACTACAAGAACCTGGTCACCACCTCCAACATCCCCGACGCCGCCATCGACGGGTCCGCCCGCGCGTTCGACCTCGCGCTCAAGATCGACTACCTGCGCCGCAGCCACCCGTCCCGGTACGCCACGTTCGCCACCGCGACACCGATCGCCAACAGCATCACCGAAGCCCACGTGATGACCCGGTACCTGCGCCCGGACCTGCTGAACGAGGCCGGCGTACTGCCCTTCGATGCCTGGGCCGCCACCTTCGGCAAGACCGTCACCGAGGTCGAGATGGCCCCCACCGGCGGCAGCAACTTCCGCGTCAAAACCCGGTTCGCGAAGTTCCAGAACGTCCCCGAGATGCTGCGCATCTGGCACGTCTTCGCCGACGTGAAGACCGCCGAAGACCTCGACCTACCCACCCCACTCATCAAGGAACGACCCGACGGGCGACGCATCCCCGAAACCGTCGTCCTCACCCCCGGCGAGGAAGTCCGCGACTACGTCGCCCAGCTCGGCCAACGCGCGGAACGCGTCGCCAACCGGTCGGTGCCGCCGTCCGAGGACAACATGCTGAACATCTCCACCGACGGCCGCAAGGCCGCGCTGGACATCCGCATGGTCGACCCCGCCGCGAACCCCGCCATCGTCCCGCTGAACGAGATCGCCGACCGCATCGCGCACATCCACCACGCCCACGCCGGCACCACCTACCTGGACACGCGCACCGGGCAGCCTTCCCCTCTGCCCGGCGCGCTGCAAATCGTGTTCTGCGACCTCGGCACCCCCAACCCGACCAAATGGAACGCCTACGACTACTTGAAGATCGGGCTGATCGCCCGCGGCGTGCCGGAGAGCGGGGTCCGGTTCGTGCACGAGGCCCGCAACGACGCCGAGAAGGCTCGCCTGTTCGCCGCCTGCCGGGACGGGAAGGTCGCGATCCTGATCGCCTCCACCAGCAAGGCCGGCGTCGGCACCAACGTCCAGGCCCGCGCGGTCGCGCTGCACGACGTGGACTGCCCCTGGCGGCCCGCCGACGTCGCCCAACGCCACGGACGGATCCTGCGGCAGGGCAACCAAAACGCGGAGGTGGAGGTGATCCAGTACGTCACCGAGCACACCTTCGCCGCCTACATGTGGCAGGCCATCGAACGGAAGTCCAAGTTCATCGGCCAAGTCATGCGCGGACGGCTCGACGTGCGCGAGATCGACGACCTCGGAAGCGACAGCCTCTCCGCCGCGGAAGCCAAAGCCCTCGCCTCCGGCAACCCGCTCCTGCTGGAACGGTCCGTCGCGCTCAACGAAGCCACCCGGCTGGAACGGCTGGAGCGCGCCTACCACCGCGCCCAGACCACCCTCCGCTTCGCCATCGACTCCTCCAACCGCACCCTGGACCGACTTCAGGCGGAACAGTCCGCACTCGAAGCCGCACTGGGCAAAGTCGAAGACCTCTCCGGGGACCGATTCCGCATCACCATCGGCCGCGGCCAGTACACCTCCCGCACCGACGCCGCCACCGCGATCGCACAATGGGCGCGCGGCAGGTCCCTCCAGTACGCCCGCCCCATCCGGGACGACCGCGGCCACGGCCCGCTCGGGCAGATCAGCGGCTTCCCGATCATCGCCCGCACCCGCACCGACCTGGGCAACATCCTGCTCGAACTCAACCTGGAAGGCGTCCCCGGCTCCGCCGCCATCAGCCCCGTAGACAAAGTCCTCGACGACGCCCTCGGCCTGATCCGCCAACTCGAACACCGCGCCGCCAACATCCCCGACCTGATCACCAAGACCCAGCAACGCATCGCCGACGCAGAGGAGTCCCGCGCCGACGCCGAACGCAACCTCGGCTCCCCGTTCAAACACCGCGACGCGCTCGACGCCGTGCGCGCCGAACTCGAACGCGTCGACGCGGCCCTCGCCGGGCTCGCACCTGACAGCACCCCCGCGCCGCCGGCATCGACGCCGAAGGCCGCAGCGCCTGTCACGCAGCCTGCGACGGCCGACTACTCGACGATCACCCAGAGCTCGCCTGGCGCCGGACCCTCCCTGGGCTGATCGCGCCCAAGCACCGGCACCGTCCGGCAGGCCCCGATTGTGCGGGTCCGTCGGTGACTCGTCAAGGCACGCGAAAACTTCCCTTCGGTCGTGCCTCCCTCCGAGAACTTTTCGCTCTCCGGCCTTGACCAGCCGCCGCCGGACCCGGAACCGGCAAGGGTGCCGGACGGCATCTGAGAAGAAGAGAAAGGACGCGTCCCGATGGGAAGCACCGCGGCGGCTGGACAGCTCGCCTTCGATATCGACACCCTGATCCACGACGCCGACCTGCAGGCCGCGCCACCGTGGGACGGGCCCGCACCGCTGCACTTCACCAGCGCCTACTACCCGCCGGACGATCTCGCTGCAGCGTTCGCGCGGTGGGTGTTCGAGCACGGCAGCTTCGGCTGCATCCCCCGGTCCCACATGTGGCACCCCGCATCACCATGGACGGCGCCAACACCGACACCGCAGGACACGACCTCACCGTGCTGTCTGCCGACCTGCGCTGCGAGCACTACGGCCAGCCCTGCCAGTGCGTCGGCGACCTGATGTACCGGGCCATCTGCGAGCAGTGCTGCTGGCACGCCGACGGCACCGAACAGCACGTCGTCGAGGCATGGCACGACCACGCCTGGCCCGGCTGGGGCACCCTCCCCACCATCCCGGCAGCGATCACCAAACGTGACGACCAGAACCGACCCAGCAAGAAGCTCGCCGCCTGGATCGAGGAACACTACCCCGCCGACTGGCAGGTACCCGGCGCACCGATCATCACCGAACGCTCCGGGCTCGGCACCCGGCATGTGCCCCGCCGCAGCCCCTGGGGAGGCTTCGACCTCTCCGCCACCACCCACCGAACCGGCGACCCCAGCCACGAATGACAAGGAGACAGCAATGACCAAGCACACCCACGCCACGCCGGCAGCCGACGAGCAGCGCGACTTCATCTTCGCCCCAGCAGGCGGCGAGTCCGTCACCGTCACCGCGACCTACCAGAAGACCTGGCGTGGCGACCTCGACCCGTGCATCGGCGTCGACCAGGTTTGCGCGATCCTCGACGCCTGGACGCTCGCCGACCGGGGCCGCCGCCGCTCCTTGTGGGCCACCACCGAACGCAGCGACGACGACGTCTTCATCGCCTACACCCGCAACGGGCAGATCACCCTGGGCAGCTGGAGCGTCGCCACCGACAAGGACACCTACTCCCTCGAAGCCCTTCCCGGGCTCCTCGCCCGCGACCACTACAGCCTCACCGAAGCACCGCAGGAACAGCCATGACCGTGACAGTCCCAGCCGGACAGCTCACCTACGATCACGCCGGGTCGCAGGTGAGCTGGACGATCCCCGACCCCGAGGCGCTCCTCGAGCAGGACACCCCGTTCGGCACCCTCGACTGGGTCAGCCACTCCGAAGGCGTGACCGTCCTCGGAGTCACCTTCATCGAACCAGCCGACCGCTCCACCCCGGGGTATCGCGCCACTCTGCTCGACGGGCAGCGAGTCGTCGTGACCAGCGACGACTACTGGCTCGACCCGCGCACCATCATCGCGGTCGACCCCTAGGAATCGAGGAGCGAAGTCGGGCCGAAGGTCGCTCCCTCACAACCATTCGCGGGCACGAGCTTCCACCGCTCGATCCGTGGCGGAGAGCGCAACGGTAGAATCGGCGCCAAGCGGAAGGAGCAGGGACATGGCCGCAGAACAGGCGATGTGGCACGTCAATGACGTGGTCGCCTTCGACGCCATGCGCGAACTGTCCGTCAACGTCCAATCCCACCTCCTCGACCGGGAGCGCGACGGCGACGGTAGCGCTCGCGCCGAGCTGCTCGAGATCCGCCGCGCGACGCTCGCTGTCGACGGCTACGACCGCGATGCCGTCGACGCGTTCAGTCAGCAACTGCAGCGCCGCGACGCCGAGCTCGCCCGAGTCGCAGATGGTCGCTGACGTTCAACCGCCAGACCCAGACGAGCTGACCGAGCTATACCGCGCGTTCGTGCAACCCATCATCTTCGACGGCGTTCCCGAGGGGCAGGAACAACCCACGCTGCTGATGCTCGGCGCACAACCCGGCGCGGGCAAGTCCCGAGCCACCGGCCGACTCTTGGCCGAGTACGACGACATGGCCGCCCTCACCGGCGACGACCTACGCATCTTCCATCCCCGCTACCGCGACCTCACCGTCAACCAACCCGAACAAGCCGGAGGCGTCCTCGTCGAGGCAACCCGAGGATGGGTGCGAGCGGCCCTCGACGAGGCGCTCACCAGCCGCCGCAGCCTGCTGCTCGAGGGAACCTTCGGCGACCCGGACGTCACGCTCGCGACCGCAGCGCGTTTCCAGCAAGCCGGCTTCCGAGTCCGCATCGTCGCCATCGCCTCCCCCCGAGTCCTCAGCCTCGTCTCCGCCGCCTCCCGCTATCTGCGCGACCGCAAGCTCGGCCACCCGGCACGCTTCACCCGGCTCTCCGCGCACGACCGCGGCTACGACGGCACCACCCGCCTCATCGAAACCGTCGGTAGCGCCAACCCGGTCGACCGGATCAGCATCATCAGCCGCAACGGCCAGACCCTGTTCGACGCCCCCCACGACTCCGCCGAGGGATTCGAGACCGCGACCACAGCGCTCGAGGAAGGCCGTCACCCAGACTCGTGGGGTGCACGCTCCACGATGGAGCTGCTCGGGGAACTCAAGCAGATCACCGGTTACGCGATCGCCTCCGGCCGGCTCTCGCCCGAGGTTGCTGAGTTGCTCGATGCCGCGCACGAGCAAGCCCTGCGCGAGGTGGTCCCCAAGCTCAGCGTCGCCTCCGACTCTCCGCAGGCACGCTTCATCCAGCAAGCGGTCACCGAGCAGCTCATCGCCCTGCGCCGCGCCGCCGACGACCGAAACGGCCCCGAGGTCGCCGCCGACCTAACGCAAGACGTAGCGCCGGCGCAGATCGAGATCCGGTAGGTCACCGCCTAACCGGGCTTGTCGGCTCGTCGGGTCGACGTGTGCGCTCAGACGTCGCGCCGCTGGAACTCCGGCATCAGACCCATGCCGAGGTGCTGGCGGCTCGTCATGGGATCATCGTGAAACCGGCAGAGCACATCGACGCGCTCGTGGAAGTCAGTCGACCCCTCCAGCCGGTACTCCTTGCCGCTCGACGGGTGCACACCGGTCGCGAAATAGAAGGTCGCCGCAGCGCCAGGAATCGTGTGACCGTCGATCCACCCGATCACCCTCCGGTCGACCGACACCTCCCACCGCGGCGGCTCGCTGCGGCGACGCGTTGAGGGAAGCAGTCTCCGAATCTCGACGCCGGCGTGCTCGAGGTCCGGCTCAGTCATAGGTCTGAATCAACCGCCACTCGTCCCCCGCCCGACGGACCACGAACATCAGAGCGCGCCCGTCGTCACCGGTGCCCTGGAAACGCCACCCGGTGAACCCGAGCCGGTACGCCAAGTCAGGGTTCTCATCCTCCAGCCGCGTTGGCATGTCGCTGACCCGGAAGCGACGCCCCTCATGCACGAGCCGCACTGGTACACCGTCGACCAGCCAAAGTGCGACCATCGTGCCTGCACGAGCAGGATGCGCAAGACTCACGACGCTCCATCCGCATTCGAACGTATGTTCGAAAGCGCAAGAGTAGCCCCACGCACTCAGAGGGTCAAGACGTTCCCTTGTTGTATCTAGTTCATGGTCCGACGTACTTGTTCGGTCTGAGGCCCTCGAGGACCGCGTCCGTTGCCGGGCGAAGAGTTCGTCGTCGAAAGATTGACCGGCGAGTTCGTAAGGAAACGACTGCACTGCCCGGCGAGACCCGAGCACGGGCGGTCGGTTGCGCAGCGCGTGCCGCTTGATGGGTATGCCACACTGCCCGCATGGACATCGCCGACTGGTGGCCGAAACTGCGCCCCAGGACTCAGGACTGGCTGATCGAGCACCCCGGTGCCCCGCTGCCTGCGGCGGTGATCGAGGAGATCGCTGTCGCCGGCGGCATCGTCACCTCCGACGCGTGGTGGGTCGGGCAGAGCGCGGGCCCGACTGGCTTCTATCCTTCCCCAGCGGCGGAGGAGTGGCTGGAATCGCTCCCGGACACGGCCGGGTCAGATACCGGATCGGGGACCACGGCGTGACCCGGTGGGATGTGGGCCACAAGATCCGGGCCAGGGTCGAGGTCACTAATCCCGGGGTGGAGGGGTGCGAGCTTAGCTCGACGACGAGACAGGTCAGGACCAGCTTGCAGCGCCACGCGACCATCGCCAACATGCGCCGCATCGAGGACTGAGTTAGGCGACCCGATGCTGTTCTCCAGCGGGCTGACGCTGCCGGCGGACCTCGACTTCACGGTAGTCGGCGTCGATGCCGGGTGGGGTCATGGTCAGCTCGTGGAGCACGAGGGGCGCGTGGTCCTCGTCACGGGTCACTCGTTCTCGATTCGCACAGGCACCTCCACCCAGCGTGAGGTTCAGGGCTCCCTCGACGGCGAGCAGGTGGCGCTGCGCGGGGACACCTGGATCGGCGGCGGCCAACGAGGGCTGCTCCTGTCCGAGCTGAGCGTCGGGTCGGACGAGTTAACGCCGGAATACGTCGAGGTCCGAGCTGTCTACGAGCATGGCGCGGCCAGCACCGCGTACCGCTTCGAGGATGGCGCCGCCCGATCCCCTGATGACCCGATCCAGCTTCCGGCGGTCGAGCAGGCCCGTGCGATGGAGCTGCGCTTTCCCAGCGCCGGGGCCGCGGCCGTTCTTAGGTCGGCTGCACCCGCTGCTCTGACGGAGTACGACGCCCACCTGGCCGCCTTCCAGGACCTCCTGACGATCATCGAGGACCAGCCGATCGGGCGGCTCTCGCTCGCCGCGATAGACGCCGCGGGTCGCACCGTGAGGGTCCACGGCCACGATCGCTTCGCGCCGTTCAACCGGCGATCTCGGGAGCCCTACGACCTGACGTTCCGCCTCTCGGGGACCTACAGCGCCGCGGCGATCGACCGATGGTGGCGCGCCCGCGTCGATCTGCGTCCGGTGACGCAGGTGCTCGCCGGGACCCTCTACCAGCCGGGATACGTGGAAAGTTCGATCATCGCCCTGTCCGCGATCGCCCAGCGCACCGCCCGCGAGCTGCTGCGCGTCCCGTACAGCGATAGCTTCCGCAGTGGCATGCAGGCGCTCATCGACGACCTGGGACCGGCTCTGATGTCAGCGACCAAGGTGGACGCGTCGGAATGGCTCGATCACCTGGTTTGGGTGCGCAACGACATCGCCCACGAGGGTGCACCCAACAACACCCGCGGCACGCGATACGTCGACGAGGCCGAGTCACGAGCCGTTCGGGATGCGACCCGCATGCTCGTCACCCTGGTCATCGTCAAATCGCTAGGCGTGCCGGCCGCGGTGCTCGCCCGGGCCGCGGACCGGTTCGGTGTCCGATACGGCCCGCGCCACTGGCGCACCACCATCTTCACGATGTAGGCGGACACCTTCCTGGCATGGCAGAGGAGAAGCCGCACACCGCGCGCTGCGCCCCGCGCCGCCGACAGCCCGGGCCGCGGAACTACACCGTCATCTGCTCCTCGTCCTCTGCCAGTGACGGCAGCATCGGGCTGTCAAGTCATCGGCCCGCTTAGGCGCGGAACCGAGGCCGCGCGGAACCTTAGTGGTGGAGACGGAACAGCGCGTGGGGACTCCGGCGACCGTCGCGGCGGGAGTTGTATAAGGTTGAGATAGGTTGTATGGTATCGGCATGGTTGACGAAGCACCGAATCCTGACTTTCTTCTGGTTAGTGAGGCAGCGGACTATCTCGGTGTTTCCACGCAGACCCTCCGTCGTTGGGATCGCGACGGTCGCCTGGTGGCGGTGCGGAGACCAGAGAACGGCTATCGGTACTACCGCCGATCCGACCTCGAGCCCTTCCGCCTCGAGTACCGTCGCGCGGCCGACGCCGTAGAGGACGGCGGCGAGATCTTCCTCACCGCAAACGCGAACATCGAAGCCAACGACCGGTTGCGCGAACCCCAACGGGATGCTCACCGCAGCGTCCGTGAGCACTTCCAGACTTCCGATGAGCCGGCCGTGATCGTGATCCCGGTCGGCTGTGGGAAGACCGGCGTGATGGCGACGTTGCCGTTCGGCATCGCCGAAGGTCGCGTGCTCGTGATCACACCAAACCTGACGATCAGGAAGGGTGTCACCGACGCGCTCGACATCGCGAGCAGGGAGTGCTTCTGGGCTCGGACTCGAGTTCTGTCCGACTTCACCGCAGGCCCCTGGACTGCGGTCCTGGATGGTCCTACCGCGAATCTGAACGACTGCATCGAAAGCCACTTCGTCGTTACGAACATCCAGCAACTCGCTAGCCAGGCGGACCGATGGCTCCCGCAGTTCCCGCCCGACTTCTTCGACATGATCCTTGTCGACGAAGGCCACCACGCCGCCGCACCCAGCTGGCAGAAGGTCTTCCGCCGCTTCCCCAACGCGAAGGTCGTCAGCATGACGGCCACACCTTTTCGATCCGATCAACAGCCTCTCCAGGGTGAAGTGATCTACCGGTACTCGTTCGCACGAGCGATGGTGAACGGATTCATCAAGCAAGTCCACTCCCGGTCCGTCGCTCCGCAGGAGGTCTACTTCACGTACCGCGACGACACCAGGCGGCACACGCTCGACGAGGTCCTGCAGCTACGAGAAGAGCAGTGGTTCCGTCGCGGCGTGGCCTTGTCGCCCGAGTGCAACCGCCACATTGCCGAGGCCAGCATCAATCGCTGCGAGGCGCTGCGCGCCCAGACCGGCCTCGCACACCAGGTCATCGCCTCCGCGTGCTCAGTGGATCACGCTCGCCAAGTGCGCGCGATCTATCAAGAGTTGGGGTACCGCGCGGCAGAGATCCACAGTGACATGGATCCCGACGAGCAGGAGGCTGTGCTCGAACGGCTGCGCATCGGACAGCTCGATTGCATCGTGCAGGTCCAGATGCTCGGCGAAGGCTTCGACCACCCGCGGCTCAGCGTCGCCGCGGTGTTCCGGCCGTTCCGCAGCCTTGCCCCCTACATCCAATTCATCGGACGGGTCATGCGCGTCGTGGTCCAGAACGAGCCGAGCCACCCTGACAACACCGCGTACGTCGTCTCCCACGTCGGCCTCAACAACGAAGCGAGATGGAGCGAGTTCCGGGAGCTCGACCTCGACGAGCAGCAGTTGGTGCAGTCCTGGCTGCGGGGCGAAGAGGACGCCGAGCCAGAGGGTGAGGGCGAGGGGACGCCGCGGCGTTTCGACGGCGGGATGCTGGTCAACGACGAGATCATCAGTCACTTCGTCGACAACGAGTACCTCGACCCAGAAGACGACCGCGTGCTCGATCAGATGCTCGCCCAGGCACTGGCCGGAGGTTTTACCCTCGGCGACATCGTCACCCGCGAGCAGCTGCGTGAACGCCTTCGCGCCCAGCGCTCGGACAGAGCCGCCGACACACCACAGCCTCTTCCGATCACACCGCAACGCCGCCGCAGAGCGGCGCGAGGTCGACTGGCGGAGCGCAGCAACTCCGTAGTCGCTCGTGTGCTCCAGGACCTCGGACTTTCCCGCGCCGGCCGAGACATCGCGAGGGTCGGGCTCGGCCAGGGGGGCGGCTCCAATGTGCAGGCCGTGATCAGGCTGCTCAATCGTGAGATCAACGAGCACCTCGGCATCGGCTCCGGTGCTCGCGGGACCCTCACGGCGCAGCAGACCGAACAGGCGCTGGCCGAACTCGACAATCTGGGCGACGCCGTGCGTGATCGCATCCGCACCAAAATCGAAAGGAGTCGCTGATGCCTCAAGTCAGGAAGGTGCTCGGCGTGTGCAGCGTCGAAACGGCTCAGCGGAGAAGAATCTGTCACCGGACGCGAAAGAATCACAACATCGAAAGCGGCACTGTCTGCCTGGTCATCAAGGATCCGACAACCGGAGGGTCCAAGAACTATTGCCCTGAGCACGCTCTCGCGATCCTCGATCAGGCTGCCGACGATCTCCAGGCCCTACGGGTCGCACTGGGCTGAACACGATCGGAGGGCACCCTCCCCGATCCAGCACCCGCGCCGCTAGCCTGGAGCGACGACCAAGGTCAGACCGTGTCGATACCCTTGGCCGCTTCAGGTGCGCGAGCAGGGCGGAGGTGAATCCAGATGGCAACACAGTTCGAATTTAGACTGATCGACGCCGACGCCCCAGAGGGCGAGCTCGAAGCTGACCACCTCATCGCCATCGTGCAGAGCCTCAAGGACGTGGCCACCAAGCTCGGACGTGCGGAGACCGAGGCTGATGCCGTAGGTCGACCGCCGAAGCGCACGCAGCGTGTCGCAAGACTCACGATCGGGCTCGCCCCCGGAAGCACCAAAGTATTGGTCCGCCGAGCCGACGACGAGGATTCGCTCGACTTCGACCTCGAAGAGGAGAAGACCTTCGACGAGAAGTTCCAAGCCGTAGTCGAATCCATCGCGCTCAACGAGCGACCGAGTTGGGTTACGGACACCCTCGCTATCGCCGTCGGTGATCTTCGAGGAGCGCTCGAGAAGGCGGCGCCGAAAGTCGAGTTCAAAGTCAGCGGGCAGGTGACGCGCTCCTTCAAGACCGCAGACACCCTAAGAGAGACGTGGAAGTCGGCTGACACAGCCGGCACACCCGAAGCGGTCACTTTCGTCGGACGGCTCCGTGCTGTGAACCTCGACACCCATCGCCTTCAGGTCACCGACGACGTCGGGAACAAGATTGCTCTGCCGAACGTGACGGATGACACCGAAGTTGGTCGTCTGCTGGGGGGCTACGTCTCCGTCGTCGGCGCTCCCGAGCGAGACGCCAAAGGACGCTTGGCCCTGATCCATGACGCTGTCATTGAAGCCGCAGCACCCGTTCCTGGGACGGCTGGCGTACGCGGCGTAGTCCCGGTCGACCAGATTCTTGCCAGCGCGCCCGGACCGAAGCTCGGGGGTATCCCCGGACTCACCGACGAAGAGGCGGCGTCCTTCTTCGAGGCGATCGGGCGATGAGTGGCAGTCGCTCAGGCAGTTCTGGTCGACACGGACGTCTTCAGCGCGCTCTACGTCACCCCGCGTGAGAATGCACTGAGGCAAGGTCATCCTGTCGACGAATGGACGGAGGCCCTGACCGGGCGACGCCCGCTCATCTCCTTCCAAACGCGCGCGGAGATTCTCTCCGGCGCGTTGCTCAACGGCTGGGGGGAGCGGCGACTCGCCACAGTCCAGGAGATCTTGGATGCTGCGCCGACGATCGACGAGGACGTCGAAGTGATCGCTGCCTATGCGCGGTTACTCGCTGAGGCTCAGAAGGCCGGCCACCCGTTGGGCGACAAGCGGAACCACGTCGGCGACCGCTGGATTGCCGCGTGTGCCATCGCGAAGGACCTTCCGCTCCTCACCGGAAATCGACGGCACTTCGAGAACGCTCCTCGTCTTGCTCTTCTCGACTGATGTGGTCCCGGACTCCGTCCCCGCGACAGACTTGATGCACCCAGTAACAGACTTCGGGTGATGCACGCAGGCACTCGGGCGTGGGCCGACGCTGCGCGCTTACCGTGGATCCGTGAGGGGTGGGTTGGAGCGGTGGAAGCGCGGTGTCGCATCGGATGGCGTGCAGCAGGCGGTCGCCTACGCGTTTGAGGGCACCTGCGACGCGCCTCGCGCCCAACAATCCGGCGGGATCGAGCACGCTGTCGGCTACGGCGGTGCCGGCGGCGGCACCATAGCCCGCTTCACGGTGACGGGCGCGGGTATCGACGAGTTCCCCCTCGATGCCGGATCGTTCGCGCGGTGGGTTGATGGTGCGGACCCGGTGACCGGGGTGCCGCGCGGGCGGGTACTGACCAGTCCGGACGCGGACCTGTTTCTGGACGCGACGATGAACATGCCCAAGTCGTACAGCCTCGCGGTGCTCCTGACCCCGGAGCTGCGGGACGGCTTCGAGGCGCTACAGGATCGCATCCGTGATCGCACCCTGACGATGTGGCAGCGGGAGCTCAACGCGCGGCGGGGAGCGGGCGGGCTGATCCGGGAGTCGATTGCGCGGCTCGAGGTGGTGGAGCTGCGGCATGAGCGGTCCCGCGCGCTGGACCCGCACATCCACCGTCACCTGTGGCTGGGGGTGAAGGTGCTGGGCGAGGACGGGAAGTGGTCGAACGTGGACTCGCGGGTCGCGATGAAGCTGCACACCGTCGTGAACGCCGAGGGCGATCTCGCCTCCCGCACCGACCCGACCTGGGTCGCCGCTCTCGCTACCCACGGCTACACCCTCGACGCCGACGGCGAGATCGCCCAGCTCGCTCACCTGGTGCGGCCGCTGTCGCGCCGATCGAACCAGATCGAAGCAAACCGGGCGCTGCGCCTGGCCCGGTGGCGGCAGGCTCATCCCGGACAGCACCCCGACCACGCGGTGCTGGCTTCGATCGACCGGTGGGCGTGGGCGCAGCACCGCCCGGGGAAACCCGAGCACCTGGACGAGGTCGCCTGGCAGGACCTGGTCCGCTCGGAGATCGCCGAACTCGACGCGCGGGCCGACTTGCCACGCCCAGCCGCCAAGGTCGCGACGACACCGCTGGGCGGGCTGGATCGGGACCTGCTGGCGGGGACGGCGATCGCCGACGCGGACCGGCGTTCAGCAGGAAGCGGAGGCCGGTTCAGCCGGTACGACGTGCGCGCCGGGACGCTGCGCGCCTTGGCTGGTTCCGGGATCGTCACCGACCGGACACTGCTCGACGAAATCGTCGAGGACATCACTCACCGCGCCCTGACCGCGCACGTGGTCGACTTCCTCGACGGCGAGACCGCGGTGCCGGGACACGTCAAGCAGTTCATGTCGCTGCAGACCGCCCAGGACAAGCTCGACCTCGCCACCCGCCTCGACCGGCTCAACGAGCCAGGTCATGACCTACCCTTTGGGGAGATCGTTCGGCTTGCTGAGGTGGTTCTCGACGCGGACACCAACCTAGATCCGGGACAAGTCGGCGCAGCCGGAGCAGTCGCCGGCACCAACCGGGTGGTCACGGTGACCGGGCCAGCCGGCACCGGCAAGACCACCCTCCTGAAGGTCGCGCGCCGCGCACTGCACGACCAGGGGCGGGGGATGGTCGTGGTCGCCCCGACCCGGAAGGCGGCGACTGTCGCGGGCCGCGAGATTGGCACCGCCGCGTCCAGCCTCCACGCCCTGCTGGTCGACCACGGCTACCGGTTCGCCGAAGACGCTACCGGCCGGACGGTCTGGACCCGGCTCGTCAATGGTGACGCCGACGAGGTGACCGGGGTCGTCTATTCGGGCCCGCGCCGCTACCCGATCCGGCCCGGGGATCGGATCGTGGTCGACGAGGGCGGGATGGTCGACCTGCAGCTCGCGAACGCGGTCGCCCAGCTCGCCCTGGACACGGGGGCGGGGATCGCGATGGTCGGCGATCACCTCCAGGCGCTCCCGGTCGGGCATTCCGGGGCGATGGCGACCGCGCAGCGCCGCTCCGGGAGCGTCGTCGAACTGACCGCCGTGCACCGGTTTAAGGACTCCGACTACGCCGCGCTCACGCTCAGGCTGCGCGACCCCGCCGATCACGACGCTGCCGTCGCGGTGACCCGCGAGCTCTGCGACCGAGGACAGCTCAAGGCCGTCGGCAGCGAGTATGAGGCCCGCGAGCGGATGGTCGCCGCCTGGCTGCACCACGCCGCCCGCGGCGAGCGGGTCGCGCTGGTCACCGCGACCAACGCCGAGGCCCAGCAGATCAACGACCGCATCCAGCAGGAACGCCTCGACCGCCACCAGCTCACACCGAACCGGTTCGCGCTCGGGCAGCACGGGCAGTACCTCCTGGTCGGCGACATCGTCCAGACCCGTCGCAACGACACCGACACCGGTGTCGACAACCGCGCCACCTGGACCATCACCCGCATCCGCCGAGACCGCATCGACCTTGCCTCGATCACCGACTCCGGGGACCGCCGCACCATCACCCGCACCTATGCCGCCGAGCATGTGCACTTGGCGTACGCGTCCACCGTGCACGGCATCCAGGGCGAGACGGTGCACGCCTCCTACATCGGCCCCGGCATCGACGCCTCCGGCCTCTATGTCGGCATGACCCGTGGCCGTGTCGCCAACACGGCGATGACCATCGCACGAAACCGGGAGGATGTGATCGAGCAGCTGGCGGACACGATGAAGCGCGGCAAGCCCGAGGTCACCCTCGACGACTCTCGCCACGCCGCGCGCAGCGAGCTCGGACGTGCCGCTCGCGACCCGCACCGGCCGCCGATCGTCGAGCAGCTCGCCGCGGCGGACGAGCGCCAGCGCGCGTTGCGGGATGCGCTGCGCCAGATCGATGTGCGCGACGCCGCCTTGAACGCCGCGGGTCACGGCCGGCAGCACTCGTCCGCCGCCGAGGATGCAGTCCGAGAAATAGCCGTGCGGCGGCGTGCGCTGAGGGGTGCGTTGGATGCCGAGCGCGACCGGATGGATGCGCTGCTGCGCGACTACCAGGCCGACCGCGACCCAACCCGCACTGAGGACATGGCTCTGGGGGCCGAATGGGATCCGGTGGTGCCGCCGGGCGGGAGCGGGCCGACGCTGGGCCTGTAGCCGGGGAACCGTCGCTGTGGTCGCTAGCGGCGGTGGATGCGTTGGGCGAAGCTCTCCAGGGCAGCGATCACGTCCTCCTGCTGGTAGACGCGGTTGCGGCGCAGGCCGGTGCGCTCGGTGAGGACGCCTGCGTCGACCAGGGCGGCGATTGCCCGCTGCGCTGTCATGTCGTTGGTGCCCAGCGCCTGTCGGGCGAACTTGACGTTGATGACCGGCTGGCCGATCAGGGCCGGGATGAGCCGGAGCGCCGCGGCGTCGGCGCGCAGATGAGCGGTGCGGGTGCGGGCGTCGATCAGCACGGCGTCCAGCTCGTCGATGAGGCGTCGCCCCGAGATCGAGGCGTAGCGGGAGGCGAACGCGAGCCGTTCGATGATCGGTGCGGCGTCGCCCTCGCGGAAGGCGGTGAGGGCATCGAAGTAGCGCTGGGTGTCGGTGAGCAGCCCGGCGGAGACCGGGATCGTCGTCGAGCGGGTCATGCCCTTCCCGCGCAGCAACGCGTGCACCAGCGCGCGTCCGGTGCGACCGTTGCCGTCTCCGAAGGGGTGGATGGTCTCGAACTGGGCGTGCGCGACGGCGGCCTGGATGATCGGCGGGATATCCTCCCGGGCAACGAACCGCACCAGGTCATCGATGGCGGCGGGCACGAGTTCGGCCTGCGGGGCGACGTGAACGGCGCCGACCGGCCCGACCCCGGAGGTCCCGACCCACACCAGCTCGTCACGGAATCGTCCCGCGTGCTCCTCCCACCCGCGCGCATACTGCATCAGCACCCGGTGCATCTCCAGGATGCTGTCCGCGTCGAGCCGGTTCGCCAGCCGCAACGCCGCCTCCATGGCGTGCACGTTCGAGACCACGAGCCGCGCGTTCTCGGACCGGGACTCCTCGAGCTCCGCGAGCGCGAGCTGGCGTGCCCCGACAGTGAGGTTCTCGATCTGCGAGCTGGAGGCGCTCTCAGTCCGCAGCAGGATCGCGCTCATCGGGCCCGCCGCGGCGCTTTCCGGACCCAGCCGCTGCTGGGCATAGCCGTCGAGGTCGCGGATCGCAGCAGTCGCCTCATCGACATCGGCGGCAAGGGAGGCCGGGATGAAGAGCCCCAGGTCGGCGATCGGCGCTGGGATCGCGGACTCGTAGGAGCCGGTGAATCGTTCGCGGTCGGCTCTGCTCGCGGGCGAGTCATCCGGCACGGCCCAGAATGCCCGCGCCCGGCCTACAGGCGGAATCGGCACCGGCGTGGAACTAAGCGGGATCATGGCCACCTCCTAATAACACTTAGCGCCATAAACGTTAGTGAACATGCGGCGAAGCAACAGTACCTCGGGTCGTGCGTCGCCATGGATCGATGGCCGCCGGGGTGTGGTGAGCGGTGAAACGCCAAGAGCGGGCGAGAGTAACATGACTCTCGCCCGCTCTCGGCTGTGCAGCTGTCAGCGGATCCCTGCGCCGGTTGCCGCCGACGCGGCTACCGGCCCCTCCGCGTATGCGTTGGGGCCGCTAGCTTTTGGGGCGCGCTCGACGATCGCCGTCGCGAACCGCAGCGACGCGCCGACGGTGTCGGCGACGATGTCACGGCCCTCCCGGGTGTTGCCGTCCTTGTCGGTGTAGCTGCGGAACCGCAGGTCGCCGGCGACGAGCACGCGGTCGCCCTTGTGGAGGCTGTCGACGATGTGCCGGGACTGCTCGTTGAACGCGACGACCCGGTGGAAGACGGTGTCCCCGTCCTCCCACTGGCCGGTCTGCTCGTTGAGTCGGCGGTCGTTGACCGCGACGGAGAACCGGGCGTACTCAGTTCCGTCGTCGCTGGTGCCGTGCTCCGGGTCCGCGGTGAGGTTGCCCTCGATCGTGACCGGGATCTTGGTTGTCATCTCTCTTTCCCTTCTTCTCAGTCGCCGTGGGCGTCGGTCGCCCAGGCGTCCCACTCGCCCTGGTCGGTTACGTCCGCCCAGGAACGTCTCTTGGGGTCTTTGTGCCCGTTGCTGCAGGAGCCGGTGTGGGCTTCGCGCAGGCGGGGTCTGGCTGCGCTCCACCGCTCGAGCCACATGACCGGTCCGAGCCCGCTGTCCTGCGGGTCGTATGCAGTGCGCCAGGCGACGTGGAGCGCGGAGAGCTCTTCGACGAGGGCCGGGTGTTTCCACCAGCAGTTCGGGATGAGGCTGAGGGGCACGTTGAACCGGACCGTGACCCATTCGACCCAGTCACGGAGTGCCTGCCATTCCCCGCGGGCCTGATCCGAGGGCAGGTCGCGCCACCGGACAGCGCGGCTGCCGGCCGCTGCGTCCGACCCGCCCCGGCCGAGCGGGTCGCGCGGGTCGAGGTCGAGTCCTGCGATCAGGTCCTCGACCGGGCCCCAGGCTTCCTCGTCGTCGTACTCGTTCTTCATGACTGCGCCTCGGCATGGGCGGCGCGGCGGGCGCGGGCGACGCGGATAGCGTGCACGGTGGCGATGGGCCGACTGCGGTGCCGGCGCAGGACCGGGTCCGCTTCGATGATCCCGTGCACGAGCTCGTGGCAGCCGGGGTGCATCGCGCAGAGGTCTTCGTGCTCCTCGCCGGCGCGCCACCGACCGCGGTCGCAGGCGACCCGGCGGTAGTCGAGATGATGCAGTTCGAGATCGCGGCGCACGGCAACCTGCCAGCAGACGACGCAGCGGAGTTCCTCGGTGCGGGCGGTCTGCTCGGTGAACCACTGGTCGCGGCGGCGGAACCACGCGGGCGAGCGCAGGTAGCCGGTGCGGTACCGGTTTCCGGTGGCGGGTCGGCGGCCGTTGCTCACGGATTCTCCGAAGCCTCGGGCGTGGCAGGTTCGGAGCTCCGCGGGCCGTCGCTGGACGCGGCGTAGCGTTCGGCGAAGACGCCCTCCTGCTCGAGCTCCGTGCTGCGTTTTGTCGCCGTGATCGTGGCGGCGTCGCGGCGTTCGTTCCACGCCGTCAGGTCCAGCAGGACGCTGCGGCGGTTGCGGTAGGTGAGCAGGCCGACATCCTGGGGGAGGCGGCGGATCTCGTCGACCGTCATCAGCGGAAGCCGCTCGAAGTGCTCCATCCCGTGCACTCCGGGCTGCTGGCTGTTCCAGGACCGCTGCGTCCGCCTCCGCTCCCGGAACCCGAGGAGCGCCTCGATGTCGCGCAGGTGGCCAGCGTTGGACGCGCCGCCCAGCAGCACTTTGGCGGTGGATGCCCCCCAGATGGTGTCGGCCTCGGCGCGTGACCAGGCGGTCTCGGCTTGGGAGAGGGCTTGGAGGACGACGAACGTGCAGATGCCGCGGCCGCCGCCGTCGGCCATCACCCGCGGCAGTGCCGCCCAGCGCAGCATGTTCGCGATCTCATCCAGAATCAGCCCGAGCGGCTGAGGAAGGCGGGCGCCGGGCGAGGCGAGGGCTTTGCGGCGGGCGACTTCGACCAGGTCATCCAGGATCGCGGCGAGGAACCCGCCCATCGCGCCGGCGCCGGAGCCGGAGCCGAGGAGGTAGAGCGTGTTCTGCCCGTTCAGGAATTCATCGGGCTCGAAGGTCGGGTCGCCCGGCCGGGGTTGGAGCGCGGCGCGGATCTGGGGGATTGCGAGCGGTGCGACGGCGGCCTGCACCCCGAACCAGGTGGAGGACAGCAGCTTCTCGTCGCCGACCAGGACCGCCTCGAGACCGTCGCCCCAGCCGGGGGCGCCGTCCGCTCGAAGGATCTCGACAGCGCCGCGGGCGAGCGCTGGGGTCGACCCCCACTCGTGGAGCTCGGCGACCTCCCGTCCGGCGAGCGCAGCGGCGTGCAGCAGCCGCGACAACACTGTGGCGGAGGCGGCCGCCCACTCCTGGTTGTGCGCGGAGGCGCCGAGTGCGGTGCCGGTGACGATCGCGGTGCCGCGCTGCACGGCGACCAGCGGGTCCTGGCAGCCGGCGATCGGGTCGATACGGAGGGTGTCGCGGATGCCGGAGAAGTGCTGCGGGTCGAACACGAACACCTCGCCGCGGCGGCGACGCATCTGCAAGGTGGCGGTGAGGTTGTCGTTCGTCGTCGAGGTAGTCACCAGGGGACCGGCCCAGTCGAGGATCGCCGAGATCAGGATCCGGTACCCCTTGCCGGAGCGGGGTGGCCCTTCGAGTGCGACCGAGTCCTCGATCGACACGTACACGTCCATCCCGCGGGACCGGCCCACCCGCCACCCCACATCGGCGGCTGAGGTTCGGGGCTGTCCGGGGCGAAGGACGGCGGAGCGCCGCAGGACCGCCGCGGCGGAGAGGTGGCGGCGCACCTCCGGGGCGGTGGCGAAGCCGGGGCGACGGCGAAGGTCGGCGACGAACTTCGCATCCGACTGCTGATACCGCCACCACGCCGTGACCGCGACCACCGCCGAGGCGATGATGAGGACGAGCGCCGCGAGGTCCGCGAGCCGGATCGGCAGCACCGGGATCTCACAAGCAGCGTCGACCGTATAGGCGGCGCGGTCGCCGCTGAGCGCCAGCCAGGTGCCCGACAGGGGTCCGCTCGGCTGCGGCCGAGTGCCGCAGGTGAGGGCCGTGATCGTCTCGGCGACGAACGCGAACAGGACGTTCAGCAGAATCAGCCCCGCCACCACGACGGCGAAGGCTTTCGGCCAGAACTCGTCCCGCACCACGACGCCGGCCCCTAGTGCAGTCCCGTGGCGATCGCAGCACCCGCGGCAACCCACGCGCGTCGGGTGACCGGGCGCAGCGCGTCGAACCGCAGCGGCCCGCGCTTCAGCACCGGGTCGAACGGGATCACCTGCACTGCACGGACCAGGCCCGCGAATGCTTCGCCGACCCGCACAGCTTCGGCGGCGTCGCCCCGTTCGGCCTGGGTCACGACCACCACCGCATCGTGGGCGAGTTCGGCGGATCGCTCGTCCCGGTCAGCGAGCGCCTCCAGCAGCAGCGCTGCCGATTCCGCGGACTCGGGTGCGGTGAGCGTGGGGATCACCAGCTGGTGGGCCGAGTCGATCATCCGCAGCCATCTCGGGGCTGACTCGTCGTTGCCGGAGTCGAAGATCACCAGCCGGTAGTAGCGCGCCGCGACCTGCAGCAGCTGATCGAACTCGACGCCGCCGATGCGCTGCTCGGTCGCGAGCAGTTGCGGGTTGGAGCGCAGCACGTCGTACCGGTCCTCGCCCTGGTGGTGCACGACCCCAGCAATGTCAGCCGCGGACGCCGCCGGGTCGAGCAGCGCCGGTGCGGCGGCGACGGCGTCGATGATCGTGGCGTCGTGATCGGCGGACTCGGTGCGCCAGCCCAGAGTGCCGCGGGTGTCGTTGTTGTCCCAGGCCAGCACCCCGCCGCCACCGTTGCGGGCGAACACCGCGGCGAGCATCGCACTGGTCATCGTCTTGCCAACGCCGCCCTTCCCGTTG
This sequence comes from Microbacteriaceae bacterium, assembly GCA_019638805.1. Taxonomy (GTDB): domain Bacteria; phylum Actinomycetota; class Actinomycetes; order Actinomycetales; family Microbacteriaceae; genus JBDSKH01. Next base: position 395,648 of record JAHBTA010000001.1, on the reverse strand, counting down.
GCGACCGCGATCGCGCGGTATCCCGCCCAATGCCTCGAGGTCGCCCGCACGTTCTCCAGGTGGCGCGCCTGCGCCGCGGTGGGCCTGATCGGCGCACCCCACCTAGTGAGCGCCCCGACCAGCCCGTCCGCGGTCGTCGCCAGTGCTGGGTCGATGAACGACGGACGCACGGAATCGACCTTGGGTGGCGTCCGACCGGGCAGGGGGGCCGGTGTGCGGAGCGCGTGGAGGGGTGCCACATCGTGCACGTCGCCGGCGTCGGCGAGGAGCTCGATGAAGACATCCGCGCTGCTGCCCTTGTCAGCGGCGCTGAGCTGCCCGTCCGGGGTGACAAGGATGCGGTGCTCGCCCTGGTCGCCCGCGGTCGTCAACTCGACGGAACTGCCGAGCCGGCGTGCCTCCCAGATCGTGCGGCGCAGCACCAGGGCACGGATTGACTCGCTGCTAGCCCCGATGAGGCCATCGGCTTTGTCGGCGCCGGGACTGCGGTAGTCGGCATTCGTTCCAGCGATGTCGGCAAACGCGCGCGGCGTGTCGGTGCGTCCCATCACGTCTCCTCGAGGTCGGTTCGGGTAGCCCAGATGTCGCTGCGGTGATCGGGCAGCAGGATGTCGCCCGCGTCGGCCTTGTCGCCCAGCAGCGCGTCGTCGGTCTTGAACAGCTGGTACTCCCACGCGGTCGAGGTGGCGAATGCGTCGACCAGGTAGGCGTACTGACCGACGTAGCCGATGAACTGTCCTTGCCGCAGTTGCCGGGCCATCTCGACGTGGAACTCGGACATATCCAGGCGGGCACGCAGGTCGGCGGCGGATTGCTGGTTGGTGCGGAAGATGAACTTGTTCTCGATGTCGCCGACCACGCTGTAGGCGAGGCTGCGCTCCTGGGAGTCGGCGTCGCCGACCGCGTCGAGGTCGCCCATCTTGTGCAGGATCACGATGTTGCTGATCCCGTAGTGCCGGGACAGCTTCAGCCACTGCTGGTACATCTGCAGCGCCGGCAGGGACGACATATCCCGCCACCCTTCCTCGCGGATCAGATACCGGGTGCGCCGGGCGTTGCGGTCGGAGATCACCGCCTGCACCCACGCAGTCGTGCACACCTGCGTCAGGCGGGCGACGAGGTCGCCGCGCGCAAACAGCTCGCTGGTGTCGACAACCACCATCGGGGCGGTCTCGTCGAAGGCGACGGTCGAGGCGTCTTCGAACAGTCCCGACAGGTCTCCTTCGACGAAGCGGCGCAGCGCATAGCGGGGACCGGTTGCCGCGTCGCGGAGGTCGGCGTCCTTCGCGCCCTTGCTGGTCGCGATCGCCTCCAGCTCTGTGTAGACGTGCCGCAGCGTGGGTTCGCCGCCGGTGTGTTCGACCGCGCGTTGCAGCGCGAGGTGGATGCTGGCGTGCTCGGCGGCAGTGAGCCGGCCGGTGTCGACGGTGAGCTCGATCAGCGAGATGAGGGTGGCGGCGCGACGTTGCCGCACCATCTGCTCATCCTGTTCGTCGCTGCTGCCGGTGCGGCGGGGTCCGCGGTCGAGCGGGTTGAGCCGGGCGGTTCCGCCACCGCCGAGGCGGATCACGGTTCCGCCGACCGCTTCGGCGACGACCACCCACTCTCCTTTCGCGTCGGAGGGGACGACAGCCTGGTGACCGAAGGCGAGGGAGCGGACCGCGAGGGTCTTCACGACGGCGGATTTCCCGGATCGGTAGGCGCCGAGCACGAGGATGTTGGTGGAGAACGCGCCCCGATCGGAGGTGTCTGCGTAGGCGTCCCAGGGGGAGAAGTGCCACAGCGCGTCCGCATTCAGATCCGCCCCAATGACCGGGCCGGCGTGGCCGATGCCGGTGTCGGCGACGAACGGGTAGATCCCGGCAAGGTGCTGACTGGTGGCGCGGTGCGGCGGGATGAACGCGGACGCGAGGTTCCAGTAGCCGCCTTGTTGGAGGCCGGGACCGAACGGCCCCGGCACTGCCGGCTCGGGCAGAGCCCGCTCGGCCCGCGATGCCCGTTCGGGTCGGATCGCACGCTCCAGGTCGCGGATCAGTTCCCGTCGGGCGCGCTTCTGTTCGCGGGTTTCCCGCGGCGGGGTGAACTGCAGCAGTTGCCCGGTCATCGGATCCCCAGCCCGAGCGGCAGTGCGTTTACCAGTAGGGCTTCGGCTTGCTGGCAGTAGAGAATCTGCGCCTCCATCCCCGCCACCGACAGCGCGTTGCGGGCGCCGGCGACGGCCTGCTCGAGCTGCTCCTCGGTGTCGGCGGAGACGGTGAGGTACGCGCCGTAGGAGAATTCGCCGTGCCCGGCGACGAGTTCCTGCTCGCGCTGCTCGAGTGCCAACCAGTCCGCCTCGTCCACGATCGACCCGTGGGTGCCGCGGCGGCTGCGGAGGCGTTCGTTGCCGCGCCACACCTTCTTCTCGTCCCGGATGTTCCGCAGCGCCTTCCCGACCGGGATCGGCGAGGCGACGATCGACAGAACGTGCGACACCGCTTCGTTGGTGACCGGGTGCCGCGCGAACACCAGCGGGGACAGGAATCCGATCGGGGCATCCGAGCGGGGCCATTCGTGCACCCACATGGTGGTGTGCACGGCCGAATCGGTCAACACAATCCCGTTCCGTCCGCGCGGCTCCTCCAGATACATCGGCCCGATCCCGACCGGATCGACCCCGGCCAGGTCCGCGGGTCGGTTCCTCAGCATCGGGATGGACGCGGGATCGAATGCCGTGCGGGCGAGCTCGGCGACGTCGCGGGGCGTGAGCCAGCGGCGCACCCTAACGTGCGCGGCGGTGAGCGCTTCGGTCAGGTTGCCGGCCTCGACTGACGCGAGCGCCTGGATCGCCTGGCGGCCCCCACCGAGCCCCTTCAGCTGGGCACCGAGGGCGACGAGGTCGAGGGTCAGGGTGAGGTAGTTGCGATGCCCGACCGCAAACCGTTCCGAGGCATCCAGCACAGCCTCGTAGTTGACCGCCGCCGGCCCTGCCGGGTCGACGAGGCGGGTGCGGGACGCCTGCTCGTAGCTGTCGCGGGCCGGTCGGATGGTGGTGCGGGTGGTGCGCTCCTGCAAGGTCACGCGGCTGATCCCCGGCCGCTGAGTCAGTGACGCCAGCACCGGCGACCACGCCCGCGCGAGATCCAGCCGGCCTGGCGCATCCGTCATCAGGAACCCCTGCACCTCGAGCTCCGCGGTGATCGACACCGTCCGCTGCTGCGGGTAGTACACCGACGCGATCCCGTCCGCATCCCATAGCTGCACCGACGCCCGCACTCCCGGCAGGTTCAGCGTCCCTGCGAGCCGTGCCCGCTCCGGACGGAACTGGTGAGTGGACGCGCCAGCCAGATGACGGGTCTGCTTGGACAGCCACAGACCCAACATCCGCGGCGCCGACAGGTGCTGCACCGTCACCAGCGCGACCCCGCCCAGCGCGAGATACATGGGCGCGGCGAACAAGAGCCCGACAAGGCCGAACCGGTTCACCGCGATCAGCACCACCGCAGCCGCAGCGATAAGGAAGGTGAGCTGCCACCCATCGAGCCCCAGGACGATGCCCTGCCGTGAGCGGTGTGGCAGCCTGACCGGCCGCGCGGGATCCGGACTGGCATGGACGGTGGCGCTCATCGTGGCCTCCCTGAACTTGGACTTGCGGTTGCCACGGGTTGACGCTGCGGCTGGGCTGCCGGGGCCGCCCCGACCCGCGTCGGCGGTGCCGACGGGCGTGGCGCGCCGCCGCCTCCTGCCCCGGCACCGCCACCGGCGGGGAGCGCGGCGACGCGGGTAGGAAGGGTCGCCGCGGTGCGAGCGGCAAAGCCGGTGCTCCGAGCGGCGCCGCTGCCGAGCCGGGAGCCGATCGCGTCGGCTGCGGCGCCGGTGACGAAGCTGAACAGGCTGAATACCGCGAACGGGGCGAACACCACCATCACGAGCCCGATCAACAACGGCCAGGCGCGGGGATCCCAGATCGTCTCCAGGTCCGCGAGGCCATTAACGATAAGCGACAGGAACCCGATCGTCAGCGGGCCGGTCAGCAGCAGCGCGGTCAGGGCAGAGATGTAGCGGGTCACCCACTGCGGTCCCACGCTCTGGACGGGGAACAGCATCCACGCCAACGGGCCGACCGCGATCAGCACGGCGAGGGAGAGGTTGCGGAACATGAACACGAACGTCAGCAACAGCATCCCCAGCAGCAGGAGGCCGTGGACGAGGAAGGCGAAGAAGTAGTTCGACTCCCCGCCGGCCCACATCACCTTCTGCAGCGTGATGTACAGCGACCCGGGCCCGTCGCGGTTCAGGATGTACCAGGTCATGTCATCCAGCGCGTTCACCAGATGCCCGATCCCCCACAGTGTGATCGGAACGGCCGGGACAGCGATGAAGGACCGCACCAGCGCGGACACCAGCTGGTCCCGGTCGCGAGAGACCACGGCGGCGGCGATCGACCAGACCATCGCCCCGAACAGCACGGCGAGCACCGCCCAATGCCAGAACGACCACTCGTCGACCGCCGCTTCCCACAGTGGGGAGGTGGTGTCGAACGATGTGCTGATCGCCATGGCGAAGGCGGACGCGGTCGCGCCGATCGCCATCGCGCGCCCGAAGTTCTCGAACGTCGAGCACACCAGGTCCCCGAAGCTGCAGCCGTAGGAGACCGAGACCATGCGTCCGCCGACGGCGCGGAGCGCGTCCTGATGGTCCTCGTAGGTAGTGCACACCATCGCAGTGCTGCCCTCGAACGGCACTCCGGTGAAGCAGGTCTGCGGGCGCACTTCGGTCGGGTCTTCCGGGGTGCAGCTCACCTGCCGGCTCGCCGAGGAGCAGTCCACCGGGAACGCTGGCGAAGACCACGACAAGCCCGTCACTGGGACCGCATCCTCATTGACGGCGGCGGGGACTCCTCTGGCGGGGACTGCGGCGGACGCGGCACCAAGGAGACCGGCGGCCGCGAGCGCTGCCGCCGTGATCGCCGAAGCCAGGCCGACCATTGCGTCAGAATCCGAAGTCGAAGTTCACGAACCACTGGAACAGACCGGATGCGGCGCCCAGCCCGGCCGCGGCGAGGAAGATCCAGACGATGTTCTCCCCCGCCCAGGTCCGCACCCGCTCCGGCGCCAGTCCCCGGAACGCCAGCGCGGCGATCGCGATCACCAGCATGATGAACACGACGATCATCGCGGCGGCCAGCAGGTACGACGCGATCACCTGCAGTCCCTGGAAGAACGGGGCTGAGAAGTCAGGGTCGATCGGCGGAACATCGACGGACGGAAGCTGGTCGGTGCGCATCGTTCTCCTCTTGATCTGGGCTACTTCAATGGCAGGCCGAGTGCGGCCATGAACGGTTCCGGATCCACCGGGACCCCGTCGACCCGGATCTCGAAGTGCACATGGCATCCGGTCGACACCCCGGTCGTGCCTTCTAGTCCGAGCGGCGTGCCGGCAACGACACGGCTGCCCTCAGTCACATAGAGGGAGTCCCACTGCATGTGGCCGTAGACCGTCACGACTCCGCCGCCGTGGTCGATCTCCACCGCGTTGCCGAACGAGTCCCAGGGCCCCGCGCGGACGACCCGACCGGGGCCGGTCGCGTAGACCGTGGCGCCGCAAGGCTGATCCATGTCGTAGCCCTTGTGGTCCTTGCTGCAGTACGCGCACCCCTCCACTGGGTGCCACCCGAAGCCGCGCCCTTTGTTGTAGTCGCCGGCCAGCGGGTACCCCCACTCACCGACCACCAGCGACCCGCCCGCTGTCGCCCCGGAGCCGGACAGCATGAGAGGGACAGCCAGCAGAGGAGTCGCGAGCGACAGCGTGAGCATGAGACCGACCGCGACCGCGCCGACAACCAGGCGCCGCACCGTCTTGGAACGTGCGGCCGCACCCGCAATCAGCAGCACAGGCTTCGGCACAGCTCAGCCCACCGCTTCATCGAAGAAGCGGACCACCTTGCAGTCCGAGGGGCGCTGCGCCGAACCCGGCGTCGGGACGCTGTCGCCGCCGCAGACCACCTGCACACTCACCCGGACGGTGTCCTCATAGCTGTAGGACTGCCCCTCGGCGGTGCGGCTGTATGTCAGCACCACCTGAGCGGTCCCGGTCCATACCTTCTTCTCCGTGGTTTCGGGAAGCTCGAGGTAGTCGATGGCCCCCGAGACGTGCGCCTCAACGCGACCGCCCTCGGCTGCGAGGTCGTCCCAGTCCGCTTGAGGCAACAGGACGGAAGTGTCGAGCTCATCCTTGTAGCCGGCCATCTGCTCGAGTGCGTCCGCCTCGTCGTCATAGAGCGGGCTCGGCGTGAACCATGTCTCCAACCACTCCACCCACTCCGACCGAGTCGACAACGTCGTGTCGAACGTGCCGGCGGCCTCGAGCGCCGCTCTGATGTAGCGACCGGGATCCACCGTGATTGGCTCCGCCACCCACCCGCGATCGCCCACCGAAACGTCAACCACACCGTCCCCCGCTGGAGGCGACGAGGACGGACCGCTGCCGCCGGGCGACGGAGTGGATCCGGTCCCCGGGTTAGTCGGGCCATCGTTCCGTGCGATCAGGCCGACGATCAACGCAATCGCCAGTACCGCCAACAGCAGTGCGCCAACCGCAATGACAAGAACCCGCGGGCGGTTTCGATTCGTTGCGGCCACTGACTTTCCCCCAATCGTCCTGGTTGTAAAGCGAATGCTATAGGTATACGCTCTCGACAAGCGAATAGTCAATACATCCGCTCGGCTGGTAGCTCGAGGACGACAGAACGGGAGAATGGGTCCCATGTCTAGACGACCAGCGACTAACTCGAACGGATGGAGCGAGTGGCTGGAGGATCCCATCAAGGCTCTCGGCAACCTCGTCCGCGCCGGCATCATCGGCTACCTCCGAGAACACGGACCCGCCACCCGCGGACAGATCGCGGCAGCGCTCGAACTCCCCACCCCCACGGTCGCCGCCTCCCTCCAGGCCATGCTCCAAGCCGGCCTGCTGCGCGCCGACCCACCTATCGACCAAGCCCGCAGCGGACAACGCATCCGCTACACCGTGGACGACGAAATCGTCAGCCGGATGTACCTCCAGCTCGGACAGGCCATCGGTGAGTTGTGAACCACCAGGTCCACCCGGACGCACTACGCACCGTCTCCCGCTGAACGTTGCGCATGACAGTCAACTTTCGACGCCAACTCTGTGTTGACGATGATTCGCTTGCCTGTCTGCAATTCAGTCATGCGTCCCCTCCGCACAATCGTTCCGGTCTACTCTACGCGCCGTAACGATTTGGCACAGCTTTGGCAATCCGGCCGAGATCAAGTCCCCGGCTCGCTGAGACCCGGCGTACCCGACCATGAAGGCTGACCTTCAAGCGTGCCGCATAGACTCGTACTCAAAATGATCCACCGGGAGGGCGCCAGGTGACTCGACAGGGACGTCCGAACATCACCGACATCGCGCTCCGCGCCGGCGTGTCTCCGACGACAGTGTCGCACGTGCTCAACAGAGTTCCGGGTGCGCGGGTGGCGGATGCGACTCGCGAACGAGTCGAGATCGCGGCCCGAGAACTGGGCTATCAGCCCAATGGACTCGCGCGCGCACTCCGAACCCATCGATCGAACACCCTTGCTCTGCTCAGCGATGAGATAGCAACGACTCCATATGCGGGCAAGCTGATTCTTGGCGCGCAGGAAGCGGCATCGCGTCACGGATGGCTCCTGATCGTAATGACCACCGGCAAGCTGAAGATTGTCGAAGAGCGCGAAATCTCTGCGATATGGCGGCATCAGGTTGATGGTGTCTTATATGCCGCAGGGCATCATCGTGTACTTGACGTGCCCACTTCACTCGACGGAAAGCCTCTCATCGTTGTCAACGCTGAATCGACTCAGCGAGCTCATCGCTCGGTCTACCCCGACGAGTATCAGGGCGGCTACGCCGCGACGGAAGAGCTGATCCGTGCCGGCCACACGTCGATCGCCTTTATCAACACGATGACCTCCATCCCCGCGCGCGAAGGACGACTTGAGGGATATCGCGCCGCGCTGAGGGACGCGGGGATCCGGTTCAACAGGTCTCTCGTAGTGGCAGGCCGCAGTACGTTCGCCATGGATGGCTACGAGGCAGCGTCGGCGCTCTTCCGCTCACGGCGCCCGACCGCCGTGTTCTGTTTCAACGATCGGATGGCGATGGGCACCTATCGCGCAGCGCGGGAGGCAGGCCTCGCGATCCCCAAGGATCTTTCCGTCGTCGGATTCGACAATCAGGAGATCGTGGCCGAGGCGCTATCACCAGCGTTGACGACGCTGGCGTTGCCTTACTACGAGATGGGTGCCGTGGCGGTCGACATCCTGGTCGCCGAGCTCAAGGGCGAGCCGCTGCGCACGGAGAAGCACATGGCCATCGCCAGCACGCTGGTGCGGCGCGAGTCGATCCGCCGCCTCGGCGTCAGCCCTTGACCCCGGATTGCGTGAGGCTGGCGATGATCCAGCGCTGCGCAACGAGGAAGACGATCAGAGCCGGGAGCACCGCGAGGGTCGTCGCCGCCATGACGACGTTCATCTGACCGGTGCTGAACGGCCCTTGCATCAGCACGAGGGCAAGCGGCAGGGTCGCCGTGTCCTGACTGTTGAGGAAGATCGACGGCGCGAAGTACGCATTCCACAGGTAGGGATTGTTGAGGAATGCGATGACGCCGAGCGCGCTGAGCCCGTTCTTCACCAGCGGAAGCGCGACCAGGCGGTAGGTCTTCCATGGACCCGCCCCGTCGATGCGCGCCGCCTCGAGGATCTCCTTCGGCACCGTGAGGAAGAACTGGCGCATCAGGAAGACCCCGAACGCCCACGTGAGAGCGGGGAGGATGAGGCTCCAAGGGGTGTTGATGACGCCCAGATTCCGCATGATGAGGAACAGCGGGATGATCGTCACCTGGACCGGCACCATGAGCGAGGCGAGCAGGCCCAGGAAGATCGCGTTCTGACCGCGGAACTGCAGCCGCGCGAACGCGTATCCGGCCATCGGCGCCGTGATGAGGATGCCGAGCGTCCCGACGACGGCGATGAACGTGCTGTTGAACAGGTTCCGCAACAGAGGCAGCGGACCGTTCACGGCCTTCCAGAAGTTGTCCCACTCGAACTCGAGCGGGATCCAGTTCGGCGGCACGTCGAACAGGTGCTCCGGGGACTTCAGCGCCGTGACGATCATCCACAGGAACGGCGCGATCATCCCGATCCCGCCCAGGCTCAGGATGACGACGGCGACGGCGCTGCCGACCGGGAACCGACGTCGCCGGGACCGCGGTCGCGAGGGGAGGACGGCGGCGCTACTCATAGTGGACCCAGGCTCTCCGGATTCGGAATTGGACGATCGTTACGAGGAGGATGATCGCGAAGAGCGTCATCGAGATGGCGGCCGCGTATCCCAGGTCGAAGTCGGCGAAGGCCTTCTCGGCGATGTACATGACGATGCTGCGCGTCGAGTCGCCGGGTCCGCCCTTGGTGAGGACGATGATCGACTCGTAGATCTGGAACGCACCGATGACGGTGATCGTGACGTTGAAGAAGATCGCCTGGCTGATCATCGGGACCGTGATCCGTCGGAACTGCGTGAATGGCCCCGCGCCGTCGATCTGCGCCGCCTCCTCCAGCTCCTTCGGAACCTCCTGCAGTGCCGCGACGTAGATCAGCATCGCGAAGCCGACGTTGCGCCAGACGTCGACGATGATGACACTCAACCGCGACTGGCTCGAGCTGTTCAGCCAGTTGACCGGGTCGGCGCCGATGACCTCGAGGTAGTAGTTGATGACCCCGGTGTCGCGCTGGAAGAGCGCTTGCCAGATGAGCGAGATGTAGGCCAGGGCGACCAGGGAGGGGAAGAAGTAGACCGAACGGAACACGTAGGTCAGGGCTCGCGGCATCCGGGCGTTGATGAGCACCGCGAAGAGCAGACCGAGCCCGTTGATGAGCACCACCGCCGCGATCACGTAGATGATCGTGTTGAAGTAGACGAGGCCGAGTCGCTCGTCGCGGAACAGACGGACGTAGTTGTCCAGGCCGATGAAGGTCGGCGGCGAGATGACGTCGTAGCGAGTGAAGCTGAACCACAGTGCCGCGAGCAGGGGCCCGAGCACGAAGACCAGGAAGCCGAGGACGGACGGGGCTACGAACAGGTAGCCGGCGATCGCTTCACGTCGGCCGGGGCCCTTCCGGGCGGGACGCGCGCGTCCCGCCCGGAAGGTCTGCGACGTGGCGTCGCGGGTGATTAGGTCAGCCATTGCCGACAGTTGCCTCGACTTCCGCCTGCGCCTTGGAGAGCTCGTCAGCGACGTCGCCGCCGGCCATGATGGCCTGTAGCGCTCGCTGGAACGCGGGCTCCAGCGTGGTGAAGAAGGTCGGAGCGGCGACCGGCTCCGCGTACTGGATGGCGTCGTAGAGCACCGACGCGTCCGGGTGGCGGTCGACGAACACGTCCGAGGTCGCCGCGGTGCGCGTCGTCGGGTTCGAAGTGCCCAGCTCGGCCCAACCGGCCTGCGTGTCCTGGCTGGCGAACTCCTTGATGAGCTCCCACGCCAGGTCCTGGTTCTGCGACCCGTTGTAGATGGAGAATCCGGCGGCGCCGAACACCGTCTTCTTCTCTTTCTTCTGCGGCATCGGAAGGATGCCGAACTCGAGGTCGGGCACGTCCTGCACCAGGATGGCCGACAGGTTCGCCGGGGCGGCCGTCATCGCGATCTTCCCGGCCTGGAACAGCTGGTTCGCTTCCGTCCCCGCGGGGTCCGGGGCGATGCCGTCCTTGAGGACGAGGTCCTGGAGGAACTGCACGGCCTCGATTGTCTCGGGCGAGTCGAGGGCGGGGGCGCTCAGGTCATCCGTCGCGATCGAGCCGCCGTTCGAGTAGAGCCACGGGTAGTAGGCGAACGTGTAGGTCTGCAGCCCGAACCCGTAGGTCTTGCCGCTTCCCGAGCCGCTCGTCAGCTTCTCTGCGATCGCGTGGAAGTCGTCCCACGTCCAGTCGTCGCTCGGGCGGTCGATGCCGGCCGCGTCGAACATCGCCTTGTTGTAATACATGACCATGGCGTTCCAGTTGTTCGGCAGCAGATATGTGTCGCCGTCCTTGGTGAAGCCGTCGATGAGGGTCGGGTCGATGTCGTCGATCAGCGCCTGCACCGAGTCGTCCTGCTTGATGTAGTTGGTGAGGGGCAGGAACAGGTCCTTGCTCAAGCCGAACTCGACGCCCTCGGTCGCGATGTTGATGATGTCGGGCGAGTCGCCCGACGCGATCGACGTCAGGATCTTGTTGATGTAGTCGCTCCAGTTGACGACCTGGGTGACGTTGTTGGTGACCGTCACGTTTGGGTATCGCTCGTTGAAGCGCTCGATCGCGGCGTTGTAGAGCGCCTCGTCACCGGGGTTGCCCCAGTTGGAGACGGTAAGGGAGGCCGTGATGTCGGACTCTGGCGCGACATAGTCGCCGGTCGTGCCCGTGTTGCCCGTGCCGCCGCTGGTCCCGCAGCCGGCCAGGCCGGCGACGAGTCCCGCTGCGATCACGGTTGCGGCTAGCCGATGCCTCGTGAACTTCACTTGGTGCTCCTTTGCATCCTACGGCGCGACTCCGCGCTTTCGAGGTCGTCGCGACGGTGTGAGGGATTCGCGGCCCGCGGGTGCGAACCGCCGCTGAGCGGTCCCGCTGCGACCCTACGGGCCGCAGCGACCGCTCGGGTTGCAAAATCGCTTTGGCAGCCACCTTGGCTGTGCCCAATCCATTTCGCAACTTGAGAGCCGAGTAAAGCAGGCCCCTCGTTGCCTGTCAACACGCCAAGTCTTGGCGACTTGACCCCGGCGCGCCCACGCGGCTAGAGTCGGCCCAATCCATTTGGCAGTGCGGCCACACCGCGCTGGCCAGACCCGTCCCATCGCTGTGCCAGCCCCGGCGATGTTCACACCGCGGAGCCGCGGAAAGGAGCCGACGCGTGAGCGTTCTGGAGATTGCAGCGATCGAGATCGACACCGAGCGCAGCGCCGAGTTCGAGGAGGTGTTCGAGAACGCCGTGGCCTTCGTGCGCGCGGCGGAGGGCCACCTCGGCTCCCGGCTGATGGCCGACGTCGAACGCCCGGGGCACTACGTGTTCCTCGTGACGTGGCGCGAGATCGGCGACCACACGGAGCGCTTCGTGTCGTCGCCGGGTTTCCACTCCTTCGACGAGCTCATCGGGCCGTTCCTCGTCACGGCCCCGCAGGTCTCGCACGTCGCCTCGGCATTCGGCGGGGAGGTCCAGCTGTGAGCGTCATCGCGATCCTCGGAACGGGACTAATGTCCAAGGCGCTCGGGGCGGGGTGGACGAGGGCCGGCCACTCGGTGCGGATCGGGACGCGCGACGCCGGGAACGCCACGGCGGAGAAGCTCGGGTTCGCGCCGGTCTTCGCGGGGACGCCCGCCGAGGCGGTCGAGGGCGCCGACTTCGTGGTCCTGGCGATCCCGTTCCCGGAGGTCGTCCCAACGGTGACCAGCCTCCGCGAGGCGCTGCGCGGGAAGATCGTCATCGACATCTCAAACCCGTTCGATCACCTCGCGCACAACGAGCGCGCGGCGGCCGAGTTCACGGCGGACGCCCTGGGCGGCAGCGAGGGACTCGTCGCCGCGTTCAAGGACAACTTCGCGGCGACCATCAACGCCGACGACGCCGAGCGGCCCGACGTCAAGATCGCGGGCGACGACGAAGCGGCCAAGGCGGCCGTCGCCGAGCTCGCGAGCGACCTCGGCCTCCGCTGGCTCGACTGCGGCCCCCTGCACAACGCGCGCTTCATCGACGGGATGGTCTCCCTCATGCTCATCCTCGACCGCACGTACTGCGACTTCACGATGAAGACCGGGTGGCGTTTCACCGGGCTCCCGGCCGACGCGACGGAGCGTGCCCGGTGACCGGCGTCGTCAACGCGAACGACGTCGAGACCACGGTCCTGTCCTGGGGCGTCGCGAAGTGGCTCGTCAGCCAGAAGACCCACGGCTCGACCCTGTCGTGCGGCGAGGTCGTCGTGCTCCCGGGCAAGTCGCACGAGTGGCACGACCACCCGGAGAGCGATGAGATCGTGTACGTCCTGTCCGGCCACGGCTCGTTCGGGGTCGGCGAGAACCTGCGGATGCCGATCGGCCCCGGCGACGCCGTCTACGTCCCGACGGGAGTCGGGCACGACTCGCACAACACCGGGTGGGAGCCGCTGCGCCTGCTCGTCATGTACAGCCCCGCGGGGCCCGAGTCGGGCACGCCCGAGACCGCGCACCTCATCGTGGCCCCCGGCGAGCCCGTCCTCATGCACACGGACGTCGTCGACACCGAGACCGCGCCATGACGCGCCGGGTGATCGACGTCCACGCCCACGTGGGCAAGACGGTCGCGAACAACATCGGGCAGACGGTCGACGAGCTGATCGGACGCATGGATGCCGCGGCGGTCAGCGAGGCGCTGCTCTCGCCGGCGGCGGCCGATCGTCAGGTCGAGGGCATCGTCGACACGCGGCGCATGAACGACGTCGTCGCCGCGGCGGTGCGGGATCACCCCGATCGCTTCCCCACGGGCTTCGGGCTCGTGGAGCCGCGGCACGAGGAGCACGCCGTCACGGAGCTGATCCGCATCCTCGACGAGCTCGGCCTCGCGGGCATCGCCGTCCATCCGACGCTCGAGGGCTACTACCTCGACACCCCGCTCCGGGTCGACCCGCTCTGGGAGATCCTCGACGACCGCCGGGCGATCTGCCTGATGCACAGCTCGCCGGACCCCGGGTCGGGTGAGTCCGCCGCCGCCGTGCGAACGGTCGTCAGCCGGTTCCCGAACGTCACGACCTTCCTCGGGCACGCCTTCCTGAGCTCCCAGCAGAAGGCCGAGGCGATCGAGATCGTGCGCGAGTTCCCGCACGTCTACTTCGACATCGCCTATCAGTCGGACCCCGCGCTGACCGAGGAGCTCGTCGCCGCCGTGGGCTCCGATCGCGTCGTGTTCGGCAGCGACACCCCGTTCTACGACCTCGGCGACGTGCATCGATCCGTGCTCGCCGCCGACATCCCCGAGACCGCCAAGGACGACGTGCTGTTCGCCAACGTCCAACGCGTCCTGGACGCTCATCGCTGAGCTCCGCCTACCGCTAAAGGAAGAGAAGAATGTCCGCTCAGTCTCCCGTCCGTCTCGGCGTCATCGGCGCCGGCTACATCGCGGGCGTGCACGGCACCGCCGCGGCTGCGATCCCGCGTGACGTCGAGTTCGTCGCCGTCGCCGACGCCAACCCCGCGGCGGCTGCCGCCCTCGCCGAACGCTTCGGGTGGGCGCACGCCTACGGCGACGTCGCCGAGATGCTCCGCGTCGAGGACCTCGACGCCGTCATCATCGCCACCTGGCCGAGCACCCACCTCGAGCTCATCCGGCAGTGCGTCGAGGCGGGAGTCCGTCACATCCTCTGCGAGAAGCCGTTCGTGCTCACCGGTGCCCAGGCGTTCGAGGTCTGGGAACTCGCCGCGAGCTACGGTGCGACCATCACCGAGGCGTTCATGTACCGCCACCACCCGGCGATCACGCGGATCGACGGGCTGCTCGACGCGCGCGCCCTCGGCGCGATCGATCACGTCCGCGCCAGCTTCACGTACGTCAACCTGGCCTCGGAGCTGGGGATCGACCCGAAGGACCCCAACCGCCCGTGGCGATTCCGCGCCGATCAGGGCGGCGGGGCGCTCTACGACATCGGCGCCTACGCGATCAACGCGTGCACCCACGTGGCGGCGTCGATCCCCACCCGGGTCGCCGCGTTCGGCCGCCCGGCGAACGAGTTCGGCACGAGCGACAAGATCCTCGGACTCATCGACTACGCCAACGGCGTCGTCGGCATGATCGAGGCGAGCGAGATCTCCGACTCGACGCAGGAGCTCCAGATCTCCGCCGAGCTGGGAACGCTCTACCTCCCCTTCAGTTGGACGATCTACGACGAGACGGAGATCACGATCCGCCGCTCCATCCCCACGAGTCATCGGGACAGCGAGCGGATCTTCCGCACCATCGACGACCGGCTCGCCGTTCCGCGCTCCAACGCGTTCCAGGATCAGCTGCTGAACGTCGCCGAGGTCGTCCGAGGGGCGTCCGCGCCGCGGGTCTCCCTCGCGGAGACGGTCGTGAACACCTTCACGATGGAGGCGCTCGCCTCCAGCCTCGTGGCGCGCGAGGAGGTCGACGTCGCCATCCCGCCCGCCGTCGCGGAGGCCTTCTTGGGCGCTTCGCGGGACCGGGCGGCGGTCTGACCGATGATCGCGGGCGCTCGCTCGGCCCCGTGGCTGGGGACGTCGTGGAAGATGAACAAGACGCTCGGGGAAGCGGAGGCGTACTCTCGGAGCCTGGCGGCGTACGCCGCCACCCGGTCGTCGACGACGCAGCTCTTCGTCGTCCCTCCGTTCACGGCGATCGCCCGCGTGGCCCAGGTCCTGGCCGGCTCCGGCGTGCTCGTCGGGGCGCAGGATGTGCATCCCGAACCGGACGGGGCGCATACCGGTGACGTCTCGGCCCGGATGCTCGTCGACGCCGGAGCGACGCTCGTGGAGATCGGTCATCAGGAGCGCCGACGGGACCACCACGAGCACGACGAGCTCGTGCGGGCGAAGGTGCGCCGCGCGCTCGACTCCGGGCTGCGGCCCCTGCTGTGCGTCGGCGAGCTCGGGCACGAGCGCCGGGTCGGCGCGGCCGCGTCGACGGTCGACCGGCAACTGCGGGTCGCCCTGCACGGCCTCGCGGACGACGGGTGGGACCGCGTTGTGGTGGCGTACGAGCCGGCGTGGTCGATCGGAGTCGACGGAACTCCGGCGACCCCCGACCAGGTGGCCGAGGCGCACCGCGTGATCCGGCACACCGCGCAGGACCTCGGCGCCGCGGGGGAGCGCCTGCCCGTGCTCTACGGCGGCGGCGTCCGCCCGGAGAACACCGCGGAGCTCGTCGCACTGGTCGACGTGGACGGGCTCTTCGTCGGCCGGGCCGCGCTCGACGTGGACGTCTTCATCCAGCTCGACCAGATCATCGACTCGGCCCTCGCGGCCGTCAAGGAGTGACAGCTCATGACCGGAATGTCTCGACAGCAGATTCGGGAACGCTTCGCCGCTCGCGTGGCGGCGCGCGAGCCGCTCGTGATCGGCGGAGCGGGTGTCGGGCTGATCGCGAAGGCCGCCGACCGCGCCGGGATCGACGCGCTCATGGCGTACAACACGGGCCCGTTCCGGATGGACGGCCACGGTTCCCTCTCGGGCTAT
Source organism: Microbacteriaceae bacterium (assembly GCA_019638805.1). Lineage (GTDB taxonomy): Bacteria > Actinomycetota > Actinomycetes > Actinomycetales > Microbacteriaceae > JBDSKH01. The sequence goes on along the minus strand of JAHBTA010000001.1, from coordinate 379,421 downwards.
CTCGCCTACGGCGACTCGAACGGCATGACGATCGACCTCGCTCGCCACGTGCTCCCGGTCGTGCGCGACACCCCGGTGATCGCCGGCATCGGCGCGGCGGATCCGTATCGTGACCCGATCCGCCTCATCGGGCAGCTGATCGAACTGGGCTTCTCGGGGATCACGAACGTCCCCACCGCCGGCATCTACGACGGCACTTTCCGAGCCCACATCAACGCCACCGACCTCGGATACCCGCGCGAGGTCGAGCTCATCGCCGCGTGCGACCGGCAGGACGTGTTCTCGATCGCGTACGCGTTCACGCCCGACGAGGCGGCGGGGATGGCGCGCGCGGGCGCGGATGTCATCGGAGCCCACGTGGGGCTCACCGTCGGCGGCATGATCGGCGCGCAGGACGCGCTCGCGCTCGACGAAGCGTGCGACCGGGTGGCCGAGATGACGGTCGCCGCCCGCGCCGAGCGTCCCGGGATCTGGGTCGTCGCCCACGGTGGACCCTTCGATGAGCCCGAGAACGTGCAAGCGGTGTACGACCGGGTCGACGTCGACGGCTTCTTGGGCGCGTCGAGCATCGAACGGCTTCCCGTCGAGCGCGCGATCGAGGAGACCGTCCGTTCGTTCCGCGACCTCCGGCTCCGCGGGCGATGACGCGCACCGCGGTCCTGATCGGCGCGCTCGACACCAAGGGGCGTGAGTACGAGTTCGTGCGCGCGGCGCTCGAAGGCGCCGCCCTCCACGTCGTCCTGATCGACGTCGGCGTGCTCGCCGATCCCGCGATCCCCGTGGACGTGAGCGCGACCGAGGTCGCGCGCGCCGCAGGCGTATCGCTCGACGACCTCCGCTTCGTTCGCGAGGGCAGCGACACCCGCGCCCACGCACTCGAGGTCATGAGCCGGGGTGCGATCGCCGTCGTCGCGGATCTCCGCGCGGCGGGGCGCTGCGACGGCGTGCTCGGTCTGGGCGGCTCTGGCGGCAGCGCGCTGCTGAGCGCGGTCATGCGCTCCCTTCCCCTCGGGGTGCCCAAGCTCCTGGTCTCGACCATGGGATCCGGCGACGTGAGCCCGTACGTGCAGTCGAGCGACCTGTGCATCCTGCACTCCGTGACCGACATCGCGGGCCTCAACCGCATCTCGCGGCCGATCCTCCGCAACGCGGCGGGAGCGCTCGCCGGCATGATCGCGGCGACCTCCGAGGAGTCGGCGGTCGAGCACGCCCCCGCGGTCGGCGTGACGATGCTCGGGGTCACGACTCCGGCGGGCCTGCGCATCGTCGAGCGCCTCGAGCGGGCGGGTTTCGACCCGATCGTCTTCCATGCCGTCGGTTCCGGCGGTCGGGCGCTCGAGAGCCTCGTCGGCGAGGGCGTGCTGAGCGGCGTCATCGATCTCACGATCAAGGAGGTCACCGACGACCTGCTCGGCGGCGTCTTCGTCGCGGGCCCCGATCGGCTGCGTACGGCGGGCCGACTCGGCGTCCCGCACGTCGTGGTGCCCGGCGCCGTTGAGGTGATCAACTTCGGCGCCTTCGACACGGTGCCCGAGCAGCTCCGCGACGGATCCCGGCCGCTGGTGCGGCACAACGCCCAGGTGACCGCGGTGCGAGCGACGCCGGAGGAGCTCTTCCGGATCGCCGACGAGGTCGCGGCCCGGCTCAACGCGGCGGTCGGGAGCGTCGAGGTCCTCGTCCCGCGCGGAGGCTTCGACAGCTACGACGCGCCGGGGGGACCGTTCGCGGATCCCGCGTCCGACGCGGCCTTCATCGAGCGCCTGGTCGGCGCGCTCCGCCCCGAGATCACGGTGACGACGTCCGACTCCCACATCAACGACGTGGCATTCGCGGATGCCGTCGCCGACCGATTCATCGCGTTGCACGAGCAAGAGGGGGACCGCAGGTGACCGAGCAGTGGCGCATCGTCGTCGGGGCCGACGAGGCGGGCCGTCGATACAAGGATCGCATCGCCGAGGACCTGCGCGGCGACCCGCGCGTGTCGTCGGTCGTCGACCTGGGTGTCTTCGATGCCGAGGTGCGGCCGTATCCGCAGGTCGGGATCGAGGCCGCCCAGCTGGTCGCGTCGGGCGACGCGGATCGCGCCATCCTGATCTGCGGAACCGGGATCGGGATGGCGATCAGCGCGAACAAGGTCCCGGGCATCCGGGCGACCGTCGTCGCCGACTCTTACAGCTGCGAGCGATCGGTGCTGTCGAACGACTGCCAGGTGCTGACGATGGGGGAGCGGGTGATCGGTCTCGAGCTCGCGCGCCGCCTCGCGCAGGAGTGGCTCGGCTATCGATTCGATCCCGCGTCGCCGTCGAACGACAAGGTCGCGGAGATCACCGACTTCGAGCGCCGCCGCCCTTCGTGAGCGACGGCGTCGCGCGGCGGCGTCGAATCCCGGCCCCCTGGGTCGATGTCGGAGCGCGGCTTATCGCGCTCTCGATTCGGCACTTCCCCGTCGTGCTCATCGACCGCGGCCTCGCCCACGCCCCGGTCGACGTCGTCACCACCGACAACTCCGATGCCATCGCCGAAGGGGTGTCCGCGCTGATCGCCCACGGGCACACCCGGATCGGCTTCATGGCGAGCGTGCGCCATCTCAGCATGACGGCCGAACGCGTCCGGGCCTACCGGACGGCGTTGACGAAGCACTCGGTGGCTCTCGACCCGACGCTCGTCCGCTACCTTGAGTCCATGAGCGACCCCGTGCAGCCGTGCGCCGAGAGCCTCATGGACGCAGGATGTACGGCGATCGTGGCGAGCAACAACGTCCTGACGAGCCAGCTGCTCGCGGCGTTCCACGCCGGCACGCTCTCGCACCGGAACGTCGAGATCCTCGGCTATCGGGACCCCGGCTACGGCGCCTACCCCCTGGACGACGCGCACTGGTTGGAGGAGCCGATCGGCGAGATGGGTCGGCTCGCCGGCGAGGCGATCATCCGCCGGGTCGCCGATCCGCTGGCCACGCCGCAGCGGACCGTCCTGCGCGCGTCCTATGCGCCGCGGGGCGCCACCCAGGCGGGAGTGCGGCGTGGCTGATCGGGTGCTCGTCGTCGGCGAAGCGCTGATCGACGTCGTCGAACGCGAAGGCCGTGCGCCGGAAGAGCACGTGGGCGGCTCTCCCGCCAACGTCGCGCTCGGGCTCGGCCGGCTGGGCCTGCCCGTGCGGTTGCGGACGGCCCTCGCGCGAGACGAGCGCGGGAGGCGGATCCACGACCACCTGGCCGCGTCCGGGGTCGAGGTCGAGGCGGAGTCGTTCGTGCTCGACCGGACGTCGAGCGCCGTGGCCCGCATCTCGCGGGAGGGCGACGCGCGGTACGAGTTCGACATCGAGTGGCGCATCGGGGAGCCTCTCGAGCTCGGCGACGCGCACGTCGTCCACGTCGGCTCCGTCGGGTGCTTCGTCGAACCCGGCGCCTCGAGCGTCCGCGACGCGCTCCGAGCGTGGGGCGACCGCGTGCGCCTGACCTTCGACCCGAACATCAGGCCCTCGCTCATCGGCGACCGGGAGGCCGCGATCCGCACCACCGGGGAGATCGCGTCGGCGAGCGACCTGATCAAGCTGAGCCGTGAGGACGCCGAGTGGCTGTATCCGGACGCGGGCCTCGACGACATCCTCGATCACTTCCTCGCGACGGGCTCTCGCGTCGTCGCGGTGACCCTCGGCGGCGACGGCGCGCTGATCGCGTCGGAGGCCGCGCGCGTACGCGTCGCTCACCCCGTCGAGCGGGTCGAGGACAGTGTCGGTGCGGGCGACACCTTCATGGCGGCCCTGGTGGCGACCGTCGCGGACGCACGACTCGGGTCCGACGCCGAGGCTCTCACGACCGCGGGGCGACGCGCGGCGGCCGCCGCGGCCATCACGGTGAGCAGAGCGGGCGCCGACCTGCCGACCCGCGAGGAGGTCGAGCGCGAGCTCGCACGTCGCGCCTCCGAAGAGCGATGAACCGCGGCGGCTCGATGCTCCACCGCGGGGCTGGGTTCACGCCGAGGCGCGGACGATCAGCTCGGGCGTGAACGTCACGTGTCGCGCCACGTCGGGCCCGGCTCCCGCGTCGGCGAGTAGGATCTCCGCGGCGACGCGACCCAGTTCGTAGGCCGGCTGCCGGACCGTCGTCAGGGGAACCGCCGCTTGCGCGGCGAAGCCGATGTCGTCGTATCCCATGATGGCGAGATCCTCCGGAACGCGGATCCCAGCCCCCAGACACGCCTGAAGAGCACCCAGGGCGACGAGATCGTTGGCGCCGAAGATCGCGTCCGGCCAGTCGGCTCGAGCATCGACGGCCGTGGGTGCGCGCTGCTGTATTCGGCCGAGGAGTTGACGCACTGGACGTACCTCGGCGTCCTGGCTTCGGGCACCGACGACATGGGGTCGATGTGGGAATGTCCCGACCTGTTCCCCGTCGACGACACGTGGGTGCTGATGTTCTCGCCGATGGGGACGGGAGCGGTCACGACCATCTATCTCGTCGGAGAGATGGACTTCGCCGAGTGCCGGTTCACCTGGCGCTCTCACGGCCAGGTCGATCAGGGCATCGACTTCTACGCGCCGCAGACCTATGTCTCCGCGGACGGGCGGCGACTGCTGATCGCCTGGATGAACTCCTGGCACTGGATGCCCGGATTCACGGACTTCGGTCCACCGTGGATCACGACGTGGTGCGGCAGCCTGTCGCTGCCGCAGGAAGTACGACTCCGGGATGGCGAGCGGCTGACCTTCGCTCCGGTCCGCGAAACGCACCGCTTGCGAGGCGCCGAGGAGGAGCCCATTCATGCGGTGCTCGACGAGGGGACACATGAGCTTCCGCTCCAGTCCGAGGCCGGGCCGGTTGAACTCGCGGTCCAGCTGGAGATCCCTCACTCACTGGCGAGAGTCGATCTGGGCCTTCTTGCGGACGACGGCCGACATGCCATCTCGTTGACGTATCGGCCGAACGACGAGGTGCTTTCCCTGGACCGGAACGGTGCCGACGGGTGGAGCGAGGGGTCGCCACCGCTCGCGTGGAGCTCCAGCCCGGCGGGCTTCTCGACCTGACGGTCGTGCTCGACTCGACGAGCATCGAGCTCTTTGCCGGCCGGTTTGACACGGCGATGAGCGCGGCCGTCTATATGCCGCGGCTCCCCACGCGCCTGGCGCTGACTGCCGTGGGCGGAGGCATCGTCGTGAGGAGATTGCAGGCGTGGCCGCTGGCCGGTCGGCCGGACGGCGCAAAGCCGGGGTCTGCGAGCCGTCTCGACAGGTTCCAGTAGCGTCGAAGCATGGATGCCGTCATCGCCGCGGACTCGTTCAAGGGCACCTTGGGTGCCGCCGACGTTGTTCAGGCGATCGCGGACGGATGGCGATCTCGTTACGAGGGCGACACCTTGCACCTCCTGCCGCAGGCCGACGGGGGAGAGGGGACGGTCGACGCGGTCGAGCGCGCGGTCCCCGGCAGCGTCCGCCGCACGGTCGGCGACGTCACGGGACCCGACGGCAGGCCGACTCCGGGCGAGTGGCTCGAGCTGCCGGACGGGACCGCGGTGATCGAGCTCGCCCAGATGTCCGGTCTCCCGCTCATGCCCGAGCTCGATGCGCTCGGCGCGACGAGCCGCGGGTTCGGCGAGGTGATCGCGGCGGTCCTCGACGCCGGTGCCCCGCGACTGGTGCTCGGGATCGGCGGGTCGGCCAGCACCGATGCCGGCGTTCCGATGCTGGAGGCGATCGGTCACCGGCGTCCGCCGGTCGACGGGGCCGTCGTCCTCACGGACGTTCGGGCCCCTCTCCTGGGCCCGGACGGAGCGGCGGCCGTGTTCGGACCCCAGAAGGGAGCCTCGGCGCGCGAGATCGCGGTGCTCGAGGAGCGGCTCGAGAAGGTCGCGCGTCAGTTGGGCGGCGACCCGCACGCTCCCGGTGCGGGGGCCGCCGGCGGTGTCGGCTACGGCCTCGCGTGCTGGGGAGCACGCCTGGAGCCGGGCTCGGAATATATCGCCACGTTGACGGGCCTCGGCGACGCAGTCCGACGCGCGGACCTGGCGCTCACCGGCGAGGGGCGCTTCGACGCGTCCTCGCGGACGGGCAAGGTGGTGGGCGCCGTGCTGGAACTGGCACAGGACACGCCCGTCGGGGTCGTCGCCGGCTCCATCGCCGGCTCGCTCGACGGCATCGCTTGGAGCGCGAGCCTCACGGATCTGGCCGGATCGGTCGAGGCCGCGATGGCCGACCCGGCGCGCTGGCTCCGCGAGGCGGGGGCCCGGGCCGCCGCACACTGGCACGAGGGTAGCCAGACAGCGTCGTGATCCAGGCCGGGGGCGAGGTCCACGCGCCCCAGTCTGGGCTAGGGGTATCCGGCACCCCACGTCTGCGCTTCGTGGACCCCGCGGCCTGCCGAATCCGGGCGACGGGTCCGGTGCTTGACTCGCGAGTGCTAAAGCGGATAACCTGCGTGCTGTGGCGCTTTAGCAAGCCCCCCGAAGGAGTGGATGGCATGGTCAACGAATCGGAGATGCTCGAGGAGCAGCGGCGAGCGATCCCGGTCCAGGCCGACGTCGACGTCTTGGTCGTCGGCGCCGGGTCGGCGGGGATCGCGGCCGCCGTGGCGGCCGCGGAAGCCGGTCGCAGCACGATGCTCGTGGATGCGAGCGGCATGGTCGGCGGCACTCTCGTGGCGCAGTTCCTCGAGGGCAGCGCCGGCTACCACGACGCCGCGGGCAACCTCATCGTGAGGGGTTTTGTGGGACGCCTCATCGAGATGCTCCTCGACTACGGCTCGTCTCCCGGGCACACCGTGGACCAGACCGGGTACTCGGTCACCAGGCTGCCCTACAACCATGCCGAGCTCGGGCTGTGCGAAGCGGTCTTCCTCGGCGAGGCCGGCGTGCGGGTGCAGCTCAACACCATGGTGGTCGACGTCGTCCTCGACCGTTCCGGCCCGCTCCCCGTCATCAGCCACGTCGTGCTCGAGGGCAAGGGCGGCCGTCATGCGGTTCGCCCCGCCGTCGTGATCGACGCGTCGGGGGACGCCGACGTGGCGTTCAAGGCGGGCGCGGCGTTTCAAACCGACTGGGCGGACGCTCGTCAGCCCAGCTCGCTGCTGTTCAAGGTCGGGTCGCTCGACTTCGACGAGCTCCTCCGCTACTTCCGGTCGCATCCGGAGGACTTCCGCGAGGGCAGCTCGATCAGCGAGCCGCTCGACGACGTGCTTCACCTGTGGGGTTTCGGCGCCCTCCTGGCGCAGGCCAGGGCGGACGGCCGCCTCGCGCTGAATCGCGACGAGCTCCAGCTCGCCGGCTGGCACCGCCGCGGAGAGGCCATAGTCAACCTCTCGAGAGTCCAGGGCGACGCCCTGGACAGCGGGTGGTCGGGACGGGCCGCGATCGAGGTGAGCCTTCAGGTCCTCGAGATCGCGCGGTTCTTCCGCGAGTACGTTCCCGGCGGAGCGAACAGCTACGTGCAGCAGGTGGCTTCGCGGCTCGGCGTTCGCGAGAGCCGTCGAGTGCTCGGCGACTACACGATGAGCGCAGACGATGTTCGCGCCGGGGCCAGGTTCGACGACGCGGTCGGCCTCGGCGGATTCCCGATCGACATCCACGATCCGAGCGGCACGAGCCTCAGCTTCGCGGAGCCGCTGGTGTCCGCCTACCAGATCCCCTACCGCAGTCTGGTCGTCGGCGGGCTGGGCAACCTGCTCGTCGCCGGGCGCTGCATGTCGGCGACCCATGAGGCTGCCGGATCGCTCCGACTGACGCCGCAGTGCTTCGTCACGGGCGAGGCCGCAGGGACCGCCGCGGCGCTCAGCGTCATCGAGGGGACGTCGCCCCGAGACATCGATCCGGCCGACCTCGCCGAGCGTCTTCGTGCTCGGAACGTGATTCTCCACGTCTGACGCGTACCGCCCGAGCAAACCCAGCAAGTCCAAGAAAGCACATGGAAGGAATCAATGATGAAGACATCCAAGCTCGTCGTCGGGGTGGTGGCCGTCGCGGCCCTCGCGGGGTGTACCTCCAGCAGCCCGACACCTGACGCTACCGACGTCGGGGGCCCGGTCACCCTGACCTTCTGGTCGAATCTGACCGTGCCGCAGCAGGCTGACGTCATCCAGGCGCAGATCGACGAGTGCCTCACCGACATGCCCGACGTCACGGTCGAGTTCGAGACGGTCGCGATCGACGCGGTCTATCCGAGGCTCCTCACGGCGTACCTCGACGAGGACGCCCCCAACATCATCAACACGGTCGAGGCGGCGATCGCCTTCGCCCAAGCGCGCGGACAGCTCGTCCCCGTCGATGACGTCATCGACGAGATCGGCCGAGACGAGTTCAACTCGTCCCACCTCAACGTGATGTCCGCCGAGGATCAGACCTGGGGGGTGCCCGACTGGGCGCTCCACGACGCGGTCTACTACCGCAAGGATCTGTTCGAGCAGGCCGGACTCGAGGTTCCGACCTCGTGGGATGAGCTGCTCGATGCGGCAGAGCAGCTCACGCAGGGCTCGAGGTACGGGTTCGCCATCCCGCTGGGAACCTCCTCGGAGGTCGCCGCTCAGACCTTCTTCCAGTTCCTCTACTCGGCCGGCGTCTATGTGTTCGACCCGGAGACCGGAGAGTACGTGTTCGGGGATCACCTGGATGAGGCAGCCGACGCGCTCGCATTCCTGGTCGAGATGTACGAGAAGGTCTCGCCGCCGGCATCCATCTCGTGGGTGCACCCGGACTACCGGAACGCGTTCGTTCAGGGCACCGTCGCGATGACCAACGAGTTCGGCGCGACGGTCTTGCTCGCGGCGGAGCAGAACCCCGCTGTGCTCGACAACATCGGAGTGTTCCCCTTCCCGGGTCCGGACTCGGACGATGGACCGGCGGCTGCGGTCGGCGGCGGGTACTACTACGGCGTCGGAAAGGCTCCGGCCGCCGAGGAGGCGGCGTCGAAGGCTCTGCTGAGCTGCATGTACGACCCGACGCTGGTTGCTGACCGCGCCAACTCGCGGCCCATCTTCGCGATGCCCGCGACGCAGAGCGCGTTCGAGAGCGACACCTATCAAGACAACGAGTACGTTCAGCGGTTCGCCACAGAGATCGAGCTCATCAGGACCGAGGTCCTGCAGCCCTGGTACCGCTACGGTCTGGAGGCCGGTCTGAACCCGATCGCGGGGCAGATCGCGTCCACCGACATCGTGCCCAAGGCGGTGCAAGCCGCGGCTCTCGGCACGCTCAGCCCGGAAGATGCCGTGCGTCAGATCGACGTGCAGCTACGCGACCTCGTCGCCCAACTCGGTTCTCGATGACGGGCGACAAGGCACGCTCGTGAATGCAACTGGTCAGTTCGGGAGGAGCCCGGCTGCGGCTCCTCCCGAACCGCCCGCCCGGCGGCGCCGGGTGCGCGCAAGCGCAGCGGTGCCGTGGCTCTTCGTGCTCCCCCTGCTCGCTGTCATCGGGGTGTTCGTCGTGCTCCCGCTGCTCAGCACCTTGCGATTGAGCATATTCACGGAGAGCATCTTCACCGGCGTCGAGTCCTTCGTCGGGCCGGGCAACTACGTCGGGGTGTTCGGTAGCGATGCGTTCTGGCCCACGCTGGCGACGACGGCGATCTGGACCGCGGGAAGCCTGGCCGGCCAGCTGGGCCTGGGCCTCGCGGCCGCCCTCGTGATCAACCGGGGGACTCGCCTCGTCAAGGGCCTGCGCAGCCTCCTCGTGCTGCCGTACATCGTTCCGGCGATCGCCCTCGCGCTCATCTGGCGGTGGATGCTCGATTCGGACTTCGGCGTGGTGACCCACGTGCTGAACGCCCTCGGCCTCGTCCCCGACGGACAGACTCCCCTGGGGGAGCCGAGCTCGGCCATGGTCAGCGTCATCATCGCGAACGTCTGGCACGGCTTCCCGTTCGCGATGCTCATCTACTGGGCCGCGTTGCAGACCATCGACTCGTCGCAGTACGAGGCGGCGAGGGTTGACGGCGCGAACGCCCTCCAGCAGTTCCGCTTCGTGACGCTGCCGGGGCTCCGGAACGCGACGATCGCCCTCCTGGTCCTGCGCGGGATCTGGACGCTCACCTACTTCGACCTCATCTATCTCATCACCGGAGGCGGCCCCGCCGGAGCGACCACAACGTGGCCGATCTGGATCTACCACGAGGCGATTGGCCGATCACGCTTCGGATTCGCTTCGGCGATCGCGATCGTGCTCGCCTTCGCGATGTTCGCGCTCGTCCTCTGGTACGTACGCCGGATGCGGACCCCGGAACGATGAGCGTCGTCAGGCGGAGATTCCGCCCCCGCAAGCTCGCGGCGGGAGCCGGAAGCAATCTGGTGTTCCTGCTGCTGATTGCCTTGGTGGCGTTCCCGCTGCTCTGGATGCTCGTCAGCTCGATCAAGCCGGCGACCGAGCTCTTCCAGAGTCCGCCGACGTTCCAGGTCGAGAACCCAACGGTGGAGTGGTATCGAAACCTGATCGAGCGCAGCAACGCTCCCGTGATGTTCCTGAACAGCCTGGTGATCGCTCTCGCGACGATGGCGATCAACATGGTGATCGCCTCGTTGGCGGCCTTCGGGCTCTCCCGGTTCCGGTTCCGTGGCCGATCCGCCGTGATGTTCACCGCCCTCGGCGGCTACGTCTTACCGCCGATCGTGCTCCTGATCCCGCTGTACCAGATGATCAGCAGTCTCGGTCTGCTCGATACCCGGATCGGCGCGATCATTCCGCACACGCTCCTGACCCTTCCCTTCTCCCTGTGGCTGCTGACGAGCTTCTTCGACGCGATCCCGCGGGAACTGGACGAAGCGGCGTACATGGACGGCGCCTCTCACCTCACCGTGTTCGGTCGTATCGTGCTGCCGCTCGCGGCCCCCGGCGTCCTGTCGATCGGGCTGCTCGCGTTCATGGTCTCCTGGAGCGAGTATCTGTTCAGCAGCGTCATCCTCACGGGGCGCGACAACAAGACGCTGCCCGTCGGCATCGCGGAGTTCGTCACCGGATTCGATGTCCGGTGGGGCGAGATCATGGCGCTGGGGGTCGTCACGACCGTGCCGATCATCGCGTTCTTCGCGCTCGTGCAAAAGTACTTCGTCGCGGGCATCATGGGCAGCGGGCTCAAGGGATGAGCGTCGTGAGATCAGTGGCGAGAGTCCGGAATCCCGACAAGGGATCACGGTGACGGGAGAGTGCCGACCATGACGAGCCCTGCGAAGCGAGCCCGGCTCGCCGACGTCGCCGCGAGAGCCGGAGTGTCCGCCACGGCGGCCTCGCTGGTACTCAACAACGTGCCCGGATCGAGGATCTCCGAGGAGACCAGGACTCGCATCTTCGAGTCCGCCGAGGCGCTGAACTTCCGGTTCAACGTTGCCGCTCGCGGTCTCGCCACAAGCCGGACCCACACGATCGCCTTCATCAGTGACGAGATCGCGTCGAGCGAATTCGCCGGCGGGATGATTGCCGGCAGTCAGAAGGAAGCCTGGGACAACGGGCTCCAGCTGGTGGTCATCGACACGGGAGGCCGCGCCGAGGTCGAGGAGTCCGCGGTCAACTCCATGATTGAGCGCGAGGTCGAGGGCGTCATCTTCGCAGCCATGTCGGCGAAGCGGGTCGAGCCGCCCCCCGTGCTGAGCCAGGTCCCGACGGTATTGCTCAACTGCTTCGCGACCGACAGCGCATTTCCCACCGTCCTCGCCGACGAGGTCGGCGGAGGGTTCGAGGCCACGCGAGCACTCATCGCGGCGGGCCACTCGCGCATCGGCTTCGTGAACGGCAATCGCACCGGCAGGGGCGAGTGGGCGTCGGAACAACGGCGGATCGGCTACGAGACCGCCCTCCGCGAGGCGGGGCTCGCCGTCGAGGACGAGCTCGTGGTCTATGGGAACTGGCGGCCCGACGGCGGCTACGCCGGCGCGACGCAACTGCTCGAGCTGTCCCGGCGTCCCACGGGCATCGTGTGCGGCAACGACCGTATGGCATTCGGAGCGTACGAGGCGGTCCGTCAGGCGGGGCTGCGAGTCCCCGACGATGTCTCCATCGTCGGCTACGACAACCAGCCGCTCAGCCAATTCCTCTTCCCTCCCCTCACGACGGTGGAGCTTCCTCATGCCGAGATGGGTCGGCGAGCGTGCCGACTCCTTCGCCATCTGATCGCGGATCCGGCGAAGCCTCCGGTGAGCGTCACGGTTCGTACCCCGCTCGTGCGGCGGGCCTCCGTTTTCGACGTGGCGGGCTAGACCGATGGCCTACCTGATCATCGGCGCGGGGGGAATCGGCGCGTCCCTCGCCGCCCGACTGGTGCGTGGCGGTGCGGAGGTCACCCTCGTCGCGAGGCCGAACCGGACCTCGGCACTTGCCGAGGGCATCACGATGCACGACTTCGACGGGACGGTCTGGCGCTCCCGGCCGACGGTGGTCGATGCCCTCCCATCGGCCGTCGGCGATCCGCGCGAGACCGTCGTCGTCCTCGCGGTGAAGGCCTTCGACACCCCCGCGGTCGTGCAGCAACTGGCGCAGCGGGACCACCTCGGCGAGGCGGCCGTGATCTGCGCGCAGAACACGGTGCACAACGAGGCCACCGTGGCGAAGGCGATGACGAGAGTCGCCGGCGCGGTCGTGCACTTCGGCGCCGACGTGACCTCGCCCGGAGTGATCACGGACCGCGGAGATCCCCCGCTCCTCGTGATCGGCGGGTATCCGAACGGAATGCCCTCGTGGCTGGACGGGCCCGTCGCCGATCTCCGCTCCGGCGGGTTCATCGTCGAGACCAGCCAGAACGTCATGGCGCGGAAGTGGAGCAAGCTGATCCTCAATCTGGACAGCGCCCTGTCGGCGATCGCGAGTGTGAGCAACGACGAGATGCGCAGCGACCCGCGCTGGGTGGACGTCCGGCGCGCGGTCCGCGCCGAGGCGCTTCGTGCGCTCGATGCGGCGGGCATCGAGTACGAACGGCCGATCGAGATCTCGCAGCAGCCCTCGGAGCCGTGGCGACCGCGCTCCTACTCGTCGACCTGGCACGATCTGCGGCTCGGTCGATCTCGAGTCGAGACCGACGACATCAACGGCGAGATCGTCAGGATCGGTGTGCGCACCGGCGTTCCCGTGCCGCTGAACGTCTTTCTCCTGGAGACCTGCGTTCGCATGGCGCTCGAGCGCACCCAGCCCGGGGCCATGACTCCCGATGAGTTGCTGCGGGCGCTGGCGGCCCTCCGCGCATGACCGAGCCGATTCCGGGATCCGTCGTGCCGGACACAGCGCTTCGGCCCTCGCTGCACCTCATGCCGGCGAAGAACTGGATGAACGATCCGAACGGGCCCATTCTCGTGGACGGCGTCTACCACCTGTTCTTCCAGCACAACCCCGACGCGGCCGTGTGGTCCCGGCCGGCGTGGGGACACGCGTCGTCGACCGACCTCGTGCATTGGACCCACCACCCGAACGCGATCGAGCCGGCAGCGGGCACACCCGACGAGGACGGCTGCTTCTCCGGGTCCGTCGTGCTCTCGGACGACGGCCCGGTCATGATCTACACGGGAGTGCGCGGCCAGGGCTCCGGGCGGATCGAGACGACGTGTCTCGCGTTCGGCGATCCGTCACTGCAGACCTGGACGCGCTATCCGGGCAACCCCGTGCTCGTGCCCGGCGAGGGAGTGGGCGCGGACGGCTTCCGAGACCCGTTCGTCTGGCGGGAGCGCGACGGGAGCTGGCATCAGCTCGTCGGCGCCGGCGATGCGGACGAGGGGGGATCGATCCTCCACTACCGCTCCTCGGACCTCCGGGAATGGGAGTTCGCGTCGGTGCTCTACGGTCAGTCGTCCGACGATTGGCCGGGCCTCCGCACGGGACACGTCTGGGAGTGCCCGCAGCTTCTGAGCTTCGGCGACGAGTTCTTCCTGATCGTGTCCATCTACCGGAACGCCGGAACCGTCTGGTTCGGCGGCGGGTTCGACGGTCAGGTGCTGACTCCGACTCGCGCGGCCCCGTTCGACTGGGGCGACCTCTTCGCGCCGGCCATCCTCCGCGACGGCGATCGCTGGATCGCCTTCGGCTGGTGCATGGAGGATCCGGTGCACGTCGAGGACGGTCGCTCGTGGTCCGGCGCGATGTCGTTGCCGCGGGAGCTCGTCAGGGCCCCGGGGGGGATGCTCGGACAGCGCTTCGCGGCCGAGGTGTCCGCGCTCAGGGCCGAACCGCTCATCGACGGCCGGCGGACGATCGATGAGCAGACTCCCCTCCTCATCCCCGGTGACGGGTCGGCGATCGAGGTCTCGCTGTCGGTGCCTGCAGATGCCCTTTCCCATTTCTGGCTTGAGGTCGCAAGCGCGCCGACGGCCAATCAGGGGGCGGCCATCTTTTACGACGCCGCACGCGGGCAACTCGTCATCGATCGCGCTCGCGTCGGCGACCTCGCTCCCCTGCGCGCCGACCTGAACATCGAGGGCGGTTGGCTGCGGTTGCACGTCATCGTGGATGCGTCGGTCATCGAGCTCATCGCCAACGAGACATGTGCCATCACAAGCCGCCTCTATCCGACGGATCCGGTGGGAACCGCCGTCGTCATCGGCGGATCGAAGCCGATTGAGGTCGACATCAGCGCATGGCGGCTAAACCAGGAGAACGTCAACTCAGGGGTTGGGTACTAAGTGCGGTCACGCCTCCAGCTGCCAGACCTTCGGACCCGTTTTTGAGATCCTTGCTTGAGCCAAATCAGTTGGCACGGTCGCGGGGCGCAGTTGCGTGAGCTTCTTCAAGTCAAGAGCTGATCTCGCCAAATGGGCGCGTTCGCAACGAGATACAATGGCGCGGCGCCCGGCGTCGACGGCGACGAAACCGGTCGCGCACTGTGGCCATCAACGGAATTGCGAGCACTCACAGCGGCAGCTTCCCCGACGGACTCGGCGCACCATACATCTCTGCGAACACGGGCAAGGAACGCGAGTATGTGCCCAGCCGCAGGGGGTTACGATATCGAACTCCCCCGGCCAAGCCTCACGTTTCTGCAACCGCAACCGCAACCGGAACGCCGAACAGCGGACTTGGCCTGCAACGGCCCGAAGTTTCGAGCCTAGGCCAGCGTTCATGCTCGGACGGCGCTCGTTTCGTGGTCGGAGGCGGATGACCCTCAGCCGCAAGACCTGGTGTCCTCCGAGCCCCTCCGGTCAACCTGGCCGAGCGGGTCCGATCGTCCCTGCTCGACGATATGGCAGCGGCGGGAGCTCGTTCCATGAAGGGTGCCACTGATCCGCCACTACGTCGGCGATGGGGGGACTGCGTCGCAATGCGGTCGAGCGATTCGCCAACCGTGTCCACATTCTCGTCGAAAAGAGTGTCCACATTCTCGTCGAAAAGAGTGTCCACATTCTCGTCGAAAAGAGTGTCCACATTCTCGTCGAAAAGATCGGTATACATATCGAGTGTGAGAGCCGCTGAGGCGTGACCCCGGATCCGTTGCACAGCCTTTGCATTCGTACCGGCTGACATGGCGAAGTCTGCGGCGGTATGGAGCAGTTCGTGCCGGGTGAGTCCCTTCAAGCCGACTTCGGTCGCGGCCGGGCGGGACCAGCCGACGCTGAACAAGTGGTTGCGCAGCCAGATCCTTGTTCGAATCCCGTAGACCATGTTCGTCGGGTCTCCGCGGGGGATTTGGCGGGCAAGCGGATTGCGAAGGAATGCGGGTATCGGACTGTAGCGCTGTTCGTACTCTATCGGGCCTCGACGCGCTGGTACCGCGCTCCGCGACCACGATGTGCCGATTGGCCAGTCGACTGCGGTCGAGGCCCACCTCGCGCACGCTCAGCCCAGACCGCCGTGCTCTCCCGCCGTAGCGTGGGCTGGCGGACGATGAGCCGCATGCGCACCGAGCTACCGCTTGAGGCCAGTCGATATGGCACTCTGGCTTCGCAAGCGGCCCAACGAAGACCCACTCGACTCCCCAGCTGAACGCGCCAGTTGGTGACTCGCGGCCGCCGGCCGCCGCGCAGGCTCACACAGTCAAACGCACCCATCTTTGGGGTCAAGCTTGGCGCGGGAAGACCCACGTCGATAGGTCCCGCGACTGGAATCGACGACCTCCGCTTTGGGAGCCCGCGGCACCTCGGATCGCGGTATCGGCCAGTCTGCTAGTTTTCGAGGTATGCCCACGACGATCGTTGACGTTGCCAGGGTGGCGGGTGTATCGATCTCGACGGTCTCTCATGTGATCAACGGAACGCGCTACGTCAGTGATGGCACCAAGCAACGCGTTCTCGCTGCAATCGAGGCGACTTCGTACATGCCAGACGCGCTTGCGCGTTCTATGCGCAGGGACCGGAGCGACACAATCGGTCTCATCGTCTCCGACGGCTCGCAGTCCATCTTCGCCGACATGATCCTCGGAGTGGAGGAAGAGGCTCGCGAGCAGAAGCTTGTGCTGATGATCGCCAACTCGCGGTCATCGCCAGATCGGGAGATGGAGTCGGTCCGGGTGTTCCGCGAGCATCGCGTGCAAGGTCTTCTCGTGGCCGAGGTTGCGCATCGTCCGAATCGAATTGCTCGGTACTTGAAGTCCAACGGAATCCCGTTGGTGTTGCTCGACCGGACCTCGGAGACTGGTCACGACCAGGTCGGAGTTGAAACCAAGCAGTCGATGCGCGACCTCGTCGACTACGTCCTGGGGTTGGGCCATACCGATCTCCTGCTCGTTGCAGGTGACACGTCGATTCCAACGCTCAGAGATCGACTGTCGGGATTTCGCTCCGCGGTCACGGACTCGCACGGCATCGACGTTCGAGTGCTTGACTCGCTCGCCGATGCCGCCGACGCCGAGGCAGCGATGATGCAGTTTTGGTCGCAGAATTCGACTCGGCCCACGGCGATCGTCAGCTCAAGCATGAACATGACGATCGGCACGCTTCGGGCGATCCGAATGCTCGGAGTGAGGATACCCGAGGACGTGGCACTGGTCTCCTTCGACCAATTGCCGAACGACGGCCTCCTCGCGCCCACCCTCACGGGGCTCCAGCAGCCTGCGTTCGAGATCGGCCGCGAGGCGACGCGGCTGCTGGTCGAGAGAATCCAGGATCCGGGTGGCCCCGCCAAGACGATCCGCTTGGCGCCGCAGTTTGTGCTGGGGGACTCGTCGGGAGGCGCGAGGCACGCGGTGTAGCGCGCCAGTATTGCGCGTGGAGAGCCGGACGCGATCGTGAGTCGGCTCGGCAAGGTCGGCGTGCGGGTGGCGTAGCTGACGGGCTACTCTGCGCCCAACGCGCGGACGAGGGACCCTGTTGACAACCTGCCAGCGAGGTCGATAGATTCAACGAAACGTTTGCGCAAACGTCAGTCTTTTTCGGCGCTGAGCAAGCACTGATGTCGATCAACAAGGAAGTTGCAGCCCAAACTCATGAGCCCTGATGAATTCCGGTTCCATGCCCGGCCCACCTCGGGGTGGATCAACGACCCCAACGGACTCATCCAGTACGGCGACCGCTATCACGTCTTCTTCCAGTACAACCCGGAGTCGCCGCGATGGGGATCGATCCATTGGGGGCACCAGTCTTCGGCAGACTTGGAGAGCTGGCGCGAGCACCCGATCGCCCTCTTCCCCGACCAGGAATACGACGCGGACGGCTGCTGGTCGGGATGTGCCGTGGAATCTGGCACCGGCGGAGTGATCGCGTTTTATACGGGCGTCCGGCAGACGGATGCGCAATGGGTTCAATCAATCTGCGCAGCGACCTCTGAGGGAGATCTCGACGACTGGGTGAAGGTACCCTCGAACCCCGTCGTGATGCCTCCGGCAGACCTGCAACTCGTGGGCTTCCGGGACCCGTTCGTCTGGCGCACGGCTGTGGGCTGGTCGATGATCGTCGGTTCTGGGCTCCAAGGGCACGGCGGATGCATTCTCCGCTACGACTCGGAGGATCTGCTGGACTGGCAGTTCGGAGGCCTCTTCCTCAGCGAGGCCGATCTCCCGAAGGGTGACCTCTGGCTCGGCACCATGTGGGAGTGCCCGCAACTGATCGTCACAGACAACGGGCACGCCCTCGTCCTTTCGATCCACGACGCGGATCGGTTGCTCTACACCGTGGGTGTTGTGGGAGACCTAGAGAATGGCCGGTTCCTGCCGATCGGTTATTCGGTGCTCGATCACGGCCACGACTACTATGCACCGGCCGTGATGCGCGACCAGGAAGGTCGGTGGCTCAGTTGGGGTTGGGCTCAGGAGGCACGCACCCCATCCGAGGTGGACCAATCCGGCTGGGCTGGCCTCCTTACCGTACCCCGGGAGCTCGCACTCGAGCCGGACGAACTGCGCATTCGGCAGACGCTCGTCCGCGAGCTCACGGATTCCGGAATGGCTCGTGGTTCGGCGCTACCGCAAGTCATCCCGCACCAGGGGGCGGAGCTCGACGTCGCTGTGGGCGCTGAGCCGGCGCTGATTCGACTTGGGATCGCCGGGAAGCGAGCCAGTCAGGTCGTCATCCGTCTCATCGATGACGAGGATACGGCGCAACTCGTCATGGTCTGGGACCGGTACCGGCACTGTCTCATCGTCGATCGAGAGCCCAGCACCCAGAGCATTCGTGGTGCCACCACGATGCCGGTCGACTCTTCCGACGATTTGGACCTGACCATCGTCGTTGATCGCACCATCGTCGAGATCTTCACCGGCGAAGGCCGCGCGGCCACCGAGCGAGTCTATGGAGTCCCCGCCGCGATTCAGCTGACCGCCATGGCTTGGCCCGCCGAGTTGAGCGAACTGGAGATTCGATGACGACCATCCCTTCGAGCGGTGCCGTGCGCCGCTCAGCCATTCGGGCGCGGATCGATGAGAAGGTCCGTTCGGGTAACGCGATCCTGATCGGCGGTGCTCCGAACGGTTTGATCGCTCGGGCGCAGATCGCTTCGGGCGTTGACATCCTAACGACCTACAACATCGCGGCGTTCCGCGCAGACGGACATGCATCGTTGCTGGGCTACCTACCGTACGGCGACGCGAACGCGATCACGATGGAACTAGGCCGCAGGATTCTTCCCACGCTCAACGCCCAGGTTCCGCTTCTCGGAGGAGTGGGTGCAGCTGACCCCTACCGGGACCTTCGTGCACACCTCACCGCCTTGTCCGACATGGGCTTCTCGGGGGTCATCAACACTCCAACCGCGGGCGTCTACACGGGTGAGTTCCGCAGCGAGTTGGAGGCACAGGGGATCGGCTATGCCCGTGAGGTCGAACTTTGTCGCGTGGCCGATCAGCTTGACTTGTTCTCGGCCGCATACGCGTTCACGCCGGGGGACGCGGCCCAACTCGCTGAGGCGGGCGCCGACCTGATCATCGCGCACCTCGGAACTACCGGGGGAAGCGAGGATCACAGTGCGGCAGTGGCGTCGGCGATCACGGCAACTATCGCGATTCAGCAGGCTGCGGTCCAGGTCAACCCGGATGCCTACGTGATCGTTCACGGCGGGCCCCTCGAGGAACCGGCGACCGTTCGTGAGGTCTTGAGCAAGACCGCAGCAGTCGGCTTCCTCGGAGGCTCGGGGATCGACCGGCTGCCGGTCGTCGCCGCAGTGAGGGCAACGGTTGCAGAACTCGGGGGCCTGCGGCTTGGCCCGGACGCGGTCCGACGATGAGTCTCCCAACCCAGGATAGGCCGACCGTCCTCCTCATTGGGGCCCTCGATACCAAGGGGCCCGAGCACGCGTACGTACGGGACCGTCTGGTGGAGGCCGGCGTTGCCGTGATCTTGGCCGACTTCGGCATCCTCGGCGAACCCGGTGTCAGCCCGGACGTCCCCGCCGAAGCAATAGCGGAACGCGCCGGACAGACTCTGCTCGAACTGCGGGCGAACAGGGACGTGCATGGTGCTCGGGCGGCAGCGATGGAGGTGATGTCGTCCGGCGCTGTGAGCTTGGCGCGTGAGCTCGCTTCGCAGGGGCGCATCCATGGGATTCTCGGTCTCGGCGGTGGCGAGGGTTCCACCGTCATCAGTGCGGCGATGCGCGCGCTCCCGTTCGGCTTTCCGAAACTCCTTGTCTCGACGATGACGCCGACCAACGTCGGCGCCTACTTCGGAGGCAAAGATCTGACGCTCGTGCACTCGGTCACCGATATAGCCGGCATCAACCGTGTCTCCAAGCGGACTCTCGACAACGCGGCAGCGATGGGGGCGGGCATGGTGCTGTTCGCCGTGAAGGACGAGCCGGATGAAGGAGCGCGGCGGCCGCTCGTGGCGTTGAGCATGTTCGGGACCACCACTCGCGGTGCCGATGAGATCAGGCGGCTCCTTGACGGCGCGGGCTTCGAATCCGTCGTGTTCCATGCCGTCGGCTCCGGGGGCGCGGCCATGGAGGAGATGATCGATGCCGGTCTCATCGATGGGGTTATCGATCTCACTCCCAGCGAGCTCACGGACGAACTGTTCGAGGGGATCTTCAGCGCTGGGCCGCATCGGCTCGAGGCCGCGGGGACCAAAGGCATTCCGCAGGTCATCGTGCCCGGAGCGATGGGACAGATCACCTTCGGCGCGGCCGAGACCGTTCCGGCGAAGTTCCGCGCGGAGGGTCGCAAGATACTCGTGCATAGCCCGAGTGTCACGATCGTACGCGCCGACGCATCCGAGAGCCGGATGATCGCCGACGTCCTGGCCGAGAAGATTCTGCATTCGTCAGGACCGGTCGCGGTCGCATTGCCCCTCGGCGGGCTCTCGGACTACGAACAGACGGGCGCTCCGCTTGCCGATCACGATTCCGACGAGGCATTGTTTTCGACCCTGATCGCGAGGCTGCACGACCGGGTCCCGATCGTCCAGGACGCCGCGGACATCAACTCGGAGCGTTTCGCCGCACTCGTGTTCGAGCTGTTCATGGACGTATGGCGGAAGGGTTTCGCGGGCTCCGCGACCCGAGGTGGAGACAAGCTGCGACCGGAACTCACGAAGGAGAAGGAATGGTAAGGCTCGGCACCGCCCCCGACTCATGGGGTATTTGGTTCCCGAACGACGTTCGACAGATCGGTTGGGAGCGTTTTCTCGATGAGGTGAAGCTCGCGGGATACGACGCGATCGAACTCGGGCCATGGGGATACCTGCCAACCGATGCCGAGCGCCTCCAGAATGAGCTGGGTGCTCGCGGCATCAGGCTCTCGGGTGGGTTCGTCGTGGCTCGTCTCGAGGAACGAGGGGTGTGGGAGCAACTGGAAAGTGAACTGCCTTCGCTCTGTGCGCTTGTCGAGGCAGTCGGTGGTGAGTATCTCGCCATCATCGACGAGCAGTACTCGGATCCGAAGACCGGCGAGATCGTCGCCGAGTCGGAGCTCTCGCCCGATGCTTGGGATCGATTCGTCGACAGCGCTCACCGGATCGCCGACACCGCCCGCACCTTCGGCTTGGCTACCTACCTTCATCCGCACGCGGACACGCCAGTCGAATACGAGGAGCAGATCGAGACGTTCCTCGAGCGAAGTGATCCTGCCCAAATCGGGATAGTGCTCGACGTAGGTCATCACGCGTACCGAGGGGGCGATCCGGTTCGATTCCTCGAGAAGCATCGCGATCGAGTCGGCGTGATCCACCTCAAGAGCGTTGACCCGGAGGTGGCCAGACGAGTTACGGAGAACCGGGTGCCCTGGTCTGAAGCAGTCGACCAGGGAGTGTTCGTCGACCCGGAGCACGGTGCGGTCGACTTCGCCGCGCTCCTGAAGGTGATCGATGCGACCCGATTCGACGGCTGGGCAATCGTCGAGCAAGACATGTACCCGGCGCCCGCCGAAAAGCCACTACCGATCGCCCGGGCGACGGCTGTCTACCTGCGGTCGCTGGGCTATTGAGACGAACGAGGAAGCAGAACGTGAACAAACCAAGTCAGTTGCGTGTCGGCCTGATCGGCTGCGGGTCTATCGCCGCCGACCATGTGCGCGGCTACCTCGCCCTCGCGGCGGGAAGCGGTCGGCTCGTTGCCGTCGCAGATGCGGATCCGGTTCGACGGGCCGACGTATCCAAACTCGCGGGTGGAGTACGCGAGTACGGCGACTACACCGAACTGCTGGCAGATTCCGAGATCGACGCGGTAGACATCTGCTTACCGCACCATTTGCATCGCGATGCGATTCTTGCTGCCGCAGCGAGCGGGAAGCATATCCTCGCGGAGAAGCCGCTGTGTCTGACCGCTGAAGAGGCCGACGAGATCGGAAACGCGGTGACCGCGGCCGGGGTAACGCTGATGTGCGCGCACAACCAGCTCTTCATGCCGACCGTCCGCCGCGCCCGGGAGCTCGTCGACGAGGGCTTTTGCGGAGATGTCCATACCGTGCGGACCAGCGACAGCTTCTTCGTCGACTTCACCCCCGAGACCATGGGCTGGCGCGCGAATCGTCTCAAGAGCGGGGGAGGGGAGCTGATCGACACGGGCTACCATCCCGCGTATCTGCTGCTGCACCTGGCTGGAAGCGAGCCGACCGCGGTCACGGCGATTCTCTCCCGCTACCGCCTCGGCTTCCTGGATGGAGAGGACTCCGCCCAAGTGAGCGTCCGGTTCGGCAACGGTGCGCTCGGAACACTCGAGACGAGTTGGGCCCATGATCCGGCGGGCACCGAGAAGTTCGCGCTCGTCGGGGCGGAAGGAGCGCTGTGGGGCGATGGCACCACGCTCTGGACCAGGCGGCGGGGACAGGAGACACACGTCGAGGAGTTCGAGCCCGTCGACACCTTCGCGGCCGAGATCGACCACTTTGTTGACAGCGTGCGAACTGGCACACGACCCGTCGAGACCCACGTCGAGGGCACTCGCGTCCTCGAAGTGATCCTCGGAGCCTATCGTTCGAGCGCCGAGGGCAGGACTGTCGATCTGGACGAGCTTCATCCTGCGGGTCTTGGAGCAGGCAAGGGGGTGGACTCGTGACTCGGGATGACGTGCTGGCTCGGGCCAGGGATCGCCTCGCGGCGGGCCGCATCCTCTTGGCCGCGGGTGCCGGCATCGGGTTGTCGGCGAAGTGCGCCGCCGAGGGCGGTGCGGACTTCATCGTTGTCTACAACTCAGGGAAGTTCCGCATGGCGGGCCGCGGCTCTACTGCCGGGTACCTCGCCTACGGCGACGCGAACGCCATCGTCGAGTCGATGGCGCCGGAGATCATCCCCATGGCGAACGGCGTTCCCGTTATCGCCGGCGTGATGGGGACGGACCCGTTCCGTGATATGCGCCAGTACCTCGAGAGGCTCAAGACGATCGGCTACGTCGGTGTGCAGAACTTTCCGACCGTCGGGCTCATCGATGGGAAGTTCCGGCAGAGCCTGGAGGAGACGGGGATGGGGTTCCAGGCGGAGGTCGACCTCATCCGGGTCGCGCGGGAACTCGATCTGGTGACGGTGCCCTATGTCTTCAACGAGCAAGAGGCGACACGGATGGCAGAAGCCGGCGCCGATGTTGTCGTGGCGCACATGGGTGTCACCGTCAAGGGTCTGATCGGGGCTCGGACCTCGATGTCGCTGGAAGAGGCCGCTGAGCGGTGCCAGAGCATTCGTGACGCGGCAATCGCGGTCAATCCAGCTGTCCTGGTGCACTGCCACGGCGGTCCGATTGCTGAGCCGTCCGACGTCGAGTACATCGTTCGGGCCACGAACGGCATCTCGGGGTTCTTCGCAGCGAGCAGCACCGAGCGGATCCCGACGGAGGTCGCAATGACCCAGAGGGTACGGGAATTCAGCCAACTCGGCTGACAACAGAAAGGAAAGAAAGTGAGAACACATCAAGGGCGACGTGTACGGAACCGGGGACGACTGTTCGCGGCGGCGCTCACCGCGTCTACGGCAATCACGATCCCGATGCTGGCAGGATGCTCAGCATCGGACGAGCCGGGCACGGTGACACTCACGGTGCAAGCGGCCTCGATTCAGGCGGCAACCTTCGCAGTCCTCAAGGAAGCGTTCGAAGCCGCCAATCCGGGGATCTCGGTCAAGATTCAGACGATCAGCGACGATCAGAAGCAAACCACGAACCTCCAGGTTGTCACCGGCAGCAACCCACCGGACGTCGCGTTCGTGCCAACGAACAGCAACGTTTATACGAGCGCACTCGAAGTCGACGGACTACTGCCTCTCACCGACGTCTGGGAGAACCAGAAGCTCGACTCGCGCTACGACGCGTCCACAGCGGCGGCGACCAAGGCGGCCGACGGAATCCCCTACGTGGTCACGACGGACAACCTGCTGTACAACGTCGCGTTCTACAACAAGGATCTCTTCGAGCAAGCCGACATCACGGTCCCGGAGAACCGTCGCATACCCGACAACGAGACGCTGTACGAGATCGCGGACAAGTTGAAGGCGATCGGCGTTGCCCCGGTCAACTTCAGCGGCAAGGACATCTTTGCAGCAGGGTGGCTGATCGACGGCTTGCTCCCGACAGCGGCTACACCGAGCGAGATGGAAAACTATCTCACGTCATACAACCCGGGCATCGAAGTGACTGTGGAGTACACCGATCAGCCATTCGTCCAGACGATCGAGCAGCTTGCGGAGTGGGCCGAGCACGGCGTGTTCCAGGATGGTTTCCTCGGTCAGGACCTCGCAACAGCATTGGCACAGTTCCAGCAAGGACAGGCGGGGATCTTCATCGGTGCCAGCGCGCACGTGGCTTCGCTGACCGAGAGCGGGCTTTCCTACGATTGGCTTCTGCTTCCACCGGTCGAGGGCAGCACGACCACCGTCACGCTCCCCTCATATCAGGGCGACTCGTGGGCTGTGCCCGCCAAGGCCGACCATCCCGACGAAGCGAAGCTGTTCCTCGAGTTCATGATGTCTGACGAGATGCAGGTCGAGGCGTTCGGCGGGAACGATATCCTGCCTATCGTCAACACCGTGTCGCTTGACCAGTTGACCGAGCTGGATCCCGTCACGAGGTCGCTGGTCGAGGACACGGTCGCCAACGGTGCACCGATCGGCTGGACTTCGGCGGTGCCGGGTGCCTTCGGGCAGACGCACATCGGCGGCCAGGTCCAGGCGCTGTGGAGTGGGCAAGCAAGCGTGTCGAGTGTGGCCGAGGCTCAGCAGGCCGAACTCCTCAAGGTTCGCGAGGGCTAAGCGAGAGAAGGGCTGTGGTGCCGCCGACATGTGCCGGCGGCACCCCAGCGGAGAGTGCAAAATGACACTTCCAGCAGGGACAACGTCAACCCG
Organism: Microbacteriaceae bacterium; assembly: GCA_019638805.1. Taxonomy (GTDB): domain Bacteria; phylum Actinomycetota; class Actinomycetes; order Actinomycetales; family Microbacteriaceae; genus JBDSKH01. The sequence goes on along the minus strand of JAHBTA010000001.1, from coordinate 354,348 downwards.
CGCCGTTGGATCGGCCGACCGTGAAGAGCGTCGCGCGCCCGCCCGGACACTGAACCGAGTAGCCTTCATCCTCATTTTTCCCGCCGTGGCCCTGGTCGGGCTGTTCTTCGTGGTCCCGATAGTTCAAGCGGTAACGGTGAGTCTGTCCGGCTGGCCCGGCGTCGGTCCGGTGGAGATCGAAGGACTCGGCAACTACGCCGCGGTCCTCGCATCACCCGAGTTCTACCACTCCCTCTTGCGGACCGTTGTCTTCGCTGTGGTGGTCGCCTTCGGCATTGTCTCCATTGCGACGCTGCTCGCCGCTGCAGTCAGCAGAAGGGTCCGCGGCGCCCGGATCTATCGCGTGATCTGGTTCATCCCCGGTATCGCCCCGGCAGCCGCGGTGGCCGTCTACTGGAACACGGCCTTCCAACCGGAGATCGGGACGGTGAACGCGATTGCAGGCCTCCTTGGCCTGAACACCAACTCTGCTCTGCTTGCGTCGCCATCGACGGCGCTGTACCCGGTGATTCTGGTCAGCATCTGGTCGGGGGTCGGTTTTGCGTTCATTCTCATCCTCGGAGGGATGGAACAGATCCCCGTATCGGTATACGAGGCCGCGAGCATCGATGGCGCGTCACCTGCTCGGCAGTTCTTCTCGCTCACGCTTCCGTTGCTGAGGCCGATTCTGTCGATTACGGCGACCCTGAACCTGATCTGGGCCTTCAACAACTTCACCACTGTCTGGGGAATGACCAACGGTGGTCCTGGGCTGGCGACGACGACGCTCCCGGTACTGGTCTACCGGACGGCCTTCATCGATGGCCAATTCGGCGAGGGCAGCGCGATCGCTGTGATCGCGGGGGCGATCCTCCTGGTGCTGGGCTTCGTTTCACTTCGCATCACGCAATCGAGGGGGGTCTCGTGAGACGGTTGGCCGCATTCGCCAAGCATGTGCTACTGCTGCTGTGGAGCGCTCTGGTCGTTGTCCCGTTCGTCTTGATCTGCTTGCTTGCGTTCCGCTCGGAGAAGGACATCTACAACTATCCGCTTGGCTTAGGCGGGAGTTTCACTCTGGAGAACTTCGCCATCGCATGGTGGGGGCCTGGTGGTGACACCGGCGTGGGGATCTTCCTTGCGAACTCTGCGAGTGTGGCGCTTACTGCGCTCGCGACCAATCTGGCGTTCGGAGCACCGTCCGCCTACTTCATCACGCTCTTGAGCGGTAAGGTGCGCCGCCGACTCATCCGCGTCTTTCTCGTGGCGACCGTGGTGCCCCTGGTGCTCCTGGTTGTCCCGTACTTCCAACTCTTCGACTTTATGGGAGGGCTCAACAATCCGTTCGCGCTCGGATTCGCTTACGGGTCGGTGGCGTTGCCGACCACGGTGCTGATTCTCACCGCGTTCTTCTCCGACTTCCCCCACGAGCTCCGCGAAGCTGCTTCGCTGGATGGGCTGACAGCGTTCGGCACGTTCATCCGGGTTGTGCTTCCTCTTTCCAAGGGGGCACTGGTGGGCACGTCGTTGCTCGCCCTGATCTTCGTCTGGGGTGAGTCGCAGTTGGCCGTGCCGCTGCTGCAGGACCCCACCGCGCAGACGGTCCCTGTGGGACTGCTCGCGTTCCGGGGACAGTTCCAAGGGCAGCTAGGTCCGATCTTTGCGGGTCTGTCGCTTGCTGCGGTGCCGATCATCATCGTCTACCTGATCTTCAACCGGTTCATCGCCAAGGGGATAGCACTCGGCGGGGTCTTTCGTTGAAGTGTGGGATGCGTTGTCGACACGGCAGATTGCCGAGGCACTTGCTGACCTGTCCGGATTCCCGGACGGTTTGATCGGTAGCCGAGCGCGGAGCCGCGTCGGCGGGAGTTGTAGAACGCCTCGATCCATTTAAAATTGCGTCCGCGAGTTCGGAGCGAAACACTCACAGTCGGCGGTCGAAGAGCTCGATCTGCACGAGCAGACAAGCGCGTTGCCCTTCGCAGACGCCACGCGTCCCATCTACCCCCACGACCCCGGCCTCGCGCAGCCGGGACCGGACTCAACATGCGACCTTGAGTCCATCGTCCCGACATCGTCCCGAGCATGCCGAGAATGGCGTGCGAGACGGTGGATTCAGTGCGGCGTCCTCCAGAATTCGCTGCAAACGCCGGCATGCACGGGATTCGCCACCCTGTTAGTCCGACTAACCCACCCTGTTAAAGTGAGGCACCCCGGTCTGGTCGGTCGATGACGTGGCCCGCTGAACCTACGCAAAGCAGAAGGCAACGTGCGTCCCGCCACGGGCAGCGGATCGCTGACGACCAGAGGTGCGGCGATGATCCAGCGAGCGACGCGGTCGACGCATCCTTTTGGAGGCAGCGTCGCGGCCTCCCTCAGCGAGTCGGTGCGTCATAACGTCGAGACATGAGCACCGAATCTCTCGTTCAGGACATCCAACTCAACAACGGCGTCTCACTCCCGCCTCTGGGCTACGGCGTGTTTCAGACGCCCCCGGATGAGACCGCGCGAGTGGTTCAGACGGCGCTCGAGACTGGTTACCGGCACATCGACACTGCCGCGTCCTACCGCAACGAGAAGGGCGTCGGCGAGGGCCTGCGCTCCTCCGGCGTTCCACGCTCGGAGGTCTTCGTCGAGACCAAGATCTGGGTCAGCGACTACGGCTACGACCAGACCCTCCACGCCTACGACAAGTCCGTCGCCAAGCTCGGGCTCGAGTACCTTGATCTGCTGATTCTGCATCAGCCGCTCGCGAGCATGTTCGAGCGGACGTTGGGCGCATACCGCGCCCTGGAGAAGCTCCTCGCCGACGGGAAAGTGCGGGCGATCGGCGTGTCGAACTTTCAGCTCACCGACTTTGCCCGGCTCGCGGAAGAGACCGACGTTGTGCCGGCCGTCAACCAGATCGAACTGCATCCCTACGCCCAACAGAAGGAGTTGCAGGCGTTCCACGCCGACCACGGCATCCTCACCCAGGCGTGGTCGCCGATCGGCGGCATCACGTTCTACCCCGGCTTCATGTCGGGGGACGCCGACGAGTCAAAGAGCACGCTCAAGGATCCGGTGCTGAACGAGATCGGAGCGGCCCACGGCAAGTCGGCGGCGCAGGTGATGCTGCGCTGGCACCTGCAGCAGGGCCGGTCGGCGATCCCGAAGTCGGTGAAGCCCGAGCGCATCGCCGAGAACTTCGATGTGTTCGACTTCGCGCTGAGCGACGACGACCTCGCCCGCATCGACGCGCTCGACACCGGGGAGAGCTCGTGGAAGGCGTCGGCGGAGATGGACCAGCGGTTCGTCGGCTTCGAGATCCCCGAGGCGTGACCTCCGCCCGCACGCCCGGAGCGCGTCCCGTCGACGACGAGGACGCGATCCTGGCGCGCGACCGGCAGCTGGTCGACGGGCTGCTCGCCGCGGACGTCGCCGCCCTGGACGCCGTGCTGGCGCCCGACTTCGTCGCCGTGCACATCACAGGCCAGGAGCAGTCGCGCGCCGACTGGTTGAGCCAGATCGGGTCGGGCCGGATGGCGTACCACGCGTTCGACCCGGAGTCGGCGCGGGTCACCGTGGACGGCGACGACGCGGTGCTGGTCACCCGGAATCGGGTTGTCGCGACCATCGGGGGCTCGCGCGGGCGGTGGCCGCTCGAGTCGACCAGTCGCTACGTCCGCTGCGACGGGCGGTGGATGCTGCGGCGCTCCGCCGCGTCGACCTACTGACCCCACAGCACGGCGAGCGATCCGACTACCGCTCGCCGACGTTACCGGTCCTCATCGTGGTGTTTCCGTACTTTCAGGGTGCTCAGATCAGTCCGATCCGAGCGAGCCACCCTCGAACTTCGGGGGCGGCGCCGGTCGCGTTTTCGCCGCGCACGGTGAGGCCCTCGCCGAAGGTCGCGTCGGGGCAGAGCGCGGCGTAGTCGTCGGGCACGCTGCCGAATCCGCTCACGGCATAGGTGACGAACGGATGCACGGTGAGTCCGGCGAAGCCGCCTACCGCCTCGACGAACGTGCGCATGATCATCGGGGTCTGACTCGCCCAGACCGGCGAGCCGAGCAGTACTGTGTCGATGCCGTTCAGCCCGGGGGGCGCAGCCGCGAGCGACGGTCGCGCTCCTGCCTGCACCTCGCTCCAGTTGCGTTGCACGGTCGGCTCGTACTCGAAGGGATATGGGTCCGCGGCTTCGATCCGGTAGTGCTCGACCTCGAGGGAGTCACGGATCATCCCGGCGACCACATCGGTGTTGCCCACCTCGAGCACCCGGCGACCGCCGTTCCAATAGTTCTCGCCGGCGCGCGAGAACACGGCCAGCAACACGCGGGGCAGCGCCCCCTCAGGGGCGGGCGTCGGGGAGACCGTGGGCGTCGGTCCCGCACTGGAGGTCGGGGTCTGCTCCGGCACACAGGCCGCCAGCGCGCCGAGCACGCCGACGGCGCCCAGCGTGGCGCCTATCCGCACCACGCTGCGCCGACTCGGACCTTCCGGCCACGGCGACTCCCTCATCGATCAAGCCCCCGGGGTGATCCGGTAGATCAGCCCCGCGTCGTCGTCGGTCACGTAGAGGGATCCGTCGGGGCCCGGGATCGCGGTGACCGCGCGGCCCCACCGGCTGCCGTCGTCCTGCTGGAAACCGGTCACCAACTCGACGGGGGCGCGAAGCGTCGCGGTGCCGGCATCCCAGGCGCTGAAGGCGACGTAGGGCGGGCGAGGCGGCTGCCGGTTCCACGACCCGTGCGCGGTGATCAGCGCTCCGTTCCCGACGGCGCCCTCGATCGCGGTCCCGGCGGTGAACGCGAGCCCGAGCGGCGCGGAGTGCGCCGGCAGCCCGACCATCGTGTTCGGCAGCTGCGCGCAGTCCAGTTCCGCGTCGTCGGGGTTGAACTCGGGATCCGGTACGTACGGCAGGCCGGTGAGGTCGGCGCTCTCCCGGGTGTCGGGCACGCACAGCGGCCAGCCGAGATCGATCCCAGGGGTCAGGCGGGTGACCGGCTCGATCGGATTCTCGTTAACGTAGTCGCGCACCACCTGCCCGTAGCCGCCGGAGTCGTCGCGGAACGGATACGGCTGGTTGTCGGCCTGGTTCACGGCGGTGAACAGCGTCCCGTCCGGAGCGATCGCCAGCCCGAACCCGTTGCGGACCCCGGAGGCGACGACTTGGTTGCCGGAACCGTCGAGGTTGACCTGCCAGACGGCGGCGCGCTCGGGGTCGGCGTCGCGGTCGCGTGGGTCGCGATTCCCGCTCGAGCCGAGGCTGTAGAAGACTGTGGAGCCGGTCACGGTCACGGCCTTCGACCCGTGCCCTGAGGTGGGCAGCCCGTCAACCAGCACCCGCCGGTCGGCCACCGAGCCGTCGGCGTAGTTCCAGACGACGATCTGGCTGTCCTCCCCGACGACGAGCACGTCGCGGGTCCCGTCCTGGGCGAACGCGACCCCCTGCGGGTTGCTCTGTCCGTCGAGCAGTGTCTCCGCCGTCGGTGCGTTCCCCGGGCTGCCCGGCGTGAGCAGGGTGAGACGTCCGGAACGCCCCGAGGACACCACGAGTCGGCCGTCGGGCGTCCACGCGGCGAGTCGGGCCTGCGGCACCGCGGCCCAGACCTCCGCCGACCAGCCGACGGGGAGGTTCAGCGTCCGGCCGGTGGCCGCCCCGCCGTCCGTTCCGGCGGCGACCGTCAGCTCGACCGGCGCGAGCGGACCCGGAGCGGCGGTGGTCGAGTTCGGCGCCGGTGAGCCGAGGCCCGAGTCGGGTTCACCGGATGCGGTGCAGGCGGCGAGGGCGGCGATCACGGTGCCGACGAGGAGCAGCGAGGGTGCGGTGGAGATCCTCATGATCCGACGCTACGAACGGTTGAGGGGCGGTGACAGGTTCCGTCACTGCCCCTCAGAGAGGATTTCGGGTCAGAGCCGCCTGGCGCGCATCGCGGCGATCACGCCGGAGTCGACGAGGGTGGCGGTCCCCGTGATGAACGTGCCCGCCTCCTCCCCATGGGGCCGGGCGCTTCCAGGGAGCGCCACTGCCTCTCGGGATTGCGCCGATGGCGGTGACAATGGGTATCCATGACCCCGTCATCCGCCTCCCATCCCGGCACCGAGCTGGGGGTGTTTCTGCGCAGCCGCCGTGATCGGCTCTCTCCGGAGCAGGCCGGACTCACCCGCGGCCAGGGAATGCGCCGCACCCCGGGCCTGCGCCGGGAGGAGCTCGCGGCGCTCGCGGGGATCAGCATCGACTACTACATCCGTCTGGAGCGCGGCACCGAACGGCACCCGAGCCCGTCGGTGATCGACGCGCTCGCGCGGGCGCTGCAGTTGGACGAGGAGGAGCGTGAGCACTTCCGTCGGCTGGCGGTGCAGGTCGACCGGCGGGATCTCGCGGAGAACATCGCTCCGTCGCGTCACGTCCGTGCGGGGACGCGGCTCATCCTGGAGCGGCTCCGGCCCTACCCTGCTTACGTCTCGAACCGGATCGGCGATCTGCTCGCCTGGAATCCCGGTGGCCTGGCGATCCTGACGGGCATCGAGCAGTGGCCCGCGACCAAGCGCAACCTTGCACGGTACGCGTTCCTGCACCCGGCGGCGCGTGCGCTGTACGGCGACTGGACGTCGCAGTTGGGGGGTCTGGTCTCCGGCTTGCGGATGCTTGCCGCCGTCGAGCCCGACGCGCGCGACCTCCGCGACTTGGTCGGTGAACTCCTCGTGAAGAGCCCGGAGTTCGTCAGGATGTGGGAGCGCTATGACGTCGCGCCACCGTCGGAGGGTCGCAAGACGATGCACCACCCGGTCGTGGGGGATCTGGCCGTGGGCTATCAGGTGATGCCGTTACAGGGCAGTGAAGGTCAGGCGATGCTCACCTACTTCGCCGAACCGGGGTCGCCGTCGTACGACCAGTTCGTGCTCCTCGACGGTCTCGCCGGACTCGATGTCGATGCGTTCGACCTGACCGACTCCGGTGAGGTTGACTCAGCGCGACAAGATGGCGAGCATTCCTGAGGTCCGACTTCGATTGCGGTCAGGAGTCGGGGAGCGAGTTCTCATGTCGAGCGGTCGGGGAGGTCGCTTCCCAACTCGCGAGGAGTCTCAGCGCGTCGGCGCTCGGAGAGGTGGGGTCGGCCGTGTAGATGACCAGCGTGAGCCCCGGCTGGGAGGTGAGCTCGGCCGATTCGAAGTTCAGGTCGAGGTCTCCGACGACTGGGTGATGGAGTCTCTTGATCCCTGTGCGATGCGTGCGGACGTTGTGGGCGGCCCACTGCTGGCGGAAGATCTCGCTCCTGGTCGAGAGCTCGCCGATGAGGTCGCTGAGGGCGCGGTCGTTCGGGGTGTGGGCCGCCTCCTGCCGCAGGTATCCCGCGGTGTCTTGTGCGATTCGTTCCCAGTCGCGGAAGAACTCACGTGCGGCGGGGTCGAGGTAGACGAATCGTGCGCTGTTCGGCGGGGAGGGCTGGTGGGCGAACATCGTGGCGTGCAAGGCGCGGGCCAGCCGGTTCGTCGCGAGGAAGTCGTGGCGGTTGTTCCGGACCCAGGCCGGTGCGTCGGAGATCGCATCGAGAACCTGCTGTACGGCCGGTCGCACCTTGATCGACGGTCCGCGCGTCTGGCGAACCGGTGCGATGGATCGTCGCGCGAGGTCGTAGAAGTATTCGCGTTCGGCGTCATCCAGCTGCAGCGCGGAGGCGATCCCGTCGAGCACGCTGTCCGACGCGCCGGAGAGGTTGCCGCGCTCGATGCGGATGTAGTAGTCGACGCTGACCCCGGCGAGCATGGCGACTTCTTCGCGTCGGAGGCCGGGCACTCTGCGGTGGCCGCCGTATGCCGGGAGGCCAGCCTGTTCCGGCGTCAACCGCGCGCGGCGCGACGCGAGGAAATCGCGGACGTCCGACTCGTGGCTCACCGCTCCAAGGTACCTCGCGCGTTTCGCGGCCCGCGGGGTACTGCCAGTACCTGGAACGACAGGCACTCCCCGGGATCGATGCGTTCGGGGAGCCTTGAGGTATGAGAGCCACGTTCATGTACGGAGCCGGCGACGTGCGCGTCGAGACGGTTGCCGACCCCGTCATCCAGCAGCCGACCGACGCCATCGTCCGGGTGACGCGCACCTGCGTGTGCGGATCCGACCTCCACCCCTACCACTCGATGCCCTCTTCGGAGAAGGGTGCCTCGATGGGTCACGAGCTGATCGGCGTCGTCGAGGAGATCGGTTCGAGCGTGACCTCCGTGAAGCCGGGGGACTTCGTGGTCTCGTCCTTCGCGTTCCAGGACAACACCTGCGTGTTCTGCCGCGAGGGCTTCCAGACCGCGTGCCCGCACGGAGGATGGTATGGCAGCCCGGCGGCCGCGGGAGTTCAGGCCGAGTACGCTCGGGTGCCGCAGGCGGATGGGACGCTGGTGAAGATCCCCGGCGTCGACCCGGCCTCCGCGGACGAGTCCCTTCTCGCCTCACTGCTGACCCTGTCCGACGTGTACCTGACCGGCTACCACGCCGCTTTCATGGCCCGGGTGGAGCCCGGCAAGACGGTGACCGTGGTCGGCGATGGAGCCGTCGGTCTCTCCGCGGTGCTCGCCTCCCGTCGCCTCGGCGCCGAGCGGATCATCCTGATGGGTCGTCACGCCGAGCGCACCGACCTGGGTGTCGAGTGGGGGGCGACGGATGTCGTCGCCGAGCGCGGCTCCGACGGTGTCGCGGCGGTCATGGACCTGACGGACGGCGAGGGGTCGCACATCGTGCTCGAAGCCGTCGGCCTCAGGCCGGCGTACGAGCAGTCCTATGGCGTCGTCCGGCCGGGCGGGATCATCAGCCGGGTCGGCGTTCCCCAGTACGAGGAGGCGCCGATCGGGTTCGGCTCGCTGTTCGGTAAGAACGCCCGCCTCGCCGGCGGTCCGGCGCCGGTCCGTGCGTACCTCGAGACCGCTGTTCAGGATGTGCTCGCGGGCGAGATCGAGCCGGGGAGGGTGTTCGACCGCACCGTGTCGCTCGACGATATCCCGGAGGGCTATGCCGCCATGGACGCGCGGGATGCACTCAAGGTGATGGTGCGGCCGTAATGGAGGGATCGGAGACGACGATGGAATACCGCCAGCTGGGACGCACCGGCGTAAAGGTCAGCCCGCTGTGCCTGGGCACGATGATGTTCGGGCCGTGGGGGAACGACGATGAAGCGGACGCCGTCCGCGTCATCCATGCGGCGTTGGATGCGGGGATCAACTTCGTCGACACGGCCGACGTCTACTCCGGGGGTCGCTCGGAGGAGATCGTCGGGAAGGCGCTCCGCGGGCGCCGTGACGATGTGGTGCTGGCCACGAAGTTCTTCATGCCGATGGGGGAGAACCCGAATCACCGCGGGGGATCCCGGCGATGGATCATCCGCGAGGTCGAGGCGTCGCTGGCGCGGCTCGGCACCGACTACCTGGACCTGTACCAGGTGCATCGGCCGGATCCGGCCGTGGACGTCGAGGAGACTCTGGGGGCCTTGACCGATCTGGTGCGTCAGGGCAAGGTGCGCTACATCGGATCATCGTCCTACGCGGGATCCCAGATCGTCGAAGCCCAGTGGGCGGCCCGCGAGCGCGGACTCGAACGCTTCGTCACGGAGCAACCGCCGTACTCGATTCTCGTGCGGGGGATCGAGCGCGATGTGCTGCCGACCGTGCAACGGCACGGGATGGGCACTCTGACGTACAGTCCGCTCGCCGGCGGATGGCTGTCCGGACGATACAGCTCCGGCGGGGACGACGGGCCGACGTCGCGGGCTCGCCCCGGGGTGCGATTCGACATGGCGAACCCCACGAATCAGCGCAAGCTCGCCCTCGTCCAGGAGCTTCAGGACGTCGCGGACGACGCCGGGCTGACGCTGATCGAGCTCGCCATCGCCTTCGTGCTCAACCACCCGGGGGTGACGTCGGCGATCGTCGGCCCGCGCACGATGGAGCAACTCGAGTCCTACCTTCCGGCTGCGACCGTGACGCTGTCGACGGAGACCTTGGACCGGATCGACGCGATCGTCGCCCCCGGCGTCACGGTCAACCCGGACGACGACAGCTACGGCGACCACACCCTGACGCCGACCGCCCGCCGGCGCTGAACGGATCGGAGAACGCCGTGGAGTGGAAAGACGAGGAACGCGACGCCATCGCGCACACCGACGAGGTGCGGGTCGCATCCCGACGGTCGGACGGCACGCTGAGCCCGGACGTCATCGTGTGGGCTGTCGTCGCCGACGGGACCGTCTACGCACGCTCGGCTCACGGGTCGGACAACGGATGGTACCGGCGTGCGCTCCGCCGTGGACGGGGGCGCATTCGGGCGGGTCGCGTGGAACGCGAGGTGACGTTCGTCCACGCGGCCGACGGCCCGCACGCCGAGATCGACGCCGCATACCGGGTGAAGTACGCGCGCTACACCACGATCGTGCCGCATATCACGGGTCCCGCCGTCCACGACGTCACCGTGCGCATCGACCCGGTCGAGACAACCGACGGAGGAAACGAATCATGAACATCGAACCGACGCCCCCGACAGGCAAGGGACCGGCAGAGTGGTTCACCGGCGACGTGTGGATCGAGCAGATCGTCGCCCCGAAGGTGGATGGTCAGCGCGGGAATCTGGGCCGGGTGCGGTTCGCGCCCGGTGCCCGCACCGCATGGCACTCCCACGACCTCGGGCAGACACTGCACATCACCGAAGGCACGGCACTGCTCGGCACCCGCGACGGGCAGGTCATCGAAGCGCGCCCGGGCGACACCGTGTATACACCACCCGGTGAGGAGCACTGGCACGGCGCGGCGCCGGACGCCTTCATGGAGCACCTGGCCGCCTACGACACCTCCGTCGATCCGCCGCTCGGCGTGCACTGGCACGAGCACGTGAGCGAGAGCGACTACCGCCGCCGCACCTGACCTGCCGGAGGCCGCGCGCGTCGCGCGGACTGAGGGTGAATATGGGTACCTGGATGGGCCAACGCACGGACCGTAACCTCGGGACATGCCCACCTCGTTGAGCCTCAACTCCGGAACGTCCATCCCCCAGCTGGGCATCGGGGTATTCCTCGTCTCGGATGTCGACGAGTGCCAGCGCAGCGTCGAGGCGGCTCTGGCCGCCGGCTACCGACTCGTCGACACCGCCGTCGCCTACGGCAACGAAAGGGCCGTGGGTCGCGGCATCGCGGCGTCCGGGGTGCCTCGCGAGGACGTATTCGTGACGACCAAGGTCTGGATCGCCGACTACGGCTTCGAGAAGACGAGCGCGTCCATCGACGCGTCGATCGAGCGACTCGGCACCGGCTACCTCGATCTGGTGCTCCTGCACCAGCCGTTCTCCGACGTCTCCGGCGCGTGGCGAGCGATGGAGCAGGCCCAGGCCGACGGTCGTGTCCGGTCGATCGGAGTCAGCAACTTCACCGTCGCGGATCTCACCGACCTGCTCGAGTACGCCACCGTGCCGCCGGCGGTCAACCAGGTCGAGCTCAATCCGTACTATCAACAGCGCGAGCTGATCCCCTATCTTCGCCAGCACGAGATCGCCGCCGAGGCCTGGTACCCGCTCGGTCACGGCTCGAAGCGGCTCCTCGAAGAACCCGTGCTCGTCGAACTCGCGCGGACGCACGGAAAGAGTGTGGCGCAGGTCATTCTCCGCTGGCACGTCCAATCCGGTTTCGTCGCGATCCCGAAGTCGGTCGATCCTGCGCACATCGCCGAGAACTTCCACGTATTCGACTTCGAGCTCGCCGACGACGAGATGGAGCGCATCGCAGCGCTCGACACGGATCGCTCGAGTTTCGGCATGCCACGCTGGCTCCAGCGCACGCTCTTCGGGCTGATCCGTCCCCGGCAGCTGCGGTAGGGCTTCCCGAAGTCTAAGACCTCGGCATGTCTCCAAAGCTCGACGTCCAGGAGGTCGCGCCACCAAGAACCCTGCGAGGACGAGGAATCGTCACAACGCGACGCGGTGCAATTGCAGAACGTCGCGAACGCGCTTCATCTCCGTCTCGAACCTGTCTAGGTTGAGTCCCAGCGGGTGCACCCCTCGGGGAAAATCGCATAGCTGCGATCGAGTCTCCCATGACTCCGCGCCACCCTGTTGAGAGAGGATCCTTTGGTAGGTCTCGAGTTCAACGAACTCACCGCCGCGTGACTGCAATTTGACTGCGAACGCTGACGACATCAACTTCGCTGGCGCACTCGACGCACTCGCAATCGCCACAAACACTGGCCAGAGCGGGTGTGGAGGCGTACTTTCGGGGGTCCTGAACTCCCTCTCACGGCGGTAACGCGGGTTCGAATCCCGCTGGGGTCACCAACGGAGAGCCCTGGTCAGCCAGGGCTTTCGTGTTCTGCGGGAGCCTGCCCTACCGCCGTTCCGGCTACAAATGGCTACACATTTGCGGCCCGCCGCGCCCTCTAGCCACGCGGAGGGATCACAAGTTCAGACGCTTCGTCGTCCCGCGCGCTCCGCGAACTGGTCGATCGCTTTGAGCACGTCGTCGCTGCGCCACACCGTCCCAAAGCGATGTTCAGCCTTCGCATTGAGAACGCCTTGGTCGGTCAGGTCCCGCAGCAGCGGGTAAGCGTTCTGGGTTCGAATACCAAGCGCCGCTGCGACGAGTGCCGCGTCTACGACGGGAGTCTGAGCGATGACTTCAAGCACGCGCCATACCCCGCTGTCCGATCGCGCCTTGACTCGAGCCCGCCACCCAGCCACGATCGCGTCGATGTCGGCGACGAGTTGGCGTGCGTTTGTGACGGCCCTGAGGCTGGCCTCCGCGAAACCTGCCACGATCGGTTCCAGGTCCCCGGCACGGTACGCGGTGAGCGCTGCATGATAGCCGTCTACATCGGCTAGGAGACCCGCCGATACGGGTACTGCTACTGCTCGCGTGACGCCTCGATAGCGCAGCAGCGCCTGCGCCAATGCGCGACCGGTGCGCCCGTTGCCATCCGTGAACGGGTGGATCGTCTCGAACTGAGCGTGCGAGATCGCCGTCAGCGTCAGCGCACCGATATCCAGACGACGACTGAAGATCACTAGGTCCTCGATCAGTCCTGGGACGCGTTCCCACCTGGGCGCGACGAAGTCGGCACCGACGGGCGATCGCGAACTCGTCCCGATCCACACCGGCTCGGTCCGCCACTGGCCGGGGGTGTGCTGGATCTGACCGACCATCAACACCTGATGCATCTTCGCGATCGCCTCGGCGGTGATGTTATCCGCCAGCCCGATAGCCGCCGTCAGCGCGGCGGTGTTGTTCGCGATCACGGTCGCGTTTCGAGCGGCGTGTCCGGTGAGTTCCGCGGTGAGGATCGCGCGCGCGCTGGCCGACAGTTGCTCGATCTGAGACGACGCTGCGGCTTCACTCCTTAGTAGCACCGGCCCGAACGACGCGACTCTGTGCCCGAGTTCCGCATCGAATCGACTCAGCTCGCGACCCGCTTCCTCGGCGGCGGTCACCAGTGCATCGGGAAGGTCCACCTGACACCGAGCGATCTCAGGCGGCACGCTCGCGTCGTACTCGCGAGGTCCGGCAAGGTAGGAAGCAATGCCAGGCCCGAAGTCTGCGAGGTGATCGGGGCTCCAGAGCATGCGTTCTGCGGTCACCGCTGGCCAGTTCATACTCTGCCCCCTATGTTTTATGATTTATTACCCTATCTCATAATGACGGATGAATAGTCGGCACAGTTGGGGACGGCGAGGGCTGGCAGCGTGTCTCACACGAGCGGGATGGTGGCCTCGACCCGCCAACCGGTCGCGGTCGGCCCGGCCGTGAGGTGCCCGCGCAGCTCCTCCGCGCGTTCGCGCATCGAACGGATACCCGCGCCGGGCACGACGGTATCCGGGGTCGCTTCGCCGTCGTCCTCGATCGTCATGCGCAGCTCATTCGCCGAGGAAGCCAGCGTGACGACCACAGCGGAGGCGCGGGAGTGCCGCCGCGCATTGGCGAGAGCCTCCATGGCGATGCGGTACGCGGTCAGCTCCACGGCGGGGGAGAGCGGTGGCATCGGATCGGCCGCGTGCACGACGACCGCGGGGACCTGCTCGCCGCGGGTCTGCTCGTGCAGCGCGCCGACGAGCCCCCCGCCGTCGAGCGCCACCGGTCGCAAGCCGTACACCACGCGTCGCACGGCATCCAGCGCCTGACGTACGTCCGAGCGCGCGTCCGAGACCGCGCCGGGCGAGCAGATGCGTGACCTCGCGTTCGCGTTCGGTCAGCTGTGGCGGGGCGGGCGACTTCGGCGCCCGCGGCCGGAGGAGCTGATCGGCGACCTCCCGGCTGAAGATCGCGTCACCCGCGGCGACGGCGCGGATCGCCCGCTCGATCTCCTCCTGACCCGCCCCCTTCAGCAGATAGTCCTGCGCCCCCGCGGCGAGCGCTTCCGCGACGAGGGAATCCTCGGCGAACATGGTCAGCACGAGCACCGCCGTTCCGGGATATCGGGCGGTGATGCTACGGGTCGCTTCGACACCGTCGATCCCCGGCATCCGCAGGTCGGTCACCACGACATCCGGGCGCGTGAGCGCAACCTCGCGCAAGGCACTCGCCCCGTCCGAGGCCTGGCCGACGGCCTCGATCCCGTCGAGCGTCTCGAGCAGCGCCTGGAGACCCCCACGGACCACCGGATGGTCGTCGACGATGAGAACTCGGATCGCCACAGCCCCATTGTGCTGCACGGTGTTCCGGGCCTCCTAGGGGCGCACCCCTAGGCCCACCGACTCCGCCCGCAGGGCTGCGAGGCGGCACCGGTATGTCCACGGCTCGCGGCGGGGCGGGCCTGAATTCTCCTGTTGCGCAGAATCTCCCCAGCAATTCTGGCCGGCATCATGCCGAAGTCCCCGCACGGGGCGGCCACGATCGGTGCATGACCACCGCATACCCCGCCGGCCGCCCCGGCGACCAGACGCAGACCGCCGAGGACCTCCAGGCCGAGTGGGACGCCGATCCCCGTTGGAACGACGTCCGCCGCGACTACACGGCCGAGGACGTCATCGCCCTGCGCGGCCCGGTCCGCGAGGCCCGCACGCTCGCGCAGCGCGGCGCCGACCGGCTCTGGGAGCTCATCCAGGACAACACCGCCGACCCCGGCGAGTGGGTCGCCGCACTCGGCGCCCTCACCGGCAACCAGGCCGTGCAGCAGGTGCGCGCCGGTCTCAAGGCCATCTACCTCTCCGGTTGGCAGGTCGCCGCCGACGCGAACCTGAGCGGGCAGACCTACCCCGACCAGAGCCTGTACCCGGCCAACTCGGTGCCCGCCGTGGTGCGCCGGATCAACAACGCCCTGCTGCGCGCCGGGCAGATCGAGCAGCGTGACTTCACCGTCCCGATCGTGGCCGACGCCGAGGCCGGCTTCGGCGGACCGCTCAACGCCTACGAGCTCATGCACGGCATGATCGAGGCCGGCGCGGCGGGCGTGCACTGGGAGGACCAACTCGCGAGCGAGAAAAAGTGCGGGCACATGGGGGGCAAGGTGCTCGTGCCGACCAGCCAGCACATCCGGACCCTCAACGCGGCCCGCCTCGCGGCGGACGTCGCGGGCGTTCCCACGATCATCGTGGCCCGCACCGATGCCCTGGCCGCGACCCTGCTGACCAGCGACCACGACGAGCGCGACCGCCCGTTCGTGACGGGCGAGCGCACGGCCGAGGGCTTCTACAACGTGCAGAACGGCATCGGCCCGGTGCTCGCCCGCGGGCACGCCTACGCGCCATACGCCGACCTGCTCTGGGTCGAGTCCGACAAGCCGAACCTGGAGCTGGCGCGCCAGTTCGCCGAGTCGATCCACGCGGAGTTCCCGGACCAGAAGCTCGCCTACAACTGCTCGCCGAGCTTCAACTGGAAGAGCCACCTCGACGACGAACAGATCGCGAGCTTCCAGCGCGAGCTGTCGGCAATGGGCTATGCGTTCCAGTTCATCACCCTGGCCGGGTTCCACGCGCTCAACCACTCGATGTTCGAGCTGGCCCGCGGCTACCGCGACCGCCAGATGAGCGCCTACGTGGAGCTGCAGGAGGCCGAGTTCGCCTCGGAGGCGCACGGCTACACCGCGACCAAGCATCAGCGCGAGGTCGGCACCGGGTACTTCGACCAGATCGCCACCGCCCTGAACCCCTCCAGCGCGACCCTCGCGCTGGTGGGATCGACGGAACAGGAGCAGTTCGCATGAGCACCATCGAGATCCTCGCCCCCGAGGGCGATCGGGCCGAACGGTTCGATGAGATCCTGACCCCGGAGGCGCTGACCTTCCTCACTCGCCTGCACGACCGGTTCGCCGGTCCGCGGCACGAGCGGCTGGCCGCCCGCATGCGCCGCCGCCGCGAGATCGACAACGGGCGCGACCTGCGCTTCCTGGACGAGACCGCGGATGTCCGCGCCGACACCTCCTGGAAGGTCGCCGGCGCGGGCCCCGGCCTCGAGGACCGTCGGGTGGAGATCACCGGCCCCACCGACCGGAAGATGACGGTCAACGCCCTGAACTCGGGCGCCAAGGTGTGGCTGGCCGACCACGAGGACGCCACGAGCCCGACCTGGGCCAACGTGATCGGCGGGCAGGTGAACCTGTCCGACGCGATCCGGCGGCGCATCGACTTCACCTCGGAGGAGGGCAAGCGCTACGAGCTCACGGCCGAGACGCTGCCCACCATCGTGTTCCGCCCGCGCGGATGGCACCTGGTCGAGAAGCACCTGCGCTATCGCAACGCCGCGGGCATCGCGAGCCCGGCGTCGGGGTCGCTCGTCGACGCGGGGCTGTACCTGTTCCACAACGCGCGCGAGCTCATCGAGCGCGGATCGGGTCCGTACTTCTACCTGCCCAAGCTCGAGTCGCATCTCGAGGCCCGGCTGTGGGATCAGGTGTTCACGTTCGCGGAGGCCGAGCTCGGCATCCCGCACGGCACGATCCGCGCGACCGTGCTCATCGAGACCATCCCGGCCGCGTTCGAGATGGAGGAGATCCTCTACGAGCTGCGCGACCACTGCGCGGGGCTCAACGCCGGCCGCTGGGACTACATCTTCTCGATCATCAAGAACTTCCGCGGCCGGGGCGCCGGGTTCGTGCTGCCCGACCGGGCCAAGATCACCATGACCGTCCCGTTCATGCGCGCCTACACCGAACTGCTCGTGCAGACCTGCCACAAGCGCGGCGCGCACGCCATCGGGGGCATGAGCGCGTTCATCCCGAACCGCCGCGATCCGGAGGTGACGGAGCGCGCCCTGGCCGCGGTGGCATCCGACAAGAAGCGCGAGGCCGGCGACGGGTTCGACGGCACCTGGGTGGCGCATCCCGACCTGATCCCGACCGCGCGCGCCGAGTTCGACGCGGTCCTGGGCGATCGAGCGAACCAGCTCGACCGCCTGCGCGAGGACGTCCACGTGACGGGCGCCGATCTGCTGGACCTGCGGATCGACGGCGAGGTGACGGATGCCGGGGTCGCCGCGAACGTGTCCATCGCGTTGCGCTACCTCGAGTCCTGGCTCCGCGGCGTGGGTGCGGCTGCCATCGACAACCTCATGGAGGACGCCGCGACCGCCGAGATCAGCCGCTCGCAACTGTGGCAGTGGATCCACCAGCGCGTGGTCACGGCCGAGGGAACGCGCGTCACGCGTGAGCTGGTCGAGGCGCTGGTGACGGATGCCGTGGCCTGGTTCTCGACCGACGGCTCCCGGTTCGAGGATGCGGCCGCGCTGTTCCGCGCCGTGACGCTCGAGGGCGAGTTCCCGACCTTCCTGACGATCGCCGCGTACTCGCGCTACCTGGTCGAACCGGAGCGCGAGGACGCGGCGGCCGCCTGAGGCTACTTCTTCTTGATGGCGTTGACGATCAGGCCGACCACGGTCGACACGATCGCGCCGGCGACGCCGCCGCCGACCAGGTTGCCCGCGATCTGACCGAGGTCGAGACCCGAGTTCAGGACGGCCTGCACGATCGCGCTGCCGCCGAGCCCGCCGAGGGCCCCGAGCACGGCGTTGATGACCGGACCCAGCTTGTTCTGCTTGACGCCGGCGCCCGCGCCGAGACCACCTGCCGCGCCGCCGATGAGTCCGATGAGCCATTCCATGGAGTCTCCCCTCCGTCGTTGCGGGCGTCCGTGCCCGTGTGCGCGAGATTATCGGCTCTCCCGCGCGAGGCGCCACACCCGCGCCGCGATAGGCTCGTGCCACTGTTGCGACTCCCAGGAGGCATGGAGAGATGGCGGACGGCACCAGCAAGAGCGGCAAGAAGGTCGTTCGGGCACCCAAGACGGAGCCCAGCGAGAAGGCCAAGGAACTCGCGGAGGAGGCGGTCCGCAAGGACTCCGACGCGGTCTGGAAGCCCACCGCCGAGGCCAAGAGCAAGGCGACCGGGTTCCGGGTCGTCGCCATCATCCTGTGGGTGCTGGCCATCGCCGCAGAGGCGGTCGCGATCTTCTGGCTGCTGCGTCAGGACACGACGCAGAGCTGGTTCCTGTGGGCGCTCCTCGGCGCTCTGGTGGTCATCGCGATCCTCGCGATCGTGGGCTCCCAGTTCTGGAAGAAGGCGAACGATCTCGACCCGGCCAAGCGATCCGAGCCGTTCCGCTTCTTCGTGCAGAACCAGCTGGGCGTGATCATCTCGATCATCGCGTTCCTGCCGCTCATCATCCTGATCTTCACCAACAAGAACATGGACGGGAAGCAGAAGGGCATCGCGGGCGGCATCGCGATCGCACTGCTGGTCGCGGCGGGACTGCTGAGCGCGGACTGGAGCCCGAACTCGGTCGAGGACGAGACCGCGCAGCAGGTCGCCAACGAGGGCCAGATCGACGAGTACACCGACATCGTGCAGCAGCTCACGGGTGGCAACGAGGTCACCTGGACGCTGAGCGGCACGGTGTACCACCTGTGCGCCGACGCGTCGGCGGTCAACCTGGAGTCGCAGGACAACCAGATCTACACCGGTACCGTCGCCGATGCCCACACGGCAGGCAAGGACGGCCTGACCCTTGAGGTCGAGCAGGAGCTCGGCGAGTGCGGGCTCGAAGCCCCGGCCAACCTCGACGAGCTCGAGGCCGAGATCCGGCAGTTGCGCGAGACCGCGGAGTAGATCGCTGAGTGCGGCAGGGGTGGACTCAGGTGCGCTGAGCGAGGCCGTCGGTTTGCGCTTCCAGGCGCAGCTACTCGACATGATGGGTTCGTGCGAGTGGGATGACTTGTACGACTACAAGTCCGAGCGCTCACGCTGAGACTCCGCGAGGCTCGGGAGAGCGGATGGAGTTGAACGGTAGCCCACCGTTCTCCGTGCGCGAGCACACCGCGGGCGCCGGGTATGAAGACCTGGCAGCCTCGGGGTCGGCCATCGTGCAGGGCGACGCCCACCGCATCCTCGCCGCCCTGCCCGACGGGATCGCGCAGACGGTCGTCACGAGCCCGCCCTACTGGTCGCTGCGCGACTACGGCATCGAGGGGCAGCTGGGGCTCGAGGCCAGCGTGCACGAGTTCGTCGAGGCGCTCGCCGGGCTCTTCGACGAGGTGCGCCGCGTGCTCGTGCCGGACGGCACGCTCTGGCTCAACATCGGCGACTCGTACACGTCGGGCAACCGGGGATGGCGTGCCCCCGACCGCAAGAACGTCGCGCGCGCGATGGGCACCCGGCCTCCGACCCCGGAGGGTCTCAAGCCCAAGGATCTGATCGGGGTCCCGTGGCGCCTGGCGTTCGCGCTGCAAGAGCGCGGCTGGTACCTGCGCAGCGACCTGGTCTGGAACAAGCCCAACGCCCAGCCCGAGAGCGTCGGCGACCGGCCGACCCGGTCGCACGAGTACCTGTTCCTGCTCTCGCGCGGCGAGCGATACCGCTACGACGTGGATGCGGTGCGCGGCCCCAACGGACGTCGCCTCCGTAGCGTGTGGGACCTCAACACGCAAGCGGTGCGCGAGAGCGCCGGGCATTTCGCGACATTCCCCGAGTCGCTGGCCGAGCGCTGCATCCTGCTCGGGTCGCGGGAGGGCGACCTCGTGCTCGACCCGTTCCTCGGCTCCGGCACGACGGCCGTCGCCGCGGCGCGCCGGGGCCGCCGCTTCCTCGGTCTCGAACTCAACCCCGACTACGTGCGCATGGCCGCCTCCCGCATCCGCGCTTCGTGAGAGTGCAGCTCTGCCTAGTGGGGGTCGTTCTGCACTAGACAGAACTGAACTCTCACCATTCACCTCCGGGCGTGTCGCATCGCGCGGTACTACGCGGTGCGCAGTAGTGTGCGGTGCATGGATACCACGCAATTGCTCAAGGGGGTGCTCGACGTGGCGGTGCTGGCGGCCGTTCAGCACGAGGACGGCTACGGCTACGACATCGTCCGCCGCCTGCGCGCCGCGGGCCTCGCCGACATCGGGGACGCCTCCGTGTACGGCACCCTGCGCCGCCTCTACGGCGCAGGCGCGCTCTCGAGCTACGTCGTCCCCAGCGACGGGGGCCCGCACCGCAAGTACTACGGCATCAACGACCAGGGCCGCGAGATGCTCGCCGCGCAGCGTGCCGACTGGTCCGAGTTCGCCGCGACCATGACCGGCCTTCTGGACCCGCGGCGCCCGCGCGCCGTCCGCACGATCGGAGACAACGCATGACACCCACGCTCGAGACCGCGACCCTGCCGGGCGCCGATGTGGCGGCCTTCGCCGCCGCCGTGCGCGCCGCGCTGGCCGACCTCCCGCCGGACGAACTCGACGAGCTCACTGACGGGCTCGAGGCCGACCTGACCGAGCGCGCCGCCGACTCCGGCGAGACGGGCGACGGCGCCGACCTCGGCGACCCCGCCGCCTACGCCGACGAGCTGCGCGCCGCAGCCGGCTACCCGCCGCGCACCGCGCGCAGTCATGCGGGCGGGCTCGGCATCGTGCCCGCGCTGCGCGACGTGCGCGGGATGCTGCGCGGGGCGCGCGAGGGCTGGACCGCCTTCCTGGCGCGCCACCGCATCCTCGCCGGGCTCGTGGAGTTCCTCGTGTCGTTGCGGCCGGTGTGGTGGGTGTTCCGGGGCTGGGTGATCGGGATCTGGATCGCGAACGCCGTGTTCGGCGGATGGATGCCGCTGCCCGCCACCCAGCTCGGCTGGATCGCGATGCTGGCCACGATCGTCGTGAGCGTCATGTTCGGCCGCGGCCGATGGCTGCCCCGGCAGTGGATGCGCCGCGCGCTCGCCGCGCTCAACGTCGTCGTCATCGCCGCGTCGCCGTTCGTCCTCGGCTGGCTCGGCAATCAGCTCAACAACATGGGCTACGCCTACTACTACGGCTCGGGCGAGACCTACTACCCCGAGTCGCTCAACCTGGGCGGCCGACAGATCGACAACATCTTCGCCTACGACGCCGACGGCACGCCGATCGATCAGGTGCAGCTCTTCGACCAGGACGGCAACCCGCTCAACCTGGTGGTCGACACCTCGGCGCCGTTCTGGGGAACGGTGAACGGCGAGATGGTCGTGCCCAGCGGCGATGTCGCGGGCCGCGCCGGCTGGAACGTGTACCCGCTCGCGCATGTGAACGACTGGTCCGATTTCGAGGACGACGGGGCGATCGATCCCACCGAGGTGTCCGACACGGCGTTCCCCTCCGCGTCGGTCAAGCCGCTCGCCGGGAACCCGGTGCCGTCGACCGCCGCGCAGGGCGCCGCGCAGGAGGGCGCCGCATCGGAGGACGCCACGCAGGAGGGCGCCGACGCCGATCCGGCGGACTGACCGCGGACCGGCCCCGTACGGCATCCTTAGGGGGTGACCGCTCTCGAGCGACTGGATGCCGTACGGGCCGGGCTGGACGACGTGCGTCTGCCGCTGCCGCTCGACGGCGCCCCCGAGGCGCGGCGCGCGGCGGCCGCGGGGGTCCGGCAGATCGAGGACTACATCCGGCCGCGCCTCACCGATCTGGACGCCCCGCTGCTCGCGGTCGTCGGCGGGTCGACGGGCGCGGGCAAGTCGACCATCGTGAACGCCATCGCCGGGTCCCCCGTGACCCGCGCGGGCGTCATCCGCCCCACGACGCGCCAGCCGATCCTGCTGCACGCTCCGGTCGATGCAGGCTGGTTCGCCTCCGACCGCATCCTCCCCGGGCTGGCGCGGGTGCGCGGCCGGCTGTCGAAACCCGGCGAGGCGGCGGACTCCGCAGGGGATGCGCCCGATGCCGCGCGCATCGGCGAGCTCGTCCTGCTGGCCGACGATCGCATCCCTGACTCGGTCGCCCTCATCGACGCCCCGGACATCGACTCGATCGCCGACGAGAACCGCGCTCTCGCCGAGCAGCTGCTCGCGGCCGCCGACCTGTGGCTCTTCGTCACGACCGCGGCGCGCTACGCCGACGCCGTGCCATGGCGCCTGCTGGATGCCGCGGCGGGCCGGAACATCACGGTCGGCGTCGCGCTCAACCGCGTTCCCGAGGGCGCGGTGGAGGACGTCACCGAGGACCTCCGCCGCATGCTCACCGAGCGCGGACTCGGCGACGCCCCGGTGTTCCCGATCCCCGAGCAGCCGCTCGATGCCATGGGCATGCTGCCCGCGGATGCCGTGGCCGGCATCCGCGAGTGGCTCACCGGAATCGCGGGTGACCGCGCCGAGCGGGCCCGGATCGCCGCCGCGACCTTGCATGGCGCCGTGGCCGACCTCGGTGAGCGGGTCGACGCCATCGCGGGTGCGCGGGCGGCACAGTTGGACTGGGCGGACGAGGCCGAGGATGCGGTGCGCGCCGAGTTCTCCTCCGCCGATGCCGCGATCGACGCGGCCACCCAGGACGGCGCCCTACTGCGCGGCGAGGTGCTCGCGCGCTGGCAGGATTTCGTCGGCACCTCCGACGTGTTCCGGACGGTCGAGTCCTGGTTCTCCCGCACGCGCGACGCGGTCACGGCGTGGTTCCGCGGTGTCCCCCAGCCGGTCATCGACGTCGAGACCACGATCGAGCACGGCCTGCACGCCGTCATCGTCGACCAGGCCGGCCGGGCGGCCGCGGGGGCCTGGCGCGAGCTGCAGCGCAGCTCGGCCGGGCGATCGCTCACCGAGGGTCATGCCGAGCTCGCCGCCCCGAGTCCCGAGCTGCCGACCCGAGCCTCCGCGATGATCCGCGACTGGCAGGGCTCGGTGATGCAGCTCATCAGCGACAACGCCGGATCCAAGCGCATGCGGGCGCGCGTGCTCTCGCTCGGGCTCAACGTCGCAACGGTCGCGCTCATGGTCGTGGTCTTCGCCTCGACCGGCGGCCTCACGGGGGGTGAGATCGCGATCGCGGGCGGCTCCGCGGTGCTCGGCCAGAAGCTTCTCGAGACGGTCTTCGGCGAGGACGCAGTGCGGCGCCTCGCCAAGCTGGCGCGCGAGGAACTGGGCCGTCGCGTCGACGAGGTGCTGCAGGCCGAGGCCGATCGCTACGTCGCGCTGCTCGACGAGGTGCGTGGGGGTCCGTCGCCCGAGCGGCTGCGCGACGACGCCCGGACGCTGGTCGCCGCGGTCGAGGGGCAGAGCGGATGACGCCCCCGGCCCTCGAGGACCGCCTCCAGGCACTGCGCGTCGTCCGCGATCTCGGTGAGGGCCGCATTCCGGACCCGCTGCTGACGGAGCTGGACAGTCTGCTCGCGCGCGCCGACGAGCGCCGTGCGCTCTCGCCCTGGCACACGGTGGTGGGTCTGTTCGGCGCCACCGGATCGGGCAAGTCGAGCCTGGTCAACGCGCTCGTCGGGTCCGAGGTGGCGCGGGCGAACGTGCGGCGGCCAACCACCTCGGCGCCGCTCGCGGTGGTCTGGGACCCGTCCGGCGCGGCCGCGCTGCTGGACTGGCTCGACGTGCGGGACCGCCGCACCGGTCTGCCGCCGATCGACGCGCGTGCCGACCGGCTCGTTCTGCTGGACCTGCCCGATATCGACTCGGTCGAGGCGTCGCACCGGGCGATCGCCGAGCGACTGGCGGCGCAGGTCGACGCGCTCGTCTGGGTCGTCGACCCGCAGAAGTACGCCGACGCGGTGCTGCACACCGATTTCATCCGGCGCCACGCCCGGCACGGGGCGGTGACGATCATCGTGCTCAACCAGGTGGACCTGCTGCCCGCCGCCGAGGTGCCCCTCGTGGTCGCCTCGCTGACCGAGATCCTGAAGGCGGACGGCATGCCGCGCCCGCGCGTGCTGACCACGAGCACGGTGACGGGCGAGGGAGTGGATGCGCTGCGCACCGCGATCGGCGAGCTCGCCGGGTCGCAGGCGGCCGCCGCGGCGCGCCTGGAGGCGGATGTCGCGGAGATGGTGGGGCGCATCCCCTCGCCGCGTACCGACGGGCCCCGTGCCGCTGAGCACGTTTCGTCCGCATCCGAACGGCGGCTCGGTGCGGAACTCGCGACCGCGGCCGGGGCCGAAACGGTGGCGAACGCGGTGGCGGCGTCCTACCGCAAGCGCAGCGGACAGGCGACCGGCTGGCCGCTCGTCTCGTGGATCCTGCGCTTCCGCGCCGACCCGCTCGCCCGGCTCGGGCTGCGCCCGCCGAAGCGGGACCGGGATCGTACTCCCGAGCTGCACCGCACGAGCATGCCCGCGATGAACGCGGGTGCGCAGGCGCGCGTGTCGCTCGCGGTGCGCTCCTACGCGGATGCGGCGGCCGAGCCGTTCACCGAGCGCTGGCGCGCGGCGATCCGCGTCGCCGGCTCGGATGCCATGGAGGTGCTGCCCTCCGAACTCGACATGGCCATCGCCCGGACCCGCCTCCCGGTCAGGGGTTCGTGGTGGTGGGTTCCGTTCGGGGTGCTGCAGTGGGCCTCGATCCTGCTCGCGCTCGGCGGCGTGCTCTGGCTGCTCGGAATCGCGCTGCTGCCGCGGGTGGGACTCAGGGCGCCGGAGGTGCCGGTCGTCGAGGGGTGGCCGCTGACCACGCTGCTCATCCTGGGCGGCGTTCTGCTCGGCATCGTCCTGGGGCTCGCCGCGGCGGGCATCGGAGCGCTGGCCGGGGCCGCTCGCCGCCGGCGGGCGCGCGCCGCGATCCGGCGCGAGGTCGCCGCGGTGGCCCGTGACCGGGTCATCGAGCCGATCGCCGCCGAGGTGGCGCGCGCCGATGGGCTCGAGGCGGCGCTGCGCGCCGCCCGCGCTTAGCCGACGGGCTCGATCAGGGTCGCGTCACGCGGGTCGGCCGTGCGCGAGTTGTTGACGCGCCGGTCGACCGCGATGCTCGCGATGGTCGCCGCGACGCCGGCCGAGACGGCGTCGAGCAGCGCGACCAGCTCGTCGCGCTGCGCGTCGCCGAGCTTCTCGCTGTCCAGCCACCGGTCGTAGTGCTCCGGCGGCAGGAACACCGGCATGCGATCGTGGACCTCGCCGGAGGCGTCCCGTGCCTCGCGGGTGATGATGGCCGCCGAGACCTGCCATTCGTCGTCGACCTTGCGCGCGGTCGACACACCGGCCGCCGCCAGCACCGGCGCTTCGCCGTGCAGGAAGTGCGGGTACTTCACCCCGTCGCGTTCGGTCCACTCGTAGTAGCCGCGCATGGGAACAATGCAGCGCCCGGCTGCGAACGCGCCCTTCCACATCCCATTGGTGGCCACCGTCTCCAGGCGCGCGTTGAACTGCGGACGGTTGTGCTGCCGGATGAACGACGGGTGGAAGTCCCACACCGCGGGTTCGACCGCCCGCCGCACCTCGCCCGTCGATGAGGATCGGCGTTCGCGGATCACCGGGATTGTGTCGGTCGGGGCGATCGAGTACGAGGGCACCCAGTCGCGGAAGTCGTTGCCGTCGAGTACGAACTGCTCGATGAGCTCGTTCGTCTCGGAATCCATCGCGAACCGGCCGCACATGGCCTAAGTCTGCGACGGACCACCGGCATTGCGCTTGGCGTTCATGCGCGCGACCTCGGCGTCGATGTCCGCCTCCGTGATGGTGCGCCGGGTGACCCCGTACGCGTCGAGACCGACGAAGACGGCGGCGATCGACATCCCGATGATCGGCCACACCGGCCAGAAATAGGTGCCGGGTCCGCTGGAGAAGAACCAGACCGCGACCAGGATCGCGATGACCACCAGGAAGATCGCGGTCATGACCTTGAAGTCGTTGCGCGCCTTCAGGTTCTGGCGGGCTACTTTGCGCAATTCGTCGTCCGTCATGCCTTTCACTCTAGACGCGCCGCTACCCCCTAGGATGGGCGGAGCGAAGGGGAGTATCCCACCTCGTCGCGGCCGTCATCACGGGTTCCAGCGTTGCAGCCCCGGTCGCGACCGCATCCGGCCACGTGAACCGGATGCGCGGGAGAGACGTTCGGGAAACAGTCACGTCCCGACCCCGGAAGGCCTCCATGCTCGAGATCCCGCTCTGGTTCGAGATCGGCACCTACATCGCTCTGCTGCTGATCCTCGCCATCGACGTCTTTCTGGCCTACCGCCGCCCGCATGTGCCGTCGACGCTGGAGTCCTCGCTGTGGATCACGTTCTACGTGGTTCTGGCGCTCGTCTTCGCGGGGCTCATGCTGGCCCTGGGCGATGCCGAGCACGCGGGCCAGTTCGTGGCGGGCTGGCTGACCGAGTACAGCCTCTCGGTCGACAACCTGTTCGTGTTCCTCATCATCATGGGCAGGTTCTCGGTGCCCCGGCAGTACCAGCAGGAGATCCTCATGGTGGGGATCATCCTGGCCCTGGTGTTCCGCGGGATCTTCATCCTGCTCGGTGCCGCGCTCATCCAGAACTTCAGCTGGATCTTCTACCTGTTCGGCCTGTTCCTCATCTACACGGCCGCGAACCAGGCGTTCACCGGACACGAGGACGAGGAGGCGAACGAGAACCGCCTGATCCGCTTCCTGCGCCGCCGCATCCCGATCACCGACGGCTACGAGGGCGCGAAGCTGCGCACGACAGTGGACGGCCGGCGGGTCTTCACCCCGGTGCTCATCGTGTTCATCGCGCTCGGCACCACCGACCTGGTGTTCGCGCTCGACTCGATCCCGGCGATCTTCGGCATCACGCAGGAGCCGTTCCTGGTGTTCACCGCGAACATCTTCGCGCTCATGGGGCTGCGACAGCTCTACTTCCTGCTGGGCGACCTGGTCGACAAGCTGGTCTATCTCAAGTACGGCATCGCCGTGATCCTGGCCTTCATCGGAGTCAAGCTCTTCCTGCACGCGCTGCACGAGAACGA
This sequence comes from Microbacteriaceae bacterium, assembly GCA_019638805.1. Taxonomy (GTDB): domain Bacteria; phylum Actinomycetota; class Actinomycetes; order Actinomycetales; family Microbacteriaceae; genus JBDSKH01. Next base: position 327,321 of record JAHBTA010000001.1, on the reverse strand, counting down.
GGTGTTCTTCATCAACGGCGGACAGCACGTCGAGTGGGCGCCCGAGATCGACACCTTCGTCTCCCTCGGCGTGATCGTCGGGGCGATGGCGATCGCCGTGATCGCGAGCGTCGTGAAACTCCGAGCGGACGCACGCCGCGCGCTGGATTGATAGGCAAGAATCTGCCGATTCCTGCTATAATCTTCCCTAAAAGGAAGAATCATGCCGGTCAATCCAACCACTGAGGAATGGCAGCAGCGCCTCGGAGATGCGCTGCGCGACGCCCGGCTCGCGCGGCGGATCGACCAGGAGACGCTTGCCGACCGCGCCGACATCTCCACGCGGTCGCTGCGCAATCTCGAGAACGGCGCCGGCTCGTCCCTGTCGACCCTCATCAAGACCGTGCGGGCGCTCGGCCGGGAGGACTGGCTGGCCGCGCTCGACGAACGCGTGGACGAGCCGACTCCACTCGAACTCCTGCGTCGATCCCGGCACCAGCCGGCGAAGCCACGGCGGGCGCCCCGGCGGGCGGAGCCCTGATGGCGTTCGTCCCGGCACTCGTCGTCGAGGTGCGCGCCTGGGGCGGCACCGTCGGCGCGGTCGCGCGCGACTCCCGCGGCGACCTGGCCTTCGAGTTCGACCCGGGCTGGGTCACGCGTGGGCGGGAGATCTCGCCGCTCAGCATGCCGCTGGCCGTCCGGCGCGTGTACAGCTTCCCCCGCCTGAGCGAGCTCACCTGGTACGGGCTCCCCCCGGCGATCGCGGACTCGCTGCCCGACCGCTTCGGGAACGCCATCATCGATGCCGAGTTCGCCCGGCGGGGCGCATCGCCGGGCGAGGCGACCGCTCTGGATCGCCTGGTCTACACGGGTTCGCGGGCCATGGGCGCGCTGGAGTTCCTGCCCGACGGCGGGCCCGAGGTGCAGCCGCCGACCACGCTCGAGGTGGGCGAACTCGTGGCCGTCGCGCGCGATGTGATCGCCGGCCGCTTCGGCGATGAGACCGAGTCGACGACCGCGCTCGAGCAGCTGCTGGCGATCGGGACGAGCGCGGGGGGCGCCCGGGCCAAGGCCGTGGTCGCCATCGACCCCGCCTCGAACGAGGTCCGGCCCGGCCAGACCCCGCAGCCGGGAATGGAGGACTGGCTGCTCAAGTTCGATGGCGTGGGCGCCGATCACGAGCTCGGCACCACCGCCCACTACGGTCGCATCGAGTACGCGTATTCGCTCATGGCCCGGGCGGCCGGCATCGAGATGACTCCGACGCGACTCCTCCAGGAGGGCGGTCGGGCCCATTTCATGACGCGGCGCTTCGACCGCCCGGGCGGAACTCGCCGCCTGCATGTGCAGACCCTGTGCGCGCTGAGCATGCTCGACTACAACCTGCGCGGAAGCCATGATTACGCGCAGCTCTTCCAGGCGATCGACGCGCTCGAGCTGGGCGACGACTCTCGCGAGCAGGCCTTCCGCCGGATGGTGTTCAACTGGATGGCCGCGAATTGCGACGACCACACCAAGAACCACGCGTTCGTGATGGATGAGGACGGCCGCTGGTCGCTCGCCCCCGCCTACGATCTGACCCACGCGTTCAATCCGCAGGGGGAGTGGACCTACCAGCACCTCATGTCGGTGGGTGGCAAGTTCCGCGACCTAACCTCGCGCGACCTCGCCGAGTTCGCCGAGCGGCACGGGGTGCAGGGTTACCGCCGGATGATCGACGAGGTCGCGGGGGCCGTCGAGTCGTGGCCGGAACACGCGGCGGCGGCGGGCGTCCCCCGCGCCGCCGCCGACCGCATCCGTCAGGACTTCACGGTCGCGCAGCTGATCCGGTAGCGGTGCGCGTTCATTCCATCGGAATGATGGGGACCAGCCCCTCCAGCCCCACGAAGTCGTCGGGGTTGCTTGTGATGACTGCCGCGCCGTGTGCCGCAGCCGTGGCCGCGATCATCAGGTCGAGGGCACGGCCGCGGACCTCCCGTCCGCTGGCGAGCACGAGGCCGCAGATCGTCTGGTATGCGTCCGCTGCCCCATCGTCGAACGGAAGCCCGGGCCCGAGCGCGGCACGAAGCCGCGCGACGCGGGCCTCCCGCCTCGCTCGTTCCGCGGCGTCGGGTGCCTTCCGGATGCCGTAGCCGAGTTCCGCCCACGAGATCGAGGTGACCGCGACCTCATGCCCAGGGTGGGACAACGACTCGGCGACCAGCACGCTGGTGTCGAGCACCGCCTTCACCGGGTCCGCTCCCACGGGTCGATCGCGTGCTCAGCGTTTCGGTTCTCGGCGATCTGGGCCGCCCAGGCGTCGTCCGCACCGAGATCCCGAAGGACCAGGTCCAGCTCAGTTGCAGGCACCCAGCGGTGCTCTCGTCGCGGAGAGACCTCGGCGATCGGCTCCCCGTGGTCGGTGATGACGTAGGTCGCGCCGGCTCGCACTTCGCGGAGCATGCGCGTCGGATTCTGACGCAACTGACCGATGCTGATGGTGGGAGTCATCACCTGTATCCTGTCCTAGATAATTATCTACAGCATACTCGAAGGCATCACCGCGGGAGCCGTGTAACCTCGAACCATGCTCGTGCGGCCCCTCCTCCTTCCCTGCCGCGACGAGGCCTGATTCCCCGGCCGCCCTCGTCGCGGAGTCCTCGTGAGCCGACTCTCCTGAGCGATGAAGGAACACCCATGAGCCAGATATCAATGGCAGGTCGGACCCTGGCCGAGAAGGTCTGGGACGCGCACGTCGTCAAGCGCGGCGACAACGGCGAGCCCGATCTGATCTACATCGACCTGCACCTGGTGCACGAGGTCACGAGCCCGCAGGCGTTCGACGGCCTGCGGCAGGCGGGGCGCCCGGTTCGCCGGCCCGACCTGACGATCGCAACCGAGGACCACAACACCCCGACCCTCGCTATCGACAAGCCGATCGCGGACCCGACGAGCCGCACCCAGATCGAGACGCTGCGCGCCAACTGCGCCGAGTTCGGCGTGCGCCTGCACCCGCTCGGAGACATCGAGCAGGGCATCGTGCACGTGGTCGGCCCGCAACTGGGCCTCACGATGCCGGGCATCACGGTGGTGTGCGGCGACTCCCATACGAGCACGCACGGCGCGTTCGGCGCCATGGCGTTCGGCATCGGCACGAGCGAGGTCGAGCACGTGCTCGCCACGCAGACCCTGCCGCTCAAGCCCTTCAAGACCATGGCGATCACGGTCGAGGGCACGCTGCGCCCCGGGGTCACGGCGAAGGACATCATCCTCGCGGTCATCGCGCAGATCGGCACGGGCGGCGGCCAGGGCTACGTGCTCGAGTACCGCGGCAGCGCCATCCGCTCGCTCTCCATGGAGGGCCGCATGACGATCTGCAACATGTCGATCGAGGCGGGTGCGCGCGCCGGCATGGTCGCCCCCGACCAGATCACCTACGACTACCTGAAGGGTCGCCCGCACGCCCCGCAGGGCGAGGACTGGGATGCGGCGGTCGCCTACTGGGACACGCTCGCGACCGATGACGACGCGGTCTTCGACGCCGAGGTCTTCCTCGACGCTGACGCACTGGAGCCGTTCGTGACCTGGGGTACCAACCCGGGGCAGGGGGTCTCGCTGTCGCAGGCGGTGCCGGACCCGGCATCCATCGACGACCCGAACGAGCGCGCCGCAGCCGAGCGGGCCCTGACCTACATGGATCTCGAGGCGGGCACCCCGATGAAGGACATCCGGGTCGACGCGGTCTTCATGGGGTCGTGCACCAACAGCCGCATCGAGGACCTGCGCGCCTTCGCGAGCATCATCGACGGCAAGAAGAAGGCGGACGGCGTGCGCGTCATGGTCGTGCCGGGTTCCGCACGCGTGCGGCTCGAGGCGGAGGCCGAGGGCATCGACAAGATCGTCGAGGCGTTCGGTGCCGAATGGCGCTTCGCCGGGTGCTCGATGTGCCTGGGCATGAACCCCGACCAGCTCGCGCCCGGTGAGCGCTGCGCCTCCACCAGCAACCGCAACTTCGAGGGCCGCCAGGGAGCCGGCGGCCGCACGCACCTGGTCTCTCCCGTGGTCGCGGCGGCCACCGCGATCCGCGGCACCCTGTCCTCCCCGTGGGACCTTGTCACGGCTCCCTCCGTGACATCGCGGGTGGCCGCGGGCGAGGGGCCGTCGCGTCACGGCTCCGTCCGTGACGAGCATGAAGGGGGGCGCTGATGGATGCGATCAGCCGGTTCACGGGCACGGCGGTTCCGCTGCGGCGCAGCAACGTCGACACCGACCAGATCATCCCGGCGGTGTTCCTCAAGCGCGTCACCAAGACCGGGTACGACGACGCGCTCTTCCACGCCTGGCGGCAGGACCCGGAGTTCGTGCTCAACGACCCGGCCTACGCGGGCGCGCGGGAGGGCTCGGCTGTGCTCTTCGCCGGACCCGACTTCGGCACCGGGTCGAGCCGCGAGCACGCGGTATGGGCGCTGCGCGACTACGGGTTCGCGGCGGTTTTTGCCCCCAAGTTCGGCGACATCTTCCGCGGCAACTCCGGCAAGCAGGGCCTGCTCACAGGAACCATCGAGGAATCGCAGCTCGAGGAGTTCTGGGCCGCGATCCAGGCGAATCCGGGGGCCACGGCATCCGTCGACCTGGAGGCGCGGACCGTCGCGATCGGTGATCTCGTGGCCACCTTCGGCATCGACGATTACACTCGGTGGAGGCTCCTGGAGGGCCTCGACGACATCGGTCTCACACTGCGCGACGAAGCGCGGATCACGGAGTTCGAGGGTTCCCGCGAAAGCTGGCGGCCCCGCACTCTCCCCGTTCTCTAGCAAGGTGGTATTCGTGGATTCGCTCACCAAGGACGCGGCCAAGGCGGGCCTTCGCGTCGGACTGACGTCCGACAAGATCGTCATCCATGGCGGCAAGCCCCTCGCGGGGCGCATCCGGGTGCGCGGGGCCAAGAACCTGGCGACCAAGGCCATGGTCGCAGCGCTCCTGGGCGAGACGCCGAGCCTGCTGCAGGATGTCCCCAACATCAGCGACGTCAACGTCGTGCGCGGCATGCTCGGCGCCTACGGCGTCGCGGTCACCGCACCGGAGGAGGGGCAGCTGCTCCTCGACCCGACCAACGTCGAGCGCGCGCACTTCGCCGAGATCGACGCGCTCGCCGGGTCCAGCCGCATCCCGATCCTGTTCTGCGGGCCCCTCCTGCACCGGCTGGGCGAGGCGCTCATCCCCGACCTGGGCGGCTGCCGCATCGGCGACCGGCCAATCGACTTCCACATGGATGCGCTGCGCGCGTTCGGCGCGGTCGTCGACAAGTCCTACGAGGGCATCCGCATCACGGCTCCGGACGGGCTGCACGGCGCGGACATCGAGTTGCCCTACCCCTCGGTCGGTGCGACCGAGCAGGTGCTCCTCACGGCCGTGCGGGCGCGGGGTGTGACCGAGCTCAAGAACGCGGCGATCGAGCCCGAGATCATGGATCTCATCGCGATCCTGCAGAAGATGGGCGCCATCATCTGGGTCGAGCCCAACCGCACGATCTTCATCGAGGGCGTCGATCACCTCGCCGGCTACACGCACCGGGCGATCTTCGATCGCAACGAGGCGGCGTCGTGGGCCTCTGCGGCGCTCGCGACCGACGGCGACATCTTCGTCGAGGGCGCGAAGCAGCCCGAGATGCTGACCTTCCTCAATGTGTTCCGCAAGGCGGGGGGCGCGTTCGACGTGCAAGAGGACGGCATCCGCTTCTCCCGGGCGGGTGAGCTGAAGCCGGTCCAGGTCGAGACGGATGTGCACCCCGGCTTCATGACGGACTGGCAGCAGCCGCTCGTCGTGGCACTCACCCAGGCCGACGGGGTCTCGGTCGTGCACGAGACGGTGTACGAGAACCGCCTCGGGTTCACCGACGCTCTCGTCGAGATGGGCGCCGACATCGTCGTGCACACCGACGGGCTGGAGTCGCTCACCCGCCGGGTGCCGCGGCGCAAGCTCGAGCAGGCGGCCGTCATCACGGGTCCGACCAAGCTGCACGGTGCCGATGTCCGGGTGCCCGACCTGCGTGGGGGCTTCAGCTATCTCATCGCGGCGCTCACGGCCGAGGGCACCTCGACCATCACCAACCTGGGCATCATCAGTCGCGGGTACGAGCACTTCGTCGACAAGCTGACGGCGCTCGGGGCGGACTTCTCGCTCGAGGGCTAATGGCCCGCTCAGGTCGTTCGGAAAAGACCCTCTGGTGGCGCCTGCTCGCCGGGCTGGTCATCGCGGGGCTCCTCGCCCTCGCCCGGTACCGGATGCGCGGTCTGGAGAGGATCCCGCGCGAGGGCGCCTTCATCCTGACCCCGAACCACTACAGCGACTTCGATCCGCTCGTCTCGGCCTACGTGCTGTGGCGCGGAGAGCGGGTTCCGAGGTTCCTGGCGAAGGCGTCGCTGTTCCGGGTTCCCGTCCTCGGCTGGCTCATGCGCCGCACCGGCCAGATCCCGGTCGAGCGGGCCGGGGGCGGAGCGGATCCGCTGCTGGCCGCGCGCCGGCTGGTGAGCGAACGCCTCGCGGTCATCATCTACCCGGAGGGCACGCTGACCCGCGATCCGGACCTGTGGCCCATGCGCGGCAAACCGGGTGCGGCGCGGCTGGCACTGCAGCACGGCATCCCGGTGGTGCCGCTGGCGACCTGGGGCGCGCAACGCGTCCTGCCGCGCTGGTCCAAGCGCATCAGCCTCTTCCCGCGCAAGGACATCGAGACCCTCGTGGGAGAGCCGGTCGACCTGTCGCGCTGGGCCGGCCGCGGTTCGGATCCGGAGGCGGTGGCCGAGGCGTCCGCGGCCATCATGCAGGCGATCACGGCGCTCGCCGAGGAGCTGCGCGGCGAGACCGCCCCCGCGAAACGCTGGGACCCGGCCGAGCACGGCCAGAGCGAGTTCGGGCGGATCGAGGAGTAGGGCGCCCTACCCGCCCAGCACGCCCGCGCCGCGCCTGGTCTCGAAGATGAGCTGGGTCTCGGTCTGGCGCACCACCCGGTGCACCGTGATGTGCTGCAGCACGAGATCGCGCAGCGCCTCCGGGCTCTCGACCGCGACGTGCAGGTGGAAGTCGTCGGCCCCCGCGACGTGGATCGCCTCGAGCACCCCGGGGATGCGCACCAGGTCGTCGTAGAGCGCGTTGACGTGCTCGGCGCCGTGGCTCCCGAGACGCACCTTGATGACCGCCTGGATCGGGTAGCCGAGTGCCGGGAGGTCGAGGCTCACGCGATCGCCGGTGATGATGCCCGAGGAGCGCAGAGCGCGGACCCGGTACGCACAGGTCGACTCCGGCAGCCCCAGTTGCGCGGCAAGATCCCGGTTGGTCATGCCGCCGTCCGCGGTGAGGGCCCGCAGGATGGCGCGGTCGATGTCGTCCAGCTCGCGCGCTTGCTGCATCACCAGCCTCCTCCCGGTCCCGCGGGCAGTCTATGGGAGCGGGCGCAGCATCCAGGCGCTTTGGTTGCGATTCCTGCAACTCAGGGGCCCTGCGACTGCGGGCAGGGCCAGCATGGAGGGCATGAAGCCCGACACGCTCGCGGTGCACGCGGGCCGCGACGACCTCGAGGCCCTCGGCGTGCACGCACTGCCCATCGACCTCTCCACCACGAACCCGCTGCCGGACATCACGCGCGGTGGCGACTCGTACGAGGCGCTCGCGACCGGCGGGCGTCCGATCGAGGGCGGCAGCCACGTGTACGCGAGGCTGTGGAACCCCACGGTCGCCCGCTTCGAGGCCGCCCTCGCCGCGCTCGAGCACGCCGACGATGCCGTCGCGTTCGCCTCGGGCATGGCCGCGACGACCGCCGCGATCCTCGCGCACACGAGCGGCGCGGGGCAGGGCAAGCATCACGTCGTCGCGGTGCGCCCGCTGTACGGGGGGACGGATCACCTGCTCGACTCGGACCTGCTCGGGGTCGAGACGACGTTCTGCGAGGAGCACGAGGTCGCCGCGAGCGTGCGGCCGGACACCGCGCTCGTCGTGCTCGAGACCCCGGCCAACCCGACGCTCGACCTGGTCGACATCTCAGGTGTCGTTGCCCAGGCGGGGGAGATTCCCGTGATGGTGGACTCGACCTTCGCCACTCCATTCCTGCAGAACCCGCTCGATCAGGGCGCGCGCATGGCCATGCACAGCGCGACCAAGTACCTGGGCGGTCACGGCGACGTCATCGGCGGCGTCATCGCCTGCGACGAGTCCACGGCCGAGGCCCTGCGCCGGGTGCGTGCCATCACGGGCGCCCTGCTGCACCCGCTGGGCGCCTACCTGCTGCATCGGGGCCTCGCCACGCTGCCGGTGCGGATGCGCGCCCAGCAGGCCGCGGCCGGCCGGGTCGCGAAGTGGCTGGCTTCCCATCCCGCGGTGGAGGCCGTGCACTACCCCGGTTTCGACGGAGGCCGGGGACGCGACGACCGGGGCCTGCTCGGTGAGGGCCGGCAGCAGCGCGGTCCCGGTGCCATGGTGTCGATCACCCTGGCGGGCGGGTTCGAGGCGGCGCAGGCCTTCACCTCCGGGGTGCGGCTCTTCACGCACGCGGTCTCGCTCGGCGGCGTCGACTCGCTTCTGCAGCACCCCGCGGCGCTCACCCACCGGCCGGTGGCGGCCGAGGCCAAGCCCGACCTGGGGCTGGTGCGGCTCTCCATCGGCCTGGAGGACCCGGAGGACCTGATCGCCGACCTCGACGCAGCTCTCGCGCGCGTATGACCGTGTGGGAGTGCAGTAGTGACTAGTCGCGCGCTGGCGCACTAGGCACGGGTGCACTCTCACCCGGGGTGGGTGGCGCCGGCGCCGGCGGCTCGGCCAGCAGCTCGCGCGCGAGGTGCACCCCGCCGGCCACCGCGGCCGGCATGACGACGATCGCGCCGCCGGGCACCAGGAAGCACAGCTGCACCGCCACGCCGAACCCGGTGGTCCTGGCCGGTCTCGTGCGCAGTAACGCGCGCCGCTGCGGCCGCCGCATCCCGCGCGCCTCGAGCGGTCGCGCGGTGAGTTCGAGTGCGAGCATGCGCCCGGAGAACACGACGCCCAGGACGGCGGAGAGCACGGAGCCGACCACCGGGATGAGGGCGATGAGCGCGAGCACGATCGCGGCGATCAGGGCACGCACCATGACCCGCAGACCGTCGGCCACGGCGCGCCAGAACCCCGGGCCCTCCCGTGCGTCGAGACCGCCCAGATCGGTCTCGACGGCACGCCAGATGCGCTCGTAGAACGGGTCTCCCACGATGAGGGTCAGCGCCGTGAAGGCCGCGACCGACGCGAACACCACGCCGAGCAGGAGCGCGATCGCCAGGGCGATCCGGAGCAGATCGCGCAGCGGGGCTGCCCACGCATCCGCGAAGGGCGTCAGGGCCGTGACCGCCTGCTCGGCGAAGCCGGCCACGACCAGGGCGAGCAGCACGAGCGCGGTGATGACGATGAGGGCGGGCAGCAGCCCCAGCAGCATGAGACCGGGGCGCTTGCGCCACCAGCCGAAGCCCCGGAACAGCGTCGCGAAGCCCCGGAAGAACTCGCTGACCGCCCCGACCGCGCGGGTGCCGGGTTCGACCAGAACCCGACGTGCGGCGGTGCCGACCATGCCGACAGGGTATCCGCACCGGCCGCGCGCACCGCGCCTGGCAGAATGACACGGTGCCCGCCGAGGATGTCATGACGATGCAGCTGCCGATCGTGGGCGTCCCGCACGTGGCGGTCATCGGCTCCGGGTCCTGGGGCACCACGTTCGCGAAGATCCTCGCCGACGGCGGCTCGCGCGTGGCCATGTGGGCGAGGCGCCCCGAGGTGGCGCGGGAGATCATGCAGTCCCGCCGCAACTCCGACTATCTGCCCGGCATCAACCTGCCCCGCGGCATCTCGGCCAGCCACCGCCTCCCCGAGGTCCTCGAGGGCGCCGAGCACGTCTACCTGAGCGTGCCGAGCCAGTCGGTGCGCGAGAACCTGCGAATCATCCGCGACCTCATCCCGGCGGAGGCCATCGTGGTCTCGCTCATGAAGGGCGTCGAGATGAGCACCCGCTCGCGCATGAGCGAGGTCATCGCGCAGGAGCTCGGCGTCGGGCCCGAGCGCATCGCGGTGGTCTCCGGCCCCAACCTCGCGCTCGAGATCGCCAAGGAGCAGCCGACCGCGGCGGTCGTCTCCTCGGCCGAGCTCGCCACGGCGACCGAGGTGGCCAAGATCGCCACCAACCCGTACTTCCGCAGCTTCGTCAACACCGACGTCATCGGCACCGAGTTCGGCGGGGTGCTCAAGAACCTCATCGCGGTCGCCATCGGCATCGTCGACGGGGTGGGCTACGGCGAGAACACCAAGGCGTCGATCATCACGCGCGGCCTGGTCGAGATGACGGATTTCGCGGTTGCCTACGGCGCGCGCCCCGAGACCCTGAGCGGGCTGGCCGGTCTCGGCGACCTCATCGCCACCTGCGAGTCCCCGCTCTCGCGCAACAACACGGCCGGCCGGCTACTCGGCCAGGGCTATGCCTTCCGGGAGGTCATCGCGCAGATGAACCAGACCGCGGAAGGTCTCAGCTCGGTGGCCCCGATCCTCGAGCTGGCCAGGGCGAAGGGCGTCGAGATGCCCATCGTCGCCCAGGTCGCCGAGGTGCTGGACGGGACCCTGCACCCGCGCGACATCGCCCCGCACCTGACCACCGACGAGCCGCAGGGCGAGTGAGAGGATCCGCCAGATGACCCGGACCCGTGTCGCATTGCTGTTCGGCGGACGCTCGAGCGAGCACGAGATCAGCTGCGCGACCGCGGGGGGCGTTCTGGGCGCGATCGACCGCGATCGTTTCGAGGTCGTGCCCGTCGGCATCACGCGCGAGGGCGCCTTCACCCTCCAGGACGACGAGACCGTGCGCGCCTTCACCCTGGGTGATTCGCTGCCCGAACTGAGCGACAACGGCACGCGCGTGCGCTTCCCCGAGTCGGCCGCCTCGCGCGAGTTCGCCGTGCGCCACCTGGACGGCACCACCGAGAGCCTCGGGGAGATCGACGTCGCCTTCCCCATCCTGCACGGGCCGTTCGGGGAGGACGGCACCATCCAGGGAATGCTCGAGATGCTCGGCCTGCCCTACGTCGGCAACGGCGTCCTGGCCTCCGCCCTGGGCATGGACAAGCACTTCACCAAGACCGTGCTGCGCGGCGCGGGCATCGAGGTGGCACCCTGGGTGCGCGTGAGCCGGGGCGAGCTCGCGCGCGATCCCGGACTGCGCGAGCACCGCATCCCGGAACTGGGCCTGCCCCTCTTCGTCAAGCCGGCCCGCGCCGGGTCGAGCGTCGGCGTCAGCAAGGTGCACGCCTGGGACGAGCTGGATGCGGCGCTCGACCTCGCGTTCGCCGAGGACCACACGGTGCTCATCGAGTCCGCGATCGTCGGGCGCGAGGTGGAGTGCGCCGTGCTGCAGGGCAGGGAGGACGGACCCACCCGGGTGAGCGTGGCGGGCGAGATCGTCTTCACCGGCCGCGAGTTCTACGACTTCGACGCCAAGTACCGCGACGCCCCCGGCATCGAGCTGGTGTGTCCGGCCGACCTGGCGCCCGCCGAGCTCGAGCGCATGCAGGACATCGCCGCCCGGGCGTTCGACGCCATCGGCGGGCGGGGGCTGGCGCGCGTCGACTTCTTCTTCACGGGCGAGCAGTTCGTGGTCAACGAGATCAACACCATGCCGGGCTTCACGCCCATCTCGATGTTCCCGGCGTGCTGGCTGGCGTCGGGGCTCAGCTACCCCGACCTCATCACCGAGCTCATCGAGCTGGGGCTCGAGACCCCGCGCTGACGCCGCACTGACCCGGCGCCCACGCCGCGCCGACCCGGCTCAGTCGCCGCTCAGTCGAGCGGTTCGCCCGTCACCGTATCGTCGGTGTCGGTGCAGCGCAGGCCGTTCTCGGGGGTGAACGACACCGCGTTCTCGAGCTCCTCGAGCACGACGCCGGGGCCCGAGGCGATGTCCTTCGCGACGACCACGTCGATCGCCGGGTCGCGCCCGAAGGTCGTGAAGCGCCAGAACGCTTCGTCGGAGTCGTCGCGCAGCCAGAAGATCCCCTTGTCGATGCAGGGCAGTTCGGACGCCGCCGGAACGGTCACCCCGCAGCGCAGCAGCACGGCATCCGGGTCGCCCCAGGCCGCCGTGGATTGCGCATCGGTCTGGCGTCGGTCGAGCCCCGCGACCTGGTCGGGCAGCCGCACGATGACGGCCGCGCAGTCCGGGTTGTTGGCGTCGTCCGCCGGGTGCATGACCACGGTGGGTGCGCACGCGGCGAGCAGCGGGGTCGCGGCCAGGATCGCGGCGATCGCCGCGGCCCGGGCACGCCTGCGCTTCATCCCTCCCAGGCTAGCGTGAGGGGCATGACGGTTCCGGCGGGCGAGGAGACCCTCGCGTCCCTGGGGGAGTCCGCCGTGCTGCGGCGGATCTTTCCGCGACTGCCGGATGCCGCGCTCGCCCTGATCGGGCCGGGTGACGACGCCGCGGTGCTCGCCGCGCCCGATGCGCGCTACGTCGTCACGACCGACACCATGGTGCACGGACCGGACTTCCGGCTGGCCTGGTCGACGGCGCACGACCTGGGCTGGAAGGCGGCGGCGAGCAACCTGGCCGACGTCGCCGCCATGGGGGCGGTGCCGACGGCCCTGCTCGTGGCGGTGGTCGCGCCTGAGGGCACCGCGGTGACCTTCCTGGAGGAGCTCGCCGACGGCCTGCGCGACGCGTGCACCGCGCTGGCACCGGGGTGCGGGGTGGCGGGCGGCGATCTGAGCGTCTCGGACCGGATGGTCATCGCGGTCACGGCGTTCGGCGACCTGGAGGGCCGGGCCCCGGTGCTGCGCTCCGGCGCGCGACCCGGTGACGTCGTCGCCGTGTCGGGCGACCTGGGCCTCGCGGCGGAGGGGCTCGAGCTGCTCTTCGCCCACGGGGTGGATGCCGTGGGGGCACCCAGCGCGGCACGCGCCGCGGAGCTGCGGGAGTCGCATCCCGCCGCGCTCATGGCGCAACTGAGCCCGCGCCCCCCGCTCGCGGACGGCGTCGCGGCCGCGCTCGCGGGAGCCACGGCCATGCTCGACGTGAGCGACGGTCTCGCGATCGACGCCCGGCGCATCGCGGACGCCAGCGGTGTCGCGCTGGACCTCGACTCCGACGCGGTGGGCTCGCCGCGAGCGCTCACCGGGGGCGAGGACCACGCTCTGCTGGCGGCCTTCCCGGCCGGGGTCGCGATGCCCGGCGGGTTCCGCGCGATCGGGATCGTCCGCACCGGGGAGGGTCTGCTCGTCGACGGCCGCCCCTACGACCACCGCGGCGGCTGGGACCCCTACGCCGATTGGGACGGCGCCGCCGGCTAGTCGGCAATACCGGGTATACTCGTTGCGTGACAAAAGTGATGGTGTCGTTCCCTGACGACGTGTTGCGCGCGATCGACGTCGAGGCCGAGCGCCGCGGGACCAGCCGGAGCGGACTGCTGCGCACGCTGGCCGAGGAGTCGATGCGCAGCGGGGTCGCCCGGCGCATTCAGCGCATGAAGCGGCTCGATGACGCCGCGGGCCGGGTGGCGCGGCGCGGCGGCGGGGTCTCCGAGGTCGTCAAGGCGAACCGGCCCGCGCGGTGAGCCTGTGGCTGCTCGACGCCAGCGTGCTGCTCGCGACGGAGGACGCCGACGACGAGCATCACATCGCCGCGCTGCGACTGCTCGCCGGTGACGAGCCGCTGGCGACGCTCGACCTCGCCCTCTACGAGGTGACCAATGTCGCCATTCGCGCGTGGCACGACGACGCCGCAGCCGCGCGACTGCGTGAGCGTGTCGACGCGGTCGCCGACGACGGCGGTCTGGTTCGGGCCGACTCGGAGCTGCTGGCCCGTGCGGCATCGGTTGCCGGTGAGCACGGGATCTCGGTGTACGACGCCGCGTATGTCGCCGCCGCTGATCGCTGGGGCGCGCAGCTCGTGAGCTGCGATGCGCGGGATCTGGTCTCGCGAGGCCTGGCTCGATTTCCGGGCGACGCCGGTCAGGCAGGTCGCAGCCAGTAGATCGCGGTGTCGCCGTAGTCCTTGCGCCGCTCGAGTTCGAGCGCGGCCGGCCACTCGGGGGCGGGATCGCGCGCCGAGCGCTCGAGCACGACCACGGCATCCGCCGAGAGTCGCGGCACGAGTGCTTCGAGGTTGTGGGCGAGCTCGGCCCCGCCCAGCTCGTAGGGCGGGTCGAGGAACACCAGGTCCCAGGGTCCGAGAGCCCCGCCCAGGAAGGACTGCACGGGCTGGCTCGACACCACGATCTCCGGTTGCGCGTCCCGCGCCGCCGCCGCCCGAACCTTGTCCGCGTTGGCGCGTGCGATCCGGCCGACCCCGAAGACCCGGTCCACGAGGGTCACCTGCACCGCGCCCCGCGATGCCGCCTCGAGCCCGAGCGCGCCCGAACCCGCATACAGGTCGAGCACGCGCGATCCGGCCACGGCATCCCGTGCCTCGAGCGCCGAGAAGATCGCCTCGCGCACCCGGTCGCTCGTGGGCCGGGTGCCGTAGCGTGGCACGTCGAGTCGCAGCGACCCGGCGAAGCCCCCGATGATGCGCGTCACAACGGTCACGCTATCCGGCGCGGGGCGGCTTGGAGCATCCCCACAATGCATTGGCGCGGGCGGGCGGCCCATTCGACAATCGAGGCATGTCCACCGTCGATCGCACCCCCAAGCCGAGCTTCACCAAGGGCCTCTTCCTCGGGCAGATCCAGTCCGAGCTCGTGATGCCCTTCCCCCTCATCGAGGGCGACGAGCGCGTCCGGGTGGATGCGGCGGTCGCCTCCGCGCGCGAGTACCTGGCGAGCTTCGACCCGTGGAAGGCCGAGGAGGCCGGGTGGGTCGGCGACGACGTCATCCGGGACCTGGGTGAGCGCAAGCTCACGGGCATGTTCGTCGACGAGAAGTACGGCGGCCTCGGACTCAGCCAGTCCGGCTACTGCCGCGTCATGGAGGAGTTCGGCTACGTCGACGGGACCCTCGCGGTCGTCATGGGCGTGCACCAGTCGATCGGCACCAAGCCGCTGTACCTGTTCGGCACCGACGACCAGAAGGCGCGCTGGCTTCCGGATCTGGCCGCCGGGCGCAAGCTCGCGGCGTTCGTGCTGACCGAGCCGAACGTCGGCAGCGACGCCTACAACCTCGAAACCTGGGCCGAGCGCCAGAGCGACGGGTCGTGGCTGCTCAACGGCGAGAAGCGCTGGATCGGCAACGGCAGCAAGGATGTCCTGACGGTCTTCGCGCGCAGCGAACTCGGGCACGTCGCGCTCATCGTGGAGAAGGGCATGGACGGGCTCTCGACCGGCCCGCGCTTCGAGACCCTGGGCCTGCGCGCCAACAACCTGCAGCGCGTGCACTTCAACAACGTGCGGGTGCCGGCGGAGAACCTGCTCGGAGAACCGGGCGACGGCTTCCGCATCGCCATGAACACGCTCAACAACGGCCGCATGTCGATGGGCACCGCGATCTCGGGCGGGATGAAGCGCTTCCTCGAGATCGCCTACGACCACGTGAGCACCCGCCGGCAGTTCGACCGGCACCTCATCGACTTCGAGATGGTCGAGGAGAAGCTCGCCTGGATGGCCGCGCAGATCTACGGCCTCGAGTCCAGCAGCTACCTGACGACCGGCCTGGTGGATGCGGGCGTGGCCGACTTCTCGCTGGAGTCCGCGATGACCAAGGTGGAGGCGTCCGATCGCGGGTGGTACGCGCTCAACCGGGCGTTCCAGCTGCTCGGCGGGGAGGCATTCATGAACCGCCACCCGCTGGCCAAGGCCCTGCGCGACTTCCGCATCTTCCCGATCTTCGAGGGCTCGAACGACGTCATGCGCGCCTACGTCGCGCTCAACGGGCTCAAGGCGCTGAGCGAGGATCTGCCCGATGTTGCGAGCATCAAGCTGAGCGACCCCGGCCGTGCATTCGGCGAGCTCGCGCCCTACGTGTCGGGACGCATCGGCCGGGCGCTGCGGCCCGAGCGGCTCGAGGGTGCGCACCGTGCGTTCTCGGGGCGGGTGTCGTCGGTCGCCGGCCAGGTGGTCCGCCTCCGCGATGCGGCCGAAGGGGCTCTCCGCACACACGGCAAGAAGGTGCAGGAGAAGCAGCTCGTGCAGAAGCGGCTGGCGGAAGCCGCATCCGGCATCTATTCGCAGATCGCGACCATCGCGCGGGCGAGCGCGATCTTCGCGCGCGACGGCGAGCCCATCTCGGGAGCCGAGAAGACCGTGGCGATGAACTACCTCAAGAAGACCGAGCGCGAGGTGGGGCGCGAGCTGCGCGGGCTCGAGATCAACGACGACAAGTACGTGGCGCAGATCGGGCGCTCGGTGCGCGACCGGCGCGGGTACCCGTTCGAGCTCTGAGAACACTAGGGTTCGGCGGCACCGTGCCGCGGATCTGTTCGGCGGCACCGTGCTGCGCAACCCTAGTGCGCGCAGGGTGGATGCCGGCCCCGCGACGGCGGCGCTCGTTACGCTCGTGAGGTGCCCGATTCACTGCTCGACCGCCGGCTCGGCCCGATCCTGGGCGCGGGCGAGAAGGCGATCGAGAAGGCCTTCGGTTACCGCACGGCGGGCGAGCTGCTCGCGCACTACCCGCGCCGCTACGCCCGCCGGGGAGAGCTGACCGCGCTCGACGAGTTGCACGTCGACGAGTCGGTGACGATCGTCGCCGAGGTCCGCTCGGTGCAGGAGCGCGCTATGCGGCAGCGCAAGGGCTCGATCCTCGAGGTGTCGATCACCGACGGGCGGGGCTTTCTCACGCTGACGTTCTTCAACCAGCGCTGGCGCACGGGCGAACTCGTGCCGGGGGCCCGCGGCATCTTCGCGGGCAAGGTCGGCTCGTACAGGGGTGCCCGGCAGCTCGCGCACCCCGACTACGAGCTCTTTCCGCCAGACGCCGACGTGCCGGGGCTCGACGGCAGCGCCCGCGACTGGGTCGAGCAGCCCGTGCCGATCTACCCGGCGACCGCGAGCGTCCCCAGCTGGAAGGTCGCGAAGGCCATCGGAGTCATCCTCGACCTGCTGCCCGCCGAGCTCGACGACCCGGTGCCCGATGACGTGCGCACCGGCCGCGGGCTCATCGGATTCGCGGAGGCGCTGCGGCTCGTGCACCGGCCCGCGGTCGACGCCGACTGGCGGCGCGCGCAGGACGCGCTGCGATTCCAGGAGGCCTTCGTTCTGCAGGCCGGGCTGCTGCGGCAGCGCGCCGAGCGCCGGGCGACCGGTGCCGCCCCGCGCGTGCCGGGGAAGCTCTCCGCCGAGTTCGAGGCGCACCTGCCCTTCCCCCTGACGCACGACCAGCTCGCCGTCGGCGCCGAGATCGAAAGTGATCTCGCCGGCGAGGTGCCCATGAACCGGCTCGTGCAGGGCGAGGTCGGGTCGGGCAAGACCGTCGTGGCGCTGCGGGCCATGCTCGCGGTCGCCGACTCGGGCGGGCAGTCGGCCTTCCTCGCCCCTACCGAGGTGCTCGCCGGGCAGCACCTGCGCTCGCTCGTCGCGGCGCTCGGACCCGACCTGGCCGCACGGCTCCGGCCGACCCTGCTCACCGGGCAGCTGCCCGCCGCCGATCGCCGGCGCGCCATGCTCGCGGCCGCATCGGGCGGCGCCTCGATCGTGGTGGGCACGCACGCGCTCCTGGGCGATCGGGTGAGCTTCGCCGATCTGGGTCTCGTGGTCGTGGACGAGCAGCACCGCTTCGGGGTGGACCAGCGCGAAGCCCTGCGGCTGAAGGGCGTCACCGGATCGGGGGCATCTCCGCACGTGCTCGTGCTGACCGCGACACCCATTCCGCGCACGGTGGCTATGACCGTCTTCGGCGACCTCGACGTGTCGACCATCGCCGAGCTGCCCGCGGGGCGCGCCGCCATCGAGTCGCATGTGGTCGCGCTCGTCGACCACCCCGGCTGGGAGGACCGCATTTGGCAGCGGCTCGCCGAGGAGCTCGCCCAGGGCCGACAGGGCTTCGTGGTGTGCCCGGCGATCGACGCGAAGACCGTGGAGGACGACCCGGACGCGCTCGCGGAGCCGGCCGCCGCATCCGGGAGCGCCGCATCCGGAGGCGCCGCGTCCGGTCCGGTCGCGCCGCCCGCGGCCGTGCTGCCCGTGCTCGAGCAGCTGCGCGCCATGCCCGCGCTGGCCGGGCGGCGCATTGAGGCGCTGCACGGCCGCCTGAGCTCCGACGAGAAGGACGCCACGATGCGCGCCTTCGCGGCGGGCGACATCGACGTGCTGGTCGCGACGACCGTGATCGAGGTCGGGGTCGACGTGCCCAACGCCTCGACCATGGTCATCCTCGACGCCGACCGGTTCGGGGTCGCGCAGCTGCATCAGCTGCGGGGCCGCGTCGGCCGCGGCTCGGTCCCCGGGCTGTGCCTCTTCGTCACGCGCTCCGAGCCCGGTTCGGTCGCGCGCGAGCGCGTGGATGCCGTGGCCGGCACCCTGGACGGCTTCGCCCTCGCGCAGGTCGACCTCGAACTGCGCAGGGAGGGCGATGTGCTGGGCGCCGACCAGTCCGGGGGGAGGTCCTCGCTCAAACTCCTGCGGGTGGTGCGCGACGGCGACCTCATCGCCGACGCGCGCGCCGCGGCAGAGGCCGTGCTCGATGCCGACCCCGTCCTCGCGGGGCACCCCGCGCTGCTCTCCGCCCTGGCTCGGAGACTGGACGAGCAGGAGCGGGCGTTCCTCGGGAAGGCGTGACGGCATCCGTCACACCGCGTAGCGCTGTCACGAACCTGTAACACTCGTCGGATATGCTCGCGCCCATGAGCCGGATCGCCGTCGTTCCCGGGTCCTTCGACCCCGTCACCCTCGGCCATCTGGACGTCATCGAGCGTGCCGCCGGCATCTTCGACGAGCTGCACGTGCTCGTCGTGCACAACCCGGACAAGTCCGCGCTGCTGCCCATCGCGCAGCGGGTCTCGCTCATCCAGGACTCGATCGCCGAGGCGAAGCTGGCCGGCAACATCGTCGTGACGAGCTGGTCGGTCGGCCTGCTCGTCGACTACTGCACGGACGTCGGCGCGAGCGTGCTCGTGAAGGGCATCCGCTCCCAGGTCGACGTGGCGTACGAGACCCCCATGGCCATCGTCAACCGCAACCTCGCGGGTGTGGAGACCATCTTCATGCTGCCCGACCCCGGGCACGCGCACGTGTCGAGCTCGCTCGTGCGCCAGGTGGCCGCTCTCGGCGGCGACGTCGCGCCGTACGTTCCCGCCGCGGTGTCGCGCTTCCTGCAGAAGAACCGCGCATAGTCCGCGCTCGCGCCAGGATGGACCCATGGGTCTGCAGATCGGCTACGCCGCGATGCTCGAGCAGTTCGCCCCGGCGGAGGCGCTCGAGCTGGCCGCGCACGCCGAGGCCCAGGGGTTCTCGGGCGTCATGGCCTCCGACCACTATCAGCCCTGGGTCCCGCAGCAGGGCCAGGCCAGCTTCGTCTGGAGCGTGCTCGGCGCCCTCGGGCAGACGACGGCCGGGGATCTCGGAACCGGGGTCACCGCACCCACCTTCCGGTGGCATCCCGCACTGGTCGCGCAAGCTTCGGCGACCCTGGCCACAATGTACCCCGGCCGGCACTGGCTGGGCCTGGGGAGCGGCGAGGCGCTCAACGAGCACGTGGTCGGCCGCTACTGGCCGGATGCCCCCGAGCGCATCAGCCGCATGTTCGAGGCGGTCGACATCATCAAGAAGCTCTTCGCGTCGGGGCTGAGCGGCAAGGACGTCCGGCACGAGGGGCAGTACTACAAGCTCGAGTCCACGCGGCTGTGGACCATGCCCGAGACCGCGCCCCCGATCCTGGTCGCCGCGAGCGGCCCGGTCACCGCGCGCCGGGCGGGTCGCACGGTCGACGGGCTCATCACCGAGGCGACCGCACCGGACAAGCTCGGGATGCTGCTGCAGCGCTTCGGGGAGGGCGCGCGCGAGGCGGGCCGCGACCCCGACTCCATGCCCAAGGTCCTGCGCCTGCACCTGAGCTGGGCGGCCACCGACGAGGAGGCGATGACCAGCGCGCTCACACAGTGGCCCAACCTGGGCATGCGCTTCCCGAAGGCCGACATCCGCTCGCCGTACGAGCTGGAGCAGCTCGCGCGCCTGGTGACCCCCGCCGGGTTCGAGGGCCGGATGCTGGTGTCGGCCGATCCGGACGCGCACCGGCGTCGCATCCAGGAGTTCGCCGATCTCGGATTCGACCGCATCTACCTGCACAACGCCGGGCGCAACCAGCGCGAGTTCCTCGAGGTCTTCGGGCGCGACGTTCTGCCGAAGGTGGTGCGGTGATGCTCAGCGTGTGGGGCGTGCCGGGGATGCCCGAGGTCGCCGCCGGCGACGACCTCCCGGCCATGATCGCGGATGCGGTGGCCGGCCTCCCCGAGGAGGAGCGCCTGCGTGACGGCGACATCCTCGCCGTCACCTCCAAGATCGTGAGCAAGGCCGAGGGACGCCAGGTCGCGGCGGCCGACCGCGAGGACGCCATCACGAGCCAGACCGTGCGCGTCGTGGCGACGCGCGCGCACGCCCGCGGGGTGACGCGCATCGTGGAGAACCCGCAGGGGCTGGTCATGGCGGCGGCCGGGGTGGACTCCTCCAACGCGCCCGACGGCGTGGTGCTGCTGCTGCCGGAGGACCCGGACGCGAGCGCCCGCGCGCTGTGCCGGGCGCTGCGGTCGCGTCTGGGCGTCGAGGTCGGGGTCGTGCTCACCGACACCCTGGGCCGGCCGTGGCGCGAGGGGCAGACCGATGCCGCGATCGGGGCAGCGGGTGTGCGGGTGCTGGACGATCTGCGCGGGACGACCGATGCATCCGGTCGCACGCTCGATGTCACCGCACCTGCGGTCGCCGACGAGATCGCCGCGGCCGCCGACCTGGTCAAGGGCAAGACCTCGGGGATGCCGGTGGCGATCGTGCGCGGGCTCGCCCACCTGGTGGGCGCCCTCGACCAACCCGGTGCGAGTTCCCTCATCCGCCCTGCGGATCAGGACATGTTCCGCCAGGGCTCCGACGAATCCTGGCGCGAGGGCTACGAGGCGGGCCTCCGCGCCACGAGCGCGGATCGGGGAGGCGTGGCAGACTTCCGAGGATGAACGGCGAGACCGATCTCACCAGCGACAGCGACGTCACCGCGCGGGCCGAGCCGATGCCCAGCGCGGAGTTCCTGCTCGACAGCAGAGCGGTCATGGCCGCGGTCGAGACCGTCATCGACGGCAAGCGCGAGGCGGTCGAGATCGCCACCACGGTTCTGCTGGCCGAGGGGCACCTGCTGCTGGAGGACGTGCCCGGCGTCGGGAAGACCATGCTGGCCAAGGCGCTCGCGCGGGCCGTCGACTGCAGCGTCAGCCGCATCCAGTTCACGCCCGACCTGCTGCCGGCCGACATCACCGGTGTGAGCATCTACAACCAGGCCGAGCGCCGCTTCGAGTTCAAGCCCGGCCCGGTGTTCGCCAACATCGTCATCGGCGACGAGATCAACCGGGCGAGCCCGAAGACGCAGTCCGCGCTCCTGGAGAGCATGGAGGAGGGGCAGGTCTCGGTCGACGGTGCCACCTACGGGCTCCCGGTGCCGTTCACGGTCATCGCGACCCAGAACCCGATCGAGATGGAGGGCACCTACGCGCTGCCCGAGGCCCAGCGCGACCGCTTCATGGCGCGCATCTCGATGGGCTACCCGGATGCCGCCAACGAGGCTGCCATGCTGCGCAACCGCGAGGGCGGCAGCCCGCTCGACGTGCTGAAGCCGGTCGTGACCCTCGAGCGCCTGGGACGGATGATCGCGACCGTGCGGTCGGTGTTCGTGAGCCCCGCGGTCGAGCACTACGCGGTCGCGATCGCGGCGGCCACCCGCGTCGACCGGGACCTGCGCCTCGGCGCGAGCCCGCGCGCGACGCTGCAGCTGGTGCGCGCCGCCAAGGCACGCGCGGCGCTCGACGGGCGCGACTTCGTCCTGCCCGACGACATCGACGCGCTCGCCGTTCCGGTGCTGGCGCACCGGCTCGTCACGACGCGCGCCGCCGCCGGCTCCAACCCGCTCGGGGTCGAGGCGCTCGCCGAGATCACCGCTCGCATCGTCGCGGCCACCCCGGTGCCGCTGGGGGCATCCGGTCCGGCCTGAGCCGGCGGGCGCACGAGGCCACGGCGATGGCACGCGAGCGGCGGGACCGCACCGAGCGGCGGGACGGCGAGACCCTCCTGCGCAAACGCGCCGCGCACCTGACCAGGCGCGGCTGGGCGACCCTGGGGATCGGGGCGCTCTGCCTCATCCTCGGGTACACGGCCGGCCGGCGCGAGATCCTCGTCGTGGCGGGGATGGCCGTGCTGCTCGTGGTCATCGGCGCGCTCATCGTGCGCGCCCGGAAGCCGCGGTTCGACATCATCCGGCTGTTCTCGCCGCCCCTCGTCGCGGCCGGCTCCACGACCCGCGTGACGGTCCGCATCCGCAACATCGGCTCGAGCGCGAGCACGCCGCTGCTCTGGAACGACGCGATCCCGTGGGATCAGCCCATGCCCCCGCACGAGCTCGGGTCGATCCCGATCGGATCGGCGGCCCGCCGCGCTCGCGCCGTCGACTACGACCTGCACCCGCCGCGCCGCGGGCTGTACCCGATCGGGCCGTTCGTGGCCGAGTACGAGGACCCGTTCGGCATGATCGGCTCGGTGCGGGCGGTGGGGGAGGCGGACCGGCTCGTGGTCGTGCCCGACGTCGTCGAGCTCCCCGCCGGGGGTCCGGCGCTCGCCGACGGCGAGGGCACCGCGATCCTCGTGCAGCGCCGCGTCGTGGGCAACGACGACGACCTCACGACGCGCGAGTACCGGCCTGGCGACGCCCTGCGCCGTGTGCACTGGCGTGCCTCGGCCCGCCACGGCGAGCTCATGGTGCGCCAGGAGGAGCACCGCAGCCACCCGGACGCGCGCATCCTCGTCGACACCAGGCAGAGCGGCTACCCGGATGCGGTCCCGGACGTCGGCGAGAGCTGGTCGCCCGCCGCTCACAGCGAGGCCTTCGAGTGGGTCGTGCGCATGACCGCCTCGCTCGGCGTGCACCTGGAGGCGTGCGGGTTCCGGGTCGGCATCGAGGAGACCGCGCCCCCGCAGATCGAGCCGCTCGGCGAGCGTTGGGAGGGCGGACGCCGCGTCGAGGCGTTCCTCACCAGCCTGGCGGCGGTGCGCCTCATCGACCGGCCGCACGACGAGGTCGGGATCGGCACGACCTCTGACCCCGAGGGCCCGGTCTTCGCGCTGCTCTCCGACCCGGACGAGGCGACCATCTCCTGGCTCCTCAAGCGACGCCGCGCCGGGCAGGTGGCGGTCGCATTCGTGCTGGATGCGCGGGCCGCCCTCCGCGAGCGCCTCACCGAGGCGGGGTGGCAGGTGGTCGAGGTCCACGAGTGGATCGAGCCGGGCGAGGCGTGGCGGGATGCCGGCCATCACAGAGAGGTGCGCGCATGAGCGTCATCACGACGCGCAAGCCGCAACTCGCGCAGCCGGCCGTCCGCGGGCGGCGTGAGCGCCGCATCCCACCGCCCACCCACTGGCGCCGACTGCTGCTCGCGCTCGCGGGCGTCCTGGCCGCGTACGCGAGTCTGCACGTGCTTCTGCAGGACGTCGCGTGGTGGTTCGTCGGGGCGGGCTTCGCGGTGCTCGCGCTCGTCGCCACGACCGTCACGCGGCTGCTGACCCGGCGCACCTGGGTGCCCTTCCCCGCCGCCGTCGTGGTGACGACGCTCGCGGTGACGGCGACGTTCGCCCCCGACACCGCTGCGTTCGTCTTCTTTCCCACCTTCGAGACCGGGGATCGCGTCAACGAGATCCTGACCTCCGGATGGGAGTCGATCGCCGACCAGCGCATCCCGGCGGTCGCCGACCCGGGCATCGTCCTGCTGCTCGTGATCACCGTCGTGGCGTGCACGCTCTTCGCGGATGCCGTAGTCACGGTCGCGAAGTCCCCCGCGCTGGTCGCGGTGCCGCTGCTGACCCTCCTGTCGATCCCGGTCGCCGTGCGCGCGGAGGTCGCGGACGCGCTCTGGTTCGTGATCACCGCGGTCGTCTACCTCGCCATCCTGAGGCTGGACCGGCGACGCACCTCGCGGCCCGTGCTCGCGCTGGTCGGGGCGGCATCCATTCTGGGCGGCCTGCTCACGCCCGGTTTCCTGCCCGGCGTTCAGGAGGACACCGGCCCGCTGGGCGGGGGAGTGCAGACCGGAATCAACCCGCTCATCAACCTCGGCGAGGACCTGCGTCGCGGTGACCCGGTCATCGCGCTGAGCTATCAGACGACGACCGACGAACCCGTGTACCTCCGGCTCGGGACCCTCGAGCAGTTCAACGGACGCACCTGGTCGCCCACGCTCGTGCCCCAGGACCCGGAGCAGACGGTCGCACAATTCCCGCAGCCGCCTGGCCTCGGGTACGAGGTCGTGCGCAGCGAGCTCACGGCCGATGTGAGCATCGGCGACATCGGCGGGCGCTGGCTGCCGCTGCCCTACCCGAGCGTCTCGGTCGAGGGCGTCACGGGCGGCTGGTACTGGGAGCCCGAGGGGCTCTCGGCCCGCAGCCCGGACACGGCCGTGCGGGGGCAGCAATACACCGTGACCTTCCTCGACGTGCAGCCCACGCTCGAGCAGGTCGGCGAGGCGCTGCCGTTCTCCGCGCAGGACGCCGGGATGCCCACCACGATCCTTCCCGCCCGCATCCCCGACGTCATCGCCGAGACGGCGCAGCAGATCGCGGGCGACCTGCCCACGAGCTACGAGCGAGCCATGGCGCTGCAGGACTTCTTCACCAGCGGTGAGTTCGAGTACTCGACGAACGCCCCGGTGGCCGGCAACTACGACGGCACCGGGCTCGAGGTCATCGCGCGCTTCCTGGCCGAGAAGTCCGGCTACTGCGTGCACTACGCCTCCGCCATGGCGGTCATGGCGCGCATCCTCGGGATCCCCTCGCGCGTGGCCGTGGGCTTCCAACCCGGTGAGCCGCTCTCGGCGCAGGGCATCACGAACTACACGGTCACCTCGCACGACCTGCACGCCTGGCCCGAGCTGTACTTCGACGGGGTCGGCTGGCTGCGCTTCGAGCCCACCCCGGGGCGCGGCGAGCTGCCCGACTACAACTACGTGCCCCCCGTCGACGACCCGGCCACGCCGGAGGACGAGGGCGCCGCGCCCACCCCGGCGGCCACGTCGACCGCCGGGCCCGGCGCGGAGCGTCCCGACGAGAGCGACCTCGGGGTTCCCGGGGCGGGCGGCGCGGCCACGAGCGCCAACCCGACCCCCTTCGTGCTGCTCGGGGTGGGGGTGCTCATCGCGATCGCCCTTGTCGCGCCCGCGGCGATCCGCACCGTGATCCGGTTGCGACGCGAGCGCTCCGTCCGGCTGGGGCGCGACCCGGCCGAGGCGGCGTGGGCCGAGTTGCGCGACACCGCGCGCGATCACGGCTGGGCCGCGCCCGACAGCGAGACGCCGCGCGACTTCGCCGACCGGCTCGCGGTCGTGCTCTCCGGCGAGCGCGAGCGCATCGACGGCCTGCGCGGGGATGTCGAGGAGTCCGCGTTCGCGCCGCCCGGACGCGGTGCGCCGACGGTCGACGAGCTGCGCGCGGTCCGGCGGGCCATCGCGCGAAGCGTCGACCCGCGCGACCGCATCCGGGCGATCGTGCTGCCCGCGTCGCTCCTGGCGCGGTTCAGGTGGGATCCGGAAGGCTGACCGCCAGCAGGGGCTCGGCCGTGAGGGGGTTGGTCGTCCACGCCGCCCGCACCCCGAAGACCTCGTGCAGCAGCTCGGGGGTGAGGGTCGCGATCGTGGGCCCGGATGCTCGGACCCGGCCCCGGGCGAGCACGACGACGTGATCCGCGTGCGCCGCCAGGGTCAGGTCGTGCAGCGCCGTCAGCACGGTCACCCCGTCCTGCGCGAGCTCGCCGAGCAGGCGCAGGACTTCGAGCTGTGCGGCGACGTCCAGATGGCTCGTGGGCTCGTCCAGCAGCAGGACGTGGGGCTGCTGAGCGAGGGCCCGCGCCAGGATCGCGCGCTGGCGTTCGCCCCCGCTCAGGGTGGTCACATCGCGTAAGGCGAACCCGGTGACTCCGGCCCGGCGCATGGCGTCGTCGACGATCGCCTCGCCCTCCGGGTCGCGGCCGCCTAACACCGATTCGTGCGGTGTGCGTCCGAGCCCCACGACGGCGCGCACGCTGAGGGGCAGTTCGGTCGTCGTCTCCTGCTCGACGAGCGCCAGGAGGCGGGCGCGCTCGCGGCGACCCAGGGCGAGCAGGTCGGTTCCGTCCGCGAGCACCTCGCCCGCCGCGGGACGCTCGATCCCGGCCAGCGCGCGGAGGAGGGTCGACTTCCCTGCGCCGTTCGGACCCACGAGCGCCGTGACGGCCCCCGCCGGGATCGCGAACGAGGCGTCCTCGATCAGGGCGGTGTCACCCGCGCGCACCGTGATCCCGCGCGGCTCCAGCCCGCTCATGCCTCGCTCCGTCGCCTGGCCAGCAGGAGGGCGAAGACCGGCGCCCCCACGAGGGCCGTGACGATGCCGACCGGCAGCTCGCGCGGGTCGAAGAGCGTGCGCGCCGCGGTGTCCGCCCACACCAGAAGGATCGCCCCGACGAGCGCCGAGAGGGGCAGCAGCACCCGGTGCGCGGGCCCGGCCAGCAGCCGCACGGCGTGCGGCACGACGAGTCCCACGAATCCGATCGAGCCGCTGACCGAGACCATGGCGCCGGTGAGCACGGCGCTCGCGGCGAGCAGCGCCCAGCGCGAGCCCTGCACGGGGATGCCCAGGGATGCCGCGGTCGTGTCGCCGAACGCGAACGCATCGAGCACCCGGCCGGCGAGCGCGAGCGGGATGCCGACCACGACGAGCGCCACGGCCGTGATGGCAACGGCGGGCCAGCGCGCACCGCTCAGCGATCCGAGCAGCCAGCTCAGGATCTCGCGGTAGCTGTCGCCCGTGACGGTCCAGAAGATCACGAAGCTCGTGATGGCGCCCGCGAGCGCCGAGACCGCGACACCGGACAGCACGGTCCGCGTCGGGGTGATCGGCCCGAGCGAACCCGCGAGGGCGAGGGTCGCCAGCAGGGCGAGAAGCGCCCCGGCGAACGCGGCGACCGGAAGCAGTACGGCGATCCCGAGCAGCAGAACGCATACCGCCCCGAGCGACGCGCCCGAGGACAGACCGAGCAGATACGGGTCGGCGAGCTGGTTGCGCGTCACGGCCTGCATGACGCCGCCCGCGAGCGCGAGGCCCGCGCCCACCGCGGCGGCCGTCAGGATGCGCGGCAGCCGCAGCTCCCACACGATGCCGTCCCGCAGGGGCGTGAGCGGGCTCTGCCCCGCCCCCAGGTGCGCGGCGATCGATCCCCACACCTCGTCGATGCTCAGCTCCGCCGGGCCGATCGTGACCGCGACCACGATCGAACCCAGCAGAAGGGCGAGCAGGATCACGCCCACCACCGGCCACGGCGGCGTCCGGGCGCGGTCGCGGTTCACGGCAGGTGCAGCTCCCGCACCTGCTGCGCGAGCGACACCGCGGCGGACACCGACCGCACCCCGGCCTCGCCCGCCGGGAACGGGATGACGGCGTAGCGGTGCTCGCGCACGGCGGTCAGCTGCGCGGTCGCCGGGTTCCCCTCCAGGTAGGCGATCTTCTTGTCCACCGAGTTCCAGGCGGCGTCGACCAGAACGATGACGTCCGGGTCGGCGTCGATGACCGCCTCCCAGCTCAGCGGGGTCCAGGTCGCGTTCACGCCCGTGACGATGTTGGTGAGCCCCGCGGTCTCCATGACCAGCTGGGGCGCCCCGATGTCACCGCCGGAGTACGGGGTGTCGCTCCCCGAGGAGAACCAGAACGCGGTCGGGGAGCCGGTGACGGGTTGGAGGGCGACCAGCTCGGCGCGCTGGCTCTCGACGAGGGACTCCGCCGCATCCTCGGCCCCGAAGATGCGGCCGACCTCGTCGATCTCGCGGAAGATCTCGTCGAAGGTGAGCTTCGCTGGCTGTCCGGAGGACTGGCAGGCGGCCGGCGACACGTAGCTGGCGACCCCGAGCGAGGCGAGCTCGGAGCGCTCACCCGCGCCGTCGACCGAGAAGTTCGACTCCCAGCCCGCGTAGACCAGGTCGGGCTCGAGGTCGAGCACGGCCTCCTCGCCCGGAACCTTGTCGGCGACCGACACCAGGCCGGCGGCCTCGGCGGCCCACTCCTCGGGCACCGGGCCGTCCTGGAACGCGGTGCCGACGATGCGATCCCCCAGGCCGAGCGCGAGCAGCATCTCGGTCGAGGTCGACTTGATGGTCACGACGCGCTCGGGCGCGGCGTCGAAGGACACCTCGAAGCCGCAGTTGTCGATGGTCAGCCCCGTGGATGCCGTCGGGCTCGCCGGGGCGGGCGCGGTTCCAGCAGTGCAGCCCGCGAGCAGCGCGACGGACGCGGCGACGAGGGCGATGGCGGGGACGGGATGCACGGGCACGGGGCCTCCGGTGGGTCGGGTGCGGGCAGGCGGGATCGCGCGCGCAGAACTGCACGCGGCGGGCCACACCGCTCAGAGCGAGAGCGGTCGCACCCGGCCAGACGCGGCCGGAGGGTCCGCGGCGATTCTAGCCGAGCGCGAGCACCCGGACCGGCCCGCCGAGAGCGTCCGCAATGGTCGCCGCGACCGGACCGGGATCGTCCCCGGCGACCCCGACCGTGACCCGCACGTGCCCGGCGCCCTGACCGTCCGGGTTCGCGGCGTCCCCGAGCACGAAAGGCCCGCCGGGGGCGACGCGGATGCCGGCGGAGGTCAGTCGCACGATCGCGTCGCGCTCGCCCGCGACCCGCAACCAGGTGTTGAGGCCGTCGCCGGCCACGGCATCCATCCCGCATGCTCGCAGCGCCCGCGCGAAACCCTCCTGACGCCGCGCGTAGACCTCTCGGGCGTGCTCGACCTCGCGTAGGGACACCGGATCGGTCAGCAGTTCGAAAAGCAGCGCCTGCGTCATGCGGGAGGTCCAGCCCGGGCCGAGCAGCCGCCGCGCGACCACGCGGTCCACGAGTGCCCGCGGTCCACCGAGCGCGCCGATGCGCAGGTCGGGACCGTGCGTCTTGGAGAAGCTGCGCACGTGCAGAACTCGTTCGGGCAGCCAGGTCGCGAGCGTGACCTCGGGAGCCGTGCTGATGGCGCCGGAGTGGTCGTCCTCGATGACGATCGCGTCCGCGGCGAACCGGCTGCGGTAGAGCTCGAACGCGAGCTGCTTGGCGCGCTCGACCGAGACCGATGCGCCCGTCGGGTTGTGGGCGCGCGGCTGGAGGAGCACGACGGCCGGGCGGGCGCGCAGCGCGGCCGAGAACTCGGACGGGATCATGCCCTCCGCGTCGACGCCCACCCCGACGGGTTCGAGCCCGTGGTGGTCGAGAAGATCGAGGAAGGGCGGGAAGGTCGGGTTCTCGACGATGATGCGGTCCCCGTAGCGCACCAGGGATGCCAGGGCCCGGTCGATCGCGTCGAGGGCGCCGTTGGTCACGGTGATCGATTCGACGGGCGAGGGCCAGGTGTCGCGCAGCAGATCGTGCAGCTCGGGGATGTCGGGCTTCTGCTGGTACGAGGAGGTGTCCGCGCGCGTGGAGATGCGCGACAGGGCGGGCCCGAGCGCGGGGAGGAGTCCCGGGTCGGGGGTTCCGCGCGAGAGATCGAGGCGGGCCTCGTGGTGGCCGTCGAGCCCGCGGTATCGGTGCGGCATCCAGTCCCGGGGCGCTGAGCGGACGAAGCTCCCGCTGCGTCCGCGGCTCACGATGAGGCCGGCGGCGGCGAGGGTCTGCCAGGCGTGACTGACCGTCGCGGGGCTGACCCCGAGCTCCGCCGCGAGGTCGCGCACGGTCGGCAGGCGGTCACCCGGTGCCAGGTCCCCTGAGGTGATGAGGCGGGAGATCCCGCCCGCGATGCCGCGCGGCGAGCGCTCGGCGATCGCGAGGACTATCGAGTTCACGGGAACCGCCGTAGGTTCAGGTCATCGGACGTAACGATCGGGAAATGTTTACGCCGAACAATAACAAAAACGGGTCAGTGCCGACCCCGCATCACGGAACCAGGAGATCCCATGACCATCGTCCGCGCCGCCATCACCCAGACCACGTGGACCGGTGACAAGGAGTCGATGCTCGACAAGCACGAGAAGTTCGCACGGGACGCCGCCAAGGACGGCGCGCAGATCGTGTGCTTCCAGGAGCTGTTCTACGGCCCCTACTTCGGCATCACCGAGGACAAGAAGTACTACGCCTTCGCCGAGCCGGCCGACGGGCCCATCGTGCAGCGCTTCGCCAAGCTGGCGAAGGAGCTCAAGGTCGTGATGATCCTCCCCATCTACGAGGAGGACATGACCGGGGTGTACTACAACACCGCGGTCGTGGTCGACAACGACGGCACGATCCTCGGCAAGTACCGCAAGCACCACATCCCGCACCTGGACCGGTTCTGGGAGAAGTTCTACTTCCGGCCGGGCAACATGGGCTACCCGGTATTCGACACCGCGGTCGGCAAGGTGGGCGTCTACATCTGCTACGACCGGCACTTCCCGGAGGGCTGGCGGGAGCTGGGCCTGAACGGCGCGCACATGGTCTTCAACCCCAACGCCACCAAGCCGGGGCTCTCCAACCGGCTGTGGGAGGTCGAGGGCCCGGCCGCCGCCGTCGCCAACGGGTACTTCGTGCTGCAGCCCAACCGGGTCGGCCGCGAGGACAACGAGTACGGCGAGCTCGCCGTCGACTTCTACGGCACCAGCCAGGTCATCGACCCGCGCGGCAACTTCGTGGGCGAGCGCGGTTCGGGCGAGCACGAGGAGGTGCTGATCCGCGACCTCGACCTGGACATGGTCAAGCAGATGCGCGACGACTGGCAGTTCTACCGCGACCGCCGGCCGGAGTCCTACACGTCCATCCCGAAGCCGTGATTTCGGCAAGCTCACCCAGCGAGGTTTGACATGGCAACGACACTCATCAAGGGCGGCACCGTGGTTTCGTCCACCGGCCGCACCGAGGCGGACATACTGATCGACGGCGAGAAGGTCGTCGCGCTCATCAGCCCCGGAACCACCCCGCTCGGCACCATCGAGGCCGACACGGTCGTGGACGCTACGGGCAAGTACGTGATCCCCGGCGGCATCGACGCGCACACCCACTTCGAGTTGCCGTTCGGTGGCACCGAGGCATCCGACACCTTCGAGACGGGGACCCGCGCGGCCGCCTGGGGCGGCACCACCACGGTCGTCGACTTCGCCGTGCAGACCACGGGCACCAAGGTCGAGGACGGCCTCGCGAAGTGGCACGCCAAGGCCGAGGGCAATTGCGCCATCGACTACGGCTTCCACCAGATCCTCGGCGGCGTCGACGAGGACTCGCTGAAGGCGATGGATCGCTTCGTCGACGAGGGCATCACGAGCTACAAGATGTTCATGGCCTACCCGGGGGTCTTCTACTCCGACGACGGCCAGATCCTGCGCGCCATGCAGAAGGCCGCCGACCTCGGGCTGCTCACGATGATGCACGCCGAGAACGGCCCGGCCATCGACGTGCTCGCCGCCCAGCTGGTCGAGGCGGGCAAGACGACGCCGTACTACCACGGCATCGCGCGGGCCTGGCAGATGGAGGAGGAGGCCACCCACCGGGCGATCATGCTCGGCAACCTCACGGGTGCGCCGCTCTACGTCGTGCACGTGAGCGCCAAGCAGGCGGTCGAGCAGCTCGCCTGGGCGCGCGACAAGGGCCAGAACGTCTTCGGCGAGACCTGCCCGCAGTACCTGTACCTCTCGCTCGAGGAGCAGCTCGGCGCGTCGAGCAAGGAGTGGGGCGACTTCGAGGGCGCCAAGTGGGTGTGCTCGACCCCCCTCCGGAGCAGGGAGGAGGGGCACCAGGACCACATGTGGCAGGCCCTGCGCACCAACGACCTCCAGATGGTCTCCACCGACCACTGCCCGTTCTGCATGAAGGGCCAGAAGGAGCTCGGCAAGGAGGAGTTCCGGAAGATCCCCAACGGCATCGGCTCGGTCGAGCACCGCATGGACCTCATGTACCAGGGGGTCGTGACGGGCGAGATCACGCTCGAGCGCTGGGTCGAGCTGACCAGCACGACCCCGGCCCGCATGTTCGGCATGTACGGCGCGAAGGGCGTCGTCGCGCCCGGGGCCGACGGCGACATCGTGGTGTACGACCCGAAGGGCCACACGAGCATCTCGGCGAAGAGCCACCACATGAACATGGACCACTCCGCATGGGAGGGCTTCGAGATCGACGGCCACGTCGACACCGTGCTCAGCCGCGGCAAGGTCATCATCGACAAGGGCGAGTACCTGGGCGCGAAAGGCGACGGCAAGTTCGTCAAGCGCGGCCTCTCGCAGTACCTGGTGTAGCGCTATGGACTTCGGGGCAGTACTGCAGACCAACCCGCCCGCATCGCGGACCGTCCACCTCGCCAAGCTCGCCGAGCAGTACGGGTTCAGCCACGTCTGGACCTTCGACTCGCATCTGCTGTGGCAGGAGCCCTACGTCATCTACAGCAAGATCCTGGCGGAGACGCACCGGGTGAAAGTGGGCCCTTTCGTCACCAACCCGGCGACGCGCGACTGGACCGTCACGGCATCCGTGTTCGCGACGCTCAACGAGATGTACGGCAACCGCACCGTCATCGGGATCGGGCGCGGCGACTCCGCCGTCCGGGTCACCAATGGCAGGCCCACCACCCTCAAAGAGTTGCGCGAGTCGATCCACGTGATCCGCGAACTCGCGAACAGCCGCGAGGTCGAGTACAACGGCTCGACCCTGCGGTTCCCGTGGTCGCAGGGATCCGAGGTGGACGTGTGGGTCGCCGCGTACGGCCCGCTCGCGCTCAAGCTCACGGGCGAGGTCGGCGACGGCTTCATCCTGCAGCTGGCCGACGTCGACATCGCGAAGTGGATGATCCAGACCGTGCGCGATGCGGCGGATGCGGCCGGTCGCGACCCCATGTCCATCAAGTTCTGCGTCGCCGCACCCTTCTACATCACGGATGGGACGAAGGCCGGGCTCGAGCACGCGCGCGAGCAGTGCCGCTGGTTCGGGGGCATGGTCGGCAACCACGTCGCGGACATCGTGAGCAAATACGGCGACGGTGCCGATGGGAAGGGCGGCGCGGTTCCCCAGGCCCTGACCGACTACATCAAGGGCCGCGAGGGCTACGACTACAACACGCACGGCAAGGCCGACAACGACCACGTCGACTTCGTTCCCGACGAGATCGTGGACCGGTTCTGCGTGATCGGGACGGCGGAGGAGCACATCGCCAAGCTCGAGGAGCTCAAGGCGCTGGGCTGCGACCAGTTCGCCGGCTACCTGCAGCACGACAACAAGGAGGAGACCCTCCGCGTCTACGGCGAGACCGTGATCCCCGCCCTGCGCGACCAGGTGGCGGCCAAGTCGTGAGGTCGAGGAGCCGGCGCACGTCCACCGTGGTGTGGGGTGTGATCGGCGTGCTCGCGGTGGCCGGGCTGTGGGAGCTGTACAAGTTCCTCGGGCCGGCCGAGGGTGTCGTGGTCGGCGCGACCGAGGGGCAGACCGGCTCCGGCGTCATGATCCTGCCGCGCACGCACGACCGGGCCATGCCGCACCTGTGGGACATGTTCGCGCGCCTGTTCCAGTCCACGAGCGGAGGGGACAGCCCGATCCTGCTGGTGTCGGTCGTGCAGGCCGCCCTGCTCACGCTCGGGTTCGCCGCCGTCGGGTGGCTCATCGGCGTCGCGGTCGGCGCGGTGCTCGGCCTGCTCATGCAGCGCTGGCGGCTCGTCGAGTGGGGTGTGCTGCCCTGGGTGGTCGTGAGCCAGACCGTGCCGCTCATCGCCTTCGCCCCGGTGGTCAACGCGATCGGCAACCAGATCGACCGCAGCGGCACCCCGTGGCCGCAATGGTTCTCGGTCGCGCTCATCGCGTCGTACCTGGCGTTCTTCCCGGTCGCCGTCGGGGCGCTGCGCGGGCTGGGTGCCCCCGACCGCATCCATCTGGACCTCATGCGCTCCTACGCCGCCGGGTACTGGCCGACGCTCCTGCGGCTGCGTCTGCCCGCCGCCGTGCCCTACCTCCTGCCTGCGCTGCGTCTCGCGGCCGCCAACGCGGTCGTCGGCGCCGTGGTCGCCGAGGTGTCGATCGGCATGCGCGGGGGCATCGGACGCATGCTCATCCAACTGGCCGGTCAGGGCTCGAGCGACCCGGCCGCACCGTGGGGGCCGACCTTCGGCTCCATCGCGCTCGGGCTCGTCGCGGCCGGCTCGGTCGCGATCCTGGGCCTGGTGCTCTCGAACTACCGACGAGGAGAGGCGACCGCGTGACACCGACCGACGAGACCAGGGGCGCGACCGCCCCCGCGCCCGCCGTACGGGCCCGGGGAGTCGGCAAGACCTTCGCCGCGACCGGGGGCGAGGTGCTCGCGCTGACCGGCGTCGATCTGGAGGTCGCGGCCGGCGAGTTCGTGTCGCTCATCGGGCCCTCCGGATGCGGCAAGTCGACCCTGCTGCGTCTCGTCGCCGATCTCGACCAGGCATCCGCGGGCGAGCTGGAGGTCTTCGGCAAGACGCCGCAGAAGGCGCGTGTGGACCAGGACTACGGCATCGCCTTCCAGCAGGCGGGTCTGCTGCCCTGGCGCACGGTCGCCGGCAACATCTCCCTGCCGCTCGAGCTGCACCGGATGGGTCGCGCCGAGCGCGACGAGCGGGTCGCCCAGCTGGCCGGGCTGGTCGGGTTGAGCGAGTTCGTGGATCGCTACCCCGACCAGCTCTCCGGCGGCATGCAGCAGCGCGTGGCGATCGCGCGCGCTCTCGCCGAGAACCCGCGCCTGCTGCTCATGGACGAGCCATTCGGCGCGCTCGACGAGATGACGCGCGAGTACCTGCAGTCCGAGCTCGCACGCATCGCATCGGAGACCGGGGCGGCCGTGGTGTTCGTGACCCACTCCATCCCCGAGGCGGTCTACCTCTCGGATCGGGTGGTGGTCATGAGCCCGCGGCCGGGCCGGATCACCGACGTCATCGAGACCGGCTTCGGCGAGGAGCGCCCCGAGGGGCTGCGCGAGTCGGAGGCGTACTTCGCGAAGGTCACGGCCGTGCGCGAGGCCCTGCACGGATCCCCCGTGGAGAGGGCGAACGAACGATGAGCGCCCCGAGCCTGCCCGCCCTCCCCGACGTGTCGCTGCGCACCTCGCGCGCAGCGCGCGGGCTGCCTTCGTGGCTGCGGTTCGTCGCCCCCGTCGTCGTGGGCGCCGTCATCGTGCTGGCGTGGATCCTCGTCGTCGACGTGCTGAAGATCGCCCCCCGGATGCTGCCCAGCCCGATCGCGATCGGCGCCGAGCTCGTGCTGCGCGCCGGGATCATCTGGGACGACACCGTCATCACGGCGACCAACTCGCTCGTGGGCCTGCTGGCCGGCACGATCGTCGCGATCGTGCTGGCCGGGCTGGCCGCCGCCTGGCGGCCGGTCGACGGCATGCTCGCGCCGCTGGTCGCGGCCATCGCGGTCGTGCCGATCGTGGCGCTCACGCCCATCCTGAACACCATGTTCGGGGCGTCCAGCCAGTTCGGGCGGCAGGCGGTCGCGGCCATCGCCGCGTTCATCCCGGTGTTCCTCAACGTGCTGCGCGGCCTGCGGCAGACCCGCCCGGTGCATCGCGACCTGCTGCGCGCATCGGGGGCCACCGGCTTCCAGACCTTCCGGGTGCTCACCCTGCCCTCGGCGCTGCCATACCTGCTGACCGGCCTGCGCATCGCGAGCTCGCTCGCGGTCATCTCGGCCCTCGTGGCCGAGTACTTCGGCGGGCCGAGCGACGGCATCGGCACGGCCATCGCGACCTACGCCAAGTCCGGGCGCGCCGCCCTCGCCTGGGCGTACGTGGCGGGCGGCATCGCCATCGGCCTCGTCTTCTTCCTCGTCACGTCCCTGCTCGAAAGGCTCGCGACGAGGCGGACGCCGGTCTGACCGGCACCCTGTATCGCCCCATGAACCGATGAAAGGACCAGCATGAGACACAGCATCAGGCGTGCGCTGCTCGCAGCCACCGCCATGACCGCAGCCGTCGCGCTTGCGGCCTGCACCTCGCCCTCCACCGACGGTGGGGACGACGGCGATTTCGAGCCCCTGACGTCGATCAAGCTGCAGCTGCAGTGGCTGCCGCAGGCTCAGTTCGCCGGCTACTACGTCGCCCAGGACCAGGGCTACTTCGAGGAGTACGGCTTCGATGACGTCGAGATCGTCCCGTCCGGCGGCGACATTGTGCCGCAGGACGCGCTCGTCGCGGGAGACGTCGACTTTGCGGTCGCCTGGGTTCCCAAGGTGCTCGGATCGATCGAGGCCACCGGCGTCGAGCTGACCGACATCGCCCAGGTGTTCCAGAAGTCGGGCACGCTCCAGGTCTCGTGGAAGGGCGACGGCATCACCTCGGTCGCCGACTTCGAGGGCAAGCGCATCGGCTCGTGGGGCTTCGGCAACGAGTGGGAGATCTTCGCGGCCATGGCCGCCGACGGGCTCGACTCGACGAGCGTGTCGATCACGACGCAGGACTTCAGCATGAACGCGCTGCTGGACCGCGACGTGGACGCCGCGCAGGCGATGACCTACAACGAGTGGGCGCAGATCCTCGAGGTGGTGAACCCGGCCACGGGTGAGCTCTACCAGCCGGAGGACTTCGACGTGGTCTCGTACGAGGACACCGACGGGGCCATGCTGCAGGACGCGATCTGGGCAGACACCGCCCGCCTCGAGTCCGACCCGGCGTACGCGGATGCCGCGGTGCGGTTCCTGAAGGCCGTCACCAAGGGCTGGGTCTACGCCCGCGACAACCCCGAGGACGCCGCGGCGATCACCTACAACGCGGCGATCAACGCCGAGGCCGCCTTCCCGGTCGGCCCCGTGCACCAGCTGTGGCAGATGAACGAGGTCAACAAGCTCATCTGGGCCGGCGGAGGCTTCGGGCTGAACAACAAGGCCGCGTGGGACAAGACGATCGCCGGCGCCAAGTCGGCGGTCAACCAGGACGGCCTCAACCTCATCGAGGCCGACCCGCCCGCCTCGGTGTACTCGAACGAGTACATCGAGAAGGCGCTCGCCGAGCTCGAGGAGGAGGGCGTCGTCGTTGACGGGACCTACACGCCCATCGACGTCGTCCTCACCGAGGGCGGCCAGTAGTACCCCGGCGGGGGCGGCCCCGGCCGCCCCCGCCACCCATCCACCGCGCACCGCGCGACCAGACACAGAAAGCACCTCCGATACCCATGAGCGACTCGCTCGCCTACACCCTCGACCGCGCCCACGTCTTCCACTCCTGGTCGGCGCAGGGCGCGCTCAACCCGTTCGTCCTGGCCGGCGCCGAAGGCGTCGAGGTCTGGGACGAGGCCGGGAAGCGCTATCTGGACTTCTCCAGCCAGCTCGTGAACGTCAACATCGGGCACCTGCACCCCAAGGTCGTGAAGGCCATCCAGGACCAGGCCGCCCTTCTGCCCACGGTCGCCCCCGCGCATGCCAACCTGGCGCGCGGCGAGGCGGCCAAGCGCATTCTCGCCAAGGCGGGAGCGCACTTCGACAAGGTCTTCTTCACCAACGGTGGCGCCGACGCGAACGAGAACGCCATGCGAATGGCGCGCATCGTGACCGGCAGGGACAAGATCCTCACCCACTACCGCAGCTACCACGGCAACACGGGTGCCGCCGTCGTGGCCACGGGCGACTGGCGTCGCGTGCCCAACGAGTACGCGCGCGGCCACGTGCACTTCTTCGGGCCCTTCGCCTACCGCAGCGAGTTCTGGTCGGACTCGGTTCAGCAGGAGTCCGAGCGCGCCCTGCACCACCTGCGGCGCATCGTCCAGGTCGAGGGGCCCGGCTCGATCGCCGCGATCCTGGTCGAGGGCGTGCCAGGCACCGCGGGCGTGCTCGTGCCGCCGCCCGGCTACCTCACGGGGCTTCGCGCCATCGCCGACGAGTACGGCATCGTCCTCATCATCGACGAGGTCATGGCCGGCTTCGGCCGCACGGGCGACTGGTTCTCCTGGCAGAACGAGACCGTGAACCCGGACGGGATCGTCCCCGACCTGGTGACCTTCGCCAAGGGCGTCAACTCCGGCTACGTCCCCGCGGGCGGGGTCATCCTGTCCGAGTCGATCGCGAACGCGTTCTCGGACCAGGTCTTCCCCGGCGGACTCACCTACTCGGGGCACCCGCTCGCGATGGCCTCCATCGTCGCGTCGATCGACGCCATGGAGGAGGAGGGCATCGTCGAGAACGCCAAGCGCATCGGCGAGGACGTTCTCGGCCCCGGGCTTCGTGCGCTCGCCGAGAAGCACGAGATGATCGGCGAGGTCCGCGGCCTCGGCGTGTTCTGGGCCCTGGATCTGGTGACCTCGCGCGAGACCCGGGAGCCCGTCCCGGCCTCCACCATCGGCGCATTGAAGAACGAGCTCATGGCGCGCGGGCTGCTCCCGTTCGTGTCGGACAACCGCATCCATGTCGTGCCGCCGTGCACCGTGACGGCCGAGCAGGTCGAGAAGGCGCTGGCGATCTACGACGAGGCGTTCACGGCGGTGGAGAAGGGCTAGCGGCACGCGGCGCGGGCACGAGCGAACGCGTAGGATTTCGCTTCGTGCCCGCCACCGCCCGCCCCTACGTCGTCGACGTCCGTGACCTCGTGCATCGCCCCGGCGAGCTGCGTGAGCGCTCGCTCGAGTTCGACGCGCCCGAGCAACTGGGCGCCGGGGCCGCCGTCGTCCCGGCCGGGACGCCGCTCGAGATCGAGCTGCGCCTCGAGGGGCTGCACGAGGGAGTGCTCGTCACGGGGGAGGCGGAGGCGACCGCCTCGGGGGAGTGCGTGCGCTGTCTGGACCCGGTCAGCATCCCGGTCCAGGTCGATTTCCAGGAGCTTTTCGCGTATTCTCCCGATGAAGCCTTCGACTTCCAGGTTCGAGATGATCACGTGGATCTCGAACCGGTCGTGCGGGACGCGGTGGTGCTCGCACTGCCGTTCCAGCCGGTGTGCCGGCCGGACTGTCCGGGCCTCGACCCCGTCACGGGGGAGAAGCTCACGGACGCTCCGGAGCGGCCCGAGCGCGAGGCGACCGACCCGCGGTGGGCGGCGCTGGAGGGCTTCCGGACGGATGCGTCCGACACCGACACCGAGTAGACCTCCGGCCCGAGCGCCGAGCACAGAGAAGAGACACCCATGGCCGTTCCCAAGCGCAAGCAGTCCCGCGCCAACACGAGCGCCCGCCGGTCGCAGTGGAAGGCCGCGCCCGTGCACCTGGTGAAGTCGGTCGAGAACGGCCGGACGGTCTACAGCCTCCCGCACCGCGCCAAGGTGGTCGAGGACTCGGCCGGCACCCCCCTGTACCTGGAGTACAAGGGCCGCAAGGTCGCCGACGTCTGAACTTATGGCTCGCCCTTCGGGCGACGCGGACGTTCCTGAGGGCGACCGTGCCGACCTCACCCGGGCACTCGGGGTCGAGATCGACGCCGAGCTGCTCGAGCTCGCGCTGACCCACCGCTCGTTCGCCTACGAGCACGAGGGCGTGCGGCACAACGAGCGCCTCGAGTTCCTGGGCGACTCGATCCTGGGCCAGGCGGTCACGGTGATGCTTTATCGCGAGCACCCGGACACCGACGAGGGGGAGCTGGCCAAGCGCCGCGCGAGCCTGGTGTCGTCGTCCGCGCTCGCCGAGATCGCCGAGCACATCGGGCTGGGCGCGCACCTGCGGCTCGGCCGCGGGGAAGAGCTCACCGGCGGGCGCCAGAAGGCGTCCATCCTGGCCGACACGGTCGAGGCCATCATCGGCGCCGCCTACCTCTCCGTCGGGCCGGACGAGGCCACCGCCCTCGTGATGCGGCTCATCGCGCCCCTGCTCGCCGACCCCGGACGCTTCGGTGCGGCCATGGACCCCAAGACCAGCCTCCAGGAGCTGTCCACGCGCCTGGGCAAGGGCCTTCCGCACTACGCGGTGACCGACAGCGGGCCGGATCACTCCAAGCGCTTCCACGCGACCGTCCTGCTGAGCGGTTCCCCGGTCGGCGAGGGCGACGGGACGAGCAAGAAGCAGGCGGAGATGTCCGCGGCGCTCTCGGCCTGGGAGGCTCTGCAGCCGCGCGAGCAGCGAGCCGCCGAGCAGCGAGCCGCCGAGCCGCGGTCCGCCGAGCCGTCCGAGTCCTGACCGATGCCCGAACGCCCAGATGCCCGAACTCCCTGAGGTCGAGGTCGTACGCCTCGGTCTCGCCCCGGCCGCGACGGGTGCGCGCGTGGACGCGGTCGAGGTGCGCGACGAGCGCTCGCTGCGACGGCATCCCGGCCCCGCCGAGGACTTCGTCACCCGCCTCCGGGGAGCGCGCCTCGGGTCTCCCGAGCGCCGCGGCAAGTACCTGTGGGTTCCGCTGGCGGATCCGGCGGGCGCCCCGGTCGCGCTCGTCATTCACCTCGGGATGAGCGGGCAGGTCCTGCTGCGCACCCCCGGCTCCCCGGTCGATCGGCTCACCAGGATCGTGCTCGGCGTGACCCACCCGGACGCCGGGCCGCTGCGCGTCGACTTCGTCGACCAGCGCATCTTCGGGTCGATGGCGCTGGACGATCTGGTGCCCGCGGTGGACGCGCCCGCTCAGCTCATCCCGTCGTCCGTCGCCCACATCGCCCGCGATCCGGTGGACCCACTCTTTGACGACCGCCGGTTCCTCGCGAGGCTGCTGCGCAAGGACACCACGATCAAGCGCGCTCTGCTGGATCAGACCCTGGTGAGCGGCATCGGCAACATCTACGCCGACGAGGCGCTGTGGGCCGCGCGCGTGCACTACGACCAGCCCACGCGATCCCTGAGCCGCCCGCGCGCTTCCGCGCTGCTCGCCGAGGTGCGGCTCGTACTGGGTCGCGCCCTCGCCGAGGGCGGAACGAGCTTCGACGCGCAGTACCTCAATGTGAACGGCGAGTCCGGGTACTTCGCCCACTCGCTCAAAGCCTACGGCCGGGCCGGTCTGCCGTGCCCACGATGCGGACGCCCGATCGTGCGCGAGAGTTTCATGAACCGGGGCTCGCACTTCTGCCCGCGGTGCCAGCGGGTCAGGGTGCGGAGCACCGCGGCCTGAGCCGCCGGCTGCAGATCCTTCCGCCCGAACCCGGGCTACAGATCCTTCCGCCAGGCGCCCTCGGCGCCGATGCGCACGAAGCCGACCGCCTCGTTGACGTCGAGCATGGGCCGGTTCTCCTCGGCGTTCCAGGTCAGCACGCTCGGGTGGCCGGGGGACCGGTCTTCCAGCGCGAGCAGGTTCGCGACCTTGAGCAGCATGCCGAGCCGGTGGCCGCGATGCTCGGGCAGCACCAGGGTGTCGTACTGGGTGACGGGCTGGGTCGGCTCATGCGGCACGGAGAGCTGCGTGAACCCCGCGAGCCCACCGGACGCGATGTGCTCGACGACCGCGGTGAGGATCTGCAGCGGCGCCTGCGCCATGTGATCGTCGTGCTCGCGCACGCGCTGCGCGTCCCACCGGTCCTCGGGAGGTTCGAGCCCCGCCGAAGGCTCCTCGGTGCTCATCCGGGTGCGCAGGTGGGCGAGGTCGGCGAGCCACCGCTCAGGGGTCGGCCCCGCCCAGGTGTGCACGCGATACCCGCCCGCCGCCTCGGTGGCGGCGTCGCGTCGTCGATCCAGGTCCGCGCGGTCGGCCGGTAACGGGAACCGGCTCGCCCGCGCCACCTGCTCCAGTCTCCAGCCCCGAGCCAGCAGGAAGCGCACCTCGCGGGCCGAGCGCGGAACGCCCCCTGCTCCGGTCGGGGGAACCAGCTGCTCGCCCGGTGCGTCCGCGCTGGGGGCGTAGGTCAGCATCCGGGAGAAGCCGTGTTCGCGAGCGGCGTCCTCGACGACGTCCGCTATGGCGCGCCCGATGCCCAGGCGCCAGTGCGCCGGATCCACCTGCAGGGTGACCCAGGCGACCCGCTCGTCGTCGTCAAGCTGCCACTCCAGGAGCCCGCGCGCGACGACCTCGCCGCCCGCCCGGGCGACCCACCAGCGCCTCGGCTCCCGCGGGTCGAGCCAATGGGGCAGAAGCTCCTCGGCGGACATCGCCAGTTCCGGGGTCGCGTAGGCGCCCACCTCGCAGGCGTTGCGCACCGCGACGGATGCCACGAAATCCGCCCAGCTCGGGTCGCCGACCGAGGTGGGCGGCGTGAGCTCGTCGAGCTCGAATCCGCTCATCTCGATACCGTCCTCTGGTCCGGTGCTCTGGTCCGCTGCTCAGGTCTGACCGAGGGTCAGGTCGAGCACCCGGAAGTGCTCGGCCGCCACGCTGTAGGCTTGGCCGTCCCCGGGCTGGAACAGGAGGATGGCCGCGCTGTAGGAGCGACCCAGCATGTTCGCCGACCAGGTCGGGATGTCCGGGTGCTTGCGCTGGTACCCCGCGTCCTCGAGGCGCTCGGGCAGGTCGACCGTGAGGCCCTCGTCGTAGTCGAGATAGAAGCTCTCGATCGTGAAGACGTCGCCCGGGGTCACCGCCGGGTCGGGCGTGACCTTGAAGGCGCACGACGGAGTCGGAATCCGGAAGCCCTTGATCTCGGGAAGATCCCACGGCTTCAGCGTCGTGACCGTGGAGCCGGGGCTGGTGGTCTCGTAGAACGCCTCGACGGCGTCGCCCAACGCCGCGCACGCCTGCGATGGCGTGAGCGGGGTCGGGGCGGGCTCCGGGTCGCCGACGCAACCCGCGAGGAGCACGAGGAGGGGTACGGCGAGGAGCGCAGGCCGGGCGCGCGGCATGTGCAATCCTCCGTCGAAAGGTCGTTTCACGCTAGCGCTCAGCGTTCCCGGGTGTCAAAGCGCTCGGGGTAGGTTAGATCGCCGGGATGGACCAGGAAGGAGGGCGGCTCGCGTGTACCTGAAGAGCCTGACCCTCAAGGGGTTCAAGTCCTTCGCCCAGCCGACCACCTTCGCGTTCGAACCCGGCGTCACCTGCGTCGTGGGCCCGAACGGCTCGGGCAAGTCGAACGTCGTCGACGCCCTGGCCTGGGTCATGGGCGAACAGGGCGCCAAGACGCTGCGCGGCGGCAAGATGGAGGACGTCATCTTCGCCGGCACCGCGACGCGCGGCCCGCTCGGGCGCGCCGAGGTGCTGCTCACGATCGACAACTCCGACGGCGCCCTGCCGATCGAGTACAGCGAGGTCACGATCTCGCGCACGCTGTTCCGCAACGGTGGCAGCGAGTACGCCATCAACGGCGAGCAGTGCCGTCTTCTCGACGTGCAGGAGCTGCTGTCCGACTCCGGCCTCGGGCGCGAGATGCACGTCATCGTGGGGCAGGGTCAGCTCGACCAGGTGCTGCACGCGAGCGCCGAGGAGCGCCGCGGCTTCATCGAGGAGGCGGCCGGCATCCTCAAGCACCGGCGCCGCAAGGAGAAGACCCTGCGCAAGCTCGAGGCGATGCAGGCCAACCTGACGCGCCTGTCCGACCTGGCCGGCGAGATCCGCCGGCAGCTCAAGCCCCTCGGCCAGCAGGCCGAGATCGCGCGCGAGGCGCAGACCATCGCGGCGATCGTGCGCGACGCCCGGGCGCGCCTTCTGGCCGACGAGGTGGTCGAGCTGCGCGGGGCCATCGAGGCGACCGGTCGCAGCGAGAGCGAGCGCAAGACCGAGCGCCTCGTGCTGCAGGAGCAGCTGGACCAGGCGAAGCTGCGGCAGGGTCGCCTGGAGCAGACCATGACCGGCGACGCGGTGGATGCCGCCCGCAGTGTCAGCTTCGGCCTCGAGCAGGTGCAGGACCACCTGCGATCCCTCTACACGCTCGCCAACCAGAGGCTCGCGCTGCTGGGCCAGCAGGCCGAGCTGCCCGGTATGGCGACCACCATCTCGCCCCGCATGGTCGAGGACGCCCGCGAGGAGGCTCAACGTCTGCAGGCCGGCGTGACGGCGGCGGAGGAGGCGCTCGGCCGCGTGTCCGCCACGGCCGCGACAGCCAAGGCGAGCCTCGACTCGCTCGACGAGGAGATCAGCGAGCAGAGCGCGCTCGTGTCGCAGCACGACCTCGAGCAGGGCAGGCTCGACGGCCAGGTGGGCGTCGCGTCGTCCCGGCTGAACGCGACCCAGGCCGAGCTCGAGCGCGCCCGCACCGCCCTCGAGCAGGCCGAGCAGCGCCGGGAGGCCGCGCGAGCCGAACTGCTCGAACTCGAGGACGCCGACGGCGCCGTCGCCGAGGACGAGACCCTGGCCCGCGCCGTCGACGACGCCGAGGCGGCCGTGGCCGCCCTCCAGGCCGAGGTCGAGACCCTGCGCGACGAGCTGCACACCGACGAGCGCGAGCGGGACGCCCTGGCGGCCCGCACGGGCGCGCTCTCGCTCGCGCTGGATCAGCGTGACGGCTCGGGCGCCATCGTGGGCGCCAAGGGCATCCGCGGGCTCGTCGCCGAGCACATGCAGGTGCGCGCCGGCTACGAGGCGGCCATCGCGGCGGCGCTCGGCTCGCTCGCCGACGCGGTGCTCGCCGACGACCGGGATGCGGCGGTCGCCGCGCTCGCGACCGCGCGTTCCGGCGACGCCGGCCGGGTCGAGATCGTGGTGGCGGACGCACCCGCCGCGCCCGAGCCGACGGGCCTGCCCGCCGGGGTCGAGGCGGCGGCCGGCCTGGTGACGGCGCCCGACGGCATCCGGGGGCTGCTCGCGCGCATCGTCGTGGTGGACGACCTGGAGGCCGCGCGGGCCGCGTGGCCCGCGATCCGGAAGCTGGGCGAACTGACCGTCATCACGCGCGAGGGCGACGTGCTGACCGAGCACGTGCTCCGCGGTGGTTCGGGCGGGGCCCGCAGTGCGCTCGAACTGGCCGCAGAGCGCGACGCCGCGCAGGAGCGCCTGGTCGAGGTGACCACCTCGATCGAGCG
The DNA here is from genome assembly GCA_019638805.1 of Microbacteriaceae bacterium. Taxonomy (GTDB): domain Bacteria; phylum Actinomycetota; class Actinomycetes; order Actinomycetales; family Microbacteriaceae; genus JBDSKH01. The sequence continues at coordinate 282,515 of JAHBTA010000001.1, read as the reverse complement.
TCGCCGGTTCGCACTGGCCCAGAAGCGCGAGGCGCTCGACCTCGCGCAGATCGATGCGGCCCAGGCCGTCGCGGCGCTCAAGGAGTTCGACCAGAGACTCGCCGAGCGCAGTGAGGCCCTGGGCCGGTCGCGCGTCGCGCTCGAGGCCGCCTCGGCCGAGGGCGAGCGCCTCGCCGAGACCGTGCGCGCCCTCGGGGAGTCGGTCGCGGAGGCGGAGCAGGCGGTGCAGGCCGCGGCGCTGGAACGCGACGCTCACGCGGCGACGCCGCGCCCCATCCTGGATGTCGGAGCGCGCGATGCGCTGGTGACGGAGGTGGAGGCGGCGCGCGCCGCCGAGGTGCAGGCGCGCATCGACGTGGAGACCGCGCGCGAGCGCGTGCGGGCGCAGCACGAGCGCGCCGATGCGCTGCAGTCGCAACTCGAGGCCGAGCGCTCTGCGGCCGAGGAAGCCGCCCGACTGGCCGTGCTGCGGCAGCACCAGGTGGAGGCCGCGACACGCGTGCTGGACGCCTTGCCCGCCGTGCTCGACACGGCGGACCGGTCGGTGTCGCAGGCGCGCGTGGCGCTGACCGCGGCCGAGGCCGACCGGGCCAAGCAGAACCAGGAGCTCGCCGAGCTGCGGGACTCAGAGGCGTCGTTGCGCGATCGGCTCTCGGCGCTCAACGAGAACGTGCACGGGCTCGAGATGCAGGTGTACGAGAAGCGCCTGCACCTGTCCACCCTGCTCGAGCGCGCCGCCGAGGACCTGGGCCTCGACGAGGAGGTGCTCGTGGCCGAGTACGGTCCCGAGGTGCCCGTGCCCCTCGACGTCCCCCCGTCGGAAATTCAGGAGACTTCCGCGGAGGGAGCCCCTGCTGCCGGCGTGAGCCCCGCGAATCCAGGCCCCGACGAAACACCGGTGGCCGAGTCTCCTGAATTTCCGGCGGGGACCGAGCCGTATGACCGGGCCCGCCAGCAGGCGCGCCTGGCCGCCGCGGAGCGCAAGTACAACCAGCTCGGCCGGGTCAACCCCCTCGCGCTGGAGGAGTTCGCGGCCCTGGAGGAGCGGCACAAGTTCCTCACCGACCAGCTCGCCGATCTCACGGCCACCCGCAAGGACCTGCTGCAGATCATCGACGAGATCGACGAGAAGATGCAGGACATCTTCGCCTCCGCCTTCGAGGACACCCGCGCCGCGTTCAACCAGGTCTTCCCGGTGCTCTTCCCCGGCGGCAGCGGCAGCCTGCACCTGACCGATCCCGAGGACATGCTCACGACCGGCATCGAGGTCACGGTGCGGCCGGCGGGCAAGAAGATCGAGCGTCTCTCGCTGCTCTCCGGTGGTGAGCGCTCGCTCGCCGCTGTCGCCCTGCTCATCGCCATCTTCAAGGCCAGGCCCAGCCCGTTCTACATCATGGACGAGGTCGAGGCGGCCCTGGATGATGCCAACCTCGGCCGGCTCCTCACCGTCCTCGAGGACCTGCGTGCCAATTCGCAGCTCATCGTCATCACGCACCAGAAGCGCACCATGGAGATCGCCGATGCCCTGTACGGCGTCTCGATGCGTCAGGACGGCGTGAGCGCCGTGGTCGGCCAGCGAGTCGCGGTGACCGAGTAGCGCTCGCTATTCTCGCGACATGACCCGCATCACGCGTCTTGCCGCGGCGCTCGGGATCGTGATCGCGGGCCTCATGCTGCCGGCCGCGCCGGCGCTGGGTGCCCCCGTCGCATCCCCCGACCCGTCAGTGTGCGAGAACACGTTCTACCAGTCGTCGGCGCGAGAACTCTTCGAGTTGACCACCCCGTACACCCCGCCTGCGCTGCGCGCCTTCCCGCCGACCTGCACGAGCCGGCTCATCGCTGAGCCGTTCGACGACGGCCAGGGGGCGAGCTTCTCGTACAGCATGGTCTGGTACGACATCGAGTGGAGCGAGTTTGTCGCGATCATGCGCGCGATGGAGGACGCCGGGTACGGCGATGCCGGCACCATCAGCTCGATTGACCTGGCCGGGGACGGCGCGCAATTGCTCGACGGCGAGCCGTGGGACGCCGACGCCCTGGCCGGGATAGACCCGGTCGACAACGCGACCGCGGTGTACGGCCGGAACACGCCGATGCCCGATGGCACATCGCAGTCCGAGACCATCAGCGTCTCGTACACGGACGGCGACATCTACCTGAACGACACCGCCTGGCAGGTACCCACGCTGGTCATCGGGGTCATCTCGTCCGCCCGGTACGACGGCACCGACCTCGACGACCCGAGCGTCCTGAGCACGCTTCCGACCATCGCGGAAGCGGCGCCGACGCCCACCGGCTGGGCGGTGCTGGGCACCGGATCGCTCATGCTCATGCTCGTGGTGGGGTACCCGTCGTCGCTGCTCAACTCGGTCATCGGTTCGCGGTACTCGCGTCTCGTGGACGGCTGGGCCGCGAAACGCAGGGCTCGTGCGGAGGCGAGGGCGACCAAGAAGGACGGGAACGTCGCTCCGCGTCGAGCACCGGGCTGGCTCATCTGGCCCGGCCTCGCGGTCGCGGCGATCCTCGGCGCGTTCGTGGACCCCGATTTCGGCTGGAACGGGATGTCCGCCCGCGTCGTGCTGTCCCTCTTCCTGAGCTTCCTGCTGTTCAACCTGCTGACCTGGTGGGTCGTGCGGCGGGTCGCGCGTCGGCTCGAACCTGGGTCGCAGCCGTACCTCCGGCTGCGGTGGGGCTCCCTGGTGCTCGTCGCGCTCGCCGTGCTGGTGTCGCGGCTGCTCGAACTCGAGCCGGGCGTCATCTTCGGTCTGGTCGCGGGCGTCGCCTACGCGGTCGCCCTGACCTCGACCCGCAGCGCCCAGATCGTGCTGGTCGGATCGGGGATCGGGCTGGGACTGGCGGCGATCGCCTGGGTGGCGTACAGCATCCTGGCCCCGGCGACCGCGGGAACCGACAACCCGGTGCTGATCTTCCTGATCGAGTTCCTGGCCGGGGTGACGATCAAGGGGGTCTCCAGCCTGCCGTTGTCGTTGCTGCCGATCGTCGGATTCGACGGTGCGAAGCTCCTGAAGTGGAGGCGCCTGGCCTGGGCCGGCGCCTACGCCGTGGGCCTGGCGGCGTTCATGATCGTGTTGGTGAGCATCCCGAAGGCGTGGGGCGAGATCCCCGGCGACTTCGTGCGCTGGCTGATCATCTTCGGCGTCTACGCGGTGCTCGCGATCGTCGTGTGGGTGATCAACGCCGTGCTGCTCAAGCGCAAACCGGCCGGCAAGGAGGTCCCGCGCGACGAGCAGCCCGACGCGATTACGATCGACTAGCGCGAGAGCGACCCGCGGTGCTCGCTAGCGGGTGACGGTGTCGCCCTCGGCCGGGCGCTCGTCGGGCGGCTCGGGCACCTGATCCAGCGGGATCCCGTTCACGGTCAACACGCGCCAGCCCTCGCCGTCGCGCTCCAGGGTCGAGATCGCGCCGTTCACGATCGCGGGCAGCCGCCGCCCGGCGAGCGCGGCGAGCGTGTAGCGGATGATCGTGCCGTGGCACACGACGATCGTCGCGGCATCGTCCAGGTCGCGCTCGATCGCCTCGAGGCCGGCAATTCCCCGTGCGACGACGGATGCGAGCGGTTCGGCATCCGGGTACTCGCGGTCGGGATGCTGTTCCAGCATCGCGCGGGACGACGCGCCTTCGCTCGCGCCGTAGTCGCGCTCCGAGAGCCCGGGGTAGGCCGGGCCGAGCTCGATCCCCAGGTCGGAGGCGATGATCAGGGCCGTCTCCCGGGCGCGGGACAGCGGCGAGCTGACCACGGCATCCCACCCGGGTCCCGTGCCCCGCAGCAGCAGCGCCGCCTCGTGCGCCTGCGCACGCCCGGTGTCGTTGAGCGGAATGTCGCTCGAGCCCTGCAGGCGGTCGTCGCGGTTCCAGTCGGTCTGGCCGTGGCGGATGAGGGCGAGCACGCACCAAGCCTAGGCGCCGACCCGGCGTCGCGAGCCGTAGGCTCGTCGTCATGGCTGCGTCGTGGTCGCTGGGCTCCGCGCTGCGGGGGATGTTCTCGCGGGCGAAGATCGACGAGGAGACCTGGACCGACCTCGAGGATGCCCTGATCTCGGCCGACTTCGGCCCCGACCTCACCGACCAGCTCGTCGACGAGCTGCGCGAGAAGGTCGCCAAGTACCGCACCGACGATCCCGCCGACCTGCAACGGATGCTGCGCGAGACCATCGAGGAGCGCCTCGCCCGCCTCGACCCGACCCTCGCCCTCAGCAACCGTCCCGCGGTCGTGCTGGTCGTCGGGGTCAACGGGGTCGGCAAGACCACGACCATCGGGAAGTTCGCCAAGTTCCTGCGCAACTACGACCGGTCGGTCGTGGTAGGGGCGGCCGACACGTTCCGCGCCGCCGCGGTCGAGCAGCTCGCCACCTGGGCCGAGCGCGCGGGCGCCGAGGTGGTGCGCCCGCAGCAGGACGGGCAGGACCCCGCCTCGGTCGCGTTCCAGACCGTCGAGAAGGCCCAGCGCGAGGGCATCGAGATGGTGCTCATCGACACCGCCGGACGCCTCCAGACCAAGAGCGGCCTCATGGACGAGCTGGCCAAGGTGCGCCGGGTCATCGAGAAGCTCGCACCCATCGCCGAGGTGCTGCTCGTGCTCGACGCCACGACCGGGCAGAACGGGCTGGCGCAGGCGGAGGCCTTCATCGAACACGCGGGCGTCACGGGGCTCGTGCTGACCAAGCTCGACGGCTCCGCGAAGGGCGGGTTCGTGCTGGCCGTCCAGGAGAAGACCGGGATCCCGATCAAGCTCATCGGCCAGGGCGAGGGCATCGGTGATCTGACCGGGTTCACGCCGCACGTCTTCGCCCAGCAACTGGTCGGCTGAGGCTCACCCCTCCCGGGCGACGATCAGCCTGGTCGGTACACCCGAGCGGCCCAGCCGGGCCGCGAGCTCCCGGCGCAGCGCGTCCGCGTCCAGGGCCGGGTCGGTCGTCGTGACCTCGGCGTGCAGCGTCGTGCCCTTGAGATCGTCGGGCACGGCGACCACGCGCGCAGAGACGACGCCCGGGATCGCGGTCAGCGCGGCCGCGACGCGCTCAGGGGAGACGAGTTCGCCCCCGGAGTCGACGAGCGCGCCGGTGCGCCCCTCGATGACGAGTCGGCCGCGCTCGACGCGCCCGAGGTCGCCGGGCACGCGCCAGGCGCGACCTCCCAGCGGCGATGCGATGCGGATGCCGCCCCCCGCCTCCACCGCGATCCGCACGCCCGCGAGGGGTCGGCCCTCGATCGCGACCGTGCCGGTCTCGGTCGTGCCGTAGCAATCCAGCACGCGGGCGCCCGTCGCGGCGAGCCGCGCGCGCAGCCCGGGGTCGAGCCGGGACGACCCCGACACCACGAGGCGCACCCCGTCGAACGCGGCATCCGCGGCGTCGAGCAGTCGTGCGAGCTGCGCGGGGACCCCGGTGATGGTCGCCGGCCGGTGGCGCAGGGCGAGTTCGGCCTGCTCGGCCGGGCGCAGCCCCCCGCCGAGGAGCGCCGTGCGGCCACGGGCCAGGCCGGCGAGCGCCGCGGTCAGGCCGTGGCCATGATCCAGCGGTGCGAGCACGAGGACGGCTCCCAGCGGAATGCGCAGGCGGCGGTCCGCGTCGGCGAGCTGCAGCATTCCGCGCACTCCCAGTCGGCGCCGTGGTGAGCCATGGTGGAATGTTTGTTGCTTTGGGATCAGCAGGTGCACGCGGCCGGTCGCGCGCGGCGGCGGGCGCGGGCGCGGGGGCGGGGCGGCGGTCCTCCCGGCACGTCCCTGGCGGCGGCCCTGTCCTGGCGGGGTGCGATCGTCGCGGCGCACCGCGTCCCAGTCGTCGACGACCCCGTCGAGACCGGCCGTCAGCGCGGCGAGGTCCTCCGAGCCCAGCCGAGGGCCGAGCGGCACCGCGTCGAGCCCTGCGGCTCCCGCAGCGGCCAGGGCGACGAGGGTCGCGATGCCGCCGTCGCCGCGCACGCCGATGCGGGCCCCCGCCGGCCACTCGGCGGCCAGCGCGGTCGCCGTGGCGCGGACCGCGGCGTCCAGTTCGAGGCCGGTGAGCGCGTCGTGCTCGCGGACCAGAACCGGCCGGCCGGGGGAACGCAGGGCCGCGAGGCCCGTCACGGCCGCGATGCCGCCGCGCCGCAGCGCGGCCGCGGCACCCGCGTGGCGCAGGAGCCCTGACCGCGTAAGCAGCGAACCCGCCGCCGCGATCGTGGATCCCGGCGCGGCGCGCAGGATCACCGGGAACCCCGCTCCAGCATCCGGTCGTAGGCGCGCAACGCCCGGTCGGACAGTCCCGGGAACGCGACGAGCACGCCGCCCGCGAGCCGCGACCACCACGGCGACACCAGTCGTGGCCGCTCGACGACCGCACGGGCAATGAGCTTCGCGGCATCCACCGGCCGCATGGCGGGGGAGGACGCGCCATAGGTGGGCGCGCTCATGGCGGTCCGCACGAGCGGCAGGTGGATGCTCGTCACGGCGATGCCGTGCTCGGCCAGCTCGGGGGCGACGGCGCGCAGCCAGGCGTCGAATGCGGTCTTCGACGCCCCGTACACCGACCAGCCGGGCGCCGGAATGTCGATGCTCGTCGACCCGATCGAGACGATGTGGCCGCGGCCGGCCTGCGCCATGGCGGGCACGAGCGCCTGGAGCAGCGCGACCGGCCCGACATAGTTGACCCCGATCGTGCGGGTGACGTCGTGCGGGCGGTCGGCGTAGTCCAGAAGCCGCCGCCTTATCGAGTGCCCGGCGTTGGACACCACGAGTTCGGGAGTGCCCGCCTCGGTCAGGATGCGGTCCCCGGCCGCCCCCGCCGCATCCGGATCGCGCAGATCGGCTGCGATCACGAGGGCGGAGCCGCCCCGCCGCCGGATCCCGGAGGCCACCGCCTCGAGTGCCGACTCGTCGCGCGCGAGCAGGACCAGGCGCGCGCCCACGAGCGCGAAGCGCCTGGCGACCTCGGCGCCGATCCCGCGCGACGCCCCCGTGACGACGACCACCCGCCCGCGCAGTCTCCGAGCCAGCGCGTCCCGTGACGGTCCCGCTGGGCGCAGGCCCAGGAGTGCCGGCAGCAGGTCGCCCACGCTCAGCCTTCGGGGTTCGCGTAGCGCTGCGCGCGCTCGGCGTAGGTGTCGGCGTTGCGCCGAATCGCGGCGACCTCGTCGTCGGTGAGCTCGCGGCGCACCTTCGCGGGCACGCCCGCGACGAGCGACCGCGGCGGCACGATCGTGCCCTCCAGCACGACGGATCCCGCCGCGACGAGCGACTCCCGCCCGATGACCGCGCCGTTGAGCACGGTCGCGTTCATCCCGATGAGGCAGTCGTCCTCGATCCGACAGCCGTGCACGACCGCGCTGTGCCCGATGCTGACGCCCGCTCCGATGAGCGCGGGCGAGCCGGGGTCGGCGTGCACGACGGAGTTGTCCTGCAGGTTGCTGCGCTCTCCGAGCACCAGCCGGTCGGTGTCGCCGCGCATCACCGCGTTGAACCACACGCTCGCACCCGCGTGCACCGTGACATCGCCGACCAGGATCGATCCCTCGGCGAGGAAGGCGGTCGGGTCGACGACGGGCAGCACGCGGTCGAAGGGGATCTGCTTCATGGGCCCAGGGTATCGGCGGCGCACCGCCGGGCGAGCGGGCTACCGGCTCGCGTCGACGACCCGTACCCCGTACTGCCGGAACACGGCGTCCGCGGTGAGCACCGGCAGCGACTCGGTCAGGGCGTGCGCGATGAGCATGCGGTCGAACGGGTCGCGATGCAGGACCGGCAGGGTCTGAAGCCGCTCGAGTGCTCCGTCGGTGATCCCGGTGCGGTCGAACCCGAGTCCGGTCAACCGCGCGGGCAGACGCTCGACCGCAGGGAGCTTGCCCACCGAGACCTTGATCGCGATCTCGAGCAGGCTGATGTCGGAGACCAGGAGCGAGGGCGCGCGCTCCACCGCCTCTCGGGCGGAGGGTCCGAGTCTCGGATCGCCCTTGAGGATCCAGTAGAGCGCGTTGGTGTCGAGGAGCATCACTCGCCCGCCGCGCTCTCCTCGAACATGGCCAGCACCTCGGCGTCGGCGGCGTCGTAGTCGATGTCGTCGGGGATCTCGTCGCGCAGCGCGCCGATGACACCCGTGCGATCCGCCCGGGGCGCGGGAACGAGGAGGAAGCGGTTGACTCCGCGGCCCCGCCGGGTGATGACCACCTCCTCACCGCGCTCCGCCGCGTCCAGGAGCCGGGAGAGCTGGGTCTTCGCCTCGTGCACCTTGACGATCATAATCTGGCTATTTTAGCCAGAAAGCCGAGGCTGGACCACCTGGGGACACGGATCCGCGATTCCCACCGGGGAGGAGGAGCACGAGCGCCGATTAGGCTGGCAGCACCATGGCAGCCTTCGGAACGCTCTCTGATCGCCTCACCGCGACCTTCCGCAATCTGCGCGGCAAGGGCAAGCTCACTCCCGCGGATGTCGACGGCACCGTCCGTGAGATCCGTCGCGCGCTTCTGGATGCCGACGTCGCCCTCGAGGTCGTCAAGGACTTCACCGGGCAGGTCCGCGAGCGCGCCCTGGGCGACGAGGTCAACAAGGCTCTCAACCCTGCCCAGCAGGTCGTCCAGATCGTCAACGACGAGCTCATCCGCATCCTCGGCGGGCAGCAGCGCCGCCTCGAGTTCGCGAAGAAGCCGCCGACGGTCATCATGCTGGCCGGCCTCCAGGGCGCCGGAAAGACCACGCTCGCCGGCAAGCTCGCCAAATGGCTGGCGAAGGAGGGGCACACCCCGCTGCTCGTCGCGAGCGACCTCCAGCGCCCCAACGCCGTCACCCAGCTGCAGGTCGTGGGCGAGCAGGCCGGGGTCCCGGTCTACGCGCCCGAGCCGGGCAACGGCGTCGGCGACCCGGTCAAGGTGGCGCGCGACGGCGTCAAGGAGGCCGAGCGCAAGCAGTACGACACCGTCATCGTCGACACCGCCGGGCGCCTCGGCATCGACGCCGAGCTCATGAAGCAGGCCGCCGACATCCGGAAGGCGGTCGACCCGGACGAGGTGCTCTTCGTCATCGACGCCATGATCGGCCAGGACGCCGTCACGACGGCCCGCGCCTTCCAGGACGGCGTGGACTTCACGGGCGTCGTGCTGACCAAGCTCGACGGCGACGCGCGCGGCGGCGCGGCGCTGTCGGTCGCCTCCATCACCGGGCGGCCGATCATGTTCGCCTCCGTGGGCGAGGGCCTGGACGATTTCGAACCGTTCCATCCGGATCGCATGGCGGGCCGCATCCTGGATCTGGGCGACATCCTGACCCTCATCGAACAGGCCCAGCAGGCCTTCGACGAGGATGAGGCGCGCAAGACCGCCGAGAAACTCGCGACCGACAGCTTCACGCTCGACGACTTCCTGAAGCAGATGCAGCAGCTCAAGAACATGGGCTCCATCAAGGGGATGCTGGGGATGCTCCCCGGGGCGCGCGGCATGCGCGAACAGCTGGACAACTTCGACGAGCGGGAGATCACGCGCACCGAGGCGATCATCCAGTCGATGACGTTCGCCGAGCGCACCACGCCCAAGCTGCTCAACGGGTCGCGCCGGCTGCGCATCGCGAAGGGGTCCGGCACCACGGTCACCGACGTCAACCAGCTCGTCCAGCGCTTCGAGCAGGCCGCCAAGATGATGAAGACCGTCGCCAAGGGCGGGGTTCCGCAGGTGCCCGGCATGGGTCCGATCCCCGGCGCGAGCTACGTCGGCAAGAAGAAGCAGCAGGCCGCCAAGAAGTCCCGCTCGGGCAACCCGGCCAAGCGCGCGGCCGAGAACGCGGCGCTCGCCGCGGGCGCCGCCAAGGCACCCGCGGGCGTGGGCGGCTCGGGCTTCGGCCTCGGCGGCGGGGGCGGCGCCGGTGGTGACGGGGGTCCGACCGAGGAGGAGCTGGCCGCCCTGCAGCGGATGCTGGGGCGGTAACGCTACCAACCCGCCCCCGGGTGCGGTAGCCTCAGCCGACCCCCGTTCCGTGTACCGAGGCGGCCGATGAAGACAGTCCGCGGTGTGCTCGCGCTCGCAGGCGTGGGTGCGCTCGCGGCATGCGTGCTCGGAGGCACCCCGGCGTTCGCGGCTCCACTGGTCAACGATCCGACGATCCCCGACGTCACAGCACATGCCGAGTACGACACCGGCGCGGCTGCGCCGAGCGTCGTCGTCGACGTCTACGACCCGGCTTCGCATACCGTGATCGCGACCGGGATGACCGACATGTCCGGTGACGTGGTGATCGAGGACGTCGCGGACACGGGGGGCGTCGACTACCTCGTCGTCGCGCGGGGCGCCGGTGCGTTCGCAGACGCCACCGCGCTCGGTCCTCTCAGCGGCGACCTGTCGACGTGGGACATCGTCGATCCGCTCGTGCTCTACTCCGATGTCGTCGTGCTGAGCGGGACCGTGCGTCACGGTGAGACCGGCCTGCCGTTCTCCGGTGCGTGGATCGTCGCCGAGAGCATCACGAGTCCGGACTTCTATCCCGACTACACGCCGACCGACATGCTCGGGCACTACAGCTTCATCGTGCCGCGCGGCGAGGTCTACCAACTGCTCGCCGAGTCTCCCCTCGACGACAACTATCCGCAGTATTGGGATCACGCACCCCTCGACGTGCTCGGCATCGGTGGAGGCGGCTGTGGCTGCGGATACGGATTCGGCGACGAGATCGACGCGACCGCCTCGGCGCCGGCGGGTACCACGCCGGCCGGGCCATTCGACTTCGACCTACGGTCGATCGACGACAACTTCGTCATCGAGGTGGTGGCCGGTGACATCGATACCAGTGGGTTCATCCCGGGAATCGACATGGAGCTGCGCCAGAAGCAGCCCGACGGTTCATGGCTGGTCGTCGATCAGCGCACCACCAATGCCGATGGTATGGCCGACCTCTTCGCGAACGGAGTCGGCGACTATCGCCTGCACTATTCGATAGCAGGCGTGTTCTACAGCGCCGACGTAGCCGTGTCCTTCTCGGGCACCATCGGCGGGGGCGGCATTGCCTCACCGTTGCCTCTCGGTCCAGACGGTTGTTACGTCGAACTGGGTACCCTCACGCCGGTCGTCACGCCGCCGCCGCCCACAGGATCAGGGGATCTCTTGCTTGTTCTCTTCGAGGGTTCGCACCTGCAGCCGTGCGGACCGTCAGCGCCGCCGAGCACACCCGGCCCGAGGTCGCATCCGGGAGCAACGGGCGCGGTGGTGTTCTCAACGCCGGCGACACCGACACCGACACCGACACCGACACCGACATCCACCCCTTCGCCGTCGTCGAGCCAGAGTTCGTCGCCGAGCGCCAGCCCGACCCCGATGCCGGAGCCGGCTTCGGTGAGCGACACCGGGTTCCCCTGGTGGATCGTCCTCGTCATCGTTCTCGCGATCGGGATCGTCGTGACCATCATCCTGGTGCTGCGGCGCCGCTGACCGGCGGGCCGGAGGGGCGCACGAAGCCGCACTCGTAGGCGAGGACCACGGCCTGCACCCGGTCGCGCACCCCGAGCTTGGCCAGCAGCCGGGCGACGTGGGTCTTGATCGTGGCGTCGCTGACCACCAGGCGCTGCGCGATCTCGTGGTTGGTCAGGCCCTCGGCCAGGGCGCGCAACACGTCGCGTTCGCGCGGGGTAAGGGTGCGCACCGGCTCGGGGATGCCGCCGTCGCCCGGCGGGGGCAGCAGAGCGAAGCGCTCGATCAGCCGCCGGGTGACCGTCGGGGCGAGGAGCGCCTCACCGCGCGCGACGGTGCGCACCGCGTGCACCAGCTGATCCCGCGGCGCGTCCTTCACCAGGAACCCGCTCGCACCCGCGCGCAGCGCCGCGTACACGTACTCGTCCAGGTCGAACGTCGTCAGGATCAGCACGCGCGGACCGCCCGCCGCCGAGACCAGGCGACTCGTCGCCTCGATGCCGTCCATCCTCGGCATCCGGATGTCCATGAGCACCACATCCGGCCGCAGCTCGCGCGCACGGCGCACCGCCTCGTCGCCGTCCGCCGCCTCGCCGGCCACCTCGAGACCCGGTTCGAGCTCGATGATCAGCCGAAACCCGGCCCTGACCAGCTCCTGGTCATCGACGATGAGGACGCTCGTCACGACTCGCTCCCGATGGGCAGGGTCACGTGCACCCGGAACCCGCGCGCGATGCGTCCCGCCTCGAAGGTGCCGCGCAGCGCCTCGGCGCGTTCCCGGATGCCGACCAGACCGACCCCGGAGCCACCGGGATGCGGTGCCCCGGTCCCGCCGTCGTCGACGACCTCGATGTCGAGCAGGTCCGCCTCGGGACGAACGCGCACGCGCACCCGCGAGCCGGGAGCGTGCTTGACCGCGTTCGTCAGCGCCTCCTGCACGATCCGGTAGGCCGCGAGGTCGGTGACGGCCGGCAGGGTCGTGCCCGCAGCCGGCAGCTCGGATTCGATATCGAGGCCCCGGCGCCGGCCGTCCTCGATCAGGCCGGCCACCGCATCCAGTCCCGCTGCCGGCTGCAGAGGCTCCCCCTCGCCCGTGCGCAGCAGGTGCAGCACCTCGCGCATCTCGTGCAGCGAGCGCCGCGCGCTCTCGCCGATGACGCGCAGCGGTTCGCGGGCCCGCGCGGGATCGTGGTCGAGCGCCGCTGCGGCGGCATCGGACTGGACGCTGATGACGCTGAGGCTGTGCGCGACGATGTCGTGCAGCTCGCGCGCGATGCGGATGCGCTCGTCGGCGACGGCCAGGCGGGCCAGATGGGTCTTCTCCCGTTCCGCACGGGTGACCCGGCCGCGCCAGAGGCGACTCGCCCGGCCCAGCAGCCAGGTACCGCCGAACAGCACGGCGATGAACAGGTAGTCCGGGCCGTTGTCGATGCGCTCCTCGATCAGCAGGATCGCGACGAACGCGATGCCGATGAGGGCGGCGACGCCCTCGCGATGGTGGGCGGCGATGGAGTACATGACGATGATCAGCACGACCAGTGCCCACAGCGACCCGGGGGAGCGGCTCGTGACGGTCTGCACGAGCCCCGCGGCGAGCACGAGGGCCGCCGTGAGCCACGGCGCCCGGGTGCGCCAGATCAGCGCGATCGTGGTGACCAGCGCGACCGGCAGCGTGATCGCTGTGGGGCCCTCATCGGGGTTGCCGGTCAGCACGCTCGCGACCGCGACGATCGTCGCCGCGGCGGCCAGCACGAGATCGGGCAGGGCGAAACCGCCGATCCGCAGGTGCCACCAGCGGCGCAGCCGATCGAGCATGCCGTCACTCTATGCCGCGGTCCCGGGCCGGACATCGCCCGATCGGGCGACCCCGGCATCCGGAGTTCGCCCGGGCGGGCGATGTGCCGCGTGGCGGGGGAGACGAACGTTGCGGATGCACCGGAACCGCCGGTGCGGACGAAAGGACGTACGACATGACGGCAACGACCGTGTGGCGCCGGATCGGCGCGGCGGGCATCGCGCTGGGTCTGGCCAGCTTCGTGGCCACCACCATCCTCCAGTGGATCCTGCAGTCGGACTCGCCGACCCCCGGGGACGCGGTGAACGCCCACCCCGCCCTGTGGACCACGGCGAGCCTGCTCGCGGTTCTCGGACCGCTCGTCTGGTCGGCGGGGGTCGCCGCGGTGACCCTGCAGATCCGCGAGCGCGGTTGGGTGCTGACCACGATCGGGGGCACCCTGACCGGGCTCGGCCTCGTGGCCGGGGTCGGTCACCTCGCGCTGTATTTCGGGCTGTTCGGCGATCTCGCGAGCGCCGGCACCGACGCAGCGACCGTCCAGGCGGTGTCGGCAGCCGACGACGCGAGCGAGGTCTCGACGGTGCTGCTCGTCCTGTTCCTGGTCGGCTTCTCGCTGGGGCCGATCGTGCAGACCGCCGGCCTGCGCCGTGCCCGCGCCCTGCCGGTCTGGGTCCCGGTCGCCGCACTGGTGGCGGCGGTCGCGAACTTCGTCGGGGGCCCGGTGGCCGGCATCGTGCAACTGCTCGCGCTGCTGGCCACCTTCGTGCCGATGGCGGTGCTGCTGCTGCGACGGGAGTCGTAGGCTCGCCGGTATGCCCGAACGACCGGTACGCGTCGGCGTCCAGATCGCTCCCCAGCACGCAACGTACGCAGAACTCCGCGACTGCGTGGCACGGCTGGAGGATCTGGGCGTCGACATCGTCTTCAACTGGGATCACTTTTTCCCGCTCACCGGCGACCCCGACGGCCGACACTTCGAGGCGTGGACCATGCTCGCCGCCATGGCGGAGCAGACCTCGCGCGTCGAGTTCGGCCCCCTGGTGAACTGCAACGGTTACCGCAATCCCGACCTGCAGGCCGACATGGCGCGCACCGTGGACCACATCAGTGCGAAGGATGGCGTGGGCCGCTTCATCTTCGGCACCGGCTCGGGCTGGGCCCGCCGCGACTACGAGGAGTACGGGTACGAGTTCGGGACGGCCGGCTCGCGGCTCGACGCCCTCGCCGCCGACCTGCCGCGGATCCGGGCGCGCTGGGAGGCGATGAACCCGCGGCCGACCCGCCGCATCCCGATCCTCATCGGGGGCGGCGGCGAGCAGAAGACCCTGCGCATCGTGGCCGAGCACGCCGACATCTGGCACTGCTTCGGCGACGTCGCGACGCTGACGCACAAGCTCGGGGTGCTGCGCGAGCACTGCGTCGCGGTCGGGCGCGACCCGGACGAGATTGAGCTCTCCACCGGCTACACGGCGCGCCACGACACCGCCCTGCGCAACGCCGACGAGAAGCACGCGCTCGGGTTCCGGCTCTTCGAGATCCCGATCGGGGCCGACGACGACCTGGATGCGGTGCGCGGGCTGCTGGCCTGGCGCGACGCGCTCAACGGCTGAGGCGCGCCTGGGCGCCTCGGGCCGGTGCTTGGTCGACCCGTCGCGCGCTGGCAGCAAGTCGTGCCACGCTGGCTCGGGTGGCACTGCCGGGCGTCGGTGGAGGCGCCTAACGTGAGCGGGTGAGCACCGCTCTGGCACCAGCACCCGCGCCCGCCGCCGTACGCGACCGCGTGCTGCTGTTCGCGGCGATCGCCTTCACGATCCTCGCCTGGGCCAGCGCGTTCGTGGTCATCCGCGGGGTGGCTCCCTTCGTCGGGGGCGGGGCTCTCGCGCTGGGCCGTCTGGCGGTCGGGGCGGTGGCGCTCGGCATCCTCGTGCTCGCGCAGCGCCGCTGGGTCTGGCCGACCCGGCGCGACTGGGTGCGGCTCGTGGTCTACGGGCTGGGGTGGTTCGGTGCGTACAACGTGACCCTCAACCTGGCCGAGCACACGCTCGACGCCGGCACGACCGCGCTCATCGTCGGCATCGGTCCGATCCTCATCGCGCTCGGCGCGGGGCTGTTCCTGGGTGAGGGCATCCCGCGCTGGCTCGCCATCGGAGCGGGCGTCGCCTTCCTCGGCGTCGTCCTGATCGGCGTGGGCACGAGCCTCGCGTCGAGCGGCGATCGCCCGATCGACCCGATCGGGGTGGTGTGGGCGCTCGTGGCCGCCGTGGTGTACGCGGTCGGGGTGCTGGCGCAGAAGCCCATGGCGGGGCGGATCCCGGCGTCCCAGATCACCCTCATCGGATGCGTGATCGGCCTGATCGCCTGCCTCCCGTTCTCGGGGCAGCTGGCCTCCGAACTCGCGGCGGCGCCGACCGGGGCGTGGCTCGGCGTGGCGTACCTGGGCATCGTCCCGACCGCTCTCGCGTTCACCACCTGGGGCTTCGCCCTCGGCCGGATGCCGGCCGGGCAGCTCGGGGTGACGACCTATATCGTGCCCCCGATCACGGTCGTCGCGGGCCTGATCTTCTTCGCCGAGGTGCCCGCACCGCTCGCGATCGTGGGCGGCGTGCTGAGCCTCGTGGGGGTCGCGCTGTCGCGCCGGAGCGCCTCCGCCGCGCCCGCTGTTCCACCGACGCGCGAAAATCTGCCAGAATAGTTCGCTGGTGCTTCGCCGCCCGACCCTCTATCTGGCGCGAGCGCACCCCATCCAGAGCTTTCTGCCGAGTGTGCCCCCACGCGCACGGTTGCAGTTCGTAGCGTTCAACACCTTCAGGAGAGAAGTGGCTGTCAAGATCCGCCTCAAGCGGCTCGGCAAGATCCGTGCCCCGTACTACCGCATCGTCGTCGCCGACTCGCGCACCAAGCGCGACGGTCGCGTGATCGAGGAGATCGGGAAGTACCACCCCACCGAGGAGCCCTCGTTCATCGAGATCGACTCCGACCGCGCCCAGTACTGGCTCGGCGTCGGCGCGCAGCCGACCGAGCAGGTCACCGCGCTGCTCAAGCTCAGCGGCGACTGGGGCAAGTTCACGGGCGACAAGAACGCCAAGAGCACCATCAAGGGTCCGGAGGCGAAGGCCGAGTTCGTCGCCGACGAGAAGAAGAAGCCCGTGCTCAAGCCCAAGGCCGAGAAGGCGCCGGCGCCCAAGGCCGAGGACGCCCCGGCGCCCGCGGACGAGGCTCCGGTCGAGGCTGCTGAGGCCCCCGAGGCTGCTGAGGCCCCCGAGGCGAGCGAGGCTCCCGTGGAGGTCGCGGAGACCCCCGCCGAGACTGTGACCGAGGCCGAGGCCGCCGTGGACGAGGCCGAGGGATCGGCCGACGCCGCCGAGGCGCCGGCTGCCGAGGCTCCCGCTGCCGAGGCTCCGGCCGACGAGGCTCCCGCCGACGAGGCTCCGGCCGCCGACCAGGAGTAGGACCGTGCTGGCCTCCGCCCTCGAGCACCTCGTCAAGGGGATCGTCGATCACCCCGACGAGGTCCGGGTGGATGCCGCCACGTCCTCGCGCGGCGAGGTCCTCGAGGTGCGCGTGCATCCCGAAGACCTCGGCCGCGTGATCGGCCGTTCGGGCCGAACCGCCAAGGCTCTGCGCACCCTGGTGACCGCCCTGGCCGACGGCCGCCGGGTGCGGGTCGACGTCATCGACACCGACGAGGCGTGAACACCGCAGCACCGCGGGGCACGGCTCCCGTCCCGGGTGCGGGCGGCACCATGCTGCGCGTCGCGCGCCTGCTCAAGGCGCACGGGCTCAAGGGCGCCCTCAAGCTCGAGCTCTACACCGACGACCCCGAGGGCCGTTTCACGCCCGGCGCGAGCTTCCAGCTGCAGGTGCCCACGGAATCCCCCTGGAACGGCAGGTCGCTCGAACTGACCGAGTTGCGCTGGTACAACTCTCACCCGGTCGCGTTCTTCGCCGGTGTCGCCGATCGCACGGCCGCCGAGAGCCTGGTGCGGGCGATCCTCTGGGTCGAGCAGAGCGAGGACGCGCGCGATGAGCCGGACGCCTGGTACGACTACCAGCTCGTGGGCCTGCGCGCCCTCCGCGACGGTGTCGAGGTGGGAACGGTCGCGCGCGTCGATCATCTCCCCGCGCAGGACCTCCTGGCGATCGAGTCCGGCGGCCGCGAGGTTCTCGTGCCCTTCGTGTCGGCGATCGTGCCCGAGGTCGACATCGCGGCAGGCACCGTGACGCTCACGCCCCCCGCGGGCCTCTTCGAGGACGCCGAGCCGGAGTAGGCGGGCGTCTCCGCACGCCCCGATACGCTGGCAGCGTGCGCATCGACGTCGTCACGATCTTCCCGGAGTTCTTCTCCGTGCTCGACGTCTCGCTGCTCGGCCGGGCGCGCACGCAGGGCGTTCTCGACGTGCGCGTTCACGACCTGCGCGACTTCACGCACGACCGGCACCGCACGGTCGATGACACGCCTGCGGGGGGCGGCGCCGGCATGGTCATGAAGCCCGAACCGTGGGGCGAAGCACTGGATGCCGTGCTCACCCCGTCCTCGACGGTCGTGTTCCCGAGTCCCGCGGGTGCGCTCTTCACGCAGGGCCGCGCGCGCGAACTGAGCTCGCGCGAGCACCTCGTGTTCTGCTGCGGGCGGTACGAGGGCATCGACCAGCGGGTCGTCGAGTGGGCGGGCTCTGTGGCGGCCGAGGTGCTCGAGCTGAGCCTGGGCGACTACGTGCTCAACGGCGGTGAGGTGGCCGCCATGGCCATGATCGAGGCGACCGCCCGGCTCGTGCCCGGTGTGGTCGGCAACCCCGAGAGCCTCGTCGAGGAGAGCCACGAGGACGGCATGCTCGAGTACCCGAGTTACACCAAGCCGGCCACCTGGCGCGGCCTCGAGACCCCGGCCGTGCTGCTCGGCGGCAACCACGCGGAGATCGCCGCCTGGCGACGCGAGCAGCAGCGGGAGCGTACGCGCCGCATCCGGCCGGATCTGCTCGCCGCCGGCGCCCCCGAGGAAGATCGGAAGGACCAGCCATGACCCAGGTGACCGCCGCGTCGAAGACGGTGATCCTACGGAGGCCGTGGAGCGCAGCGCAGTTCGTGCTCGCGGCCGTGCTCGCGCTGGTGAGCCTCTTCGGCATCGTCGCCACGGTCGCCTTCGACGCGATCGAGCTGACCTTCTCGTTCCAGGGCGCGATCCAGGCGTTCGCCATCTTCCCGGGCTTCGTGCTCTCGCTCGTGGTCAACGGCGTGCTCATGGGGGTGCGGCGCGCGCCCGAACCCAACCTGCTGGAGAAGATCCTGCTGGTCATCGAGTTCGTGCTCATCGCCGCGCTGCTGGTGTTCCACTTCGTGGCCGATGGGCAGGGCGTCGCGTTCGGGCTCGCGATGCTGGTGTGGCCGGTCGCGATCCCGCTGGCGATCGCCATCGCGATCGTCGCGATCGTGCGCCTCGCACGGGCGTCGGGGGAGATCTAGCGGCTCGCGGCCCGGCGCAGACTCAGCGCGCTCAGCTCGCCCGTGCGCTCAGCACGACCGGCCCGTCCTCGGTGACGGCGATGGTGTGCTCGCTGTGGGCGCCGCGCGACCCGTCGGCGCTGCGCAGGGTCCAGCCGTCCGGGTCGGTGTAGATCTCGTCGGTGCCGAGCATGAACCACGGCTCGATCGCGAACACCAGGCCGGCCCGCAGGGGCATGCCGCGCCGCGCTCGGCCGTTGTTGGGGACGTGCGGGTCGCCGTGCATGACGCGCCCGACGCCGTGTCCGCCGAAGTCGGTGTTGACCCTCAGCCCCGCGGCGTGGGCGACCTCGCCGATGGCCGCCGAGATGTCGCCGATGCGGTTGCCCGTGACGGCCGCCGCGATCCCGGCGTCGAGGGCCCGCTCGGTGAGGGCGATGAGCTCGAGATCCTCCGCACGCGGGGTCCCCACGACGATCGACAGCGCCGAATCGGAGACCCAGCCGCCCACCGAGGCGGCGAAGTCCAGGGAGAGCAGGTCGCCATCCTGCAGCACGTAGTCGTGAGGGAGCCCGTGCAGCACGGCGTCGTTGACCGAGGTGCAGATGACCTTGCCGAACGGCGAACCCCCGAACGACGGGTGGTAGTCGATGTAGCAGCTCTCGGCGCCCTCGGCTCGGATCATGTCGTGCGCGAGCGCGTCGAGCTCGAGCAGGTTGACCCCCACGGCGGCGGCGTCGCGGGTGGCCTCGAGCACGCGCCCGACGAACTCGCCGGCGACGCGCAACTGCTCGATCTCGGCGGGGGTGCGCAGTTCGATCACCGCACGAGCCTACTGAACGCGCACGAACCGGGCAGGGGATGCCGCCTCGCTTTGCCGGGGGACCGCCCGGCATGGCAGAATGGTCGCTTGTGCTCCGGCACGGCTCCTGCCACAGGGGGAGTTGGACTTCCGCCGGGCACCGCATCCCACGTTTACCACCGAGTACGCGTTCGACCTGTGGCGGCCGCAGAGAGCGACACCCCATGCACATCCTCGACTCCGTCGATGCTGCCTCTCTCAAGTCCGACATCCCGGACTTCCGTCCCGGCGACACCGTCAAGGTGCACGTGAACATCGTCGAGGGCACCCGCTCCCGTATCCAGGTCTTCCAGGGCGTCGTCATCGGTCGCTCGGGCGAGGGCATCCGCGAGACCTTCACGGTCCGCAAGGTGAGCTTCCAGGTCGGCGTCGAGCGCACGTTCCCCGTGCACTCGCCGATCATCGACCACATCGAGATCGTGACCCGCGGTGACGTCCGCCGGGCCAAGCTGTACTACCTGCGCGATCTGCGCGGCAAGAAGGCGAAGATCAAGGAGAAGCGCGAGTCCTAGGACTCGCGCGCCTTCGCGCCCCGCTCACCTCGTCCGACCTGCCTATGCTTGCCTGGACCCTGAGGTGAGATGACAGCGTTCGAGGCGTCCGCGGCGAGCGGATCGGGCGACCCGGCCCCGGCATCCGCTGGCGCGCCCCCGGTGCCCGGTCCCGGTGCGCCCTCCGTGCCCGATCCCGGCGCGGCCCATCACGGCGCGGCCGGTTCCGCGCCCGATCCCGGAGAGCTCCGCCGTCCCCGCTCGCACGCGCCTCGCAAGCAGCGCAGCCCGCTCGTGCGGTTCCTGCGGGACGTGGCCGTCATCCTGGTCGCCGCGATCGTCATCTCGTTCCTGATCAAGACGTTCCTGATCCGGTCGTTCTACATCCCGTCCGAGTCGATGCTCGAGACCCTGCACGTCAACGACCGCATCGTGGTCAACGAGCTCGTCCCCGAGGTCATGCCCATCGAGCGCGGTGACGTGGTGGTGTTCAAGGACCCGGGCGGCTGGCTCTCCGAGCAGCCCGCGCCCGAGCAGAACCCGGTCGTCGCGTTCTTCGACTGGCTGCTCTCGTTCGTGGGCCTCACCGCGCCGGACAGCAACGACCACCTCATCAAGCGTGTCATCGGCCTGCCGGGTGACACCGTCAAATGCTGCAACGAGTTCGGGCAGATGACGGTCAATGGGGTGCCACTCGAGGAGCCCTACGTACAGCTGCCCGCGAACACCTCCGACGTGTCGGGGGAGCCCTTCGAGGTGACCGTGCCCGAGGACTCGCTGTGGGTCATGGGCGACAACCGCTACAACTCCTGCGACTCGCGCTGCAACCAGGGCACCCCCAGCAAGGGATTCGTGCCCTACGCCAACGTGGTCGGACGGGCGATCCTGATCTCCTGGCCGATCGATCGCTGGACCTGGCTGGACAACTACTCGTTCGTGTTCACCGGGGTCGACTCGGCCGATTCGACCGGGCCGCCGGGCGGGGGCTGAGTCATGTCGTCGGCGGCGCCGTCCCTGCGCCTCGAACGCACCCTCCTGCGCGAGGGCGCGCCGGTCGTGCTCGGCATGGATGAGGTGGGTCGCGGCGCGATCGCGGGCCCGGTGGGCGTGGGGCTGGCCCTCGTCCACGAGCGCACGCGCAGCGCGCCCGTGGGCCTGCGCGACTCGAAGCTGTTGACCGAGCAGCGTCGCGAGGAGCTTTTCCCCGGGGTGCAGGCGTGGGTGCGCGAGCACTCCGTCGGGCTGGCGAGCAACCACGAGGTCGAGGAACTCGGCATCATCCGCTGCCTCGGGCTGGCCGCATCGCGCGCGCTCGAGGCGCTGCGCGAGAGCGGAGCCGCGATCCGGGATGCCGTGGTCGTCCTCGACGGATCGCACGACTGGCTGACCCCGGCCCTGTCGCCGGAGGTGCGCGGACTCGGCCTGCGTGTTGTGACCCGGGTCAAGGCGGACCGGACGTGCGCTGCCGTGGCGGCGGCATCCGTGCTCGCGAAGGTCACGCGCGACCAGCTCATGGTGGAGGCGGATGGCCGCCACCCGGGGTATCTCTGGGCCAGCAACAAGGGGTACGCCAGCGCCGAGCACTACGCCGCGATCGACCGGCTCGGGCCGAGCGAGCTGCACCGCTGGAGTTGGCTGCGGCAGCCCGGTCTGTTCGACCTGGACGGCGGGCCGGACGGCTCTGCGGCGCTCGGGGAGTCGGCCTAGACTCGTCCGGATGGACGAGGACGATTTCGAGGACTACGACCGCGAGGTCGAGCTGGCCCTGTACCGGGAGTACCGGGACGTCGTCGGCCAGTTCACCTACGTCGTCGAGACCGAGCGCCGGTTCTACCTGGCGAACGAGGTCACGCTCGAGCGGCACGACACCGAGCACGACTTCTACTTCGAGCTCACCATGAACGACGTGTGGGTGTGGGACGTCTACCGCAGTGACCGCTTCGTCAAGAGCGTGCGCGTACTGACCTTCAAGGACGTCAACGTCGAGGTGCGCGGCGACAAGGACCTCGAGCTACCCAAGGAGCTCGCGCTCGACGAGTAGCGGTGAGCGCCGGGTTCAGGCCTTAGCGCGCGTGCGCTCGGGCGGCAGGGTGAACGCCAGGCCCTCGGGTCCGTTGCTGATGCCGAGGTGCAGGAGCACCGCCCGGAGGGCCAGGATGGCGCCGAGGATCTCGAGGCACTCCTCGATGAGCACCTCGATGTCGTAGACGAGCGTCATGGCGGACCCGGCCAGCCCGAGGTCGAGCTTCTTGATCGCCCCACCGATGACCTCACCGCCGATCGCCCCGGCGAGGAAGACCAGGCCCGCGACGACCAACCGTGTGCGCAGGACCGGGTCCAGGCGGCGGGCGATCCAGAGGATGACGGCGCCCGCGACAACGGCGATCGGGATTCCCAGCAGCAGCCACTGGTAGGTGAATCCGGAGTTGAGGCCGAGCTCGCTGGCGAAGATCGCGAGCCGCTCATGCAGGTAGGCGGCCTCGTCGGCGGACAGCAGGAGCGCGATTCCGCCCAGCACCACGAAGCGCCACGGGGAGCGTCCCGCTCCGCGGGTGGCGATGGCGACGAGCAGGAAGCCGCTTCCGATGGCTGCGAGAACGATGGTCGAGTACCAGGCGAAGACGTTGCCCTCGGCGTCCGGGTAGGTCAGGTTGCGGATGCCGTCCAGCAGTCCCGAGTTGCCACCGCCGATCCGCAGGTAGAGATCGAGGAGCACCCCGATGACGGGCATGCCCACGCCGATGGCGATGAGGGTGACGATGAGCGGACGAATCGGGAGTCTGCCGGCATCGTCGGTGACGTCGGGTGCAGGAGCCATCCTGCCGTCGTGGCACGACGGGTGACCGATCCTCCACAAGCTGGACTTCTCGCCGCCCGCGCACTGAATGGGTTACGGCTCGACCGGCGGGATCCTGCGAGCGCGATGCTCGGGGCATGGCGGCGAAGGACGAGCTGGGCGTGCGCGGGGAGCGCATCGCGGAGCGGCATCTGGTGGCGCGGGGCATGGTCGTGCTCGACCGGAACTGGCGCTGCCCGCAGGGGGAGATCGACCTCGTGCTGCAGGACGGCGACGAGGTGGTCTTCGTCGAGGTCAAGACGCGCTCGAGCGAGGCGTTCGGGCACCCGCTCGAAGCGATAACCCCGGCCAAGCTCGCGCGCCTGCGTCGGCTCGCGCGCGCTTGGACGGAGGCGCATCCGGGCACCCGGCGCATCCGCATCGACGCGGTCGCGGTGCTCGCGCCGCGCCGCGCCCCGGCGAGCATCGAGCACCTGGAGCGGGTGCTCTAATGCCGCTCGGACGGGCGCACTCGGTCGCGCTGCAGGGCATCGACGGTGCCGTGGTGCACGTGGAGGCCGACATCTCGTCCCAGCTGCCGGGCTTCGTGATCATCGGCCTGCCCGACGCGTCCCTGGGGGAGGCACGGGATCGCGTGCGGGCCGCCGCGGGGAACGCGGGGCTGCCGCTCACCCCTCGCAAGCTGACGATCAATCTCTCGCCGGCGTCGCTGCCCAAGCACGGGCCGGCATTCGACCTGGCCATCGCGATCGCCGCGCTCGCGGCCGACGACCGCATCTCGGCGTCGTCGGCCGAGAGCGTCGTGCACCTGGGCGAACTCGGCCTCGACGGCCGGGTTCGTCCGGTCACCGGCGTACTGCCCGCGGTGCTCGCCGCTTCGCGCGCCGGCTTCGATACGGTGGTGGTCCCCGCGGGTGACGCCGACGAGGCGCGACTGGTTCCGGGTGTGCGCATCGTCGGTGTGGCGAGCCTGCGCGACGCCGCCATCCTCCACGGAGCCGAGCTCGAGCCGGTCGACGTGACGCCCCTGCTGCCCGTGCCGCTCGTGGCGCGCGATGAGCCCACCGGAGACCTCGCGGATGTCGTGGGCAACCCGGAGGCGGTCGAGGCCATGGTGGTCGCGGCCGCTGGCGGACATCACGCGTACCTACTGGGCCCGCCGGGCGCGGGCAAGACCATGCTCGCGTCCCGGCTCCCTGGCCTGCTGCCCGACCTGACGACCGAGCAGGGGCTCGAGGTGAGCTCGATCCGGTCCCTGGCCGGGCTCCCGGTCGGTTCGGCGGCATCACGGCGGCCGCCGTTCGAGGCGCCGCACCACACCGCGACCGCGGCCGCGATCGTCGGGGGCGGCAGCGGGCTCATCAGGCCGGGCGCTGCGGTGCGGGCCGCGCACGGGGTGCTCTTCCTCGACGAGTTGGGGGCTGGAAAGTACACCTCCTGAGCAAGGAGGAAGCTCATGGAGACTCTGGAACGCCGTCCAGGGGTGAACGCTCGTCCGGGTCGTACTACGCGATCCGTGGTCTATCCAGCGTTTGCGCACACTGGTCCTGACGAGCCGGTGGCAGGGACGCGGCCAATCTACTTGTACTTGCGCCTGTCGAAGTATCACAAGGACAAGGCGGATGCGATCGAGCGGCAGAGGATCGATCTGACTCGCATGCTTGCGACCGAGGGCGGTTGGACGGTGATGGGTGAGTACATCGACAACGACTCGGCAAGTTCGTCGGCGATCAAGACCCGGAAGGGTTGGCGTCAGCTGAACTTGGACATCAGGGCTGAGAAGGTGAAGGCGGTTGCGTTCTGGAAGCTTGATCGAACCAACAGAATCGCCGCAAAGTGCATCGAGTGGATCGGCGACTGCCAGCGAGCGAGTGTTCTGCTGCGATCCCATCAGGACTCGACTGACGAGCTGAATACCGCAACAGCGGGCGCGAAGCTAGTGACTGGGATCAAGGCACTGCTTGCCGAGGTTGAAACAGACTCAATGAGCGAGCGTCAACTGGCATCAAAACGACATCTGGCGGAGGCTGGCTTCCACCACGGTGGAACGCCGCCGTTCGGATGGGTTGCTGGGCCGCGCATGACGGACCAGCTAGGACGCACCGGGATACGGTTGGTCCCTCACCCCGTCGAGCATCAGGCGTTGAAGGACGCCGTGGACATGGTTCTTGCTGGCAAGAGCTTGGCTCAGATTGGTCGCTACTGGAAAGAGCGGTATGAGATCACCACGGCTTCCGGTGCATACGTGTACGAGGCAACGATCTACCGATCGCTAACTTCACCGCGGATGATCGGATACCGGATGCGGCAGGTGCCAGAGCATCAGCGAGGCGTGAAACTCGATCTTCTCGACTACATCGCGCGGGACGCCAACGGCGATCCTGTGATCTCTCAGGAGCCAGTATGCGACCGCGCGACGTGGTTGCGCGTACGGCGCTTGTTAGAGCAGGCCAAGACATCGAAGGCGCGGAAGCCCTGGGGTTCGCATGAATGGCTGTTGACGGGCCTCCTGTACTGCCAATGCGGCGGTCGCCTCTACGGCCTGCAGAAGAAACGAAAGCGTGCCGGTGGTGAATCGGAGACGGAGTATGTCTATCGCTGCATGACGAACCGCCACCGTGGAACAGGAAACTGCCCGGGCGGTTGCACCATTAGCGCAACCAAGGCGGAGGCGTACGTGCTCGGCTGGTTTTTCTCGCAGATCACCGATGATGCCTTGGCGAAGGCTCGCGCAAGGCGAAGGATGGCGCGAGCGGACGATGAGGTCAATACTCTGCTCACCCAGCTCGATGAAGCAAGTGCGGAGAAGGACGCGCTCTTGGTGAAGCAGGGAACTGGGGACTACAGGGGAGCGATGGTGACCGTGCTGCTGGGGCTGATCGAGGGCGCCCAGGACCGTATCGATGCAATCCAGCGCCGGATCGAGACTGTCGAACTGGACGAGCTGATGATCGCAGACGGCCCTGACGTGATTCGTTCGTGGGGAAGCAAGGGGATCAAGGAGCGGCGGAACTACCTACGCCGGATGATCCACCAGATCGACGCGCTGCCAGGACGCGGCCCTATCGAAGGGCGAATAAGGATCACACCGGTGGGCTGATCCTCTCCACCAGAGCGGCTGACTCAAGGAGCAGAGCAAGGTCCTCTACGACCTCGATCGGTGCGGGGCTCGCGGTGCAACGAGCAATGCCATCGCACCACCCCGCACCGAACGCGGCATAGTCGCGAGGGTCCACGAGCCCGCCCAGAGCTGCTGCTTTCGGGCAGGGAGGTAGCTCGCTCATTCGAGTTCGCCCGCCAATCTTCTGTAGAAGGCGTCCTCCTCCGCGCGCCGAGCTTGGACATCGGCGTGCATGTATTCCACGAAGTCTTCCTCGCGGTTCGGGATGAGGATGTCTTCGATGGGGTCGGTGTCGGGTTCGCCGGGCCAGGCGATACGGCGGGTGGGGCGGTCGGTGTTCAGGCGCGTGCCGCAGGCGGCGGTCCAGTGCCGGAGGCGTTCTTGGGCTTCGGTGAAGTCGCGATGCCACACGAGCATCGCGGAGCCCTTCGCTTCGGGGTGGATCGCGCACAGCCAGTGGATGTGCAACGCGGACAGTTCCCACACCAGTGCCGGGTGGCGGTGCCAGAACGGCGGGCAGACGGCAACGGGGAGGCCATAGGTGTGGCGCAGCCAGTGCACCCATTCGTTGAGCGCGAGCCATTCTTCTTCTGCGGCGTCGGCGGTGAGGAGATTCCAGTTCACCGGCCCCGGCGGGCCCGCCGACTCCTCGTCGTCAGCTCCGGAGGTGTCGGTGTCGGGGTCGTAGCTCTCATCGAACTCGTCCTCCGCCGCCTCGACCGGATCAACTTCGCCGCTGTCGGGCAGCTCATCGACCATGATGCGACCTCACCGCCCGACCGACGCAGCACCCGTGGACGCACGCCGCGGGGCATCCGTGGAGAGTGCAGTGTCCTCGAGTCCGGCGTCCAGTGAGTCGGTTGCCGGTGTGCGTCGGGGGCGGTCGACGGTGTATCGGGTGCGGGCGAGGTCGTGGCCGAGCTTCTTGGCGACGAACTCCTCGACCTTGACGGTCTGCCCGTTGTCGTCGGTGCGGTCGTAGTGGTGGGTGTAGCCCTCGGCGACGAACTTGTCGCCTTTCGCGAAGCGCTGGTGGGCGCGTTCGGCGGTCTTGCGGAACGCGACGAGGTCGTGGAAGGTGGTCTCGGTCTGGGTGAACGAGCCGTCGTCTTCCCGGCGGTAGTGTTCCTGCCCGATCTTCACGAACAGTCGCGCGTCCCCCTTCTCCGTGGTCGACAGGTGCGGTTCAGAAGCGATGAACCCGGACAGGGACTCTTGTGTGTGGATAGCCATTGGACACTCCTCGTGACAGTGACACCCCCGGTCGGGGTGCTCTGTCACTCAGGTGCGCCCACCGCCCCCTCATCACCCGTGGGTGCTGGGGTGCCGGTTTGCAGCAGTTCCTCAACCACCCGCCGCTGACCCTGCAGCTCGCTCGCGTCCTTGCGGCGCGTCCAGGCACGCAGTTTCGCGACGATCGGTGGTGCGGCGCGTAGCAGGATGAGGCCGGTGCCGAATGGGAGGGTACGGATCACGTCGGGCGGCATGATCGACACCCGGCGGATGGAGCGTTGTGCGGTGCGGGAGCCGTGGTCGCCGATAGTGGTGGAGTCGGTGATCTCGTCGCGTTCCCCGATGAGGGTGGTGAGGTCTTGAAGGTCACGGGTGTTGGATGCGCCACCGAGGATGATCTTCACAATCGACGCGTCCCAGATCGCGCCGGCCGCGTTATCCGACCACTTCTCCCGCGCTTGCGCGAGCGATTGCAGCACCGGCATCGTCGTGATCCCCGTACCTCCGCCTTCTGCCATCAACGTCGGAAGCGACGGCAGCGGGGCGAGGTTGCCGATCTCATCCAGCGCCAGCAGTAGGGGCGGATCGAGACGTGCTGACGGTGAGCGTGCAGCGAGGCGGCGGGCGGCTTCGACGAGGTCTTCCACGAACGCCGACACCAGTGCGGCACTGTTGTTCGCGCCCGCGCCTGTTGCGAGGAGGTACACGGTGCCGCGCTTGCGCAGAAACTCCTCCGGATCGAACCGTTCTTCTGGGCCGGGGCTGACGGCGTCGAGGACGCGGGGGTCTGCGAGGGCGGCGAGTGAGAGGGAGACGCCTTGCCAGATGGAGTCGCGGGTTCTGGGGTCTGCGTCGATCATCGCCTGCAACGAATCCGCCCACCCCGTTGCGGCTTTCGGGTTCGCGGTGAGGATCGCGACCGCATCGGACGCTGCGGCAGGGTCGAGAGTCCACCGGAACAACTCAGCCGGTGTCCGCTGGTCGAGAGCTGCGGCATGGAGCAACGCTTGGAGGGCGGTGCGGGTCTTCCCCTCCCAGAAATCCCCGCCCTCGACACCGCCCGCGGACAGGCCGGTGCCTGCTGCGAGACCGGTGGCTCGGATCATCGCTGTCAGCGGGTCTTCGCATCCCCGGATTGGTGACCACCGCAAGCCTGCGGGGACGCCTTCGGCGAGGTGCTGCGGATCGAACACCGCCACCGGCCGCCCCTCCGCGCTCCGCGCTTTCAAGGTGGCGGTGAGGTTGTCGGGGCGAGTGGAGGTCGTGACGACGGCGCCGGGGGCGTCGAGGATCGCGTTGATGACCACATGCAGCCCCTTCCCCGAACGTGGTGGCCCGATCAGCAGGATCGAATCCTCCACACTCGCCCACACGCCCACATTCCTCGATGTGCCGAGGAGGTAGCCGACATCGGTGACCGCAGGCTGCTCGATGGAGGGTCGGAGTTGCCCGGCCCGCCGCAGCAACGCCTTCTCCGATGCCGCGGTCGTGACGTCGGTGCGGGTGGCGATCCCGACGATCCGGTACGGGTCGACGTTCGTCTGCCGTGCATTCTCACGGAAGAACCGCCACACCCACCACCCCGCACTCCCGAGCGCGACGATGAGAATGCCGCAGACGATCCAATAAGCCACCGGGCTCAGCCCGTCGGCGCCAAGCGCACGGCCGGGGTCTGCGGGGTGCAGGAGCACGCCGAGGCCGGCTTCGATCCCGCCCGTCGGCTGCGCGGCCCCGGTGACCCAGGCGGTGATGGCGCCCGCGACGCGGAGGATGACGGCGAGGACGGCGGCGGTGATGAGGGCGATGATGCCGAGGTTCGCCAGCTCATCCCCAAGCGCCCCACCCTGCCGCGGCATGGTCATTGGATTCTCCCGATGGTGAGGGTGCCGGAGATGCGGCCGAGGAGGATCGCTTCACCCGTCACCGCAAGCGCAGCTTGTTCTGCGGTGAGGAGGGTGCGGGCGGTGCCGTCGCTGCTGGCATCGGTGTGGGC
Organism: Microbacteriaceae bacterium; assembly: GCA_019638805.1. Lineage (GTDB taxonomy): Bacteria > Actinomycetota > Actinomycetes > Actinomycetales > Microbacteriaceae > JBDSKH01. Next base: position 253,399 of record JAHBTA010000001.1, on the reverse strand, counting down.
GTGGATGATCGCGACGGCAACATCCTCACCCGGCACGAACCCCGCCCCTGCCACCTGATGCAGCACCGGCTGCGCGGCCCGTACCGGAGGCGGCACCACAGCCACCGGTGCCGGTGCTGATGTTTCCCAGGGTTTCGGGGTGGGGCGTTCGCGGGGTGGGGTGATGATGTCGGTGAACGTTGACCCGTCGGCCTCGTGTACCTGCACCCGCAGCGGCGACCGGTACTGGGCGGTGAGGGCGTCGAGGATGGTCGGGAACGCTTCGCGCCGCCACCCCGGAGCGAACGGCTCCGGCATGTACGCCACCCCGTCCACCGTGACCGTCATCGCACCATCAGCGGTGATGGTGAACTCCACCACCGGCACGACCACAGGCCCTCCCACATCAGACTTCGGTGGCTTCGGCGCTTTCGGGGGTTGGTGGTCGGGGTGGGTGCGGCGGTAGCGGGGCTTCGGCGTCACAGGGCGGTTCCTCTCCGTGGAGTGCGGTGGTGTCGCCAGGCAGGTGCGCCCGCACCGCCCCCGGGAACGCAGGTGGGAGGGCACGAACCTGGGGGTGTTTCGTGCCCTCCCGTGCCGACCCGCAGTGGTGGGGGTGCTGGCGGGTCGGCAGTCTGTGGTTAGTCCTCCTTTGCTTCCTCGAACTGGGCCTTGAACTCCTCGAACGACAGGTCCTCGTCACGGACGTATCCGTCGCGGTCGCGTGCGATCGCGAGGCGACGCCCGAACAGCAGCACCCCACCGGTGGCCGCGGCGATCAGTCCACCGGCAAGACCGATCGGCCACCAGTCACCGCCGCCGGTGTGCGCAAGCTCACCCGGCGTGCCCGGCTTCCCCGGCTCCTCTAGGGTATCGGTGACGGTGGTGGTCTCATCCGGTGCGCCGCAGGCCCCACGGTGCAGGATCGTGCCGTCCTCATCGGTGACGGTCTCCACCCAGTAGTAGATGCCTGCCGTCTCGAAGATCACCTCGTCGGAGCGATACTCACCCGGCCCATCCAGATCAATCGTGGTGGAGGTGAAGACGAGTTCCTCCGGGGTACAGGTCGCGGTGTCACTGTCCTGCCGGTACGCCTCGAATACCAGGCGTGCCCCGTCGGGGACGGTGCCGGTGACGGTCGCGACATCATGCGCCGGATCACCCAGCTCCACGGTCGCCACGGCGTTCGTCTTCACGATCAGCTCCTCCGGCTGCTCCTTCACCACCGTCGTCTCACCGGGCGCGCCACACGCCCCCTCGGCGATGATCTCGCCGTCGGCGTTGTAGAAGGATTCGACCCAGTACACATTCCCCGGCTCAGTGACGGTGGTGGTGCCGGAACGGTAAACACCGGCCTGGGTGACCGGGATCTCCTCGCTCTCGTAGAACGGTGCCTCACACACGGCTCCGGCGTCGGCCGGGTGGGGTCCATAGGCGCGGAACACCAGATAGGCACCGTCGGGAATCTTCGTGCCCTGCACGAGCGCCGTATCCGAGAATGGTTCGCCGACGAACGCTTCCGGTGTCGCCTGCGTCACCACCGACACGGGGATGTCGGTGCCGGTGGGCGGGACGTAGAAGCGTTCCAGCACATCCGCCGGAGACGACGCATACGGCTGCACCCGGTCATCCCCAGCGAAGGTGGTGACGAGGACGTAGAAGCCGGGCTCGTTCGGCACGATCTTGTCCTCATCCGTGTACCCGAGCTTGTAGACCCCGTTGCGTGCCGGAGTCATCAGTTCCGCCAGCACCGGTGCGCTGGTGAGGTCGAGATCGTCGGTGAGTTCCGTGTCGGTGGCGAAGGGGCCGTAGACGGTGTGATGGAGTTCATCGACGTCGGCGTTCCAGTAGCCGTCGCCGGTGAAATCACCGTGGTTCGCCGGGAACCCCGTAACGGTGACGACATCGAAGGCGCGTCCGCCGGGGTGCACGTTGTACTCCCGCATCAGCGAGGTCACCGTGACCGGCCACCTGACCGAGGTCGTCTCCACGCTGATCCCGTACTCGTCGGCCCAGTCGGCGGCGAGATAGTTGCGCACCCACTCCGGCTGCGTAGTCTTCCGAACCTCCCACACCCAGGTCACGAATCCGCCCGTCGGCGCGATCACCTGTGGGGACGTGTAGACGCCTGGGCCGTCGGCGGTGACCGTTACGGTGCCGAGCGGCACCGCGTTCGGGTCGATGCCGGTGTGCTGTGCCGGGGGTAGCGTGCCGGGCACCTGGTAGGCGGTGCCCTCGAACACCACCGGAATGAAAGCGCGGTCCTTCTTCAACCAGACACCATTGCTGCTACTGACGGTGATCGTGTCCGTGAGTGCGTCGCCGGGGACAACGAGACGCTGATCCGCCTTGGAAACAGCTTCGGGCTGGAAGGGCACCACCGAGGTCTCAGTGACCTGGCCGAAGCGGTCGGTGAACGAGTCGGTGAGGTACTTCGCGTTCTCACCGTGCGCGGCCTTGTCGATGCTCCACACCCACGTGTAGAACCCTGCCTCCGGCGCGACGATCGTGCCCGGCGACGTATACGACCCCGCGCCCGTCAGCGTCACCGTCTCGGTGCCCGTGACGGGGGCTCCGGCAGGTGGTGTGTCGGCTTCGGCAGGCTGCTCATCGAACGGCCCATACAGGGTGCCAGTCGCCGTCACCTCAATCGGGTTCCCGTCGAGGTGAATCCAGGTTCCCTTCGACACCGACACGGTGAGCCCGTCCACGAAGGCATCACCCTCGCTGACGAAACGGGAGGCGACCTGGGTGGTGACCTCCGGCTGGAAGTCGAGTTCGATCAGCGGCGACTCCGTCGACGCCGACAGCCCGGTGGATGACCCGGCGACGGCGGCGATCAGGCGCTGCTTCCCACCGCCCGGCGTCACATACAGATCGAGTGCGGCACCGTACCCGGCCGCGTCGATGCTCATCGACGCGCCGACCCGGTACGACGGCACCCCATCCGCGGGGGTGCCGGTGATCGGGTGAGCGCCCGCGCCGATCGTGCGGGACGGCGAACCGTCAGCGAACACCGCATCTGAGAGTGCCGCCGAGCCGGTAAGCCCTGCGGGGTGCGTGGTGACGGTGAGGGTGCCCGCGTACTGATCCGCCATATCAAGCGACAGGGACAGCGACGGGTCGGTGACCGCGTTCACCGCTGCCTCCTGCCGCATGGTGGCGAGGTTCGCCAGGATCGCGCCTCGCTCCGACGCGGGTGCCCGGGCGACGTAATAGTCGTCGCCAGACATGCCATGCGAGTTATACCGGCCAGCGCTTGCCACCGACCACACATGCAGGGCGACTGCGGCGGTGACGTTCGGGTCACTGGACTGCCCCCACCGATCCAACACGTAGTTCAGCTCGGCGAGCTGCTGACGAGACAGCGAATCCAGCGACGTGATCCGCTCCGGCCCGGACGTGTTGCCATACGGTGCGGCCGAGTCCAGGTCCGCGCAGTACGCCTGCCGACCATCGACATCCGTGTTGTACGCGCCCAGGAACGCCCCATCTGACGTCCAGTAGCCGACGCCTTCACTGCCGGCATGGGCGGGCTGGGTGCCGAGCGCGAACGAACCCGCGATCACCAGGAGCGCGAGCAATGCTGACAGCCAGCGTCGCACCCCCGCTCTGGGTGGCGCAGCCTCCGGCTGCGTGATGTGGGCGAGTGATCCTGACACGAGATACCTCCTGGTGTTTGTCCATCAGCGACCAGGGCCGGTCGCCTTCACACCAGGTGCACCACCCGCCTCACAACACCGGCCCCCGCAGGTCCCGACCTTGCACCGGCGGCCCGGCATCGAGCGGGTCGGACTCGAGTCCCGCACGCTCCCGCACGGCACGGTGAGCCCGGTCACGAACCCCATGCAGCAACTCACGCACATCGTCATAGCCAGTCACCACCGCGGCGAGCCCGTCACGCAGCAACCGATGACACCCCGTAGAGGTGGCGCTCGTGACCGGGCCGGGGATCGCACCGACCGGGCGGCCGAGTTCTGATGCGCGGGCGGCGGTATGGAGGGTGCCGGAACGGTACCCGGCTTCCGCGATGAGGACGGTCCCGGAGAGCGCGGCAAGGAGCCGGCCGCGTTGCAGGAACCGCCACCTCGTCGGCGCCGCCCCCGGCGGCAACTCCGACACCAACAAGCCCTGTTTGCCGATACGGGTCAGCAGATCAGTGTGCCCTGCCGGATACAGCCGATCCAGGCCGCCTGCAAGCACCGAGACCGTCGCTCCATTCGAGGCGAGTGCGGCACGGTGCGCGACACCATCGATCCCATACGCCCCACCAGAAAACACCACACGGGAGTCCGTGATCGCCGACTGCACCAACTCCGTCGTGACGTGCTCCCCGTAAGCGGTGGATGCCCTGGCCCCGGTGACGGTGAGGCGATCCCACACCGGCCGGCTCAGCAGCCCGGTGTCGCCTTTCGCCCACAACGCCACCGGTGCACCATCACCGAGCGCGTCGACCCCGGCCGGCCATTCGACATCGCCGGGGATCAGCACCCGCATCCCATGCCGCTCCGTCTCAGCAAGCACCCTCTGGATTTGTGCGGCGTCGAGGCGTGGTGCGAGGCGTCGCTGCCAGGTGTCACCATCCGGCCCTGCCGGGGCTTCATCGGCGAGGACACGGGTGACCGTTTCGGATGCGCCGAGGGTGCGGATCATCCTCCCCGTCACCGCGTCACCTGGTTCAGACGCGACCGCGAGGATCATCCTCGCGGTCCGCTCATCTGCTGCCAACTCGATAATCGTGTCCATCAGTGCTACTCCCTCTTTCAAAGCCGGATCATTCGAGGGATAGGTAGGAACACTGCATGCGCAGCCTCGCCAGAGTAGTGCCGAAGGATATTCAGAGGACTGATGATGTGTCACTGGACGCTCTGCTTGAACGCGATCTTTTCGGTGAAGTCGGGATACTACCTGCGCCCTGCGTGCGGAGGATTCAAGCGATGCTGGCGAGCAGCGGCGATGATCTCGTAGTGCCACCAGTTGGACTCGGTGTGCGCGGGTTGACTTTCGAGGTCAGGCGATGAGTGCGAGGGCGATCCCTCCACTGGCGCCGACGATGACGACGACCCATGGCGGGAGTTTCCACGCAACAAGCAGCACGAAGCAGACGAGCGCGAGGGAGAATGGGCCGGGGCCGGTGACGGCTGTCGTGAATACAGGCGCGTAGAGGGCGGCGGCGAGGATGCCGACGACCGCGGCATTCGCGCCCCGCATCACGGCTTGCACCCAAGTCTTGGTGCGGAGTGTGTTCCAAAACGGCAGCACCCCGACAAGCAGCAAGAACCCAGGCATGAAGATGGCCAGTAGTGCGATTGCAGCGCCGAGAACCCCGCCGGGGCCGGTGGTGGAAATGGTGCCGAGGAACGCCGCGAAGGTGAACAACGGGCCAGGAACGGCTTGCGCAGCCCCGTACCCGGCGAGGAAATCCTGACTCGATACCCATCCCGTGTCGACGGTCGCGGCCTGCAGCAGGGGCAGGGCGACATGCCCACCGCCGAACACGAGGGCCCCGGACCGGTAGAACGCATCGAACAGTTTCACCTCGGCATTCCCGGTTGCAAGCGCCATCAGTGGCCCGCCGAACAGCAGCACTGCGAACAAGACCAAGGACGCGACACCGACGCTGCGACGGACCGGGAAATGCAAGGTGCTTCCGCTCTCGCCGGTGTCGGTGCGACAGAACAGGTACCCCGCGATCGCGCCGAGCACGATCGCGGCCACCTGCCCGATGGAGCCTGCGAACACCAGTGCCGCGACCGCAGCGACGGCCGCGATCGATGCTCGCTGCCGGTCGGGAGTCAGGGTCTTCGCCATCCCCCACACAGCCTGCGCGATGATCGCGACCGCGACGACTTTCAGCCCGCCCAGCAGTCCCGCCCCGACTGGGCCCGAGAACAGGGCCGCGCCGGACGCGAACAGGACCATCAGCACCGCAGATGGGAGCGTGAACGCTAGGAACGCGGCAATCGCGCCCCAAGTTCCGGCGCGGTGAAGGCCGATCCCGAACCCCACCTGGCTCGATGCAGGTCCCGGCAGGAACTGGCAGAGCGCGACGAGGTCGGCGTACTCCCGGTCATCCAGCCACTTCCGACGCTCGACGGCCTCGGCGCGGAAGTATCCGAGGTGTGCGATCGGTCCACCGAACGACGTCACACCGAGCTTTAGGAAGACCCGGAACACCTCCCACACCGACCCGCGAGTCTCTGTCTGGGGCTCACTGGCCTGGTCGGTCATCGGAGGGATCCTTCCGGGTGAAGATTTGCACGCGTTCCCGAGCCAAGGCGAGACCTTCTCGACCTTTATCGGTTGCGGCGTAGTACTTGCGCACCGTGCTGCCATCACGCACCGAACGCACGGTGAGGTACCCGGTGGTCACCATCCGGTGCAGCATCGGATACAACGTTCCTGGGGAGAGCCGGTAGCCGTGGCTGGCGAGTTCCTCGATCATCCACTTCCCGTAGATCTCTTCCTGCGCCGCGTGATGCAGCACATGCATTCGCACCAAGCCCGATAACAGATCCCGGTGCTCGAATCCAGGCTCGCCCACATTCATGTCAGTATCGTACTTCGATAACGAAAACAGATAGTGAACGAGCGGTAGCATCTTCGAAACGTTCTGGCCGCGGTGAACATCGATCAACAGGTTCCTCGAACCCGAAAACTCACCTACCCTGCATGTGACGGTGGGTGCGCGGGGTCCTGAGATTTCCGAACGAAATCCGGCGAACTCGTAAACTTTGTCTCCATTGCTACGAGTTCATCTGGGCATTTCATAGGTGGAAGGTGCGTCCACGCCGCAGGATTACTAGGTTCGTCGCGCCTCGAAGATCGCCTGACAAGACTTCGGAATTCTCGAAGGTTTCGGTGTAATCTCGATGTATGGGCAGGATTCCTGAACAGGTGGGTCGATGGTGCTGAGGCCAGTGCCGAGCTTGCTGGCGACGCCGCTCGTGGCGTCGCCGCTGGATGCTGACGATTTCGAGCAGGAACTGATCGACCAGTACGCTCTGGCGCAGGCTGCGGCGGGGATCTCGGACGGCTACATCACCAGTTCCCGGTCGGTCGTGTTCGACTTCGCCCAGTCGTTGTCCGGGCCGATCTGGTCTGCGGGCTACGCCGACGGCGACAACTTCCTCGCCGAGCAGCGTCGCCTGGGGCGAGCTCAGTCGACTCGGGCGAGCAAGGCGGGCATGATCGCCCAGTTCTATGACTTCCTGATCGCCCGCTATCTCGGCGAGATTCGCGCCGCGACCGGGATCGTGGTCGAGCAGCCGATCGACGAGTGGAACCGGCCCTCCGGGGTCTCGTTGGGCAAGGTGCGGGTGCCGCCCTCGGATGCCGAGGTCGCCGAGTTCTTCGAGTGTTGGCGTCTGTCGATCGCGGATGCCCGGAAGTACCTGCCTGCCGCTAGGGATTACTTCGCCGCGTCGCTCTGGCGCAGGGTCGGGCTGCGGATCAGTGAGTCGGTGATGCTCGACATTCGGGATTGGCGGCCAGACCTCGGGCAGATCGGCAAGTTGCACGTCCGATTCGGGAAAGGCTCACGCGGCCGCGGTTACAAGCCCCGCCTGATCCCCGCGATCAATGGCGCAGCCGAGTTGATCGACTGGTGGCTTGCCGAAGTCCGCCCCCTGTTCGGGTCGGATTGGAGCAACCCGGATGCGCCGATGCTGCCGAGCGAACGCATCGACCGCGACCTGGATCGTCCGTTGCGGGTCGGCCCGAACGCGTTGCGTCGCGCTCTGGCCGATGAGACTGAGAAGTGGCTGCCGGCGTGGGCGGGGCGCATGACGCCGCATGTCCTCCGGCACTACTGCGCCTCCTCGCTCTACGGGGCCGGGATGGACTTGAAGGCGCTCCAAGAACTGCTCGGCCACAACTGGCTCTCGACCACGAGCCAGTACATCCACGTTCGTGGCGAGCACATCGAGAATGCTTGGCTGCAGGCCAACGCCCGTATCGAGCAACGCTTGGGAGGAGACGACTGACATGCTCTGGAACCTGCGATTGAAAGCCGCCGAGCGCGGCATCTGGAAGTCTGCCGAGCTGCGGCGGATGCTCGCCGACGCCGGTCTGGAACTCAGCCTCGGCAAGATGTCGGCGCTCTGGACGGGCAACCCCACCACGATCCGCCTCGATGACCTCGACGTGATCTGCCACGTCCTGTCCTGCGAGCCGAGCGACCTGCTCGTCCGTGAACCCGACAAGGTACTCGCCCGCAAGCCCGCCAAAGAGATGATCGCCGGGGCCTCCGACACTCCGCCAATCGTCCGGCCGCGGCCAGGGAACCCGCGCTCGACGCCACCGCTATGAGCACAACGCCGGGGATCGGTTCCCGCTATCGGCCTCCGCGTACCTGCTTCTCCTGCGGCGTGAACCGGGCGGCATGGACATGGCCCCGCGTCGAGTATTGCTACGACTGCATGCCCGGCGGCCCGTTCACCCCTCCGCCCTGCGAGCGATGCGGCTCGAGTTCGTACTTCAGCCAGGGCCTGTGCGAACGCTGCCACCCCGGAAGCCCCGACTACCTCGGCTCCTGCAAGGACTGCCTCGCCTGGGGCGTCTACCGTCGTCACAACTGGCGCTGCTGGGCCTGCCGATGGTGGTTCGGGCACTACCCGGTCGGCGACTGCACCTACTGCGGACGGCACGCCCCGATCGGCGTGCAAGGAGCATGTCGGCTCTGTCTCGAATCCGCCCGCCGGGTCGCCGAGCCCGGACAGGCACCCGATCTCGCAGTCCTCGCTCGCATCGGGCAACAGCTCTTCTTCGCGAACCTGCCCGCGCCCCGCAAGCCCAAACGATCGAGTTCGGGGGTTCGGGCGCTCCGCAGGGCTCTCGCAGCGCAGCTCGACCGGCAGGCGGAGTGGGGTCAGCCCGAGCTGTTCCACATCGACCCGGATCCAGAGTTGCTGCGGCAGGCGACGACGGCCGGAGCACGGGATTGGACCTATATGACCGACACGATCGTGTTCTCGCACGCGGAGAAGTTCGGCTGGTCCGAGCGCCAGACGAACCAGGTCCGCCGCTCGTTGAAGATGATCCAGCTGATCCGGCCGGACGGCGCCACCCAGGTCCGGGCCAGCGAGGTCTTACGGCTGAGCGGCTACGACACCAACACGAACCGGGTCTCCACTCTCGATGTTCTCGCCGAGGCCGGCTTCCTCATCGACGACCGGGTGCCGACGATCGTCACCTACTTCGAGTCGAAAACCGAGGGGCTCCCGCAGGCGATGATCGACCAGCTCGTCGTCTGGTTCGAGATCATGCGCCACGGCTCTCACACTCCGCCCCGCCGCAAACCCCGCGATGATCACACCACCCGCACGCTGATCCTCGGCCTTGCGCCTATTCTCCACGCCTGGGCCGGCGCCGGCGTCGAATCCCTCGCGCAGATCAACACGCGCATGGTCTCTCAGGTGATGCCCGACGAGCCGAGCCAACGACACTGGGCCGACCGCGGACTCCGCTCGGTGTTCTCCATCCTCAAAGCCCGCAAGCTCATCTTCACCAACCCGATGAAAGACCTACCGACGGTGAGCGTCCGGCAGACGATCCCGATGCCCCTCGACCCAGCTGTGATCCGCGCCGCGCTGAACCACCCCGACCCGGCCACGGCGCTCGGCGTCGCGATCGTCGCGTTCCACGCCCTGACCAACGGGCAGACCCGCGCGATCCAGCTCACCGACATCGTCGACGGCCGCCTCACTCTGCCTGACGGCCGGACCATTCCGCTCGCTGAGCCAGTCAAAGTGCGTCTCGCTGCCTGGCTTGACCACCGGGCCGCGAGGTGGCCGCGAACTCTCAACCCGCACCTGTTCATCACGCAGAACACGGCGCCGAGACTGCTTGCTCCCGGCCACACGTTCCCCTGGAAGAAAGCCGGCCTGAATCCGCAATCCCTGCGCAGCGACCGTATCCTCCAAGAGATCTACGCCACCGGCGGCGACGTGCGCCGCATCTGCGACCTCTTCGGCCTGAGCATCGCAGGCGCATCCCGCTACGCCGCGACTCTCGGGCAGCCCTCTTTCCATGAGGAGATTCCCGTCCGGCGAGTTCGTGTGCTTTCAGAGAGCGTCCACGACTCGTGAGGCTTGTCCTCATGCTCAGGCTGCTTGAGAGAGGCCCAAACGGTGCATCTTGCTTCTCAGGCGCGGGGCACGGGCGGTCCGAGCCAGAGCAGGGTGACGAAGAGTGCCGTGACGAGCAGGATCAGCAGGATGATCGACAGGAGTACATGTCGTAGTATCCAGGCCTGGACGTGCTCGATGAACCCGTGCGGTGCCTCACCGCCGGGTGCGAGCCGCCAGTCGCCGGCCAGCAGTCCTTTGCGATCGACGATGATCTCGAACGGCATCGTGGCGAATGGCACGATCGCGAGCAGCAGCCCGGTGAGGCCGAGTCGGAGAGGCCATTTCTGGTTCACCCAGACGAAGATCGTGCTCGCGGAGTAGCACAGGAAGACGAATCCGTGGATGCCTCCGGCGATCGGGACGAGGTTGGCGACGTCGAACGCGCGGAGGATGAGCGCGGTGATGAGGCCGGCCCAGGTGAACATCTCGGCGATGGCGAAGCTCCGGAAGAGCATGCGCGGGCTGATGGTCTGGGGTTTCTTTGTCGTGGTCATGAAGGATGAGCCTCTTGCTGTGCTGACGGGTTGATGGGAGTCGCAACCGATGCACGGCGCAGGCGTAGGGCGCCGATGAATCCGAGCGCGAGGAATACGGTCGCGATCAGGAGCGCCCAGCGGGTCGCATCGGCGAATCCGCTCGTGAGCGCGTCGACAGCCGTCGCGGTCTGATCGCCGAGACTGCTACTGCTTCCCTGTTCTCGGAGCTGCATGATCGTGGTGCCCGCGGACTGGCGGGTGGCGTCCGCAAGCGAGTCCGCCTCCGCGCCGGTGAGTCCCGCGTCGCCGAGGGCGGCGGGGAGAGTGAGCGCGAGGGAGATCGAGAGCGTCGCTCCGGCGAATGCGGTACCGAGGGCGGAACCGATCTGCCGGACGGTGCTCTGCGTGGCCGATCCCTGGCCGGAGACTTCGACGGGGATGTCCCGAAGGACGGTACCGGTGAGCTGTGCGGAGGCGAGACCGAGGCCGAGACCGTAGACGATCAGAGGGATCGCGATGAGCCAGCCCGAGGTCGCGGGCCCCAGGAGCAGGGCGAGGGTGAGGACGCCTGCGACTTCGAGGCCGAGGCCGATGAGCACGGTGCCGGGCGCGCCGAACCTCGCGGCGAGATGCCGGGCCGCGGCACCGGAGAGGAACGCGCCGACGGCCATCGCGGCGAGCACGAGGCCGGCGCCCATGACGTCGAGGCCGAGGGCGTTGATGAGGTAGAGCGGGAGGACGAAGATGATCGCGAACTCACCGACGGCGACCATCGCGGCGGTGAGGTTCCCCCACGAGAACGTGGAGAACGAGAACAGGCCGAGGTCGAGGAGCGCGGCGCGCTGCACCTTCTCGCGGTGTCGTTCCCAGATCACGAACAGGACCAGCGCGATCGCGGCAACGGCGAACGCGACGGGCACGGCGGAGATCGCTGCATCTTTCGGCCATACCCATCCGAAGACGGTGAGGTCACTCTTCGGGGTCCACCAGCCAAGGTCGGGGCCTTCGATGACGGCGAACACGAGCGCCCCGAATCCGATGGCGCTGAGCAGCGCGCCGTCGACATCGACACCGGGACGCCTTTTCTCACCGCGCGTCTCGGGCACGGTGAAGAGCGCGGCAATGAACACGAGGACGCCAAGTGGGAGGTTCACCAGGAAGATCCAGTGCCACGAGGCCCACTGGGTGAGAGCACCGCCGGCGAGTGGGCCGACGGCGGCAGCGCCGGAGATCACGGCGCCCCATACCCCGAACGCCGCGGCACGGTATTTGCCTCGAAACACGGCGTTCACGGTTGACAGAGTGGAGGGCATGATGAACGCCGCCCCGACTGCCTGCACCGCACGCGCCCCGATCAGCACCCCCGCGGTCGACGCGGCGGCGGCGAGCAGACTGCCAGCGACGAACACGATGAGACCGGCGAGGAAGAGCCGCTTGCGCCCCCACCGGTCCGCGAGATTCCCCGTGGAGAGCAGGAGGGCGGCGAGCAGCACGGCGTAGAGGCTGTTCACCCACTGCGCGTCCGTGAGGTCGAGATGCAGGTCGCCGATAATGGCGGGCAGCGCGACACCGACGATCGTGCCGTCGAGCACGATAAGGCCGAGCCCGATGGAGAGAACGGCGAGGCCGAGCCAGTCCCGCCGGGTCGGCGCGCTCTCCTGAGCGGTCGGTGCTGCAGTCATGGTCAGGCCGCTGCGGCTTCGGCGGGCACCGGCGTGCGGCCGGTAACGGCGCGGCGGAGCGCGACGAAGAAGACGATCATGCCCGCCGTGATTGCGATGTGCCCCAGACCCGCGATCCCCGCGATCATCGCGTTCGATTCCCGACCGAGGACGGTGAGGGTGCCGTGCCAGATGAGCATCGCGGAGGTGAGGATCACGCCGGCGTTGTACAGCCAGAAGAACCAGGCGAACAGCTTCGGGCTGCGGGAGATCGTGAAGACCTTCTCGATGACGAGCACGATCAGCAACACGATGAACCCGAGGGTCAGCAGGTGCGTATGGGCGAGGCCGAGCTGGGTGAACTGGCCCTCGGGGAAGTCGTTGAGCTTGGTGAACTCACGGTAGAACAGACCGGAGGCGACGCCTACGAGCATGTAGATGAACGCGGCGTTGAAGAGCTTTCTCATGAGTGGGGATTCCTTTCGAGTAGAGGATGAGAGCTGCGGGGTTAGATGAGGCCGGTTTCCTGGGCGAGGTGGATTGCGCGGGAGCGGCTGTCGACGTCGAGCTTGGTGAAGATGTGCGCGATGTGGCTCTTCACGGTGGCCTCGGTGACGAACAGGGTGCGAGCGATGTCCTTGTTCGCCGCGCCCGTCGACATGAGCCGCAACACCTCGAGCTCCCTTTCGGTGAGGCGCGGCAGCGGGTTCCGCATGCCCTGCAGGACTCGGCCTGCGAGATCGGGGGCTAGGAACATGTCGCCCCCGGCTGCGCGGTGGATGCCTTCGATGATCACTTCGGGCGCGACATCTTTCAGAAGGTAGCCGGCGGCGCCGGCTTCGATCGCGCCGAGGATCTCGGCGTCGCGGTCGAAGGTCGTGAGGATGAGCACGGCCGGTGCCGGGTCGAGCGCGCGAAGTGCGGCGGTGGTCTGGATGCCGTCGATGCCGGCTCCGAGGCGGAGGTCGCACAGCACCACGTCGGGGTGAAGGTGGGCGGCGAGGGTGACGGCTTCTTCCCCGGTGGCGGCTTCGCCGACAACGTGCACCGTGTCGGTGTCGAGGACGGCGCGGAGTCCGCTGCGGACGACGGGATGGTCGTCGACGAGCAGCACGGTCGTGGTCATGGCGTCTCCTCTGCGGCCGGCTCACTGCCGGAAGCCTGCGTCGTGGTGATGGGGTGGATCGGGAGGTGCACCGAGATCGCGGTGCCTTCACCTGGGGCGCTTTCGATATCGAGGCCGCCGCCGAGTTCCCGGAGCCGGGCGCGCATGAATCTGAGCCCGTAACTCGACGCCTCCGATCCGGGTTCCATGGTCTGGTCCCATGCGTGGACGTCGAACCCGGTGCCATCGTCGATGAGATCGAGCCGCACCGCGGAGCCCGAATCGATCAGACTCATCACGACCCGGGTGGCGTCCGCATGCAGGCGCACGTTCGCGAGCGCGGACTGCGCGGTACGCAGCAGTGCGACCTCGACCTCGGTGGAGAGCGCGGGGAGTGCTTCATCGACATGCAACTCGGTGCGGAGGCCTATCTCGTCCTCTGCGCGGTCGAGCATGCGGCGGAGCGCCGCCGCGAGGGCATTGTCCTCAAGCTCGGCGGGCGCGAGCGCGGCGACGATGCGCCGCACATCGGAGAGGCTGTCGCCCGCCAACGTCTCAACCTGTTCGAGGGTCCGCACAGCATCGGCATCCTCCGTGCGGCCGGCTCCGGCGTGGGCGAGAAGCCGGATCGAGGAAAGCGCCTGCGCGATCGTGTCGTGGATATCCCGGGAGATGCGGGTGCGCTCGGCGACCGCACCCGATTCGCGCTGAACGAGTGCGAGCTCATCCTGCAGATCGGCCGTCTCCTGCTGCGCTCTCGTGAGCGAGGCCACCAGGCGCTCGCGTTCAGCCCCGTCTCGGAGGAGCTGGAGATAGCCACGCGAGATCCCGAACGCGAAGATCCCGCCGATGAGCGGCCCGAACACGTTCGCGTAGCTCGTGGTGCCGTGATGCAGGATCGGGGCGATGATCACCACCGTGAGCACCAGCCCGGAGAACAGCAACCCCCACGGGACGGGCAGCAGGTGCCCGGCGAGCAACCAGAGCAGGAACGCGATCCACACGAACTCCGCGGACACCGCGACCGCCGCGACCCAGATCACCGCGAACCCGACCAGCCACCACACGACGATCCGCTGGGAGCGGGTCCGGGACGGCAGGATCGTTCCGGCCGTATGCCAGGCCAGGATCGCCAGGCCCGCGACGATCGCAGCCGGAATCGGGGTACCGTCGCCGATGGCGCGGATCACTCCGATCAGAGTGAGGACGGCGGCGATGAGGTGCTGACCGATCTCCATCGCCCGCACGGTGGCGCCGGTGGCTACCGGCCCCACCTGGTCAGTGCGCGTCAGCGGCGCGTGCAGGATGTTCATGCGTCCATTCTCCCCGGCCCGGCTTTCCGGGCCACCAGATGCGGTCGCCGACGAGGGCGAAGATCGCCGGCACGATCACCGTGCGCACCACCAGCGTGTCGACGATCACCCCCACACCTACGATCAGGCCGAGCTGTCCGAGGGTTACCAGCGGCAGCACGCCGAGTGCGGCGAACACGGCCGCGAGAACGATGCCCGCGCTCGTGATCACGCTGCCGGTGTGGGCGATCGCCTCGACCATGCCCTCCCGCGTGCCGCGGACCGTAGCCTCGGCGCGGGCGCGGTGCACGAGGAAGATCGTGTAGTCGATGCCGAGGGCGACGAGGAACAGGAACGCCAGCAACGGCACCTGCAGATCGAGGGCGTGCTGGCCGAACAGCACCCGGCTCAGCCACGCACCGGCGCCGATCGCGGCGACCGCACTGGCGAGGTTCACCAGAAGCAGCAGCACCGGGGCGACGATTGAGCGCAGCAGGATCAGAAGCACGAGGAAACTCACCGCGAGTACGAGCGGTGCGACCAGCCAGAGATCCTGCTGATTCCCGGCACGCGCGTCGAGATCGGTGGCGACCGCGCCGCCCACGAGCGCATCCGCTCCCGGCACCCCGTGCACCGCGTCGCGCAGCTCCTCGATCTGGGTGAGACTGTCCTCGGTGCTCGGCGCGTACTCGCTGGTCACCATGATCTTCGTGAGCGACCCGTCGTCCGTGGTGCCGACCGGGTGGGCCCGGACCACGCCCTCCACGTCGTCCGCCGCCGCGACCACGGCATCGGCCTCCGTGCTGTTCGCGACGATGAAGATCGGCTGCGCCTCACCAGGCGGGAAATGATCCGACAGGACCTCCAGCCCCGCCGCGGACTCGGACTGCACCCGGAACTTCTCGATCTGATCGAGCCCGACCGATGTCCCGAACAAGCCGGTCGCCATCACCGCGAGCAGCGCGACCCCGGCGAGGAGACTCGCTACCGGACGCTTCACGACACTCGTCGCGATCCTCCGCCACGCGCCGCCCTGCTTGCCGGTGTCGTCCGGCTTGGGCATGAACGGCCAGAACACCTTCCGCCCGCACACCGCCAGCAGCGGTGGCAGCAAGAACAGGACCGCGGCGAGAGCGACCAGCAGCCCGATCGCGGATGAAATCCCGAGCCCGTGCGTGCCAGGGATCACCGCGAGCACGAGCGTCAGCAAAGCGAGCACGACCGTGACGTTCGACGCCAGGATCGCAGGAACAGTCTTCCGCCATGCCGCGCTGAGCGCTTGCCGGTGGTTCTGCGTCGCCTGGAGCTCCTCTCGGTACCGGGAGATCAGCAGGAGCGCGTAATTGGTGCCCGCGCCGAACACGAGCACGCTGATGATGCCCGCATCGAACTGAAGGTTCCATGCCGCGCCTGCCGCGGCCGTCAGGCGGCCCGCGAGCCCGTCCGCGAGCCCAACCGCGACGAGCGGGATCAGCCACAGCACTGGCGACCGGTAGGTGACGATGAGGAGGATCGCGACGATCAGGATCGTCACCAGCAGCAACGTGAAGTCGGCGCCCTCGAACGAGGCCGCGACATCCGCGCCGAACGCCGGCCCGCCGGTCACCAACAGCGACATCCCCGCCGGCGCATGGTCGGCGACATCCGTGCGCAGTTCTTTGATCACCGCCGCCGTGTCCGTGTTCGTCTCGCCGACCTTGATCGGTGTGATCAGGACCGCAGCCTTCCCATCGTCACTGACCATCGGCCCGGACGAGGCCGCATCCGAACGGGCGTCGAGCACCGGGAGGAGACCTTTGAGCTCCTCGATCTCACCCTCGGAGAGCTTCGCGCCGTCATCGCGGGACGCGACGACGAGCACGGACTGACGGTCCGCGTTCGGGAACTTCCCCAACAGCTCGCTCGTTTGCGTGGACTCCGCACTCGCAGGCGCCTGATCGTTTCGCGCCGGGGCCTTCGCCGACCCGAACACACCGAACAAGACGACCATGATCAACAAGACGAGACCGAGCGATACCCACGCCCCGCCGCGCGAAGTCAGCCGGTCGGAGAAAGATCCACGAGTGCGAGAAACTGCCATGCCATCAACCCCACCAGGAAGTTCCTCCTACGGCATCGCGAACAATATTGAACTGAATCTCAACCTTTTGGACGATGCCGACGGCCCCACGAGCCAAGCATGTGACGATTGCCCGTCGCCGGTCTCACCAACTCACTCTCTATAGCGCAAGAACCGAGGCACGTTGACGGGTTCCCAAAACTCGCACCCTCAACTGGGCTCTAGTAGGCTCTGAGTACTCAAGTTCCCCGGATTTCCGAACGCATTCGCGGGAACTCGTCACTTTTGCCCTTCATTCGTGCGGTGGTGTCGAATGCGGCGAGTTCTGCCGGGTGGAGTTGGTGCTGGACGACGAAGGAGCGTTCTTTGATGCGCCAGAGTCCTTGTCCGGTGCCGAGGCCTGGGAGGAGTTTCTGTTCGGTGCCGGTGAGTCCGAGGGCTGCGGCGGTGGCTCCGAGTTGGTCGGGTTCTTGCCGGTAGATGATCCTGGTCTCTGCATTCGCCAGAAGCGAGTTCGCGAGGGCGCGCATCGCGGAGCCGGAGTCGCCGACGTTGTCGAGGTCGGTGAGTTTGTG
Source organism: Microbacteriaceae bacterium (assembly GCA_019638805.1). Taxonomy (GTDB): domain Bacteria; phylum Actinomycetota; class Actinomycetes; order Actinomycetales; family Microbacteriaceae; genus JBDSKH01. Next base: position 236,122 of record JAHBTA010000001.1, on the reverse strand, counting down.
GAAGATCAAGAGGTTCGCGATCCCGTAGTGGCGTGCGAGTCGCCATTGCGCGTCCATGCGGCGCAGGAGTGCGGGGTAGGCCATGAGTCGCCAGGCTTCGTCGTAGATCACCCACCGGTGCCCGCCGTTCGGGTCCATCAGCGCCGACTCCATCCACGCGCTTGAGCAAGTCATCAGCACCGAGATCAACGTGCTGTTCTCCGCGACGCGGGACAGGTCCAGGCTGACCATCGGCAGCGATGGATCGAACCGCACGGTCGACGGCCCATCGAACAGCCCCGCGAGATCACCGGCAACGAGGCGGCGGAGCGCGTGGCCGACGAGCCGGCCGTCCTCCGCCAGCCGGCCATCCGTGTCGGTCACGGGGTCGGGGTTCAGGATGCGGTCGACGACCATAGGGAGGATCGGTACGTCGCTGGATCGGACGGTGTCTCTCAGGGCGAGGTCGATTGCGGTGTGCTCCAACGGGGACAGCACCCGATCAAGGACGGTTTCTGCGAGTGCGCCGATGAGTTCACGGCGGCGGGATGCGACTTGCGCCGCCCATTCCGCATCGCTCACCCCGGACGGGCGGTGGCCCTCATCGAGCGGGTTGAGCCGGTTGCGGAGCCCGTGTCCGAGCACGATCGCCCGCCCGCCGACAGCTTCGGCGACCGCCGTATGCTCGCCCTTCGGGTCGCCGGGCACATACACGCGGCGTCCGAACGGGATCGACCTCGTATAGAGCGACTTCGCGAGGGAGGATTTGCCGGAGCCGACAATGCCAGCCAGGACGATGTTCGGTGCCGTGATGACCCCACGGGCGTAGAGGGTCCAGGGGTCGTAGACGAACGAGCCTCCGGAGTACAGGTCTTGGCCGATGAACACGCCGTCGGCGCCGAGGCCACCTTCGGCGAGGAACGGGTACGCGCCCGCGAGCGTCGCGGACGTGTCCTGGTGCCGCGGCAACCGCAACCGCCCCGGCGTCCGCAACGCCGCCACCCCTGGTTCGCCGGCGGCGGGTAGGTAGGTGGTGTTGCGGCGTTCGGCCCGCTCCGCCGCACCCCGTTCACGCTCCGCTGTCTGCTCGGCTCTGCGGGCGGTGGTCTCGATCTTCGCGGCGGCGGACTTGCGTGCCTTCCGCTGCTTACGGCGTTCCCCGGCCGGTTCGACCAGCGCCGCGGTATGGAGCTTCTGGCGATCGCTCACAGCGCCCGCCCCCGAGACACCGAGGAGGACTGCGACGGCGCGAACCAGTCATCTTCCTCTACGACCGCCGGTGCGTGCCTGCGCGACGGTGGACGGCTCGGCGTTGTCCGCGCCGCCGGAGCCTGAGCATCCGGTTCTCGTGTTTCCGGGTGTGCGCGGAGCAGGGAGACGTGCCCGTGGTCATGGTTGTACGTCAGCGCGTAGATGCCTGTGGTGGTGGTGGTGTGGTCGAGGGGGCCGGTGGGGATGGTGTCGTAGACGTATCCGTTGACGAGCGCGGCCTGTGTGGTCTCCTCGCCCATGTCGAACCCGGCCAGGTGCTCGATCGCCGCATCAGTGCCGTCACGGTCGATGATCGTCAGCACCTCGTCGGCGTCCTGGCCTTGCAGGAACACCACGCTCACCCACCGCGACACCGGCCCCGGTGCTGTAAGGGCGGGATGCCAGGCGATCCGCCCCGAGACGGACATTGCCGCATCCACCCGGTCGTGTACCCCGTCCAGTAGCGCCGCGGCCTGCTGCAGTTCCGCTGTCGCGGCAAGAGCGTAGGTCGCACCAGCGGTCTGATCCCCGGCGTCATCGTGCGCGCGCACCCGGTTCGTCACGTGGGCGGTGGCGAGCTGGTCGAGCACTTGCCGGAGAGAGCGCACCCCGGCAAGCAGATCACCCAGCACCGTGTAGGTGTCGGCGGGGTCCTCGAACACGCGGGAGGCGTGCGCGAGCCCACAGAGCGCTTCGGACGCTTCCGCAGCATCCGTGGTCGGGTTCTGGAAGGTTGGCATGACGGGGCTCCTGTCGGTCAGACGGTGCGGCACAGCGGCAACGCTGCGACCGTGAAGGCTTGGGCCTGCTGCCCGACCAGGCGGCGGGTCTCGCAGGAGGCTTGGATCGCGGCCTGTTCGATCGTCGCGACCGCGGTGTCGAGTTCTTCCGGGGACGGGGCGGAGACGCTGATGAGGCCGGTGTAGCGGAGCACGCCGTGACCGGCGGTGAGGTCGGCTTCCTGTTGAAGTACGTCACCATATTCGGCGGTCTGGGAGGCGTCCTCGATCTGCCCCATCTTCTGCCGCTGCGCCGCGTCCGAGATCAGCTCGGTCTTCTTCTTCCTGATGTCACGTGCCGCCTGATCCGACCGGATCGGCGTGCACACCAGCGAGAACGATCGTTGAATCCCCGACGACAACAACACGGGTGCGAGGAACCCCGGATACACCTGCGACCTCGGCCACTCACTGACCCACAGCACCGCATGGAACGCGGAATCCGACCGCAGTCGATCCCACGACTCGGTGACCGCAACCGGCCCCGCGGTCGCAAGGGTGCGCCCGACGTCGGTGTTCCGTTCGAGGATCGCGGCGGTAGCGGGGTCGTAGGCGGATCGGAGGATCACCGCGACCTGGGCAGGGGTGAGCCACCCGGTGATCGTGAGCTCCGCCGCCCGCAACGCTGACGTCAGTGTCGTCATCTCCTGCCGCAGGACAGCGGCAGCACCTTTGATGCCGCCGCCGTTGGTGCGTACCTGTCGGGCTGCGGTTTTGAGCTCGAGGGCGAGGCTGATGGTGGTGGCGTGGCGTTCTCCGGCGGGGCCTGCGCGGTCGATGAGTTCCCGGTACACGGTGGAGGTCCAGGAGCCGTCATCGGTGCCGTGGCGTTGCCACCATTCGATCAGCCCGGAACCCCCGTCGGGGAGGGTGCGTTCGCACACTTGCAGGCGGGCGATCCGCCCGGACCGGCAGGTGGTGGCGAGCACGCGACCCCAGGTGGCGACGCGGCGTTCCTGCTCACCGGGGTCGAGGAGCACGAACGCGGGATGTGAGACGCCGACGATCGCGGTGAGGGTTTGCGTGTGAGGGTCGTGGATCATCGCGGCCCCGGTCTCCGGGTCCTCCCACTCCCGCAGCGACGCCGCGTCACCCGGCAACGCCAACGTCCCCGCAGGACGAGGCTTCACGACCCGCCGCCGGAACACCGTCTGCTGCGCCCGCGTGCGCGCCACCCACCGGGCGGTGACGGGCACCCACTCGATCAGCTTCCGACCCCCGACCGGGGTCCAAGCGAGCGCTGCACAGAGCAACCAGATGGGTGCGGTCCAGGCCAACAGCATTCCGCCGCCGGCGTAGAGGGCGCCGACGATGGAGAGGACACCTGTGGCGAGGACGATGAGTTGCGGGAGGGAGAGGCCGAGGAGGATGCCGCGGCGGGTGAGGCGGGAGAACTGCACCGCCCGCAACCCAAACCCCGCACTGCTCGTGTTCTGCTGACTCGACATCAGTCTCACTCCTTCCCGGCAGACGGCGTCGGCGCCGATGCTGGCGGCGGCGTCGAGGGTGCAGGTCGTGCCGGTGGCGCGGTCGGCGTGTGACTCGGTGCGGGCGGTGGTGGTGTGGGTTGCACGGTCTCACCGGCCCCTGCCGCGTGACCTTCCGCGGCGCCGCCGACCTTGCCGCCGAGCTTTGGCCCCGCGGTCGCTGCCGCGCCGACCACCTGAGCTCCGACTACGACTGCTGCCGCGGGCCCCGCAGCAGCAGCCCCGCCGGCCCCGGCACCGGCTGCGCCAGCACCGCCGCCCGCGCTCCCGGCACTCGCACCTGCTGCGGCACCGGAACCACCTGCTGCGCTTCCTCCGGCGGCGGGAGTGGCGGTCGTTGCGGGTGGGGTGTTTCCGCCGGATGGTGCCGCACTACCGCCCTTTTCGCCGGCGCCGTCGAGTACCTTCTTCGCCCCGTCGGTCTTCGGCGCGGATGGGACGGGGATGGGGCGGTTGAGGGCGGATTTTGCTTCTTGTTCGGCGCTCATCGAGTGGTACATATCGAAGCCGATGAACGTGACGAACTTGTAGGTCATGTACGGGGCGAACGCGGCGATGAACATCAGCACGACCCCTGCGATGGGGTCGCTGATCGACGCCAGATCAAGCTCAATCGGAGCAGACACCTGGGTGATGGCAACGAGGAAGATCACCACCAGCACGAGTTTCGACAGGATCAAGGCGATCACGAAGGTTGCCCATTTTCCGAACCAGCCTTTGGTCGCATCCCACGAGAATCCGGCGAGAGCGATGGGGGCGAACACGATCGCGACCAGAAGGAGGGCTTTGCGGATCAGGAGGGAGAACCACACGATCGCAGCCGCCGATATGGCGAGGCCGGCGAGGAAGATCGTGACGATCGCCCCGACACCGGGTGCTGCTATGTTGATCCCCGCGAACCCCGCTGCGAGCAGGGTGATGCGGTCGCCGATGGATTCCATCGTGTTCCCCGTGGCCTGCACGATCCCGACCGCGAGCTGATCCGTGATCTCCAACAACAGCCCGGTGAGGCCGATGGCAACGAAGGAGCCGAGGATGCTTTTCGCCGCTCCGAGGGCGGCGCGGGTGAGGGCGGTGGGGTCGCGGTGGATGAGCCCGGTGATCAGTTGCAGGCAGAAGAAGATCAGGACCACGAACACTGCGACCCCGAAGAGGATGTTGTAGACCCCGACGTAGCCTTCGTCGGTGACGTCGACGAGGGTGGTGGTGTCGAACACCGCCCAGACCGCCTCGAACAGCCACGCCGCCGCCCCGCCCATCGCCTGGGCGAGCCAGTCGAACGGGGCCGCGATCAACGTCGCTGCTCCTTGCCCGACGGTGTCGCATACGGCCGAGATCACCGGCACATCACACACACTCACCGCATCCTCCTTCCCTCGTCGCGGTGGGGTTAGACGGCTTGGCCGACGCCCCAGAAGAAGTTGATGAGTGTCACCGCGGCACCGCAGATGATCGCTGCCCCGCAGGACACGAGCACCCCGACCTTCCCGCGCGACGCGAGGTGCGGGTTGCTGCTGTTCGCGCCGAAGCCCCACACGATCGCGGAGACGATCAGGGCAAGGACGGAGAGGATCAGACCGACAGTCATGACCGCGCCGACGATGATGCGCAACTGCTCGATACCGGGAAGCCCGGTACCGTTCGGATCAATATCAATCACAGGGATGCTCCTTCTGCTCACAAGCGCCGGGGAATGGCGGACTTGTCAGCCAGGTGCACCCACAGGCCCCGCCGATAAACTCGAGCGATGGCACCCGAAGCGCAGACCGTCGTGTTCCTTCACGGCATCGGCGCCGGCACCGACTCCTGGAATCCCCAGATCGCCGCCCTCCCCGACGGGTTCACCGGAATCGCGCCCCGCATCGCCGGGCTCGCCGACGGTGACGGCGAGGGGTTCTCGCTGAGAGCGGCAGCGGCGGCTGTGCGTGAGGAGCTTGACCGGCTCGGCGTGGAGCGGGCGCATCTGGTCGGGCTGTCCCTGGGTGGGATGGTCGCCACGCGGTTCGCGATCGACTCCCCGGCCCGGGTCACATCCCTCGTGCTCTCCGGCAGCCAGGTCCACCCGAACCCGGCACTCATGCGGGTGCAGAACGCGATCATGCGACTCCTCCCGGCAAGGGTCGTCGCCCAGCCGGGGATGAGTAAGCCGCGGATGCTCTCGGTGCTCCGCGCCGTCGGTGAGACGGACTTCCGGGGAGAACTCGCGCGGGTCACCGCGCCGACGCTGGTGCTGTGCGGACTGAAAGACCGCCGGAACCTCCCCGCCGCCAAAGAACTCGTCGCCGGAATCCCAGGGGCCGAACTGCAGCTCGTGCCCGGCGCCGGCCACGAGTGGAACATCCACCAGCCCGACGCGTTCAGCACCAGGCTCAACGCCTTCCACCGGAGCCTCATGTCGTGACGGTCGGTGAGGTGCAGCGCGCCTACGGTGCGCGTGCGGCCGAGTACGCGCAGCAGCTCGGCGTGATGGAGGCTGTCGCCGCGCCGGATCGCGAACTCGTGCTCTCCTGGGCGCAGACGGTCACCGGTCCGGTGCTCGATGTCGGCTGCGGCCCCGGCCACTGGACCGCCTACCTCCATGAGCACGGTGTCGATGTCACCGGCATCGACCCGACACCCGAGTTCATCACCCTCGCGCAGGCGGCGCATCCGGGGATCGCGTTCCGCGACGGCCGGGCCGAACGCCTCGACGCGCCGGATGGATCGCTGGGCGGTGTGCTCGCCTGGTACTCGATCATCCACTCCGAACCCGCAGCGGCGACGGCGGCACTGGTTGAGTTCGCCCGCGCCCTCCGTCCCGGTGGCGGACTCCTCCTCGGGTTCTTCGAGGGACCAGTGTTCGAGCCATTCGATCACGCGATCACCACCGCCTACCGGTGGCCCGTCGACGTGCTCATCACCGTTGTGCAGCACGCGGGATTCACGGTCACTGAGACGCACACGCGCACCGATCCGGGTGTTCGCCCGCACGGTGCGATCATCGCCACGCGGAACCCGGCGCACCGGGGCGGGGTTACAGGTGTTCGCCGACGCCCAGGAGGAAGTTGACCCAGGCGACGCCGGCTCCGGCGAGGGCTGCGGTGCCGAGCGCGACCCAGGCACCGGTCCGGGCTTTGGTCGCGGTGTGGGGGTTGCCGGTCGAGGATGAGATGGCCCAGATGGTCGCGGAGACGATCAGCGTGAGCACGGCGATGATGAGCACGAACATCAGCAGCGCACCGATCACGGTGCGGAGGTCGCCGGCGGCGCCGACGCCGCCGAAGTCGGGAAACACGTCCATCAGCGTCCACCCCCGCCCAGCGTGCAGGACGCGCGGGAGGCGTTGCCGCCGGTGATGCCTTCGGCGCCGTGGTCGGTGAGCCATTGGTCGGAGTCGATCGCGGGCTGCCCGGTCCCGCCGGGTCGGATTTCGAGGTGGAGGTGGGGGCCGGTGGATTTCCCGGAGGAGCCGACATCGCCGATGTGCTGCCCGGCGGTGACGGTCATGCCTTCGGTGACGTGGATGCCGTGCTCCCACATATGCGCGTAGTACGACGCGACCCGTTCCCCGCCGACGGTGTGCTCCACGATTATGAGTCCACCCCAGTTGCCGGTGTATCCGGCGTGGGTGACGATCCCATCGGCAACGGCATAGATCGGGGTGCCGTCGGCGGCGGCGAAGTCGCTGCCAGAGTGGAACGCCTGCTCGAATGTGATCGGGTCGGTGCGCCACCCGAACGGGCTGGTCCGCACCCAGGAGCCCTCCGGCAACGGGAACACGACTCTGGTGGTCTCCGGCACCACCACCTCACCACCGCCGCCGGTTGATGGTGCGGGTCGGGTGAGGGCGGTGAGGATCGCTTCGGCGACGGGCTGGTAGTTCTGATACCGATCCGGATATGCCGACACCTCAACGGCTTGCGCGGCACTGCCTGGGTCGAGTTGCCGCCAGCCGGGAATATCGAGCAGCCCGCGCGGTGATGGGTAGTTGGGTCCGGCCGGTCCGCCGTAGAACGCGCGGGCTTGATAGTTCGGGTCCATGAGCTCCGCGACGGTGCCCCACCCGGCTTGCGGGCGCATCTGGAACAGGCCGAGCGAGTCATGATCGGAGGCATCCCCGTCGTTTGGATAGTTCGCGGATTCGGGGTAGATGCCGGTGTTGGCGAGCATCCGCAGGTGCGACTCCGTTAGCGCCGCCATCAACGCGATCACCACCCCCGGACGCCCCACCCCATCCGTCTGCCCACCAACCGTGATGATCGTGGCGGCATGGGTGAGCTGCTGACGATTCAGCGTCACCGTCTCACCGTTCTTCGTCGTCGCAGTGAGCGAGTCCGGGATCGGCCCCACGATCAACGACCCCGGCGCGCACGCGGCCACGGCGGGGTTGGCGAGGACGGCGACGGATAGGAGGACGGTCGCGGGGCCGAAGCAGACGGCGGCGACGGTGAGGGCGGCGAGGAGCTTTTTCAGCATGGCCGGTCACCGCAGCGGGTTGTCGAGCTGTGACAACCGCAACAAGAGACAGGTGTCGGTGATCGGGTCGGCCGGCGGCGGTGCGGAGGTTCGTTCGGGGGTGCAGGTGAGGAACACGGTGAACGCGATCGGGTGGCTGGTGGTGATGGGGTCGGTGCCCCAGTAGCCGGTGCGGTGGCGGGTGCCGGTGATCGTGTACGCGACCGTGCCGTCAGGAATCTGCCCCGGCGCCGCCTGGACGACGGCGTCCTCCCACGCGGCAGGGATCTCGATCGTGTCGACGGTGAGCCACTGCCGCGTCTGATGCGTGCGGAGCTGCGCCCACGCCTCCGGCGTCGGCAGATAGGAACGGACATCGGATGCAGCCGAGTCGGCCTCGGTGTCGGCGGTGACATCGGCGAGCATCTGCGCGTAATCGGCAGGCCCATACCCACTGGTCGTATCCCAGGTGAACAGCGCCTCCGCGACAGCCGCCGCGAACTCCTCCGGTCCGCCGAGGGAGACCAGCGGCTCCGGCGCTGCCGGGGTAAATGCCGGGCTGGTTACCGCCGGCCCATCGGGACGGGCGGGTTCAGCGGGTTCGGTGGTCTGGGGTCCGCGGATGAGTCCGTAGACGCCGACACCGACGAGGAAGAGCAGGATGAGGCCGCCAGCGATGGCAGCGATCAGCACGGTGCGGCGGCGGCGAGCGGTGGGGTCCATCCTGGTGTCCTTCCCAACGAGATTCGGATCACCAGACAGGTGCACCACAGCACCCAGGGGTATGGGCGGAGGGTTCAGGCGGTTTCGCGGCGCACGTTTCGTGCAGTGCGGGCGGCATCCAGGAACGCGACCGTCGCGGTTACGGCGTTCTCGAACATCGTCCATTGCTCACCCGATAAGGTCGGGCCGATGGTTTCGGGGTCGTAGCGTTCGGTCCAGGTGGAGAGCTCGTCCCAGAGGTAGACGAACGACCGCACCGGCAGGAACTCGCGCGGCTGCTCCTCGACCGCGTGGAGCCGTGCTGATGCGAGCTGGGCTGGCCGCTTCTTCGTCGCAGTCTTCGCACGCTCGACAGCAAGTTCCGCAAGCCGTTCCAAATCCGCCGGCCGTGCGGTGTCTTCGAGTTCCCGGATACGCGTGGCTCCTGCTGCGGCGGTGTCGCGGATGCCTGCCGGTTGTGCGGGGTCGCCGGCGAGGGTGTCGAGTTCGGCGAGTGCTTGTGCGGCTTTGATGCGATGCCGGGCTCCGGTGATCGACCCGCCCGCGTCGATCCGGTCAAGTTCCTCCCGTGCCCGCCGCTGGACGTCGTCGGGCTGTGCAGGGTCAGCGGCAAGGTTCTGCAACTCGTTGATGCGTTCGAGCGAGGTATAGGCGTTGCGGCCGGTGACCATGAGCGCGGCCTGCTGCCTGGTCTCGCCCTTTTGTGGTGCCGCCACGGTGGCGGCACCGTGTGACCTGGGGTTTTCGAGTTTCGAGGTGAACCGTGATGCTTCCTGCCGGCCAGTCGCGTCCTCGACCATGAGGGATTTCAGTTCGGCGTAGAGGGTGGCTTCCTCGGTGCGGGTGAGGGGCTTGTGCAGGAGGTTGTCGTCTTGCTCGGCGAGGAGCTGCCCGAGGGTGGTGGAGATACCGGAGCGCACCCACACGTTCACCGTCTTCCACCCGAGCCGGCGGATCGCGGCCAAACGCCTGGCACCGCAGATCAGCATCCCGTCCGGGGTGATCGTGATCGGCTGCAACAGCCCATCCCGCGCGATCGACTCCACCAACGAGTCGAGGTCACCGTAGTCCTCGCGGTGACGGCGGCCGGACCAGATCGAATCCACGGCACGCTCCAGCTCGATATGCCCCGCCTCGGTCACGGCCGTCCCCGCATCACGCCGGGTGCGGCGATCGTGATCGCCACTTTCAGGTCGGCATCGTTGAACAGGTGCCGGAGGGAGTCGCCGATCAGCAGCCGCAGCAACACCCCACGGCCCGCGTTCGTGCCGGCCAGGTGCACGTCGGGGGCGCCGAGGATGATCCGCAGCAGCCGGTACCAGGACGGTGCGGGAATGTCGAGCAGGGCGCGGGCGTGACGATCACGCCGCAGCGACTCGTACGCTCCCGCACGGGAGACGGACTCTGCAAGGCGTGCGCAGATGCACTCGACCGCCGCTCGCGCGACCTCGGGCTCCCACCCGTACCAGCACAGCAATGCGATCGTGTCCTCGACCGCCGACTCCACCCCCGTCGACCCCGACACCTCAACCTCGTCGTCGGCGCCGTCGTCATCGTGTGCGAAGGGGTCGGCGCGGAACGCGGGGTGGTAGTCGGTGAGGGGGTTTTCGCGGTCGGAGAAACGTTCGGCGTCATGGAAACTCGAGTACCTGGGCCTGCGCGCCTGATGCACGGAGCACAGCAGCCCATTGGCTCGGTCTTCTGCGATGCAGGTAATCTGCACGGCGCGGGTGATGACCGCCCACGGATCATCCGCCCGCCGTACTGAGGGCGTGCGCATCGCCTCGAACGCCGCGGTAGCCGCCTCCCACGGGTCCAGGCCATGCTTGCGGGCGAGGGCGGCGTACTTGTCGGCCGCGTGCCGCATGAGTGCCGCTGCATCGGGGTCCGTCCGCCAGGCGTCCGGGCCGGCAGTGTTGAGGCGGGTGAGGAGTTCGCGGAGTCGTTCTGAGTTCTCGAAACCACGCCCGCGACCGTCGCGGCGTGGGGTGTGGGGTTGTGGCATGGTGGCACCTCCTGACAGGCAGGTGCGCACCGGCTCCCCACCGACCCCGTCGCACCACCATCGTCTGCGCATGGCCGTTCACCCCAGCCCGATCCCGGACGGCCGCACCCACGACGACGAGCGCGGCCGATCCTGCGGCTCGAACACATCGAACGACTCGAACACCGACGACTCCGCAGGTGCCGCTCGTTCGGGTCGGCGCTCCCGAAGGTCGCGGACGCCGCTGCGAGTCGCCCGATAGGCCTGGCCCGGCGCGCGGCGGGCACGGTGAGCGAGCTCGGTCTGAAAGTTGATGCCGCGACCCGCGATCCTGGCGGTACTCGATGCGATCAGATCGGTCGGCCGCACCCACGCGACCCCGCGCCCCACCCGCGAACCAGGATCAACGCCGGGAGCAGTGATCGAGGGGTCGCGGTGCACGGCGAACGCCGACCGCTCCGCCTCCGGACCCTCGACCCATTCGGGCCGCGTCTCCGGTAGCTCGGACTGGTGCGTCTCTGTGTGGTCGTTCATGGGGTCTCCTCCTTGCTGATGGCTGGGGTGAACCAGCGACCAACGGTGGAGGGGTGCACGCCCAGGTGCCGGGCGATCTGTTTGTTCGACCACCCCTCCACCTCCCGCAACTGGGTCGCCTCCGCCCGCCGCTCACTCACTGACACCACCGGCAACTCCACTGCCGGTGTCGGCTCCCGTTCTGGCACGGCGACCGTCTGCGATGGAGCGACCGTCTCGGCGGGAGCGGCCAAGAGCACGTCTGCATCCGACGTGGTGGTGCGGGTCAGGGTGACGGTGAGGTGCGTGATCGACAGCAGCACCAGCGGCGGGATCGCCGCGACCGACGCAGCCAGGAGGCTGGGAACGTCGGTGTCGGCGGCGATGATCGCGTGGATCGCATTCGCCGTGACGGACACGATCGCGCCGGCGGCGAGGAGAGTCCACGGGTACCAGGTCGGGCGGGACTGGCTGGCGAGGGCGACGACGGCGACGGTTGCGACGACGATGATGCCGTCCACGATCAACGGCCACGCCCACGCCTGCCCCGCATCAATCCCAGACCGACGCGCGAGATCAGCAAGCGCCGTGAAGGACAGCCAGAACGCGCCGGACGCGATGAACACGGTGCCGGTGATCGCCGTCACCACTGCCAAGCGGCGACTCCGTGGCGAGACAGTCTCAGTGGTGTTCATGAGATCACCCGCCCCGGTGATCTGCGCATCACATTCCGCTCATCCGCCACGGGCTCCACAGACATGCGGGGCGCGGGGTGGGTGGTGCGGTAGGCGGAGCGAATCGTCGCCATGATCTCCCGCGACCCGAGCCCCGCGTGCTCCGCCGCAGGACCCAGCGCGTCGAGAGTCGCATCCGGTGAGGCGCCGGCCTCGGCGAGTCGGCACGCGGCCCAGAACAGGCCCCGGTTCCGCTCACCCTCACCACGCCCCGCCACCCAGCCCGCGAGCACCTTCGCATCCGAGCCCCGACGCTCAAACCGAGCAGCACGCGCACCGTCGATAGAGATCGGGGTACGCGGGTCTAGGAACTCGCGCAGCCGCACCGCATCCACCGGCACCGGAGTATCACCTGATGCAACGATGAGCCGGTACGGTGCCCGCACCCCGCCAGTGCGCAGCACCTTCGACGGTGGGGCGATGATGTAGCCGCCATCACCCCGGAAATCGACATGCGCCCGCGCTGCCTGCCACGACGACTGCACACGGTCACGGTGCGCCGGGTAGTACGCGTGGAGGCCGCCGGATGGGGTGCGCACGAGCGCTGCCCACCCCGCCGCATGGCCTTGACGGTGCGCTTCGCGGAAGGCAGGGAATCCGGTGCCGTTCGCGTGCACGTCGACATCGACGACCTCCACCCCGGACGCGGCACCGGTGGGGATACCGATGTTCGCGGACGGCCACCTCGACCACCATCCCGCTACCTGCACCGGATCGGCGGTCGCGTCATGGAAGCCGCGGCGCACCAAGGGGCGTTTCTCACCCGGCACACACGGGAACACCGGAACCCCGGCCGCAGCGAACCGCGCCGCCGCCTCCGAGAGCGGCATCCCGCCGACTTCGGCGAAAAGCTCGACGGCACCCATCACAGGCTCCTCACCGATGCCGCCACCGCGCGGCGCGGCTCCTCCATGAGCGGATCGCCCACGGCATCCGCCGTCGTCGCGGACTGCTTCCGTGCTGGGGTGTCGCGAGTGAGGCCGGGAGGGTCACCGTTGCCGATCTGTGCGGTTGGGAGCTGGTCCAGAATGCTGGCGGAGGTCTTGCGGACTCGTTCGCCGGTGGCTTGGACGACTTCGACCGGGGACTTCTCCGGCACCGTCGCCGCCCACCCCGACACATACGGGACCGTGTAGTCGCTGGTGTCCATGCCGTGCGCTGCGGCGACCATCAACGCCACCGAATCCGCCTCGACCTCACCGATCCCGCGATGCCCCGTCGCATCGGCGTTGTCTGGGCCGTGCAGGAGGACGTGGGCGAGTTCGTGCACGAGGGTCTTCACCTGTGCCGCATCTGGCATGTTCTCTCGCACCGCCACCGTCCGCGCACCAAAATCAGTGAGGCCGTTCGCGCCGTGGATCATGCCCTCATGCGGCACCCGCAACACGGTAAACCCTTCCGCCTCCACGAGACGTGCGATGCCCTCCCAGAGCCCGTCGGGCGCTTCACCTTCGAGCAGCCGCGGGGATGGCGGCGCGGGGATCGGATCACCTGTGGTTTGGGAGACATCCCAGACGTAGGCGGGGCGGACACCGACCATGCGGGAGCGCACTGCCTCACCCGGTCTCGGCTTCTCGAACCGGCCGAGCCTGCGCCACGACTCCGCCACCTTCGGCGTGAACGATGCGAACCGGCCCGTCACCGGGGCGAGGATCATGTACCCCGATTGGCCCTTCTCGACTTGCCTGCCAAGTGCCTGCCATTGTTTGAAGCCAGCCACGTACGACGGCAACGGATCGGGCACCCGGCCCGCCTCGAACGCCCCCTGATGCTGCACGAAGATCAGCAGCGTGTTGTTGAACGAGCGGGCACGAAACCGGGCCGCGAACGTGAGCGCCTGCATCCAGTCCTCACCTGACACCAACGACTCCACCGCGCTGGTGAGTTGTTCGTGCAGGGCGTCGAGCTTCGCATCCCGAGCCGCCCGCGCCTCCTCGCTGGTTGCCATCGCCGTCCTCCTTCCGCAGGTACCTGCACACGGCGGGTGACCTCTGCGACCAGAAGGTGCGCGAAGGGACTCAGGAAACGCAATCGAGACGGACGACGGACAGATTGTGAGCGACCGCCAGGTGCATCACTGAACCCGACGTGGTCAGCCCACCTTTACCCCAGAAACAGGCACCCCGGTGATTCGAGCACCGGATCATGGTCGATTCACCCGGACGCACGCGCGTTCACTCGGGGTCTGTCGGCAAAGGTTTTTTGCGGCTGATCCGGCGATACTCGCTCGGAGCGACCCCGACACTACGGCGAAACTGCTGCGCTGCGAAATCAGGGTCACTCCATCCCACCGACGCGGCGATGATCGAGATCGGAGAGTAGGTGACCTTGAGTAGATGGGCCATCCGTTCCGCGCGCAGCATCGTCAGGTACGCGATCGGCGACTTCCCAAACGATGCGGTGAACACCCGCCGCAGTTGCGAAGGAGAAAGATGCACCGCATCTGCCAACTCAGACACTGACCAACGGCGATCCAGTGCGCTGGCAAGGAGCTCAGCGATCTTCCGGGCCTCAGCACGAAGTGGCTGAAACGCACGATGCCGGGGTACAGACGGTATGACCGTACTTCGCTGGGACGGGGTGATCCGTTGGCCAGTGAGGGCGAGATGCGGGACCACAATATCGAAGACGGTGGAGAGGAGTGCCTGCGCCCGGTAGAAGTGTTCCGCATGCCGACCTTCGACGCTCAATGCAGTAAGTTCGTCCAGCCACGGCATCAGCAGCCCCGCGCGATCCTCTCCGATGCGCACGACTTGCGCTGGATCTGCGTAATTGGTTTCGATGAACTCGCTGGCATCGAAGCGATCTGTGAACCGATCGGCATGCTGCCAGAACACCTGATCGATCACATAATCCGGATCCAGATACAGAGTGGTTGTCGTAACCCAGCCCTCGGGTTCGGCCCCGCAGAGGGTGTTCGCCGCGAGCACGACGACATCACCAAGGTTGACGTGGCGGGCACCGAACTCACTAAACAACAGCGCACTGCCAGCACGGACAATGATGAACTTCACGTAGTCGAAAGCGATCGGCTCAATCGCTTCATGCATGGTCTGGGTCCTGGCAATTATCGGTGAGAACTGCCCGACGTATGGTGAAGTTTCGGTGTCTTCTTGGGCTAGTGCTTCCTTCGCGGTGTT
Organism: Microbacteriaceae bacterium; assembly: GCA_019638805.1. Taxonomy (GTDB): domain Bacteria; phylum Actinomycetota; class Actinomycetes; order Actinomycetales; family Microbacteriaceae; genus JBDSKH01. Next base: position 221,098 of record JAHBTA010000001.1, on the reverse strand, counting down.
GGCAGCGTAGAAAAATCGCCTGGTGGGCTGGATGCTCACGGCATGTCAGCCGTGCGAGGGTGTGTTATCCATTTGACTGTTCGGCCCTGTGCGTTCGGGTGAGACCTCGCTGTGTGCGAAGGTAGTCCGTGAGGCGGTCACCTTCGATATCCAGGTTCGGGAGGATCTTGTCGAGCCATTTCGGTGTCCACCATGCTGCGCGTCCAAGTGTTGCCATGAGGGCTGGGACGAGTGTCATGCGGATCAAGAACGCATCAATCAATATTCCGACAGCCAGCGCTAACCCAAATTGTTTCACCATGCTGTCTTCGCTGAAGATGAACCCGGCAAACACTGAGACCATAATCGCGGCGGCAGCAACCACGACACGACTGGACTGTTCGAACCCGCGGATGACGGCTTGGGCTCCCTGGTGCCCGTGCACGTGGGCTTCACGCATAGAACTGACAAGGAACATCTCGTAGTCCATGGCAAGGCCATACAAGATGCCAGTGACCATGATGGGAAGGAAACTGAGGATCGGGCCAGCCGTGTCGATGCCGACGAGGTCTTTCAGCCATCCCCACTGGAAGATCGCGGTCATGATCCCGAACGTCGCACCAATGGTCAGCAAGAACCCCACGGTTGCTTTAATCGGGATCAGGATCGAACGGAAGACCACGAGCAGCACCAGCAACGAGAGGATGACGATGATGGTGATGTAGAGCGGGAGCACGCTCGCGAGTTTCTCGGAAATATCGAGATTGATCGCAGTGAGACCTGTGACACCAATGGTTGTTCCGGCGATTCCGGTGAGATCACCGGAATCTGCGCGCAACGTGTGCACGAGCGTGGTTGTTGACTCAGCATCGGCTCCTTCAGTAGGGATGACGGTGAAGAGTGCGAGCGTGTCGTCGGGAGAAAGCCCCATGGGCCTAACTGTCTCGACAGACTCACCGCGTTCGAGTGATTCGGCAATGGCAGGGAGTTCGGTGGCGTCGAAGTGTTCTCCGTCTGGTGCATGAATGACGGTGATGAGCGGTGCGTTGTAGCCCTCACCGAAACCCCGGGTGACGGCGTCGGATGCCTGCCGCTCGGTCGTATCGAGATTTGCGGTGGATCCATTGGGCATGCCGAGAGACATCTGAGTCATAGGGATGGCGGCGACCCCCAGGAGTGCGACAACGCCGATGATGACGGCCCACCGCCCCTTCACCACGCCGGAGGCGAATGTGTGGGCGAAACCGTGACGTTGTACGTAACTGCGCTGCTGCTGTCTCTGCCGTGCCCGCGGGCTGAGAATTCGTTCACCGACGATTCCCAACAGGGACGGGAGCAGGGTGAGCGCGATGAGTACCGCCAGAAGCACAGTTGCCGCAGCCACGAGTGCCATGGTGGTGAGAAAAGATATCCCGATCAGCGTCAACCCGCCGAGAGCGATGACCACGATGAGACCTGCGAAAGCTACCGCACTACCAGCGGTCCCTAATGCTCGACCGGCTGCCTCCGCTGCAGAAAGCCCTTCGCGGAGAATGAGGTGCCGTTGCCGGTTGACGATGAAGAGGGCGTAGTCGAGGCCGACGGCGAGCCCGATCATGAGCGCAAGCACCGGTGTCGCACTGGTGAGTTCAACGGTGTTCGACAGGGCGAATGCGCCACCCAGACCGACCGCGACACCGAGCACCCCGGTAACAAGTGGCAGGCCTGCAGCCCGGAGTGAACCCAGGGTGAGGAAGAGCACAAGACCTGCCACCAACAACCCCAACGCTTCATGCCCGCCCAGAGGAGGTTCGTGAGGTTTCAGAGACTCGGTCGGCAGAGCCGTGATTCCGACTTCTTCGGCGTGTTGTGTCGCAGTAGTGACCACGTCGTCGATCACACCTGCAGGAAGGTCTTCGACTTGCAGAGAGAACTGGATCTGCATGAGCGCCACAGTTCCGTCGTCAGAGATGAGCACACCGGGGGCGAGCATTCCCTGCTGCCGGAGAGCCTGCTGCATCATCATTTCTTGCTCAGCTGGGGAGACCTGTTGCCCGGCATGACCTTGCATCTGCTCGGGTGGTTGTGGCGCATCACCAGGCGCTATCGGACCGGTGGCGTCCTCAGGTTTCGGCATGACTGCTGCGAGATCCTCTGTGCTGCGCTCCACCACGAACTCGTTGGCCGAGATGGCCGTGAGTGACGAGCGGATCGCTTCTGCGCTCGCCCCCTCGTCGACTCGCTCACCAGACGGGCTCGTGAACACGATCGTGCCCTGCCCGCCAGCGGTGTCAGGAAACTCAGAACGAAGCTCTTCGATGACGGCTTGACTCTCTGTCCCATCGATCGTGATCGCAGAACTGATCTTCACCCCGCCCGTGATCGCCAACGTGATGACGCTCCCGAGAATGAGGAACCAGGTGATCAGAAACACCCACGGGCGCCGGTAGGAGAAGCGCCCCAAACGGTACAGGAATATTGACATCGAAAAGCCTTTCTGGCAGGGGAAAGCAGCGCGAGCAGCAACAGATCACGCTCAAGATGAAAAAATCAGAGACCGGACTTGAGTCTCGAGAAGACCTTCTCGACGAACTCGCCGGGCGAACTCGGCGGCGACACTGCCCCATCGATGAGAGAACTCAGTGCCCCATACGCGGCACCGACAATAATGTGTGACGTGAGTTTCGAGACCGAATTCCCTGCGCGCTCTCCGACAACGTGTTGTGCGGTGCGGCGAATCTGAGCGTGCACGCTCTCCAGGTACGGTCGCAGTGCCGGATCCGCCTCCGCAAGGTCTCGAAGCTGGAAGAGAAGGTCCAACAGGCCCCCGGAGAGCTGATGAATCGCAAGGCCCTTCACCCAGTCCAACAACGCAGTGTCGGCGGGCAGCTCGGGCATCGAGGAAATTCCCTGGTGCAGCTGCTCGAGCGCGAGCGCCGTAACCGCTTCCTCCTTATTCGAGAAGTAGTTCGCAAAGGTTCGACGTGACACACCGGCCCGCCCCACGACATCATCAATCGTGTAGCCCTCAAGCCCGTGCTCACGTGTCAGCTCGAATGCTGCGCGCGCGAGCGCATGCGAGGTCTGTTGGCGCTTCCAATCGCGGTGGCTAGGTTCTGTCATGATCACATCTTAACCACACAATTGCCCAATGGGCAAATATGCCCGTTGGGCAACTATGGCCATCCTGTAAGTGTGAATGAAACTACCGAGGTGATGGTCAGGCAGCTGGAACGCGCTCGCGTCGGGCATTTCGTGTCACTGAAATCGCCGACGCTATCGTCTGACGCGGTCTCGCTTCGTTCCCGTGTGCGCGCGGAGTGCTCGGAGCGCGGACACGATGGCGACGAGATCGACGATCTCTTGCAGGAGGGCCCCCACAACTGCGGGCAGGTAACCGAATGCGGCGACGAGCATCAAACCCACTGAGATGATGATGCCCATCCAGATCGACTGCAGCGCGATCTGCACGGTGCGCCGCGAAACATAGGCAACATCTGCCACGCGTGCGATGTCGTTCGAGGTGATCACTGCTGCGGCCGACTCGCTCGCGACCGTCGCCCCTCGTCCCGCCATCGCGATACCCACGTCGGCTGCCGCCAGCACGGGGGCATCATTAATCCCATCACCGACCATAAGTACCGGCCGCGGCCGCATGCCCTGCACGATCTCGACCTTGGTCTGGGGAGTGGTCTCAGCATGAACCGTGTCGATGCCGATCGCGTGTGCGACCGATTTAGCGGTGGGTGCGACATCACCGGTCACCATCGCGATCTCGGCCACACCCGCTCGGCGCAGACGGGACACGGTGGCCGCAGCCTGCTCACGAATCGGGTCCGACAAAATGATGACACCGGCCAGTTCCTCACCAACCGACACGTACACGGCCGTCTCGCCAGCCGCGAGTACGGGGCGATCGATCGGCCCGGTCGCCTCCTCGATGAACGTAGGTTTGCCCACTCGCACCACGGTGCCCTCCGCGAGAATGGCGAGCACACCGTTCGTTGCTACCTCGTCAGCGTTCGTGACTGCTGGCAGCTCGAGTTGTTGTGCTCTTGCGGCTGCGACGATCGGGTCGGCGAACACATGCACGGAGTACTGCTCAGCGGCTGCTGCGAGGCGAAGCGTTTCGGTCGCGGTGCGGGAGGACGGGTGAATGTCGACGACGTCGGCTTTACCTTCGGTCAAGGTGCCTGTTTTATCGAACGCGGCCGAGCGAACCCGGGCAAGCACCTCTAACACGCCACCGTCTTTGATGATGACGTTCAGCTTTGCCGCGGAACTCATCCCACCCATAAACGCGACCGGGGTGGCGATGAGCAGCGGGCACGGCGTCGCCACGACGAGCACCTCGGCAAACCGCACCGGATCGCCGCTAAGAAACCAGGCAAACCCGGCGATCAGCAGCGAAACAATGGTGAACGGCATCGCATATCGGTCAGCGAGTCTGACCATCGGCGCCCGGGAGTCCACGGCCTCCTCCACCAGTCGCACGATCGAGGCATAGTTCGAATCGACTGCCAACTTCTGCGCGCGCATCGTGAAGCTCGTGGTGCTGTTCACCGTGCCAGAAAGCAGCGGGTCGCCCGCATGGTAGCTCGCCGGGATCGGCTCACCAGTCACTGACGATTCATCAATCGTCGCGTGATCAGATATCAGTACCCCGTCGACGGGGAGGATCTCTGATGACCGCACCAGCAGTTCGTCACCGACTGCGACCTCATCGACCGAGATACGTTCGACCTCGCCCGTACTGGGGTGGATTCTCCCCGCGAACGCTGGGGCGCGGTTCAATAGTTGGTCGAGTTCCCGGCTGGCGCGGCGCGCGGCCAGGTCTTCGAGTGCTTCGCCTCCGGTGAGCATCAACGCGATGATGAGCCCGGCGACATACTCCTGCACAGCAAGGGTGGCAACCATAGCGATGACCGCGAGGATGTCGAGCCCCCAATGCCCGCGCATCAGATCCTTGAACATGTCGATCGCGGTGATCACGATCACGATGCCGAGCACGAGATACGCGGTGACCGCGAGAGCCGTTATCAAGCCGGTCGCCCAGAGCACCACTCCGGTAGTGAGCCCGACGAGCACGAACATCATGAGCTTGCGGTTGCGGAGAAACTCTATGGTCGGTGAAATTGCACGTGTCGATTCTCGGGTGTGCGGGGTGAGGGTCTGGGCTGGCACTGCTACGGCCTCATTCGTTCTTGGTGAGAGTGGAGAGTGCGCTGAGCGCGGTCACATCAGTGATCGTGATTCGCCCCTGCTCCTGTTGCGTAATCACACGGGAGTCGGTGAGTTTGCGAAGTTGACGACTCAGTGACTCCGGGGTGGTCGACAGGAGGGAGGCGATGTCCTTCTTGGCCAACGGTAGTGCGACGTCGATGGTGCCTCGTGGCCCTGGCGTTGCGGGGAGTGAGAGCAGGTAATCTGCGAGACGCGAACTCACGTTTCCTGAGATGACGGACGCGAGCCGCGTTTCCGTGTCGTCCAAGCGTTTACTCACTCCCTGCAGCATGCGCAGCCCGATACTCGGGTGCTTCTCGATGAGACGCCCGAGATCGGCATGACGGAACACACACAGTTCGGTATGCACAAGCGCCTCTGCTGCGTGGTCAGGTCTGGCACCGGTGAGAAACGCGGACTCGCCGATGAAATCACCGGGCCCGAGGACTCGAATCACCTGCTCATGCCCGGCCACACTCGTGCGAGCGATCTTCACCTGACCGGTGTGCACCACCAGCAACTGCGACATATCCGAGCCTGCTGCATACACCTGCTCGACGGCGTCTAATCGGACGGTGCGCGCAAAACCCGCGACCTCCACTTGCTGCGCATGCGTCAACCCTTGAAACAGCGGTACACGAGCCACGCAGAGATCATTTGATGGATCCACATCCACATCGGTTGATACAGACAACGGCGCCCTTCCCTTCTCCTCTAGTATGGCGATTCGTTGCACAGCACACGCACTTCAACTGAAGCCAGGGGCGGCGCATGCAGTGATGTACGCGTGTGGCGACCGCGGGTTCGAGTGCTGCACAATCAGTTCGAACCCGGCCTGGGTGAGGGCTTCGGCTATCTTGTTCATCGGCCACCGGTAGGCGGCGGCAATCGGATGATCGAATGCCTCCAGCCGTGGCCCTGCGAAGAAAGACATCAGCAAAGATCCCCCGTCATGCAGCCGTGCGCGCAATACCGCGAGAGCGTGTGGTAGCTCTTCTGCGCTCATATGGATCATCGAATACCAGGCAAGGATCCCGCCCCAGCGGGTGGCACAGTGGGCGAGATCTTCGATGGAATCGTGATGGAACATGACTTCGGGGTGTCTGGCGCGGGCGAGCGTGATGAGGCGATCCGATGGTTCGAGTCCTTCAACGGTGTGCCCGAGGCGTGTGAGGTGACCGGTCCAGCGCCCGGTGCCCGCGCCGGCATCGAGAATGGGGCCGCCGACTGTCGCGGCCCAGGGCTCGATGACCGCACGGTCAGGGTCGCTCGGCGAGATCTCGGTGCCGAGAATGGCCTCGATGTCAACCCCGGGCAACCCATATGCTTCGGCCACCCGGTACACCGAGGCCCCAGGATCAGACACTCTCGCTGCTTTGCATGCAGCGGTCGTCGTCGATCTAGGTCGGCGGGTCATGGTTCAATGATCACTTTGCCAGCAGTGTGCCCGGCCTCCACCAATGCTACGGCCTCCGCCGCCTGATCGAGACTGTACCTGTCCGTCACATGCGGGTCGACGAGACCGTACTGGGCGACACCGGTGATTTTCTCTAACCCTTCACGTGTCCGCGCGACCGCCGTGCCACCGAGTTGCTGCACGGTGGTCGGGTCTGCGGTACTGATGATGCCGCTTGGGCCTTTGGCGACCACGGCGAGATCACGGAGTGCCTGCCCGCCGACCAGGTCGATAATCAAATCAATACCCTCCGGCGCGATGGCACGCACGCGATCAGCAGCTCCGTCACCGGATGCAACGAACGTCGCACCGGTCGATTCCACCAGTTCCTGCTTCGCGGCACTGGCTACACCGATGACGGTGAATTTGTGCACACTGCCGATCTGGGCTGCCATGAGCCCGACCCCACCTCCGGCACCAAGAATCAGCATCGTCTGACCCGGTTCCAGCTCGATCTGATGCGTCACGTCATAGGCAGTGGCCCCCGCGACCGGTAACGCGGCAGCATCAGCGAAGGAAAGCTCTTCGGGTTTCTGAACCGTTTGTGCTGCATCCAAGACCGTGTGTTTCGCGAACGTTCCCTGCCCTCTAGCCGCGAGGCCGAGCACCGCGTCACCGACAACGAAGTTCACGACCCCAGAGCCCACGGCGGTAACGACACCTGAGGCCTCTCGGCCCATCGGGGCGGGAAGCTGCCAGTGCGAGCCCATCTGCCCGGCACGGATCTTCCAGTCAGCAGGGTTCACCCCGGCCGCTTTCACCTCGATCGCGATCTCGCCCGGCCCGGGCGCGGGTGCCGGGCGTTCAACGAGCTCCTGAGTCTCGGGGCCGCCAAAGGCGGTGAAGACCAGCACTTTCGACATCATCGATTCCTTCTCGTTCTTCACCTGAGCGGCATTTACGCTGTTGCCTGTGGTGGAGCGTCTTCGCCCGAAGCCTCTGCCGCGTCAGCGAGTTCTTTTGTGGCGTACTCTGCGTCGGTTGAGTGCTCCGGAGGTGAATAGACGGTGTACAGCACCAGTGGCTCGTCGCCGGTGTTGCGGAAGTTGTGGCGGGTGCCGGCAGGGACAGCGCAGAGGTCACCGGCATCAACGGTGTGCCTCTCGCCGTCGAGGTCGGCTTCTCCGCTGCCAGACACGAAACTCAGCAGCTGATCGGTGGTGTCATGTACTTCGTCGCCGATCTCCCCGCCCACCGGGATGGTCATTGCGACGAGCTGGGAATGCTTGCCCGTCCAGAGCACCTGACGAAAGTTCGGGTTCGCTTTCGCGACCTCGTCGATGATGAAGTGCGTCGCTTTCTCGCCGACGTTGAACTGGTTCTCCCTCATGTGTGTGTTCCTTTCTCAAGATGTGTGTTCGGATGGTCCTTGTGCGGTTGCCGTGGCCGTTGCCGCTTCGATTAGGTGGTCTTGTGCCTGCTCAGGCCGAGCCTGTCCTGAACTTGTGCGTTCGGTCTTTGGCATGGGGGTGGCTCCCTGGGTGTTGCGCAGCAGTCGCATCGCGTTCAAAATCACAATGAGCACCGATCCCTCGTGCACGAGCATGCCGATGGCCATTGTGACGCCGCCCGAGAAGACCCCGACGAGCAGCACGACGACGGTGAGCAGCGCGATCCAGATGTTTTGGCGCATCACACTCACCGTGCGTTTAGCGAGGCTGATCGCTTCGGGCAGTTTCAAGAGGTTATCGCCCATCAGCGCAATATCAGCGGTCTCCACGGCCACCGCTGACCCAGCCGCACCCATGGCGACACCAATGTCAGCTGTCGCGAGGGCGGGGGCATCGTTCACGCCATCGCCCACCATCGCGACCGTATGCCCCTCGCGCTGCAAGCGTGCGACGGCGTCAAGCTTGTCCTCGGGTAGCAGCGAGGCGTGAATCTCATCGATGCCGACAGCCTCGCCAATGGCTTCGGCGACCAACCGCGTATCTCCCGTGAGCATCACGACTTTCTGCACCCCGCTCGCGTGCAAGCGTCTGATCATTTCGGAAGCATCTTCGCGAATCGTGTCCGCGACACCAATCACGCCAAGCACTGTCTCATCGACCGCGACAATCATCGGCGTCTTACCAGCCCCCGCCAGCTCGTTTGCGGCCGCAGCCACCTCCGCATCGTGAACGACCCCGTACTGTTCGAGCAGCGGGACGTTACCGATGAGTACCCGCTTGCCGAGGGCCTCGGCCACGATCCCCTTGCCCACGACCGGTGTGACCGACCCCGGAATATCCTCGGGGGCCACTCCTTCTTCGCGTGCGGTGTCGAGGATCGGACGGGCAAGGGGGTGCTCAGAGCCCGCTTCTGCGGCGGCGGCCCAGCGAAGCACCTCGCCCCGATCCGACTCGGGATCGAGCACCACGATGTCAGTGAGTACCGGGCGGCCCTCGGTCAGCGTGCCCGTCTTATCGACCGCAACAGCCGAGATTTTGGCGGATGTTTCAAGGTACTCACCACCCTTGATGAGAATGCCATTACGAGCGGAACGGCCAATGCCCGCCACGATCGCCACCGGGATCGAAATGACGAGCGCCCCGGGGCAACCGATCACGAGGAGCGTCAGACCGAGTACGACGTCACCCGAGATGAGGCCCGCCGCGAGCGCCAACACCATGACGGCAGGCGTGTACCACTTCGAGAATCGGTCGATGAATGCCTGCGTTTTCGCTTTCGCATCCTGCGCTTCTTCGACACGGTGAATGATGCGCGCGAGCGTCGTATCGGCTCCAATACCGGTCGCCATGACCTGCAAGAACCCGCCCCGAGAGATTGTGCCCGCAAACACGTGGTCTGACTTCGTTTTTTCGACGGGGATCGACTCGCCCGTGATCGAGGCCTCGTCGATCGCTCCCGTGCCTGATACGACCTGCCCATCGACGGGAATCTTCGCCCCGTTTTTCACGAGCACGATCTCGCCCATGCGCACCTGATGCGCTGCGACCTCAACTTGCTCACCGTCACGCATCACAACGGCCACGTCGGGGGCCACCGCGACCAGTTCAGCAAGCGCGGCGCGGGTCTTGTTCATCGTGCCCGCCTCGAGCGCGTGTCCGATCGCGAATAGGAACGTCACGGCGGCGGCTTCCCAGAAGTTTCCGATGAGTGTCGCGCCGATCGCCGCAATCGATACCAGCAGGTCGATACTGATGAATTTCACCATCAGCGCTCGCACAGCTTTTACGACGATGCCGTACCCGGCGACAATCGCGGCGGCGAGCATGAACGCGTTCGCGAGGGTGAACTCGTGGCTCGATCCGTGGGCGTGTTCGCCCGCGTCGATCCACCACTGCGGGCCGACCGTGATATTCCAGGCTCTGCCGAAAGCGTATTCGACGCCAAAGGACACGAGAATGAGGAGACCTGAAACCACCGGGATAAACCAGTTGCCGTATCGCAACGTGCGTAACGCGTTCACGAGTGTGCTGCCTTTCGAGTCAGGTGATGAGGTGCATTATTGCCTGCACCGGTCAACGGCTAGAAGGCGGAGGCCTTCGACTTGTAGCCGGCTTTATCGACAGCAGCAATCAGGTCGCTTACTGAGCTCTTCTTCTCGTCGTGATCGATTTCAACACGCCCTGACGCGAAATGCACCGTTACGTTTTCGACGCCATCAAGCTTGCCGACCTGCTTCTCGATCTTGGTCACGCACGACGGGCACGAGAACCCCTCGGCACGCAGAAGAGTGTGGGTGGTATCAGAAGCATTAGTCACGATTGATCCTTTCGGTTTGCCTTGAACTGGGCGCATAATCAGGGGTTTCCCGGTCATTGCGATTGAGAATACCGGCCAGGAAGTGATTCGGCCTTGACTTAGGTCAAGTCTCTGGTCCAACGCGAGAATCTCAGTCTTCTTGCACGGAATCATCATGGTCGCTATTAGTACCCCTCGGCCTCCTCGGTCAGCACGCACCAACTGAAACGGCAGATCGGTCGCACACAATCCCGGGGCGCAGGAAGGAATTCCGGAGACTCTCGAGGGCAAGGACTGCCTGTCTGGGAAGAACACCATTCCCAAGGGCTGCAAGTTTTTGGTTCGTGGTGAGTCCGTGACTCATATCCGTGACCCATCCCGGCGGTAGACCCATAAGCCATTCCACAAATTCCGGCGCAGGGCGCGGACCGGTCGCCTCTTTGAGGAACGCCGGAGCGGGTGCAGGTCGATCGACGATCTGTTCCCACCGGCTCACAGCTTCGGCGTACTTTCCCCATCGTTGAAGAACTGCCCGATCAGGCTCCACAGGGTCGGTTCCTCCGGCCTGGGGTAACCGGCGGGCCCGTGGAGCACCAGGTCGATGACCTGGTGACTGAGCGCGATCGTCCCGCGCCTGGATTTCACCTGCTGGAGACTTTCGCCTCCACGGGAAGCGTCCGAGGCGAGTGGGGTTCGGAAGAGTGCGGTGGGCGATGATGAAAACGCGGTATCGAGGGTGGGGTGCGCCGATGGAGGAAGCGGGTAAACCGATCCATTGCGCGTCATACCGGAGGTCGGCCAGGTCTCCCAGAACTGCTCCCGCTGCCCGAAGAGGTCGCGCTGCGGTTTCTCCCATATGCCACGGGTCGGATTCCACACCGCGAGGGGTTGCATCTCGGGGGTTGCGTTGCTCATCGTCATCTCCTTCGTGGCTTGCGCGGATCGCGGGTGCGGAGAGCAGCCCGCGGACGTTCTCAATCACGACCCACTCCGGTTGCAGAGCGTCGATCGCTGCCGCCATGTGAACCCACAAGCCGGAGCGAGTGCCGGGTTTCAAGCCGGCCATCTTGCCGACGGTCGATACGTCCTGGCAGGGGAACCCACCGCAGAGGATGTCCACCGGAGGAACGGAGCTCCAGTCGATGGTGGTGATGTCGCCGAGATTCGGGGCGTCAGGCCAGTGGTGGGCGAAGACGCGGGCGACGGGTACATTGATTTCGGAGAACCAAATCGTGCGTGCTCCGAAGACTTCCTCGACGGCGAGATCGAGCCCGCCGTAACCAGAGAACAGCGACCCGACACGCAGCGGCGCGGTGCGGTCGGTGAGGGTCTGGTCGGCCACGGGCGAACCTCCTGGAACGGTGATCCTCGGAGCCGTGTTGCTGCTCCGAGCTGGTCACCCACCAGGTGCACGAACCACTCCACGCGCAGCCGCCCAGCCGATGCCTCCCAGGTCGCTCGGACTGCCGTCGACAAGCATCGCCTCCGACCCTCTTGCGGTTCGCTCGAACGGGTTGTCACGCGTCTTGCAAGCGAGGTTTGCCGCCTCCCGAAAGTGACCTCAGAAGTCACCGCGCCCGCGGGCTGCGGAGCTCACCTTCGGGGTGAGGAGAGGCGGTGCCTGGTGACGGTTTCGATGCGGGTGATGTCCGCCGGTGACGGCTACAAGTACCTCCTGCGCACCGTCGCTACTGGCGACGGTGATCGGGTGCCCTCGACTCCGTTGACGAGGTACTACACGGAGGAAGGAACGCCGCCGGGCCGATGGCTCGGGTCAGCCGTTACCGCGCTCGGCGGCGGAACAATCACGGTCGGCGACGAGGTTTCCGAGCAGCAGCTTCAACGTCTGATCGGGCAGGGCCGCGACCCGGTGACTGATAAGGCGCTCGGCAGTCCGTATCGGAAGTACCCGACCGTGACCGAGCGCATCGAACACCGCACGTCGAGGCTCGACGCCGACCTTCCCGTGACCGAGCGTGCCGAGGCGGTCGCCGCAATCGCGGCCGAGGAGAGCGCACGTGGGGTGCGGAAGGCGGTTGCAGGGTTCGATTTCACGTTCTCGATTCCGAAGTCCGCATCAGTGCTGTGGGCGGTGTCGGACGCTGGCACGCAATCGCTGATTGCGGACGCGCATCACGCGGCGGTTGCCGAGATGGTTGCGTTCATCGAGCGAGAGGTTGCAGTAACCCGCGTGGGTGCTGCAGGACGCAACGGGGCGGTTGCGCAGGCCGATGTGTCCGGGGTGATTGCCACCGCGTTCGATCATTACGACTCGCGGGCGGGTGACCCGCATCTGCACACGCATGTGGTGATCTCGAACAAGGTGCAGACCGTCCACGATGGCAAATGGCGCTCTCTCGACGGTCGCCCCCTTCACGCCGCGACCGTCGCCCTGTCCGAACTTCACGAAGCCGTCTTTGCCGATCACCTCACCCGTGCCTTCGGCGTCGAGTGGGAGGCGCGGGACATGGGGCGTGACCGCAACCCTGCCTGGGCGATCACCACGGTTCCCGAGCGACTGGTGGCTGAGTTCTCATCGAGGTCAAGGCAGATTGACAAGGAGAAGAACCATCTCATCGCCAAGTACGTCGCCCGTCACGGTCGGCAGCCGTCGCTGGCGACGGTCATCAAGTTGCGTGCGCAGGCGACGTTGGCGACCCGGCCGGAGAAGCAGGTCCGTTCCCTCGCAGACCTCACCAACGAGTGGCGGGAACGTGCGTCGCATCTTCTCGGTGAAGACGCTACCCGCTGGGCCCGTACCGTCACCGCCAACGACGCGCCCATGCTGTTGCGCGCGGACGATGTGCCTTTGGACGTGATCGCCTCGCTCGGGCGCAGCGTGGTGGAGGCGGTCGGTGAGAAGCGGTCGACTTGGCGGCGCTGGAACCTCACCGCCGAAGCCGCACGACAGACCATGCCCTACCGGTTCGCCACCACGCAGGATCGTGAAGCGGTCGTCGGGATGGTGGTTGATGCCGCCGAACACGCGTCGATCCGGCTCACCCCGCCCGAGCTCGCGTCCAGCCCGACTGTGTTCCGTCGGGGTGACGACAGCAGCAGGTTCCGACCCGTCGCATCGACCGTCTACTCATCGCCGGACATCCTTGCGGCGGAAGACCGGCTCCTCGAGCGTGCCCGCACCATGACATCACCCACCGTGCCGGTTGCGGTGGTCGAGAAGGTCACCCGTCGCCCAGATCGCGACGGCAGGCTCCTCGCGGACGATCAAGCCGCCGGCCTCGTCGGCATTGCGATCTCAGGTCGAGTAGTGGACGTCCTGGTCGGGCCGGCGGGTGCTGGGAAGACGACAGCGATGCGTGCCCTTCGCATCGCGTGGGAGCGGGAGCACGGGCGCGGCAGCGTTGTCGGCCTCGCACCGTCGGCGGTTGCCGCGCAGGTTCTCTCTGATGATCTCGGTATCCGGACGGAGAACACCGCGAAGTGGTGGCAAGACCACCAGAACAGCGGCGCGTCCTTCCGTCAGGGGCAGCTCGTGATCGTGGATGAAGCCTCCCTCGCCGGCACGCTCTCACTCGATCGCATCACGGAACATGCGGTGGAGGTGGGTGCGAAGGTGCTGTTGGTGGGTGACTGGGCGCAACTGCAATCCGCCACCGCCGGCGGCGCGTTCTCCCTCCTCGTCCACGACCGAAACGACGCCCCCGAACTGGTCGATGTTCACCGTTTCGTCAACGACTGGGAGAAGACCGCCTCCCTTGATCTCCGTCACGGCCGGCCCGAAGCCATCGACGCCTACGCCGCCCAGGGTCGCGTCACGGGTGGGAACACTGAGGCGATGATCGACGCCGCCTACACCGCCTGGCGCACCGACACCATCGCGGGGTTCGCAACAGTGTTGATCGCGGACTCGACCGAGTCCGTCCACGCTCTGAATCAGCGTGCCCGTGCCGACCTCATCCTCGACGGCGCCGTGAACGCCCGCCGTGAAGTCGCCCTCCACAGTGATGCTCGTGCCGGGGTCGGTGACACGATCATCACTAGGAAGAACGACCGCCGACTCCACACCCGACGGGGATGGGTACGCAACGGGGACCGCTGGACCGTCACCGACATTCGCGATGACGGATCACTCACTGCCCGCCGCGCGAACAGCCGCGGCACCGTGATCCTCCCGGCCGACTACGTCTCCGATCACGTTGATCTGGGATACGCAGTGACCGCTTACAGGGCACAAGGCATCACCACGGACACCTCCCATGTGCTCGCTGACCCGTCAACGACGAGGGAGAACCTGTATGTCGCGATGACCCGCGGCAGGCAGTCGAACCTCGTTTACCTCGCGACCGATCGCCCCGACGACAACCACACCACTCCACACCCTGCGGATGATCCTGATGCGACCGCGCGGAGCGTGCTCTACGGGGTCCTGCAGCACGTCGGCTCCGAGCTGTCCGCGCACGAGACCATCACGGCCGAACACGAGACCTGGGGGTCGGTGGGTCAACTCGCGGCCGAGTACGAGACAATCGCGCAAGCCGCCCAACACGACCGCTACGCCACCCTCATCCGCGAATCCGGCCTCACCCCGGACGACGCAGAAGACACGATCCACTCCGATGCATTCGGCGCACTCACCGCAGAACTCCGGCGGGCGGAAGCGAACCACCACAACATCGACGCCCTCATGCCACGCCTGGTCGCAGCACGCGGCTTCGGCGACGCCGACGACATCGCCTCCGTCCTGCACCACCGCCTCGCCCGCGCCACCGAGAGGCCGGCTGGTTCCGGGCGCACCCGCAAGGCCCCCCGCCTGATCGCCGGCCTCATCCCCGAAGCAGCAGGACCCATGTCCGCCGAGATGCGAAAGGCCCTCACGGAACGGCGCGAGCTGATCCAGCAACGCGCCGAAGCCGTCCTCGACCAAGCGATCACCGAACAGCAGGAATGGGTGCTCGCGCTCGGAGACACACCGGCAGAGACGGGAGCCGCGGCAGCCTGGAAACGGCAAGCGCGAACGGTAGCCGCGTATCGCGACCGTTACGGCATCACCACACGCACGCCGCTCGGCCCAGCGCCCGATAGCGATGCGCAGAAGATTGACGCGGCACGAGCGAAAGCCGCACTCGCGAGGCTCCGCGACCCGGTCGGGTTCGCTGGCAGCGATGGTCCTTCGCGGGCGGCGCGGCGCGAGGGTGCGAGTCGGGGCCTGTGATCGGTTGCCCTTCCGAATGTCGCCGGCGCGTCGTACCCTTGAAAGTGAGGCGGATTTCTCCTTGATATGACGCTCCTCGGGGCAGGCCGTAAGGCCACTCACACACGCACCGCCTCCGACGATCCGTCGTGCATGTGAGAGGAAACCCCGTCATGATCCGCCAGCTCTGGACCCTCAGCGTACACACCCGCGCGTTCCTGCGCCGCTACATGCCCACCAACATCCTCCTCGACGCCATCCGAACCCGCCGAGGACTCAAATGGGGTGTACCCGCGATGCTCCTCGCCGTGCCCTACCTGCTGGCAGCGAGCACCTTCACTACCCTCATCGCAGACGGCGGACCCGGATGGCTCAACCTCCTCGTCCTCTTCTGCCTGTGGAACTCGATGAAGTTCATCATCATGGGACCCGTCAGCCTGATCCTGCTCGCCCGTACTCGCGTGCGCGAGGCCGTGGCCGCTCGCGCCGAACGACGAGCATCAATCGAGCTGGTCGAGCAAGCGGTCTGATCGACCGCTGCTTTATCGAGGCGGCGTCTACGCTGCGTCGCCCGGATCGGGCGCGCAGACGAACTGCCGGTAGGTGGTTGGCGTTACCCCAAGGCTCCGTCGGAACTGGCGGGCCGCGAAGTCGGCATCCGCCCATCCCACATCTGCTGCGATCTGCTTGATCGGAAGCACGGTGGAGCGCAGTAGCTGTGCCATCCGTTCGGTGCGCACCATCGTCAGATACGCGATGGGCGCCTTTCCGAACGCCTCCACGAAAACACGCCTCAACTGCGACGGCGACAGGTGAACGGCCTCCGCCAGTTCCGGCACGGTCCATTGGCGCGCCGGATCGTCTCGTATGAGCTGCGCGATGTGGCGGGCTTCGACGCCAAGTGGCGTGAACTGACGGTGTCGCGGCGCAGCGGGGATCACGGTGCTTCCACGGCGACCGCTCACCGTGGCGGCTGTCGTCGTCATGAATGGCACGATGACATCAAGCACCGAGAAGAGCAGCGCTTGCGCCCGCAGGAACCGCTCCGGCTGTGGCCCATCAAGGCTGAGTTCGGTGAGTTCATCCAGCCACGGCATGAGCATCCCTGCGCGGTCCTCGCCGATACGGACGATCTGCGCGGGCGTCGAGTAGTGGGCGTCGAAGAAGTCGCGTGCGTTGTGACGGTCGCAGAACTGTGCGGCGTACTGCCAGAACACCTGATCGATCAGATAGTCACGGTCAAGGTAGATCGTGGTCGTCGTTATCCAGCCCTCAGGCTCTGCTCCGCAGAGGGTGTTTGTCGCCAGCATGACGACATCACCGATGTTGACGTGGTGGTTGCCGAACTCGCTGAACAGCCGTCGGAAGTCGTCCCGACCGAGTCGAGGGCGAGCCATGCGCGCGGCGAGTGGCCGGTGCGCTGCGCAAACGCCCTCGACAGAGCGGGGGCGCCGCTGTAGCCGAGCTCGTGGGCGATCCGGGTGACGGTGTCGCCGTCGCGGAGCCGTCCCTGCGCGAGGGTGATCCGCCAGCCCGCCAGGTAGTCGGCCGGAGGGACGCCGACGAGCTGCGTGAACCTCGCGGCGAAGGAGCTGCGCGACATCCGCGCCTCCTCCGCCATCGCCCGCAGCGACCAGGCTCGCCCCGGTTCCTCGTGCAGCGCGACCAGCACACGGGCCAGACGCCAGTCGGTGAGCCCCGTCAGAAGGCCCGTGGGCAGCGCGACCTCCTCGGCGTGATCGAGGAGCCAGCGCAGCAGCTGGATGAGCACGACCTCGAAGAGCCGGTCGGCGAGCACCCGGCGGCCGCACCGAACCTCGTCGATCTCGGCGAACAGCATCGCCAGGGCCGGCTCGAGCGTCGACACGGCCGACAGCGGCAGCACGATCATCGGCGGGAGCGTGCGGACGAGCGGATGGGAGGCCCCGCCGTCGAAGTCGACCGCGGCGCAGGCGAAGTCGGAGTCCTCCGTCGGAGCGTTGCGGAAGACGTGCGCAACCGGACGCGGGTAGAACAGGACGCTCGGCTCGTCGATCCGTCGTACGCCCCCGAGTCCCGGGGCGCCCTCATGGGCGAGCTCCATCTCGCCCTCCCGCAGGATGTGCAGGAAGCCGCGTCCGGGTACCGCGGCGAAGGTGGTCACCCCGCACAGCGGCCCGGTGTGGAACAGGCGGGTGTGCACCCGGAAGCTCTCCAGCAGTGGCGAGAGCCGGTCGATCGAGGCCATGCCGACAGTCTCTCAGATGATCCGGTATGTATTCCAGATGATTCGTGTCTTTCCGTCCGCTCGTCGAGAGGAGGCTGGAGAGGAACCAGTTCACGTCGGCCCGACGGGCCCCATCAGAAGGAGTGCAACATGTCTCGTGTCCCCCTCGTCGAATCCACCTCCGCCACGGGATCCGTGAAAGAACAGCTGGATCAGATCCAGACCGCGTTCGGCACCGTGCCCGCCATGTTCCGCGCGGTGGCGAACTCGCCCGCAGCCCTCCAGAGCATGTGGGCCGCCTTCGGGGCATACGGTGGCGGCGCACTGGGTCCCGCCGTGAGCGAGCAGGTCGCGGTGGCGGTGGCCAATCGCAACTCGTGCGACTACTGCCTCGCCGCGCACACCGCCCTCGGCCGCAAGGCCGGGCTCTCCGCCGATACCCTCGCCGCCGCGCAGACCGGCGACGCCGAGGACGCCCGCACCGCCGCGCTCCTCCGCTTCGCGCTCGCCCTCGTCGAGGATCGCGGTCAGGTCTCCGACGAGGATGTGCAGGCGCTGCGCGACCACGGCTGGAACGATGAGCAGATCGTCGAGACCATCGGGCAGGTCGCCCTCAACGTCTTCACCAACTACATCAACATCGCGCTCGCCGTTCCGGTCGACTTCCCCCGGGTGAGCCTGCGAACGACCAGCTGAGCAGAGCCGCCGAGGACCGCAGGTTCTGTACCGGGGCACAGGTCTGGCACAGAACCTGCGGAGGATCGGGTCAGGGTGTCAGGGCGGGCTGGCCCTCGGCGGGAGCAGCTGCTGCGGCATCCGACGTATCCGGATCCTCCGGCATCGCGGGGCCATCGGCCTTGCGCGCACGGCGACGGCGACGGAGGTTGACGATCGCGAGCGCCGCCGCGACGAGCAGCAGGGAGACCGCGATGACGAGCACCCACGGCACAGCCCAGACGACGACGGTCTGCGTGACGACGGTGGTGAACGAGGTGACGTCCTGCCCGGAGGACTGCACGACCGGCACCTCGACCGTCACCCAGAGCGGGCCGAGCGGTGGCACCTCGTCCAGGCGCGCACTCCCGCTCTGCGCGCCACGCGGCAGGATCTCGTCGAAGCCCTCCAGCGGGGCGGATCTCGACCACCAGCCGAACAAACTGCTGACCGTGGCGACCGCTTCGGGCGAGACCCGGACGTTCCCGGTGTTCTCCAGCGTCGCGGAGAGGTCCAGCGGCGCGGCGGCGAACGGCGACCATCGCGGTTCGTAGTGCCCCGAGAGCCTGTCGACGGCGAGGCCCGCTTCGACCGGGCCCGCCACCCGCATGTAGACGCGGGTGCCGGTGCGGTACTGCACGGTCGTGCCCGACTCCGCCGGGGGAGTGCTCACCGCGACGATGGCGCCGGCGTGATCGCCGGGCTCGGCGTCGGCGGGCACGGCGATCGAGAACGGGATCACGACGCTCGCGCGCGCGGGCACGGTCACCTCGGTCGCCTCGATCGTGGTCCAGGCCCCGATACGACGGGCCTGTTCGTCGGAAGTGAGCACCTCGAAGCCGTGCTCCGAGGTCTGCAGCGCATCTTGCGCGTAGACGGCGACGGTGAGCTCCTGCTCGCCGAAGTTGCGCACGGCGAGGAAGTCCTCGTAGACGTCGTCGGGGTCGACGATGTACTGGAAGACGCCTCGCCCGTCCGGGCCGTCGACGGTGGCGGTGGTCAGCGCCCAGGTCTGCGGCCCGTTCCCGTCGGGATCGGTGCTCGCGCCGGCGCTGAGCGGAAGGAGGATCGCGGCGAGTACGGCCGCGAGGAGCGCGGCGGCACCGCGGCGGACAGTGCGAGACATGGGTGGGTTCTCCTGACGACAAGAGCGATCGGGTGCCGACCTCATGGACGAAGCCGGCACCCGATCGGGCGTGCTAGGTGGGTCTTCCCCGTGCCGGGTGGGCCGAGCAGGACCACGTTCTGTGCTTCGTGGAGGAAACCACCCGATGCGAGGGCGGCGACCTGCTGCCGGGCGGCCGGTTGCGGATCCCAGTCGAAGTCCTCCAGCGTCTTACGGGCCGGGAACCCTGCCGCACGGATCCTCAGCTCCGCGCCCGACGCGTTGCGTGCGGAGACTTCACGTTCGGGGACCGCGGCGAGGTAGTCCTCGAACGACCACCCCGCATCCCGCGCTTGGTCGGCCATCCGCGCGGCGGCTTCGGTGATCCGGGGTGCTTTGAGCGCCCCGGCGAGGTAGGTGATCTGCTTGACCGCCTCGGTCGTCTTCGTAGCCATCACGCGACCGTCTCGATCCCGAACGCCCGGTCATAGTCCGCCAGGTCTCGCATCAACTCGTCGCCGACGGGGGCAGGGCGGGGTTGTTGGAACTGTTGCCGCAACCGTTTCGCGCTCTCCACGTGCGCCGGGTCGGTGATGACGCTGCCGCGCGCCCAAACCCGGGCGTGATCGGCGACGACCTGCCCGTCCAGGCGAACTCTCACCCGTTCCAGGTCGGCGATCACATCCACGACCCGTCCGATCGCGGTCGGGTCGACCGAGTAGTCAGACGCATCCAGGCGAACGTAGTAGTCCCTGCCGAGCCGGACTCGTTCTCGCCACCCCAACTGCAACGGGATCGGCGGCAGTGGCAGCATCCGTGCTCGATCGTGTTCGATCAGATCCACTGGGCGGGCCTTGATCGTGCGCACCACCCTGCTGTTCGCCTTCACCAACCAGTCCTGCAACTGCGTGTTGAAATCCGCCGGGGACGCGAAGGTCCGGCCGGGCATGAACGACGTCTCGAACCACCGGTTGCGGCGCTCGACGATGCCCTTGGACTCCGGGTCGTAGGGCCGCAGCTGCACGATCTTCGTGGCGAGGGTGCCAGCGAATGCGGCGACCGGGCGGGTGAGCCTGCCCCGCTGCCCGATGCCCGCCTCGTTGTCCCAGATCAGCCGGCGCGGCACTCGCCCCAGCTGCCGGATCAGCTCCCACGACCCCAACAGCAGGTCCTCCGTCTTCCGCGTCGGGATCATCCGCGCCGTCACGAACCGTGAGTGCGCGGCCACGATCACCAACACCGGCAACGTCGCTACGCTGCCGTCCTCGAGCGGGATCTTCCGTGGCGGGAACCACAGATCACACTGCGCCGCGTCCCCCGCCACCCAGGTGAGCCGGTCAGCAGGATCGACCCGGCGATGCTCCGGCCGCAGCCGGCGCACGTTCTCCCGGAACCAGGTGATCGACCCCGACCACTCCACCCGCTCCGCGATCACCGTCGCCGGCATCGACGGGTGCTCCGCCAACAACGCCCGTACCCGTCCCTCGAACGGGGTGAACGACGTCGGCACCGGCGCCCGCTGATACCTCGGCGGCCGATCCGACCTCACCGCCGAGGCCACCGTGGCTCGCGCAATGCCGAGATCCCGCGCCACCTGACGTTGCGGAATACCCTCCGCGACAAGCCGCCTGATCAAAGCCCAATCTTCCAAGGAGATCACCCATCCAATCTGGTCTGGGTGGCCTAGTTTTCAAGCGTCGTTTTGGCCTGGTTCTCGACCGTCGCCGACACACGAGATCTGCGCAACAAATGCAAGTGCCACCACCACGAGCGAAATAACGTTGATGGCTCCTAAGACTGGACAGATCCGTCTATCTGGCAGTATCGAACGGGTTGATAATGCTATGAAGGCCACAATCGGAGCAAATGAAGGCGATCTGGATGCCTTTGTTAGTCACGAACGGATCAGGGGCGCAGTCGCT
Source organism: Microbacteriaceae bacterium (assembly GCA_019638805.1). Lineage (GTDB taxonomy): Bacteria > Actinomycetota > Actinomycetes > Actinomycetales > Microbacteriaceae > JBDSKH01. The sequence goes on along the minus strand of JAHBTA010000001.1, from coordinate 199,675 downwards.
ACCGCACTCAGAGCATGTGCGATAGCTCTCGTCCGCGGTGACTTCCATATCAAGGAGGGTACCTGCCTTCCCGTTTGCGGCGGGATGGCAGCTAGACTCGTGCATACATCGAGGTGTACTTTCCATTCCTTGCTGAGGCTCGCGAGATCACAATTGCACCCTAGAAATGGGTGCTCGATCTCGTCTACGTGAAGCTGCGCCTCTTGTACAGTAGCGATTTCGCCATTGCTCGCCAGGGATCTTCTGAACAGCACGGTAGAACGCGGGCCTGTTCAATTTCGTAGTTATCAACTGTTCGGACATGGCCGCTAGTGATGGTTGCACGCTCCTGGGCTCCCATCATAATCGTTACCGATGCCAGTGACTCTTACTCTGCGTGGTGCATCGAGGACACGCACTGGAATGCCGTGTTGCTGACAGCTTCCGTGTAAAGTCTTTGATACAAACCCAGCGGCAATGATTAGGAAGAGCATGTATGAACGATTCAGTTGAGACGTCCAGGAGGACGACTGCGCGGATCGTCTGGGACACGGCGGACAAGTACTTGCGCAACATTGTCGACGAGGAGGACTACGGCGATTACATCCTGCCGTTCACTGTGCTTCGCCGACTGGAGTGCATGCTTGCCGACAGCAAGGACGACGTCATCAAGTACGTCGACGCCTTCGCCGGCATGCCGCAGCACCTCATCGACATCGCGGTCAAGGACAAGTTCGGCCTGGGCTTCTACAACGTCTCGCCGCTTGACCTCGCGACGATCGCCTCGGTGGACGATAACGTGGACAAGTCCCTCAAGAGCTACGTCGACGGCTTCTCGAACAACATCGCCGACATCTGGGTCTCATTCGAATTCAACCGCCGCGCGAAAGTCCTTGCCGACGCCAACCGCCTGCACGCCGTTGTCAAGCACTTCTCGACCCTGCCGCTCGGCCCGAAGGAGCTCAGCGACACCGGCATGGGCGATGTCTTCGAGGATGTCATGTACCGGGCATTCAACAAGAAGGGCAAGGCGGCGGGTAACTTCTACACCCCGAGAGACGCGATCAAGCTGATGGTCGACGTTCTGATCGCGAACGACGATGACACCCTTGCCCGGGAGAGCACGGCTCGCTCCATCTACGACCCGACGGCCGGCTCTGGCGGCATGCTGCTGATAGCCCAGGAGGCGTTGAAGCGCATGAATGAGAAGATCGACATCACTCTGTATGGTCAGGAACTCATGCCATCAGCGTTCGCCCTCGGCAAGGCCGACCTCCTCATTCAGGGTGGCCGCCCGGATGCCATCAAGCAGGGCAACACCCTCGTCGAGGACCTCTACGAGCAGCAGACCTTCGACTATGTGCTGTCGAATCCTCCGTTCGGAATCGATTGGGAGGTCGAGGAGAAGTCCGTGCGGGGTCAGGCGCAGACTCCCGGTACCCGGTTCAGCCACGGCCTCCCGAGCATCAGCGACGGGCAGATGCTGTTCTTGGCTCACTGTGCGTCGAAGCTCAGCCCGGCAGGGAAGAACGGTCAGGGCGGACGGGCCGCGGTGGTTTCCAACGCGGCTCCGCTGTTCAACGGAGATAGAGGCCCGACGGCGATCCGAGAGTGGCTCCTTGAGGAAGATCTCATCGATGCCATCGTGGCTTTACCTCCCAGCATGTTCTACGGCACTGGCATCCCGACATACGTCTGGATCCTCGACACGAACAAGAACGCTGAGCGCAAGGGCAAGATCCAGCTGATCGATGGGTCGGGCCAATGGAGTCTCTTGCGTCGACCGATGGGCGAGAAGCGCCGGGAGATGAGCGCAGCTGATCGGGATCTAGTACTCGAGGCGTACAAGGCGTTCGATCTCGCGGACCCGAGCATCTCTCGCGTGATGACGCCCGATGACTTCCGGTTCCAAGACGTGCCGGTCTACAAGCAGGCGCGACTGAGGGCTCGATTCAGCGACGAAGCCGTTGAGGCGCTGCGGAAGCGGAAGGACTTCGTAGATGGACACGTGGCAGTGCTGAAGTCTCTCGATGGCGCGAGCTGGAATGCGCTGCCCAAGGCATTCCCTCACGCAGCCAAGTCGGCGGGCCTGAAGACGTCGGCTGGCCTCGTTGATGCTGTCATGCAGGCGATGTCAGTCATCGATGAGTCGGCGGACCTCGCAGTTGACAGGAAGGGACGTCCTGTCACGTCGAGCGGGTGGAAGATCACCGAACGTGTGCCTCTCAGTGAAGACCTGGCCGAGCACATGGCGCGCGAGGTAGTCCCGTTCTCCCCGGACGCGCAGTGGGATGCGGGCAAGGCGAAGCGCGGCAATGAGATTCCGTTCACCAGGATCTTCTACACGCCGCGAGCACCGCGACCGCTCGACGAGATCGACTCTGAGGTGCAGGGACTCATGGGTGAGCTCATCGACATGTTCAAGCTGGTGAGCGATCAGTGACCAACCAGACAGTCCATCAGTCACTGCTCGAGAGTCACGCCTTCGTCATGGCTCCGGTCGGGTCTGTCGTCGTCGAGCGGAACGAGAAGGTCCGCGAGGCCGATTACCCGCCGCTGTCGGTTGGAAAGCTGGGCGTGACGCCTCAGCTCGCGGGTGTTGCCAAGTCTCAGACCGAAGGCGACCGGAAGCTCGTGCGAAAGGGTGACCTGGTTATCAACTCGCGGTCCGACCGGCGCGGGGCGTCCGGGCTGGCGCGGCAGGACGGGAGCGTCTCGGTCGTCTACTCCGTGATGACTCCGAAGCTGGACCTCCTCCTCCCGGAGTACGGCCACCATCTGTTCCGCAGCATCGCGTTCCAGGACGAGTTCTTCCGGTGGGGCACGGGTATTGTCGACGACCTCTGGTCGACGAATTTCACGCGGATGTCGCGGATCAGGGTTCCGTTGCCTCCGCTCGCGACCCAACGCGAGCTCGCAGCGAAGCTAGACGAGGTCGACGCGATGGTCGCGAAGCTCGATGAACTGGCAGAAGCGCTTCGTGCGCGGGCAATCGACACGGCCGAACTGTTCGGTCTCTCCGAGGGCGACGCGAGCCGTAGCGAGGACGCGCAGTCCCCGCTGGCTGGAATGCCTGAGCACTGGGATCGCACCAAGTTCGGATACGACTTCACTGAGAGCACCGAGAGGAACGGCGACGCCCCCCCAGGGCCTCTCCTCTCGATCTCCGAGTACCGAGGCGTGGAGTTGAACACCCGAACTGATGGCCAGCAGGCCTCGTCCGACGTCTCCAAGTATCGCGTGGTGCGCCCGGGCCAGCTCGCGGCCAACATGATGTGGCTTAACCATGGGGGCCTCGGCGTCTCGGCTCTCACCGGATACATCAGTCCAGACTACAAAGCGTTCTGGATCTCGAAGCGCTTCGAGCCGCGCTACGTGCACCACCTTCTCCGTAGCCCTCGGTACGTCGACTATTTCGGAGCGATCGGGACAGGTGTTCGCCCGAACGCCCAGCGAGTCACGAAGACGTCCCTGGACATGATGCCGATGCCGTTGCCTCCGATGGAAGAGCAACTACGCATCGCTGACCACCTCGATGGTGTGACAGGACGAGTCGACGACATGCTGTCGAAGATCGCCACACTCCGTGATCTCCTTGTAGAGCGCGCGTCCGCATTCCTACTCGATGTCGTGACTGGACGGAAGGACGCCGCATGAGCCACGCGCAGCTGATGGAACGAGGGTTCGAGGAGAACCTCTGCTCCGAACTGGCCCAGCGTGGCTGGCTGTACGAGGGGGACGGGAAGCCGACCGGCTGGGACGTCGGCCTGGCAATGGTGCCAGCCGATGCGCTGCACTGGCTGGCCACCCAGTACCCAGACGAGTACGAGAAGGCTGTCCCCGGAGACCTGGTCGGCGAGGGGAGATCAGAGGCCGAGCGGAAGCTCCTCGAGCACATCACCAGGGAGCTCGCGAAGGCGACGCGGATGGACCCGACGACCGGGCACCCGGTCGGCGGCCTCCTCGGAGTGCTGCGGAAGGGCTTCTCCTATGCCCAGATCGGCCGCCCCGCGGCGAAGTTCGGCCCGATGATGGCGTTCCCTCCGGCGAACCCGAACCTGACCGAGGTCGTCGAGGCGGCAGAGACCGTGAGGCTGCGGATCCTGCGCCAGGTGCGCTTCGACACGAAGACGAACGAGAGCATCGACGTTGTGCTCCTGGCCAACGGTCTGCCGGTGGTCACCATGGAGCTCAAGACCGACAACACGCAGTCGGTGAACCACGCGATCCGCCAGTACAAGGAGGATCGCAAGCCCGGCAGGAGCCGTCCACTCCTCGCGCCCGGCCGCGCCCTCGTTCACTTCGCGGTTTCCAACGACCTCGTGTACATGACGACCAAGCTCCAGGGCGGTGACACGGTCTTCCTGCCCTTCAACCAAGGCCATGACGGTCACGAGGGGAACCCGCCGTCGAGCACGGGCTCGTCGACCAACTACCTCTGGCGCGAGATCCTCGCGCGGCCGACCTTCATGAGAATCCTCAAGGACTTCGCGCTCTTCGAGCCGGGCAAGTCCGGCAAGAAGGACGACGGCCGTCTCGTATTCCCGCGCTTCCACCAGTTGCGCGCCGTCGAGCGCGTCGTCGCAGACATCGAGGAGAACGGCCCGGGCAAGCGCTACCTGATCTGGCACTCCGCTGGTTCGGGGAAGACTAAGACGATCGCGTGGCTGAGCCACCGACTCATTCGGCACATGAACGCCGACTCGAAATCGACCTTCGACTCGGTCATCGTCGTCACCGACCGTACGGTGCTCGATGAGAACATCCGCGACGACATGAACCTGGTGCAGTCGAGCAAGGGCCTCGTCGTGGCCGTGGGCGAAAAGTCCGGGGCGAAGTCACCGCAGCTGAAGAAGGCGCTCGTCGAAGGCGACCACATCATCACCTGCACCCTGCAGACCTTCCCCGAGGTCATGAAGCTCATCGAGGGTACCCAGGAGCTACGTGGTCGGCGCTGGGCCGTCGTCGCAGACGAGGCGCACTCCTCGCAGTCCGGCTCCGCGGCCAAGCAACTCAAGGAACTGCTCGTCGACGTCGATGTGGACCCCGACGAGGAGATCAGCGCCGATGATCTCCTGGCAGCCAAGGACTCGGCCATCGCGGCGTCGGCGAACATCACGTTCGTCGCGCTGACTGCGACTCCGAAGGGGAAGACCCTGCGCCTGTTCGGCACCGAGCGTGATGGCCGTTGGGAAGCGTTCGACACCTACACGATGGCCCAGGCGATCGAGGAGGGCTTCATCCTCGACGTCCTCAGCAACTACTCGACCTACGACATGTTCCTGCGGGTGAAGAACACCTTGGATGGCGAGGAGTCGGAGAGCGAGATCCAGGTCAACACCGGTGAAGCGGTCTCAACCATCGTCCGCTATGCCAGGCTCCACCCGACCGCGATCGCGCAGAAGGTGCGGGTCGTCGTCGAGCACTTCCGCCGTAATGTGCAGCCCCTGCTTGGCGGACAGGCTCGCGCCATGGTCGTGACCAGCTCGCGCATGGAGGCGCTGAGCTGGTCACGGAAGATGGACGCCTACATCGCCGAGAGGGGCTATGATCTGCACACCCTAGCGGCGTTCTCCGGCTCGCTCACTGACGAAGATGGCGAGAGCGTCACCGAGGTGTCCGTCAACGGCGTCAGCGACGTGGGAAAGGCCTTCCGCGAGGAAGGCATCTACCGCGTCCTCATCGTCGCTAACAAGTTTCAGACCGGCTTCGATGAGCCGCGCCTGATGGCGATGTACGTCGACAAGAAGCTCTCCGGCGTGGCCACAGTGCAGACTCTGTCCCGACTAAACCGCATCTACCCGGGCAAAACCGCGCCGATGGTCGTCGACTTCCGCAACACTCCGGCCAGCGTCCAGGCGGACTTCAAGCTCTACTACTCCGACGCGCACGTCGACGGCGACGTCGACCCCAACGCACTGATCACCGTGGGAGAGCGCCTGGACACCTCAGGGCTCTACACGCACGACGAGATGGATGCAGTGGCCGATGCGTTCCTCTCGGTCCTGGGTGGCGAGGTGATCGCCAAGGCGCTGTCGCCGATCAAGAGCCGGTGGAACGGCCAGTGGAGGCAGGCGGTGCTCTCGAAGGACAAAAAGCGCAAAGAGGAGCTGGAAGCGTTCCGCGCTGACGTGCTCGGCTATCGCAACGCCTGGCAGTTCCTCAGCCAGATCGTCGACTATCAGGACCCCGAACTACACCGCCGAGCCATCCTCGCGACGCTGCTCGGCCGGAACCTCCACTCCGATGGCGACGACCGTGATGACAGCTTCCTCGAGGGAGTGCAGCTCTCCGGTGTCAAGCTCGTTCCGTCCACGATCGAGGAGGACCACTCGATTAGTGAGGGCAGCGGTGAGGGCATCAAGCTCCCGATCTTCGACGGCGAGCACGCAGGCAGCGCCGCGCCGAAGCGCGGCCCGCTAGACGAGGCCATTGACAAAGTCAACGAGATGTTCAAGGCAAAGGGCGTTGATGTCAGCCCCGAGAGCGTCTCGGGCTTCATCACGACGTTCTGGGGATTTCTCGACGCCAACGAGGAGGCGGTGGCGATGGCGAAGAACAACACGGTCGCCCAGCTCAAAGCGTCCGAGGGTTTCAGCGGAGCCGTCGGACTCGCGGTTCTGAAGACGGTGAACGAGGCCAAGGAGATCCAGTCGTACATGACGGATCCCGCATTTATCGGGCAGATCGCCGACATCGCGGCGGACGCGCTCCACGCCCAGCACCGGCCCGACGCGAACGCCGGCACCGGGCCGGAAGGGGAATGAGCATGGGCGAGGCGGAGCAGCACGGCCTCGGAGACGTTATTCGCCAGGCCCGGAAGAAGCAGGGATGGTCCCAGGTCGATCTCGGCCAGCGGGCAGGCGTGTCGCGCCCGACCATCGCGAGGATTGAGGGGAACAACGACGTCACCACTGCGACCATTGCGAAGGTCGCGCAAGCATTGGGGCTTACGTTGGAGTTGAAGGAAGATCACTCGCCAGGCGGTCATGACGATGAGTCATCCGTCGATGAGGATTGATAACGCGGCGACGGATTGCAGCGGAAGCACTCCGTTCCCGAGTGCGGCGATCTGCTGGTTCTGCGTCAGCTGGTGGGTGTAGGTGACCCACCCGGCAGGCAAACCCATAAACCATTCGACGAATGGTGGTGCTAGTCGGGACCCGTCGGCATCGTTCAGGAGTACTGAGGCTGAGGCGGGGCGTTCCCAGCGTTGAACAGCTCGTCGATCAGGGACTACAACTTCTCCGACTCGGCACTCCTGCTCGATGAATCATGCGGTCTGTAGAGCGGGAAGTCGACGATTTGGTGCTGCAGCGCGGTCGTCCCGCGCGTCGCTCGTACCAAGTTCTGGAGGAGACATTATTCGACGATTTGAGTACAGAGAACCTTGAGCAGTTTCGGTACAGAGCGATGCGTGTGCCTGCTCACGTGCTTCGCCAGCAGGTCGAGCTCTCGAACGATCGACGACGCAAGCTTCCGACCACCCCGGTGTGCTGTCCTCTCCCGAGCGCACAAGTATAAGAGCTTGCCCAGGCATCCGATGTTTGCCGACGTAGCAGACCTCCCAGCCCCTGACTTGAATGATCTCCTTACGGGGCACTGGCCGATGTGGAGCTGACCCCTCGACTTCGCTATTGTCATCAAGGCAGCGAGTTCCTCAACCAACTGAATCACAACTAACCAGAGGAGGAACCAGCGATATTCTGAGCTTGCCTCTGCTTTCCCTATTTCTTCGAGCAGCCCCAACTATCTCGTGTTCTTCTTAAGGGATGCAGTCTACGAGGGGCATGCAACTCAGGACGGCAGTGGTTGGACTGATTGCACACATTCGGGTGTACTTTCCATTGGGTGCTGATCGGAAACGAAGCGCTACAAGAGGTCGCGTTCGTAACGGCTCGTAGAGAGCCCATAGTTGTCCTCCAGAGCTGACGAGACACGCCCGGCTTTCACGGCACTTACGACGTCTGTCCCTGCATGGCAAGGTAGTCATGAGGCACATTGGCGTGCCGAACTATCCGCTTTGCGCGGAGAGGCTTCGCGCGAAGGGGGACGGATGACGGTCGAACCGGTGCGCACAGTTGCGGCTGTTCTTGAGAGGTTTGGCACCGCGTTCTCAGCCTTCAATGCTGCCTTCAACGAGGGTCAGTACGTCCTTTGGCTGGGCTCAGGCATCTCGCGGGACAGGGTGAAGAACGTTGCTGAACTGCTTACCAGCGTTGTCGAACACCTTCGGGTGAACATTGACATCAGTAACGACGACTGCGAGTACCGGATCGCGCTCAACGACGTGCTGCGACTCGCAGCTTTGCGACGTGAGGAGCTGGAGACTCTCGACTTCTCTACGGCATTCACGAGTTGGCCCTTGCGCGAGCGAATCATCTCGACGCTGGTAACGAACTACTCCCAAGTGCTTGACGTGCCGGTCGGCGATTCGAAGCCTGACGACTACCTCGTGTGGACAGCGCTCGATGTTCCCAACACCTACGGTGCACCGGACCTCCTTCCGGATGTCGAGCACTACTGCATCGCGATCCTCATGTTGGAGGGGCTGGTCTCGTCGGCCGTCACGGCCAACTGGGACGGACTTCTTGAGAAGGCGTTGGCCGAACTGACGCCAGCTTTCGAATCTCGAGTTCGTGTTGCTGTAAAACCTGATGACTTCCGTAACGCGGGGCCCCTGATCGAGGTCATCAAGTTCCATGGTTGCGCCGTTCGCGCCCGCGATAGTCAGGACGAGTATCGGCAACTCCTTGTCGCGCGCGAGTCGCAGATTTCGCGTTGGACTGAGCAGCCGGAGAACCGTTCGATGCGCAAGCACCTTGAGGTGCTCTATACGGACCGGTTGACGTTGATGCTGGGGCTATCAGCACAGGACGCGAATCTCCACACCGTGTTTGCTGGCGCTATCCAGGACCTCGCTCGTCCATGGCCTGCGTCCCCGCCTCCCGTGATTCTCAGCGAGGAGCAGCTTGAGGCGTACCATCGCAACCTGCTCAGGATCACATACGGGCCTAACCACCAGGGCAACGCTGCAGCGATCGCTGAGTCTGCCCTTCTAGGCGCCTACGGTAAGCCCACCTTGCTCGCCTTGGTGCTTGCCTCGCTTACCGAGAAGCTCAGCGCTTGGGTTCAGCCTGAGTTGCAGGACGTCTGGGGTGCAGCCGCGGTTCAGCAGTTACAGGATGAGCTCCGCGGTCTCAGGGACTTGGTAGCGATACATGCGGACCCTGCTCATCCTGAAGCAGTTGAGTATGAGGAGCGTCTGGCCCATCAACGTGCCTTTGCCGCTCGAATCGTCGATGTCGTCAACTTGGCTCTCGCAGTCTTTCGGGCGGGACGGATTCCAGCTCCGCAGAGTGGTCGTTATGAGCCGTTGTCTGTTCGCCCGGCTGCTCAAGCGGTGTTGGATCCCGATTTTCCGGCTCGGCAGTTTGGCCGTCTCGGCGTCGCGTTGTCATTGATCGGTCGAGGACTGGCCTCGGGGCAGTGGTCAGCGTCTCCTGGAGACAGCAGATCGCCGCAGGACGGAGTTGTGCGCTTAGTTACCTCTGAGAGGGACACCCGGGTGCTCTTCGTAAAAGACAGCGGCGCGTTGACGCAGCTTGAGGTAGATGGCTCGTTTGACGTTGGCGACCCCGACGTTCTGATCGTCATGGCAGACGAGGAGCCACCCGCCCAAACCCGATCTCCGAGAGGGCGGTACGGGCGCGACGGTAAGTCTGGAGCAGGCCGGTTTAGCGTTGCATCCGGCATCGCCGGGACGGCATCGCCCGATGAACTGTATGAGGCGTTCAAGTTGGCGGGGGGCTTCTAATGGCGGACATTTCGGATGTCCTCGCAGTCTTGGAAAGCGCCGGTTTCGAGAAGCTTCCCAAGCCCCTAACTGTCGTTGGTACGGAGTTCGACTTCGAAGCAGCAGCGCGTGGGACTGGCACGTCTCACGACCTAGTGCTGATCGCGACCGACCAAGTCCCTACACGGCGACTGCAACGTCTGGTGGCTGGTTTGGCACGATCTCTTGACCTCGCGTCGTCGCGTCGACCCGTAAGCCTCGTTCTCTTGGGGGCGATCGCTGCAAGCGAGCGGGTCGAGCTTGAACGCTACGCGCGTGTCCTCTCCGTTGGCTCCTCCTCGCCCAGCATCTCGGAGATCGAGGAGGCCATTGCGGTTCTGCTCCCGTTGAAACTGCCGAACGCTGATCTTGTTCACGGAAACGACCCGGTGAACGAGGTGATGGGAAACCTCGACATTTCGAAGGACACCTCAGAGCACATCGCACTGGTCCGGGCTGCCGCTGATGGTGCGGATGCGGTGCGGGAGAAACTGCGACGTTACGTCAACGCCGGAGTTGAGTGGCGTGATGACTTGGAGGACGACGATGAGTGATGTTCCAGTCCGTCGTCTGGTGGTGTCCGACTTCCGACGTATCGAGGGAACTCGGGAGTTCCCTCTCGACGCGCCCGTAGTTCTCATACACGGCCCGAATGGCACAGGCAAAACTAGCGTTCTTTCCGCGTTGGAGCTCGCACTAACCGGCGAGATCCGGAGCATGGAACGTCATTCGGAGCATTACCGCGCGCACCTGCCGTTCCTCGGACAGTCGTACGCAACGGTGCGGGTGGATGTGTCCCCGGATATTCAAGGCAGCATGCCAGGGGCTCCGCTAACGGTGAGCGGTTCCCGGTTAGAGGGCACCCCGGCTTTGAATGAAGCAGCTGCGAAGTTCTATACCGAGCGGTGCTACCTGGATCAGTCGTCGCTAGGTCGCCTTCTGGATCTTTATCAAGCTCGGGAAGGCAGCGAGCAGACCGCGCTTGAGAAGTTCGTGAACGAGCTTCTTGGACTCGAAAAGCTTGATGCGCTCCTTAGTGGGCTCAGCGACGCGAACGACTTCAGGCTACTCAAGAGGCTTGCGGCGGGTGTAGACGAGGCTGATCGTGAAGCGAAAGCAGCAACCGCTGATCTGAAGGACAAGACCGCATTGCGGGCCGGCGTCCGAGCGGAGGTAGCCAGCGCTCGGCAAGCCACACGAGACGCGCTCACCGCGCTCGACCTCGGGCCCGTCGACAGTGACACTGATGTGGAGCTTGTGGAGCGCGCGCAGCGTGCGCTCAAAGATGACAAGACTGCCGATGAACTTGCCGATGCGGAAAGTCTCCATCAGGAGCTCATCGCTCTCGGTGGTCGCATCTCTGCTTTGGTCGAACGCCCGACCATGCAACGGATCGACGAGACACGCACGGCCTTGGCATCCGCAAACGTGGCCAAGGAGGACTGGGCGCGTACTGACAGTGCGAAGATCGACGCTTGGGAGGAGAGAGCCAAAGCCGCCGGCGTTGATCTTCGAGTCGTACCCAGCGCAGCTGTGCAGCATGTCACAGACTCGATCGTCAAAGAACTAGAAAGTGGGGCAGAAGTTGAGGCGCGGGCTGCATCGGTGGGAACGGAACTGGGGGCAGGTCGCGCAGAGCTCGACGTGCTTCAGAAACGGCTCTCGGACGCACACGAGAACTCAAGCGCGCTCGTTGAGGGGTTGACTGCACTCCGAAGCATTGTTCAGGCAAGCAACGTATGCCCGGTCTGTGACCGAGACTTCAAAGAGGTTCATACGCACGACCTCCGTGCCCATGTAGACGCGAAGCTAGACGAACTCACCAGCCACGGACAGCAACTTGTCAAACTGCGCGCCGAGCGTGACGAACTTGCGGCACAGGTTTCCCGCCTAGAAGTCCAACACGCTCAACTCACCGCACAGACCTTCTCCGCCGAGCAGCGCCAGGTGCTTGAGCAGCGCCACTCGGCTCTTTTGCAGCTGGCATCCGAGGCCGCAGATGTTGAGGCAGCGAAGTCCAAGGGGGCGGAGCTCACAGAGAGAGTTCGTGATCTTCAGGAGACCCTTGGTGAGCTTGAGGCCGCGGCCTCTGAAGAGACTCACATCAGGAGCGAACTCGACAGATACGCGACCCTCTTCATGCTCACAGTGGAACCAACCTTCGATTCGTTTCAGACAGTGTGTTCCGAGCTTCTAGAAGCCGCCAAAGCGAAGGTCTCTCTGCTCGCCGAAAGAGCCAACCGTTATCAGGATGCGAAAGCCGAGGCGGCGAGCCTAGCAGCGGTGCTCGAACGTGAGCAAGCCGTCGTGCAAAGTGTCGCTGAAGCGGCAGAGCGCAAGAAGCAGTGGGACGATCGAGTAACCGAGGCGAAGCGGCGCCAGGGAATCGCAAGAGAAGTTCGTGAGGCGGCTACACAGACGCGGACGGACATCGTCCACCGTGTCTTCACCGAATCTCTCAATGAGGTGTGGAAGACCGTGTTCACCAGACTCGCCCCGAACGAAGGTTTTATCCCGAGCTTCGGTATCCCCAGCGCGACCAAGAAGACCTTTGACATCAACCTGGAGACGACTCACCGAAATGGTGAGGCGGGTGGCCCGCCCCAGATGATGCTCTCCGCAGGAAACCTGAACACGGCCGCACTGTCCTTGTTCCTCGCGCTCCACCTTGCGGTGCAGCCCGTCGTACCCTGCCTAGTCTTTGATGACCCAGTTCAGGCGATGGACGAGGTCCACGTGGCGCAGTTTGCCGGACTCATCCGTCTGCTCTCGAAGCAGAACGGCAGGCAAGTCATCATCGCTGTTCACGAGCGCGAGCTATTTGACTATCTTGCCCTGGAACTCAGCCCGGCATACGCAGGCGACGAACTAATCACCATCGAGCTTGGCGAACGTGCGGATGATGAGGATCAGGGCATCAATCGCCATACCTGGGTTCCGGACGTAGCGATCGCAGGATAAACAAAAATGATGCGATTCGCTCCTGTCCCTCAGAAGACAACAAAGCGCACCCCGATGCTGAGAACAAATCGAGTGCTATCGGTCCACTGGGTCGTTGGCATCTGTGCGGGCACTACGGATGCATCGACTAACAAGCCGGAATGCATTGAGTCAGTCGAAAGGGCGATGACATGACAGTTCACTATTTTGACTCACAAGGTCGCTGGATCGCTTTTAGGACTAGCGAGGACGACAAGAACTTGTTCGACACCCGCTCGCGCTGGATCGGCTGGCTGGGGTGGGACAATGACGACGTCTGCGGAGTCGCGACGAAGAAGTACCTCGGCACGCTGGTGGGAGATCGCTTTCTGCGGAAGACATCACCGCCGTCGTATTACACCCCTTACACGCCCTACACCCCTTATACGCCGTACACCCCCTACACGCCGTACTCGAAGTATTCGATCACTATGCCGAGCGGGTTCCGGGACGTCGACTTCTCTTAAGCACTGTGATGACCATGGACCTCGAAGGTGACAATCTTGGCTACCGCACTTGCTCGGAGTGTGGTCGTGATCTTCCGCCTGAGCCGTTCGAGGCCGATGGGCATCTGCGGATCGGTTTCGTGTGTGCTGAGCATGGCGTGCATTCGGTCGTGAGCCCGTTCGAGGACTGACGGCATCGCGTAAATGTCGGTGGTCGTGCCGACGATCGTCGTATGGACTACCTGTACACGAAGAACGGTCGGCCGCTGAAGCGTCGTGGAGATGACCTGTTCAGTTCATCGGGCACCCACGTCGGTCGTATCCGAGGCGAGAAGGTTTTCGACTCCACCGGCCGGTACGCGGGCACCGTCGTGGGTGACCGGGTGATCTACCGCAGCACGCACTCGGCCTCGATCAGCAGCCCGTACGCGCAGCGTGCGAGCGCAGGGTTCGGGCGCGCGAACCGTGCCGGCACGGGCGCTTGGGGCGACGAGCCACCGTTCCCAGACTAGGCACCTATGACGACAGTCCTTCTTTCGCCAGCGCAAGTGAAGCCGTCACCGTTTCGGTGGATGGGCCCTGAGGCACCCCTGCCTGACACGCGGCCGGTGTTCGTGTATCTTCGGCTCTCCCGAGCCCACGGTGACGGGCGGGATGCGATCGAGCGGCAACGTCTCGACCTGACGCGCAAGCTCGCGGCAGAGGGCGGGTGGACGGTGATGGGCGAGTACGTCGACCGCGACTCTGCCAGCGCGTACGCGAGGACGGAGCGGGCGGGGTGGCGTGCGCTGAATGCGGGGATCGCGTCGGGGCGGGTGCGTGCGGTGGCGTTCTGGAAACTCGACCGCACCCTGCGGATCGCTTCGCGCTGCCTGGAATGGGTGACCTCGTGCCAGCAGCGGGGTGTGACGTTGCTGTCGCACCAGGACTCCACGGAGGAGTTGAACAGCGTCACCGCGGCAGCGAAGCTCTCGACCGGGGTGAAGGCGTTGTTGGCTGAGGCGGAGACGGACACGATGAGTGAGCGGCAGCGTGCAGCGAAGCGTCACGCCGCGCAGGCGGGGTTCATCAACTGCGGCAGGCCACCGTTCGGCTGGCTACCCGGACCTCGAGTCACCGATCATGCGGGACGGACGGGGCGGCGTCTGGAGCCTCACCCGGTCGAACACCAGGCGCTGAAGGACGCTGTCACCCTCGTGCTCGCCGGTGCTGGTCTCCGTGAAGTCGCTGTGCACTGGCAGGCAAGGTTCGGGATCACCGGCCACGAAGGTGGGCTCGTGAGCGAGCAGAAGGTGCGTGCCGCGTTGATCTCGCCCCGGCTGGTCGGCTACCGGCAACACCAGTTACCGCCACATCGTCGAGGCGTCAGTGTCGATCCGCTCGACCACATCGCCCGAACCCCGGACGGGGAACCGGTGATCAGTCAAGAGCCCGTCTGCGATCTGGCCACCTGGCACCGCATTCAAGCCGCCCTGCGTTCACGCAGCACAGGCGTGCGGAATGGGTGGGGGACACGTGCGTGGTTGCTCACCGGCCTGCTGTGGTGCCCATGCGGAGGCCCGCTGGCCGGGGTCGCGCAGCCACAGAAGCCAGACGCCGACGGCCATCGGACGACTCGGTATGTGTATCGGTGCAAAGCGAACCGCCGTCACGGGGCTGGTACCTGCACGGGTGGTGCGTCGATCACCGCACCGCCCGCCGAGCAGCACGTCATCGATTGGCTGTTCGAGTTCTTTTCCAGCGACCGACTCGACGCCCACAATAGAAAGGCCGAGAGCGCGAACGTCGAGGCCGTTGCTCGCATTGACGCAGAACTGTCCGTTGCCGGTGAGGAGGTCGATGCCCTCCGTGGCAAGGCATCTTCGCACACGGTCGGTAGCGAGCTCCATCAGATCATTACCGGCATGATCGCCCACGTCCTGGAGCGCATCGCAAACCTGCACGGGGAACGTGTCGCACTCACCATCAAGCACCCAGCACCGCTCACTCATGAACAACTTGTCGCCGTGTGGCCGACCCTCAACAACGAGTCACGCTGGACACTGCTGCGTCAGCTCATCCATCACATCGATCTCGCTCCGGGCCGCGGGCACCCCGCCGAACGACTCAACATCGTCCTGCGCTCTGAGGAGTGATGCGCTCGCGGCTGCGACACGTCGCTCCGCACGGGCGAGCTGTCGTTTCAATCTCGCTACCTCATCGTGCGCACGCCGATGCTCTACCCGCGCCTCTCGGAGATACCACGCCCGCTCCACATCGTCATCCAGGGGAATCGACCTGATCAGCCGACTACGGTGCCCACAATCGGCGCATGGCCAGGTCGGAGCGTCTGGGGAGTGGAGGCTTGCATGTTGCCGGTAATGAATCGTGTGGCTACAGGCGAGCGTTAGCTCCCAGTCCCGCATGGACGGCTCGATGGTCGCCGCGGACTCGATCAGGGTCCGCAACTGCTCGACAGCAGACGACGTCAACGGCGGGATTGCATTTGTGTTCATCCCTCAATCTGATCGTGACGGACTGGGATTCGCCCGCTGACCAGACCTGTTTTGAACCGCCAGCGGCTAGAATGGAAAGCACACAACGAGGTGTACTTTCCATTCCTTGCTGAGGCGCCAGAGTTCAGTGCGGTCGCCCTGGACGCCCTGCGGCAACCGCTCGAGTCGGGGCAGCTGACCATCGCACGCGCGAGCGGGTCGGCGCGCTTCCCCGCGCGGTTCCAGCTCGTTCTCGCGGCCAATCCGTGCCCGTGCGGCAACGCCGAGACTCCGGGTGTGGAATGCACCTGCACTCCGATGGCGAAAAGGCGCTACCTGTCGCGGCTGAGCGGTCCGCTTCTGGACCGGGTCGACATCCAGCTCACGGTGCGTCGGATCACGGCGGCCCAGCTGCGGCTGGGGGCGAGCGGGGGAACGGCATCGACCGCCGACGCTCGGGAGCGGGTGCTGCAGGCGCGTGCCCGCGCCGAACGCCGCTTCGCCCAAACACCCTGGCGCCTCAACGCGCATGTGGCGGGCACCTGGCTTCGCTCGCCGGAAGGGCGACCGGTTCGCGGTTCGACCGAGGCGCTCGATCGTGCACTCGAACGCGGGGCGCTGACCATGCGCGGGTACGACCGGGTACTCAGGATCGCCTGGACGCTTGCGGATCTCGACGGAATCGACCGGCCGGGCGTCGATCAGCTCGGTCGGGCACTGATGCTGCGGAGGGTGAGATCATGAGCGACCGCGACGTTGACCGGGACTGGGGCCACGACCAGGGCACGGGTCTTGGAGGCTCGGCGTGGTCGGAGGCGGAGCAGCTGGTCCGCGCGGTGTCCGATGGCGATCCCGGAGCTGACGAGCTGCGTGAGCGACTGGCGCGGGTCGCGTGGGGGGTCATCGCCGAGCCCGGCGATGGCGACGCGGGCGCCCTGATCGCCGCGCTCGGGGCGCGACGCGCGTGGGGATTGGTCTCTGGCGGTCGTGGCGGTACAGACTTCGGCGATGCGGGTGGCGGTCGCGCGGGTGGCGGTCGCGTGGGTGGCGGTCGCGCGGGTGACGGTCGCGCTGTCGGCAGGCCGGCGCACGCTCGGCTCATTGCAGATGCGGCGGTTGTCGCTGGCATCGACCGGAAGCCGGCGGTCTGGGGCGAGGCCCTCAAGCGCTGGCAGCCCCGGGTCGATCCCGTGCCGGTTCTGCGCGCGCTGCGTCAGGCGGCGCGCTTCGGCATGCGCCTCATCGTCCCCGGCGACGACGTGTGGCCGGATGCGGTGGGCGACCTCCAGACGTACACCCCGTTCGCGCTGTGGGCGCGCGGCGACGTCGCCCGGCTACGTGACGTAGAACGCTCGGTCGCTCTCGTGGGGTCGCGCGCCGCGACCGGGTACGGCGAGCACGTGGCCGTCGAGTTGGCGAGCGGATCCTGCGATCGCGGCATCGCCGTCGTATCCGGTGGTGCCTACGGCATCGACGGCGCCGCCCACCGGGCCGCGCTGGCCAGCCAGGGCCTCACGATCGCCGTTCTCGCGGGCGGACTCGACCGCTTCTACCCGTCCGGTCACGAGCAGCTCATCGGCCGGATTCTCGATCACGGCGTCGTCCTCGCCGAGGTGCCGCCGGGAACCGCGCCGACCCGCTGGCGCTTCCTTCAGCGCAACCGACTCATCGCGGCGCTGTCCTGCGCAACCGTCGTGGTCGAGGCCGCCTGGCGATCGGGTGCGCTCAACACCGCGCACCATGCCGACACCCTGAGTCGCCCGCTCGGCGTCGTCCCCGGTCCGATCACGAGCGCGTCCAGCGCCGGGTGCCATCGGCTGCTGCGCGAAGGCTCGGCGGTGTGCGTGACGAACCCGGACGACATTGCCGAACTGGTCGGTGCGGGTCGGACCGAGGTGCCCGCTTCCGAACGGGTGGACTCGTCGGGGCCCGAGGGGTCGCGCCTGCGCGTGCTGGATGCGCTGAGCGAACGCAGTCCCCGCACGGCCGACACCGTGGTCGTGCTCAGCGGATTGTCCGCTGACCGCGTTCGCGCCGAGCTCGGGCTGCTCGAGCTCGACGGCCGGGTCATGGAGCGTGCGACGGGATGGGTGCGATGCGCGACTCGCTGAGAGCGCTGACCACGCGGCACGCATCGGAGCGTTCGTGCCGTTCGGCCTCCGTTCAGGCGGCGCGGTCCGCGAGGGCCGGGGGCGGCATCCGGGTTCCGATGGCGATGCGGTTCCACACGTTGATGGTCGCGACGGCGAGCACGATGTCCGAGAGCTCCTGCTCGCTGAACTCGCCGGCGGCGGTATCCCAGGTGGCGTCCTCCACACCGCCATCCAGGTGCGTGAGCTCCTCGGTGAGCGCGAATGCGGCGCGTTCGCGAGCCGAGTAGAAGGTCGACTCGCGCCACGTGGTCACCGAGTACACCCGACGGGGATCGGTGCCGCCTTCCACGAGATCGACCGAGTGCGCATCCACGCAATAGGTGCAGCCGTTGATGAGCGACGCCCGCAGGTAGATGAAGTTGACGAGCTCGGTCTCGAGCGCGTCGCTCACGTACGCGTCCAGGGTGTTGACGATGCGGTAGCCCTTGGGGCTGTGGGCGGAGATCTGAATCCGTTCGGTCATGACTCCACGCTATGGATGGATTGGTCGGTCAACCATGCCATTAGAGCGTCATTAAGATCAGACCAATGTACGATCGCCGCGTGGAGCTGCTTCTGGACCTCGAGCACGGCGAGGGCGGTCTCGCCGACCGGCTCTACCGGCAGCTCAGCGCCGCGATTCTGGGTGGTCGCCTGCGGCCCGGGGAGCCTCTTCCCCCGAGCCGGGAGCTCGCCGCACAGCTCCGGGTCTCCCGTGCGACGGTGACCCTGGTGTATGAGCGGCTCATCGCCGAAGGCCACTGCACCGCGCGGGTCGGCGCCGGCACGTTCGTGAGCGAGGATGCTCGGCGCGTTCCCGACGGATCCCGACCGTCGGTGTGGGGGCGGGCCACGGGGCAGGTGGCCTCGGCGACGATCGCGCGACCCGCCTACGACTTCCGGGTCGGGGTTCCGGACGCAGCGCTCTTCCCCTCGGCAGCCTGGCGGCGTCAGCTGACGCACGAACTGGACGCGCACCTCGCCCGGGGTGCGCACTACGGAGACGCGGCGGGACACACTCTCCTGCGCGAGGGCATCGCTCACCACATCGGGGTGGCGCGCTCGGTCTCGGCTGCACCGGATGACGTGGTCGTCACAGCCGGAGCCATCCAGGCCATCGACCTGCTCGCCCGGGTGCTGCTTCGACCGGGCGATGCGGTCGCCGTCGAGGAGCCCGGCTACCCGCCCGTCCGTCAGGTCTTCGAGGCGCATGGCGCACGAGTCATCACGATGCCGGTCGACGAGGAGGGCGCCGACCCGTCCGCGCTGCCTCCGAAGACCCGCCTGGTCTACGTCACGCCCTCGCACCAGTTCCCGCTCGGTGTCGTCATGTCCAGGTCTCGGCGGCTCACGCTGCTCGAGTGGGCGGCACGCAACCGGGCACTCGTCATCGAGGATGACTACGACAGCGAGCACCGCTTTCGTGACCGTCCCCTCGAGCCCCTGCACGTCCTCGACGCGGATGGCGTGGTCGCCTATGTGGGCACGTTCTCGAAGTCGCTCGTCCCCGCACTCCGTATCGGATATGCGATCCCGCCCGCCGGGCTGGTGCCCGCGTTGCGCCGAGCGCGAGAACTCGCCGACGGGGGCGGTGACCCGGTCGCGCAGGGCGCTCTCGGGCGGCTGATCGCGTCGGGGGAGTTCGCGGCTCATATGCGCCGGGCGCGTCGCACCTACCGCGGCAGGCACCGCATGCTCACCGAGGCGCTGGGCGACGACGAGCACCTGCGGATGATCCCGTCCAGCGCGGGATTGCACGTGTGCGCCGAGGTGCCGAGCCTCCCCTCGGGAAGTGCGCGGCGCATCCGGGACGCCGCGGCGGTGACGGGGCTGGCGCTGGAGGTACTCGACGCCTACTGCGCCGAGCGGCCGCGCGAGGGGCTCGTGCTCGGATTCGGCGCGATCCCGGCGGAGCACATTCCGGATGGTGTGCGGGCGCTGCGCTCCGTGCTGCGCCGGGTGTCCTGAGATTGGGGGTCGAGCCCCACCCGGCGGGCACGGGAGTCGGCGATCCCAGGAATAGAGTGCTGACGTGATCCAGCTCGGGCAGTACGCGCCGCCGACTCACGTCATTGCCCACTTCAGCGATACCCATTTTCTGGGTGGCCACCGACCGCTCTACGGGTCGGTGGACACCGACGGGCATCTCGCAAAGGCTCTCGAGCAACTCGAACGGTCGGGGGCGGCAGCCGAGGCCATCGTGTTCACGGGCGATCTGGCGGACCTGGCCGAGCCCGATGCCTACGACCGGCTCAAGCGCATCATCGAGCCCGCGGCCGAGCGAATGGGTGCCGAGCTCATCTGGGTCATGGGCAACCACGACGAGCGGCCGCCGTTCTCGGCCGCGTTCTTCGGTATCGAGACCGACGAGCCGCTCGATCGGGTGCATCGCCTCGGCGGGCTGCGCATCATCGCCC
This sequence comes from Microbacteriaceae bacterium, assembly GCA_019638805.1. Classification (GTDB taxonomy): domain Bacteria; phylum Actinomycetota; class Actinomycetes; order Actinomycetales; family Microbacteriaceae; genus JBDSKH01. The sequence goes on along the minus strand of JAHBTA010000001.1, from coordinate 179,413 downwards.
TCGACACTTCGGTGCCCGGGTATCACCATGGAGAGTTGCGCGAGTCCCAGCTCGAATGGCTGCGCACCGAACTCGCCACGCCGGCACCCGACGGGACCCTGCTCGCTCTGCATCACCCGCCGATCCCCACCCCGATCGAGATCATGGCGATCCTCGAGCTGCAGGGGCAGGACCGCCTGGCCGACGTGCTGCGCGACACCGACGTGCGAGCGATCCTCGCCGGGCACCTGCACTATTCGACGGCCGGGACGTTCGCGGGCATTCCCGTGTCCGTCGCCTCGGCGACCTGCTACACGATCGACAACAGCGGGGGCCCGGGCAGCCTGGTCGGGGTCGACGGCGGCCAGTCGTTCAACCTGGTGCACGTGTACGAGGACTCGGTCGTGCACACCATCGTCCCGGTCGGTGACGCGCCGCAGGTCGCTGGCTTCTCGGGCGTCGTGCTCGATGCGCTCGCCGCGATGAGCCCGGAGGAGCGCCGTGAAGCGTTCTCCAGCAAGACGTCGACTTTCAACGTCGCCGATGCCGAGGCCAGCGCGGGCAGGGCAGCGGCCGACCCGGACGCCGAGGACGCGCCCGTCTGAGCGTCACGATTCAGGGTCAGTTCTACACCCGGGTTCCGAGCGAACCGCCCGCCGCCGCCGCTCCTCCGCCGCCCGCGTGCCGCGCCCGCATCATCCCGCCTACGGCGCACCATGGACGGATGGGCCGTCACCCGGAGTTCGCGGACGCGATCGACGCGTATCTGCGCCACCTTGCGTCCGACCGGGGATTCAGCGAGCACACCTGCCGCGCCTATCGCGGTGACCTCGAGGATCTGGCCCGGTTCGCGCAGACGAGGATGACGGACGGCGTCGGCGCCAGCGTCAGCGTCGACGCCAGCGTCAGCGTCGACGCCAGCGCCGACTCCAGCGCCGACTCCAGCGCCGGCGTCAGGGCCAGCGCCAGCGCTGGTGCCGGTGCCGGTGCCGGTGCCGAGCATGCGACGCCTGGGGGCCTCGACCTCGAACTCCTGCGCGACTGGCTGTGGCACTCCACAACAAGCGGACTCGCGGCCTCGAGTGTCGGTCGCCGTGCGGCCGCCGCCCGAGGCTTCACGCGCTGGCTGGCGGCCACCGGGATCACCGCCGCAGACGCCGGTGCGCGACTGCGGGCACCTCGACCAGGCATACACCTCCCGCGGGTGCTCACGCGTCCGCAGATCGAGCAGCTGCTCGCGGGTCTCGCCGCTCGTGCGTCGGGCGCGGAGGACGCCGACGCGGTCTCGGCCGCCGCGTCTGCGAGGGCGCTCGCGGGGGAGTCCGCTGACTCCGATGGCGTCACCGCGGAGGACGCCGCCGACTCGGCTGAGACACGGGCGAAATCCCCCGCCGGCGACCCGGTCGCCGTGCGCGACCTCGCCATCGTGGAGCTGCTCTACGCGAGCGCGCTGCGCGTGAGCGAGCTGGCCGGTCTGCGGATCTCCGATGTCGACCGCGGCCGCCTCACGGTGCGCGTGCTCGGCAAGGGCTCCAAGGAGCGCGTGGTGCCCTTCGGAGTCCCTGCCGCACGGGCTCTGACGACCTACCTCGACGAGGCGCGCCCCGTGCTGCTGGCCCGTCGCGGCGCGTCCGCGACGTCGGGACGCCATTCATCCGACGACGGCACAGTCTTCCTGGGATCACGCGGTGCCCCGATCTCCGCGCGCGCGATCTATGAACTCGTGGCCTCGCTCTTGCGGGAGATGCCCGGTACGGGGCCCTCGGGCCCGCACGCGCTGCGGCACACCGCAGCCACCCACCTGCTCGATGGTGGGGCGGATCTGCGCGCGGTGCAGGAACTGCTCGGGCACGCGAGCCTGGCCACGACCCAGATCTACACGCACGTCTCCGCGGAACGCCTCGCCCAGGCCTACGCCACCGCGCACCCTCGCGCTTGACCCCGCAACGCCTGACCCCGCAACGCCTGATCCCGCAGTAGCGGGCGAGTCGACGCCGCGTGTGTGCGCGGCGGGGGAGCCCGCAATACCCGCTCTCCCCAGGACGGCCGCGCCCGACCCGCGTCGCACGGGCAGCAGGATCGCGCGCGGAACACCCCCGAGGAAGAGCAGCGGATTGACATATCGCCCGTCGACTCGCGCCCCGAGGTGCAGGCACGGAGAGGAGCAGTGCCCCGCCAGAAGGGTGCCGACCACCTCGCCGCGCCGCACCGGCTCGCCGGCGGCGACCACCGCCTCCACCGGTTCGAAGCTGGAGAGCACCCCGCCCGCGTGCCGGATCGAGAGCACCGGGCGATCCACCACGAACCCCGCGAAGTGCACCACCCCGTCAGCGGGTGCGCGCACGGGGGCGCCGCCCGCCGCCTGCAGATCGACCCCGCGGTGCCCGGCCCCATACGGGGAGTCGGGTGCCACGAACGCGCGGCTGACGCTGTGCGGCGGCGGGACCGGCCACAGCCAGGGAGTGGCGGGTCGCGGAGGAGCCGCGGTGCCGAGCGACGCGAGCACGAGCACGAGCGCGATGACCATGCGAACGCCCGCGCGTGGGGAAGGGCCGGGGAGTGCGCGCAGGCCGGGGATCGCGCGCAGTGCAGGGAGTGCGCGCAGGCCGAGGAGGCCGCGCAGCACGGGGAGCGCGCGCAAAGCAGAGAGACGTGAGCCGTTCATGGCGCCCAGCCTCCGAGATCGCGCGTCGCCGCAGGGCGCGGGGCCCGGATCGGTGCACAACCCGCCCGCGCCCCGGCCGGTGAGGGAGCCGGGCAAGGAACCGGGGAAGGACCCTGGTACACTGATCCCCGCATCCGCTCCGGCGGGTGACTTCGCGTGTCCAGGGCTCGCATGAGCCCATCACGGCCTCCACTCCCTTCAGTCACCGATCGCGAGATCGGAAGTGGGATGTGTGCCGGGACACCAGGGATCGCATCAGACGATGCGACGCACAACTGAGAAACCGGCAGGCGCAAGCCTGCCCAGACAAGAGAGCGAGCCGTCATGGCCGTCGTCACCATCCGCCAGCTGCTCGACAGCGGCGTCCACTTCGGGCACCAGACCCGTCGCTGGAACCCGAAAGTCAAGCGCTTCATCCTCACCGAGCGCTCCGGCATCCACATCATCGACCTGCAGCAGTCGCTCGCCTACATCGACAAGGCATACGACTTCGTCAAGGAGACGGTCGCCCACGGCGGCACCGTGCTGTTCGTCGGCACCAAGAAGCAGGCTCAGGAGGCCGTGGCCGAGCAGGCGACGCGCGTCGGCCAGCCCTACGTCAACCAGCGCTGGCTCGGGGGTCTGCTGACCAACTTCCAGACGGTCTCCAAGCGTCTCGCGCGCATGAAGGAGCTCGAGGAGATCGACTTCGAGGACACCACGAAGGGGTTCACGAAGAAAGAGCTGCTCATCAAGAAGCGCGAGCTCGACAAGCTGCACAAGACGCTCGGCGGTATCCGCAACCTGACCAAGACGCCGAGCGCGATCTGGGTCATCGACGCCAAGCGCGAGCACCTGGCCGTCAACGAGGCGACCAAGCTCGGCATCCCGGTCATCGGCATCCTCGACACCAACGCCGACCCGGACGAGCTGCAGTACCCGATCCCGGGCAACGACGACGCGATCCGCTCGGTGGGTCTGCTGACCCGCATCATCGCCGACGCCGCGGCCGAGGGTCTCGTGCAGCGCCACCAGGCGCCGGCCGAGGAGGGCAACGTCAGCGCCGTCGAGCCGCTCGCCGAGTGGGAGGCCGAGCTGCTGCAGGCCTCCGAGAACCCGCAGTCGGTCGCCGAGCAGATCGAGGCCGTCGACGGCGCCGTGACCGGCGAGACCGAGGGCGCTGCCGAAAAGGTCGCCGAGGTTGTCGCGGCCGAGACGCCCGCCGAGGAGAACGACGCGGATGCCGCGGTCGCCGAGAAGGCGGCCAAGGCTGAGAAGGCCCCGGCCTCCGAGAAGGCGGAGAAGCCGGCCGCCAAGAAGCCGGCCGCCAAGAAGGCCGACGCCGACGACGCGGCTGCCGAGAAGCCGGAGAAGGCGGAGAAGCCCGCGGCGAAGAAGGCTCCGGCGAAGAAGGCCGAGACCGACGCCGACGCCGAGAAGCCGGCGAAGAAGCCCGCCGCCAAGAAGTAACCAGACCAACCAAGTAAGGAACACATCCATGGCCAACTTCAGCCTGGAAGACGTCAAGGCCCTGCGCGAGCGCCTGGGCACCGGCATGGTCGACACCAAGAACGCCCTGGTCGAGGCCGAGGGCGACATCGAGAAGGCGGTCGAGATCCTGCGCCTCAAGGGGGCCAAGGGCAACGCCAAGCGCGCTGACCGCTCCACGAGCGAAGGTCTCATCGCCGTCGTGGAGTCCGCGACCGCGGTGACCATGATCGAGCTCGCCTGCGAGACCGACTTCGTCGCCAAGAACGAGAAGTTCATCGCCCTCGCCGACAAGGTCGTGCAGGCGCTGGCCGACTCGGGCGCCGAGACGGTGGATGCCGCCCTCGCGGTCGCCACGGACGGCACCACCGTGGGCACCCTCATCGAGGACCAGGCGGCGACCATCGGCGAGAAGGTCGAACTGCGTCGCGTGGTGCGCCTCGCGGGCGAGAAGTTCGCCGTGTACCTGCACCGCACGAGCAAGGACCTGCCCCCGCAGATCGGCGTCGTGGTCGCCTACACGGGTGACGACGCCGAGACCGCGCGCAGCATCGCGCAGCACATCTCGTTCGCCGACCCGCAGTACCTCACGCGTGAGGACGTCCCGGCCGCCGACGTCGAGAACGAGCGCCGCATCGTCGAGCAGATCAGCCGCGACGAGGGCAAGCCCGAGGCCGCGCTGCCCAAGATCGTGGAGGGCCGCCTCGGCGCGTTCTTCAAGCAGGTCGCCCTGCTCGAGCAGGAGTACGCCCGCGACAACAAGCTGAGCGTCCAGAAGGTGCTGGCGGATGCGGGCCTCACCGTGACCGCGTTCGCCCGGTTCAAGGTCGGCGCCTAACCGCAGCCGTATCAGCGCTGCCGTTCGTAATCGGGGCGGTCCTACGGACCGCAGCATGGATCACGAGCGGCAGCGCTGTTGCGTGTCTACGTGCGCCGGCGACCGATCAGCACGCCGCCGCCGACCAGGCCCGCGCCGGCGAGCGCCCCGATGAGGGAAGCCCAGAGCCAGTCGAGCGGGGAGAGCGCGCCGGTCGGCTCGGCATCCCCGGCGGGGCCCGGCGGGCCCTGCTCACCGGCCGGACCCTGTTCACCGGCGGGGCCCTGCTCGCCCGGTGCGCCCTGCGGTCCCGCCTTGCCTGCCGGGCCGGTGGCGCCGGCGGGACCCGGCGCGCCCCGCGGCCCCGTCGCTCCCGCGGGGCCCGCCGGCCCCTGAGCCCCGGTTGCTCCCGTTGCGCCGGTGGCGCCCTGCGCTCCCGTGAGACCCTGCGGACCCTGTGGCCCGGTGGCGCCCTGCGGACCGGTGGCGCCCTGCGGCCCGGCCGGCCCGGGCGATCGGCTGACCTCCTTGTCGGCGGGCAGACTCGTGATGTCGACGGTCAGGATCTCGCAGCCGAGGAACCACTGGACGAGGGGGGTGTCCGCGGGCCGGAGGTCGGCCGCGACGACCGACGGCGAGTAGCCCGGCCCGAAGGCGGTGGGTGCGGAGATCGTCGGCGGGTCGAAGAAGTTGACCAGCGGCTCCGCCGTCACGGGTTCCAGGTCATAGCCGAGCGGATACTGGGCGGGGTCGGCCGCGACCCACTCGTGCTCCAGGTTGTTGACCCCGAAGCGGATCACGACCGTGGTGCTGTCGATCTGCTCCCAGGACTCCAGCACCGGGTAGACCGGGGTGCATTCGAGCAGAGGCGCGGATGGGGTCGTGGGCGCCGCCAGTGCCGTCGCGGCGGGGGCGACGGCGAATGCGCCGCCGGCAAGCACGGCGACCGTAACCAGAGTGTGTGCTCGCATGACGCATCCTTCCTCGAGGACAACATCAGAGGACAACATCGCGGTGATCCAGGATCGCACGGTTCGCCTTGCGCGACCAGCACTCGAGATTGCAGGTCCCTCCCGACATCGCGGGGAACTCCGTGCAACCTCGGGAGGAACCTGCACTTTCGGCGACGGGGTCGCGCGGTAGCCTAGGACCCATGCCGAAGCGCCGCCGGGTCCTGCTCAAGCTCTCGGGTGAGGCGTTCGGCGGAGGGTCCCTCGGCGTCAACCCCGATGTCGTGAGCGCGATCGCCCGAGAGATCGCCGAAGCCGCCCCGCGCGATGAGAACGACCCGGAGGGCGTCGAGATCGCGGTCGTGGTCGGCGGCGGCAACTTCTTCCGCGGCGCCGAGCTCAGCCAGCGCGGCATGGACCGCGGCCGGGCCGACTACATGGGCATGCTCGGCACGGTCATGAACGCACTCGCGCTGCAGGACTTCCTCGAGCAGGCCGGCGCCCAGGTGCGCGTGCAGTCCGCGATCGCCATGACCCAGGTCGCCGAGCCCTACATTCCGCTCCGCGCCGAACGGCACCTCGAGAAGGGCCGCATCGTCATCTTCGGGGCGGGCGCGGGGCTCCCGTACTTCTCGACCGACACCGTGAGCGCTCAGCGCGCCCTCGAGATCGGGGCGGACGCGGTGCTCGTGGCGAAGAACGGCGTCGACGGCGTGTACGACGACGACCCGCGCACCAACCCCGAGGCGCACAAGCTCGAGCAGGTCAGCTACCAGGACGCGCTGGTCAAGGGGCTCAAGGTGGTGGACTCGACAGCGTTCAGCCTGTGCATGGACAACGGGATGCCGATGGTCGTGTTCGGTATGGAACCGGCCGGCAACATCACCCGGGCACTCCGCGGCGAGCGCCTGGGTACCCTGGTGACCGCGTGAGCGAAGGCGACCGCGCGAGCGAACCGCAGCAGCCCACCGTCCTGCCTCCCGGCGCGGGTCCCGCCGGAGCGCCGCAGAATGTGCGGGCTGCGCGCCCCGGGGATGCGGTCGGCTCGATCCTGCTGCTGATCCTGGCCTTCGCCGGTTACCTGATCGGGGTGATCCTGAGCTTCTTCGGGTTCCTCGTCACGGGCGTGTGCGCCGCGCGGTCCTGCAATGCGGACGCCGGCACCACGGCGCAGGCGATCGTCGCGGTCACCCTCGCGGTCGTGCTGCTGCTCGGCTCGGGCATCTCGATCGCGCTCATGGTCAGCAGGCGCCGGGCGATCGTGGTGGCGCTCGTGACGCTCATCCTCATCGTGGTGGGCTGGATCGTGGGCGTGGTCGCCTTCTTCCTCGCGCTGAGCACCTAAGCACCTCAGCACCTCGTACCATCACGGCGCGACCACGCGCCGGATCAGATCCATGACGGTGCTCACCGCGTCCTCGAGGACGGCATCCGCGGGCGGGTTCGAGATGAGCCACACGTCGATCGCCTGCCCCAGGCCCATGACGGCGCCGAGGATGAGCTCGGGTGCCAGGTCGGTCCGCACCGCACCGATGCGCTGCCCGGTCGAGAGCGTCTGCATGAGCCAGGGCAGCATCCGCTGCTCGGCCTCGCGTGCCGCGGCGCCGAGGGATGGCGTTCCCGCCCCGGCGAGCCAGCCCCGCAGCAGCGCCGCGGTCTGCGGATCGCCCATGAGCGCGCGCATGAGGCGCAGGTAGTAGCCCGCGAGCACCGTCCAGAACCCCTCCGGATCGCGCTCCTCCGGCACCGGGAACGGTCCGTCGCGCTCGATCACGGCTTCGAGTCGGTCCCGGATCACGTGCGCGTAGAGGTCCTCCTTGCCGTCGAAGTAGTAGTACATCGAGCCCTTGGAGATGCCGGCCGACTCGATGATGCGATTGAGGGAGGCGTCGGCGAAGCCGCGGGCGGCGAACTCGGTGAGCGCGGCATCCAGGATCGCCTGCTGTTGCGTCTCGTCGAGTCGGTGGAAGCGCGGGCGGGCCATGCCGACCATTCAACCGTCTGCGGGCGGCACCAGCTCGAACTGGTCGCGGAGGCTGCGGCCCATGGCCAGTCGAGCGATGAACGGCACGGTCATCATCCGCATGATGGTGTTGCGTGCGACGAGTTGCAGGCCGTTGCGCGGGGCGAACGCGACCCCGAGCCCGATGGCCGCATCCTGCTTGTCGAGCACCATGGCGGCCAGCCGGTCGTGATACGCGGTCAGGGCACGGATGCGGTCCCCGCCCGCCAGCTCCAGCTCGCGCACCAGCGTGTAGGCCTCGATCATCGCGAGGGCCGAGCCCTGCCCGGCCAGCAGCGAGGGGCAGGCGCCGGCGTCCCCGACCAGGGCGATGCGCCCGGCCGACCAGGCGGGCATGCGGATCTGAGACGCGGTGTCGAAGTAGAACGTGCGGGCGTCGGCCAGCCGGTCCAGGATCGCCGGAACCTCCCCGCCGGCCCCGGCCAGCGCCTCGCGCAGCACTGCTTGCTGCGCCGGGACGTCATCTTCGGGGATCGGCCCGTCGTGGCGGAAGGTGATCAGGAACAGCGTGGCTCCGTCGCGCAGGGCGACCCGCAACGCCTGGAAGCCGACCTCGGTGTGCGCGACGGCGATGTCCTCGTCGCGGGGCGCGTACCCGTCCACCTCAAACGCGGCGACGGCGATACCGAGGCCGCGCTCGTAGTCCTCGTCGGGGCCGAACGCGAGGCGCCGCACGCGCGAGTGGAGGCCATCGGCGCCCACGACGAGGTCGAACGTCCGCTCGGCTCCGCTGCGCAGGGTCGCATGCACAGCATCGCCGTCGTCGTGCAGGGATTCGACCGTGTCGCCGTAGATCGTCTCGACGCCGTGCCCCTGCGCCGCGGTCATGATGACGGCGGCGAGGTCGGATCGCGCGATCGTCACGTAGCGCCCGCCGGCGAGACCGATGAGATCGCCGGGGTCGATGGATGCCACGCGCCGCCCGTCCGCACCGATCTCGCGCATCTCCCGCATGATGTACCCGCGCCGCATGAGCTCGGGCACGATGCCCATCCACTCGGCGATGTCGAATCCCGCGCCCCAGAAGTCGACGAGGTACCCGCCGCGCCGCGGTTCGGGCGCGTGCTCGAGCAGCGTCGGCTCGTGCCCGCTGCGACGCAGCCAGTAGGCGAGGGTGGGCCCCGCAATCCCCGCTCCCACGATGAGCACGCGCATCGCATCCCCTTCCACGAGCCGACTAAACCACCAGTTAGACCAGTGGTCTAAGAATGCCACCCGGGCCCGCCCGGGATCAAGGCCCGGCGCGAACTAAGCTGGGCAGCGACGCGCCCGCAGCGATTGGAGCTTCCGTGATCAGTGACGTTCTGGCCGAGGCCACCGAGAAGATGGACAAGGCCGTCGAGGTCTGCAAGGACGACTTCGCGACAGTGCGCACCGGGCGGGCGAACCCGGCCCTGTTCGAGCGCATCCCGGTGGACTACTACGGCACGCCGACGCCGCTGCAGCAGCTCGCCAGCCTGCAGAACCCCGAGGCGCGCACGCTCATCATCACCCCCTACGACAAGAGCGCCCTCAAGGAGATTGAGAAGGCGATCGTGAACTTCCCCAACCTGGGGGCGACGCCCAGCAATGACGGCACGATCATCCGGGTCACCATGCCCGAGCTCACCGAGGACCGCCGCAAGGAGTACGTCAAGATCGTCCGCGGCAAGGGCGAGGACGCCAAGATCGTGATCCGCAACCTGCGCCGCAAGGCGAAGGACGACATCGACGCGACCAAGGAGGTCGGAGAGGACGACATCGCGCGCGGCGAGAAGGAGCTCGACGCGATCACCAAGGCGCACGTCGACGCAATCGACGAGGCGCTCAAGCGCAAAGAAGCCGAACTGCTCGAGGTCTGATGCCGCCCTCCGACGAGTCGCCCGCGGACCGGAAGCGGGCGCATCCGCCGTCCATGGCCGACCTGGAGGCGCGGGCCCACGCGACCCGCGTCGAGCTGGAGACCCAGGCGCGCGCCGCCAAGGCGCAGTTCGACGCCATGGAGGAGCGCATCAACAAGCGCTCGGGCCGCAACCTGTTCCAGGCGATCGGCATCGGGCTGACCCTCGGTGCCCTCTTCGTGGCGAGCCTGCTGATCTGGAAGCCCCTGTTCATCGCGTTCGGGGGGCTCCTGGTGGGCTTCACGATCTTCGAGCTGGCGAGCGCTCTGCGACTGGCCGGGCGCAATGTGCCGCGCATCGCATCCACGGTCGTCGGGCTCGCCATGCTGCCGGTCGCGTTCTTCTGGCACGTGGAAGGCCTGTGGCTCGCGCTTCTGGGGGCGGTCGCGCTCATCACGATCTACCGCCTGATCGAGCTGGTGCGTCCCAGCCATCGCACGGGCGTTCGCGCGGTCGTTCTGGATCTCGGGGCCGGCGCGTTCGTGCAGGTGTACGTCTCGTTCTTGGCCGGCTTCTATCTCGTGCTCACGGGCTTCGACGGAGGCGAGTGGTGGACCCTGTCCGCCCTCATCATCGTGGTCTTCACCGACGTGGGCGCCTACGCGACGGGTCTGCGCTTCGGACGGCACAAGCTGGCCCCGGTCATCAGCCCCGGCAAGACCTGGGAGGGCTTCGCCGGGTCGCTCCTCGTCGCGATCGCACTGGGGGTGCTCGCGGCGGTCCTGCTGCTGCACCAGCCGTGGTGGGTGGGCGCGGTCATGGGTCTCGTGCTCGCTCTCGTGGGCACCACGGGGGACCTGACCGAGTCGCTGCTCAAGCGCGAACTGGGCATCAAGGACAGCTCGTCCTGGTTGCCAGGTCATGGCGGTTTCCTGGACCGATTGGACTCCATCCTGCCGAGCGCCGCCGTGGCGTACGGGTTCTACGCGGTTTTCGCCCACGCGGCCTAGGTAGCATGTCGGGGTGAGCACGACCTTCCCCCGCGCGCGCAAGCTCGGCTACGACATCGCCCAGGTCGAGGACTTCCTCGAGGACGCGCGTCGCGCCTACCACGCGCAGGCCGGCGAGCCCGTGCTGCTCACGGCCGCCGCGATCCGTCAGCAGGCCTTCGCGATGAAGCGGCACGGCTACGCTCCCGGCCCCGTGGATGCGGCGCTCGAGCGCCTCGAGGACGCCTTCGCGCAGAAGGAGCGCGAGCAGGCCATCCGGCAGCAGGGCGACCAGGCCTGGTACCTGCAGGCGCGCGAGACCGCGCAGGTGATCCTGGATCGCGTGGTGCGTCCACGCGGACATCGCTTCCGCCGGGTGGGCGTCTTCACTCTCGGCTACCGGGTGCGTGAGGTGGACCTGCTCGCCGACCGCATCGCCGCGTACTTCCAGGCCGGGCGACCGCTCAGCATCGAGGAACTGCGCACCGTCGCGTTCCCGTCGCAGCGCGGCGGCTACCAGGAGGCGCAGGTCGACGTCGTGATCGACGCGGTCATCGACGTCATGCTCGCGGTGCGCTGACCGGGTGCGCTGACCCGGTGCGCTGACCCGGCTCGCCGACAGTGGGCGGATTCCCGCGCAGGACGCGCGGCGGCGCGCCGAGCAACCCCCGTCCTGGGTCCTGGGTTCTGCCAGGGGCCGCGGGTACACTCTGGCAACTGTGAGGGGGCAACTGTGAGCGGGTACCGGCGCCGGGGGGCGCCCCATGAGACGGGCGTCGAGCCCGAGTTCCGTGGCGACCTCGCGCTGGCCGATCAGCGCCACGTGCGCTCGCGCTGGTCGCTTCCGGTCTTCGCCTCGCTCGTGAGCATGGCCTTCGTCGGGGTCGCCGCCATCCCGTCCCCCTCGACCGCGCAGGCCGAGGTCGAGGCGCCCGCCGCGCAGGGGCCGGTGCAGTCGGTGACCGCCGACGGCGAGCGGATCGCCCCCGCGCGCGAGACCGGCTACACCGTGACCGAGCCGCCCAAGGCCACCGCGCCGGCCAGCGGCATCCCCGACCCGGGCACGGCGCAGGCGATCGCCTACGAGCTCGTGCTGGCACGCGGCTGGTCGCCGGGAGAGTACGACTGCCTGGTCGCGCTCTGGACGCGCGAGTCGCATTGGAACGTGTACGCCGAGAACCCGCACAGCGGTGCCTACGGCATCCCGCAGGCCCTTCCCGGCGACAAGATGGCCAGTGTCGGCGCCGACTGGCGAACCAACCCGAAGACCCAGATCGTCTGGGGCCTCGGCTACATCGCGGGACGGTACGAGACTCCGTGCGGCGCCTGGGCGCATTCGGAGCGCAAGGGCTGGTACTGAGGCCTCCGCTCGGATACAGGCTCCGTCCGGATACCCCGGCCCGATAATCTAGGGCCGTGGACTACGCCCTCGTCGCCGTTCTGGGCGTCGTCGTCGTGGTCGTGACGGCGGCGTTCTCCCGCAGGCTGGGCGTCGCGGCGCCCCTGCTGCTCGTGCTGGTCGGCATCGGCTACAGCTACATCCCGGGCGTTCCGCAGATCGAGGTCGAGCCCGACATCATCCTCATGGGCGTGCTCCCGCCGCTCCTGTACGCGGCGGCGATCAACGTCCCGGTGGTCGACTTCCGGCGCAACTTCGCGAGCATCTCGGCGCTCTCGGTCGTGCTCGTGGTCGTGAGCGCGCTCACCACCGGGTTCGTGCTCTTCCTGCTACTGGACCGCCTGGACCTGGGTGCCGCGATCGCGCTCGGTGCCGTCATCAGCCCCACGGATGTGGTGGCCGCCACCTCGATCGCCAAGCGCCTGGGCCTGCCACCGCGTCTGGTCTCCATCCTGGAGGGCGAGGGGCTCGTCAACGATGCGACCGCTCTCGTCATGCTCCGCACAGCCATTGCAGCCACCGCGCTCGCCGCGTCGGGGGCGTTCAACGGCTGGACCGTGCTGGCCGACTTCGGCTACGCGGTCGCGGTCGCCCTGGCAATCGGGGTCCTGGTGGGGGTCGTGGCGGTCTTCGTGCGGCGCAAGCTCAACGAACCCGTGCTGGACACCGCGATCTCGTTCGCGGTGCCCTTCATCGCCTACATCCCCGCCGAAGAACTGCACGCCTCGGGTGTCATCGCGGTCGTCGCCGCCGGCCTCTACAGCGGTCACAGCAGCGCGCATTTCAGTCCGCAATCGCGCATCTCGGAGCGCTTCAACTGGCGCACTCTGCAGTTCGTGCTCGAGAACGGCGTCTTCCTGCTCATGGGGGCGCAGCTCGCCGGGATCGTCGGCGAGGTGCACGCGGACGAGCTCTCCGCCGATCTCGCGGTCTATCTGGGGCTGCTGGCCACGGCGATCCTCATCGTCGTGCGCTTCATCTTCGTCTGGCCGCTCCTGCTCGTCGTGCGTCGCACCGAGCGGCGGGCGAGCGAGCGCGCGTCGCGGGCTGGAGCGCTCGCGGAGCGCCTGCGCAGCATCACGATCGGCTCGGAGCGCTTCGAGCGCAGGCGGGATCGGTTTGTCCGGTCCGCCGACCGGCGCCAGAACGACGTCGCCCAGTTGCGCGAGGAGGGCCTGGACGCGCGTGGGACGCTCATCGTCGGGTGGGCGGGCATGCGCGGCGTGGTCACGCTCGCCGCCGCGCAGTCGCTGCCGCGCGACACCCCGTACTACGAGCAGCTCGTCCTCATCGCCTTCACGGTCGCCATCACGACCCTCCTGCTGCAGGGCGGGACGCTCCCGCTCGTGATCCGGCTGTCGCGGATCCGTGGCGCGGACCGTGCGGCGGACCGCCGCGAGTTGGCGGAGCTGTTGGACGACATGGCGGCCGCCGGCATCCGCTCCCTGGAGAACCCCGACTTCGCCCTCCCCGGAGGTCAAGAGGTCGACTGGGCGGTGCTGGAGCGGGTTCGCCATGACACGCTCCTCGCATCCCAGGCAGCCTGGGAACGCGCCGAGCACGCAGATGCCGACGACGGCATCCTCGAGTCGCCGCACCAGCAGTACCGGGCGCTGCGACGGGAGGTGCTCATCGCCGAGCGCGGCGTGCTCCTGGAGGCGCGGTCACAGGGGTCGTACCCGTCGCGCATCCTCATGCGGGCCGAGGCGCTGCTCGACCTCGAGGAGTCGCGCCTCCAGCAGATGGACACCGGCGGTCGCGTCGAGTGATGGGGTCGGCGCGCGCATAGGCTGGAACCATGCCCCGCTCCAACCACCCGCGCCGACGGGGTAGGCAGGAGGAGGGCGCCGAGCTCGACCTCGATCGCGTCCTGCTGGGGCGGCTGCGGGTCGAGGTCAAGCGCGACGGCGAGTGGAACGTTCAGCCGCACACGGCCGGCTCGGCGCTGAAGGCCTACACGTGTCCCGGATGCGGTCTCGAGATCGCGCCGGGCACCGCTCACCTGGTGGCCTGGCGCGCCGACGGCATCATGGGTGCGGCCGACGACCTGGCCGGGCGACGGCACTGGCACACGCGATGCTGGAGGATCCGCACGTGACGACGCAGACGACGCCAGACTCGGCCGGGCCGGACTCGGCCGGGCCGGAGCCGGGAACCGAGATCGCCGGGAGCGTCGTGCTGCCCGCCCGACGCGAGGACATCGTGTTGCGCACCGAGGACGGTCTCGCCCTGGTCGGAGAGCTGGCCTCCCCCCTCGACGGACCACCGGTCGCGACCCTGGTCTGCCTGCACCCCCTTCCGACACACGGTGGGTTCATGGACTCGCACATCCTGCGCAAGGCCGCGGCGCGCCTGCCCGCGCTCGCGCGGATCGCCGTCCTGCGGTTCAACACGCGCGGCACTTCGTCGCCACGCGGAACCTCCGAGGGCGCGTTCGACGGAGCGGTCGCCGAGCGGCACGACGTGGCCGCCGCCATGGACTTCGTGGCGCAGCGCTCGCTCCCCGCTCCGTGGTTGCTGGGCTGGTCGTTCGGGACCGAGCTGGCGCTCAAGTACGGGCCACGGCATCCCATTGCGGGCGCGATCCTGCTCTCGCCGCCGCTGCACCGGACGACTCCCGAGGAGCTCGCGGCGTGGGCGGGAAGGGGTGTGCCGCTCGTGGCGATCATCCCCGAGCTCGACGACTACCTCCGGCCCGCCGAGGCGGGCGAGCGGTTCGCCGCCGTGCCGCATGCCGAGCTGGTCGCCGTCGAGGGCGGCAAGCACCTGTGGGTGGGGGAGAAGCAGACGCGCCGGGTGCTCGACGAGATCGTGGCGCGGCTGAACCCGGCGGCCCTGCCGCTGCCGACCGTCTGGCAGGGCTAGGGCTCGCCTGGGCCTGCCGCCGCTACAGCTCGTTCTGCCGCGGAACGATGACCTGCTTGACGATGAGCAGGATCGCGGCGGCGACCGGGATCGCGATGAGCGCGCCGAGGATGCCCAGGAGCGTGCCGCCCGCGAGAGCGGCGACCACGACCACGACGCCGGGCACCTTGACCGCGCGATTCATGATCGTGGGGCTGAACACGTAGGCCTCGACCTGCATGTAGACCAGGTACCAGATCGCCACGATGAGCACCGCGGGCCACGGCTCGAAGAGCCAGGTGGCCAGGGTGATGACCACGGCGCCCGAGATCGTTCCCACGAGCGGGATGAGCGAGAACAGGAACGCGAGGAAGGCGAACAGCGCCGCGTAGTCGATCGGGTTGCCGAGGATCCAGCCGAGCACCGTCATGAAGATGAGCGTCAGGACGCCGTTGGCCAGTCCCAGTGTGACCTGGCCGATCACGTACCGGCCGACCGACTGGGTGATCTGCTCCGAGATGTCGATGAACTTCTCGCGCTTGGTCGCGGGGATCAGCTGGTACAGGCCGCGCTTGATGCTCGCGAGCGAGGCCACGAAGTACAGCGTGAGGATGAGCACGATGACGCCGCCGAAGGCGCCGCTGGCGATCCCCAGGACGGTGTTGAGCAGCCCCGTCGTGATGCTGCCGAGGTTGTCGTTCAGGAATCCGACCACCTGATCCTTGGCATTGGCGTAGGTGCCGAGCCAGCCGAGGTTGTTGGACCACCAGCTCTCGATCGCCTTCTCGTTGGCGAGCGTGTCGATGATCTGCGGGGCCTGCGAGATCAGGTTGCCCACCTGGTCGGCGATGACCGGGATGATGGCCAGCACGAGCCCCGCGAAAACCGCGAGGATGCCGATGAGCACGATGAGGATGGCGGCCCAGCGGGGCAGCTTGTGCCGTTCCAGCCAGGACACCGCGGGGTCGATGCCCAGCGCCAGGAACAGCGCGGCGCCCACGTAGGTGATGATCGGCCCGAGGACCGTGATGCCGCCGCCGATCGCGACGGCGACCAGAACGCCGAGGCCGCCGAACAGACCGAGACGGAAAGCGTTCTGGATCTTCACGTGGCGATGCTATCGCCCGGAGTTCAGCCCGCGTGCTCGCGTTCGAGCGTGTCCTGGTCGAGTTCGCTCGGGTCGGCACGCCCCTCGTCCGGCGCATCCGCCGCCTCGGACTCGTCCGGGGCGCCGGCCGGGAAGCCGTGGTCGGTGGTCACTCGCTCGGCCTGGGCGAGCACGCCGCGCAGGTTCTGCACATAGTCGGCGACCGAGTCGCGCTCCTGGCGGATCTGCGCGAGTCGCGCCTCGGCATCGCCCAGCATGGCGGCCGCGCGCTCCTCGGCCTCCGCGACGAGAGCCTTCGCGCGGGTCTCGGCGTTGCCGAGCATCTCGCGCGCGGTGGCCTTGGCCTCCGCGACCAACGCCTTGGCCTCGGACTTCGCGCCCGAGCCGATCTGGTCGGCCTCTGCGCGCTTCTCCTTCGCGCGCGCGGTGGCCGCGTCGAGCTGGGTCTGAGCCTCGTCCAGGTAGCGCTGCATGGTCGCGGCGGCCTCGGCGTGCTTGGCCGCGTACTCCTTCTCGGCCTCGTCTCGCCGGGTGGCGAGCTCCAGCTCGAGGTCGGTCGCGGCCTGTTCGGCGGTCGCGGCGAGGCGAGCCTGCAGTTCGGCGGTGTCGCGCTCGATCCGGGCTCTGGTGGATTCCAGCTCCTCGGCGAGGGCCGCTCGCTTGCGGGCGACCTCGCGGTCGATGTCCTTGCGCTTCTTGTCGATGTCGGATGCCAGGCTCGCCCTGGCCTGCGCGATCTCGTTGTCGGCATCGGACTTGCGATGCGCGAGCTCGGCCTCGAGCGTCTCGCGCGCTCCGGCCAGTTCCGCCTCCCAGGTCTCCCGCTCGCCGGCGAGGGCGGCCGCGAGCGCCTCGCGCGCCCCGGTGATCTCCGCCTCGAGCGCGGTGCGCTTGCTGGAGAGCTCGGCCTCGAGCTCGGCGCGTGCGCGCGTGGTCTCCGCCTCCAGCTCGGCACGGGCTTGCTCGGTCGCCGCCTGCAGCTCGGCGTTGGCCTTGCGCGTGGCGGCGTCCAGTTCGGCTCGGGCGCGCTCGGTGTCGGCATCCAGCGCCGCGTTCGCGGCGGCCGTGTCGTTCTCCAGCGCGGTGCGGGCATCCTTGGTTTCGCGCGCCAGGTCGGTGCGGCCCTGCTCGAGGTCGTGTTGGAGCTCGGCGCGCAGACGGGCCGCCTCCGCCTCGAACTCGGCGCGGCGCTGCTCGGTGTCCCTGGTCAGGGCCGCCGCCTCCTCGCGGGCTGCTGAGAGTTCCGTCTGGGCGTTCGCGCGCGCCTCGGCGACCTCGCGCTGCGCCTCGGCGCGCGCCGCTTCCGCGTCGCGTTCGCCGGCCGCGCGGGTCTCGGCGACCTCCGCGGCGATCGCGGCGCGAGCCGCTTCGGCCTCGCGCGTGGCGTCGGCGATCAGTGTGCGGGCCTCCTCCTGCGCTCGCGTGAGCGTCTCGGCGGCGCGGTCCTCGGCCTCACCCACGATCGCGTCGACCTGCGCCTTGGCGTCATCGACCAGGCGCCGCGCCGTGTCCTCCGCCTCGGCGCGCTGCTGCGCCACCTCGGCCTGGACGGTGGACCGCAGGTTCTCTGCGTCGATGTCGGCCTGGCTGATGAGCCGCAGCGACTGCTCCTCGGCGACGCGCAGGGTGTTCTCCAGGCGCGTGCCCAGACCGGAGTAGGTCGGACTGCCGACCTCGTCGAGCTCGGCCTGCAGGTCCTCCGCGACGGCTTGCAGCCGCTTGATCTCCTTGGTCTGCTCGGTCTTGTCGGCGGTCGCCTTGCCCAGTTCCGCGCGCAGCGAGTCGACGACCCGGTCGACCTCGTCCTTCTTGTACCCGCGCAGCTCCGTGCTGAACGCGTCTTCTGCCGCCACCGATTCGCTCCTTATGGACGCACGTGCCGAGAAACCCGAATAGTCGGGGAACCCCGACCAGTCGAGGGAACCCGAACAGTCAGGGGGGAACCTTGTGAGTCTAACCGCGCCCGTGCGGAGGGCGACACAGCGGCCTCCCACCGGGCTCCCAGACTGACCCGCCGCGGTCCGGTAATCTGGGGTGTCTTTGCCGGAGGAGTGCCCTTTTGCGGTTCGTGATCGCGATCGTCCTGTTCGTCGCCGCCCTGGTGACCATCGGTCTGGGCATCGCGCAGCGCACCATCCTGGCGGGCCCCGACAGTTTCAGCACGACCGTCGAGACGGGCTCCGCCCCCATCACGGTCGTCGACGGCGCGGTGCTCAACGCACTCCCGGGCACGCAGCGCGTCACCGTTACCGGATCCGGCGCCATCTTCCTGGCCTACGGCCGCGACTCCGATGTGCTCGCCTGGGTGGGCGACCTGGCCTACAACCACGTGACGTACGAGCCCGGTGACGCCGCGCTCACGGTGCGCACCGTGCCCGGGGGCGGCACCGACGGGGTGGGGGAGACCGCCACGCCGACTCCGGCCCCCAGCGCGCCCTCACCCACCGCGACCGACTCCGCGGATGCCGTGGAGCTCGTGCCGTTCAGCGGTGCGGTCCCCGATCCGCGCGGCTCCGATCTGTGGGTGCAGGAGTTCGAGGGGTCGAACGAGCTGGTCCGCAAGATCAACGCCCCCCAGGGCATCTCGCTCATCATCATGTCCGACGGGATCGCAGCGGCACCCGGGAGTCTCGAGTTCGAGTGGCCGCTCGACAACTCGGCCCCCGCATCCGGTCCTCTGCTCATCGCCGGAATCCTGTCGCTTCTGGCCGGCCTCGTGGTGTTCCTGTGGGCGCTCGTGCACGCCCGCCGCCGCCGCGGACCGCGGCGCAAGCATCCGAAGCTTCCGCGATCGCCCCAGCCGAAGCGCCTCAAGCGCGCACCGCAGCGCAAGGAGCTCACGACCGGGCAGCGCACCATGGCGGCCGCGGGTGGCATCCTGAGCGTCTCGCTCCTGCTGAGCGGATGCGCGGTCGGCGGGGGAGTGCTCGGCTCGGGGATCCAGCCCACGCCCGAACCCACGAACACGGATATCGGCGAGGCCAACGACCTCAAGCCGACCGCCGTGACCGAGCAGCAGCTCGGGCGCATCGTGGGCAAGCTCCTCGATGTCGTGGCCCAGGCCGACACCGACAAGGACGCCAAACTCGCGGCGACCCGCCTGGCGGGCCCCGCACTCGCCGCGCGCACCGCGAGCTACATCATCACCAAGAAGGACCCGAAGCTCGCCGCGATCGCCGCGCTCCCGGCCGGCGATGTCGCACTCGCCCTGCCGCAGCAGAACGACTCCTGGCCGCGCTCCGTCTTCGCGGTCATCGAGCCCGCGGACTCCACTCTCGCCCCGGTCGCGCTCATGCTCGTTCAGGAGTCCCCGCGCGAGAACTACAAGGTGCACTACCTCATGACGCTCGAACCGGGTCTGGTGATCCCGCCCGTCGCGCCCGCCCAACTCGGTGCCGTGCAGCTGCAGGCGGACAACGCTCTCGGGCTGCTGCCCCCCGATCAGCTCGCCGAGGCGTACGGCGACATCCTGACGCTGGGCGAGAAGGCCGAGCAGTTCACGCAATTCGATGCGGAGACCGACACTCTGCGCCTGGACATCGGTTACGAGGCCAAGCAGAAGCGCAAGAAGGATCTGCCCAGCCAGGCGAAGATCGAGTTCACGCACAACGCGAACGTCGAGGCGCCGATCTCCTTCCCGACCAACGACTCCGGCCAGATCGTGGCCGTCGCACTCGACGACATCGAGACGGTGACCCCGGTGGAGGCCGGTGCGGCCATCAACGCGAAGGGCACAGTCAAGGCGCTGTCGGGGCGCGCGCAGAGCACCAAGGGCTTCGTCGCCACCTATGGCGTCCAGCTGCTGTTCTACGTTCCGCCGGTCGGTGGCGACGGCGCGAACAGCACCATCCAGCTGCTCGGCTTCAGCTCCGACCTGGTCGCGGCGAAAGAGGTGAACTGATGGCCCAGCCGCCGCCCGAGCCCGTCGCCAACCTGCGCGGCGCGGTGGACCTGTCCGCGCTCGTGCAACGCGCCAACGCCCCGGCGCCTTCGGCGGGTGATCCCGCGGGCGGTGGTGCAGGCTCCGGTGGTCCGGGTTCCGGCGCTCCAGGGGCAGGGCCGGGTGTCGCGGGACTCGTCGTGGCGACGAGCGACGCCACGTTCGACTCCGTCATGCAGCTCTCGACGCGGGTACCCGTCGTGGTCGAGTTCTACGCGCCCGGGCTGGAGCCCGCGCTCGGCGCGATCGTCGAGTCCTACGACGGCCGGCTCGTCCTGGCCACCGTGGATGCGCAGGTCAACCCCCAGCTCGCGCAGGCCTTCCAGGTGCGTGAGGTGCCCGCGGTCGCCGCGATCATCGCCGGGCGGCCGGTCAACCTGTTCCTGGGCATCCCGCAGGACGCCGAGGTGCGCCAGGTGCTCGACGAGCTGCTCGCACTCGCAGCGCAGAACGGCGTCAGCGGGCGGATCGACGTGTCGGGCGCCGGGGGTGCCGATGCCGAGGGTGCCGAGGGTGCCGGCGACGCGGACGCCTCGGGCGACGCGAACGCCCCCGGCGACGACCAGGCGCCCGCGGAGCCGCCCCTGCCCCCGCACCACCAGGAGGCGTTCGACGCCATCTCGGCGGGGGACTTCGCGACCGCGATCGCCGAGTACCGTGCGGCGCTCGTCGAGAATCCGCGCGACTCGCTCGCCACGGCGGGGCTCGCGCAGGTCTCCCTCCTCCAGCGCCTGGACGGTGCCGACGCAGGCGCGATCCGCTCCGCCGCGGCCGAGTCGCCCGGCGAGGTCGCGGCACAGCTCGCGGTCGCCGATCTGGATGTCAGCGGCGGCCACCTGGAGGACGCGTTCGGCCGCCTGCTCGACCTGTTCGCCTCGCTCGATCCGGACGACCGAGACGCCGTGCGCACGCGCCTGCTCGAGTACTTCGAAATTGCCGGCGGCGACGACCCTCGTGTGCACGAGGCCCGCCGCCGCCTGACCGGGCTGCTGTACTAGGCGCCGCGGCGTCAGCCGCTGCCGTTCCGGCCCGGATCGCTACCAGCGCGAAGCGCTACGGTTCAGAGACCCGCCTTCTTGGGCGCCGCCTTGGTGGCGCTGCCGGGGAAGAAGGTGCCCTCGTTGAGCGCCTTCTGGAGCGCCTTGACCGACTGCGGTCCGAACACGCCGTCGGCGGTCACCTTGAGGTACTTCTGGAGAGCCTTGTTGCTGTTGGTGCCGAAGAGTCCGTCGGCGGTCACCTTGAGCTTCTTCTGCAGCACCTTGGCGTCGGAGTTGTTGATCCACTCCTCGCCGGTGAGGGGCTGACCGAGCGCGGTCTGGATCGCGGCCGTGGTGGACTTGCCCCACTTGCCGTCGATCTTGAGGTTCGAGCGCGGCTGGGCCTTGGCCTCGTCGAGGGCCTCCTTGGCCTTCTTGGCGCGCTCCTCGGCCTCCTTCGCGGCCTTCTCCTTGGCCTTGTCGGCGGCTGTGGGCTGCTTGGGCTCCTCCTTCTTGTCTTCCTTCTTGCCGAAGAGGTTCCCGAAAATACCGCCTGCGTTTGCCACTGTGGGCTCCTTCCGAAGTCAAACGGGTCGTTTAACGCTAGCAGCGGAAGGGGCCCTCGCGTCAGCGGGAGGTCACGCCCGGGTCACGCTCGGGTCACACTCCGGTCGCGTCGCGCGAGGGTGCGCGCAGCCACAGCGCGGCCAGTGGAGGCAGCACGAGCTCCGCCGACGCCGGGCGTCCATCCCAGGGGTCGTCCGTCGCGCGCACGGCTCCCAGGTTGCCGACCCCGGACCCCCCGAACGCCTCGGCGTCGCTGTTGAGCACCTCGGTCCAGGTTCCCGCGAAGGGCAGCCCGACCCGGTGCGGGCCTGACGGCTCACCGCCGAAGTTCACGATGCAGGCCACCGCGTCCCCGCCCCTCGACCAGCGCAGGAATGCGACGACCTCGTCGGCGGGCCCGTCGAGCAGTTCGAAGCCGGCTGCGCCCGCATCCTGCTCCCAGAGGGCGGGAAGGTCGCGATAGACGCGATTCAGTTCGCCCACCAGGCCCTGCAACCCGCGGTGCGCGGGCTGGTCGAGGATCCACCAGTCGAGTCCCCGCTGCTCACTCCACTCCGAGGGCTGGCCGAACTCGCATCCCATGAACAGCAGCTGCTTGCCCGGGTGCGCCCACATGAACGACAGGTAGGCGCGCACATTGGCGAGCTTGCGCCACTGGTCGCCCGGCATCTTGTGCAGCAGCGATCCCTTGCCGTGCACGACCTCGTCGTGGCTGATGGGCAGCAGGAAGTTCTCGCTCGCCGCGTACACGAAGCTGAAAGTGATGTCGTGGCGGTGGCCGCCGCGCCACATCGGGTCCTCGTGCATGTACTGCAGCGAGTCGTGCATCCATCCCATGTTCCACTTGAGCCCGAAACCGAGGCCCCCCTGGTCGCTGCGCGCCGTGACGCCGGGATACGAGGTCGACTCCTCCGCGATCATCGCGATGCCGGGGTTGCGCTTGTACGCCGTCGCGGTGGTCTCCTGCAGGAACGCGATGGCCTCCAGGTTCTCCCGCCCGCCGTGCACATTGGGCAGCCACTCGCCTTCCTTGCGCGAGTAGTCGAGGTAGAGCATGGAGGCGACCGCATCGACCCGCAGGCCGTCGATGTGGAACTCCTCGAGCCAGTACAGCGCGTTGGCGACCAGGAAGTTGCGCACCTGCGAGTTCCCGTAGTCGAAGATCAGCGTGCCCCAGTCCTGGTGCTCGCCGCGCCGCGGGTCGGAGTGCTCGTAGAGCGGCTCGCCGTCGAAGCGCGCGAGCGCCCACTCGTCCTTGGGGAAGTGACCGGGGACCCAGTCCATGATCACCCCGATGTCCGCCTGGTGCAGCCGGTCGATGAGGTGCTTGAGGTCGTCGGGCTGCCCGAACCGGCTAGTCGGGGCGTAGTACCCGGTGACCTGGTAGCCCCAGGACGGTCCGTACGGATGCTCGGCCAGCGGCAGGAACTCGACGTGCGTGAACGCCAGCTCGGTCAGGTACTCGATGAGCGGGTCGGCGAGTTCGCGATAGGACAGGCCGGGGCGCCATGACCCCACGTGCAGCTCGTAGATCGACATCGCGGAATCGTGCGGGTTGTGCGCGGCGCGCCGCCGCATCCATTCGTCGTCGGTCCAGACATGGTGCGATTCGCCGACGACGGATGCCGTGTCCGGCGGTACCTGCGTGTATCGCGCCATCGGGTCGGCCCGTTTCACCCACGCCCCCGAGGGGGTGAGCAGCTCGTACTTGTAGGTGGTGCCGGCGCCGAGCCCGGGCACGAAGAGCTCCCAGATGCCGGTGTCGTCCAGGCGCCGCATGGCATGCCCGGTGCCGTCCCAGGAGTTGAAGTCGCCGATCACGCGCACCGCCTGCGCGTGCGGAGCCCACACGGCGAAGCTCGTTCCGCGCACGTCCTCGTGCGGCCGGACGTGCGAGCCCAGCACGTGCCACAACTGCTCGTGCCTGCCCTCGCCGAACAGGTGGCGGTCGATCTCCCCCACGGTCGGGACGAAGCGGTACGGGTCGTCCGCGCGGTACGGGGGAGCATCCGGGTAGGTCGCCTCGAGTTCGTACGCCTGTCCGGGTCCCGGCGCGACGCCCTGCCAGAGGCCGCGGTCGACGTGCTCGAGCGCGATCCGTGAGCCGTCCGCGCGGATCGCGGTCACCGATTCGGCGAGCGGCCGGACGGCGCGGATCACCCAGTCTCCGGGCGCGGATGCGGAGGGGTGCTGGCCCAGCGCGTCGTGCGGGCGCGGGTGGCGGCCCTCGACCAGGGCGGCGATGTGTTCGGGATGCAGCGCATCGGGATGCAGCGCGTCGGGGCGCAGGTCGTCCCGCTTGCGCGGGGGCATCAGTGCGCCGCCTTGTGGTCCGTCGCCTGGGTATCCACCGCCAGGATGTGCACGGGTTCGGTGAAGGCGTCGAGGCGCACGTAGTTCGCGTCGGTCCAGGTCCAGCGCGCTCCCGTGATGAGTTCGCGCACCCCGAAGCTCGCGCCAGGTTCGAGCCCGAGCGCCGCGAGATCCAGGTGCACGGTGGTCTCGCGCACGGAGTGCGGGTCGAGGTTCGCCACGACGATCACGGTGTCCGGCCGGCCGGAGGGCGTGACGGCGCCGTCGAGGTGCTTGCTGTACACCAGTACCGCGTCGTCGTCGCTCCAGTGCACACGCAGATTGCGGAGTTGACCCAGCGCCGGGTGGGCCCGACGGATGCCGTTGAGAGTCGTCAGGTAGGGCGCAAGCGAGTCCCCGGCCGCTTCCGCTCTCGCCCAGTCGCGCTGCTTGTACTCGTACTTCTCGTTGTCGATGTTCTCCTCGCTGCCGGGCCGTGCGATGTGCTCGTAGAGCTCGTACCCGGCGTACACGCCCCACAGCGGCGACGCGGTGGCGGCGATCGCGGCGCGGATCCGGTAGGCGGGACGGCCGCCGAACTGCAGGTACTCGGTGAGGATGTCGGGCGTGTTGACGAACAGGTTCGGGTGCAGATAGTCCGCCGACGGCCCCGCGATGTCGGTCAGGAACTCCTCGAGCTCGGCCTTGGTGTTGCGCCAGGTGAAATACGAGTAGGACTGCTGGAAGCCCGCCGCGGCGAGGGTGTGGAGCATCGCCGGACGCGTGAACGCCTCCGCGAGGAAGACCACGTCAGGGTGCGCCTCGTGCACCTCGGCCAGGAGCCGCTCCCAGAAGTCCACCGGCTTGGTGTGCGGGTTGTCGACGCGGAAGATCCGCACGCCGCGCTCGATCCACAGTTCGACGATCCGCAGCACCTCTGCGCGGATCCCCTCGGGGTCGTTGTCGAAGTTCAGCGGGTAGATGTCCTGGTACTTCTTGGGCGGGTTCTCGGCGTAGGCGATCGAGCCGTCCGGGCGCGTCGTGAACCACTCGGGATGCTGCCTCACCCAGGGGTGATCCGGCGAACACTGCAGGGCGAGATCGAGCGCGACCTCGAGCCCGGCCTTCTCGGCCTGCGCCAGGAAGTGGGCGAAGTCCGCCTCGGTCCCGAGGTCGGGGTGGATCGCGTCGTGCCCGCCCTCCGTCGACCCGATGGCCCACGGGCTTCCCGGATCCCCGGGCTCGGCGCTGACCGCGTTGTTGCGTCCCTTGCGGTGTGTTTCACCGATCGGGTGGATGGGCGGAAGGTAGAGCACGTCGAAGCCCATGTCCGCGACGCCGGCGAGCCGCTTGGCCGCGGTGCGGAAGGTGCCAGAGGTCCAGGCGCCCGTGCGGGATCGCTTGGCGCCCTCGGAGCGCGGGAAGAACTCGTACCACGCCCCCGCGCCCGCCGCGGCGCGGTCCACACGCAACTCGACCTCGTCGCTCAGGGTTTCGAGCGAGAGGATCGGCGAGGCGTCCAGTGCCGCGGTGAGCCGGGCATCGGTCGTCACCTTGAGGCGCGCCGCCGGAGTGAGCGCGCGATCGGCCAGGGCGGCGGCAGCCTGCGCCACGACCGGGCCGGTGCCCCGGGCCAGCACCTCGGCGCCCATGGCGAAGACGAGCTCGACGTCCTGGTCCGCCTCGACCTTGATGCGCGCGGCGTGCAGCCAGGTGGCCCAGTCGTCCGCGGCGGCCCGGATGCGGTAGCGGTGCGTCCCGGTCTCGGACACGACCACCTCGGCCCGCCAGCGATCCGTGCCCGGGGCGACCGGTCGCATCCGGTGCGTCGTCGTATCGCCTGCGGGGGAGGTCAGGAGCACCTCGGCGAACAGCTCGCCGTGCCCCTCCCGGAACACCGTCGCCTCGAACGGGACGACCTCGCCGAGGTAGGAGCGCGCGGGCCAGCGGCCCTCCGGCTGGCGTGGCGCGAGGTGCCGGATGGGGATGCGTCCGATGCGCGACGGGCGGGATGCGACCACCCGTCCGACGCTATCGTCCGGCGCCCGCGACCACCATGCGAGCCCGCCGAAAGGAGGACAACCGGGGTACAACGACCCTCTGTACCCCGATTCGGAACGGGTCAATTCGAAACGGGCTCTTCTCCTTCGGGAAAAACCCTGGTCATGGCACCAATCATCGTAAGCACACCCCCGCATGGTGGGCACCCGGAGTGGGGCGCGGTGTGCCCTTTGTCCGCACTATGGGGGACCGTACTGTCGTCTACCGGGGGAAAGCAGATCCTCACGCGGACAGGACCGCCTGGCCGCGTCTCACATCGATCCGACGCGACATGCCGAGGAAAGGACCACCGAAATGAACAAGTTCACCAAGGCGTCCATCGCCACCGGCGCGGGGATCGTCCTGCTGCTCGGCGGCGCCGGCACGCTCGCCTACTGGAACGACTCGGCGACCACCGGTGCCGGCTCGATCACGAGTGGCACGCTCGACATCAGCTCCTATGCCGGAACCGGTGCAGGCTGGTTCGACGTTTCCGCCGACAACTCCAGCGCGCCCGAGTCGATCTCGACATCGACCTTCCGCGTCGTCCCGGGTGACACTCTCCGCTACGTCGAGTGGTTCACCATCTCGGCCACCGGCGACAACCTGGTCGCCGACCTCGCGGTGAACGCCGATGACGTGCTGGACGGCCTCAGCGACGACTGGTCGGTCAACGACTGGGTGGACGCCACCACCACGTTCGACCTGTACGACGCGACCGGTGTCACGCAGGAGGCGGCTGGCATCTCCGAGATCGACTCGTCCGACAACGGCAAGCGCGTCCGCGTGACCTTCGAGATCGACTTCGACAACGCGGCCACGAACGACACCCAGACGGATGTCCTCAACCTGGGCGCCCTCGAGGTCACGCTCACGCAGCAGACCCGCCCGTAGTACTACCGGGGGCGCGCCGCACACTCGTGCGACGCGCCCCCGACCCGCACCACCACGACCACCCGCCTGCGCGAACGCGAAGGGAGCGATGACATGCCTGCACATCTTGCGGCACCTGCTCCCGTCAGCCGACTCCGCCGCATGGTGCAGGTGGCCCTTGCAGCGACCGCCGCTTTCACCGCGGCGATCGTGGTCGCCCTGACCGCCGCAGGGGGAACGTTCGCGTATCTCAGCACCTCGGCTCCGCTCAGCGCGGGAACGATCACCTCGGGCACGTCGACGCTCACCATCCAGAACGTCGCGAGCTACCCGATCGCCGGCTTCGACGCCACGGCGCTGCTGCCCGGCGCATCCGTGTTCACCGGCACGCCGCTCACGGTCAAGAACACCGGCGACGCGTCGCTCTCGGTCACCCAGGGCGCCACGAGCTTCGGCACCGCGAAGACCATCAACGGCTATCTGAACATCGTCGTGGGCCGGGTCGCGAACTCGGCGACGACATGCACGGCCGGCGCGGGCAACGTGCTCGGCTCCGGATACACGCTCGCTCCGCAGGCCACCATGAAGGTCTGCGTCACCGTCACGCTCGCGGCCGGGTCGCCCGGAACCGTGGCGGGGCAGAGCACGAGCTTCAGCATCCCGCTCGACGGATCGCAGGTGCGCCCGTGATCAAGCGCATCGCCGCGGCACTCGCCGTCATCGTCTTCTCGGTCGCGGCCGGGACGAGCCTCTCGTACGCGTACTGGACCGCGTCGGCGAGCATGACCGCGACGGTCGCCTCGGCCGACCCGGCTACGACGAACTGCAGCAGTGTCGTGGCCCTCCAGAACGGCGGATTCGAGAGCGCATCCCCCGCCCTCTCGGACAACAGCTGGTCGCAGGCCTCGACCCTGACCGGCTGGACCTCGCGCGCACCCGGCACGAACACCGCCCGCGCGAACGAGATCTGGCGCGGGAGCGTCGTGAGCCCGATCCTCCCGCAGTCGGGCGCGCAGAACATCGAGCTCAACAGCACCGACGCGACGACCCTGTACCAGCAGGTCGCGACCACCCCCGGCCAGGTGCTCCGCTGGGGCTTCTGGCACCGCGGCCGCGACAGCGCAACGGTGGGTGACAGGGTCAAGCTCACGATCGGCGCCCCGACCACCAACGCGGCCGACACCTCGACCACCACGAGCACCTCGCCGACCCTGGCTCAGATCTTCACCACGACCAACTCGGCGTGGGTGTACTACAGCGGCAGCTACACCGTGCCCGCCGGGCAGACCACGACCCGCCTCAGCCTGACCTCGATCAGCGCGGGCGGCGGCAACATCTCGCAGGCCAACCTCATCGATGACGTGAGCCTGGGCACCGGCCCGTGCGTCACCGCGACCTCGGCCATCTCGAATGTCACGAGGGGCGGCAGCAGCTACTACGTCGGCGACACGGTGCGCTACGTCACCACGATCACCAACGGCGGTGGCGCAGCAGCGGCCGCCTCGGTCGCGAAGATCGTGCTTCCGGCGAACCTCACGCTCGTGAACGGATCGATCAAGGTCGGCTCCGCAACCCAGAGCGATGCGTCGGGCGACGACCTCGCCGAGTACGTGTCCGGCTCGCGCCAGATCGTCGCGCGCGTGGGCGCCGGCGCCACCACGAGCGCGGGCGGATGGGTGTCCAACGGGACCCCCGTGACCGTCACCTACGACGCGGTCATCGGCCTGGCTGCCTCGGGTGGAACCATCACCCACACGCCCGCCGTCGACTTCGTCGACGAGGCGATCCCGAGCTGGACCCTGACCTCGACCGGCACGACTCTGACCACCTCGGTCGCGGCCGCCGCCGACCTCGCCGTCACGGTGCTGAACCAGCCGACGATCACGCCCGGCGGCAGTGCCACCTGGCGATTCCGGGTCACTAACAACGGCCCGTCCGCGGCGTCCGGCGTCTCGGTCGCGCTCGCGCTGACCTCCGGGCCGACCTACGGCACGCCCACCTACACGACGAGCGACACCGGCACCGGGACCGGTAACTGCACCGGAAGCGGTACGAGCCGCACCTGTTCGGTCGGCGCGATCCCGGCGGGCGAGGGGCGCACCATCACGGTCACCGCGACCCTTCCGGGCAGCCCGACGAGCCTGTATCCGGTGACCGCGACCGCAACCGCAACCTCGTACGACCACGTGAGTGGCAACAACGCCGCCACCAGCACCGGGATCGACACCGTCGCTCCCAACGCGCCGACCGGCGTGAATGCGGTCCGCGCGTCGAGCACTTCGATCACCGTGTCCTGGACAGCGGCCACGGATCCGGTGGGCACCGTCGCGGGCTACCTCCTGTACCGCAACGGCGTGCTCCTCAACTCGACCAGCTCGCTCATCACGGGGACCTCGTACTCCGACTCGGTCGCGACCAACAGTCTCAACTGGTACTGGCTGGTGGCGGTGGACTCGGGCGGAAACCAGTCGACGGCCTCGGCCGGATCGGGTGCGGCGGCGTACATCGCGGATTCGACCAGCGTTCGCATCGGCTATCCGGCTGGGACCAACCTCTGCCTCGCCGCGGACAGCAGCGGCTTCCTCGGCACCACCTGGACGGTCGTCATGCGCGCCGGCTGCACGAGTATCGGATCCTCCAACGTCGTCTGGCGATTCACCAACCCCGACGACAACGAGGTCCAGATTCGGCTCAACGGTGCCTCGAATCGGCGCTGGCAGAACGCCACCTCGGGCAATGACATCACCCTCACCAGCGGCGGCGACTACTGGACGCTGGACGTGCGCTGGGACGGCAGCGCACCGTACCTGCGGCTCATGTACGACGCCAGCACCGACTATTGCGCCGCGGCGAATGGCACGGCCGACGGCGACGAGCTGACCATGGCGGTCTGCAGCACGACCGCGACGACCCAGCGCTTCACCCTGGGGGCGTGGTGATCCGCCGCGCCGTGCGCGCCCGCCGCGCCGTGCGCGCCCTGGGCGCCGTCGCGATCCTCTCGATCGCGGGGGCACTCGGTGCCCCCGCGGCACCCGCGCAGGCCGCGCCCCCGGAGATCCTGGTCAGTACCGACGGGGTCACCTTCGTTCCGACGGCGTCGGTGGACCTGTTCGACGACATCGACCTCATCGTGCCCGGCGACACCATGGACGCTCAGCTGTGGGTGCGCAACAACAGCTCGACCGCGGCACTCGTCCGGGTCGCGGTGACCGACCTCGTCGTGCCGTCGCCTGCCTTCGGCTCCGCGGTCACGCTGTCCTCCACGATGAACGGCTCGACCTTTGCCTCCTCGATCGGTGCCCTCACCAACTGCCAGGTCATCGTGCAGGCGCAGACCGTCACGGCGGGCGCCACCGTGCGCGTCGACTTCGAGGTGAGCATGGACAGCGCGACGAGCGGGACGACCGCCCAGGGCCAGACCGCCGAGCTGGGCTTCCTGGCCACCGCGCACGACGTCGCCGCGGGCCCGTTCCCGAGCACCAACGGGTGCTCGTCGGCGGGCACCGGACCTGCCTCCGGGGGCACGGGATCCCCGCTGGCCTTCACCGGCGGCGGCCCCGTGCTTCCGACCGTGTTCGTCGCGATCGGGTTCCTGATGCTCGGGCTCCTGTTCTCGCTGGCTCGGCGGCGTCGCGCGGAGGCTCGCTCGGAGGGCCGCGTCGAGGCTCGCATCGCTGGTCGCATGGGGGAGGGGTTGCAGTCATGACCATGGACACGATCGGCGGCTCGCGCACGGCCACCTGGGACGAGATCCTGCAGGGCCCGTCCGCGCAGCCGGCTCCGGCGCCCTACCCGCCCGCGCAGCCGGTTCCGGCGTCCTACCTGCCCCCGCAGCCATCTGCGCAGTTGCCGTCCGCGCAGCCATCTGCGCAGTTGCCGCCCGCGCAGCCATCTGCGCAGTTGCCGCCTACGCAGATGCCGCCCGCCGTGCAGTGGGCACCTCCACCCGCGCCCCAGGAGTCGCACATCGCGCCGGCCCCGCAGAGCCCGCAGGCCCCGCAGGCCCCGCAGGCCCCGCAGAAGGACGAACCGAGCCTGTGGGCGTACCTTCGGGTCTCGCTGAGCGTCACCTTCCTCGTCGCGCTCCTCGCTCTCGCCGCCGCGGTCATCGTGGTGCCCGCGGCGACCGGGTCGCGTCCGCTCACAGTGCTCACGAGTTCGATGGAACCGACCCTGCCGCCGGGAACGCTCCTGGTCGTCAGCCCGGTCGAACCCGAGGACATCCGGATCGGCGACGTCGTCACCTACCAAATCCGTTCGGGCGACCCGACCGTGGTGACCCACCGGGTCATCGCGGTGAGCAAGAGCGCCGGAGGCGAGTACGCGTTCACCTTCAAGGGCGACAACAACGCGCAGCCGGACCCCGATCAGATTCGCGAGGTTCAGATCGAGGGCCGGCTGTGGTACTCGGTCCCCTACATCGGCTGGGTCAACACCTGGGTCAACGGCGAGGCGCGCTCCTACGTCGTACCGGTCCTGGCCGGGGGGCTCTTCGCGTTCGCACTGTGGATGGTCGTCTCGGGCCTGCGCGACAACGTGCGCCGACGTCGCCGCGTCGCGGCGACCGGGAAGGCGTCGGGGCGCCGCCGAGCGGGTACCCCGGTCTGAGGCGCCCCGCGCCTGGCCGCCCCGCGCCCCGGCCTTAGGGTGGATCGGATGAAAGCGATCCGCCGGTTCACCGTCCGCAGCGTCCTGCCCGAGCGGCTCGCCGCCCTGGAGGAGCTGGCTGGCAACCTGCGCTGGTCGTGGCACCAGCCCGCGCTCGAACTCTTCCGCGATCTCGATCCGACCCGGTGGGCGGAACTCGGCAAGGACCCGGTCGGAATGCTCGGCGAGGTCTCCCCGGCCCGGCTGGCAGAGCTCGCGGCCGACGACGGCTTCGTCGCGCGGCTCGATGCGCTGCGCGACGAGTTGCGCACCTATCTGGGCGAACCCCGCTGGTACCAGGGTCTCGCGGCCGGGAGTCGCGGGGCGCTGGGTGCCCTCCCCGCATCCATCGCCTACTTCTCGCCCGAGTTCGGGATCGCAGCGGCCCTGCCGCAGTATTCCGGGGGTCTGGGGATCCTGGCCGGCGACCACCTCAAGAGCGCCTCCGATCTGGGCGTACCCGTCGTCGGGGTCGGACTGTTCTATCGCGCCGGGTACTTCCGTCAGTCCATCTCGCGCGAGGGCTGGCAGGAGGAGAGCTACCCGGTGCTCGACCCGGATGGCCTGCCGATGAGCGTCCTGCGCGACGCAGCCGGTGAGCCCGCCACGATCGCCCTCAGCCTGCCCGGTCGTGACACGCTGACCGCGCGCGTCTGGGTGCTCGCGGTGGGGCGTGTGACCCTGCTGCTGCTGGACACGGATGTGCCCGAGAACGCCGAAGACCTGCGCGGGGTCACCGATCGCCTGTACGGCGGTGGCGGTGAGCACCGGCTCCTGCAGGAGCTGCTTCTGGGGATCGGAGGCTCGCGCGCTCTCAAGCTGCACGCGCGGCTGACCGGAGCGCCCGCTCCCGTCGCCTTCCACACCAACGAGGGGCACGCCGGGTTCCAGGGCCTGGACCGCATCAGCGATCTGATCGGGGAGGGACTGAGCTTCGCCGAGGCGCTCGAGGCCGTGCGAGCCGGGACCGTCTTCACGACCCACACCCCGGTGCCCGCCGGCATCGACCGGTTCGACGTCGCGCTCATCGAGCGCTACTTCTCCGCCGACCTGCTGCCGGGTGTCGCCGTCGACGACGTGCTGGCGCTCGGCGCAGAGGACTACCCGGACGGCGACCCCGCCGTCTTCAACATGGCCGTCATGGGGCTGCGCCTCGCCCAGCGCGCCAACGGCGTCTCGAAGCTGCACGGCGACGTGAGCCGGCGCATGTTCGCGGGGCTGTGGCCCGGTTTCGACGCAGACGACGTGCCCATCGTGTCGGTCACCAATGGCGTGCACGCTCCCACCTGGACCGACCCGCAGGTGCGCGAGCTCGCCGGTTCCCGGCCGGGAGGCTCCGACACCACGGCGGCCGACTGGGCCGCCACCTCGGTGACGGATGCCGACCTCTGGGCCCTGCGCGGGAGACTGCGCGCCCAGCTGGTCGCGGACGCGCGCGCCCGGATCGCCGCGGCACACGCGGAAGGCGACCCCGGCATCCCCGCCCCCGCCTGGCTCGGGAACCTGCTGGATCCGGACGTCCTGACGATCGGCTTCGCGAGGCGCGTGCCCACCTACAAGCGGCTGACCCTCATGCTGCACGACGAGCAGCGACTGCGGGCGCTGCTCACGCATCCCGAGCGTCCGGTGCAACTGGTCATCGCGGGCAAGTCCCATCCGGCCGACGACGAGGGCAAGCGGCTCATCCAGCGGCTCGTCGAGTTCTCGCGCGAGCCGGACGTCCGGACGCGCATGGTCTTCCTGCCCGACTACGACATCGGCATGGCGCAGTTGCTGTATCCGGGGTGCGACGTGTGGCTCAACAACCCGCTGCGGCCGCTCGAGGCGTGCGGCACCTCCGGGATGAAGGCCGCGCTCAACGGGTCGCTCAACCTGTCGATCCTGGACGGCTGGTGGGCCGAGTTCTTCGACGAGCGCAACGGCTGGGCGATACCGTCGGCCGACAGCGCGGGGGATGCGGCGGAACGCGACGCTGTCGAGGCGGCATCGCTGTACGACATCATCGAGCACCAGATCGCGCCGCGCTTCTACGGCGATCGCGGACCGGACGGGGTTCCGACGCGGTGGGTCGAGGGCATCCGCCATACGCTGGCGACGCTGAGCCCCGCGCTCTCCGCGGATCGCATGGTGCGCGAGTACGTCGAGCGGCTCTACCTGCCCGCCGCGAGCGCGGCGTCGGCGGCAGCTGTGTCGGGTCACCGGCTCGCCCGGGAGCTCGCCGCGTGGAAGGCGCGCGTGCGCGCGGCGTGGCCCGCCGTGCACGTGGCGCACGTCGAGTCGGGCGGCGTGGACGCGTCACCCCAGGTCGGCGAAGAACTGCATGTGCGCGCCTTCGTCGAACTGGGCGAGCTGACCCCGGAGGACGTCGCGGTCGAACTCGTTCACGGTCGAGCGCGGTTCAGCGATGAGCTCGTCGACGCCTGCTACGACGTGCTCGAGCCCGTCTCGCACGGCCTGGGGCATCCGGCCGAGTTCGCGGGTTCGGTGCCTCTGCAGCACGCGGGCGGGTTCGGGTACACGGTGCGCGTGGTGCCGAGGCATCCTGGTCTGGCGTCCCCGGCCGAGCTGGGGCTCGTGTCGGTCGCGGCGGGTTAGCTCGCGCGCTTGCTCACGCGTTAGCTCACGAGCCAACTCACGAGTCAGATGACGCGCTAGCTCACGATCTGCACGTAGGCCGGCATGGTCTGCAGCCACTCCAGGAACCACTGGACCAGGAAGATGGCGCCTACCACGAGTGCCGCGGTGAGGATCGCGTGAACGATCCCGAGGATCAGGCCGGCCAGCGCGATGCCGCTTCCGGTCTCGGTGTGCCCCGCATCGCGCAGCCGACGTGCCTCGCGCATGCCCATGACCGAGAACACCGCGCCGAGAAGGCCGTTGACCAGGAACGGCACGAGGAATCCGCTGGCCGAGATCACCAGGCCGAGCCAGGCCATGGTGTTCACGGGCGCGCGCCCGGGGCTCACGCCCAGACGCGGCACGGTCGTGGGGGTCCAGTAGCCGCTGCGCCGCGCGTCGTCGCTCATGCGTGCATCGTAGCGATCCGGGCGGTCCGTGCCGAGGTCGCGCGGATCAGATCCGCCGGCGCGAGTTCGAGGTCCAGCCCGCGCCTGCCCCCGCTCACGTAGACCGTGTCCCACAGTTCGGCGGTCTCGTCGAGCAGCGTGGGGTGCGGTGTCTTCTGGCCGACCGGGCTGATACCGCCCACGACGTAGCCGGTCCGGCGTTGGGCGACCGCGGGGTCGGCCATGGCGGCGCGTTTGCCTCCGATAGCGGCGGCGAGCGCCTTGAGGTCCAGTCGCGCGATCACCGGGACGATGCCGACCACGAGGGTGCCGTCGACCTCGGCCATGAGCGTCTTGAAGACCCGGTCCGGCTCGACCCCGAGCGCCTCGGCCGCCTCGAGCCCGTAGCTCTCCGCGGCCGGGTCATGCCGGTAGGCGTGCTCGGCGAACGGGATGCCGGCGGCCCGCAGCGCGACGGTCGCGGGGGTCATGGGCGGGTCACGGCAGGCGGGTCACGGCAGGCGGGTCACGACATCACCAGGGGCGACCACCAGGTGAAGTAGAACAGGTCGAACAGCAGGGCGCCCACGAGGCCGGCCACGATCCCCCCGATCGCCATGCCGCGGCCGTTGCCGACGGTCACGCCCTGCCGCGCGAGCGCGTTCGCCTTGCGCAGGCCGATGAACGAGATGATGGCGCCGACGATGCCGGGCGCCCCGAACAGAATCCAGTTGAACATGAGCCCGATGAGCGAGGTCAGCATCCCGGCGAACGCGGTCGGGTTGCGCATCTGCTGAGCGGGTGCGTAGTTGGGCGCGTAGGCCGGGGCGTACGGCTGGTAAGCGGGCTGGTAGGCGGGCTGGTACGCAGGCTGGCCGGGCGCGGCCGGCTGCGCCGGTTGCAGGGCCGGTGCGGGTGGCGCGATCGCGGGCGCCGCGGCGTCCGAGGCCGATGCCGAGCTCGCTTCCGCGGGCTCCGCGTGAGCCACGGCGGCGGGCGCGGCGGCCGACGCGACGGCCGGCGCCCACCCCGCCCCCGCGTTGCGCGGCCGACGGTGATCGGACCAGGTGGCGCCGTTCCACCAGCGGTCGTTCGCCTCGTCCTCGGGGTCGGGGTACCAGCCGGCGATCGGGAGGGCGTTGGGATCCGACATGGGCTCCAGTTTATCCGGGGCGCACCCGGCGGGCCCATCCGGTGGGGTCATCCCGGCGGGGTCAACCCGGCGGGATTCGCCCGGCGGGGTTCACCCGGCACGGAACAATTGCATCGAGGTAGGTCCCACCCGCAGGCGATCGCCCGGTGAATGCGCCGTCTCGGGCGTGGCGGTCTCATCCGACGAGTCCCACAGCCGCGTGTACGCACCGACGCCCTCGTGGGCGGGCAGCACGATCTCCACCTCGGTCTCCAGCCCGTGCACGACCAGCAGGATCCGGTTGAACTCCTCGAACTCGGGGGTCGAGGCGGCCAGGTACTGCAGCGTGCGCTCACCGGGGGAGTCCCAGTCCTCCAGCGACATCTCCTCGCCGTCGCGGTTGTACCAGTCCATCTGCGTGGCGCCGGGCACGTGCTCGCCGAACCGTCCATAGCGCACGGGACGCAGGGCGGGGTTCTCGCGACGCAGGCGGATGAGGCGCCGCGCCGTCTCGAGCAGCTCGCGCTGCCAGGGCTGCGGCTCCCAATCCATCCAGGTGAGTTCATCGTCGTGGCAGTAGGCGTTGTTGTTGCCGCGCTGGGTGCGGCCGAGCTCGTCCCCCGCGGTGAGCATCGGCACGCCCGCGCTCAGCAGCAGCGAACCCAGCAGATTGCGGATCGCGCGCCGTCGCACCGCGAGGATCCCGGCGTCCTCGGTCGGCCCCTCCGCCCCGTGGTTGAACGACCGGTTGTCGCTCGTGCCGTCCCTTCCGCGCTCGCCGTTGTTGAGGTTGTGCTTGTGGTCGTAGGACACCAGGTCGGCGAGCGTGAACCCGTCGTGCGCGGTCACGAAGTTGATGCTCGCGAGCGGGCCCCGGTGATCGGCGAAGACGTGGTTCGAGCCGGCGATGCGCCGGGCGAGCGAGCCGATGCCCTCCCCGGGCGAGCCGTCTGCGCGGGCCGTGGCGACATCCCGCAGCCAGAAGCTGCGCATGCGGTCGCGAAACCCGTCGTTCCACTCCGACCAGCCGGTGGGGAAGGCGCCCACCTGCCAGCCGCCGGGGCCGACGTCCCACGGTTCGGCGATGATCTTGTCGCCCGCGAGCACCGGGTCGCTCGCGATGGCCAGCAGCAAAGGGTGCTGCGGGTCGAACGCACCGTCCGCCCCGCGGCCGAGCGTCGCCGCCAGGTCGAACCGGAAGCCGTCGACCTGCACCTCCTCCGACCAGTAGCGCAGGGAATCGAGGATGAGCCGCTGGGCGGCGGGGCTCGACGCGTCGACGGTGTTGCCGCATCCGGTCGTGTCGATGTAGTCGCCGTGCTCGTCCTGGCGGTAGTAGCCGCGGTCGTCGATGCCGCGGAGGCTCGAGGTCGGACCGCCCCTGCCCTCCTCGGAGGTGTGGTTGTAGACCACGTCGAGGATGACCTCGATGCCGGCCTCGTGCAGCAGACGCACCATGCCCTTGACCTCGCGCAGGATCGCGCCGGTGCCGCCGAACTGCGCGGCCCGGGTGGCGTACCCGGCGTGCGGGGTGAAAAAGTTGAGCGTGTTGTATCCCCAGTAGTTGGTCAGCCGCATGGCGCGCAGCCGCGCCTCGCTCACGTGCTGGTGCACGGGCAGCAGCTCGATCGCGGTCACCCCGAGGCCGGTGAGGTGCTCGATCGTGGCGGGGTGCGCAAGTCCGGCGTAGGTGCCGCGCAGCTCGTCGGGCACGTCGGGGGCGAGTCGGGTCAGCCCGCGCACGTGGGCCTCGTAGACGACAGTGCGATCCAGCGGGGTGCGCGGCTTCTCGACACCACCCCAGTCGAAGGCGTCGTCCTGCACGTACCCGCGCCAGTCGCCGCCCGGTGCGCGGATGAGCCCCCGCGCGTAGGGGTCGATGAGGTCGAGTTCTCCGCCGTCGACGCGCAGCGAGTACGCCGTGCCCGGCGTCAGGGCGAAGGATTCGGCGCTCCAGACCGCGTGCTCGTCACGGTCGAGCGGCATGATCGTGCTCGCCGCCGTCGGGTCGGGGTCGTCGTAGACCCGCAGCTCGACCGAGGACGCGCTCGCGCTCCAGACCCGCAGCCGGCCGCCATCCGGGGTCGGTCGCACGCCGAGCTCGTGCAGCGGATCCTCGGACGGCATGCGCTCTAGGTTAGGTGCAGGAGCGCATCACCCATGGCCTACCTAGATCACGCAGCCACCTCGCCCATGCGGCCCGAGGTCCTCGCCGCGTACACGTCCGCGCTCGGCGTCGTGGGCAACCCCTCGTCGATCCACGCCGCCGGCCAGGCCGCGCGCGCACTCCTGGAGGACGGTCGCGAGGCGATCGCGGCGTCCCTGGGGGCGGATGCCGTGGAAGTCGTCCTGACCGGCGGCGGAACCGAGGCGGTCAACCTGGGCATCAAGGGGCTGTACTGGGCGCGGAACGCCGGGGGCCGCGCGGGTGGCGCGGGTGGCGCGGGTGGCGCTGGTGGCGCGGCGATGCCGCGGATCGTGGTGCCCATGGCCGAGCACCACGCCACGATCGACGCGGTCGAGTGGCTCGCGCGGCACGAGGGCGCGGTGATCGACTGGATCGAGGTGGACGCTCTCGGCCGGATCCGCCTCGACGCGCTCGACGCGGCGCTCGCGACCGGTGCGGGCGAGGTGGCGCTCGTCACCGCCCTGTGGGCGAACAATGAGGTGGGCACGATCCAGCCGGTGCGCGCGATCGTGGATGCGGCGGCCCGCTTCGGCGTGCCCGTTCACCTCGACGCCATCGCGGCCTTCGGTTCCGTCCCGATCGACTTCCATGCCTCGGGCGCCGCGGCGCTGAGCGTCTCGGCGCACAAGATCGGCGGGCCGGTCGGCATCGGTGCCCTGCTCGTGCGCCGTGGAGTTCAGGTCGAGCCGCTGCTGCACGGCGGCAATCAGCAGGCGCAGCGCTCGGGGACGCAGGACGCGGCGGGGGCGGCGGCGTTCGGTGTGGCGGCGCGGGGCGCCACGGGTCTGCGCTCGGCGGGGCAGGTTGATGGCTCGCAGCCCGTCGCCTCGCAGCCCGTCGCCTCGCAGTTCGTCGCTTCGCAGTTCGAGGCGGTCCACGCGCGAATGGCGGGCCTCCGCGACCGGCTGGTGGGCGGCATCCTCTCGACGATCGATGGGGCCGTTCTGCGCGGCGACCCGGACTCGGCCGGGCGGTTGCCTGGCAACGCGCACTTCACGTTCGATGGCTGCGAGGGGGATTCCCTCCTCTACCTCCTCGACGCGGCGGGCTACTCCGTGTCGACGGGTTCCGCGTGCCAGGCTGGGGTGCCGGACGTGTCGCATGTGCTGCTCGCGATGGGCCTCCCGGAATCGGCCGCCCGCGGTGCGCTCCGCTTCACGCTGGGACCCGAGACCACGGAGGCCGAGATCGACGCCCTGCTCACCGCACTGCCCGGAGTCGTCGAGCAGGCGCGGGCGGCCGGGCTCGCGGCGCGCACGCCCTCGCTCGGACGCTGACCGTGGTCTTCTCCAGCCCGACGTTCCTGTTCGCGTTCCTGCCGCTCGTGCTCCTCGGGCTCGCGCTGGTGCGCCGACGCGGATTCCAGAACACCTGGCTGCTGGGCATGAGCGCGCTGTTCTACATCTGGGGCGCGGGCGCCGCGGTGCTCGTGCTGCTCGGCGTGACCTTGGCGAGCTTCGGACTCGGGTTCGTGCCGTGGGACCGACTGCGCGCCCGGGCGTCGCAGATGCCGTTCCGGCTCGCACTCGCCGGTGCGATCGTGCTGCTGCTCGTGCCCCTCCTGGGATTCAAGTACCTCCCGGCGATCGGCCGGATCGTGCAGGCCGACGCGATCGCGGCGATCGCGCTGCCGATCGGCATCTCGTTCTTCACCTTCCACGCCATCTCGTACGTGGTCGACGTGGCGACGGCGAAGATCCCGCGCGAGCGGAATGTGCGCGACTACGCGCTGTACCTGTTCGTGTTCCCCCATCAGATCGCCGGTCCGATCGTGCGGTTCGCGGAGATCCGCGACGAGTTGACGACCGGATACCGCGATGCCGGCACCTCGCAGCTCGGGTACGGGTTCGCGCGGTTCTCATGGGGTCTGGCGAAGAAGGCGCTCGTCGCGGATCCGGCCGGTCGCCTCGCCGACGTGATCTTCGCGGAGAACGCGGCGATGCAGATCAGCGCCGCCGACGCCTGGGCGGGCGCGTTCCTCTATGCGCTGCAGATCTACTTCGACTTCAGTGCGTACTCGGACATGGCGATTGGGCTCGCGCTCATCCTCGGCTTCCACTTCCCCGAGAACTTCTTCCAGCCGTACCGCTCGATCAGCGTCACGGACTTCTGGCGGCGCTGGCACATGACGCTGACCCGGTGGTTCCGCGACTACGTCTACATCCCGATGGGCGGGAACCGGCACGGGCGACGGCGCGAGGTGCTCGCCCTGCTGACCGTGTTCGCGCTCACCTCGCTCTGGCACGGGGCGGCGATCACCTTCGCGGTCTGGGGCGCCCTGCACGCGGCGATGCTGCTGCTGGAAAGGGCGACCGGAATCCGCCGGACCGAGCGGTTCGCGATCGCACGCCGCATCCTGATGGTCGTGTTCCTCGTGGTCAGCTGGGTGCCGTTCCGGGCGGCGAGCGGAGACGAACTGCTGCGCATGTGGCAGGCGATGTTCGTGCCGACCTCGTGGCTGCCGGGCCCCAGCCTGCTGACGGGCATGACGCCGTTCCTGATGCTCGCGGTGGTCATCGGCGTCGTGTCCCTGTTCGGACCGCGCGGCACGACCGGCTTCGCGGCGGTGTTCGGGGCGATCTCCACACGCGATCTGAGCGGGATGCGGTGGCGCCTCGCGATTCCGCTCACGATCGGACTGTTCGTCGTGGCGGTCGTGGCGATCCTGTGGTCGGATTTCAGTCCGTTCCTGTACTACCAGTTCTGAGATGGTGGGCACTGGGATGGCGGGCACTGACATGGTGGGCACGGGGAGGTGACCGTGGACGACGAACGAGGGCGCACGCCATGGCTTCCGCGCGCCCTCGTGATCGCGGCCTCGCTCGCGCTCGCCTGCGTCTGGTTGATCCCCGGTTCAGCGGCGAACGAGAACCGGGCGGTGACCGCGTTCCCCGACCTGTCGCGCACCGGCCTCGCCACGGGCCGCGACTTCCGCGACATCGATGACGCGCTCGTCGATCGCCTCCGCGTCAAAGGCGTGGTCGTCTCGGCGATCGGCGACACCCTGATCGATGCGGGCCTCAGCCCGACCAGCCGCGTGTTCCGCGGTCCCTCGGGGGAGCCCTTCTTCAGCGGCGAGCTCATGGGCGCGTGCCTCCACCGCGCGCGGATGCCCGGCATCGACGCCTACAGCCGCGCCGTGGTCTCCTACTTCGACTACTACGGGATCGATTTCCTCTGGGCGATCGCACCCGACAAGTCGTCGGTGGTGAGGGAGGAGATCGGGCCGCGGGCCGATCTGCTGATGGCGTGCTCCGACGCCAACCGGGCACAGCTGGAGGCCGCGGCCGCCGGCCCGGATTCTCCGCTCCTGGTCGCCTGGGACGAGCTGATCGCCGAGCCCGAGCGGGTGTACTTCTACGGCGACCTGCACTGGAACCCCCACGGCGGCGCGGTGTTCGCCGAACTCCTCCTCGATCGGCTCGGCGAGGAGGGCATCGCGCGTCCCGGTGTCTTCGACCCCAGCGCGATCGAGCGGACGAAACTCTACAATCCCGTCGGCGGTCTCTTCTTCTTCATGGGGTCCGACCGACCCGAACCCACGACGTTGCTCGCCACCCGGCGCGACGGCGTCACGACGACGTACTCGGTGGAGGCGGCCCCGAACGGCCAGTTGACCGAGCGGTGGCAGTCCACCGGTCCCGGACTGATCCCCGGCAGGACCCTCGTCCTGCACGACTCGTTCTGGTTCTACAACAAGGACGTCATCGCCCCGTACTTCGCCGACGTGACGGCGGTGCATCTCCTGTCGATCGGGGATCCGGGTGCACTCGCCCTGATCGACGGGTACGACCTCGTCATCGTCCAGCAGGTGCAACATGCGGTCCCCGACTATGTCGACGTCATCGCCACCTCCGGGGGCCCCTGGATCACGGCCGGCCGACCGCACGAGGAGGAGGCGCCGGTACCCTAGAACCATGCGCGTCCTGGCGGCGATGAGTGGCGGAGTTGACTCCGCCGTAGCCGCCGCGCGCGCCGTGGACGCTGGCCACGACGTGGTCGGGGTGCACCTCGCGCTCAGCCGCAACCCCGGCACGCTCCGCACCGGATCGCGCGGATGCTGCACGATCGAGGACTCGATGGACGCCCGCCGCGCGGCGAGCCTGCTGGGCATCCCGTTCTACGTCTGGGACTTCAGCGAGCGCTTCCGCTCCGACGTGATCGACGACTTCGTCGCCGAGTACGCGGCGGGACGCACCCCGAACCCGTGCATGCGCTGCAACGAGCGCATCAAGTTCGCCGCCCTGCTCGAGAAGGCGCTCGCCCTCGGCTTCGACGCGGTCGCGACCGGGCACTACGCGCAGGTGCGCACCGACTCGGCGGGCAACCGCGAGTTGCACCGAGCGGCCGCATGGGCCAAGGACCAGTCCTACGTCCTGGGCGTGCTCACGGCCGAGCAGCTCGCACACGCCATGTTCCCGCTCGGCGAGACGCCCTCCAAGGACGAGGTGCGCGCCGAGGCCGCAGCGCGCGGACTCACGGTCGCGCACAAGCCCGACAGCCACGACATCTGCTTCATCCCGGATGGGGACACGCGCGGCTGGCTTGCCGAGCGGGTCGGCGCGACGGAGGGCGCCATCCTCGACCGCGAGGGCACGCGCATCGGGACGCACCCGGGCGCCGCGGCCTTCACGGTGGGGCAGCGCAAGGGGCTGAACATCGGGTTCCCGAGCGACGACGGGAAGCCCCGGTTCGTGCTCGAGGTGCGCCCGAAGACCAACGAAGTGGTGGTCGGGCCCCGCGAGGCGCTCGCGGTCTCCGAACTGTCCGGTTCGCGCTTCTCCTGGGCCGGGATGCCGCCCGTCCTCGGCGACGCGCCTCTCGTCTGCGAGGTCCAGGTCCGCGCTCACGCGGATCCGGTGCCCGCGGAGCTGGTGCTCGCGGGGGAGGTCATCGCGGGGGCGGCCATCGCGGGGGAGGTGCTCGCGGAGGAGGTTCGCGATACGCGCAGTGCGGGCGGTCCGGGCGGTCCGGGCGGGCTCCGCGTCGTGCTCCGCGATCCGCTCGACGGGGTCGCCCCCGGGCAGACGGCGGTGCTGTACCTCGGAACGCGCGTGCTCGGTCAGTTCACGATCGACCGCACTGTGAGCGCGGTCCCCGCGTGATCCGCTGCGCGCGCCCGGCTGCCGCCGCCGGGCGGGTCTCCCTTCGCTCCGCGGTCTGCGGGGTCGCGGCCGCTGCCCTGCTCGTCGGCGCGCTCTCCGGGTGCGTGCGCAACATCCCGGTCGACGGGGCGAGCTGGCTGGCCGGACGGGACGGCGTCATCGACGCCGAGGTGCTCGTCGACGGCACCGGAGCATGGTCCAGCAGCGGCCTGATCCGGGGGGAGCTCGAGCCGGGCATCGACGACACGCGCCTCGCCGCGCTCGTCGCCGAGATCCACGACTACCAGTCGAGCGGCCAATCGGGTGCCGGCGCGCTCGCCGTGCGGCTCGGCTGGGACCGCACCGATTTCGCGGTCGACTCCGACGACCCGGGCGACGCGGTCGCCATCGCCACCTGGCGCGAGGTCGCGGCCATCGACGGGGTCCACAGCGGTGTGGTCTACGCCGACGAGGTGCGCGCCCGGACCCTTCGGGACGGCGCCCCCGCGGTCTTCGACGCGCTCGCCCGGCTGGACACCGGCATCCGGCTGGAGGCGTTCGTCGACGAGCAGGATCTCGAGGCCGACCGGATCTCCGACGACCAGGCCACGGGCAATGGAGGCACCACCAACCCGCTCGCCCTCGAGTACCTGCGCGCGGTCGGCTGTGTGCCCGAGGATGCCGTGCGGGCCTTCGTGGACTCCCTACTGACCCGGGAGGACATGTCGGGTGGAACCGCGGATCTGTGCGCGGGCGTGACCATCGACGTGCCCGCGGAGGCACCGCTCTCGATCGTTGCTCAGGCGCTCCGGGACGATCTCGATTCGCGCGGACTGACCGGCT
Organism: Microbacteriaceae bacterium; assembly: GCA_019638805.1. Lineage (GTDB taxonomy): Bacteria > Actinomycetota > Actinomycetes > Actinomycetales > Microbacteriaceae > JBDSKH01. The sequence continues at coordinate 135,761 of JAHBTA010000001.1, read as the reverse complement.
TCCCCGTGCAGGCGATGAGCGACGACGGGTATGGGACGGTGCGCTTCGCCGCGCTGACCCCGGGGGATGCGGCACGGCTCGACGTGCTCGAGGTCTTCGAACGACCGGACGCGCCCCCGGTGAGCTACTCGCTGGGGACAGAGGGCGACCTGGCGGTCACAGAATATGGCGTGCCGACCGCCGATCTGCTCGCACTCGTTCTGAGCTCGCCCGCCGCGGTGGGGCTCGCGGGGATCGGGCTCGAGGGCGATCCGGTCGCGATCGTGGGGCCCCCGGATGCGCTGCCCGGCCTGCTCGACGAGGCGCTCGCGCTCGACGCGGCGAGCGACAGCTTCGGTTCGGTGCAGCTCGGCCCCGACTTCGGCCTGGTCGCCCTGCAATCCCCCGATCCCACGGGCACGCCCGACGTCGAGGCCGCCGTGCGGGACCTGCGCGCATCCGGGGCGACCGAGGGCCGGGTCTTCTCGGTGCGCTACGCGGCGTTCCAGGCCGACATCGTGGACGGCGTCGCGGCTCTCTCCGACCCGGGCTACGTGGGTGCGGATGTGGTGGCAGCCTTCGTCGAGGCCTGGAACGACTGACGGGGGTGCTCCTTAGACTGACGCCATGCCGCGCGGTGCCCGTACATCCGACTCCAGCACGCAGACTCCCAGCGGGCCTTCCGCTCCCGACGTGCAGCTACAGGCCGCGAAGGCGGAGGCAGACGAGCTGACCACGCGCATCATCGAGTTGCGCGACGCGTACTACGAGCGCGACACCAGCCTGGTCTCCGACGAGGAGTACGACCTGCTCATGCGCCGGCTCGAGGCGCTCGAGCGGTGGTTCCCGGAGTTGCAGGGGCAGGATTCGCCCACCCAGACCGTCGGCGGTCGCGCTGACGCGACCCTGTTCACGCCCGTTCGACACGCCGAGCGCATGCTCTCGCTCGACAATGTGTTCAGTCGCGACGAGTTCCTCGCCTGGGCCGCGCGCGTGGAGCGCGACGCCGGGCGACCGGTCGCGTACCTGTGCGAGCTCAAGATCGACGGACTCGCGCTCAACCTGCGCTATGAGCGCGGTGTGCTCGTCTCGGCTGCCACGCGCGGCGACGGTGTGGTGGGCGAGGACGTCACCGAGAACGTGCGGCTGATCCCCGGCATCCCGCAGCGGCTGACAGTTGCGACCTCCGGCGAGTCCGCGGATGGGCCGGTGAGCGACACAACGCCCCCCGCGGTCGTCGAAGTGCGTGGCGAGGTGTTCTTCAACCAAGACGCGTTCGACGCGCTCAACGCCATCCAGGCGGAGGCCGGCGACCGGCTGTTCGCCAACCCGCGCAATGCGGCGTCGGGGTCGCTGCGGCAGAAGCGCGAGGGCAAGAACGCCGAGGCGGTCGCGCGCATGGAGAACCGCATCCGCTCGCTGCGGATGCTCGTGCACGGCATCGGGGCGTGGCCCGACCCCCCCGTGAGATCGCAGAGCGAGGTGTACGAGCTGCTGGCGGGCTGGGGGCTGCCCACGGCATCCACGTTCCGGGTATTCGGTGAAGCCTCGGCCGGGGGGAGCGCGGCCGGCGGGAGCAGCACCACCGGGAGCAGCGCCGCCGCGAGCAGCACCGCCGCGAGCAGCACCGCCGCGGAAGCCGCCGCCTTCATCGAGCAGTACGGCGAACACCGGCACGACCTCGAGCACGAGATCGACGGCGTCGTGGTTAAGGTCGACGAGTTGGCGCTGCATGACGAGCTGGGTGCGACCAGCCGGGCGCCGCGCTGGGCCATCGCGTACAAGTACCCGCCCGAACAGGTGAACACGAAGCTGCTCGACATCGTGGTGTCCATCGGGCGCACCGGTCGAGCCACGCCGTTCGCGGTCATGGCTCCCGCGCGTGTGGCCGGGTCGACCGTGCGGCAGGCGACTCTGCACAACCAGGACGTGGTCAAGGCCAAGGGCGTGCTCATCGGCGACACCGTGGTGCTGCGCAAGGCGGGCGATGTCATCCCCGAGGTGCTCGGCCCGGTGGTCGAGCTGCGCGACGGCACCGAGCGCGAGTTCGTCATGCCGGTGAATTGCCCGGTCTGCGGCACACCCCTGGCGCCGGCCAAGGAGGGCGATGTCGACCTGCGCTGCCCGAACGCGCGTGCCTGCCCGGCGCAGGTGCGCGGTCGCGTGGAGCACATCGGGTCGCGCGGCGCACTTGACATCGAGGGACTGGGCGAGGTGGGCGCGGCCGCTCTGACCCAGCCGGAGGTCCCCGCGGTACCGCCGCTCGTGACCGAGGCGGCGCTCTTCGACCTCACGCTCGATGACCTGATGCCCATCGAGGTGATCGTGCGCGACGCCGAGACCGGGTTGATCCGATACGAGGATGACGGGGAGACTCCGCGCCGCCGGGCCCCGTTCCAGCGCGTCACCCTCGAGTACCCGCCGGGGACTGAGGACATGGACCCGGCCGAGCGCCGTCGCGCCGGCATCACCAAGAACCACCGCGTGCTGCACCCCTCAGAGGTCGCGCTGACCCTCATCGATCAGCTCGATCGCGCCAAGAGCCAGGAGCTCTGGCGGTTCCTGGTCGCCCTGTCGATCCGGCATGTGGGCCCGGTCGCTGCGCGTGCGCTCGCCGGGTACTTCGGGTCGCTGGGTGCGATCCGTGCGGCCTCGCGGGAGGATCTCGCCGCCGTCGACGGGGTGGGCGACATCATCGCGGATGCCGTCATCGACTGGTTCGCCGTCGACTGGCATCAGGAGATCGTGGAGCGCTGGGCCGCCGCCGGTGTGCCATGGCAGGTTCCCGGTCACCCCGGCCCGGGTGCGGCGGGGGCGTCGGACGGTCCTCTCGCGGGACTCACCGTGGTGGCGACCGGCACGCTGGAGGGGTATTCCCGCGAGGAGGCGCAGGAGGCGATCATCCGCGCCGGAGGAAAGGCCGCGGGGAGCGTTTCGAAGAAGACCGACTTCGTCGCCGCGGGTCCGGGGGCCGGTTCGAAGCTCGCGAAGGCGGAGGAGTTGGGAGTGCGCATCATCGACGCCGCCCAGTTCAAGCTGCTGGTCGAGCACGGTCCGGAGGCGCTCGAGAACTAGCCGCGTGCGCCGAGTGCTGTTGCTCTGGGCACCGTCGGGTGTCGGTTCGCCTCGAGCACCTCCACCGGGTCGCCGACGCGCAGACTCACGCTGGTTCGCCCGGTTCCCCCGGTTCCCGCGGTTCCCCCGGCACTCTCGGTTCCCGCGGTTCCCCCGGTATCCGCCTCTCCCAGTTCGGGGATCAGGTCCACCGCGAACCACACCTTGCCCTCGGCTTTTCGATGGCGGGACAGCGTGGCGATCGGTTCCGGACCGCGTTCGATGGTGTCCGGGTGCACGGTCGTGAGCACGCAGCGGCTGCAGTCCGCGGCGACCCGGAACTCCGTGTCGCCGATGCGGATCCGGCTCCAGGTGTCCTCGGCGAACGGTTCCGCGCCGTCGATCACGAGGTTCGGACGGAATCGGCGAATGTCGAGGGGTTCGCTCGGCGGCACGCCCGCAACCGTAGTGCCGCCATCCCGGATCCAGTCGTTGAGCCGATCCAGTGAGGACGTGGACGCCATGAGCAGCGGGAACGCGTCGGCGAACGTCACGACGTCGCCGGGGCGTGACCGGGCGGGGTCGACCGGTCGACGGGTGGGGTCATCGAGGAAGACGAGCCGCACCGGGCGTCCGGCGACCGCGCTGAACCACTCTGCCGCCTGCTCTCCGGCGCTCGAGGCCAGAACCCGGTTGCCCCAGATGTCCACCTCCACGTCCGGGATGCCCGGCTCGGTCACCAGCAGCGGCTCGGCGCCCGGCGCGGACAGTCGCAATCCGCCGGGGACCAGCTCGGGCACCACGGTCAGCAGCACATGAGTCTCGCGGGCGGTGACTTTCACGCCATCCGGGTCGACCAGCATCCAGCGCCGGTCGCCGGCGAGACCCCATCGTTCTAGCTGTGCGGACTCGAGGTCCTCTCCGCGGCAGGACTTCACCGGGTAGCGGCGGAGTCTCGCAAGCGTCATGGGCACGGGGGTCAGCCTAGGCGGGGCTGCGGATCTGCCCACGCGGGTGCGGGTCTGCCCACGCGGGTGCGGGTCTGCCCACGCGGGCTGCGGGACTGCCGAGGTGAGTTGCAGTTCAGTCCAGAACCGAGACGGGGCGGCCGGGCTGCACCGCGCGTCCTTATGGTGTCGAGCGTCGCCATGTGGTGCATTCGCGTAATCTTCTGTGCCCCGTAACCCGGATTTGTCCCCCGTTAGGGGGACAAATCCTGCGCATGTGCCCCTAAAAGGTGGTGATCGTTGTCGTCTGCCCCCGTTCGGGTGGCAGTTGAGGGTTACCCTTGTCTCTGCGGTGGCGTGCCCGTGCCGTGTGGACGTCCACGTGACCGGCACCGCGCTGGGATTGGATGACCCGAACGTGCTCGATGTCACGGCGGTTCTCACCTCGGCGACCCTGAACGCCGTCGCCGAGGCCTTCGCCGCGCCCGCGGCCCCTTCACCGGTGGTGGTCGTCGCACTGGCCGATCTGCCCCCCGAGCAGGCTGCTTGGGCGGCCGCCGTCGACCCGGGATCTGCGACGGTGGGTCCGGGAACTGCCACGGTCGACCCGGTGTCTCCGGCGGTGGACCCCGCGGGCGGCCCTGGTGATTCGCAGGCGTCCCGGTCGCTCGTCGCCCTGGATGGGCTCGCCGCGATGACGCGGGCCGAGCTCGCCGAATGGGCAGCCGACCCCGCGAACGTCGGGAGTGTCCTCGGGCAGCCGCCCACGGCATCCGCCGTCGCCGGCTGGTGGGCCGCGGCCGACGCGAATGCGCGTCTTCGCCTGATCGCCGAGGCACCGCAATTGGTGGGCAACCTGGAGGGTGTCCCCTACGCCGTGCGCGACGCGGCGAACCGGGAGGTCCTGACCGCCGAGTCGACATCGCTGTCGGCTCGGGTGGCGGGTGGTGCCGAGGGACGCGCCGTGCTCGAGCAGCTCAAGGCACGACTGCACATGGTGCAGCAGGTCGAGGCGGCGCTCCAGACGGGCGACTCGGGTCTGCCTCGCACCCTCATCGGCTTCTCCGCGGAGGATGGCGGGCGCGCCGTGATCGCCGTCGGCGATCTCGAGACCGCGGACTACGTGAGCGTCCTCGTGCCCGGCATGTTCTACAGCGTCGACAGCGAGATCGGGAGTTGGGCCGGTGCCGCGGATCAGTTGGCGGTCGACCAAGCCGCGTGGTTGGAGCGCCTCACCCCGGCACAGCACGCGGGCGCCGCGGCCACCGTCGCGACGGTGGCGTGGATCGGGTACCAGACCCCGACTGTCGTGAACATCGCGTCGCTCGACCTGGCCGAGGACGGCAGCGCGGCGCTCACTGCCTCGCTGCGCGGTCTCGAAGCGACGCGCGGCGATCGCCCGGCGCCGTATCTGAGCGTTTTGGCGCACTCGTACGGAGCGACCGCGGCTCTGCTCGCGCTCGAGCGCGACGACATCTCGATCGACGCCCTCGCGATGGTGGGCTCCCCGGGCAGCCCCGCCGCGAGCGTGGGGAGTCTCCATGTGCGCGATGGGAACGTCTGGGTGGCCGACGCTGCACTCGATCCGGTGTCGAGCACCGGGGTGTTCGGGAGCCAGCCTCTGAGTTCTGAATACGGTGCGCATCGATTCGGGGTCGGCGGTGCCGTCGACCCGTTCACCGGTCGTGTGCTCGACGGCTCGGTGGGCCACGTGGACTACTTCACGGCCGGCAGTGAGTCGTTCCGCAACATGGCGCTCATCGGGATCGGTGCGGGTGCATACGTGCTCGGACCCGACGGTTCGTCGGCCGCTGCCCCTCGCGCGCAGGGTCGCTGAGCCGCTCGCGGCGTCGCCTTCCGGCCGCCCGTAGACTTGGCGGGTGCCCTCGGAGATCACCCCTGATGTCGTGCGCCACCTGGCGTCCCTCGCCCGCATCGGTCTGACCGACCAGGAGGTGCAGCGGCTCACCGGCGAACTCGGCGTGATCGTCGAGTCCGTGGCGAAGGTGACCGAGGTCGCGACGCCGGATGTCCCGGCGACCAGCCACCCGATCCCGCTCGGAACGGTGATGCGGCCGGACGAGGTCGGTCTCACCCTGACGAACGAGCAGGCGCTCTCCGGTGCTCCGGATGCCCAGGACGGCCAGTTCAAGGTGTCCTCGATCCTGGGGGAGGAGCAGTGAGCGCCGCGTCGTCCGACCTGACCCGGCTGGCCGCCCACGAGCTTGCCGAGAAACTCCGGGCCGGCGAGATCTCGAGCGTCGAAGCCACCCGTGCGCACCTGGACCGCATCGCCGCCGTCGATGGGGACGTGCACGCCTTCCTCCACCTGAACACGTCGGCGCTCGAGACCGCGGCGGAGATCGACGCGCGCCGCGCGGCCGGGGAGGAGCTCGCGCCTCTGGCCGGGGTGCCGGTGGCGATCAAGGACGTGCTCTGCACGCGTGACATGCCGTCGACGGCCGGGTCGCGCATCCTCGAGGGATGGATTCCGCCCTACGACGCGACCGTCGTGGCGCGTATGCGCGAGGCGGGGCTCGTGCCTCTGGGCAAGACCAACATGGACGAGTTCGCGATGGGCTCCTCGACCGAGCATTCCGCGTTCGGTCCGACCCGGAACCCGTGGGACCGGGAACGCATCCCCGGCGGTTCGGGCGGCGGTTCGGCGGCGGCCGTTGCGGCGTTCGAGGCGCCGCTCGCACTCGGTTCCGACACCGGCGGCTCCATCCGGCAGCCCGCGGCCGTGACCGGATCCGTCGGCATGAAACCCACCTACGGCGGCGTCTCCCGGTACGGCGCGATCGCGCTCGCCTCGTCGCTTGATCAGGTCGGTCCGGTCACGCGCACCGTGCTGGATGCCGCCCTGCTGCACGACGTGATCGGTGGTCATGACCCGCGCGATTCGACCTCGATCCCGGACGCCTGGCCCTCTTTCGCCGACGCGGCGCGGACCGGCCTGCGGGAGGGTGTGGTCAAGGGCCTGCGCATCGGGGTGGTCTCCGAGTTGGGCGGCGGCACCACCGGCGGCACTACTGGCGGCACTACTGGCGGCACCGCTGGCGGCGCGGCCGGAGCATCCCAGGGCTTTCAGCCGGGCGTCTTGCAGCGCTTCCACGAGGCGCTCGGACTGCTTGAGAAGCAGGGCGCCGAGCTCGTCGAGGTGAGTGCTCCGTCGTTCGAGTACGCCATCTCGGCCTACTACCTGATCCTCCCGGCGGAGGCCTCGAGCAACCTGGCCAAGTTCGACTCGGTGCGCTTCGGACTCCGCACCGAGGTGCCCGGAGGGACGATCGAGGATGTCATGGCCGCGACCCGCGAGGCGGGCTTCGGCGACGAGGTGAAGCGTCGCATCATCCTGGGCACGTACGCGCTGTCGGCGGGCTACTACGACGCCTACTACGGTTCGGCGCAGAAGGTGCGCACGCTCATCCAGCGCGACTTCGACGCCGCGTTCGGAGCGTGCGATGTGCTCGCAACACCGTCGGCTCCGACGACCGCGTTCAAGCTGGGCGAGAAGCTCGACGATCCCCTCGCGATGTACCTGAACGATCTGACGACCATTCCCGCGAACCTGGCCGGGGTTCCGGGCATCGCCCTGCCGTCGGGGCTCGCCCCCGAGGACGGGCTGCCGGCGGGCATCCAGTTCATGGCGCCAGCTCGCCAGGACGCCCGGCTCTACACGGTCGCCGCCGCCCTCGAGGCGCTGTTCGTCGATGCCTGGGGCGGGCCGCTGCTCGCCCAGGCTCCGGCGCTGGCCTAGTCGCCTGCCGTCGGCGCGGATCATCCGGCGACTCCTGTCTGGTGCAGGAGCCGTCGCAGCGTGGGACTCTTGCTCGGCGCGGGGAGGGGCTTTCGCGCGGGGTCGATGGATGCCGGTGGTACGACCTGGTACTCCCCGTCGCGGTGGATGACCTCCCACCCGTCGTTGTGAATCAGCAGATGGTGATGTCGGCAGAGGAGCACGCCGTTCTCGATCGAGGTCCCGCCGCCTCGGTGCCACGTCTCGGGGTGATGCACTTCGCACCAGGATGGTGGTCTGTCGCAGCCGGGGAAGATGCAGCCGCCGTCGCGTGCGGCGATGATGAGGCGCTGTCGCGCGGTGTGCAAACGGACGGTCCGTCCGAGGTCGACACCCTGGCCGTTCCGATCGAACATGATCGGGACGGCGCCGGCGGAGCAGATGGTGCGGCGCACGGTGTCCAGGCTCACCGGGTCGGCCTGCCCCTCGATCGTCCCGAATCCGGTGCCCTCGGCGAGGTCGCGAGCCGTGACCAGAATGCGGACCGCAGGGCGACGGGCGCCGAGCACCTTCGAGGCGTCCGCCTGCCCGCCGATGCGAATGAGTTCGACCATGCTGTCCAGAGCGATCTGCTCGATGCTGCGCGGGTCGCGGGCGAGTTCCTCCGCGCGGTTCCCCTCGTCGGGGTCGACGAACCTCGGCCCGCCGCGCCTCGGTGAGGTCGCCGCATCGATCGCGGAGCCCACCAGGGCAGCGGATTCAGGATCCAGCAGCCCCGTGATGCGCGTCATGCCGTCCCGCTGCGGGATCAGGTGCAGATAGCGCCGCTCGCGAAGTCGACGTTCCCCGTCGGCAGCAGCGGCGGCGTCGAGCTCGGCCCGGAGGAACCGGGCACGAGACGCGAGCTTCTCGACCGTGTGCGAGCCGCAGTCGCGCAGGAGTTCGAGGGCCGCGCGAGCCAGCGTTTCGCCCAGGCCCGCCGGTGAGTGCTCATCGACGGTGCCGAGCCCGCCGCGGATGGCGTCCGCCTGCGCGATCGAGAGCCGACCCGCTGCGACGGCCTCGGCGACCGGCTTGAGCCATGGTGCCTCATCAGCCGCGGACTCTCGGGAGGGATCGGGGGCCGTGTCGGCATCCGTCGTGTCGATCAGGCGTCCGACTCGAACGAGCGACCGGGCATCGTCCGCGGAGCCTCCGCTGATTTGCTGCACGAGGATCTCGGGAGTGCGGGCCCCACGCCTGCGGGCCAACCCCTGCTCGCCCAGGTCGGGACGCGACCGGTGCGCGATCTCACCAGCGACCGTGGCCGCCGCGGCGCTGACCCGTCGCCCGATCTGCGCCAGTGCGGACTGCGCGGCGAGCAGCTCGTCATCGCTCATCCTCGCGGCATTCGGGGGCGCGAACGCAACCGACAGGTCGCCGATGGCGGCGAGTGAGTCGGTCGTGATGGTCATGCATCCATGCTGACACCTACCAGAGATATTTTCGACCAGACAGCAGAAAGTAGGAAGAACTCATCGAACAGACATCCTGTGGAGGAGAACGCCGCCACCCGCCGCCAACCGCAGCCACCCGCCGCCAACCACCACCCACCCGGCGCACAATGGACCGCGTGCAAACCACCTGCATCATCGTCGCCGTCTCCGCTGCCATCGCCGCCGGTATTCTCACCCTCCAGCAGCGCGGATGGCGCCTCCGCACGCCATGGGCCACCCTCGCGATCGCGGCTGTCGTGCTGGGGGTCAGCGTTGCGGGCGAACTCGACCACGGCATCCTGAACGCCCTGTGCCGCGACATCGGCGCCCTGCGCGCGGGCGAATGGTGGCGCGCATTCACCCCGCTGCTCGTCCAGGACGGCGGCTGGCCCGGTCTCGCGTTCAACGTGCTCGCTCTCGTCGCGATCGGGGCGCTCGTCGAGTCGCTCCTCCCGCGCTGGGTGGTCCCGGTGGGGTTCGTGGCGACCGGCCTGCTCGCCGAGCTCGCCGCATACACGGTCATGCGCGGACAGGGATTCGCGGGCAACTCGGTCGCGAACCTCGGGCTCGCCGCGCTCGTCCTGGTCGCCGCGCTGCGCTCGTCTCGCGTTCCGGCGCGCCTGGCCGGCGGGGTCGGGATGCTGGCGGGCGCGGTCCTGCTCCTCACCTGGGACCTGCACGCCGCCGGCATCCTCGCGGGGACGCTGCTCGCGCTCGCGCTGTGGAGCGTGCACCGCGCCGAGCCCGCCCGCGCCGAGCCCGCCCGCACAGAGCCCGCCCGCGCCGACCCGCCCCCGCCCCCCTCGTAGGATTGACGCATGGCCAAGCCCGACCTCATGGACTTCGACAAGGCGCTCGAGATGTACGAACCGGTGCTCGGTTTCGAGGTGCACGTCGAGTTGTCGACGCAGACCAAGATGTTCAGCGACGCGCCCAACCCCGCTGCCCCGAACGCCGATCGGGATGCCGCCCCCAACACCCAGATCACGCCCGTCGACCTGGGGTTGCCGGGTTCGCTCCCCGTGGTGAACGAGAAGGCGGTCGAATACGCCATCTCGCTGGGGCTCGCCCTCGGCTGCGAGATCGCGTCCCGCAGCACCTTCAGCCGCAAGAACTACTTCTACCCCGACCTCGCCAAGAACTACCAGATCAGCCAGTACGACGAGCCCATCGCGTTCGAGGGCTCCCTGGTGATCGAGCTGGAGGATGGCACCGAGGTCACCGTCCCGATCGAGCGCGCCCACATGGAGGAGGACGCGGGCAAGCTCACCCACATCGGCGGGGCGACCGGTCGCATCCACGGCGCGGAGGCGTCCCTGGTCGACTACAACCGGGCGGGCGTTCCCCTGGTCGAGATCGTCACCAAGCCGATCTTCGGAGCCGAGGGTCGCGCCCCCGAGGTCGGCAAGGCGTACGTCGCCACCATCCGCGACATCGTCCGGGCGCTCGGGATCTCCGAGGCGCGCATGGAGCGCGGCAACCTCCGGTGCGATGCGAACGTCAGCCTGCGGCCTCGTGCGCAGGCCGGACAGCCGGTGGCACCTCTCGGCACCCGCACCGAGACCAAGAACGTCAACTCGCTGCGTTCCGTCGAGCGCGCGGTGCGTTACGAGATCCAGCGCCAGGCGGCGATCCTGTCGGCGGGTGGAACCATCACGCAGGAGACGCGACACTGGCACGAGGACAAGGGCACCACATCCCCCGGTCGCCCGAAGTCGGACGCCGATGACTATCGCTATTTCCCCGAGCCGGACCTCCTTCCCATCGAGCCGTCGGCCGGGCTGATCGAGCAGTTGCGCGCTGCGCTGCCCGAGGCACCCGCGGTACGTCGCAAGAGGCTACGCGAGGCGTGGGGCTTCACCGAGGCCGAGTTCCGAGATGTTCAGAACTCGGGCCTGCTGGCCGAGGTGGAGGAGACGGTGGCCGCCGGCGCCGCCCCCGCCCAGGCCCGCAAATGGTGGACCGGCGAGATCGCCCGCATCGCGAACGCGCGCGACGCCGAGCCCGCCGAGTTGATCGCCCCGGAGCAAGTGGCCGCGGTGGTCGAGCTGGTCGAGTCAGGCGTGGTCAACGACAAGCTCGCGCGCCAGGTCATCGAGGGCGTCATCGACGGCGAGGGCACCCCCGCCGAGGTGGTCGAGCGGCGCGGCCTCAAGGTGGTCTCCGACGACGGCGCGCTGATAGCCGCGATCGACGCGGCGCTGGCCGAGCAGCCCGACGTGCTGGAGAAGATCCGCGAGGGCAAGGTGCAAGCCGCCGGCGCGATCATCGGCGCCGTCATGAAGGCCATGGGCGGTCAGGCCGACGCCGCGCGCGTGCGCGAACTCATCCTCGAGCGCGCGCAGGCGTAGCACGCCACCCCGCACCCAGGCGCAGCGCCCGCCCCGGAAGCCCGCCCCGGGAAGCTCGCCCCTACGCCGGCCACACCCCGATGATGAGCGCCATGATCAGGATGGTCACGAGCTCGTGCGCGCAGTTCAGCACGGTGAGCTGCCACGGCCTCCGGTCGAACTGGTCGTGCGTGATGAAGCGCGCGGCGGTGAACCCCGCCCACAGGATCGCGCCCGTCACGAGCGCGTTCACCAGGAACGACCCGCCGTAGAACCCGAATGAGATGTCGGCCGCTCCGGCGAGCACCCAAGCCGTGACGAACGAGACGATCACGGTCACGATGATGGGGCGCACCGCATCCTTGCTGTTGCCCGACGGCGTCTGCCCCGAGAGCTTCATCCAGTAGTTGCCGAAGACCTTCGGCGTGTACCAGACCGCGCCGACGATCATGCTCGAGATCGTGGCCAGCACGACCGCGATGTAGTTGATGGTGGGGACGGTCATGCGGTCCTCCTTGACCTCGTCGTCCGGTGGATGCCGTCAAAATAGCACCATGATCGTCGCCTTCTCCGTCGCCCCGAGCGGCACCGGCCGTGCCGATGGTTCCGTGCACGACGCGGTGGCCGCCGCCGTCAAGATCGTCCGCGAGAGCGGACTGCCCAACCGCACCAGTTCGATGTTCACCGAGATCGAGGGGGAGTGGGACGAGGTCTTCGACTTCGTCAAACGCGCGACGGATGCCGTGGGCGCCTTCGGTTCGCGCGTCTCGCTCGTGCTGAAGGCCGACATCCGACCCGGACACGTGGGTGAGCTCGACGGGAAACTGGAGCGGCTGGAGGCGGCGCTGGGGGAGTCGAGCTAGCCGTGCCTACCGCAGCTTGAGCCGCCGGTCGTTCGCCTTTGACTTCGGCTTGATCTCGATGACGCCCGCCGCCGCGCGCGACTCGAGGAACTCGGTGAACGACTTGTAGCCCAGGGGCTTCTCCTTGAACGACGGGTCGAGACGGATCATCTGGTTCTTGACCTCGCCGTTGGTCTGCCACTCCTCGTCGTTCTTGTCGTCGACCAGCTGCAGCGCGCGGCGCAGCAGCTCGGTCGCGGCCGCCTGCGGCTCGGCCTCGTCCGCCGCCGCCTCGACGCGCGGCTTCCGGGTGGCCGAGCCCCGGCCCGCGGTCGGCTGGGCAGCCGCCTTGGGCACCCCGGGCACTTCGTCGTAGTAGGTGAACTCGTCGCACGCCTTCACGAACGCGCGTGAGGTCGAGCCCGTGATCCCGATCCCGATCACCGCTCGGCCCATGCGCTTGCAGCGAGTGACGAGGGGGATGTAGTCCGAGTCGCCGGCGACGATGACCACCTGCGTGATCGAGTCGAACCGGAACAGGTCGTCCACGACATCCACCGCGAGCCGGATGTCTGCGCCGTTCTTCGTGCCCGACACATTGAAGAGCTGCGTCAGGTCGACCGAGCGGTCGACGAGCTGGATCTGGTAGCTCGCGTTCGCCGGGGCCGACCAGTCGGCGTAGGCACGTGTCACCGCGACCGAGCCGAACGTCGTCGCGTAATCGAGGATCACGCCGATGTCGACGCGGGCCTCATCGAGGCGCTTGCCCACCGCATCCGCCGATTTCGCGCCCATGGTGGACTCGCGGGCGTTGTCCTTGCGCCACGCCCCCTGCCCGAAGAGCTGGTCGTACCGCGAGATGACGATGTTGTCGAAGTCGATGTAGACGGCAACGCGAGGGTCGGCCATGCGCCGAGCCTACGCGTAGCTCACGAGCACCATCGCGACGCCTGCCGCGATCTTCAGCACCCCGTCGAAGCCCCAGAACAGCCGCACATCGACCTCTTGCAGCTTCAGCCCGAGCAGCGCGTTGCCCATGCATGCGATCGCCAACCCCGCGCAGATCGGCCCGTGCGAGGCCCCCAGGATCAGGAAGTGCGAGCCCACGATGAACAGCATCCAGAGCCAGAACCGCCGCGACTCGATGTCGGGCACCTTGCGCACCACGACGCTCACCAGGTACCCCTCGACGAGGAACGCGACGCCGAGCACGACCCACTGCCAGATGGCCGGGTAGGGCAGCCCGGCGAACGCGATCTTGGTCGCGCCGAGCACGGCCATCGCGGCCACCCCGAGTCCGGCGCCGACGATCAGCCAGACCGTGCGCCACTTCCGCGAACCGAACGCACCGACCAGGATGCCGAGGCCGATCAGGGCGAGGAAGGCGCCGCCTCCGCGCATGAGGGGGAAGATTTCGGCGAGTGCGTGCATCCTTCGATCGTGTCATGCCGCGCCAAGTGTCGCCGTGTGTCGTCCCGGGACGCCCTGTGACGTCCGGTGACCGCGAGCGACCCCGCGTGACCCCCGGTGACTCCGCATGTCGTCACATTCGGCGGCTCTCCCCGCGCATCCCTAGCCTCGCCCGCATGACCCTTCTCTCTGCGACTGAGATCCCGTCCATCACCGCCGACGAGCGCGCCGAGCGCCTCGTCGAGGCGGGCACCGCGTGGGGCGAGCGCATCGCCTCCGACGCATCCACCGCCCAGCTCACCTACCGCGTGTCGGGCTCCGGCTCGGGCTCGGTGGCCAGCGAGATCGTCGCGGGCAGGCACCGCTTCCTGGTCGACGAGCCCGGCTCGCTCGCCGGCGACGACGTGGCGGCCAGCCCGGTCGAGTACGCGCTCGGCGCCCTCATCTCCTGCCAGATCGTCGTGTACCGCCTCTACGCGCAGGGGCTCGGACTCCGGATCGACGACATCTCGATCGACGCCGAGGGCGACCTCGACGCGCGGCGCCTATTCGGCATCGACGAGAGCGTCCGGCCCGGTTTCGGCGCCGTGCGCCTCACGGTGCGGATCACCGGCCCCGAGCCGGAGGAGCGCTACCAGGAGCTCCGCTCCGCGGTCGACGCCCACTGCCCGGTGCTCGACCTGTTCGCCAACCCCACCCCGGTGAGTGTGGAGATCGTCACCGCTTGAGTGCGTCTCCGGGTCCCCGGCCAGTCCCCTCCGACTGGCCGGGGACTCTCGCCACCCGATGGGTGATCATGGGCACATGTTCGAGCAGCTCACGACCGCCCACCTCGCCGACGCGTGCGTTCGCGCCGGGGTTCCCGTCCGGTGCGCCCCGGCGGGCACGACAGCGATCGCGCCGGGAAGCCGCATCGCGGGGCGAGTGCTCCCGGCGCGCCACTCCGGCAGCGTCGACGTCTTCCTCGAGGCGCTCGAGCGCTCCGAACCCGGCGACGTGCTCGTCGTCGACAACGGCGGTCGGCTCGATGAGGCCTGCGTGGGCGACCTCATCACGCTCGAGGTGGCGGGTGCCGGTCTGGCCGGCATCCTGATCTGGGGTCTGCACCGCGACATGGCCGAGATCCGCGAGATCGGCCTACCCGTGTTCAGCCTGGGGTCGATGCCGACCGGACCGCTGCGGGTCGACCCGCGCGCATCCGACGCCCTGGATGCCGCGACCGTCGGTCCCTGGAGCGTCACCCCCGCAGACCTCGTCATCGCCGACGACGACGGGGCGCTCTTCATCCCGGTCGCCGACGCGGAACGCGTGGCCGCTGCGGCCGAGGCCATCCGCGACACCGAGTACACGCAGGCTGCCCGTTCCCGCGCCGGCGAGTCCCTCCGCGCCGAGCTCCGCTTCGCCGAGTACCTCGCCAAGCGCGACGCGGATCCCGCGCTGACCCTGCGCCAGCACCTCACCGACGTCGGCGGCGCGATCGAGGTGTGATCCGGTTCAATACCTCTTGATTATTGAACGGAAATCCATAGTCCTGCCAGCAGGGCGAGTCCCCAGCTCACGCCGCTGCCGATCAGGAAGTACTCGGCGTCCACCTCGCGCTGCGCGCTTCCCGAGATCTCGGGGAATCGGATGACGCTCTTCGCGGTGACGACGACCGCGATGCCTCCCGGCAGGCCGGCCAGGACGAGGCCGACGATGACGATGCGCTCGATGGGCCCGAGGAACCGGCCGCCGCGGAGGACGGCCGCCGTCCGCTCCTCGCCGCGCGTCTCGCGTAGCGCACGCGACGTCACGACCCGGGTGACGAGGTTGGCCGAGTTGACCAGGAAGGTCAGTGCCCCGACGGTGAGCACCGCGGTCGCGGCGTCCACCCCGGCGAGGGGTTGCGGGCGGAGCGCCTGCCAGGCGAGGTCGAGCGGGGAGCCTGCCCCGGCATCCGGATCGCCGCCGAACACGGCCGCCGCGAGGCCGGCGGCCAGCACGAACAGCCCGGCGATCGCGGTGCGCGGCCGGGTGCCGAGGACGATCCAAGCGCCCCCGATCCCGACCGCGGTCACGGCGATCCCGGCCGGCTGCGCCGTGACCCAGGACAGCGCGACCACGGCAGCGATCAGGATGACCCAGGCGCGGACGTGCTCCGCGCGCGACGGCGCGCGATCGGATGGGCGGGCCAGGTCGGCCAGCCCGATCGCCAGCAGCAGAGCTCCGAGGATCATGTCGTACCCCCGCCCATCAGCCTCAACCCCTCGAGCACGGCGTTGGGTCCGCCGCGCCGCATGTTGGACGAGATGGTCCCTTGGGTGATGCCGTACTCCTTGGCCATCTGGGTCTGAGTCTTGCCCTGCAGGGTGCCCAGCAGCAGTCGCCGGGTGTTGCGCCGCATGGCCGAGACGATGTGATCGCGTGAGATCAGATACGCGTTGACCGCCGCTGAATCGCCTCCTGCGATGATGCATTGGGTGCGGACGGACGGCAGCGCCGCCTTCTCGTAACCGCGGGTCCGCTCGATCGCCTCGCGGGCCGACCACCACGCCGAGCCGTCCTTGACGACGTTCGCGCCCGTGCGGATCGCGTGATCCTCGCCCACCCCGATCCCGAACCGGCAGTCGAGCTCCTCGGGCAGGGCGAGCCGGAACACGAGAGTCGCAGTCAGGGCCTCGGGCAGCGTCGCGTACACAGCCTGGAACTCGTCGCCGACCGTGGGGGCGATCGGCTCGCGCGCGGGCACAAGCGCGGCCACCGTATCGGCGGTCTCGAGCATGTGCACCTGACCGGCCTGACGGTCGCGCAGAGCACGCGATCCGACGATGTCGATGATGAGCCCGGCGACGATCATAGTGTCAATCTACATCAATATTCCGGGATTATTGAATAACGCTACGGCGGGTACACCACCCACAGCCAGAACACGCACCACACCTGCAGCGGCACGGCCCCCACGAGCAGCACGATCCAGCGCCGCCGCAACGTCGCCGACAGCCCCGGGTGGCCCAGCAGCGGCGACAGCGGCAGCAGCATCCGGATCAGCGACTGCGTCGGCAGGAAGACCGCGACCAGATAGGCGATGTACATGACGCTGTACGTCCAGATGTCCACGCCCAGCGCCCGCGTCGAAGGCCGGGTCAGCCAGAACACCACCGCCGCCAGCACGACCGCCACGACGAGGTACCCGAACCAGCCCCACAGCATGCCGTACAGCAGGAAGAACGGCGTGAACGGCACGAAGATCACGCGCCCCAGATACTCGCGCCACCAGCCCAACTCGGTGTCGAAGTACCCCGACGGGTCACCCGTCAGCTGCGCGATGAGCACGGGCCAGAACAGCACCGCCGCCGTGATGAGCACGATCGCCGACCCCGCGGTCACCCACTCGTGCCACAGGATGCGCTGACGCCGCACGAGCCGGAAGATCCCCTGCAGCCCGAGCGCGGCCGCGAGCGCCAGAGTCCCCGGGTGCGTGAACGATGCCACGAGCGCGAACGGGATCATGACGAGGTAGCGCCGCGACACCATGGCGGCCAGCGCGCAGAACAGGAAGAACAGGTACGTGCTCTCGGCGTAGCCCAGCTGCAACAGGAACGACATCGGTCCCGAGGCGAAGAAGATCGCCCCCCAGAGCGCCTGCCGCGGCGCGAAATGCTGCACGAGCATGCGGTGCAGCGCGAGGGTCGCGAGCAGCCCGAACGTGATCGCGACGGTCATCGCGGCGACGTCATACGGCATCCCGGTGAGGCAGACCACCCGCACGAGCGCCGGGAACACCGGGAAGAATGCCCAGGTGTTCTGCAGCACGTCGCCGTTCTGATCGATCGGCAACTCGAGCGGATACCCGTCGAACGCGACCCGCTGGTACCACTGCACGTCCCACGACTGCAGGTACTGCCAGAAAGTATCGCCGCCGTCGTAGTGCGCGAACCACGCGCCGCGGGTCGTCGCCCACAGCGCGAACAGGATCGCCGTCGACACCAGACGGGATGCCGCGAAGACCCCCACGAGCACGCTCCAGGCGGGCAGTTCCCGACCCCCGATCCGCACGGGAGGCACGCGTACCCAGCCCAGGCGGGGATGCTCGTGCGGGCGCACCGGCGCGACCTGCGGGTCGGTCGTCAATGTGCTCCGCTCTCGTCGGGGGCGTTGAGGGGTAGACAGCCTATTCTGGCAGACCGACCGGGCTGTGCCGCCCCGACGCAGCTACGCGACTCCGACCCAGAGCCCCTCGCGGGCGCGCGTCATGGCGACGTAGAGCTCGCGCCGCTGCAGCAGGCGGCGCTCGGCCGCCGAATCGTCCGGGTCGATGGCGTCCGCCTGCACGAGGTGCGGGGGAGTGCGCACCACGAGCACGTCGCGGAACTCGAGGCCCTTGCTGCGCCGGATGGTCCCCACCTTGACCGCGTCGGTCGACTCGCCGTCGTACTTCTCCAGCTCGACGACCGGGATGCCCGCCTCGGTGAGCGCCTCGGCCGCCTCGCGCGCGTGCCAGGAGTACAGCGCGAGGACGCCGATGTCGCCCAAGCGGACGTCCTCGTTGTCGGCGACGATGCGGCGGATGCGCTCCACGAGGGAGCGGTCGTGCACCGAACGCGACGAGAACACGGTATACACCGGTCGGGCCCCGTGCCGCAGCACCTGCGCGGGCGGATCGGCCGGGGCGGCGGCGCCCTCGATGTCCGGCGGCCGGTCGCCTGTGATGAGCGACGCGGCGAACTCGACGATCTCCGCGGTGTTGCGGTAGTTGACGTCGAGCACCACACCCCTGCCCTGGATCGCCACGCCCGCCTCGGCGAGCGTGTACCCGCCGGGGTAGATGGTCTGCCGTCCGTCGCTGACCAGGGTCAGCGCGTCGGGGGCGTCCCCGGCGACGGCGTGCAGCATCCGGATCATGGCGCACGACAGATCCTGCGCCTCGTCCACGATGACGGCGGCGTAGCCGGGCAGCGGCTGCGCCGTGAGCGAGGCCTCGGCCTCGAGGATGACGTCCTCCCAGTCGAAGATGGCGCGTCCCTGCAGCGCGATCTCGTAGTCGCGGTAGAGGTTCCACACCACCGCACGCTGCTCGCCCGTGAGCGGTCGGACGCGCCCGTGCCTGGGCAGCACGGCGTAGTCGGCGAAGTCGGTCAGCCCGCGGCCCTTGAGCACGTAGCGCACCTCGTCCTGCCAGTACCCCGGGGTGGGGTCGATGGCGCCGAGGGGGGAGTCCTTGTAGCCGTCCTCCCAGAGGTCCTTGAAGATGCGGTCGGCCGTCTCGGCGTCGATCGTGACCGGGCCGAGCCGGCTGGTGAGCACCTCGTAGGCGAAGGCGTGCACGCTGCGCACATCGATCCGGTCGGCCACGTCGGGCGCGAGCCGGCGCAGCTGCGCCTCCATGACCTTCGGCAGCGCGCGCACGTAGGTCGTGAGCAGGACGCGCCCGCCCGTGGTGCGGGCGATGTGGGCGGCGCGGTGCATGGCGACCACGGTCTTCCCGGTTCCGGCGGCACCGCGGATGCGCACCGGGCCGGTGAAGGTGCGGCGCACGATGCGGGCCTGCTCGGGGTGCAGGAACGTCATCCAGTCCTCGACGGGCGCGCGCCGCATCCCCTCGGCGAGGGCGGCGCGCAGCTGGTCGACGCTGAGGCGCTCCGGTTCGCTCGCGGGGCCGTGAGCGGGGGGCGCCTCCCCGGCCGGCACGGCGGTCGAGACCGGGATGCCGGCCTGCGCCATCTCACCGGGAGTGACGGGGGGCCGGGTGAGCGGGTCGATGTCGACGGCGGCACCCGATGGGTGCGGGAAGAGGGTCTCGACAACGCCGCGCACGGTGGCCACCTGGCGTGGCGTGAGGCGGGTTCCCAGTCGGGCGATCTCGGAGACGGCGGCGGCCTCGCTCAGCAGCGTGACGCCGTAGACATCGGTGCGCACGACGGGCCGACCGGCGAACGGGGCGAGGGCGCGCACCTCACCAGCGGCCAGTCC
This sequence comes from Microbacteriaceae bacterium, assembly GCA_019638805.1. GTDB lineage: Bacteria > Actinomycetota > Actinomycetes > Actinomycetales > Microbacteriaceae > JBDSKH01. The sequence goes on along the minus strand of JAHBTA010000001.1, from coordinate 116,036 downwards.
GACCTCGGCGAGCGAGCGCTGGGTCGAGTACACCAGGTCGGCGAGACCGGCGACCCGGTCGGTCACATCCTCGTCGCCGCGCACGAGCCGGCCGTCCCGGATCGTGACGCCGCGCCAGGTCGAGACATCGATGAGGATCACCCCGCCGGGGCCGACCAGGATGAGGTCGATGAGCCCGCCCTCGCGCCCCGGCCGGCGACGGCCGGAGAGCACGGAATAGCCGATCGGCTCGAGCTCGATGAGGGTCCGGGCGAGCCGGTCGGGGGATCCCGCGGACTCGTCGAAGGTGCGCGCGAGCTGCGTCGCGATGCCCGCCCGGCGCGCCAGCTCGTCGGCGGTCTCCCGCTCGCGGGCGGCGGCGGACGCGGCCGTGTCGGCGGCAGCCACGGGTTCCCCTTCCCTGTCCGTGATCAGTCTCGTCAGGAGCGCGAAAACGGGGTATGCCCAGTTGTGGGGCATTTGGGGGACACAGGGTTCACCCTCAGCCAGAGGCACCGCGCGCATGACGGGATCGTGGGTTAGGGTCCCCGGATGAAGAATCCCCTCCTGATCGTCGCCTTCATCGCCCTCGCCGTCTTCGTCGTGCTGTGGGGCTGGATCGGCTTCTACGTCTGGAACTTCGAGCCCTCCAAGACCGAGGCCGCCCCAGTCATCCCGGTCGCGACCGGCATCCTCGCGTCGCTCTTCGGCGGCGGGGTCGCTACCTCGACCGCTGCGCTGCTGGGCATCGAGTTGCGTTCGCGCCTCGCGCAGAGCAACAACAAGGTCGGCACCGCGGTCAGCTCGCTGAGTCGCCCGGTGTGGATCGGCGTCGTCGCCTACCTCGTGGTGGGTGTCTTCGTCGGGATCGTGTGGCTGACCCACCAGACCACCGCGCCCGCCATCATGGCGGTCTTCGCCCTGATGACCGTGGGCTGGCTCGTCGGGGTGCTCGTGGCGGCGCTCAAGGCCACCTCGAACGACTGATCCGCCCCGGGCGCACCCGGGTGTCGGCGCGCGGGTGGCCGCGCCTGTCACGGTAGCCTCACAGGCATGCCGGATGCGGGCATCGACACCCTGGTGATCCTGGGAGCCGGCGGTGACCTCACGTCGAGGCTCCTCCTCCCGGGACTCGGGTCATTGCTCGCGTCCTCGCGCGGGCGCGCCCTGCGTGTCGTGGGGGTGGATCGCGATGCCGTCACGCCCGCGGCGTGGCGTTCCAAGCTCTCCCGCGCCTTCGCCGCGCACCCGTCGGCCCTCGGCTCCCGGGTGGCCCGCGAGGCGGAGTACCTGCGGGGCGACGCGACCGACGCCACCGACCTCCGGGAGGTGCTGAAGCGGGCCGAAGGACGCGTCGCGATGTACTTCGCGCTGCCCCCCGCGGTCGCCGAACTCGCCTGCGAGGCGTTGGCCGGCATCCCCCTGCCGCGCGGGATCGTGCTGGCCCTCGAGAAGCCGTTCGGGTCCGACGCCGCCAGCGCGCGCCGGCTCAACCGGCTGCTCGCGCGCATGGTGCCCGAGGAGCAGGTCTTCCGGGTGGACCACTTCCTGGGCAAATCGACCGTGCTCAACCTCCTCGGGCTGCGGTTCGCGAACCGGCTGTTCGAGCCGCTGCTGTCGGCGCAGAACGTGGAGAAGGTCGAGCTCGTCATCGAGGAGGAGCTCGGGCTGGAGGGCCGGGCGGGGTACTACGACCACGCGGGCGCGCTCAAGGACATGATCCAGAGCCACCTGCTGCTCGTGCTCGCCCTGGCCGCCATGGAGGCGCCGTCGAGCGTGGGCTCGGAGGATCTGCGCGGTGCCATGGCGCAGGTGCTACGGGCGACCCGGGCGTGGAAGAAGGACGGCACCGCGAGCCGCCGGGCGCGCTACACCGCGGGACGGCTCGGTCGCCGCAGCCTGCCGTCGTACACCGACGAAGCCGGGGTCGTGGCTTCGCGCCGCACCGAGACCCTCACCGAGCTGACCGTCGCGATCGACACCTGGCGGTGGGCGGGTGTGCCGTTCGTGCTGCGCTCGGGCAAGGCCATCGGCTCGCCGCGCCAGGACCTGGTTTTCACGTTTCGGCCCGTCCCGCGCCTGCCCGCGGGGTTCGAGGGGCCGGCGGGGGAGTCGCAGCTGCGCATCGGCATCAAGCCGGCGACGCTCGACATCGACCTGGTGACCAACGGCCGCGACGATCCCTTTGCGCTCGAGCACGACGTGCTGCACGCGGAGTTCGGGGACAGCGAGCTGAGTGCGTACGGCGAGGTGCTCGCCGAGCTGTGTGAGGGGGACCCGACTCTGTCGGTGCGGGGGGACATCGCCGAGGAGTGCTGGCGCATCGTGTCGCCCGTGCTCGCCGCCTGGCGCAAGGATGCCGTGCGCCTCGACTCCTACCCCGCGGGTTCCCGCGGGCCGTCCACCTGGAAAGGGATACCGTGAACGACGTCCTCCCGCCCGGCCTCCCCGTCGTGGAGGTGGTTCCGGCGACCATTGCCGATCTCACCGCGCTTGCCACCGACCGCCAGGCCTTCGCCCAGCGGATGGGGTCCCCGACCCCCGGAGGCTGGCCCGAGTTCCCCGCGGCGCTGGCCTTCACCATCGATCGGCTGAGCACCCACCCCCAGGAGTCGGAGTGGTGGATGCACTTCTTCTTGGTCAACGGCCTGCTGGTCGGCTCCGGCGGGTTCGTCGGCCGGCCGCGCAAGGGCGAGGCCGAGATCGGCTATGAGATCGCCCCCGGCTATCGCCGCAGGCACTACGGCACGGGTGCGGCCGCCGCGCTGGTGGAGAAGGCGTTCCGCTTCGGCGAGGTGAAGAGCGTGATCGCGCACACCATGGCCCAGGCGGGCCCCGCGACCCGGGTGCTCGAGCGCCTGGGCTTCGTGCAGGAGGCCGAGGTTCCCGACCCGGCCGCGGGCACGCTGTGGCGGTGGCGCCTCAAGCGCTGACTTGCGCTCAACGCTACGGATAAGTAGCGTAAGGTTCATCCTCACGTTCGCGCCGTGACGGCAGTTATCGACGACGAACTCGGAGGTCTCCATGAACCGTTCACGCGTTCTCGCCGGACACAACGACTGGATCTCCTCTGCCTACTTCGAGAGCTTCTATCCGTGAGCCGAGTCGGCGTGGTGGCGTGCCTCCTGCTGGTGGGCGGAGTGTCCGGATGCTCGGCGCCAGAATCGCCGATCGAGCTGCCCGAGCAGGACGTAGACCGCTGGGTCATGCCGCTGGACCGGTTCATGGATTCCAACGACATCGCGGCGAACTATGCGGAGACCCTGCTCATGGGCCCCTGCATGGCGGCAGCCGGGTTCGCCTGGGATGTTCCCTGGCGCGACACCGACGCGGCGTATCGGGAGACATCGAGCCCGGTGGGCATCCGCATCTTCAACACGCGGATTGCGCAGGAGTACGGGTACCGCAGTTCCCCGGTCCTCGATCCGGGTGCCGCGGCATGGACGGCGTGGGCGTACCGGGAGATCGGTGACGACGAGGTCGCGGCGATGTCTCGCTGTCGCGAGGAGGTTCGGGCGACCGAGCTGCCCGACCTTCCGGGTGAGGCTCAGTTCGCGAACGAACTCGCGTTCCAGGCGTACGACGCAGCGGAACAGGACGGGGGAGTGCAGGACGCCGGGCGACAGTGGCACGACTGCATGGGAGACGTGGGCATCCCGGATCTGCCCGCGACCCCACGGGACATGCCGAGCATCTGGCTGATCGAGACCCTGGACCTGAGCGACCCGAACGGAATCCCCTCCGCCGAAGAGATCCGCTATGCCACCGCCGACGCGGAGTGCCGCGACAGCTCCGGGTACATCACGACGTTCTACGAGTCCCTCTGGGACAAGGAGGCGGAGCTGGTGCGCAGCAACGCGGATGCTCTGCTGCGGATCGAGGCCGTGGTGACCGAGCACCGAGAGAAGGTCGCCGAGATCATCAGCACGCATGCGCCACCGGCCCCCGAGTGAGGCCGGTGCGGGGCCGCGCCGGCGTCACGCCGGTCTGCGGGTGGCCGCCCTTCTGGTCGCCGGCGCGGCCCTGGTCGCCTCCGGGTGGATGCTCGCGGGACTCTTCGAATCGCCCCAGCAACGCGAGGCTGCGGCTTCCGCCCCCGATCCCGGCGACGTGACGGCGCAGGTGGAACGTGGCGACCTCGCCGACACCCTGACCGTGAACGGGACCGTGGAACGCGTCAGCCGCGTCGAACTGCCCCTCCCGGTCGGAACGGGACCCAGCGTGATCACCGCGCGCCCCATCGCCGACGGGGGCTCCCTCACGCAGGGCCGTCCCGCCATCGAGGTCAACGGTCGACCGGTGATCGCGATCGCCGGGGCCTTTCCGCTGTACCGCGATCTCGGTCCCGGAACCAAGGGGGCCGATGTGCGCGCGCTGCAGAAGGCGCTGAACGCCGCAGGCTACCCGGTCGAGGTGGACGGCCGCTTCGGCGCGGGCACGGCCCAGGCGCTTGCGCGCCTATATCGCGCCCTGGGCTACGACCCACCGGAGGGGGCGCCCGCAACCGAGTTCGCGGTCATCCCCGCTTTCCCCGCACAACTCGCCGAGGCTCCGCCCGTGGGCGCGGCGGGGGAGGACGCGCGACTCGTGGTCACCGCGGGGCCACTCGTCGCTTCCGCCATGATCCCCGACGCGACCGTGCCACGGCTCACGACGGAGATGACCGTCGAACTGCGACTCCGCGACGGCGCCCCGATCGACGCGGAAGTCGCCGGGGTTGGCGCAGTCGACCCCGAGTCTGGTCAGGCGCGGGTCGTCTTTCGCCCGACCGAGGGTTCGCTCCCCTCCGAGTTGATGGGTGCTGACGTCCTGGCGGTCATCACTCTCGATCTCGTGGAGGATGACGCGCTCCTCGTGCCGAGCGTCGCGCTGTCGCCCCGTGGGTCCAACGATCCGGTGGTGATCCGGATCGATGATGACGGCAACCGCGAGGAGATCCGGGTGCACGAACTCGCCGCATTGGCCGGAGTCAGCGCGATCGAACCCGTTGAGCCCGACGCGTTGCGACCCGGCGACCGCGTGAAGGTCGGCTGATGCTGCGGCTCCGGGGAGCCGGGCGCACCTTCCCCGGCCCGCCCGAGGTGAGGGCGCTCGCCGGCGTGGACCTCGACGTGGCTCCGGGTGGCTTCCTCGCCATCGTGGGGCCGTCCGGCGGCGGCAAGTCGACCCTGCTCAATGTCGTGGGGCTCTTGGAGCGTCCGGACAGCGGGCGCTACGCCGTGAACGGCATCCCGGTCGCGGATCTCGACGACGACGGACTCGCGCGCTGCCGGTCCGACACCTTCTCGTTCGTCTTCCAGGGGTTCCACCTCCTGGATCGCCGGCCGGTGCTCGATAGCGTCGGGCTCGGATTGCTGTACCGCGGTGTTCCGAGGGCGGAGCGGGATGCCAGAGCGCGGGACGCCCTGGAACGACTGGGCATCGGGGTGCTCGCGGCGCAGCCCGCGCATCTGCTCTCGGGCGGGGAGCGTCAGCGCGTCGCCATCGCTCGCGCGCTCGCGACGGGCAGTCCCGTCGTGCTCGCGGACGAGCCCACCGGCAATCTCGACTCCGGCAATGCCGAGCGGGTCGTCGACGCCCTCGAGGGACTCGTCGGCGAGGGGACGACCGTCGTGCTGGTGACCCACTCGCCGGAGGTTGCCGCTCGGGCCGACCGCCGCATCCGCCTGCGCGACGGCCGGGTGGTCGAAACAGAGGGCGACCGTGCCGACGTTGCCGACCATGCACCGGCATCCGTGGCGTCTCCTCCCGGCCGCGCGTCGACGCTCCGCGTTCGCGATCTGATCGTCGACGCTGCCGGCTCCCTCGCCGCGCGCCGCGGCCGGACCGCCGGGCTCCTTCTCGCGGTCGCGGTGGCTGTTGGGCTCGCGGTGGGATCCTCGGGGGTCGCCACCTCCGCCCGCGCCCAGGTCTCGGCGACCTTCGACGCGCACGCCAATCGCGACGTGACGGCGCAGTGGACCCCGGGAGAGGCATCCGTCGCTCAGGAGGCGACAGACCTTGCGGGGCGTCTGCGCGAACTGCCCGGCGTGGAGGAGGCGAGCATCGTCGACGACGAGGGCCCGCACGCGATCGGCGCGATCGCCGGTCGCCCGCGGCTGACCATACCGGTCTTCCGAGCGGATGCGGCCCTCCCCGCCGCCGCGCTCCTCACCCTCGAGGGCGGTCGGCCCGCACCCTCCGACGGCGCCCTCGTCGGGGCGAACCTGGCCGGGCAGCTGGGCGTGCAGCTGGGGCCCGGTTCTGTCGTGCTGCTCGACGGGGTACAGGTCGAGGTGACCGGGGTGATCGCGCGTTCGCCTCGCTGGCCCGAGCTGCTCGGTTCCGTGGTGCTGCTCGATCCGGATCGCGTCGTCGACCTCGGTCGCACACCGCCGGTGCGGCGGATCGCGGTCATCGCGGCCGGACCGGGCGCCGCCCAGCAGATCGCCGGCCAGGTGCCGTTCGTGATCGACCCGGTGCGCCCGGAGGCGATCGAGGTCTTCGCGCCGGTCGACCCCGGCACCCTGCGCGGCGAAGTCGAGTCCGACGTGTTCGCGACGCTGCTCGCCTTCACCGCGGTGGCCGCCCTCGCATCCACTCTCGGGCTGGCCAACGCCATGACCGTGGCGGTGCTGGAGCGTCAGGCCGAGCTCGGGTTGCGACGGGCAGTCGGGGCCCGTCGCCGGCACATCGCCGCGCTCATTCTGACCGAGGCGGTGATGGTCGGGTGCGTCGGCGGCATCGTGGGTCTGCTGGGCGGCACACTCGTGATCCTCGCGATCACGATCCTCAATCGCTGGGCTCCGGTCTTGGAACCTCTCACCGCGCCGCTGGCCCTGGTCGGGGGAGTGGTCGTGGGGGCGCTGGGCGGTGCCGTTGCGGCGGTGCGGGCGAGCCGCATCCAGCCGGCGCAGGCTCTGCGGCTCTGAGTTTCCGACCCGGCCGCTCAGGCCTCACCGCGCAGCATCGCGAGCGCCTTCTGCACACGGCGCTGGCGGGTCTCCTCCGCCTTGGCCTCGGTGATCGCCCTCGCGTGCTCCTTGCGGTGGCTGTAGGGCAGCCGCTCCCACGCCCCGGCGGCGACCGGGTCGGAGGCGAGCGCGGCCGCGAGCGCCTCGGGCACCTCGACGACACGCGGGGCGTCATCGTGCACCATGGTGACCTCGACGGTGTCACCGGCGCCGAAACCGGACGCGGCCCGATGCTCGGCGTTGAGCCCCACGAGGTTCAGTACGCGCATGACCGCGGTCGTGCTGGTGTAGGTGTAGCCGCCGTTCAAGGTGATGCGCACGGGAACGCGTTTGCCGCCGAGTTCGGCGACCACCGCATCCGGGATCTCGATGCCCACGTTGTTGCCGCCGGTGGCCAGGAGGGTGGTCGTGAACGTGCTCATGCGAAGAACTCTTCCACGCCACCCCGGCGATAGGGTGAAGCCATGAAGGTCTTCGCGTTCCTCGTCGTGTTCGCACTCTTCGTGGGCGGCCTGCTGCTGATGGGGTACGCCTTCGACGCCGGCCCCGGCTGGGACTACCTGCTCTTCGGCGGCGGACTCGCCGCGATCGCGGTGGCGCTGGGCGTCCCGTTCCACCTCCTCGAGAAGTTCGACTGACCCCACCCCGACCGCCATGGCCTCGTCAGCCCGAACCGAGGGCTACGCGCCCGCACCGGCCAAGCGCGCCTTCGAGTTCGTCACGGGCGCCGACCCGGTGCGGTACTACCCGAAGTTCGGCCCGCTGCCTGCGGTGGTCAGGGTCGAGGAGGTCACCGGCGCCTGGGACGCTCCCGGCCAGAGCCGCAAGCTGATCCTCTCCGACGGCGGGACCGTCGTCGAGCGCCTGACCGAGGTGGATGCGCCGCGCTCCTTCCGCTACCGCCTCACCGATTTCACCGGGTCGTTCTCCGCCCTCGTGGCATACGCCGAGGCGGACTGGGACTTCGTCCTGGTCCCCGAGGGCACGCGCATCCGCTGGCGCTACACCTTCCACGCGCAGCCCAAGCGCGGCTGGATCGTGCGCCTCATCGTGCGCCTGTTCTGGGCGCGGTACATGCGGCGGGTGCTGGCCGGGCTGCTCGCAGATATCTGACCCAATTGGCAGCAGAAGCACGCGCATCACTGCACATTGCGTCAGGAATCTCGCGGATGCGGCCGGCCGCCCCAGCGCCGACCCGCGTCAGGCGGCGTGCAGCACGCGATCCGTGAAGGCGGCAACGCGCGAGCGCAGGCCCTCCGCGCGCGCGGCGACCACGACATCCGGGGCCGGCTGCGCTTCGTACTGCGGGGGCGCCATGCGGATGAGCAGCGAGCACGACAGGTCGGCGCAGATGTAGGTGCCCACGGTGTCGCCGCGCCGCCCCTTCTCGCCGGCCAGCGCCGCCGAGAACATTGTGACCTGGTTGCCGGGCTGCGGGGTGTTGCACAGCGAGCAGATCGCCGAGCCCGCCTGCAGGCGGGTGCCGGCGGCCCGCAGCACGATGCCGACCGGGGTTTCGCCGTGCCAGGCCACCAGGTAGCCGCGCTGCGGGGCGCCCGGGTCGCGCCAGCCGAGGTACTCGCGGTCATCCCACATGACCTCGTGCAGGCCGGGCATGGGGATCTGCTCGGCTTCGCCCGGGCCCGCGTTGACGATCGATTCGCGGATGGCGGCTTCGGTGAGCGGTCTCATGCTGGGCACCAGCCTAGGCATCCCGTGCCCGCGCGCGCTCAGAGCCCGCGCTCGACCATGGCGATCGCTGCCCGGCCCGCCCGCTGCAGCGCGGCCTCGTCAAGCCCGCGCAGCGGACCCTCCAGGGCGAGCATCGCGAGCCCGTGCACGGCCGACCACGCGCTGAACTCGGCGCCGGGTCTCCGCTCGGCAGGCAGGACGCCGGCCGCGACCAGTTCGTCGAGCGCGACCGAGAGCAGCTCGAAGGGCGTGCGCCCACCGGGGCCGGCCTTGCCGGGGCTGTACGCCTGGCTGAGGTCGCGGGAGACCGTGTAGGCCGCACGGAACAAGCCGGGCTCGTCGCGGGCGAACCGCAGGTATCCGGTCCCGACGGCGCGCAGGTGCGCCCGTGCGGTCTCGGCGGATGAGCCGGGCGGCACGGCGTCCCACTCGGCCTCGATCGCCGCGGCGGATTCGCCCGCGGCCGCGTCGCTCACGGCCGCCACGAGCGCCTCGCGATCGGCGAAGTGCCGGTAGGCCGCGTTCGGTGAGACACCGGCGCGGCGGGTGGCCTCGCGCAGTACGACCGCGTCCGGCCCGCCCTCCCGCGCCATCGCGATCCCGGCGTCGAGCAGCGCCTGGCGCAGGTCGCCGTGGCGGTAGGTGGCGCGCGTCTGGGCGGCGCCAGCGGGTTCCGACATTGTGGACAGTGTAGACATAGCGCGGGCGACCGCGCGGCACGCGGTTGAATGTCGTCATGGATGCCGTCGCCGTCCGCGCGCTGCGTTCCGACCTCGAGGCGGCGCGCTTCACCGTCGAGCACCTGACCTCGCTCTGGGGCGCCGAAGCGGAGGCAGCGCTCGAGCGGGGCGACCGCGTCGCCGCCCGCCGCGCCCTCGCCGACTCGGATGCACCCGCCGCCGTGCTCGCCCGGCTCTTCGTGCTCGGTCTGGACCTGCCCCGCGCCGACCTCGATCACGCGCTGCCCTCGCTCGGCGCGGCCGGCGCGGTCGCGCTCGGGCTCGTGCACGGCGGCGATCCGGTCGCACCGGCCCGCGATCTGCGCCCGTACTCGTTCATCGATGCGCAGGGCGCGGGTCAGTGGTGGATCGTGAGCGATCCGGGCGAGCTCGTCACGGGCGGCGCCCTTCGCACCGACCACGTGCTCGGGGTGGGCGGAGCAACGGCGACTCTCAGCGGGCTCTCGCTGCCCGGCCCCGTCGGGAGCGCACTGGACCTGGGGACCGGGTGCGGCATCCAGGCCATGCACCTGGCGCGCGTGGCGACCCGCGTGGTCGCGACCGACATCTCGCACCGCGCCCTCGAGACCGCCGAGCTCAACGTCGCGCTGAACGACATCTCAGGAGTGGAACTCCGGCACGGGAGCCTCTTCGCGCCGGTTGCGGGCGAGAGATTCGATCGAGTCCTGAGCAACCCGCCGTTCGTCGTGACCCCGCGCCGCCCCGGCGTGCCCGCGTACGAGTACCGCGACGGCGGTGCGGTGGGCGACGCCATCGTCGAGCAGCTCGTCACGGGGATGGCCGGCCACCTCGAACCCGGCGGCATCGCTCAGCTGCTGGGGAACTGGGAGTATCGCGACGGCCGGGACGGCCTCGAACGCGTGCTGGCCTGGTGCGATACGGGCGGCCTCGACGCCTGGATCATCGAGCGCGAGCGACAGGACCCGGCGCAGTACGCCGAGACCTGGATCCGCGACGGGGGAACGCGCCCCGGCGCCCCCGGATACGAGGAGCTGGTGGATGCCTGGCTCGACGACTTCGCCGCGCGCGGTGTCGAGGGGGTCGGCTTCGGTTACCTGCTGCTGCGCAGGCCCTCGGGCGAGCGCACCCTGCGGCGGGCCGAGCGAATCGGCACCCCGCTCGGCGCGGAGCCCGGCGGGCTCGGCGCGCACCTCGCCGCGGCGCTCGCCGCTCACGACGCGGTGACCGCGCTCGACGATGCCGCGCTGCTGCGGCTGCCCATGACCGTCGCTCCGGACGTGACCGAGGAGCGCAGTCACTGGCCGGGTGAGGAGCACCCGAGCGTCATCGTCCTGCGGCAGGGCGGCGGCTTCCGGCGCGAGGTGCGCGCGGGCACCGCTCTCGCGGCCGTCGTGGGCGCCTGCGACGGCGAGCTGAGCACGCAGGCGATCGTGGATGCCGTGGCCGGCCTGCTCGAGGCGGACCCGGTCGCGCTCGCGGCCGAGCTCGCCCCGCAGTTGCGGGAGTTGCTCGTCGGAGGTCTGCTGAGCCTGCCAGCCGGTATCCAGGACCCGTCCAGACGGCCCACGTAGCGTGCACCGCGGAGGCACACAGCATGGGATTCCTGGATCGGCTCTTCGGGGTCAGGGAAGCACCGGAGCCCGAACCGCACTCCTCGTCACCCGCTGACGACGAGCGCGCGATCGAGGGATACCGGTACCTGTTGCGCACCGCGCCGCCCGAAACCATCGAGGCCGTGCACCACGAGGCCTTCGCGCGCCTGACCGAAGAGCAGCGCGCGGTCGTCTACGAGGAGCTCAGCAAGGGCGCCGGAACCGGGGAGCGTCCGCTCTCGAGCGAGCCGGCCACCCTGGCCCGTGCCGCGGTGCGCGTCGAGTCGCGTCAGCCCGGCCGTCTCGAGGACTCGCTGGGCGATCCGGCGTACCGCGGTCCCGGGTTCGGCAGCGATGTGGGCGAGTCCCTGCTCGGGACGGTCGCCGCCTACGTCGTGGCCTCACCGCTCGTGAGCGCGTTCCTGCCCTGGCGGGGTTGAGCAGCTTGCGGGGTTGAGCAGCTCTTGGGGCTGAGCACCTAACGGGTTGAGCACCGGCTCCGGCGCCGCAGTCCGGGCGCGGCAGCCCGCGAGGTCACGGCCGCAGCAGAACCTTGATGGCGCGTCGCTCGTCCATCGCGCGGTAGGCCTCGGCCACCTCGTCCAGCGGCAGCTCCAGGTCGAAGACCCGGCCAGGCCGCATCGACCCGTCGAGCACGGCGGGCAGCAGTTCGGGGATGTACGCGCGAGCGGGAGCCATGCCGCCGCCCAGGGTGATGTTCCCGGCGAAGAGGCGGCCGGCATCCAGGTCGACGCGGTTGCCTGGCACGCCCACGAAGCCGACCCGCCCCCCGCCGCGGACCGACCCGAGCGCCTGATCCATGGCCTCGGCCGTGCCGACGCACTCCAGGGCGGCGTCGGCCAGATCCCCGCCGAGCAGGTCGCGCAGCGCCGCGATGGCGTCCTCGCCGCGCTGCTCGATGATGTCGGTCGCACCGAACTCGCGCGCCACGGCCTGTCGCTCGGGATGCCGGCTCATCGCGATGACGCGCCCCGCTCCCAGCCGCGCGGCCGCGAGCACGGCCGAGAGGCCGACCGCCCCGTCGCCCACGACGACGACCACGTCTCCCGGGCCGACCCGAGCGGACACGGCCGCGTGATGCCCCGTCGAGGCGACGTCGGAGAGCGTGAGCAGATCCGGCACGAGCGCGTCGTCCTCCGGCCCCGGCACCACGACGAGCGAGCTCTCGGCCAGCGGCATGCGCACGCGCTCGCCCTGTGCGCCGTCCACCCAGAGCCGGTCGCGGTCCAGCGAGCCGAAGAAGGTCACGCGATCGCACACCGAGGTGAACCCGGCGCGGCACGACTGGCACGCGCCACAACTGAGCGAGAACGGCGCGATGACGAAGTCACCGGGCTTGAGGCTCGCGACCTCGGCCCCCGCCTCCTCGATGATGCCCACGAGTTCGTGCCCGGTCGCGCGCTCGCGCCCCCGGCCGAAGTCGCGGTACCCCCAGAGGTCCGAACCGCACACGCACGCGGCCACCACACGCACGACGACGTCTCCGGGAGCCAGGATGACGGGATCCGGCCGCTCCTCCAGGCGGATGTCGCGCGTGCCGGACAGGATGGTCGCCTTCACGCGCCCCAGCCTACGATTCGGCAGCCGCGCTCGCGGGCTCGGCGCGAGCGGGCTCGGGTCGCGCGGGCCAGCGCCCGAGCAGCAGGATGGCCGCCCCGATGGTGAGGAACCCGGCCACGGCCAGCACGAAGTCCAGGCCGAGCGGGATGAGCAGGGTCGGCACCGCGACGGTCAGCACCACAGCTGCTGCGACGACCGGGGCCGGCGGGGTCGGTCCGGCCTGCCGCGGCTGCTCCCACCGGCCCACCAGGAGGGACAGCGCGTACAGTGCGGCGAGCACGATGACGAACACCAGGATGCGCGACCACCACCAGGCGGGGCTCTCCGGCATGGGGCTCGCGCCCGGGATGAGCAGCGCGACGCCGGCCGCGGCGATGATGAGCGGCAGGTGCCAGAGGTAGATCGTCATGAGCCGGGTGCCCGCGACGAACACGACCGCTTTGGCCGCGCCCGTGCGCATGAGCGCGGTCAGCGGCCGCTTCACGAGGCGCAGGAATGCCGCCTGCGATATCCCGAGCACGACCAGGGGCAGGGTGGGCGGGTTGAGGTTGGAGAGCATGTTGGTGTCGTACGGGCCGAACACGGTCAACGGCCACATGAGCGCAACGCCCGCGACCGCGATGAGCGCGAGCTGCCACCAGGCGCGGCGGTCGAACCAGTCGTCGGCGTACCAGAAGCCGAACTGCTGCACGAGCGGCCAGACGAACAGCAGGTTGAGCAGGCCGAGCCAGGTCAGCCCGGTCGAGAAGCGCAGCACATCGACTGCGATGACCAGCGCGAGCAGCACGAGCACGCTGCGCTTGGGGGCCCGCTCGTGCAGGCCGGCCATGAGCGGCACGAGCGCCTGGCAGATGCCGTAGGCGGCGATGAACCACAGTGGCGAACCCGCGCCCACGAGCACTCCGCGCAACAGCTCGGGCGGCGCGCCCACGACGAACTGCGCGATCGCGATGACCACGACGTAGAAGACGAAGAGCGGGAACGTCGGCTGGGCGAGCCGCAGCACCCGGCCGCGCACGTAATCCGCCCCGTCGCCGTCGCGCCGGCGCAGGGAGCGCCAAGCCGTCATGCTCGCGAAGCCGCCCACCACGAAGAACAGGGGCATGATCTGGCCGACCCAGCTCACCACGTCGAACCACGGCTGCGCCTCGAGCGGCCGGGAGAGCACGAGCCCGTCGGGCCCGGTGCCCACCCCCACCATGAGCAGGTGGATGACGACCACGAGCAACACGCACACCACGCGCGCGAGGTCGAGCGTCAGGTCGCGTTTGGACAGGTCGATGGCGGCGCGTTGCGTGCGCGTCGTCGCGTCGGTCATGACGGTCAGCCTACGGTGGGTGCCCTGCCAGAGGACGTCCAGACAGGTCGTGCACGCTGGTCACGACCTACGGAGCAACCGGTGTGAGGCACCCGCCGGGTTTCGCTCGCAGCCGAGGGTCATGACATTGCCCGACGACGCTGAGCCGCGTCCGTGCGCCGACCGGTGCACCCGACCAGGAAGCGCCTTCCTCGTGACCCCATCCCAGCTGACCGACTTCGACGTGCCCGCACCCGGATACCTGGGGGCCTTCCGGCGCCGGCGCACCCTCGCGATCGGGGCGGCCGCGATCTCGTTGCTGACCATCACGATCAACGACCTCCCCGCATCCGCTGCCGCCGTGCAGAAGGAGGCGATCGCCGCGATCTCGCAACGCGTGGTGGTCTCCGCCTCCTCGCCCGAGCCGGTCGCGACCCGCGAGGACTACGTCATCACCGAGTACACGCCCGTGCAGTGGCCGGTCGCCCCGGACACCGAGGTCGCGAGCGGCTTCGGCTGGCGAGTGGCACCGTGCTCGTGGGGGTGCTCCTCGGATCACCAGGGGGTCGACTTCGACCCGGGCGAGGGCTCCGACATCGTGGCGATCGCCGACGGCGTCGTGGTCGAGTCCAGCAGCGACGGAGGGCTCGGCCAGCACGTCGTGATCGAGCACGACATCGACGGCCGGATCGTGCAGAGCGTCTACGGCCACATGATCCTGGGCTCCGAGACGGTCGGCGTCGGCGACACCGTGACGCGCGGCCAGGTGCTCGGACTCGTCGGCTCGACGGGCGCGAGCACGGGCCCCCACCTGCACTTCGAGATCCGGCCGGGCGGCGGCGAGGCGGTCGAGCCGCTCGCTTGGCTCGCGGCCAACGTGACCGAGGAGTGGCCCGGCTGAGCGTCCTGCTGCGCAGGGTGCTGGCGCGGGCCTGACCGCGCGGTTAGGGTGGCGACATGCCGGCCTCCCCCGAGCGTCCGACCCTGTCGATCGTGATCCCCGCGTACAACGAGGAGGCGACGATCCGGGCCTGCGTGCTCGCCGCTCTCGAGCAGACCGAGCCCGCCGACGAGGTGATCGTGGTCGACAACCTCTCGACGGACGGCACCGCACGGATCCTCGAGCAATTGCAGCGGGAGTACCCGGACGCGCCCCTCGTCGTGTTCCGCCAGGACGCCGAGCAGGGTCTCGTTCCCACACGCAACTTCGGGCTGGACCGGGCGCTCGGCGAGGTGCTCGGGCGCATCGACGCCGACACCGTGCTCGAGCCCAACTGGGCCAAGGAGGTGCGCGACGCCTTCGCCGACCCGGGCGTGGGCGCTGCCACCGGGCCGATGATCTACTACGACATGCCGCTGCGGCGGTTCGGGCACCGGGCCGACGACGCGCTGCGCCGCGCCATCCTCAAGCTCGCCCGCGACTACCACTTCCTGTTCGGCAGCAACATGGCGATCCGGGCGAGCGCGTGGCGGGACATCCGCGAGATCGTGTGCCGGGACGAGGCCGACGAGTACCACGAGGACATCGACCTCAGCATCCATCTGTTCGAGCGCGGGCATCGTGTCGCGTACGCGCCCAAGATGGTCGCGGGCATGTCGGCCAGGAGGCTCGACGACAACCCGCGCGAGTTCTACTCGTACGTGTGGCGGTACCAGCGCACCTACGACGGCCACGGGATCGACGACCGGCGGCTTCGGGCGCCCATGGTCGTGTGGTCCGCGCTGTACCCGGCGCTCAAGGGTATGCGCTGGCAACAATTGCGCCGCATGAGCGCCACATAGAGTCGAGATACGCCCCCCGATGATGAGGAGACACCCATGAGCTATGCCGTCGTCAATCCCGCGACCGGCGAGAAGGTCGCCGAGTACCCGGCGATCTCGGATGCCGAGCTGAAGGCCGCCGTCGACAAGGCCGCCGACGCCTACGCGAACTGGTCGAGGACGACCACGGTTGCGGAGCGCGCGAAGCTGATCCAGAAGGTCGCCGATCTGCACACCGAGCGCCGCCAGGAGCTGGCCGACACGATCGTGCGCGAGATGGGCAAGCCCATCGAGCAGGCGCTCGGCGAGGTCGACTTCGCCGCCGACATCTACGGCTACTACGCCGAGAACGCCGAGGCGTTCCTCAAGGACGAGGAGATCGAGCTGCGCGCCGGCGAGGGCCGCGCGTTCATCCGCCGCGGGCCGCTGGGCGTGCTGCTGGGCATCATGCCGTGGAACTTCCCGTACTACCAGGTGGCCCGCTTCGCCGGCCCCAACCTGATCATCGGGAACACGATCATCCTCAAGCACGCATCGCAGTGCCCGGAGTCGGCTGCTGCGATGCAGCAGATCTTCCTCGACGCCGGGTTCCCCGAGGGTGCCTACGTCAACGTGTTCGCCAAGTCGAGTCAGCTCGAGCCGGTCATCGCCGACCCGCGCGTGCAGGGCGTCTCGCTCACCGGCTCGGAGGCGGCGGGCGCCGCGGTCGCCGAACTGGCCGGCAAGTACCTCAAGAAGGTCGTGCTCGAACTCGGCGGCTCCGACCCGTTCATCGTGCTCAGCACGGACGACATGGATGCGACCGTCGAGGCCGCCGTGGGCGCCCGCCTGGACAACAGCGGGCAGTCCTGCAACGGCGCGAAGCGCTTCATCGTGATCGACTCGCTGTACGACGAGTTCCTCGAGAAGTTCACGGCCGAACTCACCAAGGCTGCGCCCGGCGACCCGACGAAGGAGGACACCGTGCTCGGGCCGCTGTCCTCGCTCGCCGCGGCCGAGACCCTGCAGGGCCAGCTCGACCGCGCGGTCGAGCAGGGTGCAGGCCTGGTCGCGGGCGGGAAGCGCGACGGCGCGTTCTTCCCGGCCGCCGTCCTCGCCGACGTGAAGCCAGGCATGGACGCCTATCGCGAAGAGTTCTTCGGCCCGGTCGCCGCGGTCTACAAGGTGTCGAACGAGGACGAGGCCGTGACGCTCGCCAACGACACCCCGTTCGGCCTGGGCTCCTACCTGTTCACGACCGACCAGGAGCAGGCCATGCGCGTCGCCGACAAGATCGACGCCGGCATGGTCTTTGTGAACCTGGTGCTGGCCGACGGTGCCGAGCTACCCTTCGGCGGCATCAAGCGCTCTGGCTCGGGTCGCGAGCTGGGCCGCTTCGGTGCGGACGAGTTCGTCAACAAGAAGATGATCCGCGTCGCCTGACGCGCCAGCGCTGCGGGCGTGCACGTTCGCGACGAGCGATAGGGCTACAGCGTGCTCAGCTGACGCGAACGTGCACGGTGGGTGGTGCACGGGGGCGGGGTCAGTCGTCGATGAGGAGGGCGAGGCCGTTCGCGCACGGCACCACGCGGTCGTGCTGCGTCCAGTTCTCGCGCCGGATGAGCGATCCGGTCGGTCGTGAGCTGTCGCTCGCGACCACGACCCGGCCGGATGCGTTCACCAGTGCCGCGCGACGTCCCGCCCCGCGCACGGCGGGCAGCAACGCCCGCTCGATGTCGTTGACGTAGAGGTCGGCGCCCACGACGCCGATCATCCGGCCGTCCTGGTAGGCCGGAACCGTCGAGGTCAGGGTGTAGTCGTCGGTGCACAGGTAGTCGACATAGGGACCGGTGATGTGCCGCTGCCCCGTGGTGGACGGTACCCGCCACCACTCGAGCGTCGTGTAGTCGCGGAAGCTCTCGGCGTGCTCGTCCTCCACCGCGACGAGGCGCCGCAGGGACGGCGCGGCCGGCCCGGTCCAGCCGAAGGTGTTGGCGTGCCCGAGCCACCACGCCAGGTGCCAGGGCGCATCCGGGATGAACCCGGGCTGCGCCACGAAGCCCGCCCCGATGATGAGCGCCCCGTCCCGCGACAGATCCGGAACCACGAGGGTCTCGACGAGGGCGTCGATGGCCGCGACGTCGACGGGCGAGGACGCGACGAAGTCCTCGATGCTCTCGCGCCACCGATCGATGAGCGCGAAGACGTCCTCGAACGTGGTGTCGACGACCGAGACCGCGTCGCTCTCGATGCGGACGCTCATGCTCTCTCCTCGAGTTCTGCCTTCGTCTCCAGCAGCCAGTCGATCGCCCCCGCGACGTGGGAGGCGGTGCGGTCGCGGGCGCCCGCCGCGTCGCCCCCGGCGATCGCGTCGAGCACGGCGCCTCGTGCGTCGAGACTGCGCCGACGATACTCCGGCTCCCGCAGCCAGAGCCAGAGCAGCGGCGCGAACTCCGCCTGCAGGCGCAGCTCCTCGCGCACCAGTCGTGCCGACTGGGAGAGCGCCGCGATCTCGAGCTGGAACATGCCCTGCCGGCGTCGCGCGGCGGTCTCGTCGTCGTCGGTCACGAGCGCGATTCCGCGGACCCGCTCGAGGTCGTCGTCGGTGGCTCGGTCGGCGGCCAGCTCGGCGCAGCTGCCCGCGATCGCGGAATAGTAGGCCCCCATGTCGCGAAGCTCGACGCGCGAGAGCGAGCCGACCCGGGCATCCAGTACCGCGCGTGTGCGGTCGCGACCCGCCGTGACGAAGCTGCCGCCGTCGCGGCCCCGCCGCGTCTCGACCAGGCCCTTGAGGCGCAGGGATTCCAGCGCCTCCCGCGCGGTCACGGTCGCGACCCCGAGGCGCTTGGCCATGTCCGATTCGCTCGGCAGTCGCTCGCCGTCGGCCAGCAGCCCCAGGACGATCGCGTCGGTCAGTCGGCGCTCCACGAGCTCGGCGCGCCCCGAACCGTCCAGCGGGGCGAATACCACGGCGCCCGCGCTGGTGGAGGTCCTGATCGACTGGGGCATCGCGCTCCTCGTTGTGCGCACCTGCCATCGTTGTGCGCGCGTGACATGACCGTAACACCCGCGCCACTTGCATGACATCTGGTTCCATATGATTTGATGTGCGAGGAGCAAGGAGGCTCGGATATTGGATGAGGCACCCGCGATCCGGCTGCGGTCGCTGACCAAGTCGTTCGGCACGGTCACCGCGGTGGACGCGCTGGACCTGGACATCCGGCAGGGGGAGTTCTTCTCCATGCTCGGCCCGTCCGGCTCGGGCAAGACGACCGTCCTGCGGCTCATCGCGGGCTTCGAGCAGCCCACCTCGGGCACCATCGAGCTCTTCGGCGAGGACGTCACCTCGCGCGCCCCCTTCGACCGGGACGTCAACACGGTCTTCCAGGACTACGCGCTCTTCCCGCACATGAACGTGCTCGACAACGTGGCCTACGGCCTGCGGGTGCGCGGGATGGGGCGCGCGGAGCGGCGCGAGCGCGCACGAGAGGCGCTGGCATCCGTTCGCCTCGAGGAGTTCGCCGAGCGCAAGCCGACGCAGCTCTCCGGGGGTCAGCGGCAGCGGGTCGCGCTGGCTCGGGCCACTGTCGTCGAACCCAAGGCGCTCCTGCTGGACGAGCCGCTCGGCGCGCTCGACCTGAAGCTCCGGCAGGGCATGCAGGTCGAGCTCAAGGAGATGCAGCGCGCGCTCGGGATCACCTTCATCTTCGTCACGCACGACCAGGAGGAGGCGCTCACCCTGAGCGACCGCATCGCGGTGTTCAACGAGGGCCGCATCGAGCAGCTGGGCACGCCGCAGGAGATCTACGAGCACCCGGTCTCGCCCTTCGTCGCCGACTTCGTCGGGACTTCCAACCTGTTCGACGCCGACGAGGCGAAGCGGATGCTGAAGGCCGACGGCCCGCGATCGTTGCGCCCCGAGAAGATCACCCTCGCCGACGCGGGGAAGGGCCTGCCGGGAACCGTGAGCGAGGTCATCTACCTCGGCACGAGCACGCGCATCCTGGTCGACCTCGACGCCGGGTACCGGCTCAACGTGCTCGAGCAGAACGTCGCGGGCGCCGCCACGCACGACCGGCGCGGGAGCAAGGTCGTGGCGAGCTGGTCGCCGGCCGACGTCGTCGAGTTGCACCCCTAGGACCCCGGGGCCCCGGACCCCCGAGGGCCCCCGGAACCCCGAAATCCCATCGGAAGCACCAAGAAGAACGGAGAACGCATGAAAAGCCAGATCATGGCGGGCGGAGCGCTGCTCGCGAGCGCGCTGCTGCTCACCGCCTGCGGTACCAGCGGAGGCGGCGGCGGAGGCGGCGAGGGCGGCATGCCGACCGAGCTCGGCGAGACGGAGGGCGCGGTCTCGATCCTCGCCTGGCCCGGCTACGTCGAGGACGGCAGCAACGACCCCAGCGTCGACTGGGTGTCCGGTTTCGAGGACGAGACCGGATGCCAGGTGACCGTCAAGACGTTCGGCACCTCGGACGAGGCGCTCAACCTCATGAAGTCGGGCGAGTACGACGTGGTGTCCGCCTCGGGCGACGCCTCGCTGCGGCTCGTCGCTGCGGGCGATGTCGCCCCGGTCAACGTCGACCTGCTGAAGAACTACGCCGGCATCTTCGACTTCCTGAAGAACCAGTCCTGGAACAGCGTCGACGGGCAGCCCTACGGCGTCCCGCACGGCTACGGCGCCAACCTGCTGATGTGGAACACCGACGTGTTCCCGGGCGGGCTGGACTCGTGGAGCGCCGTCTTCGACGGCGCCGGCGAGCACTCCGGCCAGGTCACGGCGTACGACTCGCCCATCTACATCGCCGACGCGGCGGTGTACCTGATGGCGACGCAGCCCGACCTCGGGATCGAGAACCCGTACGCTCTCGACGCGGACCAGCTCGCCGCGGCGGTCGACCTGCTCAAGGCGCAGCGCCAGCACATCGGCGAGTACTGGTCGGATTACCTCAAGGAGATCCAGGCGTTCGAGACCGGCGACTCGGTCGTGGGCACCACCTGGCAGGTCATCCAGAACTCCATCACCACGGGCAACACCGAGGTGGTGCTGCCCAAGGAGGGTGCGACCGGATGGTCGGACACCTGGATGATCTCGTCGCAGTCCCAGCACCCCAACTGCGCGTACGCGTGGCTCGACTGGATCGCCAGCCCCGAGGTCAACGCGACCGCGACGGCGTACTTCGGCGAGGCCCCCTCCAGCCAGGAGGCGTGCAACTTCCGTGACGACTGCGAGGCGTACCACGCCGGCGACGCCGACTACGCGTCGCAGATCTGGTACTGGTCGACCCCGATCCCTGAGTGCCTGGACGGCCGCACGGACGTCCAGTGCACCGACTACGCGGCATGGACGGCCGCGTGGCAGGAGATCAAGGGCTAGGTGAGCACCGTCAAGGCCGTCCGGACCGCGGTCCCCCATCCCCGGGGGACCGCGGCCCGGCGGCTGTCCGTCGCACTGAGCGCCCGGCCGCGGACGCGGCTCGGGCTGCTGCTGAGCGCCCCGCTGCTGTGGCTGGGGCTGGTCTACATCGCCGCGCTGGCCGCGCTGCTCATCACGGCGTTCTGGACCACCGACACCTTCACGGGTCAGGTCCGCACCGAGTGGACGCTCGACAACATCGTCGCGGTGGTCACCGGTTCGCTGTACCACACGGTCACCCTGCGCACCCTCGGGATCGCCGTCCTGGTGACCGTCGTCGACATCGTCATCGCGCTGCCGATCGCGTTCTTCATGGCCAAGGTCGCTTCGCCGCGTCTGCGGTACGCGCTGGTGATCGCCGTGCTCATGCCGCTGTGGGCCTCGTACCTGGTCAAGGCCTACGCCTGGCGGTCCGTGCTGTCCGAGGGTGGCATCGTCGACTGGGCCCTGCGCCCCTTCGGACTCGAGGGGCCGGGGTACGGCCTGCCGGCCGTCATCATGACGTTGGCGTACCTGTGGTTGCCTTACGTCATCCTGCCCATCTTCGCGGGACTGGAGCGCGTGCCCGACTCGCTGCTGGAGGCGTCCGGCGATCTGGGGGCGAAGGCCGGCCGCACGTTCTTCCAGGTGGTGCTGCCGATCCTGACCCCGTCGATCATCGCGGGCGCGATCTTCAGCTTCTCGTTGTCGCTGGGCGACTACATCACCGTCAACATCGTCGGCGGAGCCAACCAGTTGCTGGGCAACCTGGTCTACACCAACATCGGGACAGCGAACAATCTGCCGCTCGCGGCGGCCGTCGCGCTCATCCCGGTCGTGATCATGTCGATCTTCCTGCTCGCGGTGCGCAGGACCGGAGCGCTGGACAACCTGTGAGAGGGGATCGGCCATGAGACGGGGGCTGTCATGAGGCTGGGCCGCGCCGCGCGCGCCACGCTGGGCGTCATCACCGGCATCGTGCTGGCGATCATCTACCTGCCGCTGGGCATCGTGCTGGTCAACTCGTTCTCGACCTCGCAGGCCCTGGTCTGGCCGCCGCCGGGGTTCACACTCGAGTGGTGGGCGCGGGCCTTCACCAACCAGGGCGCGCTCGACGCGGTGGGCACCTCGGTGCTCGTGGCCCTGCTGGCCACCTCGATCGCGCTCGTGCTGGGCACCCTCGTGTCGCTCGCGCTCCAGCGCTACCGGTTCTTCGGGCGGGATGCCGTGTCGCTCCTCGTGATCCTCCCGATCGCGCTCCCCGGCATCGTCACCGGCATCGCGCTCAACAACGCGTTCCGCACCGTCCTCGACCTGCGGCTCGGACTCCTGACGATCGTCGTGGCGCACGCGACCTTCTGCATCGTCACGGTCTTCAACAATGTGATCGCGCGCCTGCGGCGCATGGGCGGTTCGCTCGAGGAGGCCTCGGCCGACCTGGGCGCCGGGCTCTGGACGACGTTCCGGCTGGTGACCTTCCCGCAGCTGCGCTCGGCGCTGCTCGCCGGGGGGCTGCTGGCGTTCGCGCTGAGCTTCGACGAGATCATCGTCACCACCTTCACGGCGGGGTCGGGCGTGAAGACGCTGCCGATCTGGATCCTGGAGAACCTCTTCCGGCCGAACCAGGCGCCCGTGGTCAACGTCATCGCGGTCGTGCTCGTGCTGCTCTCGATCATCCCGATCTGGGTCGCCCAGCGGGTCGCCGGCGCGGAGGCCGTCGCGCGGTAGACTGGCCTGCACACGGGAGTCCGGTAGGCCGGGCTGAGAGGGAGCGAAGCACGCTCCGACCGTCGAACCTGATCCGGATCATGCCGGCGCAGGGAGGAGGACCTCTTGGTCGCATTTCTTCACGCGGGGACACACTGTGACGGCGCGCGTTGCCGTCGAGTGACCCCATTCGACACTCTGCTCTCAGCATCCCCCCGAGAGAGAGAAGAACATGACCGCTGAGACCAGCACCGAGAAGACCGCTACCGCACCCGCCGCGACCGGGCGCGCCCCCCGCAACCTGAAGTGGCGGGTCGTCGACATCGTCGTGGCCGCCGTGATCGGCGTGGCCGCCGGCCTCATCTTCCTGGCCTGGAACGTCGGCTACATCGGCCCCAAGTCGCTGCTCGAGCCCGCGCTGCCCGGACTGCAGGGCCTGCTCAACGGCCCGTGGCTGTTCGCCGGCGTTCTGGGCGGCATCATCATCCGCAAGCCGGGTGCCGCCATCTTCACCGAGCTGCTCGCCGCCGTGGTCTCCGCGCTGGTCGGCAACCAGTGGGGCGGGGTCCTCACGCTCGAGGCCGGCCTGGTTCAGGGCCTCGGCGCCGAGCTCGTGCTGCTGGCCTTCCTTTATGGCAACTACCGCGTCTGGGTCGCCGTCCTCGCGGGCGCCGGCGCCGGTCTGCTGGGATCGATCAACGACCTGATCCTCTGGTACGCGGGGGCGGATACCGCCTTCAGCATCATCTACGTCGTCTCGTCCGTGGTGGGTGGCGCCGTCATCGCGGGACTGGGGTCATGGCTGATCGCCAAGGCCCTCGCGCAGACCGGAGCCCTCAACCGGTTCGCCGCGGGACGCGAGGCCACGGCGGAGGTCTGACCATCACCGCCGCATCGCCGACCCCAGCCGCGCGCATCACCGCGCGCGGCTGGGGCTGGCGCCATGCCGGGCGCCGCGCGTGGGCGCTCGACGGCGTCGACCTGGACATCGAACCGGGGGAGCGCGTCCTGCTGCTGGGTCCCTCGGGCGCGGGCAAATCGACGCTGCTGCACGGCCTCGCCGGGGTTCTGGGCGGGGCCGACGAGGGCGAGCAGCACGGCGAACTGCTCGTGGACGGCCGTCCGCCCGCCGGCGCCCGGGGCCGGTCGGGCCTCGTGCTGCAGGACCCGGACTCTCAGGTCATCATGGCGCGCGTCGGGGATGACGTCGCCTTCGGCGCCGAGAACCTCGGGGTGCCGCGCGACGAGATCTGGCGCCGGGTCGCCGAGGCGCTCGAGGCGGTGCGGCTCGACCTGCCTCCGGATCACCCCACCTCCGAGCTCTCGGGCGGGCAGAAGCAGCGCCTCGCGCTCGCGGGCGTCCTGGCCATGCGCCCTGGCCTGATCCTGCTCGACGAACCCACGGCCAACCTCGATCCCGAGGGTGTCGTGGAAGTTCGCGATGCGGTCGCACGCGTCGCCGAGCGCACCGGGGCGACGCTCGTCGTCATCGAGCACCGGGTGGCCGTGTGGTCCTCGATCGTCGACCGGGTCGTCGTGCTCGAGCCCGGCGGGGGTGTCGTCGCGGACGGCAGCGTCGCCCAGGTCCTGGGTCGGCGTGGCGCCGAGCTCGCCGCCGGGGGGGTGTGGGTCCCCGGGTTCGAACCGGACGTCTCCGCACGGACGACCCCGGCATCCGGACCTGTGCTGCTGCGCACCGAAGAGCTGGCGATCGCGCGCGTGGCCGAACGCGTGCTGCGCACCGGGATCGAGGTCGGGCTGGGAGCGGGCGAGGCTCTCGCGGTCACCGGACCGAACGGGGCGGGCAAGTCCACTCTCGGCCTGACCCTCGCGGGTCTGTTGCCCCCGGTCGCCGGCCACGCGCTCGCCGAGCCCGAGCTCGCCGACGGGGCGGGGCCCGAACCGATCCGCTGGAAGTCCCGGCAGCTGCTCACCCGCATCGGGACGGTGTTCCAGGACCCCGAGCACCAGTTCATCGCGGCGACCGTGCGCGACGAGCTCGCGGTCGGACTGCGCGCGCTCAAGCTGCCCGTCACCGAGGTGGCGCAGCGCACCGAGGAACTGCTCGAGCGGCTCAGGCTCACGCGCCTGGCGGGGGCCAACCCGTTCACCCTCTCCGGTGGCGAGAAGCGCCGCCTCTCGGTCGCGACGGTGCTCGCGACGCGGCCGCGCATCCTGGTGCTCGACGAACCGACCTTCGGGCAGGACGCCCTCACCTGGCGCGAGCTCGTCATTCTGCTGTCGGGGCTGCTCGACGAGGGCCGGGCGCTGGTGGCCGTCACGCATGACACCGAGTTCGTCGGTGCGCTCGCGACGCGCGAGGTGCGCTTCGCCGCCTGGGAGCACGCCCCCGGCCGCCTCGAGGTCGTGCGATGAGCGTGCTCGCGGTCGGCGGGCGCGCCGCCATCCTGCGCATCAACCCGGTGGCGAAGCTCGCGGCGGCTCTGCTGCTCGCGATCGTGCTGGTGCTGAGCCTCGACTGGGTCTCGGCGACGGTGGCGCTCGGGCTCGAGCTGATCCTGTTCGTCTGGGCGGGGGTGCCGTGGCGGCAGTTCTGGCTGCGCACCCTGCCGGTCTGGGTCTTCGCCCCGCTGAGCGGCATCACGATCGCGTTGTACGGGCAGGACGAGGGGACCGTGTATTTCAGCTGGCTGCTCGTCCACGTGACCGACGGGTCGCTGGCGCTGGCACTCGCGACGATGGTGCGCCTGCTCGCGATCGGGCTGCCGAGCGTCGTCCTGTTCATCACGATCGACCCGACGGATCTGGCCGACGGTCTTGCGCAGGTGCTGCGTCTGCCCGCCCGGTTCGTGCTCGGCGCGCTCGCCGGGCTGCGACTCGTGGGGCTGTTCCTGCAGGACTGGAAGAGCCTCGAACTCGCGCGCCGTGCTCGCGGGGTTGCCGACTCGGGGCGCATGCGCCGATTCGCGACGCAAGCCTTCGCGCTGCTGGTCCTCTCGATCCGACGTGGCAGCAAGCTCGCGACGGCCATGGAGGCGCGCGCATTCGGCGGCTCGACGCCGCGCACCTGGGCCCGCGCGTCGCGCTTCGGGGGGCGGGAATGGCTGCTCATCGCGATCGGCGCGGCCGTCGCCGGAATCGCGGTGGCGGTCTCGGTCGCCACCGGGAACTGGAACTTCATTGTCGGTCCCCGCTGAGGTTGCCGCTGAGCTCGCGGCTGAGCTCGCCGCCGAGGTCGCGGCGACGCAGGCAGGCGTGTCGCGCCCGGTCGTGATCGTCGACGGCGGTTCGGGCTCGGGCAAGAGCACGATCGCGCGTCCGCTGGCCGAACTGCTCGACGCGCAGCTGGTTCGCCTGGACGACATCTATCCGGGCTGGGACGGGCTCGAGGCCGGAAGCGCGGCCGTGGTGCGCGACGTGCTCGGCGAGAACCCCGGCTGGCGCCGCTGGGACTGGGAGGCGGAGCGCCCGGCAGAGTGGCACCCGCTCGACCCGGAGCGCGCCCTCGTCATCGAGGGCTCCGGCGCGCTGACCCGAGCGTCCCGCGCGCAGGCGACCTACGCGGTGTGGCTCGAACTCGGCGCGATCGAACGCCGCCGCCGGGCGATCGAGCGCGACGGCGACCGGTACGAGCCGTTCTGGGATCGCTGGGCCGCGCAGGAGGCGGCGTTCTTCGCACGCGAGCGGCCCGATCTGCTCGCCGACCGGGTGATCGACGCGTCACGAATCGCAATCTGACTCCGGGCTCCCGCTACCGTGGGCCGATGGTGCATGTGAGCCTCGTGCAGGAGTACTTCCACCCCTGGCCGAACTCCGCGGGATTCCACATCGCCCGCGAGCGCGGGTTGTATTCCGCCTCGAGAGCCGGCGCGTCGCGCTCAACCCGACCCCGCGCGGTGTCGGCATCGTCCGCGCGCTCGTCGCGTCCGACGGGGGCGATCCGGATGCGGTGGTGCTCGTCGACGCCGGCTCGCGCGAGCTCGACCCGGCCGACGATTTCGGCGGCATCGCGGATGCCACCTTCGGCTCGTACTGGGCCTGGGACAACCTGCTCACGACGCTTCCCGCGGACCAGGAGCGGGTCTGGCGCGTCGACGACGCACTCGGGCTGCACTACCACTCGTACCTGTTGGGGGTCCACGAGCAGTCCCGCGACGCGGAGCCCGCGCTCTGGGAGGACGTCCACGCCATCACAGCGGAGGGTTTCGCGCTGGCCGCCGAGAATCCCGACGAGGCCGCCGACGTGTTCGACCGGATCACGCCGTACTTCCCCCGGCTGATCGTCGAGCGCTCCCTCGAGCTGATCGCGCCCACCTGGTTCCACGACGAGGAGTGGGGCGTCGTGCGGCGCGAACTGGTGGAGCCCTACGCGCAGTGGCTCGCCGGGCTGGGTATCCTCGAACGCCCGGGGGAGTGGGCGTCCGCCTTCCGCGTCCCGGACGACGACGAGGAGCTGGCATCGTGAGCGCACTCATCACCGCGGTGGATCTCGCGGCAGAGCTCGCCTCGGAGGACCCGCCCGCCGTGCTCGACGCGAGCCTCGTGCTGCACAGCCCCGACTTCGACGGCGACTACCGCAAGGACAACGGGCGTCCGCACTGGCTCGAAGCGCACATCCCCGGGTCGCAGCATGTGGATGTCGCGACCGAGTTCAGCGACCCCGCCTCGCCGTGGCACTACGCGCACCCGTCACCCGATGCCATCGCGGCCCGCCTCGCGGCGCTGGGCATCGCGGAGGGCCGCCGCGTCGTGATCTACGACACGACCGCCACGATGTGGGCCGCGCGCCTCTGGTACCTGCTGACCTGGATCGGCGTGGACGCCCGGGTGCTCGACGGCGGTCTGGGCGTATGGCGCGCGGCGGGGCTGCCGGTCGAGGCGGGGGAGTCGGCCCCGCCGGCGCCGGTTCCGGCGTGGGGCGCCGCACCCCGGCGCGACGCGTGGATCGAGCGCGACGAGGTCGCTGCGCGCTCCGCCGACGATGCGCGCCCGCTGGTGTGCGCACTGCCCGCGAGCTCGTTCGACGGCTCCGCTCCCACGCGGTACAGCCGTCGCGGGCGCATCCCCGGCAGCGTGAACGTCTCCAGCCGCAACCTGTTCGCCGAGGATGGCACGTTCGTCGGTTCCGATGCCCTGCGCGCGGCGTTCGCGAGCGCGGGCATCGACGGCACCGAGCCCGAGGTGCAGCTGTACTGCGGGGGCGGCATCTCCGCGAGTGTCGACGCTCTCGCGCTGCACGAGCTCGGCATCCGGGCCGTGCGCATCTACGACGGCTCGCTGGAGGAGTGGTCGGCCGACCCCGACCTCCCGCTCGAGGTGGGCTGAGCCGCTACGCCCACCCGAGCCGGTGCAGCTCGTCGTCGTCGAGCCCAAAGAAGTGCGCGATCTCGTGCACGAGTGTCACGTGGATCTCGTCCTTGAGCTCGTCGAGGTCCTCGCAGATCGCGAGCAACGGCTCGCGGAACAGCACGATCCGGTCGGGCAGCTCGCCGAAGCCGTACCGGTCGCGCTCGGTCAGTGCGATGCCCTGGTACTCGCCGAGCAGGTCCAGCGAACCGTCCTCGGGGCGGTCCTCGACCACGAACACCAGGTTCTCGAGGCCGTCGACCATCTCGTCGGGCAGCAGGTCGAGCTCGTCGATGACGATGCGCTCGAACTCCTCGGCGTCCAGTTCCAGGCTCACGGGTCTGCCCTCGTCTCCAGGGCGTCGACCAGGTGCTCCTGCAGCGCCCCGAGCCAGCGGTACACCTGCCCGAGCTCGTCGCCGGGCACCTCGTCGTCGTCGGTCACGATGCCCAGCCGGTTCGCCAGGATGAGCCGCACATCGGTGAGCACCGGCAGCCACGCCGCGGCTTCGTCGTCGTCGAGGGCGACGGCACCGTCATCTCCCGCGATGGCGGCGGCGATGGATGCGGCTCCCGCGGTCTTGCGGGTCGCCAGGCCGGGACGCGTGTAGCGCGCGAACTCGGCCGCCGCATCCGCATCGTCGCGGTAGGCGGCGGGGAACAGCCGCTCCAGCACCGGGTCGTGCTCGGAGCGCAGGATCTCCCCGTACTGCTCGAGCAGCGTGCGCAGCAGCCGCAGCTCGGAGGAGGTGAACTCGAGCCGGATCATGCGCGCACCACGGTCGCCCACAGCCCGAACTCGTGCATGGCTTCGGTGTGGCGCTCCATCTCCTCGCGCGGGCCGGTGGCCACGACGGCACGGCCCTCGTGATGCACGAGCAGCATGAGGCGCTCGGCCTCGGCGCGCGGGAAGCCGAAGTAGGTGCGGAAGACGTAGGTCACGTAGCTCATGAGGTTGACCGGGTCGTTCCAGACGACGGTCGTCCACGGGGTGTCGGGCGACCATTGCTCGTCGCCCGACGAGCGAGGATCGACGGTCTCGTCGCCCGAAGGGCGAGGCTCAACAGTACTGGGGTGGATGACGGGACTCGAACCCGCGACATCCGGCACCACAAGCCAGCGCTCTACCAACTGAGCTACACCCACCAGGCGCGCCCGGACGCTCCCGGGCAACCAGATGATTCTAGGGCACGCGCGGGGCCCATGCGTCCACCGCCGAGGCCGCCGCGGCCTGGGCCTGATCGGTGCTGGGGCCGGGAGGATCCACGAACACCAGGGAGCGGTAGTAGTCGAGCTCGCGGATCGATTCGAGGATGTCGGCGAGCGCCCGGTGCCCGCCGTGCTTGGCGGGAGCCTGGAAGAAAACGCGCGGGTACCAGCGCCGGGAGAGCTCTTTGATGCTGGACACGTCGACGCTGCGGTAGTGCAGGTGGGCGTCGACGCGTGGCATGAACTTGGCCAGGAACGCGCGGTCGGTTCCGATGGTGTTGCCGGCCAGCGGGGCGGTCCCCGCGTCGGGCACGTGGCTCAGCACGTACTCGAGCACCTCGTACTCGGCTTCGGCCAGGCTCTTGCCCGCATCGAGTTCGGCGAGCAGACCGCTCTCGGAGTGCATGGCGCGCACGAAGTCGCTCATGTTCTCCAGCGCCGTGCGGTCGGGCTTGATGACGACCTGGAAGCCGTCGTCGACCGGGACCAGGTCGTAGTCGGTGATGACCACGGCGACCTCGATGAGCTCGTCGATGGACAGGTCGAGACCCGTCATCTCGCAGTCCATCCAGACGAGCAGGTCGGCAGCCACGGGCTCAGCCTACGCGGCGTCGCCGACGCCGATGGCCTCCGCCTCCGCGACCGGCTCCTGCTCGCCGCCGTCGATCCGAGCGAGCACGCGCCTGCTCGCGACGACGATGACGGTCGACAGCACGACGGATGCCGCCCCCGCGTAATAGGGCATGGCGTCGCCCGCGACGTGCGCGATCGCGGCGGCGAGCGGGGGTGCCGCGGCGCCGCCCAGGAAGCGCACGGCCGAGTACGAGGAGGACGCGACGCTGCGCGGCAGGTCGGTGGCGTTCATGACCGACTCGGTGAAGACCGTGTTGAGCACGCCCAGCATGAGGCCCCCGACGATGACGGATGCGACCAGGACCTCGGGCCGGTCGACGAAGAGCCCGGCGACCACGAGGTCGGCCGCCAGGAGCGGCAGCACGATCGCGAGCACCGTGGTGCGCGGCAGTCGGGCGGTCAGCAGCGGCGCGACCCACACGCTCGTGACGGCGACCGCGACGCCCCAGCCGAAGAAGGTCAGCCCCAGCCCGATGGCATCGAACCCGAGGGGGAAGGGCGTGAAGGCCAGCAGCACGAAGAAGCCGATGTTGTAGAACAGCGCGGCGACGGCCAGCAGCGCGAGGGCGGGCTCCCCGAGGGCGCGAATGGGGGCGCTGAGACGCGTGCGGACGCGGGCGGCGCGGTCGGCATCCGTCTCGCGGGGGAGGAGCGTGAGGATCGCGATGAACGAGACCGCCATGAGGGTCGCGACCCCGAAGAACGGCCCGCGCCAGCTGACCGAGCCCAGTAGTCCGCCCAGCAGCGGTCCGACCGCGATGCCCAGTCCCAGCGCGGCCTCGTAGAGGATGATGGCCGCTCCGGTGCCTCCGCTCGCCGCCCCGACGATGGTCGCCAGCGCGGTCGAGATGAAGAGCGCGTTGCCCAGGCCCCACCCGGCACGGAAGCCGATGACCGCCTCGACGCTCACGCCGAGCGCCGCGAGCAGGGCGAAGACCACGATGAAAGCGAGCCCGAGCAGCAGGGTGAGCCGCGCGCCGATGCGGGTCGAGACCCAGCTCGTGACGAGCATGGCGAGCCCCGTGATGAGCAGGTAGCTCGTGAACAGCAGCTCGGTCTCGGTCGGCGTCGCCTTCAGCTCGCTCGCGATCGCCGGGAGAATCGGGTCGACCAGTCCGATTCCCATGAACGCGA
Organism: Microbacteriaceae bacterium; assembly: GCA_019638805.1. Classification (GTDB taxonomy): domain Bacteria; phylum Actinomycetota; class Actinomycetes; order Actinomycetales; family Microbacteriaceae; genus JBDSKH01. The sequence continues at coordinate 85,117 of JAHBTA010000001.1, read as the reverse complement.
CGACGCAGGCGAAGGCGACGGCCCATACCGTGCGCGGCTGGCGCAGCAGGTTGCCGGTGTCGGTCTCGCGGGCGTGGTGGCTCATGCCCGTTCCTCCTGGGCGGTCGCGGGGGACGTCGCGGCGGGGGATGCGGTGGGGGATGCGGTGCGCTCGGCCAGGATCGCGACGCTGCGCTCCAGCGCGGCCCAGTCCGCATCCGGGAGGTCGGCGAACCACGGCTCGAGGGTTCGCGCGAGGGTGTCCCGCCATCCGGCGAGCGCCTCGCGACCGACGGGTGTGATCCCGATGATGAAGGCGCGCGAGTCGGCCGCATCGGCGCTCCGCGTCACGAGCCCGTCGTCGTCCATGCCGCCCAGCAGCCGCGTCATGCCGGGCTGACTCACGCGGCTGGCCGCGGCGAGCTCGCCCACGCGCATGGCGCCCTCGGCGTCGAGGATCGACAGCGTTCGCCACACCGCGGAGGGCGTCGCGTTGCCGGCCGCCTGAGCGGCGAGCCGGACGAGCCGGCTCGAGGTGACCAGGAGCTGCTCGAGGGTCTGGGTGCGGGTCACGGCGCAAATATATACCATAGTTATGCATCGAGAGGCGGCTCGGGAGGTGTCCGCGCTAGCCTGGGTGGCACGCCTCCGTAGCTCAGCGGATAGAGCAGCAGCCTTCTAATCTGACGGTCGCAGGTTCGACTCCTGCCGGGGGCACCAAGCGGGAGGTTTCATCCGTGGCACGACCAGCGTTCGGTGGTCGTCGCGCGCGCTCCCGGGCCGCGCAGCTCTCCGCGCTGGGAGCCGTGGTCGCGGTCGTCACGGCGGCGCTCGCCGTGCTGGCCGGAGCCGTCGGTCCCGTCCTCGACGCGGGTGCCGTACAGCTTGTGCGCCAGGCGGGTCCGGACGCCTCCGCCATCCGCGTCGACGCGCGCCTGGATGAGGACGCGGGCGGGCAGGACGCCACGATGCGGAATGCGATCGCCGACTCCCTGCGCGACACCCCCGCCGCGGTGGCGCGCTCGGTCTCCGTGACCGTGACAGCCGTCGTGGCCGGGGAAGAACGAGCCGTGCTGCTGCTCGCCGATGAGGGCGTCGCGGATCACGCCGAGCTCGTGGCCGGTGACTGGCCGTCGGGTCCGGGGGAGGTCGCGCCCAGCGCGCTGGCCGCCGAGCGACTGGGCGTCGCGGTCGGCGGCGACATCCTGATCGGTGACACCGTGCTGCGCATCACGGGGACCTGGCGTGCTCTCGACCCCGCCGACGCGCGCTGGTTCGGCGACCCGGCCATCGCATCCGGGGGCGAGGACGACGCGGTCGGCCCGCTGCTGGCGTCCGAGGAGCTTCTGGCCGGCCTGCCCTCCGACGCCCGCGTGCGCTGGACACTGGTGCCCTCCGACGCGGCGCTCACCGCGGAAGCCCTGCCCGGCACCGCCGACGCCCTCGCGCGCCTGGACACCGCGGTGCGGCGCATGGGCGGCAAGGCCGCCGCGTCGGTGCAGGGCGACCTGCCCGCGACTCTTGCCCACGCGACCCGCATCACCGCGCTCGCCTCCGGGATGCTGGCCCTCCCGTTCGCGCTCGTCGCGACCGCGGGCATCGTCGTGCTCGGGCTCATCGGGCGTTCCCTCGCCGCGGGTCGCTCCGCGGAGTTCCTCCTGCTGCGCGCCCGGGGCGCCTCGATCCGCGGGCTCGCCTTCGCGACGGCCGTCGAGACCGGCGCGGTGTCGATCCTGGGGGCCGCGGCGGGGGCCGCGGGCGCGGCCGGCATCCTCGCCACGGTGCTGCCCGTGCTGGGCGCACGCCCCGGCCCGCCGCTCGCCGCGGTCGTCATCGCCGTCGGCACGGCGATCGTCGCCGTGGCGCTGGCGACGGGTCTCGCCGTCGCCGAACTGCGCGCCCCCGTCGCCGGACGCGGGGACACGAGCCGCGCGGCGACCGTGACCGCCCTGGCGCCGCTCGTGCTCGTCGCGATCGGCGCCGGCATCGCGCTGGCCCAGTTCCTGGTGCTCGGATCGCCCGTCTTCGTGCGGCCGGACGGCGTCGTGCGCACCGACCCGCTCGCCGAGGCCGCCCCGGTGCTCGTGCTGCTCGCCGGGGCCCTCGCCGCCCCCGTGATCGCGGGGCCGGTGATCGCGGTCGTGGAGCGCCTCGCGCGGGGCGGGCGCGGCATCCTGCCCGTCCTGCCGCTGCGCCAGCTCGCCCGAAGCGCCCGCACGGTCGCCGCCGCGGTGCTGGTCGTCGCGCTGGCCGCGGGTGCGCTCACGCTGGCCGCGCTCTTCCAGGCCGGTGCGAACCAGGCGCGCGAGTCGGCCGAGCGCGCTGCGACCGGCGCCGACGTGCGGGTTCTGCTCCCGGGTCGCACGAGCGTCGAGCTCGGGAAGCCCCCCGCCGTCGCGGCCATGCTCGACGGCATCGAGGGGGTGGACGACGTGTTCCCGGTGCTCACGACGACCGCGGGCGTCGGGGGTGAGACCTTCACCCTCGTGGCGGGCGACGTGCGGCGGCTCTCCGCGCTCCCGGGCGGAGCGGGCATCCCCGTCGACGCGCTGGCCTCCGTGCAGCAGGGGGTCGCGCTGCCCTCCGGTGCCACCGATCTGACCGTGCGGCTCGCGCTCACCCCGTCCAGCGCGGAGGAGGTGCCCGCCCTGGCCGTCACGGCCTGGCTCACCGACCCGGACGGGGTGGCCCTCGGCCTGTCGCTGGGCGACCTCGCGGTCGAGGAGGGCGAGTTCGAGCTCGCCGCACCCCTGCCGCTCGCCGCGTCGCGGCTGGTCGCCATCGAGCTCAGCCCCCCGACGCTCCCCGCGCTCACGACGCTCGACGTCGCGGTGACCGAGGTGACCGCCGGCGGGGCGCACGTCGCGTTCCCCGCCGATTCTGCGACGCTGCTGTCCCGCGCTCCCCAGCGGCTGCTCGCCGTCGAACCGGCCGAGGGGCCGCAGCCGGTGGCGCTCAGCCAGGCGCTCGCGCAGCGCCTCGGCGCGACCACGGGCACCGAGTTCACCGTGCGGGTGGGGTCGATGAGCGCCCCGGTGCCCGTGCGGGTCTCGGGCGTGATCGAGCGCGTTCCCGGCGTCGGTGCCGGCCCCGCGGTGCTGGCCGACCTCGCCGCGCTCGAGCTGCGCGCCATCGGGGCGGACACCTCGACGGTGCCGGCGGCGAACGAATTGTGGGTCCGCACGGGTGAACCGGATGCGGTCGCGGCCGCCGCGCGCGGCATCCTGACCCAGCGCGCGGGCATCGTCACCCCGCGGACGCTCTCACCCGCGCCCGTGCTCGAACCGGTGTCGTGGCTGGTCGCCGCGGGGGTGGCCGTGACCGTGCTGCTCGCGGTGGCGGGCTTCGCGGCCGTGGTCGCCACGAGCGGGCCGCGGCGCCGGGTCGAGCTGACGCCCTTGCGCTCCCTCGGCATGACGGGCACCGGCATCCGCGCGGCGCGCGCGGTGGAGCTCGCGACCACGCTCGCGTGCTCGCTCGTGCTCGGGGCGCTCGCGGGTCTCCTCACGGCGCTGCTCGTCGTGCCCGGCCTGGTGGGGGTTCTGACGTGAGCGCGCGGGCGCGCGCGGGCGCCGTCGGGATCGCCGTGCGCTCGGCGACCACCTCGCCTCTGTTGACCCTCTTCGCCTTCACGGTCGTCGCGGTGACCGCGTTCATCGGCGCGGCGACCCCCGGTTTCGTGCAGCGCACCCAGACCGAGAGCCTGCGATTCGCCCTGGAGCGCACGGCGCCCGCCCAGCGGGACTTCGTCGCGAGCGTCCGGGGAACGCCCGAACCCGGGGCGGGACGCGATCCCGGCCTTCCGGCCGAATCGGTCGCCGTGTGGGGCGGCTCGGTGCAGGGTCTGCTCGACGCCTCCCGCGGGTTCGACCCCGCGCTCGCCGAGGTGCTCGGCCGGCCGCGCATCGTGTCCGATCTCGACCCGGCCGAGGCGTACTCGCTCGTGAAGAACGACGGCACCCCGCGCTCCCAGCTCACCCTGCGCTACGACCCGGAGTACTCCACACGGGTGCGCTTCGTCGAGGGGAGGGCGCCGCAGCCGGTGCAGGAGGGGCCGCTCGAGTTCGGGCTGAGCACCCCGGTCGCGCAGGCCATGGGCTGGGAGATCGGCGCGGTGCGCACCATCCCGCGCCCGGGCGGGATCGTGCAATCGGTCGTCCTGACGGGTGTGTGGGAGCCGGTGGACGCATCCGACCGGGACTGGGATCACGCTCCCACCGCGCTCGCCCCCGGCCTCATCGAGCACGGACTCGAGCTGCCCGTCCACACCGGGGTCGGGTATGCGGCACCCGCCGATCTGGGCACGGCCGCCGCCATGCCCCAGAGCGTCGTGACCACGCTGTGGTATCCGCTCGAGGTGCCCGCGGTCGACGCCCGCCACGCGGGAGAGCTGGCCGCCGCCATGCGGCTGTTCTCGGCGGTGCCGCTGGATCTGCCCATCGTCTCCTCCGCCATCTATTCGCGCGGGCTCGCGTTCACGAGCACCGCGCCCCTGACCATCACGCAGGGGCTCACGCGCATCGAGTCGATGACTGCGCTCGTCGCGCTCATCGCGACCGGGCCGCTCGCGGTCGCCATCGTCGTGCTGGCTCTCGCGACGCGCATGATCGCGCTGCGGCGCCGGCCGTCGCTGCGGCTCGCCGAGGCGCGCGGTGCGTCGACCCGCTTGCGCGCGGGGGTCCTCGCCGCCGAGGGCCTCGCGATCGGGGCGACCGCCGGAGCCGCGGGAGGAGTGGCCGGGATGCTGCTGGGCGGCGGCGACGGACCGGTCGTCGCGCTCGTCCCTGCTCTCGCGGCCCTCACCCCGGTCATCGCGCTGCCCGCGACCGGGCTCCTGGTGGCGAAGCGCCGGGCCCGCGCCGATGCCCCCGCCACGAGCCCGGCGGCGAGGCGGCTGCGGCTGCTGGCCGAGCTCGCGCTCGTCGCGGTGGCGGCGACCGCGACGGTGCTGGTGGTTTCGGGCGCCCGGTCGGTCGAGGGCGTCGATCCGCTCGTCGTGACGCTGCCGCTGCTTCTCGCGGCGGTGGGCTGCGTCCTGACACTGCGGCTCGTGCCCTTTCTGCTGGCACTCGTCGAAAGGGGTTCGCCCCGTCGGCGCGGTCTGCTCGGGCTCATCGGCCCGGCGCGCGCGCATCGCGAGCCCGCCCTGCGGGTCGCCCCCGTGCTCGCCGTGGTCGTCGGCGTCGCGATCGCGGTGTTCTCGTCGGCCTTCGCGGCCACCGTCGGGGACGGCATCGTCTCCGCCGCGCGCGGCGAGGTGGGCGCCGATGTGCGGATCTCCGCGCGCTACCTGAACGCGGATCAGCTCGAATCCCTCGCCCGGCTGTCGGGCGTCGCCGCGGTCGCCCCCGTCTACGCGGACGAGCAGAGTCGAGCCGAGCTGCCCTCAGCCGATCTCACGGTCATGGTCTACGTCATCGACGTCGCCGAGCTGCGTCGGGTGCAGGAAGGAGACCCGTCCGCGATCGCTCTGCCGGACGCCCTGCTCGAGACCGGGGGAGCGGTGCCCGTCGTGGCCTCCCAGCAGCTCGCCGACCGGGTGGGAGACGAGACGCTCGTCATCGAGGGGCGGCCCGTGGACATCGTCGGCACGGCCGTGTCCCAGACGCCCCTGGGGAGCGCCCGCACCTGGGTGGCCGTCGACCGCTCGCGCGCGGACGAGCTGCTGTCGACCACCTTCTCGCCCTCGACCGTGCTGCTCGACCTGGAGCCGGGCGCCGACCCGGTCGCGGTCGCCGAGCAGGCGCGGCTGGCGTCGGGAACGGGCGCGGTGGCGGCGACCCCGGCATCCGTCGAGCGCGAGCATCGGGAGGATCCCGCGCTGTCCGGGTTGCAGCTCATCCTGCTCGGCGCCATCGTCGCGGTCGCGGCCCTGCTCGCGCTCGCGGTGGGCATGACTCTCGTGCTGGGCGCCGCATCCCGCGACCGGATGCTGGCGCTGCTGTCCGCGCTCGGCCTGCCCCGGCGGCGCGAGCCGGCGATCGTCGTGTGGGAGGTCGCGCCCGCGGTGATCGTCGCGCTTCCGGTGGGCGTGCTGGCCGGACTCGCCCTGCCGTTCGTGGTCGTGCCGGCGCTGGATTTGACCGGGTTCGTGGGTGGCGAGTTGCAGCCGGCCGTGCACCTGGGCGCCTGGACCCCGCTCGTGGTGCCCGGGTTCCTGGCCGTCACGATCCTGGCGGTCCTGGTGGCCGCGTTCGTCGCGCGGCGGGTGACCGCGGCCAGAACGCTCCGTAGCATCGACGAGGAAGGGTGAGCATGACCGTCGACACCGCCGAGGCCGGCCCCGACATCCTGTGCGCGGGGCTCGTGCGCATCTTCACGGCGCAGGGCGTCGAGGTTCAGGCGCTGCAGGGGCTCGAGCTGCGGGTCGAGCGGGGCGAGATGGTCGCGCTCGTGGGCGCGTCGGGCTCGGGCAAGTCGACCCTGCTCACGATCCTCGCCGGGCTGGACACCCCGACGGCCGGGTCGGCCCGCGTCGCCGGGCACGATCTGGTGGCCATGCGCGCGCCCGAGCGGCTCGAGTACCAGCGCAGCAGCGTGGGGTTCGTCTGGCAGCAATCGGGGCGCAACCTGCTGCCGTACCTGAGCGCCGCCGAGAACGTGGGCATGGCGCACGCCGTCGCCGGGGTCGTGCCGAGGGCGCGCCGGAGGGCGGTGACCGACGAACTGCTCGAGCTTCTGACCGTCGGGGATGTCGCGGACCGCCGCCCGGATCAACTCTCGGGCGGCCAGCGCCAGCGCGTAGCGATCGCGGTCGGGCTGGCGAACGACCCGCGCGTGCTGCTCGCGGACGAACCGACCGGTGAGCTCGACGAGGCCACGAGCGCCGATGTGCTCGCCGCCATGGAGACCGTCAACCGCGAGCGCGGTGTGACGACCCTCATCGTGACGCACGACCCGGCCGTCGCCGAGCACGTCGACCGCACCGTCCGCATCCGCGATGGCCGCACCTCGACCGAGACCCTGCGCACCACGCACGTCGACGAGGCGGGGCGCTCGGTGCGCGTCGCCGTCGAGTACGCGGTGCTCGACAAGGCGGGCCGCATGCAGTTCCCCGCCGAGTTCACGCAGGCGCTCGGGCTGCGTGAACGCGTGCGGCTCTCGCTCGAACCGGACCGGGTCGAGGTGCGCCCCGGGGATGCCGTGGTGCCGCCCCCAGAGGCGGGTCGCGGCAGGCACCGCGCGGCCTCCGATGACGGGGAACGGTCATGACGGCGCTTCTGAGGGCGGTGGGGGTCAGCCGCACCTTCCCGAGCCCGGCGGGCGACGTGCACGCGGTGCGCGAGGTCGACCTGGACGTCGCGCCGGGGGAGCTCGTGGTCATCCGGGGCAGGTCCGGGTCGGGCAAGACGACGCTGCTCACCATGCTGGGCGGGCTCGACCGGCCGAGCTCGGGCCGCATCGAGCTCGACGGCGTCGACCTGGCGTCGCTCGGGGCGGGCGTGTCCGAGGTGCTCGGGGTGCGGATCGCCTCGGTGTTCCAGACCTTCGGGCTCATCGGGGTGCTCTCGGCGGCCGAGAACGTCGAGGTGCCGCTGCGGATCCGCAAGGTCGCGCCCGCCGAGCGCCGCGCGCGGGTCGAGGCCGCTCTCGCGGCCGTCGGGCTCGGCGATCACGCGGAACAGCGCCCCGCGGAGCTCTCGGGCGGGCAGCAGCAGCGCGTGGGACTCGCGCGAGCCCTCGTGGGCGACCCCGGCATCCTGCTCGCCGACGAGCCGACCGGTCAGCTGGACAGCGAGACGGGTGCGACCATCATGAAGCTCATCGCGGGTTTCGTGCACGGGCGCGGCATGGCCGCGGTCGTGGCGACCCACGACCCGGCCATGGTCGCGATGGCCGACCGCGTGCTCGAACTGCACGACGGACGGCTGACCGCGGCGGGCTGAGCGCGGCAGACTGGGCCCGGCAGGCTGAGCCCGGCAGGCTGAACCGCCGGACGGCTGTGTGTCTCCGGCGTCAGTAGCCAGGCGTCAGTCGCGCGGTGTCGGCTCGAGCAGGGGCACGTGCTCGGGCGCTGCCCCGGTCTCGGCGACCAGCTGCTCCTCCGCCCAGCGCTGCTGCTCCGCCGAGAGCGCGTTGGGCCCGGCGTCGTACTTCCACGCGTCGAGGTCGTCGCCGAAGAGCTTCTTGGCCCGACCGGGTTTGCGCAGCCAGCCGACCAGGCGGTCGCGGTACTCGTCGAGGGTCTGGTCGGCCTGGAAGCTGAAGTTGACCGAGTTGGTGCGCATCGACTGGAGCTGGTGCGCGGCCCAGTCCGCGGCAAGTGCCGCCCCGGAGACCGGGAGCAGACGGACCTGGATGTCTGCGGCGCTCGCGAGACTCTCGGAGTGCTCCTTCGCGGCGGGCGTCAGGCTGTGCCAGGTGGCCGCCGAGCGACCCGCGGTGATGAGCGAGGCGACCGCTGCGGCGCGGCTCTCGCGGTCGCGCTGCGCCACGAGTCGGCGCGTCGCACCTCGGCCGATGAGCGCCCCGATGACCCCGGCGACCACGATGGCGAGGAACGGGAAGACGGCACCCGTCAGCAGGGCCCAGCCGTCGTCGGATCGGATCCAGTCAGTGATGTCGGTCCACCAGTCCATGCCGGGCACGATACGTCGCGATCCGGGGAAACCGGGTCAGGCCATGCCGGGTCGGAGCAAGGCCCCAGGTTCGACGCCGGGCTCGGCCGACCCGCGCCCGGCGCACGGGCTCAGTACCGCAGCGCCTCCACGGCGTCATCGGGCGCCCCGAACTCGCCGATCACGTCGAAACGCTCGGCCCGACCCACGAGCCGCTTGCTGCGGTAGAACGCGCCCAGCTCGTCGCTCACCCGCTCGACGTAGCCGAGCACGAGCCCGTCGGCCCGCGCCACGCGCCAGAGGGCCCCGCGCCGGGGCACGATCTCGATCCCGCGCGGCGTGGCCCCACGCAAGGGGAGGGGTGCCGGGCGTTCCAGGATGTCCATGCGTCGAACATACGTTCGACCACCGACATTGCTCGTCTGCGGGATCGCGACTCAGGGGTCGCGACTCAGGGCAGCGCGACGGGACCCGTGCGCAGTGCCAGGTCGGCATCCACGACGGTCTTCGCGGACCGCGCCGTCTGCGCGAGCACGATTCCGGCGAGCACGACGGCCGCGCCCGCGATCTGCAAGAGGTCCAGCTGCTCGCCCAGCCACAGCCACGCCACCACGAAGGCGAACAGCACCTCGGAGGACGCCACGATCCCGGCCGCCGTCGCCGTGAGGTGCTTGAGCGCGTAGAACGACAGCAGGAACGGGGTGAACGACCCCAGCACCACGGTCACGACGAGCGGGAGCGCGAGCGGGAGGGTCAACTCGCCGACCGCTCCGCCCACCTGCACGGGCGCGGCGAAGCTCGCGGGGGTCAGCTCCCACCACCCGCTGAACGGGAGCCAGAAGGCGGTCGCGAAGATCATGGTCCAGAACGCGACCGTCATGGGCGAGGTGGCCACCACCTGCCGTTCGCCGACGATGAAGTAGAACGCGAGGGTCATGGCCGCGACCATGGCCAGCAGAACGCCGAGCGGGTCGAGCGTGCTCGCCCACACGCGCGCGACGACCGCCAGTCCCACCAGCACGAGCCCGATGGCGACCCAGATGCGCGCCTTGACCCGCTCCCGGAAGACGAAGAACGCGACGAGCGCGACCATGAGCACGGCCGTGTACTCCAGAAGCAGGGCGATGCCGACCGGCAGCAACTGGATGGCGACCGCGTAGCTGGCCTGCAGCAGCGCGACGCCGCCCACGCCCAGCACCGCCATGACGAGCAGCTGGCGCCGCGGCAACCGGAACGCGGCTCGGTCTGTGATCAGCAGCACCGCACCGGCCAGCACGGCCGTGCCGACCGTGCGGAACTGGGTGAGCTGCACGGGGGAGAGCCCCGCCTCGATGATGAGCTTCGCCAGCGACCCGTTCGACCCGAAGACGGCCGCGGCCAGCAGCGCGAAGAGGTAGCCCACTAACGGTTCTCGGTGCCGTCGACGGCGTACGGCTCGATGGCCGCGATCTCCTCGGCGGTCAGTTCGGGCGCGTCGAGCGCGGCCAGGTTCTGGTCGAGCTGCGCGACGCTGGACGCCCCGACCAGCGCACTCGTGACCTGCGGGTGCCGCAGAACCCAGGTCAGTGCGAGCTGGGCGAGGCTCTGGCCGCGTCCCGCCGCGATGTCGGCGAGCGCGCGGGCTCGCTCCAGATACGCGGGGTGGATGTTGCGCTCGCTGATCCAGCGCCCCTCGGCAGCGCGCGACCCGGCCGGGATCCCGTCCAGGTAGCGATCCGTCAGCATGCCCTGCGCGAGGGGCGAGTACACGATGCACCCGGCGCGCACCTCGTCGAGCGCCTCGAGCAGACCGTTCTCGAGCCGGCGGTCGAACATGTTGTAGCGCGGCTGGTGGATGAGCAGAGGTACGCCCTCAGCGGCGAGGGCCGCGGCCGCCGCGCGGGTCTGCGCCGGGTCGTAGTTCGAGATGCCCGCGTACAGCGCCTTCCCCGAGCGCACGGCATGCGCGAGGGCACCCATGGTCTCCTCGACCGGGGTCTCGGGGTCGGGGCGGTGCGAGTAGAAGATGTCGACGTAGTCCAGCCCCATGCGGCCGAGCGACTGGTCGAGCGAGGCCAGCAGGTACTTGCGCGAGCCCCATTCGCCGTAGGGCCCGTCCCACATGTCGAACCCTGCCTTGGTCGAGACGATGAGCTCGTCCCGGTAGGGCAGCAGATCCTCGCGCAGGATTCGGCCGAAGTTGATCTCGGCCGCTCCACCGGGCGGGCCGTAGTTGTTCGCGAGGTCGATGTGCGTCACCCCGCGATCGAAGGCCCGGCGCACGATCGCGCGCTGCGTGTCGAAGGGGCGGTCGGATCCGAAGTTGTTCCACAGCCCGAGAGAGATGCGCGGCAGTTTCAGGCCGCTGCGCCCGGAGCGCACGTACGGCATCCCGTCGTAGCGATCGGGGGAGGCGACGTACGGCTCTGGAGTCAGCATGCACCCAGCCTAGGGAACGGATCGGGCCCGTCGTCGGTTGCACCGGGTGTCCCCTTCCTCCAGAGAAAGTAGGGTTCGAACATGCGCAGCTTCGTGATCGCCGGCGGGTGCTTCTGGTGCCTGGATGCCGTGTACCGCACGCTCAAGGGCGTGCAGGATGTCGTGTCGGGCTACACGGGCGGCACGGCCCCGAATCCCTCCTACGAGCTGGTCTGCACGGGTTCGACCGGGCACGCGGAGGCCGTCAAGGTCGTTTTCGACGAGACCGTGATCCCCGAGAGCGTGATCCTCGACGTGTTCTTCACGCTGCACGACCCGCGGCAGCTGAACCGCCAGGGCAACGACATCGGGACGCAGTACCGGTCGGCCATGTTCTACGCCGACGACGAGCAGCGCGAGCTGTTCGAGGCGGCGCGGGATCGGGCGTCCGAGTACTGGGATGGCGGCATCGTCACCACGATCGAACCCCTTGGCGACTGGTACGACGCGGAGGAGTACCACCAGGACTTCTTCGCCAAGAACCCGAACCAGGGGTACTGCCTCGCGGTTGCACTGCCGAAGGTCAACAAGATCCGGAAGTCGTACGCGCAGTACGTGCTCGCGTCGTAGGGCTTGCGCGCTCTGGCTAATAGAGATAGCTTTATAGCTATGACTACTAGCCAAACAACGGCGGCCGTTCGTTTTCTCGACCGCCCCGAGGGTCGGCTCGCGTACACCGTGACGGGGGACGGCCCGCTGATCGTGGCGGTGCCCGGCATGGGCGACCTGCGGGGAACCTGGCGCGAGCTGACCGGGCCTCTCGTCGACGCGGGCTTCCGGGTCGCGGTGCTCGACCTGCGCGGCCACGGCGATGCGGACACGACGTTCGCCGAGCACGGCGACGTGGCCACGGCATCCGACATCGTCGCCCTGATCGACGAGCTCGGCGGGCCCGCGCTCGTGATCGGCAACTCGATGGCCGGCTCGGCTGCCGTGATCGCCGCGGGCGAGCGACCGGATGCCGTGGCCGGCCTGGTCCTGATCAGCCCGTTCCTGCGCGGCGGCTCGGGCGGCGCGGGGATGCGCCTGTTCTTCCGGCTGCTCTTCGCACGCCCGTGGGGCGCCGCGGTGTGGGCCGCGTACTACCGGGGGCCGTTGAACACGGGGGCGAAGTCGCCGTGGCTCGGCGAGCACGCGGCCGCCATCCGGGCATCGCTGCGCGAACCGGGGCGGCTGCGGTCGCTCCGCGACCTCGCCGTCGCGCTCGACCACGACCAGGTGACGCCGCACGTGCCCGCCGTCGTCGCCCCGGTGCTCATCGCGGTCGGAGCGAACGATCCGGACTACCAGGACCCGGCGGTGGAACTCGCCTGGATGGGCGAGCAGCTGCACGCCGAGACCCTGCTCGTGCCGGACGCCGCGCACTACGCACACCACCAGCGCCCCGACGTCGTGCTCCCGGCGGTGCTGCGCTTCGCCGGGTCGCTGCGCGAGAACCGGGGCTGGCGTCGTGCCTAGGGCGGGCCTGAGCCGCGAGGCTGTCGTCGACCTGGCGGTCGCCATCGTCGACGACGTGGGCCTCGACGGTCTGAGCCTCGCCGCCGTCGCGGGGCGCGCCGGGGTGGCCGTGCCCTCGCTTTACAAGCACATCGGTTCCCTTGCCGAGTTGCGCTGCGCGGTCGCGCTGGTCGGGACGCGCGAGGTGGTGCGTGTGAGCTCGGCGGCGACCGTGGGTCTCGCCGGAGACGACGCCCTCCGCGCGCTGGGGCACGGCATCCGCGCTTTCGCCCGCGCGCATCCGGGGCTGTACGCGGGCGCCCAGGTGGCGCCGGCGGCGGGGGACACCGAGCTGCTGGCAGCGGCGGCCGATGCGGTCGCGGTGGTGGCCGCTGTGCTGCGCGGGTTCGGCCTGCCCGACGGAAGCTCGGTCGATGCGATTCGCGCGGCACGGTCGGCGATCCACGGGTTCGTGAGCCTCGAAGCGGGCAACGGGTTCGGCATGCCCGATGACGTGGACCGCAGCTTCGCGACCATGCTGGACCTGCTGGTGCACGGCATCCGCGCGCTCGCTCGGGCCTGAGCGGCGCCTCCCGCCCGCTCACCCGCGGCGGTCGACAGGCGCCGCGGGGCGGCGTACGGTCGAAGGGCACCGGAAAGGAGCTCGACGATGAGCGACAAGACCGCGACCGAGCAGCGCTGGGTGGCCTTCGGGCCGGCCGGGGCGGTCGGTTCCATCCACCGCACCGACGACGGATTCGAGGTGCGGCTGATGAGCGACGATGCGCCGCGCGGAAACTACCCGACCCTCGACGTCGCCAAGAGTGCGCTGCACGCCAGCCTGCTGCCGGGTTCGGACTGGCCCGAGTTCCGGGAGCACTGATCCCGGACGGCTGAGCAGCAGCGCTCCCTCACAGCAGCCGAACGCCGCCCGACCCCACGGATGGGGCCGGGCGGCGTTCCGCGTCTCCGGGTGTCGCGCACGATGGGGGCATCGGATGCCGGGGCGGCTTCCCGGCACGAGCGCCGCTCCCCGGCATCCGATCCATCGATCCCGAGGAGGCAGCATGTCCGACACCATCAGCGTCACGGGTCTCGTGGCCACCGTCCCGAGGCACACCCTCACCCCGGCCGGGCTGGCCGTGACGACGTTCCGACTGGCATCCCAGCAGCGCCGATTCGACCGAGCGCAGAATAAGTGGGTCGACGGGGAGACGAACTGGTTCACGATCGTGGGTTTCCGGCAGCTGGCCAGCAACGCGGCGCTGTCGCTGCAGAAGGGGCACCGCGTCGTGGTGACCGGTCGGCTGCGCATCCGCGACTGGCAGAGCGACGACAAGAAGGGCATCAACGTCGAGATCGACGCGGAGGCCATCGGGCACGACCTCACCTGGGGCACAGCGGCGTTCACCCGCTCGGCCATGACGCGGGTCGCCGAGAGCGAGGCCGCCGAGGCAACGGGATCCGCGGAGGGCACCGCGCCCGCGGAGGGGGACGCGCTGCCCTCGGATGGGGACCCGGCGAGCGACGGAGTGCCACCCGGCGCCCAGCCGGAGGATGAGCGCGAGCTGGCGGTCTCCGCGGCGGAGCCCGCCGGCGCGGTCGCCCCGTTCTAGAATCGACCCCGAACCGCCAGCGCGGGCGAGTGAAGGGGTCGGGATGCGCCACAGGGTCGCCGGGGGTACCGCGTGGGGTGCGCTGAGCATCCCGGTCCTGGTGCTCGTGCTCGCCGGCTGCGTGCCCGCGGAGCCCGAGCCGGGGGTCACGACGCCCGTCGCCCAGCCCACCTCGGACTCGACCCCCACCGCGGCGCCGGAACCCGAACTCGACCTGCAGGGCACGGCGGAGGACAATCTCGCGTACTTCAACATGGTCAACCGCGACGTGGTGCGGTCCGAGTCGAAACCGGACGGTCGCATGTTCATCGACAGCCTGGTGGCGGCGGGCTTCCCCAAGTCCTCGATGGAGCTCACCCCGGATCGCACGACGATCGGAGCTCAGGCCGACCAGATCCAGTTCGCGGTCCGCATGAACGGCACCTGCCTCCTCGGCCAGTACGGCTTCGACATGTACAGCGGCGTGGCCGCCCCGCTGCTGGCCGACGGCAAGTGCCTGATCGGCACCACCCGCCCCATCGACTGGTGATGCGCAGGTCGATCGCCGTGGTTCAGATGATTCCTGTCGCACTGGATGTGGAACCACGGTGGTTCCACCAGATGAAATGATCGAGGTAGCGGCGAGGATGCGGAACATCGAGCCTTGCCGCGCTGACGAGCTGATCTATCGCTTCGCGATATGGCAGGTATTCGAGCAGCTCCTTCTGCGTGCGTTTGATCCCGTACTCGCTTAAGTAGCGCGGCAGAAACTTGCGCACGACGCTGTCGAAGACAACGTAGTCATCTCGACCGTAGGCATGGAAGTTGTGGTACGTAACGTACTTCGATGCGAAAGATAGGTGCCGAGCACCAGCGATTCCAGCGACAGCTTGCACTAGCTCTTGGTCGAAGGTTTGGACGCGCCGGTCAAAGTCCAGTCGAGCGATCCCGTTCGCCCAATGGACGTAACTGAATGCGGAACTCATTCGCAGGTTAGTGGCGTTGGTAGAATCGACGAAGGCCACCTTCAACGTCACCAGCGCAACATCGTCGTTTGTGCCGTACCGCGTGTATACGTCATGCGCGATCTTCTCGTACGCTCCGAACTTCGGATCGTTCTGAACCGCGTGGTGCGCCGCGGTAACGCTGTCGGTGGTCAATTCGAAGAGTTGGACGTTGCCCACTAGGAAACCCCCTCGTCGTTGAGTTCTTCTGCAACATAACGGGTGGCTTCGGTCTCGCCCAGTCTCCCAAGTGGTGAATCGTAGACTGGCGGGTATGGCCGAATACATCTACTCGATGGTGCGCGCCCGCAAAGCGGTGGGCGACAAGCTGATCCTCGACGACGTCACCATGGCGTTCCTCCCCGGCGCGAAGATCGGCATGGTCGGCCCCAACGGCGCCGGGAAGTCGACGATCCTCAAGATCATGGCGGGCCTGGACCAGCCCTCCAACGGCGAGGCGCAGCTCACCCCCGGCTACACGGTCGGCATCCTCATGCAGGAGCCCGAGCTCGACGAGTCCAAGACCGTGCTCGAGAACGTGCAGGAGGGCGTCGGCCCGATCAAGGCCAAGCTCGACCGCTTCAACGAGATCTCGGCGGCCATGGCCGAACCCGATGCCGATTTCGACACCCTCCTGGCCGAGATGGGCACCCTGCAGGAGGACATCGACGCGGCAGACGCGTGGGACCTCGACTCCCAGCTCGAGCAGGCGATGGATGCCTTGCGCACCCCGCCTGGGGACGCGAGCGTCGCGCACCTCTCGGGCGGCGAGAAGCGTCGGGTGGCGCTGACCAAGCTCCTGCTGTCGAAGCCCGACCTGCTGCTGCTGGACGAGCCCACCAACCACCTCGACGCCGAGAGCGTGCTCTGGCTCGAGCAGCACCTGAAGTCCTACCCCGGTGCGGTCATCGCCATCACGCACGACCGGTACTTCCTGGACAACGTCGCCGAGTGGATCGCCGAGGTCGATCGCGGCCGGCTCATCGGCTACGAGGGCAACTACTCCACCTACCTCGAGAAGAAGGCCGAGCGCCTCGACATCCAGGGCAAGAAGGACGCCAAGCTCGCCAAGCGCCTCAAGGACGAGCTCGAGTGGGTGCGCAGCAGCGCGAAGGGCCGGCAGACCAAGTCGAAGGCACGTCTGGCTCGTTACGAGGAGATGGCGGCCGAGGCCGAGCGCACGCGCAAGCTCGACTTCGACGAGATCCAGATTCCGCCGGGGCCGCGCCTGGGCAACATCGTCATCGAGGCCAAGAACCTGCAGAAGGGTTTCGACGGTCGCGCGCTCATCGACGGTCTCAGCTTCAGCCTGCCGCCCAACGGCATCGTCGGGGTCATCGGCCCGAACGGTGTGGGCAAGACCACGCTGTTCAAGACCATCGTCGGGCTCGAGCCCCTGGACGGCGGCGAGCTCAAGGTCGGCGAGACCGTCAAGATCAGCTACGTCGACCAGGGCCGGTCGAGCATCGACCCGAACAAGAACCTCTGGGAGGTCGTCTCCGACGGGCTCGACATCATCACGGTCGGCAAGACCGAGATCCCGTCCCGTGCCTACGTGTCGAAGTTCGGGTTCAAGGGGCCGGACCAGCAGAAGAAGGCGGGCGTGCTCTCCGGTGGCGAGCGCAACCGCCTCAACCTCGCCCTCACCCTCAAGGAGGGCGGCAACCTGCTGCTGCTGGACGAGCCGACCAACGACCTCGACATCGAGACGCTGTCGAGCCTCGAGAACGCGTTGCTCGAGTTCCCCGGCTGCGCCGTGGTCATCACGCACGACCGGTGGTTCCTCGACCGGATCGCGACGCACATCCTGGCCTATGAAGGCACGGAGGAGGACCCGGCGAACTGGTACTGGTTCGAGGGCAACTTCGAGGCGTACGAGCAGAACAAGATCGAGCGGCTCGGCCCGGAGGCCGCGGCGCCGCACCGCTCGGTGCACCGCCGGCTGACCCGCAGCTGAGCCGCCGGAGTAAGTGACCGATCGGACGCGACCGTGAGACTGCACGTCGAGATCCCGTTGCGCTGGTCCGACTTCGACGCCTACGCGCATGTCAACAACGCGGAGATGCTGCGCCTGCTGGAGGAGGCGCGCATCCAGGCGTTCTGGCGACCGGACGAACCCGGTCAGGGCGGCCACGAGACCGCGGTTCTCGACGCGCGGCCGGGCGCGGAGGTCATCAGCATCATCGCCCGCCAGGAGATCGAGTACCTCGCCCCGATCCCGTACATGCGCCAACCCCTCGACATCGAGTTGTGGATCGGCCGCATCGGCGGCGCGAGCCTCGAGGTGTGCTACGAGCTGTACTCGCCCGTCGGTGTCTCCCCTCGCGCGCTATTCACCCGAGCCGCGACCACGATCGTCATGGTCACCGCGGCCGATGGGCGTCCCCGCCGCATCGACGAGGCGCTGCGCGGGCTCTGGGCGCCCTACGTCGAGGACCCGGTCGTCTTCTCCAAGCGCGCCTGACCGGCTCTCCCACCCCTCACCCACCGAGTACGTTCGCGTCGAGCGAGGTTGCGGTAAGGCACTCGTTCGACGCGAACGTGCTCCCTCGGCGACGCACTATATTGTGCGGGTTGTAATGGTGTGCGATACACAGTACAGTGTGGCAGGTGAGTGAAATCGAGAGCGGGCATCTGCAGGAGCTCCGGCGCGGCACGGTCGTGCTCGCCTGCCTGCTGCTGTTGCGCGAACCCGACTACGGCTACGCGCTGCTGGAACGGCTCGCGGCGGCCGGCATCGCCACCGACGGCAACACGCTCTACCCGCTGTTGCGTCGCCTCGAGAAGCAGGGTCTGCTCGCCAGCGACTGGAACACCGACGATGCGCGCCCGCGCAAGTTCTACCGCACCAGTGCCGAGGGCGCCGTGCTCGCGGCGCAGCTGCTCGAGGACTGGAGTGCCCTGACCCGTGCCCTGCACGAACTCGACCGACCCGGCAAAGGAGACCGACGATGACCGCCACCCTGACAGACCGCTACATCTGGGCCGTCCAGCGATCGCTGCCCGAGCAGCAGCGCGACGACATCGACCGCGAGCTGCGCGGCTCGATCGCGGACGCGATCGACGCCCGCGTCGAAGCGGGTGCGGATGCCGGGGCGGCCGAGCGGGAGACCATCGTCGAGCTGGGCGACCCGTATCGACTCGCGGCGGGCTACGCCGACCGGCCGCTGCACCTCATCGGGCCCGCGCTCTTCCCGGACTACATCCGGCTCATGAAGGTCCTGTACGGGATCGTTCTCCCGATCGCCGTCGTCGGCGTCACGCTCGGCGTGCTGCTGTCGCAGCCCGACAGTGCGGGCGAGGTCATCGGCGCCGTGGCGGCGACCGCGATGGGCCTCATCGTGCACCTCGGATTCTGGACCACCCTGGTCTTCGCGGTCATCGAACGTACGAACGCGGGTAAGCCGCTCGCATCCGCCTGGAACCCGGACATGCTCCCCGACCTCCCGGCGACGGGTGCGGTGCGCATCGGCGAGCCCATCGCATCCGCGGTTTTCCTGCTGATCATGACGGTCCTGGTGCTGTGGCAGCAGCTCTTCCCGTTCGTCACGGATGACCGGGGCGAGGGGCTCCCGGTGCTGGCGCCCGCGCTCTGGACCCTCTGGCTGCCGGTGCTGGCGGTCATCGCGGTGCTCGAGCTGGCCTTCGCCATCGCGGTGTATCGCGCCGGGCGCTGGAGCGTGCCGTTCGCCGTGGTGAACGCCGTCCTCGCGCTCGCGGCCGGCGGCATCCTGGTGTGGCTTTTTACCACGAACCAGTTCTTCGACCCGCGGTTCGCGGCACAGCTCGAGATCGGCTCCCTGGTCGCTCCCGGCGGCGTGCTCGCGGTCGTGTTCGCCTTCGTTGCCGCCGGGGTCGCCGTCTGGGACATCGTGGACGGCGCGCTCAAGACCTGGCGTCAGCGCCGGCCGGTGGCGTCCTCGAACGCGGGGCGCACATCCACAGTGTCGTAGACGATCCGGATGCTGCGGATGCGCCCGTCGCGATCCAGCTCGGCGAGGTCGATGACCTCGAAGGGTGCGGCGGTGCCGTCCGGCAGGCGCCAATCGAAATGGAACCAGAACGACAGCAGCTCGGCACCGTCGACCGATGCTCCGCGCATCGTCCCGAGCAGGGTCAGTGTCGCTGCGCTCGTGTCGGCGAAAAGCCCCGGGTAGAACTCGGTCGCCGGCAGCTCGCCGTAGAGCGGGGAGTGCACGATCGCGCCATCCGCGAACAGGGCGAGCATCGCATCCAGGTCGGAGCGCCCCAGCGCGTCGAGGTAGGCGGTGACGAGGGGGTGCGGGTCGTCGGCGGTCATGGGTCCATCATGGACCGCACCGGCCGGTCGCCCGAGCGCCGGCGGGTCAGGCCGGAACCCGGACCATGCCCTCCTGAGCGACGCTCGCCAGCAGCCGGCCGCCCCGATCGTAGACCCGCCCGAAGGACAGCCCGCGCCCGCCGATCGAGTTGGGCGACTCCTGCACGTAGAGCAGCCATTCGTCCGCGCGTCCGTCGCGGTGCCACCACATGGCGTGGTCGAGGCTGGCGACCTTGAGTCCGGGCGCGGTCCATGGCACGCCGTGACCGCGCAGCACGGGTTCCAGGATGGTGTGGTCGCTCGCGTAGGCGATCGCGGCCCGGTGCAGGGCCGGATCGTCGGGCAGGGTGCCGACCGCGCGCATCCACACCGCCTGATGCGGAACCCGCTCGCCCTCGACGGCGAGGTAGATGGGGGAGCCGACGTGCCGGATGTCAAAGGCGCGCTCGGTGGCCCAGAACTGCGCGACCGGGTGGTCGATGTGGGCGAGCACCTCGGCCGTGCTGGGCAGGCTCTCGGGATCGGGCAGGTCGGCCGGCATCTCGGCCTGGTGCTCGAGGCCCGCGTCGACGTCCTGGAAGGACGCGATCATCGACAGGATGGGCAGGCCGTCCTGGTAGGCCTGGGTGCGCCTCGTCGAGAACGACCTCCCGTCGTGGATGCGGTCGACCGAGAAGGTGATCGGCAGGTTGACGTCGCCCGGACGCAGGAAGTAGCCGTGCATCGAGTGCACGAAGCGATCGGATGCGACGGTGCGGTTCGCGGCGACGAGCGACTGCGCGAGCACCTGGCCCCCGTACACGCGACCGCCGGGCATCCACTGGCTCGGTCCGGTGAAGATGTCTTCGCTCGTGCGTGCCCCGGTGTCGGTGAGGTCGAGTGCGGCCATCAGTCCCGACAGCGGATCGCCCATGGCCTGTAGTTTATGAGCGATGAGTCGTTCGTTCTTCCTCGACGACGCATCGGCCCTCGACGACCTCCAGGTCTTCCTCTCCCGCGCCGCGCGGATCGAGGAGGGGTCGGTGCGCCTGATCGCCGGCAGCGGTGTGCTGGCGGTCTACGTCGCGGTGCTCTCGCCCGCCGGGCTCACCGACGAGACTCCGACCGTGCTGGGGCTGCGGACGGTGGCGCTGCGCGCAGGGGAGGACGGCACCACGGAGAGCTTCGATGCGGTCGTCCCGATCCGGTCGCTGCTGACCCGGGTCGAGGCGGCGCAGGCGCGCTCGCTGGCCGGACCGGTTCCCGGGCCGATCCGGGTCTCCGTGCCGATCGAGGTCAACACGGTCGTCTGGGCCGCGATCTCCCCGCCTCGCGGGGGGTGGCATCCGCTCAGCGCCGCGAGCCCGGCGACGCTCGACGCGATCGCGCGCGCGGGTATCGACGAGGTCGCGGCGGCCGTGCCGGAGGGTGCAGGCGAGAGCATCGTGCGTCGCGTCCGATCGGAGGTGTGGGGTCGTCCGATTCCGGGTATCGAGCATGTCCCCGCCGGCGCCGCCTTCGCGGCTCTTGGCCTGGGCTTCCTCGGCGAGGACGACGTGCGCGTCTTCGAGACGGGCCCGTGGACGCGCTTGACGACCCGTCGCGGTCACGTCCTGGTGCGGCGCAAGCCCTGGACGCTCTCCCGCTGAGCGACCCCGCTACTCGGCGAGGTAGCGCCCGGCCTGCCGGCCGGTGAAGAGGCAGCCGCCGAGGAACGTGCCCTCGAGCGCGCGGTAGCCGTGGATGCCGCCCCCGCCGAAACCGCTCGCCTCGCCCACCGCGAACAGACCGCGGATCGGCGTGCCGTCGGGTGCGAGCGCCTGCCCGTTCAGATCGGTGCGGATGCCGCCCAGGCTCTTGCGCGTGAGGATGTGCAGCTTGACCGCGATGAGCGGCCGGTGCGCGGGGTCGAGGAACTTGTGCGGCTTCGCGACCCGGATGAGCTGGTCGCCCCGGTAGTTGCGCGCGCCGCGCAGGGCGGTGATCTGCGCATCCTTGGTGAAGTCGTTGTCCAGCTCGCGGTCGCGTGCCTCGATCTCACGGCGCATGCCCTGGGTGTCGATCTTGACGCCGGGGGAGAGCTTGCGCATCCCCGCGAACAACTCGTCCAGGGTGTCGGCGACCACGAAGTCGGCGCCCTTGGTCTTGAAGGCCTCGACGGGTTCGGTCGCGCCCTTGGCGAGCCGCTGGCGGGCCAGCTCTCGGATGCTCTTGCCGGTGAGGTCGGGGTTCTGCTCGCTGCCGGAGAGCGCGAACTCCTTCTCGATGACGGACTGCGTGAGAACGAACCAGGAGTGGTCGTGCCCGGTGGTGCGCAGGTAGCCGAGCGTTCCGAGAGTGTCGAAACCGGGGAAGAGCGGCACCGGGAGGCGCTTGCCGGTCGCGTCGAACCACAGGCTCGACGGCCCGGGCAGGATGCGGATGCCGTGCTTGTCCCACACGGGAGCGAAGTTCTCGATGCCCTCGGTGTAGTGCCACATCCGGTCGCCGTTGACGAGGTGGGCGCCGGCGTGCTCCGAGATCTCCAGCATGCGGCCGTCGACGTGGGCGGGCACGCCGCTGAGCATCTTGCCCGGTGCGCTGCCCAGCCACTCGGGCCAGTTCTTGCGCACCAGGTCGTGGTTGCCGCCGATGCCGCCGCTCGCGACGATCACGGCGGGGGCCTCGAACGAGAACTCGCCCTCGACGTCGCGGTTGCTCGGCTCGCCGCGCTGGGCGTCGTCGGGCGCGAGCACCGAGCCGCTGGCCCCGACCACGGCGCCGTCGCGCACGATGAGCTCGTCCACCCGGTGCCGGAACTTGAACTCGACGAGGCCCTGCTCGACACCCGCGCGCACGGCCTTGATGAAGGGCGCGAGGATGGCCGGTCCGGTGCCCCACACGATGTGGAAGCGCGGAACCGAGTTGCCGTGCCCCGTGGCGGTGTAGCCGCCGCGCTCGGCCCAGCCGACGACGGGGAAGAACTTCACGCCCTTGGAGCGCAGCCACTCGCGCTTCTCGCCGGCTGCCCAGGCCAGGTAGGCCTCCGCCCACTCGCGCCCGTTCTCGTCCTCGTCCCTGTCGAACTCTGCGCTGCCGTACCAGTCCTGCCTGGCGAGGTCGTGGCTGTCCTTGATGCCCATGCGGCGCTGTTCGGGCGAGTCGATCAGGAAGAGCCCGCCGAATGACCAGTGCGCCTGCCCCCCGAGACTGGCCTCGGGCTCCTGGTCGAGGATGATGACGTGCTGGCCGGCCTCGACGAGCTCTGCGGCGGCGACCAGGCCGGCGAGACCGGCTCCGATGACGATGACGTCGGCGTTCTGGGGCATGAAAGTGAGGCTATCGTGACGGGCCGGGCGTGTTGACCAGCGCGTGGGCCGCGCGGTCGAGGTAGTCCCAGAGCATCGACTCGTGGAGCGGGGACAGCTCGAGGGTGTCCAGGGCCGCCCGCATGTGGTGCAGCCAGCGATCCCGGGCGTCCGGAGTGATCGGGAAGGGCGCGTGCCGGATTCGCAGCCGCGGATGCCCGCGCTGCTCGCTGTAGGTTCCCGGCCCGCCCCAGTACTGCTCGAGGAACCCGGTGAGGCGCTGGATGGCCCCCTCGAGGTCGGGCTGCTCCGGGTACATCGGCAGCAGGACCTCGTCGGTTCGGACCCCCTCGTAGAAGGCGCGCACGAGCTTCTCGAAGGTCGCCCGTCCGCCCACCTCGGCCCAGAAGCTGCCTCCCACCGGCTCGCCGCCCTGCCCCATGCGCAGCGTCAGATCTGCCACGTCAGTCCTCCACCCCGAAGTCGCGCGGCTTATCCGACGATGCCGGAGGCTGCGTCGCGATGGACTCGCGCGTCGCGAACCGCGTCGCCCGGCGCTGCTTGCGGGCCGAGTCCTTGGCGGACTTGAGCGCGGTCGGCACTTGCGCGGTCTTGGGCGGGCGAGCACCGCGCACCGACCCGGCACCTTCGTATCCGGTGAGCACGATCGAGCTGAGCTTGGGCAGCTTGACGCCATGCTCGTCGAGAGCGCGCTTGAGACGCGCACGCAGCTCGCGGGCGACATCGTCGCGCGTGCCCGATCGCACCTTGGCCACGAGCCGGATGACCACCTCGTCGGAGGACACCGACTCGATGCCCCACACCTCCGGCCGCTCGATCATGAGCCGCTTCCATTTCGCCTCGTCGCGCATCTCGAGCGCGGTCGCGAGGATCACGGACTGGACGTCCTCGACGTCCGCCTCGTAGGGCACCGCGAGGTCGATGATGACGCGTGCCCAGCCCTGCGACATGTTCCCGACCCGCAGGATCTCGCCGTTGCGAACGAACCAGAGCGTGCCGTTGACGTCGCGGATCTGCGTGATGCGGATGCCGACCGCCTCGACCACGCCCGTCGCGGGCCCGAGATCTACGATGTCGCCGACGCCCAGTTGGTCCTCGCTGACCATGAAGAGCCCGTTGAGGGTGTCCTTCACGACGTTCTGCGCACCGAACCCGAGGCCCGCGCCGAGTGCCGCCGTGATGAGCGAGAACGCCGCGGTCGCCTCGGGCGCGACCGTGTTGACGATGAGCAGCAGCGCGACGATGACGACCACCGTGGTCACGACGCTGCTGAGCACCCCGCCGAGCGCGCGCGTGCGCTGCACGAGCCGGGCCGCGTGCACCGGACTGGCCTGCAGTGCGAGCGTGTCGTCGACGTTCTGCTTCCGCTTGACGCCCGACACCACCCGGTTGACGATCCGGCGGATCACGAATTGCAGCGCGACCCGCACCAGGATCGAGACCACGACGATGACCCCGAGGCGCAGCGGGATGCCCCACGGTCCGACCAGGAACCCGGTGACCGTGGTCCAGAACGCGCTCCAGTCCATCGGGCTACCCGAGCCGGTCGCGCGCCTGCGCCTGAAGCGCGCGCGTGACGCCCGCGAGGTTCTCGATCACCAGACGGCGCAGAGCCGGGATGTCCGGGTTGGCATCCAGCCACGCCTGCGTCTGGTCGACCAGCTGCTGCGACGCGAGGGGGCCCGGGTAGAAGAACTGGATGACGTACGACGCGATCTGGTACGACCGGTCCTTCCACACCCCGGCCAGTGCGTCGAGGTAGCGCGGCACGGTCGGAAGCAGCGTGTCGGGGTCATTGACGTGCTGGAACCCCAGCCCCATGTTGCGCAGCACCACGTTGGCGATGGTGTGGTCCTCGATCGCGGCGTCGAGCGCGGCGAGCTTGCCTTCGGGCGTCGCGATGGTGGCGCGTGCGCGAGCCGCGGCCTGCTGGCCGTTGGCGGTGTTGTCCTTCTCGAGCTCGGCGGCGATCTCGGTCTCGTCCGCGCGCCCGATGAGCACGAGACCCTCGAGCAGCTCCCAGGCCAGGTCGGTGTCGATCTCGAGGCCCTCCAGGGCGATGGATGCGTCCCGCAGTCCCGCGAGCGCGTCACCGTGCTCCGGGGTCGACGCGACGCCTGCGAAGAACTTCACGAACTGGAACTGGGCGTCGGTGCCGGGCGCGGCATCCTGAGCCAGCACCCAGAGCGCGTCGCCCACCCGGCGGATGGCGGCATCCCGCTTCTCGGGCGCGACGTAGCTGCGCGCGACCTGGAGCAGCTGCGTGAGCGAGAGGCGCATGGTGGTCGACTCGGTCTCGGTCGCGATGTTGTTCAGCACCAGGTCGACGTAGTCGCTCGGGGCGACCTCCGCATCCCGTGTCGCGTCCCAGGCGGCGCCCCACACCAGGGCCCGTGCGAGCGGGTCGTCGATGTCGGCGAGGTGATCGATGGCGACCTGCCAGCTCGCGTCGTCCATGCGGATCTTGGCGTAGGCGAGGTCGTCGTCGTTGAGCAGGATCAGGTCGGGGCGGGTCAGCCCGACGAGCCCGGGCACCGCGGTCGATGCGCCGTCGATGTCGAGCTCGACGCGGTGCGTGCGCACCAGGCGCGGGGACAGGTCGCCCTCGACGCCGGCGTTGGTGTTGGCTGTGCTTCCTGCTTCGCCTTCGGCGAACGAATAGAGCCCCACCGCGAGCCGGTGCGGCCGGATGGTGGGCCACTCCTCGGGCGCGGTCTGCTCGATCGAGAACGAGGTGATGACCCCGGCGTCGTCGACGGCGACGGCGGGCTTGAGCGTGTTGACGCCCGCGGTCTCGAGCCACTTCTTCGACCATTCGCCGAGTTCCCGGCCGCTTGTGACCTCGAGTTCGGTGAGCAGGTCGGACAGCTCGGTGTTGCCGTACTCGTGCTTCTTGAAGTACGCGCCGACCCCCGCGAAGAACGCGTCGATGCCGACCCAGGCCGCGAGCTGCTTGAGCACCGACCCGCCCTTGGCATAGGTGATGCCGTCGAAGTTGACCTGGACGTCCTCCAGGTCGGTGATGGTGGCGACGATCGGGTGCGTCGAGGGCAGCTGGTCCTGGCGGTACGCCCAGCTCTTCTCCATGGCCTGGAAGGTGGCCCAGGCCTGCGTCCACTCGGTGGCCTCGGCCGTCGAGATCGTGGAGGCCCACTCGGCGAAGGACTCGTTGAGCCAGAGGTCGTTCCACCAGCGCATGGTCACCAGGTCGCCGAACCACATGTGCGCGAGCTCGTGCAGGATCGTGACGACCCGGCGCTCCTTGATGGCGTCGGTGACCTTCGAGCGGAACACGTAGGTCTCGGTGAAGGTCACCGCTCCCGCGTTCTCCATGGCGCCCGCGTTGAACTCGGGCACGAAGAGCTGGTCGTACTTGGCGAACGGGTACGGGTAGCCGAACTTCTCCTCGTAGTAGGCGAAGCCCTTGCGCGTGATGTCGAAGATGTAGTCGGCATCGAGGTACTGCATGAGCGACTTCCGCGCGAAGACCCCGAGCGGGATGACGCGCCCCGACGAGCTCGTGAGCTCGCTGTGGACCGACTGGTACGGGCCGGCGATGAGCGCCGTGATGTAGCTCGAGATGCGCGGTGTGGGCTCGAACGTCCAGGTCGCGAAGCCCTGCGAGCCGGGCTTGGGCTCCGGTGTCGGCGAGTTCGACACGACCGCCCAGTTGGACGGCGCGGTCACCGTGAACTGGAACGTCGCCTTGAGGTCGGGCTGCTCGAAGACCGCGAAGACCCGGCGACTGTCGGGCACCTCGAACTGGGTGTAGAGGTACACCTCCTGGTCGACCGGGTCGACGAAGCGGTGCAAGCCCTCGCCCGTGTTGGTGTAGGCGAAGTCCGCCTCGACGACGAGCACGTTCTTCTCCTGCAGCCCGTCGAGCTGGATGCGGGTGCCGTCCGCGACGGCGTCGGGGTCGAGTGCCGCACCGTTGAGCTCGACGCGGTGGACCTTCTCGGTGATGGCGTCGACGAAGGTCGTGGTTCCGCCCGTCGCCGTGAACGTCACGGTCGTAGTGGACCGGAAGGTCTCCGGGCTCGAGGTCAGGTCGAGGGCGATGGCGTAGGAGTCGACGGCGATGATGTTCGCGCGCTCCTGCGCTTCGATGCGGGTGAGGTTGTCTCCAGGCATCTGCCCAGCCTAATCGGGGGCGGCTGAGCGCTCCCGTGCGTCGCGGACGACCTCAGACCGCGATGGGATGCCGGTGCGCGATGGGCGCGGAGACCGGCACCGCGACGGCGCGCTCCGCATCCTCGATCGCGAGCCCGAGCATGGCGATGAGCCGGGTCTCCGGGTCGGGCACGCACGCCTGGGCGATGCCGGCGGCGGCCAGCTGGGCGATGGTCTCCGCGGCCGAGGGGTGCAGCGCACGGCTGCCCGGCGGCCGGTACGACAGGTACCGGTCCGCCCATCTCCGGGCGTCGGGCGCATCCCGCAGCGCGGCCTCGGCGACCCGTTCGAGCACCGGGTCGATCGCGTCACGCGCGGTCAGGTCGTGCCGCACGCCCTGCATGCCGAGGGCGAGCGAGCGCTGCCGCTCCATGCTCGCCACCGGGATCGCCTCCGCCGCGGCGCGCAGCGCCACCACGAGGCCGACGATCCGGTCGTCGCCGCGCAGCCCGATGACGCGCGGGATCTGGACGAGCAGCTCGTCGCGGCGGGAATCGGGCAGCCGGTCGTTGACCTCGCGGGCGAGTGCGGCGAGCACCGGATCGGTGCAGTCCGGGTGGTCGCTCCACCGCTCACCGGCGAGGAACGACGCGAACTCCATGAAGCAGGCCCCGCGCCGGGGCGAGCGGTGGGCTCCGGCGGCGAGCCGGGGCATGAGGGCCGGGATCGCGTTTCGTGCCATGTTCCATGGTCCCCCCGTCGTCGCGATCGGACAAGGCCGGACCGGTGGTGCTCCGTAGACTGACAGCGTGCGCATCCACATCGCGACCGATCACGCGGGCCTCGAGTTCAGCACCGATCTGCAGCACCATCTCGCCCGCGCCGGTCACGAGGTGATCGACCACGGGCCGACCAGCTTCGACCCTCTGGACGACTATCCGAGCTTCTGCATCAACGCGGCACGGGCGGTCGTGCGCGATCAACGCTCGGGCGTCGAGGCGCTGGGCATCGTCTTCGGCGGATCGGGAAATGGCGAGCAGATGGCGGCCAACAAGGTCGAGGGATGCCGTGCCGCCCTGGTCTGGAGCGTCGCGACCGCGGAGCTGGCGCGCGAGCACAACGATGCCAACGTCATCGCGATCGGAGCCAGGCAGCACTCGCTCGACCAGGCGATCCGCTTCATCGACACCTTCATCGCGACCCCGTTCAGCGACGAGGAGCGCCACGCCCGCCGCATCGCGCAGCTCGCCGAGTACGAGACCACGGGAGCCATCGCGGGGCACGTCATCGAGTGAGCGGGGGTCGTCACTGATGCCCGAGGGCCATTCCGTCCATCGCATCGCACGGCAGTTCGCCCGGCACTTCCTGCACGCACCCGCGCGGGTGACCTCGCCGCAGGGCCGCTTCGCCGCGGGCGCCGCGATGCTCGACGGCCACGCCATCGTTCTGGCGCGTGCGGTGGGCAAGCAGCTTTTCCTGGAGTTCGACCACGGGCTGTGGCTGCGGGTGCACCTGGGCATGTACGGAGCGTGGGACTTCGCGGGCGACATCTCCGGGGGAGGGACGGGAGAGGCATCCCTGTCGTCGATCGGCGCGCCGCGGCTGACCCGCCTGCGCATGTCGGAGAGCGAGACGCCGGGTGCCGGGCTCGACCCGGCGGCGTTCCCGCCCGATCCGATCGGCCAGGTCCGGGTGCGCCTGCTGACTCCGACCGCGGTCGCCGACCTGCGCGGGCCCACCGCCTGCGAGGTGCTGACCGCCGACGAGGTGCAGTCGGTCATCGACCGGCTCGGACCGGACCCGATCGTGGACGACGCGGACGCGGGGGAGGAGCGCTTCACCGAGGTCGTGCGCCGCAAGCCCACGGCCATCGCGCTGCTGCTCATGGATCAGTCCGTGGTGAGCGGCATCGGGAACGTCTACCGGGCGGAGCTGCTCTTCCGCGCCAGGCAGAACCCGTTCGCGGCGGGGCGCGATGTGCCCGAGGAGGTCGTGCGCGGCTTGTGGCGCGACTGGGTGCACCTGCTGCGCATCGGCGTCGAGACCGGGCACATGTACACCATGGACGACGAGGCCTCGGGCGACCCGGCGCCGCCGCACTGGGTGTACAAGCGCACGGGCGAGCCGTGCCTGCTGTGCGGAACGCCCATCGCGATGCAGGAGCTGGGCGGTCGCAAACTGTACTGGTGCCCGGCCGATCAGGCATAGTCGGCTCATGCGCCACACGCCGCACTACCTGCTCACCGACGAGGACGAGATCAAGCGCCTGGTGCGCGAGAACCCCTGGATCACCTTCGTCTCGGAGACCGCACGCGGCATGGTCGCCTCGCACTACCCGACCCTGCTGGACGAGACCGCGGACGGGATCGTGCTGCTCACGCACTTCGGCCGCCCCGACGACCGCCTGCACGAGGTGGGGAGCGGTCGCGAGCTGCTCGTGATCGTGCAGGGCGCGCACGGCTACGTCTCGCCGAGCTGGTATGCCGACGAGTCCGACATGGTGCCGACCTGGAATCACGTGACCGCGCACCTGTACGGCGTTCCCGAGGTGCTCACCGAGGACGAGAACATGGTCGTGCTCGAGCGCCTGGTCGACCATTTCGAGGCCGGGATGCCGGGGGCGCGTTCGCTGCGGATCGACCCGGAGGAGGCGCGTCGGCTCGCAACCGGGACGGTGGGCATCCGGGTCCCGGTGTCACGGGTGGACGCCCGCAAGAAGCTCAGTCAGGCGCGCATCGATTCCGACCGCGAGAGCATCATCGAGCACCTGGCGGGCGACGGCCGCTACTCCCACCCCGAACTGGCCGAGGAGATGCGCCGCGTCGAGGGTCTGCACCCGGCGGAGAACCGCGAGTGAGCGCCTGGCTCCTGCGCCGGGTTCGGGTGCCGGGCGTCGATGCGCCGCGGGATCTGCTGGTGGCCGGGGGGCGCATCCGCTCGATCGGTGTCGCGAAGCACGATCTGCTGGGACTGGACGACCTGGAGTCGGTCGACCTGGAGGGCCGCTTCGCCGGGCCCGGGCTGTGGGATCAGCACGTGCACGTCGGCCAGTGGGCTCTGCGCTCGGCCCGGCTCGACGTCTCGCCGGCCGGGTCGGCGGCCGAGGTCGTCGAGCTCGTGCGGGCGCACCTCGCCGCGAACCCGCAGGAGCCGGGAACGGTGGTCGTCGGGCAGGGCTTCCGCGACGGGCTGTGGCCCGAGGCGCCCACCCCGGTGCTGCTCGAGCTGGGCGGACCGGCCGTGGCGCTCGTGAGCGGCGATGTGCACACCGTGTGGTCCAACGCGGCGGCGCTCGCGCTCATGGGGCTGCCGCCGGAGGACTGGTGGCTGCGCGAGCAACCCGCCTTCGACCTCAACGTGCGGCTGAGCGAGGTGCCCGAGGCGACCATGGATGCCTGGGTGCTGTCCGCCGCGGAGCGCGCCGCCCAGCGCGGCGTGGTCGGCATCACGGACTTCGAGTTCGACGACGCCCCGTCGGCGTGGGCGCGCCGCTTCGCGGCGGGGTTCCGCGGACTGCGGGTGCGGGCCAACGTGTACCCGCCGCACCTGGAGGCCGCGGTCGTGGCAGGCATCCGCACGGGCGAGCCGTTCGGCGACTCCGACGGGCTTCTGACCGGCGGACGGTTCAAGCTCTTCACCGACGGTTCGCTCAACACGCGCACGGCGTGGTGCGACGACGCCTACCCGGGGCTGACCGGGCCGGAGGCGGCCGGCATCCCGACCTACGAGCCGTCGGCGCTCGTGGCGGTGGCGCGCTCCGGGCTCGAGCGGGGGCTCGTGCCCACCATCCACGCGATCGGCGACCGGGCCACCTCCGTCGCGCTCGACGCCTTCGAGGCGCTCGGGATGCCGGCGGACGCAGGCGAGCGAGGCAGCATCCAGCACGCGCAGCTGGTCCGCGATGCGGATCTGGGGCGTTTCGCCGCGCTCGGGGTCATCGCGAGTGTGCAGCCCGAGCACGCCATGGACGACCGCGACGTCGCCGATCACTATTGGGCGGGCCGCACGGGGCGGGCCTACCCGTTCCGCGCGCTGCTCGACGCGGGCGCGGAGCTGGAGCTCGGAAGCGATGCCCCGGTCGCGCCCCTGGACCCGTGGATCGCGATCGCGGCGGCGGTCACCCGGTCGCGCGACGGTCGCGATCCGTGGCACCCCGAGCAGCGCATCCCGGTGGACGCGGCCCTGCGCGCCTCGCAGGGCGGGGTCGCGGCGCTGGCCGAGGGCGGCCCGGCGGACCTGGTCATCACGGACGAGGACCCGCGCACGTGCGACCCCGAGTCCCTCCGGGACATGCCGGTGCACGCCACCATGGTGGCCGGCACCTGGACGTTCCGGGGTTAGGCCGGGTCTGGGTCAGGGCAGGAACAGCGGGCCCCGCCTCAGCCCGCGATGTGCGCGAAGAGGAACCAGCGGTCCTTCTCGAGCCCGCGGGCGATCTCGATGGCGACATCCTGCGACGCCTGGTCGAGAGCGTCGAGCTCGTCGATCGCGGTGTGCACGTTCTTGAGGGTCGCGTCGATGCCGGCGATCACCTGGGCGATCACCTGATCGGACTGCTGGAACCCCTCCTTGAGCGCGGGGGTGGAGGTCTTCTTGGCCACCGTCTGGATGCGCGCATCGATCGGAAGGCCCAGGGCCACGACGCGCTCGGCGGCCAGGTCGGCGAACTCCTGTGCGTGCGCGACCACCTCGTCGAGGAGCTCGTGCACCGCCTGGAAGTTCGGGCCCCGGACGTGCCAGTGCGCCTGCTTGCCGTCAACGGCGAGTGCCTGCAGGTCGACGACCACCGGGGTCAGGAACTGCGCGACTCCCGACGTCACGTCCGGGTCGATGGAACTCTGAGGGACTGCTTTCACGTCGGTCATGTCTTCACGGTACCCAGCCAGGGAAATCCCGCAAGCAAGCTGAGGCTGGGCTAAGCCGATCTCCCAGGCGATGCCCAGGGCGCGCCCGCCCCCGGTCGGGTGTCGGGAAAACCCCACCCGATCCGGGGCGCTCGCCGGATTCCCGCGCCCGCACCGGGCAGAGAGCCTGGATGCATGCCGCTGCGTCGTCCACGTGCCGTCCTCGCAACCCTTGCCGTGTTCGGCGTCACCGCGCTCGCCACGACCGGACTGCTGTCCGGGTGCACGGGGCTGTTCGGTGCACCCGTGATCTCCACCGTGGGCGAGGTCGAGTTCGGGGCGCCCCTGGCGATCCCGCCCCTGGCCGTCTCCACCGTCGACGCCGACGGCACGCGCGTCTTCGATCTCACGGCCGACGAGGGCGGCACGGAGTTCCTCCCGGGGCAGGCCACCCCGACGGCGGGCTACAACGGCTCCTACCTCGGCCCCACTCTCCGCGCGAGCCGCGGCGAGCAGGTCGAGGTGCGCTTCACCAACCGGCTGGACGAGACGACGACCCTGCACTGGCATGGCATGCACCTGCCC
Organism: Microbacteriaceae bacterium; assembly: GCA_019638805.1. Classification (GTDB taxonomy): domain Bacteria; phylum Actinomycetota; class Actinomycetes; order Actinomycetales; family Microbacteriaceae; genus JBDSKH01. The sequence goes on along the minus strand of JAHBTA010000001.1, from coordinate 52,958 downwards.
GCGGCCATCGACGGAGGGCCCCACCAGCCGGTCGCGCCCGGTGCGAGCTGGACCCCGCGCTGGCGCATCGACCAGCCCGCGGCGACGCTGTGGTACCACCCGCATCCGCATGGTGAGACCGCCGATCAGGTGCGCGAGGGGCTGGCCGGCATGTTCATCCTCGACGATCCGGCGGAGGCCGCCCTGCCGCTGCCGCGCGACTACGGCGTCGACGACATCCCGGTCATCGTGCAGGATGCCGCCATCCGCCCCGACGGATCGCTCGGTTTCACGAGCGACGGCTTCGTCGGCAAGCTGGGGGACACCCTGCTCGTCAACGGCACGGTGGGTCCGTACCTCGACGTGGTCACCGACGTGGTGCGCCTTCGCCTGCTCAACGCCTCGAGCGCGCGCATCTACCGCTTCGCGTTCTCGGACGAACGCGAGTTCGCTCAGATCGCCAGCGACGGCGGCCTGCTGTCCGCGCCGGTGCCGGTGCGGGGCGTGCAGCTCTCGCCGGGGGAGCGGGCCGAGGTGCTCGTGCGGATGGCCCCGGGCGAGCACGTCGTGCTGCGCTCGGAGCTCCCGGACCTGGGCGGCGTCGTCGGGTTCGGCGGGGCGGCGGACGGCGCCTCGGACCGGTTCGACGTGCTCGAGCTGCGCGCGGCCGGGGTGCTCGCCTCGACGGGATCGGTGCCCGCCGCGCTGGTGCCGGTGGAGCGGATCGACCCGGGGGAGGCATCCGAGGTGCGCGACTTCGTGCTCGACGGCACCCAGATCAACCAGCAGAAGATGGACATGAACCGCATCGACGCGGTCGTCACCGTCGACACCACCGAGCTGTGGCGGGTGAGGAACAACATGTCGTTCCCGCACAACTTCCACGTGCACGACGTGCAGTTCCAGGTCGTCTCGATCGACGGCGCGCCGCCGCCGCCCGAATTGGCCGGCTGGAAGGACACCGTCTACCTGCCACCGGACCGGACGTACGAGCTCGTCATGCGCTTCGCGGACTACGCCGACGCGGAGCACCCGTACATGTACCACTGCCACCTGTTGCGCCACGAGGACCTGGGCATGATGGGCCAGTTCGTGGTGGTCGAGCCGGGGCAGGACGTGAAGATAGAGGAGAGCAGCCATGACCACCACTGAGACCACCCCGGCCGGCGCGCCGCTCTATGCGCGGCTCTGGCGCGGCGTCCCGCGCGAGCTGGGCTTCCTGCTGCCTCTGCTGCCCATCGTGATCGCGGGCACGAGCATCACCGCGTCGGTGTTCTTCACCGGTGTCGGCATGATCTTCATCCTGGTCGGCATCTTCATCGTGCTCGCCGGGCTCTTCGTGGGCCGCGGCTTCGGCTACGTCGAGGTCCTGCGTCTGCGGGCGGCGGGCTTCCCGCGCATCACCCCGCCGCGCTGGGATCACGCGGCGCGCGACGGCGGATGGTTCGCCAAGCTCATCGGCCCCGTCGTCGACGGGCACTACTGGCTCTACCTGCTGCACACGATGATCGTGAACCCGATCGTCGGAACCGTCACCTGGGCCCTCACCATCACCTGGGTCTCGAGCGCGCTCGGCGGCCTGACCTACTGGTTCTGGCAGCGTTACATCCCGCTCGGTGACCGCGAGTGGACCTTCTGGGGTTGGCTGACCGGCGAGCCATGGGTCGAGGTGACGGATGCCGCGGTGCGCACCAGCGACAGCATCTTCTTCCTGGTGGTCGGCATCCTCTTCACGCTCACGCTGCCTTTCGTGACCCGTGGCCTGACCCGGGTGCACTACGGCATCGGCCGCGGGATGCTCTCCGCCTTCGCGAGCGAGGGCCTGCGCGAGCAGGTCACCGGACTCGCGGAGTCGCGCAGTGCCGCCGTCGCTGCCGAAGGCACCGCCCTGCGCCGGCTCGAGCGCGACATCCATGACGGACCGCAGCAGCGCCTGGTGCGCCTGCAGATGGATCTGGCCGCCGCGGACCGCAAGCTCGACGACGACCCGGATGCGGCGCGCACCCTCCTGAAGGAGGCGCTCGACCAGTCGCGCGAGGCCCTCGACGAGCTGCGGGCGCTCTCGCGCGGGTTCGCGCCGCCGATCCTGCTCGACCGCGGCCTGGTCGCCGCACTCGAGTCGCTCGCGGTCCGTTCGGCCGTGCCGACGACCGTGGTCGCCGAGCTGCCGGAGGGCACCGTGCTGCCTGCCGAGCTCGAGCGCAACGCGTACTTCATCGCGGCGGAGGCGCTCACCAACGCGGCCAAGCACGCCGAGGCGTCGAAGGCCACGGTGACGGTGCGGCTTGCCGACGGGCTCGAACTCGTGGTGACCGATGACGGCAGCGGCGGCGCCGCAGAGGTCGAGGGACACGGGATCGCTGGCCTGCACGAGCGCGTGCGCGGCCTCGGCGGAACGCTGGAGATCACCAGCCCCGCCGGTGGCCCCACGGTGGTCACGGCGCACCTGCCTCTCTGACCGCGCCGAGAGTACGCACTTCGGTCATGGCGGTGTACTGCGATCCGCCGAAGTGCATACTCTCGCGCCCTACGCTGGGGGCATGCGCGTGGTGGTGGCCGACGATTCTGTGCTGCTGCGGGAAGGGCTCGTGCGGCTGTTGGCCGAGGCGGGGCACGAGGTCGTCGGCGCCTACGGCGATGCCGAGGAACTGCTGCGAGACGCCCCCGCGCTCGACCCGGCGCTCGCGATCCTCGACGTCCGGATGCCGCCCGACTTCCGAGACGAAGGCGTGCGCGCTGCGATTCGCTTGCGATCCCTGCTGCCGGGCACCGGCATCCTGCTGCTCTCGCAGTATGTGGAGGTCGCCTACGCGCAGGAACTGCTCGGCTCGGGCAGCGGCGGCGTCGGGTACCTGCTCAAGGACCGGGTCGCGTCACTGGCAGAGCTCACCGACGCCATCGATCGCATCGCGGCCGGGGGCACAGTGCTCGACCCGGAGGTCGTGGCGCAGCTGCTCGGCCGGCGCATCGACCCGCTCGCCTCACTCACGCCGCGCGAGCGGGAGGTGCTCCAGCTCATGGCCGAGGGACGCACGAACGCCGCGATCGCCCAGCAGCTCTTCATCGGGGTGGGCGCGGTGGAGAAGAACGTCACCGCGATCTTCGGCAAGCTCGGCCTGGAGGATTCGGGGTCGGATCACCGCCGTGTGCTGGCGGTGCTGACCTTCCTGCAGCGCTGAACCGCCCGGGCTGCCGGGCGGTTCACGGAGTGCGCGGTCTCAGGCGACGGACGGCGTGAGCGCGAGGTGGGCGCCGTGCTCGTAGGAGTGCAACTCGGCCCGCTCCTGCTGGATGTGGTTCGTCCAGCCGATTCCGTTCCACCAGCGCAGCTGGGGGATGCCGAGCGGGTCGCGGTACCAGCCCGCGGGCGCGGCAGAAGCAGTGGGATTGACAGTCATGGGGGGCTGACTTTCGGGTATTCGGGGATATGTGGGGGTATGTGGGGCTGAGATTCGGCGGTCCGCCGCGGTTGGGGGGCGCGGCGCCGCCTGTGTCAGGTTAGTGCTCCTTATGGGGGACACGCGCCCCCCGGATGGGGGGTTCCGCGGGTGAAAACCGGCTTAACCCGTTCTGCCGCGTCATAGCGAGGCGGGTTCGCCGTCTCTTGGGTAGAGGACAGCAGTATCGGGGGTGCTCGGGCGGCCGCCGGAGGGTGGCCGCCCGAGCCTAGGCTGGGGGCATGGATCTGCAGCTGGGGGGTCGGCGGGCCCTGGTCATCGGCGGTTCTCGGGGCATCGGTCGCACGGTCGCGCGGGCTCTCGCGCTCGAAGGCGCCCTGGTCGTCATCGCGTCCCGCGGCGGCGGGGCGGAGGAGGCGGCGGCGCTGACCGAGGAGGCCGCGGCGGCCGGCTCGGCGGGTCGCGTGGTCGGCATGACGGTCGACAACCGCGATGACGCGTCGGTCCGCGCCCTGGTGGATGCGGTGGTCGCCCAGCTGGGCGGGATCGACATCCTGGTGAACACCGCCGCGGCGGCCTGGACGCCCGAGATGAACACGGTCGCCTCGGCGACGCCCGACGACGCGATGCGCGAGCAGTTCGAGGCCAAGCCCCTCGCCTACCTGCGCGCCGCGCGCGCGGTGGCTCCGCTCATGGTGGCGGCGGGGTGGGGTCGCATCGTCAACGTCAGCGGACTCGGCGCCCGCCGGGCCGGGTCGATGGCGCAGACCGTGCGCAACATCGCGGTCTCGGCGATCACCAAGAACCTCGCCGACGAGCTCGGCCCGCAGGGCGTCAACGTGACGGTCGTGCACCCGGGGCTGACCCGCACCGAGTCGGTCGCGGCCCGCATCCAGCGCGAGGCCGAGGCGGGTACCGCGAGCGTCGAGGAGCTCGAGAAGCGCCTCAACCACAATGTCATCGGCCGCATCGTCGAACCCGAGGAGGTGGCCGACGTGATCGCGTTCCTGTGCTCGCCGCGCAGCGTCGCCATCACGGGCGACGCGATCCCTGCGGGTGGCGGCGTGCCGGGCCCGGTCTACTACTGAGGGACTACCGAGTCGCTACTGAGCGACCGCCTGGCTCGCGTAGCGTGGACGCGTGGCGACCCGCATCTACGTGACCTCGGCCGAGGGCGGCACCGGCAAGTCGACCATCGCGGTGGGGCTGCTCGAGACCCTCAAGGGCTCGGTCGCCCGCGTCGGGGTGTTTCGGCCGATCACGCGCACCGGTCCCGACCGCGACTACGTGCTGGAGATGCTCCTCGAGCGCGCTAGCGCCGAGCTGGACTACGAGGCGTGCGTGGGCGTGGGCTACCCCGAGCTGCACGAGAACCCGGATGCCGCACTCGCCCGGATCCTGGAGCGCTTCGCCGCCATGGAGGACGCCTGCGACGCCGTCGTGGTGCTCGGCTCGGACTATACCGACGTCGGGTCGCCGACCGAGCTCGAGACCAACGCCCGGATCGCCGCCAATCTGGCGGCGCCGGTCCTGCTCGTGCTGGGCGGCCGGTCCGAGGGCGGCGCGTTCCGCACCGCGGCGTCCCTGGCCGGGCTCGCGCACGTGGCCTCCGAGGAGCTCAGGGTCGAGCACGCCGCTGCCCTGGCCACGGTGGTGAACCGGGCCGACCCGGCGGCGCTCGGGGACATCGCGGAGGCGGTCGCGGCATCCATCGGGGTCCCGTCCTGGGCGATCCCGGAGGACTCCGAGCTGACCGCGCCGCTCCTGCGGCACGTGTTGACCGCGGCCGAGGCGAGCATGATCGCGGGGGACGAGGCGGGGCTGGACCGGCCGGTGCGCGACACCGTGGTCGCCGCGATGTCGCTGGACAACGTGCTACCGAGGCTCACCGAGGGTGCGGTCGTGGTGGTGCCGGGGGATCGCTCGGAGGTCGTGCTGGGCGCGCTCATGGCGCACCTCTCGCCCACTTTCCCCGCGCTCACCGGCATCGTGCTCAACGGAGGTTTCCCACTCGCCGAGGGGGTGCAGCGGCTCATCGACGGTCTCGGCGCCGCGCTGCCGATCGCCGGCAACGCGCTCGGGACGTTCGACACGGCCGTGCGCATCACGCGAGCCCGCAGCCGGCTCGCGGCCGATTCACCGCAGAAGTACGCGACCGCGCTCGCGCTGTTCGAGCGGCACGTCGACGCGGCCGAGCTCGTCCGCCGGCTCTCGCTGCCGGCGTCGCCGGTCATGACTCCCCTGCGCTTCGAGCACATGCTGGTCGAGCGGGCCCGAGCCGACCGCCGGCACATCGTGCTGCCGGAGGGCGACGACGACCGCATCCTGCAGGCGGCGGGCATCGTGCTGCAGCGGGGGGTGGCCGAGCTCACGATCCTGGGTGACGAGGCCGCGGTGCGCTCGCGCGCGGCGGCGCTGGGAGCCGACATCGCATCCGCCCGGGTGGTCTCGCCGACCGACCCCGAGCTGCACGCGCGTTTCGCCGAGGTGTACTTCGAGGCGCGGCAGCACAAGGGCATCTCGCACCAGGCGGCCGAGGACACGGTGACCGACGTGTCGTACTTCGGGACGCTCATGGTGCACCTCGGTCTCGCCGACGGCATGGTGTCGGGGGCGCGGCACACGACGGCGCACACCATCCGGCCGGGGTTCGAGATCGTGAAGACGGCGCCGGGGGTTTCGGTGGTCTCGAGCGTGTTCCTGATGGCGCTCGCCGACCGCGTGCTGGTCTACGGGGACTGCGCGGTCATCCCCGAGCCGACCGTCGAACAGCTAGCCGACATTGCGATCTCGTCGGCCGCTACGGCCCGTCAGTTCGGTATCGAGCCGCGGGTCGCGATGCTGAGCTACTCGACCGGGGAGTCGGGCTCGGGCGCCGACGTCGACCGGGTGCGGGCGGCGACGGAGCTGGTTCGTTCGCGAGCGCCCGAACTGCCGGTGGCCGGCCCGATCCAGTACGACGCGGCCGCCGACCCGACCGTGGGGGAGTCGAAGATGCCCGGCTCGGATGTCGCGGGTCGCGCGACGGTCTTCGTGTTCCCGGACCTCAACACGGGGAACAACACGTACAAGGCGGTGCAGCGCTCGGCCGGAGCCGTGGCGATCGGGCCCGTGCTGCAGGGGCTCGCCAAGCCGATCAACGACCTCTCGCGCGGGGCGCTGGTGCGCGACATCGTGAACACCATCGCGATCACGGCCATCCAGGCGCAGGCATCGGGCGGGACCGCCTGATGCGTGTCTTCGTCGTCAACGCCGGGTCGTCCTCGCTCAAGTACGAGGTGGTGGATGCCGCGGCCGGCTCCTCGATCGCGTCCGGCATCGTGGAGCGCGTCGGCGTGGCCGGCTCGGAGGTGCCCGATCACGCGGCCGCGCTCGCGGTCGCGCTGGCCGAGGTGGATGTCGCGAGCATCGACGCGGTCGGCCACCGCATCGTGCACGGCGGTTCGCGATTCGTCGAGGCGACCGTCGTCGTCGACGCGGTCATCGCGGAGCTGGAGCGCCTCAGCGAGCTGGCCCCGCTGCACAACCCGCCGGGGCTCGAGGGCATCCGAGCGGCGCTCGCCGCGCTGCCGGACGTGCCGCACGTGGCGGTCTTCGACACGGCCTTCCACGCGACCCTGCCGCCCGTCGCCTACACCTACGCGATCGACCGAGCCGTCTCGGCCGAGCACGGGATCCGGCGGTACGGGTTCCACGGCACCTCCTACGCCTACGTGTCGGCGCGCGCGGCCGAGGTGCTGGGGCGCCCGCTGGGGTCGCTGCGCATGGTGGTCGCGCACCTGGGCAACGGCGCGTCCATCACCGCGATCGAGCGCGGCGCCTCGGTCGAGACCTCCATGGGCATGACACCGCTGGAGGGGCTCGTCATGGGAACCAGGTCGGGCGACATCGACCCCGCCGTGCTGCTGCACCTGCAGCGGATCGGGGCGTTCGACGCGGAGGGGCTGGACGACCTGCTCAACCGGCGCAGCGGCATCCTGGGGCTGGGCGGGCACAGCGACATGCGCGACCTGCTCGCCGCATCCGACGCGGGGGATGCGGCGGCCGCCCTGGCCGTGGATGTGTACGTGCACCGGCTGGTGCGCTACATCGGCGCATATGCAGCCGTGCTCTCAGGGATCGACGCGCTCGTGTTCACGGCGGGCGTGGGCGAGAACTCGTCGGTGATCCGGGCGCGTGCGGTGGAGGGGCTCGGGTTCCTGGGGCTCGAGGTGGATGAGGCGCTCAACACGGCGGCGTCGTCGGAGCCGCGGGTCATCTCGCCGGACGGTGCGGGTTCCGCCGTGCTCGTGGTGCCGACCGACGAGGAGCTGCAGATCGCGCGCGAGGTTGCGGGTGTCGTGGGGTAGCGCGGCCGCTACTTGTCGGCGAGCAGCTCGGCCAGGGCGGGCAGCACGCGCTCGCCGCAGAGCTCGACGTGGTCGGCGTCGGTGACGTCGATGAACTGCAGGTAGATGCGAGACAGCCCGCACCCGCGGTAGCGCGCGATGCGCTCGGCGACTTGATCGGGTGTGCCGGCGGCGACCCCCTCGTCGGCCGGGTCGTCGATGCCGGCACGTCGCAGGCGGGCGGCCACGGCATCCTGGTCGGTGCCGACGACCACGGTCACGGCGGCGGAGTACCGCAACTCGTCGGGATCGCGTCCGGCTTTCTCCGCGGCGGCGCGCACCCGCGCGATGCGCTCGCGGGTCTCATCCGGCCCGCAGAACGCGTTGTACTCGTCGGCGAACCTCGAGGCGAGCTCGGGGGTGCGCCGCGGCCCGTCGCCGCCGATGATCAGCCTGGGTCGAGCGAGGCCGGCAGCGAGGACTCCGGGTGCATTGCTGAGCGAGTAGTGCTCGCCGGCGAACGAGAACTCGTCGTCGGTCGACCAGAGCCGGGTGATGACCTCGAGCTGCTCCTCCAGTCGATCGAAGCGGTCACGCGGGAACGGGATCCCATAGGCGCTGTGCTCGCCCTGGTACCACCCGGCGCCGAGTCCCAGTTCGGCGCGCCCACCGGACATCTCGTGCACGTTCGCGACCTGGACCGCCAGGAGCGACGGATGCCGGAAGGTGACCGGCGACACGAGCGCCCCGAGGGTGAGCGTCTCGGTGTCGCGGGCCAGCCCGGCAAGCGTCGTCCAGGCGTCCGTGGTGCCCGGTGCCACCCGGTCGCCGATCGGCAGGAGATGGTCGGATCGGAAGAAGCCGTCGAAACCGGTGGCCTCCGCTCGGGTCGCGAACTCGCGGATGTGCGCGTAGGTTCCGCCCTGCTGCGGCTCGACGAAGGCGCAGAACTCGATGCGTGATGTGCTCAAGTCGGCAGGATATCGCGGCCCCGGGTCGTACACTGGCCGCCCACCATGCACTTCGCCTCAGAGACCTCCTCCGACGGCATCGTCGAGCGCCGCTTTGCGATCGACGGCGTACCCGGCGCCCTTTGGTCCCCGGTGGCTGCCGCCGACGGTGCGCCGCTCGTCCTGAGCGGCCATCCGGGCGGGCTGCACATGCTCGTGCCCGCCGTCATGCGCCGCGCCATCCAGCTCGTCAGTGCTCGCGGATTCCACGTCGCCGCGATCGACGCGCCAGGTCACGGTGATCGGCCGCGGTCAGAGGAGGACGCCGCTTGGGTCGCCCGCATGCAGGCAGCACGCGAAGCCGGCGAACCACTCGGGCCGATCGTGTCCGAGTTCAACGGCTTACTGGCCGAGCGCGCGGTGCCCGAATGGCGCGCAACTCTCGACGCCCTGCTCGACGAACTCGGCCCGGTGCCGGTCGGCTACCGCGGCATGACGCTGGCGACCGAGATCGGCGCGCGGCTGATCGCGGCCGACGACCGCATCCGGGTCGCGGTGCTGGGGGCCGCGGTTGCATCCGACGCCCTGATGGATGCAATGCGCTGCATCACGATCCCGGTCACCTACCTGCTGCCCTGGGACGATCCCGAGATCGACCGGGAGTCGGGCATCGCGATCTTCGGTGCGCTCGGGTCGAGCGAGAAGCGCATGGTGGCGTTCTCGCGGCCGCACCAGCGCGTGCCGTGGTCCGAGGTCGAGGAGGTGGGGGCGTTCCTCGCGCGGCATCTGGCGGGGTGACTTCGTGGAGGGGCGGACGGGAATCGAACCCGCGTAATCAGTTTGGAAGACTGAGGCTCTACCATTGAGCTACCGCCCCGAGGTGCCCCGGAAGTCTATCCGAGCTTCAGCACCCCAACGTTTTTGTACTCGCTGTCGGAGAGTTCGTGCTCCAGCGGCTGAGTCAGGTCGAGTTGCGTCATGGCGCCACCCCAATAACGCAGGATGCGGCCGAGCTCGGCGGCGTGGTCCCCGGTCAGGGCGTCCAGGTCGATGTCGATGGTCAGGTGCATCGGCGCGTCAGCCGGCCATCCGAAGCTCCACCGCATCCGCATCGATGCGCACCGCCACGCACACGTGCGCCTCGTCCCACGCCATCGCGAAGAACGCGCTCGACTCGATCGGGCCCGTCTCGCCGCACTCGAGGCAGCGCGGCTCGAAGGCCCGCACCTCCATGATCTCGACGTCTGCCATGTCCCCAGTGTGCGCGCGGGCACCGACATCCGACCCTTCGCCACGCGAGAGGGCGGATATGGCCCTTTCGATCGCACGAGAACAGCCACCACTGCCCGGTCGCGGCCGCAACGGGCTCCCGCGCATCCCCGCTAGACTGTGCGAGGCCATTTGGCCCGCACGACCCCGCGGGGCGTAGCTCAGCTTGGCTAGAGTGCCCGCTTTGGGAGCGGGAGGTCGCAGGTTCAAATCCTGTCGCCCCGACTGCATCACCCCGAACTTACACATCACAGGAGTACGTCCCCATGGTCTCTACGACCGTCGAGAAGCTCAGCCCCACGCGCGTGAAGCTCAGCATCACCGTCACGCCCGACGAGCTCAAGCCCAGCATCGAGCACGCCTACAAGCACATCGCCGAGTCGGTGAGCATCCCGGGCTTCCGCAAGGGCAAGGTGCCGCCGCCTATCATCGACCAGCGCGTGGGCCGGGCCGAGGTGCTCAACCACGCGGTGAGCGAGGGACTCGACCGCTATTACCGCGAGGCCGCCGAGGCCGAGAAGATCCGTCCGCTCGGCCGCCCCGAGGCCGACGTGACCACCTGGCCGAACGAGAAGGACTTCACCGGCGATCTCGAGTTCACCGTCGAGGTCGATGTGCGCCCCGAGTTCACGATGCCGAAGTACGACGGCCTGAAGCTCGAGGTCGACCCGGTCGAGGTCACCCCCGACGAGGTCGAGAACGAGCTCGAGAACCTGCGCACCCGCTTCGGCACGCTGGTGACCGTGGACCGTCCCGCCAAGACCGGCGACTTCGTGAGCATCGATCTGACCGCGACCATCGGCGGCGAGCAGGTGGATGCGGCATCCAACATCTCCTACGAGCTCGGTTCCGGCGAGCTCATCGACGGCATCGATGAGGCGCTGGAGACCCTCACGGCAGGTGAGGACACGACCTTCGAGTCGAAGCTGCTCGGCGGCGACCACGAGGGCGAGAACGCCCAGATCGCCGTCACGGTCCTGAGCGTCAAAGAGCGCGAACTGCCCGAGGCGGACGACGACTTCGCCCAGATCGCCAGCCAGTTCGACACCATCGGCGAGCTGCGCGCCGACCTGCGAGAGCAGCTCGGCAAGAGCAAGGAGTTCGGCCAGGGCGCGCAGGCGCGCGACAAGATCGTCGAGGTGCTGCTCGAGAAGACCGAGATCCCGGTGCCGCAGAAGCTCATCGACGATGAGGTGCACCGCCACCTCGAGAACGAGAACCGCCTCGACGACGACGTGCACCGTGCCGAGGTCGCCGAGTCCAGCGAGAAATCGTTCCGTTCGCAGATCCTGCTCGACGCGATCGCCGAGAAGGAGGAGATCAAGGTGGGCCAGAACGAGCTCACCACCTACCTCGTGCAGTCGGCAGCGCAGTACGGCATGGAGCCGGGGGAGTTCATCCAGATCCTCCAGCAGAACGGCCAGCTGCCGGCCATGATCGGCGAGGTCGCGCGTGCCAAGACGCTGGCCTTCATCCTCTCCAAGGCGAAGGTGGTCGACACGAAGGGCAAGGCGGTCGACGTCAGCGCCCTCACCGCGAGTGCGCTGGCCGACGACGACTCGGGTGACGCGTCCGCCCTGGTGGGCGCCGCATCCGACGACCATGAAGGTCACGACCACTAACCTCGGGGCATGACGCGCTACGCGGGATTGCTGCGCGGGGTCAACGTCGGCGGCGTGACCATGAAGATGGCCGACCTCGCCGAGGTGGTCCGCGGTCTCGGGTTCCGTGATGTGCGCACCGTTCTGGCCAGCGGCAACGTCCTCTTTGACGCCGAGGCGACGGCGGATGCTGTCACGACCGAGCTGGAGACCGCGCTGCGCGAGCGCTTCGGCTACGAGGCGTGGGTGCACGTGCTCCCGGTGGACAGGCTCCGGCGGATCATCGATGCCTTCCCGTACGAGCGCTCGGCCGATCGTCACGCCTACGTGGTCTTCGTGCTGAAGGACGAGGTGCGCGACGAGCTGCTGGCGGTCGAACTCGACCCGGCGATCGAGCAGGCGCAACCCGGCGACGGCGTCGTGTACTGGAGCGTGCCCAAGGGCTCGACGCTCGACTCGGCCATGGGCAAGGCGCAGAGCGCGGGCCGGCACAAGCCGTGGCTCACGACCCGCAACCTCAACACGCTCGAGAAGATCGTGGCCTGACCGCCCGGCCCCCGGCGGCTCTGCCCCCAGCGAACATGCCCGAGCCGGCCCGGCGCCGCCGGTAGATTCGACACCGAACCTGACGACGGGAGCATCCACTCATGGCCGAACCGGCATTCCAGCCGAGCGTCTTCGACCGCCTGCTGAAGGACCGCATCATCTGGCTGGGGTCGGAGGTGCGCGACGAGAACGCGAACGAGATCGCGGCCAAGCTGCTGCTGCTCGCGGCCGATGACCCCAAGAAGGACATCTACCTCTACATCAACAGCCCCGGCGGATCGATCACTGCCGGCATGGCGATCTACGACACCATGCAGTACGTGCCCAACGACATCGTGACGGTCGGCATCGGCATGGCCGCTTCCATGGGGCAGTTGCTGCTGACCGCGGGCACCAAGGGCAAGCGCTACATCACCCCGAACGCGCGCGTGCTGCTGCACCAGCCGCACGGTGGATTCGGCGGAACGTCGTCCGACATCCAGACTCAGGCGCAGCTCATTCTGGACATGAAGAAGCGGCTCGCCGAGATCACGGCGGCGCAGACCGGCAAGAGCGTCGAGCAGATCAACGCCGACGGCGACCGCGACCGCTGGTTCAACGCCCAGGAGGCGCTCGAGTACGGCTTCGTCGACCACATCCGCGAGTCCGCCAGCGACGTCAGCGGCGGCGGCGGCACGGACGCCAAGTAGGACCGGCAGAGAGAACGAGAGAGAACGACATGCACACCCCCACGTTCCTGGCCGGCGGCGACCTCGCCTCGCGGATGCCCGGTTCCCGATACATCCTCCCGAGCTTCGAGGAGCGCACGGCCTACGGCTTCAAGCGGCAGGACCCGTACGCGAAGCTCTTCGAGGACCGCATCATCTTCCTGGGCGTCCAGGTCGACGATGCGAGCGCCGACGACATCATGGCTCAGTTGCTGGTGCTCGAGTCGATGGACCCGGACCGCGACATCGTCATGTACATCAACAGCCCGGGCGGCTCGTTCACGGCCATGACCGCGATCTACGACACCATGCAGTACATCCGCCCTCAGATCCAGACGACCGTGCTCGGTCAGGCCGCGTCGGCCGCCGCGGTGCTCGCCGCCGCCGGCACGCCGGGCAAGCGCCTCGCACTGCAGAACGCCCGCGTGCTGATCCACCAGCCGGCCACCGGTGACTCGGGGCACGCGCAGGCCTCCGACATCGAGATCCAGGCCCGCGAAGTGCTGCGGATGCGCACCTGGCTGGAGGAGACGCTGGCCCGTCACTCGAACCGTTCGGTCGAGCAGATCAACGAGGACATCGAGCGCGACAAGATCCTGTCCGCCGACGAGGCCCTCGAGTACGGCCTCATCGATCAGGTCCTGACCAGCCGCAAGACGCCCGCCAAGTAGCTCACCGACCGGGTGGTCGCACATGGTTGCGGTGTGCGACCACCCGATCGGAGTGCGGAAGCCGATCGGAGTGCGGACGGTCAGCGCCGAGCGCGCCCGATCCCAATGACGATCGCCGCGACCGCGGCCAGCACGAGGACGCCTCCCCCGATCCAGAGCACGGGCTGCAGATCGGATGCCGCGGCCGGCTCCTCCGGCACATCCGGTGCCGGGGTGGCGACCTGCGTCTGCGTCGGCTCGGGGCTCGGCCGTTCCTCCCCGCACACGGGAGGCGTGTCGTACCCGATGGCCGGTTCGAACTCGCCGGTGGGCGCCCAGCTGAACGGGATCTCACCGTCGATGGTGTGCCCGTCCTCCGAGACCGCCTGCCAGAGCACCGTGTAGTCGCCGGGCGCACCCAGCGCGGGTTCGGCCGACATGGTGGCGCCCTCGACGCGCAGGCAGCCGTCGCCGTAGTACAGCCCGTGCGCGTCCCGGATCTGCAGCACGAAGCCCTTGCTGCTCTCCAGCGACAGCAGCGGCTCGTTGGTGACGATCTGGAACGCCTCGGGCAGCTCCGTGAGGGTCTCGCCGGCGGTGGGTGTGGTCGAGATGACCACGTTGTGCGCGCTCGCGGGCGCTGCCACGAGGGGCGCCGCGCAGAGCGTGAGGGTGAGGGCACCGGCCGCCAGGAGGCCGGATGCCGTCGCGATGGGTCGTGCGGACATGCGTGTGTACTTCCTTCACTGTCGTGTCGTGGATGATTCGCGCCGCCGGCGGGTGCCGTGGTGCGTGACTCAGAACGCGACAGAAAGGGGTGGACCGCGCCGTGACAGCGTGGTCGAGACGATGCGGGTCAGGATGCGGCGCGACACCGCAGCGCCGCCCGCCGCCAGCGCGACCCGGGTCGCCATCGGGACGACCGGGTTCGCGCGCCACACCGCCACCACGAGCCGGGCGAGCTCGGCGAGCATGCGCCAGATCGCCCGCTCGGCCCCGCGCAGCAGGGCGAGCGTGACGAGGCCGGCCACGGCGTGCGCGCACCACATCCCAGCGCTGTCGCCGTGCACGTGGGCGGGTCCCGCCGATGCGGCCAGCGGCGCGAGCACGCCGGCGTGGTCGTGGCCGGGCGCCCCGACGGTGCCGGCCGGAGCGGAGCCCAGCAGCGAGAACAGCACGTGGAACCCGAACTGCGTGCCCGTCACGGCGATCGCGAGCCGGGGTGTCGAGGGGCGGGCCGAGAGCGCGAAGGTGCCCAGCATCCCGCCGAACACGGTACCGAGCGCGAGCGCGAGGGCGCTCGGCGGCGCCCCGCCCGCGAACGTGTGCGACACGGCGGCGAGCAGGGTCGCGAACCCGGCGACCAGCCAGCCGCGACCCAGGCGCGCAGCGCGTGGGCTCATGCCTACAGCCTAGATCGGCCCTCAGCGAATCCCGGAACACGGACGGCGTCACTGACCGACGCTGACACCGCGAAGGGTTAGGCTCGGGTGACACCCGGAGGGAGCCCCGCATGGCACGCATCGGAGAGAGCGCCGATCTGCTCAAGTGCTCGTTCTGCGGCAAATCCCAGAAGCAGGTCCAGCAACTCATCGCCGGGCCGGGCGTGTACATCTGCGACGAATGCGTCGAGCTGTGCAACGAGATCATCGAGGAGCGCCTGGCCGAGGCCGGCGACGAGACGGTCAGCGAGTTCGACCTCCCCAAGCCCAAGGAGATCTTCGCCTTCCTCGAGGAGTACGTGATCGGCCAGGAGCCGGCGAAGAAGGCGCTCTCGGTGGCGGTCTACAACCATTACAAGCGCGTGCGGGCCCGCAGCACCATCGCCCCGGCGGACGCCGTCATCGACGACGTCGACATCCAGAAGTCGAACATCCTGCTCATCGGCCCGACCGGGTGCGGCAAGACCTACCTCGCGCAGACCCTGGCCAAGCGGCTCAACGTGCCGTTCGCGGTGGCCGACGCCACGGCGCTCACCGAGGCGGGCTACGTCGGCGAAGACGTCGAGAACATCCTCCTCAAGCTCATCCAGGCCGCCGATTACGACGTCAAGCGGGCCGAGACCGGCATCATCTACATCGACGAGGTCGACAAGATCGCCCGCAAGGCCGAGAACCCGTCGATCACGCGCGACGTCTCCGGCGAGGGCGTGCAGCAGGCGCTGCTGAAGATCCTGGAGGGCACGGTCGCCTCGGTGCCTCCGCAGGGCGGTCGCAAGCACCCGCATCAGGAGTTCATCCAGATCGACACCACGAACGTGCTGTTCATCGTGGCGGGCGCGTTCGCCGGGCTGGAGGACATCATCTCGGCCCGCGTGGGCAAGCGCGGCATCGGCTTCGGGGCGCCGCTGCACTCCAAGCGCGACGAGGCGCAGCTGTTCAGCGAGGTGCTGCCGGAAGACCTGCACAAGTTCGGCCTCATCCCCGAGTTCATCGGCCGACTGCCCGTCGTCACGACCGTGAC
Organism: Microbacteriaceae bacterium; assembly: GCA_019638805.1. Classification (GTDB taxonomy): domain Bacteria; phylum Actinomycetota; class Actinomycetes; order Actinomycetales; family Microbacteriaceae; genus JBDSKH01. The sequence goes on along the minus strand of JAHBTA010000001.1, from coordinate 37,067 downwards.
CCCGCTCGACCAGGACGCCCTGATGCAGATCCTGACCGAGCCCAAGAACGCTCTCGTCCGCCAGTACCAGCGCATGTTCCAGCTCGACGGCGTCGAGCTCGAGTTCGAGAAGGACGCCCTCGAGGCGATCGCCGACCTCGCCAAGCTCCGCCAGACCGGCGCGCGCGGTCTGCGCGCGATCCTGGAAGAGGTGCTCGGGCCCATCATGTTCGAGGTGCCCTCGAGCGACGAGGTGGCCCGCGTCATCGTGACGCGCGAGGCGGTGCTCGACAACGCGGCGCCCACCATCGTGCCGCACACCGCGCGTGGTCGCGGCTCCGCCGCCGAGAAGTCTGCGTGACGCTTCCGCTCCTCGCTGCGGTCGGGGCGCTCGCCCTGCTCACCGTCCTTCCCGGACCGGACTTCGCGATCGTGGTGCGCTGGGCGGCCTCGGGAGGCTTCCGTGCCGGACTGCTCGCCGCGCTGGGCGTGGTCACGGGGTGCCTGGTCTGGGGAGCGCTCGCGGTGGCGGGCCTCGCGGCGCTGCTCACGGCATCCCCGGCCGCCTATGAGGTCGTGAAGGTGGTCGGCGCCGGCTACCTGGTGTGGATGTCCGCCCGCCTCATCGGCCGCACCCTGCGTCCCGGGGCGGCGGCCTCCGACCCCGCGCCGGAGCTCGCGCGGGGCCGGGTCTCCTTCCGTCAGGGGCTCGTGACGAACCTGCTCAACCCGAAGATCGCCGCGTTCTACGTCGGGGTCCTCCCGGTGCTGGTTCCGGCGGGCGCGCCGCACGCGCTGACCATGGCCGGGCTCGTCCTCGTGCACCAGGTGCTCGGGATCGTCTGGCTCGGGGCGTGCGCCTACGCGATCTCGCGCGGCCGTAGCGTGCTGACTCGGCCCGCCGTGCGCCGCTGGCTCGACCGCGTGACCGGGGTCGTGCTGCTGGGCTTCGCGGGGCGCCTGGCGCTCGAGGCGTAGGCCGCGCGGGCCACCCGCGCGGGCCACTCGCGCGGGATTGGCAGCGCGGGAGGAGCGCGACGCGGCCCTAGGCTGGGAGCCCCATGGCATCCGCACCCCGCAGCGCGAGCATCGCGCAGCCCATCGTCGCGGGCGTCGTGGCGTCGCTCGCCGGTTTCGCGAGCTCGTTCGCACTGCTGATCGCCGGTTTGCAGGCGGTCGGGGCGACCCCGGAGGAGTCGGCCTCCGGCCTGCTCGTGCTGTGCGTCTTCCAGGGGGTCCTCGCCATCGGTCTGAGCCTGCGCTCCCGCATGCCGATCTCGATCGCCTGGTCGACCCCGGGCGCGGCGCTCATGGTGGCGGCCAAGGGGCTCACCGACGACTTCTCGGCTGCGGTCGGCGCGTTCGTACTGTGCGGACTGCTGCTGCTTATCACCGGGCTGTGGCCGTGGCTCGCGCGGGCGATGACGCGCATCCCCAAGCCCATCGCGAGCGCCATGCTCGCCGGCATCTTGCTGCCGATCTGCCTCGCGCCCGTGCAGGCGTCGGTGGGGGAGACCTGGTGGCAGGGCCTGACCATCGCGGCGGTGTGGCTCGTGCTCATGCGCTTCGCACCGCGCTGGGCGGTTCCGGGTGCCGTCGCGGCGACGGCCGCGGTGGTCGCGATCGCGGCGGGCGGCAACCCGCTCGCGGGCTTCTCGGTGACCCCGGTGCTCGACTTCGTCGCCCCCACGCTGGATGCCGCGGTGCTCGTGTCGCTCGGCGTACCCCTGTACGTGGTCACCATGGCCGGGCAGAACGTGCCCGGCTTCGCGGTGCTGCGCACCTTCGGGTACGACCATCCACCGGCCCGCGCGATCCTGGTGAGCTCGGGTGCGGCGACCGCGGTGGGCGGGCTGTTCGGGGCGTACACGCTCAACCTGTCGGCGATCACGGCGGCGATGATGGCCGGCCCCGACGCGCACCCCGACCGTCGGTTGCGCTACATCGCGACCGTGTCGGCGGGAGCCAGCTACATCGTGCTCGGCCTGGGCGCCGGGGCGGCGACCGCTCTGGTGTCGGCGAGCCCGCCCATCCTCATCACGGCGATCGCGGGGCTCGCGCTCTTCGGGGCGCTCGCGAGCGCCGTGACGACCGCGCTCGAAGAGCCCGAGCACCGCATCGTCGCCGTCATCACGTTCCTGGTGGTCGCATCGGGAATCACCGTCGCGGGCATCGGCTCTCCCCTGTGGGGTCTACTGGTGGGCGGGCTGGCCATGCTGTGGCTGCGTCGGTGGCGGGCGCCGCGGGTCGAGCCGGTCGAGGTCGTCGAGCCCGCCGCGCCCGCCGCGCCCGAGCCCTCAGCCCCCGAGCAGCCGGGTGAGGGCGGCGCCGCGTAGCCTGTGCCGGTGACCCTGCGCGAACGGTACGCGAGCGCCGATCCGGTGCTGCGCATCCTGAGCTGGTCGATACTGATCCAGACGCTCGGGCGCGGGGTCTTCCTCACCGTCACGGTGCTGTACTTCAGCTTCGTGGTCGGGCTGAGCGCAGCCGAGATCTCGGTCGTCGTGGCGGCCTCCAGTGCGACGGGCATCGTGACGTCGCTCATCGGCGGCAAGCTCTCCGACCGGTTCAGCGCTCGACGGGTCCTGCTGAACGCTCTCGTGATCGAGAGCGTCGCGCTCGTCGCCTACGCCGCGGTCGGTTCGTTCGGGATGGCGGTGGCCGTCGGCTGCGCGGCCTTCGGCTGCGAGGCGGCGGCCCACGCAGCCCGCGCAGCGATCATCGCGCGCGGGTTCGAAGCCGCGGAACGCGTGAACGCCCGCGCCGTGCTGCGCACCATCACCAACCTGGGCATCGCGATCGGGTCGGCCCTCGGCGGCCTGGCTCTCGCGATCGGCACGCCGCAGGCCTACCGCGTCATCATCGTCGGGGCCGGTGCCGTGTACCTGGCGGCCTCGCTGCTCACCCTGAAGCTGCCGGCGTCGGTGGACGCGCCGTCGGTGCCCGCGGGACCCCTGCCCGCGGGACCCCTGCCCGCGGGACCCGTGCCCGCCGGAGGCCCGCCCGCGGGGGACCGGTCCGCCGCGCCCCGCCGCCTGCGCCTCATCGGCCCCCACTCGCCGTGGCGCGACCCGCGCTACCTGGCGTTCGCGGCGCTGAGCGGGATCTTCGCCATGCAGTTCGGTCTGCTCGACTTCGGGGTCCCGCTCTGGGTGGCCCACGACACGGGCGCCCCGAACGCCGTGGTGTCCGCGCTGCTCATCGTCAACACGATCATCGTCATCGCCTTCACGGTTCCGCTCTCACGCGGCACGCACGACCTGCGTCGGGCGGGCCGGGTCATCGGTCTCGCCGGGGTGCTCATGGCGGCGGCGTGCCTGGTCTACGCGGCGGCCGCCGGCCGGTCACCGGTATGGGCGATCGTCGTGCTGCTGGCGGCCGGAACGGTGCACGCCTTCGCCGAGGTGCTCTCGCAGGCCGGGGCGTGGGGGCTCAGCTACGAGCTCGCCGATCCGGTGGCGGCCGGTGCGTACCAGGGCATCATCGGAACCTTCTACTCGCTGGGCTCGACCGTCGGGCCGATCGTCATCACGGTCACGGCGCTGGACCTCGGCTTCCCGGGCTGGGCCATGTTGGGCGGGATGTTCCTGTTGTCCGCCCTGGGCATGACCGCGATCGCCTTTCGCGCCGCCCGGCTCAGTCCAGTCCCCGACGTCGAAGCAGCGGCTCGATGACGGCGTCGCGCCCGCGGAACTCTCGGTAGGCCTCCAGCGGATCCTTCGAGCCGCCCACGCCCAGTACGAGCCGGCGGAACCGGTCGCCGTTCTCGCGCGTCAGCCCGCCGTTCTCGCGGAACCACTCGACCGTGTCCGCGTCGAGCACCTCGCTCCAGATGTAGGAGTAGTAGCCCGCGTCGTAGCCTCCCGAGAACACGTGCGCGAAGTAGGCGCTCGAATACCGCGGGGGGACCGCCGGGTTGGCCAGGCCGACGGCGTCGAGAGCGGCCGCCTCGAAGGCCGCGACGTCCTGCACGGCTGCCGCGGCATCCTGTGTCAGCGTGTGCCAGGCCTGGTCGAGCAGGGCGGCGGCCAGGTACTCGCTCGTGGCGAAGCCCTGGTCGAAGGTCTCGGAATCGCGGATGCGCTGCACGATGGCGGGGTCGATCGGCTCGCCCGTGATGTGATGGCGGGCGTAGTTCTCCAGGACCTCGGGCCACAGCATCCACATCTCGTTGACCTGGCTGGGGAACTCGACGAAGTCGCGGTACACGTTCGTGCCGGCGAGCTTCGGGTAGGTGACGCGCGCGAACAGCCCGTGCAGGGCGTGCCCGAACTCGTGGAAGAACGTCGACACCTCGTCGAAGGTCAGCAGGGTCGGTTCGCCGGGCGCCGGCTTGGGCACGTTGAGATTGTTGACGACGACGACCGGATGCTGCAGCAGCTCGTTCTGCGAGATCAGCGGGTTCATCCAGGCTCCGCCGCGCTTCGAGTCGCGCGTGTACAGGTCGAGCACGTAGAGCCCCACCCCCGTGCCGTCGGCGTCGGTGACCTCGAAGACGCGCGCGTCGGGGTGGTAGGCGACCAGGTCGGTGCGCTCGGTGAAGCTCACGCCGTACAACCGGGTCGCGGCGAAGAAGACGCCGTCCTGCAGGACCCGCTCGGCCTCGAACCACGGGCGCAGCGCCGCGGTGTCGACGTCGTACTTCGCCTGCCGAACGCGCTCGGTGTACAGCGCCCAGTCCCACGACTCGAGCACCTCGTGCGGGTTCATGTCGTCCAGGTCGCGCTGCTCCTCCCGGGCGTTGCGCGCCGCGGTCGCGGCGAGCGGCAGCAGCATCTCCGCGACGGCATCGGGCGAGCCCGCGGTCTCGTCGGCGGTCACCACGGCCGCGTGGTTCGGGAAGCCGAGAAGCTCGGCGCGTCGCGCACGCAGGCGGACGATCTCGAGCAGCACCTCGCGGTTGTCGTGCTCTCCTCCGCGAGAGCCGCGGGCGCGGGAGGCGTCCATGATGCGCTGCCGGGTCGGCCGATGCGTGAGCGCGGCGAGGTAGGGGTGGCCGGTGGGCAGCACGAGCGTGACGAGCCATCCGGGAAGACCCCGGTCGGCAGCGGCCTGCGCGGCGGCGGAGCGCTCGCCCGCGTCGAGTCCGTCGAGTTCGGACTCGTCGGTGACGTGCACCGCGAGGTCGTTGGTGTCGGCGAGCAGGTTCTTCTCGAACCGGGTGGTGAGGGTGGACAGCGACGCGTTGAGCTCCTTCAGGGCCTCCTTCGCCTCGTCGTCCAGTCCCGCTCCGGCGAGGGTCATCTCGATGTGCCAGCGTTCGACCAGGTAGCGCTGCTCGGGTGCGAGGTGCTCGTCGGCGGACATGCCCTCGAACACGCTCTTCACGCGCCAGTACAGCTGCGCATCGAGCATGATGGCGTCGCGATGCGCGGCCAGCCGCGGTGCGAGGCGCTCCTCCAGTTCGTCGGTGAGCTCGTTCGAGTCCGCACTGGACTTGTTGAAGAACACGTTGCTCACCCGGTCCAGCAGCTCGCCGCTTCGCTCGAGCGCGACGAAGGTGTTCTCGAAGGTGGGCATGTCGCGCTTGCGCACGATGGCCCGCACCTGTGCGAGCTGCTCGGCCATCCCGGCCTCGAACGCGGGCTCGTAGTGCTCGTCGCGGATGTCCGCGAAAGGCGGCAAACCGTACGGGAGGGTGCTGGGTGCGGCGAACGGGTTGGCGGGATCCAGGGTCACGCAATCAGCCTAGGTCGGCCCCCGCACCACTAGGTTGTCGCCATGGGCATGCTCACGAGCGCTCGCGTCGAGATCGCGGCCCCGGCATCCGAGGTCTTCGCGTGGCTGATCGAGCCGGCGAAGCTGACCGCATGGCTGGGAGCGGCGGGCGCGATGCCGGAGGACACCTCCCAGCTGCGCGCCGGGTGGACCGGGTCGAGCGAGTCGCCGCCTCTCGGGACCGTGTCGATCGAGATCCGGGTCTACAACCCGCCCGAGCGGCTCGAGTACCGCACGGTGTATCCCGGAGGCGACGCTCTCACCACCTACCGCCTCACCGAGGGCGACGGCGTCACGACCCTGGTCTGCGAGGGCGACACCGACTGGGCCCGACCCGAGGGCGCCTGGGATGCGATGGTCGACGCGGCCGTGGAGGGCCAGCCCGAGGGCACCCGGGAGGCCGTGCAGGCACAGCTCGACGAGGCCGAGATGCAGCTCGACGCGGGGCGCTTCGACTCCCTCGCGCAGGGGCCCATGCAGGAGGCGCTCGAGGCCTCTCTGCAGAAGCTCAAGACGCTCGTGGAGTCCGGCGCAGCCTGACCTCAGGTGAGGGTCGTGCCGTCGTCGAGTTCGACCACGGGACGGCCCTCGAGCCAGGTCAGCGTCCAGTGCCACCCCGAGGTGTCGCGCGCGGCGCGCTCGCGCTCGACCGCGGCGATCTGCGCGCGCAGCTCGTCGGGAATCCGTGCCGGGGGTTCATCGCCGATGGGCCAGCGGGATCCGAGCTGCATCAGCCGAGCTCCTTCTCGTAGGTGATCCACCGCGCGCGGGTCGCGATCCGGTCGTAGAGGCGCTGTGCGGTCGTGTTGTCGTCCGCGGTGATCCAGCGGAACGTTCCCCCGCCCGCCGCCGACGCATCCGCGTACCCGCGCTCGATGAGGGCCCGGGCGACGCCCCCGCCGCGTGCCTCGGGCACGACGTAGAGGTCGTCGAGGAACCAGCCCGGCCCCGCCGTGAACGTGTCGGCCACGCGGCGGATGTGCGCGAGACCCACGAGGCGCCCCGCGTCCTCAGCGACCAGGGCCCCGACCTCGTGCGCAGGGTCCATGAGCCATGCCCAGACGCCGTCGAGCACGTCCTCGCCGAACTCGGTCTCGTAGAAGACCCCGTACGCGCGGAACAGCTCGCCCCAGGCGTCGCGGTCCTCGGGCTCGACGGGACGGATGCGAAGCGTCACGGGGTCAGCTTCTCACGCGCGACCAGGAGGCGGTGCAGGTCGAGACCCTCATACACCGCGGTCGCCTCGGGGGTGGGCTTGCCGCATTCGTCGCGCGGCGCGTACACCGGGGTGATCCGCTGGTCGGCGTGGTGCAGCCACACGATGAGCGGGTCGCGGAGTTCGAGCGTGCACATCCCGTCGGTCGGCTCCGCGTCGGGCACGGCGTAGGCCTCGAGCAGGCCGGGTACGTCGTCGGCGTCGACCCGGTCGACGAACTCCTCGATCTGCGCGGTGCCGTCGGGCGCGTCGTCCCAGGGCGCGGTCGTGCAGACGAACGCGCCCTCGACGGTGTCCGCCGGGATCGCCTCTGCGTCGTAGTGGACGGCCGAGACCAGGGGGCACCACAGCTGCACATGCGCGTGCGTCGCGGGCACGATCGGGTACACGCCCTCGCCGGCGGGAGGCGTACCCGGACCGTGCTCACCGGGGACCGCCGTCAGGTAGGGATCCGGCAGTTCGCCCGCCCCGCTGCCCGCACACCCGGCCAGGAGCGCCCCGAGCACGGCCACCCCCGCAACGATCGCCGCACGCCTCATCGTCCCATTGTGCGCCAGCCGGGAGCCGTCCGGTGCCGGTGGGGTGAGGCGGGGTCAGTCGGCAGCGAGCACGACATCGCTCACCGCGACCTCGTCGGCCTCGACCAGGGTGAGCTCGCCAATGCGGCCGACCGCGCGCAGGTCCTCGATCGCCTCAGCCAGCAGGGCCGGCCCGGCGAGCGTCGCGGAGAGCACCTCGGTCTTCTGGGACGCCTTCGCGTCGGTCTTGGCGCGGCGGATGCCGATGAGCGCCTCGCTCACGACGGGCAGCAGGCCGCGCGGCGCGTCGGCCTCGAGCTCCGGCCAGGCCGCGCGGTGGATCGAGTCGTCGTGCGTCCAGCGCCAGACCTCCTCGGTCGCGAACGGCAGCACGGGCGCGAGCAGGCGCAGCACGGCGTCGAGCGCCGTCCGCAGCGCGGTCACCGCGCTCGCATCGCCCGAGTATGCGCGCTCCTTGACCAGTTCGAGGTAGTCGTCGCAGAACGTCCAGAAGAACTGCTCGGTGACCTCGAGCGCACGTGCGTGGTCATAGCCCTCGTAGGCGCGGGTGGCCTCGCGCACCACGACCGCCAGCTCGGCGAGCAGGTCGGCGTCGAGGGGGGCGAAGGCTGCCGGGGCCGGGGCTTCGGGGAACGACAGCACGAACTTCGCCGCGTTGAGAACCTTGATCGCGAGCCGGCGCCCGATCTTGATCTGCTTCGGGTTCTGCGGATCGAAGGCCGCGTCCGTCCCCAGGCGCGACGATGCCGCCCAGTAGCGCACGGCATCCGACCCGTGCTCGGCCAGCATCCCGGCCGGGGTGACCACGTTGCCCTTCGACTTCGACATCTTCTTGCGGTCGGGGTCGACGATGAAGCCCGAGATGCCGGCGTGCTTCCACGGGATGCCGCCGTGCTCGAACAGTGATCGCAGGACGGTCGAGAACAGCCAGGTGCGGATGATGTCCTGACCCTGCGAGCGCAGGTCGTACGGGAAGACCACGTCGAACAGTTCGGAGTCCGCCTCCCAGCCGCCCGCGATCTGCGGCGTCAGCGACGAGGTTGCCCAGGTGTCCATGATGTCCACCTCGCCGACGAAGCCGCCCGCCTGGCCGCGTTGCGACTCCTCGAAGCCGGGGGCGGCATCCGAGGAGGGGTCGACCGGGAGGGCGTCCTCGGCCGGCACGATCGGGTTCGCGCGGTCGGGCTCGCCGTCGGCGTCGAGCGGGTACCAGACCGGGATCGGCACGCCGAAGAAGCGCTGTCGCGAGATGAGCCAGTCGCCCGTGAGTCCGCCGACCCAGTTCTCGTACCGTACGCGCATGAAGTCGGGGTGGAAGTCGATCTCCCGCCCGGCCTCCAGCAGACGCTCCCGCAGTGCCTCGTCGCGCGCCCCGTTGCGGATGTACCACTGACGGGTCGAGATGATCTCGAGCGGCTTGTCGCCCTTTTCGAAGAACTTCACCGGGTGGGTGATCTGCTTCGGCTCGCCGATGAGGTCGCCGGATTCGCGCAGCAGCTCGACCACGCGCGCCTTGGCGCTGAACACGGTCTTGCCGGCGAGCTCCGCGTAGGCGGCGCGCCCGGCATCCGTGAAGAGGTCCTCTGCGGGGGCCTCTGCCAGCAAGCGCCCGTCCGCACCGATCACCGCGCGGATGGGCAGGTCGAGTTCGCGCTGCCAGACCACGTCGGTCACGTCGCCGAAGGTGCAGATCATGGCGATGCCGGAGCCCTTGTCCTGCTGGGCCAGGTGATGCGCCACGACCGGCACCTCGATCCCGAAGAGCGGGGTGGTCACCGTGGTTCCGAAGTACGGCCGATAGCGCTCGTCGTCGGGATGCGCCACGAGCGCCACGCAGGCGGGCAGCAGTTCCGGCCGGGTCGTCTCGATCTCGATGGTGCCCCCGTCGGGCTTGTGGAACGACACCCGGTGGTACGCGGCTGGCTGGTCCTTGTCCTCGAGCTCGGCCTGCGCGACCGCGGTGCGGAAGGTCACGTCCCACAGCGTCGGCGCATCGGCTTGGTAGGCCTCGCCCCGCGCCAGGTTGCGCAGGAACGCCCGCTGCGCGGTCGCCTGCGCCTCCGGCCCGATGGTGCGGTAGGTCAGCGACCAGTCGACGCTGAGCCCGAGCGTGCGCCACAGATCCTCGAACTGCTTCTCGTCTTCGATCGTCAGGCGCTCGCACAGTTCGACGAAGTTGCGGCGCGAGATCGGCACCTGATCGGCGGCCTTGGTGCTGGCGCCGGATCCGTCCGACGCCGTGCCGCTCTCGAGGGGTGGGATGAAGCCCGGGTCGTACGGCAGGGTCGGGTCGCAGCGCACGCCGTAGTAGTTCTGCACGCGTCGCTCGGTGGGCAGGCCGTTGTCGTCCCAGCCCATCGGATAGAAGAGGTGCTTGCCGCGCATGCGCTGATACCGGGCGGCCAGGTCCATGTGCGTGTAGCTGAACACGTGGCCGATGTGCAGGCTTCCCGACGCGGTCGGCGGGGGAGAGTCGATGCTGTAGACGGCGTCGCTGCCGGCTGCGAGCGCGGCGGTGCGATCGAACCGGTGGGTGCCTTCGCGCTCCCACGCCTCGCCCCATTTCGGTTCGAGGCCTTCGAGGGCGGGTCGGTCGGGAATGCGACCGCTGGGCGCGTCGGACATCTGCTGCTCCGGTTCTATGTGCGGCACCGTGTCGATGATGAGGTGCCTGAGTGTGCCGTTCAGGATACCGCGCACGAGAAGGCGGGGCCGCCCCGAAGGGCGACCCCGCCGTTGACGAGGCTGCGACTAGTCCTCGTCGTCGCCACCGCCGGTGCCCCAGTTGACATCGGTGAAGGTGACGGTCTTGCTGACCTTCTGGCCGTTGGCGCCCACGAGGGTGATCGTGGTGTCGAAGGTCTGCCGGTGGTTGCACGGGAACTCGTAGCGCTCGCCGGGCCCCTTGGAGGCGGACATGTCGTTCTGGTTGCCGCTCAGCGGGACCTGGTAGCCGTTCTCGGAGTTGGCCTCCTTGTTGCTGGGGGTCCAGTAGACCTTGACCGCGTTGGCGCTCGACCAGGAGATCTTCGGCTGCGCCTTCTCCTCCGCCTGGCCGGTCGGGTCGCACTGCACGTTGAGGTTGGCCGAGAAGCTCGTGAAGCGCACCGAGTTGTCGACGGGAGCCTGCCCGCCGCCGGTGCTGCCGCCCGTGCCGCCGTCGGTGCCGCTGTCGTCGGTCGCCTCGCCGGTCGGCTCCGGAGCCGGGGTCGCCGGGGTCTCGGTCACGACCGGGGTGGGGGACTGGTCGCCCGCGCCGATCGTGCCACCGCCGGTGTTCTGCCCGATGAGCAGGAACACGAGCGCGACGATCGCGAGGAGCAGGACGCCACCGACCGCGATGAGAGCGATCAGCAGCTTGTTCGGGCCCGCGGCCGGAGTGCCGGCCGGTCCCGTGGGGATCGGGGTGGTGGTCATGGTGTCGCCTTTCGTGTGGGCCGAAGCCGCTGGAGTGCTGCGTCATCAATGCGACGCGCGAGGCGCCCGAAATGGTTGACGGCCCCGGCAGATTTCTCTGCGCGGGGCCGTCGGGGGGCGGTAGGGCCTACTGCAGGTCACCCTTGTTGGTGATCGTGACCGACTTGCTCGTCTTGTTGCCGCTGCCGTCGACGACCGTCAGCGTGTACTTGTGACTCGCGTCGGGGCATCCGAACTCGAAGTCGTTGTACCCGGGCGGGAAGTCGTTCTGGCTGGTGCCCATGGGCGGCAGGTTGGAGAACAGCGCGGCCGCCGATGCGTCGTTGGTGTCGACGCCGAAGAAGATCTGGCTCGCGCCGCTGGTCTTCCACGAGAACGAGATGTACTGGTGGCTCGGGTTCGGCGACTGGGTGTTGCAGTACACCGTCGTGTTCGAGGTCGAGAACTGGTTGATCGCGGGACCGCTGGGCTGTTGCGGCTGCTGGGGCTGCTGCGGCTCCTCGGTCTGGTCGGGGGTGGCCTCCGGGGTCGCCTCGGGCGTCGAGCTCTCGCCGGGCAGCGGCGTGGATGTGGTGGGCGGCTCGGTCGGCTCGCCCGCTCCCACCGGTGCCCCGGCTCCGCGCCCGAGCAGGAGGACGGTCACGATGACCGTGACCGCCACGAGCAGCAGCGCGGCGGCGATGATGAGTCCGATGAGGAGGCCGCGGGAGCGCTGCCGCTCCTCCTTCAGCTCCTCCCTGGCTCCGGTGTCGATGCGCTGCGTGGGGGTTTCGTCGCTCATGGTCGTTCCTCTCGGTCGGTTCATTCTGTCGACGTGTGCCGCGGGGGGCCAGGTTGACACCCTTTCATGTCAGGCATTTGTGCTAGCACAAATAGAACTATAGGATGACGCCATGCTCCTCCGCATAGCTCCCGATTCCGGGGCCCCGATCTTCGAGCAGCTCGCGGCGTCCGTCCGGGCCGAGCTCGCGCGGGGCGGCCTCCGGGTGGGAGACCGGTTGCCCGGCGCGCGCGAGGTGTCCGCGGCGCTGGAGGTCAACATCCACACCGTCCTGAAGGCCTACCAGCTGCTGCGCGACGAGGGTCTCATCGACCTGCGCCGCGGGCGCGGCGCGGTCATCGCCGCTGGCGCTGTGCCGCCCAGCGGAATGGCCGAGGCCGTGCGCGACCTGGTCGCTCGTGCCCGGCGCCACGGCGTCTCCGCGGAGAGCCTGATCGCCCTGATCCGAGAGGAATACCCCCGATGACCCGCCTGCCCTTCCGCATCGCCGTGGTGAGCCTCATCGCGCCCCTGTTGTGCGTCGCCGCGGGCGTCGCGCTGCAGCTGGCCTGGCTGCCGCGCCTGCCCGAGACGATCGCGGTCCACTGGGACTTCGGCGGCGGTCCGGACGGGTTCGGGCCGGCCTGGTCCATGCCGCTCGCGCTCGGCATCGTCGGCGCCGGCATCGCCTCGCTGTTCTCGGCCATGGTCGGCCACAGCCTCGCGCCTGACGGTCCCACCAGGACGCAGAAGCTGCTCGCCGCGGCTTCGCTCTTCGCGGGTGCCTACCTGAGCTTCGCATTCACGGCGACCGTGGGCATCCAGCTCCTGCCCGAGGCGGAGCAGCCGCACATCGCGGCCATGCTCGGCATCGGCGCCCTTGCCGGGCTGGCGCTCGCCGCGGTGGGGTGGTTCGTCATGCCGCGGGCGATTCACGGCCGGTCCGCCACGGCGGGCCCGGTTGCTCCGGTGGCGGTCGCACCGGGGGAGCGCGTCGTGTGGATCGGCCGCACCCGGTTCCCCGGTGCCGTCATGGTCGCGCTCGTCGGCAGCATCGTGCTGGCCACCGGGGCGATCACGTTCGGGATCGCGGCGAGCGGGATGTGGTGGCTCGCGATCGTGCCCGTCGCCCTGGTCGCCGCCGTGCTCTCGACCTCGTCCTGGACGGTTCGCGTGGACGAGTCCGGGTTCACCGTGCGCAGCGCCCTGGGCTGGCCGCGCCACCGGGTGCCGATCGAACGGGTCGAGGGCGCCGGGGTCACCACGATCGTCCCGATGGGGGAGTTCGGCGGCTACGGCATGCGCGTCGGGCTCGACGGACGCCTGGGCGTCATCACCCGTGCGGGCGAGGCGCTCGAGGTGCGCCGCACCGACGGCCGGGCGGTCGTCGTCACGGTGGACGACGCCGCCACGGCCGCGGGGCTGCTCACGGCGTACGCCGCGGGCCGGGCGGGTTAGGCCGCCTCGATCGGCTCCGTTCGCCGCCGGGCGAGGAATGCCGACACCGCCGTGATGGCCGAGATCACGGCGAGCACGATCGCCGGGTGCCACCAGGCGTAGGAGACCGCCTCGCCGAACGCGTAGGTGAGGGGCAGGAGGAACCCGGAGACGATGGCCGCGATCGCGTAGGCGAATGAGATGGCCGAGTACCGTATCCGGGCTCCGAACAGCTCCGCCATGAGGCCCCCGAGCGCTGCCCAGCTCATGGTCGGGAGGGTGCCGCCGATGATCATCATGCCCACCAGGACGGCGAAACTCGCCGAGGGCAGCAGGAAGTACATCGGGAAGGCCACCAGCAGGGTCCCGATCGCGCCGATCAGCACGACGCGCGCGGAGCCGATGCGGTTGGCCCACGCCCCGAACAGCGGGATGGTCACGAGCTGAAGCAGCCCGCCGATCGTCACCGCCAGCAGCAGCTCGTTGTAGGAGTAGCCCAGCTGCACCGCCCCGTACTCCAGCGTGTAGCTGTTCATGAGCGAGTACGAGCCGATGCCGAGCAGGGCCGCGCCGATCGCCAGCAGCAGTGCCACGGGCTTGGTGCGGAACACCACGGCGAGGGGCACGCGCTCGCGCTTGCCGGTGGCGAGCACCTCCCGGAACACGGGCGTCTCGTCGATCGTGAAGCGCAACCACAGCGAGATCAGGAGGAACGGGATCGCGGCCAGGAACGGGATCCGCCAGCCCCACTCGAGGAACGCGTCCATGCCGAGGCCGACCGGCAGCAGAAGGTACAGCAGCGCCGTGATGATCGATCCGATGGGCGAGCCCAGCTGGGGGAACGCCGCGTAGAACGCGTGGCGTGCGGACCCGGACGACTCGGTCGCGAGCAGGACGCCGCCGCCCCATTCGCCGCCCAGCGAGAAGCCCTGGATGAGGCGCAGGGTCACGAGCAGCACCGCACCGATCCAGCCGGCTGCGGCGTAGGTGGGCAGGAGACCGATGAGGCCGGTCGCGACGCCCATGATCGTGATGGTCAGGATCAGGGTCCAGCGGCGGCCGATCCGATCGCCCAGGTGGCCGAAGACGATCGCGCCGAGCGGCCGCGCGACGAACCCGAGGGCGTTGGTGAGAAGGGCCGCGAGGGTCCCGCCGAACTGCCCGAGCGGCTCGAAGAAGAGCGGCCCGAGGAAGAGGACGGACAGGTAGCTGAACACGTAGAAGTCGTACGACTCCAGCGATGTCCCGATGAGTGATGCCCAGAGCACCTTGATGCGCGAACGCGTCGTGAGACTCTGGACCGTGGGAGACGTGGTTGGCACTTTGCCACTGTCTAGTTGGGTCACGACCCCCGAGCCTAGAGGTCGCCGGACTCCAGCGCTCGGCGCAGCGCCGCCGCGTAGGACCAGTCCCAGCGCCGGGTCGCCCCGTAGGCGCGCCAGCCGCGCGCCGCGGTCCAGGTGGCCAGGTGGATGCCGTCGGGGAAGCCGCTCTCGGCCAGGTCGCCGAAGGGCGACCACTCGCGGGTGTACTCCTGGAAGCCCGTCCACCTCCGTGCCAGTTCATCGCGTGGCCAGGGTGCGACGACCAGCATGATGGGCGGTCGGTCGGCCCGTCCCGAGAGGTGCTCCACCTCCCACAGCAGCCCCTGCCGCACCTCCTCCGGGGTGGCCGACATGACCACCGCGCGGGCGCCGCCCACCCACTCGCGCACCCGGTCGCGCCACTCGTCGTCGGCCAGCGTGGTCTTCGCTGCGCCCAGGTCGGCCAGCCCCGAGCCCCCGCGCGAGATCGCGATGACCGGACCCGCCGTGGTGAGGTGCTCGACGACGACCTCCTCGAAGCGCGGCCTGCCGAACGGCGCGAGCAGCTCGAGGAACCCGCGGCGGCCGAGCGACTCGTCGACGCGCAGGTCGTCCTCATCGAATCCGCGCAGATAGAGGAAGTACGGGCGGGTGTCCGCCGCGAGCGTGTCGGGAAGCGAGGATCGCGTGAGCCGCTGCCCGAACCGGTCGAGCAGGTAGGCCGCGAAGATCGGCACCGCGAGCACCGCGAAGAACACCAGGGCCACGAGCCCGGTGTTGCCCAGGAACAGGAAGGCGAGGCGCAGGGAGGCGAGCAGATCGCCCCCCGCTGCGGCGCGTTCGAGTTCGCCCTGCACGACCTCGCCGCCCTGGAGGCCGTCGAACACGAGGA
The DNA here is from genome assembly GCA_019638805.1 of Microbacteriaceae bacterium. Lineage (GTDB taxonomy): Bacteria > Actinomycetota > Actinomycetes > Actinomycetales > Microbacteriaceae > JBDSKH01. The sequence continues at coordinate 21,805 of JAHBTA010000001.1, read as the reverse complement.
ACAGCGTGGCGAGGGCGTAGAACTCCAGCGCCGCCACCGCCAGAAGAATTGCGAGCCCGCGCACCAGGAAGCCCGCGACGACCGCGGGACCGGGCCGCGCCCGCATCCGGCCGCTTCGCAGCAGCGGGTGCGGGCGCCACAGGATGCGCAGCAGCAGGATCGCGAGCGCGGTGAGCACGAAGGGCCCGAAGAACAGGACGAGGGCGAAGACCACCCAACCGCCGGGTCCGTTCGTGGAGCCCATGATCAGCGCGATGTACCCGGCGACCACGAGCACGCCCACGATCACGCGGCGAAGCGTCCGGCCGCGCTTGACCCGACGGACGAGGGGGCCGACGTCCTCGAACTCCGGAACGGGCGGGGCGGGCACCCGGTAGCCGGAGGTTCGCGCGCGGGAGATCAGCCGCCTGGGCACATGCACGAGGAGGAAGGTGAGGAGCGGGATGGCCGCGACCAGCAGACCGAGCGAGCGAAGGGAGGACGCCGAGCCCGCCTCCGCGATCCCGCCGGGCAGCCAGGTGGCGAGCGATCGCGCATCGATGAGGTTGGCGTCCGCGCACGCGGCAAGCTCGCCCGGGCACACCGTCTCGATGCCGACGTACACCTCGCCCTGCACCCAGTGCCGCGAGATGCGCAGCACACCGTCGATGGTCTGGGTGCCGTAGGTGTCGCTCAGACCGCCGAACGCCGGGCCGAGACCCGCGGTGTTCAGGACAGACCCCGCCCAGTAGCGCGCCTCGGCGAGGGAGGCGTCCTTCTGGTCCGGACATCGCGCCCAGGTGAGCACGACGACCCGGCCGTCGTCGCTCGTGAAACCGGTGCCGCCGGTCTCGCACGCATCCGAGACCGGGGGATTGGTGACCTCGCCCGCGGTCCAGGTCCCGCCCGTGGGCTGCCACACCGTGAGCGGGTCGGTCGGGGTCGCGACCCCGTTGGCCGCGGGCGCGACGGGCAGGCCGATCGCGGCCGCCGCATCCGTCACCTCGTCTCCCATGGCGGCGCGGCAGGCGACCGGATCCTGCAGGCCGCACCAGCGATAGGCCAGCAGGACGAACCCCTCCTGCGACCACACGTGGTAGATGCCGCCCCAGCCGGGCCGGTGCGCGACGGTCTGTCCGCCGTCCCGGAGGGTCCGAGGCGCGTCGACCGCGGCGACCAGACCGAGACGCTCGCCCAGCGCGACGGTCGTGGTACGCGCCGCGGAGACCTTCGCGCAGTCCCAGTAGTCGAGCTCGATCATGGCCCCGTCGGCGGTGCGGCTGAACGTGCGGTAGCGCCCCTCCGAGCACCCCTCGTAGGAGTTCTCGGCCATGATGGTCCACTCGCTCGCGGTCCACTCGCCGTCCTCGGCGGGCTGCCAGGCGTGGATCGCGGCCTCACCCCCCGCGGGATCGTCCGCCCCGGCCGCGAGGGCTCCGATCGCGGGCGTCCCGGCCAGCACGGCGGCCAGCACGAGATCCGCGAGGGCGGCGGTTCCGCGGCGCATCGGGCCTCCGGGGTTCGGGTGGCGCGAGCCTATGGCGCGGCGGGTGGCCGCGCAACGCGGTCCTAGACGCCGCTGGACTCCAGAGCCCGTCGCAGCGCCGCCGCGTACGTCCAGTCCCAGCGGCGGCGTGCGCCGTAAGCGCGCCAGCCGTCCCCGCGCCTCCAGACGGCAAGGTGCACGCCGTCGGGGAGTTCCGCGGCCAGTTCGCCGAACGGCGGCAGATCGACGGTCGCCATGCGGAACGCGGAGAAGCGCCGCTCGATCTCGGCGCGCGACCACGGCGCGATCACCAGGACGATGGGCGGCGAGTCCGAGCGTCCCGAGAGATGCGTGAGCTCCCACAGAAGCCCCTCGCGCACCTGGTCGGGGGTCGCCGACATGACGACCGCGCGGGCGCCGCCCACCCATTCGTCGACCTTGCTCTGCCACTCGTCGTCGCCCAGCGTCGCCTTCGCCGCCCCGAGATCCGGCAGCTTCGACGTCCCGCGCGAGATCGCGATGACCGGGCCCGCGGTGGTCAGGTGCTCGACCAGAACCTCCTCGAAGCGCGGCCGGCCGAAGGGCGTGAGCATGCCGATGAGCCCCCGGCGGCCGAGCGACTCCTCGACACGCAGGTCGTCCTCGTCGAAGCCGCGGAGGTAGAGGAAGTACGGTCGCGTGTCCGAGGCGAGGGTGGCCTGCACCGAGGTGCGCGTGAGGCGCCGGCCCAGCCGGTCGAGGAGGTAGGCGAGGAAGATCGGCAGCACCAGGATCAGGAAGAAGAGCACCGCGATCCAGCCCGTGTTGTTGAGCAGGATGAGCGCGAGCTTCACCCACGCCAGCAGGTCGCCGGCGAGCGCCTCGTCGCGCAGCCGGTCCCTGACCAGATCCCCGCCGACCGCGCCGCCCGAGGTCGCGAAGATGACGATCCAGTGGTAGAGGCTGAGCCCCCCGGCGGCGAGCGCGAAGGCGGTGCCGCGGATCGCGTATCCGGCCGCCACGACCGGCGTGAGCCGCACGCGCATGCGCCCGCTCGAGAGCAGGGGGTTCGGGCGCCACACGAGCCGGAGGATCCCCACGACGATTCCCGCCACGACGAGGGGGAGGAACAGCAGGGCGACATCGACCAGGTCGGTGAGGCCGAAGGTGTCGACGACGAGCAGCAGCAGCGGGTCCTGCACCGCGACGATGGCGACGATGGCGATGGCCCGGCGCACGAAACGGTGGATGCGCGCTCGCCGGGCGAGGGGTCCCACATCCTCGAAGGCGGGGTCGGGCGGGCTCGGGACGCGGTACCCCGAGCTGCGCCGCCACATGAGGATGCGCCGGGGGCCGTGCAGGAGCAGCAGGGTCGCCAGGGGCACGGCGAACACCAGGACGAGCTGCGTGTACCCGGTGCGCACCCACTGCGCCTCGGCGACGGCACCGGGCACCATGACCGCCAGCGAGCGGGCGTTCTCGATGCTCGACAGACCGCACTCGTAGACATCGCCCGCCGGACACGACATGACGACCGACACGAAGTAGTCGCCCTGCACCCAGTGCCGCGAGATGCTCAGCCGGCCCTCGATCAGGTGATCCTGATAGACGTCGTGCCCGAACCCGAACGCGGGAAGCAGGTCGGGCGAGACGGCCTCCGTCGGGGCCGGCCACTCGCTCTCCTCCAGGAGGGTGGCCTGGTGGGCGTCCGGGCATCGCGCCCACATGGCCAGGACGACCTGGCCGTCCTCGCCCAGGTGGCCGGAGCCGTGCGATTCGCAGACCTCCGTCTCCGGCCCGGTGATCGGCTCCGACTCCCAGGGTCCGCCCTGCGGAAGCCACGCCTCGAGAGGATCCGTGCGGAGGGCGACGCCCGCCGCGACACGGGCGACGGGCAGGCCGATCCAGGCGGCGGCATCCACCACATCGTCCGACGTCTCGGCGCGGCACCGGGCCGGGTCGACGCTTCCGCACCACCGGTACGCCGAGATCAGCGAGGAGCCCTGCGCCCAGACGTGGACGATGCCGCCCAGTCCCGGGGTGTGCGCCACGGTCTGACCCCCGTCGAGCAGGGTCGTGGGGCCATCGATCGCCTGCACGAGTCCCGCGCGCTGACCGAGGATCGCCGTGGCCGAGCGGGCGCCGGCGGGCGAGTCGCATTCCGCCCAGCGCAGCTCCAGGATCGCGCCGTCGGTCTCCCGGGCGAAGCGCAGTGCCCGCATGGCGCCGCAGCCGTCGATCGAGTCCTCCCGCACGAGCGAGCGCACCGGGTCGCTCCAGCCGTCGCCGGGCGGCCTCCAGTCGACGATCTCCCCGGGGTGCGTATCCGCGATCGCGGGTTCGGCGCCCCCGCCGCTCGCGAGGGCCGCGAGCGCGGCCAGTACGACGGCACCCGCGACCGCGCAGACGGCGGTACGACGGCGCATCGGGGTCCTCACGGGTCGGGGCGGCGAGTGCCTGTGCCGCACTCTATCGGTCCGCGGACGGCGTAGAATCTTCGCAGCGACTGCGATCCGGCCATCACCGGGGAGTCCCCGGAAGAACCCCGCGAGGGCAGTAGAACCGGGCGGGCCCTCCCGTCACAGGGGACAACGAGTGGCACCGGGATCCGTCCCGGGGCAATCGAGGTGGTACCGCGGCATCCGTGTCGTCCTCGGCGAACCGAGTACACGACGACCCCGAGGCAGCGAATGTACCCCACCATCCCGGCGAGTCCCGACTTCCCGGAGATCGAGCGCGGCATCCTGGCGTTCTGGAAGAAGGACGACACCTTCCGCGCCAGCGTCGAGAACCGCGACGGCTGCGAGGAGTGGGTCTTCTACGACGGCCCGCCGTTCGCCAACGGCCTGCCGCACTACGGCCACCTGCTGACCGGGTACGCCAAGGATCTGTTCCCGCGCTTCCAGACCATGCGCGGCAAGCAGGTGGTGCGCCGCTTCGGCTGGGACACCCACGGCCTGCCCGCCGAGCTCGAGGCGATGCGTCAGCTCGGTATTACGCAGAAGCACGAGATCGAGGACATGGGCATCGGCGCCTTCAACGCCAAGGCCCGCGAGTCGGTGCTGCACTACACGAAGGAGTGGGAGGACTACGTCACCCGCCAGGCCCGCTGGGTCGACTTCGAGAACGACTACAAGACCCTCGACATCACGTTCATGGAGAGCGTGATCTGGGCGTTCAAGACCCTGTACGACAAGGGCTTGGCCTACGAGGGCTTCCGCGTGCTGCCGTACTGCTGGAACGACGAGACTCCGCTCTCCAACCACGAGCTGCGCATGGACGACGACGTCTACAAGATGCGCCAGGACCAGTCGGTCACGGTGACGTTCCCGCTCGTGGGCGAGCGTGCCGAGGCGCTGGGGCTCACGGGCGTCGAGGCCCTGGCCTGGACGACGACGCCGTGGACCCTGCCGACGAACGCCGCGCTGGCAGTCGGCCCCGGCATCCGGTACGCCGTCGTCCCTTCGGGTCCGTTGGCCGAGCCCGACGACGCCCACCGGTACCTGCTCGCCGAGGACACGATCGGTGCGTACCTGAAAGAGCTCGGCTACGAGAACCGCGCGGATGTCGTGGTCGCCTCGACCCTGGAGGGAACGGACCTGGCGGGCGTGCGCTACGAACCGCTCTGGGGGTACTACCTCGACGAGTACGGCCCCGAGGCGTTCCAGCTCCTGGTCGCCGACTACGTCGCCACGGGCGAGGGCACGGGCATCGTGCACCAGGCGCCCGCGTACGGCGAGGACGACCAGGTCACCTGCGCCGAGGCCGGCATCCCCACTATCCTGTCGCTCGACGACGGCGGGCGCTTCCTCGCTTCGGTGCCCGAGGTGGCCGGGCAACTGTGGTCCGACGCCAACAAGCCGCTCGTGCAGCTTCTGCGCGAGGCGGGCCGGCTGTTCCAGCTGAAGTCGTACGAGCACAGCTATCCGCACTGCTGGCGCTGCCGCAACCCGCTCATCTACAAGGCGGTGTCGAGTTGGTACGTGCGCGTGACCGAGTTCCGCGACCGCATGGGCGAGCTCAACCAGCAGATCACCTGGGTTCCCGAGAACGTCAAGGACGGCCAGTTCGGCAAGTGGCTCTCGAACGCCCGTGACTGGTCAATCAGCCGCAACCGGTATTGGGGCTCGCCGATCCCGGTGTGGAAGAGCGACGACCCGGAGCACCCGCGCATCGACGTCTACGGATCGCTCGAAGAGCTCGAGCGCGACTTCGGCGCTCTCCCGACGAATGCCGCGGGCGAGCCCGACCTGCACCGTCCCTTCGTCGACGAGCTCACCCGCCCGAACCCGGACGACCCGACGGGGAAGAGCACCATGCGCCGCATCGAGGATGTGCTCGACGTGTGGTTCGACTCCGGCTCGATGCCGTTCGCCCAGGTGCACTACCCGTTCGAGAACCGCGACTGGTTCGACACCCACAGCCCCGCCGACTTCATCGTGGAGTACATCGGCCAGACGCGCGGCTGGTTCTACCTCATGCACGTGCTGTCGACGGCGCTGTTCGACCGTCCCGCGTTCTCGAGCGTGTTGAGCCACGGCATCGTGCTCGGAAGCGACGGGCAGAAGATGTCCAAGTCGCTGCGCAACTACCCCGACGTCTCCGAGGTCTTCGACCGCGACGGGGCGGATGCGATGCGCTGGTTCCTGATGTCGAGTTCCGTCATCCGCGGCGGCAACCTCATCGTGACCGAGGAGGGCATCCGCGCCGGGGTGCGCGAGCTCATGCTGCCGCTCTGGAGCACGTACTACTTCTTCACCCTGTACGCGAACGCCGGGGGCGTCACCGCGACCTGGCGCACCGACAGCACCCACCAGCTCGACCGCTACCTGCTGGCGAAGACCCGCACCCTCATCGGCGATGTGACGAGCGACCTCGAGGCGCTCGACAGCCCGCTCGCGGCCGAGAAGCTGCGCGACTTCGGCGATGTGCTCACCAACTGGTACGTGCGCCGCAGCCGCGACCGGTTCTGGGCGGGCGACGACCAGGACGCCTTCGACACCCTCTACACGGTGCTCGAGACGGTCATGCGGGTCGCGGCGCCGCTGCTGCCGCTCGTCAGCGAGGAGATCTGGAAGGGTCTCACCGGCGGGCGCAGCGTGCACCTGGAGGACTGGCCCGACACGGAGCTCTTCCCCGAGGACGACGCCCTGGTCGCCGAGATGGACCGGGTGCGAGCGATCGCCTCGGCGGCGAGCGCTCTACGCAAGGCCCGCAAGCTTCGGGTGCGCCTGCCGCTGGCGAAACTCACCGTCGTCTCTCCCGGGGCCGTCATAACTCAGGAGTTCGCGGCGATTCTGGCCGACGAGCTCAACGTGAAGGCGGTTTCTCCTGAGTTGTTGCAGGAGTCCTCGCTCGAACAGTTCGGCATCACCCGGCGGTTGACCGTCAACGCCCGGGCCCTGGGGCCACGGGTGGGCAAGGACGTGCAGCGCATCATCCAGGCGTCGAAGGCCGGCGACTGGACGGTCGAGGGCGATGTGGTCACGGCGGGCGGCACGCCGCTCGAGCCGGGCGAGTTCGAGCTCGAGCTGCAGGCGGCCGACCCCGAGAGCGCGATCGCGTTCCTCCCGGGCGGCGGTTTCGTCGTGCTCGATACGCACCTGACCCCCGAGCTCGAGGCCGAGGGCGTCGCGCGCGACGTCGTGCGCGCCGTGCAGCAGGCGCGCCGCGACGCGGGGCTCGACGTGAGCGACCGCATCGCGCTGCGCCTGACCGCCGACGCGGACACCGTGGCCGCGATCGCCGCGCACCGCGAGCTCATCTCCGCCGAGACGCTTGCCACGAGCCTGGAAGCCCGCGAGGCTGAGGGCGAGTTGGCGATCGAACTGGAGCGCGCGTGACCGATCGGCACAGCACCGAGGAGGACGACTTCCGCGACGCGGCCGACGGGGTCTACCGCGAGCTGCTCGAGCGCGTCGGCGAGGCCAACATCCGCCCGCGCCTCGAGCCGACGAGGCGCGTGACCGAGTTGCTCGGCGACCCGCAGCGCACCGCCCCGGTCGTGCACATCACGGGCACCAACGGCAAGACCTCGACGAGCCGGATGATCGAGTCACTCCTGCGCGCCACCGGTCTGCGCACGGGCCTGCTCACGAGCCCGCACCTGGTCCGGCTGAACGAGCGCATCGTGATCGATGGCCAGCCCATCTCGGACGAGGCGCTCGCGCGCAACTGGGACGACATCCAGCCCTATCTGCTCATCGTCGACACCGAGCTGGAGGCCGCGGGGGAAGAGCCCCTGACCTTCTTCGAGGCACTGACCGTGCTGGCCTTCGCGTGCTTCGCCGACGCGCCCGTCGACGTCATGGTGCTCGAGGTGGGCATGGGCGGCGAGTGGGACTCCACGAACGTCGCGGACGGGCAGGTCGCCGTCTTCACGCCCATCGCTCTCGACCACCAGAATCGCCTGGGCAACACGGTCGCCGAGATCGCGCGCACCAAGGCGGGCATCATCAAGCCCGCGGCGACCGTCGTGACCGCCATGCAGAGCATGGAGGCGTTGGACGAGCTGCGGGATGCGGCCCGCGCCTTCGAGGCGCCCGTCGCGATCGAGCGCGTCGATTTCGCCGTCGAGGGCACGACCGTCGCGGTGGGCGGTCAGGTGCTCGACCTGCGCGCGCGGGCCGGACGCTACCCCGGCGTCTACCTGCCCCTGTACGGCGACCACCAGGCGCAGAACGCCGCGGTCGCGGTGGCCGCGGTGGAGTCCTTCCTCGGCGACGGCACGCGCGCCCTCGACCCGGACATCGTGAGCGAGGGTCTCGGGTCGGTGACCTCGCCCGGACGGCTGCAGCTGGTCGGCATCGAGCCGACCGTGCTCGTCGACGCGGCGCACAACCCGCACGGCGCCGCGGCGCTTGCGGCGGCCATCGGCGAGTACTTCGATTTCGACGAGCTCGCCGTGGTGCTCGGCGTCCTGGCCGACAAGGATGCGCACGGCATCGCCGCCGAGCTCGCGTCCGTGGCGACGCGGTTCTTCGTCACGCGTTCGACCTCGGAGCGGGCGATCGAGCCCGACCGGCTGAGCGAGGTGGTCGCGCGCGTCGCCGGGGATGCCGCGGTGGCGACCCACGGGTTCGAGACCGACGCGCTCGCCGCGGCCCGCGAGTGGGCATCGGAGTCACCGCGCCGCGCCGTGCTGGTGACCGGGTCGATCACCCTGGTGGGCGACGTCATCCGGCTCGCGCAGCAGGAGGGGTGGAAGTGAACCGCCCGCCGGGAACCCGTCGCGCGCGCAGCGTGACCGAGTCGCTGCTCTCGATCGTGCTCGTGCTCGAGGCCTGCGTGCTGTTCTTCGCCGGGCTCGTGGCGTTCGGGCTCAAGGTCGTCGAGCCCGTTCTTCCCGCCTGGGCGGCGCTGGCCGGCGCCGGCGCGTTCATCGTGCTGCTCGTGGCCACCACCGCGGTGCTCCGGTACCGGTGGGGCGTGGTGATCGGCTGGGTGTGGCAGGCGGCGCTCATCGCGTGCGGCATCCTCATGCCCCTCATGTATGCGATCGGGGTGGGCTTCGCCCTGCTCTGGATCTGGTGCTTCAACCGCGGGCGTCGCATCGATGCCGCACGGACCTCTGGCGCGGCGAACCGGCCCGCGACCGACCCCGACCCCTCGAACGAAGGAGAAACCCCGTGAGCGTCGAAGAGACCCTGGTCATCGTCAAGCCCGACGGCGTGGCCCGCAACCTGACCGGCGAGATCCTCGCGCGCATCGAGGCGAAGGGCTACCAGCTCGTCGACGTCCGGATGCTGCACGCCGATCGCGAGCTGCTCGCGCAGCATTACGCCGAGCACGAGGGCAAGCCGTTCTACGAGCCCCTCGTCGAGTTCATGCAGTCCGGGCCCGTCGTCGCGATGCGCGTCGCGGGGCACCGCGTCATCGAGGGCTTCCGCTCACTGGCCGGCACGACCGATCCGACCTCGGCGGCGCCCGGCACCATCCGCGGCGACCTGGGGCGCGACTGGGGCCTCAAGGTGCAGCAGAACCTCGTGCACGGTTCCGACTCGCCCGAGTCTGCCGCGCGCGAGCTCGCACTCTGGTTCGCCTGACGCGGATCAGCCCTCGGTCGGCGCCGACATCTGCGACTGGATGAACGACAGCACGTCGGTCGAGCGGTCCCACAGCTGCCCGTTCACGACGACGGTCGGAGTCGACAGCCCGGCGTTGCCCGGGACAACCAGGCTCGCATCGCTCGTCGCTCGGCGCGTCGCGGCCGCGACCCACGGGGCGTAGAACTCGTCATCGATGCAGGTGTCGACCTCGTCGTCCACCAATCCTGCGCCGTGCACGAGATCGATGATCGCCGCGTCGGTAAGGCCCGTCGTGCCCTCCTCCGGCTGGCCGGCGTACATGGCCGCCATGACGTCGAGGAAGCTCTCCGGGGCGAGGTCTGCGACGCATGCGCCGACGTTGTTGGCGCGTGAGGAGTAGCGCGACCCCGCGTACGCGTTGTCCAGGATCGCGATCGGATGCACCTCGAGGGTCGCCTGGCCTCCGGCCACGAGGGACTGGAAGATCTCGGCGTAGGTCTCCTCGAAGCTCTTGCAGGCCGGGCAGGAGAAGTCGACGTAGGTCACGATGTGCGCGAGCCCGTCGTCCTCGATGTCCGTGGGAACCGGCTCGGCGGAAGGTTGGATCGCAGGCGTCGTCACCGGGGCGATGTCGCCGTCCTGCGCGGTGAACAGGATGCCGTCGCTGATCATGTTGCGCGGACCCTCGGCCGACTGCGGCCCGGGCTGGTTCGCGACGATGACCCAGGTGATGCCGGCGCCGAGCGCCAGCACGACGAGCGTCGAGACGGTCGGCACGAGCCACTTGAGCAGGCGCTCGCGCCGCTTCTGCTTCTCGCGCGCGGCGCGGGCGGCCTCGCGCGCCGCCTCGCGCTTCTGGTTCTTGGTCAGTCGCTCTTCGGGCACGGCTGCGAGTCTATAAGGCGCTTGCTATGTGTTCGCCGAGCCCGGGTCAGCCGAACACATGACCGATGACGTCGAGCCGCACCTGGGCCAGGATTGCGATGACCAGATAGCACGCGACCGTGATCGGCACGATCCACGGCAGGAGCGCCTCGCCGACCCGGCGCAGGCCGCCGCCGAAGACCCCCTCGCGAGCGTTGCGCAGCGTCACCACCCAGAACAGCGGGATGGTCACCGACCAGACGAGCATGCACCACGGGCACAGCGTCCCGAGCACGAAGATGCTCTGCCCGATGAGCCAGATCACGAACGCGAGGGCGCCCGCGAGCCCCGCGTTGAAGACGGCCCAGAACCAGTTCGCGAACCGCGCACCGGCCAGCAGGCCCACCCCCACCGCGATCGGCGCGACGAAACCGCCGAGCCCGATGACCGGGTTGGGGAACCCGAACGCCGCCCCCTGCGAAGAGTTCAGGTTCGCGCCGCACTGCACGATGAGGCTGAAGTTGCAGTCCAGGTTCGCGTCCGGATCGGCCAGCACCGCGAACTTGTCGAGCGTCAGGGCGAAGGATGCCAGCCACCCGAGCCCCCCCGTGACGATGAGGAAGATGGCCAGGATCCACGGGGTCCGGGCCGGGGCGCTCGCGTCGGTCATGCGCCGATTATCGCAATCCCGGCCCGGAATCCCCCGAGGCGGGCACGGCGTGCGATAATCGGGGAAGCCGACCGGGCCGCGCCCGGTACGGCACACAGAAGCTTTACCGGGCACACCCGCGGGTGACACCGGGCCGCGAGTACCGCGCATCCGAGAGGATCGCGAGCACCGCGACGCATGGCCAGTTGCGTTTCCGTCGTGACAGGGCGGGCGCCGTGACAGGGCGCACACGGTCCGAGGGTCTGCACGCAGACCGGACCGGGCAGACGAAGAGGATTAGCGGGAGCGCCGAGCGCACCGCATGAGTACCCGGTGGGCAGCGCGGCCGCTCCACCGGATGAGGAGCCAGCGATGGCCACGAAGGATTCCGAGAACCCGGGCACGGATGCCGCGGGCACCGACCAGACGAGCGCGGGGCAGACCGACGCGGACCAGCCGGTCCGTCCCACCCGTCGCCGGGCCGCAGCGCCCAAGTCGGCGTCGAGCGCCGTGAGCGCGACGTCGGCGACGGGCGTCGAGCTCGCCGAGGGCGACGCGCCGCCCAAGCGCTCGCGGTCGCGCGCGAAGACTGCGGACGCGGCGGATGCCGCCGACGCGCCCGCCGAGAAGCCCGCGAAGGCGAAGAAGTCCGGGGCGGCGCCGAAGGGCACCAAGGCCGGGAAGGCCGCGAAGAGCGCGACGCAGGATGCCGGGGCCGGCTCCTCCGCGGACGGGGTGACCCTGGCATCCCCGTTCTCGGTCCTCTTCCAGGCGCCCGACCTGCCGACCCCCAGTCCGACGGCGATGGACGAGCCCGGGGCCGCCTCGCGCCGTCGCAACCGCCGCCGTTCGGGGGAGGGTCCGCGCGAGGGCGACGACGCGCCGAACACGACCGTTCGGGTTCGGCAGCCGCGCAAGCAGCCGGAGCCCATCACCGAGCCCCAGCGGGTCAAGGGCTCCACCCGGCTCGAGGCCAAGAAGCAGCGCCGACGCGACGGCCGGGACGCGGGCCGTCGGCGTCCGGTCATCACCGAGGCCGAGTTTCTCGCCCGCCGCGAGAGCGTCGACCGGGTCATGGTGGTGCGCAGCAAGTTCGACCGCATCCAGATCGGCGTGCTCGAGGACGGTGTGCTCGTCGAGCACTACGTCGCTCGCGCCGCCGACGCCAGCCTCATCGGCAACGTGTACCTCGGGCGTGTGCAGAACGTCCTGCCCAGCATGGAGGCGGCGTTCGTCGACATCGGCCGCGGCCGCAACGCGGTGCTGTACTCGGGCGAGGTCGACTGGGAGGCCGCGCAGGCCGCCGCCGAGAGCGACGGCAACAAGGGCCAGCAGGCGCGCCGCATCGAGCTCGCGCTCAAGCCGGGTGACCGTGTGCTCGTTCAGGTCACCAAGGACCCGGTGGGGCACAAGGGAGCCCGCCTGACGAGTCAGGTCTCGCTGCCCGGTCGCTACCTGGTCTACGTGCCCAACGGGTCGATGAACGGCATCAGCCGCAAGCTGCCCGACACGGAGCGCGCGCGCCTCAAGAAGATCCTCAAGGAGGTCCTGCCCGACGACGCCGGCGTGATCGTGCGCACGGCGGCGGAGGGCGCGACCGAGGAGCAGCTGACCCTCGACGTGAACCGGCTCACCACGCAGTGGGCCGAGATCAGCCGCGCGGTCGAGACCCAGCAGGCTCCCGCGCTGCTGCACAGCGAGCCCGACCTGCTGGTCAAGATCGTGCGCGACGTCTTCAACGAGGACTTCCAGAAGCTCGTGGTCGCCGGCGACGACGCCATGGAGACGATCTCCGGCTACCTCGCGGCCGTGGCGCCCGACCTCGCCGAGCGGCTCGAGCGCTACGAGGGCGAGGCGGACGCGTTCGACGAGTACCGCGTCAGCGAGCAGATCGAGAAGGCGCTGGACCGCAAGGTGTGGCTGCCCTCGGGCGGGTCGCTCATCATCGACCGCACCGAGGCGATGACGGTCATCGACGTCAACACGGGCAAGTTCGTGGGCTCCGGCGGCAACCTGGAGGAGACCGTCACCAAGAACAACCTGGAGGCCGCGGAGGAGATCGTGCGCCAGCTGCGGCTGCGCGACATCGGCGGCATCATCGTCGTCGACTTCATCGACATGGTGCTCGAGTCCAACCGCGACCTCGTTCTGCGGCGCCTGGTCGAGTGCCTGAGCCGCGACCGCACCAAGCACCAGGTGGCCGAGGTCACCTCGCTCGGGCTCGTCCAGATGACCCGCAAGAAGCTGGGCCTCGGCCTGCTCGAATCCTTCAGCGAGACCTGCGAGGTGTGCGCGGGCCGGGGCATCATCGTGCACCATGACCCGGTGTTCAAGCACCGCCCGCAGCAGGAGCAGGGCGGAGGCTCATCCCGCGGCCGGCGCAGCCGCGGCGGGCAGTCGGCCGCCAAGAACGGCGTCGGGTCGGCGGGAACCCACAAGATCACCGAGGATGTGCGCAACGCGCTCGCGGTCATCGCCAAGAGCACGGTGCATTCCGCCGACGAGGCAGACGCGGGGGAGGGCGAGCCCGGCGAACCCGCCGAGTCCGGCCACGAGCCGTCCGCCGTCGAGCAGGCGGCGGAGGCGGCCGCGGAGGCGGCGGTCGAGATCCTCGACATCCCGGTTCCGTCCGGCGAGCGCGCCTCGCGCCGCATCAGCACGCAGGACGCCGAGCAGATCCTCGGATCGGTGCTGGACGCGCTCCCCGAGCCGTCGCAGCCCGGCACCGGGCGGTCCCGCCGCTCCCGCCGGGCCGGGAGCGCGGGCGCGGTCGTGACGCCGGACGCCGACGAGGGCTGAACCCGAACGGGGGTGCGGGTCAGCCGCGCGGCCGCTTGTCGCGCTGACGGACCCGCAGCCCGGCGGCCTGCAACCGCCGCAGGAGTTCCCGCGCGCTCACGGGCACCGCGCCGAGGGCGATGAGCTCCTCGCGGCGGCTCAACGGGTAGTCGTAGTGGTCGTTGTCGAAGCCGCGCGCGGGGATGCCGGCCTCCGCTGCGAAGGCGTGAAGCTCATCCAGCGAGGCATCGCTCACCAGGTGCCCCCACACGGTTCCGTGCGCGGGCCACACCGGCTCGTCGATGAGGATCACGCGTGTCAGGCTAGCCGGGGCGGCGCACGCGGCGAGGTTTGATGTTCAGCGGATTTCCCGGCTATCATTGACCCTTGGTGTGCGCTGGCCCGAGGCCGCGCGTCCCCGCGAAGGGGCCCCAGTCTTTCTTTCCCAGCAGTAAGGAAACCCCGTGGTTTACGCAATCGTGCGCGCAGGCGGCCGACAGGAGAAGGTCGAGGTCGGCACCATCGTCGTGCTCGACCGGATCGCCGCCGACAAGAACGGCACCGTCGAGCTCGCTCCGGTGCTCCTGGTCGACGGTGACAAGATCACCCACGACGCCAAGGACCTGGCCAAGGTCAAGGTCACGGCCGAGGTGCTCGGGAACGAGCGCGGCCCCAAGATCGTCATCCAGAAGTTCAAGAACAAGACCGGGTACAAGAAGCGCCAGGGCTTCCGCTCCGAGCTGACCCGCGTCAAGATCACCGGCATCAAGTAAGCAAGCGCACGAGGGATACCGACACATGGCACACAAGAAGGGCGCGTCCTCGACCCGCAACGGTCGCGATTCGAACGCGCAGTACCTCGGCGTCAAGCGCTTCGGCGGTCAGGTCGTCAAGGCCGGCGAGATCATCGTCCGCCAGCGCGGCACGCACTTCCACCCGGGCGCGAACGTCGGCCGCGGCGGCGACGACACGCTCTTCGCCCTCACGGCGGGTGCCGTCGAGTTCGGCACGAAGGGGCGCCGCAAGGTCGTCAACATCGTCCCGGCGGCGTGACCCGCGACTGATCTTCGGGAAGGGCGGGCTTCGGCTCGCCCTTCTCGCTTTCCGCCGGACCGCAGGGAGGAGGCGCGTATGGCGACCTTCGTCGATCAGGTGACGCTCCACCTGCGCGCCGGCCACGGCGGCAACGGCTGCGTTTCGGTGCACCGCGAGAAGTTCAAGCCGCTCGGCGGTCCCGATGGCGGCAACGGCGGCCACGGCGGCGACATCACGCTCGTCGCGGACCCGCAGGTCACGACGCTCCTGGGCTACCACCGCCGCCCGCATCGCTCGAGCGGCAACGGCGGCCCCGGCATGGGCGATCACCGCAGCGGCTACGCGGGCGAGCCGCTGGAGCTCCCCGTGCCGGTCGGCACGGTCGTCTTCGGCGAGGACGGCGCGCAGCTGGCCGACCTCGAGCGCCCGGGCATGCGCTTCGTCGCGGCGCCCGGCGGCCAGGGCGGGCTCGGCAATGCGGCGCTGGCCACGACCAAGCGGAAGGCCCCCGGATTCGCGCTGCTCGGCACCCCGGGCTGGGAGGGGGATGTCCGCCTCGAGCTCAAGACCGTCGCCGACGTCGCTCTGGTCGGCTACCCGAGCGCGGGCAAGTCGAGCCTCATCGCGGCCATGAGCGCCGCGCGACCCAAGATCGCCGACTATCCCTTCACGACCCTGCACCCGAACCTCGGCGTCGTGGAGTCGGGGCAGACCCGCTACACGATCGCCGATGTGCCGGGTCTCATCGAGGGAGCGAGCGAGGGCAAGGGGCTCGGGTTGGAGTTCCTGCGTCATGTCGAGCGGTGCTCCGCGCTTCTGCACGTCCTGGATTGCGGGACGCTGGAGCCGGGACGCGACCCGGTGAGCGACCTGGACGTCATCCTCGGCGAGCTCGCCGCCTACCCGGTCCCCGAGGGCCAGCCGCCCCTGGTCGAGCGGCCGCAACTGGTCGCGCTCAACAAGGTCGACGTCCCCGACGCGCGCGATCTGGCCGAACTCGTCCGTCCGGCGCTCGAGGAGCGCGGCTATCGCGTCTTCGAGGTCTCGGCCGTCAGCCGTGAGGGGCTGCGCGAGCTGTCGTTCGCACTCGCCGCGCTCGTCGAGGCCGATCGCGCCGCCAAGCTGGCCGCAGCCGCCGAGGCGCCGCGCATCGTGCTGCGCCCGCGTGCGGTCGACGAGGCCGGCTTCACGATCACGGTGGAGGGCGGCACCGAGCCGGTCTTCCGCATCCGCGGCGCCAAGCCCGAGCGCTGGGTGGCGCAGACCGACTTCGAGAACGACGAGGCCGTCGGCTACCTGGCCGACCGGCTGGCCAAGCTCGGCGTCGAGGACGAACTTTTCACGCTCGGGGCGGTTCCGGGTTCCGCGGTCATGATCGGGCCGGGGGAGGGCGTGGTCTTCGACTGGGAGCCCACCCTGAGCTCGGCCGCCGAGCTGATGGTGAGCCCGCGTGGCACCGACCCGCGCCTGGATGAGAATCGCCGCGCGACCCGTGGCGAGCGGCGCGAGCGCTATCACGAGCGCATGGACGCCAAGGCGCAGGCCCGCGCCGATCTCGAGGCCGAACGCCAGGCCGGTCTGTGGACCGGGGACGAGGACGAGTAGGGCCCCTCAGGCGCCCGCGCGCGAGTCGAAGACCACCAGGTAACTGCGGTGGATCATATTGGTCGACTCGAGCAGCCCCACGTAGCGCTCCACCAGGTCGTCGAACCCGCCCGCCCCGTCGAAGAGCGCACTCGCGGTCTCGGACGGGAACAGCGACAGGATCTCGACGACGAGGCTCCGTCGGGCGTCCGCGCTGAGCCGCGCGAAGGCGGCGAGCGCCGCCCGCACCCGCTCCTCCTGGCCATCCCCGGCGGGCGGGGCGTCGCCGCTGCGCAGGATGCTGACCAGGACGTACGCGATCTCGGTCACCTTGAGCGCGCGCACGAGCCCGAGCAGGACGCTCGAGACCTTGATGACACCGCGACCGAGCAGGCGATCGGATGGCCCCACGAGTTCGACCACGTCGCCGGGCACGAAGTCACCCCGCACCCGCTTGATGCCCGAGGCGAACAGGCCCGAGCCGCGCGCGATGCTCTCCTCCGCCGCGATGTTGATGGTCAGGCGCCCCTGGCTGATCGCGCCCCCGGAGATCCAGCGCCGTCCGCTCGTGGGGCGGCGCGACGCCGCGCGCACCTCGGTTCCGCCCGACTCGCCTCGGATGTCGGCCAGGATCGCGTCGGTGCGCTGCGCGCTCGCGATCCGGGTGCCGATTCCGTTGAGCGCGGCCAGTTCGGCGGCGCGGAGCTTCGAGCGCATGCCCCCGCGCCCGCTGCCGCCGGAGTGGATGCGGATCTCGTGCAGGCGCCCCGCCTCGATGAGCGGCGCAGGGGGAGCACCGTCGTGCACGGACACGCCGTCGACATCGGTGAGCAGCAGCAGGCGGTCGGCCCCCACCATCATCGCGAGGCCCGCGGCGACCGAGTCGTTGTCGGCCCGGTCGGCGTTCGCCGGGTCGTTGCCGTTGACGATGGGCACGATGCCGTGCGCGAGCGCCTCGCGGATGACCTGCGCGATCGAGTGCATCTGCGTGGCGCTGCGGAGGTCGGCGTCGCCGATGAGCAGCTGGCAGGTGAGCGACCCCGAGACGCTGGCCACCGATCCGTAGAAGTCCATGAGCAGCGGCTGGCCGACCGCCGCCGCCAGTCGGTGGGTGCCCTCCTCGCCCTGCCGGACCATGAGCGCGTTGCCCGACGAGACCGCGCCCGACGACACCAGCACGACCCCCCAGCCGAGCTCGCGCGCGCGCAGCGCGTTGTCGAGCGCGTTCGCCAGGATGATCGGGTCCGGTCCGCGGTCACGCGTCACCGAACTCGATCCGAGCTTGGCCACCAGGATCTTGTCCATCGCCTCCATCTTGGCAGCGCTCCCGGCCTGTGACGGCGCGGACGCCCTCCGATGGGCCCGCTACCCTGGGGGCATGTCCACGACGGTGACCGCCCGCACGCTCGATGACAAGCTGCGTGCCGCTCGCACGGCGTCCATCGCTCTGGCGACCACGGCATCCGGTGCCAAGGATGCCGGGCTGGAGGCGATCGCGACGGCCGTCGAGAACGGGGCCCAGCGCATCCTGCCCGCCAACGAGCTCGACCTGGCCAACGGCCGCGAGAACGGGCTCAGCGCCGGGCTGCAGGATCGTCTGCGCCTCGACGAGGCACGACTCGCCGGTTTGGCCGCGGCGGTGCGCGAGATCGTCGCGCTTCCCGACCCGGTGGGTGTCGTGCTGCGCGGTTCGACCCTGCCGAACGGGCTGCAGCTGAGCCAGGTGCGCGTGCCGTTCGGCGTCGTCGGCGCGATCTACGAGGCGCGGCCCAACGTCACGATCGACATCGCGGCGCTCGCGCTCAAGAGCGGCAACGCGGTCGTGCTGCGGGGTGGATCGGCGGCCGAGAACACCAATCGCGTCCTGGTCGAACTCATCCAGGAGGCGCTCGAGGGCGCCGGGCTCCCGCGCGACGCGGTGCAGACCATCGACGAGTTCGGGCGCGACGGGGCGACGCAGCTCATGCAGGCGCGCGGCCTGGTCGACGTGCTCATCCCGCGCGGCAGCGCGCAGCTCATCGACACGGTCGTTCGCGAGTCGAAGGTTCCGGTCATCGAGACGGGTGCCGGAGTCGTGCACCTCTACCTCGATGAGAGCGCCGACGAGCAGCAGGCCGTCGAGATCGCGGTGAACTCCAAGGTGCAGCGCCCCAGCGTGTGCAACGCGCTCGAGACCCTTCTGGTGGATGCCGGGGCCGCCGAGCGCCTGCTGCCTCCCGTTCTCGCCGCCCTGCGCTCCGAAGGCGTGACCTTGCATGCGGACGAGCGTGCCCGCGCGATCTTCCCCGACTCGGAGCCGGTCACGGACGAGGACTACGCCACCGAGCACATGAGCCTCGACCTCTCCGTGCACGTCGTGGACGACATGGACGACGCCCTTGACCACATCCGCACCTACTCGACGCACCACACCGAGTCGATCGTCACCAACGACATGCGTCGTGCCGAGCGCTTCCTGGCTGAGGTCGACTCCGCCGTGGTCATGGTCAATGCGAGCACTCGGTTCACCGACGGCGGCGAGTTCGGGTTCGGCGCCGAGGTCGGCATCTCGACCCAGAAGCTGCACGCGCGCGGGCCCATGGGCCTGCCCGAGCTGACCAGCACGAAGTGGATCGTGCGCGGCTCAGGCCAGGTCCGGGGATAGGCTGTGGGCATGCTCTCGATCGCTGTGCTCCTCGCCGAACACGAGGAGGAGCTCGCCCCGCTCATCATGCCGCCGGCCGCCTTCGCGGGCATCGGAATCGCCGTCTTCGTCGTTCTCGGCTTCGTGGCCTGGAGCTACCGCGACGTCGCGAACCGGCACAGCGACAAGACCTCGTCCGCCGACTCCCACGGCGCCCACCACTAGGTCGACATGAGCGCCGCCGAGCGTCGTCCGCGCCTCGGCGTGATGGGTGGCACGTTCGACCCGATCCACCACGGGCACCTCGCGGCGGCGAGCGAGGTGCAGCGCGGTTTCGACCTCGACGAGGTCATCTTCGTTCCGACCGGCCAGCCCTACCAGAAGTCAGGGGTTTCGGAGGCGGAGCACAGGTACCTCATGACCGCGATCGCGACCGCGTCCAATCCGCGCTTCACGGTGAGCCGCGTCGACATCGACCGACCGGGCCCGACCTACACCATCGACACCCTGCGTGACCTGCGGAAAGAGCGCCCAGAGGCGGATCTGTTCTTCATCACGGGGGCGGATGCGGTGGCCCAGATCCTGGACTGGAAGGATCAGGAGGAGCTCTGGGATCTGGCCCATTTCGTGGCCGTTTCCCGCCCGGGACACCCGTTGAGCATTCGCGGATTGCCTGAGCAGGGCGTAAGCTCGCTGGAAGTGCCCGCTCTGGCGATCAGTTCCACCGATTGCCGCGAGCGAGTCGGCCGGGACTTCCCGGTGTGGTACTTGGTCCCCGACGGTGTTGTGCAGTACATCTCCAAGCACCACCTGTATCGGAGTTAGGACATGACGACATTCCAGGATCCGCCGCTGCAATCGCGGCGAGCGGTCCGCGAGCAGCACGAGCGCGAGCAGGCGCCGGCTGCCGTCGTCCCTCCCGATTCCGAGGGCGCCACCGCGCAGGGCAACCTGCCGGCCGGGCTCGACGCCCCGCCGCTGCGGTCCCGGCGCACGCCCGCCCCGGTCGATGCCGCGGCGCCCGGGCCGGATGCCGCCGCGTTCCGCCCGCGTGACTTCAGTCCCGAGGGCCGGGCCTCCAATCCTCCCGAGTGGGCCCCCCAGTACGCGGGTCAGACCGGCTCGGGTGCGGGAACCCTCGCTCCCGAGGGCGCGGCCCCGGCGGCGCCGAGTGTCGAGGAGCCCATCGAGCACACTCTGACCCGCCGCGAGTTGCGCGCCCTGCGTGATGCGCACGGCATCACGACCGCTCCCGAGGAGGGCCCCGGCACCGCGCCAGGCACCCCGCTCGCCGCGCCGTCGACCCGACTGGATTCCGCGCTCGCGGAGTTCGATCAGCTCGTCGGAACGCGCGAGCCCGCGGCGCCCGTCTCGCCCGCTCCTGCCCGCGGTCGACGTGCGGCCGCGGCACCGGAGGATGCGGTCCCTGCCGCGGAGGTGCCCGTCGCGGAGGCTCCCGTCACAGAGGTTGCGCCGCCCGCCCTGGTCGAGCCCGCTCCGGTCGCCGAGGCACCGGTTCTCGTGGAGCCCGCCGCGGCAGCACCGACCCCGCCCGCACCGATTCCGCCCGCACCGACCGCGCCCGAGCGGATCGCACCCGAGGCCCTGGCGTCGGGCCCGTTGTCCGCGCCGCCCGTGCAGCCGGTCGAGCCCGTGCAGCCGGTCGAGCCCATCCAGCCGGTCGAGTCCGAGGTGGTCATCGCCGAGGTCGTGATCGAGCCCGATCCGCAGCCGGAGGCTCCCGCCCAGCCGGCCGCGGTATCCACCGACACGCCCACCGGGCACTGGACCACCCAGGCGCACCTGGACGAGCAGACGCAGGTGGGTGACGCGCCGCTGGCGCGCGACATCGGCGCCACGAGCGGTGCCATCACCACGAGCGCGCTCGTGCTGCCGTCGATCCCGAACCAGGATCTCGGGCCGATCGTCGCGGGTGACGTCATGCTGACCGGGTCGATCTCGTTGCCCAGCACCCTGTCCGCGACCGGTGCCCACCCGTCGCAGCTCGACGAGTCCGACCTCGATCACCTGCTCGACCCCGGTGACACCCAGGTCGCGACCGACTCGCAGCCCGTGCGGGCCATCAAGGCGGTCAGCACCCACACCTCGCAGCGCAGCGTCATGCAGAACGTGAAGCCCAAGGGCACGCGCGGTCTCACGGCCCTCATCATCGCGGCCACGAGCATGGCGGTCGTCGTGGGGGCGCTGTTCATCGTGCTCGTCGTCACCGGGCAGCTCTGACGCGTGACGGCATCCCCCCGCGCCCTCGAACTGCTGCAGATCGCCGCCCGCGCCGCCGACGACAAGTCGGGTGAGGACCTCGTCGCGCTCGACGTATCGGGCCCGCTGCCGCTGACCGACGTGTTCCTGCTCGCGACGGGACGCAACGAGCGCAACGTGCAGGCCATCGCGAGCGAGGTCGAGGATCGCCTGAACGAGTCGGGCGTCACGACCCTGCGCCGCGAGGGCCGCGCGGAGGGCCGCTGGATCCTGCTGGACTTCGGCGACCTCGTGGTGCATGTCTTCCACGAGGAGGACCGCATGTACTACTCGCTGGAGCGGCTCTGGAAGGACTGTCCGGCGCTCCCGCTGGACCTGCCGGCCGCATCCGAGCGCAGGGCGTCGTCGATCTGACGATGTAGTACCCTTGTTGAGTTGCCCGCGAGGGCAGTCCGGGTCTGTGGCGCAGCTGGTAGCGCACCTGCATGGCATGCAGGGGGTCAGGGGTTCGAGTCCCCTCAGATCCACTCTCAGGACTCGTGCCGCGGCGGGGTCAGCCCGCGGCGACCGCCTTCCGCACG